>NZ_CP152024.1:0-3727000 GCF_038628485.1 Bacillus sp. FSL M7-0003 | reverse complement strand
AAGGCTTCTCCCCCCTCCTTTTCTTTTTAAAATGACCAGTATCAAACTGTTATAGAACACGAAAAAGAGCAAATGGTCATCACCATTCGTGCACATACATTGTTGAAAACAATTAATATAGTAGAAAAACGTCTTTTCGACAAATTACACAAGCTGTGGATAAACAATTCAACAGGCTGTGTAATAACTTTCCACAGGTTATCCACAAATTGTGGATAATATAAATGGGCCAGATAAGTAATTAAGAGTTAAAACACAAATATAATATCAAAATAAACAAGAAGGTGCAATGGGTGTCACAAACTTATCCACACACTTTACATCCTGTTGAAAAATAATTATCCACATCGGTTATTTGTGTGAAAAAAATGTCGATAATGGGTGTGGATAGTCTAAATATGCCGGAAAAATATCCACATTCTTGTTTTGAAGGTCTTTTAGGAGGAAAAAAAGAATAAAATGCTGGAAACTAAAAAAGAAGGTTTCTTCGTTTGATAACTTATGTTATGCTTATAAGGTTGATAATAAGAGTTTTATCATTGATATTGACAATCGATGGGTTACACAAATATAATGAGTTAGACTGTCTTAAACAGCTATTCCTCAGGGAGGTGTCATAAATGAAAAGAACGTTTCAACCAAATAACCGTAAGCGTAGTAAAGTTCATGGCTTCCGCAGCCGTATGAGTACTAAAAACGGACGTCTAGTTTTAAAGCGACGCCGCAGCAAAGGTAGAAAAAAATTATCAGCTTAGGCCACTGAATAATGTCAGTGGTCTTTTTTACATAAAATCGTAAATGAACTGTCAGTTTTTATCGGAGTGGAAGAAAACATGAAGAAGCGAAACAGGCTAAAAAAAAATGAAGAGTTTCAAAAGGTGTTCAAAAAAGGTCAATCAATGGCAAATCGCCAATTCGTTATTTACCAGCTGGATCAGCCAAATCAAGTTGAACTGCGTCTAGGATTGTCTGTCAGTAAGAAGATTGGTAATGCAGTGATTAGAAACCGAATAAAACGTCTGATCCGTCAGGTGTTTTTAGAGGAAGGCCATAAGTTAAAGCAAGAAAAAGACTACATTGTCATTGCACGAAAACCAGCGAGTGAATTGACCTTTGAAGAAACAAAGAAGTCTCTCCAACATTTATTTAGAAAATCCGCTGTTTATCAACAACAACCGAAAAAGTCTTCGTAATAGAAACTTTCGTTGAATCAATTTTTAAAAGCGCTTCCTTCATCTAGTGAATTAAAATGAAACCACCACTTTGCAAAGAAAAAATGTTACCATACTGATTAGGTGAGTCACTTTCTTAATCAATTCCAACTTAAATAAAGTTTGAAGTAATGGGAGGAATCTTGTTGAAAAGGCGATTATTACTAATATTTAGCTTGATTGGCGTATTGGTTTTATTGGCAGGATGTACACAGATCAATGAACCAATTACATCAGATAGTAAGGGATTCTGGAATTCTTATATTGTTTACCCGCTATCTCAATTAATCACGTACATGGCAAACTTAACTGGTGAAAACTATGGTGTAGCGATTATTATTGTGACACTATTAATTCGCTTGCTTATTTTACCATTAATGATTAAACAGTTAAGAAGTACAAAAGCGATGCAAGCATTACAGCCTGAATTGAAAAAGCTTCGTGAAAAGTATAGCTCTAAAGATCAAAAAACACAGCAGCAGCTTCAGCAGGAAACAATGGCCCTTTTTCAAAAAAATGGCGTCAATCCATTAGCAGGCTGTTTCCCAATTTTAATTCAAATGCCAATCCTTATTGGTTTCTATCATGCAATTATGAGAACAGCAGAAATTAAAAAGCATACATTCTTATGGTTTGACTTAGGCAGCCCAGATCCATTGTTCCTATTACCGATTATTGCGGGTGTAGCTACTTTCATTCAGCAAAAGCTGATGATGGCTGGAAATCCTTCGGACAACCCTCAAATGGCTATCATGTTATGGGTGATGCCGATTATGATCGTTGTGTTTGCAATTAGTTTCCCAGCAGCACTTTCATTGTACTGGGTTGTAGGTAACATTTTCATGATCATTCAAACATTGGTGATTAAAACACCTCAAGTAAAAGTTGATACAAAAGAAAAAGCTGGCGGGAATAAAAAATGAAGGAAATAACTGCTGTCGGTCGCACAATCGAAGAAGCAGTAGATTCCGGACTTAAACAAATTCAGCTACTACAAGAAGAAGTAGAAATCACAATAGTAGATGAAGGAAATAAAGGGTTTTTAGGATTATTTGGTAAAAGACAAGCTGTGGTCAAGTTAGTAGAAAAGATAAATGCATTTAAATTAGCTACACAGTATTTAGATAAAATTGTTAAGTCTATTGATCCTAAAGCAAAGATTATTTCCAAACAGGAACCGAAAAAGATTTCTTACCACATTGATGGAGATAAAACGTCATTAATGATTGGAAAAAGAGGCCAAACACTGTACTCTTTAGAAACGTTGGTACAGCTAGTGTTTAATCGTTATTCTGATCAGTATCATCATATAACAATTGATATTGGTGATTATAGGAAGAAACGACAAGAAGCACTTGAACAATATGCAGTCAAAACAGCAAATCGGGTTTTAAAAACGAAGAGAAAGGTTCATTTAGAACCAATGCCTTCGAATGAACGAAAAATTGTTCATGATGCGATTGCTGCATTCTCTAAAGAACTTGAAACGGCATCTGAAGATACAGGCAGCAAACGTCATGTTGTGGTGCTGTATAAAAAATAGCAGAAAGGCTAAGATTCAGCAAAGCTGGATTTTAGTCTTTTTTTATTGAAAAATTGCTTTTTATAGAGGATTCATCCTCTATTTCTAAAAAATGAGTGTGTGATATGGGTGCAAAACGCCAATTTAACAAGTAAGTATAGGGATCAGGGCGTTTAAATTTATTGGATTTAGGTGTAAGATGTGAAGACAAGTTTCAAACGTCGTTATTCACATGTGGATAAGTTAAGTGTTAAAATAGATAAGATGCAAAGCTGTGGATAATTAGATATGGGATACTTTCACTTCGCTTTCATTTATGGTATCTTTAAATTTTGGATTAAGCGTTTTTGATATAGAGATGGACAATGTCCATTTAATAGATAACAGACTGTTTATTAAGTAGAGAAAGAGGTGAATGAGTGATGGATACAATTGCAGCAATTTCTACACCGATGGGTGAAGGAGCAATTGCGATTATTCGTTTAAGCGGGCCTGATGCGGTACAGATTGCTGATCGGATGTATAAAGGGCCTAAGGAGAAAAAACTTGTATCGGTGGATTCACATACGATTCATTATGGTCATATTGTGGACTCTAGCACTGAGCAAGTCATAGAAGAGGTCATGGTGTCAGTATTACGAGCACCAAAAACATTTACGAGAGAAGACGTTATTGAGATTAACTGCCATGGCGGAATTGTAACGGTCAATAAAGTACTGCAGCTTGCTTTAAGAGAAGGAGCAAGATTAGCGGAGCCAGGTGAGTTTACAAAACGAGCTTTCTTAAATGGAAGAATTGATCTTTCACAGGCTGAAGCGGTAATGGATTTGATTCGTGCAAAGACAGATCGTGCGATGAATGTAGCGATTACTCAAATGGAGGGACGACTCTCCGGTTTGATTAAACGACTTCGCGGTGAGATATTGGAAACTCTGGCTCATGTTGAAGTCAATATTGACTAT
Source organism: Bacillus sp. FSL M7-0003 (assembly GCF_038628485.1). Taxonomy (NCBI): domain Bacteria; kingdom Bacillati; phylum Bacillota; class Bacilli; order Caryophanales; family Bacillaceae; genus Bacillus; species Bacillus sp. FSL M7-0003. The sequence continues at coordinate 3,723,305 of NZ_CP152024.1, read as the reverse complement.
CCTGAGTATGACGATGTTGAAGAAATGACGCATCGAGTTTTAGTTGAAAAGGCAACATCAGTGAAAAAGGAAATTGAGTCACTGCTAACGACTTCTCAGCAGGGGAAAATACTTCGCGAGGGCTTATCCACTGTTATTATTGGAAGACCGAATGTTGGGAAGTCTTCCTTGTTGAATAGTCTTGTACAGGAAACAAAAGCGATTGTAACGGATATTCCTGGAACAACGAGAGATGTCATTGAGGAGTATGTAAATGTTAGAGGTGTACCGCTTCGTTTAGTCGATACTGCGGGTATACGTGAGACGGAGGACATTGTTGAGCGTATAGGGGTTGAACGATCTAGACAGGTCTTAAAAGAAGCTGACCTGATTTTACTTGTGCTCAATTATAGCGAGGAATTGTCAGAAGAGGATATCAAACTATTTGAGGCCGTCTCAGGCATGGATATCATCGTGATCGTGAATAAGACAGATCTTGAGCCTAAGCTTGATATCGAAAAGGTCAAGCAGTTAGCGAAGGATCGTCCGGTGGTTACTACATCATTATTACAAGAAAAGGGGATTGATGAGCTCGAAATTGCGATTCAATCATTATTCTTCACGGGTTCAATTGAAAGTGGAGATTTAACGTATGTAAGTAACACAAGGCATATTGCCCTTCTTCAGGCAGCAAAACAATCCATTGAGGATGCTCTTGAAGGAATTGAAATGGATGTACCGATCGACATAGTTCAAATAGATTTAACACGCTGCTGGGAACAGCTGGGTGAAATTATTGGGGATGCTGTTCATGAAAGCTTGATTGATCAGTTATTCTCTCAATTCTGTTTAGGAAAGTAAAGGGAGGAACATAAGACATGGGTTATGAAGCTGGCAATTATGACGTAATCGTCGTGGGTGCCGGTCATGCTGGAGTTGAGGCTGCTCTTGCTTCTGCAAGACAGGGCGCCAAAACACTTGTATTGACTATCAACCTCGATATGGTTGCTTTTATGCCATGTAATCCGTCCGTAGGCGGCCCCGCAAAAGGGATTGTCGTCAGAGAAATTGATGCTCTAGGCGGAGAAATGGCACGAAATATAGATAAGACGCATATTCAAATGCGCATGCTGAATACGGGGAAAGGACCTGCTGTCCGTGCGTTAAGAGCGCAAGCAGATAAGTTCCAATATCAGCATGAAATGAAAAAAACAATGGAAAATGAACCAAACCTGACAATGCTGCAAGGTATGGTAGATCATTTAATTGTAGAAGATGATGAATGTAAAGGTGTTGTTACTCAAACGGGGGCGAACTATCGTGCAAAGTCTGTTGTATTAACGACAGGGACTTTCTTAAAAGGCCGCATCATTTTAGGAGACTTATCGTATTCAAGTGGTCCAAATAACCAGCAGCCTTCCATTAAATTATCGGATCATTTAGCAGAACTAGGATTCGATTTGGTTCGCTTTAAAACAGGAACGCCTCCTCGAGTGAATAGCCACTCGATTGACTATAGTAAAACAGAAATTCAACCAGGTGATGATGTCCCGCGGGCATTCTCCTATGAAACGGTTGAATATATTACTGACCAGCTGCCATGCTGGTTAACATACACGAGTTTAGAGACTCATCAAATTATTGATGAGAATCTTCACCGTTCTCCAATGTATTCAGGTATGATTAAAGGAACTGGCCCTAGATACTGCCCGTCCATTGAAGATAAAGTGGTTCGTTTCAATGATAAACCGAGACATCAAATTTTCTTAGAGCCAGAAGGTCGTAATACACAGGAAGTTTATGTTCAAGGATTGTCTACAAGTCTTCCGGAGGATGTACAGCAGCGCATGCTTTCAACCATCCCAGGACTCGAGAATGTTCAAATGATGAGAGCGGGTTATGCCATCGAGTATGATGCGATTGTGCCTACTCAGTTGTGGCCTACACTTGAGACGAAGAAAATTTCTGGATTATATACAGCCGGCCAAATTAATGGTACGTCTGGTTATGAGGAAGCAGCAGGTCAAGGGATTATGGCAGGTATTAATGCAGGAAGAAAAGCATTAGGTAAAGAAGAAGTCATTTTAAGCCGATCTGATGCATATATCGGTGTCCTCATCGATGACCTTGTCACAAAAGGAACAAATGAACCATACCGTCTCTTGACATCACGTGCTGAGTATCGTCTACTTCTACGTCATGACAATGCTGATTTAAGATTAACTGAACTTGGCTATCAAATTGGATTAATTTCTGAAGAAAGATTCCAAGCATTCCAGCAGAAAAAAGAAGCCATTGAAGCAGAGAAAAAACGTTTATATTCTGTCATCATTAAACCTACAGCAGAGACTCAAGAATTTATTCGTTCACTCGGTGGAAGTGAGTTGAAGGACGGCATTCGTGCAAGTGATTTAATGAAGCGTCCGGAAATGAATTATGAATCTGTTGTGAAATTAGCTCCTGCTGAAACACCGCTTCCTTCTGATGTGTGTGAGCAGGTAGAGATTCAAATTAAATACGAAGGTTATATTGAAAAGTCACTCCAGCAAGTTGAAAAACTGAAAAAGATGGAGAACAAAAAGATTCCTGATCGTATTGATTATGATGCCATCAAAGGGATTGCAACTGAAGCGAAACAAAAGCTGAAAGAAGTCCGACCGCTTTCTGTTGCACAGGCTTCTCGTATTTCAGGCGTTAACCCTGCTGATATTTCTATCCTTTTAGTATATTTAGAGCAGGGGCGTATTGCGAAGATAGCAGAATAGAAAGGATGTCGGCATGAACATTGAACAATTTACAGCAGCACTAGAGGAGAAAGGGATCACTCTTTCTCCTGTGCAGCTTGAACAATTTGAAACCTACTTCCGCATGCTTGTAGAATGGAACGAGAAAATGAATTTAACGTCCATTACTGAAAAGGAAGAAGTGTATTTAAAGCATTTTTATGATTCAATATCAGCAGCATTTTTTATTGATTTTCACAAAGTGACGACGATTTGTGATATTGGAGCTGGTGCTGGTTTTCCAAGCATTCCTCTTAAAATTTGTTTCCCTCATCTACATGTGACCATTGTTGATTCTCTTCAGAAACGAATTACGTTTCTCAATGAGTTAGCAAAAGGATTAAACTTACAAGATACTACTTTTTATCATGATCGTGCGGAAACGTTTGGACAACGTAAGGAAAAGCGTGAAAGCTATGATCTTGTCACTGCTAGAGCAGTTGCACGTTTATCCGTCTTGAGCGAACTATGTCTGCCTCTAGTGAAAAAAGAAGGATTGTTTGTTGCCTTAAAAGCATCTGCCGCTGATGAAGAAATGCAAGCAGGGAAAAAAGCTGTCACAGTTCTCGGAGGAGAGGTTGTTGAAAAGCATTCCTTTGTTCTTCCTTTAGAAGAAAGCGAACGGAACATCATTGTCATTGAAAAGAAAAAGCAAACACCAAAAAAATATCCTAGAAAACCAGGAACACCTAATAAATCACCAATAGAAGGTTGATCATGTAAAAGGTCGGTTTTTCTTCAATATTTATGATTTTACAGAAGGAAAAAACATGAGAAAATAGAATTATAAAAAGGTAGTTTTTAAAGGTGGTGTAGGTTCATGAAGCATTCACTCTCACGCTTCTTCGGGCTTGGAGACAAAGAACATCCTGAGCGTGAAACCGAAATAGAAGCAGAGATTGCTGAGCATGATACATTAAAGGAAGAGATACAGGAGCTCCCGGTCGACACAATTATGCCAAACCGTTTTCAGCCACGCACCATTTTTTCAGAAGAAAAGATACAAGAGCTGGCCACGACGATTCATACCCATGGCATTATCCAACCGATTGTTGTTAGACCAACAGAAGAAGAAGGAAAATATGAACTGATCGCCGGCGAAAGACGTTGGAGGGCGGTACAGACTCTTCAATGGGAGAAAATCCCCGCTATTATAAAAGATTTTACTGATACGGAAACGGCATCTGTGGCATTGATTGAAAATTTGCAAAGAGAAGAGCTGTCTTCTATTGAAGAGGCTCATGCTTATGCACGTCTTTTAGAGCTTCATGATTTAACACAAGAGGCGCTTGCTCAGCGTTTAGGCAAGGGACAATCAACTGTTGCAAACAAATTAAGACTTTTAAAGTTGCCTGAAGAGGTACAACAAGCCATTTTAGAGAAAAAAATCTCTGAAAGGCATGCACGTTCACTTGTGCCCCTAAAGCTTCCAGAATTACAAATCGCGCTATTGCAGGAAATCATCGAAAAGCAGTTGAATGTGAAACAGACTGAAGAGCGTGTAGTGAAGATGCTTGAACAAAAAACGGATCGCAAACCGAAGCCAAAACGTAAGGCATTTAGTCGTGATACACGAATTGCGATGAATACCATTCGTCAGTCTCTCCACATGGTAGAAGACAGCGGACTTAAAATAAATACCGAGGAAGAAGAGTTTGAGGAATATATCCAATTAACGATTCGAATTCCTAAATAGAAAAAAGCTGATGAGCGCCTCTCGTCAGCTTTTTTTGTAAATCTTTTTATTATCATTTTGTTATCATTTGTTATTTACTGTTTGCTTTTGCAAATGAAATGATAAAAACATGATGAAACAAAGCGGTATGTCTAAAGAAGTGACTGTACAGCATTCGCACCAAGAGGGAACGATCCACTTGATGATTGCTGAAGCTGATCCGAAGAACTATGACTTGTGGACAAACAATAACCCAGCCTTGTGAGTAAATGCCGTACAATTGAATTCAGACATCCAAAAAGATATATCAATATACTTTTTCGATGCGTTTTCATTCTTCCTTTTATGTACGAAAAGGCACATTCACCGACGAATTTATAATAGGGAAACAAAAAAAGCAAACGTTTCATACTTTTTTTGATAGAATAGAAAGTATGAATGAATGAGAAACTTGTTAAGTTGAAAGTGGGTGACATCGTGGGGAAAATCATAGCGATTACCAACCAGAAGGGCGGCGTCGGGAAGACGACAACTTCTGTTAATTTGGGTGCGTGTTTAGCATACATAGGCAAACGAGTGTTGTTAGTTGATATTGATCCGCAGGGCAATGCCACGAGTGGTATTGGGATTGAGAAAGCCGACGTAGAAAAGTGTGTGTACGATATTTTAGTTGATGATGCAGATGTTCTTGATGTGATTAAGACGACAGAGGTCGAAAATCTTGATGTCATTCCTGCGACAATACAGCTTGCAGGGGCTGAAATAGAGCTTGTGCCTACAATCTCACGTGAAGTGAGGCTGAAGAGAGCACTTGAATCTGTTAAGCAGAATTATGATTATATGATTATTGACTGCCCGCCATCACTTGGACTGCTGACGATTAATGCGTTAACTGCATCCGATTCCGTTTTAATACCAGTTCAGTGCGAATATTATGCGCTTGAAGGATTGAGCCAATTGTTAAACACAGTTCGTCTCGTGCAGAAACATTTAAATACCGATCTTGCCATTGAAGGTGTCTTGCTGACAATGCTTGATGCCCGAACAAACCTTGGTATTCAGGTAATCGAAGAAGTGAAGAAGTACTTTAGAGATAAAGTCTATCAAACCGTCATTCCGAGAAATGTGAGGCTGAGTGAAGCGCCTAGTCATGGAAAGCCGATTATCTTGTATGATCCACGTTCAAGAGGTGCAGATGTCTATTTAGACTTAGCAAAGGAAGTGGATGCGAATGGCTAAAGGTCTTGGAAAGGGTATTAATGCACTATTTAACAATGTAGAATCAAATGAAGAAACGGTTGAAGAAATCAAATTAAAGGATTTGCGTCCGAATCCGTATCAACCAAGGAAAACGTTTGATGATGATGCATTGTCTGATCTGAAAGAATCGATTCAGCAGTACGGGGTTTTACAGCCGATCATTGTTCGTAAATCGATTAAAGGTTATGACATAGTAGCAGGAGAACGCCGTTTCCGCGCAGCACAACAAGCTGGTCTGACAACAATTCCTGCAATCGTTCGAGAGTTTTCAGAAACACTGATGAGAGAAATTGCCCTCTTAGAAAACCTACAGCGTGAGGATCTCTCTCCACTAGAGGAAGCGGAAGCATATGCTTCCTTGCTGGATCATCTAAGTGTGACGCAAGAGGAATTAGCGAAGCGATTAGGGAAAAGCAGACCGCATATTGCGAACCATCTCCGTCTGTTGACTTTACCGGATGACATCCAAAAGCTGATTGCAAATGGAACGTTATCAATGGGACATGGCCGCACATTGCTCAGCTTAAAGAACAAAAAGAAGCTGGCGCCTTTGGTAAAGAAAATCGTGGATGAGGGGTTAAACGTACGACAGGTTGAAAAACTTGTTCAGCAGTTAAACGAAAATGTTCCACGTGAAACAAAGAAAAAAGAAGCACCAAAGGATCGAGTGTTGAAAGAAAGAGAGTCTTTCTTACAAAACTACTTTGGTACTTCCGTGACGATCAAGAAACAGAAGAAAAAAGGGAAAATTGAGATTGAATTCCTCTCGAATGAAGATTTAGAAAGAATCCTTGAATTGCTTTCTACGAGGGAATCATCAGAGTGACCATCTTGATATGAGATGGTCTTTTTTATATTCTTCCAGTGATATTTTGAATAGGGGTGAAGAGAGACCGGCTTTTTTCTCTCGTCCAATCCATTTGGTCAATGTGAGATAGACTTTCAGAAAGTGTATTGGCCATAGACATGACAAGATGAAGACGTGTGTTTTGGAGGACGAAGTATTCCATGAAACCACTCACATTGACGATCCCATTAATATGAATATCTCCTACCTCTGGCAGCTCCTTTTGGACACCAGCTCCAGGCTTTAACGGACCATCACCAATTTGGAAGGAACCGACACTTTTCACTCTTCCTAAACAGGCATCAACCGCTACAATAAACGGGTGTTTATGAGCTTGTTCAATTTCAGCGAGTTTTTCTTTTAAATTGACCGCATGCACTGGGTCAGAGAGTGTTCCATATACATGAAGCTTTTTCAAATCCAGACCTGAAAGCTTTGTACCAACAAGTGGACCTAGAGAGTCGCCAGTTGAGCGGTCTGTTCCAATACAGACGATGGCAACGGGTCTTTTTCCTGCTTTCTGAAGATGCGAGAATAAAATACTTTTAAGCTGTTGAATGGCGTTTGTATCCGTATGGGACACGTATTCTTTTACCCTATTTCTAAAAAAAAGACCGTTCTTGCTATTCATAGGTCTCACTTCCTTGTCATAGTAGTTAGTAACAGTATACGGAAACAAGCTTAATTCTATACCTATGAGGTGATGATTGTGTGGAAGGCTGGTTCAAGGTGGACGCTTTTAATTTTAGGAAGCTTAATAGGAGCGGGATATGCTTCCGGCCAGGAAATTTGGCAGTTTTTTGGCATTGATAGCGGACTAGCCATTCTACTGTTTACATTGATGTTTATGCTCTCTACCTATGTGGTGTTAAAAATCAGTTATGAGGTGCGTGCCGATCACTTTGTTCCAGTGCTGGAACGGCTTGTCGGTCCATGGCTGGCTAAGGTGTATGACGTTTTAATTGTCCTATATTTATTCACGACAACGACGGTCATGATTGCCGGCGGCGGGGTGACTCTTGAGATGTATCATGTGCCTTTTTGGATTGGCATCGGCGCGTTTTGTTTGTTTTCATTTATGATTTTTTTCTGGGATGTGAAAGGGCTTTTATCTGTGAATGCTTTCATTATACCAATTTTGGTGGCGGGGCTCATCTATGCGTTTGTTTTTTATTATATGAATCATGATCATATGTGGCGTATTGATTTTGGGCAGCAGTACAATTGGCCTGCCAGCATTGTCTTTGCTTCTTTGAATATATTATCTGTCGTGGCAGTGCTGTCTTCGGTTGGGAAAGAAATGAAGGGGCTTGGGGAAGCCAAGGTGGCGAGTATATTAAGCGGTCTTATTTTTGGTGTCATCTCGTATGTGTATAACGAAATACTGGTTGATATTTCTGGAAGCCTTTCATCAGAGGGAATTCCTTTGTTTACAGTATTAGAAGGGGCGCCGACTTCTTTATTTGTGTTTATGACCGTTGTCCTTTGTCTAGCAATTTATACGACGACGGCAGCAGGTTTATTTGGATTATCAAGCCGGATGCTTTCTTTTGTACGAATGCCTCGCTGGCTGGTTGTATTGGTGATGCTTCTTTTGATGGCTCCTTTAACATCTCTTGGATTTGCTGATTTGATTGCTTTCTTGTATCCAATTTATAGTTTGTTGAATCTTTATTTGCTCGTCTGTTTAATGCTGTATCCGATTTTAAGTAAAAAGATATTTTCTCGTCCTAAAAATTATATTGATAAAACAAAATAAGCACCTCTCTTTTTTAGAGCTGTGCTTATTTGATCTGAATTGAATCAATAGCTTCTTTGATATCATCATAGACAGGCATTTGCTTGAGACGCTGGAGGCGATCCTCTAATTCTGAAATGGCCTGTCCCTTTAAATGCTGGGAAATGTGTTGTTTGACAATGGTCGTCTGGTTTATCATGTCTTCTGTTTTAGCCAATTGATACTCCAAGTGCACGCGAGTATTTGCTAATTCGTCGTGCAGCCGCATTTTGAGCAGCCGTTTTAGATCCTTTCGCTGTCCTTCTCTGCGCATGGCCTGAATGGCGGCCATTTCTTCTGGAGACTGTGTTTGTGTGTGTGGTGCCGATTGATTTTCGAATACAGACATGGAGCGGCGGGCACTCACATTTTGCAAGAAACGCTGGGCGTCACTAGGAGGCTTATTTTGATTGATCATGCGATGACTCCTTTCTTAATGAATACCCATTTGCATTGCAAGGCGTCTATCTGCCTTGGCGTAGTCATCACCCATTGTGTACATATGTCTTGAAAGAGCAGAAAGCTCTTGTTCGTAATCCCTCAGGGTGTACAAGGCATTCAGCTGTTTTTCGTGTGAATAAAAGGAGGAATGCGACTGTTCCATCCTCACTTCGTCTACCAGTGCTTCCACATCACTATGACTTAATAAATCATAGTGGCCAAAGCCTACGAGTCCTTTAAGCTCTTGTTTTACATGATGGACGGCGTCTTTTACACTTTCATCAATTCCATCGATTTTTTCAAATACAGTGTGCACTTCATGTTCAATAATGCTTTGCAGATCATAGGATGAATTTTTTAGTAAATGGGATTTTATGATAATTTCAAGTCCGCTTTGTGCATATGCACGTCCAGAATGAATTTCTTGCAGCAGCATGGCTGTAAAACTTGTATTATGATCAAGCTGTTCATCTAAAATACGGGCAGACCCATTTGGATGGAACGAATATCCATTTGCTTTGAATTCACCTGAAACGAGAGCTAAAAAAGCATTTGTATCAAAGGATTCGTTCCATTCTATATTCATAGATGCAAAAGCTGATTTTAAAAAGGTGTCAATTTCCCTTTTTTTGTATTTAACGGATTCTTGGACTGAGTCTTGCTGCCGTGGCGGTACGGTGTACTTGACTTGCCCAACTCCTTGATCATGACGATTGAGTAAACCGACGTAATGACTAGGCTGAATATATTCAGTCAACATGCGTTTATATTGACCTTGCTGCGCCTTTTGCTGAATCGAAGGCGATAGGCTGCTCCATATATTTGGGCTGTCAAAGGTAACGGCTTTTTTGACAGCTGGCTGTTCTGTTGCAATATAAGCACAAACAGCACCGGCAAGTGCTTGTCCAGTGAGGTGGATACCTGCATTCGGATGCTTCTGACAGACTTTCTCTATGTATTCCTTCCCTTTAAAAAAGACATGGTCTTGATTGCCGTCAAGGGACTTTCTTTCAATTGGATAGGCATAGTCTGTTTTGAGCAATGACTGTGCCACGTTGTGTACATCTTGCTTAGATGTCACCCTCGTTTGATGTGGCAGCGGACAGTGAAAAGCGACGATGAATTCATCTGATTGTTCCGGCTGCATCGTTAAACCATATAATTTTTGGTCGATCTTTAGAAAATCGTGGACAGTGAGTGTTTGCTGACCAATTTCTATCGTATGGTGCTGCTGGTAATTGTCGATATTTCCAGCATGATCGGATATGATTTTATATTCTTTATCAGTTAATCTATCCTTTCGATTGACCATCGTACCTGCTCCCTCACATAACATTTATGCAGATATCATAAATCAAAAAATATGGAAAAACCACCGCGTTCTACCAATAAAAACCTTTTGACCTACAGTGTTTGTGACAATATTGAAAAAAAACGGAGTTTAAGTAACTATTGGTCACAAATAAAATGATCTAAAAGAAGGGTTTTTTCTCTAAAAAAGAATAGGATGAACGATTGAAAGAGACTCTTTGTTTTGTGCATTGCCCTTCATCGCCGTTTTTTTGTACAATAGATTCAATGAAGTGAGCAAGGAGAGGTGAAGGCTGATGGCAGACAAAGCGTTTGGGTTACATGATGTTGTAGAAATGAAAAAGCCCCATCCATGTGGTGCCAATCGGTGGAAGGTCATTCGTTTGGGCATGGATATCCGTATTAAATGTGAAGGCTGCGGACACAGCGTGATGATCCCAAGAAGAGATTTTGAACGAAAAATGAAGAAAATTCTCGTCAAGCATGAGGAGCCAACTGCTTAAGTAGGCCTCATGCTTTTTTTATTAAATTTGTCTTTTCTACAGCAAAGCCAGGTGCATTATCTCGTTTTGAAGCATTGATTTATTCTTTTTAACGATGTTTCTTCTATTGAAAATGCATGATGGTTAGCTTGTCTTTTCATGTAAACCTACTTATAATTGCTCTAGGTTCATATTACGCAGTATAACGAGCACGTTTGATATAGAGGAGATGAAAGAATGGCTTTAACAGCTGGTATTGTTGGCTTACCTAACGTCGGGAAGTCAACGCTATTTAATGCAATTACACAGGCTGGAGCGGAGTCTGCTAACTATCCGTTTTGTACTATTGATCCAAACGTCGGAATTGTAGAAGTTCCTGACGAGCGTTTACAAAAGCTAACAGAATTGGTGCAGCCGAAAAAGACAGTTCCCACTGCTTTCGAATTCACTGATATTGCGGGTATTGTCAAAGGTGCATCTAAAGGTGAAGGTTTAGGGAATAAATTCCTTTCTCATATTCGACAAGTAGATGCGATTTGTCACGTGGTCAGAGCTTTTGCAGATGATAACATTACACACGTAGCTGGTAAGGTTGATCCTGTGGCAGATATTGAAACGATTAATCTCGAATTGATTTTGGCTGATTTAGAAACAGTTGAAAAACGTTTAGCTCGTGTGAGTAAGCTTGCAAAACAAAAGGACAAGGAAGCAGTAGCTGAATTTGAGATTTTGTCGAAGCTAATGAACGCATTTGAAGCTGGGAAATCGGCAAGATCTGTAGAATTTACTGATGAGCAGCAAAAGCTTGTGAAACAGCTTCATTTACTCACATCTAAACCAGTCCTTTATGTAGCAAATGTGAGTGAGGATGAAGTAGCGGATCATGAGGGCAACGAATATGTGCAGCAAATCCGTGAGTTTGCTTCTGGTGAAAACGCTGAAGTTATCGTCGTTTGTGCGAAGATCGAGTCTGAAATTGCAGAGCTTGAAGGAGAAGAGAAGCAAATGTTCCTTGAAGAGCTTGGTATTAATGAGTCAGGGCTTGATCAGCTAATTAGAGCATCTTACTCTCTTCTAGGATTAGCTACGTATTTCACAGCAGGTGAGCAAGAGGTACGCGCTTGGACATTTAAAAAAGGAATGAAAGCGCCAGAATGTGCTGGAATCATTCACACAGACTTCGAGCGTGGATTTATTCGTGCTGAAACGGTTGCGTATGAGGATTTACTAGCTGGCGGAAGCATGTCTGCTGCTAAAGAAGCAGGAAAAGTTCGTCTAGAAGGTAAAGAATATGTAGTGAAAGATGGAGACGTCATTCATTTCCGTTTTAATGTATAGGTTCTTGTCATAGGCCAAGTAATTTGTTATAATATACAATTGTGAGTAATATAATTTATTGCTCCTTGCCCGTTTAGGGCCGCTTAGACCAAAAGGAGGTGCAATCAGATGAGAAAGTACGAAGTTATGTACATCATCCGCCCAACAGTTGACGATGAGGCTAAAAAAGCAGTTATCGAGCGTTTCAATAACGTGTTAACTTCTAACGGTGCGGAGATCACTGGAACAAAGGATTGGGGTAAACGTCGTCTTGCATACGAAATCAACGATTTCCGTGACGGTTTCTACCAAATCGTAAACGTTCAATCTGACGCTGCAGCAGTTCAAGAATTTGACCGCTTAGCTAAGATCAGTGACGATATCATTCGCCACATTGTTGTTAAAGAAGAAGTATAAATCATTGAAATATATATTTAAAGGTGGTCTTTCAATATGCTAAACCGTGTTGTATTGGTCGGAAGACTAACAAAAGACCCTGAGCTTCGCTACACGCCTAATGGTGCGGCTGTAGCCACGTTTACTCTAGCTGTGAATCGTACGTTTACGAATCAATCTGGAGAGCGTGAAGCCGATTTCATTAACTGTGTTACTTGGAGAAGACAAGCCGAGAACGTGGCTAATTTCTTGAAAAAAGGAAGTCTTGCCGGTGTAGACGGTCGTTTGCAGACAAGAAACTATGAAAATCAGCAAGGACAGCGTGTCTTCGTGACAGAGGTTCAAGCTGAAAGTGTTCAATTTCTTGAGCCTAAGAGCGGCGGTGCTGGTTCAGGTGGATACAGCGGCGGTGGCAATAGCGGAGGCCAGTATTATGGCGGTAGCCAAAACGATCAGAATCCATTTGGAAATGAACCAAGTCAAAATCCATATGGCAATCAAAACAACCAAAATCGTAATCAGGGAAATAGCTTTAATGATGACCCATTTGCGAACGATGGTAAACCGATTGACATCTCCGATGATGATTTGCCATTCTAATTGATCTGAAAAAAATGACTAAAGGAAAGGTGTGAAAACAAATGGCAGGTGGACGCAGAGGCGGTCGTGCGAAACGTCGTAAAGTATGTTTCTTTACTTCTAACGGTATCACGCACATCGATTACAAAGATGTTGATCTTCTTAGAAAGTTTGTTTCTGAGCGTGGTAAAATTTTACCTCGTCGTGTAACAGGAACTAGCGCTAAGTATCAACGTAAATTGACTTTAGCGATCAAAAGATCACGTCAAATGGCATTACTTCCATACGTTACTGGTGAGTAAGTCGTTGACTTAAAAGCGGAGAGCCCCGAGCTCTTCGCTTTTTTTATTTTCCCCACTGTGAATCTCATCTATTTTTGCTAGAGTTGTTTTTGACACTCAACCGAAGGGAAGTATGTAAAAGTGACAGTTTATTCTATACAAATATGTGGTTGATCTGTCATATTGATAGTCTAGAAAATAATTGCAGTCAGGGCGTGGGAAGATGATTGAATTTAAAAAGGTATCGATGCAATTTTCTGATGAGCGCTATGCCGTTCAATCCGTTGATTTGGAGATTCAGAAAGGTGAGTTTTTTGTATTGATTGGACCTAGTGGCAGCGGGAAAACGACGACATTGAAAATGATCAATCGCCTCATTTCTTCTACAGAAGGTGAGATTTACATAAAGGGTCAAAAAATAAGTGATTATGATATGTATGAGCTGCGCTGGGATATCGGTTATGTTTTGCAGCAAATTGCGCTTTTTCCTCATATGACCATAGAAGAAAATATTGCTGTGGTGCCAGAGCTTAAACAATGGAGCCGGAATGAGACCAATCAGCGTGTCGATGAACTCATGTTGATGGTCGGGCTTGATCCTGCTATGTATCGGCATCGAAAGCCAGCAGAGCTCTCTGGTGGACAGCAGCAACGAGTCGGTGTGGCACGTGCACTTGCAGCTGATCCTGAGATCGTCCTGATGGATGAACCTTTTAGTGCGTTAGATCCACTAACGAGGGAGAAATTGCAGGATGATCTGCTTGATTTGCAGCGCCGTATACAAAAAACCATTGTTTTTGTGACGCATGATATGCAGGAAGCTATGAAGCTGGGTGATCGGATTTGTGTGATGAATGAAGGAAAAGTAGTGCAGATCGGACGTCCTGAGGAATTGGTTCAACATCCAGCCAATGCCTTTGTACAGGAGTTTGTTTCAGGGGCTGCCCGTCATGTGGGACATCAAGCTTTTGAGCTGGAAACCTTGGCACAACCGATAGCCCACGAAGCTCTTTTACCCTATGAGGCGGTCTCAGCACATGCCCCACTGGATGAAGTCTTGTCTCAATTGGCAAAGCACGAGGAATTGGCTGTTGAAAAGAATGGAGAGCGGATTGGACTAGTGAATCGTCAAGCAGTGATTCAGTATTTAGCTGATTCTCCTAAAGAGAGGGGCGAGTCACATGAATGATTGGACCCGTGTGTTATGGGAACGCAAAGAACAATTGGGACACGCCTTACTTGAGCATATTCAAATTTCTTTTATTGCTTTATTTTTAGCGATTTTGATTGCTATTCCATTAGGTATCTATTTAACGAGGGTTCCAAAGCTAGCGGAGTGGGTCATCGGGGTGACGGCCGTCTTACAAACGATTCCGTCGCTCGCACTTCTTGGCTTGTTGATTCCTCTTGTGGGGATTGGGCAAGTACCTGCGATTATTGCGCTTGTGGTCTATGCCCTACTCCCTATTTTAAGAAATACATATACAGGCATTCAGGAGGTTGATCCTTCTCTGAGAGAAGCGGCGCTTGCTATGGGGATGAATCATCGCAAACGGTTATTAAAGGTGGAGCTTCCTCTTGCCATGCCAGTCATCATGGCGGGTATTCGAACCGGGATGGTACTCATTGTGGGGACCGCCACTCTGGCAGCACTGATCGGGGCTGGGGGATTAGGAAGCTTAATCTTGCTGGGAATTGATCGAAATGATATGTCTCTCATTGTCATTGGTGCGATACCAGCTGCCTTACTGGCTCTACTATTTGATGTGGTGCTGCGTACCTTTGAGAAAATTTCCTTTAAAAAGACTGTGATCTCTGTGACTGTTTTTGCTCTGATTGCAGGAGCAGTTGTCGCTGCCCCCTCGCTGTTTCAGCAAGAAAAGAAAGAAATCACCATTGGTGGGAAGTTAGGATCAGAGCCTGAGATTTTGATCTCGATGTATAAGCTTTTAATTGAACAGGATACAGATATTCAAGTGAACCTGAAGCCCGGTCTTGGTAAGACGTCCTTTGTTTTCCAGGCTTTACGCTCTGGTGATATCGATATTTATCCTGAGTTTACGGGTACAGCGATTTCTGAATTCCTCAAAGAAACAGCAAAAAGCACAGATAAAAGAAAAGTGTATGAGCAAGCGCGGCGTGGATTGGAATCGTCCTTTCAGCTTCGCCTTCTTGAGCCCATGGCATACAACAATACGTATGCTTTAGCCGTGCCGCAGTCACTGGCTGATCAATATGAAGTGTCCAACATTTCAGATCTAGGTAAGATCAAAAACCGCATAAAAGCTGGATTCACCTTAGAGTTTTCTGATCGTCAGGATGGGTATCGAGGCATTCAAAAAGCCTATCAATTTTCCTTTGACGATGTTGTGACGATGGAGCCGAAGCTACGGTATCGAGCGATTCAAAAAGGAGATATCAATTTAGTCGATGCGTATTCGACAGACAGTGAATTGAGACAATACAAATTAAAGGTCCTTAATGATGATCAGCATGTTTTCCCGCCATATCAAGGAGCACCGCTGCTCAGGCAGGAGACATTAACTGAATTCCCTGAGATTGAGACCTCTCTCAATAAGCTTGCGGGTCAAATTACAGACGAAGAGATGAGAGAAATGAATTATGAAGTCAATGTGAAGGGGAAGGATGCTTTTCAGGTAGCGAAGGCCTATTTAAAAAAGAAAAAATTGCTGAAATAATCAAGGGAAAGCAGGGCTGTTTCATGCAAAACAGCTCTGCTTTTTTAAAAGAAAAACAAAAATCATTGACATTTACTTAAAAACATCATATCCTTAATTCGAGATAAATATATTTTTTTGATCTAATATCTCGAATTCGAGATAATATAAAGACGTCAGTAAAGACATAATGAATAGAGGCTTATTACTTCATGATTAGGAGGTCATTAGAAGTGAAAAAAACAGAAGGAATTCACCATATTACAGCTATTGTCGGTCATCCTCAGGAGAACGTTGATTTTTATGCAGGTGTTTTAGGACTTCGTCTCGTGAAGAAGACCGTGAATTTTGATGATCCGGGCACATACCATTTATATTTTGGAAATGAAGGCGGCTCTCCAGGGACCATTATTACGTTTTTCCCTTGGCCGGGGGCACAAAAAGGTCAAATTGGTGCAGGGCAAGTGGGCGTGACGACATATGTCGTACCGACAGGCGCTTTTTCTTTCTGGAAGGATCGTCTTGAGCAGTTTAATGTCTCTTATGAAATGGTTGAACGTTTTGGGGAAGCTTTTCTCTCATTTGAAGATCCACACGGCTTATTGATTGAGCTAGTAGAGCGTGCGGAAGGAAAGCAAAACGAGTGGACATTTAACGGTGTCACACCAGATGTAGCGATTAAAGGATTTGGCGGAGCTGTTTTATTAACATCACAGCCGGAGCAAACAATGCAGCTGCTAGAGCAAACGATGGGACTTGAACGAGTCGGAGAAGAAGGAGACTATGTGAGATTCCGTTCGTTTGGTGAAATAGGCAATGTGATCGATGTGAATAAGATGCCTGTTCCACGAGGACGTATGGGTGTTGGAGTTGTGCACCATATTGCATGGAGAGCAACAGATGATCAGGATCAATTAGATTGGCAAAGACATATTGCACAAAGCGGGTATCAAGTGACACCTGTGCAAGATCGAAATTATTTTAATGCTATTTATTTTAGAGAGCTTGGCGGCATATTATTTGAGATTGCTACTGATCCCCCAGGGTTTGCACACGACGAATCAGTGGAAACAATGGGTGAAGCATTGAAACTGCCACCGCAATATGAGGCACAGCGCAGTCAGATTGAACAAATTGTACTGCCAATTGAAGTGAGAGAAGTTAAAGGGAAAGGAGATTCATGATGAAGCATCTTTTTCGAAAAGGAAAGAATGAACAAAGACCTGTCCTGTTATTACTGCATGGAACTGGCGGGACAGAAGAAGATTTATTGCCGCTTGCACAGATAGTAGATCCTGATGCATCTGTTCTTAGTGTGAGAGGGAATGTATTAGAAAACGGCATGCCGCGTTTTTTCAGACGTTTGGCAGAGGGTGTATTTGATGAGCAGGATTTGATTGAGCGTACAGAGGAACTATATACATTTATCGGCGAAGCAGCTGATGAATATGGGTTTGATCGTCACAATGTGGTGGCTATCGGATATTCCAATGGGGCAAACATTGCTGGAAGCTTGTTATTCCATTATGGGGATGCTTTAAAAGGAGCTATCCTGCATCATCCAATGGTTCCAAGACGCGGGGTTTCGTTGCCTTCATTAGCGGGGAAACAAGTCTTTATAGCAGCTGGTGAAAATGACCCAATGTGCCGTCCAGAGGAATCACAGGAGCTGGAGCAATTGCTCCAGGGTGCAGGCGCATCGGTTACACTTCATTGGGAAAATCGCGGACATCAGCTAACGAGAGAAGAAGTCGATGCTGCGGCTTTATGGTATCGTCGTCAATTTTAAATAAGGTGGGGAATACAGGTGGGATTTTTACAGAAGCTTTTTGGGCAAAACAAACAAAAGGAGCTGGAACAAATGGAAAACGTAAAATTAGCGATTATTTATTATAGTTCAACAGGTACAAACTATCAGATGGCGAAATGGGCTGAAGCTGGAGCAAAAGAAGCTGGTGCAGAGGTCAAAGTATTAAAGGTTGCTGAATTGGCACCAGAAGCAGTTGTCGCTTCAAATCCAGCATGGAAAGCACATTTAGACGAAACAAAGGATGTGCCAGAGGTTCAATTAAGTGATTTAGAGTGGGCAGATGCCATCATCTTTAGCATGCCGACACGTTTCGGTAACCTGCCAGCTCAAATGAAGCAGTTCTTAGATACAACAGGCGGCTTGTGGTTCCAAGGTAAATTGGCAAACAAAGCAGTCAGCGCGATGACATCTGCTCAAAATGCAAATGGCGGACAAGAGCAGACTGTTCTCAGCCTTTATACGACGATGTTCCACTGGGGAGCCATTATTGCCGCTCCTGGATACACAGATGATTCCTTATACGGTGCAGGGGGCAACCCTTATGGCGTAAGTGTCACTGTTGACCAAAATGGAAAAATCCAAGAGGATGCAGAAGCAGCTGTGAAACATCAGGCAAAACGTACAGTCAATGTGGCTGAATGGATCAAAAAAGGTCAAAACGCTTAATAGATGTATACAAAAAGAATGCAGCCTCGCCGCTGCATTCTTTTTTCATTAATAAGGATCTGATGGTGTGCTGTTGTTGATGGCTTCGTCCACGGCCTGAGCAGCGCCTGTAGAGCCGATAGGTCCGCTTGGCTGCTCTTGTTTAAAGGCTTTTAAGCCGTCAGCAACACGCTTTCCGTAATCAGGGTCTGCTTTTGTAAAGTTTTCAATCATTTGGTCTTGAATGTCCTTTTGACATGTCGCAAGAGTATTAACTAAGTTCTTAATCAGTTCCTCACGCTCCCAATCATTAAAACGGCGATACGTTTCTCCCGCTTGTCCAAAGTTGTTTGGGCGGTCAATGGCTTCTCGTTTGACTTCACCTTCTACAAAAGGCGTATGATCCTTTCCATCCTGTTTGGCTTCTTTTAATCCTCCGAGGATCGATGGCTCATAATTCACATGAGGATTTTGGCCTTTGCCTTGATCGACATGGTATTCCATTTGCCCGTCTCTCTGATTGGTGGCGACATGCTTTTTCGGTGCATTGATCGGCAGCTGTAAATAGTTTGGCCCTACACGATATCGCTGCGTGTCAGAGTAGGAGAAGGTACGGCCTTGAAGCAATTTATCATCTGAGAAATCTAAACCGTCTACGAGTACGCCAGTCCCAAAGGCAACCTGCTCGACTTCTGCGAAATAGTTTTCTGGATTTTTGTTTAATACCATCCGTCCGATTGGTTTCCATGGATAGTCATCCTTGTACCAAAGCTTTGTCGGGTCTAGCGGGTCAAAGTCGAGGTGAGGGTGGGCATCATCTTCCATGATCTGTGCATATACCTCCCATTCAGGATAATCTCCTTGCTCAATCGCTTCATATAAATCCTGTGTGGCATGGTTAAAATTTTCTCCCTGGATCGCTTGCGCCTGTTCTTGGGTCAGGTTGCGAATGCCTTGTTTCGGTTCAAAATGATATTTAACCAGCACCGCTTTTCCTTCATGGTTGACCCATTTGTACGCATGGACACCTGAGCCTTGCATGTGCCGGTATGTAGCTGGGATGCCCCATGGTGAAAAGAGAAATGTCACCATATGCGTCGCCTCAGGTGATTGTGAGACAAAATCAAAAATACGCTCGCCGTCCTGACGATTGGTGACAGGATCAGGCTTAAAGGCATGAACCAAATCAGGGAACTTTAAAGCATCTCGAATAAAGAAAATTTTCAGGTTGTTCCCTACGAGATCCCAGTTG
The DNA here is from genome assembly GCF_038628485.1 of Bacillus sp. FSL M7-0003. Taxonomy (NCBI): domain Bacteria; kingdom Bacillati; phylum Bacillota; class Bacilli; order Caryophanales; family Bacillaceae; genus Bacillus; species Bacillus sp. FSL M7-0003. Next base: position 3,703,792 of record NZ_CP152024.1, on the reverse strand, counting down.
CCTTCCTCTGTATAAAATTTAATCGCAAACCCTCTCGGATCGCGTAATGTTTCTGGCGAATGACCGCCGTGAATCACAGAAGAAAAACGAACGAAAACAGGCGTCTTTTTCCCTTTTTCCTGAAACAATTTTGCCCTCGTATAGGTGGAGATGGGCTCATCACCGAATGTGCCGTAGGCTTCAAAGTAACCGTGAGCTCCGGCACCGCGTGCATGTACAACACGTTCAGGGATGCGTTCACGATCAAAATGACTGATTTTTTCTAGGAAATCGTAGTTTTCAAGCGTAGTGGGTCCTCTATTCCCAACAGTTCTCATATTTTGATTATCTGTTACGGGATGACCTTGCCGATTCGTTAAGGTTTCTTCTGACTCTGAAGATGATTTAGGCTGTTGATCTTCTTTCAATTAGAATCCCTCCTTTAATATCTCCCTAACAATATGGTCATGTTGCTCCCTATTTCATACAAGGATTGATATAATGATTGAAAACTTTCACGAGGAGCGAGCCTGATGATTCGATTACACTGCCTTCACGCCCATCCATCCAATCAGTCATATATAGAAGATGCTTTTGGTGATACAGATGTTGATTTGCATCACACTGTCGATTCATCATTTATAGAACGCGCGACACAAGATCCTGCATTTGATCAACACAAGCAGCAAACGTATGCTATCAACAGATTAAAACAGGAAATTGAAGCCGATCTCATTCTTCTCACGTGTACACAATACATTGCCGCTTTGGGTGATCAGCAGCACCTCTTTAAACAACCGATTGTTCCAATCGATGAACCGTTATTTGAGCTGATTTGTGAGAAACAAAGGCCTATTCAACTGGTGTTTTCCAACCCAGATACAGTGGAAGGGACGATGCATCGGCTTGAATCATATGCCACAGAGCGGGGCAAACAGCTTGAAGTAGAAATGGTTGTGATGGAGGATGTCTTTCATCTCTGCCTAAACGGTGATATGCAAGCCTATGATGAACAAATCAAGGAGCAGCTGAGAAAATGTATGAAGCAAAAAGGGAGAGACATTTGTGTGATGCAGCTTTCGATGGTTCGTGCGGCAAAGCAGGTGGAGCGGGAGACAGGCGTTCCTATTATTCATCCGCTTTCTCCACTAAAACAGTTTGTCCATCAAACACTATCTGCTTGGAAAGAGTGAACCCATCTGGTTCGCTCTTTTTGTATAGGAACGTAAATGCGATGACATGTTAAAAAAATAACCGAGCGCAAACTATTTTCAAAAGGCGCGCGTCTATCCAATGTAAGAAATAACAGATGCGCATTTAAGATAAAGGAGCTCTTTGTAAAATGAAGAAACGAAAAATAGATGATCAATTTGCGGATTACGTCATGGAGCATAAACACAGTTTTTATCGGTTGTCCTATAGTTATGTCAAAAACCCAGAAGATGCTATGGATATTGTTCAGGAGGCCATTCATAAAGCACTCAAATCTGTTCACCGATTAGAGGATGCGAGCAAGATGCATAGCTGGTTTTATAAGATCGTGGTGAACACTGCCCTAGACTTTTTACGAAAGAAGAAGCGGGAGCAGGTGACAGATGATGATACGCTTGAATTCTTATCACAGGGAGAATCAGATGTATACGAGGATCAAGACGTCAAACGGGCTATAGAGGATTTGCCTGAGATGTATCGAGTCATCATTATTTTGAGATTCTTTGAAGATTTAAAATTAGAGGACATCGCCCAGATTCTCGATGAAAATGAAAACACCATTAAAACAAGATTATATAAGGCGCTGCGGCTTTTAAAAGTAGAATTATCACAGGAGGAAATATAAATGGATAAGTATTTGGAACATTTAAAAGAAGAATATTTAGAAATCCCTATTCCACCGGAATATGATGCGATGGTTGAACGAACGTTAAAAAGAAAAAATAAAAAACCTCATTTTCAGCAATGGACCATCGGACTTGTTGCGGCTGCTGCTCTTTTTGTTACAACGGTTAATGTCAGTCCACAGGCAGCAAGAGCGATTTCAGAGGTGCCTGTCATTGGCGAGCTGGTGAAAGTCGTAACGTTTACAGAATTTAAAAAGAGCGATCAAGGAACGAATATTGATCTTAAAACACCACACGTTTCAGGACTTGGGGACGGAACATTACAAGACAGCCTGAATCAAAAATATTTAGCTGAAAACAAAAAGCTGTATCAAGATTTTGAAAAGGAAACAAAGGGTTATAAAAATGGTCATTTAAGTGTTGAGAGCGGTTATGAAGTGAGAACGAACAATGATCAAATCCTTTCACTAGGCCGATACAAGGTGACGACTCAGGCTTCTGCGGCAGAGGAAATGACATATGATACGGTTGATAAGAAAAACCATGTCCTCATTACATTACCAAGCCTGTTTAAAGATGATCGTTATATTGATGTGATTAGTGAAAATATTAAAGAACAAATGAAGAAACAGATGAAAGAGGATTCAGACAAAATATACTGGATTGGCAAGGAAGAAACAGATCCATTTAAGAAAATTAAGCCGGATCAAAACTTCTATATCAATTCAAAAGGGAAGCTTGTGATTTCCTTTAATGAATATGATGTGGCGCCTGGCTACATGGGTGTTGTTGAATTCACGATTCCAACAAGCGTGCTAAAGGATGTTCTCGTTAGTGATACGTACATTCATTAAAAAGAAGACAGACAAAAAAGACTGCTGAACAATTCAGCAGTCTTGTCGTGTTTTATTAAGAAAGTGCGTCTGTCAGTGCAGGTACGACTTGTTTCTTTCTTGATACAACACCTTTTAGTAAAGCTGTGTTGTTTTCAAGTGTGACGTTAAATGCTTTTTCTACTTTTGCTGCTTCTGCACCGAGTGCAAGAGCAAGGGAGTCATTTTCTAAAATATCTGTGATGACTAGAACAAATAGATCAAGACCTTTTGCTGCAATGACTTCATTGATTTTCGCTTCAATTTCAGCCTGTCTTGCTGTCACTTCAGCGATATCTACTGTATTGACTTGTGCAATTTCGACTTTGCTTTTGCCTAGTGCGAATTCTTTCGCATCAAGTGTAATTAATTCTTGAACCGTTTTTTGGCTTAGATCAGCGCCTGCTTTCAGCATGTCTAGGCCGTAAACTTCTGGATCTACCCCTGCGATTTTTGCAAGCTCATGCGCAGCATCAATATCTTGCTGTGTGCATGTTGGGGATTTGAATAGTAAGGAATCAGAAATGATCGCAGATAAAAGCAAACCAGCGATTTCTTTTTCAATCGTCACTTGGTTTTCTTTATACATTTTGTTTAAGATCGTTGCTGTACAGCCTACAGGCTCAGCACGATAGTAAAGAGGTTCACTTGTTTCAAAGTTGGCAATACGGTGGTGGTCAATGACCTCAGTAACTTGTACTTGATCAATGTCGCTTACACTTTGCTGGAATTCGTTATGATCGACAAGAATGACTTGCTTTGTTTCGTTTGCAGCCGTTTCAATGAAACGTGGTGCTTCTTGTTTAAAGAAATCTAATGCGTATTGTGTTTCTCCATTGATTTCTCCAAGTCTGACGGCTTCTGCCTGAACGCCGATTTTGTTTTTCAGATCAGCGTAAGCAATAGCAGAGCAAATCGTGTCTGTGTCAGGATTTTTGTGTCCGAATACGAGTGTTTTTCCCATGTGAATTCTCCTTCTTACATTTATTGATGATGTTTCTATTCTAACAGCTTTTGACCTTGAATTCAGGGTTTATAGCTAAGAATAATCTAAAAAATTGTAACATGCTGTTTGAAAACTTGCATGTGCGATTCCATATCGGCGTTCCACGTGAAACGCTCCCAGGACAGCCTGCATTTTACTTGAGATTTACCGCTATGGTAAAATAAAGGTTGGGGCAAGACATGATGGAGCTTACATCATACGTATACATAGAAGGACACATTGAGCAAGATATAGACAAAAGGATTGGATAGAGGTGAAGGTGTGAAACAAACAAAAGCGTTAGTAGAGGGCGCAATCATGATGAGTATTTTTGCGGTCATGATGCTGTTTTATTTGTATGTGCCGCTATTATCTATTATTTTCTTTCTAGCTGCTCCGATTCCGATCATCCTCTATACAATCAGACACGGCTTGAAAAAAGGAATTGCTGCTGGCGCTATTGGCATAGTGATCAGCTTTTTAATTGGGTCTATGGCTGGGCTCATGAGTGCACCTATCTTAATTGCCGTCGGATTAGGCATGGGTGTTTTCTACAGCAGAAGGCAGCCTGGAAATGCCATCATTACAGGTGCGCTGATTTATTTGTTCAGTATTCTCATCTCTTTTGTTATCAGTGTTCAGCTCTTTCAAATCGATATCATGAATATTGCGAAAGAGTCGATTGAGCAAATGATGCCGATGGTAGAGAGTGTTTTAAAGCAATCCGGGGCTTCTGAAAAGGACATAGCCAAACAGCTCAAACAGTTTAAAGAGATGCAGGATACGGCATTAAGTGCTTTACCTGTAGCGTTATTGATATTGGTCACCCTGATGGCTTTCGTGAATCACTGGTTCGTGCAGCCTCTGATCAAACGGTTTGTCAAAGACATGCCGTCCTTGAAGAAATTTAAGGATATGCGGCTGCCAAAAAGCATGGTATGGTATTATTTACTCACATTGCTTTTGATGCTGATTCAGACGGAAAAAGGCAGCTTTTTATGGCTCGTTCAATCGAGTGCGTTTAAAATTTTATTTATACTGGTGCTTATTCAGGGATTTTCTTTTCTCTTCTATTATTGCCACGAAAAAAACATCTCAAAAGCGGTACCCATTTTCGCTGTTGTGCTAACGGTTTTCTTTCCGCCGATCGGTGTGATTGTGCGAATTATAGGGATTGCTGACATAGGCTTTGATTTAAGAGAAAAAGTAAAAAACAAATAATTCACTCTGAATGTTGAGGAGTTGATATCAGTGCCAAGCTTCTATAGAAAACCTGTCATCAAGTATCCGATCTTCGCGTTAATTGTTCTTGCGGTGGTCACAGTCCTCCTCAACCTTTATTTTAATTGGATCATAGGAGCAGTTGGTCTTTTCGTCCTTGCAGGTGTGCTCTACTTCTTAAAGTGGGCAGATACGCAAGTGCAGAAAGAGATTGATTCATATATTTCAACATTATCCTATCGAGTCAAAAAGGTTGGAGAAGAAGCATTAATGGAGATGCCTATTGGTATTATGCTGTTTAATGACCAGTATTATATCGAATGGACGAATCCGTTTCTCGCTTCATGCTTTCATGAAAGCACACTTGTCGGCAGATCCTTGTACGATACATTCGAGTCCATTGTGCCTCTTATTAAACAAGAGGTCGAGACCGAAAATGTGACGCTGAATGACCGGAAATTCAAAGTCATTATTAAACGGTCAGAGCGCCTTTTATATTTCTTTGATGTCACGGAACAGGTGCAGATTGAACGACAGTACGAAAATGAACGAACGGTGTTATCTTATATCTTTTTAGACAACTACGACGATGTCACGCAGGGCCTTGATGATCAAGTGCGCAGCGCGATTAATAGTGAAGTGACGTCTCTGCTCAACAATTGGGCACAAGAATACGGTATTTTCCTGAAGAGAATTTCGTCTGAACGATTTATGGCGGTTCTAAATGAGAGTATTTTAGCTGAGCTTGAAGCGTCGAAATTCTCTATTTTAGACGAGGTCCGTGAGAAAACAGGGGCACATAGTGCGACGCTTACTCTGAGTATCGGGATCGGTGCGTCCGTTCCTTCTTTGAAAGAGCTTGGAGCACTTGCGCAGTCGAGTCTTGACCTTGCCCTCGGACGAGGCGGGGATCAGGTCGCCATTAAACAGCCGAATGGAAAAGTGAAATTCTACGGTGGAAAAACGAATCCAATGGAGAAACGGACACGCGTACGCGCACGGGTCATTTCTCATGCTTTAAAAGAAATTGTATCTGAAAGCGGTAATGTCATGATCATGGGGCATAAGTTCCCAGACATGGACTCAATCGGTGCATCCATTGGGATTTTAAAGGTTGCCCAGGCCAATGGAAAAGAAGGTTATATTGTCATTGATGCCAACCAGATTGGCGACAGTGTTCAACGCTTAATTAGTGAAATTAAGAATTATGAAGAGCTTTGGTCACGTTTTATCACACCAGAGGAAGCAATGGAGCTTGCAAAGGATGACACATTGCTTGTGGTCGTGGATACGCATAAACCTTCTCTCGTCATGGAGGAACGACTGCTGAATAAGATTGAAAATGTCGTGGTCATTGACCATCATAGACGCGGCGAGGAATTTATCCGTGATCCTTTACTTGTTTATATGGAGCCGTATGCTTCATCTACAGCAGAGCTTGTGACAGAGCTTTTAGAGTATCAGCCGAAGAAATTGCGGATTAACATGATTGAGGCGACTGCGCTTCTGGCTGGGATCATTGTTGATACGAAGAGTTTCTCTCTGAGAACGGGGTCAAGAACGTTCGATGCAGCATCCTATCTTCGTGCAAAGGGAGCAGATCCTGTCCTTGTGCAAAAGTTCTTAAAAGAAACAGTCGATCATTACATCAAACGAGCAAAACTCATTCAGCATACAGAGCTGTATCAAAATCAGGTGGCTATCGCTTCATTGCCATCTGACAGGTCGGAGTATTATGATCAAATTACAATTGCCCAGACGGCTGATTCCCTGTTGTCAATGAGTGAGGTAGAAGCGTCATTTGCTGTCGCTAGACGAGATGACGACACAGTATGCATTAGTGCCAGATCATTAGGGGATATCAACGTTCAAATTATTATGGAAGCATTAGACGGCGGCGGTCATTTGACTAACGCTGCTACCCAGATTTATGGTATAACCATTGAAGAAGCGGTAGGGAAGTTAAAGGCTGCCATAGACGAATATTTCGAAGGAGGGGTTCAAAGATGAAAGTCATCTTTCTAAAAGACGTAAAAGGCAAAGGGAAAAAAGGCGAAGTCAAGAATGTAGCTGACGGATACGCTCACAACTTTCTCATCAAACAAGGGTTAGCTGTTGAAGCAACTCCAACGAACCTAAGCGCATTGGAAGGGCAGAAAAACAAAGAGAAAAAGAATGCCATCCAAGAGCTTGAACAAGCAAAACAATTAAAAGAAACACTTGAGGCGTTAACAGTGGAACTCACTGCAAAATCAGGTGAAGGCGGCCGTTTGTTTGGCTCAATTACAAGCAAACAAATCGCTGATAAATTGCAAAAAGATCATCAAATTAAACTCGATAAGCGCAAAATCGAGCTGAATGACGCCATCCGTGCGTTAGGTTATACAAATGTACCGGTAAAGCTTCATCCAGAGGTACAAGCAACGTTAAAGGTACATGTGACAGAGCAGGCATAAGCAGAAAAGAACCCGTCTCACGAGGAGGCGGGTTCTTTTTTATGAAGGATCTGAAATATAGACGCTGCGTCCGGCACGCATACCGGATAAAAACATGAAAAATAGGATGATGATAAAGATGATAATCGCTGGTGTCCATGTATGTGTGGAATCAAATAGGATTCCAATCATGAACGGCCCAACAGCAGCTAATAAATAACCGAGAGACTGCGCCATGCCAGAGAGGGCAGCTGCTTGTTCCATATTGGTTGTTCGTAATCCGATGAATGTGAGGGCAAGACTGATACTGGCCCCTTGTCCAATGCCGATCAAAAGAACAGAGATGACAAGGATAGGCGTCGATCCTCCGAGGAGAAGTCCAATCATGCCAAGTAAATACACAAGGACAAGGCCGGCGACAAGCGGTCTTTGCGTTTTTAATTTTTCTGCAAAAACGGGTGTTAAGAAGGTGGATGGCAGCCCAACAAACTGCATAATGGACAGCATCCAGCCAGCTGTCGACAGGTTCATTCCATGTGATGTTAAAATATCAGGAAACCATGCGATGCTGCTATAGAAAAGGAATGACTGCAAACCCATAAAAAAGGTCACCTGCCATGCAACACGTGAACGCCATATTGGCTGCTCTGTAAGAGAAATACTTTTGACGGCCGCTGTATTCTGATGAAGAAGCTGCGGCGCCCAAACCATCATGGCGAGAAGGGCAAGTCCAGCCCAAACAAGGAATGATGTATTCCAGCCGCCAGGCATCGTATGACTGAGCGGAACACTGACACCTGATGCAAGTGCAGCGAAAACGGACATTGAAGTCGTATATACACTTGTCATCAAACCTGCATGTGCAGGAAATTTATGCTTCACAAGCCCCGGTAAGAGCACATTACAAATCGCAATTCCGACGCCGACTAGCGCCGTTCCAATCATTAAGAAGGTGATGGTGCCAAACGAGCGAATCACAATCCCAAAGAGAAGGACGGCAAGTCCAAGCCAGAGGGTTCGTTCATTGCCCAGTCGTTTTCCGATTTTAGGTGCAATTGGAGAAAGCAATGCGAATGAGAGCAGTGGTAATGTCGTGAGAAAACCCGCCAGTCCATTTGAAAGCAGTAAATCGGAACGAATCGCGCCGATAACAGGGCCAACGGATGTAATGGCAGGCCGAAGATTAAATGCAATGAGCAAAATCCCAGCAATCAGCAGGATGGTTTGTCCTGTACTGCGAGGATGTAATGTTGATTTTTCTAGTTGTTGTTCCATGAATGTAAACTCCTTTATTTCTTTAAGAAGAACGATCTTTCTTCTGTTCAAGCTCCGCTAATTTAGCTAATAAGATATGCTGCGGCATATGCATGATTTGTTCTAACGGTACATTGAGTGATGCAGCTAGCTTTTGTGCGGTATCGGCTGAGATTTGTAAAGGTCTCAAGCGCAAATCCCTCCTCTTTCAATCTATACGTTCCAATATATCATATCGGCTTTGTGCCATGCTGATAAAAAATTAGCGTTCTCCTTTATAAAACCACTTTAGGGCCGATAAGAAATTTTTTTGAAATTGTTTCTGATGATGGCCCTCCCCTTGTTCGATGTGATATTGCAGCTGCCTTTCTTGCATCCCTTTCTGTAATAAAAGATCATGTAGTTGTTTGTTGAATAAAGGCATGTGCTGTTGAGCAGATGTTTTTCCTTTCCCTTCTTCACTGCCTACAGACAAATAGACAAGGTGATCCACACACTGAATGCTTTGTTGTTTAGCAAACGATAGAAAATCTTGATACCAAAATGACCCGGAGATCGATGCGATGTTTTTAAAAAGATCAGGGTGCATGAATAAAGTATAAATAGCAAACAGCCCGCCTAATGAAGCACCAACGTGGCTATGTTCCTCATGGGTCTCTTTAACTGGATATTCTCTTTTGATATATGGGAGCAAGTCATTCGCTAAAAAAGACACATACGTCTGTGCCTCGCCTTTAAAGTCAGGGAACCCAGATCGCAGTGATGACGCCTTCCATGGCGTATATTCGTCAAGTCGATTGAAGGGGTGTATGCCGACGATGATGATTGGCGCGATGGTTTTGGTTTCGATCATTCTTTCGATTTCTAGCAGGTGTGTTCTAAACAAAGAAGAGCCATCTTGTACAAAGACAGCTGGAACATCAATAGAGGTGTCCTGCGGAAGGTAAATATCAAGTTGACGCCCATTAAGCTCGTCATATAGAAACGTTCCGTTCATGTGTATCCTCTCCTAAAGGTTTTCAACTACGTTGAAAAGAAGACAAAGGGCTAAACAATTTAGCCCTTTGTCAAAAATCTGATCACGCATCTTTTTAGTTGTTTTGATCTAACCATTTGACGGCCTTATCAAGGAAGGTTGTTTTGCTTAGTGCTGTTCCTCCTTGAAGCATAGGATCAACGACATTTTCATTGATGTGCCCATTTTTCACAGCTTTTAGGCTTGTCCAAATTTTATTTTTCTCTAAGTCTTTCAATGCATTTGGATTCGATGAGTTTTCCTCTTTAGAGAACTGAACGAAAATATAGTCAGGATTGAGTTCGCCTAGGCGCTCCAATGAAATCAATGCTTGTGCTTTGGCTTTTTTGATATCACTTGGTACTGTAAATCCTAAATCCCCATATAAGGTAGAGTTGAAGTATACGTCTTCTGGATATACGTACAGGTCGCCCTGTCTAATGCGCAAAATGACAGCTGTTTTGTTGCTGCTTTTGTCTTTCAGGGTTTCTTTCGCTTGTTTGAGATCTTTTTGATAATCAGAAATGATGTTTTTCGCTTCTTTACTTTTTCCAGTCAGTTCACCGAGTAATAATAGATTGCTTTCCCAGTCAGAAGAGACATGGGATACTGGGATCGTCGTTTGGACTTTATCCAATTTTTTAATTGTTGCAGGCGGGAACTTGGTTGATCCGAGTATCACATCTGGCTTTAGTTTTAAGATTTTTTCTAGGTTCGGTTCTGTTTTTTCGCCGATGCCTTCTGTTTTCGCTGTGATGTCTTTAAATAATTCAGGGAATGTGCCGCCTACAGTAGAAGCACCAATAGGCTCAATACCAAGTAATTTTGCATCTTCCATTGATTCAAGGCTTCCAGCAATGACAATTCGTTTCACTGGTGTTTTGAGTTTGTACGTTTGATCTAAGTAGTTGATATTTGTTTCTGCTGTTTCAGCTGACTTGCTTTTGGCTGTGTTTGAAGCAGGTTTATTTTCTGCAGCACCACAGGCTGCTGCGGTGATCGTCATGATACAAAGGATAAGCAATGCGAACCATTTTTTCATTTGTTTTCTCCTTTAACTGATAATTGTTCTCAATTAAAGATTGTATTAGGCTTTCGTCCTTTTATCCATAGACAAATCTCTGTCAAAGGATGGACTTTTTACGGAAAAAAAGATAAAAGGTCCTGAATGACTCGTTGATGACTGGCTGCTGTGTATTCACGCCAAGGGTCAGAAGTGAGCGGATAGACGGCTTGCTGCGTTACAGCTTTGAGATTTTGCCAAGCCTCCTGCTGCTTTAACTTTTGATAAAAAGCAATGGTTTTTGGCTCCTTATGCAGGAAGAGGAAGATGGCGTCTGGATCTAGCTGTTGTATAGAGCGAATGCTGATTTTTTTTTCTATTAGCTGACCGTCATTCTGAAAAGCCGGCAGAAGGCCAATGTCTTGAAAAATTACTTCTGACATGGTGCGATTTACAGACAAGTAGAGCTGATCTTGAAAGATACGAAGAGGCAGGACGGTTTTTGGTGGATGATCCAAAAGGCATGCTTTTTTCGCTTGAATGACGAGTTCCTCGTAATGAATCAGCCATTCTTCTGCTTCCTTCGCTTCGTTTAGGAACATAGCTGTTTGTTTGAATTGAGTGCGCCAATCTAATTGTGTGAATGGAACAAAGTGAACAGGACAGATGGTTTTTAACACTTGTTTTTCTTCCTCTGTCACATGATCATTGGCAATGATCAGCTCAGGTTTTGTTTCCTTTAATAGCTGTAAATTGGCTTCAGCGTGCTCGTTGATCCGATGTGCACTCAGGTGAATCGGAATTTCTTCTGCATGATGCTCAAAATCATGTGCTGTCCATTTAGGGTGAAGAGGGGCAGCATATGGGATGATATGAATGGGTGTGAGCTGGCCGAGTATGGAATGGCCATAGGCTGCAATTTTCCGCTGACGGCTTTTCATATAAGTAGAAGGGGTCATGCCCGTTTTTTTCTTAAAGATGCGGCTGAAGTAATACGGATCTTGATAGCCGATTTCAAGTGCAATGTCTTTGAGCTTTGCGTTGCCTTTTGCCATTAATTGTTTGGCTCTAGCCATCCTTTTCTTGGTGATATAATCAGTGACACTCACATCAAAATGCTTTTTAAATAGCTCGCTGTAATGATTGGCGCTGATGCCAGCCATATGAGATAGATTTGTCAGGCTGAGGGGTTCTTCGGAATGTTGATCGATATATTGTTTTGTTTTGAAAAGGGCATGTGCCGTGTCACAAATATCTTCCTTATGCAGTGTGAAAAGCTGCATAATAAGCTGCTGGAAAAGAGTTTGGCTTCTAAAAAAGCTAATGGATTCAGGTTTTTGCCATTCCTCTGTCATATCGGACAATAAAGAATGAATATGTTCAATCGAGCTAATATCGATAAATTGCCATTTATTCAGTAAAGAACGGGCATGTGCCGTTGATACTTCTCCTATGTTTTGATTTTGCAGCGTGTAGAGCTGAAAGCGAAACAGATAGAGCTCGTGTTTTTGATAAGGCTCTGTTTTCAACATAAATGTTTCCCCAGGCATGATCGTATAGAGTGTCAGATGTTTCAATCGCCATTTTTGATCGTTCAATGTGAGTAAACCTCTGCCGCTTATGCTGAAGAGGAGGCAGAATGTATCTGATAGCTGCTGCTCTGTATGTGGAAGCTCTGCATTATTTATTTTTTCAGTATATGTTAATCGGTAGATGAATTGTTCGGCATTTGCCAATGTACGTAATTGAGTGTTGTTTCCCATAAAACCACCTGATCTCTTATTGATTGATAAACATTCTCAATTAAATTGTAGCAGAAAGAGCTGAAAGATGGTGATGTTTATTCTGTCAAAAAAGCACCCTGATGGAGATCAGGGTGCGATGATTTATTCCGTTTTTCCATGAGCTAGCGCAGGTTCTTTTGTTAAGCTTAATGGCCGCAAGTCCTGCCAGTGTGTCTGGATATAATCGATGCAGGCATTTCTAGTGTCTTCACCAAAGGCCTTTTCCCATCCATCTGGCACTGGTGCAAATGATGGCCAAAGTGAATGCTGTCCTTGTTCATTGACAAGCACAAGAAATACACCGTCTTCACGATCAAAGGGATTTGTCATTTGTCATCTCTCCTTTATTCTTAGTGCTTTTGTTTGACCCGATGCAGTGCGTTGTCTAAGATGACACCAATTTCTGCTAAGGGTTTAGGCTGGCACATGTCTTTGTGCCGGCAATGAATGTCGTGCTGTTCAATTGTTCCGTTGATATAAGGTGCCCATGCTTCGGGATCAATTGGTGTAAACCAATCTGGGATAATGGTAGATCTAAAGAATAATATGTCCCCCTGATAAGTTTTTGGCTGATATTCTCCGAGCAATCGGACTGAATTCACATAGGTTTCTTTTAGATTTCTAATGGCATCTTCATTTAAGCTAGCTAGTGCACTGCCATCTTTTTTCAAGATGTCGATGGCACTTTTCATTGTGAGCGGTTCACCTGTTAAGGTATCTGGATCATAACCGCCGAGCGCAAGAAGAGCGATTAGTGCTTCTTCTTCATCAGGTGCTGCTTTAATCGGTAAGAAATGGTTTGGATAGGCATCCAGCATCGCAACGAGTGCGATTTCTTCACCTTGCTGCTGGAGCTGTGTAGCCATTGCCTGAACAACGTTTCCGCCTAATGACCAGCCAAGAAGATGATAAGGGCCTTTTGGCTGAATCGTTTGGATGTGCTTGATGTAATCCGCAGCCATATCATCTAGCGTATGCGGGTAGTCATCTTTTCTTGCGATTCCTCGAGCCTGTAATCCATAAATAGGGATGCCTTTTTCTAATGTATTCAAGAGACCTGCATAGCACCAGCTCAGACCACCTGCTGGATGAACACAGAAGAGAGGATATCTTTCTCCATTTGTTCGCAGCGGCAGCAGGATGTCTAGTGCGTTTTCATCGCTTCCTGTTTCTAGTTTCTCTGCCAAACTTGCCACATTTGGTGCTTCAAACAATGTTCCGATGCTTAGTTTGACACCAAGTGCATCACGAATGCGGCTGATTAAACGAACCGCAAGTAAGGAATGCCCGCCAATGTCAAAAAAGCGATCGTCTATGCTGATTTTAGGCAAATCAAGCACCTCTTCAAAGAGATGACATAGGATTTCCTCTTTCGGGTTTCTAGGGCCGCGGCCATCTGTTTGCTGCATATGAAATTGAGGTGCTGGCAGTGATTTTTGATCAAGCTTCCCGTTTGCTGTAAGCGGCATGGTGTCAATTTGTACATATGCCGCGGGCACCATGTAATCAGGAAGACTGGCTGCTGCAAAATGACGAAGGGTCTCTGTATCGAAACGGTTTTCTTCAGTTGGGACGATATATGCGACTAAACGTTTGTCGCCAGGCTGATCCTCTCGCATCATGACGGCAACTTGTGCAACTGCATCGTGGCGTGCCAGAACGGCTTCGATTTCTCCAAGTTCAATGCGGAAGCCGCGTATTTTAATTTGATGATCAGCTCTGCCAATGTAATCAAGAGCCCCTTCTTCTGTCCAGCGCGCAAGGTCGCCTGTGCGATACATCCTTGTGCCAGGTGCGCCATAAGGATCGGCAGGGAATCGATCTGATGTCAGATCAGGTCTGCCTAGATAACCTCTTGCAAGGCCAGCTCCAGCTACATACATTTCACCTGTCGTCCCAGGGGGAACAGGCTGCAGGTATTCATCTAGAACGTACACGTGTAAATCAGGAATCGGTTCGCCTATTAAACTGCTGGAGTTCTTTGTGATCATGTCTCGATTGAGTTCATTGTACGTAACGTGTACGGTAGTTTCTGTGATGCCGTACATGTTAATGAGCTTTGGCTTACAGTCTGAGTGACGACTGTACCAATCTTCTAATCTGCTAAGCTCTAATGCTTCACCGCCAAAGATGACATAGCGGAGTGATAATGCTTGACCAAGTGTTTGTTGTTCCTTGTCTATCTGCATGAGCTGATAGAAGGCAGAAGGTGTTTGATTAAGTACAGTCACGTCTTCCTCAACTAGAAGCTGCAGCATCTCTTCTGGAGAGCGAGAGATGGTATGAGGTACAATGACAAGTCGGCCGCCATATAAAAGTGGTCCCCAAATTTCCCATACTGAAAAGTCAAAGGCATATGAATGGAACATTGTCCAAACATCTTCTTCATCAAATTGGAACCAATGTTCAGTAGATGTTAGAAGACGGATGACATTTTGATGTGGGATGACCACTCCTTTTGGTTTCCCTGTAGAACCGGATGTATAAATAATATAGGCCGGATGCAGAGAAGATAGCGGCTCAATTCTGTCTATATCAGCCGGATTGTGATTTGGCATAGTCAGCAATTGATCGCTCGTTTCCTTTTCGTCTAACAAAATCAAATCGCAATCAGCAGGGAGGTGCACTGCATCTGCTTTTGTTGTGATGCTGCAAACTGGTTTGGCATCTTGTATCATGTATGCCAGCCTGTCTGCTGGATAATCAGGATCAAGCGGAACATAGGCTGCGCCTGCTTTATGAACGGCTAATAAACTTACGAGCATATCGATTGATCTAGGCAGGGCAAGTGCAACGAACTGTTCTGGTCCAACGCCTTTTTCTATTAATAAATGAGCAAGACGATTGGCTTTGTTGTTTAACTCTTCATAGGTCAGCTGCCTCTTGCCATCCGTTACTGTGACCCGATCAGGGTATTGCTCCGCCGTTTTTTCAAATAAGGCCGGGAGACTATGTGCTTGGTCTAACTGAGCAAAAGTCTTTTTGTCAGGGAGAAATGTTTGCCGCTCTTTATCTGATAAAATGTTCACTTGACCAATTGGCACGTGTGGGCGCTCAGTCACTTCAGTTAAAAAGCGCTTCATTCTGTCAGCGATTGCTCGAATGGTGCTTTCTTTAAATACATCTGTACTGAATTCAAACAAACCTGTTAATCCTGCTGCTGATCCAGTTTCCGTTCTTTGTTCTGTCAATTCGATGGTCAAATCAAATTTAGCTGACCCTACTGGTTTCACGTAAAGATCTGAGTCAAGTTGTGTCAGCTTCATTTCTGCCTTCGGTGTATTTTGGAAGGCAAGCATGACTTGGAACAATGGATTTCGTGATCTGGACCGGGTTGGATTTAGGATTTCGACTAGACGTTCAAATGGCAGATCCTGATGCTCATACGCTGCTAAGTCAACGTCTCGCACTCGCTTCAATAGCTCACTAAAGGTTGGATTACCAGCTGTATTTGTACGTAATACTAGTGTGTTCACAAACAATCCCACAATGTCGTCAAGTGCATCGTCATTCCGTCCAGCAATCGGACTGCCGATTGGGATATCTGTCCCCGCTCCAAGGCGTGTCAGTAATGCTGCAAGTGATGCTTGAAGCACCATGAACAAACTCACCTGATACTGCTTTGCAAGCTCAAGGAGGTTCTGATGTAAAGCGGGTTCAATCGTAAAGTCTATCGTCGCACCGTTGAAGCTTCCTTCCTGTGGACGCGGGAAGTCATAGGGAAGCTCAAGTTCTTCAGGCAAGTCATGTAAGGCACTTTTCCAATAGCTGAGCTGCTTGGCAAATAGACTATCCGTCTCTTCTTCACTGCCCAACAGCTTCTGCTGCCAAATAGCATAGTCAGCATATTGAACAGGTTCCGCTGGCAAGGGGATAGATTTTCCTTGTATACGGGCTTCATAAGCAGCCGCTAAGTCTCGTGTCAATGGTGCAAGTGACCAGCCGTCACCAGCGATATGATGCAGCAATAGAAGCAGGACAGACCGATTTGCATCAAGCATGAATAATTCAGCTCGAAGTGCAGGTTCTTCTTCAATCTGAAAGCTATAGCGAATGGCTTCGTTTAACTGATTCTCAATTTGTTGATCGCTTGAAGCTGTGACATGGAGTTCAGGCTGAACACTTTTGGGGTGTAAAATGACCTGTCTTGGCATGCCGTTCTTATTTGGAAAAATGGTTCTAAGGGTTTCATGTTTTTCAGTGATATCTGCTAAAGCACCAATGAGAGCTGTTTGATCTAGTGTACCTG
Source organism: Bacillus sp. FSL M7-0003 (assembly GCF_038628485.1). Lineage (NCBI taxonomy): Bacteria > Bacillati > Bacillota > Bacilli > Caryophanales > Bacillaceae > Bacillus > Bacillus sp. FSL M7-0003. The sequence goes on along the minus strand of NZ_CP152024.1, from coordinate 3,687,157 downwards.
TCAGCTGAATGACAAGTGGAATATTGTAAGTTGGACTTGGCCCTTCAAGGCAATGAAGGAACCAGAGCCGTTTCTGGGCAAAGGATAACGGAATCTCATCTGGCTTGTCTTCTACCTGAAGCGGCGGCCGAATGTCCTTCGCTTTGTCAATGTGCTGCGCAAGCTCAGCAACCCGAGGAGATTCAAAAATGGTACTCATGCTTAGGTCTGCACCAAGTGTATCGCGTATACGTCGAAGCAGACGAGCGGCGAGTAAGGAATGTCCTCCTAAGTCAAAGAAACTATCATCTATGCCGATTTGAGATAGACCCAGGGTTTCTGCAAATAAACTACATAACATGTCTTCTTGTGGTGTTCTAGGTGTACGCTCAGAACTGACTAAAGACATATTTGGTGCTGGTAATGCTTTGCGGTCGATTTTGCCGTTTGGTGTAAGTGGAAGTTCTGGCAAAACGACAACAGCAGAAGGCACCATGTAATCAGGAAGTAATGCAGCCGCAAACTGCCTGAGCTCTGAAGGGTGCAGAGAAGAGCCATCTGTCAGCACAACATACGCACAAAGCAGCTGCTGCCCAGGTTGATCCTCACGAACGATAACAGATGTATGCTTTATGGCTTTATGCTGCATCATCACTGTTTCAATTTCACCTAGTTCAATACGGAAGCCGCGGATTTTAATTTGATGATCAGCACGACTGATATAATCAATCGAACCATCTTCACGCCATCTGGCTAAATCACCAGTACGATACATTCGTGTGCCTTTTGTGCCGAATGGATCAGCAACAAAACGTTCAGCCGTTAAATCATATCGTCCAAGATATCCTCTGGATACTCCTTCACCTGCAATATAAAGCTCACCGATTGATCCTGCTGGGACTGGGTTTAGTCCTTCATCTAAAATGTAAATGCTCGTATTCCAAATGGGTTTACCAATTGCCGGCCCGCTATTCTCCCGGTGTGCTGTGACATTTTCCATCGTAGACCAGATCGTCGTTTCTGTAGGTCCGTACAAATTAGTAATGTCACATTGAAGAGATTGCAATGTGTGCAAAAGGGAGGCAGGGAGTGCTTCACCTCCAACAAGAACACGCATACCTGTGATCACATCAGGGTACTCATCTGCTAGCGCATGCCACAACGTTGGCGTTGCCTGCATGATTGTGACATGATGAGAACGAATCATGTCTGAAAGCTTTGCTGGTTCTTGTATGGTTTCTTTTTTTGCCAATAAAATAGCAGCACCATGTAAAAGAGGTAGGAACATTTCCAGCCCAGAAATATCAAAGGCAATGGTCGTTACCGCTAAAAGCTGGTCTTCTTGATCTAATAAAAATGAATCTTGCATAGACAATATAAAGTTGATCACATTTCGTTTTGTTACAACAACACCCTTTGGTTTGCCTGTCGATCCTGATGTGTAGAGGATGTAAGCTGGGTGATGTGGAGAGCCCTCGCTCCAAGTCGGATTGAGGTGCGGACTGTCTGCTATCTCCTGATGAACAGTTGCATCATCCAGCTGAACGATGTGCGGATGGTCCAAACCGTCTGCTGTCTCTTTGACTGTGAGCAAGCACGCTGGTTTGGCATCTTCTAGCATATAGGCGACACGATCGTTAGGATAATCAGGGTCTAGTGGCAGATATGCGGCTCCCGTTTTGACGACGGCTAATAGACTTACGACCATATTGATGGACCGAGGCAGAGCAATTGCGACAAATTGTTCTGGTCCAATGTCATGTTTTTTCAAATAATGAGCTAATTGATTAGCCCGCTTATTCAACTCCTCATAGGTCAAAGTAATTCCTTCAAACTGTAATGCTTTTGCTTGTGGTGTTTTGCTTACCTGTTTTTCAAATAGTTCCCGTAAAGATTCCTCTGGTAATTCTCGTTTTGTATCATTCCAGTGCTTGAGGATGTTCTCTTTCTCTTCAGACAAAAGAAGGTTGAATTGACTGATCGTCTGATCTTGCTCTAGTCCGGTTATTTCCTCCAGCAATTGAAGAAAACGCTGCTGATGAGCGTCAACTGCTTGCTCTTTGTAAACGGCAGGGTTTGCATCAAAGTCAATTTGAAATCCGTTCCCATCCGCGCGGTCGTATATGTTAATCGATATATCATCCACGGGTCCTGCTGAAAGGTTATGTGCTTGACCAACGCTCTGATCGAACATGAGATTATAATCAAATGGCATGATATTGATCTGTGGGCCAAATAATCGCTGATTTCTTCCGATGAGTTTAAAGTCTCTCCGCATGTCCTCGTGACGATATCTTTGATGAGGGCGAATGGCTTTTAGTTCATCAGATACTTGGCGAACAAGTGCTGAGAGTGTCATTTCTGGTTTGCATGTTAAACGAAGCGGTACCAGATTCATGACCATTCCAGGTATTTGTAAGGCGCACGATCCAAGGCGCATCATAACTGGTAATCCTAAAACAATATCATGTGCACCAGTCATACGATGCATATATAAAGCGGATGCTGCAAGGATCATTTCATGCCACGTACCACCGAAGGCTTGAGCATTTTTTTTCATTTTGCTTACCTTTTCGGCATCGTAGCCAGCCGTTTTTCGGATAAAATGATCCGACGTTCTTGGGGCAAGCTCAGCAAGGCTGACAATTTCAGGTTGATCAGCAAAGCGATTCTTCCAAAACGTTCGATCAGCTTCATATCGATTGGACTGTCGATAAGTGGACTCCTCTTCGACTACGTCATGTAAGGCTCCAAATGTTTGAGGAGGCACAGGTGTCCCTTGCGATAAGGCTGAATAGACCTCAGCAACACGACGTGCAATGAGCGAAAAGGCGAATCCATCAATGGCAATGTGATGAATGCGCTGATACCAGATAAATCGGTCGTCAGCAAGCTGAAAAAGTACTTCACGGAATAATACATCTTTCTCTAAAGAGACTGGTGTTGAAAGATCTGCCTTCATCCATGCTTTAGCCGCATCAAGCGGCTGTTTTTCATTTTGTAAATGAATCAATTGAAATGGAATCTCTTTCTTAGATGTCATCCATTGTTTTGGACCGTCAGTATCCTCAACGAAGCGCATATACAAGGAATCTGCTTCTAAGACAGTCTTTCTAATGGCGGCTTCAAAATGTATGGGATCAATAGGACCTTTAATATCTATATACTCAGCTGTATTGAAAATAGGATTAGCTGGATCAAGCTGCTGCGCGTACCAAATGCCTGATTGGGCACCGGTTAGTGGGAATGAATCGACTGACTGGATCGACAAGGGTCTATACCTCCTTTACAAGTAATCGATATTTGGGATAGATGGCTGTTTTTCTGGGAAAAGAAGAGTCCGCCAATGAGCGAGCGTTGGATTTACTGCAAGCTCAACGAAATTGACTGTCGCTCCTTGCTGCCTCCACTTTTCCGCTAGGCTCATCATTCTAATAGAATCAAGCCCAAGGTAGACGAGATTCTCATCAAGTGGTATTTCATTTGGCTCGATTTGGAGATACTCAGCTACTTGGTGAACGATGGCCTCAAAGGATAAATCATCACTGTTTGCTTCTTGTCCTGTTAAACGACTGATGATTTGGTTTGTCGTTGTGGTGACTGCACAGCGTTCAGCTGCATAGGTCATGGCCATTTTGTGATGTTTCAGTGAAAAGTCAGCGACGGCATCGGCGACAAAAAAGGTTTCAATATCGAGCATGAATGCTTCTGCGGCTGTCAGCATACAGCCAATATGTGCATATACGCCAGTAATGATCAGTTGATCACGCCCGCCTTCTTGAAGGATATCCAAAAAATTAGATTTCTTGAATGCGCTATAACGCCATTTTGTCAGCATTGTATCTGCTTCAGATGGAGCAAGCTGATCAATGATTTTTGTCAATGCTTCATCATCACCAAGTCCAGGTCCCCAAAAATCTGTTAATAAGGCACGATCCTTCGGGTCTTGGTCACCAGGCTGAGCCGTGTAGACGACTGGAATGCCAAGTTCATTGCATGTATCACGTAATTGTTGAATATGCTGAACTAACTCTGTGACCGGTGATGTATCTTGTTGAAATGCATTTAAAAAATATTGCTGCATGTCATGTATCAGCAGAACAGCACGTTTCGGATCAGGTATCCAGTTCACTTTATTTTCGGGTAAATCTTGTGTGCTTGGCATTGGATATGCAGGAATAGTAGGGATTGCCATGATTTTCACTCCTCATTTTTATACGTTGGCAGTATGGGTTGCAGCTAGTTCTCTTAATGCTTTTTTACTGACTTTGCCTACACCTGTTTGTGGGAACGCATCGATCCATTCAATGCGGTCAGGAATTTTATAGGCTGCGAGCCCGCGTTCTCTTAGAAATGATTTTAAGACGTGCGGTGCTGGTTTGTTGTTTCCTTTCGCGATAACAAAGGCACATGAGCGTTCGCCAAGAAATGGATCTGGCATAGACACCATGGCGGCATCATGAATGTCAGGATGGGCAAGTAAATGGTTCTCAACTTCTTCAGCGGCAACCTTTTCGCCGCCACGATTGATTTGATCCTTGTCTCTGCCTTCTACAACAACATTTCCTTCTTTGGTTAATCGCACGATGTCACCTGTTCTGTAAAAACCATCGGATGTAAATGCTTTTTTGTTTTGTTCATCGGCTTTATAGTAGCCGCGAATCGTATAAGGTCCTCTTGTTAAAAGATGTCCAGCTACTTCATGCGGGACGGGCTTGTCCTCATCATCAACCACTAGTACCTCATCATATTCAGACATCGGGCGTCCTTGTGTATGAATTATGATATGTTCAGGATCATCTAATCTGGTATAGTTGACCAGACCTTCTGCCATGCCAAAAACTTGCTGTAACTTACATCCAAGGGCAGGCTTCACTCGTTTTGCTGCTTCAGCACTGAATTTAGCGCCACCGACTTGTAAGACTTCAAGACTCGATAAGTCATCTGATCGATGAGGAGCGGCCTCTAGCCAAATCAATGCAATTGGTGGAACGACAGCGGTAATGGTCGCCCGTTCTTTTTCAATGAGTGGAAAGACGACATCAGGGCTTGATCCAGGTGCAAGAACGACTCTTCCGCCTGCGTATAACGTCCCAAGGACGCCAGGTGAGCTTAATGGATAGTTGTGCGCAACCGGAAGTGTAGCTAGATACACACTATCTTGTGTGAGCTCGCACACCTCATTGCTTTTCCAAAGACTATAAATATAGTCATCATGTGTACGAGGAATAAGCTTTGAAAGGCCTGTGCTGCCTCCAGATAACTGAAGAAACGCAATATCGCTTGCCTCTACATGAATTTGAGGATCGAGTGCTGGGTCCTTGCGAAGATCATCCAAGCCAAGGAATTCCTCAGCTTCCCCTGCAACAATGACATGAGGTAATGAGGGAAGCTTTTCTTTCACTTGACGTGCGAGTGATCGATAATCAAAGCCGCTATCGATATCTGGTATGACATATGCGTCTGCTTCGGCAAACTCAATAAAATAAGTGATTTCACTGCTTCTATGAGATGGCAGCGAGAAGATGGGTAAAGCACCGATTCGAAATAAAGCGAAAATGACTTCAAAAAAAGCAGGAATGTTAGGAAGCTGTACGACAACTCGACTTCCTTTTTGAATTCCAAGCTGATGAAAACCGGCGGCAAGACTGCTGACACGCTGATCAAGTTCTTGGTAGCTTATGTGCGTATCAGCGTATGTAATGGCTGTTTTATTTCCTAGCGATGCGGCTCGTTCACGAAGCATACCGCCAAAGGTTTCCCCACGCCAACAGCCGTTTTCACGGTAGCGTTTTGCAAATTCTTCTGGCCATGTAGGTGGTTGAACAAACATGTTTTTGTCATCTCCTATTTATTTTTATCACTGATGGATGCCCATCGCATGAAGCATCGTGTTGAATTTTGCAGATGTTTCAGCTAGCTCTTCTTCTGCCTTTGATCCTTTGACCACTCCTGCACCAGCAAAGAGACGCAGGGAGTGACCCTCAGCTTCTGCACAACGAATGGTGACAATCCAATCACCATCACCATTTGTATCTGCCCAACCGATCATTCCTGTGAAAAATCCTCGATCGAAGGGTTCAATCGCTTGAATGGCTTCACGTGCATCTGCTGTAGGTGTTCCGCATACTGCGGGTGTTGGATGAAGGCTAAGCGCCAAATCAATTGAGGACACATTGGAATCTATTAATTCACCTTTGACCACAGTAGATAAATGCCACATCGTTTCTGTTTGTATGACGGATGGTGATGCAGGCACATCTAGTGTATGACAGTATGGAGTAAGCGCTTTAGTGACAGCTTCGACAACCACTGCGTGCTCGTGTAAATCCTTCGCTGAAGTAAGGAGTTCATCACGGCGGCGCTGGTCTTCTATTGGATCTGAACTGCGCGGCCGAGAACCAGCGAGTGGATTAGAAATCACAGATGAACCAGTTTTTGAAAGAAGCAGTTCAGGGCTTGCCCCAAGAAGTGTGCGCTTTTGGGAAGCCTTCGGGTCAGCTATATTTGCAGCAAACGTATAGCCAGTCGTATTATGACGAGCCAGTCGTTCGAGTATTGTTTTCGTATGAATGTCTTGATTTGATTTGAGATGGAGAGATCGAGAGAGTACGATTTTGCTAAGCTCTCCGTTCTCAATTTTAGCTAATCCTTCGTTCACACCATTCATGTAGACCTCTGGAGAGGGGACAGGTGTCACCTCATAGGATGGCGATGCCGCTTCTGACTCCTCATCACCTTGTTGAAATTCGAGTGGATCACTAAACTGTACATGGACTGGTACATTTAAACGAACGGGCTGCGCCGGATCAAATGGGACAGCACCAGCCACAATCGGTGTTTGGATACCAGCTTGTTTGGCATCGTCAAATACGTGCGCTACCCTTGTGGATAGTTCATTTAGCTGATTGGTTTCAATATGCTGGAAAATCCCTTCGGCAAGTATTGTGCGTTTAGGTGAAGCAAGAAAAAAAGCGCCTGGCTGATAGTCTTGAAGCAACTGTATTTTTTCTTCTGACGACAATAATGAATGTTTCATGAAAAGGCCTCCTTTTAAATGAAATGCTAGATTCCGAGTGTTGCCCCGCCATCAATCGTGAGGTTCTGCATCGTAATATGACTGGATTGCTCAGATGCAAAGAAAATGACTGCATCAGCAATGTTTTGAGGATCAGCGATTTTTTGTAAAGGAATACCGGTTTTATACGTCTCTAATGAGCCTTTAATTACCTGATTTTCTCCTTGTTCATCAGACCATAAAGCCCATTGCATGGGTGTTGCGGTAGAGCCGGGAGAGACGACATTGCATCTGATTCCATAAGCAGCCAGCTCTAAACCAAGCGTTTTTGTAAATGAAGTAGCTGCTGCTTTTGAAGCAGCATAGGCAGCCATATTCATTCTAGGAATGGCACCAGCGTTAGAGCTGACGGTCACAATGACCCCATCTGATCTTTTCATCATGTATTTGGAGACAGCTTGAGATACGTAAAAGACACCATGTGTGTTGACTGCGAAAGTTTGTTGCCAGTCATCTGCACTAAGCTGGTCAATAGAACTGATTCGAAGAATGCCTGCTACATTGACCAGTAAATAAATAGGGCCAAGCTGCTTTTCAATTTGATCAACAATGTGCTGAACAGAAGTTTGATCGGTGATGTCACCTGGATAGGCAAAGGCACGTATCCCTTCATCCCTCATTTGCTGGACAGTGCTTTGCAGCTGCTCTTCATTTGCGTCAACTGCTGCAATAATCGCACCTTCCTCGGCTAGTCTTTTTGCGACTGCTTGTCCAATACCTTGTCCTGCGCCTGTGATCAGGGCAATTTTTTGAGATAGACCATTGTGTTTCATGTGTTCACTGCCTTTCCTTCATGTCTGTGGTTGTGAAAGGATCATTATGATAGAGTGCAAAACGAAAAGCGTCATTCATCAGCACCGGTAAAACGGACGTATGTCCTTCTTCAGGGAATTCATGATAGGACGTATGCAAACCATATGCGGATAAAGGCAGCATACGATTTGCTAGTGAATTTGCATGATCATTCATTTGACATGGATGATGTTTTTCTAACTCACCTACACCTACAAGCAGCCTGACATCCATAGGCACCTGACGTATATGATTGGTGAATTGGTGTTCTTTTTCTAGAAATAATTCTTTGTTCCAGTGGATAGAAGGACTGCCCGCAATATATGTCTGATAAGCATCAGGGTGCTCAAATAGTGTGTGTAATACAAAAAGACCGCCAAGAGAGTGTCCAAACAGTGTTTGACGACTCTGGTTGATCGGAAAGCGCTGCTCGATATAAGGCTTTACAATCTTTTCTAAAAAAGAAAAGAACGCAGAGGCCCCGCCATATGTATGGTTGGAGAAGTCCTTTCTTTTGCCACCAATGGAAGCGTCAGGGCCGGTAAGAGTGAGATCATAATGCCTGAGCGGATGATAGGGCGCTTCTGTCTGATAGCCAATTCCAACAATGATGGCAGGTACGACACCTGTTTTTTCAGGCCTTCTTGACTGTAAACGAAGTGCTTCGACCATTGTGCCAAAAAGTGAATTTCCATCAAGCACGTACATGACTGGAAAACCAGCCGCTGGAGGAGTAGTATTCGGTTTAAATATAAAAAGTCTGTATGGGTGTGCTGTGATATCCAGTTGCTCCGTCCCGGGTATAAAAAAAGGACGGCTTTCTCCGAAAAGAGAATTCTCAGTACCCATTCCTTCAGGGCGTTTGGACATGTGTAAAAAATCCCCTTCCTCAAATTGACTCTCATATGATGATAAAAGCAGGCTTGCGGATATAGGATGAGTGTAGAGATTGAAGAATGGTCTCTTCAAATGAAAATGATTCTCAATTATCACGCAAGCAAATCAAATGATAATGGTTATCAATTATGAAGTCAAATGTTCATTAAGTTGTGTAATTGACAATTGAATTAAAATATTCAGAAAATAAAGGACTAAATAACTACCAAATGATTGGAAATAGAGAGTGCCGGACCGTGCATGTAAAAAGAAGAGAAATGCCAAAAAGCCTTGACCTTCTCGGGATATTTACCATTTTATTCTGTTTGATTCAGGAATATATATAGGTTTTTCTTCTTGAAATCATTTTGAGGAAAAATAAGTCCATAGACCTTCTTGTATTTTTAGGAAAAAAGAGGAAGATTTTTCGAAAAGCTGGTGATCATATCTCACAACTTATTCAATATTATACGTAAATTCATATACAATTTTCTAAGGGAGACAAGAGCGAAGGGAATGTAGGCAGAATGAAAAAACCATTAGGAAAGCTGAGGCTGAAATTGCTTGAACATCAGCTCAAACTGAAAAATTCGTTTACAGTGGAAGAATATCATGAAATGAGGCAATCATTACATGAAATACGGATGACATTTGCGGCCTATGAACAATGGGATTTATACCAGCGGGCCACCGATATGATCACCATCCTCCTCTTTCAACACGCCCTCAAGCAAAACCACCATTAACACTTTCACTTTTTATGAGCAGCGTATTTCTTATGGAAGGACGGTGCTGTTTGAAGAGTGGCAAAAGATCATATAGCATCAAAAATGCGGCAATGAAAAAAGTAAGGGATGTTCCCTTACTTTTTGATCAATCGGTGTACATGTCTGTAAACACCATTCAATTAGAATCCATCTGTAACATCATATTCGTAACGAATATCGGCTTTGACATTGCTCATAGTAGATCTCGCAGTAGCCTTTGCGTTGTACTTAAAGCTCCATTTTTGAGCCACTTTTAATTCATCTTCCAGTGAAATACGATAAGACCCACTTGTTGCAGATGAAAAAAGTGATTGGTTCCAAATTTTGTTTTCATCAGCCATCAGTTTGTGTGTGACATTTCCTTGGTTAGGCGATTGGGTACTAGTTGTTGAAATCGATTTAACGATAGCATTGTTAGGAATAGAAGAATTGGTCGTTAAATCCATTGTAATGACAGAAGAATCAACACCTGCTAGATTCAAAGATGAATTCCCCAGGTTGGTAGCAGTACCGGTAAAATTGAATGTCCCATTCCCAGATTTGATACGATCTTGAATGGAGACAGTAAAATACATATTCCCTGTATATGAGCCACGGGTCACTTTCACAAAATAAGTTTCTGAAGTTGAAGTAACGTCACCAGTATTTGCAAATATAAAGGGTGTTACTGAATCAGGATTAATCACTCTTGACCCTGGTTTAGAACTCTTCGAATTATACACCTCGATTTTCATTCCCGTATATTGCTTATTATACGAACTTCGCACATAGACCCTTTCACCCTTATTGATCGTGAACTGATAATACGCTTCATTTTCACCTTCAGGTAAGATTGTTGTATCTGGGCGACTATTTTTCCAATATCCCATTGAGCTTGCTGTGTTAGGGCTGTTATTCCCCGTAATAGCCGCTTCTGCTGAATGAGTTGCAAAAAAACTAGTAACAAGCACTAATGCCAATGCAGGTAACAAAAAACGTTTGAAGATAGTATTTGTCATATTTTAACCCTCCTTGTAATAATTACTATATCGGATCAAAACTAACAAATTTTAACTGAATTGCCGATATATTTAATAATCACTATTTTTTTAAAAAGGAGAATCAAAATGAATATTAATACGTCATACACGGCAGGTGCTTCAAACAATCAGAACAGAATCGATTATAAAGGTCAATCAGCTATTAAAAGTACAAATGAGGTGATGACCGAATCTGATAGACGGATGAAAATACTAGATGAAAAATACGAAAAAATAAATGAACAAAATAAACGTTTCGAAAATCCTCATGGGCATATACACGATAAGTATCGAAATCCACGCTCTCCTTATTTCAGGAGTGATCTAACTAAAGTAGAAAGAGAAGCTGCATATACGATGGAGATTGGCTGGGCTAATTCTGGAAAAGGAGGTCAATATGACTTTAATGACGCCATCTTCCGTAACGAAAAACGGTACGATCCTACTCAAGAAAGCGTAGAGAAAAAAATATTCAATCGTCAAAAGGTCAACGAACAATTACAAGATTTATTCTCTAAAAACGGTATAACCATTCCTAAAAACACAAATCTCACTTTTACCATTGACCCGAACAATTTCAAATTAGTGGTAAGTGGTTCAAAAGACGAATCGCTGATGAAACAAATAGAAGACCTATTAAGTACAACCAACAATACAAGAGAATTATTTTTCCATATTATGAAAAGCAGAAATGATGATTCTACTCAATTCACACCGGATTCTCTAGCAAAGTTCCATCTTGTCAATCAAATCAAAACGGTGACAGGCTACAATTTAAAAGATTTAAGCATTGTAAATGGTCAATTTGTAACGGATAAAGGAATCAATATTTTTGATCTATACAAAGAAGAACTTCTTAAAAATCCATATACAGCAGAAAATGCGCGCATTGCCGCTTCACATTACGGTGCACAGCTATTTGACCTAGCGAAAAACGGGTTTGATTCCATTCCAGATTTGGTTTTATCTATTGGTTATCAAAACGGTTCTTTACAAGACATTGGGCAAAAAGTGAATTATGGGGTTAAGAAAACGATAGATTAACAAAACTTGAACGATGACAGATACAAAATCATTAGCGATAACGAAAGACTCTATAACAATTGATGTTACAGAGTCTTTTCTATTGAAATGCGCTGGTTTGCACAAAATATCAACATGGTAATTTTGACTATAGTCGATGTTTTTCACTTTTTTATTGATGAAAATGTTAAAATGATGAGTAGCGTATTTTTTTATGAAAGGACGGTGCTTGGCATGACGGAACTTCTCGATGACCGGCTGCCGCCGCAAAATATAGAAGCCGAGCAGGCCGTATTAGGTGCTGTTTTTTTAGAACCATCCGCGCTAACGCTCGCTTCTGAGGTATTAATTCCAGAGGATTTCTATAGAATGTCGCATCAAAAGATTTACAATGCGATGCTTGTACTTGGCGATAGAGGGGAACCGGTCGATCTTGTCACGGTGACATCTGAGCTTGCCAATACAGATTTACTAGAAGAGGTAGGCGGGATTTCGTATTTAACCGATATTGCGAACTCTGTCCCAACTGCTGCAAACATTGAATACTATGCAAAAATTGTAGAAGAGAAATCTATTTTAAGACGTCTGATCCGTACTGCGACGACCATTGCACAGGATGGGTACACGCGTGAGGATGAAGTAGAAGACTTATTGAGCGATGCTGAAAAGACCATTATGGAAGTGGCGCAGCGTAAAAACTCAGGAGCCTTTCAAAACATTAAGGACGTTCTTGTTCAAACATACGATAATATTGAACAGCTTCATAACCGTAAAGGCGATATTACAGGGATTCCAACAGGTTTCTCTGAGCTTGACCGGATGACAGCTGGATTCCAGCGAAATGATTTAATTATTGTAGCGGCCCGTCCATCAGTAGGGAAAACCGCCTTCGCATTGAACATTGCCCAAAATGTCGCGACCAAAACGGATGAAAGTGTCGCCATCTTTAGCTTAGAGATGGGTGCTGAGCAGCTCGTTATGCGTATGCTTTGTGCAGAGGGGAATATCAATGCACAAAACCTAAGAACCGGTAATCTGACAGAAGAGGACTGGGGCAAGCTGACAATGGCGATGGGGTCGCTGTCAAACAGCGGAATTTTCATTGACGATACACCTGGAATCAGAGTAAGTGAAATTCGCTCGAAATGCCGCCGATTGAAGCAAGAAAATGGTCTTGGCATGATCCTGATTGACTACTTGCAGCTCATTCAAGGGAGCGGGCGATCAAGCGATAACCGTCAGCAGGAGGTTTCTGAAATCTCTAGGGCATTAAAATCGCTGGCAAGGGAGCTTGAAGTTCCGGTTATTGCCTTGTCTCAGCTTTCCCGTGGGGTAGAGCAGCGTCAGGACAAACGTCCGATGATGTCTGATATTCGTGAATCAGGAAGTATCGAGCAGGATGCCGATATCGTGGCATTCCTTTATCGTGATGATTACTATGACAAAGAATCAGAGAATAAGAACATTATCGAAATCATTATTGCCAAACAGCGTAACGGTCCAGTTGGTACAGTATCACTGGCGTTCGTCAAAGAATATAACAAATTCGTCAATCTGGAAAGAAGATTTGATGATGCGGGTGTTCCGCCCGGTGCTTAAAGCCCAGCTGAAGAAGCTGGGCTTTTTTGATTGATCTACATCGAAAGAATGATTGAAAAAACAATCAAAATGAGGAGGAGATAGAAAAAGAGAGAGCGTATACTAAAAGGAGAAAAGGAGTGAAGACTGATGAAATTTCAACAGTTTGAAGCCGCTCAATTACGTATCGCACGCCCAACCGTCAACATGAAAGAGGTTGTTTCCTTTTATGAAGAAGGCTTAGGGCTCAAACGAATAGGCTCATTTGATCAGCATGAAGGGTACGATGGTGTGATGCTCGGGCTGCCTCACCAGCATGTTCATTTAGAAATCACCAAACATGAAGAAGAAGACAGCCTGCCCGTCCCGCATCCAGAACAGCTGCTTGTTTTCTATATTCCAGATGCAGAGGAATTTCAGCAAATGAAAAAGAGATTGCTCTCATTTGGCGGACGGCATGTCACCTCAACGAATCCATACTGGGACCGGGGAGGAGCAACCATTGAAGATCCAGATGGGTATCGAGTTGTGCTGATGAACACAGATGGTATTACACCTGTTTAAAAAAGACGCCCATTGTTGGGGGTCTTTTTATGTTGATGAACAGCTGGAAACGATAAAAAGTTGTTTTTGCTCGAAATCTCCATTTTTAAGCACTGGAAAAGTGATTAAAGCGCTTTTCTTTATATTTAAAACGAACAAAATTTGATTTCGATATATTAATGTTCGGATTTCGCGTTGACTTTTTCGTTGTGCATTGATAAAATAAATGTGTTTGAAAGAGATAACGTTTTGAAAGGTTAACGGAGGTGCACGATATGTCTTCAGTAGTCGTAGTAGGTACGCAGTGGGGTGACGAAGGGAAAGGGAAAATTACCGATTTCCTTTCAGAAAATGCAGAGGTGATTGCCCGTTATCAAGGGGGAAACAATGCAGGTCACACGATCAAATTTGATGGAGTGACATACAAGCTACACCTCATTCCATCCGGTATTTTTTATAAAGAGAAAACTTGTGTCATCGGTAATGGAATGGTGGTTGATCCTAAAGCGTTGGTCACTGAGCTTGCGTATCTTCACGAACGGAATGTGAGTACAGATAACCTCAGAATCAGCAATAGAGCCCATGTTATTCTGCCTTACCATTTAAAATTGGACGAGGTAGAAGAGGAGCGGAAAGGGGCTAACAAGATCGGTACGACGAAAAAAGGAATCGGACCAGCTTATATGGATAAAGCTGCCCGCGTCGGTATCCGTGTCGCAGATCTATTAGATCGTGAAGTATTTGAAGAGAAGCTTGCACGCAATCTAGAAGAGAAAAATCGTCTTTTAGAGAAAATGTACGACACAGAAGGCTTCAAGATTGAAGATATTTTAGACGAGTATTATGAATATGGCCAGCAAGTGAAAAAATATGTCGTAGACACATCTGTTGTTTTGAATGATGCACTAGATGAAGGCCGCCGCGTGCTATTTGAAGGAGCACAAGGGGTCATGCTTGATATCGATCAAGGGACATACCCATTTGTGACGTCATCTAACCCGGTAGCTGGAGGCGTGACGATTGGTTCTGGCGTAGGACCAACGAAAATTCAACATGTAGTCGGCGTGTCAAAAGCGTACACAACACGTGTTGGAGATGGCCCATTCCCAACAGAACTCCATGATGAAATTGGCGATCAAATTCGTGAGGTTGGCCGTGAATACGGTACGACAACTGGACGCCCGCGCCGTGTCGGCTGGTTTGACAGCGTTGTTGTCCGTCATGCACGCCGTGTGAGCGGAATTACAGATTTATCTCTTAACTCAATTGATGTACTAACAGGGATTGAAAAATTGAAAATCTGTGTCGCCTATAAATTGAATGGAGAAATCACTGAGGAATTCCCAGCAAGCCTAAATGAATTAGCGAAATGTGAGCCTGTCTACGAAGAAATGCCAGGATGGACAGAGGATATTACAGGCGTAAAGAACTTAAGTGAACTGCCTGCAAATGCCCGCCATTATTTAGAGCGCATTTCACAATTAACAGGTATTCCACTTTCCATTTTCTCAGTCGGACCAGATCGTTCACAAACGAACGTTGTCCGCAGCGTGTACCGTCCATAAGAATAGATTGATGAAGCACCAGTAAAATCTCGCATTTTACTGGTGTTTTTTTGTTTAAATATTCCTTAATTTCAATAGAACGGACTTCCGGTCTTTACCAAAATATGATAACTGTATAGGAGGAAGGAGCGTTCTAGTGAAAGAAAGAATACGATTATTAGATATTTTACGAGGTTTTGCCATACTAGGCACCTTGGGAACGAACGTCTGGTTTTTTGCGTATGCAGGGGATACCTTTGCGACAGATCAGATTGCGGATGAATATGAAAATGGCAGTTTTCTAGAAAGTCTTGTCTCCATGTTCGTTTATGGAAAAATGCTCTCGCTGCTCACGATCATGTTTGGTGTTGGATTGGAGCTGAAATACCAGCAGGCAAAAAGGAAGGGCACGCCTTGGCCGGGTACTTATTTATGGATTCTTTTATTTTTATTTATCGAAGGCTTTGTCCATTTTACGCTTGTGATGGAATATGATGTGCTCATGAGCTATGCCGTTACGGGGCTGCTTATGGCTTACATTGTACGGGGAGGAAGCAGGCGCATCAAAAAGGGCATGATTTTTTCAGGTGTGATTCATTTGCTCATGATGTCATGTCTGATGCTGTACTCCCTCTCTGAAATGGAGTCAGCGACCGATGATCAAAGCGGTGGACCAGCGCTGGAAGAGCAGCTGCCAGAGACATGGATCTCGCAGGTTCAAGAACGGTTACAATACTTCTTCATGTACCGAGAAGAAGCGGTCTTTATTATTCCAATGAACACATTTCTGTTTTTATTAGGTGTGCGGATGATGAGAGCCGGTGTATTTTATGCAAATGAACGCGGACAATCTCTCCGGAAAATATTGTTCCGAATCGGACTGTGGATCGGTCTGCCGCTGAATGCACTAGTTTTCGTACCGAACGATTTAGTGGAATTTGTGGTGCGCTACGCCTTTTCACCATTCCTCTCTATTTTCTATATAGCTGTCATTGCGAAGCTCCTCGCACGCACGGAGTCATGGTTCATGTGGACTTGGTTTGAATATGTAGGGAAAATGGCGCTTAGCTGCTACATCCTGCAAAATGTCATCTGCTCCATTCTTTTTTATAGCTGGGGATTGGGTCTTGGCGGTCAAATCAATGCGCCTCTTATTGTATTGGCATGGCTGTTGATTTCACTTCTGCAAATCGCGGTTTCAGCAGTTTGCCTAAAGGTTTGGAGAATTGGACCAATGGAATATATCCGTTCACGGGCACTTCGCAGGGTGACGATGAAACAAGCATCATAAAGGGGAGAGCACAATGTTTTATAAAAAAATGACGAAAAGAGAACAAGCGAATGCACATAAAGCAGCTGTGCCGGCATTTGTCTTTTATTTTCGCCACAGACTGGCTATTTAACAAAAGAAGTACCCTTTATGTTTTATCAAGAGTCAAGAAAATACAAATAAATATCTAATTATAATCTCACATTTATATATGCTATGAAGAAAAGGATAGTTGCACAGGTATTAAATCTGATTGCATCTATCCTTTTTGTACAACATTTGCTCTCGTTTACAACAACAATAAATTTTTCAGTACAAAATCACAACAAATGATCATATTCTCTTCAACAATTGCGCCCTTAAAATAAATAACTAAGATAAACCTCAGCCTTAAAATGGCTCCATTTTGTTCTTCTACTAATGCACCCAATAATAAAAAGATTTACAGGTTTCCATTAATTATGATTAAAGTTTATAATTATAATATGGAGGGAATAAAATGACTAATATTGGGACATTAAATGATCAAGATATAATCAATTTTTGCAATGATGGAAAATTAATTACAGAAAACTTTTCTTTAAAAAATGTAAAACAAGCTTGCTATGAATTAACTGCAAGTAATATTTATTATGATATTTCTAACGCTCATCAAAAACACATATTAGAAGAGAATGAATACATACTTATTAAACCCAAACAAATTGTAGTAATCCTAACAGCAGAATCTTTATACCTACCTAATGATATGTTAGGCAGAATATTAACAAAAGGAAAACTTTTTTCAGTTGGACTTTTACCAGTCAATACTTATGCAGATCCAGGTTTTCAAGGAAAATTAGGCATCGTATTTTCCAATATTTCAAATAATTACTTAAAAATTACTCAGGGAGAAGCTATCGCTAAGATTGAATTTAACAAATTAGAAATGGCTGTTACTAAACCTTATTCTGGACAACATGGATTTGAAACAGGTATTTGGCCAGTTCTAACTGAATATATTTTGAATTCAGAAGAAATTAAATCTGATAAAAGAATTAAAAATACTTCTACAGAGATTGAACTCTCATATGGTAAAAAATTTACAGGTGTAATAAAAAGAATAGAGCAATACGAGCGGAGGTTTTTACTTGCTACAATCCTTTATTTAACTATTACATTAGTATTAATAGGAGTATTTTCTGGAACGGAATGGCTTAATACGATCACAACAGTAGCAATCGGATTAGGAGTAAATATTATTTATGGTTTCTTAGCATTTTTTTTAACTCAATTTAAGGAGTGAGTAGTTTGGATATTTCTAAAATAGTAGCTTTACAAAAAGAGTTTGATGAAAATCATGGGTGGAGTCATAACAGTCCTACTACATCTGAGAAAATAGATTTTATAAATAAGGACATAATAGGTTTAGTTGGAGAAATTGGGGAGTTCTCAAACTTAATAAAAAAATTAAATTTATTAAATAATCGTTTCTCAGATGAAGAATTAAATGAAAATTTTAATGAATTTCTTCCAGACCTTCAAGAAGAATTAATAGATGCATTTATTTATGTTATTAGAATATCCTCTCATCTCAATATGGATATAAGTAAAGAATATTTACGAAAATATAATATTAATAAAGTGAGATTTGAAAAATATGAAAATAAATAATATTGATAAGCCTAAAAATATTTCTTATGACTTTAAGGGAATTAAAATCCCTTCTCGTTTCTTTTTTGCTCCTATAAATACTGGATTATCCGAAAATGGTTTATTAAGTGAAGAGTTTTTCGATTTTTATAAAGAAAGATCACACAGTTCTATCGGAATAAATTACATTGGTAATGTAGCAATTGATCCAAAGTATGTAACAAACCAAAATACGGCTTATTTTACTAATCAAACTGTTCAGTGGGAGATGCTTGTAAAATCTATACGTAAACAAGGTTCTGTTCCAGGTATACAAATCGCCTGTAGAAATTCATCTCTTATCCCTATTCGCAAAATGATTAACAATAATATAGAAGCTTATTTAAATAAAGTAAGAAAAGATATAGTCAATATACCTAAAGAAGAAATACAGGATATTATTCAGAAATTTATAGCTGCAAGCATTAAAGCGAGTGATTTAGGGTTTGATGTAATTCAGATTCATGCAGCACACGGTTATTTTTTGTCGCAACTTATTAATAAAAGCTTAAATATTAGAGTTGATGAATACAATGCTGCAGATCTATATTTTTTAAAAACAATTATTAGTGGCATACGCGATAAAAAACCGAATTTAATTATAGACTTGAGAATCTCATTTTTAGAGGGTATTAAGAATGACATACAAGAAAAAGTAGAAAAAGATGAATTAATTAATAAACTAATTGATTTAGATATTGATATTATTAGTTTTTCTAATGGTATATATGATATCAATAAACAATTAATTTATCCCCTTGAACAATGGGGACATGCTTGTTTTTTAAAAAATATATTTAAATACGCTGACAAATATCCAAATATATTATGGAACTACTCAGGTAATATATGGGATTTAGACATATTGCCATTAGATGAACTTCCGAATAATTTAAGTTTTTCTCTAGGAAGATCATTAATAGCTGATCCATTATTTGTTGAAAAAAGTTTGAATAATAAAACTGATTTAATTAATAGATGCGAATTTAAAAATAAATGCCATTACTATTCCCTTAATCTAAATCATATAGGTTGCCCAATTTATGAATTGAACAAAAATATGCATGTCTAACAAGCACTCTACTTCATTGAATTTTAAAAATTTCATTTTTGTGGAGCTGTTAATGTGGGCATTTAAGAGGCCTACAAAATAAAAAGTACATCACTTATATATAAGGGATGTACTAACTATTATAAAATGTGTGACATTAAAGATGAGAGTTTTTTCCTTACTTCAGACTTTTATATTGGCCTTTTAAATTTTTACGGATGTACTGAATGATTTTGCGTAGTTCGTTGGCATGTGGTCTGCCAAACGGACTTGTTTGTCTTTGCTGATAGAGCACTTGACCTTTTTCATTTAATAAGAAATAGGCGGGTTCACCGTGCACCCCGTGGTCTTCATATGGGGCATCTTCCCCGTGATAGTGGACTTCATATGCTTTTAATGACGTGAGGTCATGGTCATACATGATCGGGAAGGACAGTCCCTCTTTATCCGCAAATGCCTTCAAGTCATCAGGGTTATCCGTTGAAATCGCCATCAAGTGAATATCCTTGTCCTGAAAATATGATTGCTGCTGTTCGAGCTCTTTTAACTCTTCTACACATACCGGACACCAAGATCCTCTAAAGAAAACGATCAGGTGCCAGCTTTGATGCTCCTCTAAATGTTTGTCGAAATCAATGTGATCGCCCTGTATTGTTGGAAGTGAAAAGTTGGGCATTTTATCTCCTAATTTGAATGAACTCATACTGCTTCCTCCTTTTTCAATGACAATGTCACTTATTTCATGTATAGCCATTTTTGAGCGGCCTGAAACGTGCCTATGTGTTTGAGTAGGAAGAGGTCACCCGAAAAGGCGTATCTAATGAAGGCGGTTGCAGAAGTGGGGGCTTTGATAGGAGATATTTAAATCCGACACTTTTTTTAAAAAAATGTCGAAAAACGTATTGCCATATGTAATTACTCTATGATATTATAAATCTCGTTGTTGCAAAGGTCTCTGAAACTTGTTAGGATGCGATGTTCCAGCTTTTTTAAAGCGATTGGTTTGGCGCAATACAGCTTCTTCAGATTCACTTTTCACAAACCGAGAGCCATTAGCTCAGTTGGTAGAGCATCTGACTTTTAATCAGAGGGTCGAAGGTTCGAGTCCTTCATGGCTCACCATGTATTGGCCCGTTGGTCAAGCGGTTAAGACACCGCCCTTTCACGGCGGTAACACGGGTTCGAATCCCGTACGGGTCATTGATTTACTTTAGCGTTAAGCTAATTTTTTCCTCACTTGCTTGAAGGAGCACCACGATTGCTTTTTCGGGCAAGTTACTGAGGTCCGGTAGTTCAGTTGGTTAGAATGCCTGCCTGTCACGCAGGAGGTCGCGGGTTCGAGTCCCGTCCGGACCGCCATTTATACATATTCATCTTTTTGATGATGGCTCGGTAGCTCAGTTGGTAGAGCAACGGACTGAAAATCCGTGTGTCGGCGGTTCGATTCCGTCCCGAGCCACTTCCAAACGCATCTGCAATCGCAGGTGCGTTTTTATTATGAAAAGAAGGCATAAAAAGGGAGAAGCCGGACCTAGGTAGGGCCCGGCTCCATAAGAAGAAGACGTTACAACTATATAGACGGCTGGTGATTGGAAAAGTTTCAATAAAAAAGGAAAAAGTCATCAATTTTTTTCGGGCGGCACCTTCCTATCCAACGTTTACTAGAAAAGAAAGCCGTTATTATTTTTATCTTTGCCTCGTAAAACGTTATAATAGACAGTGAGCCTTTTTTTCATAAATGGAAAAGGCGTAATGATACATGCAAAATGGAATGACATAGATGCTAAAAATGCAGGAGGAAATCACAATGGAAAAAAAGATTCTTGTCGTAGATGATGAAAAACCGATTGCTGATATATTGGAATTTAATTTAAGGAAAGAGGGCTATGAGGTTCATTGTGCATATGATGGAAACGAAGCCCTTGAAATGGTAGAAGAAATCAAGCCGGACATTATTCTGCTCGACATTATGCTGCCGAATAAAGATGGTGTTGAAGTATGCCGTGAAGTGAGAAAGAAATATGACATGCCGATTATCATGCTGACAGCAAAAGACTCTGAAATTGATAAAGTCATCGGCCTTGAGCTTGGCGCAGATGATTATGTGACGAAGCCTTTCAGCACACGTGAGCTGCTTGCCCGTGTGAAAGCGAATTTGAGAAGACAAACCGCTACTCCGCAGACGGAGGAAGAATCTGAATCAAATGATATTGAGGTTGGATCACTTGTTATTTATCCAGATGCGTATGTGGTGTCTAAGCGCGAGGAAACGATAGAATTAACGCACCGTGAGTTCGAACTGCTTCATTACTTAGCGAAACATATCGGACAAGTCATGACACGTGAGCACTTGCTGCAAACGGTATGGGGCTACGATTACTTCGGAGATGTCCGTACAGTAGACGTTACAGTCCGCCGTCTTCGTGAGAAGATTGAAGACAACCCTAGCCACCCGAGCTGGATCGTAACAAGACGAGGCGTCGGCTACTATTTAAGAAACCCAGAACAGGACTAAGATTCTTATGAGTAAAGTAGGTTTTTTTCGCTCGATTCACTTTAAATTGACCTTGATTTACGTG
Source organism: Bacillus sp. FSL M7-0003 (assembly GCF_038628485.1). NCBI lineage: Bacteria > Bacillati > Bacillota > Bacilli > Caryophanales > Bacillaceae > Bacillus > Bacillus sp. FSL M7-0003. The sequence goes on along the minus strand of NZ_CP152024.1, from coordinate 3,665,387 downwards.
CTGCTGATCATCGTTGCCATGCAGATCATTGGCGTGTACTTTGTGAAGCAGCTAGAGCAGTCCTTAATTAATTCATATGATAATTCCTTGAATCAGCGAATCTACTCGTTATCGTATTACCTAGAACAAGATTCATCGAAAAGCAAGGCAGAATTAAAAGAGGATGCTCAAAAGATATTAAACGATTTTAACAACAAAGATGAGTCTAATGAAATCTCTGAAGTCAGCTATATTGATGAAAGCAGAGAGGTCATTGCCTCTGTAAATAACGGCAGCCAAGAGATTGCTGGTAAGAAAATTACTGATCAAATCATTAGCCGTATTTTCGCGGTTGGCAAAGACTATGAGAAAAAATTCTATGACCCTGAGTCAAATAAAAGGGTCCGTATTTCTGCGACAGCCGTAAAAAATGAGAACCAAGAGACCGTTGGTGTGATTTATGTTGTGTCTTCAATGGAAAGTGTGTTTAACCAAATGCGAACCATTAACACCATTTTAGCGACTGGGACACTGATTGCACTTGGGACGACTGCTCTACTTGGTATCTTCATCTTTAGAACGATCACTCATCCTATTTCAGATATGAGAAAGCAGGCGATCGAGCTTGCCAAAGGGAACTTCTCCAGAAAGGTCCGGAAGTATGGGCATGACGAGATTGGCCAGCTTGCGACAACCTTTAACCATCTGACGAGAGAGCTGGAGGAAGCTCAGCTGATGACGGAAGGGGAGCGGAAAAAGCTTTCTTCTGTTATTGCCTATATGACGGACGGTGTCATCGCAACGAATCAAAACGGTGCAATTATTCTATTAAACAGCCCTGCTTTAGAGCTGTTAAATGTTTCACGTGAAACAGCACTAGAGATGCCGATCACGTCTTTACTTGGCTTAGAGGAAACTCATACATTTGAAGATTTAGTCGAAAATCAAGATTCCATGCTGATCGAAATTGAGCGCGAAGATCAGCTGTCTGTATTGCGTGTTAATTTCTCCGTCATTCAGAAAGAGCATGGGAAAATTGATGGCTTAATTGCGGTCATTTATGACGTCACAGAGCAGGAGAAAATTGATGCTGAACGCCGTGAATTCGTAGCGAACGTATCGCATGAGCTGCGCACACCGCTGACGACGATGAGAAGCTATCTTGAGGCACTGGCTGAAGGTGCGATTGGTGATAAAGAGCTTGCGCCAAGATTTCTCAGTGTCACGCAAAATGAAACGGAGCGCATGATCCGGCTTGTCAATGACCTGCTGCAGCTGTCTAAGTTCGACAGCAAGGATTATCAATTCAACCGTGAGTGGACGAACTTTATCAGGTTTATCTCGCTCGTCATTGATCGTTTTGAAATGACGAAGGAGCAGCATGTCGATTTTATCCGCAACCTGCCGCAGCGTGAAGTATATGTAGAAATCGATCAAGATAAAATTACACAGGTGCTCGATAATATCATTTCCAATGCCATGAAATACTCACCAGAGGGTGGACACATCACGTTTACCGTTGATCTGGATGAAGAGAAAGGCCTTGTGTTATTCAGCGTGAAAGATGAAGGAATCGGTATTCCGAAGAAGGATATGGATAAAATCTTTGAACGTTTTTATCGGGTAGATAAAGCAAGAACAAGAAAGCTCGGCGGAACCGGCCTCGGTCTTGCGATTGCAAAAGAAATGGTTCAAGCTCATGGCGGAGATATTTGGGCTGACAGCATTGAAGGAAAAGGGACAACGGTGACCTTTACCCTTCCGTACAATGAAGAACAAGAGGATGATTGGGATGAAGCGTGAGACCTTTAAAACCATAATATTGACAATCCTAATTGCGATCAGTCTTGTATTTACGTGGAACATCTGGATGTTCCAGCCCGTCATGCAGGATCAGGCAGATACCGGCACACAGGTCGTGGAAACGAAGAAGATTTCAAGCGACGAGCCTAGAAGTCTCATTGATGTCGTGAAGCCGCGCGAGATGTTCATTCATTCAAATGGAGAGCATTTTAAAGTGGATCAAAAGGAACTCTTTCAAAACTTTTGGAATGATGTGAGCCTTTGGGATGTCAAAGAGATTAATGATGTGTCAGATCAATATTCCGAGCAGAAATTTAAGAATTTCTTCTATGGACGCGAAGGACAAGGGAAGACATTGGATCTTGTGTTCAATGATCCGATTCCGATTGATATTTTCCAAGCGCTCTTTAAATGGCCGAACAAGTCCATTGAATACAACTCGTTTGATCGGATGATCGTGCCGTTCGCTCAGCAGGATAAGGCGAATAAAAAAGTATATTTGGTCTCATACAGCAAGGAGACGGTGCTTGAGCTGACAATTGAGTCCGCCAATTACCGTAATCTAATGAACAGTATCGCAGCCGCTCAAAACGAGATGCCGCGCTATGATCTTTATACATTCTCGACGAATTCTAAACGAGATTTCCTTCTTCCGAGAAAGCAAAAGCAGCTTGAATCGAAAATGTTCTTTATCGAAACGATTAAGACAAACAAATTCAAAGACGCTTTGTTTACGGACCCGAGCCTTGTCGGTGAGGAATCTAATTTAAACCGGACGGTGTACACAGATGGCACAAGCCGCCTTGAAGCCAATCAAAAAGACCACCGCATTCAATATCAGCACCGCAATATCAATTCCAGCACTGTTTTCCAAACGGGGGATTTGATTAAGCGAAGCGTGAAATATTTCAATGATACGGGAAGCTTTACTGATGACTATCAATATTTTGGCATCAACAGCAACCAGCAGCTGTCCTTTAATATGTTTATGGACGGTCTGCCGATCGTTAACAGTACAAAGCATCCATTTGGGATGACCTCCCTTGAAGTCCAATGGGCGAATGATGACATTTTGAATTACAAGCGCCCAAACTATATTCTTGGCAATAAAGCGAGTCAAAGTGAACAGGTCAAGCTGATGAATGGGACAGAGCTGAAGGACTTGATCATCAAGCAGACGAAATATGATGATCTGGAGAAAATTGAACAGATTTTCCCTGCATATCAAGCTGCTTCAACTGCATCAGATCAAGATCAAGCGATGTTTGTCTGGCTGGAGCCTGTATGGTGTATGAAGTATAACGGCAAAACCGTGATTCTATCGAATGATCTTTTGACAGAGGGGAGCGAGAATCATGGAGTGGAATAAGACCAAAACGATCTTTATCCTAGCCTTTCTCGTTCTCGATATCTTTCTAGGTTTTCAATACTTTGAAAAACGGTCAACCGATCATTTTGCGATTATCGAAAAAACGGATACGCTGGAAGAAATGAAGGCAGACGGGATCAAATATGGCAATCTATCAGATGAAGCGAAGATTGGATACCGCATTACAGCTGAAAAGAAGCAATATACGAAAAAGGATGTCGACGGATTAGCTGATCAAAAGGCGAAAAGCACATTCCCTAAAACGGAAAAAGATGATCCTGTCACGCTGCTTGAAATGACTTTCAATAAACCAGTTGCCTTGCCGAAAAAGGACATCAAAACAGCGGCGACGAACCTTGTGAACCAGCGTTTGCTGGATGGGAAGAATTATAAGCTGTGGAATATAGATGAAGAGACAGGAAAAATCGTCTTTTTCCAAACGTATAAAGGGAAATACATCTTCCAAGAAGGCCTTGATGACACCGAAACCATTGGGCAAATCACCTTAAATCTCAACGATCAAAACGAAGTCGTCTCATATCAGCAATCGATGGTGACATCGATTAATGAAGTGAGAAAAGAAACCCTTGTCCCAGCACTTGAAACAGTGAAGGACTTATATACGCAAAATATGCTGAGTCAAAATACGACCGTGAAAAAGGTAGAGCTTGGCTACTATACGCAATACCCTGGGGCAAGCACGCAAGTCATGGTTCCTGTATGGCGGGTGGAGCTTGAAGGCGTATCAGCAGGTTCAAAGAAAAAGACAGAGGAAGAATATTTGATCAATGCCATTGATGGCTCAACACTTGATCATATAGAGAAAGATGACAAATCTTCAATGGAGTGAGAGAACATGAGCTTGCAGTTCAGTGTACTAGCGAGCGGAAGTACGGGGAACGCTTTTTATTTAGAAACAGACGAGCATGCCTTTTTGGTGGATGCTGGTTTAAGCGGCAAACAGATGGTCGAGCTGCTTGGCCAAATCGACCGCAAGCCTGAAGACTTGGACGGCATTTTTGTGACACACGAGCACTCCGATCATATTAAAGGGCTTGGTGTCATGGCAAGAAAGTACAAGCTTCCTGTCTATGCAAATGCGAAAACATGGAAGGCAATGGAGTCTCATATCGGAAAGATTGACACAGAGCAGAAATTCCATTTTGATATGGAAACCGTTCAATCCTTTGGCGGTCTTGATGTCGAGTCATTTGGCGTCTCTCATGATGCGGCAGAGCCTATGTTTTACGTGTTCCATTATGGAGGGCGCAAACTTGCCCTCATGACGGATACAGGCTATGTGAGTGACCGCATGAAAGGCATTATTAAGTCAGCCAATACGTTTGTGTTTGAGAGCAATCATGATGTCGGGATGCTGCAAATGGGCCGATACCCATGGAGCATTAAGCGCAGAATTCTGAGCGATGTCGGACATGTATCAAATGAAGATGCTGCTCTTGCGATGACAGATGTCATAGGAGATGCCACCTCACGCATTTATTTGGCTCACTTGAGTCAAGACAACAACATGAAGGATTTAGCCCGTATGGCAGTCCAGCAGACGCTTGAAATGAAGGGCTTTGTTGTGGGGGACGGCTTTGATTTATTTGATACGGACCCGAAAAAAGCAACCCCGCTTTGCGCCGTATGATTTTTACAATCGTATGATTAAGATAAGAGCTTCTTACCAACACTATATACATCATCTATTCACTGAAAGGAAGGAAACATAGTGGATTATCGCGATGTAGAGTGGAAGCCGAGACGAAACAGAAAAGGATATTTTCTTTCTGGTTTGATCGGTGTATTGGTAGGAGCTTTTTTAATGGGATTCTTTTTCCCCTATGTATCTGGACAGAGCGGCAGTCCCTTTGGATGGCAGCAGAACGGTGATGGACAAGCATCACAGGGTCCTTTAAAGACAGTGAATGTGAACGTCAATGATGCTGTCACAAAAGTGGTGTCTAATATGTCAGATACGGTGGTCGGCGTCATTAATATCCAAAAGTCGAGCTTTTGGGAGGAAGGCGGAGAAGCAGGCAGCGGGTCAGGTGTGATTTATAAAAAAAAGGGTGACACGTTTTATATTGTCACAAACCATCACGTCATCAAAGGCGCCAACCAGCTTGAAGTGAGCCTCCATGACGGGACAAGAATTGGTGCCAATCTTGTCGGCAGCGATCAGCTTATGGATTTAGCTGTTCTCACTGTCAAAAGTGATAAAATCAAGAAAACGGCAGCCTTCGGTAACTCAGATCATGTGAAGCCGGGTGAGCCAGTCATCGCCATTGGAAATCCATTAGGGCTTGAATTCGCAGGGTCTGTCACACAAGGAGTCATTTCAGGCACAGAGCGAGCGATCCCTGTTGACTCAAATGGAGACGGACAGACGGATTGGAATGCAGAGGTACTGCAAACAGATGCCGCCATCAACCCTGGAAACAGCGGTGGTGCCTTGATCAATATGGACGGAAAGGTGATCGGCATCAACTCAATGAAGATTGCTGAATCAGAGGTAGAAGGAATCGGGCTGTCTATTCCAGCGAATCTGGTCATTCCTGTCATAGAGGATTTAGAGCGCTACGGAGAGGTAAAGCGTCCGTATCTTGGCGTCGGCATGAAATCATTAGCGGATATTGCGAGCTACCACTGGCAGGAAACGTTGAAACTGCCATCTAAGGTTACATCTGGGGTCGTTGTCATGAGTGTTGAGCCGTTATCTCCAGCAGGAAAAGCGAGACTAAAAGAGCTGGATGTCGTGACCTCCTTTGATGGCAAGAGTGTACAGAATATCGTGGATCTTCGTAAGTACTTATATCAAAGGAAGGTCGGCGACAAGGTAAAGGTGCAATTTTACCGAAGCGGGAAGAAAAAATCAGCAGAGATCAAACTTTCTCAAACCGACCGATATGGCGGCTAACCAGTTCCATCAAGGGACTGGTTTTTTTGGCATGCTCATCATATGATAAAGGAAAGGGGGCGGTACGATTGGTTACACTACAACGGATGTCACAAACCGATTACGATGTATTGATAGAGAAGGCCATTCAGCGGTACGCGGAAGAAAAGGTACTCGCAGGAACATGGAAGAAGGAAGAATCACTTGCGAACGCAGAAGAACAATTTGACAGGCTTCTTCCAGAAGGACTTCAGACAGAGCATCATGAGCTGTGGAATTTCTTAAATGGAGATGAAGCGATTGGCTGGGTTTGGCTTTGCTATGACCCGAATCACCCGCAGCACGAAGGATTTATTTATAACTTTATTTTGTTTGAAGCTTATCGAGGAAAAGGCTTTGCAAAGCAGGCCATTGCTGCATTAGAGGAGCAGGCAAAGTCATTAGGTGTGCAAAAACTCTCGCTCCATGTCTTTGCTCACAATCAAATCGCCCGTTCGCTGTACGAGAAAACAGGATTTGCAGAAACCGGTATCTATATGAGTAAACCTTTATAAAAAAAGAAGAAGTACCGTGCAGAAAGCGTACGGTACTTTTTTATGAGGACATCATGGCATCCTGAGCCGTGACTCTGTATAAATCGACTTTACACTTCACGAAAGCCCGAATGATCGCTGGAACTTGAGCTTCTGAACGAATTAACAATGAGGTCTCGTCATCACTGATCACAAGATCTGTTCCGACAGTTTGTAGGTACTGCGTGAGAACAGGTTTCACCTCATCATCAATCCATGCATGCTTGAAGGTTGCACGTATGTTTGAGGATGTGATGGTTTTCTCTTGAGGATGAGTATGTGGGGACACTAATTTTCCTTCAGAAATGAACGCCGTTTTGGTACAAATACTATTGGTGAACCTTGGGCGGTCAGCAGTTAAAAAGACGGTTTTCCCTTCATCCTTTAATGTTTCAATGACCCGCTGGATGTGCAAGATTGAATCTGCATCAATATCGGCAAAAGGTTCGTCGAGTAAAATAAATTCCGGCTGATGGGCGATGGCCTGCGCCATTCCAAGCCGCTTTTTCATACCAGGTGTGAAGGCACCGACCTTCTCCTGATGATCATGATGTAAACCGACAAATTCGAGCAGTTCTTCATAATCACTCGTTCTCTGGCGTGTTCCGGTGATTTTTGATAAATAGGCAATATGCTCAAGAGCCGTAAGACCTTCATATAAATCCGTATATTCTGGCAGAACACCGATATACTGTCTCACTTTTTTTAGCGAAGGCATATTCATCACTGTAAACGTACCAGAGGTAGGGCGTGAGATCCCGGTAATGATATTGAAAAACGTCGTCTTACCAGATCCCTTTGGTCCAATGAGGCCGAAGATATCGCCCTGATTGACATCAAGATTAATATGATCTATAGCGACTTTTGTACGATATTTTTTTGTGAGCCCTTTTGTATGAAGCATCTACACATCCCTCCTTTGAAACAGCAGTGCAGTTCCAATGAGTAAGATAACGGTCAATGCCGTGTTCATTAGGACATAGGTCAGCGGTTCACTCCAGCGCGCATAATAATAAGGCGTCATATATTGGAACCAATGAATCATTCGTTCTGAAGAAAGAACAGAAATCATACTGACGATTGGGAAAAGAAAGGAAAATAACATGCCGACAAACATTGATTTCTGCGGTGTTGGAAAGAGCATGGACAAAAATAAAGCACATGAGATACCGACACTGATAAAGGTTAGGATTTTTAAGGCATCAGAGAACAGAAAACGGTGTGAAATCACCATATTCAGGACATATGTCGTCATAATACAGCTAAGCCAAAACAGCATCAGTCCAAGATATTTCCCGATGATAATGTTCAAACGGGTTGTTTTACTGACGAGAAAACGAATGGTTTTCAAATGAATTTCGCGGCTCAAAATATCATGAGACAACAAAAAAATAAGGAAGAAACCAAATAAAGACATCACCAGTTCATTCCCAATAGAATAAGGATCCTTTGCCAGTTCCCATTTTTCCTGATGAGCAGCGATAAACGGAAGACTTGAAACAAAAGTAGATAAAATGAAAATAATAACAATTGTTAAAATAGATTTTGTGCTTTTGAAGAGCTGCTTAAACTCATTCATACAGATGGTCCACACACGCTGTACCTCCCTTCACCTTTATTATACCCCTAGAAAAGAAAGACACCATATCTCGCTCTTTAACATTTGTTTAAATTTCATAAAAAGAAGACTCTTCCAGCACCAGTTGACTCATTTTTAAAAATGTTCAGAAAAATATCTTGATTTATCAAATAACATCATGTATGATAGCTTTAATTCAAGATAGTTATACAGGCAATGACGAGAGAAAGTACAATCATCAATTTTTCCACAGAGAGCTTCGGCAGCTGAAAAGAAGCAAAAATAATGATTCGAAAAATGGTCTCTGAGCCTCGTGCTGAACATATCTATGATATTAGTAGGTGACGACGAGAGTTGGTACTCGTTATCAAAACCACAGTATATGAGCCAGATTGGAGCTTTGTACTTGTAGAGGCTGTTTAGCGCGAGCAAACAGTAAATAAAGGTGGTACCACGAGACAAATACCTCGTCCTTATGATTCAAAGATAAGGATGGGGTATTTTTTATTGTCCACTTTTTTTCATACAATTGTTCAAATGTTCCACGTGAAACACCACATCCATTTTTTCAAATGAAAGGGAGATTGACATGAGTGAACATGCATTGGTTTTACAATCAGATTTCGGCATTGATGATGGAGCTGTCAGTGCAATGTACGGAGTGGCAAATACGGTCAGCAGCAGCATCCGCATTTTTGATTTAACACACAATATTCCGCAGTATGACATTTGGGAGGCTTCTTATCGCCTGCTTCAAACCGTCACATACTGGCCGGAAGAGACGGTATTCGTTTCTGTCGTTGACCCGGGCGTTGGATCCGAGAGAAAAAGTCTTGTCGTCAAAACGACAAGCTCACATTATATCATTACCCCAGATAACGGGACACTGACGCACGTTGCCCAGGATATTGGCATTGTGGAAGCCCGTTACTTAGATGAAACCATTAACCGGCTGCCAAAGTCGGGAAAATCACATACATTCCATGGGAGAGACATTTACGCTTATACAGGGGCGAGAATTGCATCAGGTGTGATTTCTTTTGAAGAGGTTGGGCCAAAGGCAAATATTGATGATATTATCCATCTCCCAGTCGTACAGGCTTATGCCGAAGAAGATGTGATCACAGGGACGATTGATATTTTAGATGTGAGATTCGGAAACCTATGGACAAACATTCATCACACGCTATTTGAACAGCTTTCAATTAATTATGGGGATGCAATAGAAGTTACCATTGCCAACGGGCCGAAAAATGTGTATAAAAATATCATGACCTATGGACGATCTTTTGCCGACTTAAAAGTAGGCGAACCACTCGTATATGTCAATTCACTCGACCATTTAGGCGTGGCGATCAATCAAGGGTCATTTGCAAAGGCTTATAACATCGGCACAGGCACAGGCTGGCGCCTTTCGATTCGCAAAGCTCCGCGCATTATATACGAATAAGAGGAGGATACATCATGGCAGGAAAACAACTTTCAACGAAAACTGTCGTTGCCATTGGCATTGGCGCAGCCGTCTTTGTGATTCTAGGACGATTCGTCTCCATTCCAACTGGTATTCCGAATACACAAATTGAAACCTCATACGCATTCCTTGCATTAATGGCCGTGCTATTTGGTCCTGTTGCAGGCGCACTGATTGGTTTTATTGGTCATCTCATTAAAGATGCGACCACATTTGGCCCTTGGTGGAGCTGGATTATTGTATCGGGTGTCGTCGGTTTATTGATCGGCTTTATTTCTAACCGTTTAAAAGTAGTAGAGGGAGACTTCGGCTGGAAGAAAATCACGCTCTTCAACGCCGTACAAGCAGGCGCACAGGCATTAGGCTGGTTTATTATTGCTCCTGTACTCGACATTGTGATCTATGCAGAACCTGCGAACAAAGTGTTTGTTCAAGGCATCGTGGCAGGGATTTCAAACATCATCACAGTTGGTGTACTAGGAACCATCATCATTGCAGCCTATGCAAAAACGAGAAGCAAAAGCGGCAGCCTATCGAAAGAAACATCATGAAACAAGGTGGAACACATAAATGAAGAAACCGATGATTCAATTCGAACATTTCGGATTCAAGTATCGCAGTCAGGCAGAACCAACATTAAAGGATATCAACCTGACCATCTATGAAGGAGAAAAAGTTCTCATCGCAGGCCCGTCTGGATCGGGAAAAAGCACACTAGCCCATTGTATCAATGGGCTAGTTCCTGCGTCTTATAAAGGTTCTATGGAAGGAAGTCTTCACATCGGCGGGAAAAATGCAGAGAAAGAGAACATTTTCTCCCTCTCCCAGCTTGTCGGAACGGTGCTGCAGGACCCTGATGGACAATTCATCGGGCTGACCGTTGGAGAAGATATCGCGTTCACGCTTGAAAATGATCAAGTCACACGAGAAGACATGCAAACACGTGTCGAGGAAGCAGCAAGATTAACAGAGGTAGACGGCAAGCTGGCATCATCCGTGCATGAGCTGTCAGGCGGACAAAAACAACGTGTCGCCATTGCGGGTGTACTTGTCAACGATGTCGACATTTTGCTGTTTGATGAACCACTTGCAAGCCTTGATCCCGCAACAGGTAAAGAAGTCATCGACCTCATTGACCGGCTGCAAAAACAAACGAAAAAAACCATTGTGATGGTTGAGCACCGATTAGAGGACGTCCTCTTCCGTCATGTGGACCGCATTATCGTTATCAATGAAGGAACGATTGCAGCGGATATGACACCAGATGAATTGCTCGCCTCAAACGTATTAGAAGCGGCGTATTTGCGTGAGCCTCTATATGTAAAGGCGATGAAATATGCAGGCATTCAGGTTGCACCGGGAGATCAGATCGCTGATTTACAGCGTCTCACCTTAGACGATGAGGCAAAAGAGAAAATCGAACAGTGGATGGAAGCGTCTGAACCGTCAGTAGAGCAAATTGCAGCACAGGATTTACTAGAAGTGCGCGAGCTGAGCTTTGACTATCCAACAAGACCAAACACGCTGAGCAACATCTCTTTTACTGTCAAAAAAGGAGAAATGATCAGCATCGCAGGAGCCAATGGTGCAGGCAAGACGACATTATCTAAGGTGCTCTGTGCATTTGAAAAGCCAACGAAAGGGTCCATTCTTTTAAATGGTGATGACATCACAGAAGATACGATCAAACAGCGCTCTGAACGAATCGGCGTCGTCATGCAAAACCCAAATCAAATGATTTCAAAACAAATGATCTTTGATGAGGTGGCACTCGGTCTCGTTTTAAGAGGCGTAAAGGAAGACGAGATCAAGGAACGTGTGGAGCGGGTCCTGAAAGTGTGTGGACTGTATCCATTTCGGAACTGGCCGGTCTCAGCCCTTAGCTTTGGACAGAAAAAACGCGTCACCATCGCGTCAATTCTTGTATTAGAACCAGAAATCCTCATCCTAGACGAACCAACCGCAGGACAGGACTTTAAACATTACACAGAGATGATGACGTTTTTAGAGCAATTAAATCAGCAGGGAGTCACGATCTTCATGATCACCCATGATATGCACTTGATGCTCGAATACACAACAAGAACCATTGTCATTTCAGATGGAGAAAAAATCGCAGATGATACACCTGCCAAAGTGCTGACAGATCAGCTGCTTGTCCAAAAGGCGAGTTTAAAGGAAACGTCGTTGTATGAACTGGCGCTGAAAGCAGATTGGCCGAATCCAAATGAACTCGTGGAACGCTTCATTGAGGTTGACAGAAAGGAACGAATGACATGGCTGTAGACATGCTGTCCTATATCGATCGCCCGTCACCGATTCACCGGCTGACAGGTGCAACCAAACTCATTTGCTTTATCCTCTGGTCATCCGCAGCGATGCTCACGTATGATACAGGCGTTTTAGTCTTTATGTTAGCCGCCAGTATCGTATTCTTTCAGATGTCGAACGTACGATTTCGTGATATTTCCTTCGTGGTGATCGTCCTGGCGATTTTCCTAGTGATCAATAACATCGCCATTTATATCTTTGCGCCCCAGCAAGGTGTCGCCATCTACGGAGCAAAGCACGAGCTGTTTCATATTGCTGGCTGGTACAATGTCACACTTGAACAGCTTTTCTATCAATTGAATATTACACTCAAATATGTGACCGTGATGCCAGCAGCGCTTTTATTTATTGTGACAACAAATCCAAGTGAATTCGCCTCATCTCTCAGCCGAATCGGTGTCAGCTACCGGATTTCGTATGCTGTAGCGATTGCTCTGCGCTATATTCCGGACATTCAGCGGGATTTTCGAACGATCGCCATTTCTCAGCAAGCAAGAGGGATTGATTTATCGAAGAATGAAAAATTGGGGAAACGAATCAAAAATGCGCTGTCGATTGTCATGCCGCTGATATTTTCTAGCCTAGAGCGGATTGAAACGATCAGCAATGCGATGGAGCTGCGCGGATTTGGAAAGCATAAAAAGCGCACATGGTTTACGGCGAAAGACTTTCAAAAAGCAGATTATGCGGCGTTATTGTTTGTTGGTGTGGTGCTGATCGTGTCGCTAGTGATTACATTTGTTAGAGGAACGAGATTTTATAATCCGTTTTGATAGAAGGAAGCCTTCACAGGAGTGGGGGCTTTTTTTGGTTTGTGGATAAAAGGTGGAGGAAATGGTAAAAGACTATTAACATGTGAATAAATCAGTTATATTGGACAATGAGCGAAACACTTGTGAATAACTAGAGAATCTATTGGAGGAAGAATAAACTTATGAACAGAACATTTTATGCGTGTGCAGAACACATAGAAACCGTATTAGACATGTACATAGATGATCACGAAACGCCGCCGGAATTCAGAAAAATCGAACATACACACAGTTTATCCACAACCTGTGAATTGTGCGATGAACCTGCAATATATATAGTGGGGAACGAATGATCGGACACAAAATACACAAATTTTATCCACAATTGTTGATAACTTATATGAATAACTTGTTCTTAAGGTGGGGATGACCTGTGAATATATCAATTATCACAGTAGGAAAATTAAAAGAGAAATATTTAAAGCAAGGCATAGCCGAATACACAAAACGATTACAAGCTTACGCAAAAATCGAGATCATTGAGCTCGCGGACGAAAAAGCACCCGAGAATCTCAGTGATCAAGACATGAAAATCATCAAAGACAAAGAAGGCGAACGCATCCTAAGCAAAATCAACCCAGACGCCCACGTCATCGCCCTCGCCATCGAAGGAAAAATGAAAACTTCCGAAGAATTAGCCGATACAATAGATAAGCTGGCAACATACGGAAAAAGCAAAGTATGTTTCGTCATAGGCGGATCCCTTGGCTTAAGCGACGCTGTCATGCAGCGCGCGAATGAGAAGCTGTCGTTTTCGAAAATGACGTTTCCGCATCAGTTGATGAGGCTGGTGTTGGTGGAACAGATTTATCGTGCGTTTCGGATTGTGCGGGGGGAGCCTTATCATAAGTGAGATTTATCAGGGCGATAGAATTTACCATTAAAATGGTAAGAGAATAGTTTGATTTTTTAGAGGAGAACTTAAATAAAATCACCAAATATTATACATGACTTAATTATCAAATGGTATACTAATTTGAAGAGCCTTTATAGTTGGAAAGAAGTGAAAATAGATGTTTAACCCTTCCCCTTTAAGATACCCTGGAGGAAAATATAAAATTTATAATTTTGTAAGTAGGTTAGTAAAACATAATAATTGTTATACTTATATTGAGCCCTTTGCAGGTGGTTCAGCAATTTCACTTGCTTTATTATTTAATGGAGTAGTTAATCGAATAATGATAAATGATTACGACTATTCAATTTATTGCTTTTGGAAAAGTATCTTGAATAATACAGAGTCATTTATCAAGTTAGTTGAAGATACTTCAGTAACCATAGACGAATGGTATAATCAAAAAAGGATTAGGGAAAATATATATGAATATGATCCCTTAAAAGTAGGTTTTTCAACCTTTTATTTAAATAGGGTTAATAGATCTGGGATAATAGATAAAGCTGGACCAATTGGTGGCATGAATCAAAATGGAAATTATTTAATAGATTGTAGATTTAATAAAAATGATCTTATTGGTAAAATATATAAAATATCAAAATATAGAAATGCTATTAAATTATCAAATATGGATGCTATGGACTTTATAGAATCTGAGATAATTAAGACTAGAAATTCTTTTACATTTTTTGATCCTCCATACTACAACAAAGGGAAAGGACTTTATACCAATTTCTATACTCATGGCGATCATGAAAATTTAGCAAAAACAATTTCCCAATTTATGAAAAATAGAAAATGGATTGTTACTTATGATACAGCAGAGGAAATTAGAGGATTTTATTCAAATTTTAATTATATTACTTTCAATCTTTCTTATACTCTTCAGGAAAAAAAGAATGGATCAGAATTTATGTTTTTCTCTAAGAAAGTCCAACGTTTTAATAATGAAAATGATGTACTTAATATCCAATAAATGAAGTCTAGTCAATGAAATCAGGGGTGTTTAGTATGAGTACGAATAAGGAATATAAAATAGTGAATGTATCTGAGATTTTAAATTATTCAGAGAATCCTAGACATGATATAGGAACAAATGAGCTTGATACTCTAAAAAAGTTGATTAATAAAGTAGGTTCTCAGTATATGTATAATCTTGCTGATGATATCTATAAAAATGGATTACTAGGTGCTAACTTACCCACACTTGTATATAATTCAAAGAAAGAAAAATATATTGTATATGAAGGAAATAGAAGGGTGGCTTGCATTAAATTCTTAAAAGATCCTACTATCTTAGAATCTATAGACAAAGCTTTAAAGCAGAGAATTGAAAGATTAATAAAAACAGAGAAACCAAAATACTCCAGTGATATCTTTTGCTTAATAACTAGCGAAGAGGAAGCCTATACTATTATGGAGAGGATACACTCAGGCGAAGATAAAGGGAGAGGACTTAAAGCATGGACACCTAAAGAAAAAGGTGTTTTTGATAGTAGGTTGAAGAATAAAGTTACTATTGAATTAGTTATAGCTGAACTTTTTAATAAATATTTCAAGGAAGATATCACCAACAAAATAGGATATACTACAATTCGGAGGTTCTTTAACAATAGAGAAGTGAAAAAAGCACTAAATATCAATTCGGATTTTTCTAATATTACTAAAGATAAAATAATACTTATCAATTTTTTAATAGATAAGGCTATTAATAAGAGTACAATGGAAAATGTGGCTGTAACTCGTTTATTTAATAGAGCAAGAGAAATTGAGGATTTTTTTGTACCCCTTATTAAGAGATATTACCAGGAAGATTTGGATAACAAAAATCTTCCTGAAAGCATTACTAAGAATATTGGCGAAAACATTAGTAATATAAATGAAAAACAGATGACAAACAATAAAATTTTAGAGAAAGACGGAACCAATGATACAAAAGAAGAAGATGCAATTAGGTTTAATTTAATTAAAGATGCTACAAATGTTACTTATTATACTGACCAAACTATAAACCTTTTAGATAAATTGGAAATTAATTCCGATTACGATTCTAACTTATTGGAAATGGATTGTAAGGGATTGAAGGCAGTGGAGGGTATAATTCAACCGAATAACTTGCCGGGTGATTATAAAGTAGTCTATAAATATTATAAGGATTCTTCTAAAACTACAATCCTTTGGCAAGATAGTTTGTCTTTTAATATAAAGGCAAAAAAAGTTTCCTATTCAGTCCAAAAACAACAAACCGTCCTAAATAATACATTTTCCATCAAGTACATAGAAAAACTACAAATCGAACATGGTGAAAAGCTTAAATCACTGATGCTCTTTTTGAGTAACGAAAGTAAATATGGTAAATACTCATATCTACTTAATATTGTGAGTCGCATGTTCCTAGAATATACATTTCGAATGTATGCATCAAAAGTTTTAAAAGAAGATAACCAATCTATTGACAATAAAAGCAAATCTTTACAAGGATTTATTGATTATTGTTGCAATAAGATTGAACAAGTAGAACCTAAAAAATTCATAAAACATATCCAGCGTGGTCGTAGAGATGCAACAAGTAAAATTGAACTTTTACAAAAGAGTATCCATTATTTTGATGTATCAATATCTAATGAAGATATACAAATTATGTTTACCAACCTTAATATTTATTTAGAATATGTTTTTGATAAAATTATTGAAGAATCAATTCAATCAGTTGGAAATTAATTTAAATCCATATCAAACACGAAAGAAGAAGTATCGTGCTAAAGAGTATTTATCAATATCTTATTCAGGTGTTTCATCGTTTACTAAGTATTTTGAAGATGTAAAGGGTAAAGAGCCGATATTAGACTATAAATAAAATTCGAAGCTTATTAAGAGATTTTTGTTTATTGAAGTGGTGTGTCTAGGAGTTTTTAAATATGAGGAGATGAATTTATTCATCTCCTCTAGCACATCCCATAAGGTTCCTATTGTTTCTCTTTTACCAGCTTGATGGTAAGAAAGAAAAGAATGAATAAGATAAAATAATTCATTGGATTTTTAAATATGCTCATCTCTAGTGAAATCTGTAATAGAATCCAGAGAAAAAAAATGATTAGTATAGATGGAATGATGATTTTATACACCATGATCACCTTCCCTTTAGGATAAAAAGAGAGTACCCTTTTTGCTCTTCATTAAAAACAAGAAGCAGCAGCTCCTGTCATTGCTCCACCAACAGTACCTGTGATTGCACCAACTGCACCAGCGCCTACAGTTCCGATACCAGGTATCGTGACAGTTCCTACAGCAGCACCAGCAAGACCAAGTGTACCACCTCCGGTTACTGCCCCACCACTAGTACCAAGAATACATTTTCCAACAGATTGAGTACTGATTTTCCCGCTTGTTTTTTCACTCACAACTTTAATTAAAATCCCATTTTTAATTTTTTCATAATGCAAAGTAACAGGATGATCGTTTTTATCGGTCGATGTTTTAGGAAGAACTTGTTTTTCATTCGTTATTTGATCTTCCAATATCGCATTTCCTTTAGAATCGATATGAACATCAGCATGATCGAACGTCATCTTTAATTCACTATCATTAAGGTTCTCCAATTTATATGTGGCTTGTGACTTTGTGGCATTTGCATCTTTAGGTGAAATTGGTAAAGCCACGGCGCTCATCAGAAATAGAGAGGCTGCCAATTTGATTAGGGTGCTTCTTAATTTAATATTCATCACTTATCATCCTCCTTTGGATGCCATACTAACATAGCTATACACGTTGTTAAATGATGAAAAGATAAAATAAGTAAATAATAATGTTTTAAATGAAATTTAATAATGACTTTTTTCTTATTTTTATAAGTTTATTATTTAAAGATTTTCTTTATTAAATATCGTATTATATAAAATGAAAGCAAATATTAAAAACATAGTAGTAACAACATTTACTGATCATATTCTTAGCAATAAATTACTTAAGGAGACATTCATGGGTTTTAAAGCTGACTTTAAACGTGAAATGTGTAACGTAGTAAAAGACGTAGAAAAGGAAATACATAAAACGTGGAAAATTGATTACAAAGGGCATTCTATAGAAATTACAAACCAAATAAAAGAAGAGCAACTAATCATTGATGGCGTGACAGTTGATAAAAAGCAACGAAAAAGTGTATTGTCTCATATAATTCCATATTCAAAATTATCAGGAATATTGGAAATTAAAGATGGTACAAAACACAAAGTGTCCGTTAAAATTGGTGGGTATGTACGATTTCGTTGTATTGTGAAGGTAGATCATGAAACGGTTTTAGATGATTCAATGAAGATAGAATTTCTACCATGGGATCATTAAGAGAAAATCGTTCCCTTTATTCAACAACAAATTCAAACACATCATAAAATAGTAGATGATCGTTTACCCGATGAAGATTATTTAATTGACGAAAATGAACCACGATTGGTTCCCGGTTTATCTGATTATTATGTAGATGAACGACCTGCCCCTTTTTATGTGAAGAAATTATTGAAGCTTTTTGCAAAACAACTAAATCATCCTACAAATGAAACAAGAAAGAGAACATATGAAAAAATCATTTCTAACAATATGGCGAGTCGCAACAGTGAGTTAATTGACCGATTTCAACAAACACAATGGGATGAGTCTCTTGTACAGCAAGAAGCGTTATGGCTTCTTGAACATGCGGCACATCGGGAGGTAGTCAAATTTGCAGTTATGATACTGGGATGTACGAACTGTGAAAAATACAAAGAGCTTTTATTCACAATCGGTATGCATGAAGAATTTACTTCTTATGTCGTGTTTGCATTGAAGAATGGCACAATTCAAGGAAACGAACATGTTTGGCGTCTTGCAAAGTCCGTTGATGGATGGGGGAAGATTTCGGCTGTTGAGCAATTGGAAGCATCGACGCCAGAAATAAAACGATGGTTACTAATAAAGGGCTGCGAAAATACAATCATGAATGAATACTTAGCCTATACTTGCGCTCTTAATGGTGATCTGGAATCAGCTTTATCCAAAGATGAAATTACCAAAGAAATATATGATGGAGCGAGCCTCATCATTCAAGCGCTATTAGAAGATGAGGTTTCTATCTACGGAATAGAAGATTATCTAAATGCAAGCGTAGTTCTCTGCCGTTTTATTCACCATGCTCATAAGCAATGTCAAACAATTGAGGACTTTTACCCAATGATGAAAATAAGTGAGTTTTTAAGTGATGATCAAGAGATTTGGGAAGACCGATTGAATGACTCATGGACACAGGACGATTATAAGGCTGTCCAGGAAGCGGTTCAACCGTTTATCAATGACAGTAGATGGCCAAAGCTTGCAATCGATACGTTAAAACAGGGTTTTAGCTCTCAAGCACTTAAAATCGCTCTCTTTTATCGTTTAGATGTGAATGAGCTTCTATTTGCTTTACTTGAGAAAGACCCGGCAAATAGTGAAATATACTTTGCTGTGATGGATACAAATCATCATCAACATATTAGAGAGCTTTGCACATTTGCAGAAACACATTTATCGTTATCAAACCTCTCAGATGATGACGTGGCTTGTTTACAATATATTGTGCAAGATTTATATGAACACGAAGGTGTAGGATTGCCGTTGATTCAAGCTGCACTTAGATCAGATGATGAAAATTTACAGTATCATGCTTTAAGTGTATTAAAAGAATGGTCTCCTTCTTATTCGCAGCAAGCGGCCACAAGGGAATTGATTGAAATGCTTTTCTTGAAGACGAAAGATAAAGAAGATCGAAAGTTAGCCAAACACTTATTAAAGAAATAAGATTTGATTTGTCATCAAACAACGACTTAATGATAAAATCTAAAAATATAGAAAGCAGGCACACCATGCACACAATCAAAAAAATAGGCCAAACCTTCTCCTACATCACACCAGTATCACTCACCGACCGCCCCATCCTAGGCATGGTCGAAGGCACTAACAAAACATTAATGATCGATGCTGGCAACTCAGAAGATCATGCCAAATAATTTATCAAAGAAACTTAAAAACACGAGAACACCAAGCCTGATCTCGTTCTCCTCGCGCATTGGGATTGGGATCATATTTTTGGTCTGCCTGCGCTGCCTGATACGGTTTCAATTGCTTCTGCAAAGACCAGAAAGGAAATGGAGAAGCTTGTTCCGTTTTCGTGGTCAGATGAGGCGATCACGCTATCCAACATAAAATAATATTTTAAGAACCTTGGTAGATAATAACCTCATTTAAAGACATCAAGGTGAGCTTATCATAAGTTAGTGAGGGGTGAGAAGGCTAAATTTAGCTGTACAAGCAGCAAAAAAGTACTCTAATCCTTTTCCATCAAACATCTCCATTGCACTGAAATGGAAGATATAACCACTCTGCAAAAAACCGATTAAGTCTAAAGCGGCAGGAGTGATCTAGTAAAATAGAAAGTTTTATGGGCTCTCAAACAACACATGTTGACATATCGTTATTTATCGATATAATGGGGTGTATGGAGCCAATAGAAGTTTTCAAAGCCTTATCCAATGAATCCAGATTGCAAATTTTACAATGGCTAAAGGAACCTGATCGTCATTTTACACCCCATGAAGGGATTGATATGAATACTACAGGGGTATGTGTTAGTCAAATAACAGATAAATTGAAAATGACGCAATCAACAGCATCTCAATACCTTTCAATTTTATTACGAGCTGGATTAATTACGACAGAGCGTATAGGTAAATACACGTATTATAAAAGAGATGAAAATGCCATAAAACAAATTGCTGAGATTCTAGAAAAAAATATTTAATAAATGAACTGAATTCATACATCAGAATTCAGTTTCATTTATTAAATACAAATCGACTTATCGTAATATGTTTTTTTGTCCATACATATTAACAATTCTAGATATGTAAATGTATAATATATAAGGAGTGATCTACATTGTCAAACACTGTAAAGATTTACATTTTAGCTATTGTAAGTTTTTTAGTTGGTACATCAGAGTATATCATCTCTGGTATTTTGGATAATATTTCTGAATCATTAGGGATTACGATAGCTGCAGCAGGCCAGTTAATTACGATTTTTTCTCTTGTGTATGCCATCTTCACCCCAGTATTAATGGCTTTAACATCGGGAATGAATAAACGCAAGTTAATGTTATTTTCACTTAGCGTTTTTATTCTAGGTAATATTCTTGCATTCGTCCTCCCTGGGTATCAATTATTTATTGTGTCAAGAATTATTATGGCTCTTGGAGCGGGGATGGTCGTAGTTACTGCATTAACAATTGCTGAAAAAATTGCACCAAAAGGTAAGCAAGGTACCGCTATTGCTACAGTAGTAATGGGATTTACAGCATCATTGATTATTGGAGTCCCACTGGGCAGAATGACTAGTGATTTCTTTGGTTGGAAGGCTGTATTTGGAGGAATAGCCTTACTCGGATTATTAGCTATGGTGATAATTTCTCTTACGATTCCAAAAATCCAAGGGGATAAACCTGTACCTCTAATTCAACAACTTGCTCTTTTTAAAAAACCAAAAGTAGTGTTGGGATTAGCCATCACCTTTTTCTGGCTTGGTGGTTATTCAATTGCCTATACCTACCTATCCCCTTACCTTTTAAATATATCAGGTGTAAGCAGCAAATTGCTGAGTGGAGTTCTCCTCGTATTCGGGATTGCTAGTCTAGTTGGGTCAAAGTTTGGTGGATTTAGTACCGATCGATGGGGTGTGAATTTTACTCTGATTAGTGGAATGATATTACATGTCATCATGCTCATATTGCTCTCACTAGTTACGCATTCTTATGTTGGAGTATTGCTCATTTTAATATTATGGTCATTTGCTGCATGGTCTTCTGGCCCGACTCAACAATATCACTTAGCTACAATGGAGCCAGAGTCATCAGGTATACTATTAGGTCTCAATCAGTCAATGATGCAATTGGCGATGGCTGCAGGTGCAGCTATTGGAGGTATCTTTGTAGAGAGGGTTTCTCTATCTTCTGTTACTTGGGCAGGTGCTTTAGGCGTTGCAATCGCGATCATTGTCACAATATTGGCTTCGCGTGCTACTTCGAGTAATGAAATTCGATATACTTAAACAGTAGAACGATGGGAAAAAACGTGATTCAATTTAAAAAATAATGACAGAAAGTAGGAAGCACCTTTGCACTCAATTAAAAAAATAGGTCAGAGTTTTTGGTACATCACACCGGTATCACTTACCGACCGCCCCATCCTAGGCATGGTCGCAGGCACTAACAAAACCTTAATGATCGATGCTGGTAACTCGGAAGATCATGCGAACTATTTCATCCACAAAACCTTAGAACACAAGAGCGCCACGCCTGATATGGTTGTCCTCACGCATTGGCATTGGGATCATATTTTTGGTCTGCCTGCGCTGCCTGATACGGTTTCAATTGCTTCTGCACAGACAAGAAAGGAAATGGAGAAGCTTGTTCCGTTTTCGTGGTCAGATGAGGCGATTGATGAGCGGGTGAGGGAAGGAACGGAGATTGAGTTCTGCGCGAAGGCCATTAAGGAAGAATATCAGGGTCATCGAGATATTCAGGTGGTTTTACCGGATGTCACATTTGACCGTCGGGTGGAAATTGATCTTGGCGGCGTCACTTGCATCGTGCAGCATGTTGGAGGCGATCATGCGGCTGATTCAGCGATCGTGTATGTGAAAGAAGAGAAAATCCTGTTTCTTGGTGATTGCATTTATCCGAAAATGTATGCTGAGAGAGTACATTATACAGTGAAAGAAATATTGCGTCTTTTAGATGAGTTAGAAGCTTTTGATGCCGATACGTATATTCCTTCACACCAAAGACCGTGGAGAAAAGAGGAGTTTCGTCAGGAAACAGACAAACTTCGGGTGATAGCGAAATTCACTGATCAATGTGGTGGAGATAAGCAGAAAATCACGAAAGAATATCAACATTACGTGAACAGAGAACTGAAAGAAGATGAATTAGAAACCATTGATTACTTTGTAAATGGGTATTAAATAATCACTAAAAAAAGTCTCATTTGAGTGATTTCCCTCAAACGGGACTTTTTTTGCATTGATCATAAAAACAATCCCCAAGTAGGCTTGAGTTTTCCTTATTAGGAGGTAAAAAACAGATGGACAAAATAACTGACCCTTACGACACTTTCAAAACCAAAATATCCAAGTATCCAATCGAACAAAATCATTGGCAAGCCTTCAAAGATGGAACAACGATTAAACAATTAAAAGCAGGTACATGCATGATCAAGGCTGGCGATCCGGTGAAGCATGCTTATTTCTGCATAACGGGGCTCTTCCGTCTGTTCTATTTGTTACCGGATGGAAGGGAGTACAACGTGGCTTTTACGTTGGAAGATGATTTTGCTACTTCTTATGCAAGTATGATCAACGAGCAGCCTTCTCCTTATTCGATTGAAGCGATGGAGGATTCGATCGTGATTGAAATTCCGTATGATCTGCTTCAAATGTTGATGGATAGAAGTCATATGTGGGAGCGGTTTGTTCGGGTTAGTGTAGAAAGGCTGTATACGAGAAAGGAAGAGCGTGAGAGGGAACTGCTATATTTGCCAGCCATTGAGCGATATCAGGCGTTTTTATTGAAATATCCCGGGTTACATCAACGTATCGCTCAATATCATATTGCCTCATATATTGGCATTTCTCCGGTTTCGCTGAGCAGGCTGCTCCATACAGCTGAACATTAACTTATGTTAATGCATACTCCCTAGATCTGACGTACAATCACACATCATAGAAGAATCGGGGGTATGATGATGAAATATATGATGGTTGTTTTATTAGAGTTCTATCCATCTTGGCTTGCTTTGCCGCGAGAGGAGCGAAGAACCCATGCGGCTTCGCTGCGAGAGTTGATGCAGAAATATGAGGAACATGTGACGGTGCGCTTTTTTGATGCTGAAGCTCTTCCAGGTAAGGATTACACAGATTTTGTGATGTGTGAAACGGATGACCTTAAGTTTTATCATTTTATGTGGGAAGAGATTAGAGATTCTATTCCTTATACAAGAGGTTATCTAAAAATTAAAGAAGTCATCATGGGAATGGAAAATGCTTTTCAAACATATGAAAAGGAATCTCTGAAAATGAATCAGTAATCGAAAACCACCTGCTATCAGGTGGTTTTTTGTACATTCTATTTTTTGGTATAATCAGAGGTAATGTTAGAACGGATAAATTTTTGAACTGAATCGGAGGTACATATGAAACAGCTTTACATGAAGCAGAAAGTATTTAGCCTGAGCGGCAGGTTTACGGTAAAGGATCAACAGGAGAATGATGTATATGTGGTCGAAGGCAGCTTTATGAAGATGCCGAAGACGTTTACCATTTTGAATACAGAACGACATGAAATCGCTGTGATTACGAAGAAAATGTTTACCTTTTTACCGAAGTTTTTAGTAGAAGTTGGTGGTCAAGAGGTATTGACGATTAAAAAAGAGTTTACGTTCTTTAAAGCAAAATATTCAATTGATGCTGCTGGGATCGAAGTGCAAGGTAACTGGTGGGATATGAATTTCCAGGTGCTCCAGAACGGCGAAGTGATTGGTCAGGTGAAGAAGGAATGGTTTACTTGGGGTGACAGCTATAAGGTTGATATTTTGAAAGAAGAAATGGAGCCTGTGATGATTGCATTGGTTGTTGCAATTGATTGTGTGAAAGCTGATGAAGCAGCGTCTAGGTCTTCGTCGTCGGCGACGACGAATTAGTTAAATATATTCTTAAAGTATAATGAAATGAAGAAGAGTGATAGGACATTACTCTTCTTCATTAAAAAGACGAATCATGTTTCTTTACTTTTCAATGGGATATTTCTGTCCATTTTTTATTAATTTTTCTTCAATTATTTCTTTCACATCTAGATGAAGATCTGAACAAAGCATTAGTGAATATATTAAGATATCGGCTATTTCCTCTCGGATATTTTCTTCGTTCGCCTCAAGAGCTTCTTCATTACTTTTCCATTGGAAGTCTTCAAGCAGTTCAGCTGCTTCTATCGAGATTGAGATGGCCAAGTCTTTTGGGTTATGATATTGTCTCCAGTTCCGATTATCTCTAAATTGGTTAATTGAATGTATTAAATCTTTGATCTCAGTCATATTTTCCTCCCTCTTTTATCTCTTGTAATTTTCTTCTCAATTTTTCATCTGTTGCATAAATATAAAGCCCGTGAATGCCTCGCTTCATCAAAACGTTAATCGAGTTTAGTATAATCTTTTCTTTTGCCTGTTTGATTTCCTCTGGAGACATGTCACTTCTTGATGTGAATGCACCTGTGTCTTTATAATTTGATGTGTCTATGAGAAGTTCATCCTTTTCTTCATCATAGCTGATAGAAGGGCCAAGTATGACGCCGACATAATTTAAATCAAATCCTTGAACTGTATAGATTGAGCCCACTTCTCTAACTGAATCTGCATGTTCAGCCCATGTCCATTTATCATTTGTAAAATTCCATGGCATATTGATACCAGCTTCATCTACGATATAGGCAGCTCCATCTTTTTTATGTAAAAAGTCAAAGGTAGATACAATGCGGGATAGGCCTACCTCTTCATCTTTCTGCTGAATGGCCGTTTTAAATTTGTCAGGCTCCTCAAAAATTTTAAGTTCGAAAGAATCCTGTTTTATAGGCAGAGGTAATAATTGTTTTGACACAAATTGGTCAATCCATTTCAACGTATCAGTATCAGCATGCATACGCATCTGTTCTGTGAGTTTTACAGTCTTAGCATGATATCTATTTGTAATTTCCTCGAGTAATTTTTCATTCCAGTAGCTTTTAATTTTGAGTACCTGCTTTGGATCAAAAATGACAATGGTTATTTTACTTCGTTTGATAATTTCTTCTAGTTGGTTTTGGTAATGGAAGTTATTGTACTTATCATCTTTTGTTAATAAAAGATGGGCTTCATCAATTAACACGATGTCAGCCATTTCACCTGACTTTGTCATCTGATTGATAAACGAGGTTGGTCTCATAATTTGTTTCTTTTTCAGATTTGGCAGACTCTTTGCGATGTTTTGATATGTTTTAAGCATTTCCGCGTGATTTACAAGTAAATAATTGTTCTTATTGTTTAAGACAGAGTCCATATCATTTGATAAATCTTGAATCGTATTAAAAAGAGAACTCAGTAAAACACTCTTCCCAGTTCCTGCATCACCTTCTATCGAAATCACATGGTGACCTGACTGTTTGATATGCTCTTTGCAAAAAGATAAGATTTCATACTTAATTTCTACTTGTTGAGGTGATAATTCTTTATAGGGAGAAAGTTTATAAATATCTCTATTTTTTAAGGTTTCAATTGAATTACTAACGATCTTATCTTTTTGCAGTTGCTCCCATATCTCTTTAAAAACAGTTTCATTGTAAAAATCTTTTTGATAATAATGATGCATTTCCCTCGATCGTGTCTGACTAACATTTTTTAATTGGAAACGATTTTCTGCAATAAAGTAGTTTATGAGATTTGTCTCAATATTGTAAGAGGCAGATTGATGAAATCGTTCATGTCCGATCAGAATTGTTTTAGTTAATTTGTTCTTTTTTGGGTCTTTCAAATGATCCTTCAATCGTCTGCTAGCTTGGACTGACTGACCAATATAAGCAGATGGCTTCTTCTTTTCATCATAAAGAATGTAGACAATAGGTTGATTATGAAATAAGGTTGTTCGTAAAGAAAGAATATGATTTGTATTAAAATCGCGTTTTTCAATAAAAAGTTCACTCATTTAGCTAGCCCCTGTAGTCTTTTTGCCTATTATCGTATCATAAATTTAGCAAAATATCTCAGTGCTTATAGGTGGATATTGATTCTCGACAAATTAGACATGTTGAGTTATTTTCCATAGAGAGATAGGTGTCTTTGATTTACTGGTAATGGGTGGAAGTCGCTAAACCCAAATGAACTATATAACTAGCATTATTTTTCGATTTAACATATGAACATACGAGGTGAGCACACTGATCACATTCCAATACAAAGTATTTCTAACAGTCGTCGAATGCGGCAGTTTTACAAAAGCCGGGGAGAAGCTTGGGCTGACGCAGTCTGGGGTGAGTCATAATATTGCGAAGCTTGAGTCGGAATTAGGGATTGTGCTGCTTCGGAGGAATCGAAACGGGCTTTCGTTAACGGACGCAGGTGAGCGGGTGATGCCGCATATCCGGCAAATCATGCACCATGCGGCATTGCTTGAGCAAGAGGCAGCGCTGATTCAAGGGATGGAAGTGGGGAGCATCAAGATTGGGACATTCCCCAGTTTTTCTTCAAATGTCCTTCCACGCCTTATTCATCTTTTTACGCAAAGCTATCCGCATATCAAGCTGGAGTTATATGAAGGCGGTTATGAGGAGATTGAGGAATGGATTGCTTCAAGCACGGTTGATGTTGGTTTTTTAACGCAGTCATCGAGGGAATTCGAGACCGTTCCACTTTTTCAGGATGAGTTGGTGGTGCTCATACAAGAGAATCATCGCTTTCATACGAAGAAAGTGATTGAAGTGGACTCGCTACATGATGAAGCCTTTATCATGCCGAAAGCGGGCTGTGACATACTCGTTAAGAAGCTGTTAAAAGAAAGAGGCGGCGTGAAGCCTCATGTTCTGTTTGAAATTGAAGACAACAATACGCTCATTTCTATGGTGCAAGAAGGGCTTGGGGTCACGATCATTCCCAAATTAGTGTTGCCGCCGCACATACCTCATACGAAAATCATTCCACTGGAGACGAGCGTCTTTCGTGAGGTCAACTTGGCGCTCAAATCATTCAAAGCAGCTTCCCCATCGGCCAAGAGGTGGATCGAAACGGTCAAAAATCATTTTAAATAGAATCAGCTTGAACAGGAAGTCCCCATTCAAGCTGATGTTTTATAAGGTTAACACGCCGCGGATCGTGATGACAGCTGCGCCTGCCACTTTGATCACCGGCTCTGATTCATTTGGAATGACTGTGATACGAAGCAAGCCAGGTCTGCCGATGGCATCCCCTTGGGCAATGTTCAGGTGAGTGATTTCTTGCTGAGAAATGATACCCTCCAAATAAAGATATCCAGCCAATGCTCCGTTTGCTGCCCCTGTCACAGGATCTTCGGGTATACCAATCCCAGGTGCAAAATCCCTCGTATAAAGATCGCATTCTTTTGAGGGGTGAAACGTATAAAGGTGGGTTGTCGAGATGCTATGCTCTTTATTCATTTTAGCTAAAGCCGCTAAGTTCGGTGCCGCTTGATCAATGTCCTGTTGGTCCTTCATCGGAACAAGAAGATGCCAGTTACCGGTGTTTGCTAATTTGATAGGATAGGAAGGATCAAGGCGGTCACTGCTCACACCAAGCATGTCACTAAGCACTTCTAAATCGATGACAAAATCCCGCGTCTTCGGTGTCACCTGCGTCATTTCCACATCAACGACCTTGCCGTTTTCTTCATGCCATACAACAGGAACATTGCCGATCTTTGTTTCTAACACAACTCCTGATCTCTCTTTAGCCAGTCCTAGCTCCGTCGCCAGAAGCCAAGTCAATCCAACAGTCGCATGCCCGCAGAAATTGACCTCTTCCGTCGGGGTGAAGTATTTGACACGATAATCGGCTTCCTGATCATGGGCGGGCAGTAAGAAAACGGATTCTGGTAAATTCAACTCCTTGGCGATGCTCTGCATGTCATCCTCTGTCAAAAACTCACCATCCAACACCACCCCAGCGGCATTTCCTCCAAATTTCTCAGTTGTAAACGCATCGACATGATACACTCTAATATCTCTCATCTGACGAACCCTCCTACACATTTTTGTTATGTTTATCATAAGTTTGTTTGATGCATTCGTAAAATGAATCTTTTTGATGGTTTAAATCGGAAGTGTTCATGTAAGGGAGTGAGCTTTCGCTGAATAATGGTTTGAGTAAAGTATAATGAAAGAAAAAATGAAACGAGGGATGCATGATAGCTATAGGTGGATACATTAATGTCGGGATCGTTTTTTATGAGGCCATTCATATACCAAATACTTTTCGCCAACTGATTGATTATCTAGCTCAAAAAGACATGTCTATTACGAAAGTAAAGTTTAGTCAGGACCCTGACGGAGAAACATGGATTGAACACAGTGTTAAAGAAAATATCATCAAAGACGATGATTTTTCAGGTTATTATACAGAGTTTGAATTGTCAGGTATAAGTTCAGATCGAAAAGGGATGACAATCAACATACAAAAAGAAACGGGTTTCGTAGGGTTCGTTCTCAGTTTAAATTGGACAGAGGTTGTTTCTCATGATGTTATTCATCTTCAACAAGAGATCATACGCTGTCTTGTAGATCTTTATCATACGTTTACATTTGAATATGCCTTCATTGGACATGAAATTGAAGTCGAGATTCATCCAAATGAGTTTGAAAAGTGCCTGCTAGAACAGCATGCTTTTCCAGTTGCTCTAATTGGTAAAGGAGATCACATAGACATTTATTATGGTGATGTGGCGATTGATGGCCTTTCTTCTCAAGAAAGAAGGATAGAATATTTAAAGGTCAAAAGCTAATAGTAAAAAAGCCTCCTGATACTCTCAGAAGGCTTTTTCCATCCATCATCCATAATAATTATTCGCTTGAATAAAAAATTGGGATTGCATGTAGTTATATGTGATTTTCGAGAAGTCGAAGGGCTGGCCGTTTGTGAGATGAAAGACGGTCTCGACGCGGAGGGCGGGATCGTCTTGTTTGAGGCCGAGGTGCGTCGCTTCGGTTTCATTCAATTTGCCTACTTGTAAGTACATATCGGAAAAACCGACTTTGAGCCCCAAACCTTCACTGACGAATTTAAAAACAGAGTCGGCGGCAATTTCTGTATTGAGATAAGGAATGATCGTTTTTCGGTAATAGGATTCTTCTAAACATAAGGTTTGTCCATTGATGTAACGAATTCGTTTTAGATAAAAAACATCCTCTTCTTGTTCAATGTTCAAATTAAGTGCAGCTTCTTCGGACGGCTTGATGGTGTCTAGCATTAAAACCTCTGATGTCAGTTGAAATTCCTCTAAATCTTTTTTAAACCCTTGGTTGGATAAAAGGCTGATGTAGCCCTTGCGCCGGTGTCTTCGAACAAAGATGCCGCTGCCCCTCACTTGATAGATAATTCCTTTTTTTTCGAGTAATTCTAACGATTTGATAATGGTACTTTTGCTCACAGCAAATTGGCTCATGAGTGTTTCGAGTACAGGGAGCTTATCCCCTTGCTGCATCTCATGGGTGACAATATATTTTTCAATATCGCTCGCAATTTGTTGATACTTTAACATGGCTATTCCTCTTTGTTTTCACGATTTATTGTCTTTGTATTATAGCACATACCAAATTTCCTTTGATATGCTATTTGAAATTATATACGTATTGATAAATTGTACCGGTATAATTATAATGTACATATACTAGCAGTGATAAAGGGGGGGTTTATATGTCAAAAGTGAGGGATTATCAAAAGCTTGCAGAAGACATCTTAGAGGCAGTTGGCGGA
This sequence comes from Bacillus sp. FSL M7-0003, assembly GCF_038628485.1. Classification (NCBI taxonomy): domain Bacteria; kingdom Bacillati; phylum Bacillota; class Bacilli; order Caryophanales; family Bacillaceae; genus Bacillus; species Bacillus sp. FSL M7-0003. Next base: position 3,635,112 of record NZ_CP152024.1, on the reverse strand, counting down.
GAAGAAAATGTGGTGAGTGCTGCAAGATGCGCCACACGGCTGCGTTTGGTCTTGAAACGTTCGAATCCAAAGGCAAAGGAAGCAGTTAATGCAATGCCTGGGGTCATTACCGTGGTGGAAAACGGCGGTCAATTTCAGGTCGTCATCGGTCAGCATGTTGGTGAGGTATATGAGCATTTTTCCACCCTTGTTCAGCTGCAGCCATCTGATGATGATCAGGTAAATGAAAACAAGGGAACGGTGCTGAATCGTGTCATCGCGACCATGTCTGCTGTGTTTGCGCCATTTGTGTATATTTTGGCAGCAGCAGGTATTTTACAAGGTGCACTTATCCTCATTAATTTATTATTTCCAAGCTTCTCGAAAACCGGAACGTATGAAGTCTTTAGCTTTATTTCCTGGGCGCCGTTTACGTTCTTGCCTATCTTTATTGCCATCACAGCTGCCAAGCATTTTAAAACGAATATGTATATCGCCGTAGCGTGTACAGCAGCGCTTGTCAGTCCAGCTTGGACGGAGATTGCTGGACGCGTGGCATCAGGGGAAGGCGTTACTTTTTTAGGCATAGCGTTATCTGAAACGGTTTATACGTCATCTGTTTTGCCGCCGTTATTCTTGGTATGGATCCTTTCATATGTAGAGAGATTTTTAAACAAACGTATTCACGAGGTGGTCAAACCGTTATTTGTCCCATTTATCTGTATGGTCGTCATGGTTCCGTTAACCATTCTATTAATTGGTCCACTTTCGACAGCGGGTGCAAATGGGATTGCAAACGGATACAATTTCTTAGCAGAACATGTCCCAGCTTTAGCAGGCGCCATTATCGGAGGTTTCTGGCAAGTGCTTGTCATTTTCGGTGTTCACTGGGGCATCACGCCAATGGTGCTCGCCAACTTTGAACAATATGGACGTGACTCCTTCCAGGCATATCAAACCATCGCTGTTATCGCTCAGGTCGGCGCAGTGTTAGGGGTTATTTTAAAAGCAAGAAACCGCGAAACACGAAAAGTCGGGGTTTCAGCGGGAATTACAGGTCTCTTTGGAATTACTGAGCCTGCGATTTATGGGGTCACCCTCCGTTTCAAGAAACCATTTATTTTCGGATGTATATCTGGAGCGGTCGGTGCCATTGCTGCCAGCTTCTTTACGCCTTATTACTTTGCGTATGCAGGGTTGCCTGGTCCACTGACGATTGTAAACGGAATTAGTTCAGATTATCCAACATCGATCATCGGCATATTGATTGGTGTCGCAATTGCGCTGATCTTACCAGTTGTGCTCATTCAAATGTTTGGTTATGGGGAAGATACAGTGGAACAGACAGCTGGTGAAACGTCTGATAAAGATCAAGTTGGAGAAAAAATGAATGCTTCGATGAATAATGAAGAAACAATCCCTGCACCTCTTGCAGGGAAAGTGATCCCGTTATCTGAAGTGCCTGATGCCGTATTTAGCTCGGGAGCGATGGGCAAAGGGTTTGCGATTGAACCGACAGACAACAAGCTGTATGCACCGTTTGACGGCAGTGTCGTCATGCTTGCGCCGACAAAGCATGCAATTGGACTGCGTTCAGAATTCGGGGTGGAGTTACTAGTTCATGTAGGAATTGATACGGTTTCCCTAGATGGCTCAGCATTTACTCTTCATATCAAAGAAGGCAGCAAGGTGAAGAAGGGTGACTTGTTGATGACATTTGATCAAGAAGCCATTGAAAGCAAGGGATTAAAAACAATCACACCCGTCATCATCACCAATACACAAGCGTATGAAGATGTGATTGTAGAAGAACAATCAACATGTCAGCCAACAGACGTCATGATCACAATTGTGAAATAGGAGGAATGAATAATGACATTACCAAAAGATTTTCTATGGGGCGGAGCATTAGCTGCACATCAATTTGAAGGTGGATGGAATGAAGCAGGAAAAGGCCCAAGTGTTGTAGATGTGATGACAGCAGGTGCTCACGGAGTACCGAGACAAATAACTGAGACGATAGAAGAAGGAACATTTTATCCGAATCATGAAGCGATTGATTTCTACCATCGTTATAAGGAAGATATCGCGATGTTTGCCGAAATGGGTTTGAAATGCTTACGTACATCGATCGGCTGGAGCCGGATTTTCCCTAAGGGAGATGAAGCGGAACCGAATGAAGCAGGTTTACAGTTCTATGATGATGTTTTTGATGAATTGCTCAAGCATGGCATCGAGCCTGTAATTACGCTGTCTCACTTTGAGATGCCGCTCCATTTAGCAAGAGAGTACGGCGGGTTCCGCAGCCGAAAAGTCGCTGAGTATTTCGCGAAATTCGCAGAAGTGTGCTTCAATCGATACAAAGACAAGGTCACATACTGGATGACATTTAATGAAATCAATAACAAAATGGATGTCAACAACCCACTATTCCTTTGGACAAATTCAGGGGTATCAGTCAAAGAAGGCGAAAATGCCAAAGAAGTCATGTATCAAGCAGGACACCATGAATTACTTGCAAGTGCATGGGCAGTAGCCAAAGGAAAAGAGATCAATCCTGCTTTCCAAATTGGAGCGATGGTTTCTCACGTGCCAATCTATCCGTATTCCTCAAATCCAGAGGATGTCATGCTCGCAGAGGAATATATGAGACAGCGCTATTTCTTCCCAGATGTACAGGTGCGCGGTTACTATCCGAGCTATGCATTAAAAGAATTCGAACGCGAAGGCTATCACATTCCATTTGAAAAAGGCGATGAAGAAAGCTTAAGAAAAGGGAAAGTGGATTATCTAGGCTTTAGCTACTACATGTCGACAACGGTTAAAAGTGATACGGTGTCTGATCACAACGGAGACATTGTCAACGGAGCCCTGCCGCATGGTGTAGATAACCCTTATATCAAATCAAGTGACTGGGGCTGGTCCATTGACCCGACAGGCTTAAGATATACATTGAATCGTTTTTACGATCGCTATCAAATCCCGTTATTCATCGTAGAGAATGGATTTGGTGCAATAGATCAAGTGGAAGAAGACGGTTCTATTCACGATCCAGAAAGAATTCAATATCTCGCTTCTCATATCGAAGCACTGAAAAAATCCATTGAATACGACGGTGTCGACCTTATCGGCTACACACCTTGGGGCATCATTGATATCGTGTCATTCACAACAGGCGAAATGAAAAAACGCTACGGCATGATCTACGTTGACCGCGACAACGAAGGAAACGGCTCAATGAAGCGCCTTAAAAAAGATTCGTTTACTTGGTATCAAAACGTCATTGCAACGAATGGTGAAGAAGTGTAATAAAGGAAAATAGAAGCCCGGTTGAGCGTGTATTCGCTTGTCCGGGTTCTTCTGTTTCTTTTGACAAAAATGGTGAGTATATCCTTTTGTTCACAAGAAATAAGTCTTATAATTTAGTAAGAATATTTATGGGATGGAATAGGAGAGATCGTAAATGACGAAATGGTGGATGGTTCGTGCAGGTGACCAAAATGAGTTAATTTCAATATGGGAAAAGGAAGGTATTGCATCGATTGGGTGGCCAAAATTAGGTAATCCAAAACAATATCAAACAAAGCAAGAGATGAATGATCGAGCTGATGTCATATTCGCCGAGAACAAACCTTTTACAAGGAGAAGCTGGGTTAGTCAGATATGGAGGTTCAGTAGAGAAATTAAAAAGGGAGATCGAATCATTACATATTTAAAAGAGAGTCGTGAATATCGAGTAGGTACTGTGACTGCTCCGCATTTTTTTGATGAAGCAATTGGAGATAAAATGTATCCAAATCATATTAAGGTGAATTGGGAGCCAATCGCCGTTAAACGAGATTCCCTCAGTCAACCAGCTAAGAACAGCCTCGGTTCTATATCAACTGTTTTTCGTGTAGATGATTGGGGGCAAGAGATTGAACATTTACTCAAGAACCCTACTTCTATTGCAGCATACGAAGATGAAACAGAAGAAGATGAAATTATTGAAGATTTAGTCAGCAAAGCAACTGTTATGATTGCAGATAAGGTAGATAAACTGGATCCGTGGCAGATGCAAGATCTAGTCGGGGGCTTACTGCAAGCCATGTCATACAATGTTCGCGTAAGCCCAAAAGGGCCTGATGGCGGTGTTGATGTATTAGCTTATAAAGATGCATTTGGATTTGAAAAACCTATTATAAAAGTACAAGTTAAGCATCGGCAAACCTCAGCTAGTTCCCCAGAAGTACAACAATTATTAGGGGCTAATCCCATGAATGCAAACAGTTTATTCGTTTCTACTGGTGGATTCACTTCAAATGCCAAAGCTGTTGCGAAACATAATGAAGTTCACCTAGTGGATTTAGAAGAACTCGTAAATCTTATTGTACATTGGTATGAGCATATGCCAGCTGAGACAAGATCTTTATTACCTCTGAAAAAAGTGTATGTACCTGAGTGATTTTTTATTGTCTACGCTTCAATAACGCCTGAATACAAAGGAAAAAGAGGATAATAACAATAAAATAGTTCATTGGGTTTTGAAAGATATTGATGTTCAAGGATAATTGTAGAAAAATCCAAAAGCCGAATATCACGATAATTGCATAAATGATTCCTTTATACAATTTGATTCTCCTTTCGTTTTAGTTGGCATTATCTCATATCACTGAAAAGATTGAACAGGGATTAATGTTCTAATAGTTCTATCACATAGTCTGGTATAAAGGGCCAACTAATGTTTATAAATAGCATAAAGGTAAGGCTAGACAGAGCAAAGTGCGTTGTCTGGCTTATTTTATTTGACCGTTAAATAGAGAGTCTATTCCATTTTTTATGTCATTTAGCCTATTTTTCCGTTTTGAAGGTCACGGTAAAATAGACTTTATGATCAATAATGGAGGGAGTGACTTCTTCTGGGCAAGATACTTGATGCAAAAGCACTAACAAGTGCCATGGACACAAGGGCAAAACACTATCAGGAACTCCGCGAACAAATGGTAGATTTAAAAAAGTCATTACAAGGTGTGGCCAATCTCGGTGATGATTTCACTGGGAAAGGAGCCGATAACATTAAAAGCTTTTATAAAGAGCTTGCTGGAAATGTAGACATGTTTATCAGCTTCATTGATAAGCAAAAAGCCTTTCATGAAGGTGTTTCTGGGACACTGGATGATACGAGCTTTGGCGGCGATACCTTTGTAGAAGAACACTTTTTAGACAACGCAGTACATATGGGCATCAAAAACGCCAAAAGCATTGTAAAGGATCAAAAAAAGGCACTCAAAACGATTTTTCAAGACATTGATGACCTCATTTCCCTAGAGGTATTTGATAGCCAAACCTTTGATGAAAAAATAGAAGATGCGGAAGATGAACGAAAAAAGACGGTCAAAGACCTGAGAGAGCTTGATCAAAATTTAAAAGATGAATATGCTTTGTCAGAGACGGAACAGCAAGCTACAATGGCATTGTACGCTGAAATGATGAATGCGACAAATGACGGAAAAGCGATTTCGCCTATGAATTTTGACAAAAAAGCGTATCAAAATAGCGAAATCTACAAGGCAAAGAGCGATATTGAGAAGCAAACTTCTGAATATCTGAAAATCAAAAAAGAACAAGAAGAAGCCCGTGAGATCGCAAAAGAACAAGAAGCGCTCGCCAACCGCCCTTGGTATGAAAAAGCGCTCGATTATGGTGGAAACATCGTCAATGAACTGACTGGTGTGAACGATGCAAAACGTGCCGCAACAGGCGTTGATCCAATCACAGGCGAGGAACTCACCGCAGGACAGCGAGTCGCGGCAGGTGGCATGGCAGCAGCCGGCTACATTCCTATCGTGGGTTGGGCAGGCCGCATTTTTAAAGGCGGAAAAGCAGTCTATAAAACCACCCAAGCCACATCAGCCGCGGTCAGGGCAGTCGACATTTACAAGACATCACAAAAATCCTTTGACGCCCTAAAGACATCCCAAAAAGGTTTATACGGCCTCACCGCCACCAACGGCTTCAGCGAAGCGATCACAGGCCGAGACATGTTTGGAAATAAGATTTCGAAAGAACAGCAGGAAGCTAGTATGAACGCGGCGCTGGGAATGCTTTTGCCGTTCGGGGCTAAAGGGTTTCATGGAAAGATGGGGATTAAAGGGAATAAAATTGAACATCCGGTATTAGATAATAAAAGAGTCGGAAGTGCGTTGAAAAAGCCAGATGGCCAACATGGTTTCAATGATATAATTGACAATTACACACCATTAGCTAAAGAGTTTGATTTGGTTGGTGGTGATAAAACAAAGGTTAAGCTATACCAAATAGAAGGTGGAATGAAATACTATAGTTACAAGGATGTCTATAATAAAGATTTGCGAATAATTGAAAGAGTTTTTTCAGTTAAAGATCAAAATGGTATTTTTGAGTGGATTGTCGATCCAAATAAGGGAGTTACTCATAGAAGGTTTATTCCAGAAGGTGAAATTACAGGATTACCTAATCAAAATCCTAAGAGATAGGAATGAAGAAAAATGAAATGTTCTATAGAGGTCTTAAAAACATATAATATTCACTATGATTGGAAAACTATATATGTAGGAATTAGGCTAGATTTGATTTCATACAAAGAAATAAGCAAGTATGCTGTGGAATATTTATCTAATCATACTGATTGTGAAAATTCTTTAATCCTAGAATTAGCTTGGGGAGATGGCGACCCAGATGAGGATTATAGAAAACTTCAAATGGTTTTGGTAGAATTATATAATGATTTGGTAGAAGAAGAATCTAGTCAATGGGAAGTTGAAAAAAGGAAATGGAGATATGGTATAACTTCTCACTTAAAAGAAAAAAATAAGAATTCACCTGAAGAGTTGTTGGATAAGCTTTCTGAAGTATACGCAGATTTTGACTATCCTGAGGATATGGAACCGTTTATTCATTATATGCCTTCTTCAGATGGCTATAATCCATTACTGTATTCAAAAGAAGAGAATATAAATAGATTAGTCTCTCTTTTTGAGGAGTTTTTACAAAAAGAAAAAGCAGTTGTTCAATTCGAGCAATTTTAATTACTGATTAAAAGGTGCCTAATGAAAATAGAACTTGAATTCGAACAAGAAGTGACAAACTACTATAAGTGGTTAGATCAAAAAATAAATGAACTTAAACAGTTAAGTGTATATAGTATTAATGGATATTACTTTTTAGATGATGATGGGATCAAGACTTTTCAAAGTTATTGTCAAAATGAACTAATAGAAATTTTTAGCGATCATTTGACTAATTACCATTTTTATATCTTTCTGAGTAAGAAAGTAAGTGATGTACATTCGCGAATAGAGAGATTCCGAAAAGTATGGAAATCTATTGATTCAGACATAAATACTTCAGGTTTTGAAAAGGGGCCAGAATTACTTTTAGATGAACATGAAAATCAGTTTTATGTCAGTATAACCAAGGTTCCTCATTGCGAATAATGGATCAGTATCAATCTAGTTTCATGATTGCTAGAAGAAAGGATTCTATGCACTCAGAGGAATCTATAAAAGATTTGTTTTACTCAGGATTGGATAAGAATAGTCATGAAGTAGATTATCAAGCGCTTTTTTTGAAGTATGGTTTGAATAGTGAAATTATCTTTAGATGGGGATCTGTTCTAAATGAGGCCGAATTGGCAATGATTTTAAATAAAGATCATACCCAGAAAATACGGGAGCGAATACAAAGTCATTCATAGTATCTTCAAAATGATCCCGTATATTTTAAACAATCACTATATTCGGGACTGATCCCCCGTTTTTGAGAGACTGGGATCAAAACACTGTATGAAACCAGCCAGTTGTCGAAACTCTTTCGATGACTGGTTGTTTCATTTCTATAGAATTCGAATAGTGGTATATGGATTTTATAAAATCGCTGAGTAGTGTTTGTCAGAAGGTGTTTGCTTTCCTTCAATCGAGAGAACATAAAATCCAAATACATGGAGAACACTATCGAGAGCATGAAATTGCAGCACTTTAATTGAATGTGAAAAAAGCCTTTATTCATTTAAATCGCCTACTTGAGCAAACAAAATTTTTAAGTGGGTATGGGGATTTTATTTTAGTGGCAGAGGATTTCCGTTTTGGATTATGCATCGAGAGAACGGAATATTTTTATGAGCTAAGTATTTGGGGGCTGCGATGAACAGAATTGAGACATCATTTAAGGAGTGGCAGTTAACCACTCCTTTTTTTATCGATGGTGTCATACGCTTGATCAATGAATTCCCTTCAAATTTAAGCAATTCACTATCTTTACCTTTCGCATTCGTATAAAATAAGAGCAGTGAAAAATTGAAGAAATGCTTGATACATGAAGGGCGTGTAAGCTGTGAGCTGCATGACATGATGAGATGTATGAACGTGAAGGCTGCAAAGCTGTTCTTCCTCACATATGAGATCTTGTAAGCGTAACCATTATTTGTCACTTCATTGCGATGGTGTTGAGGGGTGTGTCAGGATGAGGAATCCGTATGTGAGAACGGCTTCTAGTCTGTATATTAATTATTTTTTATTAGGTATGGTCAATATTATTTTAGCTTCAAATATGCCATTTTTAATCAAACAATTAGATACCAATAGTGCGGGAATTAGTTATATGATTTCGGCGCTTGGCATTGGCAGGGTGCTCACGTATGGTTTATCAGGCGTACTGTCAGATCGTTTTGGGCGAAAACCGGTCATTTTGGTTTCTGGTGTGCTGATGGCGGTGTTCCTCATTGGTATCCCATTGTCTCCGAATTATCAAATCGCGTTTGCGTTTGCGATTTTAGCAGGAGTTGCGAATTCGGCAATGGATGCAGGAACGTATCCTGCGTTAATGGAGGCTTTTCCGCAAAACTCGGGATCTGCGAATGTGATGGTGAAGGCCTTTATCTCCATTGGGGCAACCATTTTGCCACTGGCGATTTTCTTTTTAGCAGAGCATGATTTGTTTTATGGTATTTCATTTTTTGTTCCTGCTCTGATCTATCTTGTGAATGTCTTGATGCTGTGGACCTTGCCATTTCCGAATCATCGCAAGGTGGAGCAAGTCCAGGTAAAGGAGCATGACGGACTTCCGCGCTTCTCGACAGAGCCTACATTTTGGAGAGAAGGGATCGCACTCATTGTGATCAGCTTTACGTCAAATGGACTGTATGCGCTGCCGCAAATTTGGCTTCCTACGTATGGTGAGGCCATCTTGGGGATGACATCGGGCAGTGCTGTGAAACTGCTCAGTTACTATAGCATGGGCGGGCTGCTGTCTGTCGTCATGCTCGCGTTTCTGCTGCGCCGCTTTGTCCGTCCGGTCACTGTACTGCTGATCTACCCAATCATTACACTTGTTTCCATTTGTGTGCTCTTGGTCGTGAAATCACCAGTTATAGGAACCGTCAATGCGTTTGTATTGGGATTCTCAACGGCAGGAGTTTTTCAGCTGACGTTAACTGTGATGGCTGAATTCTTCTGGAAAAACAAAGGGACGATGACAGGGATTATCTCTACAGCGGGCGGCGTGTCGGCTATCGTCATCCCGGTCGTAACAGGTTTAATTCAGAGTCACGCGTCCATTTTACAAATCTTTATGTTCGATGCAGTGGTGGCTGTTGCGGCCATTATCGGCGCACTGTATATCCTGTATCGATACCGTCAAATCATGATACATGATTAAAAAAAGACGACCTCCGCAGGAAGTCATCGCAGCGTGTAGACAAACCCTCACGCTGAAAAGAAAACAAAGGGCTAAAATGATCATCATTTTAGCCCTTTGTCTTTTTTATTTTAGAAACGGTCATTTTCAAAAAGAATTTGTTTTACTTGATCAACTGGCATATCTTCACCAGTAAAGAGTTTGTAAGCAAGTGCACCTTGCCACAGCATCATTCCAAGACCGTTAATGGTTTTGGCGCCAGCTTCCTGTGCTTGTGCAAGAAGCTTTGTTTTTTGCGGGTTGTATACCACATCTGTCACGATCAAATCTTCACGAAGTACATCAAGTGTATCATCGATAATGCTGAGTTGATCTAGTGGTTTCATGCCAAGGCTTGTCCCGTTTGCCAGGATCGCACTTTCTGCTACTTCACGGCGGAACGCGTCTTTGTCTTCAAGTGGGAAAATGTTTGCTTTGACACCGAAAGATTTCATTTCGTTGTTGATGTAATTTACATTTTCTTCTGCTTGAACAAAGTATTGGTCATTACGAGCAAAAATGCTAATTTCACGAATGCCGGACTGTGCAAGCTGAATCGCAATCGGAGTTGCTGCGCCGCCAGAGCCAACGAGTGTGACCTTTTTGCCGGCTAATTCAACGCCATGTTCAATTAAGTTTCTCACATATCCAAGACCATCTGTGTTGTAGCCGATGAGCTTACCATCTTTGTTTACTACAGTGTTACTTGCACGTGTATATCTTGCAGAATCATCTAGTTCGTCTAAGTAATCTAGTACTTTCATTTTGTTCGGCATAGAGACGTTAAATCCAGCTGCACCCATTGCTTTCATACCGTTTACGGCTGCTTCTAGTTCATCATTCCCTACTTCAAATGCAAGGTAAGCATAGTTGATACCTGTTAATGTATAGCCAAGGTTATGCATACGTGGTGAAAGGCTGTGCCCGATTGGTGTAGCAAGAAGACCGACTAATTTTGTTTTTCCATCAATATTTCGTTCATGTATGTTTGTCATGATTGACATCTCCTTTAATTATCTAAATAATTTTTTCATGCGTCCAAGAACAAAGACCGCTAGTAATACGCTAATAACCGCAATGATCATATCGAAAAATAACGTCATTTTAATATCGTACGAGCTGACCAATCCACTTGTAATGAGCGGCACGAGAATAAACGCTGAGCTTGCCGCAATGTTGACGTAGGATGAAGCCGTTGCTTTGTTTGTCGGGAACAATTTCATCATAATACTCATCGCCAGCTGGAAGATTCCCGCTGTAAATAGTCCTAAGAAGAAGGTGCTGACAATGACAATGCTGTACGTTTCGATTTGGAAAAGTGAAAGCATTGCAAGGAACGCCCCAATTGGATAAATGATCGCCACCATAATCGGTGAAATGAATTTATCTAAGACGACCGAAAGCAATAGAACAGATACCAGTGCACCAATACTAAAATAAGAAAGAAGCTGTGTGGCTTGTTCTGTGCCAAGTCCGATTAATTTCAACCCGAGCTGCGGAAGCCATGTCTGCCATACGACAAACAATGCAGTCGATGTGAATCCCATCAGTACAACAGCTAAGCCTTCGCCAAGCATTTTTGGTTCTTTCTTCAGCTGATCCTGTACTGGAAGAGCGTCTTGTGAAGAAACTTGCTTATGGTTCGGGAATGGCATAAAGATTAAGTAAATCCCTACGAGTAAATAAAGAAGCCCTAGTCCAAAGAACGCCCAGCCCCAGAAGATGTCATGTGCCACTAGGAACGCCAAGATAAATGGAAGAACAGTCGCCCCAATGGATACAGACGCTTTTACTAAAACAGAAGCCGAACTTGCTTTTTTAGGAAATGACTCTGACAAAGCAGGATAGGTTCCTGAATCAAGCAGTGAGTTGGCAATACCTGCTGAAATCGCAAAGATAAATGCCAGTGTATAACTTGTTGTCGTTGGAATACCGATTAAGAATAATAAGTAAAGAAAATTTCCTGTAATAATGACAGGCTTACGTCCCCAGCTGTCGGCTAACCGGCCTGAGAAAAAGAGCGCAATGAGTTTACCAATTCCGATCGCAGATACAAGCAAGCTGATTTTCGGAATATCTACATGGTAGCGTTCAGATAAGCTGTCCATGTTGGAAGCTACAATAATGTTGATCATGCCAAGCATGAAGTAATTTAAATACATGCCAAGTGACGATTTTATATAAGGATTTTTCATGTTCCCACTCCTATATTTGAAACCCCTTTAAGGTCAAATTCTTTGTATACCCTTTGTTATTGTTTCCTTAAAAATGAATAATATGAAGCCCATCACAACACCCCTTATGTGATTGATGAAAAAATAATGAATATTCATCTGTTCTTCAACCAAGTACATCGTTCTACTAAAATGCAAAAAATAATAACAGCCTTGATGAGGAAGTGAAACTTCATGATTTGATCAGAATCATAAAAAAACACTTTTAACTGTTTTTTGATAGAAATAATGATATGACGAAATAGGTATAACGATATACTAAAAGAAGCAACGAGATAAATATACTCCTGCATTTTAAATGTGTCAAGTTTATGACTTTGTGATTTAAAAAAAGAAAAATGAAACAAAGAAATAGTTGACTTGATCAATAAAAAAAGAGAATTGCAGCACACAATTCTCTTTTTCATCATGATGGGGAGGTTTCTCTAATATGAAGTTGGGGCTTTAAAATCAATCGCTGCAGCTCTTCATCCTGTTCGTTCATTTTATGATATAAAAGGTTCGCTGCTTTTACCCCAATGGATCGGGGAAATGAGGAAACAGTGGTGAGCGGCGGATGGTACATTTCCGCTTCAGGAACATTATCGAATCCAACGACATCGATATCTTCACCAGGCTGGATGCCCCGTGCTGACAGTGCTTGAATGACTCCAAAAGCGACTAAGTCACTAAAACAAAAAATAGCAGTAGGGGGCTCTGGCTGATCCATCACTTGGGCGAGTGCTTCTTTCCCGCCTTCACGAGTAGGTACTATATCAATAATAAGCGACTCATCAATCGTCACATTTTCTTCGTCATGAGCTCTTTTGAAACCTTTCATCCGCTCAATCCAAGTCGAAGAGGTCTTAATGCCGCCTAAAAAAGCGATGCGGCGATGTCCCTTTTGAAGAAGATGATGAACCGCCATCCAAGTACCTTGTTCATAATCAACGCCGACATAGTCACATTGCACGTCTGATAATTCACGATTTGCCAGTACTTTTGGGGTGCGAATTTGATTTAATTGTTTGACCGTTCGAGCAGAGCTTTTCGAAGCTGGGTTTAAAATAATCCCGCCCACTCGGTGCTCTACCATGGTGGAAATGAGCCGCTCCTGTTTATCGACACTGTCAAAGGTTGTACCAAGTAAAACAGTATAGCCCAGCGATTCAAGTGTGGTCTGTACGCCAATTAAAAACTCCGAAATAAAGGTGTTAGAAATATCCGTCACAATCACACCAACGATATTTGAGCTTTTTGACCGCATGTTAGCAGCAACGCGGTCGTATACGTATCCTAAGTCCTCCATGGATTGCAGTACTTTGTTTCGTGTGGCTTCAGAGATTCTAGGATTATTTCGAACAACGAGTGATGCCGTTGAAGTCGAGACACCGGCATGCTTGGCGACTTCCTGTAATGTAACACGCTGTTTGTTCATTTTTTTCATTTATCTTCACCAACTTCCATGGATTGCTTAACTTTGTTCATGATCAAGAGGGATTTCTCCATCAAACGAGCCGAACATCTTTTGATTTATTATACATGAATCAGGGGGGATTGATGAAGTGAAGACATATGCGTACCGCCGTAAATCATAAAAGATTACCATTGACAGCTTTCTGAATGAGGCGTAAAATATGAAATTATTCAGAAATAGCAACATTTTAATTAAATAACGAAGGCTATGAATGCTGTGGGTCACACTATAGCAGGAGCAGCTTCTGGAGAGACCGCATGTGTGTGCGGCGCCGAAGGGTTCACAATCTCAGGCAAAAGGACAGAAGAGTACGAAATATTGTATTTGTGGTGCATGGATGATGCCGTGTATGACTTTTCTCTATTTTGCTATTCTTTTATGACCGTGAGATTGGAGCGCATCCAATCTCTTTTTTTATGGACTTTTTTAAAGGGTTCATTATTTCAGTATAAGATCGTGTCGTAGGAGGGTGTTAGCATTGGCACAACAAGAATTAAAACGAGATTTATCAAACCGTCATGTGCAATTGATTGCCATTGGCGGAACCATTGGAACAGGGTTGTTTTTAGGATCTGGAAAAGCTATTCAATTGGCAGGTCCTTCAATCATTTTTGCTTATTTAATTGTCGGGATGGCTATCTTTTTTGTCATGAGGGCACTCGGAGAATTGCTTTTATCGAAGGCGGGCTATCAGTCATTAACCGATATTGCGGAGGACTATCTCGGCCCGTGGGCATCCTTTGTAACAGGGTGGACGTATTGGTTTTGCTGGATTATGACAGCGATGGCGGATGTCATTGCGGTCGGGGTGTATGTGCAGTATTGGTTTGACATCCCGCAGTGGATTCCTGCCATCATTTGTTTGTTGATTTTACTAGGGTTGAATTTGTTAACGGTAAAGCTTTTCGGAGAAATGGAATTTTGGTTTGCACTCATTAAAGTAATTACGATTCTATTATTGATCGGGGTTGGAATGGTTCTTTTAATCATTGGTTTTCAAACAGATGCTGGACCGGTGACAGTAACGAATTTATGGTCTCATGGCGGGTTATTCCCGAATGGTGTCACAGGTTTCTTATTGTCATTCCAGATGGTGATTTTTGCGTATGTGGGAGTTGAACTGGTCGGTGTGTCCGCAGCAGAAACAGCCAATCCGCAAAAAAACATCCCTTCTGCGATTAATAAGATTCCATTAAGAATTCTATTTTTCTATGTGGGTGCGATCTTTGTTTTACTATGTATCAACCCATGGACTGAGCTCAGTGCATCAGAAAGTCCTTTTGTGAAAACCTTTGGACTCATTGGGATACCAGTAGCAGCAGGGCTCATCAACTTTGTCGTCCTGACATCTGCGGCATCAGCTTGTAATAGCGGCATGTTCTCGACAAGCCGCATTCTGTATAATCTCAGTCATCAAAAGCAGGGTCCAGCTTCCTTCGGACGTTTGAACAAGCATGCTGTCCCAAGTAATGCGCTATTCGTTTCGACGATTGTGGTATCGGTTGGAGCTCTTTTAAGCAAGCTGATTCCCGAGCAAGCTTTTGGTATTGTTACCACGATCAGTGCCATTTGTTTCATTTGGGTATGGAGTATTATTTTAATTTGTCATTTGAAATATAAAAAAACAAAGCCTGAACTGCATGCAGCATCTACCTTTAAAGCACCGTTCACACCTTTTGTGAATATATGTGTTTTGGTTCTCTTCGCTGCGATTCTAGTGATCATGCTGTTTGCAGATGCAACACGCCCCGCGCTCTTATTAACGCCGGTCTGGTTTGGTTTCTTACTATTGATTTATGCACGAAAGAAACGCCGCGCGTCATAATGAACGGAAAAAGCACAGCCTTTGCATGAGGCTGTGCTTTTGTTCATTTAACGATTTCTAATCTTTAGCACATAATTTGCATTCAAAATGATTAAAACAAGTCCAATGACCATGATTGAGAACAGCTGAGAGTGATTGGCTCCAAGGGAATACACAATCAAAATAAACATGGCGCTGGTCAATAGGATATTCATCATTTGATACGTATGAAACAGTCCGTCAAGCATCACATGCTTTTCGCCTTCGTCCGAAATGGCAAGCAGCTTTTTACTGTAGTCTTTGTCAGATAGACTTGGCAGGTTCCGATTAGGGTAGACAAGCTTTAGAACAGATATCGATATATATGAAATGATAACGGTGACGATAAATAAAGCAGCATTGACGAGAATCAGCCAGAGTGGCTGCTCGGTGACGATCGCGATACCGATGGCAATAATGGAAAAAATGGTACTTACCGTATTGGCTAAAGTCAAATCAGTAAAGGTCCGATATTGTTTTGCTTCCAGTTCATCCTCCTCATCTCCAGAGACCGAAAGAGACACTCTTTTTTTCATACGTGAAATCCCTGAAAAACAATAAATAATCAATAAAATCGTCAATCCACTGATGACAAGAGTCGCTTCAAATGCAACATCAAGAAGTGTCATCTCAAATTCGGCTGCCAGCAGACAGTAAGCGCCGAGAAAGCCAAGGAGAGCACCTAAGAGCATTTTGTATACAGTTTTCATGAAAGTTCATCCTCCTCGAATAGAAAAATACGTTCAATGGGTTCCTGAAAAATTCGTGAAAGCTTAACCGCGAGCAAGAGAGACGGCATTAACTCATCTCGTTCCATTAAGCTGATGGTCTGACGAGAGACCTTTGCACGCTTTGCCAGCTCAGTTTGGTTTAAACCATCACGCGCACGAAGCTCTTTTAACCGATTTTTCATTCTGTCACCTCAATTTTGCTTGAAATCTTTCCTTGATTGTAAAGCATTATATTCATTTTGACAAGTAAAGTTGTCAAAATGATAAAAATAATTGTCAGAAGGATCATCTTTATTCAAAAGGAGAACCATGATACGCTAAAGGAAAGAGAAACAGAAAACAGGTGATGTCCGTGTTCATTGATCAATTAAAAAATGACTTACATCAATCACAGCCGTTGTTCATTGGAGAAGAGACAGCGTTCAAAGCAGCAGTCCTTATCCCTTTGGTGCAAGTAAATGGAGAATGGCATATATTATTTGAGGTACGATCGTTGACCATGAGAAAACAGCCGGGGGATATTAGCTTTCCTGGGGGCAAGCTTGACGGCAGCGAAACTGCACAGGAAGCTGCACTGCGAGAAACACATGAAGAGCTGGGTATTCCGCCAGAATCGGTCGAGATCCTTGGACAGCTTAGTCCTTATATCGCGTCTCCATCCTTCGTGGTATACCCATATGTTGGTATCATTGATGAGCAAAAAGTGAAACACTCCTTTAATCAAGAAGAAGTAGAGGAGACTTTTACCGTGCCTCTATCATGGCTCAGCCAATATGAGCCGTACTTACATCATGTATCCGTTCAGCCAACACCAGGCGAGGACTTCCCTTATGAAAAAATCATGAATGGTGAAAAATACAGCTGGGGAAGCCGTTCGATTGAGGAATGGTTTTATGATTACGAAAACTACACCATATGGGGATTAACAGCCCGCATATTAAAGCATTTTGTGACCGTTGCAAAAAGAAATTCCTAGAGAATCGCTCTCTAGGAATTTGTTGTATTCAGACGTTCTTTCGCTGTTTGTTGTCCTTTACTTATTGAGATAGGTGATTTTGCTTGGCTCAGTCCGTAGGAAGGCATGTTCACGTAGATGGATTCATACGAGCCAGCTTGAATTTGGTATGTCTCATGATAAATTCCGACCGCGTCATTACTTCGTGCTCTTTGGTTAAATTCTTTCCAAGCAGCCAAATGCTTCTCCATCTTGGCATAGGCAAGGAGTTCATCGGTTGATTTCCAATATTGAATCATCGCTGTCGTGCGTAATCCGAAATAATTCTCTGTCCCAAGAAACCCTAGCTCCTCTTGATGGGTATACAGCTCCTTGATCATGCCAGGCATCGCCATGAACACAGGCAGCCATTGATGAATGGCCCAGCGTTTGTTGATCCTCATTCCGATGATGAACACAACAATCGAATCAGAATTGTCCGTTGTAAATCTGCCAGCACGTATGTCTTTTTTCATTCATTTACCCTTCCTTCTTCATCGAATGGAATGTATCCACGCACCAATCAATTCCTGCTTGAGCCACTCTTTTCCCATAATCTAAAGTAAACAGCCAATACTTCGCATCCGCTTCATCTGGATAAAGCTCTTGAATGTTTTGTTCAATTGAAACATAAGTTTCATAACGAATACGGAGCTGCCGCTCATAATCCTGTAAAAGCACCAATTTTTTCTCAAACGAAAGATATTGACCGAAGAATAACTTTAATAACACCTCATTACGCTCTGTTGGTAACTGATCGAGCGGCTGCGCCAGCCACTCTCTTAACGTATTCAGTCCTTTTTCAGTCAAATGATATTCCCGCTTGTCTGAGCGGCCAGAAGTAGCAGCAGGTGAAACTTCCGCAAGGCCTTCCTCGACTATTAACTTTAAAGCTGGATAAATTTGTCCATAACTGATTTTCCAAAAATGATGCAGGCTTCTATCAATTAATTGCTTCACTTCGTACCCTGACTTACAATCAGTCGTTAAAATACCTAAAATCGCATACGTCGTATCATTGTATTTTTTCATATCAGCACACCTATCTAAAAGATATATCATTTAGATATATAATATGTGATATCCATTGGTGATACAAGAAGTTTTATAAAAAATCCAATGAAGGAGGTGAAGAGATCGCTAGGAGATGCATCACAATATATTGATAGAAAAAATAAAAATCCGTCAGATCAATGATCAGAGGAGGTATGTATGAATAGATCGAAAATCTGGATCGTAGCAATTTTAGCGGTAATAGTCATCGTTGCTGTCAGCTGGATAGCATACCAAGCAAATGCAAAAAAGAGTGTATTGAACAACTATTACGCCTTTGTATATAAGACAAAGGATCAAGTGAACTGGTTCAAGGTAACGGAGAGAAAAGGGAAAGTCACTGGTTATCTGAATGAAACCATTTTGGAGGAAAACCCAAAAAGACACTTTGATCCCAACCTATTTATCAACAAATATAAATTAACTGGTAAAACTGTTGAAAACGGTTACGAATTTCAAGTGAAGCAAGGGAAAGAGACGATCACATATAAAGTTCACCTTGATGAAAAAGATCTTTCTGTGAAAAAACAAGGTGAAAAGCAAAGCATCACATATAAAGCAGTTGATCAAACAAAACTACGTGCTGTTCAAAAGGACATTCATGACCGATATGATGAATTGATGGAGGACTCTGAGAATAGATTCCATGATTATGTAAGAAACTTTATTAAGAAAGTAACAGGCGCTTATGGTTATCTGTATACAGCGGAGGATGGTTCATACCAGCTATTTCTAAAAGTAAAACGGATGTATATGCAGTCTGAATGGGCAGGTTCTTTTTTGATGAGAACGGTCCCAGGAGATGGTGGTGAACCATATAAAGAAACGAAACATACAGCCGGTGGTGTTTCAGATGGGATAATGTTTGATTTGAGTACTTATCCTGCAATTGAAAAGGGGTTTATTTTAGGGGAAACTGATCGAGATGCAACATCAATTAAATTCCCTTTTAAAATGGCAGGCGGTACAATAGAATTTAAAGCTGTCACGAAAGAGGAATATCAAGAACAAACGGAAGCATTCAAAAAGCAGGCTGAAGAAAAGAAAAAATAGATGATGATAAACCAGATGGGTCATTTTAAACTTATCTGGTTTTTAGATGGAAGTAGTTTTTGGTGAGTGTTAAAAGGATATTTATTGTATAAAAAAACAGGAAGGTTACTTCAACAATGAAAGAAGAGTAATTTGGGTATATAGACCTTAATAATTTTTAGAAAATTAAATGTTGACGCTTTCATATAATCAATATATACTAAAAGCAAATCCAATATGAATAAATTAGACATGTGACTGGTCATGCAGGCAGGATCTAAAAACGATGAATTTCTTTTATTTGTCGTTTTAGGTCCTTTTTTTATTGCCAAAATATAGGTCTCGTGTATGAGAAAAGGGGGAGGAAAAATGAATTACACACAAGTTGCCAAAGACGTTTTACAGCATGTAGGCGGCAAAGAAAACATTGCGCACCTTGAGCATTGTTCAACAAGACTTCGCTTCACACTAATCGATCAGAAAAAAGCAGATGTATCAGCACTAGAAAAAACACCAGGTGTTATAGCTGTCAGAATGTCAGGACAATGCCAAGTAGTCATTGGGAATGACGTCATTGAAGTGTATCAAAAGGTAACAAGTTTAATAGGCAGCAGCTCATCAAGCCAAGACGTGCCATCCAATCAGCCAAAAGAAAAAAGAAAAGCAGGCACAGTTCTGTTAGATTTCATTGTCGGTGTCTTCCAGCCGCTTGTACCGGCTATCGCAGGCGGAGGAATTTTAAAATCATTTCTTCTCCTTTTCTCTTTATTAGGCTGGATGGATGCAAAGGGACAAACCTATCAAATACTGAACATGGTAGGTGACGCACCACTTTACTTTCTGCCTTTACTAGTTGCTGTAACGACGGCGAATAAACTAAAAGTAAACCCACTGGTCGCACTATCAGCAGTCGGTGCGCTCCTTCTGCCGAACATGACGGCGATGCTTACAGAAGGTGCGCAATTACTTTCATTCGATGTAAAAAATATAGCTTATGCGTATCAAGTGTTTCCGGCAATCCTTTCTGTATTGCTTTACGCGCAAATGGAAAAATTCTTTACGCGGTTTTCACCAAAACCAATTCGGATTTTCTTCGTTCCGATGATGTCATTGGTCATTACTGTACCAGTTACGCTACTTCTGTTAGGGCCGATTGGTTTTACAGCAGGACAAGGTTTTTCATCTATTATTCTTGCGATGTTTAATACGGTAGGCTGGGTAGCTGTCGCCATTTTAGCAGCGGTTCTCCCGTTCATGGTGGCATCAGGCATGCACAAAGCAATGGTCCCTTATGCAGTCACAACGATGGGGAACCTAGGGAAAGAAGCACTTTATTTACCAGCATCACTTGCGCATAATATTGCGGAAAGTGGAGCTTGTTTTGCTGTCGCACTTCGAACAAAAGACAAGGTACTCAGATCAACAGCCATTTCGGCAGGAATATCAGCATTTTTTGGCATCACAGAGCCGGCGCTGTATGGTGTGACACTGCAAAATAAGCGAGTCCTTGGAAGTGTTATGATTGGTTCGTTTGTTGGCGGGATTTTCATTGGTTTAGTTGGTATACAAGCCTTTGTGCTTGTTGGCCCTGGATTAGCAAGCATGTCGATGTTTATATCAGATGAGCTCCCGCGAAATTTGATGTTTGCTATCATTGGAGCGGTCATTTCGTTTATTGTCGCCTTTATCGCTGCTTTTGTATTAGGTAAAGATCGAACTGTAGAAGAAAAGACAAAGGCCCAAGCTGGGTTTGCTGAAAAAATTGGAGCAGGAGAAACATTCAAAAGCCCTGTGATTGGTCAAATGATCTCTCTATCTGAAGTGAAAGATGATATTTTCTCTTCAAAGGTCATGGGAGAAGGAATTGCCATTGTACCTTCAAAGGGAGCACTTTATGCACCAGTAGATGGAGAGGTAACCTTACTGTTCGAAACAAACCATGCACTTGGTATGAAGACGGACCATGGAGTTGAAGTATTATTCCACATCGGCATTGACACCGTTCAGTTGGAAGGTCAGTATTTCCATCCAAAGGTGCAGGCTGGAGAGCGTGTTCAAGCGGGTGATTTATTGATTGAATTTGATCTAGAAAAAATCATGGAAGCAGGGTATGATCCAGTAACTCTTGCTGTAGTCACAAATACAGATCAATATGATATTAAGGTACAGCCATTACAAGAGGTCAATCGTCAAGATACATTGATGGTTGTTACACAATTAGGAGGATAATCATATGAAAAAAATCAAAGGTTTTCCAAAAGGATTTTTATGGGGCGGCGCCATTGCTGCTAACCAGGCAGAAGGCGCCTGGAATATAGATGGAAAGGGACCGTCTGTTGCAGATATTGCAATGTACCGTTCCAACTTGAGTGTAGAAGATTATGAAGGTCATCTTGCTGTTACCACTGAAAATATAGATCGTGCGATGAAAGATCCAGACGATAAAAAATACCCAAAGCGCAGAGGTGTTGATTTCTATCATCATTATAAAGAGGATTTGGCTCTCTTTTCTGAAATGGGATTTCAAACACTTCGCATTTCTATTGCATGGAGTCGTATCTTCCCTACTGGAGAAGAAGCGGAACCGAATGAAAAAGGGCTGCAATTTTATGATCATGTATTTGCAGAAATGAAAAAACACAACATAGAACCGATCGTGACACTCTCTCATTATGAAATGCCATTAGCCCTTAGTGTGAAATATAACGGCTGGGTTGAAAGAAAAGTAATCGACCTCTTTGTAAAGTTCGCCAATGTTTGTTTCGAACGTTATAAAGATGATGTGAAATATTGGCTCACTTTTAATGAAATTGATAGTATTCACCGCCACTCTTTCATTACAGCGGGAATTATTCCTGATCGCTGTCCAGAAGGAAAAGTGGAAGAGACGGTGTACCAAGCACTTCATCATCAATTTATTGCATCTGCTCTTGTAACAGCAGATTGCCATCGTATCATCCCAGGTAGCCAAGTAGGATGTATGCTGACTAAATTGACAACGTATCCGCATACGTGCCACCCGAATGATGTGGAACAAGCTTTGAAACAAAACTTAGAAAACTATTTCTATGCAGATGTTCAGGTATTTGGCGAGTATCCACCGCTGATCAAGCGCATGCTTGAGAGAAAAGATATTCATATTCAAATGGAAGCAGATGATCTAACCATTTTAAAGGAAAACACAGTAGATTTTATCTCATTCAGCTACTATATGTCTTTAACGGAATCAGCCCAAGAAGGATTAGAAGAGACAGAAGGAAATACCATTCGTGGAGTCAAAAACCCTTATCTTCCTTCAACTGACTGGGGCTGGCAAATTGATCCGGTTGGTCTGAAAATTTCTTTGATCGAATTGTATGATCGCTATCAAAAACCTCTTATCATTGTCGAGAACGGCATGGGTGCAAAGGATGTAGTTGAAAGTGATGGCTCAATTCATGACGACTATCGTATTAACTATTTTAAGGAACATTTCCGTCAAATGAGAGAAGCCATTGAAGAAGGCGTCGATCTCTTCGGATATACGAGCTGGGGCTCAATTGATATTATTAGTGCAGGTACATCACAAATGTCAAAACGCTATGGCTTCATTCATGTAGATCAAGATGATGACGGGAACGGGACATTAAAACGATCTCGAAAGGACTCATTTTATTGGTACAAAAAAGTCATTGAGACAAATGGTGAATCGCTTGATTGAACACCACAATCATGAAAACAGGTGATGACGATGTTTAAAATCAAAAAAGTTTTAAACTCGAGCGTGGTCCTGGCTGAAGATCAGAACCAACAGGAGATGGTTTTGTTCGGCCGAGGAATTGGCTATGGACAGAAACCAGGTCAAATGATAGAAGAGAAAAAAGCGGACCAAGTCTTTATGTCAGTCGATAACATGAGAGCAAAAGAATTTCTTCAACTGTTAGATTCAATGCCTCAGGAATTTATCGATTTAACTCAACACATCGTCCAATATGCAGAAAAACGTTTAAACTCAAATTTAAATTCAGGTATTTATTTTACCTTAATGGATCATTTGAATTTTGCAGTGGAACGTCATAAAAAGAATATTAATATTACGAATCGCGTGTATTGGGAAATCAAAAATTACTATACAGAAGAATTTGAAGTAGGAAATTACGCACTTGAGTTAGTCAATGACACATTTGGCATACAATTACCAAAAGAAGAAGCTGCCAATATCGCCTTTCACTTAATTAATGCATTAGGTGAAGAGTCCGAGTCGAAAGATGGTATGAAATACGCCAAGATGATCGGAAGTATTGTCAATCTTGTGCGCTACACGTTGAATATGGAAATGGATCAAGAGAATATTCATTACAGCCGGTTCATTACACATGTGAAATTCTTCGTAGAAAGATTTTATGCTGATAAATTATTATCAGATCAAGAAAATGAGTTATTTGAACAAATTGCACACTTATATCCTCAAGCGATGGATGTTGCTTTTAAAATCAAAGACTATATTAAACAGGTGCATAGTATCGTCATTCCTAATGATGAGCTTACTTATCTTGCGGTACATATACACCGCCTCATATGTTATCAGCAACTAAAATAAATGTGGAACCACTTGCCTTGATGAGGCGAGTGGTTCTTTGTATGACCAATGTTATATTAAGTTCCGATAGGGCGTTCTGTTGTACCAGGATTGCCATCATTTAATGTATTGAAAGCCCCTGTTTGTCCTAAAACAACGATGGTCAAAGTGATGATCAATAAACTCATTTTTTTCATTAGAATTCCCCCAGTCAATGATAGGATGTTTCATGCGATCAGCTTCCTTTAAAAAGAGATAGGCTTGATGAATTGCTCCCAGCTCTTCAAAGTGTTTTGCAGCTAATGCACTTAATTCACAGACTCCTTCAGCATCTTTTAATTTTTTAAGAATGCTGATTTCATCGAAACAGGCTTGAGCTTTTTGAGCCATATCTTCAGTGAAGTATAGATGGTAAAGCAAATTCATTTTTGCTGTATAGGTGGGGCATTTCTCTGATTCATGTTTTTGGTTCACCAATTCGAAGTAATAGAGAGCTTGTGTCCTTTCATCGATAGAAAGCAGCTCTTTCATTAACATGTACATGGAGTGATGAAAGTAACACGAAGAGAGGTAGTCTTCATCACTAAGAGCCTTTTCTAGGGCATCAATACATTTTTTGGATTCGCCAGCTTCGGCGTACAAAATGCTGATATTATGATAAAGCTGTGATGTTAGAAAATGATCGTTGAGACTGTCTGCGATGTGTAATGCTTTTTTGTAGTAGTCTTCTGCTCTTATAAAGTCACCAATGTCCATATAATTAGCAGCGGCGATGACAAAGGCTGCAGCTAGTCTTCTCTCATATCCTTCATGACTTTTGAAAATATCAATAGCATTCTGAATATAGTGTAGAGAAATCAGGCTTTGACGAAGCAGCATATATAAGTTAGCGATTTTCGTATGAAATTCTGCTACTTCTATTTCATCAGGAATGTGTTGTAGTTTTTTCTCGGCAATTTTAAACAGTCCAATGGCTGATGCATAGTCTCTTTTATATGAAGCGTAAAGGGCTTTGTATAGGTAAAAGTAGTATTCAATTAAGTCGTTTGTTTTAGAGGGGCAATCTGGCTCTGGCTGTTCCTTCAGTTTTGTACCTCTCCGTTCATATAACATGAGCTTATACTTGCCTTCTAGCAATGAGTAATAGGTCAAAACTTCCTGATTTTCTTCCATTTTTTGAAGTAATTCTTTTAATTCTGTATACATTGCTTTTGCACTGTGTACATCATGCTTGCGAATTGCAATTCTCCAATCATTTAAACGATTCCCCACCTGTTCAGCAGAAATGATAGCCATGGAAATTTCACCTCTTTAAGATCCTTTCACCTGTTTCATAAAAAACGATATCACAATTTTTGGTAAAATATAATCGTTTCTGCGAAGTGATTGACAAGAGGTAATAAAAAGGACCTAAGGTCATGTGATGTACGATATTGTAAGGGTGATTGCTTGTTAGCACAAATGAATAAAATCTCTTTTTGGAAATCTAAAAAAGGGATATATACAATGGATTTTATGATAATGAACGAAAATATCACTCGTATAATTGGAATAAAGCAGTTTTAACTATTTCAGAGGAAAAATGGAAGGTCGATCTAGGAAAGAAAATCATGTATGATGTTGCTAGATCATGAGATAAGAAACTGGTAGATGACGACAAAAGTAAGTATTAAACACAAACTCCGACCTTTTAGAAAGGATGTTGAAATGAAAAAAAGATTTCAAAGTTTAAATAGACAAATCACAGTCATTATCGCGACTCTGTTACTTGTTTTAGTGACTGTTTATATGTCAAAGAGATACTTTTATAGCAAAGAAATTGAGCTGCTGACAGAATCTTGTCAACAAGCTGGCGGCAAAATCATCTTAGAAACAAATAGTTTGTCTATGGATTACTCGTTTGAGTGCCAGAAAAAGTAGAACAGGCAGTTTCCTGCCTGTTTTTACTCAAATTAAAAACCTAAATCTTGCAGCCATTGATTTAATCTCATTTCTCGTTTCTCGGCAGTTGAATGGTCATATCTACCTAATTGTAAACTGTCTGCAATTTCTCCGTCATTCATAAACATGATTTTTTCAGAACGAAGAGCCACCTTGGGGTCATGTGTGACAAGCAGCAGTGTTGCTCCTTCAGCGTGTACTCTTGAAAAAATATTCATCACTTCCTTCGTTGTACTGGAATTAAGAGCCCCTGTTGGTTCATCAGCAAAAAGTATGTCTGGTTCATTCATGAGCGCTCGGCAGATAGCGGCTCTTTGAAGCTGTCCTCCCGATACTTCTGTCAAATATCTATTTGCCAAATGATCAATATCAAGTTTTTCCATTAAATATTGAGCTCGTTCATTCAATTCTTGTCTTGGCTTTTTCTTTGCTAAATAAGCTGCAGTAATGATGTTGTCAAATAGATTAAGATTTTTTAATAAATGGCTGTGCTGAAAGACAAACCCCATCTCTGTTAAGCGCAGAGCAGTTAACTGTTTGTCTGTCATTTCTGATAGTGATTGGCCTTTATATTTGATCTCTCCTGTTGAAGCTTTTTCTATGCCGCTAAGCTGATAAAGTAAGGATGTTTTCCCACATCCAGAAGGTCCCATAATGGTCACGAATTCCCCACGCTTTATCGATAAATGAATATTCTTAAGAATCGTTTGTTTCTGTCCTTTTAATGAATCGATATGCAATGACAATCGCTTCGTTTCAATCAAGTGTTCCATGTGAAACATCTCCTTATAAAAGTGTATGCCTTGTCGTTTGACTAGAAAAAAACGCCTTCAATAACCAGGTGGTCAAAGCTAAATTGACAATAAATAGTGTAACGGGGTACACAACTGACACCCATTGCGGTGACAGCCACTGGAGGCTCGACGCCCCTAATGTTGCTCCACCTATACTCATCAAAGCAGGACCAATGGTATTGACCGCGATTGCTCCAATAAAGGCGCCAAAACACAGAACAACGATAAAACTCGTTATATATTGTGCTGTTATATCTGTTATAGAAAATCCAATTGTTCTTAGCATGTGGTTTCGGCTCGAATCTTTTGCCTTTAACATGTGCAGAAACATGAATAGCATTAAGCTGGCGGTTCCAAAGGCAGCTAATGCAGCAAAAAATGCAATGACTTTTACAATAGCTGCTGTGCTGCCGATCGTTTGATGAACGTATTCTTTCATATCTGTCACTTTTGCAGGAGATACCTTTTTTTCAAATATTGTCTTTTTCTCTGCAATATTTACTCCTGGTTTTAGTTGGATTTGAAGGGTTTGCCAAAGAACTGGTTGAGGAAATGGCTGTGATATAGCTTTTGCTGTTTTGCCTCCATTGGTCACGTCCTGATAAATACCTGTCACCGTTCTTTGGATTTCATGCCTATTATTTACGAGAGTGATTTTTTCTCCTATCTTTTTCTGAAGTGAATCTGCATTTAATACGGATAAGGCAATTTCTTCATTCTTTAAAGGCTGCCGCCCTTTTAAATAGTTTAGGGGAAATGCTGAGAGCTCACCTGTTTCTAAGTAGAGCGTTTCTAATGTGTTCTCCTTTGATTTCACCTGAAGAGAAGTAGTTTTATAGATGGCTGCTGTTTGTATGCTCTGATCTTGACGAATCATTGATTCTATTTCGTTTGTATTTTTCGCTAGATGATTTCCTTGGCGTATATCCATTCGAAGGTCACTTTTACCAGAGCCAAGGTATGTGATGAAATCCGGTGATTGTAAGGTATGCCATAGCTGAATAGGCATGAGCATTAAAAATGTACAGAGTGCAATAATACAAGAAATCGTTGTGTACAACTTCTTTCGTGATATCAGATCTTTTAAACCAAGCCAAATATTGATTGGTATGAACCTGCTTTTCTTGAGGTGCATAGGTATTTTTTTCTTATGATTCGGTGAATTGATAACGCCTTGAAGTGCTTGAGCAGCTGATATTTGACCAAACTTTCTTAGGACAGCATAGCTGCAAGAGATGACGATCATTGCCGTCGCAATAGAAACAAAAAGCGGGATTAACCAATGAGCAAAAGAAGGCTGATTCCCCATGTAACGGTGAATATTGGTTGTAAACATATCACCAAATATAAGCGTTAACACATATCCTGCTATACACCCTGCACAAGCAAGCGCGGCATATTTACCAACGTATAATTGCTTGATTCTTGTTAAAGGGATCCCAAGCACCTTCAGTATGCCAATTTCACGTTCATCCTCTTCTATAGAAGCCGTCATAGCAAGATGGAGAGAGAGAAGGGCTATACTGATGAGTAGCAGGCAAACAAGCAGGAGAATGGCAATGACCATTCCATCTGTCAATGCATTCAGCATACGCAGTAAAGGTAGTGTGACAGATGGACCTTGTTGTGGCAGCTGTGATGATTGATAGATTGCTTGAAAAGCATCTGTCTGCGAGGCATCATGTAGTAAAAATTCGATTAAGTACTCTTTTTGTTGAAACACTTGATTTATTGCATCCCAATCCTCGTTATGAAGAAGAAATCTTTTTGAACTGACAAGACTGGGGTTCATTTGTGCATCTCGCAAGAACGCTTTGATGCGAAAGATGAATTGATTAGCTCCTTTCTCAATCAGTAATGTTTCACCTATGTTAAGCCGATACTTTTGTTGAAAATAAATTGGGACAGCCACTTCACCTTTATTGACAGTAAGCTTTTCGTTTTGTTCATCTAGAAGAAAATCAAAGTTGTAATTTTGCTTCACAAATAAATGATCCATCACACCTGCTTTGGCAGGCTCATGTCCGAACCTGATGTTTGCATGTTCAATTGGTATCATTGGGACGATTTGATGGGCTTTTACCATGGATTGCTTGCTTGAAAATACTTCAATGTCTTTTTCATTTAGGTCGCCGTCATGCATTTGGACAAAGTCTGGCGCTTTGGCAGAATGGAGCAGGTTAGAAATGGAACCATTCAGCTGTACGATCATTTGAGCTGCACTTGCTGCGAGAAATGAAGTCATCATGATGCAAATGGTTAAGCCGATTGAAATGAGACGGTGTCGGGTTAAGTCTTTCTTTATAAACGCTAATCTCATGAGGCTGCTTCTCCTTCATGCTGAAGCATATTTTTTGTTAAGCAGGCTAGTGCAAACATGAAAGTACTGACGATGAGCACCGTCACATACATGGTGGCTGAAAACGTATTGAACAAAAATCCATACATCATTTGGCCAAGCGGAGCAGCACATTGAGAAACCATTGTCAGATTGGCCATTACTTTTCCTAATTGATGATTTGGTGTTTTCTTTTGAACATGTGAAATCACAACGATTGAGATCATAGTTAGCAGCATAGCAATTGGAAGACATCCTGCTAAAAAGAGAAAATAAGCTGGATAAGTACCAAATTGAAGAGCTGTTTTGGATGTTGAAAGCGCCATAGGCAGCAAGATGACTGCGATGACAAGAAGCCAGCGATATAAAGTAGGAATGCGCCAATGCTTCGCTACAAGTCCAACTAGCAGAGCCCCCGCGATGACAGCGAACTCAATCAAGCCCATGCCTATTCCATACATGATGTCACTGCTCTTCATTGTGACCCTTAAAATGATTGGACCCCCAACAATAAAAAATGGTGTAAGGATGAAATTTAACATTGCGGCAAGCAGCATGGCTTTTTTTAAAAATGGCTGGCTGCCAATATAAGAAAATCCTTGTTTCATATCTTTTATGAGTACCTTGCTCATGGACTCTGTCAGCGGACTAGGGGAGAAGGAAATGTTTAGCCGTAAAAGCATGCAGGCTGATAGAAAAAATACGATGGCACTCGCACCGATGATGGCTTGGCTTCCAATCATTCCGTATAGAACTCCTCCGATAATAGGTGCGAGAACACCTGAAAGTGCCTGAACGCCATTGACAATGCCGTTTGCTTGTTCTAATTGCTCTTGTTTCACTAGCTGTGGAATGCTGGACATGACAGCGGGAGCATAGAACGTACTCATCACGCCAAGCATTATCATGACAGCTCCGATCATATAGAGTGAATCATTTCCCGAAAATAACCAAAAATAAAAGGCAAGAATCATCATGCCGGTGAGGACATCAAATAAAATCATTAAATTCCTTCTGTTAAATCGGTCAGCGATTGCACCAGCTAACGGTGAGAGAAGGAGCGGGATATTGGATAAAGCGAAAAGTAAGGCATATAAATCAACTCGATGCGTCATATCCAGTACGTGTAAAGATAGAACAAATCGAATGAGAGAAGATCCGAAAACGGAAATAATCTGTCCGAGAACGAGGTAGATAAAGTGGGATGACCCTCTTTTGGATAACAAAGACATGAATATCACTCTCCTTTTAGACCGACCGTCAGTCTATAATGTATGCAGGATTGGTATTGAAGTGACCAATCACTGATTATTTTCATCCAGCTCTCCAGATAATCGCTTCAGCAGGAATGAAAAGCTCCCCTTTTCTGCATGCAATGAGGATTCGAGTATATCTATAAAAGCTAAAGCGCGTTGTATACTTTCTTCGGCTGTCCATTGAAAAAGGCCTTCATCAAATATGACCTGTGCAGAAGCAAGGAGAAATTCAACCGTCTCTTGCGGATACTTCGTTTTGAATGTCCCTTCCTCTACACCTTGCTGAATGACATCTGCCAACACGGGTGATAGTTCTTTAATGGCTTTGATTAAGCTTTTTTGATGCATTTCTGCATTAGAAGGCTGATGGAACTGATCGATCATGCCCTGTTTATGGCTTCCTTGCTGAGGTGATTGCGCCATGATGATACGAAATAGTTTGTCAACGACTGGAAGGTCTGGCTCAGCTGCAATACGCTTTGCCACGATGATATCTTCTTTGATGATCCTGTCAATAATGGCATCCATTACTTCTTCTTTGGATGCAAAGTAGTAGTAAAAGGTGCCTTTTGCGATGCCAACGGCTTTTAATATGTCAATAATCGTTGTTTTCTGATAGCCTTTGGTTGAAAAAAGCGCTTCGGCTGCGTTTAATATGTCATTTTTACGTTCCTCAGGATGTTTAACGGTTCTCATAAAGCCATCCTTTCTTTCAACTAGACTGTCGGTCGGTTCTTGATTTGATTAAACACTTTTCAGGGTGTCTTTGTCAATGGCTGGTTTTAAAACACTTTGCATTTATTGTTCAAAGACACTATGATACATTGAATGAAAAAAACCTTCAGGGGAGATGACAAATGCAATTTTTGACCAGTGAATTGGCTCAAGAAATGGTTGAACGTACGATGCATATTTTACATAAAAACATCAATGTGATGAATGCAGATGGTGTCATTATTGGTTCTGGTGAACGAAACAGGATTGGCCATAAACATGATGGTGCACGGCTTGTGCTGACAAGCGGGAACAGTGTGGAAATTGACCAGGAGACCTCTTTGCGCTTAGAAGGGGTGAAACCTGGAATTAACTTGCCTATCTGCTTCCATGAACAAGTAGTTGGTGTGATTGGAATTACTGGTGAACCAGAGGACATTCGGCATCATGCCGAGCTGGTGAAGATGGCAGCTGAACTGGTGTTAGAGCAATCTTTTCTGCTTGAGCGGGTTCAATGGCGTCATCGAATAGAGAGTGAAATTGTCAATCAGTTGATTTCATATTCTGATGTTGGGGATCATCAGCTGAAAAATCGAGCTGCTTGGCTGGGGATGGATTTAGACAAGCGCCGAATGGCTATTGTTTTTCAGCCAGTTCCATCCTCAGAGGATGCTGTTCATAAATTGATGCATGCGATTCAATATGATAAGAATGCGGATGATTTACTTGGCATGACCTTTTGTCATGAATTGATTCTTTTAAGTCAGCCCATACCTGAACATCGAGTAAAGCAGGCGGCAGGTCATCTGCAAAAAACAATGCAAAGAGCAGTAGGAAGCCAAGTGTTAGTGGGGATAGGGACTGTCGCTGAAGACATCAGCCAGCTGCCAATTTCTTTTCAGCATGCGAGAGAAGCCCTGAGGTTAGGGAAGGCTCTTGATCCGGAAGAAAGTATGTATTTCTTTGAATCGTATCAGCTGGAAAGCTTATTCATGAAGGTGGGAATTGCTGAAAAGAACAGTCGATGGACTGACTTTTACAAGCCTTTGACACAAGAAGCAGAGCTAGCCCATACATTAAGGGTTTACATTGAAGAGGGCGGTGATTTGCAAAGAATTGTTGATCGTTTATTTATTCATCGGAATACATTGCGTTATCGTTTAGACAAAATTCAAGGATTGACCGGAAAAGACCCTCGTCATGTAAAACAGTTAATCGAGCTTTATATGGCGCAGCTAATGACTCAACTATATTGATTGTGCAAATGCACAATTCGGAAGAGTGGTCAGTTAAAAAAGTTCATCCAGATTCACAACACAACCCCTTAGGGTAAACGCTTACAATTGGAGGAAGATATTTTTAGGGGGACTTGAGAATGGGTGGAGATGTGACGGTAAGTACTTTGGGAGCCATGGCGGCGCTTGTGATCGCGATTGTTCTCATTCTAAAAAAAGTATCACCTGCTTATGGCATGCTGGCAGGTGCATTCATAGGCGGATTGGTTGGCGGTGTAGACATTGTTCAGACCGTCAACGTTATGATGGAAGGTGCTAAGGACATGATTCCGGCTGTCCTTAGAATTATGGCCGCAGGTGTACTGGCTGGTGTTCTCATTGAATCAGGTGCAGCGTTATCTATCGCTGAGGCCATCGTGAGAAGGCTTGGTGAGGCGAGGGCACTATTAGCACTCGCTCTTGCAACGATGATTTTAACAACAGTGGGCGTTTTTGTAGATGTTGCGGTTATCACAGTAGCGCCCATCGCACTTGCCATTGCCAAACGCGCAAAGCTCTCAAAAACGGGAATACTCCTTGCTATGATTGGAGGCGGGAAGGCAGGAAATATCATGTCACCGAATCCGAATGCCATTGCCGCTTCAGACGCTTTTGGTGTACCTCTGACTTCAATGATGGCTGCTGGAATCATTCCAGCTGTGTTCGGGTTGGCTGTTACATATGTATTAGCTAAAAAGCTTGCAAACAAAGGGACGCCCGTTCTTGAAGAAGAAACTGGGCAAAGTAAAGTTCAAATACCTTCTTTTTTTCAAGCACTGGCTGGTCCGCTGGTTACCATTTTATTGTTGGCTTTAAGGCCGCTTTTTCAAATCAATATAGACCCAATGATCGCTTTACCGATTGGAGGGATTGTAGGTGCTCTTTTCATGAAAAAAGGGAAATTTCTCAATGATTATGCGATGTCGGGGCTTCATAAAATGTCAGGTGTAGCGATCATGTTATTAGGGACAGGTACATTAGCAGGAATCGTATCAAATTCTTCCTTAAAAGATGTGTTTATTCAGGCACTGGATGCATCGGGTTTACCTCCATATTTACTTGCGCCAACTTCAGGGATATTTATGTCAGCCGCGACCGCTTCGACAACAGCAGGAACGGCGGTAGCGAGTGGTGTGTTTAGCGGAACACTGATTGGGCTTGGTGTATCTGCTCTTTCAGGAGCAGCCATGATTCATGCTGGCGCAACAGTGCTTGACCATATGCCGCACGGGAGCTTTTTCCATGCAACAGCAGGAAGTGTTCAAATGGATATTAAAGAGCGTTTGAAGCTCATGCCTTTTGAATCGTTAATCGGTTTGACGTTAACCGTTGTATCGACCATTATTTTTGGCGTTTTCCAGCTGTTTGGCTGAGGACATGATAAGAAAAGAGGGGCTTTAGGATGAAAATTGTGATCGCACCAGATTCATTTAAAGAAAGTTTATCTGCTTATGAGACAGCATGTGCCATTGAACGAGGATTTCGTTCTATTTTGCCAAACGCAGAGTATATCAAACTGCCAATGGCAGATGGAGGAGAGGGGACCGTTCAATCGTTGGTTGATGCGACTGGCGGACACATTGTTCATCAAGTGGTCACGGGCCCGCTTGGTGAGCCAGTGAATGCCTTTTTTGGCATGTTAGGAGACGGTCAGACTGCTGTCATAGAGATGGCTGCAGCCTCTGGTTTACATCTTGTACCGCGAGAAAAACGTAATCCATTATGGACCACATCTAGAGGAACTGGAGAATTAATACTTGCAGCGCTGGATAAAGGAGCGAAGCACGTGATCATTGGCCTTGGCGGAAGTGCAACAAATGATGGCGGTGTTGGGATGATGCAAGGATTAGGTGCAGATTTCCTTGATAAAACAGGACATTCCCTGACGTCAGGCGGCGGGGCACTTCATCAATTAGCTTCAATTAATTTATCTGGACTCGATCCAAGACTGCAATCCGTCCGTCTGGAGGCGGCTTGTGATGTGGATAATCCTTTAACGGGTGAGAGAGGAGCGTCTGCTGTTTTCGGTCCTCAAAAGGGAGCAGATGAAGAAATGGTTCAAGTGTTAGACAAGAATCTGGCTCATTTTGCACAAGTAGCTGAAAAGCAGTTCAATGTCTCCTTTGGAGATGCAGCAGGGGCAGGAGCGGCAGGAGGGCTTGGTGCGAGTTTATTAGGCTTTTTAAAAGCTGATTTGCAAAGAGGAATCGATATTGTGCTGAAGGCTGTTCATTTTGATGACGTCATCAAGGAGGCAGACCTTGTCATTACGGGAGAAGGCCGAATTGACCGGCAGACCATTTATGGAAAAACCCCAATCGGCGTAGCCAAAGCAGCAAAGCAGTATAATCTGCCTGTGATTGGTATTGCAGGCTCTCTTGCAAACGACAGTGGAGTCGTACACGATCATGGAATTGATGCACTGTTTAGTATCGTTCCAGGTATTACCTCTCTGTCTGAGGCGATACGAGATGCGGCTCTTCATGTAGAAAGAACAGCTCGGAATATCGCGGCTGCGTTAAAAATTAGGAGAAAGAAGTAAACGATGAAAAATGTTTCCTTTTCTATCACATTCCTTTTATATAAATGTGGTAAAATCGATATAAATGATGTAGAAAGTTGGAGGAAACAAAAATGTCTAATCTACCGAATTGTCCTTCGTGCAGCTCACCTTATACTTACGAGGACGGCAGTTTGCTGATTTGTCCTGAATGTGCGCATGAATGGTCACTTGAACAAGAACAAGCGGCAGAGGAACAGCTTGTTGTCAAAGATGCGAATGGGAACCTGTTAAGTGATGGGGACACGGTCTCTGTCATTAAAGACCTAAAAGTAAAAGGTTCATCATCCGTTTTGAAAATAGGAACGAAGGTCAAAGGCATTCGTTTAGTTGAAGGCGATCATAACATTGATTGTAAAATTCCTAGCTTCGGCGCAATGAAATTAAAATCAGAGTTTGTGAAGAAGATATAAACAAAAAAAGCTATACTATTAGAACTTGCCGATTAAGGCTAAATCTGAGCAAGAAATAAGTATAAGAATGTTGTAGTTGTACAAAAAACACCTAAATTGTTAAAGGAAACATATCCCTTAATAAATTAGGTGTTTTATATTTATTAAAATGATGAGGAACTATTCAAAGGAATATCCGTATACATTATTGGAATAATTTAAGCTTATCATTTCATAAATTAATTGAGTCCAAAAAATAAATGGGAGATAAAAATGGAGTTTGGGTATTTTAAGAAGCCTGTAATTAAAAAAACGACCAAATGTATACCAATTATTAATAAAGATGGTGTTAACATTGGATTTATAAAAAGATTTTATACAAATAAAGTGGAAAAGTTGATTGATTACATATTTGATGAGTTTTATGTGAATGTTGAGGTAATGGATTCGAATTCTAATATGGTTGTAACAGCTATTGAAAATAAATCCCTCCAATCCATGTTTCGTTCAAATTGGGTGATAGAATGTAAAGGTAAAGGAAAGTTAATATTAGAAGATAGAACTAAAATCAAAATAAATCCAATGATGAAATTAGTAATAGATGATACTACATATTATCTAAAGAAGGGTATTGCCAATAATCGTGTAAGATTAGAAAGCTCAGAGCAGACGATAGCTGAAATTACATACGATAAAATAATCCCTCCTGCAACAGTGAGTATTGAAAAAAACAGGGGGACTTATCTTTACACCTTATTGCATGCCTCTATTATATATTTATGTTACGAGAGTAAGACGGGATCGCATTTTGAATCCCACAGTCTTTAAGTAATATAGAATTAGAGTTTTTTAAATCATTACCTTAACTCTACCTTAAAAAAGGCAGATGATTCGCTAAATTTTGGCTAATCCCCTTCACAACTTTTGGGCATTGCTGTACCATATGGAAGTGTTCTTCTATTTTTGACGGATCATGGTGTTTATCAGGAAATAGAATGATAGATGATACTTAGACAAAGAAGGAGAGGTAACGTGACGAACGTTTTAGAACTGCATAATGTATCTAGACATATTAGCGGGAAAAAGATTGTTCAAGACTTGAGCTTTTCTGTCCAAGCGGGCGAAGTCTTTGGCTTCTTAGGACCTAATGGTGCAGGGAAAACAACAACCATTCGTATGATGGTCGGTCTTTCTCCCATTACATCTGGTGACATTCTGATTAATGGCCATAGTATTCAAACATCCTATCAGCATGCCATCCAACATGTCGGTGCGATTATTGAAAATCCAGAAATGTATAATCATTTAACGGCAAGACAAAATCTTGTTCACTTTGCCAGAATGAATGGGAAAGTGGATGAAGCGCGAATTGATGAGCTGTTAGAGCTAGTCAGCTTGCAGCATGTGAAGCATAAACGTGTGCGTACATTTTCATTAGGAATGAAACAGCGATTGGGCATTGCGCAGGCACTCATACATAGACCGAAACTGCTAATCTTAGATGAGCCGACCAATGGACTTGATCCTGAGGGGATTCGAATGATACGAGATTACTTGAGAAGGCTTGCGAAGGAAGAAGGGCTGGCTGTAATTGTTTCAAGTCACCTCATGTCAGAGATGGAATTGATGTGTGATCGCTTTGCAATTATCCAAACCGGAAAGCTGATTGCGATTGAGGATCAGCGTGCTGAGACGAAGCAGGATGATTTGGTTAATTATCGAATGAAGGTAGCAGCCGGGGAGCTTGAAGAAGCACAGAAGCTCATTGATGCATTTGAGGAAGGCGTCACTGTAAGAGAAGAGGAGCAGTACTTATTTTTCTCTATGCCAGAACAAAAAATGCCAGAATTAATCCGTCATTTGAGCAGCGCGTCTATTCATTTGTACGAGATCAAAATTGAAAAACAAACCTTAGAAGATAAGTTCTTAAGCTTAACAGGTAAAAAGGAGGCAGACGTATGATTCGCCTCATTCAAAACGAGTGGATGAAGATCAGTTTTCGTGTTGGTACTTGGATTATGGTTGGGCTTCTTGTTTTAGGTATGGTTGCCACGTTGATCTTTGTAGTGAAAACAAATGACAAAGATCAAGCTTCAGGTGATTGGAAAACCCAGCTAGAAATGATGAATAAGGAAAACAAGAAGGAGCTCAAAGAGACAGAGAATGGTTTCTTTAAAAGAGAGCTTGAAAAAGAGATCACTATTAATGATTATCGAATCAAGCATAACTTGCCGCCAGCTGATCAGTTTAGAGACAGTGTATGGGACTATGTGAAAACAAACGCCAATTTACTTCAGCTAGTCGGTGTGTTTGTGATCATTATTGCTTCCACCATTGTATCGGCTGAATACAAGCATGGTACAATTAAATTATTATTGATTCGTCCACCATCAAGGCTAAAGATCCTAATATCTAAATATATTACGGTGCAGCTGTATGCTCTTTTACTTGTTGTGGTGCTATTTATCTTGTCATTCATATTGGGTGCTATTTTCTTTGGACTTAACACTGATTATGTGAATTTGGTGTATCAAAATGGTGAAGTGATTGAACGTTCGCAGTTTGCAAATATGGTCTATTATTATCTTGCTCATTGTGCAATGTTTGTCGTTTTGGGAACCCTTTCGTTTGCCATTTCTACAGTATTTAGAAGTGAAGCTATCTCCATTGCCATTAGTGTTTTAGCGTATATTGTGGGTGGATCAGTCACAGGTATTTTAATGCTCTTCTTTGATTGGTCAAAATATCTGTTATTTGCAAACGATCCATCTCAATACTTTATGGAACAGGTTACTATTATCGATGGTATGTCTCTAGGATTCTCACTAACCGTCCTAGTCATCTATTGGGCTATTTTCTTAGCTATTGCCTTAATCGTTTTCCAAAAACGAGAAGTAAAAACAGGTTAATTTAACTTTTTAGGAGGTTTACACATGATTAAACGTAAAGGTGAAAAAATTATGGGGATTATTAGTATTGTCCTCAATGCCATTGGTGTCGGGTTTGGGGCATTAATCCTTTCTGTGGGTCCATCATTTTATGATGAAATCAATGAAGTGTTAAAAGAGGAAGGGGAAACATTGCCGATTGAAACGCTTCAGGCTTCGGTTCATGCGTTTGGTACTCAGTTCATGGTCGTTTCCGCAATTGCGGCTGTGCTGTCGATTGTAGGTGTGATTTTCTTGAAAACCGACCGTCGTGCCGTGCTTTCAGGTATTCTTTTCTTGGTTTCTGCTGTGACTCTTTTAATTGGAACAGTTGGCCTTGCATTCGCTCCAATGGTTCTATTGTTTATCATTGGATTAATGTCTCTTATTAGAAAGCCGAATTCAGACATTCACACAAGTGAATATCCTTCATAATGAAAGAAAAGACATGCGCATATCCGCGCATGTCTTTCTTTTTAAATGATGCCAATCAGCATCGCCACGAACAGAAGGATAATACTGAATCCCCACATCCAAAAGAAGGAGTAGCGGATGTGTTTCCCCATATCAACCCCTGCAAGACCTACAGCGAGCCAAACAGCGGGAGCAAGCGGGCTGACAAAGGTTCCAATGATGTTCCCAATCATCATGGCATATGCCGCAGAAGTGCCTGGTACGCCAACTTCAGATGTAATGGATTCAACAATTGGCAGAAGAGCGTAATAATAGGCGTCTGTACTTGTCAGCATATCAAGCGGCACTCCAAGCATCCCAACAATGATATGTAAAAATGGCAGCAAGAAGGCTGGTAAAATGTGAATACTGTCAACAGCAATGGCTTTCAGCATCCCTGTGCCTTCAAGAATTCCTAAAAATGACCCTGCGGAAAAAATCACAGCCGCCATCATCAGCGCACTAGGTGCGTGTGCCTTGATCCTTTCCATTTGCAGATTCACATTCGGAAAGTTAATTAATAGTGCGAGAGACAGGCCAATCATAAACATAAAACTAGCAGGCATCACGTTCAACACGAGAAGCACCACAACACACAAAAACAGAACAAGGTTCACCCAAATGAGATGATAACGCTTTAAAGAGGCGTCTCCCGTTTCACTAATAGACTGAATGGCACGATCCCAATCTGCACCTTCTAGTTGAACCGCAGCTATTTCATTTGCAGCAATTTTCACCCGAATTCGCTTTTCTTCTCTCTTTCCTAAAATGAATGCCATTCCTAACACGAGTACAACGCCAATGAGCTGAATTGGAATGAGCGGCACCCAGAGTTCAGAGGGGTCCATATTCAGGACACTTGCTGCCCGTCCAGTCGGTCCAGCCCATGGAATCATATTGGTTAATCCAGCACTCGTCCCGATTAATAACAGCAGTAAATAAGGACTCATATGTAATTTTTTATAAAGCGGAAGCAGTGCAGGTACAGTTAATAAAAAGGTCGTAGCCCCTGCTCCGTCTAAGTGTGCGATAACCCCAATCAAAGCAGTTCCCATTGCAACTGTGACAACATTTCCTTTTGTCAGCTTGATTAAAGTCTTAATTACAGGTTCAAAGAACCCTGTATCTTGCAAAATACCAAAAAATAAAATGGCGAAGATAAACATGGTCGCCACCGGCAATACTTTGATAATCCCTTCCTCAAAGAAGGTTTGAATGTCATTGATCCCAAATCCCGCAATGAGCGCCCCTATTAAAGGCACCATGACCATGGCGACAATTGGACTTGCTTTCCCCCAAATCAGCAGCACAACAATCGTTAAAATAATCATCAATCCAACAAACGTTAACATAAGCCCCTCCCCCTACAAATAAAACGTTTACATTTGTCTATACTTTTCATCCAATGCATTCCCACAGGTGCATTGAAAAAAAGGGTATCAAATTTATGAGTATTAAGCAACCGCTTTCATACATATAAAATGGTAAAAAAGGATGGATGGACCAGTCGTGGCGCGGCATCAAATATTGTAAAAAAATTTAGATAAAAATAACGATTAAAGTTCACAATAATTAATATGGGTATTTAGACTTATTAAATTAAAAAGCGCCCAATAAATGGACGCTTCTTTCAACGATTTTTCAAGATGACATACTCGTAAGGATTAAGTTGAAGCTGCTCAGGCACTTGCTGTCCAGTCAGCATATTCTCATAGCTTGCCTCTGAATCTAGTGACATGTTCTGCTGCTCTTCTGTAAAATTCATCAAAAACACATAGTCCTGCGACCCGTCTGTTCGTTTTTGTACACTGACTCCTTCTGGAATTGCAGTGGATAGGACGGGCTGTATGCCAATACCTGCGATAAGGTCTTCGTAAAACTCATCATAAAAAGACTGCTCATTTTCTGAGGCCATATAGTATGCTTTCCCTTTTTCTAATGAACGGACAGTCAGGGCTGGCTGTCCTTCGTAGCAGCCATTCTCAAAATGCCCTAACACAGAGGCCGTTTCAGGATGTATAGATTCGCAATATTGTCCGACATGATAGGTGCGTCCATTCCCTGTGGTCATTAACACATGTTCATCAGGCATCAATGTGTTGATTTCCTCTGCCCAAATGCCAAGTACATGGCGGAGAGGACCAGGGAAACCGCCGAGGAAACAGAGATCATTTTCGTCGACTATGCCGCTCCAGTAAGTCGCGATAAAAATGCCCCCCTCTTTGACAAAGGCTTCAATTTTTTCTGCAACGCCTGGTTTGATCATGTAGAGCATTGGCCCAATGAGCACACGATAGGATGAGAAATCCTTTTCCATCCCGACTATGTCAACAGAGATACCTTTTTTCCAAAAGCTTCGATAGTGAGTTTGACAAGCCTCTACATAGCGTTTGTTTGTATTATTTAAGCCTTGCGCATCATCAATGGCCCAGTGATTTTCCCAATCATAAATGATGGCGACCTCTGGCTGAACGGATGTGCCCGCAATTGGGTGCAGCTGCTCCAGTTGTTTCCCTAGATCAGCTACCTCTTGAAACACGCGCGTATGTTCATGACCAGAATGATCGACAACGGCACCGTGGAATTTCTCAGAGGCGCCTCGGCCTTGCCGCCACTGGAAATAAAGCACGGAGTCTGATCCGTGGGCAATTGCCTGCATGGCAGAAAGGTGTGCCATGCCTTTATGTTTGACCTTGTTCACTTCATGCCAGTTTACAAGGCTCGGCGTACTCTCCATGACGAGAAACGGCTGTCCGTCCTTTAAGGAACGATACAAATCATGTACAAAGGCAACGTTCGATGCTAATTCGGCCGTTGTTTCTCTGCCGCTGTGCCAAGCAGGATAGCTATCCCATGAGATCACATC
The DNA here is from genome assembly GCF_038628485.1 of Bacillus sp. FSL M7-0003. NCBI lineage: Bacteria > Bacillati > Bacillota > Bacilli > Caryophanales > Bacillaceae > Bacillus > Bacillus sp. FSL M7-0003. The sequence continues at coordinate 3,594,027 of NZ_CP152024.1, read as the reverse complement.
GACCTCTTTTGCAAATTGATGATAATCCAGCCCAAGAAATGGACGCATATGCGGATAGTCGCCCATAAAGTTCGTGGTTACTGGGATATGAGGCGTCAATTCCCGCAGCGGCTTAATTTCATTTTGATAAAAATTGATCGTTTGTGCTGTGACAAAGCGCTTCCAATCCAGGTTCATGCCGTGAATCATGTGCTCCCCGTGTGGTGCGGGTGACTCGATTTGTGACCAATCACTATACGTGTGGCTCCAAAATCCCGTCCACCATGCTTGATTCAAAGCCTCAAGATCGTGGTTGTATTTGTCCTTCAAATAGTCTCGAAATGCTTCCTGGCACAGGTCGCAATGACACTCGCCGCCGTACTCATTCGAAATGTGCCACATGATCAGTGCTGGATGATCCTTGTAGCGTTCCGCAAGCAGCCGGTTGAGTGTATTCGTTTTTTCTCGATAAACCGGAGAGGTGAAGCAATGATTATGGCGCAGTCCATGTAAGTTACGCTGACGATTCGCTTCGACGCGCAATACTTCTGGATATGTTTGTGACAGCCAAGCAGGTCTTGCTCCGCTTGGCGTTGCGAGAATGGCGTGTGCCCCCTGTGCTGCCAAGCGGTCCATGATGTCATCCAGCCATGCAAAGTCATACTGACCCTCTGCTGGCTCTAGCTTACTCCATGCGAAAATGTTGATGGAGAATGTTTGACAGTGTGCAAGCTTCATTAATCGAAAATCTTCGTCTATGATCTCGGGCATATGCAGCCATTGATCTGGATTGTAATCGCCACCATGCAAAAAACCTTTCACATTTGGGTGAACGAGTGGGTAACGCTTTCCCATTTTGTCACGTCCTATCCTTTTAGTTACGGTGTCATTTGTTTAAATACATCAAGAGAAGGCAGTGCTTTTCCGTTGAAATCAAACATCGCTTGATTTTCCCACGCATTTCCGACAGTCCCGGTTGTTTGGATATAAGCGAGCCCGTATTGACTAGACCACGGAGCACCTTTCGCTGGAATCCAAAGCGGCTCCCAATAAAAGAACCCCTTCCCGCGGTTGTTGTTTACTTGTGAAATTTTTTCGGATAGATCTCGTATAAAAGATGCCTGGCCTTGAGGTGAGGCTGGATAACCGGCTGTATTGACAGAGTCTTGGTTAAATGAGTTATCTAGGTTGTCACCGTTTGCTGTCGTAAAGCCGTAAGCAGTTTCTACCACGATCACGTCTTTATTATAGCGGGCACTGATATCATTCATATTGGACGTAAGACCGCTAAAGCCGCCGTCCCAATACGGGTAATAAGATAAACCGATCGTATCGAAGGAGACGCCTCGTTTTGTGATTTCATCAAACCACCAGCGGGATGCACCATTGTCTCCGCCATGTGCAAGGTGAAGCATGATTTTGATGTTTGAATCGACAGAGCGGACGGCATTTGTGCCAGCTTTTAGCAGAGCAGCGAGCCGGTCAAATTCACCACCGCCTTCACCCCAGCTTTTTCCGTTTGGCCACAGCATACCTGAGTTCAACTCATTCCCGACCTGAACCATATTCGGCAAGGCATTTTGCGCTCTCATCGCTTTGAGCACATCACCTGTGTAAGTGCCGACCGCTTTTTCTAAATCGCTTTGTGAGAGGGATGCCCACGCTTTCGGTTTGAATTGTTTACCGGGGTCAGTCCAGAAATCACTGTAGTGAAAATCAAGCAGCACTTTCATGTTTTGTGCTTTTGCACGTTTCGATAAAGCGATGGCTGTGTTGAGATCATTTGTGCCGCCGTTATAGGCACGGCCTTGATTGTCATATGGATGGTTCCACAGTCTGATACGCACATAGTTGACGCCTTTATCCTTTAATAGCTTGAGCGGATCAACCTGCTGTCCGTTCTGGTTGTAGTATTTGCCGCCGCTTTTCTCCACTTCTGCAAGCATCGAGATATCGGCTCCCTTGATGAAATCACCTTGCAGTCCATTGACCGGTTTCACAGAAATCGTATCGGCCCTTGCTTCAGGCAGAATACCTAATCCCATCAGAAAGAAAACGACAACAGTGACAAGCAACCATTTCTTCATCAAATCTCCCCTTATCCTTTTGTCCCGCCTTGTGTGAGACCGGACACAAATTGTTTTTGTAAAACAAGGAACAATAAAGCGACTGGAATCGCAATGAGTAAAGCCCCGGCTGCAAAGGTCGTGTAGCTTGCACCCATTTTGTCTGACACAAGATTGTACAGACCGATTGGGAGCGTATACATTTCGGGTGAGCGGACAATGACACTGGAAATGATGAAATCACCCAGCGGACCTGTAAATGAGTTGATTGCGACAACAGCTAAGATGGGCTTAGCGAGCGGCATAATAATTTGGATGAAAATCCGGAAATGCCCTGCGCCGTCCATTCTGGCTGATTCATCGAGATCCTTTGGAATCGCATCAAGATAGCCTTTCATTAAATACGTATTCATCGGAATTTGTCCACCTGCATAAATCAAAATCAGGGCAAGGTGGCTGTTAATGAGTCCAAGCATTTGAGCAAGAACAAAAATCGCTATCAGCGCTGAAAATTGAGGAATCATTTGCAGCAGCAAAAAGAGCATCAGCCCATTTTTCCGTCCTTTGAAGCGGAATCTGGAAAAGGCATAGCCTGTAAAACTGACAAGAACGAGCGTTAAAACCATTGTGGCAATACTGATCTTCATTGAGTTCCAATACCATTTTGCATAAAGTGCCCCCTGACCGAAGAACAGCTCGGTGAAGTGGCTGAACGTTGGATTCTTCGGAAACATGCTTGTACTCATGAGGCTGTTCCCAGGGTTAAAGGAAGCACCGATCGTCCAAAGCAGTGGATATAGAATACAAATGGAGGCAATGAAAAGGATAAAATAAGTGATGCTCAGGCGAATGAGCTTGTTTTGTTTTGATCCCATATCACATCATGTCCTCCTCTTTGAATGAATTCGTTCTCTTAAACTGCCAGAGTGCAATGGCGATGACAAAGATTGAAAGTAAGATCGTGACAGCGGCAGCGAGTGCATATTGAGAAGACTGCATCGTGAGTTTGTAAATCCAAGAAACCAAGATGTCCGTTCCCCCAGCAGTTGAGCCAGCGACAGGCGGTCCTCCGCCATTAAATAAGTAGATGATATTAAAGTTGTTAAAGTTAAACGTATATTGCGTGATTAATATAGGCGCAATGGAATAAAGGACAAGCGGTAACGTGATGGACCGGAATTTCTGAAAGAAGTTTGCCCCATCAATGGTCGCAGCTTCGTATAGATCCTCTGGAATTGCTTGCAAAACACCGGTTGTCATAATGAAAACAAAAGGAAATCCAAGCCAAGTCTGCATCGCAATGAGTGCAATTTTGCTCCAAAATGGATCTGTCAGCCATGGTTTTGGATCAATTCCAATCGATGCAAAAAGTGTGTTGTTAATGGCCCCAAATGTATCGTTGAACAGTCCAGCAAACACCAAAATGGTCACAAAACCCGGAACAGCCCAAGGGAGAATCAAAATGGTTCTAAAAAAACGTTTTCCTTTTAAATCCTTCTGATTGAGCAGAACCGCTAGAAAGATGCCGACAGCACATTGAAGGGTCGAAGCAGCCAGCGTCCATACGACGGTCCAGCCAAGTACATCAATGAAAGTGTCTCTCCAAATATCAATTGAAAAGATATTTTGGAAGTTCTTGATCCCTACCCAATCGATCAGATTGGCAGGAGGCGAGTGGTATAAATCGTAGTTCGTAAAGGCAAGCGCAAAGCTGAACATAATAGGAAAGACAACAGAGAATAGAAGTAAAAAGAAAGCAGGAGTGCTCATTAAGTAAGGAAAGCCTTGGTCGATCAGCTGATGATATTGAGCTCGGATGGAATGAAGCGGAATCCCTTGATCACGTTTCTTTCCGTTCATAAAAGCATCACGCATCATGAGTACGTAAAAGCCGATACCAAAACCAGCTGTTAACAGCGCAATAATCCCTTTTGCTAAAAGAAAAACAGAGTTGTCACGAGGCAGCATCGTACCAAGTGTGAACAGCCCCCAAAAGCCAATATTGAATAAATCATAAAATACGATGAAAAAAGAGACGCCAAACAGGAAAAAAAGTGCCCCTTTGCCGTACTGTTTGTTGTACATTTGCCCCATCCCGGGTATTAAGGAGAACATTAGCGCCCGTCTCCGGTGTGTCTTTGATTCCACTATGTGTGTGCGGTCTAGTTCAAGGTTACCCGTCACGTCTAACACCTACTTCATATGAAATTAGATCAAATACGGGCAGCTTGATAGACTTAAAGGCTACCCGTGTTTGATGATTACTTAGAGTGATTTGCTTTAATTTGAGAGTCGATTTGATTGACCGCATCATCAAATGCCTTTTTCACATCTGTCCGGCCTGTTGCAATGAGACCTAACGCGCTGTCAATCGGCTTCCACACTTCTGCCATTTCAGGGGTATTCGGTGTCAGCGTGGCATATTTCGTTTGTTTTGAAACAGCATCCGCATTTGCGTTTCCTGTGATGATTGGATCCTTCATCAGCTTTTTCACTGGTGGAATTTCCTCTGTTACTTCGAATCGCTTCTTCGAATTTTTTTCATTCGTGATAAATTCAACAAATTTCTCAGCAAGGTCTTTATTTTTAGAATAAGAGGAGACGTTGTAGCTCTTTACACCTAAGAATGAGCTCATATGCTTTCCGTTAGGGAGTATTGGCAGCTCTGTTACGCCATAGTCAATTCCAGCTTCTTTATATGGACCAAATGACCATGGACCAGAAATGACAGCAGCGGCCTTTTTCTCTGTGAATAAGGAGTTGAGGACATTGATTCCTTGTTCACCAATGATGCCTTTCGGGAAAAGTCCTTCGCTAAAGAATGTTTGAATGTATTTTCCGCCTTCAACAGCGCCATCGTTGTTCAGGCCAATATTGTTCACATCATAGGAGCCATCGCTTTTCTGTTTGAAAATATAGCCTCCTGATCCGCCTAACACACTTTGTGCATAGTAAATTTCATCCCATTTCGCTACAAAACCGTATTTCCCGTCTTTTGTCAGCTTTTTCGAAAGGTCATACCAGCCATCAAGTGTAGTTGGTGCCTTTTTGACAAGGTCTTTGTTATAGAAAAGTACTGTCGTTTCAACGGATTTAGGAAGGCCATACAGCTTGCCGTCTACCGTTTGTGATTGAATGGATTCGTCTGTAAAGGAATTGATCACTTTTTGATCAGGCTTGATTTCCTGTAACAGCCCCTCAGTGACAGCTGATCCAATTTGATCGTGAGGCATCGTGATGACGTCTGGGCCTGTCCCGGCTGCTCCATCAAGACGGAGAGCTTCGATTTGGTCGGCATACGCTTTTTCGACCACTTTGATTTTCACATCGTTTTGTTTTTCGAATTCTTTTACAGCGTCTTGAATCCCATCAGATTTTTTGACATCCTCCCATACTAGCAAGGTCTTTGTACCTGTAGATGCTGGCTGTGTCCCGCTTGAATTGTCATCTCCTGGCCCGCATGCTGAAAGCAGAAGCACAGCAGTACCAACGACTGCTGATAATGTCGCCCATTTTCCCTTTTTCATTGGTAATCCCCTCTCGTTCTTTTTTCACAGATGATAAGAAAACGCTTTCTTAATGTGAGAATATCAACTTAAGTAAAAAAAGTAAACATATTTTATTAAATTTATTAAGTAAAATTTTTTACTCGTATAGAGAGAAAAGAAGCCCTCCACATTAGGAGGGACTTCCAGTTGATTATATGGTGCTTTTTCGAAAGACAGGCTCTGAGGCAATCAGAACAGTTTTAGGTAGTGTTCTGCCGTCCACAAGTCTTTCTAAAAGTAAATCGATCGCCGTCTCACAAAGTAATGACGTATGGATGTGATACGTGGTGAGCGGCGGCGATACATATTGAGACACATGAATATCGTTGATACTAAAGACGCTGACGCGGTTCGGCAGAGAAAATCCTCGCTCATTTAATGCTTGTAAGCAGCCGATGGCAAGAGGGTCACTAGCGACACAAAAAGCGGTGGGCAAATCATCACCAAGCTCGTCGATCGCCTTCATCATCAGCGAATAGCCTTCATCTACTGAGAAATGGTGGCCGATATAGACCAATCGCTCATCAAGCATTTGGCGGGCCAGCATGTATTCACGGAAAGTCGTTTCACGAATATCTGGAATGTGCACATTCGTATTCAGATCAAGGTCTGTGCCGCCAATGAATCCAATGGATTGGTGCTCTTTTTCGATAAAAGAATCGATGATCTTTTCAACAATTCGTTTCAGGTTCGGCTTTACAGAATCAAAACGGTCTTCATCTGGCGTCGTATCAATAAAGACAATGTGCGGAGTGATCGCATATAATTGGTCAAGCTCTGACGTTTTAAAGCGGCCGATGGCGATGATTCCTTCTGTAGCAGAATCAATGGAATGTAGCCCATCAGACGGATTGTAAGCGGTGACATTTAAGCTCCGAGTATTGGTGAGTTCCTCAATGCCGAGTCGAATGGATTTAAAATAAATATCTTCAAGCTCTTCCTTTTCGGTCATCCAATAGAGAAAGGCGATTTTTTTTAATGAATGTTTGAATGTCTTCTTTTGGTAGGACAAAGCTTCTGCGGCGGCATATACTTTTTCGCGTGTTTGATCGGTGACAGATAGGTTGGGATCTTGGTTCAGTACGCGAGATACCGTTGCAATGGATAAGCCTGCTTTTTCTGCAATGTCCTTTATTTTAGCTGCCAAATCAGCACCTCCTATAGAAAATATCTCCTCTTAGTATAGAGTCTTTAAAAAAATTAGTAAATATTTTTATTAAATTGTTTTCGTTTAGGCGGTTCTTTACGTGCTGGAAAGGAATTAGTAAGATATATATAGGTAAGGTGTTGGATTAAGATTTCTGATAGGAGAGGGACCGATGTATTACGATGCACTGAAGACATTTGTGACAGTGGTGGAGGAGAAGAACTTTACAAAAGCAGCCCAAAAGTTGCGGATTTCTCAACCAAGTGTCAGTCTTCATATTAAGAACTTGGAGCAGGAATTCCAGACCGTTCTGCTGAATCGTTCGCCAAAGCAATTAACCGTTACACCAACTGGGGATATGCTGTACCATCGATCAAAACAAATCATTCGTCTCTATGAACAGGCGAAGCAGGACATTTATGAGCATCACCACCTGGCAAGAGGAAAGCTGACCATCGGGGCGAGCTTCACCATTGGTGAGTATGTGCTGCCGCAAATATTAGCGGAGTTTCATCAGCTCTATCCGCATGTTGATATTGAGGTGGTCATTGATAATACAGAGGCTATCGCCAGACATGTCCGTTTATTCCATGTCGACATCGGTTTGATCGAGGGACAGACCAATGACAAAGAGCTTTCTGTAGAAACTTTTCTAGAGGACGAACTTTATATTGTGGCGCCATTAGATCATCCTTTTGCCAAGAGAAAAGATGTCACCATTGATCAATTACAGAACGAAACATGGATCACGAGAGAAGAGGGATCAGGGACAGGAGAATATTTACAGCATGTCCTGAAATCAAATGGACTGAAAGCGCGAACCTTTGTAACCTTTAGCAGCAATCAAGCGATTAAAGAAGCTGTGATCCATGGAATGGGTCTTTCTGTTTTATCTAAATATGTCCTCCAGCGAGGCAGCATTGGCGGTGAATTGGCTGTTATTTCTGTGAGAGGCATGGATTTCAAACGAAAGTTCTCCTATGTCGAGTCACCGATGACCGGGGGAAATAAAAATAAGGAATTGCTCGTTGAATTGTTAAGGAAAGAGAAAAAGGACGCTTCTCCTCAGTAGGAGAAACGTCTTTTTTTATAACCCTTTAATTTTGATTTCATCGACTGGAAGGAAAATCTCACCTGTATCTGTATATTTCATCGTGACCTGATCGCCTTCTTTTAAATAAATGACGAGAGGTTCTTTTTCAGATGACATAGTGTAGCTTTTTCCATCGTCTAGCAGGAAGGTGACGGTTGTATAATCACCAGTCTTTTCTTTGTAGACTCGTTTGACCTTCCCTGTTGCTTCTTTCTTTTCCTGCTTAGAGGAACTGTTAACGGTACCGCCGCCTTTTTGAAGAGCTGTCTTATAGGCTCTCAGTGCTTCGTTTGGTGTAGAAGCATACGCAGCGATTTCTGGATTGGCTGCAGAAACGATAAAGTAGTTTTGCAGGAATCCATTTGAATCGAGAACCGGTGTGAGCCAGCTGGCTTCCCCATAGAAATTATAGAGAATTGGCATGCGGCCTTTCCATTTCTTCTCGATGAATCGTTTCTCAATAATTTGTAGAGCGCCCTGAGAATCCATGTAGGATTCTTCAAGATTTCCGGTATAATAAGTCGCTTTTCCTGTCCGGGCATTGGTCAGGGCATATCCGAGCATGGAATCAACGCCCTCTTTCGGACTTGTGAAATCTGTGAAGTAATACATATCTCCTTTTGAATCAAATACAGGGCTCACATTGGCTTCCGTTCCTTCATCGGAAGGCAGCTTGACATCTGACTTTCCAAACATACTGTTCCAGAACCCGTGAATATAGTTTCCGAAATAGCTGTTTTGCAGACTGACCGCCTCTGGTGAAACAGCACCGTCGATAAAGGCAGGTACTTGATCTAGAGCATATTTCTTCGTCGCACCTGTTTTGGCATCAACAACGACGACACCGGAAGCTTTAAAGCCGTTTCGGGCAGAGATGAAATCGCCATACGTTTGAATGTAATAAGGCTTGCCGTCATCATTGATTTCCAGCTGTGTACCGCCGTAGAAAATCAAATCTGGGTACTGGAGACGGATATGCCGCTCAATTTCTTTGTTGAAATAGGAGGAAGGCGTATAGACCATCTCCGTTTTCACGAATTTTGGATTAGCAGAGGAGTCGGTCGCACTTAATGTGAAGTAACCCGGCGTGCTGCCTGCACGAATCCATTTAAAGAAGTCCGAGAACTCCACTGGAGCGATGTATACATACTCACCGTTGACCTTCTGAATTTGCAAGCTGCCAAGCTCATAGTAGCTTGTGTTTGGCACCTGTCCGAACGATTTCTTCATTTTGTTTCGGGCAAATTGAGGCGGCACACTCGCAGGTGTTTCTTTTTCATCAAATGCTTTGATTTCTACTTTTTGCTCCATTTTGGAAACATCGAATTTCTCATTCGCATTGAATAGAAAAGCTGTCGCCATGTAAACACCGAGCAGCAATAGAATAAGAAACAGCACGCCTTTGATTTTACGCTCCAATCCAACCGACAAAAAGGCTCCTGCTGCTGTCACAACAAGTCCAATCAGCCATAGAGATGAAGGGTTACGGTCTAAATTGGTAATGTAATAGAAAACAAAAATACCGATCATGAACAGCAAAGCAAGGCCTGCAATCCACATGAGCGGCACCTGCTGTTCTGTTCCTTTCTTTCTAACGATCAACCTGAGCGGTGTGAGCAAAAGGGTCAAGACAAGACCGATCACAACCGAAAATAACAAAATATATCCCACAAACAGATCTCCTTTCAAATCAATCACTCTTTTAGTATATACGAGTGAGGCGGGGAAAAGATTCATCGGATGGAAGGTTCATCTAAATGCCAATCGAGTTGATGGCAGATTGAACATCTTCTTTCAGTTCGTAAAATTTGAGTCTTTGTTCAATTTTTTCTATTAAGGCGTCTATGGCTTCACCTGACATGTGCGTATGGATGCGCTGTTGCTGTTTATACACTTTGACCAGAAGGTCGTCAATTAGATCTAAAATTTTTTCCGCTTCTTGGCGATCTTCTGCAAATTCATTTTGAAGCTGATGCCGGATAGCTCTGATAAGTGCTGTTTTCTGTTCTTCTTTGATCTTTGCTTTCAAAGCTGCCAGCTCTGCTGGTGTCATGTCTTCCGTGTCAAAGTTTGCTTTTGAGAAGATGGAGCTTGATGTATGCGTATCTGTCATTCTTTGCAAAAAACGATCTGCATCTGTTGGTTGTTTCTTTGAAAATTCCATTTGTCGTTCTCCTTAAGAAATACCCATGTTCTTCGCCAGGGCTGTATCTGCATCGTGGTATTGTTTTCCTAGCTCGCTCATATCATCTGATATTGAGTCCAGCCATCTTTTTAAATTCATAGCGTTATCAATCGCTGTATCATACTTTTTGACCGAATAGAACTCATTCTCAAGACCCTCTGTTTTTAAGTGGCGAATCACAGTATCCACATCTGAAGCCGTCAGCTGATCATATGAACCAAAGCCAACAATTTGTTTATACCTTGAGCGTACCCGTTCCACAGATTGATCGACTTTGTCATCGAGTTTCTCGATTTTGCGAATGATTTGCTGCATATGGTGATCGGCATATGTCGAGAATTTACGCCCTGTGTTCATGAGAACGTGGGATTTAATTAAAATCGCCACCACACTATGAGGATCAACATTTGATTGGCTCAACTGATGTAACATGGCCGTGGTAAGTGAAGGGTTTTTTCTCAACATATCATCAATGGTTTGAACGGAGCCGCCTGGCGAAAAGGTATAACGATCTAAGCCATGGCTGCCAGCGATTGCTTCAAGGAATAAATTCGCATCCAGTGAAGGATTCACACTCATTGCCCGATTGAGGAGGTCTTTCATGAATTGGACGGCTTTTGAGGAGTCCTCGGAGTAATCGACACCTTCGGGGAGAGCGGCATCATACATCACTTTCACTCGGCCGATTTCTGTCGTATGGCGATTTAAAAGAGAAAGCCCGTCATTGAGATTGATATATTCGGTTAATCTGCTACGGTAATCGCCTTTTAATGCTTTAGCTTGTAGACCATCTGATAGATTTGGATAAATATTTGGATTCTCAAATGTGACCCCGCCTTGAATAAAGTCGTTTTTGACAAGAACATAGGAAGCATTTGACCCGCCGAGTGAATGACCTGTCACATACATTTTCGCATTCGGCATTTTCTTATGTATTTCTTTCGCATATCGATCCGCTTGAACCATTTGATTCTCTGCACCATGCTCAAATGGAATATTTTTAATCAGATACTTTGTATCCGAAACCATCCAATCTTGAACAATTTCATTTGTATAGGCGGTCGTGCCTGTTGTCAACTTAGTCGTCACTTCCTGTGAACCCTTCGATCTACTAAAAGGAGGCAGCTTCGTCAAAATGGTAGAAAGAAGATCATCTGACTCTTTTTTTCCATGTTTTTTAATGGTATCTTTATATTGGCCTGCACCAATCGGTTCAGAACCACGGTATGCGATGACGGCGTTTTTGATTTTGGTGAGGTCTTTGCCTCCATTAGATCGAGTGAAATCCTCTTCAGAAACAAGAGTTAAGGCATTGAGCCCTTTTTCCGTCTCTTTATAATCAATGACGTACATGTTGTTACCATTACTTATTTTTATCATGTTTGAATCACTATAATTTTCTATTTTATAGGATTCGTCCGAAATTTTATTGTAGTCTTCGTCGCTAAGCATAATTCTTGATATCTTTTTAGACAAAACTGTCACTCCTGTAATATTTATCATAATAATTATATTATATAGTTTATTAAATATCTATTATGATCTGGGATTGAAAGAGTATAAAGTTTAAAAATATATTTTAAATTTTTAAAAGGTGGATATAGTTGCTAATGAAAAATACATTAAAGGTTTTATTTTCTCTAATTGTAATAATAATCATATCGTTGGCAGTGCTTTTAATCCAACATGATAAGCAAAATAAAACTAGCGATTCAGGAGGAAAGAATACTGTGCAAGAAAAAGAGAAAAGTGATCAACAAAAGGCAGAAGAACTAGCCGAAAAAATGAAACCGAAAATAGAAAAAGATCTTCATGAAATGGACATCCATCAATTTATAAAAGATATAACTTTTAAAAAGGGAGTTACCATTAGTCCTATGGGCTATATTATTGTTAAAGGATACGTTAACGATGAACCTGAGAAGTTCAATTTTTCTGCATCTTTAAAGTATAGAACTAAAGAAATTAGTTCAATGAGTTATTCATACGAGTTATCAATTCGATTCAGGGATTGGGAAAAATATAAAGATGAACCGGAATTAAAAGAGAATTTCCTAAAAAGCCTCCCCAAAAAAGAACGCGAACAATATCTTAAAGACATTGGAGAAAAAGAGTAATAACAAACAAGTAATTTCCGATTAACCCCAAATAGTTGAAACAGGCATATGCTATCATTCACCTAACAACACTTTTAAGGGGGAGATTTCACCCATGGCAAATACAAAGAAATTGATCTTAGATGTAGATACTGGAATCGATGATGCGATTGGGATTTTGCTGGCAGTGAAAAGTAAGCAGTTTGATATTTTGGGGATTACGACGGTATGCGGGAATGTGTCTGTCGATGCGGCTACATTGAATACGTGTAAAGTGCTTGAGCTGGTTGAGGCAGATAACATTCCTGTCATCAAAGGTTCAGCAACTCCTCTTTTAAGAACGCCTCACTATGAACATCGGGTACACGGAGAGGATGGAATAGGCGGGGCTTTAAAGGATGCCCGGCCAAAGAAAACAGCAGATGCTGGTTTTGCGCCTGATTTTATCATTGAACAAGTGCTGCAGTATTCGAATCAGGTCACGCTTGTGTTGACAGGGCCTTTAACGAATTTAGCCCTTGCGGTAAAAAAATGCCCTGAGCTGATTCATCATGTGAAAGAGGTCATTTTTATGGGTGGTGTCGTGAAGGGGCAGGGGAACGTCTCACCAGTTGCGGAATTCAATACATATGCAGACCCAGAAGCAGCGAAATTGGTGCTGGATGCTGAATTCCCTTCATTGACTCAAGTGGGGTTAGATGTCACCAGACAGGTCTTGTTAACGGATGAGAGAATCGATGCCATTCAAAATGAAACGTTGGCAGCTTATATCAGAGAGAGTACAAGCATTTACCGACAGCGCTATTTTGAGCGCAATGGTGTGTGGGCGTGTGCCATGCATGATCCGCTTGCTGTAAGTCTTGCCATTAACAAGGAGCTTGTAAGCACACAGGCTTTTCATGTAGAAGTGGAGACGAAGAGTGAGTTTTGTGACGGTCAAATGATCTGTGATTTTCAGCATCAGTGGGAGAAAGAGCGTAATGTCCAAGTGTGTATGGATGTAGATGATGAAGCTTTTTTCGATTTATTGATCAAAACGATGAATTCATAAAAAAAGAAGTCTGTGCAAGCAGGCTTCTTTTTTATAAGATGGGAACATGAGGAAATGTATGCGTTCACATGAATAAGGAAGGAGTGAAGTCAATTGGCTTCTGTCAGTTTAAGTAGTATTGAAAAAATACGCGCAGCAAGCAGAGGATTGCCGCCAAAGCTGAAAGGAATTGCAGAACATATTACGAGTGAACCTGGCGACATTATTCATTTATCAATTGTCGAGCTTGCCAAAAAAACAGCGAGTTCAGAGGCAACGATTTTTCGTCTTTGTAAAAGGCTTGGATTTGAGGGCTTTCAAGATTTGAAGATTGCAATTGCCCAGGAAATAGATCAAACAAAGCCTGATTATGTAGATGAAGAAATGAGTCTTGATGATGATACGGCCGTTTTTATGCAAAAGGTTTTTCAGGCGAATATATCTGCATTAAAGGATAGCTTTCAATTACTGAATCCAGAGGATGTAGAAAAAGCCATACAAATCATTCATGAAGCAAAGCGCTTAGAGTTTTATGGGAGTGGCGGGTCTGGCCTCATTGCAACAGACGCTTTTCATAAATTTATGAGGACAGGCATCAACTGTATTGTTCACACCGATTCCCATTTTCAAGCGATGTCTGCCGGTCTTCTCGACCAGCACAGTACAGTGATTGGTATATCTCATTCTGGCCGTAATAAAGATTTACTCGATGCAATGAAAACAGCAAAGGAAAAAGGAGCGAAAACCATCGGTATTACAAGTTATCAGCGCTCTCCATTGAGCCAGCTTGCCGATGTCACATTGTATACTTCGACGCAAGAAACGGCTTTTCGAACAGAAGCGATGTCTGCAAGACTTGCTCAGCTCACTGTCATTGACGTACTATACTTTGCACTTGCTCACTTAAGACAGCAGGAAACTTTAACAAATTTAAAACAAATGAGAGAAACCATTTCACAAAAAAGGGTGTAATGGTTTCAAAAATAAATTTTTCTATTAGTGAAAAATGCCGTTGTGGTAACGATTTTGAGCTTTTAAGTGAAAATAATTTTCTTTTTAGTCGTTGAATGTCGAAAAAATTATTCCTATAATGGGATTTAACAGGTATATCAAAACAATAAAATATGATTTCAAATCAATGATTGGGCGTGATACAGATGAAGGGAAACCAGGCGGTAATTGGTTTGGATATTGGAACAACAAGTACAAAGGCGGTTCTGTTTGGACCACAGGGGAAAGTGATAGCAAAGCATTCGGTTCCTTATGATCTCATTCAGCCCCAGCCAGCATGGGTTGAACAGGACCCTGAACATATATTAGAAGCCGTCATTGCAAGTGTAAGAGGTGCATTGACGAAAGCAGCATTTGATGCAAAACATCTCATAGGCGTCGGGATTAGTACAGCGATGCATTCCTTGATTGTGATGGATAAGCATGGCAAGGCGTTAACGAACAGTATCATTTGGGCAGATAACAGAAGTGCAGAACAAGCGAAGCGAATCACTTCAGAAATGGACGGCTTCCAAGTGTATAAAAGAACCGGTACACCGATCCATCCAATGTCACCGCTTTCAAAAATACGGTGGATCAAGGAAATGGCACCTGATGTCTTCAAGAAGGCAGCGAAATTCATTTCTATCAAAGAATATATTCTTTATCATTTCTTCGGTCAGTATGTCGTCGATTATTCAATCGCTTCAGCAACGGGACTGTTCCGTTTGGAAACGCTTCAATGGGATGAGCAGGCGCTGCGTATTGCTGGAATTGAGGCTGATCAATTGTCTGAACTTGTTCCCACGACGTATCAGCTGAGAGGGCTTCAGCCAGAGATCGCCCTGCGAATGGGCATTGCGGAAGATACACCATTTGTTGTTGGTGCGAATGATGGGGTTCTAGCGAACTTAGGTGTGGGAGCGATTGGAAAAGGTGAGGTGGCTGTCACGATTGGGACAAGCGGTGCAGTCCGTACGGTCGTGGACAAACCAATAACAGATGAACAGTCAAGAACGTTCTGCTATGCGTTGACTGATAAGCATTGGGTGGTTGGAGGACCGACGAATAATGGCGGGATCATGCTGAGATGGCTGAAGGATGAATTCGGATCCTCGGAGGTAGAGGTAGCAAAGCGTCTTGGAGTGGACCCTTACGACCTGATGATTGATATTGCGAAAAAAGTTCCAGCCGGCTCAGAGGGACTGCTGTTTCTGCCATTTTTAACAGGTGAGCGTGCACCATATTGGAATCCAAATGCGAGAGGCACTTTTTTTGGGATCGGTCTTCAGCATAAGCGGGAGCATTTTATAAGAGCTGTGTTAGAAGGCGTCATTATGAGTGTGTTCTCAATCGGTGTTGCCTTAAGGGATTTAACCGGTTCAGCAAAGGATGTCAGGGCGTCGGGCGGATTTGCGCGATCTCCGCTGTGGCGGCAAATTTTAGCGGATACGATGGGCAGGGAAGTACTTGTCCCAGAAAGCTACGAAGCATCAGCACTTGGGGCGGCTGTGCTCGCACTTCATAGTTTAGGTTATATGGAAGAGATAGAAGAGGTTCAAGATTGGATTCGAATCTCTGCCCGTCATGAACCAAATATGGAGAACAATGAAACATACATAGAACTGTTTTACTTATATGAGCGTCTCTATGACAAACTCAAGGATGAATTTGATGTCATTAGTGCGCTTCAATTAAAACAAAATCATTAAACATCAGGGAAAAGGTGGGAGAGCATGCTTTTATTCATCGTGATTGCCGCAATTGTCCTTTTACTCATCCTCATAACAGTTGCTAAGTTGAATCCGTTTGTGAGTTTAATTATTACCTCTATGTTAGTCGGCTTTGCCACAGGGATGGACCTGCAGGAAATCATTCAATCCATCAAAACGGGGTTAGGCAATACGTTATCATTGCTGGCCATCGTTCTAGCGCTTGGAACCATGCTTGGGAAAATGATGGCTGAATCAGGTGGAGCTGAGCGGATCGCTCACACATTAATCGGCCGGTTTGGGACAAAAAATGTGCATTGGGCGATGATGTTTGTTGCCTTTATTGTGGGAATACCTGTCTTTTTCCAGGTCGGATTCGTTCTTCTCATTCCTTTATTGTTTACGATTGCGATTGAAACGGGAATCTCGCTCGTGACAATTGGGATTTCGCTCATTGCTGGCTTGTCTGTCGTTCACGGTCTTGTGCCGCCTCATCCAGCTGCCATGGCAGCTGTCGGCATCTATCATGCCAACGTGGGGAAAACCATTTTCTTTTCCATTATTGTCGGTTTGCCGACAGCTATTATTGCTGGGCCGCTGTATGGAAAGTGGATTGGAAAGCGGATTCATAAACCAGTTCCAGAGCTGCTGAGAAAGCAATTTACTGAACGCAATGAAGATCGAAAACTTCCCGGCTTTGCAAATACGATGTTTACGATTTTGGTGCCAGTGATTCTAATGCTTCTTGCCACACTGGCGGATATTATTTTACCAGAGGACAATATTTGGTATCAGGTATTTAAGTACATTGGAGATCCAATTACAGCACTGCTGATTGCAACGGTGTATTCTTTCTTCAGTCTTGGCTTTGTGCAAGGGATGAGCCGTGACCGGGTGCTTTCCTTTAGTAATGAGTGCTTAGGACCGATTGCTTCTATTCTGCTTGTCATTGGAGCAGGCGGGGCTTTCAATAATGTGCTCATCGATTCGGGTGTTGGTGATTATATTGCAGATTTAGCCAAACACTCGCCGATCTCGCCAATTTTGCTTAGCTGGCTGATTGCTGCGGTTATTCGTGTGGCAACAGGATCTGCTACGGTCTCCATGATGACCGCAGCTGGTATTGTCGCACCGATTGCTGCATCTATGCCGGATGTGAGCAGAGAGCTCCTAGTGTTAGCTACAGGGGCGGGTTCATTGATTTTGTCTCACGTC
Source organism: Bacillus sp. FSL M7-0003 (assembly GCF_038628485.1). Lineage (NCBI taxonomy): Bacteria > Bacillati > Bacillota > Bacilli > Caryophanales > Bacillaceae > Bacillus > Bacillus sp. FSL M7-0003. The sequence continues at coordinate 3,576,966 of NZ_CP152024.1, read as the reverse complement.
AATGACTCTGGTTTTTGGCTGATCAAAGAGTATTTTGGTATGACCATTAAAGAAACGTTTTTGACATGGACGGCTATGGAGACGATCATTTCTGTTAGTGCCATTGCATTTATTATGATCATTAATATGTTTATATAGTGAAACGCAACAGCCTGATTCTTCGGAATTGGGCTGTTTTTGCTTTTGACAATACCACCTCTTTCAGATTGGGGTAAAATAAAGATATTGAGAAGCGGGAGGCGGACACGATCGAACCATTAAAACACGTTTATCATGAATTATTTATTGAAGAATTAGCGGAGAAACTTGCACAAGCGTCGACTGGGTTTGATGCTGGAGAATTCCAGCGGCTTGTGTTTCAAAAGGATTGGCAGCAGCTTGAGTTAAAAGGCAGAATGAGAAGAGTCACTGAATCGATGCATGCCTGTCTGCCTAAGGATTATGAGCAGGCCATTGAGGTGCTGCGTCAGACAGCCCCGCATTTTTCAGGACTTAGTGCGCTTGTATTTCCAGACTACGTCGAAATGTACGGTCTAGCACAATGGGATATCTCGATCAAGGCGCTCGAATTCTTTACGCCTTTTTCCACTTCTGAATTTGCCGTTCGGCCTTTTCTGATTCAGGATAAAGACAAAATGCTGGCGCAAATGCTTGTATGGTCACAGAATCAAAATGAGCATATTCGGCGGCTGGCTAGTGAAGGATGCAGACCACGTTTGCCATGGGGATTAACTGTTCCTGCACTTAAAAAGGATCCTTCGGTTACGCTGCCTGTTTTAGAAAACTTGAAGTCGGACCCAGCGCGCTATGTGCAAAAAAGTGTAGCGAACCACTTAAATGACATTTCAGCGATTCAGCCTGATCTGATGAAGAAGACGGCTAAAAGCTGGTATGGAACGAATGAACATACGAACTGGATCATCAAACATGCTTCCCGTACCTTACTAAAAAAGGGCGATCCTGATATCATGGCTTTGTTTGGCTATGGGGATGATCCATCTGTTCAAGTAACAGATTTGAAGGTAGTGCAAGACCCTATTCGTATTGGAGAGAAAATGACCTTTCAATTTACACTTCAGGCCGCTAAGCCACTAAAACTGCGTGTAGAGTATGCCGTAGACTATGTCAAAGCTCGGGGTACCCGCAATCAAAAGGTATTTAAAATCACAGAATTTGAAACAAGTTCAGCGTTACATAGAGAATTCGTCAGGTCACAGTCCTTTCAAAATATGACGACGAGAAAGCACTATGAGGGAACCCATACTTTAACGATTATCATCAACGGCATTCCAAAAGCGTCGATTGATTTTGAGGTAACAGAAGATAGCAGCTCATAAAAAAAACCCGCCAATTCGGCGGGTTTTGGCGTTTAAGCCTTCTTTTTCATTAAGAATGAAGCGATGATGGCAGCGACTAAGAAGCCGATACTGATAATGGAGCTAGGCAGGTTTTCTTGTCTGAATAGGAACAAAACAAAGCTTAAACTGAGTACAAGACCTGCAAATAAAGTTAGATACGGAAACAGCCACACCTTGAAATACGGCTCCTGTGGATATTTTGGACGCAGCTTCAGATGTGCCATACAAATGCTGATCCAAATGAGTGAAACAGCAAAACCAGGAATAGCCAGCATGTAGCTGAAAATTTGGTCTGGATATAAGTAAGCAAAAAATGTTCCGATGAGAAGAAATAGAACGGTAACCCATAAACTTAAAATGGGTACGCCTCTTTTGTTGACCTGTGCCAGTTTTTTCGGACCGCCATCTGATTTAGCCAGAGAATGAATCATCCTCGTCGTTCCATAAATTCCGGAATTCGCCGCAGATAGAACGGCTGTAATCAAGACGAAATTAATAAAGTGAGAGGCGCCCTGCATACCAGCAGCAGAAAAGACTTGGACAAAAGGACTGTTATTTGGGTCAATTTGATTCCAAGGAATAAGGCCGCAGATAATCAAAATCGGCAATGTGTAAAATAAGATAATCCGCCACATCATACTTTTGACTACTCCAGGCAGAACCTTCTCCGCATCCTTTGTTTCAGTAATGGTCAGCCCAATCAATTCAGAGCCTCCATAAGAGAAAATAACCACTAAAAGTGATGCAAAGATCGCACCCCATCCATTCGGGACGAAGTTTTGATAGTTGGTAAGCGCTGGTGTGCTTTGTTCGTTTGGAATGATCCCAAATAATAATGCTGCACCGAGAATAATAAAGACAATAATAACGAAAATCTTCATTCCAGCGAACCAAAACTCAATTTCACCAAAGTATTTTACATTATTTAAGTTAATTCCGATGACTAAGAGTGAGCAAAGTAAACATAGTGACCATAGCGGCACGTTCGGCAGCCAGTATTGAAGCAGACTGCCAGCTGCAATAATCTCAATGACACATACAGTGAGCCACATAAAACAGTAAACCCAGCCGACGACAAATGAAAAACGTTGACCAAGCGCAATTTGTATAAGGTCGCGAAGATTATTTCCCGGATACACAATGGCCATTTCGGCTAATGCTGCCATCACAATGAGGAGCAGCAATCCGGCAAATACATAGGAAAAAATGACCCCAGGACCTGCTAAACCAATTGTATCGGCACTTCCTTTAAAGATTCCTGTACCAATGACCCCGCCCATCGCAATCATGCGAATGTGACGCGGTGATAAAAGCTTTTTTAATTCTTGTTGCTCCTGATTCGCGCTCATGACGTTCTCCTTTTTTAAAAATGCTTATGTTCCATTTTCTTTTTTCAAGACGTCAGTGTCAATATAAAAAAAGAGATTTTTCAGACAAAAATAGAGGTTGATTCTATCAAAACATTTATTTATATCCATAATTCCCTTATTTCATCCATATTCTAAAAACGAAACTTCAAATAAATGAACATTTGCCTTATTTATGACATAAACAATTTTCAGTTTTTGTCGATATATCATTTGTATTACTAAAGTCCTAATAAAGAATTGTTTATAACTGTAAAATATTTCAAGAACGTTAGAGTTGAAAGGAGTTATGAAAGATGTTTAAGAGAAAAGCAAATGATTCATCGGCTGAAATCCTTCTGAGTGAAAGCAGCCAATTAATAGAAAGAATCGAAAAAGGAGACCTTTCAGCAAGATTAGATACTGCTGCATTTTCTTCTAGCCAAACGATTGAAGCAGTGGCACAAATCAATGAAGCTTTGCAAAAGATGCAGGAAGCACATGAAAATATTCAAATGCGGGTGGAATTAGTGACAAAAGCCATTCAAGTTGGCTTATGGGATATGGTCGTCATCGCTGGAGATCCAGTCAATCCAAAAAATGAATTCACATGGACGGATGAATTCCGCAAAATGCTCGGCTTTCAAAATGAGCAAGATTTCCCCAATCTATTAGACAGCTGGGCATCTCGAATACATCCGGATGAACAAGAATATACATTAGATGCATTTTCTTCGCATTTATTGGATCATTCAGGGCGTACGCCGTATGATATCGAATATCGCTTAAAGTTAAAAAACGGAGATTATCGCTGGTTCAAAGCAACTGGAACGACCGTTCGTGATCGAAATGGTGTCCCTCTTCGTGTGGCGGGAGCTCTTTTTGATATTCATGATCAGAAATTGAAAGAAGAAGAGCTGCAAGCATTTGTCACAAGATATGACTTAATCAACCGTGCGCTTGTCGAAGCTCCTTGGGACATGGTGGTAGAGGCAGGCGATCCAGTCAATCCAAATAACGAATTCTGGTGGTCTCCGCAGTTCAGAAAAACGCTTGGCTTTACAGACGAAAAAGATTTCCCGAATGTACTGAGCAGCTGGAGCGATCGTCTGCATCCTGAGGATCAAGAAATGGCTCTCCAAGCTTTTGCAGATCATTTAAATGATCACTCTGGACGTACACCGTTTGATATTGATTACAGATTGCAGCGCAAAAATGGGGAGTACCGCTGGTATCATGCCGGTGGTGAAACCATTCGTGATGAAAAAGGTGTGCCTCTTCGTGTGGCAGGAACCATTCGTGATATCACGTTAGAAAAAAACAAAGAGAAAACAGCGAATGAAATGGCTTCACAAGTAGAACAGCTTTCAAGTTCTATTAGTGAGATGGTATCGGGCATTAGCTCTGTGACAAATCAAGCACAGGAGCTTGCTGTTGCTCAAGAGCAGTCAACGTCTGCCGCAAATCTAGCAAAAAATAGTGCTGATGAGACGAAAAATATTTCTGACTTAATCAAAGAAGTGGCGAACCAAACGAACCTGCTTGGTCTAAATGCTGCAATTGAAGCAGCTAGAGCTGGTGAACAGGGCCGCGGATTCTCTGTTGTTGCAGATGAAGTACGGAAGCTGGCGCTACATAGTGCCAATGCAACGGAAAATATCGAATCTAGTTTAACGGAAATGAAAACACAAATTGATGAAATTCTTGAAAATATCTCGAATATGACAGCTCTTACGCAAACTCAGGCTGCTTTAACAGAGCAGGTGAATGCTTCAGTCGATGAAGTGAATCACATGTCTCAGCGTCTTGTGGCGTATTCAAAGAGTATTTAATCGTCAAAAACCGCCCTCTCATAGAAGGCGGTTTTTTCATTAAAATTGATCTGCTGGGAAAACAATACCTGCATCTTTTCTTGCGGCATCAAGAACTTTCATCACGGAGAGACTTTCATCAAGCCATGCATAGCACTGTTCATGATTTTTTGTTTCAATGATCTGCTGGAAAGCTTCTGCTTCATAAAACAGCCGATTTGGATTCGTTTGTGCATTGAGTGAGATGACCCTGTCATCAACATGCAGCAGCACTTCCTCGCACCCATTCGCCCCATTTTTCACATGAATGAAGCCTTTTTCTCCTTGAATCAATGCAAAGTTCATGCTGCTTGTATCCTTACTGCCGACACTTGTCGCAATAAAATCATTGTAAGTGAACGTCAAAACACCAGATGTGTCAATACCGTTTGGATGGCGGTTTGCCTGATATCGGACTTGCTCTGGTGATCCAAAGAGGTTCATGATGAAATGGACATTATAGATATTAATATCCATCAGCGCTCCTCCAGAGAACTCAGGGTTAAAGACATTTGGCGTTTCGCCGGCTAGCAGCTGATTATATTTGCTTGAATATTGACTATAGTTGCATTGAACCAGTTTGATTTTACCTAATTGATGAAGGTGCTTTTTGATCAAATGATAGTTTGGCATATGAACGGTCGTAATGGCTTCAAATAGGAGAAGCTGCTTTTCCTTTGCGAGAGCGATTAAGGCTTCCAGCTCTTTTACATTAGAGGTGAAAGGCTTTTCGCATATCACATGTTTTCCGTGTTTCAATGCTTTCGTTGCATGCTCGCTATGTAAACGATTCGGTGATGCGATGTAAACGGCTTCTACGTGAGGATCTTCTAGCATAGCAGTTAGATCCGTATAAGTTGTCTGCACCCCAAATTTGTCTGCGAACTTCTTTGCCGTTGCTTCCTTTCTTGAATAGACAGCGTGACAAGAAGCACCGTCGAGCTGTTCAATCGCTTGCAGGAAGCCTTCCACAATGATACCTGTTCCGATGGTTGCGATGTTCATTCTCAAAACCCCTTCCACTCGTTTAAGCTGACTCTAGTATAACCGATGTTTTCATTGAACGTGTACTGAGATACATGAGCGAAGTGTGCCAGTGATCAACACCGGCACACCTTTGGCAGCCCTTACAATCAGCTGATGTTTGCTAATGTTTGCTTTGTTAACAATTGAATGGCAGCCTTCCTTTTTTTTAACTCTTGAATAGAGTGCTGGATATCTTCGACTTTTTGCTCGAGCAGCTGTTCAGCTTCTGTTTTTGACTGTTTTTCAAAAAGTGACTTGATAATTTCACGAATTTCTTTAAGGGAGAAATCTAGCTTTCTCGCTTCGGTGATAAATGATAGCATGAGTACATATTTTTTATCATATAGACGATAGCCGTTATGTGCTCTCTTTGGCTCTGGGAGCACTCCCTCATTTTCGTAAAAACGAATGGTTTCAATATGTACACCAGACATTTTTGACAATTTACCTCTCGTAAACGTAATCATTCCCTGCACCTCCTTTCTTTGTTATTCATCATACAATTAGATTTACTCGTTTCAAAACATTCTATAGTGGTGGACAATTGTTCTGTTTTACTTGTTTCAAATGGGTGATCAGCACGAGCACGATGATTAGAATGCGTTATAATAGAGTAGACTCATGTGATATTTGTTACAGATAAGAACAAGTAGACAGCGTGAAGAAAAAACGATAGGCTAAAATAGGTAAATAGTAATGAAATAACCTGTCATCATCGTAATGGTGGCTCAAAATAGTGACAGCACGTTTTTGCTGAGAAAAGGGGACCAGTGAATGTATAAATTAGTCGCAATTGATATGGATGGTACGTTATTAAATGATCAACATATGGTGCCGGATGAAGTGTTTGAAGCCATTCAACAGGCTAAGGCAGAAGGAATTAAAATTGTTTTATGTACAGGCCGGCCAATTGGCGGGGTAAATCGCTATTTAGCTGATCTTCAGCTTGATCAAGAGGGAGATTATGTGATCGCCTATAATGGAGCGCTTGTTCAAAACAGCCATACAAATGAAGTGGTGTCAGAGCTGACATTATCCTATGATGACTTAACTTCGTTATATGAATTGAGCCGTCAGCTGGACACGCCGATGCATTATTTCGATTCAGCCAATTTATACACACCGAATCGTGATATTAGTGAATACACAGTGCTTGAATCCTACTTAACAAAACTGCCGCTGAAATATATGCCTGTTGAAGAGGCAGATTCATCGATGAGACTTCCAAAAATGATGTATATTGATCAGCCAGAACGTTTGGAAAAAACGATACAAGCCATTCCATCTGAAGTGAAGGAAAAGTATATGATGGTGAAAAGTACAGATTTCTTCCTTGAAATCCTGCATCCTGATGTGAGTAAGGGAAATGCCGTGAAGCTTCTAGCGAAGGAGCTGGGAATTCCTCGTGAAGAAGTCATGGCTATTGGGGATAACGGGAACGACGTCTCAATGCTAGAGTTTGCGGGCTGCGGCGTCGCTATGGGAAATGCCATTGATGATGTCAAAGCCGTAGCTGATGTTGTAACAAAATCTAATAATGAAGCCGGAGTAGCACATGTCCTGCATGAGCTGGTTTTAGGAAAATAAGAAAAGAGCGGTCTGCCAGTGCGGCAGCCGCTTTTTTATATATTGGAGAAAAAGTAAACAAGCATACGTCTGCTGTTTAAATTCGTCTTTTGCAGCATCGCTTTCACATGATCATGAACGGTATGGGGTGAAATATATAACGTACTCGCAATTTCCTTTGTCGACTGGCCCTTTAATAAGCAGTCGAGGACGTTCATCTCTCTTTCTGTCAGCTTGTACGTTTTCGCTGCATAAGGAAGAATATCATTTGTTTGGGCTCGTTTGATGTGAATCATGACAGCCTCCTCCTGCCTGTCAGCCTGCGCCAATCGAAAGGCTTGAAGGGAAAGAAAGACCCCCGTAGGCATTCTTGTGATGCTTGCTGCTGTTTGATCGGTGCCGCCGTATAAAAGTTTAGCGCCTAATGCTCTGAACGGGCGGGGCATGACGGCTTGGTCATGGATTTGCTCAAAGGCTTGAAATGTACGAAGCCAATGGAGCCCTGTCTCATTTCCATAAAGAAGCTTGTAATGAGTTGAAAGAATGAGAAATCCTTGCTGCTCCGCCGCATCATCATCTTCAGTGTCCCTTTTTTTGAAAAGCTCATCTCTCAGCTTGGCTGCAAGTGACGGTGTTAGATCGATGACTGCTTGTATATCTCGCTTCTGAAAAGATTCCTTGCCCTGTTGACGATAAAGGCTGGCGATACCCCAGCATTCTCCTTGAATCACAAGGGCTGCCCGCAATTCATCAGACCAACCGTTAGGTATCAAAATATGCAGATAGCGCTCGCTGCTCAGATATTCTCCGCTTTGGACGAGACTCGCAGCATGAATAGGGCCTTTGGCTAGAAACTCATGCTGATGCACGTCCTTTTTTAAAAATTCATTTTGAAAGAGCTGGTCATGAATTTCTTCAATCGGTTCATCAGTGTAGGAACCTGTCGAGAGGAGAGTGGCTGGATCGATGGTTGTGATACAGGCGGCATCAAAATCAAGGACAGCAGCAAGCTCGTCCCGAATGTGCTGCCTTAGCTGCTGAAAATGAGTGGCTGGATTGACCACATGATCTCCTCCTCAAAAACCCCCACTTTTAGGGATCGTTTTTTCTGGTGCCTCTTTTTACAATAAAGATGTCATATCGATAGTGTACAGGAAACGATGGAAAGCGGAAAGGAACTGGAGGAGAATCATATGAAGGGACACCAGCATTGGCACGATCCTGTTGCTGAATTATACGCAGCAACGATTTCACATAAAGTACCCGGCTATCACCTTTTGCATGAGTTAACAGTAGATGTATTAGAAACTGAAATAAAGGGAGCGGCCTCTCGTATTCTAACTGTCGGAGCGGGTGGGGGCGAAGAGATCATCAACATGCTTCAGAGAAAAGAAGACTGGCTCATCACAGGAGTCGATCCCTCTGCATCTATGCTGGATATGGCGAAACAGCGGGTTTCACAGCTCCATATGGAGGCGCGTGTCACATGGTATGAGACCGCATTAAACAAGGTGTCTGCTGAAGCTGTTTACGATGCCGCAGTGAGCCTGCTCGTAATTCATTTTGTAGAAAATCGGCTGCCATTTTTACAGGAGATTGCACAAAGGCTTCAACCAGGGGCCCCGTTTGTACTCGCATTTATACAAGGAGAGATGAATTCCAGCGCATTTCAGCAAGAGCTTCATATGATGTCTCTTTTCATGAAGCGGCAAGGTCTAGGAAAAGAAGTGTTTTCGTCCTTTCATGACAGGCTGGGACGTGCCACATATCCTGTGCCTGAGGAGGAAATGAGAGGACATTTAATTGAGGCGGGGTTTCGAGACATCAGACCTTATTTTCAGGCAGGAATGATCAAAGGGCTTGTTTGCAAGCGAGGTCGTAGAGAGGCGGATGAGAGATGAGATCACAGGTGATGGTAATTGGCGGCTATGGACATGTCGGACAGCAAATATGTCTTCAGTTAAGTGAAGTGTATCCAGGGCAAATTGTTGCGGCGGGCAGGAGCTATGAGAAGGCCGAACAATTTTCACAGAAGACAAAAAGAAGAGTCAGTCCTTACAAACTAGATGTTAGTCAGCCATTACATTCTGACTGGATGGATGAAACAAAGCTGGTGATCATGTGTCTCGATCAAGATGACACGTCATTTGCTGAAACCGTTCTGCGGGCAGGCATTGATTATATCGATATTTCTGCAAAGGGGGCGTATATGGAGCAAATGGCACAGCTGGATCAGCAGCAAATCAGTGCAACGGCTTTGCTCAGTGTAGGTCTCGCGCCCGGTCTTACAAATTTATTAGCTGCGAAAGCGGCTTCTATGCTTTCATCAGTGGATCAAATAGATATTGGGATTATGCTTGGGTTGGGGGATCAGCATGGAAAAGCCGCGATTGAATGGACGATTGATCATGTCCATACTGATTATGAACTTACTGAGCATGATCAGCGGAAAAGAGTGAAAAGCTTTACTGGAGGCAGACAGGTCAACTTTGGTGAACAGCTTGGAAAGCGGTATGCCTATCGATTCCCCTTCTCTGATCAACAGACATTGCCTTCCACACTTCATGTGCCATCTGTGACGACAAGGCTTTGTTTTGATTCACGTCTCGCGACGGGTGCATTGGCTCTCACAAGGAGCCTTGGGCTGACATCGTTCCTTACACTGCCGAAGATGAAGGACAGAGCCATTTCAATGATTCAATCTTCTCAAGTGGGAACAGATCAATATGCAGTCAAAGTGGAAGCGGCAGGGACGGATGGGAAAAAGGTTCATCATGCAGCGCTTGGTATAAAAGGACACGACGAGTCTCAAGCAACAGCTCAAGTCGCCTGTGCTGCGGCCCTGCATTTATTGAACAGGCGGTTTCAGTCAGGAATTTTTCATATTGAACAATTATTTTCACTAGCATATGAGAACGGGCATTTTGCTTTGGTGGATCAAAAAGCAAAGGAAGAGCAGACATTAGCGATAAGGGCCAGCCTTTTGACAGCATAAAAAAAGACTAGCATTCTGCTAGTCTTTTTATGATGAAGTCGACACATCCCCTTTTTTCTTAATGCTTGCTGTGATGAGCTGTGTCAGTGTGTCAGAACCTTTTTTTGAAAGGTGGACACCATCGGACTGAAAATAGGATGGCTGTCCAGTAGCGGCTGAATGCCAATCGACCAAGGTAACATTTTGATCTTGATCGGCCACTCGCTGAATGACCGCATTCACATCATTTTCCCATGACCTTGGAACCCTCGTATTCACTAGGAAAATATGTGCCTTAGAAAAGTTTTGAATGAATGCTTTCAGCGTGTCCTCAGTAAAATAACCATTTGTACCAAGTTCAATGATAACAGCAGCATCAGATTGATTAAATGATTTGTATTGAGGGGCAATGCTGACGGCTTCGTTCATTTGTCTGCCAACTTTCCCATCGATGGTAATTTGTTTATATGCTTTTTCGAGATTCGGCGCAATGTCTAACATGACAGAATCACCAATGGCAAGAACTTGGTGAAATTGTTTTTGATCAGCTGCTTTTTTCTCGTGCTTTTCTTTCTTATTCTTCACTTTTGATTCCGGTGGTTCGGCTGTTTTTTTCGGTGCTGTCTTAATTTGCGTCACTTCCTTCACATGTGGGGAGGAAGTGGACGAGTTAGACATGCCAATGATAAATAAGATCAAAAGAGCTGCGGTGATCCCAAGGAACACCTTATTAGATGTAGACCACTGTTTGATTCCTTTTTTCCAAATAGACCAAGAGGAAAAATATTGTCTGAAGCCATGCTGGCGGATCGGCTGTTCGATGAAGCGATAGGAAGCCTCAGCAACTAGTAAAATGGCGATGAGCTGCAATGTGACACGCGCTATGGAAGGCTGTCCAATTTCAATGACCGGTGTGGTCAGTACGATAATGGGATAATGCCACAGGTAAATACCATAAGACCGTTTACCAAGCCAGACGAGCGGCTGAAACGACAGCCATTTTCCTATAAGACTTGCAGGGTGGCAAACGCACGCAATTAAGATGGCCGCATTCAGACAGAATAAAAGCATGCCGCCCTGATAGAGAAAGGCATCGAAATCGTCCACTGCATAAACACAAAGAAGGAAAATCGCAAACGAACCGAACCCGGCAATATGTAAAATACGTCTGCCAACAGGAAGTAATTTTTTGCTGGACAGTCTTTGCATAGGCCACACAAATGCCAGGGTGCATCCAATCAGGAGCGCAAATGCACGAGTATCTGTTCCATAATAAACCCTGCTTGGATCAGTATCTGGTGAATAAAGAATCGCCATCCATAAGGCAGAGACAAGTGCAAGTCCAAAGGTGATCATAGGCAGATGGGATCTGTTTTTTACCCATTTCAGCCCTGCAATCAACAGTACCGGCCAAATGATATAAAATTGCTCTTCTATTGCCAGAGACCACAAATTTTTCAGTGGAGATAGGGCATTGAAGCTATCAAAATATGAAAGCTGGTGAAAAATGTACCACCAGTTACTGACATAAAAAAAGGACGATATGGCATCGCCACGAATGGACAATAATGCGTTTGATCCAGCAATCGCGCACCAGCTGACGGTTATAAAAATCATGATGTAAGCGGCTGGAAGAAGCCTCCTAATCCGTCCCATCCAAAATGGCAAAAGCTCTTGATAGCCTAAATCCTGCTTATGTAACAAGATCGTTGTAATCAAGTAACCAGAAATGACAAAAAATAAATCAACGCCAAGAAACCCGCCGCTTGCGGGTCTGATATGTAAGTGATAAGCAATAACTGCCAATACAGCAACGGCTCTTAGTCCATCTAATCCTAAAATATAACGAAAACGATTTTCCTTGCTGTTCATGAAAATGAATCCCCCATCAATTGTAAAAGAACCTTTATTTAATAAAGGTTACTCATATATTGTATATATAATAGACGTCAACGCATAATATTTAGTTTGAATTTATTCAATAAATTTTTATTGTAAACCACCATATATTAATATATAACATTTTTGGTTTTATATTGACTCAAAACCATAATATAGAATAATATATGAAAAAAGGAGTGGTGTTGAATCAATAGTTTGATAAAAAGATTTTTGATAATATTAATAGTTCTTTTAATTTATTTTAAGTGTTTTGAATTGCACTCAAAAAATTTAAACTTCACTAATAATATTCATCAACAGATTCCATGGAGCATAAAGCTAACAAAAAAATATGTGGAAAATAATAGAGGAGGAGAAAGTGTACGAATAGCAATAATTGATAGTGGGATAGATGGGACTCACCCTGATTTGGTAGGTAAAGTTAAAAAAGGACTTAACACAATTGGTACAGGAGGAGAACAAGAGGACAGTTTAGGGCACGGTACTGCTGTAGCTGGAATAATCACAGCTAATGATAATGAAATTGGACTTGTGGGTATAACGCAGAATGTAGAGTTATATCCTGTTAAAATTCTAGATTCAAAAGGCAAGGGTTCAATAAAAAATTTTGTTAAAGCTGTTCAATGGTGTATTGATAATAAAATTGATGTTATCAATGCTAGTTTTGGATTAATGAAAGATGATCCATCTGTTAAGAAAATTATAGACAAAGCAATACAAAAAAACATAATTATAGTAGCTGCTGTTGGTAATAAGTATGGAAGGAAAATGGATTACCCAGCTGCTTATGAGAATGTTTTTTCTGTAACCGCTGTGGATAAGCATAAGAAGGTAGCTGAATTTTCATCTAAAGGAAATTACAATTTTGCTGCCCCTGGTGTGGATATACCAGTTCTAAAGCCTCATAACAACTATGCGATTGAAAGTGGTACCTCTTTAGCGAGTGCCCATATTACAGGTGTAGTAAGCTTAATTTTACAGTACCGGGAACGTTTTAATATTAATTCTGAAGAACGTTTAAACCAACAAATATATAAAGTTTTGAAAAAATGGTATTGATGATTATTTGAATAAAATTGTTTTTTAGAACAAGAAACTCGGAGGTTTAGTTTAGGATGAATAAAATAAGTAAGTTAATCTCAATTGTTATATGTCTATCGCTGGTTATAACTTTGTTTTTCCAATTTCCAAATAAAACAGAGGCTGTTACCACAAAAGATTTTCATGTTTTAGAAGATAGTAATGAAAAATATGTAATTTCACAGGAGCAAGACGGAGTAACTGGTATTCTAACTCTAAATAAAAAAACAACAGAAATCAGTTATCAAACTGAAGAAATTGGTAGTGAAGGTGAAAAGGTTTCAAAGGATTATGAAGTTGACTTGCAGACACTTTTAAATGATAATTTAGATGTTACATTTAAAGATACAAAAGATGATAAAAAATATGAAGTGAATTCTGAAGATATTCAAGCATCTTTTGCATTTGTTATCCCTATTGGTATTGCTATTGGGGCAGTTCTATTAGAACATTTATTAGCTTTGGGACTTGCAGTAACAGTAGTAGGTGTTACCTATATTGCTTATTCTGAATTTATAAAAAGGAAAGACAATAAACATAATCACTTTATTGCTTATCGAGACAAAGATAAACCTCATTTATTTATTGGAAAAGGCGTAAGTCGTGCAAACGCTGTAAAAAGATTAGCTCAGAAAAAAGATACATGGTCTACTTCCAAAAGCAATGCACAATCTATTGCTAAAGCAGCCAGTCCGATTGGAAAAGTAATAGGTGCAGAAATTGACAAAAAAGGAAAAAATAAACATTATCACTATCATCCAGTTTATAAATTAAAAGGTAAATATGAAAGAACAGGAGCACATGCTTTTTTTGGCGCCCCTAGATAAGAAATTGAGATAGAGGAGGTTTTCGATGATTGTTCTTAATCGTGAACCAAGAAAGAAGGAATACAATGCGCTCATCGATTTATGTTGTGAAGTATGTGATGAGTTCCAATTAGTTTTTAGAAAAGATTTTGCTGATTTTGCTGATTATCGTGAAATTCTAGATAAACTTTCACCATCTCTTAAAGAAATGAAGGAAGAGTCTGAATGGGCTACCACGATTCTAGGAGATGGTCAAACAGCATATGTTTATTATTATTATGCCAATGAACACACAAAAAATCTTTTGAAAGAACTTTCGAACTCTCTATACGGGTGGGTTCACCCTAATTTACTGGAGGATTTATCATTCTTCAAAAATGGGAAAGAGTGGATGGTTTCAAGCTCACATGAAGAGGAGAGCTATATTTTTCCTGAAAACGAAGAAGAAATTGAGAGTTTAAAACAAATCAAAGGTCTTAGATGGACTATAGAAGAAGATGATGAATAAGTAATTTAAACGGCTTTTCCCTAGAAGGGAGAAGTCTTTTTTATTCTAACTAACTCTTTTATACTCAAAACCAAAATCCCTGTCATAATAAAAGAAGAAGGAAAGGGGATGTATTGAATGAAAACGATTGAAAATGATCAGTTATTGGTTCAGATTCATGAAAAAGGAGCGGAAGTCAGGGAGGTGCTTGACAAGGAAAGCGGGCGTCACTATATGTGGTCTGGTGATCCAGCTTATTGGGGCAGGGTGTCGCCTGTCTTATTTCCGATTGTTGGGCGATTAATGAATGACCAATACAAGATTGACGATCAAACCTTTGAGCTCACGCAGCATGGTTTTTTACGTGATGTCAATTTTGATTTATATGAAGAAACGAAGCATACGGTGACCTTTCAATATGAATCAAGAGGCCGGCATGTGAAGCAATACCCGTATGAATTTACAGCGCGAATTCGTTATGAACTATTGGAAAATGGACTGAAGATTTCCTGGGAAATTGATCATGACGGAGAGGATACGATGTATTTCTCCATTGGAGGGCACCCAGCATTTCGTGTTCCTCTTGTTGAAGGCGAGCAAACAGCAGATTATTCACTCACATTGACACCTTCCACTGATCATCTCCCTGTGCAATATGAACTGCGGAATTCACTTGTCAGAGAGAAAGAAAAAGGTATTGAGCTTGAGTCGATCCAGCTTCGACCGGAGCTTTTTCAGCTTGATGCGATGATCTTTAGCCATATCAATCGAGTGTCATTGACTTCAGGTGCAGGTCACGGAGTTGAGGTCGATCTCACAGGCTTTCCTTTCGTTGGCATTTGGTCGCCTTATGATCAAGAAAAAGGAACGATGGCTCCTTTTGTTTGTATTGAGCCGTGGTATGGCATCGCCGATATGGAAGGGACGAATGGACAGTATAAAGAGAAGTTTGGGATTCAAACATTAGAAAAAAATGAGACCTTTCATGCCGCTTATACGATTTTCTTCAAATGAACATTTGTGCATGATGAGGTGAACAATTTGTTATGATAGAAGAAAAAGGGGGCGTATGAATGGATCGAGAGAAACAACAGCTGAGTATTGAAGCGGCAAGGCTTTACTATATGTCTGATTACAGCCAGCAGGAAATTGCCAAACAGCTCGACCTGTCGAGACCAACTGTATCTCGGCTGCTTCAATATGCGAAAGAGAAGGGGTACGTCCAGATTACGGTGATGGATCCGTTTGAGGATTTAAATGAGCTTTCTTCATTGCTCAAGGAAAAATATGACCTGCTCGAAGCTCATGTGGTGTTTTCGCCAAAGGACGACTATCCAACCATCACCGATTATTTGAGCCGATTTGGTGCAGATTACTTGCAAGAGACGGTGAAAGACGGTGATATCGTTGGCGTGAGCTGGGGAACGACTATGTATCAAATTGCACAAAAGATGCAACCTAAACAGGTAAAAGGTGTAGAGGTTGTCCAGCTCAAGGGCGGAATCAGCCACTCTCATGTGAATACATATTCGGCGGAAACCATCCAGCTGTTTGCTGAGGCCTTTCAAACAGCACCGCGTTATTTGCCGCTTCCTGTAGTATTTGATAGTGCTGCCGTCAAAGAGATGGTTGAGCAGGACAGACATATTCAGCGAATTATTGAAATGGGCAAGCAGGCGAATATCGCTGTGTTTACTGTTGGAACGGTAAGAGATGAAGCACTTTTGTTTAGACTAGGTTATTTCCGTGAAGAAGAAAAAGCGCTCCTCAAGGAATCCAGTGTCGGAGACATTTGCTCGCGTTTTTATGATCAAGATGGACGCATTTGCAGTGAAGCCATTAACAATCGCACAATTGGCGTAGAGCTAGATGATTTAAGGACAAAAGAACGATCCATTCTTGTCGCTGGCGGTCATCGAAAGGTGGCTTCTATACACGGTGCACTAAGAGGAAAATATGCGAATGTATTGATCATCGATCAGCACACAGCGAGGGCTCTTTTAAATGTCACAAAATAGATGAACAAAATTTCATAACTATGTTTACAATTGTTCACTCGTCATATATGATGAAAGTATCATAATTAAAAGGAAGTGTGAAGCATGACGATAGCAAAGCTCATTGATCATACAGCACTAAAACCAGATACATCTAGAGCTGCAATTATGCAGTTACTTGAAGAAGCAAAGACTTATCAATTTGCATCTGTTTGCGTAAATCCAACTTGGGTATCTCTAGCGTCGAAAGAACTAGCAGGAACAGGTGTTGATGTATGTACAGTCATCGGTTTTCCGTTAGGCGCAAACACAACAGCGGTGAAAGCATTCGAAACAAAGGATGCCATTGAAAACGGTGCAACAGAAGTGGACATGGTCATCAATGTTGCGGCATTGAAAGACGGCGAATATGATGTGGTTGAACAAGATATTCGTGCAGTTGTAGACGCAGCAAAAGGCAAAGCATTAGTGAAAGTCATTATTGAAACATGTTTACTTACTGATGAAGAAAAAGTCAAAGCTTGTGAGCTTTCAGTGAAAGCGGGCGCTGATTTTGTGAAAACATCGACTGGATTTAGTACAGGCGGTGCAACGGCTGAGGACATTACATTAATGCGTAAAACAGTAGGACCTGACATCGGTGTGAAAGCATCAGGCGGCGTGAGAACAAAAGAAGACGTTGAGGCAATGACAGCTGCAGGTGCTACCCGTATTGGCGCAAGTGCAGGCGTTTCCATTATCAAAGGGGATCAATCAGCTCCTTCGAAAGACTATTAATTCATACGATCCTATGGTAGGATAACATTCATGACTCATAAATGATGAAAAAGTCATATGCGGAAGGAACTCGCTTCTGGGAATTTCTTCCGCGTTTTGTTTGCGAAATAGGGTTTGTTCTATACAAGCGCATTAATGTAAACGAATTCATTCAAGGAGGAAAAACATGAAATACGTGATTGGTATCATCGGTTTGCTAGTGATTCTCGCCATTGCATGGCTGGCTAGTAATGGGAAAAAACGAGTGAAATTCCGTCCAGTAATTGTCATGATTGTACTGCAATTTATTTTAGGTTATATTCTGCTCAATACAGGTGTTGGAAACTTTCTAGTCGGAGGCTTTGCAAAAGGATTCCAAATGCTTCTAGGCTATGCCGGCGAAGGAATCAACTTTGTATTTGGCGGGTTAATGAATGATAATGCGTCCACTTTCTTCATCAACGTCTTACTGCCGATCGTCTTTATCTCGGCGTTAATCGGTATTCTGCAGCATTGGCGTATTCTTCCGCTTATCGTACGCGGAATTGGATATTTGCTTAGTAAAGTAAACGGTATGGGGAAACTAGAATCTTACAACGCAGTAGCGTCTGCGATTTTAGGTCAATCAGAGGTCTTTATTTCTATTAAGAAACAGCTTGGATTATTACCTCAGCAGCGTCTTTATACATTATGTGCATCTGCAATGTCGACGGTATCGATGTCGATTGTCGGTGCATACATGCAAATGATTAAACCAGAGTACGTGGTTACAGCACTTGTGCTGAACCTATTTGGTGGATTTATTATCGCATCGATCATCAATCCATATGAAGTGTCTAAGGACGAAGACATGCTTGAAGTCGTCGAGGAAGAAAGACAATCCTTCTTCGAAATGCTTGGCGAATACATTATGGATGGTTTCAAAGTAGCGATTGTTGTTGCTGCAATGTTGATTGGATTTGTTGCATTAATTGCGATGATTAACGGTATCTTTACAGCTGCCATCGGTGTTTCTTTCCAAGATGTACTTGGATACGTCTTTGCTCCATTTGCGTTCATTGTTGGTGTTCCTTGGAGCGAAGCGGTACAAGCAGGAAGCATTATGGCGACCAAAATGGTATCTAACGAATTTGTGGCAATGCAAATTCTATCCGGTGATGCTTTCCAATTCACTGCTCGTACAGAAGCGATCATTTCTGTATTCCTTGTATCATTTGCGAACTTCTCTTCTATCGGTATCATTGCTGGAGCAGTCAAAGGCTTAAACGAAAAGCAAGGAAACGTAGTCGCACGCTTTGGATTAAAGCTGTTATTCGGTGCAACTCTTGTCAGCTTCTTAACAGCAGGCGTTGTCGGTTTGATTTACTAATTTAAAAAAAGGAATGGTGAAAACAATGAGAATGGTAGATATCATTGCGAAAAAACGTGACGGAAAAGAATTATCTTCAGAGGAAATTTCTTTCTTTGTCAAAGGTTATACGGACGGAACAATTCCTGACTACCAAGCAAGTGCCTTGGCTATGGCGATTTTCTTCCAAGATATGACGGATCAAGAACGTGCAGACTTAACACTCGCTATGGCGAACTCAGGAGATACAATTGACCTGTCCGCCATTGACGGTATTAAAGTAGACAAGCACTCAACAGGCGGTGTAGGCGATACAACAACGCTTGTACTTGCTCCTCTTGTTGCGGCACTAGATGTACCTGTTGCGAAAATGTCAGGGCGCGGTCTTGGGCATACGGGCGGTACAGTGGACAAGCTTGAAGCGGTCAAAGGCTTCCACGTAGAAATTACAAAAGCCGAATTCATCGAGCTCGTGAACCGTCATAAAGTAGCAGTTATTGGCCAATCAGGCAACCTGACACCAGCTGATAAAAAGCTGTATGCTCTTCGTGATGTAACAGGAACTGTTAACTCAATTCCGCTTATTGCAAGCTCCATTATGAGTAAGAAAATTGCTGCTGGTGCAGATGCGATTGTACTTGATGTGAAAACAGGCGCAGGTGCTTTCATGAAAACACCAGAAGACTCAGAAAAGCTTGCAAAAGCCATGGTACGCATCGGAAACAACGTAGGCAGACAAACAATGGCGGTTATCTCTGATATGTCTCAGCCGCTAGGATTAGCGATTGGAAATTCTCTTGAAGTGAAAGAAGCGATTGACACACTCCGAGGCGAAGGTCCTGAAGACTTAAACGAGCTTGTGCTCACATTAGGAAGTCAAATGGTCGTTCTTGCGAAAAAAGCAGACACACTTGATGAAGCAAGAGAAAAGCTGATTGAAGTGATGAAAAACGGCAAAGCACTTGAGAAATTCAAGGAATTCTTAGAAAACCAAGGTGGAGACAGCTCAATTGTGGATCAGCCTGAAAAACTGCCGCAAGCACCTTACAAAATCGAAGTACCTGCAAAAGAATCAGGTGTCGTAGCTGAAATCGTCGCGGACGAAATCGGTGTTGCAGCGATGATCCTCGGAGCAGGACGCGCAACAAAAGAGGACGATATCGACCTATCTGTCGGCATTATGCTGAACAAAAAAGTGGGCGATCGTGTTGAAAAAGGAGATTCACTTGTGACTCTGCATGCGAATCGTGAAGATGTTGCAAATGTCATGGAGAAAATTTATGACAACATCCGCATTGCTGATCATGCCGATGCACCAACATTGATCCACACAGTCATTACTGAATAAAGAAAAAGGACAAAAGTGATTCGTCGCTTTTGTCTTTTTTTATGGTCATTTTAGGCTCATTTTTTCTATTGAAATAAAAAAATTCACTTTATGAAACAAACCTCTTGCAATCATCAAACAATGGGTGTATATTAATTGACGAGTCAATGATTGATATATCAAGTAATTGATTTCTGAATAGAAAAGAGGGGATAGCATTGACTGCATTTTGCTCTGAAGAGGCAGAAGTATTATATCGTTTGCAGTGCGTGAACCGTATGATGGGCGTGAAGTTCGAAGCATGCACGGGCATCAGCCAATCAAGACTTGAGTTGCTATCGCTGTTATTCCAAGCCGATGAAATCAGCCAATCAGATTTGCAGAAAAAAGTAAATATTGATAGTGCAGCTGTGACGCGTCATTTAAAACAGCTAGAAACAAAAGGAATGGTCACACGCAGAAGAAAACCAGAAGATAATCGAGTCACACTTGTCCGCTTAACAGAAGAAGGCAGAACGAGAATCGAAGCTTCTAAAATAGAAAAAGAACGATTTATCTCAGAAATGCTTGAAAACGTAAGTGAAGAAGAACGAAGGCTTCTCACTGATGTGCTCATCCGTATACAACAAAACATCGAAAAGATTCAAACAACCTAAAGGAGTGTTACACATGGCTACAACATTAAAAACAAACGATTTTATGGAAATTATGAAAGGGCGCCGCTCTATTCGTAACTATGATCCATCTGTGAAAATCAGCAAAGAAGAAATGACAGAGATTTTAGAAGAAGCAACAACTGCACCATCATCAGTAAATGCACAGCCTTGGCGCTTCATGGTGATTGACAGCCCAGAAGGAAAAGAAAAGCTTGCACCACTTGCAAAATTCAACCAAACTCAAGTGTCAACATCAGCAGCTGTCATTGCAGTTTTTGCAGATATGAAAAACAATGAATACTTAGAAGAAATTTATTCAAAAGCAGTAGAAAATGGCTACATGCCGCAAGAAGTGAAAGAAAGACAAATTGCTGCATTAACTGCACATTTTGAAGTTCTTCCAGAACAAGTGAACCGTGAAACAATCTTAATTGACGGTGGACTTGTGTCTATGCAGCTTATGCTTGCTGCACGTGCACATGGTTATGATACAAATCCAATTGGCGGATTTGATAAAGAAGTCATCGCTGAAACATTTGGCTGGGATAAAGAACGTTATGTACCAGTCATGCTTCTATCCATTGGGAAAGCAGCTGACGAAGGTTATGCATCTTACCGTTTACCGATCGACCGTATCACAGAGTGGAAATAATTTTAAAAAAAAGGGAGACGATCACATGATCATTATTCATGCAGGGATGACCATTCATCCAGAAAAAGAAAACGTATTTTTAGAAGAAATTAACGAGTTAATGAAAGCTTCACAGGCTGAAGAAGGCAATGTTTCCTACAAGCTGTTCAAGGATACAGAAAAAGAAAATACCTTTTTAATGGTAGAAGTGTGGAAAGATGACGCTGCGGTTCAGAGCCATAATACAAGTGCTCATTTCCAGGCTTTCGTCGCGAAAGCAAAAGAATTTTTAGCCGCTCCACTTGACGTGGTTGCCTTTCAAGGCCAGCAGCTTTCATAGAAAAACAACAAACACCCTAGGCGGTTATCGCCTAGGGTTCTTTTATTTTCGACATATGGTTCCACCCATTTCATTCACGTATTGTGCATTTTCCACAAAATTTCTGAAAATAAAATGTTTTTCGACTTAACTATATTGGAATATGCTAGAATTAGATATTATTTATTACCAAAATAGGGAGGAACCAATATGAAAAAAGGGAAATGGACGAAAATTGCACTAACCGCTGTCCTAAGTTTAGGCACATTGACAGCTTTCAGCACCCCTCTATCTGCCCACACCACAGAAAAATCAACATCCTCAGATGGCGGTCATTATTCAGGTATTCCATTTGACTCAAGTGTCGTGAATGAAGACCGTCTCGTCAAAGCCTTGAAAAAACAAGGAAAGATCAAAAAGAATGCCAATGAGGCAGAAACCCAAAAAGCATTAAAGTACTATCTAAAGAAAAAAGAAGAATCGGCAATGAAACAAAGTGCCAGCACCTTAACAGAAGAGCCTGAATTCCTGAAAGAATACAAACAAGAGGTACATAACAAACTTGCCAAAAAGAAAAAATTAAAGAAGCATAAAGGAAAAGAAGGCAATCAAGTAAAACCGGTCAAAAAGGAAAAGTATAAAGGTGACGTCCGCAATGATAAAGTATTGGTTTTATTAGTAGATTTTAAAGATTATAAGCATAATAGTATCAAAAAAGAAGAGACTGATATGTACTATGACAAGTACGATCAACAGCACTATCAAGATATGCTTTTCGGAAAAAATGGCTACATCGGTCCAGATGGGAAACGGAAAGTATCCATGAAGCAATATTATGAAAAGCAGTCTGGCGGCAGTTACACAGTTAGTGGAACAGTTGCAGGATGGTATACAGCGAAGCATGAAGCAGCTTATTACGGCGGGAACGTACCTGACGATTCAGGCAGTGACGGCAGACCGCGCGAATTGGTGAAAGAAGCACTCGAAGCAGCAGCAAAAGATCCGAATATTGATCTCAGCGAGTATGATCAATGGGACCGCTATGATATTGATGGCGACGGGGTTTATAACGAGCCAGACGGCATCATTGACCATCTGATGGTCGTTCACGCCGGCGTAGGTGAAGAAGCAGGTGGCGGACAACTTGGCGCTGATGCGATTTGGTCACACCGCTGGTCACTTGGTGATGTATTTGAAATTCCGGATACTGAATCTGAAGTTGGTCAAGGCGGGAAATTAGGCGCGTTGGATTACACCATCGAGCCTGAAGATGGCGCAGCAGGTGTGTTCACACATGAATTCGGACATGATCTTGGTCTTCCTGACGAGTACGATACACAGTACACAGGCAAAGGAGAGCCCGTTTCTTACTGGTCGATCATGTCAAGCGGAAGCTGGGCAGGTAAAGTTCCTGGTACGGAACCAACAGGCTTTAGCCCATATGCGAAAGAAATGCTCCAAAATCTGCATGGAGGCAACTGGCTTTCTGGACAAACCATCGATGGTAAAACATTAAATAAAAGCAAAACAGTATTAATTGATGAAGCAGCAACAAAAGGAACAAACCATGATGCCGTTCGAGTCGATTTACCAGATAAAGAGATTGTCGTCACGACACCTGCTCAAGGGAAATATTCGTACTTCAGCGGAACGGGTGACAATTTGAATGCAACCATGACGACAACAGGTATTGATTTGTCAAAAGGAAGCAAAGCAGAGCTGACATTTAAAGCATGGTACGATATTGAAGAAGATTATGATTATGCGTATGTCGAAGTGCGTGAAACAGGGACTGATCAATGGAAGACCATCGCGGGTAACATCACGAATGATCGAAATGAAGCAGGTGCAAACGAAGGCAATGGCATCGACGGAAAATCAGACGGCTGGGTAGATGCAGCCTTTGACCTGTCTGCTTATGCAGGGAAGAAAATCGACCTGCAATTCCGTTACACAACTGATGCAGGCTATGCACTCCCAGGCTTATTCGTAGATGACCTGAACGTCACAGCAGATGGAGCGAAAGTATGGTCAGATGATGCCGAGGGCACGTCTACTTTTACCTTTAATGGATTCTCAAAATCTAATGGAAAACAATATGCAGCACAATACTATTTACTAGAGTGGCGCTCTTATGCTGATGTCGATAAAGGCTTAAAGCATATTAAACGCGGGGCAAGTCTGATGAGCTATAATAACGGGTTGGTTGTTTGGTATGTCGATCAATCATACAGTGATAACTGGGTAGGAAAACATCCGGGGAACGGCTTCCTTGGCGTAGTAGATGCAGATCAGCAAGTATTAAAATGGAGTGATGGTTCCATTGCCGCAACAGGGTTCCAAGTACATGATGCAGCATTCTCTTTGAATCCAAGTACGAAGCTGAATATAGATTATACAGCCACAACGGGCTTAACTTTGCAAGATCGCTACATTCGCCCGGCTCGTACATTTAGTGATAAAAAGAACTATGTGAATCCAAACAACCCAGATGCAGGACGCGATGTACCGACATATGGGTTATCCTTTAAAGTCGTTGGACAAAGTAAGGATCGTTCTGTTGGAAAGGTGTTAATTTCGAAAAGTGAAAAGTAACTAAATAGAAAGCCGGATTCTATCATTGAATCCGGCTTTTTGATATGTGAGAAAAGGATTGTGAGGGCACGATTGTTTTTTCAATCGAATGTCTGTTCTTTTTTATTTTGATATCCGAATGAAACCATTATATAATAGACACTGGAAGGTTTTTCTTTTAACCAAGATTCTTTTTAGCTGTTAAAACAAAGGAAAGGATGAGCGTTACCAATGAGTTGTGTCACTGCCAAGCAATTAAAGGTGATTCGAGGGACGATGCAGACTTTTTGCAGCCATTTGGAGTATGATGGCCACGGTAAGCTTCATATCAATACCATCATGGCTTTTATTAAAAAGGAATTCGGCGTGAGAAAAATGAAAGACATTCCACAAAGTCGCTTTACAGAAGCGCTAGAATTAATACAAGACTTTGATTTATACACGGACAAAATAGAGATTCGTGACCGTCTATCAGAAAGGAATTAACTAAATTGAATATTTTAGCAATGATTTTAGTAGGAATTGTCGCATTAGAACACATTGTCATCATGTTATTAGAAATGTTTTTTATGGAATCAAAGATGGCGAAGCGATCTTTTAAGCTGCCAGAACACTTGCAAAAAGATCCAAATGTCAAAGTAATGTTTGCCAATCAGGGGCTTTATAACGGGTTTTTAGCTGCAGGACTCATTTGGGGGCTCATTCTTGGATCGAATACCGTTGGATATATGATTCAGCTGTTTTTCATTCTTTGTGTGCTCATCGCAGCAGTATTTGGCGGTGTAACATCCAATAAATCAATTATCATCAAACAAGGAGTACCAGCAATGCTTGCACTCATTGCACTGATGCTGGCGATCTAATCTTAAATAAAGCCGCCCCTAGTGAGGGCGGCTTTTATCTTTTTCGAAGACCCATTAAACGAATAATGGATGTCAGACAAAGGGCAACGGCAACGGCCAAAATGATTTTTCCGTACATGACCCCCGTTAGGTTCATCAAAAAGACGGCCAATATAATACAGAGCGTGATGATGATCATCACAATCGAATAGGTTTTCATCTCTTTTCCACTCCTTTAAAAATCCCCTCATGTGACGAGAGATCTGTCAATCTTTCCTCATATTATATCACTCAATGACAATTTTACATGAAATTCCCTACCAATAGAATGTGACATATTGATTAGATTTCGAGTCATACCATATTTTTTAGAAAATCGGGTATAACATAATGAGCTGGCCTAAATTCATATTGCTTGATATTTAATTGTGCAAAATATAAAATAACCACAAGATAAATCGAAAGGATGATCAAGATGAGTAAGAAAGTGTTATTAGTATCGACAAGCAGCCCGGAAATGAATGGACATCCAACAGGCTTATGGCTAGAAGAGTTAGCAGAGCCATTTCATATTTTTAAAGAAAATGAACTAGAAGTACAAATTGTCTCTATTCAAGGTGGCGCTGTACCAATTGACAAAAATTCAATTCCTGAAGGTGTCCCAGCGCAGTATCAAGATGTGTATGAATTACTTCAAGACACAAAGGCGCTTACAGATGTGAATCCCGCTGATTATGACGGAATTTTCTTTGCTGGAGGACACGGCCCTATGATCGACTTTGCGTCTAATCAACTGGTAGCGGATGCGATCTTAGCGGTTTCAGATAAAAATGGTGCGATCGGAGCCGTTTGTCATGGCGTTTCAGCATTCGTTGATGTGAAGGACCAAAATGGCAAATCATTTATCGAAGGCAAAAAAATCACAGGCTTCACAAATGAAGAAGAGGAAGCCGTGCAGTTGACATCAAAAGTTCCATTTTTATTGGAAACAAAACTTCGTGAGCAGGGGGCAGCGTTTGAAAAAGGAGAGGCCTTTGCGCCATTTGCTGTCGTTGACGGACAAATCATCACTGGACAAAACCCGGGATCAAGTGCAGAAACAGCACGCTTGATTGTCAAAACCATTGCATAAAACGATCAAAAACCAGTCGTGACTCATGCGGCTGGTTTTTTTGTTATAAAAATGTCCCAAAAAAGACCAAAACAATAATTAGAATAATGGTAAAATAATCACAGGGTAAAAAACCCAAATGAGGAAAAAGGGGATGTTCCTGTGAGAGCATTTTATGTCAAAATCACCGCAGCTTTACTGTCTGTTTTACTCGTCGCAACAGGTTTGTTTTCACCAGCATTAAAAGCAGAAGAAGCACCGAAATCAGAAGGGAAAATATCACCACTGACGGAAAAAGCGATTCAGCAAGTGCAAGAATCGTTTGAAAAGCAGGATGAAGGAACCGCTATTCAACAGAAGCAAGTGAAAAAATCATTTAAAGTGAATAAGAAGAAAGGAATCAGTATCAAACGAAAAGCTGCTAAAGAAGGCAAAATGCGCACGTCTGCCGTTCGCTCCATTGATGGACTAGCTATTAATCAATCGGCTGTCTTAACAGAGGACGACCCAGTTGATTTATGGTTTTTAAGCACATCTTCACCTCAGGCACTCATCAGCCGGATTACCTCTTCAAACCCTGATTATTTTGTTCAATTATTTGTTGTTGATTATGAAACAGGACAAGCCTACCCGACAGATTTAATTCAACCGGCAGGCAGCCTGCTTGGATTGACCAATTTACCAGCAGGTGATTATGCATTCGGTATTACAAGCGGCGGAGAATTTGGAGATTCCTACACGATACAAGTGAATGCAAAAAACCCGCCCAATTTCACGGGGGCTGTATCCCTTTCCTCCACCTTGCAATATTTTGTAGCTGAGTATGCAAACGGGGATGTATTTGCAAATGGTACAAAAGTGTACAATAAGCAAACAAAGACCGCCGATTATAAATGGGAGCGTGAGTTTTACTTCTCATATGATGGAAAATATGAACAGAGAACTCATTCTGTTGACAGTGTGAAAGTGAAAAGTATTTCGGCACCAGTGTCGTACTCCGCTCCATACGCAAGTTCCTCTGAGGCCATTCTCGTCTACTTAGATGTGGAGACTTTATTTATGTATCATGAATCATCGTTTGCTAGCGGGCAGTACTACCATAGTAGCTTTGTTGATACACTCGGGAAGACAACACCAAGACGCTTAGATATTGATGATATGACAAATTACGGTGATCATATTTTAGCTGTAGATTTAAAAACAGGAAAGCCGATTGATTTCTTCAGTGTGCTGAATTTCTACTATGCTGCAGGGATCGAGAAGCTGCCAACAATCAGAACGTTGAATTAAGAAAGGCGGTTGACATCAAATCGCCACATGTGTAGAGTAAAGATAATTAAATGACAAAAGTCCACTAGGGGAGTCATGTATGACTGAGACAAGAGAAAATCTTGGACCCTTTGAACCTGATCTAGTTCGTACTAGCGGAGGGAAGTGGAGCTGGACCTTGTCTTATTCATGATTGAATCGATAAGAAGGCCGCTCCATTTGGGGTGGCTTTTTCATTTATTCAACTGAAGAAGAGGAGGCTTTTTTTATGACATTTTCTACGGGATTAAGGAAAGAAGCAGAACCGTTATTTGAAGCCATTTATCAGCATCCGTTCGTCAGAGGCCTGGCAGCAGGAAAGCTGGAAAAGGAACAAATCATTCATTACGTCAAACAAGATGCAGAATACTTACAAGCATTCATTAAAATTTATGCAGCAGCGCTCAGCAGATGTACAGACAGGGAGGATATTGCGTTTTTCCATCAGCAGATTGCGTTTGTACTAGATAGTGAGACGCACCCTCATCAAAACCTTTGCCGAGTGGCAGGAGTAGCATATGATGAGCTCCAAGGTGCTTCTTTGGCTCCGAGTGCTCACCACTATATTCATCACATGCTGCAAGTTGCGCAAGAAGGCACGCTTGGTGAAATCATCGCTGTCCTGCTTCCATGTCCTTGGACATATTGGGAAATAGGGAAACGAATGCTTACAGATGTGCAGCCAGACCCGTCACATCCGTTTTATGAGTGGATCACATTTTATGGAGGATTAACTGATTCTGTCACAGGTGAGCTTTGCAGGCGGCTCGATCAATTGGCGGAATCAGCAAGTGAGAAGGAAAAGGAAAAAATGAAACAGCATTTTGTCTTAAGCTGCCAGCTCGAGTACAAGTTTTGGGAAATGGCCTTCACTGTTGAAGAGTGGCCAGTTCAACTGGAGGTGCATTCATCATGGCATGGAAGATGAAAGAAGTCGTCCTTGCGGTGATTTTATCCGTTGCGTGCGGTGTGATCTATTTAGGGTGGTCCACGCTATACTTACCGATTACAGCACTTGTGGGTCCAGCAGGAGGCAACATCATGTTTGGAATATGGGTCATTGCCAGTCCAATCGTTGCATATATCATTCAAAAGCCGGGGGCTGCTCTGATTGCAGAAACAGCCGCCGCGGCTGTGGAATTATTGACAGGCAGCCACTTTGGACTTTCAGCTCTGCTGATTGGTGTATGCCAAGGGCTTGGGGCAGAAATCGCCTTTGCTCTTTTTGGTTATAAACGATATCGCATGTGGACACTGATGCTCTCTGGTGCCTTTGCCGCTATCGGAGCGATGGCGTACAGTCTCGTGGCAAATGGCTTTGGTTATTACACGCCTCAAGTTTTACTTATGACCCTTGTGACTCAAATGATCAGTGGAATGATACTTGGCGGCTGCCTTGCGAAAGTGGTGGTAGACGCACTATCCAAAACAGGTGTACTGAATC
Source organism: Bacillus sp. FSL M7-0003 (assembly GCF_038628485.1). Classification (NCBI taxonomy): domain Bacteria; kingdom Bacillati; phylum Bacillota; class Bacilli; order Caryophanales; family Bacillaceae; genus Bacillus; species Bacillus sp. FSL M7-0003. The sequence continues at coordinate 3,548,258 of NZ_CP152024.1, read as the reverse complement.
AATATGCCATCATGAAAGAAAAACGAAACAAAGGTGAACAGCATGAATTCATTTCTCGCGTGCAATGAACTCTCTGTCCGTTTTTATGAAGAGCCTAAGCCCGTTTTGCATCAAATCTCCCTTACGATTCAAAAAGGGGAAAAGGTGCTTATTTTAGGACCGAGCGGAAGCGGGAAATCCACGCTCATTTCGGTTCTGGCTGGAATCATTCCAGATCATGTGGAAGCAGACATGCAGGGTGAAGTGGTGCTGCAAAGACATACAGGCGTCATGTTTCAAGATCCAGACTCTCAGTTTTGTATGCACCGCGTCAATGAAGAAATTGCCTTTAGCTTAGAGAACCGTTCCGTCCCTCGTGAAGAGATGGATGACATCATTCGGCAGCTCATGCAAAAAGTCCAACTGAATGTCGATCCGCATACAGAGATTCACACTTTATCTGGCGGCATGAAGCAGCGATTGGCACTTGCTTGTCTACTCGCATTACAGCCGGATGTTCTATTCTTTGATGAACCGACAGCACAGCTTGACCCGGCAGGTAGAATGGACATATTTCAACTGCTGCAGCAGCTTGCAGCCGATCAGCAGCAGACCATGATTTTTGTAGAGCATGTGCTTGACGGTGTCATCGAATGGATGGACCGGGTGATTTTATTAGATGATCAAGGCAGCATTTTAGCAGATGGATCTCCAAAAGATGTGCTCACGACATATGAGGAAGAAATGAAAGAGGCAGGGATTTGGCGGCCCAAATTATTTCCCGAGAAATGGTCCACGATCATTCAAGATCCATATCATCCACTGAGTCAAACTTTTATGCAAACCTTTAAAGCACGAAAAGAGCAGCGTGAAAAAGTGCCATCAATCGAACGAAAGACAATGATTCGTACAGAAAATCTTCAATTAAGCTACGGGAAAAAAAGGATTATGAGTGATCTCCAGCTTGATATCAAATCAGGGGATTGGGTGGCGATCATTGGGGAAAATGGAAGTGGAAAAAGCACACTTCTCAAACATTTGGTTCGTTTAGAGCCAACGAAAAAAGGCCACATTTTCTTAAAAGATACACTCCTAAAAAAGTGGTCAGACCGAGAACTATATGAAAAAGCAGGCTTTGTGTTTCAAAATCCGGAGCTTCAATTTATACAAGACACAGTATTCGATGAAATTGCCTTTGGCGGCAGACAGCGAAACTGGCCAGAATCAGTCGTACAAGAGAAAACGGTTCAGCTGCTGAAAGAGTTCGGTTTAGAGAAGCATGCAAAAGCACATCCCTTCACCTTAAGTTTAGGGCAAAAAAGAAGGTTAAGTGTTGCCACGATGCTCCTTTTTGATCAAGATGTATTGCTGTTAGATGAGCCGACTTTCGGGCAGGATGAAAAAACGGCGAAGGAGTTGATGAGGCGTTTAAAAGAGCGTCAGTGCCAAGGCACGACCATTGTGATGGTCACACATGATATGGAGCTTGTCGATGAGTGTGCCGATCAAGTGCTTCTGTTTCATCAAGGGAAGCATGTGTATGATGGGACCCCTTATGATTTATTTTCAAATCAAGAACTTGTCGATGCTTATCAGCTGAGAGCTCCTTTACATTATCGCTATGTGGCAGAAAGAAAGGACGTGCTGACGATTGCAAAGTAATCAATCCTTTCTTTCTACTGTGAATCCAGTCATGAAATTACTCGCTCATCTGCTTGCGATGGGCTGTCTCATGTCGATTTCTGACCCTAAAACTACCTTTATCATTTGGCTGTTTGCTCTTGGCATTGGAGTTGTTTTAGGTGGATGGAATATGAAGTATCTCGTTACAAGGCTTGTCCCTTATTTGCTCTTTTTTATTCTCGTCTTTTGGATGATGGCGGCCTTCGGCAAGGGGGATCATACCGTTTGGAAGTGGGCGTGGTTTCATATCACAGAGGAGAGTTTAAGAAATGGGCTCACCATCGCTTTTAGAATGCTGGGATTTGTGACATTTGGTCTCCTTTTTACGTCCACAACAGATTTGACGGCATTTATGATGAGTCTGATTCATCAATGCCGAATGTCCCCAAAATGGGCGTATGGCATGCTTGCCGGCTTCCGGTTTATTCCGTTATTTCAAAGTGAATTAAAACAAATGAAAGCTGCACACAAAATCAGAGGCTACAAGCAAAAAAACAGCTGGAAAGCCTTTATGCGTTATGCATTGCCCCTTTTTACGCAAGGCGTACGAAAATCAGAACGCTTAGCGATTGCAATGGAAGCCAGGGGCTTCACAGGGACGAGAGAGCGAACGTATTATCATATCATCAGCACCTCATGGATTGACTATATGTATCTTTTTCTCATCGGTATCAGTGTCTTCATGTGCATTTACTTTGTTTAAAAAACACCCACATTCTCTTGATAGAATGTGGGCTTTTTATATGTCTTAGGTCATTTGATTGATATTAGTACACATTACAGGCTGTAATAGATCATATAACGAACCGATAAAGAAGGTGTACTAGAAAAAGAGAGGATGAACGTAAGCGAATGTCACAGAGAATCGATAACATAATAGACGCTTTACCAATCATTGGACTCGCTATGAGAGAGCAGCTAACCTTTTCTGTTTTAGGGAAAGAGAAGGTTCTTTACTATCAGCAGCATGGGAATATTGATTTAGGATTTAAAGCTGGTGATGCACTAGATGCTGGATTCCAAAACTTTGCGATGCTGAAAAATGGGAGAGAACCATCGTTTATCCAAATTCCGAAAGAAGTATACGGGATTCCAATGGATATCGTAGCCGTTCCAATTAATGATGAATCAGGTCAAGTGGTTGCTGCCTTCTGTGTGGCATATGACCAAACGAATCAACAACGATTAGATCACATCATGACGGAGAGCAACGAAGCTTCCGAAAAACTAGTCGCAATGGTCCAGCAGGTTGCCGCACATTCAGAGGAACTACAAGCGACAAGTGAACAAATTCTACAAAATACGAAAACCACTGTCGAAAATTCCTCTAAAATCAATCAAGTGTCCAATCTCATCAAAGGTATCTCTGATCAAACGAACTTACTTGGACTCAATGCATCAATAGAAGCTGCAAGAGTAGGGGAAGCAGGAGCAGGCTTTGGAGTGGTCGCAACAGAAGTGAGAAAGCTGTCAACTCATGCGAAACAGGCGACGACTGATATTGAAACAGCCCTAAAAGATGTGCAGGGGTCGATCAAAGGAATGGAAGAAGAAATTGCGCAAATTGTCGCTTCCTCTGAGCATCAAGCAGAACTAGTAGGCACTTTTACGAAAATTATTGAAGGTCTTCACGAAACAAACGAAACGATGAAAGCATTAGCAAACGACTTAGTAAACTATCAAGTGAAATAAAAGAACGACAAAACCTCCAGCTGAATCGGAGGTTTTTTTATCATTTCAAGGTGAGAAACTTGTTAGGATTATGACCGTTTTATCGCTGACAGGCAGGATACACTTCTGTATGATAGAAAAAGAGAGACTAGTTTTGTCATTAGACCTATTCATAAGGAGGAAGATCATCGTGACACAATCAGCGAAGCTGAAAGAAATACTTGCACCCTACCGTCCGTTGTTAGATGAAACGGAAAAACCAATGATTCAATTGCAGATGAAACAAGGAAAAACAGGACCATACGACAGCAAAATAGCTGGTGATCCTTATTTTCCAAAAAACGACGAATATCCAGTTGACGGCGAAGGACATCCTATGAAACTTTTGGCACAAATTAATTTCGGCCAGCTGCCCAAGATGAAGGATTATCCAGAAACAGGACTTTTGCAAGTTTTTATTTCTGTGCATGATGATCTTTATGGGATGAATATTGACCATAAAACAGAACAAAAAGATTTTCGCATCAAATTTATTGAGGAACCTTTCTTGGCAGAAGAAGAGTTAATGACTGATTTTTCTTTTGTGAAAATTCCAGACGATTTTTATTTTCCTGTGACGAAGGAAGGCGCAATTACAGGTGAATTATCAAGCGAAACGATCAGTGTAGGAGATTTCCGCTTTGAAAAAGTCACAGGAAAGAACAGCTGGGACCTATTCGAAGATGCAGAAGGTGTTAATGGCGATGAAGCAGATGCCCTGCTGGATGAATTTTATGAAACAGCGAGTGGCTTTGGTCACAAATTGGGCGGGTACCCAGGGTTTACACAAGAAGACCCGCGTACCTATGTAGATCAAGAACATACCGTTCTGTTATTACAAATTGACTCAGATGATGAAGTAGATTTGATGTGGGGAGATTGCGGTATTGCCAACTTTTTTATCAAACCAGAAGACCTTAAACGAAAAAATTTCGAGAATGTCGTCTATAATTGGGACTGCTCCTGATTTTGTAAAAAACACACTTTAAACACTCTTTATAGAGTGTTTTTGTGTATGTTTTTAGACTTTTTTGCCCCTATTTCGTCATTTTTGAGAGGTAATATGTCATTCTTTCTAGTTGACCGGATCAAAAAAAAATGTAAAATCATCTTAAAGTCCTCTTTTTTGAAAATAATAATAACATGACATATGAATCAACGATAAAATGCTCGAAAAAGCGGAATGTACTGGGGGGTATCAATTGATCATTTCTAAAGTAATCAATAATAATGTTGTCAGTGCGTATGATGACGAGCAGCATGAGCTGGTCATTATGGGCAGAGGGATCGCGTTTCAAAAGAAAAGCGGAGACCCGATTGACGAAGAACGAATCGAAAAAGTATTTTCTATTCAAAATAAAGATATATCAGAAAAATTCAAAACCCTGCTTTATGATATTCCAATCGAGTATATGCAAGTGTGTGAGGCGATTATTGAGCATGCGAGAACAACCCTTAACAAAGATTTAAATGACAGCATCTATGTGACGCTGACGGATCATATCACCTTTGCCATTGAACGTCATCAAAAAGGAATGGACATCAAAAATGCCTTGCTCTGGGAAATCAAACGGCTGTATAAAGATGAGTTCAAATGCGGTTTAGAAGCTATTCGGATCATTGAGGACAAGCTGAGCATCCATCTTCCTGAGGATGAAGCCGGCTTTATTGCCATGCATATTGTCAATGCAGAGCTCAATGAAGAAATGCCAAACGTGATTCAAATCACCAAACTTATTCAAGACATTTTAAACATCGTTAAATATCACTTTCAAATTGATTTAGATGAGGAATCATTAAATTATTTCCGATTTGTGACGCATTTAAAGTTTTTCGGACAGCGTCTGTTTAACGAAACACAAATGGAAAATCAAAATGAGTTTCTGTATGAAGTGGTAAAAGAGAAAAACACTGCAGCTTTTCAATGCGCAGAAAAAATTAACGAGTATGTTCAAAAAGAATACAACCGAAGTCTCATAGAAGATGAAATGCTATATTTAACTTTGCATATAGACAGAGTAATAAAAAGAAAATAAATTCAAAAAGAAAGCGTTGACATCACAAAATTAACATGATAATTTATAACTATAAACTAAATAACCCACAATCTTTTAGGATTGTTACTGGTCAAGCAGGCAAAACCTAAATCATTGTCCCTATCTTTGATAAGGCGTGATTTAGGTTTTTTTATATCTAAAGACTTATAAAAATTAAATAACGATCAATCGCTATGAAGGATTGTTACTGGTTAAGCAGGCAAAACCTAAATATCGATTAATGTCTGAATCGCTATTTCTCGGACATTAATGGATGTTTAGGTTTTTTCTATATCAAGATGAAATCAACGATTGGAGGGTAACACAATGAACCACAAACAAACAGCAAAAGAAGTGCTAGAACTTGTCGGCGGTGAAAAAAATGTTAAGCAAGTTACACATTGTATGACAAGACTTCGCTTCAACTTATACGATGAAAGTAAGGCAGATAAAGAAAAGCTGCAATCAACAGACGGCGTCATGGGCGTAAATCAAAGCGGAGGCCAATATCATGTCATTATCGGCAATGATGTCTCAAATGTCTATCAAGCGATGATCGCTGACTCTGGACTATCAACAGATGTAAAATCAGGCGGTACAGAGGAAGCGTCAAAACAAAATGTGATATCAAAGCTATTCGATTTTATCTCTGGTGTCTTCACACCGATTCTTCCAGCCATCGCTGGGGCCGGTATGATCAAAGGGATTTTGGCATTGATGCTTACATTCCAGTGGATATCAGATAAAAGCAGTACGTATGCGATTTTAACAGCCATCGGAGATGGAGCCTTTTACTTCTTACCGATTCTGCTTGCTGTAAGCGTAGCCAAAAAAATTGGCACAAATCAGTATATCGCGGCAGCCATTGCAGCAGCAGCACTGCACCCGCAGTTAACCGCTTTACTGGGCGCGGGAAATACAGAATTTCTAGGCTTGCCAGTGGTTGCCGTTGTGTACTCTTCATCGGTGATTCCAATTCTACTCACCATCTGGCTTGGTTCATATGTTGAAAGATTCGCAGAAAAATATAGTCCAAAATCATTAAAGATCATCCTTGTTCCAACAGTCACACTTCTAGTCGTTGTACCAGTTATGCTCATCGCGGTTGGACCGCTTGGCGGGATTATCGGAAGTGGCCTTTCAGGTGGAATTGATTTATTGTTTAAACATGCAGGTCTTTTGGCCGGACTCTTGATCGGCGGATTCATGTCACCATTGATCATTACGGGGATGCACTATGCACTGCTTCCAATCATGATCAACAACATTACGTTAAACGGTTTTGACTACATTCTTCCAATGATGTTTGTAGCGAATATGGCACAAGCAGGCGCAGCATTCGGTGTCTTCTTAAGATCAAAAAACAAAACATTCAAATCATTGGCGATGTCTACAAGTATCACAGCTTTAATGGGTATTACTGAACCTGCTATGTATGGTGTGAACATGCGATTGAAAAAACCGTTCCTTGCAGCCCTTATTGGTGCAGCAGCAGGCGGCGTGTTCATGTCAATCTTTAAAGTAAAATCATATGTGATATCTGGATCAGCAGGCCTCCCAGGTCTACCAACATTCATTGGACCAACATTTGTCTACTCAATCATCGGTTTAGTCATCGGATTTGTTGTAGCAACGATCATGACACTTGTTCTAGGATTCAAAGATGTACCAGTGAAAGATGATACAAAAGCAGACAAACCAGAAGAAAAGAAAGACACAGCGGCACTTCAAAATGAAGTGGTACAAAGCCCGCTTGAAGGTCAACTAAAGCCGCTCAATCAAGTAAATGATGCAACATTTTCTAATGAAATCATGGGTAAAGGTGCAGCTATTGTACCAACAGCTGGGCGTGTTGTAGCACCGTTCAACGGCAAGGTTGAAACCATTTTCCACACAAAACATGCCATTGGCTTGAAGAGTGAACAAGGTACAGAACTTCTCATTCATGTCGGGATTGACACGGTAAAACTTGGCGGAAAGTATTTCACAAGTCATGTGCAGTCAGGTGATCTGATTCAAGCAGGAGATGTACTCATTGATTTTGATATCGAGGGCATTCAGCAAGAAGGCTATGATGTCACCACACCTGTTATTGTCACCAACACGAATGATTATGCACAAGTTGATGCGAAAACAGATGGAACGATTACAGTAAAAGAGACACTACTTACAGTCAGTGTAGAAGAAAAAGAGGAGGGTATTCAACATGAACAAGTTAGAAAAAACATTTCCTAAAGGTTTCTTATGGGGCGGCGCTGTTGCAGCCAACCAAGTTGAAGGCGCATATAATCAAGATGGAAAAGGCTTATCGACAGCTGATGTGTCACCAAATGGTATTATGCACCCATTCGATGAATCAATGAAAGACCTTAACTTATATCATGATGCAATCGATTTCTACCATCGCTATAAAGAAGATATTGCACTCTTTGCAGAAATGGGATTCAAGTGCTTCAGATTATCCATTTCTTGGCCGCGTATTTTCCCAAATGGCGACGATGCGGAACCGAATGAAGCAGGCCTCGCTTTTTATGAAAAAGTATTTGATGAACTGCATAAGCACGGAATTGAGCCAGTTGTCACCATCTCTCACTATGAAATGCCGCTCGCACTTGTGAAAAACTACGGCGGATGGAGAAACCGCAAGCTTGTGGATCTTTATGAAATATACGCTAAAACATTGTTCACTCGCTTTAAAGACAAAGTGAAATATTGGATGACATTCAATGAAATCAATGTCGTGTTACATGCGCCTTTCACTGGCGGCGGACTTGTATTTGAAGAGGGTGATGACGAGAAAAGCATTCAATATCAAGCAGCACATCACCAATTTGTTGCAAGTGCTTTGGCTGTCAAAGCAGGACACGAAATCATTCCTGATGCGAAAATCGGCTGTATGATTGCAGCGATGACAACTTATCCGTACAGCTCAAGACCAGAAGATATGTTTGCTGCAATTGAGCAAGACCGTAAAACATTATTCTTCTCAGATGTACAGGCAAGAGGTTATTACCCAGGTTACATGAAACGTTATTTCCTTGAAAATGACATTAACATCGAGTTCCAAGAAGGGGACGAAGACATTTTAAGAAACCATACAGTGGACTATATTGGCTTCAGCTATTATATGAGCTTTGTGACAAGTACAGATCCAGAGATTCTTGGACAAGTGACTGGCGGTAACTTATTTGAAGGTGTGAAAAACCCTTATCTAGAAGCAAGTGATTGGGGCTGGCAAATTGATCCGAAAGGACTTCGTACAACACTGAATCAGCTGTATGACCGATACCAAAAGCCATTGTTTATCGTAGAAAATGGATTGGGTGCTGTCGATCAAGTAGAAGAAGACGGATCCATTCAAGACGATTACCGAATTGATTACCTCAGAAGCCATTTGCTAGAGGCGAGAGAAGCGATCGCAGACGGAGTTGACCTGATCGGTTATACAAGCTGGGGCCCAATTGACCTTGTCAGCGCATCAACGGCTGAAATGAAAAAACGCTACGGCTTCATTTATGTTGACCGTGATAATGAAGGAAACGGTACATTAGATAGAAAGAAAAAGAAAAGCTTCGATTGGTATAAACAAGTGATTGCGACAAATGGGGAACATTTGGATTACTAAACAGAGAAAATATTGTTTCGCTCCTTTAAGAACATATAGTGTCTTGAAACGGTGAAAACAATTTGAATCAGGCATTATCATTCATTGGGTCTCCTCTAGGGGCTTGATGGTGATAATGCCTTTTTTATGAAAAAGACAAAATTGAACAAAAAATAAACCACACTTTAAATTGTTGCGTGGTTCATATAAATCATATAATGGTTTTAATTCGGTAATACCTATTCTTCAAGTATTTCTTTTATATCTTCAATGATTAGGGTATTTAAAATTAAATTCTAGTAGACTTAACCCTTTCCCAATTGTGGTCTAAGAAAAGAATCCTATTCTCTAGTGGTTATCAGCAGCAATTCTGTCTTCAATTCAGTAATTATACATCTGAATCTTTCTCCACTGTATGAATTCATAATCAATGTTATAAAATTTAACTAGCTCAGGATAGACTATTAATAACTTGGTAGTACTCATGGAACTAGTCAGTCAGCTTTTTATAGTCATTGTATCAACCTTTTTTCAAATTCTAATTCATCTTTGACATGTATTCCGTAATTTCCTATAGAGGGAATTGTAGGTTTAACCATTCTTGCTTTATCAATTGCACCAATATAGATATTTTTGAAAGAATATCCCTTTCTTTGATAAAACCTAATTGCATTTAAGTTATCATTACTAGTGATTAAATTAATAGAGTGTATATTTTGTGTTTTTAGATTTTGTTCTAACTCAAAAAGTAATCTACTTCCAACACCATGGTACTTTTTTAGAGCCTCCAAAGTCAGGATTTCTGCCTCTTCTTTGAATATTTTGTAAACTAATATTCCTACTATATAATCTCCACGTTTAGCCAACAAAATGTTTTCATTTAAAACATTATAAGTTGTTCCTTTAGACACCATAGTCGTTCCACCCCAATGTTCATTAAAAAACCATGTTAACCACGAAAAGTCTTTTGAACTTGGCTGAGTTATTATCAATTCTTCTGAAAGAGAACATTTTTTTGACAGCTGGATATGGGCTATTTCTTTTTCATGCGCTTGATCCTCAGAAAAATGGATTGAGATGCCTAGTTTTTCGGCGTTTATTTGAGCAAGTTTTTGTGCATAGTTCGAAAAATCTTCAGGGTCAATACCAAAATAAAAAAAACTCTCAGGTGGATTCTTTTTGTACCACAGTTTGCTACTGATGACATATTCGTTTTGTTTTGTTTCAGTTATGCTGATATCATCATATAATAGTGCTCTTCCTTCAATAAACTCTAAGACAAATTCATCTAATTTGTTTTGAGTAAATAAACGGTTTTTTTCTTGAAAATATCCTATTTCACTTAATTTGCTGTGAATCCAATTAATTAAATCATCCTCGTTTAGTTCATTATCTCTCGCTAGTGCCATTAGCATTGCAATGTAATTAACGATTGTTTTGCTTCTCTTAATTGAAATATTTTTATAAATGTTTTCTAGAATATCATTATTAAGTTTATTCATTTTACATATACAACTTCCTTTTCAATTAATTGTTTACTCAATGCTTGCAGGTCTTCGATACATGTTTAAACATCTGTATCATATTCTTCAGCAATTTCCTCCATTCTTTTTTCTATAACAAGTTACCAAGATTGTGGCTTTGACTCGTTTGTATCCATACTTGTTGGAATATCTCCGATTTCATCATAACTTCCATAAACTCTTCAACAGAGAATTCTAAAGGATGGAATGAATAATTTGAAATACCTGCGCTGGTGTAATGGGGTAAGGTTTTTAATTTTATTACCTATCGACGGATAGTTAATTTTCTTTGGCGAAATCATTATATAAATAACATTCATCATAAGTTAGCAATGAATTTACACTCCTTTCATAAAGTGTTAAGGTATGAAAAAAACAAGTTTATGATACATGTACATTAGCAATAACTACATTACTAAACTCAACAAGAAGTGTAGTTTTATAAACTTTATTCTTGTAATCATTCTTTTATTTATGTATTAAATTTCAATTTAATATCCTAACGGAAGTCATAATATCACATTTTTCATATTTTTTTAATTAAACAATAAATTTTTGACAAGTTTTTATATCGATACTCTCTATCTAATAAAGTGAATATCAGGGGACCTTAACGAATATTTAGTACCACCTGTAGGGGCAATGAGTTGGTATGAAAAAGGAGTTGCCCTAGCATTTGATTTTTTTAGGTTTGCTTGAGGGAACAATGGAAAAAGCAGTATTGTAATTTCTAAGAATTAGGGTGGATCTTCAGCACATTTTGATGCGTAGAGCAGTTAATATTGATTTTTTGGATGAAATTGAACAAAAAGATAGAACAAAATTAATATCAATGATTATTAATTTGCCAAACGGTTTCAGAGGAGTTTCAGTAGGAGATATTCTGGCAAGGAAGATGACTCGAATGTATATCAATCCACCTAACTTGTTGTTAGACAACTTATGAGTATAAAAAATGGTTTTTAAGAAGAAACTTATGTTCAATATCTTCTTAAACTCAACTCATAGAAGTAATACGATTAAACTTAATATCAAGTTGATTGAGATGACAAAATAATAAAGAACCGCCAAAAAAGCGGTTCTTTATGATGACGGTAAGCTTTTTCTGTAGGTTTCCGCCTATTTCCACACTTGATCAGCAATCTCAATCACATGACGCAGCTTTTCCCATTGCTGCTCTTCTGTTAACAGGTTGCCTTCCTCTGTTGAGGCGAAGCCGCATTGTGGACTCAAACAGATTTGGTTAATGTCTACATATTGAGCCGCTTCCTCAATGCGTTTTTTAATCTGTTCAACTGGCTCAAGCTCTCCGTATTTTGAAGTGACAAGGCCTAGTACGATTTGAAGGTTTGGGTTCTTCACATATCGAAGGGGCTCAAATCCGCCAGAACGATCGTCGTCAAACTCTAAAAAGAGACCATCAAGATCTAAGCCGGCGAAAATAGTTTCTGCTGCTGCTTCGTAACCACCTTCAGCTGCCCAAGTTGATTTAAAGTTACCGCGGCAAATGTGCATCGTAATCACCAAATCCTTTGGGCGGTCGGCAACAGCTTCATTGATTGTCTTCGCAAACGATTCACGAAGTTCATCTTCTTCACGGCCAAAGGCTTTGATTTGTTCATGGCCTTTTTCAGAAAAGAACACTGCCCATGCCGTATCATCCAGCTGCAAGTAGCGGCAGCCTGCATCATAAAAAGCACGGATGGCTTTCTTATACGCTTGTGCCACATCATGGTGGAATTCCTCTAAGCTGTCATACACTCCTTCTTCAAGCTTTCCACGGAAAAAGAGCATATTCGGACTTGGAATCGTCATTTTAGCCGTATGATCACCAGCGATGCTTTGAAGGAAACGATAATCCTCCAGCATTGGATGATCTGTAAAATCGATCTTGCCTGTTACCTTGATCCCTCTTGCTTTTGTCGTTGTGTTATGAAATTGAATGCCTTGATCTGCTTCAAATCCTTCCACCCCATCGAGTCCTTCAAGAAAGTCAAAATGCCACCATGCACGTCTGAATTCACCATCTGTGACAACCTCTAACCCAATTTCTTTTTGCTTCTCTACAATACGTGTAATTTCTTCGTTTTCAATTTGTCGGAGCTGCTCTGCTGTCAGCGTACCATCTGCTTTTTGCTTGCGTGCTTCCTTGATGCGCTCTGAACGAAGTAAACTTCCTACTTGATCTGCGCGGAATGGCGGTTTTGTTGTTTTCTTTCCAATGGTTTGTAATTGTGTCATGCTGAATCCCTTCTTTCCTCAGGTTAAAAAATCAAATAAAAAAGCTCTTCCTTAGATAAGGAAGAGCATCATATACTGTGAGAACTCTGCCTTATCTTCAAACAAGCATCTGCTTGCTTAAGGAATTAGCACCATTCTGTTCCTAGGAACAGCGGTTGCCGGGTTTCACAGGGCCAGTCCCTCCACCACTCTTAATAAGGTTACCTTTTGATTCAATTTTCTTAATAAACACAATTATTCAACCTTTTCAGGAAAAAGTCAATGGTTTTATCGTTTAATTTTCTAAATGAACAAATCAAGGGAAACAAACCCGATGTGGAAAAATGAAGAATAATATGGAAAAATTACTTCTTTTGGTTCTTTTGTCATGGTATACTCATTTGGTAATAGACAAAAATGGGGGTATTTACTATGACAATGAAAAAAGGCATAACGATCAGCCTGGTCATTTTCTCACTGATTGTTTCCTTGTTTGCGCCAGTTGGATCTGCTGATGCCAAACAAGCAAAAAAAGCAAAAGTAAGCACACACTATTATAAGAAGAAAAAAACGTTCAAATATGCACAGGTGAAAAACCTAAGCAAGACGCATATGAAAACCATCAATCGTGATTTAAAAGAAGATATCGCATTCTCTTATTCTACGTACTTGTTTTTAAAGGACGAAGCGAAAAAGGAAGGCTACGGGAAGGTCACGTATGAGAGAACGTATAAAACGAAATTTAATAATGGTAAGAAACTGAGTATCTTAAACTATGATTACATGTATAACGGTGGAGCACACGGAGACACGATGGTTTCCAGCATGAACTATGTGTTAACAAAGAAAAAAACAAAGCAGCTGTTCTTGACAGACGTTGTGAAAACAAAGAAAAAGCGTACGAAAGTAAGAGATTATATTTATAACTACACAAAGAAACATAAAAGCAAATTCTACGCGAACCTGAAAAAAAGTGACATTGAAATCAACTACAACACGCAGTATTACTTTACGAAAAAGGGAATTGCTGTTGTCTTCCAGCCATATGAAATTTCACCTTACTATGTTGGAATTCCTATGATTCAAGTGCCTGCGAAGGTATATAAATAAAAGGAAATACGACCACTGAATCTGGTCGTTTTTTGCTGTTTATTCAACAAAAAGAGCCCCCTCATGAGGCTCTTTTATTTGGATTTATACTTGTTTAGGTGCATCGTTTAGTGGGTGACGGCGTTTTCCGTTGTAGTGGCGGCGCATACGAAAGATTTCAAACTCCGAAAGCTCTGCGCTTTTTCTTTTTTGGGTGCGGTTATCTTTTTTGAAAGAGAATAGTAAGTAGCAGCAAAGTGAAGCGATAATCAATAAAATCATCATATGACATTCCTCCAATTCATCCTATTCTTTAAGTGTTGACAGGGTGAGTGATGTTTATAACTGAAAATAAGCAGCAGACTTGGTTTAGTTCTTAAGATTCATTCGATCTGCTATTTTAGGTCTAAAATACTGGTTGTTTTTAACTATTATATTTCCAGTTATTTCACTCGTCAAGAAGAATTTTTTCTGGGGTTGTCTCTATTAGTACGAATAAGTGTCATAAAAGTTTCAGAAAATTGTAAACTTTTATTAAAAAACCGTTCCCGAACAGGAACGGTTGTAAACATGTCTATGCTTTTTCTTCAAATAAACGGGCAATTTCAACGATAACTTCGGTTGCTTTCACCATGTTTTCGACGGAAATAAATTCATATTTGCCGTGGAAGTTTTCCCCGCCAGTAAAGATGTTTGGCGTTGGGAGACCTTTATATGAAAGCTGGGAGCCATCTGTGCCGCCGCGGATTGGTTCAATGACCGGTGTTACTGAGCGGTTTTCCATAGCTTCATGAGCAATGTCCACAATATGTTTCACCGGCTCAATTTTTTCTCTCATATTATAATATTGATCCTGAATGCTGAGGGTGATGCTGTTTTCTCCGTAGGTGGCTTTTAAGTCATTTGCTATTTTTTCAAACAGTGCCTTGCGATTGTTGAATTTCTCTTTATCAAAATCACGGATAATATATTGCAGCTCAGCTTCTTCTACTTCCCCTACAAATTTCGTCAGGTGGAAAAAGCCTTCGTAGCCTTCTGTATATTCTGGAGATTCTTCAGAAGGCAGTTTGTTGTGAAAGAGCATCCCAATTTTCGCAGCGCTGACCATTTTGTCTTTTGCTGTTCCTGGGTGGACGTTGTTTCCTTTAATGGATACTTTCGCGCCTGCTGCGTTGAAGCTTTCATATTGCAGCTCGCCAAGCGGTCCGCCGTCAATTGTGTACGCATAGGAAGCGCCAAAGGCATCAACATCAAACTTGTGCGGCCCTCTGCCAATCTCTTCATCTGGCGTAAAAGCGACGCGGATTTTTCCATGCTTGATTTCTGGGTGTTCGATGAGGTAATGCATAGCTGTCATAATTTCTGCGATACCAGCTTTGTTATCTGCACCAAGCAGGGTTGTGCCATCTGTAGTGATCAGTGTATGTCCTTGGTACTTTTGTAAATTTGGAAACTGTTGTGGAGATAAAACGATATGTAGATCTTCATTTAAGGTAATGTCGCCGCCTTGATAGTTCTCATGAAGCTGCGGTTTTACATTTTTGCCGGTGAAGTCAGTGGCTGTGTCGATATGAGCCAGGAAGCCAATGGTCGGCACATCTTTGTCTGTGTTAGATGGGATTGTTCCCATGACATAGCCGTTTTCATCCATAGTCACTTCTTGAATCCCGATGGATTTCATCTCTTCAACAAGCTGTCTCGCCAGGTTCAATTGTCCTTCAGTAGATGGGCAGCTTTCCTTTTCTGCATCTGACTGCGTATCTACCTTCACATAACTTGTGAAACGCTGAATCATTTCCTCTTTCATCTATACGTCACTCCTTTTGTAGAATACGTCCATTTTATCACGTCTTGAATGCGCTTCATAACAAGAAAGGCTTTCTCTGGCAATTAGAGAGGAAAAAGGCCTACTTTCATTAGGTAATATGCTGAATGGTTCTTTAGGGTGATTTTTTTGGGTGTCTTTTTATTTATAATGGGTACATATAAAATCATCCATTTGTACGTTAAATTGGGAGAAAGGGGTGCGAAAGTTGGATTCTAGTCAAACGCTGGCACTCGCTCAAAAGTTTCAGGAAGCGGCTGATGAGATTCGGCAGTCCAAGCAGCTGCTGGAAAATCGTCTGAAGGCAGTAGGATCAGGCTGGCAGGGAGAAGCAAGGGATAAATTTGATCAAAGCTTTGAAGAAACAACGGCACGCTACGATCAATTTGAAAAAGATTTGCTTGAAACAAGTCAGGAACTGCGGGATGCAGCGGTCAAAATTGAGGAGCGTAAAGCTGAAATTGCCAGAATGGAAGAGCTTGAGCGAAAGAGACGAGAAGAACGGAGAGAAAGAAACCGAGAATGGAGATGATGTGATGGCACGTGACATTGTGGTTGATCCAGATCAGCTGACTGGGCTGGCGAATGATTTTGTAGGTGAGCTGTCAGCCATTGAAACGAAGCACCGCGATTTACATAGTGAACTGGACGGGCTGATTTTAGGCTGCGATCCTCGGTATAGAAGCTGTTTTTCTGGTGTCGGGGATGCATGGGGAGCAGGACAGGCATTAATCAGCAAATTGAGCAGTGATGATATTGCCATTCGTCATGCAACGGATAAAATGGTCGAAGCAGATGATATATTGCGGAAATTGTACAGTATCTATGATCAATATGGTACACTCACGAGCTTAGCTGGTATCGTGATGATGCAGGCGAAATATTACGGGCTTGGGATGACGACTTTCATTAAAGAGAATGGCCGATATGCAGCGCAGCATTCAAAGCTGCTGCTTGATCTGACCAGCCGGGTAGAAGGAACGAGATTTGACCGGTTAGCAAGGATTTGGCTGAGTAAAAAAGAATTATTAAAACGATCGAACTGGCCGATGGCTGACTTGGTCCATAAGAAATTCACAAAATTTTATCCTGACGATACAGTTGCGTTCACAAACAGTGTTCGTGATTTTACAAAAGGAAGTATTAATTGGAAGGACACGGCTGCGATTAAGTCTGTTCTGAAAAATGGTGCAAGATTTGCGAAAGGAAATGCCATTATTGCAACAGTTGTCACTGGTGCAACAGAAACGGTTGGCTGTGGATTGAAAATTGCCGAGAACTATGCAGAATTCAGTGATCAGCCCGAAGTTCTTAAGCGTGAAAATGCAAAGGCTGTTGGAAATGCAGTGAACAATACGGTCTTTATCGCTGGCGGTTCTGTCGCAGGTGCCGTTGTCGGCGGGGCTCTTGGCAGCTTTGCAGGTCCGATTGGAACCGTTGTTGGCGGAGCCATTGGTTCAGCAGTAGGTGGATTTATTGGAGAAAAAGTCGCCAAGCTGACATCCGGTTTTGCTGAACAGATGGCAGTGAAATTAAAGGATCCGATTCATGCAGTCGTGGATAAAGGGAAAAAAGCATTTGAACTGGCGGGTCAAGGTGTGAAAGCAGTGAATGATACCATTGATCAGGCAAATCAAGTGATACATAAAGGGATAGAAAAAACAAAAGAAACCGCAGATTCGCTCATAAAGGGTGCAGGCGATTTCTTTAAGGGTGCATTTTCTTTTGGATAAGGAGAGATCAAGTTGGATCAGCTAAGTCTAAGTATTGAGGAACTCATCTTTAGTTTTTACAGTGAAGGCTATTTTGAACAAGGCATGTCCTTAAAGGAGGCTTATTATCCTGAAGTAGAGGACGAGCGCTTGGGGTTTTTATTTGAAATTGCGTGCCGCTCTTTGCTTGCAAAAGGTGTACTGGAATTTCGAAACAGACAATACCGTTATAAAGCGGAATACCGTCATTTCATCCAGGCGATGAATGATGCCTCTCACACGATCAAGGCATCTAAATTTGGAGACACAGATGAAGAAGTCAGCACCTCTTTTCACACAACACAAGCGGGTGTATATGCGCATCATACGCTTTATGATCAACAAGTGCATCAGATTCGCAAACTGGACGGCGATCAGCAGGCAGAGGAGCAAGTGACAGCCTTTTTCAACATACAGATGAATGATCACCCTGAACCTGTCATCAGCCTGCAGGCAGAGGAATTTGAAATGCTGTTAGAACAGGCAAGCGAAGCGAAAAATGAGTGGCCATCCTTCCTGAATAAAGCAGAGAATCAAGAGCTCGTGAAGGCATTTGTTTCTGATATACAGACGAGAAAAGGAAAGCTGGACTCTCTCATGAAGGTCGTCTATGACAAAAATAATACGCCTGATGTGGAGTCCATGATATTTGTGATTCCAGGTGAGAACCAATCTTGGCTTGTATCAGGAATAAAAGAAAATCAATTTCGCATTGAGACGGCTCATCAAGACGGGTTACGTTCTATATTCTAATGGAGAAAAGGAGAATGACGCTTGAATCCAAGTGAAGTAATAGAAGTAAGGAGCAGACCTTTTTTAAGAGTATGGGCATTCTTAGCAACGGGCGGCTTCGGTATCATCGGTATTTGGTTATTTTCAGAAGCTCTTACATTTGAATCGAACTATACATTGTTTTTATTTTTAGGCGGACTATTAGGTATTGTCTATGGCTGGATCTCCTTTTTGATGATTTTGCCTGCTTTTACGAAGAGGGGAAATGTGATTTTTCGCATTCAGCGCGGAGAGAATGGCGCTGTACTGCACCGGGAGCGGACGGTTCCTTTTCAAGATATTCAATCAATTGACATGCGCAGGCATCGTTACAGTATAAGAGGATTTCTTTTCATGGATGTGCTCATTCGGAAAGTAGATGGGAAATTGATCAAAATTCCGGCGTACAGCATTTTAGATGAAGAAGTATTTGAGCAGACCGTCAAACAGGAGATCTATCCATATTTACATCAGACAGCCCAAGAAAATTGGAGACAGCAGCATGGCCAAGGAGAAGAGAAGAGCGACTAAGCTGTTTTTGTCAGAATTCTATAGGATGAGGCGCCACTTTTTCGAAGAAATCGTGTATGATGTCAGTAAAGACTGAACACTCGAAAGAGGTGATGAGAGATGGATAAAGAGATGGTAATCGACCTCGTCACAGAACAAATGGCACGGATTCGAAAAGAAAAGGATTATACGCAGGATCGTATGGCGGAGGTACTTGGTCTATCAAAACGGCATCTACAGCAGGTTGAAAAAAACAGGCTGCGTCTCAACTGGACGCAATCCGCGGCCGTATGTGCATTATTCAGAGATAGTGACATTTTGAAAGGGACTCTTGGGGATGACCCGCTCGAGATTTTGGAAGTTGTGGCACATGATGAATTACATCTATCAGTAGAGCGTACGATTGGCGGCAAGGTTTGGTGGAGGACGTCTGTCAAAAAAGGCACGTTTCGCCTTCAGCAAAATGTACTTAGTCAGCATTACCGCATCTTAGATGAGGAGAATTATCGCTATTATAGTTCGTTTAATAAAGAAGAAGCGAAGCGGCGGCTAGAGGAATTAAGCCAGCTGTCTTCCTCATATTGAGATTGGAAAAGGAAAGAGAGGCACCTGTTTATAAGGAGCCTCTCTTTTCTGTGTTTATACTTTTAGAGTGTTTTTCGCCCGAATAAAGGCAACAAGCTGTTTGATTTCTTCATCATTTAGGGGAACGCCGTCTACATAAATGGTTCCTTCTTTTGCTTCCGTCAGTTCAATTTTGATATCAGAGATTTTGCGTTGTATCTCTGGCTCGTCCGTTCTACCAAGTAAAAAATCAATGGACGTATCATACAAATCAGCCAGCAGCTTCACTGCTTCAAGCGAAGGTCGTCGGTACCCAGATTCGTAACCGGCATAGGTGCTTTTGGCGATACCTAGGCGATCTGCCGTATGCTGGAGAGACCATTTTTTCTTTTTTCTAAGGGTGGTTAAACGATCGAGTATCATACATGAACGCTCCTTTATTTACAACAACAGTATATCATATTTTGACATAGAATGTACGCGTTATGCGTAACAATTTCTTGATTAATTCGCGTTATGTGACTATAATGGCAATGAAGGTACGCGTAAAGCGTATATTATAGAATAGCACAAGCTAGCTTATAATATGTGTGACAAACGAAGTAATTTTACGAAAGAGGTGGACCTGTTGAAGAAATTATTGCTTTTAACGACTGGTGGGACGATTGCATCTGTAGAGAGTGAAAATGGTTTAGCTCCAGGTGTTAAAGCTGAGGATCTTTTGAGCTATTTAAACGAAATTAATGCAGAATATACAATGGACACAAAGTCCCTAATGAGTATAGATAGTACAAATATGCAGCCTGAATACTGGGTTGATATCGCAACAGCCATTTATGAGAATTATGACCAGTATGACGGGTTTGTCGTTACTCACGGAACCGATACAATGGCCTATACATCAGCAGCGCTGTCTTATATGCTGCAAAATCCTGATAAGCCGATCGTGATTACAGGTTCACAAATTCCGATTACTTTTAAGAAAACAGATGCGAAGAAAAACATCACAGATGCCATTCGCTTTGCATGTGACGGTGTTGGCGGCGTGTATGTCGTGTTTGATGGCAGGGTCATCCAAGGAACACGTGCGATCAAACTAAGAACGAAAAGCTACGATGCATTTGAAAGCATTAACTACCCATATATTGCATCAATTGAAAACCATCAAATTGAATACAATAGCAAAGTAAAAAGAACACCAATGAAACCGCTTAAATTAGATGCATCCTTGAATACAGATGTGTGTCTGTTAAAATTGCATCCAGGCCTGAAGCCTGAGTTTTTAGATGCAGTCAAAAGCATGTACAAAGGCGTTGTCATTGAAAGCTACGGCAGCGGCGGAATTCCTTTCGAAGGAAGAAACCTTTTAGAAAAGATCAACGAATTGCTGGAAGAAGGCATTTCTGTTGTCATCACCACTCAGTGTCTGGAAGAAGGAGAAGACATGAGTGTGTATGAGGTAGGACGCAAGATCAATCAAGAATTGGTGGCACGTTCAAGAAATATGAATACAGAAGCTATTGTGCCGAAACTGATGTGGGCACTAGGCAAAACAACAGATCCAAGAGAAGTCAAAAAGATTATGGAAACGCCAATCGCAGAAGATTTAGTGATTTAACTATTCTATAGAAAGCAGGTCATAAGAGATGGTTCAAGCAACTTATCGCTATGAGAAGGATTTTCTTGGTGAAAAAGAAATTCCAGCAGACGTGTATTATGGGGTTCAAACCCTCCGTGCAAAAGAGAATTTCCCGATTACAGGATATCGGATGCACGAGGAACTAATTAGAGCCTTTGCCATCGTGAAAAAAGCAGCAGCTCAAGCCAATATGGAAGTTGGACGTTTATATGAGGGAATTGGAAATGCCATCGTTCAAGCGTCTGATGAAGTCATTGAAGGCAAGCTGCACGAGTACTTTATTGTCGATCCAATTCAAGGCGGCGCAGGAACGTCCATGAATATGAATGCCAATGAAGTGATTGGAAACAGAGCGCTAGAAATCATGGGACATCAAAAGGGTGAATACATCCATTTAAGCCCAAACACACATGTGAACATGTCGCAATCAACGAATGACTCATTCCCAACGGCGATCCACATTGCTGTGCTCAAGCAGTTAGACATTCTGCTTGAAACGATGCAAGTCATGCAGGACGTCTTTCAAAAGAAAGCGAAAGAATTCGATCATGTGATCAAAATGGGACGTACGCACCTTCAAGATGCTGTTCCAATCCGTTTGGGACAGGAATTTGAAGCTTACAGCCGTGTGCTGAGCCGTGATATTAAGCGGATCAACCAATCAAAACAGCATTTATATGAAGTCAATATGGGTGCAACAGCTGTTGGGACAGGCTTAAACGCAGATCCTCGTTATATTGAGATCGTGGTGAAGAAGCTCGCTGATATATCTGGTCTTCCTCTTGTAGGCGCAGAGCATCTCGTGGATGCAACGCAAAATACAGATGCTTACACAGAAGTATCCGCCGCTTTAAAAGTATGTATGATGAACATGTCTAAGATTGCCAATGACCTTCGCTTAATGGCATCTGGTCCGCGCGCAGGTCTTGCTGAAATCGCATTGCCGGCCCGCCAGCCTGGATCATCCATCATGCCTGGGAAAGTCAATCCAGTCATGGCAGAGCTCATTAACCAAATCGCATTCCAAGTCATTGGGAACGACCACACGATCTGTCTTGCTTCTGAAGCAGGCCAGCTTGAGTTAAATGTGATGGAGCCTGTTCTGGTCTTTAACTTGCTTCAATCTATTAGTATAATGAATAACGGATTCCGCTCATTCACAGATCATTGCTTAGCGGACATTGAAGCAAATGAAATACGTTTGAAAGAATATGTAGAAAAAAGTGCAGGCGTGATCACTGCCGTGAACCCTCACTTAGGCTATGAAGCAGCCGCTAGAATTGCAAGAGAAGCCATTTTAACAGGACAATCGATCAGAGATCTTTGCTTGCAGTACGATGTTTTAACGGAAGAAGAACTTGATATTATCTTAAATCCATACGAGATGACAAAGCCTGGTATTGCGGGTGCAGAGCTCCTAGAGCGATAATAATATCAAAAATTTTATTTTATTAATATGTGGAATTGCCTGTGAAAAAGAGAAAAACAGGCAATTCACTTTCTTTCGAATTGACACACTTTTTTCACAATATTTTGAAAACGCTTAACGCACGCACAAAGGGAGGAAACACAATGAAATCACCACGTCTACCATCTATTTTAGAAGTCGTAGCTGTACTTGGCTTGTTTTTAGCGATTGTTTTATCATTTACTCTTTACTTCAAATTAG
This sequence comes from Bacillus sp. FSL M7-0003, assembly GCF_038628485.1. NCBI lineage: Bacteria > Bacillati > Bacillota > Bacilli > Caryophanales > Bacillaceae > Bacillus > Bacillus sp. FSL M7-0003. The sequence continues at coordinate 3,525,685 of NZ_CP152024.1, read as the reverse complement.
ATATTCAGCTAGCATTGTTTATCTCATGGTTTATGGTTATTGCTTTAGGTATTCGATTGGGGCATTCATACAAAGATCTTCAAAATGCCATTACAAAAGGGATATCGAATGGTTTAGAGGCTGTTTTGATTTTAATTGCTGTAGGTGCACTTGTTGGAACATGGATTGCCGGTGGAGTGGTACCCACATTAATTTATTATGGACTGGAATTTATTCATCCTAATATTTTCTTACTAGCTACACTGATTATCTGTTCCATTATGTCTGTTGCTACAGGAACATCATGGGGGACAGTTGGAACCGCAGGTATTGCCATGATTGCGATTGGTGAAGGTTTGGGAATTCCATTACCTATCGTGGCTGGAGCTGTTTTATCTGGAGCTTATTTTGGCGATAAGTTATCTCCTTTATCTGATAGTACTGTGCTTGCTTCCTCACTTTCAAAAGTGGACGTGCTCGCACATGTTAGAGCAATGATGGTCTTATCCATACCTGCATTTGTCATAACTGCTATTATGTTTACAATTACCGGGTTTATGTATGGCGGAAAAAATATTGATCAAGGAAAAGTAGAGTTTTTGAAACAAGCACTGCAAGATACATTCACGATTAATATTTGGATGATCATTCCGGCGCTTATTGTTGTGCTATTACTTGTCTTGAAAAAGCCTTCAATGCCTGTTATTGCGATTGGTGCGCTTCTTGGCGCAGTTTGGGCAATGGCATTCCAAGGAATGAATCCAGCCGATGCACTTGGTACAGCTTATAATGGTTTCTCTATTAATTCAGATGTAGAATTCTTAAATACATTGTTAAACCGCGGTGGTATCGTTAATATGTTAGGGTCTCTAGTGGTGATTATCCTGGGGCTTGGTTTCGGTGGAGTACTAGAATATTTAGGCGTATTAAAAGTCATCGTCGCGACATTTGAGAAAAAATTACATAATGCAGGGAATGTAACGCTATCTACACTCGTTGTTGCATTCTTCGCCAATATCTTTGGCTGTGCGATGTATGTATCGTTAATCCTTACACCGAAAATTATGGAAAAGAGCTACGATAAATTAAAGCTAGACAGACGAGTTTTATCCAGAAACTCTGAGGTCGGTGGTACGCTTACGTCTGGTATGGTCCCTTGGTCAGATAACGGTATTTACATGGCAGGAATTCTTGGCGTATCGACATTCTCTTATTTACCATTTATGTGGTTGAGCTTTGTTGCCATTGGTCTTGCGATCATTTACGGATATACAGGTAAATTCATTTGGTACGTGAAAGATCAACAAGAAAGAGAAGAATCGGCCTCATAAGCCGTTTGCAAAAGCCGCTCCTGAACGGGGCGGCTTTGTTTGTCCTAGGACCGAGAGACTATATGTGACAAATAGCAAATGGACAGGAACTTAGACCTCCTATAAAAGAGGTCAAAAGGGGCAGTGTGAAGCTGAATGAAAGCATATTTATCCCATAAAAAGGGCACAAATCCCTATTTAAACATGAGTCTTTGAACCTTATAATAACAATATTGGAAAAAGTGCTATTCACCTTACGCTCGTTTAGAGGGACTCTAAGCAGCGTTTTTATTTTTTGACAGGAGGAGGAACCCATATGAGCTTATCGGATATGCTGTCTGCCCTTAACGGTGGCATTTCAAATAAAAAAGCAGAAATTGAAGAGAAAATCGCTCGACTCAAAAAGGCGAAAAGCAAGGTTGAACGTGAACAAGATGCGGCAGAAACAGATTTAAAGCAAATCAAGCAGCCAAAGCTTGGGACCTCTTGGAAAGGTGAGCGAAGCCAGGATTTCAAATCAGATCGAAATGAAGCACATGATGCGCTGCAAACGATCGTGAATGATCAATACCCACGCTACGTGAGCCGCATCGAATTCAAAATCACTACATTAGAAGCAGAACAAGCTGCGTTATCCTTTGCCAGTTCCTTAGCTGGAGACGCCGCACGTCTTGCTGAAAAAGGAGAAGACGCAGTAGAGGACGCAAAACGCTTGATCTCAAAAGCATGGAGCAGCTTGTAAACGAGTTTCATGCTGAACAAATCTGGAGGATATCACAATGGGACAAATTAAGTTAAACTACCAAACAGTTATGGATAAACTAGATGAAGTCTCCCAAGCCGTCGAAGCTTTAGCGATGAAAAAAGCAGCAGATAAAGCGGGTGAAAACAGCCTTGAATTTGTAACCAAGTGGACGGCACGTGAAGCAGAAGTGAGCGAAATGGTCTCAAGCTTTAAAGAAGCCTTAATTAAAAATGTTCAGGATACACGCTCTAACGTGAAAACATTAAAAGAACAAGACGAAGCGATTGCTGCAAAATAATCAGCACAATCGCTTTTATTTATGGGTACCATTGACATAATGCGATTGTGGTATTAAAGTCTCATATAAAATTCAGGGTGTAAGACCTTGTATTATTCCGTTTTTCTTCCAAACGCGTCGCTAAAAGGACACCTTTTCCCTATTTAAGCCTGAGGCTTTTCGCCTTATACTATACTTAATGAAAGCAGAACGATAGAAATGTCAGGATTGGAAAAATCAAGTGAGTCGATGGTTTCCAAAGGCGCTCACGCCGTGCTTTCGTATGAGGTCAGATAGAGGTGGATGACATGAGTTTATCCGAGATGCTGCACCATCTGCATATGGGAATTGAGAACAAACGTGCAGAATTTGACGAAATGATCTCTCGGTTAAAGACAGCCAAAAGTAATATTCGAACAGAACAAGATCTTGCCCAGTCAGATATCAAAGAAATTAAGAAGCCTGCACTAGATTCGTCATGGAAAGGCGAGAGAGGAACCGACTTTCATCGCCACCGGAAAGATGCTTACAGCGTGATGCACGACGTCGTCAACAATGAATATGAAAAATATATAACAGAGATTGATCAAAAAATCTTACACTTTGAATTGAAAAAAATGGAGCTGGCTGTTGCCAGTAACTTTGCAGGAAGAGCTCAGGACGTGATGGAAAAGGGCGAGGATTTTGCAAAGGATGTTAAACATTTGATTGAACGGGGCTGGAAAGCTCTTTAAAACTATAAACGAAACAGCCGTCTCTTAAAAGGCGGCTGTTTTTTTGTTTAGTCACATCCACCACCGCCGCTGTCACCTGAATCACTCCCACAGGAGGCTTCAGAAGCGTGATGGGTATACGAATCAGTATAAGTGCTCGTCGTTGAGCTATGATGTGCAGAACGCTTAGCAGATGCACGTTTATCATTTGATGCGAACAAGCTGGCAATGATGGCTCCTAAAAAAGCTAATATGATAATGACAACAAACATAAAAGCATCCCTCCTCTAGTTTCATATTCATACGAATGAGCCATATCTAGGTTCCCGATTTGAAAGAAATACTGGGCAAAGAGTTCTATTTTCGTTTATGATGATAGGCAAAAGTAAATGCCAAGGGAGGAGAGCCCATGCTATCTCTACGTCAGGAGGAGCTTCTGAAACGATTGATGCAAGCGGAGCAGGAACTGACAAGTGAAGAAATTGCACGTGTGATCGGAGTCACATCACGAACCATCCGCACAGATATGAAAGCGCTTAAAGTGATCTTAGAAGAACATGGTGCCGCACTGCATATTAAACGCGGGGCAGGGTATACATTGAGCGTTGAAGATTATGGAGCATTTCGTACATTTTTGAAAACCTCACTGAGAGAAAGGAATGAGAAAAAGGAACCGTCCATTCCCAATCAGCCTGAGGACCGTGTGGCTTATCTATTAAAAAGGCTGCTTCTGTCAGAAGACTATATCAAATTAGAGGGATTGGCAGAGGAATTATTTGTGAGTGAATCTACAGTGAAAAATGATTTGAAAGCTGTCAGGCACTTGTTTTCATTGCATGGACTTTCTATATCGCACCGGCCTAAATATGGCCTTCGTCTGACAGGCGATGAAATGAAATTAAGATATTGTATGGCAGAGCATGTGTTTCAGCAGGAGCATGCGAATGCTGCACTGTTACCTGAAGAAACGTATCAATTGATTCAGGACATCGTGCGTTCACGTACAAAAGCTACCGGACTTCATCTATCAGAAATCGGTTTAAGTAATTTAGTGACCCACATTGCCATCGCATGCAAACGAATTGAAGAAAAAAAGCTGGTCAAGATGCCAGAAGCGGAATTGAGAGAAATTCAAGTGCAGCCAGTTTTTCAGGTAGCTCAACAAATGGCAGAAGATATTCGCCGCGTATTAGCGATTGATTTTCCGTTATCTGAAATGGCGTACATTGCGATTCACTTAATGGGAGCAAAGATGATGGCATATGGAGAGGCTGGCCATACGCTATTTCATCTGCTGGACGAAGACCATTTTCGTTTCACTCACCAATTGCTTGCTTATGTAGAGGAGCACATGTCACTTGATATTCAGTTTGATAAGGAGCTGATCGTTGGTTTAAGTCTTCATTTGCGTTCTGCCATTCATCGTTTTAGATACGATATGAACATCCGAAATCCTTATTTACCAGACATTAAAAGGCATTATCCCATTGCGTTTGAGGCGGGTGTTTATATGGGCAGATGGCTGAAGGAAAAAGAGGGTGTTGAGATTCCTGAGGATGAAATCGGATATTTGGCACTTCATATTGGGGCTGCAATCGAGCGGACAAAATCACAGCATGTAAGAAAGACATGTCTTATTGTGTGTGCGACGGGTGTCGCCAGCAGCCAGCTTCTTCTTCATAAACTCACGGCAGCTTTTAACGGAAGGCTGGAGATCGCTGGAACTGCAAGTGTCGGGGAACTTCCTTTGTATGATTTAAGAAGCATTGATTTTATTATTAGTACCATTCCGCTTCAGAATACATTGCCGGTGCCAGTCATTGATGTACATACGATTCTAAGTGACGATGATATTGTGCGGCTGAAACGATTTGTGCAGAATTCACAGGATACAGGAGTTTTGCGGTATGTGAGTCCGGCACTGACATTTTTTCAGCAAGATCTCCAATCAAGGGAAGAGGTTCTTCAATTTTTTGTGAACGTGCTAAAGGAGCAGCATCGAATCCCAGACGAGTTTGAACAATTATTGTTAGAAAGAGAGCAAGTATCACCCACATCTTTCGGTCATTTGGTTGCGATTCCTCATCCAATTAAACCGGCAACAGATGACACGTTTTGTGCGATCTGTACGTTGAAAAAGCCGGTACTGTGGGGAGAAGATCGAGTACAAGTCGTATGCTTGTTAAGCATCCAGAAGACGTATCAAAAAGAATTACAGTCGCTTTATCAATTTCTTGTGCGGCTGACAGAACGGAAGGAAGTGGTGGAACAACTCATCAAAGCTGCTTCATTTGAAGAACTGACAGCTGCGCTTCAAGTATTGGAGCATTCAAATGAAAAAACGCGGCACCCATTTCCGCATCTGTGAGGAAAAAGATTAGATGTTAATGAAAGCGCTTTTAAAATAACATCAAAAAGGAGGATGATCACGAGTTTTTGCAAAGGGGGAGACGGATCATGAGCTTCAAGGAGAAAGCGGCAGATGTCATGGAGCATGTGGCTTATCGCATCACCAACCAGAAATATATTATGGCGATTAAACAGGCATTTGTCACACTGATGCCGATCATCATTACAGGAGCTTTTGCTGTACTGGTGGCGAATATGATTATGAGCCCGGAGACAGGGCTTGCTCATTTTGAGATATTCAGGTTTTTAGCAGAGCTTCAGCCTATTATGAAGGCAATCAATTATGCCACGCTGAACTTTTTAACCATTGGGGCTGTGTTCCTCATTGGGATTGAGCTTGGGAAAATCAACGGTCACAAGTCTCTGTTCCCAGGATTGATGGCATTGATTTCATTTATATCTGTTATTCCAACGACACTTCTTCTTGAAGTCGATGGATCGATGCGTGAGGTTGTTGACGTGTTGGCAAGACAATTTTCTGATCCAAAAAGCTTATTTTTAGGGATGATCATTGCGATCGTATCTGTGGAGATTTTTTGTAAGCTGACCGAGGTGAAATGGCTGCAAATCAAGATGCCGGATTCGGTTCCGTCGAATGTGGCAACATCATTTTCGTCACTTTTCCCATCGATCATTACAATTACAATCATTAGTTCATTCGGCTTTGCATTTCATCGTGTGACAGGCATTTATTTGCATGAAGCAGTGTATAACGTGGTGCAGCGTCCATTAGAAAGTGTTGTACAGGGGCTGCCTGGGATTTTAACGTTGATGTTTGTGGCGCAATTTTTCTGGGTGATCGGCATCCATGGCAACCAGATGATTAAGCCGATCCGGGAGCCGCTCTTATTAGGATCGATTGCAGTGAATATGACAGCATTTCAAGAGGGAAAAGAAATCCCGAATATCATCACGATGCCGTTTTGGGATGTGTATATGAGCATCGGTGGTTCAGGTGTGACCATTGGTCTTTTGATTGCGATTTTTATTGCTGGGAGAAGGGAAGAGATGCGAAGCATTGCCAAGCTCTCATCAGGACCCGGACTGTTCAACATCAATGAACCCGTTATTTTTGGATTACCTGTCATGCTAAACCCTGTGATGGCGATTCCATTTATCGTCACACCGCTTGTGACAGGTACGATTGGGTATATTGCGACGGCTACAGGATTCGCTGGAAAAGCGGTCGTGATGGTGCCATGGACGACACCGCCGCTTGTGAATGCATGGCTGTCCACCGCTGGCAGTATGGGCGCTGTCATCACACAGCTTATCTGTATTGTGGTGGCTGTTTTCATCTATTTACCGTTTGTTCTCTTGTCTAACCGCAAGCCAGAAGCAGCACCAGATTCAGAATAAACATTCAGACGAAGAAAAGGGAGGCGGCGACATGAACAGAATTGAGATTCCAAGTGATTTTATCCTAGGTGCTGCGGCTTCTGCTTGGCAGACCGAGGGATGGAAGGGAAAGCGGGCGCATCAGGACTCGTACATCGACTTATGGTATAAGGAAGGATATCACGTGTGGCACGAAGGCTATGGTCCTGCTGGTGCGACAAACTTTTACGAGCGCTACCCTGAAGATGTAGCCTTAATGAAAGAGATTGGGCTGACACATTACAGGACATCGATCAATTGGTCGAGGTTTCTCATAGATTACGAGAATGGGATAGTGGATGAGGCCTATGCTCGTTACATTGATGATCTGATCAATGAATTAATCGCAGCAGGTGTAGAACCAATGTTTTGCTTAGAGCACTATGAGCTTCCTGCCGTTTTGCTTGAGAAGTACGGCGGATGGTCATCAAAGCATGTTGTCGAGCTGTTTGTACTTTATGCAGAAAAGGTGTTTGAGCGCTACGGAGACCGGGTCAAGCATTGGTTTAGTTTTAATGAACCGATTGTTGTCCAGACACGTGTTTATCTAGATGCCATCCGATATCCGTTTGAGCAAAATACGAAGAAATGGATGCAGTGGAACTATCATAAAGCTCTGGCAACAGCAAAAGTGGTGAAGCTTTTTCAGGAGATGGGGTTGAAGGAATCGGCAGGAGCCAAAATCGGCGTGATTCTCAATCCAGAAGTGACGTATGCAAGATCGTCTGCCCCGCATGACCAAGAAGCGGCACGTATGTATGACTTGTTTTTTAATCGAATGTTCTTAGATCCTTCCATCAAAGGGGAGTATCCAGAGGAACTGATCGATGTGTTGAAAAAGCATGATATTCTTTTCGATTCTACAGAGGAAGAGCTTCAGATCATCAAGAATCATACGGTGGATGTCGTTGGGCTTAACTTGTACTATCCGCATCGTGTCAAGGCACCGAGTAAGGCTTGGAACGAAGGAACACCTTTTCATCCATCCTATTATTACGATATGTTTGAGCTTCCAGGGAGAAAAATGAATCCTTTCAGAGGCTGGGAAATCTACCCGAAGATTGTCTATGATATGGGGATGAGAATAAAAGAAGAATACGGAAATATTGAGTGGTTTGTGGCCGAAAATGGCATGGGTGTCGAAAAGGAAGAACGGTTTAAAACAGAAGACGGTATCATTGATGATCAGTATCGCATTTCATTTATCAGCCAGCATTTGAAGCGGGCACTTCAAGCGAAAGCAGAAGGATCAAATTGCACAGGCTATATGCTTTGGGCATTTACAGACAATGTCTCACCGATGAATGCCTTTAAAAACCGCTACGGATTAGTCGAAATACAGCTGGAGAATGAACGAAATCGTCAGCTGAAAGCATCTGCGTATTGGTATCAGACATTAATCAAAACTAGGGAACTGACAGTTGAAACAGAAGTCATTTATCAATAGGAGTGATGAGAAATGAAACGAATCATTCTCGCTTGTGCAGCAGGAATGTCAACGTCCATTGTGGTGTCCAAAATGAAGGCTGCCGCAGAAGCTAAAGGGCTGGATTACTATATTTATGCTATACCTGAAGGAGCCATTGCGGATGAACTAGAAGAGCATGGAGAGGATGTACAGGCGATTTTACTTGGACCGCAAGTTAGTTTTATGAAAAAAGCAGCTGAAAAAACGGCGGCACCCTATCAAATCCCTGTCGATGTCGTCAATGTGAGATTATACGGAACAGCAAACGGAGAAAAAATTCTAGAGCATGCACTGACACTAGCAAATGAATCTTGAATAATTGGAGGAGAAGCAGATGACGGTATTAGAGGAAATGCAGGGAGCAGCCTTTCAAATCATTGCCCATGCAGGCGAGGCAAGAAGTCATTATGTAGAAGCGATTCGTCTAGCAAGAGCTGATGATTTTGAAAAAGCGCAGCAGTTGATCGAAAAAGGGGAGGAAGCGTTTCGAAGCATCCACAACCTGCACTTGTCGCTGATTCAAAAAGAAGCGGCAGGTGAACAGCTTCCGTTTTCTTTACTGCTGATACACGCAGAAGATCAAATGCTCACAACAGAGACCATTCATCTGCTCGCCATCGAAATGATCGAAATGTGTAAAAAAATGAATACCCTGTCAAAATAGTTGTCAATGAATAACCAATTTCTGTTATAATCATTCGGTAGATAAAGAGAAAGCAGGATTGGTGAATGAAGAAAACATGTAGGCTGATGACGATTGGTCTTATGCTGCTGCTCATTTCGGGCTGTATGGGAATGAAAGAGCAGGCGGAAGGAAGCCAGCAAGTCGTCAAAGAGGAAAAGGGTCCATTACAAACAAAAGAGATTCAGCAGAAAAAAGAAACGGCAGTGATAGAGACAAAAACCTGGATGAAGCAAAAGGAGCCGGTCGAGCTCCCGATTTTGATGTATCATAGTATCTCAAGCGGCAACTCGTTACGTGTGCCAAAGAGCGAATTTGCATCTCATATGAAATGGCTGAAGGACAATGACTATGTCACACTGTCGCCAGAAGAGGCGTACCGCGTTTTCACAACAAATTCGATGCCAAGTAAGAAGAGTGTCCTCATTACATTTGATGATGGATATACGGATAACTATACAAAGGCATTTCCAATTTTAAAGCAGTATGGAATGAAAGCAACGATTTTCATGATTGAGCAATCCATTGGCCGTCCAAATCACTTAACGGATGAGCAAATGGATGAGATGATGGCACATGGGATATCGATTGAGAGTCATACGATTCATCATTTAGAGCTCAATCGATTATCAAAGCAGCAGCAGGAAGATGAGTTAAAAGGATCAAAGACATTCTTCGATCAGCGGTTTTCTCAGCGTACGAGAATGGTCAGCTATCCTGTCGGGCGCTATAATGAAGAGACGTTGAAGCTGGCGAAGGAAGCTGGATATCAAATGGCTGTCACCACTGAACCAGGACATGCGAAGAAGGAACAAGGCATGATGTCCTTGCACCGCGTCCGCATTTCACCGGGACTTTCACCAGAAAGCTTTGGCAGGCTGGTCGAAGGGAAGTGACGATCAATGTTTCACATGAAACATTTTACGACAAATTTCGCGGGACCTGAATAAAACTTGTTTAGGATTTAGATAGATTCATGCAATATAAGGAATCAGTTTTTTAATATACTGATTCTTTTTTATTTAGCTAAACAAGGTCATACAGTTGCCAATAGAAAGTAGGAGGGCATAAAGTAAATATGATTTTTAAGTTATATAGATTGTTGTTCAGTTTATTTGATCAATTGAACAACAAAAAAGCTGTATCATTCATTTTAAACATTGTGCAGGAATAAAAAAATAAATTAAGCTCACTCTAATTTAAAATTATTGTAACTAAAGCTCTTATAGTTTTTTACACATGAAGGTTAAAAAAGTATGCTTATCTATGGTAACAAATTGATACATATGGTAACATGTAATTGCACAAGTTTTTTTGTTCAACTCGGACTAAGTTGAACTAGTTTTCAAACTGAAGCACGAGAGCTTCAAGGTGAATTTCTTGAACGTCACCATATAACTGAAAAGAAATTTAATTTGAGCACTCGGCTGACTACCGTGTGCTTTTTCTATGTATAAATTTATCATGTGATGAATATACTGAAGTAATATAGAAAAAATAAAGCAGCCCTCCAAAAAACAGAAACGAGATAGAACCAGCATTACCTTGACTAGGGGTAATGAAGGTGCCACTTTATTTTTCATTATCATTTTAAGGGTTAATTCAGAACGGTCTCTTATCTATCATCCATGCTATGAACTGGACTAGAGTTCGGATTGAATTTAAGATAAGTAACCAAAGCTTGTACTTGCAGGTACAAGCTTCTTTCTTTTTGTTCTTGCGTCTCTCAACGCGTGAACGCACAAGTTTTGTTCTCAAACTGACCCCTCCTTTCTCGGCATAAAAACACCTTTAGTATAGAAGGGGGGAGGACTATCGCTTGCTACACGTTTCTATGTATATTTTACCATCCTTTCTATTAAATGACGAATAGCACTTTGTTGTTTCCTCTTCGTTTTCATCATTTATCAAAAAACTCCATATGAGCTTTTTCTTCCTTGTAATAATCCATTCGGTCTTTTAAGGTTCCTGTATGAAACTCGAATTTATGTCCATCAGGGTCCGTAAAGTAGATGGAATGACGATCCTTTTTATCTCTCGGCCGGCTTGGTAAGATGTAGACGTTCAAATTTTTTAATTTGTTGTACATGTGATCTATATCCTCTTCATCAATTGAAAAAGCGATGTGTGTGTATGAGTGATGGATATCTTGGCGAGGAATATCCTTTTCTACATTGAGGGCAAGCCATAGCCCGTTCAAATCGAAGTAAGCTGTCGTTCGGCCCTTTGCTAACAATGTGGCGTCAAAGACCTTTGTGTAAAAATCAATAGATGCATCTAAATCAGAAACAGAAAATAACAGATGGTTTATTCCTTTTATTTTCAAATCAATCACCCCATTATAAATGATGAGAAAAAAGCTTGCAGATCCGATCTACAAGCTTTTTATTGATAAACGGGATAGCCCGTTATTTTAATATCTTTTCCAAGTGGTTCCACGGTGAGTTGATCCAGTTCAATGGCATCACTCATGAGGCGAATGCCTTCGCCTCCAAAAAAGGAAGGGGAAAGTCGTCCGCCAATGAGCTTAGGCGCCATATAGATGACCAATTTATCTACAAGCTGCTGTTCTAAGAACGAGGCGTTAATCTGGCCGCCGCCTTCAATCATGAGAGAAGAGATATTTTTTTCTCCCAGCACTTGAAGCACTTCTTGCAGGGGCACCCGCGTGTCGCTGTCTGTCATAAAGACACGGACGCCAGCTTCTTCTAAAGCCGCTCGTTTTTCCTCATCGGCTTGCTTTGTTGTAAAAATCCATGTAGGTGCCATCTGATCGGTGACGATTTTTGCTGTCAGTGGTGTTGACAGCTTAGAGTCTAAGACAATTCGAATCGGATTATTCCCATTTGGAATCCGCGCAGTTAATGAAGGATCATCGTGAATGACGGTTTGAGCACCGACCAAAATCGCATCATTGATACTGCGGATATGGTGAGCATCATAACGGGATGTCTCAGATGTAATCCACTTGCTGTCAGACGTGGAAGAGGCGATTTTCCCATCTAAGGTAATGCCCGCTTTGAGCGTCACAAAAGGTGTTTTTTTCGTAATAAAGTGATTAAATACTTCATTCATTAGAATGGATTCCTGTTCAAGTACGCCCGTGATGACTTGGATACCCGCGTCTTGTAAAATGGCAATCCCGCGGCCAGCGACAAGCGGGTTTGGATCAAGTGCCGCCACGACAACGGTTTCGACGCCGGCTTTCACAAGTGCTTCCGCACAAGGGCCTGTGCGCCCATGGTGGGAACAAGGCTCAAGGGTCACATAAATCGTGGCTCCTTTTGCCTTGTCCCCGGCCATGTTAAGTGCATGAATTTCAGCATGCGGTTCACCGGCTTTCATATGAGCACCGACTCCAACAATTTCATTCTCTCGCACAATCACAGCCCCGACGAGCGGATTCGGAGATGTCTGACCTTTCATTGCCCGTGCATTATCAAGGGCTAGCTTCATATATCGCTCATGATGTGGCAATCGTACGCACCTCTTGCTCCGCCTTCATGTGACCTGAGCGGTTGATTTTTGTCTGCAAGTATTTTTCGTTAAATTCAGAGACATCTCCCCAAAGTGGAATGCGTCCAGAAAGAGATAAACCTGCATGGCTGATCGCATCTGTCTTTTTCGGGTTATTGGTAATGAGTCTGACCGGCTTTGTACGAAGTGTTTGAAGAACGGCAATGGCTTGTTCGTATTGACGTGTGTCATCTTCAAAACCAAGTGCTTCGTTCGCTTCTACTGTATCATAGCCGTTTTCTTGAAGAATATAAGCCATGGCTTTACTGAAAAGACCAATGCCGCGGCCTTCATGATTGGCTAAGTAAAACAGGGCTCCCGCTCCATTGTCCTCAATCATTCGCATAGACTGCTTCAATTGGAATCCGCAGTCGCAGCGCTTGCTTCCGAAAATATCGCCAGTGTGGCAAATGGAATGCATGCGGATAAGAGCTTCGTCAGCGTGCTCAAAATCCCCATATACAAGAACGCTTGACTGCTGATGATCAGCAAGCTGGCGGGACGAGAGGCTTTCAATTAAAGCTTCATCCGACAATGGCTCTTTTCCATCATCTTTTAACCATGAATACCAGTTAAACATGACGGTTCTGCCGTCTAAATTCACTGGGAGTTTAATGGGTCCAGTGATATATATATACCCGTCTTCTTGCTGTACTCGTTTGATTTTATCTTTTAATATGGCTGTTTTAAGCTCTGTGTGTTTGTCCATATTCTGCACCTTCTTTTTAGTCTGTTTCTTCAATCTGTAAACGAACGAGAACGCCAAATGGATCAACAAATTCGCTGCTTTTTCCTGTCGTGTTGACTTGAGTGCCTGCTTTTGTCAGGCGTTCGATGACGGATTGTCTGTCTGCTTCTTCTGGGAAAACCAGTGTATAGCTTCTAATTCCTGAGAAACGTGGATCAATGGCTCCTTTTCGTCCGCGTCCCCATGCATTAAAGGCAAGGTGGTGGTGGTATACACCAGCGGCGATAAATAGGCTTGCTGGTGGAGCCATTCGGATATGAAAACCGAGCGTATGGACATAAAAAGGATCTGCTTCTTCTGGGTTGAGATGGAAATGCAAGTGTCCCATCACTGTGCCCGCAGGGAGTCCTTCCCATGTGGTATCAGCGGCTTCCTGCAGGAGTCCATCTCCATCAAGCGGTGAATTTCCGCCACCTTTCAGTTCTCCATGCTCACCTACCCAAATGTCCTGAGGACGGTCAGCATAAATTTCTACGCCAATGCCGTCAGGATCACTTAAATAAATGGCTTCACTGAAAAAGTGATCGCTTGCTCCAATTAAAGGATAGCCTTTTTTGATCACATGTGCCAGCCATGTGCCCAGGTTTTTTCTGGTAGGTAATAAAACAGCAAAGTGATAAAGTCCTGGCTCATGATCAGGCTTCTCTTTGAGCTGTACATCCTCTTTTAACAAAAGAATCGGTTCCTTTGCATTGCTACCAAGTGTCACCGTGGAATCTGTTTTTTCTAATATAGAAAATCCTAAAATGTCTGTATAAAAAGGTAAAGAACGATCAAAGCTGGACACATGTAATTCTGTCACACCCAGCCTTAGCTGCTCAATTGTCTTCAAGCTCGGTCATCTCCTTCATGATATATGCATCGGCATGTTCAAATGTTTTTGAAAATCTATAAAAAATGAATACCTTGTTACTTTTAGTAACTAAACTATATAATAGTTAGTGACTTATTTCAAGTAATTAATTGTGTTATAATGAAAAAAAGAGAAAAAAGCAGGAGGGAGTAAGATATGGCTCAAGTAGATGGCTGCCCAATTACAGATGCCATGGAGATTCTAGGCAAGAAGTGGGTCATTCTCATCATCAATCAGCTTCTGACAGGGCCTAAGCGTTTTTGTCAGCTTGAAAATGAAATGAACATCAGCGGAAGATTACTATCAGAAAGGCTGAAGGATTTAGAAGCTGAGGGACTTGTTGAGAAAAAGGTATACCCCGATATTCCAGTGCGGATTGAATACGAATTAACAGTGCAAGGGAAGAAAATTGAACCGATTATTCGTGAAATGTATGCTTGGTCTTTAGATCGTAAAAACAGCAAAATAGGGGAACATGTTCCTTCTTAATCGATTTCGATCAGTGTGTCTGATCGAAATTTTTTTGTGTGATTTTCCAGAAAACTAAGACAATAGTATGAAAAATGATGTTGACAATCATTTCATGCATTATATAATATCAAGGAGAAGAGGGTTCTTTTCCCTGTAATGGAATGGAGGTTATGCCATGGTATTATGAATGGGACAGATTGCCTAAAACTCTTATCAATCCATCATTTAGAAGCAGGCATCTTTGACTTTAAGAAGCAAAGATTTATTTTTTCTACTCAATTGATAATGATTATCATAATCATCTATAAGTGTGTTCCAGCACTTATGAAGGTTATTTTTTTTATTGTCTATTGAGAATAATTATCAATATCATTTAGGAGGGTTCACATGAAAGTCATTCGTTCAACATCACCCGTATTATTATTCCTTAGTTTTGTTCTATTATTTGCTCTAGCTCCTGTTAGCTCAGCCTCAGCAGCTGGCTTAGCAGATGGTCAATATTCAGCGCAATATGTGGTATGGAAAGCTGATAGCGATTCGACTTCAACAGCGAATACGTATTTCGAAAAACCAGCCAAGCTTGTCGTAAAGAATGGAAAAATCAAAGCGCAAGTCACGTTAACGAATAGCTCTTGGATCACAAGCTTTAAAACGCTCGATCAAGGTGTCTACAAAGATGCGAAGGTGATCAGTACAAATACAGCTGCGAATAAGAGAACAGTAGAATTCAATGTGAACAGCCTGACTGAGGTCGTACCAGCAAAAGTGAGTGTGACTGTACCGGCTATCGGATATACAGGCAATTACGACATTCGTCTCAAGTTTGATGCGGCATCTGTTCAATAGAAAGGGAGGAAATTCGCTTGATGAAAAAAAGGATGAGGCTGTCAGTCTTCATGGCGGTTTTTTTACTGGCACTTATGCTGCCTTTTTCAAACGCACAGGCTGCCGCATTAAAGGATGGTACATACTCCGTCAATTATACAGTGCTGAAAGCTGAAGGAAATGCGGTCTCAATGGCAAATGATTACTGGCTGAAACCAGCAAAAGTGATAGTGAAAAATGGGAACCTGACAGTGCAAATGACGATTAAAAATAGCAGCTGGGTAACGGAATTTAAAGTACCAGGAAATGGCGGCTATGTCGATACAACCGTTCTCTCAACAAATAAAAAAGCCAATACAAGGCTCGTTCAGTTCCAGGCTCAAAGCTTGTCTAAACCAATCACGTCAAAAATTCATGTCACTGTGAAATCTGCTGATTATGATCATGATTACACCATTCAGCTGAAATTTGATGAAAGCAGCATCAAGTCACTTTCGTCTAACAGTGCAAATCAATCATCGGGTGCAGCAGAAAGTCAGCAGCCATCAAAAGAATCAACGAACAAAGCTGATTCATCCACAACGAAACAAGAAGAAAATCCTCAAACTGGTGATACAGGCCAAATAGGGTGGCTCCTTGTGCTTGTCTTATGTTCAGGCGGGTTTTTAGCAAGAAAGTGGATCATCAAGCATTAACGGAAGGAAGTGTCACCATTTGAAACGTCTTTTTCATCTAAAGGCAGCCATTCTGCTCGTTTTATTCAGTTTGTTGACTGCGTTTCAGATTCCTCAAGGAACAGCTCAAGCGGCATCATTCGTTGATGGTGAATACACAGTCGGATTCACCATTTTAAAAAATGGCAGCACAGAAGCGTCCATGATGGATACCTATACAGAAAAGCCAGCTAAGCTGATTGTGGAAAATGGCAAGAAAACAGCCTATGTCACACTGAAGCAAAGCAAAGAAATAACAGATTTCAAGGTCGAACAAAATGGTGCTCTCGTTACCACTGAAACGGTCAGTGAGGACGAAACAGCCAATACACGTGTGATCAAATTTAATGTCGACGACTTATCAGCGAAATTAAACGGCTGGGTGAAAATTTACTGGGATTTAGGCGGCTTTATTTATGACGAAGCATATGACGTACAGCTTGCATTTGATCAAAGCAGCCTAACACTCGTTACGCCTGCAAAACCAGACGATAATGAAACAAAGCCAGATGACCAAAACGGTACAAAGCCAGACGATAGCGAAACAAAGCCGGATGACCAAAACGGTACAAAGCCAGACGATAACGAAACAAAGCCGGATGACCAAAACGGTACAAAACCAGACGATCAACCGACAACACCAGGCAATAACAATGGCACAAAACCAAAACCAGATGATTCTGCGCAAAATCAATTAAAAGATGGCGTATATCGTATTAATTACAGTGTGCTAAAAGGGGATACGGATGAGGCATCTCGAATGAGTGATTACTTCTCACACCCTGCATCCTTAACTGTCAAAAATGGAAAGCAAACCATTTCCTTTACGGTGAAGGACCATAAGTCTGTCGCTTCTTTAAAAACAGAGAAAAACGGTTCTTATCAAGAAGCCAAAACAGTCAGCAAGGATGAAGCAAAGAATACAAGAGTGGTTTCATTTGATGTAGATGATTTGAAAAACGAGGTCAAAGGAATAGTACACATTGTAGTAGCAGCCGCTAACTATGACCAAACCTACGATATTCGTTTTCAATTTGATTCAAAGAGTATCGCTCCAGTGAAGGACGGGCAGGTGGTAGAGGAAGAAAAACCAGCTGCACCAGAAACACCAAAACCAAACACACCAACAACAGAAACAAATAACGGCGGAGCAAATCAAGAGACGGCTCAGCTAAAAGATGGTGTATACAAGCTTCCTTTCTCAATGAAGAAAGCAGATAAGGATGAGCTTTCTCGCATGAACGATTACGTCGTGAGTCCTGCGACACTGGTTGTAAAAAATGGCCGCCATTTCGTTTCATATACAGTGAAGAACAGCTCAGCCATCACGTCATTCCAAGTAGGAACAGGCGGAAAGTTTGAAGAGACTCTTGTTGCGAAAACAGATCAAAAAGCAGATACACGCGTTATTCAATATGAAGCAAAAAGTTTAAGTGGAGCTCAGGCTGCACGCGTAAAAATTGATATTCCAGCTGCGAACTACCATGAGCAGTATGATGTCAAACTTGTCTATGACACAAAAGGAATCGCTCTCGGTGAGGGAAGCGGAATTTCAACAGTCATTGGAGACGATGAGAGTATCGGCTTTGTCAAAAATCCAAATGATCACGATTCTCAAACAAATCAACTTGAGAATGCAGCACCTGAGGAAACGGGTGCGGAGCAGATGACATTTACGCCATCAGATGATCAAACCAAATCTGAGTCTGGACAGCTGAATCCGAAAACGGGAGATACCTCTCTTCTTTGGGTGTATATTCTTTTATTCGGCGGGTCGTTATTCGTACTCGTTAGAAAATATCAAACACGGACAAGATAGTTCGTTTTATTTTAAGTGAGATGCGCCTTTTACCTCGGCGCATCCACTCTCTTTTTTCGAAAGGAGGCTTCCGTTTTTGAAGCATCGAATGTTATGTACCTTGATCGCTGCTCTCAGTGTGTGCGTGATCTTATCGGGCTGCTCACAGTCAGCAGAAAGCTCAGCAAAAGGCAAAAAAAGCGCTGAATCAAGTGAGCGCATTGTAGCAACGACTGTAGCTGCTGCGGAGATCATGGATGCTTTAGAGGTTGATCTTGTCGGGGTGCCAACAAG
Source organism: Bacillus sp. FSL M7-0003 (assembly GCF_038628485.1). Taxonomy (NCBI): domain Bacteria; kingdom Bacillati; phylum Bacillota; class Bacilli; order Caryophanales; family Bacillaceae; genus Bacillus; species Bacillus sp. FSL M7-0003. Next base: position 3,507,507 of record NZ_CP152024.1, on the reverse strand, counting down.
TCAAAAATCCTTGCCAGCTCGTTACAAAGGACTGCCGGAAGTCGGCAACCCAATGAGCCCGGACATGGAAATCATCCAATCACTTCAACCGACAGATGTCCTGTCTGTCACAACCCTTCAATATGATTTAGAGACACCCTTTCAGCAAGCAGGTGTCCCTGCTACATACTTAAATCTTGAGAGCATGTCCAACATGGAGAAGGCCATCACGAAGCTTGGAGATCAGTATGACAGAAAGAAGCAGGCTGAACGCATTGTGTCTGAGTTTGAGCGAAAAAAGAAAGACATTCAAGAGAGGACGAAAGGAAAACGCAAGCCGTCCGTTCTGATTTTGCTTGGTGTGCCAGGCAGTTATTTGGTGGCGACAGAGAATTCATATATTGGTGATCTTGTGCGTATCGCAGGAGGAAAGAACATTGTGGAAGGCGAGAAAATGGAGTATTTGGCATCCAATACGGAATATTTACAAAAAGCCAATCCAGATATCATTCTCCGGGCCGCACATGGGATGCCAGACGAAGTCGTTCAAATGTTTGATGAAGAATTCAAAACAAATGACATCTGGAAACATTTCAATGCGGTCAAACAAGACCGGGTGTATGACCTCGAAGAAAGCTTATTCGGGACAACAGGCAATTTAAAGGCAGCAGAAGCATTAGATGAATTGACTCGTATGTTGTATCCGTCATAAGCGGCGAATCTTAATGATAAAAGGACGTTCAAGATGAAAAAAACAGGGATTTTATTTCTGATAGTCAGTCTCTTACTGGTCTGTGTGTTTATTTATTCAGCCATTACTGGGAGCATTCATGTCACCCCAATTGAATTATTAGAAGGGCTCATCACCGGTCAACATGCACAGGTAGAAATCATTAAAGATTTGAGAATTCCCCGCATGCTTATCGCGATGTTTACAGGGGCCGCCTTATCTGTCTCTGGTGTACTGCTGCAGTCGGTCATGAGGAATCCGTTAGCTGATGCCGGCGTCATTGGCATTTCATCAGGAGCCAGCTTCTTTTCATTAATGGCGATTACAGCGCTTCCTCAATTTTATTTCTACTCTCCTTTATTTTCGGTATTAGGCGGAGCTATTGCATGTTTCCTCGTGTATGTTCTGTCTTGGAAGGGTGGTTTAAGCCCAATCCGCATGATCTTGGTTGGGATCGCCATCAATGCCATGTTTACTGGAATGGCTGAAGCATTTGTGACCATTTGCAGCTATTTCAATATCACGATTAATCAGTCGGGACAGTCGAACCTCACGATGAAAACGTGGGGAGATGTCCGTTTAATCGGTGTCTATGGTGTCGCCGGCCTTGTCGTTGCACTCTTCTTCAGCAGGTGGTGCAACCTCCTGGCTCTTCAGGACAAGACAGCGAAAAATTTAGGATTGCGTGTGACCAGAATGCGCCTTTTGATTTCCATCACAGCCGTTTTACTTGCGGCGGTGACAGCTGCAGTAGCAGGCGTGATCGCCTTTGTCGGCTTGCTCATTCCGCACATTTCAAGAAGGCTTGTCGGCTCGGATCACCGGGTACTGATTCCATTTTCTGCGTTAAGCGGGGCTTTGCTTATTTTGACGGCTGATACGCTTGGCAGGACGCTTGTGGCGCCAAATGAGATTCCTGCTTCTACGATCATGGCCGTGATTGGCGGGCCGTTTCTGATCTTTTTATTAAGAAGGGGGGACCGTCTCCATGGACATTCGTGAAGTGTCATTCTCATATGACCAGCAGAAGGACATCGTTCAATCAGTCACAACAAAGATTGAAAAGGGGAAAATCACAACCATTATCGGTCCAAATGGCTCGGGAAAATCCACGCTGCTTTCCTTAATGGCGAATAATCATTGTCCAAATAAAGGGCAAATTCACTTAGACGGGCAAACGCTGAATACGTTCAAGCCAAAGGAGCTGGCAAAAAAGCTCGCTGTCGTCCATCAGCAAAATGAAGCGCCGCTTGATTTAACGATCGAACGGGTCGTGGCATTCGGCAGAACGCCGTACCAGACGATGCGCGGAGGAGACAAGGAAGAGGATGAGAGAGCGATAGAGTGGGCGCTGTCCAGTACAAAGCTAACGGACAAACGAAAGGTGCCGCTCGCCTCACTGTCAGGTGGAGAGCGGCAGCGTGTATGGATTGCGATGGCACTTGCGCAAAAAACACCGATCCTTTTCTTAGATGAACCGACAACTTATTTGGATATTTACTATCAATTTGACATTCTTGAGCTGATCCGTGAACTGAATGCCGTGCATGGATTAACGATTGTCATGGTGCTGCACGACATGAATCAGGCTGTCCGCTACAGCGATATCATCATAGCAATGAAGGATGGACAGGTTATCAGTGAAGGACAGCCAAACGATGTGTTAACAGAGGAAAACGTGCGGCACATTTATGATGTGTCCGTCACGATTAGACAGGATGCAGAAACAGGGATGTACATCGTGCCTGTTGGTATATAAGCTGGGCAAAAAGCAGGTGAGACAGTGTGAAACGAGGAAAACGGCTTTGGCAGCGAATGCTGACGATCGTTTGTTTAGGCGTATTTATTTATAGCGGGACAGCCATCGGCTTCGAACTTTTCGGTTATTATCAAAATCGCCAGGTGCTTGCAAAGGCTCAGACGATGTATGGATATGAAGAAGATATGACTGAAAAACGGGAGCAGGGAAAGATCCGTTCGTCATTTGATGAGCTGCGGAAGGTGAATGAGGACATTGTCGGCTGGATCAATATGAAAGACACGATGATTCAGTATCCGATTGTTCAATCTCACGATAATGCGTTCTACTTAACTCGCAATTATTTAAAAAACGACACCCGGGCAGGCAGTATCTTTATGGATTATCGTAATGATGTCCTGCATGAAAGCCCAAATACAGTGGTGTACGGCCATCGGATGAGGGATGGATCCATGTTCGCTGGACTCACAAACTATCTAAAAAAAGATTTCTTCCAAGAGCACCGGACATTTCAGTACGATACGCTGTATCAAAGCTATGAAGCGGAGATTTTTGCTGTGTATGAAACGACGGTTGACTTTGACTATATTCAAACCGATTTTCAAGATCTTGGCGAATATGCGCACTACTTGCAAGCTGTGCGGAAGAAATCAATCTATCAAACGAAGACAGACGTGTCCACAGATGACCTCATCCTCACCTTATCGACCTGTGATCATGTGCTTGCACCTAAAAGCGGGCGTCTCGTGGTACAGGCAAAGCTAAAGAAAGTTTACTAGAAAAGGAGAGACAGACGGTTGAAATTTTCAGATGTGATCTTAGCGGGACTCGTCTTGATGCTTCTCCTCGGCGGATGCAGTCAGGCAGCACCTGTAGAGAAAGGAAGCGGGCAAGGAGCGCTGAAAATAAAGGATTTTACCGGAAGAACGCTGTCGTTTGATGAATCCCCTCAGCGTATCGTCGCCTTGTCGACCGGGGACATGAGTATTCTGTATGCTTTAGGCGGTAAGGCGGTCGGCCGGCCAACTGCTGAGCTACCAGCCAGCTTACAAAAGGCAAAGTCCGTACAAACGATTGGCACAACGCATCAATTTGATGTAGAGCTGATCACAAGCTTAAAGCCTGATGTTGTGCTTGGAAATGAACAATTAAACAGCAAGGACATCTCTACAATAGAAGGAATTGATTCACAGCTTCTTTTGACAAGTGCCAATTCAGTGAAGGACATCCAGCGTCAAATCTCGTTATTTGGGGAGTTGCTCGGAAAGCAGCAAAAGGCTAAAGCACTCAATGAGCAAATTGATGAGCGAAAAAAGCAGGTCAAGCAGCCTAAGAAAAAAGTGAAAACACTCGTTGTGTACGGTGCACCTGGCACATATATGGCGGCACTTCCTCAATCTTTAAGCGGAGATTTGCTGCACATCGCTGGGGGTGCAAACATTGCTGAGAATGAACCGACACTCGAAAAATTTCCTCAATACGCTCAAATTAATGCAGAAAAGGTGATCGAAGCCGATCCTGATCTCATTCTGCTCATGACACACAGCAATCCTGAGGATGTGAAAGCGGGCTTTATGAGTGAAATGAAACAGAATGCAGCATGGCACGATGTATCAGCTGTCAAGAATGGCCGCGTGGAGATTCTGCCTAGTGATTTATTCGGGACGAACCCAGGCGCAGACGTTATAAAGGCGATTGATGAACTAGAGAAGAGATTGAAGCGATTGTCATCATGAAGGTGAATGCAGAGTTAGATTTTCAAAAAAGACAGTCGAGACGAAGATGGCTGATACCGGGACTGCTTTTCTCGCTAGGTGTGGGCATATGTCTAGGGCTTGCATTAGGTTCTGTTCAATTATCGCTGCCAGATTTGATCGCTGCTTTGACGGGATCAGGCCAGCCAGTCCATGAAAAAATCGTCATGGATTTACGCCTGCCGCGCGTTCTCATAGGTTTTATCGTCGGGGCCTGTCTCGCAGCATCAGGGGCCATTTTACAAGGAGTCGTCCGAAATCCACTCGCTGACCCCGGGATCATCGGTGTGACTGCCGGCGGCGGGTTAGCTGCTGTACTCAGCATGATTGTGTTTCCGCAATTCACTTATCTGCTTCCAGCGGCTGCCTTCCTAGGGGCTTTATTAGCGGCACTTGTTGTGTATATTTTATCGTTCGATCAAGGGGTTTCACCACTGAAATTGATTCTGGCGGGAGTGGCAGTCAATGCCCTGCTTGGTGCGGTCATGAATGGATTTATGGTGCTTTATAGTGAGCGTGTGCAGGCCGTTCTGCCTTTTTTATCAGGAGGATTAAATGGACGGAGCTGGCATCACCTGAGCTTTGTGTCACCTTATGCGATTGCTGGATTGTGTCTTTGTTTTTTTGCGATCAAGCCGGCAAATCTTCTTTTGCTTGGTGATGATTCAGCACAGCTGCTCGGCCTTAGAGTCGAGCGAACCCGATTTTTCTTAATTGCACTGGCGGCGCTTTTGGCGGGTGCAGCTGTAAGCGTGAGCGGTTTAATTGGATTTGTCGGTCTTGTCGTCCCTCATTTTATCCGCCTTTTAATTGGAGATGACTACCGGTACCTGCTGCCGATCTCAATGCTTGGCGGCGGCGTACTTGTGGTTTTTGCTGATACAGCAGCACGGGTATGGTTTACACCGGTTGAACTGCCTGTTGGTATTCTGCTTGCCTGTATTGGTGCACCTTTCTTCCTCTATTTATTAAAAAAGAAAGGGAGGGGTTAAGTTGGATGTGATTGCGATGGATGACGTGAGCCTCAGTCAAGGAGGCTTTCGATTGTCGTCTATTTCAGCAGCTGTGCCTAAAGGAAGTGTAACAGGAATTATTGGACCGAATGGGTCAGGGAAGTCGACGTTTATTAAAGCGGCCGCACGCCTTACGTCGATTGAAAGCGGCATGATTTATATTCACGATATCCCGCAAAAAGAAATGACAGCACAGGAGATTGCACAAGAAATCGCCGTTCTGATGCAGACGAGAACGGCCATCCCATCGATGACAGTACGTGAGCTGGTTGCACTTGGACGCAGTCCGCATCGTTCGATCTGGAAAAAGAGCTCGAAGACAGATCAGGAAGCGATAGAGTGGGCGCTTGATGTGACAAATAGCCGCGTGAATGAAAACAGGATGCTGCATACATTGTCAGGCGGAGAAAGGCAGAAAGCGTATATTGCCATGGCACTGGCTCAGAAGACAGAGACGATTATTTTGGATGAGCCTACCACTTACTTAGATATTGCACATCAGCTTGATTTACTAGAGCTGCTCAAACAGCTGAATGAAACGCATGGGATCACTATTTTAATGGTTCTTCATGACCTGCAGCAGGCAGCAAAATATTGTGATCGCCTGATTGCAATGAAGCGTGGTCAGGTTTACCAAATAGGGACACCAAAGGAAGTATTAACAGAAAACTTTTTCAAAGAGGTCTTTGGGATTCAGGCAGAGGTTCACCTAGATGGAGAGCATCCGCTCATTATCCCAATCGCTTCGATCCAACAACAAAAGGGAGATGAATCAAACATGATCATTGTAAACAACCAGGTTAGAGTAGAAAAAGGCAGTGCAGACCACCTCGTCAAGCGTTTTAACAAGCAGGGACAAGTAGAATTCATGGAAGGATTTTTAGGCATGGAAGTCTGGGTCACACAGCAGACAACCGATTACGATGAAGTGACCATTCATACCCGCTGGAATCGAAAAGAAGACTTTGTGAACTGGACAAAATCTCAGGCATTTGGAGATGCACACGCTCATGGAAAAGCGAAACCTGAAGGCCTATTAAAAAACAAAATTACGTACTATGAAGTCCAAGTGACAAGACCTGCTTTACAGAAAAAAGCTTAAAATAGAAACAAAGCGCTGCGGCTCACATGCAGCGCTATTTTTTTGCAGTTGTTTATTTCCCGTCACATATTCTTGACAAAGTATTCAAACAACTGACACAATACCATCCAAATTTTAGGTAAAATTTACTTTATTTTTGAAGCGTATGGGTGTAAAGTACAGGTATAAATAACTAACCGAATGAAAATCAAGAGTAAAATTTCACCGAGTGAACCATTTCAAATGGACTTTTATTTGTGAAACATTGAACAAATAGTGAATATTTTGTGAAATGGTGAGCATGAATCGTTCGGCATGTGAAAGTAAGGGAGGATGTAAGGCTGTGAGTGAGCTGTTTTTAGCAAGATTTCAATTTGCTTCAACGACATTATTTCATTTTATTTTTGTTCCTATGTCAATAGGTTTGGTGTTTATCGTCGCATTGATGCAGACCCTTTATGTCGTCAAGAAAAAAGACATCTATAAAAAGATGGCGAAGTTTTGGGGTCACCTGTTCTTACTTAACTTTGCAGTAGGTGTGGTAACAGGGATTCTGCAGGAATTCCAGTTTGGGATGAACTGGTCAGATTATTCAAGGTTTGTCGGTGATGTCTTTGGTGCACCGCTTGCCATTGAAGCACTTTTGGCCTTTTTCCTTGAATCTACATTTATTGGACTTTGGATATTCGGCTGGGATCGTCTGCCGAAGAAGATTCATTTATTGTGCATTTGGCTTGTTTCCCTTGGTACGATCTTTTCGGCGTTTTGGATTTTACTCGCCAACTCATTTATGCAGGAGCCAGTTGGATTTGCCATTAAAAATGGCCGTGCAGAAATGAATGATTTTGGGGCTCTTGTGACGAACCCGCAGCTTTGGGTTGAGTTCCCGCACGTTCTGTTTGGTGCGCTGGCAACAGGTGCTTTCTTTATTGCAGGAGTTAGTGCCTATAAAATGATCAAAAAACAAGAAATCGCCTTTTTCAAAAAATCATTCCAGATTGCGATGGTTCTCGCTTTAATTTCTGGCTTAGGTGTAGCATTTTCTGGACATGATCAAGCGAAGCACTTAATGAAATCACAGCCAATGAAGATGGCAGCAAGTGAAGCCCTTTGGAAGGATAGTGGAGATCCAGCGGCTTGGACACTATTTGCCAACATTGACACAGATAAAAAAGAAAACTCTGCGGAGATCAATATTCCGTTTGCCTTAAGTTATTTGGCATATTCGAAGTTCAGTGGAGATGTTCCAGGCATGTTGACACTTCAAAAAGAATATGAAGCCAAGTTTGGTCCCGGAGACTATATTCCGCCAGTGAAAACAACATTCTGGAGCTTTAGAATCATGGTCGGTGCCGGCATGCTGATGATTTTTGCTAGTATGATTGGTTTGTACTTGAGCTTTAGAAAGAAACTCGAAACAAACAAATGGTTTTTACGCTTCATGGTAGGGATGATTGCGTTCCCATTTATTGCGAATTCAGCCGGCTGGATCATGACTGAAATTGGGCGTCAGCCGTGGACCGTCTTTGGTATGATGACGACGGCTCAATCGATTTCACCGAACGTATCGTATGGCATGCTGTTATTCTCAGTCATTAGCTTTACGGCGATGTATCTGATTCTTGCCATTTTGCTTGCCTACTTATTCATTCGAGAAATTAAAAAAGGTGCACATTCTGAAGAGGATACAGATCAAAAGGATGAAACGGACCTGTCTACAGATCCATTTGATGGAGGCGCATATCATGGCATATCTTAACGAGATTTGGTTTATTCTTGTCGCAGTATTGTTTGTTGGATTTTTCTTCTTAGAAGGATTTGATTTTGGTGTCGGGATGTCCATGCAGCTGCTTGGAAAGGACGCGCACGAGCGCCGCATTTTAATCAATACGATTGGTCCTTTCTGGGATGCGAATGAGGTCTGGCTGATTACAGCTGGCGGTGCTATTTTCGCTGCATTTCCTCACTGGTATGCCACGATGTTCAGCGGATACTATATTCCGTTTGCGGTTCTTCTCTTAGCGCTCATTGGGCGCGGAGTCGCCTTTGAATTCCGAGGGAAGGTTGAGAAAGCCTCTTGGATTAAGGCGTGGGACTGGGTGATCTTCTTTGGCAGTCTGCTTCCGCCGTTTTTGCTCGGTGTGTTATTCACGAGTATTTTACGCGGGATGCCAATTGATCAAGACATGAACATGTACGCTGGATTTACGGACTTTGTGAATCTTTACTCAGTGATCGGCGGGTTAGCTGTGACGGTTCTTTGCCTGCTGCATGGCTTGATTTTCGTCACACTTCGTACAGAGGGTGACTTAAGAGATCGTGCAAGAAAAATGGGCCAGCGTGTCCTGCTCATTGCACTCCCTGTTCTTGTTATATTTGTCGGTGTGTCCATCATTGAAACAGACATTTATACCGTACGCCCGATCATCACCATTCCGTTAACTGTGCTGATTGTGGTTTGTTATATAGCTGCCCTTGTTTTGATGAGAAAAGAACGTGATGGCTGGACATTCTTATTCACAGGCACAGGCATCATGGTGACGGTGGCCATGCTTTTCACAGCATTGTTCCCGCGCGTCATGATTAGTTCAATCAGCCATTCGTTTGATCTCACAATTCAAAACGCTGCATCTGGATCTTATTCACTGACGGTCATGACGATTGTTGCCGTTTCTTTGCTGCCCTTTGTGCTTGGGTATCAAATTTGGAGCTATTACGTCTTCCGTAAACGTGTGAGCGGTAAGGAGCCAATGACCTACTAATGGATAAACGTTTGCTTCAACTAAAAGGAATGAGAGGGCTACTTGCCCTCTTAGGTATTGTGTCACTCATCCAAGGAGCAAGTATTATTTTCCAAGCACAGTGGCTGGCACATGCCATTACAACGCTGTTTGACGGGAAAAGCCTCTCGCAGGCAGCGCCTTACGTCATGCTGTTTCTTGCTGCCTTTCTTGTGCGGCACGGTCTCACCTTGATTCGGGAGAAGGTCATGTTTACCTACTCTTCCCGAATTGGAGCAGACGTCAGAAAGCAGCTGCTAGACCAACTCTTTCGATTAGGGCCTGCCTTTGCAAAGAAAAAAGGGACAGGAAAGCTTGTCACATTAGCAATGGAAGGAATTGCTCAATACCGTCAGTATTTACAGCTGTTTTTGCCGAAAATGGTGAACATGGCAGTGATTCCGGCGATGGTCCTTATCTATGTGTGGACATTAGATGAAACATCAGCCGTCATTTTAATTGTGACGCTGCCAATTTTAATTATTTTTATGATTTTGCTAGGCCTTGTTGCTCAGCGTAAAGCGGCCAAACAATGGAGATCGTATGAGAAATTATCCAATCATTTTACTGACTCTCTCCGGGGCCTTGAGACGCTTCGTTACTTAGGTATCAGCAAAAAACACTCCCGTAATATTGCGGAGGTGTCAAAGCGATATCGAAAAGCGACCATGAGTACGCTGAAGGTCGCCTTTCTGTCATCGTTTGCCCTCGATTTCTTTTCCATGCTATCGATTGCAACCGTCGCTGTTTTTCTTGGCTTACGTTTAATTGAAGGAGAGCTTCTGTTATTGCCAGCTTTGACGGCGCTTATGCTGGCACCGGAGTATTTTCTGCCGGTACGTGAAGTGGGAAATGATTATCATGCGACGTTAAATGGAAAAGAAGCGAATGAAGCGATGCAGGTCATTTTAGAAGAAAAAGGCTTCCGCGCGCAGGAGACACAATCTGTGCATCTGAATAAGTGGGATGAACAATCCGTGCTCACGCTGCAAGATGTTTGTGTCCAGCATGATGAACATGCCCCTTATTCCATTCAGGATGTGGATCTCACTGTCAAAGGGAAGAAAAAAATCGGCATCATTGGTGCCAGTGGTTCAGGGAAATCGACATTAACCGATGTCCTCGGCGGTTTTGTTGAACCGTCTTCAGGTCAAATTACGCTAAACGGCCAGCCGCTTGTTCATTTACAGATGAACGAATGGCAAAAGGAAGTTGTCTATATGCCGCAGCATCCCTATTTATTTCACATGACATTAAGAGAGAACATTCGTTTTTATGAACCGAATGCAACAGACGAAGAAGTGGAAAGAGCTGTGCATGAGGCTGGCTTATCTCAGCTGGTTACGCAGCTGCCAAATGGCCTGGATGAGGTCATTGGAGAACAGGGAAGAGAGCTAAGCGGCGGACAGGCGCAAAGAATTGCGCTTGCTCGAACTGTGCTGGGCCAGCGGTCCATTATGCTGTTAGATGAACCAACGGCGCATCTCGATATTGAAACAGAGTATGAACTGAAGAAAACAATGCTTCCACTGTTTGAACATAAACTTGTGTTCTTAGCGACACACAGACTCCACTGGATGCCGGACATGGATGAAATCATTGTCATGGATCAAGGAACCGTCGCAGAAATGGGGACACATGAATCATTAATGCAAAGAAAAGGCGTGTATTATCAATTGGTACAGGAGCAAATGGGGGCGGTCACACATGGTCAGTAAAGGCTGGTTTATACCTTATATCAAGGAGAATCAAAAGCTGTTTGCCTTGGTTTTATTTTTAGGAGCCATTGCGGTATTCTCTGCTTCTATGCTGATGTACACGTCGGGATTTCTCATTTCAAAAGCTGCGACAAGACCTGAGAATATACTCATGGTCTACGTCCCAATTGTGGCTGTACGTACCTTTGGTATTTCGCGCTCTGCTGCCCGCTACGCAGAAAGGCTGGCAAGCCATCAGCTCATTTTGACAATGATTGAAAAAATGCGTGTACGCCTCTATGACATGGCTGAACGAAGTGCCAAACAGACAAAGCTTGGGACAGGTGAAATGCTTGGTCTCTTGTCAGATGATGTAGAGAGGCTGCAGGACGCCTATTTAAAAACCATATTTCCATCCATCGGTGCACTGCTTTTATATGCTGCATCCATTGGAGCACTTGGCCTTTTCTCATGGCCTTTTGCTGGACTGATGCTGCTTTATATGGCACTTCTCGTATTCGTTTTCCCATACGTCACAGTGCTTGTGAACCGGGCAAGACAAATTCAAATGAAAAAAGGCAGAAATGAACTGTACAGCCATTTAACAGATGCAGTCATGGGCGTTAGTGACTGGCTGTTCAGCGGCAGGCAGAAAGATTTTGTGGATGGATATGAACAGAAAGAAGCACAGCTGTTAGCGCTTGAAGCAGCGAAACACCGATTTATCCGTATGCGTCAATTTTTGGCACAGCTCTTGATTGGAGGAGCTGTCGTGCTTGTTGTGTATTGGAGCGGCTCGGTCGTTCAGTCAGGATCCATGTCACACACACTAATTGCAGCCTTTGTACTTGTGCTGTTTCCGTTAACAGAAGCCTTTCTTCCGCTGGCAGATGCGGCAGGTGATATTCCCGTCTACCAGCATGCTGTCAGCAGATTACATCATTATGAAAAGCAGTCATATGAAGGAGAAAAAAGCGAGGCAGTGGAACAGTCAGCCATTTCTCACGATGAAGCTGTCTGTTTTGATCAAGTGTCCTTTCGATATGACACGCATCAATATGTCCTTCAAGACCTGTCCTTTTCTCTAAAGCAAGGGGAATCACTCGCGCTTTTAGGCAAAAGCGGTGCAGGCAAATCGACCATTTTAAAATTGTTAGAAGGGGCAGTCGTTCCAAATCAAGGAGCTGTCAGCATTCAAGGAAAACCGGTTCAAAGCATTCAAGAGAAGGTGTCTGCCTATGTGTCTGTGCTCAATCAACAGCCATATTTATTCGATACGTCTGTTTTAAACAATATTCGTTTAGGGTCTCCAGAGGCAACAGAAGAGCAGGTAAAAGAAGCAGCTAGACAAGTGCAGCTGCATGATGACATCGAGTCTTTGCCAGAAGGTTATCACACAGGTGTTCAGGAGACAGGGGTTCGATTTTCAGGTGGAGAAAGACAGCGTATGGCGTTAGCTCGAATTTTGCGTCAGGACACGCCGGTTGTTGTATTAGATGAACCCACCGTCGGGCTTGATCCACGGACAGAGCGTGAATTGCTTGAAACCATCTTCCGTGTGTTAAAAGGGAAAACAGTTATTTGGATCACCCATCACCTGACTGGCTGTGAGGCATGTGACCGCATCATGTTTATTGAAGACGGGCGCATTGAGATGCAGGGGCAGCATCAGGATTTACTGAAAGAAAACCCGCGCTATCAAAAATTGTATGAAATGGATCGTCCATTTTCTACTATTTAAATGAATGAAATGACAAAAACGTTCGGACAGGAAATCTCTGCCCGAACGTTTTGTGGTTTAAGGGTTTACTTTCCCAACACCTGCATTTGATATCACTTCTGATTTCACATTGTTCACGTTAAGCAAAGAGTAGTTATAAGGAGGGTTATACGTACCTGTTGAAGACGTTGGCAGACTGCCTGTGCTGTTAATATATGAGTTGTTGATGACATGCCATGTACCAACTTGACGGCTGTCCCAGCTTCCAATGGCATTTTTGGTGTTTTCAAATACGTTGTGTTCAATTCTCATTTTCGCGCCCATACGTGAGTTAATCGCTGTTGTGAGGATGTCTTTATAATAGTTGTTATAGACATGTCCTTCCCCAAAGCGCATAGACGGTACACGAGAGTTTAGGTTTTCAAAGCGGTTGTTGTGGAACGTAATTTTTCGATTGTAGTTATCGTTATCGGAGCTGCCCATGAGCATTGTTTTCCAGCTGTCATGTACATAGTTCCACGAGAAGGTAATGTAGTCAGAGTCATTTTTTACATCAAATAAACCATCGTAGTCATCCTTCCCAGAATTCAATGTGTTGTACAGTTCATTATGATCGACCCATATGTTTTTAGAACCGCCTTCAATCCCGATGGCATCCTTGTCACCGATTTTGCTGTGGTGGATTTTCAAGTTGCGGATGATGATGTTATTGGCACGCCATACTTTAATGCCAATTCCATTCAATTCGCCGTTCGTCCCTTTACCGACGATCGAGACATTATTTGTATCTTTCACATCGATTTTATTGGCTGATGTATTAGAAGGGGTAATGGTCCCGTCTACAACAATTTTTAATTTTTCGTTTGTTCCTTTATTTTTGAGGGCAGCCAATAGTTCATTTCCAGTTTTGACTGTGACGGTTTTACCGCCTTCACCGCCTGTTGTGCCGCCATTTAATGTGGAGAAGCCTTGTTGATTAAAGTTGGCCATAATAGAAGGGCTTTCTGGATATTTGGCTGCTGCCTTTGCCTCCCCGTTTGGTGCAAATAATGAAGTGACGAGACCAACAGCTAATACACCGGCTAACATTGGAATTTTTCTCTTCATATTCAACATCTCCATTCTATTTTATTTTAATGAAAACGTTTCCAAAATAAGCTGTGATTCAACCACTCCTCCTTCCTTCACAAGCATCGCTTCATTCGGAATGTAGGATGAGCATAGCATGCAAAAAGGTATCATCGGCTAAGGATAGGCGCAGCTTATTCCATGATTTTCTAGGAAGCTAAGCCAATGATTATTTCATTTTCATCTTCATGAGATAAGGACCATTGACGATAGGTATGAGGATGACATCATGATTATGGAGAGAAGGCTCTCCGTTTGGTAGAAAAACAAGATGATTACGAACGCATCATTTTGTTAGAGAAGAAGGAATGCCATAATCATTACATAAGAAAAAATTGGATATAAAACGAAAATCATAGGAGATATGCTAAAAAATAAGGTCTATTTTAAACGATATTATCATCCGTGTCGTCTCATGAATAAGAGAAGAAAAGAAAGGAGGGGCGTGTTTGGAGCAGACAGAAGAGATATTATTGATTCAGCGGGCAAAACAGGGAGATGATGCCGCGTTTACAGCCCTTTATCGGCATCACTATTCCTTTGTTTACCGATATATGTTGAAGCTCACCCTTCAACAAGAGCTGGCAGAGGAAATCATGCAAGAAACGATGCTGAAAGCGTATATGAAACTTTCTTCATTTAGAGGAGATGCCTTATTTTCAACCTGGCTCATTTCGATTGCCTCTAGGCAATTTTTAGATCACCAGAAGAAAAGAAAACGTGAACAAATGAGAGAAGGAAAAGCGAATCAGGAAGCCATACGCCGCTTTAAATGGGACGTTCAGCAAAAGGGGAACACATGGCATGACATGTGGGATGCTTTAAATGAATTAAAGGCTCAGGAGAGAGCACCGATTATTCTGCACTATTATTATGGCTTTACCTATCCAGAAATGGCTTCAATGCTCGGAATGAGAGAAGGCACTGTGAAATCGAGGGTTCATCATGGATTAAAGAAAATTCGAAAGGAGTGGGATTTATGAAGGAAGATCGTTTGACCGAACGTTTAAAAGAAGAGCTCAAGCAGCTAGACGAACAAATTGAAGTGGAAAAGCCAAGTGAGCAGGCTGTCATGATGATGCTGAAACAGGCGAAGGAACAAGAGAAAAGGCGTTTTAAACAAGAAGTGCTGGCATACGTTTTAATCAGTTTGACTATTCTAGCACTCTTTGCAGCTGCCATTACCCATTTGCCTATCATCTTCATACTTCTCCAAATAGTGAGCGTCCCCATCTGCTTTGTTGTTGGCTACAAGGAATATCAACATATCAAAGGAGGGTCTTCCTTATGAGTCAGTCGGAAATGATCATCTTATTGTGCGTCTTGCCGTTATTGTTTGCACAGGGCTTTCTTTTATTTATGGATGCAAAGAAAAGAGGGCGTTACAAGTGGTTTTGGGGCATTGTCGGTCTCATTAACTTTCCATCGTCTTCTATTTTATATTGGCTTTGTGTCGTGTTACCTGATCGAAAAAGAGGCGGGAAGCCCCGAAAAGATTGAGTGCATCCGATCAAACTTTTGACCCTTTTTTCAATGGAAAACCAGCTAGAAATTCATCATGATTCATGTATTTGTCAAAGAAAACGGGACGAGAAACATCCGCTCGTTCGTTTCTAGCACATTAGTCATTCCTTGAGCGCTTATTTTTAAAGACAATCGCTGCGGCTGCTTGATCTATCTCAATTCGGCATCATTTTCATCTGTTATCAATATTGATCAGATTTTACAATTGGTGTTAAATTAGTCTCAATATGCGTTAGAAAATCTAACAATTAAATGTGTGAAGATATCTACAAGGAGGCAGATGCGACATGTTGACCTTAGATCGAGCAGCACAAACAGCACAAAGCTACATCCACCGTGTGTTAGAAGAGGTGGAAAAACGAAATCCCGGAGAAGAGGAATTCCAGCAAGCCGTAAAAGAAATTCTGGAATCACTCGTCCCAGTTTTTGCAAAGCATCCAGAGTATGAAAAACAAGGCATTTTAGAACGGCTCATTGAGCCTGAGCGGCTTGTGGTATTTCGAGTGCCATGGGTAGACGATGAGGGCAAAGTACAAGTCAATCGAGGGTTTAGGGTTCAATTCAATAGTGCCATCGGTCCTTATAAAGGAGGCATTCGTTTCCATCCAACCGTCAATGCAAGCATTATCAAGTTTTTAGGGTTTGAACAAATCTTTAAAAACGCACTGACTGGTATGCCGATTGGCGGAGGGAAAGGCGGATCGGATTTTGATCCTAAAGGGAAGTCTGATGGAGAAATCATGCGTTTCGTTCAAAGCTTTATTAGTGAACTCGGCCGATATATTGGACCTGATCAAGATGTGCCAGCAGGTGATATTGGTGTAGGAGCACGCGAAATTGGCTATATGTTCGGACAATACAAGAAAATGCGCGGTGCTTATGAAGCGGGTGTACTCACAGGGAAAAGCCCTGGATTCGGAGGCAGCTTAGCGAGAAAAGAGGCGACAGGCTACGGACTGGTGTACTTCATGGAGGAAATGCTGAAAGCACATGGGCTCCAATTTGAAGGACGTTCTGTTGTTGTGTCGGGCTCAGGAAATGTGTCTATTTATGCAATGGAAAAGGTAATCGAATTAGGCGGTAAGGTTGTGGCTTGCAGTGATTCAAGCGGAGCGATTTATGATCCTCAAGGAATTTCGCTTGAGACCATCAAGCAGCTCAAGGAAGTCGAGAATCAGCGGATTGGGGCATACATAGACATTCACCCGCATGCTGAATTAATTGAAGATTGCGAACAAATTTGGTCCGTTCCTTGTGATATTGCGCTGCCATGTGCAACACAAAATGAAATATCAGAGGCGCATGCACAGCAGCTTGTGGCAAATGGTGTCATCGCTGTAGGAGAGGGAGCCAATATGCCATCCACTCTTAAGGCAGTCAAAGTATTTGAAGAGAATCGTATTTTGTTTGCGCCAGCAAAAGCGGCCAATGCTGGAGGAGTAGGTGTATCAGCACTGGAAATGGCACAAAACAGTGCAAGAATATCTTGGACATTTGAAGAAGTAGATGCTCAGCTGAAACAAATGATGCAGTCTATTTATCGTCAGTGTACAGAGACAGCAGACGAATATGGACACTCAGGAAACATCATGGTTGGAGCAAATATTGCAGGATTTCGTAAGGTGGCAGATGCCATGATCGCACAAGGCGTGATTTAACTCCTGCTCTCCCGCACCTGTTTATTTCATGACAAGATGGGGAATCGTCCTTTAAGAATGACAATAAGGAGGCGCGGGAGAAATGAAAAAATGGCTGAAACAAATTGTCAAATGGGCACCTGTGATTTATCCATTGGTGAGAAAAATATATAAAGAGCGAAAAGCATCTAAACGTCGTAACGTATCAGCCGGATAATCCGGCTTTTTTTTATGCAAACATACAGAGCCTGTGTACAGGGACATTTGATCATGCAGCAGGTACGCATGAAAAAAGATTGGTTGTCTTTACCCAGCTGATCTCTTCATAAAAAAGGCGGGTACACGATGGTGTACGCCTTTTTTTCGTGGTTTTCGAAAGCATCTTCAAAAAAGATTCATAGGACATTAGATGTGGTTAGTTGTATAAATAGGGGCATTTGTCATATATATGAGTTGGCAATTTTTATTTCTTTTCAGTAGAATATGAGTAATGAAGAGAACTGCAAGCGTATACAACCTGTCCAAACAAGGCAGATTCTCCACCCCTACATAAGGAGGCCGATCTGATGCTGAGTAAAAGACTGGCGCACATCTTAAGTCAGCTCATGGCAGCTGAGACCCCGCTCACAAGCGCTGCACTTTCTGCCAGTTTACAAGTGACAAGCCGCACCATTCGTACAGACATAAAAGAACTGAACGACCGTCTTGCCCCTTATCGAGCGGCAGTAACGGCTGTTAGAGGAGCTGGTTATGAGCTGCTGATCAACGATGAGAATGCCTTTCGCCGTTTTATGAAGGAGGAGGTCGAGCAGGAAGAGCCGCTTGCTGTGCTGCCAGAGGAGCGTGTTCGGTTTATTTTAAAAAGGCTTCTTTTGGCAGAATCCTATGTGAAGCTGGAGGATTTACAGGAGCAGCTGTTTATTAGTAAATCAACGATGAGCAACGATGTGAAATCGGTCAAACGTAAGCTGGAGCCCTTTGATCTGAAGCTGGAAGCGAAGCCGAGCAAAGGCTGCCGAATCAAGGGATCAGAGATGAAAATCCGTTATTGTATGTCAGAATATTTATTCAATGAACGTCGTTCTTATCAAACGATGCTGAACACAGCTGTTACCATTTTGCCAAAGCATGAACTCGAATTGATCCAGAAAACAATGATCAATTATATCAATGAGGAAGGTATGAATCTATCAGACATTTGCATGAATAATTTAATCGTTCATGTCGCCATTGCCTGCAAACGAATTAGACACGGAAACTATGTATCTGTTCTTCCAGAGGAAATCAGTGAAATTCCCCGGGCAAAGGAATATAAGGTCGCTAAAAAAATGGTGGAGCGCCTTGAAGGGCTGCTGGATGTCTCATTTCCACAAGAGGAAATCGTCTATATCACCATTCATTTGCTAGGAACAGCCAAAATGGTACAGTCCTTTTCCTCGAGCGGTCAAAAACAAATTGTAGATGATGACACGAGCCGGCTTGTACAGCTCATGCTGAAGGCTATTGATCAAAAACTGCAGCTTGATTTAGCAGGTGATACGGAACTAATGATTGGACTCAGTCTGCACTTAAAGCCTGCCATCAACCGATGTAAATATGGAATGAACTTAAGAAATCCGATGCTTGATGAAATAAAAGCGGGGTATCCCCTTGCTTTTGAAGCGGGGATTATCGCCAGCAGGGTCCTTGAAGAAGAGGAGGGGCTGAGTATTCATGAGAACGAAATCGGATATATGGCGCTTCATTTTGGTGCGGCTTTAGAGCGTAGGAAAATGGAGATCCCGCCGAAGCGGTGTCTCATTGTCTGTGCGTCTGGTGCAGGGAGTGCAAGGCTGCTGCAGGATCGTTTGCGGTCACAATTTGGGTCAAAGCTGACCATTTTAGGAACAGCAGAGCTATATTCGCTTCCGCATGTCTCTTTGCATGCCTTGGATTTGATTATTACAACAATCCCAATTCATATGGATTTACCGGTTCCAGTCATTCAAGTGAACACCATTTTGGGAGGCGGTGATTTTTTAAAAATTGAAGAAGCCCTGACAAGTGAAACAAGGGTGACATTGGCCTCTCAATATATGAAAAAGGAATTGGTTTTTACAAAACGAGCTTTTCACACAAAGGAAGAGGTCATCACCTTTTTAACGCAAAAAGTCATCGATATGGGCTTAGCGCCAGCTGAGCTCACACCATCTGTCATGGAAAGAGAAGAAGCTGCCCCTACCTCTTTCGGGCATTATACAGCGATCCCGCACCCGATGACGCCGCTGACAGATGAGACGTTTTGGGCGATATGTACATTAGAAAAACCAATCATTTGGGGAGAGAAAAAGGTTCAATTTGTCTGCCTGCTTTGTGTCGAAAAAGAGAATGCCAAAGATTTAAAAGGCATGTACCGCCTGCTGGGTGAGCTTGTGCATAATGTGAAATTCATTCAGCATCTGATCGCCTGTGATACATTTGAAGACATGCTTGATATCATGTATAAAAAGGTTCCTTCGTACAAGAACTAACTGTGTGATATTAACTTTTTCCGCTTCCTAAAGGAAAAAGTATGGGTGTTTATGAAAGCGGTTTCATAATATGATGAAAGTGTAAAGAATAGCTTCACACTTTGAAAAGGGGGCGTTTACACATGAACATCTTATTGGTTTGCGCAGCAGGTATGTCTACAAGCTTACTTGTCACAAAAATGGAGAAAAGCGCACAAGAACAAGGAAAAGAATATCGTATTTGGGCAGTATCAGGAGATTCTGCGAAAAATCATATTGATCAAGCCGATGTGCTTTTATTAGGACCTCAGGTTCGATATTTATTACCGCAAATGAAAAAGCTCGGAGAAGAAAAAGGAATCCCAGTAGACGTGATTAATACTGTGCATTATGGCGTATGTAATGGCGCTGAGGTTTTAAAATCTGCTGAACAGTTAGTGAACGGATAAAGGGGGCGGAGGGGATGAATGGATTCAACCGATTTCTAGAAGAGAAGGTCATGCCGTTTGCAGGGAAGATTGCCGCTCAAAGACATTTACAAGCATTGCGTGACGGAATTGTTTTAACCATGCCTCTCATTATTGTCGGTTCACTGTTTCTCATTTTAGCTAACCTTCCGATCCCAGGATACAGCGATTTTATGGCAAGTATCTTTGGAGCAGAATGGGCCACGAAACTATCCTATCCTGTGAATGCAACCTTTGACATTATGGCACTTGTTGCGACCTTCGGGATTGCTTACAGGCTTGCTGAAAAGTATGCCGTTGATGCGCTATCATGTGGTGCGATCGCTGTTGCGGCTTTCCTTTTGGCTACACCATATCAAGTACCTTTCACACCTGAAGGCTCAACGGAAGCTATCCTAGTAGGCGGGGGAATTCCTGTCACACTGATGGGCAGTAAAGGTTTATTCGTTGCCATGATTATTGCCATGCTTTCAACCGAAATTTACCGCTTCATTGTACAGCGGAACATTGTTATCAAAATGCCTGATGGTGTACCGCCAGCAGTCAGTAAATCGTTTATTGCACTTATTCCAGGTTTTGTGGTCATCACCCTGATCTGGGTCGCTAGACTTGTGATTGAGATGACACCTTTTGAGAGTATTCATAATATCATCACGGTCTTAATTGGCACACCGCTATCGATTCTTGGTGGCAGCTTAGGCGGCAGTATCGTTGCGATGGGTGTGCAAATGCTCCTCTGGGCATGTGGTATTCACGGAGCAACCATTGTCGGCGGCGTCATGGGGCCAATTTGGCTTGGTGCAATGGATGAGAACCGTCTTGCATTCCAAGCAGGAGAAGTACTGCCGAATATTTTCACAGCGCAGTTCTTTGAAATCTTCATCAACGTCGGCGGAAGCGGCGCAACGCTTGCTTTGGTGCTGACCATGATCTTACGCGCCAGAAGTAAACAAATGAAACAGCTGGGCCGCCTTGCCATTGGGCCAGCCATCTTTAACATCAACGAACCGATCATTTTTGGAATGCCGATTGTCATGAACCCAATGCTCCTCATTCCGTTTATCCTTACGCCAATCATGATGATCATCACCACATATATCGGAATGAGCACAGGGCTTGTGGCAAAACCAGCCGGGATCGCTGTCCCATGGACCATGCCGCCAATCATTTCAGGCTATCTCGCCACAGGAGGCAAAATCTCTGGTGCTGTCATGCAGCTGATTAACCTTGCGCTGTCATTTGCTCTATACTACCCATTCTTTAGAATGTGGGATAAGCAGAAATTGAAAGAAGAAAGTGAGCTAGAAACAAAAGCATCAACTGATGAAAATGTCGTCAGCATGTAATAGAGGGAACAAGGGGGATGCGGCCGATGGAAATGGAACAAATTGTGTTTCAACTCATCCTGCACGGCGGAAATGGCAGAAGCTCCGCGATGGAGGCCATTACATGTGCAAAACAAGGAAACTTTGATGAGGCGAAGCAAAAATTGCAGGACGCACAAGACGCGTTAAATGAGGCGCATCACGCACAGACAGAGCTGATCCAAGGAGAAATCAGGGGCGAAAAGACGGAAATTAGCCTCTTAATGATTCATGCGCAGGATCATCTCATGAACGCAATGACCGTCAAGGAGCTAGCAGCGGAAATCATCGAACTCCATGAAAAAATGAAGCAACTCGGAGGTGTCAATTCATGAAAGAAGGAATCAAAATTGTCACAATAGGCGGTGGATCGAGCTATACGCCTGAGCTCGTCGAAGGGTTTATTAAACGATATCATGAATTACCTGTAAAGGAATTATGGCTTGTGGATATTGAAGCAGGTCAGGAAAAGTTAAACATCGTAGGCGCTCTGGCGAAACGTATGGTTGAAAAAGCGGGTCTGCCGATTGAGGTACACCTGACTCTTGACCGCCGGGAAGCCTTGAAGGATGCAGATTTTGTGACGACACAATTTCGTGTAGGACTGCTGGAAGCACGGGCAAAGGATGAGAGAATACCGCTTAAATACGGCGTCATCGGTCAGGAAACGAACGGACCAGGCGGTTTATTTAAAGGCCTTCGGACCATCCCAGTCATTCTAGACATTGTGAAGGATATGGAAGAGCTTTGCCCAGACGCATGGCTTGTGAACTTTACAAATCCAGCGGGCATGGTCACTGAAGCTGTTTTACGCTACACGAATCTAAAAAAAGTGGTCGGTCTATGCAATGTACCGATTGGGATCAAAATGGGGATTGCCAAAGCGCTTGATGTAGACGTTGAACGCATCGAGGTACAGTTTGCCGGTCTCAACCACATGGTCTATGGATTAGACGTATATTTAGACGGAGTCAGCATTATGGATCAAGTGCTTGATGAACTAGGAAATCCGAACAGCCAGTGGTCCATGAGAAACATTGAAGCGAAAAACTGGGAGCCTTCTTTTGTGAAAGGATTAGGGGTCATCCCATGTCCGTATCACCGCTATTACTATAAAACGAAAGATATGCTGGAAGAAGAGCAAAAGGCGGCTCAAGAGAAAGGAACACGAGCAGAGGTTGTACAGCAGGTCGAGCAGGAATTATTTGAGCTTTATAAAGATCCTGATTTGTCCATTAAACCACCACAGCTCGAAAAAAGAGGCGGGGCCTATTACAGCGATGCGGCCTGTAACTTAATCAGCTCCATCAATAATGATAAGCACGACGTTCAACCAGTCAATACAGTGAACAGAGGGGCGATTGCCAGCATTCCGGCTGAATCAGCGGTTGAAGTAAACTGTATCATTACGAAGGATGGACCAAAACCAATCGCGATAGGTGATCTGCCTGTAGCTGTAAGAGGACTCGTTCAACAAATCAAATCATTCGAGCGTGTGGCAGCAGAAGCGGCTGTGACAGGAGATTACGAGACAGCTCTTGTGGCGATGACCATCAACCCGCTCGTCCCATCTGACGACATTGCAAAGCAAATTTTAGACGAAATGCTCGAAGCGCATCGTGAACATTTACCGCAATTCTTCAAATCCGTCAATGCTTAACACATAATGGCCCCTTCATGGGGTCATTTTTTATGATTGCCCCATATGGAAACTGGAGAAAGAAGTGTATGATTAGAAAAAACAGCATGTATGGCTTCAAAGAAAGGACTGTTGGAATATGGTTGCAATTGGTTTAATGTTTTACGGGTTTGTCGTACAGCCTGTCATGAGTTATGGTACAGTAATCTTGTTTTTGTATGGTCTTATTGCTACATTTGTTGGCCTCATTCGGCATAAGGAATATGTGTTGATCTATGTTCTCCGCCTGCTCGTTTGTTTTACCATTCCGGTGACCAATCTGTTGATGTATTTTGCAACGATTGGAGGAGATGCAAGAAAATTTGATTTCCAGCCAATGCCGCTTGTTTATTATCTTGTTTTTATCCTGGAAATCATGATCATCTTTTTGCCAGAGATCTTTTTACTGATCGAAAAAAAGCGGAGCATCAAAAGGAAACAGTGGATATACACAGGGGCGATTGTCGGGGTGTCGGTCTTGTTTTGGTGCACGATTTGATGGGAAGCAGACGGGTCAACTAAGTCTATTTCGCCTTTTTTTCTGTAACTTCTTTCGTCTGACCTTCACAAAAGTAATGGAAAGAGCAAAGGTAGAAATCCCAAGCGCCTTAAATAGAAACCGGGTGAGGAACGGTGAATCGTCGAAACCAGTGGCGACGATCATCGATCCGATGCAGATTCCAAAGAACGCTAGTAGATAAGTAAAAAACATACCATCACTCTCCTTATTCATGTGTATTTACCATTATAAGGGATGAAAGAGAGGTAAATAAACAAAAAAGAACCCTTCATGATTGAAAGGTTCTTTTATATGCTTATGCTTGCTTGACGACTGAGTCAACTTCAACTGTCCAGCCGAAGATGTCTGGCTGTGTCCCTTTTTGGATGCCAGTGATAGCTTCGTACAATTTCTTCGATACTTCGCCTGTTTGACCATTTTGGATCACATATGGCTGATCATGATAAATTAATTCTCCTACAGGAGAGATGACAGCTGCCGTTCCAGTCCCGAAAATTTCTTCAAGCTCGCCAGATTGATGTGCTTCAATTAACTCATCAATTGAAATTTTGCGCTCTGTTACTGGAATTCCCCAATGCTTTAACAGCTCAAGCACAGAGTTACGTGTGATGCCTTCTAAAATGCTGCCGTTCAATTCAGGCGTCACGATTTCTCCGTTGATTTTAAAGAAGATATTCATGCTGCCGACTTCTTCAATGTATTTTTTCTCGACCCCATCAAGCCAAAGAACTTGTGAAAATCCTTTCGTTTCAGCAACTTGCTGTGCTTTAAGGCTTGAGGCATAGTTTCCAGCTGTTTTGGCATTTCCTGTTCCACCCTTAACGGCACGGACAAACTCATTTTCAACTGCAATTTTGACCGGATGAATGCCTTCTTTATAGTATGATCCCACTGGAGATAAGATAATGAGCAGCTTATACGTGCTAGACGGTGCAACGCCTAAATATGGCTCAGTGGAAATAATGAATGGACGAATATACAAGGAAGTGCCCTCTGCATCAGGTACCCAATCCTTATCAATACGAATGAGTTCATTTAAGCCCTCTAATACTGTTTCTGTATCAATTTGCGGAATACACAGGCGGTCATTGGATCTGTTTAAGCGCTCCATGTTTTTTTCCGGACGGAATAAGAGAATTTTTTGATCCTCAGAAACATAAGCCTTCAAGCCTTCAAAAACAGATTGACCATAATGGTAGACCATCGAAGCTGGGTCCATTGGAATGGCCTGATAAGGGATAATTCTTGGATCGTACCAGCCTTTATCAACTGAATAATCCATCACAAACATGTGATCTGTGAAGATTTTTCCGAATTCAAGTTGATCAGATTGAGGTTTTGGTTTTTTTGTTGAACTAAGTTCAACGCGGATGGGTTGTTTTGGCATTGTAAATCTCCTTGCTGTTTGATTATTTGAAAATTCTAATAATATGAAATAATTATGATTCTATTCTATACCTTCAAAAAATATTAGCAATAGGTTTTCTGGAATTCAGACAAGAAAAATCTGTTAAAGCGCTTTCCTTTTCTCTGCTGTCAGTTTGGCTCCTGTCACCCCTTTTTAAAAAGAAATAAAATCCAAATACATTATTAACTGATTAATCTGACAATTTAAAAACGAGTGGTTTTCCTGTAAGATATTCTTTCAACCATACACCTTTTGACTAGTACATTGCAAGGGACATCGTCATATTTTAATCCTCTTTTTTTTAACCGATAAAGGAAGAAGAGAAGAGAAAGGAGCAAACAACAAGATGAAACGAGCGATACCAGTCATTTTACTCATTTTATTCATGACCGTGATCAGCTTTGGCTGTCAGGCGATGACAGATGAGGCTGGCGCTAAGCAAAGCACAGCCTATTACGTAGCGGTAAACGGAAGCGACAAAAACCCGGGAACAAAGCAAAAACCTTTCCGCACGCTGAAAAAAGCAGCAAGTATGGCGAAGGCTGGGGCAACCATTTACATGAGAGGCGGTACATACAAAGAAAAATTGATTGTCCGCCATTCAGGAACAAAGAAAGCACCCGTTGTCTTTCAAGCTTACGGAAAGGAAAAACCTGTGATTAGCGGGGCTTCCCTAAAAGGAAATCAAGCCGATGGAGGTCTTGTCACGATCGATCAAAAGAGCTACATCACCATCAAAGGCCTGACTGTAGGACACCTTAAGACGAATAAAGAAGATTTGACACCAGTTGGTATTTTCATCAAAGGAAGCGGTAAAGGCGTCAAATTGCTTAATAACCGAGTGTATGATATTCAGACGAAACATAAAAATGGAAATGCACATGGAATTGCTGTCTATGGGACAAAAGCTCCTGCAGCGATTGAAGACATTGAAATCAAAGGAAATACCGTTGAAAAATTAAAGCTGGGCTTCAGTGAAGCGCTTGTGCTAAATGGAAACGTCAAAAAGTTCCGTGTGACACATAACACGGTCCGGCACAATGATAATATTGGCATTGATTTAATTGGTTTTGAGAACGTAGCACCCTCTAAAAAGTATGATCAAGTGAGAAATGGGGTCGTCTCTAGAAACAAAGTATATGAAATTACGAGTGCAGGGAACCCAGCCTATGGCAGCGACATCTCCGCTGGCGGAATTTATGTTGATGGCGGAAAAGACATTGTGATCGATCATAACATCTCACATCACAACGACCTGGGGATTGAAGTCACAAGCGAACATAAAGGAAAAATGGCGGACCGTATCCGTATCGAACACAATCAAGTATATTTAAACCGTTATACAGGCATTTCTATTGGCGGCTATGATAAGAAGCGGGGCGGTACAACCCATACGACGATTTCACATAATACTTTGTACAAAAATGACACAGCCGGCTTAGAAGGCGGTCAATTGCTGATGCAATATCAAGCAGTGAACAATCGAATCACGAATAATATCATGACAGCTAGTGCCTCGCATTACTTAGTCGTGAATCTTTATCAAGTGAACCAAAAGAATACCTTCCAGAAGAACGTTTATGATGACCGCAAAGGTGCGAAAGCATCACAGTGGGTATGGCGCGGGAAATGGTTGGAAGGCTACAAAACGTATCTTTCTAAAAGCGGCCAAGATAAAGGATCAGCACATCTCAACCCGCAATTTGTGAATGAGAAAAAATATGATTTCCGTCTGAAGAAATCATCACCTGCGAAGAAAATCATCGGAAGCTGATGATATTTTAGAAATTTTCAAAAAAGTCATTGACATTGATGTGACATCACATTAAAGTAAAGAAGACATTTCAACGAAAACAAATTTCATAACGGATCTCTTATCAAGAGAGGCAGAGGGACTGGCCCTATGACGCCCAGCAACCGTTTCTATTTTAGAAATTGGTGCTAATTCCTGCAAAGCTGTTACAGCTTTGACAGATAAGAGAGGAAGACTTCCCGATACATGTTTCATGCAACGGTGATCAAGCCTCTCTTTCCAAGAGAGGCTTTTTTTCGTCTCTTTTTCGAATCAAATGCCTGTTTTACAGGCGTATTTCTACTTTTTTACCTAGTTTTCCGATGTGAAAAAAACAACTCGAGGAGGAACAGCAATGAAGCGTAAGCATTTTACATCATTTCTTGTCTTATTAACGGCATTGACCGTCCTGTTAACAGGATGCGGCACCGGATCAAGTGCGGGCTCAAAGGCAAATACGAACGAAAAGGTTTCCTTTGATAATGTACCGAAGCGATTTGCAAAGGGACAGGGGGCAAAAATTAAAGTCATCCGCAAAATTGGAGGAGACGATCATACAGCTCAATTTTTAGCTGGAACGAAGGCAGAAGGTGAGGCACTCGGCTTTAAGGTAGATGTCTACACAGCAAATGGAGATACAGCGAAGTTTCATGATGCCATCTCTCAGGCGCTTGAAGAAAATTACGATGGCTTTATCATCTCTCACGGGGACGACGAGGCGACAGTCGCTGATGTGAAAAAGATCACAGCGAAAGGCATTCCAGTTGTAGCATTTGATTCGAATCCTAAGCTGAAGGACATCAAAGGGGTCACAGTGACATCTCAAGATGACGAACAACTAGCAAAAAAATCATTAGATGCGCTCGTGTCTGATTTTAAAGGAAAAGCAAATATTGCATACCTGTGGGTAGATGGATTCCCGCCAATGGTGAGACGAAATAAGGTCTATCAAGAAACGCTTAAACAACATTCAGGGATCAAGGAGCTTGACCGCTTTGGTATTGCCTCCTCTGATACCTCTGTTCAAACGCAAAATGCAGTAGCAGCCATGCTGAATAAGTATCCAAAGGGCGAGCTGGACGCTATTTTTGCCACATGGGATGCCTTTGCCATTGGAGCAGCAAGAGCGTTAAAGGAAGCAGGAAGAACAGAAGTGAAGATTTATGGGATTGATGTGTCAAATGCGGATCTTCAAGAAATGACGGCGAAGGACAGTCCGTGGAAGTACACAGCAGCGGTTGATCCGAAGCTCATCGGCGCCGTCGACGTGAGGATTCTTGCGAAGAAAATAGCTGATGAGAAAACACCATCTTCCTATGACCTTGAGGCCTCTCTCATCTCGCAAAAGCAGCTTCAGCAAGCAGGAAAAGCCATTAACATGGTCAATCTTGCAGACGAAGTGAAGGGATTCGGTTCATCGACTGCTTTTGAGGAAGATTGGATGAAGACCTTGAAGAAGCATTATACAAAATAAGTGACGTGCACTCTCTTTTCATAGAGGGTGTTTCGTTTTTCAGATGATATCAAGAGAAGGAGGACACCAATGACAGCGCCGCTTGTTCGTATGAAAAATATTTCAATTGAATTCCCAGGGGTCAAAGCGTTAGATCAAGTAAATTTCACATTAAAAAAAGGGACGGTCCATGCACTGATTGGAGCAAATGGTGCTGGGAAGTCAACGTTAATGAAGGTTCTTTCTGGCGCTCATTCCCACTTCGACGGGACCATCCACATCAATGGCCAGGCGGCAACCATTCAAACCCCAAAGGATGCGTCCTTATATGGTGTGCAGACGGTCCATCAAGAAGTAGATACGGCGCTTGTTCCCTACTTAAGTGTTGGTGAGAATATGATGATGCATGAAATTGAGAAAAAAACATTTGTCAGCTGGAAAGAGCTGCATCGCAGGGCGGCTCAGCTATTAAAAGAAATGGACATCGACATTTCCACAAAACGACTTGTCAGCGATCTGACCCTTGCTGAAAAACAGATGGTGCTCATTGCCAAGGCCGTTTCCATTAAATGCAGCATTTTAATCTTAGATGAACCAACGGCTCCGCTTAGTCATGCAGAAACAAGCAAATTATTCTCAATGATTGATCGGTTGAAACAGCATGGGACGGGGATCGTGTTTATTTCTCACCGCATGCCTGAAATTTTCACCATCTGTGATGAACTGACTGTGATGCGAAATGGAACGGATGTCGCAGCTCACCTTGTCAAAGACACAAATCCGCAGCAGGTCATTGAAGAAATGCTAGGTGCCCCATTAGAGGAGCAATTCCCGTCTCGCAGGCCACTGAAAGATGCACCTATAGTGCTTGAAGTGAAAGAGCTAAACGATCAACATAAATTAAACAACATTCACTTTTATGTCAAAAAAGGAGAAATTCTCGGGATCGCAGGACTTGTCGGTGCTGGTAAAACAGAATTGTGTAAAGCCCTTTTCGGTGCCTCAGAAAAAAAGACGGGGACCGTGCAGCTTCATGGTCAAACCATTCACATCACATCGCCTCATCAAGCGGTGAGAGCTGGAATGGCTCTTGTGCCGGAAGAGCGGAGAAAAGAAGGGATTCTGACCGAAGAGAGCGTGGGATGGAACTTAACGGCTGCAAGTCTTCACTCATTTTCACGGATATTCAGCTTCTTACATCGTTCGAAGGAAAAGCGGGAAGCAGGCGACATCGTCAAACGGCTTGGTGTCAAAACGCCGTCGCTTGAAGCAAAGGTGAAGCACCTATCTGGTGGAAATCAGCAAAAGGTTGCCATCGGAAAATGGCTGCTGGCTGAGGCAGATGTGTATCTCTTTGATGAACCAACCAAAGGAGTAGACGTTGGAGCGAAAAAAGATATTTTTACTCTGATTGCAGAGCTTGCTGCCCGCGGAAAATCTGTCATTTATGCGTCGAGTGAGCTGTCAGAGATTGCAGGTATCGCAGACCGAGTATACGTGCTATATGATGGCAGCATTGCCCGGGAAATGACCGCACCGACGACTGAAGAGGAGCTTTTATATCATTCAACAGGAGGACAATCATGAGCGAACAACAAATTCCAGCCCCTGTGCAGCAAATCAAAAAACAGCGGCCATCCTTTCATCTGTTTGATTTCTTTTATCAATATGGCACAATCTTAACCATTGTCGTGTTGATTGTGGTATTTGCGGCATCGAATCCAGCGTTTTTGCAATCAGGAAATATCATCAATATTCTACGATCTATCTCGATAGTGACCATCATTGCGGTGGGCTTAACCATCTCATTGGCAGTAAACGGCTTTGATTTATCAGTTGGATCAGTCGCTACGCTATCAAATGCGATTGTCATTTCTATGTTCGTATGGTTCTCGCAAAACCCACTGATTGCAATCCTCTCTGCACTAGCAGCTTCTATCATTGTTGGTTTGCTAAATGCATGGATGATCGTCAAAATGAAAATTCCAGATATGCTCATGACATTAGCCATGATGTTTATCATTCAAGGGCTGGCTCAAACGTATACGAAAGGGGCGACTATTTCTGAAAATATGGTGCTTCCCGATGGCACGTTCTCAACGGGAACGATTCCTGCCTTTTTCAGCAAAATTGGACAGGTGCCATATATCATTCTGATTATGGCTGTCATTGTACTATTTGCGCATGTTTTCATGACTTACACAAAGCACGGCCGATTCATGTACATCATCGGTGGGAATAAGGAAGCGGCTCGATTGTCTGGCATACATGTGAACAAATACAAAATTGCGGCCTATCTGCTTTCTGCGTTATTTGCAGCGATCGGCGGTATCGTACTGGCATCAAGGGTCATGACAGCAGAAATTAATGCTGGTGCACCATATTTAATGGATGGAGTAGCGGCTGCTTTTATCGGCTTTTCCGTCATGGGAGCAGGTAAACCAAACGCATTTGGCACTTTTATCGGAGCTGTACTCATCGGTATCTTACAAAATGGGCTTGTGATGATGTCTGTCCCTTATTATGCAATGGATATTGTGAAAGGCTCTGTGCTGGCCCTTGCGCTAGCGCTGACATATTACAAACAACGAGGCTAACTGCGTATTTTTTAAAACCATTCGAGTCCTCTCTCCGTCTAGTAAACGGAAAGCGGTGCAGCTGCCGTTTCCCAAAAGGAGATGACAAAAAGAAAATGAATATGTCAGCAACTCATGTAGAAGATTTGAAAAATGTCATGGAAGACTGGAAAAATGAACTATTAGTATATAAATTTGCGTTAGATGAAATGGATACAAAGTTTTCAATTATCAGCCAGGAGTATAATTTAATCCATGGACACAACCCAATAGAGCATACAAAATCACGAATTAAATCCTTTGAAAGCATAGTGAATAAACTAGCAAGAAAAGGATGCGACATCACGACACAATGTGCCAAGGAGTATATCCATGATATTGCAGGTGTCCGCATCATCTGTTCTTTTATTCAAGATATCTATAACATTATGGATGTATTGAGGCAAAGAGAGGATTTAAAGATCCTTGAAGTGAAGGACTACATTCAACATCCAAAACCAAATGGCTACAGAAGCCTTCATTTAATTGTTGAGATACCTGTCTACTTAACAAATCGTGTGGAGCATGTGAAGGTTGAGATTCAGGTGCGGACCATTGCGATGGATTTTTGGGCGAGTCTAGAGCATAAAATCTATTATAAACTGCAAAACGATGTTCCTCATCAGCTGACTGATGAACTGAAGGAAGCCGCAGATATTGCCCATTACTTAGATGAAAAAATGCAGAATATTAAACGAGAAATTGATTAGCATATCAAAAAGCAGCTGTTTTGATCACAGCTGCTTTTTTCATATTAAGGGTTGGTTCCACGGTCTCTCTTTTGAATAATATCTTGAGATTGTGCAGATTGACTGTCTTTTTGAATGAAAGTACCAACAGAAACACCTGTTATCAAGAGGGTTAAAATCGCACTTGTGATGAGCCATTTCTTCATCATACATCACTCCATTTTCTTAACAAGTTTTCAAGGACAACGCCTTGTTTCTAAAATAAGAGGATTCTTCATGAAGCCCAAGATCTGTTAAGTAAGCTGCTGCATCCTGACAAATAGCTTCAAGGTCAACAAGGAAATTCATTGATTCTAATTGATCGCAATAAGCCTTGATTTGCTCAATCATGTTGTCTGGCTGAATCATAAGTGTTTCTAAAATGGATAATTTAAGTGAAATGTTTCGTTGTTTTAAATTTTCTGCTTTTTGAAGTGAAAGCTGTACATAATAGTGGAACAAACCTGGCTTTTTCAGCTTAAATAGTGCTTTTGTGTAGGCGTACATGGCAAGTAAATAGCCGCCTGGAGAAGAAGTTTCGAATGATTCTATCATTAAAGCCTTTTCTAGGAGTGGCACAGCTTCACTGTATTCATTTCTTAGACTTTTAATAAAGGCTGCATTGCAATAGGCATGTCCAAGTAAATCTGGATCATCCATCTGTTCTAGTGAATGAATGACTTCTTCGAACAGCGATTCTGCCTCATCAAATTTCGACTGATCCGCATAATTCAAAGCAAGCATCATTTGACAGCTGATTGATTTTTTCACATAACATGGATCTGCGTCGTAAATAGATGAAGCCATCTTTAAGTGGTGAATGGAGAGAAGCGTGGATCTAATATTATAGTAAAGACACCCTGTTTTATAATGAAATTCGGCTTTTTCAATGTCATCGTGCACGAGATCTAATTTATCCTCGGCCAATTTTAAATGGTGAAATGCCGTATCCTGATTGCCTCTGCGCATTTCATACATCCCTTTAAAGAAATAGAAATAATAGCTGAGCATATCATCCGTACGGATGGCATTTTCATCAACAAAAAGACTATGATCTAACGAAGCTGTATCTTCTATTAGATCTTTAAAACGGTACTCTAGCAGTTGATAGTAAAGTAAGACGTCTTGATTTTCTTCCATTCGATCAAACGCTTGAAGAATGTCTTCTTTTAACTGGATAGCACCTTGTATCTCTCTTTTTTTCATCATGACATACCAATCATTGAGCATATTCGCTACATCAACGGACGACAAAACACCTGCTTCTGCCAATTCTTATCCTCCTTTCTTCATCTATCAGTAACCGTTCTTCTGAATCAACTTCCCATATTCCAGTATCTTCTTATATTTTAAGCTCTCTCGTGCAGTTTGTAAAACATGTTTTTTGATGTAAATTCAACCAGTAGTGAAAGAAATAGGGAGCCACTGCTCTTTTGTATACGCTTACATATTTTTAGGTAAAAAGAGGGTTTTGAAAAAAATATATTACAATATCAATAAAGAGACGAAGGAAGTTGTTGAGTTTGCCTTCGTATGCAAGGGAGAAACTTCATTTATCAAGGCGCTGACTCGTTTTTTGTGAGATAATCTCACATCATAATTGTGAATCACTCTTCTTTTAGAATAAAATGAGTTATTCGCAAAAAAGTAAAATTTAAAGAGACTATTGATCTAGAATTGTATGGATCTTTGGTATTGATAAAAAATATCACACACTATAGCTTTAGCGTGGTATAGTATTATTGTTATTGCGAATATTTAGACAAAACTGACAATGGGGGTCGTGTTTTATGAAGAAATCGATGTTATTGATCATGGGACTAATTGTTGTGCTTGTCATGGCAGCCTGTGGATCAAAATCGGACAGTGGTTCGGGAGAAGGCAAAGGCACATATAAAATTGGGATAGATACAACTTATCCGCCATTTGAATTTGAAAAGGGCGGTAAATATGAAGGGATAGACGTTGATTTAATTAATGCAATCGCGAAAGACCAAGGTTTCAAAGTGAAGCTTGAAGCCATGGACTTCTCAGGCATCATTCCAGCGATGCAGGCAGGACAGCTTGATGTTGGAATGGGCGGAATGAGTATTACAGATGAGCGTAAGAAGAAAGTAGATTTCTCAGATCCTTACTTCGACGCTGGACTGACAGTTGTTGTGAAAAAGGACAGCAGCATCAAATCTATTAATGATTTAAAGGGGAAAAAGCTAGCTGTTAAAAACGGGACGACTGGTGCAAAATTCGCATCTGATAACGCTGATAAATATGGGTATGAAGTCGTTCAATTTAATGACAGCCCATCTATGTTCCAGGAAGTATCAAACGGAAATGCAGATGCCTTAATTGAGGATTATCCTGTCATTACGTATGCGATCGCACAACAAGATTTAAAATTGAAAACAGTTGGAGACCGCTTGAATGGAGACCAGTATGGTATCTCTGTCATGAAGGGGAAAAACCAAGACCTATTGAAGAAGATCAATAAAGGTCTTGAGAACCTAAAGAAAAACGGTGAATATGACAAAATTATTGATAAATATTTGAAGTCATAACACAAGCGAGGCGCGCTCCGAGCGCGCTTTCTTTATGTGTCAGCCGTATGTGAATTAGGGAGGGAGAAACATGGATACTATTATTAATGCATTTCCGTATTTAATGGATGGTTTGCAAACCACTTTATATATCTTTGTTGTTGCCATCATTTTAGGGTTTATCATAGGGTTAATTGTGGCATTATTCCGTCTGTCACCATTTAAAATCTTAAATTTCATCGCACTCGTTTTTGTGAATGCCATTCGAGGTACACCATTTATCGTACAGCTATTCTTCATTTATTTTGGTTTGAATACACTTGAATTCATTTCGCTTGATCGAGTGCCTGCAGGAATTATTACAGTAGCGATTAATGCAGGGGCTTATTTCTCAGAAATTATTCGTGCAGGGATTCAGTCTATTGATAAAGGACAAACAGAAGCTGCGCGCTCTTTAGGCTTTACAGGGGGGCAAAACATGCGCTTTATCGTCCTTCCGCAGGCATTCCGCCGGATGCTCCCGGCGATTACAAACCAGGCCATCATCAGCTTGAAGGATACATCTCTCTTATCTATTATCGGGATTGCCGATATTATGCAGCGAGGACAAGTTCAAGCATCGGCTACATTTGATCCTTTGAATGTCTGGCTCATTGTCGGTGTCATTTATTTCGTGATCATTTATTTACTTTCTCTACTGGCTAGCTACGCAGAAAGGAGATTTGATATCAAATGAGTATGATTACGGTGAAAAACTTAAAGAAATCTTTTGGCGATCACGAAGTGTTAAAGGATATTAACGCAGTCATCGAGGAAAAGGAAGTAGTGTGTGTCATTGGTCCTTCTGGATCAGGGAAAAGCACGTTTCTAAGATGCCTCAATAAATTAGAAGATATCACGGCTGGAGAAGTCGTTGTCCACGGACACACGATTACAGATCCAAAGGTGAATATCAATAAAGTACGACAAGAAGTAGGTATGGTGTTTCAGCATTTTAATTTATTCCCTCATAAAACCGTTTTAGAAAATATCACGATTGCACCGATCAAGGTAAAAGGCATCGAGAAGAAGGCAGCAGTCGAAAAAGCGTTAGACTTGCTTGAAAAAGTCGGCTTAAAAGACAAAGCCAAAAGCTACCCTAACCAATTATCTGGTGGACAAAAACAACGTGTCGCCATTGCGAGAGCGTTGGCAATGGATCCGAAAGTACTATTATTCGATGAGCCGACATCAGCTCTTGATCCTGAGGTCGTAGGGGATGTATTAGCTGTAATGAAACAATTAGCTGTCGAAGGCATGACAATGATTGTGGTCACACATGAAATGGGCTTTGCAAGAGAGGTGGGAGACCGTGTCATCTTTATGGATGGCGGATATATTGTCGAGGAAGACAAACCAGAAGCTCTCTTTGGAAACCCGCAGCATGAGCGTACAAAATCATTTCTTAGTAAGGTGTTATAAAAAAGAGTAAGGGCATGTATATGCTCTTACTCTTTTCTTTATGAATAAGTGGAAGATAGATTTAGCGGCCCCATTTCCTAGGAAATATTAGCGCTGGAAGAATTCGATCCACTCTTGGTCTGGCCCTCTGAAAAAGAAGTAGCAATATCCATTTGGTAATGTCGTGATTTCTTCATCAATTAATTCAATTTGCAGCTTTTGAATACGATTGAATTCAGCATGAATGTTGTCTGTTGTGAAGGCAAGATGATGGACCTTCCCTTCAGATGGCAGGTCACTGCTGTAGCCTTGGATGAGCTCAATTTCGGTTTCGGTTTCATCTTTAAAACCGAGAAATGCAAGCTCAATCACTCCATTTGTATGAGTGATACGGTCCTTTAATTTCATGCCCACCACTTTTTCATAAAAATCAATCGACTGATCGATATTCGAAACCATAATACCTGTATGATCTAAGCGTAATGTCGTCAAACGAAGTGCCTCCTCTATGTCATGTTGATATTTTTCTCCTCATCTTATCATAATAGAAGTAACGTATACATTCATATGGTAGGATAGAGAGAGTCAATTTAGGATAAGGATGACACAAATGAAAAAAATCTCATTAAAACAAACATTTGCGGAACAAGTGAAAAAAGGATATCCGCTCATTTCCAAAGATGCAGTATCGCATGTGAACGGTGTACGGGAAGGCGAGCTCATTGAATGGGTAGATGAGCGGGGCGCTTTTTTAGGAAAAGGGTATTATGGTGTACAAAATAAAGGAATCGGCTGGGTACTAACCTTTGATGCGAACGAAAAAATAGATCAAGCTTTCTTTGTCTCTAGGATTGAGCAGGCGGCGAAAAGCAGAACGCATTTATTTCGTGATGCACAGACGACTGCTTTCCGCGTCTTCAACGGAGAGGGTGATGGAATTGGCGGCGTCACAATTGATCATTATGACGGATTCTACCTCATCCAATGGTATAGCGAAGGAGTCTATACATTAAAGGAAGATGTATTGGCTGCACTTGAGCACGTGTATCCAGACTATAAAGGCATTTATGAAAAGAAACGATTTGATACGTCTGGACAGTATATAGAAGATGATGATTTTGTGAAGGGAGAGAAAGGTGAATTTCCTCTCATCGTGAAAGAAAACGGCATGAACGTGGCGGTTTACTTAAATGATGGCGCGATGACGGGTATTTTCCTTGATCAGCGTCATGTGAGAAAAGCGATCCGAGAGCGTTATGCAAAAGGAAAGACTGTGCTCAATACGTTTTCTTACACAGGTGCTTTCTCAGTGGCAGCTGCGCTTGGCGGGGCGAGCCGTACGACAAGTGTGGATGTTGCAAACCGCAGCTTGAAAAAAACATCTGAGCAGTTTGAAGTCAATGGTATTGATGTGGACGGGCAGGATATCAAAGTCATGGATGTCTTTAAATATTTTCCGTTTGCAGCGAAAAAAGGCTGGACCTATGATCTCGTCATCTTAGACCCGCCTTCCTTTGCACGAACGAAAAAGCACACATTCAGTGCGGCGAAGGATTATAAGAAGCTATTAAAAGAAGCCATCCAAATTACAGCTGAGAACGGCGTCATTGTGGCATCAACGAATAGCAGTGCATTTGGCATGAAGAAATTTAAAGGGTTTATTGCACAGGCTTTTAAAGAATCAGGGCAAACCTATCGGATACTTGAAGAATATACACTTCCTGAGGATTTCCGTACAACGAAGAATTATCCCGAAGGAAACTATTTAAAGGTTGTCTTCATACAAGCATAAGAAAAAGCCATTTCCGATAAGGAATGGCTTTTTTCTATAAGGCAAACGACATAAGGATAGGTGCTGCACATAATGTAATAATGGCTGAAATAATCATCGATACACTTGAGATCGTCCCTGAGACGGAGCTCATTTCAAAGGCCTTCGATGTTCCTGCACCGTGTGCACCTGTTCCAAGCAGGACGCCCATGGCAATGTCATTATCAATGCGGAAATAACGGATCACCATTGGACCGATAATCGACCCAAACAGTGCGGTTAAAATGACAAACACAGCCGTAACGGACGGCATGCCGCCGATCATTTCTGACACACTCATTGCTACAGGTGTTGTAACCGATCTTGGGACAAGGCTCTCAATAAGGCCTGTGTCCAGATGAAACAACTTGGCGATAAATGCCGTTGATAAGATCGCAATGACAGAGCCGCAAGCCACATTCAAAAGAATTTCCACTGCATGCTTCTTCAGGATATGAAAATACTTATATAAAGGAATGGCAAAAGCAACAGTCGCAGGCTGCAGCATATTCGTGAGCCATTTCCCGCCTTGATTATAAGCATCGTAAGGAATGTTGACGATTAACAGCAAGACGACAAGGACAAGCGGAGTCACAAGTAATGGGGAGACATAGACCTTCGGATGCCGTTTGTACACCGCTTTTGATCCGAGATATAAAAGAACTGTTAAAATCAGAAATAGTCCGCCAACTAACATAGTTTTTTCCGCTCCTTTCGTTTCGCAATCATTTGCGTCATGATACCAGTTGAGAGCATGACCACAAACGTACTAATTAAGACGACAAGGACAATACTTGTGCCAGATTGAGAAAGCAGTTTTCCATAATCAATGACACCAACTGCTGATGGAATAAAGAAAAGCAGCAGTTCTCCGAGCAGCCATACGGCGCCAAGTTCTATCCATTTTAATTGAATGATCTTAAAATGAAGTAATAAGAAAATGACAAGAATGCCTATGATCGTGCCTGGAATTCTTAAATGCAAAAAGGCCGCCAGCACATTCATGAATTTCGCAAAAATAAACAAGGCCATAATCTGAAGGGCAGCAATCAGCGGCTTTTTGAGCAATTTCATTTTCTGTTCACTCCTTTTTCTATATAAATTGTTCACTATTTCACAAAAACATGACAACGTTCCAAGTGATGAGCTTACTTTAAAGTGTACAGCACGTTCAGTTATAGGTAAAATACATATATCGAATAGTAATTATTCCTTTTGTCTATAGGAAGGATGAATCAGGTGGACATCAGACATTTAACATATTTCTTAGAAGTGGCAAGGTTAAAGAGCTTCACGAAAGCATCGCAGTCCCTTTACGTATCGCAGCCGACCATTTCCAAGATGGTCAAAAACCTGGAGGATGAGCTGGGGGTGCAGTTATTTTACCGCAATGGCCGGCAGGTTGAAATGACAGATGCTGGCCAAACCATGTATACACAAGCGAGTGAAATCGCACAGTCATTTCAGAATTTAACGAACGAATTAAATGATTTAATGAATGTGAAAAAAGGGCATATTCGAATCGGACTGCCGCCGATGATTGGGTCAAGTTTCTTCCCGAATGTCATGGGGGAATTCCGCCAGCAATATCCAGATGTCACATTTCAATTGGTTGAGCACGGCTCCATTAAAGTAGAGGAAGGGGTCGAGGATGGGTCGCTTGATATTGGTGTCATTGTTCTGCCTGCAAATGATAAAATTTTTCATACGTACACCATTATTAAAGAGAACATGAAGCTCGTGACGCATCCATCCCATCCGATGGCTGGTCGTGAGGAGGTACATTTAGCTGATTTAAGGGAAGAGTCTTTTATTTTCTTTAGAGAAGATTTTGTTCTGCACAGCCGGATTTTGAATGAATGTATGAATGCGGGATTCCGGCCAAATGTCATTTATGAAACGTCTCAGTGGGATTTCATTAGTGAAATGGTAGCTGAAAACTTAGGGATTGGACTTCTGCCAGAACGAATCTGCCGTGATCTTGATCCTGAAAAGGTAAAGGTCATTTCCCTAAACCCGTCGATCCCGTGGCATTTAGGTGTCATTTGGCGTAAAGACCGATATTTGTCGTTTGCGGCAAGAGAATGGTTAAAGCATACGAAATCCTATGTGTGGGATGCAGAGTAAAAGGGAGGACGATACGGATGAAAACAAGCTGCGCGTCTCATTTATTGGAGAAGGTTCGAGAAAAAAATCCACTCGTTCATAATATCACCAATCAAGTCGTGACGAATTTTACAGCGAATGGACTGCTTGCTTTAGGTGCTTCGCCAGTCATGGCAAACGCCAAAGAAGAAGTGGCTGAAATGGCGCAATTAGCGGATGCACTTGTGCTTAATATTGGCACACTGACAAGAGAGACGGTGGAAGCTATGATACTCGCTGGACAAGCCGCCAATGAAAAAGGTGTACCTGTTTTGTTAGATCCTGTCGGCGTCGGTGCGACAACGTTTCGAGCGAATGCCGCTAAACAGCTGTTAAAGAAAGTGAAAATGACCGTTGTCAGAGGAAATGCTGCTGAAGTGGCTCATTTACTTGGAGTGAATGGCTGGGAGTCAAAAGGCGTTGATGCGAAAGCGGCGAATGGAGATGTATCGGCATTAGCCAAACAAGCGTCCATTGCACTTCAGACAATAGTGGTAATCACAGGAAAAATCGATGTGGTGTCAGATGGAGATGAGGTGCTGTCCATTCATAATGGACATGAATGGCTCACCAAGGTGACGGGAACCGGCTGTTTGCTGACGTCTGTCATTGGGGCATTTTGTGCAGCAGGTGAACAGCCGCTTCATGCGTCAGCCGCTGCATTGCTGTTTTATGGTGTCGCCGCTGAAAGGGCAGCTCTGAGCGCAAAGGATAAAGGACCGGGAACCTTTCAAATTGAATTGTTAAACGCACTATCACACACAACCGGAGATGAAGTGCTGACGTTAGGGAAAATAGGGGGAGTTTCACATGACAAAGGCTGAGCAACAGCAAATCAAACAGCAATTATCGGTTTATTTTATTATGGGCACAACGAATACAACGAGGCAGCCGCTTGATGTTGTGAAAGAGGCCATTCAAGGCGGAATCACCATGTTTCAATTTCGTGAAAAGGGTGAAAAAGCTTTGCAGGGTGATGAGAAGAAACAATTGGCTCGTCAAATTCAAGCGCTTTGCCAAGAAGCAAATGTTCCTTTTATTGTGAATGATGATGTACAGCTAGCGATTGATCTTGATGCAGATGGCGTTCATGTTGGACAGGAAGACACAAATGCAAAAGACGTCAGAGAAAGGATCGGGAATAAAATATTAGGCGTGTCGACGCATAACCTAGACGAAGTAAAACAAGCCATGAAGGACGGAGCAGATTATGTCGGTATGGGCCCAGTCTATCCAACAGAAACGAAAAAGGATACACGCAGTGTCCAGGGTGTGTCTTTGATCACTGAAGTCCGGCGTCATGCCCTTCAAATTCCGATTGTAGGTATCGGAGGGATCACATACGATAACGCTGCACCAGTGATACAAGCTGGGGCAGACGGTATAAGCATCATTAGTGCTATTAGCCAGAGCGCCGATCCAAAAAAAGCAGCAGAAGAGCTGAAATCACTTGTTGTAGCAGAAAAAGCATCCCTTTAACTTGAAGGAGACATGGATTGAATCAATTCATGTCTTTTCTTATGTCTGGAAAAATAGACAGGAGAGAAACAATTGTGTACAATCACATTAGTTCGATTAATTTCGAAATGACAGGTAAATAAAGGAGAATGAACATGGAAGTGCTCGATACGTATTTTCGCCGGTATGATGAAGCAGGAAAAGGGAAGGAGCAGCTGGATGAATTGCTGGCATTGTTTTCTGACGATGTCATGATTGTCTTAAATGGCGCCCAAAAGCCTGGAATCCAAGCATTCACACAGTTTTTGAACACATTTTTCCACGTGCATGAAGACATTAAGCATATGTGGGATGGGTGGATGAAAAGAGAAGACGGAAAGTATGAAACAAACTGGGCCGTTTGCGGAAAGCTTTCGGATGGCCGTGTCTATACAGCAGAAGGAATTGATATCGCAGAGCTGGACGACCAAGGGAAGATCGTTTATTTAGAAAACGTTCCGAAAAACCCAGAGTTATTCCAGCGCTATTAAAAAGCCGGCTGAGCAGCCGGCTTTTTTATTTATCTAGAGAATATGCTTCAATGGCTTCTTGAACAGATGTTTCTTTATCAAAAATAATGTGACGGCTGTACACTTCACTCAAATGTAGTGATTCTGTCTCTAAGTGATCTACAAGCTCAAAGATATCTAGGATGGCTGCTAATCTTATGTTAGTTTGTCCACCTTCTGCATTATCATAGGTTTCGTCTGGAAAGCCTTGTTCGACTTTTTCCTTCACTTTACGGCGGTTTTTAGCTTTTACCAAGACAATTCGTTCTTCAAAGATTTTATCAGGTATACTGCTTGGCGTTGAGATGGATTCAAATAATAATTTTGCAGAATAATCCTTTGCATATGTCATCCCACTTCTTTCATGTCGTTTTAAATAATTTCCAGTATGTGTATAACATGATAACATAGGAATGACATCTTGCAGGGAATACATAACTATAAATAGATTCATTACGGGGAGGGATAGGAATGAAGAGTGTGGTGGATAACAGAGGGGAAGTTCATGAAATTCTGTTAATCATTATTACATGCTGCTCTCTAATCACGTTTAGAAGGATTGCCAGATTAGAGAAGTATAAAAATAAATTAAAAAGCCAATTTATACCTTACTGAGACTTGAACAGAAGATCACAAATAAAGCCGGCTGAGCAGCCGGCTTTTCCTTATGAATCAGTATCCATATGCATGCCTGTATGTGCCTTTACTTGAATTTCTGTAAAGGTGTCTTCATCTGCTTTTTCAGAAGAGAATATCGTGCCTAAGTAGGCGGCAAGGAATCCGAGTGGAATCGAGATAATCCCAGGGTTCGACAGCGGGATGAGCGGCTCTCCTGTGAAGATGGCTGCTCCTGACGGGTCCCAGACGCTTGGGCTGAGCGAGACAATGATCAGTGCGCTCAGAAGGCCTGTTAAGCTTCCTGCGATGGCACCCGTAGAGTTAAATCGTTTCCAAAAAACAGTGAAGATAATCAAAGGTAAGTTCGCACTTGCCGCCACTGCGAAGGCAAGAGACACAAGAAAAGCGACGTTTAAGGACTGGGCAAATAATGCAAGAATGATAGAGAGGATCGCCACGCCGATTGAAGCAAAGCGCGCCGCCTTCACCTGCTCCCGTTCACTCGCTTTTCCTTTGCGGATAATCTGACTATAAAAATCATGCGCAAAGGCAGATGCGGCGGATAGGACGAGGCCAGTTACCACCGCCAAAATAGTCGCAAAGGCAATAGCGGAAACAAAGGCAAATAACAAATCTCCTCCAAGAGCTTGGGCGAGCAGTGGAGCGGCCATATTCCCTGCTGCATCTGCTGCCGTGATCGCTTCTGTTCCAACAAAGGCAGCAGCGCCAAAGCCAAGGAAAACCGTCATTAAATAAAAGATCCCGATGATCCAAGTAGCAGAAAGAACCGATTTTCGCGCAGAAATCGCATCCTTTACTGTATAAAAACGGATCAAAATATGTGGCAAACCTGCTGTCCCAAGCACTAAGGCGAGGTTAAGAGACAGGGTTTCTAAAGGCACATCATATTTATTTCCCGGGTGAAGAAACGATTCACCAAGCGGGGTTGCAGTTTTCATCTGTTCAAACATCTTCAGCAGACTAAAATCAAACTTTGCAAACACAAGCAGAGAAATAATTAATGTCCCAAGCATGAGAAGCACAGCCTTTGTGATCTGTACCCAGCTGGTCGCAATCATGCCGCCAAACACGACATAAATGGTCATCAGGACACCTACGATCAGCACAGCGATCCAGTAATCAATGCCAAGAAGCAGCTTGATTAATGCACCTGCTCCAACGAGCTGAGCAATCATATAAAAAGTGGAAACTGTAATGGTATTAAAGGCGGCAACCCCTCGGATGGCAGGGCGCTTAAATCGTGCAGCGATCAT
Source organism: Bacillus sp. FSL M7-0003 (assembly GCF_038628485.1). Taxonomy (NCBI): domain Bacteria; kingdom Bacillati; phylum Bacillota; class Bacilli; order Caryophanales; family Bacillaceae; genus Bacillus; species Bacillus sp. FSL M7-0003. The sequence continues at coordinate 3,464,364 of NZ_CP152024.1, read as the reverse complement.
ATCGGCCATCGTATATTTCCCCAGATTTCGAAGCGGTTCAGCCACAACGTAAAGAACGACAAGATACGCTACTAGAAAACCAATGCTATAGAAAAAGCCGTCAAATCCGTTTAACGCGATCATTCCAGCAATCCCTAAAAATGATGCAGCAGACATATAGTCTCCAGCAATGGCAAGGCCGTTTTGAAACCCAGTCAGACCTCCGCCTGCTGTGTAAAAATCACTCGCATTGCTTGTTTTTTTCGCAGCAAAATATGTGATGACCAATGTGAGCCCTACGATCGCTACGAACAAAATAAAAGCGGTCATGCTCATTCGTCATCACCTCTTGATTCAATTTTTAAAGCGCTTACATAATTGTCGAACTTAGCTGCTTTTTTCGCATAAAGTCCACATAAAACCCAGGTCATGACAAATTGTGTGAGGGCGAATAACCAAGCCCATGAGATCGCGCCAATTGCCGGCGTGTTCAAAAAGGTGAAGTAGGATGTAGCAACCGGAAGTGAAAAGTAAAAGAGAAAAAAGAAAATCGTCATCGGTACGATAAATCTGCGTTTTTCCTCAAGAAGTTTTCGAAAATCCTCTGAAGCGGCAACCTTCTTATAATGAACTTTTTTGTCTGCCATTGTTTCCTCCTTTGTACGAATTAGGGACAAGGTACTCCAATGCATATGAGACGATCTGGCTGTTTATGACAGTATATCATAAAAAAGGCACCCGAAAAGGGTGCTTTCTATCGATAATTTGCAAGAAATGTTTGTCTCGCTTTTTCATACGCTTCTGCGTCAAAATGATCTCCGCATTTATGAATACACCAAGGCTCTTCTTGATTTGCAATCCCAACTTCATAGCCCTTCTGAGTGAATTCAAAGGACTGCGAGACATCATAAAAATGAAAGCCGTCAAAGAGGTCCTCACGCCACCTCACATCGTATTGTGTTGCCATGAATAGACCATCAATGGCCGCAGCTTTGATATAATCTTGCGCTTCGGGCTGCTGACGGTCTCTTTCAAACGAAAGCAGCTGATAGGTGTCGTGACGATATTCAATGACTTTTCCCCTGCAATCAGAACTCTCCCACCAAATTCCATTGTCAGGCACGTTTTCTGCTCCAATCACGCCAACCATGCCAAGTGATGGATTTTGTAAAAAAAGCGGGATGAGTTCAAGCAGCATATGCTGTTTGACAATCAAGGTATCCTGATGAAGATAAATTTTAAACTGAGCTGGATGAGTGATGGCTTCATTGTATGCAGAGGTCATACTTGATGCATGTCTGATTGGTAAGACCTCCACATGGTATCCATGAGGAGCCGGAAGTGAAGCCAGCTGCCGGAAGCAAGCTTGAAACATCGATTCATCATTCACACATAAAACAAACAGAATCGTCGGATTACTCATGAAATGGAACCGCCTCGACCACATATTGATAGGCTGTAGCAGACTCGTGAAAATCAGAACGAATGCCGTGTTTCATGAGTAATTCATGTAGATCATTCAACACGCTTGCATAGGAAGGATGCTGTACGCGAATGGCCTCGAATTCGCGAATGCGAAAACCCGCTGAATGAAAGAGTGCATGTATTTCATGAAGGGTGAAGAAACGTAAATGTGTTTGATCCATTAACCCTGCATCTGTATAAGTAAATCTGCCGGCCAGTAATTCTAAAACCGTTGAAATGTGGCCGATATTTGGAATAGATGACAGGATGGCACCCTCTTTTTTAAGGAAGGGTTTCACCTTTTTTAAAACGGCCCAAGGGTCCAATAAATGCTCGAGGACGTCTCCGAAAATAATGCAGTCAAATTGTTCATGTTGATAAGGGAGAGCCATCTGTTCAATATTTCCGCAGAGAACATGATCCAGCTCTTGCTTAGCCTCTTTTGCTGCATCTTCAAATGACTCAATACCATAAATGGTCCGGCCCTTTTGTTTCAGGACTTTTCCAAGCTTGCCTGTGCCGCATCCGATATCCAATAAAGACGTCCATTCCGCGCGAATACGGCTGACGATGACCGGGTTTACCCCATGATAATACTGATCCTTTTTTTGGTGATAATACGAAAGGGAATCTGAACTCACGCTCTACCCACCTTTCTCTTTCTCGTTGTTTTCATGCTTAATATATGGGAGAGCAGCTTGGTTTTATAACGAGAGAAGGACAATTTTCATGAATGGCGGCTAAAAAGGGATCATATAAAGAACAGGAAATGGACTGTCCTCCTAATATAGAAAGACAGAACCCCATTGAGTGAAGGGATTGGTATGGAGAGGTGTTCAATTATTGTAGCGTATCGTCATGAAAGGATTTTCAAAAGGTCAATTGACAGGTCAGAACTTATAGCCAAAGCAGTCTGAAAGACAAAGGATAACGGCGTTGATTTATGGTTTGTTTATCATCTTCTGATCACCGTTGGATGTTAAAAAAGCTTGTATTTCTTCGATGCCTAGTCCAATTTTTTTCGCTTCCTGAATCAAATAAACCCACTCTTCGTCAACTCTTCTTTTCACTTGCGTATCCATAATATCCTCCAGTTCAATAAGACATATTCACTGCAACCAATGACTTGAACAAACCGTCTAGTAACTGTACGTGTGGTTGAAAACAGCGCAAAATAAATTTTTGTCGAAAAATGATGACATTTAACCTATTTTGTAAAATCTATCACCTACCACGTCCCTAAAAAAATGACTAAAAAACCCATAAATATTGAAATCTTACTTCTAATAATAAACAATTGTAAAGTCAGTTGAAAGATTATAAATTAAAATAATGATAAAGACCTAAAACATTTGACTCATATAAACCAATTGCTTTGACATTTGCCATCGAGTAGAACAAATTTCATCTTTGCAGGACATACATATTGTTCGTTTGGGAAGTTCTTCTCAAGATGGTATTCTAAAAGAAACAGAAACCACCAAGAAGGAATGAAGAAAGACATGTATAGCCTTTTTCAAAAGTATCAAGAAGTTGTCATGTATCTTGTGATGGGTGTGTGTACAACCATTGTCAATATCGTCAGCTTCTATTTATTCGTTGAGATGTTTTCCATGGATTACAAAACAGCTACGGTTGTTTCATGGGTATTTGCTGTTCTCTTTGCTTATATCACCAATAAGAAGTATGTCTTCAAGCAAAAGGCTCGTGACACAAAAAGCCTCATGCGTGAGCTTTCTTCATTTTTTAGTGTCCGTCTCATGTCTCTAGGTGTAGATCTGGGGCTGATGATTTTATTTGTGAGCCAAATGGCGCTCAATGAAACCGTCGCAAAAATTCTCGTCAACTTTGTGATTGTGGTGGTCAATTATGTCGCCAGTAAGTGGTTCGTCTTCAAGAAAACAAAAGAAGATGCGATTTAACACATAAAAAAAGATAGGTGATGTGAAATGAGCAGCAGGCCAGACGACTTATATGATGCCATATATCAACAAACAGAAAAGCAGCATGAACAAGTGCTGAGGCTAGTCAAAGAAATGACCGCACATCCAGAAGCGTTTTCGGAACAAGAAAAGGAAAAGATCAACCGAATGGACATTGCGCTTCAAACGGCAGCGGACATTTTAGAAAATTTAATGACCCCTGATACGCAAATGACCATTGTTTTAAGACAAGGGAGAATTCATGTTGACCTGTCAAAAGCGTAAAAGAAGCAGCCAATGATGCAGCGGCTGCTTTTTATTATGCATCGCTTGTTTCCCGCAGTTGCTTTGGAGACATGCCGATTTTCTTTCGAAAGACTTTATTCAAGTAATTCGCATTTCGGTAGCCGCACTGTATGGCGATTTCTTCAATCGAGTATTTCGTTGTTTTTAGTAATGTTTCCGCCTTTTCTAACCGGATATTGGTTAAGTAGTGAATAGGTGTGAAGCCAGTGGCCTTTTTGAATTCTCTCGTAAAATGACTTTTGGATAAACGTGCCGCAGCTGCCATATCGTCTGGGCCAATTTCCTCGTGAAAATGATGGCTGGCAAACAAGGCCGCTTGGACGATGGGCTCAGGCCATTTCTCCATTTGTCCCTCAAGCTTTGGCAAATATGAATACAGTTCCATGACAAATTGATAAGCAAGGCTAGACCCCTCAAATGGATTGGTAATCCGTCTTTCACTGGCTTCATCATAAATTTTCTTCAGCAGGCGGATCGGTTTGGAATGAGGATGAAAACGCATGACCTGCTTTCCTTGATCTATAAATTGGTCAAAGCAAAGATCACAGGCTTCCCCATAAAGCGTCAAATAGAGAAATTCCCAATGCTCACTGTCCTCTGGAAAATAATATTGATAGGCACTTGGACTTTTCACAAGAAAGGCCTGCCCCGGCAAGACTTTGAACCGCTTCTGTCCGATTTCAATCATGCCGTGTCCAGACAGTGTGAGCTGAAAGATGCACTTGCCCTGATCCTTCCGCTCCACGCCATTCCAGCTGTATAACGAAGATGATTGAACCTCCCAGCCAACAGACCATATTTGTGCCGGCAATGTAACATCAGAATGGTGAAAACGAAATGCAAATGCTTCCTTCTTCAAATTGGAAAACCTCCTTCACAGCAAAAAACAACCTTTTTCTATTTTGAATCATGGTACACCTCATATCACATCGTACCATTCACAGCAAAAAAAGGGTATTTTTTAACGATTTTTTTACCATTGAACATACGCAGTTCAGGCAACTAAAATAAGAGTATCAGAAGAGAAAAGGGGAATGGATATGATCGATATGTTACGCACGGCATTTCACCAGCAATTTGGGGATAGAGAAGAAGAACTTCGCTATTTTTTTGCCCCGGGAAGAGTGAACTTGATTGGTGAACATACAGATTACAATGGAGGTCATGTATTCCCTTGTGCGCTCACTCTCGGTACATATGCAGCATGTGCAAAGCGGTCAGATGGCCGCGTGAGAATGTATTCCTTGAACTTTGATGGCGATGGTGTGAAAGAATTCGACCTTTTTGAAATCGCTTACTTGGAGTCGGACGGCTGGGCAAATTATCCGAAGGGTGTGTTCCATCAGTTTATCGAAGCAGGGATGAAGATAGAAGAAGGCTTTGACATTGTATACGGCGGCAATATTCCCAATGGCGCAGGGCTGTCTTCCTCTGCCTCCATCGAACTTGTCACCGCTGTCTTTATCAATGAATGGCATTCATTCGGCGTTTCAAGTGCCCGTCTTGCCCTCCTTTCGCAGCGTGCAGAAAATGACTTTATTGGCGTCAATTGCGGCATCATGGATCAGTTTTCAATTGCTCTTGGAAAAGAAGATCACGCCATTTTGCTTAATTGCGATACCCTTGATTTTGAATACAGTCCGTTTCGGCAAGAGGGGCTGGCGCTTGTCATTGCCAATACAAACAAAAAGCGGACACTGGCAGACTCCAAATACAATGAACGCCGGTCAGAGTGTCAATCAGCTTTAAACGATTTACGAAAAGAAATCGATCTTGCCCACTTATGTGAGCTCACGGCAGATGAATTTGCCGAACATGCCCATTTGATTCAGGATGAAACATGCCGCAAACGTGCAAGACACGTAGTGACAGAAAACGAGCGGACCATAAAAGCGGTCAAATTTCTGAAAGATGATAAAATGGATGAAATAGGTGCGCTTATGAAGTCTTCTCATCTCTCTTTAAAGAATGATTATGAAGTGACTGGATTTGAACTAGATACACTTGCAGAAGCCGCTTGGCTCCATCCTGGAACGATTGGCTCTCGTATGACGGGTGCAGGTTTTGGCGGCTGCACGATCAGTATTGTGAAAGAAAAGCAGCTGGCATCATTTATAAAAGAAACGGGTGCGATTTATCAAGAGAAGACAGGCATTCAAGCCTCTTTTTACACAGCTGGAATTGGAGGCGGCGCAAGAGAACTCACGAAGGAGGAAGTGTAATGACAATTTTAGTGTGCGGGGGAGCAGGGTACATTGGCAGCCATGCGGTAGCTGCTCTTTTAGCGAAAGGCGAACAAGTGGTGGTAGTGGATAATTTGCAGACAGGCCACAAAGAAGCTGTTTTGGAGGGAGCTGTTTTAGAAGAGGGAGATTTACGAGATCAAGATTTTTTAAGACAGGTTTTCAAAACACATCAAATAGAAGCGGTGATGCACTTTGCCGCAGATTCACTTGTCGGCGAGAGTGTAACAGACCCGCTAAAGTACTATGACAACAACGTTGGAGGAGCGACAGCCTTACTTCAGGTGATGAATGAATTTGATGTGAAACACATCGTTTTCTCATCAACCGCTGCCACATATGGTGAACCAAAGCGAGTGCCGATCGTTGAAACGGATGAGACGAATCCAACCAATCCTTATGGAGAAACGAAACTAGCCATTGAAAAAATGCTGAAGTGGTCTGAGCAGGCATATGGAATGAAATACGTTGTGCTTCGCTACTTTAATGTAGCTGGCGCTCATATAGAAGGCCTTGTCGGAGAGGATCATCAGCCTGAGACACATCTCATTCCGATTATTCTGCAAGTGGCTTTAGGAAAACGAGATCAGATCATGATTTACGGTGATGATTATGAGACAGAGGATGGCACGTGTATTAGGGATTACATTCATGTCATGGATTTAGTAGACGCGCACATCTTAGCTGTTGATCGTCTGCGCGCTGGAAAAGAAAGTGCAACATATAACTTAGGGAATGGCACTGGTTTCTCCGTGAAGCAGGTAGTAGATGCTGTTAGAAACGTCACGGGGCATGCGATCCCAGCACAGGTGGCTGACAGACGTGCGGGGGATCCAGCAAAGCTGATAGCTTCTTCTGAAAAAGCGCTGCAAGAATTAGGGTGGACACCTCAATATGCTGACCTTCACACCATCATTCAAAGTGCGTGGGATTGGTTTCAGAAGCATCCAGACGGCTACCAGAGTAAATAACGCATAACAGGCAGGTAAGAGAGGGGACAGAGAGAATGGCGGTTGATATTTTTGAAAAACTGGAACAGCTGATTCAATACGGGATCAATCATGAGCTGATCACACGACTAGATATCGATTATACGAGAAATCGGCTGCTTGAGGTGCTTGGGCTGGATGAAGCTGAGCCAAGAACAGTCTCAGGGGAGGCGGAGCTTGAAGACATCTTAATGCCGATGCTTGATTGGGCAGCTGAGACTGGCCTTATCCCTGAGGGGACGGATACGTATCGCGATTTACTGGATGCGAAAATCATGGGATGCTTGGTGGCGCCTCCAAGTGTCATCTACGCAAAGTTTGAAGAGAAACGCCAGCATGAAGGGCCAGAGGCGGCTACAAGCTGGTTCTATGAAATGCAGCAGCACGCACACTATATTCATACAGGCAGAATCGCCAAAAATGTGCAGTGGTTTACACCAACAGATGATGGCGTGCTGGAGATCACAATTAATCTATCAAAGCCGGAAAAGGACCCAAAAGCAATCGCTGAAGCCAAAAAGCTTAGTCAAAAGCAATATCCTCTTTGTCTCCTTTGTAAAGAAAACGTTGGGTTTGGGGGGCGGATCAACCATCCAGCGAGACAGAATCACCGGATTATTCCTGTGACACTCACTGATGAATCTTGGTTTCTACAATTTTCACCTTATGTGTATTACAACGAGCACTGCATTGTGTTCAAAGGCGAACATGAGCCGATGAGCATCACCAAAAAGACGTTTGAACGACTGCTTTCTTTCATATATATATATCCGCACTATTTCATCGGATCGAACGCCGACCTTCCGATTGTCGGGGGCAGTATATTAAGTCATGACCATTTTCAGGGCGGTGCGCATGAATTTCCGATGGCGAAAGCGGAGGTGGAAGAGGTCTTTTCTCTGAATGCCTTTCCGAATGTGAGGGCTGGCATTGTGAAATGGCCGATGTCTGTCATCCGGCTTCGAAGCAGCGACCGGCAGACGCTTGCAGACGCCGCAGACTTTATCTTAACCAAGTGGAAAATGTATTCAGATCAAGAAGTGGAGCTGCTAGCTCATACTGGAGAGACGCCGCATAATACCATTACACCCATTGCACGCCGCCATGGCGATGACTATGAATTAGATCTAGTGCTGCGTAATAATCGTACAAACAAGCGGCACCCGGATGGAATTTTCCACCCGCACGAAGAAGTCCATCATATTAAAAAAGAGAATATCGGATTAATTGAGGTGATGGGTCTTGCCGTTCTTCCTGGTAGATTAGCAGAGGAATTAAGCCAATTAAAAGAAGCGCTCTTATCCAAAAACCCCCTTGAAGAAATCAAAGCCCGCCCTGCTATCACGAAACACGAAACATGGGCAAAACGTCTGCTTGAAGAGAACACCTTTACAGAGGACAATACAGAAGCCATTTTACAAAAAGAAGTCGGTATGATTTTTTCTCGTATTCTCTCACAGGCGGGTGTGTTTAAAAGAACTGAGCAAGGGAAAACAGCTTTTAAACGTTTCATTCATACACTCATATAGGCAGGTGATTAAATGATTGAACAAGTAAGAACATTAATGGAAGAAAAACAGCTCGACGGTGTCTTGATTCAAAAGCGTAATAACTTCTCCTGGCTGACAGGAGGAAGAAGAAATCACATCGTGTTAAATACACCAGAGGGCGTGTGCAAGCTGCTTGTGTTAAAAGATGACATCGTCCTCATTGTGAATCAAATGGAAGAAAAGCGGATCATTGAAGAAGAGATGGCCTATATCGATCACCCATTTCAAGTGGTAACGATGGATTGGTTTGAGGATGATACGGCACACATTCAAACACTCACAAAAGACAAACGGATCGGGTCAGACATTCAAATGGATGGATTCGAATGGATCGAGCCGGATTTGTCGCAAGTCCGATCCATTCTTTCTGCATCACAGCTCCGCCAATATGAAACGCTTTGTCATGAAACAGCAGTTATTGTAGAGAGTGTCTGTAAAGAAATCGTTCCAGGACAGACGGAGCACGAAATCGCTTCGCTTGCGGCTCAAAAAGCGATCGCGCAGGGAATGACGATAGAAGTACTGCTTGTGGCAACAGATGACCGAATTCATCAATACCGTCATCCAATTCCGACAGACAAAAAACTTCAAAAGCATGCGCTTGTTGTTCTTTGCGCTGAACGGCATGGACTCGTGGCGAATGTCACAAGGTCTGTTTACTTCGGTCAGCTTCCAAAGGAGCTTGAAGAGAACAAAGAGCGGCTTGCCCGAATTGACACGGTCATGAATGCCGCCACGCGCCCTGGTAAGACATTGGGAGATGTATTGAAAGCAGGTATTGCTCAGTATGAAAAAGAAGGCTTCCCTGATAGCTGGAAAAAGCTTCATCAAGGGGGGAAAACGGGCTTTGTATCTAGAGAAATCATTGCAGTTCCCTCATCGAAGGAAGAAATTCAGCTGCAACAAGTGTTTACTTGGAACCCTTCATTGCCTGGATTGAAGTCAGAGGATACGATGGTCGTAGAGAAAGAGGGGAACCGCTTTTTAACCTATACAGGCAAGTGGACATACATTGACGTTGAGCATGAAGGGGACATCTATAGACGCCCTGATATTTTAGTGAGAGAAGAATAACTGCAGAATGCCGGCGCTGAGCCGGTTTTTTGCTGGAAGTCATTTAGCGGGATTCCACATATTCATCATGATTGCCAATTCTTACACCGCATAGTCAGAGGATCGATACTTTCTTTTCTTGTCAACTTGCGTTAAAATAAGTAAGGTTTTTGTTGAATGTGGGGATACCTATTTTGAAATTGTTTACCTAGATAAAATTTCATTAAGTTAAATTGAAATTTGACCAAACTTTTTTATTGTGGTAAACCTAAATTTGACAAAGTTCTTGATTGTTTGTCCTTTGCCTTCAACTCTCAACTTTTCAAAATCCTAGAAATTTATTGTGTGTGCAATAATATAAATTTATGTCGAATTTATGACATTTTGAGAGAAATCTGTTGAAAAATAAATGAACTTTTGAAAAAAGGGAAGCTAACTCTAACAGATTTTGATAGCATTACAAAGGGAAGAAAAGTTTTCGAAGGCAGATGGCTTTTCACAATTATTCAGCAATTTATACATTATTTAAGGAAGGATGGTGATCTTCTTGTTCAGAGCCATTAAACCTATGCTTTTATTAGCGATGCTCGTGAGTGTTTTTGTATTAGGAGGTTGCAGCAATATCGCTGTTTTAGATCCTAAAGGACCAGTCGCAGCACAACAAAAAGACTTAATCCTTTTATCTATTGGATTCATGCTCTTTATCGTTGGTGCGGTATTTGTACTGTTTACCATCATTTTGGTTAAATACCGTGAGCGTAAGGACGTTGGAAACGCCTCTTATAACCCAGAAATACACGGGAATACGCTTCTAGAAGTTGTCTGGACAGTGATCCCAATATTAATCGTTGCTGCTCTTTCGATTCCAACTGTAAAAACAATTTACTCTTTGGAAGAGGCACCTCAAGCAACAAGCCATAAAGATCCACTCGTCGTTTATGCGACAGCTGTTGATTGGAAATGGATCTTTAGTTATCCAGAGGAAAATATTGAGACAGTGAACTACTTAAACATTCCAAAAGATCAGCCGGTTTTATTCAAAATCACTTCCGCTGATACAATGGCATCACTATGGATTCCTCAGCTAGGCGGGGAGAAGTATGCGATGGCTGGAATGGAAATGGAACAATATCTTCAAGCTGATGAAGTAGGCACATACCAAGGAAGAAACGCCAACTTCACAGGCGAGGGCTTTGCTCAGCAAAAATTCAAAGTCAATGCGATGACGCAGTCTGACTATGATAAATGGGTAAACAAAACGAAGAAAGAAGCACCAAAGTTAACGAAGAAAACGTATGACTACTTGATGCTTCCTGATGCTGCAGATGTGCAGACATTCTCATCAACACATTTATCCTTTGCGAAGCACGGAGAAGATTCTGAATATGCACTCCAAGCACGCAAACGTTTAGGTTATCAAGCAGTTTCTCCGCATTCCAAGACAGATCCTTTCGAGAATGTGAAGAACTATAAAAGAAAATTAGAAACAGAATAAACTGACTAAGGAAAGGAGGAGGCCGTTATGCATTTAAAATGGGATGAGTTTTTTGTAACTGGAGACCCATTAATTCTTGGTGCGCAAATTTCTATCGCTCTCACTTCCATTGCCATCGTGTTTGTTTTAACCTACTTTAAAAAGTGGAAATGGCTTTGGAAAGAATGGCTGACATCAGTTGATCATAAAAAGCTTGGAATCATGTATATCCTTGCTGCTGTGATTATGTTCTTCCGCGGTGGGGTAGACGGACTGATGATGCGCGCGCAGCTGGCGCTTCCTAATAATACGTTTTTAGATTCAAACCACTATAATGAAATCTTTACAACGCATGGTACGATCATGATTCTATTCATGGCGATGCCATTTTTAATTGGTTTAATCAACGTCGTTGTTCCTCTTCAAATTGGTGCACGTGACGTTGCATTCCCTTATTTGAACAACCTTAGCTTCTGGACATTTATGGTCGGAGCAATGCTGTTCAACATTTCCTTCGTTATTGGAGGATCACCAAGTGCAGGCTGGACGAGTTACATGCCGCTCGCCGGAAATGATTTCTCACCAGGACCTGGACAGAACTACTACTTGCTCGGGCTCCAAATTGCAGGTATTGGTACACTTATGACAGGTATTAACTTCATGGTGACCATCTTAAAAATGCGTACAAAAGGTATGACACTTATGCGTATGCCAATGTTTACATGGACAACATTGATTACGTCTGTCATCATCGTGTTTGCATTCCCTGTACTAACAGTTGCTTTAGCACTTATGACATTTGATCGTTTATTCGGTTCTGCATTCTTTACACTCGAAGCAGGCGGTATGCCGATGCTTTGGGCGAACCTTTTCTGGATTTGGGGACATCCTGAGGTATATATTGTTATCCTGCCGGCTTTCGGTATTTTCTCAGAAATCTTTGCGACGTTCTCAAGAAAGCAGTTGTTTGGTTACAAAGCGATGGTTGTATCAATTGTGGCAATCTCTGTTCTTAGTTTCCTTGTGTGGGTTCACCACTTCTTTACAATGGGGAACAGTGCAGCGGTTAACTCATTCTTCTCGATTACAACAATGGCGATTTCTGTACCAACAGGTGTGAAAATCTTTAACTGGCTCTTTACGATGTATCGAGGCCGTATCAGCTTTACATCACCAATGCTTTGGGCACTTGGTTTCATCCCGAACTTCGTAATCGGTGGTGTAACTGGGGTTATGCTTGCGATGGCAGCTGCGGATTACCAGTACCATAACACGTACTTCCTTGTATCCCACTTCCACTATGTATTAATCGCAGGTACTGTATTTGCTTGTTTTGCTGGTCTTGTTTTCTGGTATCCAAAAATGTTTGGTTACAAGTTAAACGAAAGAATCGGCAAATGGTTCTTCTGGGTATTCATGATCGGATTTAACATCTGTTTCTTCCCGCAGTACTTCCTAGGACTGCAAGGAATGCCAAGACGTATTTATACGTATGGACCAGAAGATGGCTGGACTGCACTCAACTTTATTTCAACAATTGGTGCATTTATGATGGGTATCGGATTCATCATCCTTTGCTACAACATTTACTACAGCTGGAGACACTCAAAACGTGAAGTGTCTGGAGACAGCTGGGGAGAAGGACGTACACTTGACTGGGCGACATCTTCTGCAATTCCGCCGCATTATAACTTTGCAGCACTTCCAGAAGTGACAACACCAGATGCATTCCATCATTGGAAGCAAAACAATGTGGACGTTCATCCTGAAAAAGAATTCAAGAAAATTCACATGCCGCATAATTCAGGCAGACCGCTGATCATGTCTGCATTCTTTGGACTTGGTGCATTCGGTCTTGTATTTGAATGGTACTGGATTGGCGTTATTGGCTTAATCGGTGTATTCGCAACGATGATTTTACGTTCATTCGAGTATGACGATGGCTACTATATTCCTGTTGAAGAAGTCATTGAAACAGAGAAAAAGAATAAGGAGGCGCAGAAGTAATGGGACATAATGATAGCAGCTATGCAAATGCACCGCTTGAATATCAGTCTGAAACCGGACGTTTAAACATCCTTGGTTTCTGGATATTCCTTGGCGCGGAAATCGTGTTGTTCTCAACACTTTTTGCGACCTACTTTGTTCTACATGGCAGAACAGCTGGCGGCGTTTTACCAGCTGAGCTGTTTGATATGAAGCTTGTATTGATCATGACATTCCTGCTATTGGTTAGTTCATTTACATGCGGGATTGCTGTTCATGAAATGCGCCGTGGAAGTACAAAAGGGGTTGTCATTTGGACGATTCTCACACTGCTTCTAGGTGCAGGCTTCGTTGGATTTGAGCTTTTCGAGTTCTTCCATTATGTACATGAAGGTGCGAGCATCCATACAAGTGCGTATTGGTCTGCATTCTTTGTACTTTTAGGAACTCACGGACTACACGTATCGATCGGTATCTTCTGGATTACCGGGATCTTGTTCCAAATTAAAAAGCGTGGATTAACTCCACAAACAGCAGCGAAGATTTTCATCTCAAGTCTATACTGGCATTTCCTTGATGTTGTATGGATTTTCATCTTCACAGCTGTTTACTTGATCGGATTAGGGGGGCTTTTGTGATATGGCTGGAAAAACACATTCCTCAGCAGAGCACGAACACTTCCCTTGGAAACACGTAGTTGGCTTTATCCTATCCATTGTGCTGACAGTCTTAGCATTCTGGATTGCGATTGGAGCTGAAATTGGCAGTTCCGCAAAACTATGGATTATCTTTGGTTTTGCGTTCATTCAAGCATTCTTGCAGCTGTTCATGTTTATGCACATGACAGAGAGCGAAAACGGAACTGTTCAAGTCGGAAATACTTTGTTTGGTCTGTTCTGTGCGATTATCTTCGTCATCGGATCTGTTTGGATCTTTGCGGCTCACTACAGCCACGGAGAGAACAGTAAAGACGGGTATTCACCGTCTGCGCCAAAGCAGTCTGAGCATTCAGAGAAATAATAAAAAAACCACTCATCTCTTGAAGGTGAGTGGTTTTTATCATGATGGTGATAACGCTTCCAATAGTTGGGCGATATCTATCTGCTGCTGAATCTTTTGCGAATGAATGGAAGTCCGTAGATGAGGAACGCTGCAATGTGAGCCAAAATCACGTTAATGGCAAAGAATGCGATCATGAAGGTATGTCCTGCTGGAGATAAACTGCTTGTCATGTAAAGACCGAAGAAAATCCACATAATCATAATGGGTGGAATAGATGCTAATGCAATTTTTCTGTTTTCCAGCCATAAAAACAGGGGTGTAGCCGTTGCAATACATAGGTACGCAAAGAACATATCCATCGTATCCAACTCCTTTGTAAGTTGATATTCAAATCAAATGAGAGGTCAGGATGCAATTGTGTCTGTTTTTAGGAGATATTGTGAACATTTTGTTACAAGTATTATACCACAATTGACTTTGAAGTAAACGTAATAATTGGAAAATGGGCCTTATTCCATACAAAATGGTTTTATTCCTCTTTCCTCAGTGCAGCTTATGCTCGTTTGATGTTTACTTGTTATATTGCCACATAGGTCATTGAATTTTCCCCTTAAAATCTGTAAAATAAACTTTTTAAAGGACTTGAGATCGATTGAATGAAAAGTGTATAGAGGGATTTTTTCCTATTGTTAGGATGAAAAGTATTTCATTTTTTGAAAATTGAATGGAACCTTTCGGATGTATCTTCCGTCATATTTAAGGTGAGTTGATTTTGTGAAAATTTCAATCTAATATAAATAAGGGCTTTTATGTTTTGTAATAAGGGTGGTTAGTTCATGAACAAGCAGAATACATCTCCTTACTATCAAGGAGATTTGATTTTTATATTTTTAGCCTTCTTTGCCATCAGTATCATTGCGATTTATGCTGCGGGTCAATTTGGGCAGTACGGATCTAATGCATGGACCAGACAGATCATATACTATATGGTCGGAGTTATATGTATTGTTGCTATTAATTATTTTGACTTAGAGCAATTAGAGAAACTGAGCTTATATATATTTATAGGCGGCATTATGCTGTTAATTCTTCTGAAAATCGCTCCTGCACAAATCGGAGGTCATGATTTTGCCCCAATCAAAAATGGTGCAAAAAGCTGGTTTGTGTTACCTGGAATAGGGACATTTCAGCCCTCAGAGTTCATGAAAATTGGTTTGATTATGATGCTCGCATCTGTTATTGGAAAGTCTTCACCTAGAGGAAAAAGGACATTAGAGGATGATATTTTCCTTCTATTAAAAATTGCCGGCGTGGCAGCTGTACCAGTTGGACTGATCTTCTTGCAGGATGCAGGGACTGCGGCTGTTTGTATGTTTATTGTTGTGGTGATGGTGTTTTTATCAGGGGTGAATTGGAAACTGATTTCTCTCATCGGTTCAGTGGTTGTACTATTGGTTGCCGCTGTGTTAGCCGTCATCATTCTCTTCCCTGATTTTGCGAAAACAATCGGCATTCAACAGTACCAAATTAACCGGATTACCGCTTGGCTGCCTGATAGTTCTTCGGCAGCCAACCAAGCACAGACGCAGGATGCATCTGGATCTGATAAATATCAA
Organism: Bacillus sp. FSL M7-0003; assembly: GCF_038628485.1. Classification (NCBI taxonomy): domain Bacteria; kingdom Bacillati; phylum Bacillota; class Bacilli; order Caryophanales; family Bacillaceae; genus Bacillus; species Bacillus sp. FSL M7-0003. The sequence goes on along the minus strand of NZ_CP152024.1, from coordinate 3,448,780 downwards.
GTAGAGCAGGCCATTATGGCCATTGGTGCAGGGCAGATTTTTGGGAATGGCATTAAAAACTTAAAGGTCTACGTTCCTGAAGCACAAACGGATATGATTTTCTCCATTATAGGTGAAGCCTTTGGCTTTATCGGCTGTGCGTTTGTTGTGATCATGTTCTTCTTCTTGATTTACCGGCTTGTTGTACTGATTGACCGTATCCATCCTTATAGCCGTTTTGCGTCATTCTTCTGCGTAGGATATACAGCATTGATTGTAATCCATACGTTCCAGAACATTGGCATGAACATAGGCGTGATGCCGGTAACAGGGATTCCACTCTTATTTATCAGCTTTGGAGGAAGCTCTGTCTTGTCCGTTCTCATTGGATTCGGGATCGCCTATAACGCAAGCGTTCAATTAACGAAATATCAAAGTTATTTATTTAAATAAAACGAGTAAGGGCAGTCTAAGTATAGGCTGTCTTTTTTTATGCGAGTTTTAATTTTTGAAAAGCCCTATGTCTTTGCCTTATGATAGAAGAAGTGAAGGAGGTCTTCGAATTGAACAAAACGATAGAAACCATATTAAATCATCGATCCATCCGTTCGTTTACAGACGAGCGTTTGACAGAAGAAGAGGTGCTGACACTGATCAAAAGTGCACAGGCTGCTTCGACATCAAGCTATGTACAGGCGTATAGTATTATTGGGGTGACAGATCAGGAGAAGAAGGCCAAGCTTGCTGAACTGGCTGGGAATCAGCCATACGTTGAGAAGAACGGGCATTTCTTTGTCTTCTGTGCAGACTTGAAACGCCATGATCATATTGCAAAAAAAGCAGGGAAGAATCATCAGGAGGCGCTTGAGAATACGGAAGCCTTTCTCATTAGCGTCATCGATGCGGCATTGGCTGCACAAAATGTCAGTGTTGCTGCAGAATCAATGGGACTTGGGATCTGCTATATTGGCGGACTGCGTAATCAGCTGAGAGAAGTCTCTGAAGTGCTTGAAACGCCATCTTATGTGCTGCCGTTATTCGGTCTGGCTGTTGGCCATCCAGCTAATCAGTCGTCACAAAAGGAACGGCTGCCAGTTGAACTCATATATCATGAAAATTCATATCAGCAAGATGAAGCGCATGTGGATCGTTATTTAAAAGAATACGACGATCGTATTTCCGCATATTATGAAGCACGAACAAACGGTGAGAGAAAAGATACTTGGTCTGAGCAGATGCTGCGGGGCTTTAGCCAGCCAAAGCGTGCCTTCCTTGGAGAATTTGTGAAAGAGAAGGGCTTTAATCGAAAATAAATAAGATATCCCCCTTTCCATTAAGAGAGGGGGATTTCTGTAAGAGGTGCAGCATAATGAAATTAAGTATACTGGATCAATCTCCTTTGATAGGAGGCGCTACGCCTGCTGAAGCACTGAAGCAGACGGTTGAACTGGCGAAGCAGGCGGAGAAGTGGGGTTATCACCGTTTTTGGGTATCAGAGCATCATTTTTCAAACCGGCTTGCAGGATCGAGTCCAGAGGTGCTTCTCGGCCATTTATCAGCCGTTACATCGCACATACGCATTGGTTCTGGCGGCGTTATGCTCCCGCACTACAGCGCCTATAAAGTAGCAGAGAACTTCAGGGTCCTCGAAGCGCTGGCTCCTGGCAGAATCGATCTTGGGATTGGACGTGCCCCTGGTGGTATGCCTATTTCCTCCATTGCCCTTCATCATGGGGAGCGAAAGCGTCTAGGCGACCAGTATCCTGAGCAGGTAGAGGAATTGAAGGTCTATTTACATGATCTAGCGGATGAATTTTACCCGCTGCCTCATTTGACTGCTTCTCCGAAGGTAGAGACCGCGCCAGAAGTATGGATGCTTGGTTCTTCTGGAGGGAGTGCAAGGCTTGCGGCGAAAGCAGGTGCAGGCTACACGTTTGCGCTTTTTATTAATGGTGAAGGCGGAGAAGACTCTGTGGAGCAATATATCAACCGATTTGAACCTTCAGTATTCGGTGATCAGCCGCGTGTCAGTCTGGCAGTCTTTGTTTTATGTGCCGAAACAGAGGAGCAGGCAGAAAAACTGGCTGTCAGCTTAGATTTATCTTTACTTGCCAATGAACAGGGGCTGAATCTTGATGGCTTTCCTTCATATGAAGAGGCACAGTCGTATTCCTACAGTCCTTATGAACAAAAACGAGTGGCTGCCAATCGTCAAAGGATGGTCGTTGGAACACCAGCATCTGTGAAAAAGCAGCTGACCACACTCGCGAAGGCTTATCGGACAGATGAATTGATCGCTGTGACCATCACACATCACATGCAAGACAGGCTCACATCGTATCGTTTATTAAAAGAAGCCTTTGATGCATAACGTATGTATATTTATCGCCTGCGGAGCCAGTACAAGGGGAAAAGGAGCATCATGGTGAGGAAGAAGGCGGCTGACACCAGCAGGCTGAGCGGATAGATACAGGAAGCATAAACAGTCAGCTCGCATGCTTGATGAAAAGGACGAGGCTGCTTCATATGTAAAAAGGTTAGAAAATAAACCAATGTGATCGTCAGAAAAAAAGCAGTAAAAAAAGAAACGATCCATAGCCATATCAACATGAGTTTCTCTTTCCTCCATATATGATCGAAAAGCCTTGATGAGCTTATCCGCTCATACAAGGCTTTTCTTGTGATTCACATTTATTCAGGGTAAATTTCGAAAGGTTCCTTCGTTTGTACGGTATCTGATTTTCCTTTCAAACTTGCATACGCAAGCATTGTATACTCACCAGCTTCAAGCTTCTGGCCTTGATTGATTGTGCCATTCCATTTTACGCGGTGCTCTCCTTTATCAACATGTTGATAAACACCAGCTTCACCTAAAAACTCTCCATCGGTCGAGTAGACAAGGAATGCAAGGTTCTCAGCACCGCCAGGCAGGTAGCTGCTAATGACATAGCTTCCAGCACGATTGTCCGGCTCTACGGAAACAGAAGTGACGCGCGGATAATCAGGCTCTTTCACAATCAATAAAGTAGGGATTTCCGTGACCTTTCTGCCATTTTCGCGAATGGTGATGCTGCCTTGGTACGTCCCTTTTTTGGTTTTTCCGTAATTCACCTGTACTGCGGAAGTAAAGGATCCAGTGGAATTCCCTTTGACGGTGATTTTTTTCGTTCCGTTTGTACTAATGCCGCTGCCATTGAATTTGTAATCAATGGTATACGTTTTCGGTGCTTTTGAAAGGTTTTCTACCTTAAATTTCTTCGTTTTGATTTGAACGCCTTTTTCCTTTAAGAAAGTGCCGTATGAATAGCTCGCATCAGAAACGATAGAAGACGCTTGAAGTGATTCCATGATTCGAACGCTGCCTGTTCCTTGTGTGTTATGAGGGAATGGGCTGCCATTTGCGTCAAACAGTTTTTCTGCTGTATTCATCAGCAATGCTTTGATTTGTTCAGTTGAGTACGATGGTTTTGCTTGTTTGATGATCGCTGCAACTCCTGCCACATGCGGAGATGCCATACTTGTTCCTTGCTTAGAACCATATCCGTAAGGCTGAGAAGGATCATGCGTTGGGATCGTACTCACAATGCTGACACCGGGTGCTGATAAATCAGGCTTAATCATCCACGTATCCACAACCGGTCCGCGGGATGAGAAGTCAGCGACTTGCTCACTAAGTTCTTTGACAAATTGAATGGAGAAAGCCGTTGTATCGTTTCCAGCCTCAATGGCTTTGATAAGCGCTGTTCCTTCAGCTTTTGACAGCTTAATTGTAGGAAGTGCGAGACCTGGTACGTCGACTGGAATCTCTCCATCGGTATTGTTATACATCACAACGCCGATTGCACCAGCGGCTTTTGCATTGTCAACTTTATCCACAAAAGCAATGGCACCACGTTCAATCACGGCCACCTTTCCTTTAACATCGATGTCTTCAAATGCCTTTTCGTCACCGATTCCTGCTTGGACGAGTGTGACTTGTTTTTGGTCAAGCGCTTTTAAATCACTCTCTTGGTAGTAGCCCATGACTTTTGCTGTAGAATAATTCGGGAATTTCACATTGTAAAGGCTGTACGGAAGCTGAGTTGCCCCGACAGAAATGGCCTCTCTTGACGTGCCGGGAGAACCGACAGTCCAGTTATTAGGACCGCTGTTTCCATTCGAAGTAACAGCTACAACGCCTTCAGACATGGCCCAATCAAGTGCAATGCTCGTTGCATAATCAGGGTTATTGACACTGTTTCCAAGAGAGAGGTTCATGACATCTGCTCCGTCAGTAACAGCCCGGTCGATGCCTGCAAGAACGTTCTCAGTTGTTCCAGATCCACCTGGTCCAAGTACACGGTATGCAAGAAGCGTGGCATCCTTTGCGACCCCTTTAATTTGTCCATTTGCCGCAATCGTTCCTGCAACGTGTGTGCCGTGATCTGTGGATTCGCCTCTAGGATCTCCTTTAGGTGTCTCTTGCGGAGAATAATCATTATCAACAAAATCATAGCCTTTGTATAAACCGAAGTTTCCTTTTAAATCAGGGTGGGTATAGTCTACTCCAGTATCAATGACTGCGACTTTGACCCCTTTTCCAGAATAGCCGGCATCCCATGCTTTTGGTGCACCGATAAATGGAGCGCTCTTATCCATAAGCGGGGAGACATCTTCGTTTGGAAGCTGGATGCTTTCCTTTTTCACTTCATCGGTTTTATATGTAACATCCGGATAAACGGCTTTTACTCCATCAACTGCGAGCAGCTTCGGGATTTCGTTTGCAGGAAGTTTCATAGAGAAACCAGAGAAGACTTTTTCATATTCTTGACGAACACTCGCTTTATCTACCTCTTTGAGTGCTGCGTTCTTTACTTTTGTTCGAGATTTTTTGAGGGAGGCTTTTGTTTGTGCTTCGCCTTCTTGCTTGGCTTCAACTAAGGATTTTTCCTTTAATTCAACAATGACAGTGGTTTGTTTTCTCGAGTTGACATTGATTTCACCGAAGATTTCTGCTTTTTCTAGTTCCATCTTTTTGTTAGAGGGAGCAGCAGCAGCCTGTTGACCGGTAAAGAATGTGGATAAAATAAAAATAGTGGAGAACAATAGAACAGAAGAACGAGATATGACCTTTTTCATTAATTTTCCCCTTTCTAGCTGTGTTTTTAGGGAGATAGCCTTTCTTTTTGTGGATAAATAGGAAAGATTCACTGCCCGTTATTAAGTATTCAATACGTTGAAAACAATTCCTTTACTAAAATGGTCTTATTTTACATAGTTATAAAGAACTATTTTGTTTATAAAGTCGCACTTATTCACAAATGTCTGTTGATAACTCGATTATTCAGATACATATATGGAAAATAAAAAATTTACATACACAAAATCTAGTGAGAGGGTGTTGATATGTGGATAAACCCTGTTGATAAGGTGTGCTTATCTTTGGGATAGCGTGTGTATAAAATTTTCAATGAAACATCCAGGCACATGATGATCTTCTGCACTTTTCAACAAAACTTCTGAAAACTAGTTGGTTTTTTCACCCAGATTGTGACAAACCTCTCTTTTTTCTCGGGATATGATAGGAGCAGTTGTTTTGCTAGAGCTGCTAGATTCTAAGAAAAGCGGAGGGATGTTCAGTGAAGAAATTAAAAAGCTGGTTGAGCGTATGGTTTGGTTTCATGATGAATGTGCTTGTGAACCCTGGTGTGATGATGAAGAATCAAGGGTTTCAGGCGGCCGCGGCGGATGCCGGATTCTTTCAAGTAGTGAAAGAGAGAGAGCTGGAGAAGCTGGCAGAAGAACATAAGAAGAAACGCAGGGCAGAGAAGCGGTTTACTCAAAGTCTGATGATGCTTGAAGAGAAGACGATGCGAGAGGCGCGTGCTGGTCCGCTCTTACCTTTACAGAAAAAGTGAAACAGGGTAAAATCCCACTTAAGAAATGTTATCTGCTGGGAGAGGATACCCCTTGAAGATATATAAAATATTGAATAACAACGCAGTGGTTGTGAAGGAGGGCGATCAGGAGAAAATTGTGATGGGACCCGGAATTGCTTTTCAGAAGGGGAAAAATGACGTCGTTCCTCTTCAAAAAATAGAGAAAATCTTTGTTGTGCGTGAAGAAAATGAGAAATTCAAACAAATTCTTGCCACATTGCCAGAAGCGCATATTGAGGTGGCAGAGCATATCATCAGTTATGCAGAGGGGAAACTCATGATGCCGCTCAGTGATCACATTCACATATCACTGACTGATCATTTGTCCTTCGCCATTGAACGCCTTCAAAAAGGCATTGTGTTATATAATAAATTGCTTGGTGAGATCAAAGTCTTATATAAGCAGGAATATGAGATTGGAAAGTATGCCATTCGTTATGTAAAGGAGCGGCTTGGGGTTGAACTGCCGGACGATGAGGCAGGATATGTGGCACTTCATATTCATACGGCCAAAATGAATACGGAGTCCATGAAAAAGACCGTGAAATATACAACGATGATTAAAGAAATGATCGAGCATATTGAAAGCTATTTTCAGCATTCAATTGATGAGGATAGTATTTCCTATCAGCGGCTTGTGACACATTTGAGGTATGCATTAGGCAGGTTGGAATCGAATGAGGCATTTCAAATCATGGACGAAGACATGCTGATTTTTATCCAAACAAAGTATGATACGGCGTACCGGTGTGCACTTGGACTCGCTGATTTGTTAAAAGATGAATATGGACTTCATCTCCCTGAATCGGAGATCGGCTACATCACGCTGCATGTCCAGCGTCTGCAGGAAGCCGAATTGGTTTAAAATGATCGTGCCTGCATGCAGGCTTTTTTTTATGCACACTACTCTTATTAGTGTATATGGGTCATTGGATTTGAAAAAAGAGGTTGACGCATGTCACAGTCTTATACTATGATGAAAGCGTCATCAAAAATTGATATCGCGGGATTGTGACTGTCAGGCAGGCAAGACCTAAAATTTGCGTAACGAGGGGACGTGTATGTCCTTTACTCGTTGGTGAATTTTAGGTCTTTTTTGCTTTAAAAAAGGAGGAGACATCATGGATTATCAAAAAACAGCTAAAGAATTAATGAAACTGTTAGGCGGCAAGGAAAATGTCATCAGTGCAACGCATTGTGCAACAAGACTCAGATTGGTGGTGAAAAATGAGGATTTGATTGACAAAGAGGCCATTGAAGAACTTGAAGGAGTGAAGGGGGCCTTCTCAAGTTCAGGGCAATTTCAAGTCATTTTTGGAACGGGATCTGTCAACAAAGTGTATGAACCATTTGTTCGTGAGACTGGTCTTGAGACTGGCGACGAGAATCAAAAGCCTGTCAGCCATGATGAAGCAGTGAAACAAAAAATGAATCCACTTGCGCGTTTTGCAAAGACGCTATCGAATATTTTTGTACCGATCATTCCAGCAATTGTGGCAAGCGGTTTGTTAATGGGTCTCTTAGGCATGATGAAAGCCTTCAAATGGGCTGATCCAAGCTCTGCGATCTTTCAAATGCTTGATATGTTCTCAAGTGCAGCCTTTATCATTTTACCGATTTTAATTGGGGTCAGTGCAGCGAAAGAGTTTGGCGGAAATCCGTATTTAGGGGCTGTCATTGGGGGAATTATGATTCACCCGAATCTGCTTAATCCGTGGGGATTGACGGAAGCAAAACCAGAGTATATGCATTTATTCAATGTTGATATTGCTCTTCTTGGTTACCAAGGGACGGTCATTCCAGTGTTATTGACCGTATATATCATGTGCCTTGTTGAGAAGAATTTAAGAAAAGTGGTTCCGAACAGTATTGATTTACTTGTGACCCCATTTGTGACCGTGATTGTCACTGGATTTGTGACGTTTATTGCAGTTGGACCGCTTGGAAGAATGCTTGGTACAGGAATTTCGAGTGCACTGACATTTATTTATGACCATGCGGGATTCTTAGCAGGACTCATTTTCGGCGGTGCTTACTCTTTAATTGTGCTCACAGGGGTTCATCATAGCTTCCATGCGATTGAGGCAGGATTGCTGAATGATATTGGGCGTAACTATTTGCTGCCGATCTGGGCAATGTCCAATGTCGCGCAAGGCGGAGCAGGATTGGCTGTCTTTTTCTTAGCCAAGCGTGCAAAAACAAAAGAAATTGCCCTTCCTGCTGCTTTCTCTGCTTTTTTAGGAATTACCGAGCCTGTCATATTCGGTGTAAACCTTCGCTATCGTCAACCATTTATTGCGGCGATGATTGGAGGCGCATTGGGCGGGGCATTCGTCGTTTTCACGAAGGTAGCTGCCAATGCTTATGGTTTAACAGGCATTCCGATGATTGCGATTGCAGCACCATTCGGTATTCAGAATGTGGTCAATTATGTGATTGGTATGTTAATCGCTGTTGCTGTTTCATTTATTCTCACTATCATTTTTAAAGTAAAAGAAGTCGAAAAATAATCAAGGAGTGGTCACAGTCATGACAACAACTGACGCAGCACTTCGTCAAAAGATAGCAGACCGTATTCGAAACTATGAGCATTTGGTCAAAAAGGATGTGTACCGGCAGCATTTTCATTTGATGCCGCCAGTCGGTCTTTTAAATGATCCGAATGGGCTGATTCAGTGGAAAGGAATTTACCACGTCTTTTATCAGTGGCAGCCATTCAAAACGGGGCATGGTGCAAAATTCTGGGGGCATTATACATCGACAGATCTAGTCAATTGGCAGCACGAAGAAGCCGCTCTTGCCCCAAGTGATTGGTTTGATCAAAACGGCTGTTATTCTGGCAGTGCATTTATAGAAGGTGGGCAGATGCACGTGATGTACACTGGAAACGTTCGGGATGAACAAGGGAACCGTGAGACGTATCAATGTTTAGCTGTTTCGGAAGATGGTATTCACTTTGAGAAAAAAGGTGTCGTGGCAACGCTCCCTGAAGGGTTCACTGCCCATTTTCGAGATCCGAAGGTATGGAAGCGAAATGGCCGGTGGTACATGATCCTTGGTGCACAAAGCTTAGACCTGAAAGGACACCTTGTCTTATTTACCTCTGATACGTTAGATAATTGGACGTTTCAAGGCACGATTGCAGGCAGCGGAAAGAATGGTTTAGACAATTTCGGCTATATGTGGGAATGTCCAGATCTGTTTGAATTAGACGGCCGGGATGTATTGATTGTGTCACCGCAAGGACTAGAGCCGGATGGCTTAAAATATCACAACACACATCAATCAGGCTATTTTGTTGGCACATTGGATGATCACTCGTATCAATATACACACGGAGCGTTTGAGGAACTGGACCGTGGCTTTGACTTCTATGCGCAGCAAACCTTTCTAGACGAATCAGGCAGACGACTTTTAATCGGGTGGATGGGGGTGCCTGATCAAGGAGAAGAGCATCATCCGACGATTTCTTATCAATGGATACACTGCCTCACGATCCCGAGAGAACTCCGTTTAGATGAGGACGGACATCTGATTCAAAAACCAGTAAGTGAACTTCAATCCATGCGGACCAATGAACAAGAGCATGTTTTTCATATTAAACGTTCTGTTCATTCCATCCCTGTAGAGGATATTACGAGCGCAGAGGTATTCATTGATCAAATTGATACACAAAAAGGGTTTGAATGCTGTATCCGTGCAGCAGCACGCATCATCTATGATAAAGAGGAAGGGAAGCTGACATTAGAGCGGGATCGATTTGAAGATCGATCAAAGGAAGTTCGTGAAGCACTTATAGAGGAATTACACGACCTTCATATCTTTATCGACTCATCGTCAATTGAGATTTTTGTAAACGGAGGCCGAGAAGTTTTTACTGCACGTTACTTTCCTTCCCCGGGAAATAAATCGATCTCCATCAGTGGCAGAAATGAAACAAAGCTGAAACTGAAGACATGGCATTTACAAAGAGAAGCAAATCGTTGATCCGTATCCTACAAGTGATGATCAGTATGACGTGAAATTGAAAGTAACAGAAACAGCAAGGCATATAAAAAAGGGCGCTTCAGCACCGTCTGCACGATTGATAGAGATAGAGAAGGAGCCGATGTAGAATTACATTTCTCTATCAGATAATCGAGGTGCGGAATATTGGGTAGCCAATACCGCATCCTCGTTTTCTTTGTTAAATTCCCCGCCCGTTCCGGCTAAAGTACCTTGTCCAAATTTAACTTCAATCATATCAGCCCGTTTAAATAGTTCTGCTTCTGATCGATCAGTTTTGAAAACTAACCCCGCCTTCCTCAGGATTAATCGATTTTTTGACATTATTAGCTGCTTCAGCCAAAGAAAGTCTTGCATCTTATTCCACTGATCATAAGTGGAATTTTTATTTTCATTGGTTTTTTGGCTTTTGGACCAATGGCAACCACGACCTTTGCATCCCCTCGGCATTAATTCCATTATATTTTCTTGATAACTATCAGTTAAAACGATTTTTCCCATTTGCTTCACTGTTCGTTTTACTTTATCATGCTGTTCTTTATAAAAAAGGTTTACTTTATTAATTATGAGTGATAACATACATTTAAATTATTGGTAATGAATATTACTTTAATATAAAATAAAGTAATTTTTATTACGTAGGCTAAAGCATATAAATTTTTTATGATGAGGGGTGCTCTCTCTCTAAAATGAAAGTTGTCAAAGATAGGGGTTGCGTCATTCATTTCATTTTTGAAAGCGCTATCTTATTGGTGTATGGCTGGCAGTAAACAGATTAAAAATTCTACTTAGTTGATTGTTTCCATTATCCAAAATGAAGAGGAGTGTATGTTGGTCAGTGATTTAGCACCAGTGGTTGGATGTTATCAATGCATGTAAAGAAGTGCTATTGCAAACAATTAAAAAAATTAATCTATTAAATCAAAATGAAGTTAAGGGGTGTATTTGCATGGGAGTATGGAATTTTAAAGGCGGTTCTATTTGGTCAGAAAAGGGGTTCATTCCAAATAAGTCTACAAGCATAACAGTTACTCATGAGAATGATAGGGATATTCATTTATCTGAATCTAGCGTAATTGTACCGGGACTAGTAGATTTTCATTGTCATGTATGGGCACCTGGAGCAGAGATTGGTGTAACAGATAAACAATATCTTTCCTCAGGAGTAACTACAGTTGGGGACGCAGGTACTTTTGGCTATGACGGATGGGAGGAAGCAAATCGTTATTGGGAAAACAGCCCGTTAACAGTTCGTTCTTGGTTATCAGCTTTACCAGAAGGGCTAACCAATCACCCCAATCCTAACCCAACCAAGCCAGAAAGTATTTCGTTGGATCGAATTGTTGAAGTTGCATCTTTAGCTGATGATTGTTTATTAGGAATTAAGATTCGCTTAGGTCAGGTGGACAAAACGACTGACCGGTCTTTATTACGCTTAGCAAGAGAAGCAGCCGATCGAACTGATTTACGAATGATGGTTCATTTAACTGAAACTCAACTAGATATTGAAGAGGTAACACAATATTTTAATAAAGGGGACATTCTCACTCATCCATTTCAAGGAAGGGATGGAAACGTGTTAAATACTGCCGGGAAGGTAAAAAAAGAATTTCTAGATGCAGTAGAAAGAGGAATAGTATTAGATATCGGTCACGGTAGAAAACACTTTAATTGGAATGTTTTTTATAAATGCTTAGCTGAGGGAATTAAACCAGATACGATCAGTACAGATTTAACAAGCGCGTCATGGAGAAAATACCCTGTTTATAACATGAGCTACATCATTTCTAAAATGATTGTAGGTGGACTGTCTCTTGATGAAGCTTTTAGAGCAGTTCTGGTAACAGCTCCTAAATTGTTAGGAATTGACGATTTTACTTTTACTCCAAATCACCTTGTGGTTCTAGATTCTACTTCTACTGAGACTGCCTTTCCCGATGTAGATGGAGAAACGGTGTTAGGTAACATTAACTATCAACCGAAACATGTAATTTTTAACGGTAAACCAGACCTTGAGAGCAATTTTAGTTGAAAATAAACGTTTTTGACACGATGAAAGAAAGTTTTCATTTTGTTCGCTGTCTTGAGGAAACAACAGAAGAGTAAATGGAGATACTCTTACACATCTTACCGAACCGTAAGAGTATCTCTTTATTTCCAAATGAATGTAAGCGTTATCAAAATTTCTTTTTAATTATTTTAAAAGGAGGAATTTGAATGGAAAATTCTCAATTGAATTTCGAAAAGAAGACGATTCGAAAGGTGACAAGAAGAATAATCCCGTTACTATTTTTACTCTATATAATTTCTTATCTAGACAGGGCAAATGTGGGATATGCTGCATTGGAAATGAACGAAGCTTTAGGACTAACAAGTAAAATGTTTGGTCTTGTGACAGGTATTTTTTTTATTGGTTATTTTCTCTTTGAAGTACCAAGTAATATTTTAATGCAAAAATTTGGGGCAAGAGTTTGGATTACTAGGATTCTCTTTACTTGGGGGATTATTTCTATGGCAACTGGGTTTGCTCAGAATGCTACCCAGCTTTATGTTATTCGATTCCTTCTTGGAATAGCAGAAGCAGGTCTATTTCCTGGCATTATTTTATACCTTACTTATTGGTTCCGAGCTAAAGAAAGAGCAAGTACAATTGCGATGTTTATGACAGCAATCGCAGTTTCTTATATTATTGGAGCTCCCGTTTCTACCTTAATTATTGATCATATTCATTGGATGAATGTACCTGGATGGCGTTGGATGTTTATTATCGAAGGCGCCCCTGCTGTTATTTTAGGGTTTGTTACATATTTCTACTTAACAGACCGGCCAGAACAAGCAAAGTGGTTAACAGCTGAAGAAAAAAATTGGTTGATGTCAGAATTAAGAAAGGACGAGGAGCTAAGAGAAAAGCAAGGCCGACAAGCCTCTAGTCATAAGACGGCCTTGATTGATCCTAAACTGTGGTACCTCGCCTTAATTTACTTTGTATATACTGCAGGTACACTGGGCGTTGGTTATTGGATGCCCCAAATTATTAAAGGGTTATCTAGCTATTTATCAAACACCCAGATCGGCTTCATTGCTACAATCCCTTACATTATTGCTTCAATCGTCATGAATTACTGGTCAAGACGCTCAGATCGCACTGGTGAAAGACGTATGCACACAGCTTTACCGTTACTCGTAGCTGGTTTAACGTTACTCAGTGTAGGAATGGTGTCCAATCCATTTATTGCAATGATTTTTATCACTATTTCATTGGCAGCCATGTATTGTTTTAAAGGTCCTTTTTGGTCATTACCTACTATGATATTGAGTCCAGCCACAGTAGCTGTTGGAATTGCAGTCATTAATTCAATTGGAAATCTAGGAGGTTTTGTTGGCCCTTATGCAGTTGGGTGGCTAAAAGATGCTACAGGAAAAATGCAAGCCGGTTTGATTTTCTTAAGTATGATTTTAATAATAGCTTTCCTATTAGTATTAGCTATGAAATTTGAGCAAAGAAGAACTCCCTTAAAGAGTCAGAAGGAAATAGGGGAAATCCGGCTTGAAAAATAATTTCTCTACAATTTAAGCAGATCAATGATCTGCTTTTTTCTAGTGAGATCAGCCTGTATCTTAGAGCCTATAGCGTGTATATACAAGGTTGGCCTAAAGCGGTTTGATGACGTTTTACATATATGATAACAGGTGGAATTATGGTATCATTTTAAAATATATACAGCTGAGGCTGACGTTTATCCAAATGCGGTAGGACAAAAAAAGGGGTTGTTTACTTGAATTCAAAACAGCAGCCGACGACTAGAAAACGCTTGGAGACAATGGCAGATCATGTTGAAGATAAACGTGAAGAATATAAAGAATTGCTCATTCAAGTTCAATCTATTCTCGGTGAACCTTCTTTAGAGCAGGAAGAAGTGAAAGAGAAGCTGTCAGATACGTATAAACAAATGAAAGAATATGCTTTATTTGTTGAATCCATTGAAGCCTTTATTCGAAAAATGGCGAAAGAGTCCGATCAGCAAAAATAGGCATTCATGTATGGATAAAAGAGTGTACCTGCGTGCGGGTACGCTTTTTTGTATTCTGACTGATTATTCGGAAATTTAAATGAAAGCGTTGACATTTATATTGTCATGATCAATAATAAATAAAAAATTCATCTGAGCATGTACAGGAGGAACGATATGAACCATACAACCAAGAAATGCCTGATCACCTTTATGATTGTCCTATTTTCTATGAGTTTTCTTTTTCCTTCCGTTTCTTCTGCCCGAAATCATACGTCGTATGCTGCATCAACTGCTTCAGTCCCATCTGGTCAATATTATCGTTCACAAGAGGTAGCTCTGCATTCTCACGTTCAAAAAGCTTCTCTTTATTACACAACAGATGGCAGCCAGCCGACAACTCAAAGTCAGTTATACAAAAAGCCCATTCATATCGAAACTGATACGACTTTAAAAGTAAGCGTTTACAAGAAAAACCGCCGCCTTTCCACGTCTACGTACAATTATCGCTTTGTCACACGAGAGGACATTGCATCATCTTTTTTATCTTTCGAATACCAAGGAATGCCTTATCGGCTGTATATTCCAAAAAACCATAAAAGGGGTAAAGCCTATCCTCTCGTCCTATTCTTACATGGAGGCGGGGAGAGGGGGACAGACAATCAAAAGCAGTTACTTGCGAATGATGGTGCAGTTTTATGGGCTTCTCCTGAAGTCCAAAAGAAACATCCTTCGTACGTACTTGCACCTCAGGCACGAAATGCTGTCGATGGAGGCTTTGCATTAACAAGAAATTTGCAAAATGAAATTGATCTGACGAACGTGTTTCAATTTTCACCAGATTTACACAAAGCTTATGATGTCCTTCAGCATGTGTTAACTTCTTATCAGATTGATCAGAAAAGAATTTATGCGACGGGTTTATCACAAGGTGGATTTGGCACGTACCAGTTGAATATCACATATCCTCGTTTGTTTGCAGCAATGATTCCTATTGCGGGGGGTGCAGATCCAAGCAAGGCAGGAATTTTAGCAAACAAGCCAATATGGGCATTTCATGCAGAAGATGATTCCATTATCCCTATCAGCTATGCAAGAAATACAATTCAAGCTATTCAAAAAGCTGGCGGCCAGCCGCTTTATACGGAGTATGCAAGTAAGTATGGATATGACCATGCATCATGGACGCCTGCTTATGAGACGCCAGGCTTAACAGATTGGCTGTTTGCACAGAGACGAAGCTTTCGATAAACAAAAACCGATTCACCTCCTAACAAGGCGAATCGGTTTTTTCTGTTTTACTTGTCAAAACGATGAGCAGAATGCTTTGTTGGTCCGATGTATTCGTTTAGCTGGAAAGAGCCTTTAATGGCAGCCGTGATGAATTCTTTTGCTGCATAAATGGCTTCTTTCACGTCTGATCCATTCGCTAGTTCAGCTGTGACTGCTGCTGAGAATGTGCAGCCTGCGCCGTGTGTGTATTCTGTGTCAATTTTATCTGTTTCAAGGCGTTCGAAGGTTTGTCCATCATAAAGTAAATCGATGGCTTTGTCTTCGCTGAGCTTACCGCCTCCAGTGATAACTACATACTTTGCACCAAGTTCGTGAATGCGTTTTGCTGCTTCTTCCATTTGTTCGATCGTTTTAATCTCGCCGATTCCGCTTAATTGACCTGCTTCGAAAAGGTTAGGTGTGATAACGGTTGCGAGTGGCGCGAGCTTTTCACGCAGTGCTTCCGCGTGCTCTGGGTAAAGGACTTCGTTTGCACCCTTACAAACCATGACAGGATCAATGACGACATTTTTTAGGTCATATGTTTTGATGGTGTCAGCTGCAAGCTCGATCACGTCGACGGTAGGAAGCATACCCGTTTTCAGTGCATCTACACCAATGCCTTCTACAATGGTAGAGAGCTGCGCGCGAATTGTCGCCGTATCAATTGGAAACACCTGATGATCCCAATGATTATGTGGGTCCATTGCAACGACAACGGTTAAAGCTGTCATCCCGTAGACGTTTTTTTCTTGAAACGTTTTTAAATCTGCTTGGATACCTGCACCGCCGCTTGAATCCGAACCTGCGATGGTGAGTGCTTTATTCATAGACATAGTTGCTGAACCTCCAATGTGATGTGTAACAGTTATTGTTCTATCCCTTATTATAATCAGCTTTTCCGTTTATCACAATGAAACGGCATAAAAAAGCGTTCCTCTCTTCGGAACGCCTCTCTTTCTTACCTTTTACAAATCACCAATTTCCCTTTTTTCAGCTCGTCTAAAAGGGTTAAGGCTAACTCTTGATCGGCCCCAGTTGACATCATTTTGGCCATCAGTTCATCATCCCGGGTGCGAATGACATTGGCGACTTGATCCAAAATTCCTTGATCGACCGCTGTCATGCTTTTGGCGTCTGTATGCTCTGTTACGGTATCAGAGCGTTCTGGGTCGTAGGCAAAAACAAAAACAGCGTCCTTTGATGATCCCGATGAATGAATGTGGTCAATGGTCTGTTTTGCTTCTTTACTATTCTTCACCGTGATATATTCCATCATCATCACTCCTTTTCATCAAAAATTCCCATTTTCCCATCAAATCAAACCGCCTTTTATATCATGAGAAGAAAGTCAATTTATGTTTTAATGGAAAAAGACGAATCTATTAAAGGAGTAAGCTGCATATGAAGATTTCCTTATTAATTGTGACACATAACCGGCTCAGCGCACTGTGTGAGCTGCTTGAATCCATTACAAGACAAACCGTACAGCCTTTTGAAATTGTTGTCGTCAATGATGCAGGAGAGCGAGTCGACATCATTCGGGAACTTTACCCTGAGCTTCCGATCCGCTTGATTCATTTAGATGAGAATGTCCAGCATGTCAATGCCAGAAATGTGGGGGTGCGGGAGCTGACAGGCGACGTCATCATGCTGAGTGACGACGATGATTACTTCACACCTTGTCATATCGAACGCATGAGCAAGGCGCTGGAGGATGCCGATTTTGTCTTTTCTGATGCAGAAATTGTATCATTTGAAGAAAAAGGCGCGACCCGTTTTCCGCTGTCGAGACGTTTGTTTGCTTATACAGCAGATATTGAGGATATGCGTGTCTTTTCTACATATGTTCCTTCGGGCAGTATGTACAAACGCTGTATACACGATGAGATTGGCTATTTTGATCCAGCGATGCATCATTATTGGGACTGGGACTTCTTTTTGCGTGTATCACAGCATGCCCGAGTGAAACGAGTGCCAGCTGCGAGCGTGATCTATGCGTTTTTTGACGGCGGTGGAAATCAGTCTAGTGATCTTGGTGAAACAAGGAAAAACTACTTAGATGATTTAAGTGAAAAGCATGAACTAGGCGATCTGCCGACAGCGAACTTTGCTATATTATTAGAAGAACCAGCGATGAAAAAAAGAGAATCAGAGAGTGAGATTGTGTGGGATGGAAAACCGATGATCTCCAGACTAGCGCAGCAAGTAGAAGGAGGAAAATCACAATGAAGCCATTTTTAAATGATAGCTGGTGGGCTGTGATGAAAAGTGAATTTGAACAGCCGTATTATCAGGAATTACGTGAATGGATGAAGGAAGAATATCGCACGCAGACCGTTTTTCCAAAACCAGATGACGTGTATCGTGCTCTTCATTTGACGTCATATGAAAAGGTCAAAGTGGTGATTTTAGGACAAGACCCTTATCATGGCCCAGGGCAGGCACATGGATTAAGCTTTTCTGTTCAGCCGGGCGTCAAACACCCGCCATCTTTGAGAAATATTTTTCAGGAGCTAAAGGATGATCTTGGCTGTCCTGTTCCAAACCACGGCTCACTTGTCAGCTGGGCAGAGCAGGGTGTGCTGCTGTTAAACACTGTGCTGACTGTGAGAAAAGGCGAGGCGAATTCTCATAAAGGCAAGGGCTGGGAACGTGTGACAGACCGCGTGATTGATGTGCTGAATCAGCGTGAACAGCCCGTCGTTTTTGTGTTATGGGGAAGACATGCTCAAAACAAGAAAGAACGCATTGATCAAAACAAGCATTTCATCATTGAGTCACCTCATCCAAGTCCTTTTTCTGCAAGAAACGGCTTTTTTGGCAGCCGGCCGTTTTCAAAGGTAAACGCGTATTTAAAGCAAATGGGGATTGAAGAAATCAATTGGTGTATCAAGGATATTGAATGAAAATAGGACGAGGGGAGAGACCCTTCGTCCTGTTTATTTTAAAAATTTACGAACCAAGTCGAGTCCGTTTTTCGCATTTGGATAACGGAAGGAAAAATCGAAGCGATTGGTTTGCCGCAGGACGCTTTTTTCATGCGTAAAAGTAAAGAAGCTGTCCTTCCCATGATATCGCCCCATGCCGCTTTCGCCGACGCCTCCGAATGGCAGGTAAGGTGTAGCGACATGCATAAGTGTGTCATTGATACATCCTCCGCCAAATGAGAGGTTGTCTAGAATATAGGTTTCTGTTTCTTTA
Organism: Bacillus sp. FSL M7-0003; assembly: GCF_038628485.1. NCBI lineage: Bacteria > Bacillati > Bacillota > Bacilli > Caryophanales > Bacillaceae > Bacillus > Bacillus sp. FSL M7-0003. Next base: position 3,430,392 of record NZ_CP152024.1, on the reverse strand, counting down.
TTTGTTGTAAATAAGTAAAGCGCAAGCGGCTTTGGCCTTGCTTTGATCATATGAACTGCCTCATGCAGAGAATCAAAGGTCATGACAGGCAGAATTGGTCCGAAAATTTCCTCCTGCATGACGGGATCATCCCATGTGATGTGGTCTAAAATGGTCGGAGCGATTTTGAGCTCCTGTTCATTGCGCTGTCCACCTGTGACGATCGTTCCATTTGAGAGAAATTGTGTAAGCCTGTCAAAATGACGCTGGCTGACATTTTTTCCAAAGTGCGGATGCGTTTCGGGATGTTCACCATAAAAGTCACGGATACAGGCTGTCATTTCTCGCAAAAGTTCCTCTTTGATGGATTCATGAACGAGCAAATAGTCTGGTGCAATGCAGGTTTGCCCTGCATTGGTGAATTTTCCAAAGGTGATCCGCTTCGCTGCTAATTTGATGTCGGCATCAGGCATGACGATGCTGGGACTTTTTCCGCCAAGCTCAAGTGTGACAGGAGTCAAATGTTTTGCGGCGGCTTCCATGACGACTTTGCCAACTGCCACACTTCCAGTAAAGAAGATATAATCAAAGGGCAGTTTCAGCAGCTCTGTACTGACATCAACACCGCCCTCTACGACAGCCGCATGGTCTTCTTGAAATACATGTTTGATGATAGTGCTGATCACTTGTGAGACTGCCGGCGTCAGCTCAGACGGCTTTAAAATCACAGCATTTCCCGCAGAAATCGCGCCGACTAATGGAGAAAGGGCCAATTGGAAAGGATAGTTCCAAGGAGCAATGATGAGCACACTTCCATAGGGTTCCTTGATGATCATGCTTTTTGATCCGATATGAGTCAGCGGTGTTTTCACGCGAGTTGGCTTCGCCCATTTGTGAAGGTGCTTGAGGGTATGATTGATTTCTTCATACACTATCCCGATCTCTGTTGTATAGGCTTCCTGTTCGGATTTATGTAAATCATGGGCTAAGGCCTGTAAAATATCCTTTTCATGCTGTTTGATGGCTGCTTTTAAGTCTTGAAGAATGCGGATGCGTTCTTGAACCGCCGGCTTCTGAAAGACTTTTTGTTTCTGAAATAGAGCAGTGAGCTTGTCCATTATTCAATCCTTTCATAGACGATGTTGTTTCTTTTATTATGTGTGAATGAAGATGACGGGTCAAATAAGAGAGTCGTGAGCGCACTGCTTTGAAAAAATGAACCCATTTGGTTTGTTCATTTGGTAAAATAATGTTGAAAAGAGATTTTTTTAGATTGGAGGGTCTACCCTTGAATATTCATATATCAAGCCTGCTTCAAAAAATGGAGGAAGCGGTTCAAAAAGCAAAACAAAGTGGAAATGATGAAGAGGTGAAACGTCAAGTGGCGGCCATTTCTTCACTATGTGATGTCATTCTCGACGCACCATCACAGGTGCAAATGCCGCAGTCGCCGGTCATTTCACCACCTTCATCGATACATACACCATCAGCACCATCTGTGTCTGCAGATCAAGCCATGCTGGAGAAACTCATGGGCACAAGTGGCGCGAAGAAATTTCAGCAAAATGATGAGGGTCAAAAAGAGAAGGACGGGAATGGCGACTCTATTTTTGATTTTTAATGTCTTGTCACGACAAAGGGAAGGTGATCGGTTTGAAACTATTTTTGGGCGCCATTCAGTGGATGGCATTTTTTATCGCAGCTTCTATTGCCGTACCAATTGCGATTGCACAAGCATTTGAATTGAACCAAGTGCAATCGGCGGAGCTGATTCAAAGTACTTTCTTTTCACTTGGTCTTGTTGCAATGGTGCAGTGTTTATGCGGCCATATGCTGCCGATTAATGAAAGTCCAGCAGGGCTTTGGTGGGGTGTGTATACCCTTTATGCCGGCATGACAGGTACAATCTTTGCGACGTATCCTGAAACCCTGCAAGCATTACAAGGGGCTTTAATTTTTAGTGCTGTTTTCTTTTTTATTTTTAGTCTATTTAAAATCATCAATTGGCTCGCGTCTTTATTTACGCCAGTCGTCACAGGCATTTACCTGCTGCTGCTTGTTGTGCAGCTAAGTCAGCCAATTATGAAAGGGCTGATGGGCATCGGCTATCGGGGAAATCAAGTAGATGGGCTTGTCTTTTGCTTATCGATCTTGATCATTATCCTTACCTTCATGATCAGCCGCTCAAAATGGCATTACTTAAGACAGTTTTCAGTGTTATTCGCACTTGCAGGCGGATGGCTGTTATTCGCTCTACTCGGATTGGCGAAGCCGGTCCGAATTCCAGAACAAATCATCGAGTTTCCGAAGCTGTTTCCATTCGGTATGCCGGTCTTTGACAGTGGATTGCTTGTCACGTCCTTTTTTATAACGATTTTACTCATTGTGAACATGCTGGCAAGTATTCGAATTGTGGAAAGCTCAGTGAAGGCATTTGGTGAACTGCGTGAGCGGAAGAGAGCACGCCCTGCCGGTTTTGTCGCAGCATTTGGTCATTTATTAAGCGGGCTCATCGGGGCGATTGCGCCTGTACCTATTTCTGGGGCAGCCGGATTTATCCAGACAACCAAAATTCCTTCGAGAAAGCCTTTTTTCATAGGAAGTCTGCTTGTTGTTCTCATTAGTTTGTTTCCTCTGCTCATGAGCTTTTTCTCTGCATTGCCATCCCCTGTGGGGCTTGCTGTAAACTTTGTGGTCTTCTCTTCTATGATTGGGATTGCGATGTCGGAGTTTGATCAGTATGAGAAAGAAGAAATTCCGCGGATTCGCTTTGTTCTTGGGATTGCTGTTTTAGCAGGCGTAGGGGCGATGTTTGTGCCTCAGGGGGCCTTGAAAGGGATGCATCCTGTGCTCATTTCATTATTAAGCAACGGTCTTGTTCTAGGCACACTCATTGCGATCGTGGTCGACCAGGTCTTGTTACGAAAGAAAAAGAAATCCGACAATCTCGTGTCAACGTAAAGGGAAAGTTGAATGTCGCCCTTCACCCGCGCTATGATAAATATAATTGACGAGATAAGGAGAATGACGAATGAAACTATTTTTCATTTTAGGTGCCATTAACGCCATGCTTGCTGTTGGACTTGGAGCCTTCGGTGCGCACGGTCTAGAAGGGAAAATCCCTGAAAAATATATAGAAATATGGAATAAAGGTGTTCAATATCAGATGTTCCATGCGATAGGACTATTTATTGTCGCCTTTCTTGCAGATAAGCTATCAGGTGTTTCCCTAGTTCCAACCGCTGGCTGGGTGATGCTTGCAGGCATCCTTTTCTTCTCAGGAAGCCTTTATGTGCTGGCATTGACGCAGGTAAAGATTCTAGGTGCCATTACTCCTATTGGCGGAGTAGCATTTATCGCTTCTTGGATCATGCTTGTCATTGCAGCAGCAAAAAATTTATAAGCCAATAAACCGATGCTCTCATAGGGGCATCGGTTTTTTTCTTAACTCCAGTAAGGGGTATAGTTGGGCGGTGCTTGATAATATGGGACGTAGTGAGATGGAGGGACAGGATGCGTTTGAGACTCTTCCTCCCGGTGGCAAAATGGTCCGATAAACACACTTGGTTTCACAGGCTTTATCGCCTGCTTCCACTGTGTTTCGTTCATGCAATAAGTATGGGCCATGATGTGAGAAGGGGTGAGGGTGAGAAGGTCTGAGCCTAGGATCACTTCAGGTGTAGATGCGTTAAAAATGGCTAACAAATGAGTTCTGTCTTGGAGAGCGACTTCATAGTGCCACCAGCCTTGAGGCACGTTTGCCACCTGTCCAGGTGTGATGGTGTAGGTGTGCAGTTTTTTTGTAAATGGATTCAGCATCGAAACGGCAGCAGAACCGGCTATACAATAAACAAGCTCTGCCGCATTTTGATGATAATGAGGCTCTACGACTTTGCTTTTACTCAAATATATATCCAGCAGGGACACTTGATCCAACGAGTTTAATTGTTTTTTTCCTAACACATTAATTAGGTTATGCTGATCGAATTTCACAAGGGGGCTTTGATTCAGATCGTATGAAAATTTGACATTTGGTGATGTATAATCCAGCTCAACAGTCATTGATGTCACCTCTAGGCTTTTGATAAAAACTACTAGGCATCTTATGAGCAGGGCCCCAGAGGTGTGACAAAAACCTAGACAAAAGAAAAAAGCAAGGGCACCTGAGCCTTGCTTTTGCCATGCTTGACGTTATCTCGGAGAATATGTTGACATCGAATAAGGATAATCATATTGAATTTCTCCATCAAATGTAATGTAATCAAGATAGATTGTTAATAGTAAGTATCGTGTTCCTGTCTTATTATCACTAATGATAATGTGGTCACGCCCTGCAGCTTCTATGACGCCTCTAAAAATCTTCGAATTCCATTCCTTACTCGCCTCAAACGTCATATAAATCGTGGCTACCTTGCCGCGGTTCAATCGTAAAATATTTTCAATATAGGACTGCTCAATAGGCAGCTGCCCTGTGACATTCTGCTGATAAACCGGTCCAGAAGGAATTTGATAGGGCTGACCGCCGCCCTGCGTTCCTTGGCCTCCTTGTGAAGTACCGGTAGACGGCATTGGTGAAAACCCCTGCTGCATTTGACCCTGCGTTTGGGGAGGGACTGAATAACCCATCTGCTGCGCAGGATACGGATTTGCTCCATATTGTTGCTGGCGGAAATCTTGACCTTCGAAACCCGAACCTTGCCCAAATTGATTTTTCAATTTCATAACGTTCCTCCTCTTTCCTCATGGTGTTCTAAACAGAAGGCGCTAAAGCACCTGTTGTTTCCATAGCATTCTTTCTCTCTTTCACACTATGAGACAGGAGGGGAGAATATGTACATTGAACGAAAAAAAGGAACTGCTATGCAATTCCTCAGCGTGAAGACAATCCCTCGTATTCTATCGGTACTCGTCCTTTTTACATGATCCAGTTTATAGCGTGCTGAATATCAAATAAAAGTGTCATGATGAGAAAAAAAGCGGCGAGCGGTGTGATCACAATGATGAAGGCTTGCCATAATCTGAGCTTCATCACAGCGACAATGCCTAAAACAGCCATTCCCAATATCCACGTCTTTGCATATGCTTCCGTAAGAGGTAAAAGATCGAGGTAATACCATACTTCATAATGCTGATCTAAATATGGTGAGATTTTAACAAACGTATACGGACCAAGCATCCCAACAGTGAAAATCCAAGTAAGTGAAAATAAAGCAGAAGGGAAAAAGACCGTCAGTGTGCACGCTTTGAGTATATCTCGATACGCCGTTTGACAGCCGAAAAAGAGACGTCCTAACCACTTGATGATGAGGACACCGAAAAATAGAATCATATTGCCTGCCAAAATACCATATCCCGCTCCTTGTAACAGAATAAAAGGGAATGGAATATGATTGCCCATATACTCGCTAAAATACCCTTCATAGATCCAGCCCGTACCGGCGATACTTGCAAGGAGCATCATCAGCCAAATGGGAATATTGGAATGTTGATATGAGCGAATAATCGTTTTTGTTGCGACGAAAATTTTAAAAAATCGAAAAAATCCTTTTACTTCCTCTTCTTGGGAGTGATCATTCTTCATAGCTTCCAATGTTCTTTACTCCTTTAATACACACAAATGATTACTTATATTACCAAAAAGTTCGCATTTTTCAAAGATAGATCAATAAAAAAATACAATTTTATAAAAAATAGGTCACTCTACAGTCTCTTTAAGAGGAGACACATATGATAAACATAGTTTGAAAGAGACCGAGGTGAAAACTTTGACAAAAGTAACTGTCATTATGACGAGCTACAACAAGGCGGCTTACGTCGGCAGATCGATTGAAGCGGTCCTGCAGCAGACGCTGTCAGACTTTGAACTTTTTATCATGGATGATGGATCAAACGAAAAAACCCTTGCTGCTATTGAACCGTTTCGCAAAGATCCGCGCGTTCATTTTATCCAAAGCGGGGTCAAAACGCTGGAAGAGAGAACAGCGAAAACTCGCTACGCCGTGTTGATTAATCAAGCATTAGAACTGGCAAAAGGGGAGTATATTTCCTATGCCACAGATGACAATGTCTACGCCCCGGACCGTTTAGAGAAGCTCACTCATTATCTAGATGCCCATCCAGGTAAAGATATTGTTTATTCTAGTTCTAAAGTGATCTATTTAAATAGCAAAAAAGAGCCAGTGAAGGAAACGATTCGGCCGGCGCAAACAGTGCAATGGAATGCCCCCTGCGCCATAGATCATTGCTCGGTCGTGCATCGTACATCCATTTTATCAAAAATTCATGAGGAATTTGGGTCTTACTGGGACGAGAGTCCGCATTTTTATCGAATAGGGGATGCCCGTTTCTTTTTCCGCTTAAATCATTTTTATCCGTTCTATCCCTTTGAAGAAATATTAGATACAAATTACATTACAGAACAGTCCATTCATTATCAGCTGGCAGAAGAAGAGAAAAGTGCCTTTATTCAAGCACTTCCCGAGCAGTCCACCTGCTGGGAGCTTCGCAGTATATTAAAACAAAGACATGGGAGGTGACCTGAAGTGTCGCACTATATTCATCATTATTGGCAGGTGTACTTTGAGTATGTGAATCTGATGAAGGATTTGTCCTACAAGCAAATTCCTCTTGGGTTGATCAGTAATTTTTATCAATATATCAGTCCTGAAGTGAGGGAACGCATGGAAGATGAAGCATTCGGTCAAGAACTGACAACCGCTTGTCCATTACCGGAAGAGATTCAGCCATTTTTTGATCAGCATAAACAGCAGATCAAGCGTGTTGCTTATCGACCGGCGAATGGAAAGGTATTGCTTCACTTTGAACACCTGCGTTTTACGGAACAAAATTACACGCGGTTCCATCCAAACCAAACGGTGGTGCTCGCTCGTTGGAAGAAGGCGGATTATTACGGTTTACCCGTGATCAGTAAGCCGGAATTAGCCGGAGAGGTTAATAAAGAAGCCCACGCTGAATATATTGAAAAAGCAAATGCTCTCCTTAAACCTTACGCTCACCACCCTGTCTTTGGCAATGTCTTTTTTAGAGAAAAACTGCGGAAGGACATTGTGCAATTTATTGATGTCATTGACCAGATAGAAATGCTATTTCAAATGCAGCCGATTGCAGCTGTTATTGTTGGAACGACAGAGGATGTCTACAGCCGCGTACTCGCTTTGCAAACAGTGAAACGCCAGCTTACGAGTATCTGTCTTCAGCACGGCGCGCTTATGGGAGACGAAGCCTTTTTACCGATTTTTACGACTTGCCATGGGGTGTTTGGAAAATATGAAAAGGATTGGTATGTAGACAAAGGCTGTCAGCCGGAACAGGTGGAAATCACAGGTCATCCGAGGTTTGATTTGGTGAAAGAGCGAACGCCGCTTCAACAGGATCTCATTTTTCGTAAATTGAATTTCAGTCCGGCTAAAAAGACCGTGCTTGTGGCAACGCAGCCGTTTTCTGAAGCCTTTTATGGCGATGTTCTTAAAACGATCGCCAAACGGAAAGACATTCAGCTGATCATGAAGCCGCATCCTTGGGAAATTGCTCGAAATCGATTAAATGACTATGTGTCTATTGAACGAGCGGGAAATCATGTGAAATTGATTAAAAAAGAAATTGACCTGTATGACCTGCTGCCATATGTGGATATCGTGATTACGCTCACATCTACAGTGGGTCTTGAAGCGATGCTTTTTGAAAAGAGTGTGCTGATCGGGAAAATGACAGAAGGCAGAAGATACCCATATTACGAGTCGCTTGGCAGTTATCATATGGAAAACCCTGTTGAACTAGCTGAGAAAGCCATTCGTATTTTGTCGGATGAACAAGAGATGAAACTGGCAAAGCAGCAAGGAGCTCAGTTCATTAAACAACATTATCCGCATGCGCGATCTATCGATGTTCTGCTTTCTCTGCTCAAAACAAAAACTGGTGTGGATTTTCAGAGATGAAGATAGGGGTGTGCAAGCGATATGGGAAAAAAGAGAGCACAATTTCTTCCTTATGCTCTGCCTTTCATTGAGCAGGAGGAAATTGATGAAGTCATTGGAACATTAAAGTCCGGCTGGCTGTCAACTGGACCAAAAGTAAGACAGTTTGAAGAAGAATTTCAGCAGCTGACAGGTGCAAAACATGCGATCGCTGTCAATTCATGTACGGCTGCTTTATTTTTAGCCTTAAAGGCAAGAGGGATTGGGGCTGGGGATGAGGTGATTACAACCCCTCTGACATTCTGCGCAACAGCTAATACGATTATCCATACGGGGGCAGCGCCTGTATTTGTCGATATTGATCCAGCGACACTCAACCTGGATGCAGAGAAAATAGAAGCGGCCATTACACCACATACAAAAGCGATTGTTCCTGTTCACTTTGCCGGTCAATCGTGCGATATGGACCGAATTTTAGCGATTGCCAAAAAGTATGATCTATTTGTACTTGAAGATGCTGCCCACGCTCTTTACACAACGTACCACGGTCAGCCCGTTGGATCCATTGGTGATGCGACCGCTTTTAGCTTTTATGCAACGAAAAACCTAGCGACTGGTGAAGGCGGCATGCTGACAACAAATGATGATGCGCTTGCTGCTCGGATTAGAAGACTAGCGCTGCATGGGATGAGCAAGGGAGCGTGGAATCGTTATGGAGAAAAAGGAACGTGGTATTACGAGGTCGAGGAACCAGGCTATAAAATGAACATGTTTGACGTGCAGGCATCGTTAGGGCTTGTTCAGCTAAACCGTCTGGATGACATGCAGACACGGAGAGAACAGATTGCAAAAGCATACAATCAGGCTTTTCAAAAAGAAGCGGGTCTGATCCTGCCGCCTGTGCATCAACATGGAAGACATGCATGGCATTTGTATGTACTGCAAGTGAATCCAAAAGAAGCATTCATCACGCGGGATGAACTGATTGATCAACTGCAAAAGGAATATAAAATCGGCACGAGTGTTCACTTTATCCCTGTTCACTTGCATCCATACTATCAGGAAACATATCACTATTCACCAGAGGATTTCCCTGAGTCACTCGCATACTACAAGCAGACGCTCTCACTGCCGCTCTATCCAAGTATGACAGATGAAGATGTGCAGGATGTTATCACAGCGGTGTTGTCTATTTTAAAAGAACAGAGGGCATCATCATGAAGGTCGTTCATGCTGTAGATGATCAGGTGCTCGCTGCTTGGCTGGAGAAATACGGTCAACAAGCGGAACAAATGAACGGCTTCAAGCAGTTTGCTCTTGTTAATGGCGCCCAGCTCAAAGCAGTCCTGTTATATGAATGGTCAAAATGGGAAAGCGGCATTTTTGATCAGCATATTTTTCATGTGAAGTTTGTGGAAGCGGAGTCAGCGTCTTCTTTTCAAGAATTGATGGAGCGTTTCATCAATTGGATGAGAACTGAAAAATGCGATTTTTTCTTTTTACGTCTTGAAGCGTCTGATCTTGTAAAAAACCGTATCGTTCAAAGACTGTCACATGTGTACTATGTGGGCGGTCTCACTCGTCTTGAGGCGCCGCCTGTACAAATGGAGCTTCCATCAGCAGGTGAAGATGTGGTTATTAGTCTGCCGGATGAAAAGGATTACGATGAGGCGGTGTCACTTGCTCATCAGGCGTTTGGGAAAAGCCGGTACGCACTTGATCCTTTTTTAGATCAGAATGTCGTCCAGCATTTCTTTCAGGAATGGATGAGAAACAATTTACTCGGACGTGCAGATATCAATCTCGCGGCAAAGGTGAACGATGAAGTCATTGGTTTGATTCAAGGGGTGACAAAGGGCGATGAACTAGTGCTTGATTTATTGTCCATTAGACCGGATGCACAAGGAAAAGGGATCGGAAAAAAGCTCGTGATGGCGATAATAAAAGCCTCTTATGAGAGAGGGCATCGGTTTATTTCTGCCGGAACTCAGATGCATAACACAACCGCGATTCAGCTGTACGAAAAGCTGGGCTTTAGAACAAAAAATGCCTTCTTGTATTACCATGTGTGGCCGAAAAAAGGAGAGAGGTAAGATGGCGCATTTCTATATCGGAGATCGCAAAGTAGGGGATGGTGCGCCTGTCTTTATCATTGCAGAGGCAGGCATTAACCATGATGGAAAGCTGGATCAGGCGCTTGCTTTAATTGATGTGGCAAAAGAAGCAGGTGCAGATGCGGTGAAGTTTCAAATGTTTCAAGCTGATCGGATGTATCAAAAGGAACCGGGTTTGTACGAAACAGCCAAGGGAGAAGAGGTGTCTATTTTTTCTTTAGTGGAACAAATGGAGCTGCCGCCAGAATGGCTCCCAGTGTTATTGTCACGTTGCGCGGAAAAAGGGCTGATATTTTTAAGCACAGTGTGTGACGAAGAATCTGCGAATCTATTGAATCAAACCGATCCGCCGGCTTTCAAGCTGGCATCCTATGAAATCAATCATCTGCCTCTTATGCGTCACACGGCATCTTTTCAAAAGCCCATCATATTCTCAACAGCCGGGGCAACCATTTCGGATGTCCATGAAGCATACGAGGCGATTACAAGCGAGCAAAATCAGCAGGTCGCTATCATGCATTGCGTAGCAAAGTATCCAGCACCTAGAGCTTACACGAATCTGCGCGTGCTTCAAACTTTAGCTGCGGCATTTCCCGAGGCAGTCATTGGCTTTTCTGATCATAGTGAGCATCCAATTGAAGCGCCTGTAGCTGCTGTGAAGCTTGGGGCAGCAATCATTGAAAAGCATTTTACAGTCGATAAAACGTTACCTGGGGCTGATCATTCCTTTGCGCTTGATCCTGAAGAATTGAAGGAAATGGTTCAGCATATTCGAGCGGCAGAAAAGCAGCGGAATTTAAAAGAAGCTGACATTCATTCAGTGCCAGAAGAGCTCCTTGGCAGTTCTTATAAAACGACAACAGCTATTGAAGGCAAGATTCGTGAATTTGCGTATCGAGGCATTTTTACGACAAAAGGCATTGCGAAGGGCGAGACATTGACCGCAGAAAATCTAGCTGTGTTACGTCCAGGACAAAAAAGCCAAGGTCTGCATCCAAGGTATATGGCGGTTTTACTTGGCGCAAAGGCTGTCAGAGATATCCCAGCCCATACAGGGGTTTCGTGGAAAGATGTACTCATGAAGGAGACGCCAAATGAACAATGATGTCCTTTTTGTCATACAGGCGAGAATGGGCTCAACAAGGCTGCCAAAAAAGGTAATGAAACCGATCGGCGGTATGGCGCTGATCGACCTGATTGTTGAACGAGTAAAGCAATCAGATCATTACAATCACAAAACGCAGAACCTCATGATCGCCACAACAGTTGAGGCAGAAGATGATCTGCTGGCTCATTATTGTCTCTCCAAGGGCTATAAAGTATTTCGTGGCAGTGAGACGGATGTACTGCAGCGATTTGCGCAGATTGTCCGTCATTTTGAACCGCAAACCATTGTGCGTTTAACAGGAGATAACCCATTTATAGATCCAGTCCTTTTGTCGAAAATGCTTGAAAAACATAAACAAGAGAAGGCTGATTACACGTATACGGCTGGAACGCCACTCGGTATTTCCGGGGAAATGATCGACGCACCGATTTTAAGTGAAATCGACAATTTTCCCCTTACGCAGCCAGAGCGTGAGCATGTCACGCTCTATATCAGAAAGCATCCTGAGCAATTTCACCTGCAATTATTCACACCGCCCAAAGAACTTGCATATCCTGCTTATCGATTCACGATTGATACAGAAGAAGATTATGTGTTTGCGACCCGTTTACTAGAGAAAGCTGGCGGCTCCATTGCTGTGCCTACGGCTGAACTCATCACCATTTGCGAACAAGACCCTGATATTGTTCGGTTGAATCAATTTGTGAAACAGAAGGATGCTGAATGAACAAGAAAATCATGATTGTTGTGTACGGTGGGTTTTTAAGAGGAATGGGGCATGTCGTCAGAATGAAACGGCTGGCAAATCAACTGCTTCAAGAAGGAAACGACATATCTTTCTATACAAATGAACAGATCTGTGTAGAAATGCTCTCAGGTCCAGATTGGCACGTTCATTTGGTGCAGGAGTCGAAGGCATTCCTTCAGATGGAGCAGGACATAAAAGAGCTGAATCCAGATCTTCTGCTGATTGATGTACTTGATTGTGACCTCCAATTTCTTCGATTGATCAAAGCGTCCTCCGGCTCTGCAAGGCTGGTTTTATTTGAAGAAATAAGAGCAGAAGCCTGTCAGCTTGCCGATGCTGTCGTGAACGGCATTTATGGCGGTCTGGACGAAAAGCACATGCAAGTAGATGGGACAGAATATTTTTATGGAACACCTTATTTATTGTTAGATCAAGAGATAAGCCGATTAAAAGACACATATGAGGTTCGAAAAGAATGCAAAAAGGTGGTCATCAGCCTTGGGGGCAGTGACCCGCGCGGATTGTTATCAAAGGCTGTATCAGCACTCCTCGAAGCTGACCACTTACACATCTTAGCGGTTACAGGAAAAGCCTCCCGCATTGAAGAACAAATAGAGGCTGAGCATATTCAATTCATTCGTCATACAGATCAATTACCTGCACGCCTTTCGGAAGCTGATCTGGCAATAGTGGCTGGCGGGATGACGTTATACGAGGCAGTTTGTATCGGAGTGCCCAGTATTGTCCTTTCACAAGTCGACCACCAAGCAGTGACAGCCGCTCGTTTTGCACAAAAGGGAGCCTGCCGTCATCTTGGATTAGGTGAACTTGTGGATGAAAAAGATATACGATGTGCTGTGGAAAGGCTGTCTGGCAGCTATTTTCTCCGCAGGAGCATCCATCTCAATGGACGGACACTCATCGATGGAAAAGGAACTGAACGAGTGAAAAACATTCTTATACACCTCATGAATCATCATCAAAAAGAACATAAGGATGTGTAGATGTGAAGGGAGTTATTTTAGCAGGAGGAAAGGGATCACGACTGGCACCTTTAACGAAGATTTTCAATAAACATTTATTGCCGGTTGGTCCATATCCAATGATTTATTGGTCATTGTTCAAATTGAAGGAAGCAGGGATTTTAGATGTGATGGTCATATCACAAGAAGAACAAATCCCGCTGTTTCAAAAGCTGCTTGAAAGCGATCAGGAACTGGGGATGAACATCGTATATCAGGTACAGCCTGAAGCGTCTGGGATATCAGACGGCTTATCCTATGCAAAGCCCTTTGTCAAAGGGGAGAAGTTTGTGCTGATGCTTGGTGATAATGTATTTGAGGATTCGCTAAACCCTTTTGTTGAAGCCTTTCAGCGGCAAGATAGAGGAGCCAAGGTTTTGTTGAAAGAAGTGGCAGATCCAAACCGGTTTGGCATTGCAGAAATTGATGCCACGCGCCAACGGATTTTATCAATAGAAGAAAAGCCGGAGTATCCGCGCTCATCTTACTGCGTCACGGGCATCTATTTTTATGATCAAGAAGTCTTTCAATATATTGAGAGAATCTCGCCGTCAGATCGAGGCGAATTAGAGATTACAGACGTGAACAATCTCTATATCTCAAATAGCCAGCTGACCTATGATATGTTAAAAGGGTGGTGGATTGATGCAGGAACACATGAATCTCTCCACGAAGCATCTGCGAAAATGTTTGAAACGATGAAGAAAAAAGAGGGATCCGAATGACGAAGTCTTATTTAATTACAGGCGGAGCGGGTTTTATCGGACTGAATTTTGTGAAGCTGCTGCTTCAGGATACAAATGTCAGGCTCACCGTTTTGGATAAATTAACATATGCCAGTCATCCAGACGAGATGGATGAATTATTAAAGTTGTCTCATTTTCGGTTTATTCAGGGGGATATTACCCTTCAGCATGAGCTGGATCAAGCATTTGACGAAGTCTATGATGCAATCATTCATTTTGCGGCAGAATCGCATGTTGATCGCAGCATTGAATCGGCAGAGCCCTTTATTCAAACAAATGTCCTCGGAACGTATCGTATGCTTGAATCGGTCTTAAAAGGAAAGGCGAAAAAGCTCATTCATATTTCAACAGATGAAGTATATGGAGATTTGGAGCCAGATGACCCTGCTTTCACAGAACAAACACCACTTTCACCGAATAATCCTTATTCAGCAAGCAAGGCGAGTTCAGACCTGCTTGTGAAATCCTATATCCACACTCACCAATTACCCGCAATGATTACACGATGCAGTAACAATTACGGACCGTATCAGCATGAGGAAAAATTAATACCGACCATTATTAGAAAAGCAGTCAATGGAGAGAAAATCCCGATTTATGGAGACGGCCGGCAAATTCGCGATTGGCTGTATGTAGAGGACCATGCGAGAGCTGTGAAGAAGGTGCTCGAAAACGGCACAGCCGGGCAGGTATACAATATTGGCGGCGGCAATGAGAAAACAAATCTCGATTTAACCAAAACGATTCTATCGCAGCTCGGAATCAGTCATGATCAAATTGCGTTTATTCAAGACCGAAAAGGACATGACAGACGGTATGCCATTGATGCCAGTAAGCTAAAAGGCGAGCTCGGCTGGACGCAGGAGACGTCATTTGAAGAAGGTATCGAAAAAACGATCAATTGGTATCGAACCAAATACGATCAGAGCGAAGAAGGGTGACGGATGAAAGTTTTAATCACCGGTGCAGGCGGCCAATTAGGGAAAGAATTGAGCAGACAGCTCAAAGAAAAAGACATGACCGTCATTGCCTTAACGAGGAACATGCTCAATATCACAGACCAGCAGGCAGTTAGACATGCGATGAGACACTATCAGCCTGATATTGTTGTCAGTGCAGCAGCCTATACATCTGTTGATCAATGTGAAACAGAAACCGAAAAGGCGTATCTTGTGAATGGCATTGGCGCCTACTATACAGCCCTGGAAGCAAAGCGCGCAGGCGCTGATGTGTTACATGTCAGTACAGATTATGTGTTTGACGGGCAGGCGGACACCCCTTACCAAGTCGATGCACAAGCAGATCCTCAAACCATTTATGGAAAGAGTAAAAAGCTTGGTGAGGAATTGATTCAGCTTGTGTCAGACGAAGTGAAAATCATTCGTACCTCGTGGCTCTACGGACATGAGGGGCATAACTTTGTGAATACCATTCTTCGGCTCGCTGAAACGAAGGATCATTTGCGCATTGTGAACGATCAAATAGGGTCTCCTACTTATACAAAGGATGCAGCCGAGGCCTTGATTCATTTGTTTGATCAGAAGGCAGGCGTGTACCATGTCAGTAATCGAGAAAGCTGTTCCTGGTTTGATTTTGCGTCAGAAATTGTGATGAAAAGCGGCCTGTCCGCTACAATTGAGCCGATTTCCACGGAAGAGTATGGCTTCCAAACGCCTCGTCCAGCCTATTCTGTCTTAGATCTTCAAGCGATTGAAGCCACAGGCTGGCAGCCGAGGCATTGGAAGGATGCACTTCACGAATATTTGCAGAAAGAAGGGAGATGGCAACAGCATGATTGATGGTGTTCAAACAAAAAAACTCATGAAACATTGTGATGACCGCGGCTTTTTTGCAGAGCTCATTCGAGATGATGAGCCGATGCTGAAACGCTTTGGTCAGGCGTCATGGTCGAAAAGCTTTCCAGGCGTGATCAAAGCTTTTCATTATCATGAAAAACAAGACGACGTTTGGTTCTTCCCGGCAGGTCATGCACAGGTCGTGTTATACGATTTGCGTGAGGACTCTCCCACAAAGGGGCAAACCGATGTGTATTATATGGGGGAAGACAATCCGATGCTGCTTCTCATCCCAAAGGGTGTCGCGCATGGCTACCGTGTACTAGGTGAGACGCCGCTGCAAATTGTGTATTTCACAACAGAATCGTATGACCCGAAAAACCCAGATGAAAAGAGAATCGCCTGGAATGACGAAACGATCGGGTTTAATTGGGAAACGACATTTAAATAGAGAACGGGGGCCTTTCGGAAAAGAAAGGTCTTTTTACTTTTATATAACAACAGTCCTTCATTTCTCTAAGCACCTCGTTCACGTTTATAGCTGATAAAACTGACGATACAACCAACAAGCGTAATGAGTGCACATACAAGCCCTACCGTATGATAGCCGAAATGGACATAAACAGGTCCCATCAGAGCGGACCCAAGCATAACGGCAAGATTGGAAGCAAGGCTGTAAAAAGCCATCACTTTGCCTCGGTGGGTTTGAGAGCAGTCGCTCAGGACGGTGCTCAAAAGCGTGACGGATAAACTTTGCATGGCACCCCAAATAAATAAAGCGAAAATGAGCAATGTCCATGAGAACGGTGCATAAGGAAGTAAGGCAAGAACGAGCGTAATGCCGCCCAGCACAAAGAAAAGTGAGCGTGTTTTGCCAAACCAATCAGCTAATTTCCCGGTAAACATACTCATGGAAAAGCCAACGCCATAAGCCATGATCAGAAGTCCAGCTGTTGATTGACCCCCGGAAAACAGACTTTGCAGGTAAGCCCCTAAAAATGAGTACATGCCATAAAATCCAAGCATGTTACAAAATGTCACGGTCAAATAGGCAGGGACTCGGTCGATTTTTAAAGCCCCCCAGATAGAGCCTGATTTCTCCCTCGCTTGAGATGCCTTCGGATCAGCTGCTGCGTCTTGTTTTCGAGATTCAAGAATGACGAGCAGCAGGACAACGAGACTCATCATGGCGAAAATCCAAAATGTCCAGCGCCAGTTCAAACTTTGACCAATAAAGGCGCCAATGGGCACACCAAGAACAAGAGAAAGAGACCAGCTCGATACAATGAGTCCCATCACTTTGCCGCGATATTCATATGGAACCCGGTCGCCCACGAGAGCATAGGCTGTTGGCACAAATACACCAGTCGCCAGCCCAGAAATAGCTCGGCCTGCAAAAAACACGGCCAAATTGGGGGCAACAGCACACATCACTGTTCCAATCAAAAAGAAAGACAGCCCAATAATCAAACACAGCTCTCTTGAATACCGGTCCCCTAAAGGAACGAGCAGCGGAGCCCCAACCAGCACAGCTAACCCATAAATGCTGATGGAAAGAGCGAGAATATCAAGAGAGTGCTGAAAGGAGTTTGATAAATCAGGCAGCAGTGGTGAAATCACCAGCTCTTCCGATCCCGCCGCAAAAACGCCAAGTGTGAGTGCAATGGCAAGTGTGATGGGAAATGTTTTAGAAGCCTGGCTGTCTAAAGATTCTTTCATCAAGTGATCCCTCCATACTTGCTTTTTCATTCAATTCCGTTAAAATAAATTCTACCATTATTTAGTTTTATTTTACATTTCGCATCATAAGTATTATCATAAAATACTTTTCAAATGGAACGATTTTTGGATAGGAGAGGTACGAATGAAAATCACCGATGTAGATGTGCATATTTTAAATGAATTGAGAGAAGATGCCCGCTTATCCATGAGGGAATTGTCCAAACGAGTGAATTTATCAGCACCTGCGGTAGCAGAAAGAGTACGTAAATTAGAGGATGCAGGGATTATCGAAGGGTATTCTGTTCAGGTCAATTATAAAAAATTAGGGCTTCTGATTGACTGCCTGCTGGAAGTTACGGTGTTAAATGGGGAGTATCAGCGTTTTGTGACTTTTATGAATGAGCATCCACGCGCCTTTTTTGCTTATCGAGTGGCAGGGCAGTCTTGCTTTTTCATTAAGCTGTCAGTTTCTTCTCTTGAAGAAATTGAAGCCTTTATTCAAGAAGTGTCTGGATTTACAAAAACCGTCTCCCATATTGTCTTGTCAGAGCACTCTTTTTCCCATCCAATTCAGGAACGCTTGAAACAAATAGAAGAGCCAGAGATGACCGTGGTGAAATAAAAAAGGACCTGACTCAGGTCCTTTTTGTTTGTCTATCTGACTGATAGCTCATAATTGTAATGATAAGACCAATAAATGTCACAGCTGCAGCAAATAACGGAACAAGCTGTAAATGTGTGATTTCGATAGCAAGACCGCCAAGCGCTGCACCGCCGGCATTCCCAATATTAAAGGCAGAATGGCTGAGCGTTGATGCGAGTGTCGGTGCTTCATGTGCCATGTTCATCGTGCGGTATTGCAAGGTAGGAACAAGAATAAATGAAATGATTCCCCAAACAAAAATGGTCAGCACGGCAGGCACTTTGAATTCGGAAGTGACTGTAAACAATAACAGGACAGCAATGAGCAGGATCAGTGTCACCATAATACTTGGCATCAGCCTCCAGTCAGCAAGCTTTCCGCCAATTAAATTTCCGATAGTGACCCCAAGTCCAAATAGGACAAGGATGAGCGTCACCCCATTTTCCTGAAAGCCAGTGACTTGCAGCAAGATTGGGCTGATATACGTAAAGGCTGTAAATACACCAGCAAAACCAAAGATGGTCATTGCAAAGGAAACGAGTACTTGTGGTTTTTTCAAAACGGATACTTCATTTCGAATATCGAGTACTTCTTCTTTCGACTGATTTGGGACTAAGCTGATGATACCAATTAAGGAAATGAGCCCAATGACGGCAATGACTAGAAAAGACATACGCCAGCCGAATTGATTTCCGATAAAGGTACCGAACGGCACACCGAGTACATTGGCAACTGTCAGTCCTGTAAACATGAAGCTGATCGCGCTTGCGCTTTTCTCTTTAGGCACAAGCCGTGCAGCCATAATGGCTCCGACGCCAAAGAAGGTTCCATGAGCAAATGACGTTAAAATACGGGCGGCCATTAATAGACCATAAGAGGTCGAGACAGCGGCAGCAGCATTTCCCGCAACGAAAAGAATCATTAACAGAATGAGGAGACGTTTCCTCGACATTTTTCCAGTCGATAACGTTAAAATAGGTCCGCCAACTGCGACACCAAGTGCATATCCAGTAATCAGCTGTCCTGAAGCAGAAATTGATACATGAAGATCGTTTGCGACATTTGGTAAAAGTCCCATGATGACAAATTCAGTCATGCCAATCGAAAACGCACCGAGCGTTAACGCAAAAATAGCGATGGGGAAGTTTTTCATGATGTGATCACCTTTCTAAACAAATACATAAAAAAGCTTCGGAGAGATCCGAAGCTTTAAGATTTTATCATACATGGAAATAAGACGCCAGCTGCTCGTTTGCTAATCGGTTTCCAACAAAGAAGGAACCAAATTCGCCGTAGCGTGCACTGACTTCATCAAAGCGCATTTCATAAACCAATTTTTTAAATTGAAGCACATCATCAGAGAAAAGTGTAACGCCCCACTCATAATCATCAAAACCAACAGAACCTGTAATGATCTGTTTTACTTTTCCAGCATAGCTTCGGCCAATTAAACCGTGGCTTCTCATAAGAGATTTACGCTCATCCATAGAAAGCATGTACCAGTTGTCATTGCCAGAACGTCTTTTATCCATTGGATAGAAGCACACGTATTGAGAAGAAGGAAGCTCTGGATATAAGCGAGCACGTACATGCGGGTTCTCGTAAGGATCTCCCCCATCGCCGCCTCCTGCTAAGTAGTTGCTGAGCTCAACAACTGAAACATAAGAATAAGCTGGAATCGTAAACTCTGCTAGTCGTGTCTTGTTGAATTCGAGTTCAATTTCACCTAGTTCTTCCATTGTCGGACGTAAAATCATGAGCATAATATCTGCTTTTTGGCCGACAATACTATAGATTGTTTGGCTTCCAGCTTTATCTTGCTCAGCTGTTTTCCATTTTTCCAATAGACCTGTGAATTCATGAATGATGGCTTGGCGCTCATCACTTGTCAGCAGCTTCCAAGCTGTCCAGTCGATTGTTCTAAAATCATGCAGCGCATACCAGCCATCTAGTGTTTGAGCTGCTTCATTTGTTGTATGTTGTTCGCTCATTTCTTTCACTCCTATTAACAGTTTTCCATCTGTTCCAACTATAACATAGTTTGTCCAAATGGAGATGTGATCAAAACTTGAACGAGAAAAACAGCTTTTCTCAAAATTGATTAAATTAGTTTGAAAAATAAGAATTTAATTTGTAAGCGCTATAATATAAGTTGGTAGTTTGAATTTAGGTAGAAGAAGAGTATGCTTAAAAGAGAACGCTTTTTTTGTAAAATCAAGGAGGGTATTGAAGTGGCAGATATTTTTTCAACAGTTCAGGAAAAGGTTGCAGGTAAAGGAGTAAAGATCGTTTTTCCTGAGGGAATGGACGAACGCATTCTAACAGCCGTTCAAAAACTAGCAGATGGCAAAGTATTGCAGCCAATTGTGGTAGGAAAAAAACAAGAAGTTGAAGCTAAAGCAAAAGAATTAGGTCTTACACTTGATGGTGTTGACGTGTATGATCCTCATACATATGAAGGTTTTGAAGAGCTTGTACAAGCTTTCGTAGAAAGACGTAAAGGCAAAGCAACAGAAGAGCAAGCAAGAAAAGCATTACTAGATGAAAACTATTTCGGTACAATGCTTGTGTATAAAGGTCTTGCAGACGGACTTGTGAGCGGTGCGGCACACTCAACTGCTGACACAGTGCGTCCAGCACTTCAAATCATTAAAACAAAAGAAGGCGTAAAGAAAACATCTGGCGTCTTCATCATGGCTCGCGGCGAAGAGCAATATGTGTTTGCTGATTGCGCAATCAACATTGCTCCAGACAGCCAAGATCTAGCTGAAATTGCGATCGAAAGTGCAAACACAGCCAAAATGTTTGATATCGAACCACGTGTGGCAATGCTTAGCTTCTCTACAAAAGGCTCGGCAAAATCAGACGAAACAGAAAAAGTATCTGAAGCAGTTCGCATTGCAAAAGAAAAGGCACCTGAGCTTGTACTTGATGGAGAATTCCAATTCGATGCAGCTTTCGTTCCTTCAGTAGCAGCGAAAAAAGCGCCAGATTCCGTCATCAAAGGCGACGCCAGCGTATTTGTTTTCCCTAGCCTCGAAGCTGGAAACATTGGCTACAAAATTGCACAGCGCTTAGGTAACTTTGAAGCTGTAGGTCCTATCCTTCAAGGTTTAAACCAGCCAGTAAACGATCTATCAAGAGGCTGTAATGCCGAAGACGTTTACAACCTTGCGCTTATCACAGCAGCTCAAGCACTATAATGATCTCGACAAAGGCAGCCAGTACGATAGATTCGTGCTGGCTGTTTTTTTGATGACAAATGTGTACAATATAGGGGGAAAAGAAAAAATTTTGATCGTAGATAAAGCCGATAGAATTTAGAATGGGCAGGTGCTATAATGGACGATTTAATACATAAGCTTCAGCATAAGGTCGCGGGATTAACCGAGGCACAAAGGAGAATTGCAGATTATATCGTGCAAAATCCAATGGAGGTCGCGTTTTTAACAGTAGATAAATTGGCGTCAAAAGTAGGGACGAGTACAGCGACCATCATGAGATTCTCTGCTGCTGTAGGGTATTCCGGTTTCTCCGAGCTTCAAAAAGA
Source organism: Bacillus sp. FSL M7-0003 (assembly GCF_038628485.1). NCBI lineage: Bacteria > Bacillati > Bacillota > Bacilli > Caryophanales > Bacillaceae > Bacillus > Bacillus sp. FSL M7-0003. Next base: position 3,409,030 of record NZ_CP152024.1, on the reverse strand, counting down.
GCTTCAATCAAATATGAAGCATAAAGCTGCCCCTCAAACGAGACTTGAAGCGAACCTCAAGCATTCAAATAAAAGTAAGCTTTTGCATAATCATGTCGAGCTGCAATTTCAAAATATCCAGTACGCTTTAGACAATATCACAGAAGAAACCTTTCAGCATATTGTTGAAAAAATAGCCAGCTCCCGCCAGGTTCTGTGTACAAGTGTCCGAAGTGGAAGACCTGTTGGAGAGTATCTGTCACAAGGAATCAATCGCCTACTGGGGAACTGTCAATATATTGATGCAGACAAAAGTGACTGGGTCGACGAACTCGTTCATTTTCAATCTGATGATTTCATTATAGCGGTCAGCTATCCTCGCTATGCAAAGCGTATAAAGGATTTGCTGGAGGCAGCGAAGTCATATGGGGTGGAAGTGCTTTTAATTACAGACAGCTACAGCTCTCCACTAACCAAGTATGCACAATATGTATTACCATGTTCCTCAGCAAGTGCGGGCTCTCATAACTCTGTCGTATCTGCTATCTTTATCGTAGATTACATTTTAAGTGCCTTAGCCATTAATGAGCCTGAAAGGACAAAACCTCGTTTAGATCAAATCAATCATATGTTAACGAAAATGAGTTATCACACAACACATTAGTCGTGTGGTGACTCATTTTTTTATTTTAAAATTTTCTGAAAGCGCTTTACTAAATAAAAATGAGATGGTATGATCTTATCACAAAAGTAATATATATTACTTTATATAAAATTAAATGTAATGAATATAACTCAAAGGGGATGATGGAAACAATGGGTACTGTTCAATTCGTGTCAAATGATCTAATAGATCGGGCAAAAAAACTGAGCTCGACCTTGCTGGCAGATGTGATGGGAAGCACCGGCGCGATGGATCATCAAATCAAACCAGTTGCAAGAGGCATGAATATAGTAGGTACAGCTTTTACCGTCAGCTTACGGCCAGGGGATAATTTATTTCTACATCAAGCGATCTACTCTGCGAAAGAAGGAGATGTACTGATTGTTGATGGAAAAGACCATAAGGGTCATGCATATTTAGGGGAATTGATGGCAGGTGTAGCAAAGGCTGCAGGAATAGAAGGAATCGTGATTGACGGGCTTGTTCGCGACAAACTCGCTTTAGAGGAACTGGCTTTTCCGATATACAGTAAGGGGTTTATGCCAAATGGACCTTTTAAAGATGGTCCTGGGGAATTAAATCAAATCATCTCGTGCGGCGGTGTCAAAGTAGCACCAGGTGACTTAGTCATTGCTGATGATGATGGAGTTGTCATCGTACCAAACGAAAAGGCGGAACACCTGCTGACACTAGCGGAAGAGAAACAAGCGTATGAAAATCAAAGATTACAAACGATTCAACAGTATGTGGACGAAGGAAAGCAAGACATCAGTCTCTTAGCACCGGCATGGCTGGAAGGCAGAATGAAAAAATATCAGGGATAGGGGAGAATCGGTGATGAAGATAGGCTTTATTGGATATGGAGAAGCTGCATATGAGTTGTCAACGGGATTGAAAACAGAAGGATTAGATCAATTTTATGCGTATGATGTACTTTTAGAAAATGAGAAATTGTCTGGTGCGTTGAAAGAAAAAGCATCGCAGACAGGAGTTCAATTAACCAGCAGTATTAGCGAAGTCGTTGAGAAATCTGATATTGTGATTGCTGCTGTGCCAGCGAATAAAACCTTAGAAGTGGCCCAATCCGTCTCGGGAAGTTTGAAAGAGAATCAAGTATATGTAGATGTATCGGCATCAACACCAGACATCAAAAAACAAGTGGCAAACGAAATTGAAAAGCAAAAAGCTCTATTCGTAGATGCTGCCATGCTAGGGCCTCTTCCAGTTAACAAACACAAGGTTCCGATCACGGCAAGCGGAAGTGGAACTGACCAATTCATGAAAGTAATGAATGCTTATGGCATGAATATCACAAAAATCAGTGAACAGCCAGGAGATGCTTCGGCCTTGAAGCTGATCAGAAGCGTTTATATGAAGGGGATCGTTGGTCTCATGGTTGAATTTTTGGAAATTTCAAAAAAGTACAACGTGGAACATCAAGTGATTTCTTCACTTAGCGATACAATGGATAGCAAAAGTTTTGAAGAGACCATGAACCGTCTTGTGACAGGGAGTGCACTTCATGCGAAAAGACGCGCGATCGAGCTTCTTGGCTCTATTGAAATGTTGGATGAAGCAGAGGTTGATGCCAGTATGTCTCGGGCAGCACAACAGAAGCTAGAGAGATTAGCAGACTTTCAATTCGCTGAACGGTTTAATGGGAAAAAGCCGGCCAGCTGGGAAGAAGTCATTGACGTGATGCAGCAGGGGTAATAAATTGTAAGCGTTTTATTTAACGAAGGGGAGGCGAAAAAACGATATGGGTTTTATTGCGTTGATTGTATTCATAGCTGTCATCATTATATGGAATGTCGTCGTGAAGCGGAATATGGGAGAAGCCATGCTATTAGGCTTTATTGCAACCACATTATTTGGCGGATTGGATGCATTAAGACTGTTCTGGGATGGATTAAAATTTGCATCCACATATGAGGTGCTCTATGCAGCTGTCGCATTTGTATTCATGGCTTATTTAATTGAAAAGCTGGAATTAATTCATGCACTCTTGCGAATCTTAAATTCGGTTGTAGGAAAACTTCCCGGTGGAGCGGCTTATATGAGTACGTTAGGTTCAGCAGTCTTAGGTGCTCTTTCAGGTTCAAATTCTGCAAACACAGCGGCCACTGGCTCTATCACAGCCTCTTGGATGATTAAATCAGGCTGGAGCCGAACGCATACAGCGACCATTTTAGCAGGGAATGGCGGACTTGGGGCGGCACTGCCTCCGAACTCTTCAATGTTTATCATGCTGGGGTTTGCACCAATTGCAGCCCTTGTATCTGAGGGAGATTTATATATTGCCCTATTAATAGGAGGACTGTATCAAGTCGTATACCGATTTATTCTTGTGTATATTCTGGTGAAAAAGAATAAAATTCAGGCCATGCCGCCAGATGATATTCTTCCTTTTAGGGAAGCTGTGAAACAAGGGTGGAAGTCGATCTTTATTTTTTTCGGTGCCTTGATTCCTATCATTGTCACGATAGGTCCGCTGGCAAACTACTTGAAAAGTAATCCAAACATTGGACCAGAGGCAATGGATCAAATTTCTTTAATTACGTGGATTCCGATTCTCATGATGTTGATTAGTTTAACAATTGGGAGAAAAAAGGCGTCTGCACTAGATTGGTCTCAGTTTTTCAAGTCGGCTATACCTAAGTTTACAACGATCGGTGCCTTGATGCTGTTTGCTGTTGCTGCTAGTCAGGTGCTTGCTGAATTAGGATTGGCAGAAGATTTGACGCAAATCACATCAGTGCTTACCATTCCGAAATGGCTCATGGTGCTCATTGTGGGTATTCTTGTCACGCTGGTGGCTGGACCATTATCTTCTACAGCCACATTAACAGCTGTTGGACTTGTCTCATTTTCAGCTTTAGTCTCAGTCGGAGTGGATCCAGTTGTGGCTGTTGTCGCCATTCTTGCTTTTTCATCAACAGAAGGCGCTTCCCCACCGGCATCAGGATCAATTTTCATTGCTTCTGGTCTTGCAGGAGCCAGACCGGAGAAAACGTTTATACCGCTGATTCTCTACTATATGCTGCCGATCGTAGGAATTGGCTGGCTCATCGGAATGGGAATACTTCCAGTATAGAAAGGAGAAACACATGAGAGCATTGATGGAATTTTTATTTAAAGTGCTGCTTGTCCTGTTCTTAACGTCAGGAGCCCTGTTGGTATTCGGTCAAATACTAGGGATTCTTTTGCAAAAGGGAGATATGATCATTGCAAGTACGAACCTATTCAAAAACCCAACATTGGTGTTAAGTGCCTTTTTCAGTCTTGTTGGTTTCTCTCTAAATTATATTCCTGAAAAGAAAGACACCTCATTTAGCGATCATCCATCTGCATCAGCAGGTGAATCGCTCAAATAAGCAATAAAAAGCTGGGTTCAGTAAATGAATCCAGCTTTTTTGCGCGCGAGAAATAGGTATTAAAACCCAATACGTACGATTCATTTTTTGGTAAATTCACTTTCAATCATATGCCTCTTGTGCTAGTAAATGGTAACATAACGGAGGACTATTTAAGGAATAGAGGTGTTTGACCATATCTGGAGCAATCATCGGATATAAAGCAGCCTTGTATTCATTAAAGGCAGATATATCTATCAAAAAAGAACAAATCATCGAACTCAATATGTGCCGAAAAGAAATCAAAGAGGCAAAATGGGCCCTGTCAGATGCCAGCAAAAAAATCACACATCCAGACCTGACATCACATACATGGTTTGGCCATTTGGCAGACACGTTTGATGACATTCGAGACGAAATGGCTTCCGCCAGTCAGGAAATAAAAGGTGTACAGCTAACCAATCTATTAAATCGAATCAATGAGAAAATCAGTGATTTAACATCGGATATCCATTCGTTAGAACATGAAATTCATTCGGTTGAAAGAAAAATAGAGAAAGAAAAGCAGAAACAACTGGAAGAAAAAAGAGGGTAGTCACATGACGAGAGAAATTAAAATAGATGCCAGTCAGGTCAAACAAGTATTACAGCATGCAAAGCAATCAGGCGCTCAAAAGAATGCAGCCCTTCCAACCACCATCAAAGGGAGAAATCATCTCCTGACGGCAGACACATTAGAAAAGATCAATCAGCAGCTGAACGAATTAAGTACATCCTATATAGGCATTCTTCAGAAACAGCTTGTACAAACAGAACAAGCGGTGAACACCATGATTGAAACGGACAAGGCGCTTGCTTCCAGCAGTAAAAGAAAATAAAGGAGAACGCAATGAAAACCCTTGACGCCTTTGCGCTAATAAACGGAATAGATCAAACGCTGAATGCGTTAAAGCAGCAGTCACAGCAAATCAGCTCCCTCGAAAAACAAATCAATCACATCATCTCACTCGATGGCGCACTAAAGGGAGAGGCGGGACAAGCCATCCGCGCCTTTTATACAGAATGCCATATTCCCTTCTTGCAATTCTTTCAGGTTGTCATTGAGGAATATAGCGCTGCATTGAAAAACACAAAGCAGGCTCTTAGCGCGCTAGAATCAAATGAGCACGGCTATATATCACAAGCATTTATTGAACATGATCTTGATCAAGGCTTAAAAAAAGCTGAACAAACGATTTCTGAAATTGTATCAGAGGTAAACCATGCCATCGGCAGAGTTGGTCATATTGTTCATTTGCCAAATGTAGACGAATCAGTGTTTCAGCAGAACTATCAAAAGGCATGGCTTGAGACATCAAAAACTATTGGTCTTCTTCATGCATTTGACAGGGAGCAGACAAGTGCTTTACATGAAACCAAAAGCTCCCTTCAAACAATGAAGCAATACATCGACACCTTAAGTACCATGTTCACCGGCCCAAAAATCGACATCACAAGCTATCAAAAAGGATCTATTTTCAAAGATGGAAAAGAAGAAAAAGTAAGCAGCACCATCAGTGGATTGAAGAATAAAATAGACAACCCAAAAGACAATCCATTGATGATCATGCTGAAGAAACTGAAAGAGAAACAACAGGCGAATGTGGAGACGGTTGTTCGGAATGACAACCATAAAAACATCAGTAAACAAGTCACAGCAAACGATCCATCGCTTACAACATTACAAAAGGAAGCTGTGAACGGGAAAAACAAGATTCATAGAGACATCAGAGTCATAAATGGTAGACTATACAACGTAAAAGACATTAAAAAGTTAAAAGAATTCGACATCGCAGATGAAGTCGTCACGGATCCGTCGGATATTGATTTTATTGGTGGAAGATACACCGTTTACGCCAATAAACAAATCATCCGAACGTATATCGCAAACGGCGAAATAAGAATAGAAGAAGTCGACAAAATTCCAGAAAGCCGCAGCCGTGGCAACGCTAAACGCATATTAGACGGTGAAGTCGTCTCAACCACTGAAAACATCATCTTAGAATACAGCGGCATCTACGACGGCTACCGAGCGGTTACTGGCAAAGACCCAGAAACCAGCCAAAATATCAGCAGCACAGACCAAGCTCTATCCGCCGCCTCTATCATCCCAATAACGAAAATAGTGAAGGTTGGGAAATATGTTTTTAGGTTGGATCAAGGGAAGAATGTGAAGAGGGTTGAGAAGACGGCTAAGGGTGCGGGTGACCTGATTAAATTCAAAGGTGATCAAGCTATTATTCATTATGAAAAGCATAGTAAAGAGATAATGGATGCAATGGGTAAAAATCAATACAATATCAAAAATTACCTTAAAGATGCAAATCACGTTATTCAGAAGGGGAAATATGTACCAGAACTGAATGGTTATGTGAGGCTTGTTGGTGGAAAGGGAAGTGCAAAATATGGTTTTGTTGGGCTTGATAGAAAAACAGGGAATATTACCACATTTCATATAAAATCGGTTAAAGAACTTTCTAAAAAAGCACCAAGTTTAGGGATAAAAACAAAGAAGTAAAAAAGGGTGATCGTATTGAAAATAAAAAAAATAAACTGGATTTCACAAGAAGCTTCAGAAGCTGAAGTGATTGTAACAGATGGTGAACTGGAAATAATGTGTTTTGCTCAACCATTAAATTACCTTGAAGAAAGTGAACTATTAGAGCCTATTTATTGTTTAGATGTGTCAGACCTAGTGAAAGCTGAATTGTCAGAGTATAGAATTGAAAAATTAGATGATAATTTTAGCTATAGTTTCTTAGGACAATTAATTGATAAGCATGATGAAAAAGTGAGAGTAGGCGGACTTTTATTAGAATTGGATAACAATTTACCAGGAGATATAAATGAAGGCGATTTTATAAGTTTTAATTGTCAACGACTTGATATTTATTAGTAAGAGATGATGTCTTTAAACCCTTGAAAGTCTATAAACTTTTAAGGGTTATTTGAAATATAATAATAGTTGAATCGATATACCTGCTTAAGAACGATAATGATCAGATACACTAAGGGATGGCTTGTTGAATTGATAAGAGAATAAAAATTGCAGATTCTTTAGGAGCGTTCAATGAACAAAAAACAACAACTAACGAAACAAATCCAAACCGTCATCAACATCCTAGAAAAAGAATATCCACAAGAAATCAATCAAGGTGTTCTCCAATTAATATACAAAAGATATAAAAATGCACAAAGGATCATTCAGAACAATGAAGATCTCCAAAAGATTTTGATCGTTGGCGGGGTGAGAGCTTATATGGATAGTTATAATGACTATCTAAACCCCTTTCTAGATGAATTACATAAAGCAGAGAGTTTGCTTAAAGAAATGCTGTCATAGATAGGACGGTTGTCTGTAGTACTGGAATCAAGTCTTGTATCGGGCAGCAAAACAGAGAAAGGAATGCCTATGGAACATAAACAACACAAAAACAAAAAAACATCCAACTGGCTATTAAGTATCAGTGTTCTGATTGTTATAGGAACAGCTTTGCTGAGAGGAGTTTCTTACTCAGATGCTGATTATCGCGGTTTCCCTATTGATTGGCTAGTTCTGCACGGACATCATGCTTTTGAATTTCTATTGTGGGGTTTTATACTTGACGTGGTCATTTTCTATTTTCTTTTAAAAATGCTTCTTCGTTTGTATAAAAGGGTGATGAAAAAATCAGCAACTTAAAATAGAGGAGGCCTTAAAAATGATCAATTTACCCCAAATCCCACATCTGCACGTGAACAAACCAGCCAGTGACATACATATCAAAGAGGCAGAATCCCAGCTAAACATGCTGCTGCCCCATGTTTATAAGGAACTGCTGAAACATACAAATGGATGTTCCATTGGCGGTGAGGTGCTTCTATACGGCACTGAGGACATTGCGGAACGAAATGCAACATGGGAGGTTCAGCAATATGCAAGCGGATATGTAGCCATTGGCGACGATGGCGGCGGGCAAGTATTTCTCATGCGGCTGGCTGAAGAGGAGAAAAAAGTGTGGATCGTCGATGCTGGTGTGATGGACCCTCAGCATGCGGAATTGGTCGCTGAAGACTTGTTTAGCTGGGTAAATGAGGGCTGTTTCATAGAAGTTTAGTCTATTAAGGAGATGATCGATTTGCCGTGGAATACATTGATCGCTGCATGCCTCGTGGTTGGGGTTCCTGTCGTTTTAATTGCAATTGTTTATTTCATCTCGAAAAGCAAGAACAAGAAAACCAAATCATCCAACTGAAACGCTCTGTGACGCCAAATGTCATAGAGCTTTTTTGCATTCTCCCCCCATTCATCCCATGGTATAATAAACACAGTTTATGAACGAGAGGATATGCAGGAGATGAAAAATGAACCTATTGAGTTACTGACACAGCCGAAATGGCGAATTATCGATCAGTCGAGTCTTGGTCTTTATGTGGACCCGAAGCAATCTTTTGCGATGGATGATACGCTTTGCGCGTCGGTGGGGAAGGGCCTTTCACCAGCGACAGCCCGTTCTTGGGTGCATCACAATACGATTGTGCTTGGGATTCAGGATACAAGACTTCCATTTCTCCAAGATGGCGTAAAGCTGCTTGAGGAAGAGGGATATCGTGTGATTGTGCGCAACTCAGGCGGTCTTGCTGTGGTGCTGGATGAAGGTGTACTGAATGTGTCTTTAATCTTTGCGGAACAAAAGAAGGGCATTGATATTGACCGCGGATATGATGCGATGGTGGAATTGATCAGCCGGATGCTGTCTATGTATGATGTGGACATTGAAGCCTATGAAATAGTCGGCTCTTATTGTCCAGGCAGCTACGATTTAAGTATCAATGGAAAGAAATTTGCAGGCATTTCTCAGCGTAGATTACGCGGTGGGGTCGCTGTGCAAATTTATTTGTGTGCAGATGGAAGCGGGCGTGAACGTGCCGACTTGATCCGCCGTTTTTATGATGCCGCCTTAAAGGATAAACGGCAAGAAGTGAAGGCAGTATTTCCTGATATACAGCCGGATACGATGGCATCCTTATCAGAATTAATCGGTGAACCGATTGATTGTACGCTTCTTATGCGTTTATTACTAGAGGAGCTTCAAAAGCTTAGTGATCAGCTGACAGCCTCGGGCCTGAATGCAGAAGAACAGCTGGAATTTGAGAAAAACATGACGCGGATGATTGAGCGGAATGAAAAGGTGTTTTCGTAAATATCAGTCTTTTTATCTTGAAAAGAGTAGAGGTGAAGTGATGGAAACAAAGCTTGAAAAAGCCATTGAACTTCGAAAAAGTGGACATCTTCAAGAATCAAATGAATTGCTGTCTCATCTTACAGAGGAGTATCCAGACGATGCCTCTATTCATTATCAATGTGCCTGGAGTTATGACCTGTTAGGAGAGGAAAGGCAAGCTGTCTTTTTTTATGAAAGGGCCATTGAGTTAGGATTGTCTTCAGAAGAACTAGAAGACGCTTTACTAGGGTTAGGAAGTACATACAGAACTTTAGGAGAATATGAAAAGTCAAAACAGATATTCCTAAAAGGGATGGAAACTTATCCGGACAACAAAGCCATTCAAACGTTCTATGCCATGACTTTGTATAATTTAAAGGAACATAGCAAAGCGATGGAAATATTACTGAACTGTTTAACTGAAACGACAAAAGATCCTGCTATTTTAAGTTATCGAAAAGCGATTGATTTTTATTCAAATCAATTAGATAGGTTATGGAAATAATAGTTGATTTGGCTGCTTGAATAGATTTGGAGGGGCAATGTGATGAAAAAATCCCCTCCTTTGTTATGGAATTTTATATGTGATAGTCATTTATGGCGTAAGAAAGAAGGTAAATTTGTTGTCATTATTCACCACGTATTACCCGCTGTTTATGCTTTGTGTTTTGTCTGTGTTGTATGTGATGTATCGGATTCAGCCGCTTGCCTCTACTGTTAAAAAAATCATCATTGTGCTCTGTGTGTTAACAAATGCTGCCTATATTTGCTGGCGTCTCTTCTTTACACTGCCGCATGAAGGTACATTTAATATGATAATGGGCATCTTGCTTGTTGCCTGTGAATGTATTGGATTTTTACAGCTGCTTGTGTTTTATACACTTGTTTGGAAGCCTTCAAATCGGAAACAAGTCACGATCAGTGATCTTGACAGGCTGCCAACAGTTGATATTTTCATAGCTACATATAATGAACCGATTGAAGTGCTGAAACGCACGGTTGCAGGCTGTTTGAATCTCTCTTATCCAAAAGACAGCGTCCATATTTATTTATGTGATGATGGCAAGAGGGAGTCTGTGGAGCAGCTTGCATCTGAGTTTGGCGTTCATTATCTGACAAGAACAGATAACAAGTTTGCTAAGGCGGGTAATTTAAACCATGCGATGTCTCAAACGAATGGGGAGCTGATTCTCACACTTGATGCTGATATGGTCCCCCTTCCTGCCTTTTTAGAAAAGACAGTGCCTTACTTTCATGATGGAGCGACTGCGTTTGTTCAAGTTCCACAGGCATTTTATAACGAAGATCCTTTCCAATATAATATGTTCTCGAAGGATCGAATTCCAAATGAACAGGACTTCTTCATGCAAACCCTCCAGGCTGGTAAGGATCGGTTCAATGCGGTGATGTATGTCGGGAGTAATACTGTATTTAGAAGAACGGCCTTAGAGGAAATTGGCGGATTTGCTACTGGAGTGATTACAGAAGACATGGCGACCGGAATGCTTCTCCAAGGGAAGTTCAAATCTGTGTCTGTCGGAGAAGTATTAGCCGTCGGTCTGGCACCTGAAAGCTGGCTTGATTTGTTAAAGCAGAGAGACCGGTGGTCGAGAGGGAACATTCAGTGCGCCCGTAAGTTTAATCCATTGAAGGTTCGCGGCTTAACGCTTATGCAGCGAGTTCTTTATTTAGATGGCATTGTGTATTGGTTTAACGGTTTATTTAAAATGATTTACATTCTTACACCGATTTTGTTTTTATTGTTTGGTATTCAAAGTTTCTGGGCCGATTTCCAGTCCATTTTCATGTTTTGGCTGCCGGCGTTCTTTAGTTCGTATTTAGCGTTTAAACTGGTGTCGAATCAAAAAAGAAGTATGTTTTGGAGTCATATTTACGAAAGTTCTATGGCATTCCATCTGGCTGGTGTAGCTTTAAGTGAGCTGTTTTTGAAGAAGAGGGTTGAATTCCTTGTCACGCCGAAGGGAATTCAAACGGACAAGAGACATTTTCATTTGAAAACGATGATTCCTCATTTGATCTTCTTGCTGCTCTCATTGCTTGTCCTTGTGAAAATAGGATACGATATGAAGGTAAATGGGACGATGAATGCTGATCTCACGTTGATTAATATTTTTTGGGTGCTTTATAACGGTGCAGGTCTATTCATGGCACTGATTGTGGCGTTTGATCGTCCACGTTATCGAAAATCAGAGCGGTTTGTCATAGAAAAAGAGGGGCAGCTCTGTTCTGATCGTCAAGATGAATCGATTGCTTGTTTTCTACTAGACATGAGTGATTCAGGTGCGCGTATATCCATTCCATTGGATCAAGCTTCTTCTTTAAATCAAGGGCAAATGCAATTGTTCTTTTCAGAGGATCAAAGTGTGGCGTGTGATGTGGTTTGGAGCCATCCAGAGGGAGACAAGCTGATGGTTGGTGTTGCTTTTACTGATACAGAAAAATCAGAGTACCTATCATTGATCCGTTTCTTATTCACACGAGAGCATGTATCGATAACGGATCGTGAGAAAAAATCCTATGCTGTTCGGACATTTCTCCGCTTTATAAGAGAAACGGAGAAAGTACCAAGGGCCTTGCGGCGCAAATGGGTGAGAAGACCGTTGCAAAGCGTGACAGGCACGCTGTCCTATGAGGGCCGGTTAGAAGAGAAGGTGCCGGTGAACATACATGATATTAGTGTATCTGGGTGCAAAATCGAGTCTGAAGCTTCAATTGAATTACATGAGAAAGTGCTGATCACCATTGACACAGAATCTCTCACAGATCAGCCGGCGATTGCAGTCTGGACATCACAAAAACGCGGCCGCACAATGGCCGGACTCAAGTTTGTTCAGCCTGAAATCAAGCAGATAGAAGAAAGAGAGGGAGTGGTTTCTTGAAGTCCAAAAACGGCGGTTACCTCTATTTATTATGGCTTCCTGTCATCATGGGAGCCGGCTACGGCATTTCGCTTTTAGTGCCATTTCTTCAGCCTGTCCTGACACTTGGCATTGCAGGTCTTTATATTTTTATGTTTGGTGATTTTCAGGTAAGGCAGGTCAGGTATATTTTTATGTTTGTGTTTTTGATCAATGTCCTTTTTAGTGTGATGCTATTTTTGGGCATTTAAAAAGTGCTTCCCGAGGCGGGGAGCACTTTTTGTTATTCTGCCATTTTTTCAAGGTTGCCGTTCCGGTCCATTTTAAAGGTTGGTGCGGCACTATCGTCCTCTTCAAATAAAACTAGTTTTCTTGCACGGTTCATAATTTTCACGAGTGTTTCATAATCTTCTTGAATCGTGAGCTGATCCTTTTCAAGCTTCTTCACTTCAGCTTCTAGCTGCGAGACTTTATGAGAAAGCTCATTGTTCTCTCGTTTTAAGCGGCTGTTTTCCATACGTAAGGCAGTGGATTGCTGACCATCGCCTTCATAACGGCGTAAGAAATCAATGATATCGTCGATGGTTAATTCTTGATGCTGCCTAAATGGATTTGCTTCCGGCTTTTTCTCTGCGGTATTTGGGGCAGGAGCAGCCTGTGACAATAAATGTGATAAACTAGCTAACTCTTCATTGTAGCTTTGATCCACAAACTGAAGCTGTTCAGCCGTTTCAGCTGCTGGTGCAAATGTTTCTTCCTTTGCTGGCTCCAATTCCTGTGAGAATTCCTCTTGAGTCACCGTTTCTTCTACTTGCGGCTGATAAAGTAATCGTTTTTTCGCAGGCTGGCCATTGCCAAGTGCGCGCATCCGTTGTTTTCGCTGTTTTTTGGCAAGTGCCAACGCTTTTTCATATTGATGTCTGACGACAGCGTTCCATCTAAATCCGCATGCCGCTGAGGTGCGGTTCAGCTTGTCTCCAACTTCTTCAAACGCATTTAGCTGCGTGCTGCCCTCTCTGACGTGACGTAAGACGGTTTCTGCCAGGAGGAGATCATTTTCCTCTGACCAAGCATCTTGTCTTTGTTTTGACATGTGTTTAAACCCCCATATGATTTGATGGTATTAGATTAGCCAAGTTCAAGAAGGTTTATACAAGTTTGCTAAAAGGATAGTGGAAAATACTAGCTTTTATGTAAGCACGGGATTGGTGCGGCAAAGCGTCTTGCAAGTCCAGCCGCTTCGATGTACAATGTTGGGTGGTATATTATTCACGATTGGCTGTCCAACTGTTTCATATAGAATGAAGTATCATCATTGAAAGGAAGCGTAAGACCATGGCTAATGAGTTTCGCGTATGTGACGATTGTGATGCGACGAACCTAAAGACGTTATTGCCTCGACTCAAATCGGTTGATCCTGATGCAAAAATTGAGATCGGCTGTCAATCCTATTGTGGTCCAGGACGAAAAAAGGCTTTTGCGTTTGTGAACAATCGCCCATTATCCGCACCAACAGAAGATGAATTACTCGAAAAGGTTCAAAAAAAAGTCAAATAAATGTCACTGAATGTGTTCAGTCGACCTAAAAAGAGGTCCGTCCCTGTCAGGTCGGGCTTTTTACGTCCGTGCAATCTTTGAGAACACATTCACCAGCAAATTCAAGGATGTTTTCGGGGAAAATTACCCGATATAATAGAAACACGTCTTAAAAAAAGAGGGACGAAACGATGGCGTATCCAAAAGGGAAATTATCTGAGGAAAAGGTATTTAAAGATCCTGTACACCGTTATGTTCACGTAAGGGATGCATTAATATGGGATTTAATAGGAACAAGAGAGTTTCAGCGCCTGAGACGAATTAAACAGCTAGGAACTACTTATTTGACGTTTCATGGTGCAGAACACAGCCGATTCAATCATTCACTCGGTGTATACGAGATTGTGAGACGAATTGTGGATGATGTGTTTAAAGGGCGGCCTGAATGGGATGAAGGGGAGCGCGAGCTTGTACTTAGTGCAGCCTTGCTTCATGACCTCGGACATGGTCCATTTTCTCATTCCTTTGAAAAGGTCTTCCACTTAGACCATGAATCGTTTACAAGAGATATTATTTTAGGGCAGACGGAAGTCAATGAAGTGCTCCGCCGGGTGAGTGATGATTTCCCGAAGCATGTGGCTGAAGTCATTGCCAAAACGTATCAAAACAAGCAGGTGGTCAGTTTGATCTCAAGTCAAATTGATGCTGACCGAATGGACTATTTGCAGCGTGATGCTTACTATACAGGCGTCAGCTACGGCCACTTTGATATGGAACGTATTTTACGTGTGATGCGCCCGAGAGAAGATCAGATTGTGATGAAGCAGAGCGGGATGCATGCGGTTGAAGATTATATTATGAGCCGCTATCAAATGTACTGGCAAGTCTATTTCCACCCAGTGACACGCAGTGCGGAAGTCATTTTAACGAAAATTCTTCACCGTGCAAAAGAGCTGCATGAAACGGGTTATATTTTCACACACGCCCCCGTTCACTTTTATTCAATCTTTGAGGGGAATGTCACCACAGAGGACTATATTAAGCTGGATGAATCCATTGTCTTATTTTATTTTCAGGCGTGGGAAGATGAAGAAGATCACGTGCTGGCTGATTTGTGCCGCCGTTTTATGAACCGCCGATTGTTCCAATATACAGAGTTTAATCCAAATGAAGAAATGACGAAATATTTCAAGCTGACCGCCTTGTTCAAGGAGGCAGGAATTGATCCTGACTATTATTTAGTGGTCGATTCTTCCTCTGACTTGCCCTATGACTTCTACAGACCAGGCGAGGAAGAAGAGAGGCTGCCAATCCACCTTTTGACGCAAAGCGGTCATATTAAAGAACTGTCGAGACAGTCAGATATTGTTGACGCCATTTCCGGTAAACGAAGAACCGATCATAAACTTTATTTCCCGATGGACTTAATTGTAGATATGTCGGAAAAAGCTGAAGAAAAAAAGGCGATCATGAAGCTGCTTGGTTTGGGATAAGGAAGTACTGAAAAAGGAGATGTCGGGAATTTGTTGAAAGAGCATGCAAAGTTGATGAAGGTATTCTCTGAATCAGGGGAAATCGTTGGTCGGAAGAAGCTGCAAAAGATGATTTACATAGCAAAAAAGCTAGATTTGCCTTTTTACGAGAAATACGATTTTCATTTTTATGGCCCCTATTCAGAGGAGTTGACGCTCAGAATTGAAGAGCTGTGCAACCTTGGATTCTTGGACGAAATGAAGGAAAAAAAGGGCGGATACTATCAATATCGCTATTCGCTGACGGACAATGGGAAAGAGTTTCTCGATCAGTGTGAAGTGGACATGCCTGACCTCAAAGCGCTGACGCAGCAGATGAACGAGCAATCATCCCGTTTCCTAGAGCTTGTCTCAACGATTTTATATTTTGATAACCTGCCAGAAGATGAGGTGAAGGAAAAGGTCTTCACCATTAAAAGCAAGCAGCGCTATACGGACGAAGAATTTGAGGCGGCTCTTGCTTATATTGATCAGTTGAAGGAATTGAACTAACGAGAAGAACCAGTGTGTGATGGCTAATGGCTAGAACAGACTGGTTTTTATTTTGCGCAGAAACAAGCCGACCACATGGATCGACTTGTATTTTATGAATGGTGATAAGAGAATCTCGCTAAAAATTGTTTTGTACGTTCTTCTTTCGTCTGTTCAAAGACTTCTTCCGGCGTACCTGATTCGACAATGACCCCATCCTCCATGAAAATGACCCTGTCGGCAATATCATAGGCAAAGTTCATCTCGTGGGTGACGATGATCATAGTGACACCGGTTTGGGCTACCTGTTTAATGACATCAAGCGTTTCTCCTACAAGCTCGGGATCTAATGCTGAGGTCGGTTCGTCGAACAAAATGACTTCTGGATTCAAAGCCAGTGCCCGTGCAATGCCGACGCGCTGCTGCTGTCCGCCAGATAATTGATGCGGATAGGCATCCTTTTTCTCTAGTAGTCCGACCTTTGTGAGTAATTGGAGAGCTGTGTCATAGGCTTGATCTTTCGGTTGTTTACGGGCAATGACTAAACCTTCCATGATGTTTTCAAGTGCTGTTTTATGAAGAAATAGATCGTATTGCTGAAAGACCATGGCGGTTTTTCTGCGAAGTGCGAGAATGTCTTTAGGCCTTGCTTGATTGAACTTGACGGTCGTGTGATCAATGCTGATTTCTCCTTGATCCGCACGCTCAAGAAAATTCAAGCATCGCAGAAAGGTTGATTTCCCAGAACCGCTTGGACCTAAAATGACGACCACTTCGCCTCTTTCTACCGTTAAATCAATTCCTCTCAGAATCTGGTTTTTACCGAACGCTTTATGCACCTGTTTGATGTCAATCATGCCAATCGTCTCCTTTTGTTTTTGTGTCCATATTTCTCGTATAAGGCTGTAATGGCTTCGATAGAGGCACACAGTGCCCAGTAAATCAGAGCAACGGCGATGTAGGCTTCAAGATAACGATAGTTCACATTGGCTTTGATTAAAGCGCCGTTTAAAATATCGACCACAGACACCATTGAGACGAGAGAAGAGGCTTTGATTAAACTGATCAGCATGTTGTTCAAAAGTGGAAGGGCGATGGGAAAGACTTGCGGTATAATGACCCTTCGTAAAACCTGTTTGCTGGTGAAACCAACGGATAGAGCAGCATCGAATTGCCCCTTTGGAATAGATGCAAGAGAGCTTCGAAATATTTCAGATAACCCGCTTACGGCATATAAAGTAAGGGCGAAAATGGCAATCCATCGTCTGTCCAAATCACTGAAACGAATCTGAAGAGAAAAAGATGCAGCCAAACGATCCAGCGAATCAGAAAAAAGAAGATAAGATACGAGCAGAATGAGGACAACAGGAATTGCTTTAAAAATAGCCACAAACCATTTGAACAATGGAGACAATACAGGCACCTGATAAAAACGGATAAGGGCAATACCAAATCCAAAGACTGAGCCAAATAATAGCGGGAGAAAGCCTAACAGCAGCGTCGTTGGCAAATAATGAAGTGCGGCTAAAAAGGCCTGCAGCATAAAGGCAACATCAAAATCCACTCAGATCGCTCCTTTCTTATGATGTAGTAAAGTCTCCGCCCAATATTTTCTTAGACAATTCAGCGAGCTTGCCGTTATCGATCAGTTTTTGTAATGCTTGATCAATGTCTTTTTGAAGTTTTGTATTGTTTTTTTGATATAGATAATATGTTTTAGATACGTTTACAGGTTTTCCAGAGGTGACTAGATTGGCATTGAATTGTTTGTTTAGTTTGTTGACGTCATACTTTGTGAGCAATGCCGCATCGACTGTGCCATTTTGAAGGTTTTTGACGAGAATTTCGTTTCCGCCATCTCCGTAGACAATGTCAATTTTCCGATCATGCTTTTTGTTATATTGCTCTAAAAGATAAGCGAAATTACTTCCTGTAGAGGTGTGCACTTTGTGTCCAGCCAAATCGTCTAAGCTTTGAAAATCATGACCGGATGCTTTATCAACAACCACATAGCTTGTATAATCTGTGTAGCCAACTTTTCCAAATAGATATTTCTTCTGGCGCTCATCATTGATTTCATATTGATGGGCAGCGAGATCTACTTTACCAGCATCTAAAGCGGGCAGAATATTTTTAAATTCGAAGGATTCATATTTAAACTTATATTGTGGAAGCAGCTGATCCACTTCATCTAATACAGCCTTCTCATAGCCTGTTAGTTGACCGTTTTCATCTAAGTAAACGAAAGGCTGATAAGCGTTCCCTGTGCCAACGATGATTTCTTTCGCATCTGGATCATTATTCGCTGCTTCTGCTTTGACTTCATTCGATTGTTCTGTATTTCCGCAGGCAGCAAGCAGCAATGAACCAAGTGTAAGCAGACCGATGATGTAAGGTTTTTTGAATCGTTTGTTATTTTTCATGTGAAATCCTCCTCGTTTTACTTCGCACGCTTTTCGACAGTGAAGGCCGTTTCAGGTCTCTTTAAGGAAACGAATGTCGTCTGACGCTGTTTTCTCGTTTTCGGCGTATTGATCCGTTTTTCCAATAGATCAAACGCTTTTTCCAGCAGCATACTTAACATAATAAAAATGACGGCAGCAATAAAGTATCCTTCTAATACGCGATAGTATAAAGCCCCTAATGTTTGGACCTTTCCTATAATATCCATCACGCCTAGTGTAAAGGCGAGGGAGGTGTTTTGTAATAAGTTCACAATGGCCACGCCGATATTCGGGAGCGCAATTCTTGCTGCTTGAGGAATGAGCGTTCTTCTATAAATCTGCCATTTCGTCAGCCCAATTGAGGCAGCCGCTTCATATTGAGATGCTGGGACACTTGATAAGGCTGATCGGAATATTTCTGAAAAGTAGGCAGCTGTATTGAGTCCATATGTAATATAAAGAAAGATCAATTTGTTCCACATGGAGATATCAAGGCCAATTGCTGCGAGCACACCTGGCAGACCATAAAAGACAATAAACATTTGAACCAGGATAGGCGTTCCGCGAATAAATGAGACATAGACTGCACTGAGTTGATGCAGGACAGGAATGCGCTCAATTCGAAAATAAGCAAGGATGAATCCAAGAAAGCTGCCAATCAAAGTGGCAAATAAAACAATCAGCAAGGTCGTTGGAAGGGCTGATAATACTTTAGGAAAAAGTGTGACCACATACTCCCATTTGAAAAACTCACCCACGTTGAATCACCTCCTATGTAGAAGTCGTTTCGACTTTTTCTTCTGCGGGTGGTGCCCCTAAAATGGCTGGATCAAAGCGTTCAGGGATAAGCACTTTATACATCAAAACACCTAAATCTCCATTTTCAGCCTCGCGTTCAATATATTTTGTATATCCTTTTCGTTCGTACATCTCTAAAAGCCAAGGGTGTTTCCGGCCAGAAGTGCCTAGTGTATAAGCAGGCGCTTTATATGTCTGCCGGAGCAAGGTGTTTTCTACATAATCGAGCAGCTTATTTCCAATCCCTTGACCGGCTAAATCAGGAGCTGTTGCAAACCACCAGACAAATGGATAGCCTGAGACCGGCTCAGTGCTCTCCCAAGGAAAACGTATGGTGATGGTTGATATGAGCCGTCCGTCTCGTTCTAATACAACGGCAGCGGACTTTGTAATGTTTTCTGTGACCATTTCAAGTGTGGCGTTCGTGGATGGCCAATCGATGCCCATTTCCCCAAGCGGTTTAAATGCACTGGACAGCAATTCTAAAAAAGCTGGCGCATCTTCTTCGGTAGCGATGCGAAAAATATCTCGACTCATGACAAACCTCCATTCAAAATGTAATGTCAGATTAATGCTTTTTTTAAAGTCTCGATATCTGGATTCAGCAATGCTTGATACACGTGGGGATCATGACTGATCTCAACTACAGGTACATAGCGGACACCGTATTTTGCTTCTAAAATGTTTCTGTAATCATCATGTTCTGTGACATCAATCGTTGAAAAAGGGATCTGCTGATCGTTGAAGTAGGATTGAATGTCCTTGCAATAACTGCATCCATTTTTGCTCCATAATATGATTTTTTGATTGTTTGACATTAGACGTTCACCTCTTGATTGATTGGTTTTTGATTTGTTTGTTCTTGATCAAGTGCTTCTTTTAATAAAGTGATAGACGTGATCCTTTCATCAATATTTACGATCGGCGACAGCACGATGAATTCATTGATATCGTATGACTCGGCCAGCTCAGTCAGCCTGTGATGAACGGTTTCTTTTGTGCCAGCGGTATAGCCGGTTTTTTGTACGTGAATGTTGTACTGTTCCTTCTCCGTTTCTTTCACCAGTTTTTCTGCATCCTCTAACGATGTGACATTCAGCTTTCTTCCATCAGAAAAGGAGACCTTTACTGTTTCCTTTTGTTTGATATGTGAGAGTGCTTGCGCAGGATCATCGGCTACAGAAACGGTGATAGCAAGAAGGAATTGCTGGCGGGTGCCCGCTTTCTGATATGTTTGGAAGGTCTCTCTTGCTTCTTTTAATAAGGCTTCATCTCCATTAATAAAAAAGGCAAAGACAAAGGAGATACCAAGTTTTGCTGCAAATTCAGCGCTCTCTATACTTCCCCCTAAAAGGAACATGTCAGGTGATAAACGAGGGATGGGCTGAGCATTCAATTCATTTGTGTGTTCCGTCAGATAAGTTTTGAGATCCACTAATTTTTGAGAAAAATCCTTCCGTGACGCCTGATAATCTTCCTGAAGAGCTTGTGTCGATAGGTTCAGTCCTCCAGGTGCTTTCCCAACACCTAAATCGACTCTTCCAGGCGCTAATGATGCGAGGACGTGAAATGTTTCAGCCACTTTAAACGGGCTGTAATGCTGAAGCATGACACCGCCAGACCCAATTCGTATGTTGTTTGTTTTTGCTAAGAGATAGCCGGCAAGAGCTTCAGGGGAAGAACCTGCTACTTGAGGGTTATTGTGATGTTCAGACACCCAAAACCTGTGATAGCCAAGCTGATCCGCTGCTTCAGCCAATCTGACAGTATGCTGAATGCCCGTCTCTGCGTTCTCGTTTTCACCGACAAGGCTTTGATCAAGAATACTAAGGGTGAACGACATTGGCTGTTCCTCCTATCAGACTTTGATATTGAGATAATGCGAGGTTTAACCTGTTTGTGGCATCTGAATCAAGTAAGTAATCACCTGACTCCTGCTTTGTGACCTGTTGATCCACGACATACACGCCAGATTGCACAACCGTTGCACCAAGTTGATGAATAATCGGTTTAAGAGCATATTCAATGACGAGCAGGTGGCCGTAGGTTCCTCCTAAAACAAACGGAAGGACGGGTTTTCCTTGTAACGCTTTCTGTGGAAGTAAATCTAAAAACGTTTTTAAAATACCGGAAAATGACGCTTTGTAGACAGGAGTTAACACAATGACACCGTCACTCTCATTCACAAGTTCAATGGCCTTGACAACCTCTTCGTTTGAAAAGTCCGCACGTATTAGTGCGCTGCTAGGCAGCTGGTGAACTTGAATGATACGTACATCGATTCCATTGATCGTTAAATGCTGCTGAACATGATGCAAAACACCGGTTAATCGAGATTGGACGGAATGTCCGCCTGCTATAATCGTTACTTTCGTCAATTCGTCTCCTCCATTTCACATAATTCCTTCTAAACAACTTGGAATAGTTGATAATATAAATTATAATAAGGCAAACCAATTGAAAAGTATAATTAGTAATCATAAATACACGATTCAGTTATTTAAAATATAGAGAAAAGAGGGGTTTTATGGAGATTCGTGCGATCCGCACCTTTGCTACCATTGTGAAATATGGGAATTTTTTAAAAGCAGCAGAAGCACTGAATTATTCTCAGCCAACCATTACCTTGCACATCAAGCATTTAGAAGAGGAAATTGGAGAGAAGCTTCTAGAGAGAGGGAAGACCTTAAAGTTAACAGCTTCAGGACAGCTTTTTTATGAAAGAGCCAATTCTTTACTCAATGAATATGAGAAACTGACGAAAACGCTTCAAGATTTAGAAGTGGGCATTGCGGGATTCATTCGCATCGGTGTTTCTGAGCCTACTGCCAGTTTAGAATTCCCGGCGCTCCTTGCAGAATTCAAGGAAAGGTTTCCGAATGTAGAATTTTCGGTACAAGTAGCAGATGCGAATACCCTGAGTTCCTTGCTTTCGCATGATGAGATTGATTTCGCGATTTGCGGTGCACCAGAAGCTTCGATGGAAAATAGCTATAAGCCGCTTTTTCAAGATGATATTGTCCTGCTGGTTCCGTCCTCCCATCGATTGGCGGAAAAAGATGTCGTAGAGGTAACTGATTTAGAAAATGAGACTATACTATTCACACCTCACAATTGCCCCATCCGTATCCAAATTGAACAACAAATCGTCGATGTCATTGGGACAAATTACAAGAAATTAGAGATTACTAGCAGCATGTCCCATAAACACTATGTTCAGGCGGGCTTAGGAGTATCTCTGTTTACACGAACGGCTCATTCTTTTACACTCCCCGGTACGAAGGTATTAGAAATAAAGGGCATTCAAGTTTCCCCGCCAGTTGGTCTATTGAGGAAAACAAATGATACGCCTGGAAGAGCTGTGCTCCAGTTTATTGATCTCATTGAAAGTCGATTGCACCAGCACCAACCGTCATAAAAAGAGGGGTTAGCCTTTATGCTAGCCCCTCTTTTAAATTTATTTTACTGTTTGTTTCAGAAACTGATTCTTCTTCATCGGCAGACCTAAGTTTTCGCGAAGGGTATGAGCTGGATAATTTGGGTCGTAATATCCTCTTTCGACTAATATCGGAATGACGTGCTCCGTCCATTCGGATAAACCGCTTGCTAAAATTGGAGCGCCAAAAATAAATCCATCTGCGGCGTCCTCTTCGATCCATTGAATTAATTTGTCAGCTACTTGTTCGTAAGTGCCGAAAAAGGCACTTTTTGGTGTGGTCACTTGTAAAGCGACTTCTCTTAAGGTCAGGTTTTGATCTTTGGCCATTTTCTTAATGGACTCTGTTGTGGATTGGAAGCTGTTTGACCCAGCGTCACCTATATCCGGAAAAGGTTCATCAAGCGGGAATTGACTGAAGTCCAAATGGTCAAAGAATCGGCCGAGATAATGCAGAGCTTCTTCAATAGAGACTAGATGTTTAATGGCTTCATATTTTTCTTCTGCTTCTTCGACCGTTTTCCCTGTAATCGGGTGGATGCCAGGGAATATTTTGATCTCGGATGGTTTTCTTCCAAGCGCTGCTGCTCTATTTTTCACGTCGCGGTAATAGGCTTTTGCCTTTTCAAGTGAATCGGCATTTGTAAATACAGCGTCTGCTTCTTTTGCGGCTAGATCTTTTCCTGCCTCTGAAGCGCCTGCTTGGAAAATAACGGGCTGCCCTTGTTCAGAGCGCTCAATATTTAAAGGACCTTTGACAGAAAAGTGTTTGCCATGATGGTTTAAGGTGTGCAATTTATCTCGGTCGAAGAAGACACCTGTTGATCGATCTCTTACAAAAGCATCTTCTTCCCATGAGCTCCAAAGCCCGTTCACTACATGTAAATACTCTTCTGCAATTTCATATCGAAGTGAGTGGCTAGGATGCGAACGGATGATGTGATTCTCAGCAGAGCCCTCTAATGGGGAAGTCACAACATTCCAGCCTGCCCGGCCTTTACTTAATTTGTCCAAGGAAGCAAATTGCCTGGCAATGGTAAAGGGCTCACTGTATGAAGTGGATACAGTACCCACAAGTCCAATCTGTTTCGTGACTGTGGCAAGTGCAGATAAGATGGTTAATGGTTCAAATCGGTTTAAGAAATGAGGAATCGAATGTTCATGAATATATAAGCCATCTGCCACAAAGACAAAACGGAAACCCGCTGATTCCGCTTTTTTGGTCATCTCTTGATAATAATCAATGTTAACACTTGCATCTGCTGGCACCGATTTATCCTTCCATGCATTCATGTGACCCCCTGGGCCATGTAACATTAATCCAAATTGTATGAGCTTTTTTCCAGACATGCCGATCGTCCCTTCCGTTTTGAGGTAGCAATGTTTTATGTTCTTCATCATAAGGCAGAACCGCAGAGAAGTATAATTGGTATCAGTAAAGTGTGACTTTATCTTTTCTAATATCATTTTTTGTTTTCTTTCAGATGTGACATTAAGTCCATGATATTATTTCTTAAAAACATGAGTGTTTACTAAGTAAATGACCCAGACCAAAAGCGCTATTTTTCGATGAAATGTGTGTCAAAATATCCGAAAAATTAGTGAAAATGACGTAATTCGACTTTCTTCCTGTGCATCTAATTCCCTGTTTTTGACTGAATAGAAGGAAAATGGTGAATTTTCAGTGAATATATAACCTTGTGAAAAACAAAGGAGGGATAGGAATGAAAAAGCGTTCAGTCTTTTTGTCATTTTTATTGGTAGGTAGTTTGTTACCGGGGGTAAGTTCAGCTTCAGCACCTGTAGCGAGTGCAGGTCATGGGCATGATCATGGTCATGCGCCGTTCGAAACCCATATTAGTGAGGGGTTGCCAAAAGCAAAGGATTTTAAAGATTTGACGACAGCACCTCCAATTGAACGAGATGTGACAACAAAGGTATTAGATGAGTCTGGTAAGCAGGTAGGCTCGAGAACCTTTAAGGCCAATACAGGAGATTCTATTTCAACAAAAGCAAGTACAGGCAGTCAGAAGGTCACTGTCTATGCGGTCGCTGATGCGCAGTATCGTGCGAAATATAGTGACTGGCAAACACGGATTGTCAGCATCATCGAGCAAGCAGATGTCACGTTTAACCGTGATCATGATGTGGACTTTGTCGTACAAGCAGTAGGATCATGGACGTCTTCGGGTTCAAATGCAGAGCAAATTTTGTCTAACCTTGCGCGCAGCTTTGATGGCAGAGGATATGACTTTGTCACTGGATTTACAGCAAATCCAAACTTTGATGCTGGCGGAATCGCTTATGTCTACAATAGTGCACCAAGCGGAAGTGCATTCGCCGTTAACCTTGATCAAGGAACAGCGAACACTGCAAAAGCGGCTACGCATGAATACGGTCATAACTTTGGCTTACCGCACGACCCTCAAGGAAGCGGCATTGTCTGCCTAATGAATTATGATTATTCTTACACAGTCGATTTCTTCGATGCGGCTCATAAAAATCAAGTGAACCGTAATAAAGCGTGGTACAGATAAGATAGGAGTTAGTATGATTTAATTCAAGAACAAATCATAAACTATTTTCAAAGGGTTAGAGTGAAGTTATTTTAACCCTTTGAGTTCTCTTAAAATACTTATTAGAAAATAAATATATTTTGATTGGATGTTCAGAATATATAATTTGACCATGATCTCGCATCTAAAGTGTCTATATACTATTTGTAATAATGTGGTGTGAAAAATACTTATCATCAGTAAGGTTTTATTTTCAAAAAAAGTTAAATTTTACTTGTTTTTTAAATTAAACTATGATTAAATTCTATTATGTTTCAAATCTATAATCAGATGGAAGGGGTGAAATAAAATGACAGCAAGAGTGAATGCTTTCAAAATCTCAGGCTTACTTTTAGCGAGTATTGCATTATTATTTGCTTACTTTTTTGTGATGGGGAACTTACCTATTGCTTATCTGACTAAAGAGTTTGGTATTCCATCAGCAGTAGGTAGTACAATTACTTGGTATCTAGACATGGGGGCAACAGCTTCAGTGATAATTGGTATATTATCAGGTTTTTTAACCGGGGGATTAGGACTAATTGCAAATGCCGGCAGACAAGCACTTACAGTCTATCTTAAAGAAGAGCTTAGAAAAAGAGGCAAAAAGGCCTTTATTGCTTGGTAAGGTGAAATTATTCTAATAAGAGGAGAAATCCTCTTATTAGAATGAAATGAGATCAATAGGGAATATTATTTTAGGAGTTATTCATGTGATAACAAGATACATAAATATTTTAAAAATCCATTTGATTATGCGTGCTGAAAAAGACTATTCCTTTTTACTAAAGTTTATTCCTTTTTTTAAGAGGATAAAAAATATTGCTATATTTAAGATGGTTATTCACACTATTTTTTCAATCATCCTAATCCTTTTTTTATATAACAAGTACGGTGTTTTTGTTGATAGATGGAATGAAATGTTCTTATTTGGGATATTCCTTTTATTATTCTTCTTAGCTCTAACTAGTGGAATTTCAACATATAGAAGAACCCATTTTTCAATATATCAGGATCTATTGAGTACATCTCCACTAAGTCAGCGACAAATATATGTTTTACTACTAACTGAAGAACTTCTTTGGTTTTTGATGCAATATGGAAATATTTTAATAACTGCAATTGTATGTCTCTTTTTTATTTTGAAAATACCTTTAAGTTTGTTTTTGTTGCTAAATTCCAATCTCATTTTGTTTATTTTCTTCACATTTATAATTTCGAATCTTTTAATGGGGAAGTATCAAACATATAAAATTAAAAATAAAATTGGTTTCTTTAGATTTGCTATATATATGTTTTTTTCCTGTGTTTTAATGACTCTTGGATACATAATGAGTCATCAATTTGCAAAACTAATATTTGCTTTAAGAGAACCATTTAAAAATGTAGAACAGCTATTAAATGATTCCTATTGGATTCGTGTGAAAAATATATTTGTTCAAGAATTCAAGGGGGATTTTATTTATTTTAAAAAAATTATTGGGAGTATTTACGACGGTATTATATATTCTATTAACCTACCAATATTAATATTGGTATTCTTTGCTTTAACGATGTGTATTGTCTTTATCACACGTTATTTTTATCCAAATTATTATAAAAATGAACAAATAAAATCTAAGCAGGAATTATTTGATTGGTTAACACTTTATATAAAACTAGTAAATAAGATTTTCAGAACAGAGAATAATTTTCTGTTTAAAAAAGAGCTTATTAATTTAGAAAGAAAACGTTGGATCGTATCACCAGGAGTCTTTTCTATTATTATATATTCGTTAGAAGGCTTTTTTTATTGTGGGGTTTTATTAGGGATAGTGGAGAACTCTGATAACAGTTCATTCATTATGGCAATGCTGCTTCTCTTTAATGTTTTAACAATAATTATTCATTGCTTTGAAGTTTCTTATGAGTATCCTCAAGTATTCTTTTTAGGTTCTGAAGGTAAAAGTATTCATTTGTTAAAAACGTCTCCAAATGGTGTAGAAAAATTATTTGAATCTAAAATAAAATTGTTGGAAGTATGTTTATTTATACCTCTTGTTATTAATATCATCATATCTTTAATTGTTATCAATTTAGTGAAAGAATTGAATTTAATATCTTGTTTGCAAATATTTATATTGTTGTTTGCTGTGTATAAAATATCACCAATCATTCAATTGTATATGGCTCCTTTATTTTCTAAATTTTCTTTTGATGATATACAGGAAGTTGGAAGTACATACGATGAAAAAATATTGCATATTAAGTCTCAAAGTCTACCAAGAAACTTTATACTAGTTCCACTTTTAATTTTTAGCTTCATAAACATATTTGTACCTATTTATAAATGGATTCATTATATTGACTGGTACTATTTTATTTATTTCATGTTATCAATGATTGTGTTTAAAATAATATCTAAAAAAATTGTTGAAAAGGGAATTGAGAAGATAGAAAGAGGTATTTTTTGACTAGATTAATTAACATATTAAAAAGATGGAAGAATGTTTATATTTTATTCATAATAGTATTTTTTGCAGGCGTTTTTGGTGGTGTATTGTTCCGAAAAGGAGGTTCGGTTCAATCTAATTCTGATAGTGAATATTATGGAAGCATATTTCTAAATAATCTAGATGTTGGTTTACTTTGTCTAATTGGTGGACTATTTACGTGTGGTGCTATTCCTATATTTGTAATGTGTATGAATGGTTATGTTGTCGGTAATACAATTAATAGTTTGATAATTAAAGGAAATATAGAATCTTTGTTTACAGGATTACTGCCACACTTTTTTATTGAGTTGTTTGGTTTGTTATCCTTTTCAGTCCTTGGAACGTTTACAGGAGTGATATTTTTGAGATTTTTGCAAGGTGAAATTCGTAAAGTTAATTATTTAAAAATGATTAGAGAGGGTTTCATAATGCTCTTCATCGCAACATCATTTTTATTTCTTGGAGCGATAATTGAAGATTTTGTGAGTTGGGTTTGAATATAACTAGGATAACAAATTTCATTTTAGGAGGAAAAAATGCAACTTGTTTTTAAACCCCAGAATTATTTAACGTTAAATATAGAAAAAGTAACTAGTAGATCAATATTGTTTCAGAACTTAATCATTATTTTATTGAATATGTTTTTTGTAACTTGTATTATCGTGCAAATTCTCCCTAGTAGTGAAAATTACAACTTCTTCGCTCTATATGTCTTTATTGCTTTTGTTTTCACACCTTTTTACTTAATCATTAATTTTATTATTTCTTTGGTGTATTTAATAGTCATGATTTTTTTCCATCCTACATTAAAAATAAGTCATTTTTTTGTTGTCATTTTGACTTACAACTCATTAATATTTTTTGGGAATTCAGTCGGTATAAATTTAATATTTATGTTTGAGAATTCTTTTGTTATGTTCATGGTGGTTCTTTTAACTTTCATAACAGTAGTATGGGCTTCTCGAGTTTTGTTTTTAGGATTACTCAATTTTGTTGGATATTCTAAGAAAGCAAGCTTGAATTTTTGTATTGTACTTTTCCTCTTTAACATTGTATCTTTTGGGGGTGGATTCTTAATTAATGTCTAAATTACTAAGTTTAAAAAAGGTTTGTTTTTATTACAATAAAGGTAAGCCAATATTAGAGGACATAAATCTTGATCTCTATGCACATGAAATTATTTGTATTTTAGGTGCAAATGGTGCAGGAAAGTCTACTTTATTAAAGGTGATCGCAGGTATTGCTGAATTTCAAGGTGAACTTCATTTTAAGAATAACCCCGTTGATAATTTAAACGAATATAAAAGAAATATTGCTTACATTCCAAGCAATCATTTACTATATGATATTCTTACAGGCAAAGAGAATTTAGAGTTAATCAGAAATCTTTGGGATGTACCTAAAAAACTATTTTGGGGAAATGTTAGTTTCTATTCTGATAAACTAGGTATGAATCAGCATTTAGATACTAGGATTGAGCATTATTCTGAAGGAATGAAAGATAAACTTTTCTTCATTGGAAGTATTTCGAAACAACCAGATCTTCTTTTATTAGACGAGCCATTCATGTCTTGGGACATCCAATCACAGAGAATGGTAATTGATCTTATTAAAAAATACAAAGAAGAATATGCAAAATCTATCATTATAATCACTCATTCTGAGCACTTGAGAGAGACTCTAGCAGATAAGACTTATCTAATTCAAGACACTAAACTTATTAATCATTTTTCTAGTTAGGGGTAATTAAATTGAGGAATTTATTTATATTATTATTAATAATATCAATCACTGTCATAGCAATTGTTGTATTTACAGGTGGTTATAAAATTATTGTAGGAAAATTGATTATTGTTTTTTCATCTACTTTAGCTGCTACAAGCATTATGAAAATAATTGATAAAAAAAATCAGAAGAGAAAGGGCTAAAATGAACTTTATTTTTAGCCCTTTCTCTTCTTTTCAGTATGTGACACTCGTGATCACAGTGCTCAGGACTGCGGGGATGTCTACAAGCTAGCTGAAGGCAGGCCCTTTTAAAAAAGTCGTCTGTTAATATGCTTACAGATCGCTCATTCGCTTTCCTGCTACGGCATAGTGTTCTTTTTTCATTTCTTCAATAATAACAGAGACTTTTTCTGCACCTGCGCCTGTTGTTTCTACAACGGCATCAGTGACTTTCTCCACAAGAGCTCTTTTCTGCTCGTCTGTTCTTCCTTCAAGCATTTGAACGGTGACAATCGGCATGGCGAAAACCTCCTTTTTCCTTTAATGCTACGCTTCCCTTTAGTTTAAGGGACTTCTTATAGTATACTGAATGAAGTAAATCATTGTATAGAAAGAAAGAGGGATTCATGCCTTTGAACCAATTTCTTGTTTATCCATTAGAACTTATTCCATATGTCGCCATTACGCTTGTTGTTGCATTTACGATGCACGAGCTGGCGCATGCATATGTTGCGTACCGATTCGGAGACCCGACGGCTAAGAATCAAGGGAGACTGACGTTAAATCCACTGAAGCATCTCGATGTATTCGGGACGATTTTGATCTTTGTGGCCGGGTTTGGCTGGGCGAGACCTGTACCGGTGAATCGTTACCATTTTAAAAAACCGCGCTTAGCAGGGATTTGTGTCTCCATTGCTGGGCCATTAAGTAACTTAGTGCTGGCGTTTTTGGGCTTTTTTGTGTATGTGCTTCTTCAGAAATTTGGCGGGGAGTGGATTATGCGCTTTGAGCCGGGAGTCGATAATTTCTTTTTAATCTTTATTAACTTAAACGTCATCTTGTTCCTATTTAACTTATTACCACTTCCGCCGCTGGATGGGTATCGGATTATTGAGGACGTCGTCAGCCCCCGTATCCGGGCGAAAATGACGCAATTTGAACAATATGGGATCATTATTTTTCTCATATTCGTGATCACACCGCTGGGACAGTTTGTGTTTGGTCCATTGATCGGAATGCGGGATCAAATCATACACTGGTTTAATCTTATTTTGAAGCCGCTGCTTTAGGAGGTTTAATAAATGGAAGGTAAAAAGAAGAAACCAATTGGTTTTAACATCATTAAAAAAACAGATGCAACCGACGGACATGGAGGCTTTGGGGCAGGTGCACTCAGCCTTGATAATATCTCGCCAGTCATCATTGATGTAGAGGAAAAGGAAGCTGTCATTGATATTGGTGCTATGCATGCAAGAAGTGCCGTCGAAAAAGGAATTAAATTTTTGAAAACAAAAGAAGAGGTGCCGAACGGAAAACCGTATTGGCTTGTATGGGTGACGATTGACCGCAGAGAAGAAGGGCCTTATTATGCAGGTGTGACGGCTTGTGAAATGACCGTTGACCGTTCGATCCGCCGCGGGTATAAGTCACTTCCAGAGCATGTGAATTTAATGGATAAATCGATGAAGCGAAAAATTGTCGTTAGTCATATGGATGACGTATCCAAAAAGGTGCTGGCTGATTTCTTAAAAGGTCATAATCAAGCGCTATGGGACGCATCAACAGATGAATTAAAAGAAGGATTAGCTGTCCCTGAATAATTGTGAAATTTTTGTGAAGATTGGCGGATGTCTACCAATTCTCTCCGGTTTTTGAGTAAACTGGTGTTAAAGCTAGGACATGGAGAATCCCGAGATGCAGATCTCGGGGTTTTTCATGTCTTTTTTAACGTTTCAGCCACTTTTCCCACCATTTCTTTGGCTTTTGATCTTGAACTGGTTCCTGCTCAGAGGCTTTGTCCTCAGCACCATAGCAGACACCTGTCGGCTCCGTTCCTTCTATAAAATAGGTGAATACCTTTGATTCACATCCTGGACCTGCGAGGTCTCCGGTTTTTGGATTGATATATACCCCTTTGACACCATCTGGCGGCATGAAGGAAGAGGCTGGCTGCTTAGAGAGAGCTGATTCCATAAAGGAAGCCCATATTTTTTTCGCATAGGCCGTTTCTTCGACTGAGTCAATGGTGCGGCCTTTATCATAGCCTGTCCATACACCTGTGACGAGCTGGGGAGAGAAGCCGATCATCCAGCTGTCGGCGCCTGTAGTCCCAGACTTTCCTCCGTATGTTCTTGTAAGGTCCTTTATAATGGTGCGGCCAGTGACACTTGTATAGCCGTTTAATTGATCATTGAACATGCCTGACATCATGTCGGTGGTGACAAATGCTGCTTTTTCATCGAGGATTTGTTCTCGTTTTTGTTTCTCTTCAAAAAGCACATTGCCTTTTGCGTCGGTTACTTTCGTAATAAAGGTTGGTTTGACGCGTTTTCCGCCATTGACCAGCATGGCGTATGCATTGGTCATTTCCATGGGTTTCACAGGAGACGTGCCCAGGGCAAGAGATGGTACTTGATCTAGTTTTTCCTTGATTCCAAATGTCTTGCCAGCACGTACAAGCTGCTCCATTCCTAAAAATAGATGGGTTTTCACAGCGTAAATATTATCAGACAGCGCTAAAGCTTGAAGCATTGTAATGCCGTCATTGGCGTAATAGCCGTGATAATTGCTTGGTGAATAAGCGGCACCGCTGCCTTGATCATCCAGTTCAAAAACCGTTTCCTCACTGCGCATGACGGTTGCGGGTGTAAACCCGTTTTGCAAGGCAATGTAATAAAGAAGGGGTTTCATGGTTGAACCGGGCTGCCTTTTTGCTTGTGTCACCCGATTGAATGGACTTTTCTCATAATCCCTCCCGCCTATGAGGGCAAGTACATGTCCTGTTTGAGGATGGATGGCGGCAAAGCCGATTTGGATTTCTGATTTGGAATTCATCGTGTTTTTTAACGTCTTTTCTGCGATTTTCTGTAATTCTGGATTGAGAGTCGTTTGGATATGAAGCCCATAGGTTTCAATTTGTTCCTCAGTTAACCCCAAGCTTTGTTTCAACTCTCGAATCACATCGTCATAAAAATACGGGGCTTGCTTTGCTTGCAGCTGCTTCTTTTGCAAAGGGCGATAGGACAGCTTTTCTTTCGCAGCGTCATCGGCTGCTTTTTTCGTAATTATGCCATCCTCGTGCATTTGTCTCAAAATCATATTCTTTCTTGCGCCGGCTTTCTCCTCATTCACATAAGGGGAATAGAGAGAAGGCCCCTTTGGGATACCGGCAAGCAGGGCCGATTCAGCGAGGGTTAAGTTCTTTGCTTTTTTCCCGAAATACAGACGGGACGCTGCTTCCACACCGTACGCTCCGTGACCATAATAAATGGTGTTCAAGTATCCTTCTAAAATCTCATTTTTTGTATAGTTTTGTTCTAAACGAATCGTGTAAAAGGCTTCATTCCACTTCCGCTTCCACGTTTTATCATGATCTAAATACAAATTTCGTGCATATTGCTGGGTGATCGTGCTGGCGCCTTGCACCTTAGCCATGGCACGAATATCGGCCACCGCAGCACCTGCCATCCGTTTCACATCAAAGCCATGATGCTCATAAAAGGTTTTATCTTCAACAGCGACAACTGCCTGTCTGATATGAGGAGACATCTCCTTTAATGGCACCCAATATCTCTTTTCTCCAAAGCTGGATTCTCCAAGCTTTGAGCCATCGGCTGCATAAATGGTCGTGGATTGGGGAACTTGAACAGAAGGGGCACCTTGCCATTTAGCTATTAATAGAATCGTCAAAAAGACGGTACCTGCAAATAGAAAAGCGAGCAAGCCGATAAAAAAACAGGCTCGAATCGTTTTCACGGTCATGCGGATTTTTTTATTACTCATGATTGTGTCCATGCAAAGCCCCCATTTTGACGGTTTTTTATCAGTATGGAACAAAGAAAACCGTTTTAAACAAGCGATTGCAGGAGCGCTTTAAAAAATGAAGAGAACTCATGCGGTTCTTTACAATTTGATATGAATCCACTATACTTTTTTCTTGGACAATCGATATAGTCAAAGCCGATAAAAGGCGCTAACAATAGATGTTTGTTTATTATTGGATGAGAGGAAGATGAACAATGAGCGAACTTTGGTATACAGAGAAGCAAACGAAGAATTTTGGTATTACATTGAAGGTGAACAAAACCCTTCACACAGAACAAACAGACTTTCAGCATTTAGAAATGGTGGAAACAGAAGAGTTTGGCAATATGCTGTTTTTAGACGGCATGGTGATGACGTCTGAGAAAGATGAGTTTGTATACCACGAAATGGTGGCACATGTTCCTCTTTTCACTCATCCAAACCCGGAAAATGTTCTTGTTGTAGGCGGAGGAGACGGCGGTGTCATTCGTGAGATCCTCAAACACCCAAGTGTGAAAAAAGCGACACTTGTTGATATTGACGGAAAGGTCATCGAGTACTCGAAGAAATTCCTTCCTTCTATTGCTGGGAAACTAGACGATCCTCGTGTAGATGTCAAAGTCGGAGACGGTTTTATGCACATTGCTGAAGCTGACAACGAGTATGATGTGATCATGGTTGACTCTACTGAGCCAGTTGGACCAGCTGTGAACCTGTTCTCTAAAGGATTTTACGCAGGAATCGCAAAAGCACTGAAAGAAGACGGTATTTTCGTTGCACAAACGGACAACCCTTGGTTCACACCTGAGCTGATTACAAATGTACAGCGTGATGTAAAAGAAATTTTCCCTATTACGAAGCTTTACACAGCGAATATTCCAACGTATCCAAGCGGTCTTTGGACATTCACCATCGGTTCAAAAAAATATGATCCACTTGCTGTAGAAGACAGCCGTTTCTTTGATATTGAGACGAAATATTACACAAAAGAATTGCACAAAGCGGCATTCGTTCTGCCGAAATTTGTGAGCGACTTAATCAAATAAATCAAGCGAAATGGACATGCGCAAATGACGGTTTGCGCATTTTTTGAAGCGTAAAAGGAGGAATCTTGCATGAGATTCGACGAGGCTTATTCAGGAAAAGTGTTTATTGGAAGTCATCCGACATGGGAAGATGCAAAGGTCATTTTATACGGCATGCCGATGGACTGGACAGTCAGCTACCGCCCAGGTTCACGTTTCGGTCCGAACCGCATTCGTGAAGTATCGATCGGTTTAGAGGAATACAGCCCTTATTTAGATCGTGAGCTGCATGAGGTGCCATTCTTTGATGCGGGTGACATCCCACTTCCTTTTGGGAATGCACAAAAGAGCTTAGATTTAATTGAAGAGTATGTCGACAGCATTTTAGAAAAAGGGAAGTTTCCATTAGGAATGGGCGGCGAGCATCTTGTGTCTTGGCCGGTTTTCCGTGCAATGTATAAGAAATACCCTGATTTGGCCATCATCCATATGGACGCACATACAGATCTTCGTGAGGAATATGAGGGTGAGCCGCTTTCACATTCAACACCGATTCGTAAAGTTGCAGGACTGATTGGAGCTGAAAATGTATTCTCTTTCGGCATCCGTTCTGGAATGAAAGAAGAATTTGAATGGGCAAAAGAAGCGGGTATGCACATTTCTAAATTTGAAGTGCTGGAGCCATTGAAGCAAGTATTGCCAAAGCTAAAAGGGCGTCCAGTATATGTGACGATCGATATTGATGTACTTGACCCAGCTCATGCACCTGGTACAGGAACGGTAGATGCTGGCGGTATTACATCAAAAGAGCTGCTTGCATCCATTCATGCGATTGCAGGATCTGACGTCCAAGTCGTTGGGGCAGACCTTGTCGAGGTAGCACCTGTATATGATCACTCTGACCAAACAGCGAATACAGCGAGTAAGCTTTTACGCGAAATGCTGCTTGGATTTGTGAAATAATCAGTTGATAGAGGAGCTTGTCATCTCATGTGGACAAGCTCTTTTTTTACATTGGTCAAAAAATAAAGGAGGGAGCTCATGTTTTCGTCAATATTGATGGTGTTCCTCGCTTTATGTGTGTTAGGGGCAGGCTTTCTCACATTGAAACGAGAGCTCGCAGCTGATCCGCCTGTTTTTGCTTCAAAGAAGGAAGCAAAGGAAGAGATGCTGGGGCTGTTTCACGATCGAGGCTTTTTCTATCTGACGTCCATTGCGTTATTCATGCAGTTATTTAAAAAGGATCAAATCGCACCATTTGATTTTTTTCAGGCATTTTTGGCAAGTTCAGGCATACAGGCTCTTTTTTACTTAATGAAAAGAAAAGACTTAGGTGTAAAGGCTGGACTTGTCGTAGTGGTCAGTTGTATTTTTCTTTTTTTCTAAAGGGATGGCTGAAGATGAAAAACGAAGTTTAATCGCCGTGAAGAAGAGAAATGATGGTATGATAGGCGATCATGATTATGGTATACTATTTTAGTTAAACGGGTCTTAGCAAAGGAAGTGCAAAATGACACAAAACCAAATTTCAATTCATGTAAAGTCAGTGATGAAACCAGAGACGGAGCCGGCTGAAACGATCGAATTCCGCACGACTGGAACGTACCAAGAGAAGAATGACAAAACGTATCTCACTTACCATGAAGAACATGAAATGGGTCAAGTAAGAACCGTTGTGAAAATGAGTGAAAAGGAAATTTTTGTGATGAGATCAGGGGCTATTCAAATGAAGCAGCGCTTTCTCATTGGAGAAACGACCGTCACACATTACACGATGCCATTCGGTACACTTCAGCTAGATGTGCACACACATGGTATTGATCTCGATGTGGACAAGGGGCTGCTGCACATTACGTACGATATGCTGACAGGAGAAGATCAAAAGCATTTACATACATTATCGATTTCGTATAAGGAGGATTTACGTTCATGAATATCGCAGAACAGGTCAAAGATGCGTTAAAAGAAGAAATCATAGCGGCAGTCGTCAAAGCAGGACTTGCCGATGAAAGCCAGGTGCCAGATGTCCTTTTAGAAGTGCCGAAAGACAAAACACACGGTGATTACTCTACCAACATGGCGATGCAGCTTGCCCGCATTGCGAAAAAAGCACCTCGTCAAATCGCAGAAGACATCGTCAATGCGTTTGATAAAGGGAAAGCTTCCATTGAAAAACTGGATATCGCAGGTCCAGGGTTCATTAACTTTTATATGAACAATCAGTATTTAACAAAGCTCATACCAGCTGTCCTTGAGGCAAAAGAAGCTTATGGCGAAACGAATACAGGCGGCGGTCAAAAGGTGCAAGTCGAATTCGTCTCAGCCAACCCAACAGGTGACCTTCACCTTGGACATGCCCGCGGGGCAGCTGTAGGAGATTCCCTTTGTAACATCCTTGATAAAGCAGGGTTCGATGTGAGCCGTGAATACTATATCAACGATGCAGGGAATCAAATCAATAACCTCGCTTTATCTGTAGAAGTACGTTATTTTGAGGCACTCGGTCTTGAAAAAGAAATGCCTGAAGACGGCTACAGAGGAGAAGACATCAAAGGCATCGGACAAAAGCTTGCGGATGAATTTGGTGACCGTTTCGTTCATGAGCCGGAAGAAGAGCGGATGAAGTTCTTCCGTGAATACGGCTTGAAATACGAATTAGAGAAATTACGTGTAGACCTTGAGAATTTCCGTGTGCCATTTGATGTATGGTATTCAGAAACCTCTTTATATGAAAACGGAAAAATCGAACCAGCGCTGGAAACACTTCGTGAAAAAGGCTATGTCTTTGAAGAAGACGGCGCAACATGGCTCCGTTCAACTGATTTTGGCGATGACAAGGACCGTGTACTGATTAAAAAAGACGGCAGCTTCACTTACCTGCTTCCAGATATCGCATATCATAAAGACAAATTGGACAGAGGCTTTGACCAGCTCATTAACATTTGGGGAGCGGACCATCACGGCTATATTCCTCGGATGAAAGCGGCGATCCAAGCACTTGGATATCCAGCTGGCAAGCTTGAAGTAGAAATCATTCAGCTTGTGCATCTTTACAAAAACGGCGAAAAGATGAAGATGAGTAAGCGTACAGGAAAAGCCGTCACAATGCGTGATCTGATTGAAGAAGTCGGCTTAGATGCGACTCGTTATTTCTTTGCGATGAGAAGTGCGGCGACACATATGGACTTTGACCTAGACTTAGCGATTTCTACGTCTAACGAAAACCCTGTGTACTATGCACAATATGCGCATGCGAGAATTTGCAGCATGCTGCGTCAAGGTGAAGAAAAAGGCTATGAACCGAACCTTGAAAAAGCCGATTTCTCTCACATTCAATCGGAAAAAGAATACGATCTTCTGAAAATCATTGGCAGCTTCCCAGAAGTTGTAGCAGAAGCAGCTGAAAAGCGTATTCCGCACCGTGTGACGAACTATATTTATGACCTGGCATCAGCCCTTCACAGCTTCTACAATGCCGAGAAGGTCATTGACGCAGAAAACGAAACAAAAACAACAGCACGTCTTTCACTCATGAAAGCAACACAAATCACGCTTGCTAATGCATTAAAACTAATTGGTGTATCGGCTCCGGAGAAGATGTAAGAACACGCAGAAACCCACTCGGAACAGGAGTGGGTTTTTGTCATTCAACGTTTATATCATTTTTATTTCTCTGGAAAATCTCAATTTCATAATTCTCTAATGCTTGTTTAGGAAGTTTCTTTTCTAATACAGACTGCAAACCTGCTATATCTTTTGAAGTATTGATGCCTATGGAAATTGTGGGATCTGTCTTAACGATTTGATAATGTAACAAGTCATGCTCTTTCCATAACGAGTCTAATACTTGTGCTACCTTTTGATCTAATTCTTCTTCAGAAAGAGTGAGACGATTTGGAGTGGAACTTAATCCAAGAATACAAAGAGTAATAAAAAACAAACCAATCAAACGTTTTTTCATTATATCTCCTTAAATAGTTAATATATTCCTTTAATAGATTATAGCATCCAATTAGGTTTGTTTAAATAACTTAACAGAAACATGCTCATAGAAGGCATTGTTCTAGATTTATTTAATGGAACAACATGTCATCCACTCAAAACATGTAAAAACCCGCTATCTCTTGAGGATAGCGGGTTTTAAAAATTATCCAAGTGTATTAATAATGTTAGAAATAGAATCAAATAATTGGCTAAGTACATCAGAGAACATAGAGTGTGCCTCCCTTCGGTAAGCATGTAGTATGTGTGCGTCAAATGAAATTATCCAAGTGTGTTTATGATGTTAGAGATAGAATCGAATAATTGGCTAAGTACATCAGAAAACATGTTTTTGCCTCCTCTCTTTTCTTTTTACATCTACTTAACGAAGGGAATGAAGGGTTGGATCACTTTTTCTAAAAAAATTTTAAAAAAGATAGTGTTATAGAAAAAAGCACCGCCTATTCGGGTGCTTTTTGGTCTTAAGTTATGAATGAATGCGCAGCTTCACGTCTCCATTTGTACACGCTAGCTGAACGTTTCCGCCAATCGGGAAGGTGAAGACTGGCTGTGTATGTCCGAAATCGACATCGTAAATCACAGGGATGTGTTTGAGCATTGGATGTTTATCTAGGATGAATCTTAAATGTTCCTCTGTCATGTTGGATTTCTTCTGAAAGCGTCCGATGATCAACCCTTTGATTGTTTCTGCATGCTGCAAGAGAGAGGTAAGGTCTCTGGCGAACATTTCAGGGAACACCAGCTCATCATCTTCCACAAATAAGATGGCATCCTTTACATTCGGCATAAACGATGTCCCTTGCAGTAAGTTCAGTGTACAAAGGTTTCCGCCAAACAAGGTGCCTTCAGCTGTTCCTTCCTGATATATGTTCCATTTCGTCGGATGAAACTGCCTGTTCGCTTGATCGAGATACCACGCGTCATCACTCCATTTTGTCGAAGGAATCACATCAAACGGTTCGCCGCCGTTCATCAAGCAAGCTTGAAACATGGCGGTCTGCTCTTCCTGTCCCTGCTCCATTTGAAAGCTTGAGAAATGGGGGCCAGAATATGTCACCATATCACATTTCGCTGTAATGGCGTTTGCAAGTGCAGTGATGTCACTATAGCCGCAAAGGACTTTAGGATGCTGTCGGATCAAGTCGTAATCAATATAAGGCAAAAGTTCATTGCAGTTAAAGCCTCCGATGGCTGTCAAAATACCATCGACCTCATCATCTTTGAACGCCTCATGCAGATCAGACAAGCGGTGTTCAATAGACGATGAGGAATGAATGTCACATTCAAACACATGCTGTCCAAAAGAGACAGTGAAACCTAAAGACTCTAAACGTTTTTTCGCTTGAGAAATTCCTTCTTTTGATAAAATGCTGGCACTTCGGCTTGGGGCGATGACACGAATATGCCCGCCTTTTTTTAAAGGTGAGGGTGTATGCATAAACAAATCTTCCTTTCCATCACGTATTTCTCCATTATATCGGATCAAATAGCGCAAGTCTGTAAAGGCTAGGAGAAAGGAATGGGTTGTGCGTTTCATACAAGCTGTGCAAAGGGTATGGAAGAGAAAAAGACAGAATGAGGGCGGAGAATGTGAAAAAGAGAAGACTGGAATTTTTATTTTTATATTTTATGATATTTGGGGCATATGTGGTGTATTGGTGGACTGTGCCGGCGTGGAGCGTTCAGCTGTACGCAGCGATTTATATCGCCATTATTTTATTTAGTATCATCTCACTCATGCTGGAGAATCGTACATCACAGCACACGTTATTATGGATATATGTGCTGATTTTTTTCCCGATCATTGGCTATATGTTCTATCTGTTCTCAGGACAGCTCTATGTAAAAGGTCATTTATTCAAATCAAAGAGAATGTATAACCGTGAAAAATTAAGAAGAATATCTGAGCTTGAGAGCAAGCCGGATGAATCACGTTTAACTGATAATCAGCGTGGTTTTTTTCAATACACAGAAAAAGCTACAGGCATGCATGTGAATACAAATAGTGATATGGACATTTTAAAGAATGGAGAGGAGACGTTTCCCCGAATTTTTGAAGAGTTAAAAAAAGCAAAATCATTCATTCATATTGAATATTACATGTTTAAATCTGATTTCCTCGGCCACCGAATGATGGAGATTTTGATTGAAAAAGTGAAAGAAGGGGTAGAGGTCCGCTTCATATATGATGCGGCGGGCAGCATTCGTTTCTCACGAAAAGATATTAAACGCTTGAAGCAGGCAGGGGTCAAGGTCGCTCCTTTTCTACCTTTAAAATATGGATTCTTTAATCAAAAATTCAATTTCCGAAATCACCGGAAAATCGTCATTATTGATGGAGAGACAGGGTTTGTCGGCGGGTTAAATGTCGGCAAGGAATACGTAGGACGGGATGAAAAGATCGGCTTTTGGCGTGATACGCATGCCATGTTAAAGGGTGAGGCTGTTCAGACCCTTCACTCCGTTTTTATGCTGGATTGGGAGTATGTATCAGATGAAGTATTAATTGATGATCCGAAGTATCATACGCCGCATTCTGTGACAGGCGATGATGTCATTCAGGTTGTACCAACTGGACCTGATATGAAAGAAAGTATGAGTGATTTATATGATGCTCTCATTTCTAATGCGAAACAATTTGTCTGGATTGCCACTCCTTACTTTGTACCAAACGAATCGATTCGCACTGCGCTCAAAATCGCTGCCACAAGAGGGGTGGATGTGAGGGTGATGGTACCGGAGATCAATGACGGCTTTCTCACGCAATATGCCACAAGATCCTATT
The DNA here is from genome assembly GCF_038628485.1 of Bacillus sp. FSL M7-0003. Taxonomy (NCBI): domain Bacteria; kingdom Bacillati; phylum Bacillota; class Bacilli; order Caryophanales; family Bacillaceae; genus Bacillus; species Bacillus sp. FSL M7-0003. The sequence continues at coordinate 3,368,104 of NZ_CP152024.1, read as the reverse complement.
TTTCTGAGCTTCTAAAAGAGGGCATCAAGGTGTATCACTATCAAAAAGGGTTTATGCATCAAAAGGTGATGATTGCTGATGGAGAACTCGCCTCTGTCGGCACCGCCAATGTCGATATGAGAAGCTTTCAGCTCAATTTTGAGGTCAATGTCTTTACAGCTGCGAAAAAGCCAATTGAGCAATTGATGGCCCACTATGAGGAAGATATGAAGGAATGTGAGCAAATGGGTCCTGTACATTTTTATAAAAGAGGCTTAAAAGAGCGGTTGAAGGAATCATTTGCCCGGTTGTTTTCTGGCGTATTATGAGGATTTCCAGTCAATGAAATCATTTCCTGATCTAGTATTTTGAAGAGGATTCCTCTATAATTGAAAATGATTATCAATTATAGAGGAAATGAGGTTCTTTTACATATGCTAAAACGCTTTTTTGCCTATTACAGGCCCTATCGCGGTCTGTTCTTTTTAGATTTCTTTTGCGCTGTCGCAGTTGGATTAATGGAACTTGGTTTCCCGCTGATCGTGAACTACTTCATTGATACATTATTACCAACAGGGAATTGGACGGTCATTGCCTGGACCGCACTTGCTCTGTTTATCATTTATGCACTCAGCTCGGTTATGCAGTTTATTGTGTCGTACTGGGGGCACATGTTAGGTATTAATATTGAAACAGATATGAGGAAGAAGCTGTTTGATCATTTTCAGCGTCTCTCATTTAAGTTCTTTGATAACAACAAAACGGGTAAGCTTATGTCTCGGATGACAAATGACCTCATGTACATTGGTGAGGTGGCTCATCACGGACCTGAGGATTTGTTTATTGCAATTATGACGATTCTTGGTGCCTTTGCTGTCATGCTGATGATTAACTGGCAGCTTGCTATTTTAACCTTCTTGATCATGCCTGTCATCATCTGGCTCGCCCTTCATTTTAATAAGAAGATGACGCAGGCGATTACACAGCTGAACAATGACATTGGAGACTTTCATGCAAGGGTTGAAAACAATATTGGCGGCATTCGTCTTGTTCAAGCCTTTGCCAACGAACATTTCGAGAAAAAGCGTTTTGCTGAAAACAACAACCGCTTTCGGAAAGCGAAGCTTCTTTCATATAAAATCATGTCGGTCAACGGCTCAATCAGTTACATTCTCACACGTCTTGTGACACTGTTTGTCCTTCTGGCAGGGACATGGTTTGTTCTGCAAGGGCAATTAACGGCAGGTGGATTTATCGCGTTTGTTCTCATTACAAATGTCTTATTCAGACCGATTGATAAAATCAACACAGTGATTGAAATGTATCCAAAAGGAATTGCGGGCTTTAAAAGCTATGTCGATTTACTTGAAACAGAGCCAGATGTGAAGGATACAGAGGGAGCTCGTGATGTATTCGGGCTAAAAGGTGAAATTGAATATCGAAACGTGACATTTGGCTACGATGAGCACAGCCATGTGTTAAAGGATATCGATTTGAAGATCAAACAAGGAGAAACTGTTGCGTTTGTCGGTCCCTCAGGAGCCGGGAAATCGACGATTTGCAGTTTGCTGCCACGTTTTTATGATGTGGACAAAGGGGAGATTACGATTGATGGTGTGAGTACAAAATCGATGACCCTGTCTTCTTTAAGACAGCAGATCGGCATTGTGCAGCAGGATGTCTTTTTATTCTCAGGCACCATTCGAGAAAACATCGCGTACGGCAACCTAGAAGCCAGCGATGCAGAGATTTGGGAGGCTGTACGTCGTGCGCATTTAGAGGAACTTGTTCAGCGTTTCCCAGAAGGATTAAATACGGTGATAGGCGAGCGCGGCGTCAAACTGTCAGGCGGTCAAAAGCAGCGCTTGTCAATTGCGCGGATGTTCCTAAAAAATCCTTCGATTCTTATTTTAGATGAAGCTACATCAGCACTTGATACAGAAACAGAAAAAGCTATACAGGATGCACTGAGCGAACTGGCTGTCGGCAGGACAACACTCGTCATTGCCCACCGCCTGGCAACAATTAAACACGCCGACCGTATCATCGTCGTGACAGAGGAAGGCGTCCAAGAACAAGGCCGCCACCAAGACCTCATCCAAATGGGCGGCGTATACAGCAGACTGCATGAAGCGCAGTTTGGTCATTGATCAGTGCGTAGACAAACCCTCGCATTCGCCCGCAGTTCTGCGTGCCGGTGCTCACGAATGTCAATTCGCTCCGCTCCGGTACTCGTCCTTCCTAGGGCTGCAAAGGTTTTCTATCACGCTGAAAAGAAGACAAAGGGCTAAAATAAAGATCATTTTAGCCCTTTGTCAACAATCTGAGAGCTCTTTTGTTAAAGGGCTTTTTTTGTTAGGATAGAAAAAATGCGTGTAGGAAGGATCTGATGGAATGAAGGGGCTTCGGCGATTACAAAAGGGCGATAAGATCGGTATATTTTCACCTTCTAGTCCTGCATCAGCGACCTCGCCTCTTAGGTATGAGCGGGCGAAGAAGTGGCTTGAGCAAAAAGGATTCATTGTGGTTCCAGGATCATTAACAGGGAAAGAGGATTACTACCGTTCAGGTACAATTCAAGAACGAGCAGATGAGCTGAATGAGCTGATGGCTAGAGAGGACTTGGCGTGCATCATGTCAATGATTGGCGGGACGAATTCAAATAGTTTGCTGCCTTATCTTGATTTTGACCTGCTGAAACAACATCCGAAAATCATGATCGGTTATTCAGATGCGACAGCGATTCTTTTAGCGGCGTACGAAAAAACGGGACTGCCTGTTTTCTACGGGCCGGCGCTTGTTCCTTCTTTTGGCGAGTTTGAACCGTTTGTCACTTATACATATCAGTCGTTTGAGGACATCCTGAAGTCCCAGCAAACCATACCTTATCAGATTGAAAAACCGCCTTTTTGGACAGATGAACGAATCAATTGGGAAGAAAAGACGCGTGACAAAAAACAGCGTCCGAATGATTGGCTGTGCGCCATAGAGGGACAGGCAGAAGGCAGATTGATCGGCGGAAACTTGAATGCGATGTACGGCATATGGGGAAGTGAATTCATGCCAGCGGTGAAAAACGGAGACATCCTTCTCATTGAAGATTGTATGAAAACCGCGTCAGTTGTAGAAAAGAACTTCTCTTTATTGAAAGTAAATGGAGTGTTTGAACGGGTATCAGGGATTCTTTTAGGAAAACATGAGCTGTTTGATGATGAAGGAACGGGCAAAGAACCTTACGAGATTTTACTTGAGGTGCTCGGAGAGACAAAAAGACCACTCATCGCTGATTTTGACTGTGCCCATACGCACCCAATGCTTACGATGCCAATCGGGGCAAAAGTGAAAATGGATGCATCCTCCAAACAAGTTTGGTTAACAAAAGAGTGGATATAGCAAAAGAGCAGCCCGCGGCTGCTCTCCCAGCATGTAGACAAACCCTCGCATTCGGTGTCAGGCCTGCGTGCCGGTGCTCACGAATGTCAAATTCGCTCCGCTCCGGTACTCGTCCTTCCTAGGCTGCAAAGGTTTTCTATCACGCTGAAAAGAAGACAAAGGGCTAAAATCAACATCATTTTAGCCCTTTGTCAACCAATCTGAAAGAGCAGCCCGCGGCTGCTCTTCTTTATGAAACCGTCTCTTTTTCAAACGGCTGAAGGAGATCTTGCGCTTTTTTCCCCTCTACGACAATTAAGTAGTCAGACTCTAAATGAGTGAGCCTGAAGGTTTCAAGCTCTACGATGTTCTTAATGCTGCACATTGTTTTTTTAGAATACACATATATACGATGCTGAGCCTGCTGGCACTTTTCATAAAGAGAAATAAGCTTATGTAAATTCAACGCTTTCGCAGCGATTCGGATTGAATAGATTTGAGACATCTTCATATCCTCCTGTTAATTACTTTCTCACAATAGCTTTGTTACCCCCATTTGCACAAAGGTAAACCTTTCTTTATGATTTCCACTCAATGGTTCCTCCGCCCGTCCGCCGATTGCCCCTTATCGCAGACAGCTCTTCGACTAGACGGAGCAGAGCCTGATCCTTTAATTTTGCTTCAATCATGAAATCTACATCCCGGCCATACGGTTTTAATGCTTGAAAAAGCGGTAAGACAAAATTCATATCTACTCCATCTGCATGACTGCGTATAGCTTTTTCTGATTTAGGTGAAGACAAATGGATTTTGGGCGGAATGCCAGTGTTTGTCCACGTGTCGAACATTCTTGGCAGGATGTCATCGAGTGCGGCATCGTCATCTTTATTTGCCACATGATGATGGTAATCAAAAACAAACGGAATGTCATGCTTTTCACATACACCAAGCGTTTCGAGCGACGTATATGTTTTGTCATCGTTCTCAAGTGTCATTCTCGCTTTGATATGAGCTGGAAGCTGTTTGATATTTTCATCAAAGCGTTGGAGAGCCGATTCTTTATCGCCGTACGCCCCGCCTACATGAATGTTCATGTAGCCTTCCTTATCGAGCTTCATCGCCTCAAGCATCTGATAATGGTACGTCATATCGATGACGGCATTTTCTGTAATGGAAGGTTTGGGGCTAGTAAACAAGGTGAATTGATTGGGGTGAAAGCTGACCCGTAAGCCGTGCCGTTTCACCAGCTTGCCGATCTCAAGAAATTCTTTGTGAAAAGGTGTCACAAAGTCCCAGCGCACCTCTGGATGGGTCGCGAGCGGGACGATCGAGCTTGAAAAACGGTAAAGCGGGATATTATGAGCAATGGCGAAATAAAGCGTTCTTAATGTATTCACGAGATTGGCCTTCGTTGTTCGCAATAAAGCCTCTTTTCTTTCTCCCTTAGCGAGCTTGCTGTATCTAGCAAAGGTCAGCGACTTGGCAGGAGAAGCTTCCCACAAGGTGACGGCATTGGATACATAACCAAATCGATAACGCATAGGTCATCTCCTTTATAAAAAATACGAGAACATGGCGGCAACCCACTCAAGCGGCCGAGTGAAAATCGGACGCTTTGACAATGTTTCTTCTGTCAGGATCTCAGAAACCTCCATATGCTCCCGAATCTTTTCTTCTACGTGTGCAGTAAAAGCGGGATCATCAATGGCTACATCTACTTCTTCGTTTAAAAACAAGCTGCGTTTATCAAAATTCGCGGTACTGATCATACAGCGGCTGTGATCAATCAAAATGGCTTTCGAATGATAAAATCCTTTATAGAAACGATAAACAAGACATCCAGAGGCAATCAGGTCCTTCAAATAATGAAAGCCAGCCTCTTTGACAAGTGGATGATCCGCTTTCATTGGAATGATGATTTCAACTGTGACGCCCCGCTTTCGTGCATCAAGCAGCGCCTTTAGAAGAGGAGCTGATGGAATAAAATAAGGCGTACAGATGATGATGTGTTTTCTCGCCTGCTGAATATCTTGGAGAAATAAGGCTTCTAAAGAAAAACCGGCAGTCGCACGTGTTGTGCATTGTAATGTTCCCGGTTCCAATGCAGGGAAAACCTCATATTGCAGCTGATGAATGCCAGACGAACGGTACAAATCATTCAGAAATACATGCTGGAGATCTGCGACAACCTGTCCAGTCATCCGCAAATGATAATCCTTCCAAATGCCAAACCGGCCTTTCTTCCCAACATATTCATCACCTATATTAAATCCGCCAATATAGCCAATTTTCCCATCAATCACCGTAATTTTACGGTGATTTCTCATGTTTAGACGGTAAATCAAAAAAGGAAAACGAGGCTTATTTAAAAAGTAAAATTGAATGCCGCTTCTTTCTAGCATGTCAATCGCCTTTTGATCAAACGGATAGGAGCCTAATCGGTCGGTCAGCAAAAAGACGGAAACTCCTTGCTCCGCTTTGGCTTTCAATGCTTGTAAGACCCTTTGACCAATCTTGTCGTTCTTTACAATAAAGAACATCATATGAATAGAAGAAGAGGCCTGCTGTATATCGGTAAGCAGCTGATCGAAAAATGGTTCGCCATCATGATAAAAGGCAGCATCGCCGCTTGTTTGGTCAAAAGACCGTTCAAATGCGTGAGAAGAAAAATATTTTCTCCCCATATAAAGGTCTAACATCACGAGCAAAACGATGGCAATGAGTACGAGTAGGATGATCAATGCGATCATGAAACTTCCTCCTTTTTTGCATATTTCAATAGTGTACCCAAACGTGTAAAAAATATTGACTGAATACTCATTCATTATTTATGATAGAGGTACAACATGGAAACGGAACAAAGAGGGTTTTGGGGAATGAAAGGGGGAGCAAGATGAATAGCCTTTTAATCATCAACTTGATCGCATTTGCGGCGGTGACCGCTTACGCAGTGTATTTGTTTGTTTATCTCATTCGAACACGAGCGGCTTATATTCGTCTTGGTAAAAAAGAAGAGTTTCAACAAGACATGAAGAAACGCTTAGAGCGTGTTTGGGTCAATGTATTTGGGCAAAAGAAGCTGTTAAAGGACAAGAAGAGCGGCATCATTCACGTGCTGTTTTTCTACGGATTTATCCTTGTACAGTTCGGAGCCCTTGATTTTATTTTGAAGGGGCTTATTCCAGACAGCGGGCTTCCTTTAGGTCCGGTGTACGGCGTCTTTACGTTTTTCCAAGAGATTGTCACACTTCTCATTTTAGTGGCCGTTGTATGGGCGTTCCATAGAAGATACGTGGAGAAGCTTGTCCGTTTAAAACGAGGCTTCAAATCGGGTCTAGTGCTCTTATTTATTGGCGGCTTAATGCTGACAGTCTTACTTGGGAACGGCATGAACATCATCTGGCATGGACACTCTCTATCACCAACTGAGCCAATCGCTTCTGGTATTGCTTTCTTGCTGGGCGGAATTTCACCTCTTGCGGCTGCGATTGTTTTTTATGCCGCATGGTGGGTGCATCTTCTTATTTTGCTGACCTTCTTAGTATATGTTCCGCAGTCAAAGCACGCTCATCTAATTGCAGGGCCTGTGAATGTATTTGTCAGCAGATTAGACCCGCCAGGCAAGCTGCAAAAGATCGATTTTGAAGATGAGACACAAGAGACCTTCGGTGTGGGAAAAATTGAAGACTTCCGTCAGTCTCAGCTCATCGACCTTTACGCCTGTGTGGAATGCGGGCGCTGCACGAATATGTGCCCGGCAACAGGGACAGGGAAGATGCTGTCTCCGATGGATTTGATTTTAAGGCTAAGAGATCATTTAACCAATAAAGGAGCCGCTATTACATCAAAGACACCTTGGGTCCCGCAGCTTGCCTTCAAGCAGACAACAGGAAACCAACTGGCACTGCAGGCGAGAGGAGCAGGTGCGGAAGAGTCGGCTGCCAGCTCGATATATCATCCTTCTCTTATTGGAGAGGTCATTACAGAAGAAGAAATCTGGGCATGTACGACGTGCCGAAACTGTGAAGACCAATGCCCTGTCATGAATGAACACGTTGATAAGATTATTGATATGCGCAGATATCTTGTCTTGACTGAAGGAAAAATGGACGCAGATGCACAGCGTGCCATGACAAGCATTGAGCGCCAAGGGAATCCGTGGGGATTAAACCGGAAAGAAAGAGAAAATTGGCGTGAACTGAGAGAAGATGTGCATGTGCCGACAGTGAAAGAGCTGAAAAAAGCAGAGCAAACTTTTGATTATTTATTCTGGGTTGGTTCAATGGGGGCTTATGACAATCGAAGCCAAAAGATTGCGCTTGCCTTTGCGAAGCTACTCAATGAAGCGGGGGTCTCCTTTGCGATCCTAGGCAATAAAGAGAAGAACTCAGGTGATACACCAAGAAGACTCGGAAACGAATTTTTATTCCAAGAGCTTGCTGCAAAAAACATTGAAGAATTCCAGAAAAACGGCGTTACAAAGATCGTCACGATTGATCCACACGCCTACAACTTATTTAAAAATGAATATCCAGACTTCGGACTTGAGGCAGAAGTGTACCATCATACAGAATTACTGGCAGAGTTAGTGAAAGAAGGGAAAATAACACCTGTACATGAAGTAAACGAAGTGATTACGTTCCACGACTCTTGCTACCTAGGCAGATATAATGAAGTGTACGATCCGCCAAGAGACATTTTAAAAGCCATTCCTGGTGTGACGCTGAAAGAAATGGAGCGCAATCGTGAAACTGGTATGTGCTGCGGAGCAGGCGGGGGCTTAATGTGGATGGAAGAAGAGACGGGTACCCGGATTAACACTGCACGAACGGAGCAGGCGTTACAGGTACAGCCGTCCATCATCAGCTCAGGGTGTCCTTATTGCTTAACGATGCTGGGAGATGGGACGAAGGCGAAGGAAGTAGAGGAGCAGGTAGGCACATTTGATGTCGCCGAACTTCTTGAAAAATCAGTGTTTGGTGAGCCTGGAAAGCAGGTGTCGTAAACATGACAGGCCGATGAATAGGATGTTCATCGGCTTATCCATGGCGCTGTTTCATCAGCTGCCTAAATGATATGTAAGCGGTAACAAACGGGGAGGGGCATATATGAGTACGACGGTCATTGTATCTGGAGCAAGAACACCATTTGGAAAACTAGGCGGTGCTCTCAGTGGTTTGACTGCCGCAGAACTAGGCGGTATAGCGATCAAGGCTGCACTGGAAAGAGTTTCGGGTTCTCATGAAATAGATGAGGTCATCATGGGATGTGTGTTACAAGGAGGGCAAGGGCAGATTCCTTCAAGGCAAGCAGCAAGATATGCTGATCTTCCTTGGTCTGTTCCAACACAAACCATCAATAAAGTCTGTGCATCCGGAATGCGCAGTGTGACTGCAGCAGATCAAATCATTCGAGCCGGAGATGCTGAGGTCATCGCAGCGGGCGGTATGGAATCTATGTCTCACGCTCCTTATCTGCTAAAAAAAGCGCGATGGGGCTACAAAATGGGAGATGGTGCAGTACAAGATGCGATGATTTTAGATGGGTTAACCTGTTCGTTTACAGGCGTTCATATGGGTGAGTATGGAAGTATGGCTGCAAAGGAGCTCGGCATCACGCGCGAAGAGCAGGATCTGTGGGCACTCAGAAGTCATGAACGGGCCATCGAAGCGCAAAAAAACGGCTTTTTTCAACATGAAATCACCCCCGTCACCGTCAAAATAAAAACGGGAGAACGGCTGATCACAGAAGATGAGTCTCCGCGGCGTGATCCGTCATATGAACGGCTGTCTAAGCTCATGCCTGTTTTTGATCAGAAGGGGACCATCACCGCTGGAAATGCACCAGGTGTCAATGATGGTGCAAGTGCGCTCCTTTTAATGAAAGACACGTATGCTGCACGGCATGACGTAAAGCCAATGGCAGTCGTTCTCGGTCATGTTCAGGTTGCTGTAGAGGCGAAGGATTTTCCGAAAACACCAGCCTTTGCTATCGAGAAGCTTTTAAAGAAAACAGGAAAGCGCCTAGAGGATATTGATTTGTTTGAAATCAATGAGGCCTTTTCAGCTGTGGCTTTGGCATGTGAAAAAATAACCGGGATCGACCGGCGGAAAATGAATATCAACGGGGGGGCTGTCGCACTCGGTCATCCGATTGGGGCAAGCGGAACACGCGTCATATTGACATTGATTCATGCATTAAGACAAAGAGGCGGAGGCCTTGGCATTGCGGCGATTTGCAGCGGAGGCGGTCAAGGAGACGCCATCATGATAAAGGTAGATGCAAAGGGAGGTGTTTATTGATGAGTATAGAAGAGACCGTTATGGTCGTTGGGGCTGGTCAAATGGGATCAGGCATTGCCCAAGTGTTTGCTCAGTCAGGCTATACAGTCCTGCTTCATGATGTATCAGAAAAGCAGATTCATCGAGCGATTTCCTCCATGACCAAACAACTGACGAAGCGGGCAGAAAAAGGAAAGCTGGCACATCAGGCAGTCCGAGATATTACGCAGCGGCTTGCCGTTTCCACAGATTTAAAAGACATGCAACAGGCTCATTTAGTCATAGAAGCCGCATCAGAACAAATGAGTGTGAAAAAACAAATCTTTGAAACACTTGATCAATTTGCAGAGGCTGAGGCCATAATTGCGACAAACACGTCTTCCTTGTCGATCACAGAATTAGCAGCTGTGACGAGCAGACCGGATAAAGTGATTGGCATGCATTTTATGAATCCGGTTCCTGTCATGAAACTCGTTGAAGTCATTCGAGCACTGCAAACGAGTGATGACACATATCAAGTTGTTTATGAAACAGCGAAGACATTAAACAAAACCCCAATTGAAGTGGAAGACTTTCCGGGGTTTGTATCAAATCGCATATTGATGCCAATGATCAATGAAGCCATTTACACCCTGTATGAAGGCGTAGCAGATGCAGAAAGCATTGATGACGTGATGACACTTGGGATGAATCATCCAATGGGGCCGCTTCGTCTAGCTGATTTCATCGGACTGGATACATGTTTATTTATTATGAATACCCTTCACGAGGGACTTGGAGACAGCAAATATCGACCTTGTCCTCTTTTGAAAAAATACGTGAATGCAGGCTGGCTGGGCAAAAAGACAAAGAGAGGTTTTTACACATACCACGACCACTCATAGGGGGAGTCAAGATGGATGTTTTGCTTACGGATAAACAGCGTCTCTGGAGAGAACAGACAGCAGAATTTGCACGCCAGCGTATATTCCCTGAAGTAGAAGCCATGGAACAAGGCCGGTTTCCAAACACCCTTTTAAGTGAAATGGGGCGGAAAGGCTATCTAGGAATTCCAATACCAGCTTCGTATCAAGGCTTAGGAGCAGATTTTACAACGTATATCATCGCAATCCATGAATTATCGAAAGTGAGTGCGACCATCGGTGTCATTGTGTCCGTTCATACATCTGTTGTGACGATGCCTATTTTGACTTTTGGAACGAAGGAACAAAAAGAAACTTATGTGCCGCCGCTTGCATCCGGGAAGAAGCTGGGCGCCTTTTGTTTGACTGAACCAAAGGCTGGATCAGATGCCTCCAGTATTCAGTTAAGAGCAGAGCGTGTGGGCGGCGATTATGTATTAAGTGGGACGAAAATCTTTATCACAAGCGGCGGAGAAGCAGAACTGTATCTTGTCTTTGCGGTGACTGATCCGGCTTCTGCGAGAAAAAATATATCGGCGTTCATTGTCGAGAAAGATACGCCGGGATTTACGATTGGAAAAGATGAGAAAAAGATGGGACTGCACGGTTCAAAAACAGTCACGCTTCATTTTGATGGCGTGCGGATTCCAAAAGATCAGCTGCTCGGTGCAGAAGGAGAGGGCTTTCAAATTGCCATGTCCAGCCTAAATGCAGGGAGAATCGGAATTGCGGCTCAAAGCCTTGGCATTGCAGAAGCCGCTTTAACCGAGGCAGTGACCTATTTAAAGAAGCATCCAGCAGGTCTTGAAACGACGATTCGGCTGGGCGACTTGGCGGCGAAGCTTGAGGCAGCCAAACTGCTCGTCTATCAAGCGGCTTCTTTCAAAGAGGCAAATCGACCGGTCACTAAGGAAGCATCAATGGCAAAGCTATTTGCTTCAAAAACGGCGGTAGAGATCAGTACAGAAGCGATCCATTTGCTAGGCATGGATGGTTATACGAATCGCTATCAAGCAGAACGTTACTTTCGTGATGCGAAAATTTGTGAAATCTATGAAGGAACAAGTGAAATTCAAAGGCTGGTCATCTGTAAACAGCTAATATGAAACGAGGTGGCTCACGATGCAGTTCCAATTAAGTGATGAACATGAAATGATTCAAAAAATGGTGAGAGACTTTGCGAAAAATGAAGTGGAGCCAACAGCAGCAAAGCGAGACGAAACAGAGACATATGATCCATCTATTTTTCGCAAAATGGCGGAGCTCGGTTTGACGGGTATCCCTTGGCCGGAAGACGTGGGCGGAATTGGTAGTGACTATTTAGCCTACGTCATAGCAGTTGAGGAGCTTTCAAGAGTGTGCGCCTCTACAGGTGTCACCCTGTCCGCTCATACATCTCTTGCTTCATGGCCAATCTATACATTCGGAACAAAGGAACAAAAAGAGAACTACTTAAAGCCGCTTGCAGAAGGGCAGAAGATGGGAGCATACGCACTAACTGAGAGCGGTTCTGGTTCAGATGCTGGCGGAATGAAGACAACGGCCGTCAAGGCAGGCAGTGAATATGTCCTGAACGGGGCGAAAATTTTTATTACAAATGGAGGCATTGCAGATTATTATATTGTGTTTGCCGTAACAGACCAAGAAGCTTCGTCTCGAAATACAACTGCTTTTATTGTAGAAAAAGAGACACCTGGTTTTTCCGTTGGCAAAAAGGAAAGCAAACTGGGCATACGTTCTTCGCCAACAACTGAAATTCGATTTGAAGATTGCCGAATTCATGAAAGGAACCGGCTCGGTCAAGAAGGAGAAGGTTTCAAAATAGCCATGATGACACTCGATGGCGGTAGAAACGGCATTGCTGCACAGGCGGTTGGGATTGCTCAAGGCGCTCTTGATGCGGCGGTTGATTATGCCAAGGAGCGTAAACAATTTGGCAAACCAATCATTCAGCAGCAAGGGATCGCCTTTAAGCTGGCTGATATGGCAACAGCGATTGAAGCATCAAGGCTGCTTACTTACCAGGCGGCATGGCTCGAAACGAAAGGCCTCCCGTATGGAAAGGAATCTGCCATGTCCAAGCTCTTTGCCGGTGATACAGCGATGAAGGTGACGACAGAAGCGGTTCAAATCTTCGGCGGGTACGGCTACACAAAGGATTACCCAGTCGAACGATACATGCGTGATGCGAAAATCACTCAAATTTATGAAGGAACTCAGGAAATCCAGCGTCTGGTCATCTCAAGGAAACTGCTAGATATGTAGAAAACAAGCAAAGACCGCCTGAACGTGAGGTGGTCTGTTTTCGTTTGTCATGCAGTTTTCAAATGTAAGCGCATTGTCAATGTTCATCCATATCATCATCGTATTATGTTAAAATTAGGGAAAATATCAATATGGAGGTTATGATGATGAACTCAACAATTATTGGCATTTTGGCAATCGTCACGATGGTGATCTGGATCATGGTGTCCGCGGAGCTTTCGAAATCTCCAAAAAAGCAGGAAGAAAAAGAAAACAGCCGCAGAAAACTAATCGTACTCATGTCTGCTGGAATGTTATTCACGATTCCTATCGTTGTCTCACTCATACAGAACATCCCATTTTAAAACAGACGAGAAAAAACTGAACGACAAAAAGCATACCGTACACACTCTAGGTGCTCCCCGTGAGAAAAATCAAAAATTAACATCAATAAAGGTGGCATAAACTCCCCTAATTTGTTTATAATGAGAGGTATGGTTTGTCGTAAGAATAAGGTATAAGTACTTATTATTTCACTGATAAATGGATACATACATGTAATAGAAAGGGAGTGTCTGACCTTGAGTTTGAAAGAATACTCACAGGAACAGCTCAAACAAATGTCTTTAGTTGAACTTGCTTATGAAATTTTCAGAGACAGTAAAACACCAATTACGTTTTCCGAGTTAATAGATGAAATTGTCCGTTTGCAAGGAATACAAAAATCCGATCTAGATGATCGACTTGCTCAATTTTATACAGACTTAAATATAGATGGCCGCTTTATTTCGTTAGGTGATCAGAGATGGGGACTTCGCAGCTGGTATCCAGTTGATCAAATCGAAGAAGAAGTTCAGCCAGCTGTGAAAACAAAAGCGAAAAAGAAAAAATCAAAAGCAGCTGTCGTTGAAGATGACTTCGATGAGATCGAAGAGGAAGAAGAAATCGACGAGCTTGAAGAAGATCTTGATCTTGTTGAAGACGACGATGATCTCGACCTAGACGATGATGAAGAAATTGAAGAAGATCTTGAAGACTTCGACGAAGATGATGATGAAGATGATGACGGCTTAACGGAGATTGATGAAGACGATTTAGACGATGATGAGGAAGACAAATAACCCTCTCAAACCGGTCTTCAAAACAGGACAAAACCGTCTTGACTTTCGAGAGCGAACTATGTAGTATGTATTTTGGGCTCTCTAAAAAAGAGTACGTAAAGATACGTTCATTTACGCTCCCTTTCATTTATTTGAAAGGGAGCTTTCTTATTTTTCAAGAGATTTAGGGATACACTCTAAAAAGGATGAAGCTGTGCATGTGTAGACATGCAAGGGTAAAAAAGAGAGGAGCATACGAAATGACAAAGTATATTTTTGTAACAGGAGGAGTTGTTTCCTCACTTGGAAAAGGAATCACGGCTGCATCGTTAGGCCGCCTTCTGAAAAATAGAGGGATGGATGTTACCATTCAAAAATTCGATCCATACATCAACGTAGACCCGGGGACAATGAGTCCATACCAGCACGGTGAGGTTTTTGTCACAGATGATGGTGCTGAAACAGACCTTGACTTAGGTCACTACGAGCGTTTCATTGATATTAACTTAAACAAGTACAGCAATGTCACAACTGGTAAAATCTACTCTACTGTTCTGAAGAAAGAGCGCCGCGGTGATTACTTAGGTGGAACAGTACAGGTCATTCCCCACATTACAAATGAAATCAAAGACCGCGTGTACCGTGCCGGAAAAGAAACGGGTGCAGATGTGGTCATTACAGAAATCGGCGGAACAGTAGGAGATATCGAATCCCTTCCATTCCTTGAAGCCATTCGTCAAATGAAGAGTGACATCGGCCGTGAAAACGTGATGTACATTCATTGTACCCTTGTTCCTTACATCCGTGCAGCGGGTGAATTGAAAACAAAACCAACACAGCATAGTGTAAAAGAACTTCGCAGTCTTGGTATTCAGCCAAACGTCATCGTGGTCAGAACGGAAATGCCAATGACGCAAGATATGAAGGACAAAATTGCGCTATTTTGTGATATTGATACAAAAGCTGTTATCGAATGTCAGGATGCGGACACGCTATACTCCATTCCGCTTGATTTACAAAAACAAGGGCTGGACAAGCTAGTATGTGAACATATGAAACTTGACTGCCAAGATGCGGACATGACGGAGTGGACAGCGCTTGTTGATAAAGTGCAAAACCTTTCGAAACAAGTCACAATTGGTCTTGTAGGGAAGTATGTTGAGCTGCAAGATGCTTATATTTCAGTCGTTGAATCACTTCGTCATGCTGGTTATGCGTTTGATGCAGATGTTCAAATTAAATGGATCAATGCAGAAGAAGTGACAGCAGAGAATATCGCTGATTTCGTACAAGATGTTGACGGTATTATTGTTCCTGGAGGCTTCGGAGACCGCGGAGTAGAAGGGAAAATCATTGCTACGCAATATGCCCGTGAATACAAAGTGCCATTCTTCGGAATCTGCTTAGGAATGCAAGTGGCATCTATCGAATACGCGAGAAACGTATTAGGCCTTGAGGGAGCTCATTCAGCGGAAATTGATCCTGAAACAGCATTCCCAATCATTGACCTTCTTCCAGAACAGAAGGATGTAGATGATCTAGGCGGAACACTTCGTCTCGGTCTATACCCTTGTAAATTAAATGAAGACTCAAAAGCATTTGCTGCATACAATGACGAAGTGGTCTACGAACGCCACCGTCATCGCTACGAGTTTAATAACGAATACAGACAGCAAATGGAAGCAGCAGGCTTTGTCTTCTCAGGTACAAGTCCAGACGGACGTCTTGTTGAAATTATTGAGCTGAAGGATCACCCTTGGTTCCTTGCTTCTCAGTTCCACCCAGAATTTGTTTCAAGACCGACAAGACCACAGCCGTTATTTAGAGATTTCGTTGGTGCTTCACTCCAAGCATCTGAATCAAAATAAAACAAAAAACTGCCGAGAATATCACTTCTCGGCAGTTTTTTTATTCATATTCCTCAACGATTTCCTTCACAGTAAACGATAGAGCGTGGTAGACGTATAAGCAGGTCATTAAAGCAGGATAACCAAACCTTGTCCCATCTTCAGCGGGCACAAGCGGTTTCTTGAGCTGGAAATCAATGTGGATATCACAATGCTCTTCAATCGTGGACGGCTCCTTTTGTGCCGGTCCTACACCAACAACGGGTGTTCCTTGTTCGTGCAGTTCTTTGATAAGAGATTGAATTTCTGGATCTTCTGGGTCTGAATAAAATAGCAGCACCCTGTCACTTGGATGAAGTAAGCTGCGCTCCTTTTGATCGAGGGGCAGTACCTTCGCACCGGGAAATGGCTCCTTGCTTTCAGATGCCTCTAGGGCGACAGCAGCCAGTTCATTCTTTCCATGAAAATAAACGGCATGTCCACTGACCACAGCCTGTGCAAGAAGGCGTGCACCGTCCTCAATCGCTTCAGCCTGCTTTTCTCCAATACGTGAAAAAATACCTGATAACTGGGTCGTAAAAATTTTTAACAAGACTCATTTCCTCCTTCGGTCAGATCATTTTATAATAGAATATAAAGAGAATATTAGGAAAAATGCTCAGAAAATGTCGTAAAGTAAACTATTATAATTAAAGGAAATGTGAAAATCAAACAGAATTATTTAACAACAGCTCTTTTTATGGCGAAAAATGAAAGCAATGGGGTGTAACAGATGAATGAGAAAATTTTAATTGTCGATGATCAGTACGGTATTAGAATATTATTGAATGAAGTGTTTCATAAAGAAGGCTATCAAACCTTTCAAGCTGCCAATGGACTTCAGGCATTAGATATTGTGAAAAACCATAGACCGAACCTTGTCCTGCTTGATATGAAAATTCCCGGAATGGATGGTATCGAAATTTTAAAACGAATGAAATTAATTGATGAAGACATTCGAGTCATCATTATGACAGCCTATGGAGAATTAGATATGATCCAAGAATCCAAAGAACTCGGTGCATTGACGCACTTCGCTAAGCCTTTTGATATTGATGAAATCCGAGATGCTGTTAAAGAATACCTGCCGCTTGAAACAAATGGCTAGATGGAAATGATTGAATCGAGTCATTCTGTTGCCGATTTGTCGAATAATTGGTATTCTAGAAAAGAAGAAGAAAGCGATCTGACTTTGAAAGTTTACATATGGCGAGAAATTCTGGTCATGCTAGGGTGGAGAGCTTTTTTTAGCAAGCAAATTAGCTACATAGGGAGGATTTTTCATCATGCCTTTAGTTTCAATGACAGAAATGTTGAAAGACGCAAAGGAAAAAGGTTACGCTGTTGGACAGTTTAACTTAAATAACTTAGAATTCACGCAAGCGATTTTACAAGCTGCTGAAGAAGAGAAATCTCCTGTTATCTTAGGAGTATCTGAAGGAGCAGGACGCTACATGGGCGGCTTCAAAACAGTTGTCGCAATGGTTAAAGCGTTAATCGAAGAATATAATGTAACAGTTCCTGTTGCGATTCATTTAGATCACGGTTCAAGCTTTGAATCTTGTGCAAAAGCGATTCATGCAGGATTTACTTCTGTCATGATCGATGCTTCTCACCATCCATTCGATGAGAATGTGGAAACAACTGCGAAAGTCGTTGAACTTGCACATTTCCATGGTGTGTCTGTAGAAGCTGAACTTGGAACTGTTGGTGGACAAGAAGATGACGTCATCGCTGAAGGCGTTATTTATGCTGATCCAAAAGAGTGCCAAGAGCTTGTAGAACGCACTGGTATTGACTGCCTTGCACCTGCATTAGGTTCAGTACATGGTCCATACAAAGGTGAACCAAACCTTGGTTTCGCTGAAATGGAAGAAATCGGTAAAACAACTGGTCTTCCACTTGTTCTTCACGGCGGAACAGGTATCCCAACTGCTGACATCAAGCGTGCAATTTCACTTGGTACAGCAAAAATCAATGTAAACACTGAAAACCAAATTGCTTCTGCGAAAGCAGTACGCGAAACACTTGCTGCAAAAACAGAAGAGTATGATCCACGTAAATATCTTGGACCAGCTCGTGACGCAATTAAAGCGACTGTTATCGGCAAAATGCGCGAATTTGGTTCTTCTAACCAAGCATAATTTGATGAGAACCGAAAGCCGCCTGAGTCACAGGCGGTTTTCTCCATATCTTGAGAAAGCGCAATCAAATTTACATTTCAGACAATTTATTGATAGGAGAGTGGCACAGTTATGTTATTTTTCGTAGATACAGCGAATATTGAAGACATCAAAGAGGCGCACGAGCTTGGCATTTTAGCAGGCGTCACAACAAACCCTAGTTTAGTAGCGAAAGAAAAGGACGTCTCATTCCACGACCGCCTTCGCGAAATCACTGACGTGGTATCAGGTTCTGTCAGTGCAGAAGTGATTTCCTTAAAAGCAGAGGAAATGATTGAAGAAGGAAAAGAGCTAGCTGCCATTGCACCGAATATCACAGTCAAAATTCCAATGACTACAGATGGCCTTAAAGCTGTCAAAGCATTAACAGACCTTGGAATTAAAACAAACGTCACATTGATTTTTAGTGCAAACCAGGCACTTCTTGCAGCTAGAGCTGGTGCGACGTATGTTTCTCCATTCCTTGGCCGCTTAGATGACATTGGCCAAAATGGTCTTGATCTCATCAGCGAAGTGAAAACTATTTTTGATGTTCATGGATTAGATACACAAATCATTGCTGCATCCATTCGTCATCCGCAGCATGTGACAGAAGCTGCGCTTAGAGGTGCTCATATCGGCACAATGCCGCTGAAAGTCATCAAGCAGCTGACGAAACACCCATTAACGGATGCAGGCATTGAGCAATTTTTAGCAGACTGGAATAAATAAATGATTGTGGCAGGCGGGATCGTCTCTCGTTTGCCGCAGTTTTCCTTATAAACGCTAAGAAATGTTTTGTGCAAAGAAGAGAACATCACAGCCTCGCAAAGCTTCGATTATTTTTCTTCCGACAAATTTCGTTTAACCTGTATTCTTTCTCTTGATATTGGCTAAATTTTGGACAAGACCTTTTAAAGCGCGACATCCACAAACAGTATAACTCCAACAGTGATCTTCTTTAAGAAGGGAGACAAATATGGAAAAGTTAAACATTGCCGGCGGTGATCCCTTGCGCGGGACCGTACATATTAGTGGTGCGAAAAATAGTGCTGTGGCACTGATTCCTGCCACGATTCTTGCTGATTCTCCAGTAACCATTGAAGGCCTTCCGCATATATCAGATATCGACACATTGCGAGATCTGTTAGAAGAAATTGGCGGAAAGGTCACTTTTGAAAAAGGTGAAATGGTTGTGAATCCTGTTTCCATGATCAGTATGCCGCTTCCTAATGGAAAAGTGAAGAAACTGCGTGCATCCTATTATTTAATGGGCGCCATGCTGGGCAGATTTAAGCAGGCTGTCATCGGACTGCCAGGAGGATGCCACTTAGGACCTAGGCCGATCGATCAGCATATCAAAGGCTTTGAAGCACTTGGAGCCGAGGTGACAAACGAGCAGGGTGCGATTTATTTGCGTGCTGAAAAATTAGTCGGAGCCCGGATTTATCTTGATGTTGTCAGTGTAGGTGCGACGATCAACATCATGCTGGCAGCCGTACTGGCTGAAGGAAAAACCGTGATTGAAAATGCTGCAAAGGAACCCGAAATTATTGATGTAGCGACACTGCTTGCAAGCATGGGAGCCAAAATCAAAGGTGCGGGTACCGATGTCATTCGAATCGAAGGTGTAGAATCTCTTCATGGCTGTAAGCATTCAATCATCCCTGACCGCATCGAAGCAGGAACATTTTTAATAGCTGGTGCAGCGATGGGAGATGAAGTTGTACTTGATAATGTGATCCCAACTCATTTAGAATCAATTACGGCGAAACTTAGAGAAATGGGGTTCACCATTGAAACGAGCAACGATCAGATGCTGATCGTTGGCAGAAACGAAGGACTCAAGCCTGTCGATATCAAAACCCTTGTGTATCCGGGCTTTCCGACTGACCTTCAGCAGCCGATGACGGCGCTGTTAACAAAAGCAAAAGGCACGAGTGTGGTCACAGATACGATCTACTCAGCCCGCTTTAAGCACATTGACGAATTGCGTCGAATGGGTGCAAACATGAAGGTTGAAGGAAGATCTGCTATTATTACCGGACAAACACGGCTCCAAGGAGCAAAGGTCAAAGCAAGTGATCTGCGTGCAGGCGCTTGTCTTGTTGTCGCAGGGTTAATGGCAGACGGTGTGACCGAAATCACAGGGCTTGAACATATAGACAGAGGATATAGTTTGCTTGAGAAGAAGCTTGAAGGCTTGGGTGCAACCATCTGGCGTGAAAAGCTGAATGACCAAGAAATAGAAGAACTTCAAAATTCATAAGGCTTTGACTGTGAGAGGAGATTTGGACAAAAATGGAAAGAAGTTTATCGATGGAACTAGTACGGGTGACAGAAGCAGCTGCATTAAAATCTGCCCGTTGGATGGGAAGAGGATTAAAAGACGAAGCGGATGATGCTGCAACAAGTGCAATGCGTGATGTATTTGACACCATTCCGATGAAGGGGACAGTGGTCATTGGCGAAGGAGAAATGGACGAAGCACCAATGCTTTATATTGGGGAAAAGCTTGGGAACGGATATGGACCTCGCGTGGATGTCGCTGTTGATCCATTAGAAGGAACAAACATTGTGGCAAGCGGCGGCTGGAATGCCTTAGCTGTCATTGCAGTTGCAGATCATGGCAACCTGCTGAATGCACCTGATATGTACATGGATAAGATCGCAGTAGGTCCAGAAGCGGTAGGCTGCATCGACATTGAAGCGCCTGTCATTGATAATCTTCGCGCTGTTGCAAAAGCAAAAAACAAAGATATTGAAGATGTGGTTGCAACGATTTTAAACAGAGATCGACATGAGAAAATTATTGCTGAACTGAGAGAAGCAGGAGCAAGAATTAAACTGATCGACGATGGTGACGTTGCAGGAGCCATTAATACAGCATTTGATCACACAGGTGTTGATATTCTATTTGGTTCAGGCGGAGCGCCTGAGGGTGTCCTTTCTGCTGTTGCATTAAAGGCACTTGGTGGTGAAATTCATGGTAAGCTTCTTCCTCAAAGTGAAGAAGAACTAAGACGCTGTGAGAAAATGGGGCTGGATGTTGGGAAAGTCCTCAGAATGGAAGATCTCGTAAAAGGAGATGACGCCATTTTTGCAGCGACAGGTGTAACGGACGGAGAATTACTTAAAGGTGTTCAATTCAAAGGCTCTGTTGGAACAACACATAGTGTTGTCATGCGTGCGAAATCAGGTACGGTTCGTTTCGTAGACGGCAGACACAGCTTAAAGAAAAAACCGAATCTTGTCATTCGTCCGTAATCTGAAAGCGGGTATTCATTACCCGCTTTTCATATAGGTGTCAAATGTATATCATTTTCTTTTAAAAGTTGAATATTCTCTGCAAATGAGGTAAAACTAAAGAGTGCTGCGAAATTTTCTGCGAATTTACTTCTTTTAAGCTTCAACAAGTTTAAATACTGCCGCATCATGACGATATACTCATTATCCTTCTCTATGTTGACAAAGCTCTATTTCACATTGTTCCTATCTTTCACGATAAAACGAGTGGGAGCGTTACCATCAGAGCGAGGTCATTCCAACAACAACGGAATTAAAAGCTAATCAAATACAATGGTCATGCATTTGTAAAGAAATACATTGACTAGAAAAGTGTGGTGTCCATATTGAAAGATGTATCGATTTCATCTTTGGAAAATATGAAATTAAAAGAGCTGTATGAGTTAGCAAAGCGATACAAAATCTCTTATTACAGCAAACTAACAAAAAAAGAATTAATTTTTGCCATCTTAAAGGCGAACGCTGAGCAAGAGGATCTCTTATTTATGGAAGGGGTTCTTGAAATTATTCAGTCTGAGGGATTTGGTTTCTTAAGACCGATTAACTACTCCCCAAGTTCTGAAGACATTTATATTTCAGCTTCACAAATCAGACGCTTTGATTTACGAAATGGAGATAAAGTGTCTGGAAAGGTACGACCTCCAAAAGAGAATGAACGCTACTATGGCCTCCTTCATGTAGAAGCGGTAAATGGGGACGACCCAGAATCAGCAAAGGAACGTGTTCACTTTCCTGCACTCACACCGCTATTTCCTGACCGTCAAATGATTCTTGAAACACAGCCTAATCACCTGTCTACTAGAATTATGGACATGATGGCGCCAGTTGGATTTGGACAGCGTGGTTTAATCGTTGCACCGCCTAAGGCTGGGAAAACCATTTTGCTTAAAGAAATTGCCAACAGCATTTCTGAAAATCACCCAGAGGCAGAGCTGATTGTCCTTTTGATTGACGAACGCCCAGAAGAAGTAACAGATATCGAACGTTCTGTTGCAGGGGATGTTGTTAGTTCAACCTTTGACGAAGTACCGGAAAACCACATTAAAGTAGCAGAGCTTGTTTTAGAGCGTGCGATGCGTCTTGTTGAACATAAGAAAGATGTCATCATCTTAATGGACAGCATCACAAGGCTTGCTCGTGCATACAACCTTGTGATTCCGCCAAGCGGCCGAACGCTTTCAGGCGGTATTGATCCTGCGGCTTTCCATCGTCCAAAACGCTTCTTTGGTGCTGCACGTAACATTGAAGAAGGCGGAAGCTTGACGATTTTAGCCACTGCACTTGTTGATACAGGATCACGTATGGATGACGTAATTTATGAAGAGTTTAAAGGAACTGGGAACATGGAGCTTCATTTGGACCGTTCTTTGGCCGAAAGAAGAATTTTCCCTGCGATCGACATTCGCCGTTCTGGTACGAGAAAAGAAGAACTGCTTGTGCCAAAAGAGCATCTTGATCGTTTATGGGCGATGAGAAAATCGATGTCAGATACACCTGACTTCGCTGAGAAGTTCATGCGCAAAATGAGAAAAACAAAGACAAACCAAGAATTTTTCGATATTTTAACGCAAGAATGGAAACAAGCCAATATGTCTGCATCAAGAAGATAGTTTCTCTGAAAAAATACATTTGCAATCATAGACTCACACTGTTATAATTTTATCATGTGCGTTTCAGAATTTATTTCTGAGATATTAACTCTGTTTCCGAATTGGATTCAGGGCGGAAGGAGATGACAGTAGATGAAAACAGGAATTCATCCTAACTACAAAAAAGCTACAGTCAAATGCGCTTGTGGAAATGAGTTTGAAACTGGATCAGTAAAAGAAGAGGTACGCATCGAGATTTGCTCTGAGTGCCATCCTTTCTATACAGGCCGTCAAAAATTCGCTTCTGCTGATGGACGTGTTGACCGCTTTAACAAAAAATACGGTCTTAAGTAATAATAGATACAATAAACAGGCAGGAATCCGTTCTTGCCTGTTTTTTTACGTGGATTGATGGAACTTTAAAACGGGGGAGAAGACCTTATGTATGTGATGAAACAAAGCGGTTGGCTTGAAGTCATCTGCGGCAGTATGTTTTCTGGAAAGTCGGAAGAATTGATTCGGAGAGCCAAAAGGGCCACCTTTGCCAAACAAGAAGTAAAAATATTCAAACCATCGATTGATAACCGATATAGTACAAGCTCAGTTGTGTCACATAACGGTTCATCATTAGATGGGATTGCAGTAGCCTCACCAAAAGACATAATAACGCACATATCAGAAAGAACCGATGTCATTGGCATTGATGAGGTGCAATTTTTTGATGAGACAATCATTGACATTGTCACTCAATTGGCTGACCAAGGCTATCGAGTCATTGTTGCAGGCCTGGATCAAGACTTCAGAGGAGAGCCATTTGGTGTTGTTCCGCATTTAATGGCATGTGCAGAGCTTGTAACAAAACTTCAAGCAGTTTGTTCGGTATGCGGCTCCCCAGCGAGTAGAACACAACGCTTGATCGACGGTAAACCCGCATCCTATGATGATCCTATTATTTTAGTAGGTGCGCAGGAATCATACGAAGCACGATGCAGACATCACCATGAAGTACCAAGACTTGATGTTGGTACAACACTTGACAAATAAAAAAATAGCAAATGCCGCTGTGTTTCGTTTTTCGAGATTTTGGCTGAACACCCATCATTTGTACTTAAATAAATTAAATAACACTACGATTAAATTATCTAATTTTCAACGCTTGCGTTTTGTCATAAGCAGGCATAAAATGACTAACTGTAGTGTAAAGCATTTAAACGAAAAGTTCGATTTCTTGTCATAATTTTTTTGATTAAGGATTTTTCTCCTTAATCGTTCTTTGGATTAATAGTTCACTTTATTTATATTTTAGAAAGAGGGTAGTTTTTGATGAACAACGTGAAGAAAACAAAAGAAGGGTACCTCGAAACCACTTTGACAGGTAAAGATGTATTATCGATTCCAACGTTGAACAAAGGCGTTGCTTTCTCTGAAGAAGAAAGACAAGAGCTTGGACTAGAAGGCTTACTTCCTCCAACGGTTCTAACTTTAGAACAGCAAGCGGAAAGAGCGTACAAGCAGTTTCTAGCTCAGCCGGATCGTCTTCGTCAAAACGTATACTTAAGTGATTTGCAAAACCGTAACGAAGTATTGTTCTACAAGCTTCTAACAGAAAAGCTTCGTGAAATGCTTCCAGTTGTGTACACACCAACTGTTGGTGAAGCAATTCAAGAATACAGCCATGAATACAGAAGACCTCATGGTGTCTATCTTTCAATCGACGACATTGACGGAATCGAGAAAGCATTTGAAAACTTGCACGCAACTGCTGGAGATATTGACCTCATCGTTGCAACTGACTCTGAGAGTATTCTTGGAATTGGTGACTGGGGTGTTGGTGGTATCAACATCGCAATCGGTAAATTAGCTGTTTACACGGCTGCAGCAGGTATTGATCCTAGCCGCGTGATTCCAGTTGTATTAGATGTTGGAACAAACAATGAAAAATTATTGAATGATCCATTATACATTGGGAACCATCACAAACGTGTACAAGGTGAAAAATACGAAGAATTCATTGATGCTTATGTGAAAGCAGCACTTAAATTCTTCCCGAAAGCATTGCTTCACTGGGAAGACCTTGGAAACAAAAATGCGCGTAACATCATGAAAAAATACAACGATAACATCTTAACGTTCAACGATGATATTCAAGGTACTGGTGCCATTACTTTAGCGGGTGTTCTTGCAGCTGTCAAGAAAACTGGTACTCAATTAAAAGATCACCGTGTTGTCATCTTCGGAGCTGGATCAGCTGGAATCGGAATCGCAGATCAAATGCGTGACACAATGGTTCTTGAAGGTCTAACTGAAGAAGAAGCAAACAATGCATTCTGGACATTAGACTACAGAGGATTGCTCACAGATCAATTTGAAGATGAAGTGCTTGATTTCCAAAAACCATACCTGCGTACTTCTGATGAAGTAGAAGGCTGGGCACGCGATGAAAAAGGACAAATCTCATTTGCTGAAACTGTTCGCAGGGTGAAGCCGACCATCCTTATCGGTACATCAGGTCAAGGCGGCGCATTCACTGAAGAAATCATTAAAGAAATGGCAGCTCATACAGAGCGTCCAGTGATCATGCCAATGTCTAACCCAACACCGCTTGCTGAAGCTGTTCCAGAGGATCTATTCAAATGGACTGACGGCCGTGCGCTTGTTGCAACAGGAAGCCCATTCGAAAACGTTGAGTATAACGGAATTGAACATGAAATCGGACAATCAAACAATGCGTTCGTTTTCCCTGGACTTGGTCTTGGTTCAATCGTAACAGAATCAAAAATCATCACAAAAGGCATGTTCGTTGCTTCTGCGAATGCAATTGCTGAAATGGTTGATCATGAGAAACCAGGTGCTGGTCTTCTTCCAAGTATTGATAAATTGCAAGAAGTGTCAATTCATGTGGCTGTTGAAGTAGCAAAAGCAGCAATCAAAGATGGAGTCGCTAGAAGAACGCCTGACAACATCGAACAAGCTGTGAAAGACGCAATGTGGATTCCTGAATATAAAAAAATTGTAAGAGCATAATAAAATGTGTAACGCGGCATTGCTTCGGGTAATCTAAGCAATGCCGCAATAAATAAGAAACATGTAAAGGATTTAAGGAGGAAGAGTAAGATGGACTTTTTAAATATTTTGATCCTCCTAGCACCGATTTTTTTCGTTATCGCGCTGGGTTGGTTCGCAGGACACTTCGGCAGCTATGACGCTAAATCTGCAAAAGGTGTAAGTACACTTGTAACAAAGTATGCTTTACCAGCGCACTTTATCGCCAGTATTCTGTCAACACCAAAAGATAAATTCTATAGTCAAATTCCATTTTTCGTTGCATTGATTTTCGGAATCGTTGGTTTTTATATCATTATCCTTTTAGTTACGAAATTTGCTTTTAAATATGACTTAACAGATTCTTCTGTTTTCTCGTTAAACTCAGCACAACCGACCTTTGCATTTATGGGGATTCCGGTCTTGGGCAGTTTATTTGGAGCTCAAGAGGTTGCAATTCCGATTGCGATTACCGGAATAGTTGTAAATGCAATGCTTGATCCAATTGCAATTATTGTCTCAACTGTCGGTGAAAAAACAAAAGGAAAAACAAAAGACGGCGAAAGCTTCCTAAAAATGACGACAAAAGCAATTTTGCACGGTTTATCAGAGCCGCTTGCACTTGCACCGTTAGCCAGTATCATTCTTGTTCTTTTAGGATTTAAACTTCCTGCAATCGGACATGAAATGTTAGAGGAAATTGGCAGCGTCACATCAGGTGTGGCATTATTCGCAGTCGGTGTCACTGTTGGTATCCGCAAAATTAAATTAAGCTTGCCAGCCTTCAGTATTGCATTGCTAAAAGTAGCTGTACAACCATTACTTATGTATTTTATTGCCGTTCTTATGGGTCTTTCGGCTGATGAAATTACAAAAGCTGTATTGCTTGTTGCCTTCCCAGGTTCAGCTGTTGCAGCGATGATCGCAACACGATTTGAAAAACAAGAGGCGGAAACTGCATCCGCATTTGTGATCAGTGCCATCATGTCACTCATTACATTACCGATCATTATTGCACTTACCGTATAATATAGTAGAAAGGCTGCCAAACGAGGCAGCCTTTCTTAGCGAAAAGAATGAAACAGAGGGAAGAGTACACGCTTTTTTTTGATGTCGGGGTGTGCGATTTCCTTTTTTTCTTCTACTTGTGACGGTTGTTTCAAGGTTGCGGCGAGGCGGTCAAATTTTGTGGATAAGTCTTCAATTTCTCTGCGGTGCTGAAGCAGCTGATACGATACACCTTCATCTGCCTTTTTAGCCAATTTCCGTTCAAGCTCTTGCAGGCGGTCTTCTATATCAGTGACATGTAATTGCTGCTGAATGAGCGCTTTCACTTGTTTTTCTAATGCTTCAATCCGCTGTATAGAGACATCAGCTTCGGCAGCAGGTGCTGATTGACGAACGGTTTCCTTATGGATTGGCAGTTGAATATCTTGGAGGATCACACCTTCACTCATTTGGTGTTTGACCTCTTTGAGCAGCTGTACAATATCTTCATGAAATTCATAATGTCCAAGTTCATTCCGGGCGACAGGGATGTTGAGCTGTTTGACCCAACGCTGAATCGTCTTTGAAGAAACACCAATTTCCTTTGCAACCTCATTTGTATTCAAACCAAATGCCCTCCCTTTTTTCAATTACAAGTATCATTCTCTTTTAAGAGTTCCTGTTCCTTCACGTTAGACAAAACAAGTAACCAATCGCCAAAGATCGTGTTTTCTAGCGAAAAATTGCAGGAATTCAATTGTTTTGGAAATTTTTTTGACTGTCATACCCCGCTATACTATAATTAGACTGTTACGCACAAAACAGAGGTGAAGACCATGTTAGACCGTTTAAAATCAATTGAAGAACGCTATGAAAAGCTAAATGAATATTTAAGTGACCCTGAAGTGGTGAACGACCCTAAGAAGCTTCGTGAATATTCGAAAGAACAATCCGATATTCAAGAAACTGTTGAGGTATATAGACAATATCGTGCGGCATACGACCAGCTGAATGATGCGAAAGCAATGCTCGAAGAGAAGCTGGATGCCGAGATGCGCGACATGGTCAAAGAAGAAATTTCAGAGCTCACAGAAGAAACGGAACGTTTAGAAGACGAGCTGAAAATCTTGCTGATCCCGAAAGATCCGAATGACGATAAGAACGTTATTGTGGAGGTTCGTGGTGCAGCGGGTGGAGAAGAGGCTGCTCTTTTTGCAGGAAACCTTTACCGTATGTACAGCCGTTATGCTGAAATGCAAGGCTGGAAAACGGAAGTCATGGAAGCAAGTGTCACTGGCACAGGCGGTTATAAAGAAATTATCTTTATGATCAGCGGGAAAGGCGCATACTCCAAACTAAAGTTTGAAAATGGTGCACACCGCGTGCAGCGTGTTCCAGAAACAGAATCAGGCGGACGGATCCATACATCTACTGCGACAGTCGCTGTATTACCTGAAGCTGAGGAAGTTGAAATTGATATCCATGAAAAAGATATCCGTGTGGATACATTTGCATCAAGCGGACCTGGCGGACAAAGTGTCAATACGACCATGTCTGCTGTTCGATTAACTCACCTTCCAACAGGTGTTGTTGTGTCCTGTCAGGATGAGAAATCACAAATTAAAAACAAAGAAAAAGCCATGAAAGTACTTCGTGCGAGAATTTATGATAAATTCCAGCGTGAAGCACAGGCTGAATATGATCAAACACGTAAATCTGCGGTTGGAACAGGGGATCGTTCAGAGCGTATCCGTACGTACAACTTCCCGCAAAACCGTGTAACAGACCACCGCATCGGATTGACGATTCAAAAGCTTGATCAAATTTTAGAAGGAAAACTTGACGAGGTCATTGATGCACTAATTATGGAAGACCAAGCAAGAAAGCTTCAAGATGCAAAATAAAGAGCGAACAATCTTCGAAGCCCTTAAATGGGCTTCTTCTTTGTTAACGGAAGCTGGCAGAGACCAAAATGCAGCAGAACTCCTGTTGATGCATGTGCTCGGCTGGAGCAGAAGTGAGCTTCTTGCACGATTTCATGATGCGCTGCCTGAGGAGCAAGATCAACTGTTCAGCAAATTTGTGACACAGCATAAGTCGGGTGTTCCTGTTCAGCATTTAACGGGTGTTGAATTCTTTTACGGACGTCCTTTCGAGGTGAACAAGCATGTTCTTATTCCTCGTCCTGAAACGGAAGAAGTTGTTCTGGCGGCGCTCAATTTGGTAGATGACGTTTTCCCGCCTGATCAGCCGCTTAAAGCAGTTGACGTTGGCACAGGAAGCGGAGCTATTGCGATTACGCTGGCTCTTGAAAAAAAATCACTATCTGTCACAGCGACTGATATCTCACAAGAAGCGCTTGCGGTAGCAAAACGGAATCAACAAGCGCTCGGTGCAGACGTTCATTTTTTACATGGAGATTTGCTTGAACCGGTTATAGCTCAAGGCATTAAAGTAGATGTATTTATTTCCAATCCACCTTATATTGCGGCGGAAGAAATGGATAGTCTGTCTGAGGTTGTGACGAAGCATGAGCCGGTGAATGCGCTGACGGACGGACGTGATGGCTTGTGGTTTTATCAGCGTCTCGTTCATGATCTTCCCAGCGTGCTGAGTGATCAGGCAGTTGTTGTCTTTGAAATTGGACATACGCAAGGTCAAGATGTCACAGCGCTACTTGAGCAGGCATTTCCTAAAGCGGATGTCTGCATCGTCAAAGATATTAACGGAAAAGATCGAGCTGTTTGCGCACACATTCAAAACGGAAAGTCCGGCTGAAGAAAGCCGGACTATTTTATTATGTAAAGATGAAACTTATGGTAAAAGAGAAACGTATATATAGAAGAATGAACATTCTGATCATGATTTTTTACATAAATTTGTTTTGAAGGAGCGAATGGTGTGAACAAAAGGTATGCGATGGTGTTGGTCATCGTCAGTGTACTATTGATTGTGAGTGCTTGTGGTAAACCGAGCTTTAAAAAAGAGGCAGCAGCATTTGGAGAAAGCTATAAAAAAGCACAATACACAGTGAATCGAACGGATGACCTATCTGACATGAAAGAGAAGCTGAAGGTTTATTTAACCGAACATGAATATCAAGAATATACACAAGACAGCATGTTCCCGAGCATATTAGAAGCGGCGAAGGATCAAGATTGTCAAATTAAGCTGAAAAAAATTATGTTTACGCCTTCAGATGAAAGCGATGACAGAATTGAATTTAACTATGAAATGGTGATCCAATTTATCGATCAAAAAGGGAAAGTCAAAAAAGAAATCGAGAAAAAAGGAGCCATGACTGTCATCAAAACAGAATCTGGTTTAAAAATCAGCCGAGATTGGGATGGGAGACTATACCCTTCTGACTACCAATCCTCACTCAAAAGTCGTTCTTAATGAGAACGGCTTTTTTGTTTTGACTCATAATCTATTAAAAAATTCATGTTGACTGTTTATGAGATGGGTTTCCTGGACACAATGTTTGTAGCGAAGAGAAAAAGTGGGGGGAACACACAATGTTGAAAAGTAAAACGATGATTTGTCTTTATATGTTTCTATTATTATGCGGTGCTTTTGCAAACCTTGGCAGAGAGGAGACAGCGGCTGCTTCTGCAAATCAGCCTGTTGTCATACCAGATGAAGCGATTCGATTACGCATTTTAGCAAATAGTGATCGTTCAGCGGATCAGGATGTGAAAAGAAGTATTCGTGACGAGGTCAATGCGAGTATGACGGAGTGGGTGAAAGACCTCACATCCATTGAAGAAGCAAGACGTGTCATTCGATCAAAGCTGCCAGAAATCAATCGTATTGCTAAAGCGAAATTGAAGGAACAGCACATAGATCAATCCGTATCGGTCAGTTTTCAAAAAGCTTCATTTCCAACAAAGCTCTATGGAAATTTCGTCTACCCTGCTGGGAAATATGAAGCCATTTTAATTACGCTTGGAGAAGGAGACGGAGCCAACTGGTGGTGTGTGTTATTTCCGCCGCTCTGCTTTATCGATTTTTCAAACGGAGAAGCCATCGCCTCACCAGAAGGGGATGATGATAAACAAGTGACAGCGCAGCAAAAGAAAGAGTCTGTTAATGAAGTGGTGAAAGAAGAGGAAGAAGAGACAGGTGAAGTGAAGTTCTTTTTGTTCGAATGGGTCTCTAGTCTTTTCTCTTAAAAAAGGTATAAATCGGTTTTTGCCTCATAGAGTTGAAGTAAGAGATCAAAAAGAGGTGAAAGCATGTATTATCAATTAAGAATAGCCAGAGAAGAAGATGTCCCGGCGATCAATGCTTTTCTTGAAAAGGGACAAGCAAAAGGCGGAGTAACACTTGCGGAGCGAACGGCATTTGTAGTGATGGAAGATGCGGATGGTCAGCTGGCAGGCTGCTTAGGTCTTGAAAAGCTCAATGAACAAGAGGGATTGCTGCGGTCTCTTGTCATATCAGATAAGCTCGGTCAGGGACACATTGTCTCTTTGTTCCAAAGTGTTCAAACGCTGGGTGAAAAAATGGGTGTGGATACTTTTTATGTTGTCGCAAACCATTCCTCTTCCCATGATTTTTTGGCATTAATGGGCTTTACACCTTTAAAGGAAATTCCAGAAAGCATATGGAGCTCTGCACATGCAAAAGAGACATTGGGGAAAGAACAGGCTGTGGTCCTGCAAAAAAAAGGCAGTTAATCACAAAATGATGGACTTATACACATACTTATCCACTACAAAACAAGCGTTATCCACAAATTGTGGACAACGCTTGTTTTATTGATCATCATCTTTTATACTTTCAAAAGGATAATTGAGACATATCAACAGTTTTATCTTTTTTAAAAGGAGTTTGTATGATGTTAAATACAAAAAGGTGGTCTGTGGATTTAGAAAAGGATTTATCCACATACTATCCACAAATTAAACAGGCGGCCGATCTGCTGCAGCAAAATGAAGTGGTTGCTTTCCCGACAGAGACCGTTTACGGACTCGGGGCAAATGCGAAAGAGACAGAAGCCGTTATGAAAATTTATGAAGCGAAAGGGCGTCCCAGTGATAATCCGTTGATTGTTCACATTGCGGAGGTTCAGCAGCTTCACGAATTTGCACAAATAGAAAGCGAAAAAGCGAAGGCGCTGATGGATGCCTTTTGGCCGGGCGCCTTAACCATCGTTCTTCCGTGTAAGCCAGGCACTTTATCAAAGCAGGTTACAGCAGGTTTATCCACAGTAGGTGTGAGAATGCCTGACCATCCCATTGCGCTTGAGCTCATCCGAGCAGCGGGTCTGCCAATTGCTGCACCAAGTGCCAATCTTTCGGGAAAACCTTCACCAACACAAGCAGACCATGTAGCGAGTGATCTCGAAGGGAGAATCGCTGGGATTGTGGATGGCGGTTCAACTGGTATTGGCGTTGAGTCAACGGTTGTATCCTGTATCGGTGAGACTCCAGTGATTTTAAGACCAGGCGGAATTACAAAAGAAGCATTAGAAGAGGTCGTGGGGACGGTGAGTGTGGACCCAGGGCTGACAAAAAAGGACGAAGCGCCTGTATCGCCGGGAATGAAATACACACATTATGCACCTGAAGCCAAGATGTATATCTTTCATGGAAGTGATGAAGACATGCAGCGTCACATACAGAAATACAAAGCTGAAGGGCTAAAAGTCGGAGTGCTGACAACAGAAGAAAAGAAATCGCTGTTTGCGGCAGATGTTGTGTACAGCTGTGGATATAGAGAAAAACCTGAAACGGTTGCTGCAAACCTCTATCGTGTACTGAGACAATTTGATGAAACGGATGTAGACTTGATTATATCAGAAGCCTTTTCAGAGCAGGGAGTTGGTTCTGCCATTATGAACCGTCTGCAAAAAGCCGCAGGAGGGCGTACACTCCCTTCGTTCCAATAGTTCTAACCTTTCTTGGACAAACATAGGTTAAAGGAGAATGTGTGTCCAAGGGGGATTTACATGAACGAACTAGCTGGCGAATTGCTGACACTCAGCATCATGGCTTTTGCACTTGGTATGGATGCTTTTTCGGTTGGACTTGGTATGGGGATGATTCAGCTGAGGTTCCGCCAGATCATTTATATTGGACTTGTCATTGGGATATTTCATATGTTTATGCCGCTTTTTGGCATGCTGACAGGTCAGCTCTTATCTGGATGGCTCGGTCTTCTTGCCACCTATATCGGCGGGGCGCTGCTTTTGGTGCTGGGACTGCAAATGATCGTTGCTTCTATCCGCAAAGAGGATAAGCCCTTTATCGCACCTGTTGGGGCTGGTCTCGTTCTTTTTGCGACAAGTGTAAGCCTAGACAGCTTCTCCGTTGGTTTAAGTCTCGGGATTTACGGTTCCCAGGTGTGGATGACTATTTTATTGTTTGGTTTTTTTAGTATGCTCCTCACATGGCTCGGATTATTACTCGGTAAACAGGTTCGGTCATGGGTTGGTTCATATAGCGGCGCGCTTGGCGGAATCATTTTACTAGCCTTTGGAATCAAATTATTATTTCCGCTCTAGCCAGTCTCCTTACATAACATGTAGAATGAAATGCTATATAATAGAAGAAAAGGAGGGCGAAAGATGAAAATCTTATTTGTTTGTACGGGAAATACATGCAGAAGTCCAATGGCTCAAGCCCTTTTTGCTTCCATTGCAGATGAAAAAGGTTTAGAGGTCACTGTAAAATCAGCGGGCATTTTTGCCTCCGATGAAGGGAAGGCTTCTCCTCAAGCGATCGAAGCATTATTTGAGAAAAGCATTCCACTGAATCACTCATCATCAAAATTGACAGAGGATCTTCTGCGCGAAGCTCATTACGTCTTCACGATGACGATGCAGCATAAACAGTTGATTGCAGAGCAATATGCGCATGCAAAAGGCAAGGTCTTCACTTTAAAGGAATTTGCGACAGGAACAGAAGGCGATGTATCCGATCCGTTTGGAGGAAGTCTTTCTGTTTATCAGGAAACTCGAGATGAACTAGAAGCCTTGCTGTATCAGCTCGCTGAGAAGCTGAAAAAAGATCATCATAATAGATAACTTGTAAAACCGTTGCCTCAACGGTTTTTCTGCTATTGTTTGCAAATCACTAGGCAGAGGTTAAAATATAACTGTGAATAAAGAATGAATGTAAGACATAACAGAACAACTCACCCTTAGGAGGAATTGCCCGATGAAAGTAGCCATTGCATCCGATCACGGCGGAACGAATATTCGTGAAGAAATCAAACAACTGATGGATGAATTGAAGATTGAATACATTGATATGGGTTGTGAATGCGGATCAGGTTCTGTAGACTACCCAGATTATGCTTTCCCTGTAGCCAATATGGTGGCAAACGGAGAAGTCGACCGCGGCATTTTAATTTGTGGGACAGGCATCGGCATGAGCATCTCAGCAAATAAAGTAAAAGGAATTCGCTGTGCATTGGCTCATGATACATTTAGTGCGAAAGCAACGAGAGAACATAATGATACGAACGTTCTTGCAATGGGAGAGCGAGTGATTGGACCAGGATTAGCACGTGAGATTGCGCACATTTGGCTGACGACAGAGTTTACAGCAGGACGCCATGCTGTGCGGATTGGCAAAATTGCTGATTACGAAGAAAAGCACCTATAAGGAGCGCTTAACATGAACATTGGTCAAGATTGGCTTGAAATGTTAAAAGAGTTTCATCAAACAGTTGAATTGCGTGCCGGGCAAATCTTAGTCATTGGCTGCAGTACGTCAGAAGTGGCTGGTGAGCATATTGGTACTGCAGGAAGTGAGCAAATTGCCGCCTCTATCTATCAAGAATTGGATCAGTTAAGACGAGAGACCGGCATTGAGCTCGCCTTTCAATGCTGTGAACATCTAAATCGTGCCCTTGTTGTTGAAGAAGAAGTGGCTTTCCGTTTTAACCTGGAGATCGTAGCTGCAGTACCTGTCCGTAAAGCGGGTGGTTCGATGGCGGCTCATGCGTATCAGCAAATGGAACATCCTGTATTGGTTGAATGCATTGAGGCACATGCTGGAATTGATATCGGCGATACGTTAATTGGGATGCACTTAAAGAGAGTCGCTGTACCTGTCCGCCTCAGTCGTCATCGATTAGGACATGCACATGTGACTTTTGCGAAAACGCGTCCGAAGCTGATTGGCGGAGAACGAGCCGTTTATACAAGATCATAGCTTCGATATATTTCTAATATAATGTTGAATGATGAAGACGCTTTACTACTTGAACATTCGGGTTTTCATAAAAAAGAAGTCGATTTTCCAAAAAAAACTTTTACATTTTACTCAAAAACCGTGTACAATGAGATGGTGAAAACATCGAATGGAAATAGATTGGAGAGGATTTCGCTGATGAAACATTTACCTGAGCAAGACGCACAAGTATTCAAAGCAATTCAACTAGAGCGGAAACGCCAGCAGGACAAAATCGAATTAATTGCATCAGAAAACTTCGTAAGCGAAGCAGTCATGGAAGCACAGGGCTCTGTATTAACAAACAAATACGCTGAGGGTTATCCTGGTAAACGCTACTATGGCGGCTGTGAACATGTAGACGTTGTGGAAGATATCGCACGTGACCGCGCAAAAGAAATTTTTGGCGCTGAGTATGTGAACGTACAGCCTCACTCAGGTGCTCAAGCGAACATGGCCGTATACTTTACAATTCTTGAGCATGGCGATACAGTACTGGGCATGAACTTATCACATGGCGGGCATTTAACACATGGAAGCCCTGTAAACTTTAGTGGTGTACAGTACAACTTTGTAGAATATGGTGTAGATAAAGAAACTCAGCATATCGACTATCAAGATGTACTTGAAAAAGCACGTGAACATAAGCCGAAACTCATCGTTGCGGGTGCAAGTGCATACCCACGCCAAATTGATTTCAAAAAGTTCCGTGAGATTGCTGATGAAGTCGGTGCTTACTTTATGGTCGACATGGCTCACATTGCTGGTCTTGTTGCAGCAGGTCTTCATCCAAATCCAGTTCCTTACGCAGATTTTGTGACAACAACAACTCACAAAACATTACGCGGACCTCGCGGCGGAATGATCCTATGCCGTGAAGAGTTTGGTAAAAAGATCGACAAATCGATCTTCCCTGGTATTCAAGGTGGACCACTGATGCATGTCATCTCTGCAAAAGCTGTTTCTTTCGGTGAAGTATTGAACGGAGATTTCAAAACATATGCACAAAACGTCATTGATAATGCAAAACAACTAGCTGAAACACTTTTATCTGAAGATATTCAGCTTGTATCTGGCGGAACAGATAACCATCTTGTTCTCATCGACTTGCGTTCTCTTGGCATCACAGGAAAAATTGCAGAAAACGTTCTTGATGAAATCGGTATTACAGTGAACAAAAATGCAATTCCTTATGATCCAGAGAAACCATTTGTCACAAGCGGTGTACGTGTAGGTACAGCAGCAGTAACAAGCCGCGGTTTTGATCAAGAAGCGATGAAAGAAGTCGGTTCCATTATTGCACTTGCGCTAAAACATCATGAAGATGAAGCGAAATTAGAAGAGTCGAAAAAGCGTGTATCTGATCTTACGGCCCGTTTCCCTCTATATAACGAATTAGATTATTAAAAAACAGACCCATTTGCCTATTTTTGGCATGTGGGTTTTTTTTGTAGGATTTGCGAATCATATTGAAAGATGATGTCTTTTTATGTAGAATTGTAGGAAGTGTGCAAAGTTCACCGGAAGATGACAGAAAAGGAGTTGTAGCAAGCAATGGCAAAGGTTTATGTATTTGATCACCCGCTTATTCAGCACAAACTTACATATATTCGTGACGTTCATACAGGAACTAAAGAATTTAGAGAGCTAGTGGATGAAGTCGCAACATTAATGGCATTTGAAATCACAAGAGACTTACCGCTTGAAGAGGTAGATGTAGAAACACCTGTACAAGTAGCGAAATCAAA
The DNA here is from genome assembly GCF_038628485.1 of Bacillus sp. FSL M7-0003. Classification (NCBI taxonomy): domain Bacteria; kingdom Bacillati; phylum Bacillota; class Bacilli; order Caryophanales; family Bacillaceae; genus Bacillus; species Bacillus sp. FSL M7-0003. The sequence continues at coordinate 3,331,320 of NZ_CP152024.1, read as the reverse complement.
CGTGATCTCAGGGAAGAAACTCGGGGTTGTGCCAATTTTAAGAGCAGGTCTTGGAATGGTAGACGGGATTTTGAAACTCATTCCAGCTGCTAAAGTGGGACATGTCGGTTTATACCGCGATCCGAAAACATTAAAGCCTGTTGAATATTATGTGAAGCTTCCATCAGATGTGGAAGAACGTGAATTTATCGTAGTAGACCCAATGCTTGCAACTGGCGGTTCAGCAGTCGAAGCGTTAAACAGCTTGAAAAAACGTGGTGCGAAAAACATTCGCTTTATGTGTCTGATTGCTGCCCCTGAAGGTGTAGAAGAAATGCAAAAGCATCATCCAGATGTTGATATCTACATTGCAGCATTAGATGAGAAACTAAACGAAAAAGGTTACATCATCCCAGGTCTTGGTGATGCTGGTGACCGTATGTACGGAACGAAATAAGAAAGTCTTAATAAAAGCCCACATGCAAACGTGCATGTGGGCTTTTTGAAATATATGACAAACGGTTGATACCGTTCTTAGAAAAATCAATGTATACTGAACATTGGCTGTTTTTTTCAATGAATGTCACATCTCTCCTAAAGTTTGATGAAATTGTGAACATTTTGTGTGCTCTATCACTATAGAAAAGTTTTTTAACTTTCAACCGATTGACACATCATAGACGCTATTGTATGCTAAACGAGGGTATTATGGTAAGGTTTTCATAGCCTATAGCACTCTACTAATCCTCATTGTGAACCCTTTAATAATCAGGGTTTGTATCAACGAATGAAGCAGCATCCCATAGATCTAAAGATTTCAAGTCTGATTGTGCAATTAGACCGATGGGTGATTGATTTTTTTCGAATAGGACGGCTTATCATCAGCGTCTTCTACGCAGTTTTCATCACCATTTATCACCTTTTTTACAATACTTTTCATCGGGAGTCAGATGAATGAACGATCCAAACGCGATTTTCCGCAGACAGAGTAAATACATGTTCTATCTATTGGCAATTTTTGTGTTTGGCTATGCCATGCCTGGTTTTAAACCACTGTTTCTTGGTTTCATTATCGGCACAATTTTTGCTTTCTTTAATTTATTCCTACTTATACGGAGAATGCACGCTTTTGATCGAGCGGTTAAAAAAGGAAAATCCATTCGTTCAATGGGAAGTACAGCCAGGTGGGCCAACGCGATTCTCGCAGTAGCGATTGCTTGGCGTTACCCTAATGAAGTTCATCTGGCAGGTGTTGTTATAGGATTAATGACAATATATCCTGTCATTATGATAGATTCCTTCATTCAACTTAAACGTTCTACTATGGAAGAGAGGTGAATACTCTTTGGGTCACAGTTCAAAAACTACAGAATTTTTAGGGTTAACGTTCAACTTATCCAATGTTCTCATGATTACGATTGCTAGTATCATCGTTCTTCTCATAGCGGTGCTGACTACTCGTGTTCTGTCTATTCGTCCGACTAAGGCGCAGAACTTCATGGAATGGATCGTTGATTTTGTTCGAAATATCATAGGTAGTTCGATGGACATGAAAACAGGAGCCCCATTTCTAGCGCTTGGCGTTACATTACTCATGTACATATTTGTTTCAAACATGCTTGGACTGCCATTCTCGATTACGGTCGATCACAACTTGTGGTGGAAATCACCAACTGCTGATCCTGCAATCACAATGACACTAGCAATTATGGTCATGGGACTTACACACTTCTACGGTGTCAAGGCAAAAGGAGTCAAGGAATATACGAAAGACTACTTTAGACCAATTCCACTTTTAGTACCATTGAAACTTATTGAAGAATTTGCAAACACGCTAACACTTGGTTTGCGTCTTTACGGAAATATTTTCGCTGGAGAGATTCTTCTTGGGTTACTTGCAGGACTTGCGACCAATTTCTACACGCAAAATATTGCGCTTGGTATCGTTGGTACATTAGGTGCCATCGTGCCGATGATTGTATGGCAGGCATTCAGTTTGTTTGTCGGAACAATCCAGGCATTTATCTTCACCATGCTGACAATGGTGTACATTTCCCATAAAGTCAGCGACGAACACTAAAAAATTGAGAGTCCAAAAAGGACGTTATTTTAAAGGAGGAGCTTTTTAATGAATTTAATAGCAGCAGCAATTGCAATCGGTTTAGGAGCACTAGGAGCAGGTATTGGTAACGGTCTAATCGTATCTAAAACAGTTGAAGGAATCGCTCGTCAGCCAGAAGCTGGTAGAGAACTAAGAACACTTATGTTCATCGGGGTCGCTTTAGTTGAGGCACTTCCAATTATCGCTGTCGTTATCGCATTCTTGGCATTCTTTGGTTAATATGTGAGAAGCGTTCTAATATGAATTTTAATGGCGAAGATCAGATTAGTTCGAAACTTCGCCATTCCTTTATGTTTTGTTTCTTAACATATTATTTAAAGAAGGGAGTTGCCGTACTAAATGTCTCAGTTACCAGTGGTTTTAGGAGCAGGGGGCTTAAGTTTCAACGCCGGTGATATGTTATTCCAGCTTATCGCTATGCTCATCTTGCTTGCACTTTTAAAGAAATTTGCGCTTAAACCTTTATTAGGTATTATGAAGCAGCGTGAAGATTATATAGGAAATGAAATTTCAAGTGCTGAACAAAAGCACGTTCAAGCTGAAAAGCTTCTTGAAGAACAACGTGTCTTATTGAAAGAAGCACGCGAAGAATCACATACACTCATCGAAAATGCGAAAAAGATTGGTGAGAAACAAAAAGAAGAGATCATTCAAGCAGCACGTCAAGAATCAGAACGCTTGAAAGAGTCTGCTAGAACTGAAATCGTGAAAGAAAAAGAACAAGCTGTGGCTGCACTGCGCGAGCAGGTTGCATCACTATCTGTGCTGATTGCATCTAAAGTGATTGAAAAAGAACTTGATGAGCAGGCACAAGAGAAATTGATTCAAGAGTACCTTAAAGAGGCAGGCGAAAGCCGATGAGCGTAACTATTGTCTCTAAGCGTTACGCTTCTGCTCTTTTTGACATCGTTCTTGCTTCTTCGGCAGTAGACGAAACTGAAAAAGAGCTGAATGAGATCAAAAAAGTTCTAAAGGCTGATCAAGAACTCAATGACTTCCTTGTTCATCCAAAGATTACAGCAGACAAAAAGAAACAGTTGATTGCTGAAGCTTTCAAAGGTGTTTCTACTTATGTATTGCACACAATGTATTTACTGATTGACCGCGGACGCACGAATATTTTCTCTGAAATGACGTCTGAGTTTGTGAAACTTGCAAACCGTACGAAACAAATAGACGATGCGGTCGTGTATTCAGTGAAACCGCTGAGCGGTGCTGAAATTCAATCTTTATCTGAAGTATTTGCCAAAAAAGCCGGAGTCACATCACTGCGTGTTGAAAATGTGATTGACAAGGATCTAATAGGCGGAGTGAAAATCCGTATCGGAAACCGCATTTATGACGGCAGTGTCAGCGGAAAGCTTTCCCGCATTGAACGTCAGCTTGCAGGCGAAAATCGTTAGAAGGGGTGAAACCTTAGTGAGTATCAAAGCTGAAGAGATTAGCGCGCTGATAAAGCAGCAAATCCAAAACTATCAATCAGAAATTGAAGTAAAAGATGTCGGTACAGTCATTCAAGTAGGGGACGGTATCGCGCGTGTACATGGCCTTGACAACATTATGGCAGGAGAGCTGGTTGAGTTCTCTAACGGTGTAATGGGTATGGCTCAAAACCTTGAGGAGTCTAACGTAGGTATCGTTATTTTAGGACCTTACAAAGATATCCGCGAAGGTGACGATGTAAAACGTACAGGTCGTATCATGGAGGTTCCAGTAGGTGAAGAGTTAATCGGTCGTATTGTGAACCCGCTTGGTCAGCCTGTTGATGGACTAGGTCCAATCTTAACAAGCAAAACACGTCCAATCGAAAGTGAAGCACCTGGCGTTATGGATCGTAAATCTGTACATGAGCCGCTTCAAACAGGAATTAAAGCAATTGATGCCTTGATTCCAATCGGCCGCGGACAGCGTGAATTGATCATTGGTGACCGTCAAACAGGTAAAACATCTGTTGCAATCGATACGATTCTAAACCAAAAAGATCAAGACATGATCTGTATTTATGTAGCTATCGGACAAAAAGAATCTACGGTTCGTGGTGTTGTTGAAACACTTCGTAAGCATGGTGCGCTTGACTACACAATCGTTGTCACAGCTTCTGCATCACAGCCGGCTCCACTTCTTTACCTTGCTCCTTATGCAGGTGTAACGATGGGTGAGGAATTCATGTATAACGGCAAGCACGTACTTGTTGTCTATGATGACCTTTCTAAACAAGCGGCAGCTTACCGTGAGCTTTCATTATTGCTTCGTCGTCCTCCAGGTCGTGAGGCATTCCCTGGTGATGTTTTCTATCTTCACTCTCGTTTATTAGAACGTGCAGCGAAGCTTAGTGACGAAAAGGGTGGCGGTTCTATCACAGCATTGCCTTTCGTAGAAACGCAGGCTGGCGATATCTCTGCATATATCCCAACAAACGTTATTTCCATCACAGATGGACAGATTTTCTTACAATCTGACCTCTTCTTCTCAGGCGTACGTCCAGCGGTAAACGCAGGATTGTCTGTATCCCGTGTAGGTGGTTCTGCACAAATCAAAGCGATGAAAAAGGTAGCAGGTACACTTCGTCTGGATCTTGCTTCTTATCGTGAGCTTGAAGCATTCGCTCAGTTTGGATCTGATCTAGACCAAGCCACTCAAGCGAAATTAAACCGTGGTGCAAGAACAGTTGAAGTCTTAAAACAAGACTTGAACAAACCGCTTAAAGTTGAAAAACAAGTAGCGATTCTTTACGCACTAACAAGAGGATACTTAGACGATGTAGCCATTGCTGATGTTAAACGTTTTGAAGCTGAGTTATTCTTGTACATTGAAGAAAACCATAAAGGCTTGTTTGACACAATCTCTCAAACAGGAAATATGCCTGCTGATGAAGAGTGGAAGACAGCAATCGAAGGCTTTAAACGTACGTTTGCACCAAGCAACTAATTAGTAATCTTTCCGAGAGAAAAAGATTCTCTTTTTCTCTCTTTTCACGTAAATGAACACGGATTCCTGAAAAAAGGTGGTGAAATCTTTGGCCTCATTACGCGATATAAAGTCAAGGATCACGTCAACGAAAAAATCGAGTCAGATCACAAAAGCGATGCAAATGGTATCAGCTGCGAAACTGAATCGTGCTGAAAACAATGCGAAGTCTTTTGTTCCTTACATGGAGAAAATCCAGGAAGTGGTTGCTGCAATCGCAACTGGAACAAGTGCTAAGCACCCAATGCTTCTTTCAAGACCTGTCAAGAAAACAGGGTATCTCGTCATTACATCTGATCGAGGGCTTGCAGGACCTTTTAACAGCTCGATTTTGCGTGCCGCTTACCAAACCATTCAATCTCGTCATCAATCCGCTGATGAATATGCGGTGATTGTCATTGGTAAAATCGGACGCGACTTCTTCAAAAAGCGTGGTATTCCAGTTATTTCTGAAGTAACAGGGCTTGGAGACGAAGTAGCGTTTGCTGATATTAAAGAATTAGCAAGCAGTACAGTTCAAATGTTCTCTGATGAAGCGTTTGATGAACTTTACATGTTCTACAACCACTTTGTCAGTGCGATTTCACAAGAAGTAACAGAGAAGAAATTATTGCCGCTAACGGACCTTTCGGCCGCAGCGACACCAAATAAACGTTCCGCATCTTATGAGTTTGAGCCTTCTGAAGAAGAAATTCTTGAAGTTCTCCTTCCTCAATATGCAGAGAGTTTGATTTTCGGTGCGCTTCTTGACAGCAAAGCAAGTGAACATGCTGCAAGAATGACAGCAATGAAGAGTGCAACAGACAACGCAAAAGAATTGATCGACAGCCTGACACTCTCTTACAACCGTGCTCGTCAAGCAGCGATTACACAAGAGATTACAGAAATTGTCGGCGGTGCAGCTGCCTTAGAATAGAAATAATTGTCAGGAGGGAATGCAATGAAAACAGGACGCATCAGTCAGATCATGGGACCAGTCGTAGACGTTCGTTTTGAAGACGGTCACTTGCCTGAGATTTATAATGCGATCAAAGTTTCGCATAAAGCGGAAAGCGAAAGTGAAGTTGATATCGACTTAACTTTAGAAGTAGCACTACATTTAGGTGATGATACAGTGAGAACCATCGCGATGGCATCAACAGACGGTGTGAAGCGCGGTATGGAAGCTGTAGACCTTGGAAAACCAATTTCAGTACCAGTTGGTAACGTAACACTTGGACGTGTATTCAACGTACTGGGAGATAACATTGACTTAGATGAGCCACTTGGTGTGGAAGCTCAAAGAGATCCAATCCACAGACAAGCGCCTTCTTTTGATCAACTTTCTACAGAAGTTGAAATTCTTGAAACAGGTATCAAAGTTGTTGACCTGCTTGCTCCTTACATCAAAGGTGGAAAGATCGGTCTATTCGGTGGAGCTGGTGTAGGTAAAACCGTTCTGATTCAAGAATTGATCAACAACATCGCACAAGAACACGGCGGTATTTCTGTATTCGCTGGTGTTGGAGAGCGTACACGTGAAGGAAACGACCTTTACTACGAAATGAAAGATTCTGGCGTTATCGAAAAAACAGCCATGGTCTTCGGTCAAATGAACGAGCCGCCAGGTGCACGTATGCGTGTTGCCCTAACTGGTTTGACAATGGCAGAGCATTTCCGTGATGAACAAGGTCAAGACGTATTGTTCTTCATCGATAATATCTATCGCTTTACACAAGCAGGTTCTGAAGTATCAGCCCTTCTTGGACGTATGCCTTCAGCGGTAGGTTATCAGCCGACACTTGCAACAGAAATGGGTCAGCTGCAAGAACGTATCACGTCTACAAACGTAGGATCGGTTACATCGATTCAAGCGATCTATGTACCTGCGGATGACTATACAGATCCAGCTCCTGCAACGACGTTCGCTCACCTTGATGCAACGACAAACCTTGAGCGTAAGCTGACTGAAATGGGTATTTACCCAGCGGTTGATCCTCTTGCTTCAACATCTCGTGCACTTGCACCTGAGATCGTTGGCGAAGAGCATTATGCGATTGCGCGTGAAGTGCAGCAAACATTACAGCGTTATAAAGAGCTGCAAGATATTATTGCCATTTTAGGTATGGATGAATTATCTGAGGACGATAAGCTTGTGGTACACAGAGCGCGTCGTGTTCAATTCTTCCTATCTCAAAACTTCCACGTAGCAGAGCAGTTCACTGGCCAAAAGGGTTCTTATGTGCCATTGAAAGAAACTGTTAAAGGCTTCAAGGAAATCTTATCTGGTAAATACGATCACCTTCCAGAAGATGCATTCCGCTTAGTTGGACGCATTGAAGAAGTGGTTGAAAAAGCCAAAGAGATGGGTGTAGAGGCCTAATCTGGTCCTTAGGAGGGTAAAAGCATGAAGACCGTTCAAGTCAATATCGTTACTCCCGACGGCCCAGTGTATCAAGCGGATGTGGAAATGGTCAGTGTAAGAGCAGAAAGCGGTGAGCTTGGTATTTTAGCTGGCCACGTTCCAATGGTTGCTCCGCTAAAAATCGGTGCAGTTCGCTTAAAACATAGTGGATCAACTGAATTGGTTGCAGTAAGTGGCGGATTTGTTGAAGTCCGCCCTGAACAAGTAACAATTCTGGCTCAGGCCGCTGAAACATCAGACAAAGTTGATGTCGATCGTGCTAAATCAGCGAAACAGCGTGCTGAAGAGCATTTGAACCACCCGAATGAAAGTGATGTACGCCGGGCGGAACTCGCATTAAAACGGGCGTTAAACCGTTTAAATGTAGCAGGGAAATAAAACAGAAAATCCTTCTTATCACAGTGATAAGAAGGATTTTTTTTAGGATGACATGAGAGATTGATACATCGACACATAAGGATGAGATGCTTGCTTTTCTAGATATAAGTGCTCGCAAAATTGCGTACTACAATGCCATGTTTTATTGTTTCTGCGTAAGCCAAGCGTATATTTGTGCGGAGAATCCATATAAGGCCGCACCACCCAGTCAGCATCTGAATGATGACGGATGACAACCTCTCCTATATACACACTCATCATCGCTTCTAATGCATCTATTGGCATTTTCCACTCAGCGAACAGCTGCTTGGTCAATGCATCAAAGTATAGTGATTCTAACTGATACAGGCTTTCCTCAGAGTAATCCAAAGAAATGTTATGAAAATGACACAATTGTGCTAATTCTTCTAGCTGTGTCTGTCTATAATCAAAGTAGAAAGCAATGGCCTCCCATTCATGATCAAATGAGGGAACCAATTCTCCGTACAAATCAACAAAGTCAGGAAAAGAATCTTTCAATGTGTTCAGCTCCTTCCACACGCAGTATATCATCTCCTTGGCATCAGGATAAGAGGGGATTTACACTAAATGTAGCTCTTTTTTCCAAATGATTCATCTTTCCGATTTTCGAGGATATAATGAAAGGGAGTTTTCCTTTACAGAAATAAATAAAAGGAGGATTCAACTGTATGGAAGACGTAGGACAACAAGCAATCGTGGGCATTGTGATTCACCTATTTTTTATCGCGGTTACATGGTGGGCACTGCTTGCTGTAAATATTGATCCACTCATTAAAAAAGGGAAAATCGTTCAAGCAAGGCTGCTGATGATGCTCATTACTATTGCCATCGCATCTGCGGTCAGCAATTTCTTCCTTGATTACTTAAATTTCTCCAGACAAATTCCTTATATGTTCTAACATAAAAGGTTTGGTCACGGCCTTCTGCGGGAACATAAAATGAAGGGTCAAAAGGTTGGCCTTTTGTTGACTTTTCCACGTATGCATTGACCTCCTTGCGGCAACACTTGTAGCAAGGGGGAATGACAGGTGAGAAAGTATTTGAAAGGTTGGCCATTATTTGCGTTTATTCTTTTTTTTGTTCTAATGATTCAAGGTGTTCGTGCGGAAGAATCTTCTCCGCTCACTCAAATAGCAGAAGGTTTGAAAAATCAGCAAATTGAAGTCGATGGATGGACCCTTCATGCCAAAACAAATGTAGATATTTCATCCGAACAATTTTCAAAAAAAGTGAAACGTTTGAAAGACGAACTACGACAGTATGAGTGGACCGAAAAAAAAGAACAACATGTCACCAAAGTCACAGGAATTTACAAAGATGAAAAAAATGATACAGAATCGAAAATTTTACTCGTAAAGACCGACACAAAATCAAATCAAAAGTCGTATTTATTATATGAGCAAAAAGGTGCTCGCCCACTGAATACCTGGGAGCATACATATGATCAGTTCGTACGTCATGCAAAAAGCATATTACAAGAGAAAATTGTAATTTTTACTTGTCTCGATGGTCATGTAAATGGTATGATGGATGTTGTTTTGCAAAAAAAAGCTGAAACGTTAGCAAATGAATTTCAAGCAAAACCAGTTGAGTATCTCGTTGAGTCTAATTTTGTGTCGCTTTCCGCTTACACAGATAAGTGGGAACAGTTCATTATGACTTCAAATGATAAAATGAATGTTCAAATTGCCATCAGAAGTTCGGAAATGAACGAAAATCATACGATTACGGTTGGCACACCAATCGTAACGACTGAATATTAATATAGAGAATTTGGGACGCGGAGGGGAAGACCTTGGAAAAAATCATCGTCCGCGGCGGTCAAAAGTTAAACGGCACAGTTAAAGTAGAAGGCGCAAAAAATGCCGTTTTACCAGTTATCGCTGCATCTTTGTTAGCAAGTACAGAAAAAAGCGTAATTTGTGATGTACCTACGCTCTCCGATGTATATACAATCAATGAAGTGTTACGTCATTTAGGAGCAGAAGTACATTTTGAAAATAACGAAGTATCAGTTGATGCATCTCATGCACTAGAAACTGAGGCTCCGTTTGAGTATGTCCGTAAAATGAGAGCATCCGTGCTTGTCATGGGACCACTTTTAGCAAGAACAGGTCATGCAAGAGTTGCATTACCTGGAGGCTGTGCAATTGGTTCAAGACCAATTGATCAGCATTTAAAAGGCTTTGAAGCAATGGGAGCTAAAATTCAAGTAGGTAATGGTTTCATCGAGGCTGAAGTAAAAGGCCGTTTAAAAGGTGCAAAAATCTATTTGGATTTCCCAAGTGTAGGGGCAACTGAAAACATCATCATGGCAGCAGCATTAGCGGAAGGAACAACAATTTTAGAAAACGTAGCAAAAGAACCTGAAATTGTTGATTTAGCAAACTACATCAATGCCATGGGCGGTAAGGTTCGCGGTGCTGGTACTGGTACAATCAAAATCGAAGGTGTGGAAACACTTCACGGTGCAAAACACAACATCATCCCTGACAGAATTGAAGCAGGTACTTTCATGGTGGCAGCAGCCATTACAGAAGGAAATGTTCTTGTAAAAGGCGCAGTGCCAGAGCACATGACATCACTTGTTGCAAAAATGGAAGAAATGGGTATTCAGATCATTGAAGAAGAAGAAGGTTTAAGAGTCATTGGACCATCTGAGCTCAAGCCAATCGATCTAAAAACAATGCCGCATCCTGGGTTCCCAACGGATATGCAATCTCAGATGATGGCGCTATTGCTTCGTGCGAACGGAACAAGCATGATCACAGAGACGGTGTTTGAAAACCGCTTTATGCATGCTGAAGAATTCCGCCGCATGAATGGCGATATTAAAATTGAGGGTCGCTCTGTCATTATCAATGGGCCGGTTCAACTTCAAGGTGCTGAAGTGGCAGCGACTGATTTAAGAGCAGGAGCAGCACTTGTACTTGCTGGATTAGTGGCAGAAGGTCATACACGTGTCACAGAGTTGAAGCATATTGACCGTGGTTATGTGAACTTCCACCAAAAGCTTGCAGCAATCGGTGCAGATATCGAAAGAGTAAACGATGAATCAGCAGATGTGACACAAGAACAAGTTGTATCAGATCTGAACGCGTAATCATAAAGAAATCAGTGTGTCCATTGGGCATGCTGATTTTTTTTAGATTCATAGAATGCCTCATTTCACAAAGCTTATCATTAGTGTATCCAACCATCTTAAATTTTATTCATACAGACGAACAGTAAAATCCATTTGAAGAACAGCCTCATACCTTCATAAAAGACTTGTCCACTAAATGAAAGAAGCTGTCATATTAGCTTGTCCCTGCCCATAGGATAAAAGAGATTCAATGACAAATGGGGGCAGCCAAATATGAAACCAATGATATGGACAATCGCAGGAATATGTATCATCATTTTAATGATTCCAACATTACTTGTGTTGCCGACATTCCAAGGGAAGCCGGCGGCCAGCCAGCACGTAGCAGCGGAACCATCAGTTAAAAAAGAAGTGAAGGGTTCAGTCAAATTGAAGCAATCACCCGTCGCTATCCCCGTCTATCGCTCTGCTCATCAGCAGGTAGAAAACATCCCCTTAGAAGAGTATGTGATCGGTGTCGTAGCATCTGAAATGCCAGCTGATTTTGAAATGGAAGCACTCAAGGCACAAGCGCTCGCAGCAAGAACGTATATCGTCAGACAAATGATCAGTGATAAGACAGTCAAATCACCTAAGGGCTCGCTCGTAGATGATACCCAAATGTTCCAGGTGTACAAAAACAAACAAGAACTCAAGAAAATTTGGGGGAAAGCGTACAATTGGAAATTAAAAAAGGTCACGGAAGCTGTCGCCAGCACACAAGGAAAAGTGCTGACTTATGACGAGAAACCAATTGATGCTTCATTCTTTTCAACAAGTAATGGAAAAACGGAAAATGCTGAAGCCTATTGGAAAAACGAAATCCCTTATTTGAAAAGTGTCTCAAGTAAATGGGACGAAAAATCGCCAAAATTTCAAAACAAGAAAACCATCTCGGTAAGTGAATTTCAGCAAAAATTAGGCGTGACACTCACTCAGCAGGCTCAGGTCGGACAGATAGTAGAACGGACACCAGGAAACCAAGTAGCGAAAGTTGTGATCAACGGTAAAACACTGTCAGGCCGAGACATTCGAGAATCACTAGGCCTTCATTCAGCGGACTTCACATGGGAACGCCAGGGCGAGCAGATTGTCATTACAACAAAAGGATATGGTCATGGTGTAGGCATGAGTCAATATGGTGCGCATTATATGGCGCAGGCTGGAAAAAAAGTAGATGCCATCGTGAAACATTATTATAAAGGAATTCAAATCGAATCAGCCGATCGTTTTCTCAACACGTATATGGCTAAAAAATAAAGCAAAGGTGCCTCAGAAATGGGGCATTTTTTTTGTGTGGTCAAAGAGGTTTGAACAGAATGTGACAAATTGCGACTTAAGACGCACCGAAGGAAAACTTAAACATTTATGTCCCGATAAGAACTGATGGCCGATACAAAGCCCCTCAAAAGGAGGAGAAATCGAGAGGATAAAGGGTCTGTTAGGTGAAAATATCTAGACATCTGACAGAATTTTAGTGATTTTGATGAAAGAGAAAAAGGGACCGAGTCCTATACCATTCCAAGACAGAATATTTTACGATTAAGATGTTTCAATTAAATACATAAGGAGGAAGGAAAATTATGTTGAAAAAAGTATTCTCACTCGTAACCTTAGCTGTATTGACATTATCTATGTCAATCTCTTCACCAGTATTTGCAGAAGCATCTACAGTCAAAAAACATAATAAAGATGTAAGAGTCACAATCTTGCTTGATGCAAGTGGAAGCATGGCAAGAAAAGTTGAGGGAGAGCGCAAATTTGATCTCGCCAAACAAGAGGTATTTAAATTTGCTCAATCACTTCCAAAAGACGCTAAAATTCGTATGAGCTTGTTTGGTTCTGAAGGAAACAACAAAAATTCAGGTAAAGCTCAATCATGTGAAGTCATTAGAGGCGTTTACGGCGTACAGCCTTATGAAAAAGACAGCTTTGAAAACTCTTTAAACGGACTTGGGCCAAATGGCTGGACACCGATTGCACGTGCACTTGAAAATGCAAAGCAAGCGGATGAGCAGCTTACTGAAGGAACAAAGCATATTGTGTACTTAATCACTGATGGTGAAGAAACTTGTGGCGGAGATCCAGTAAAAGTAGCAAAAGAATTGCATAACTCAAAAGGATCAACTGTTGTAAATGTGATCGGGTTAGACTTTAACGATGGCTATGAAGGTCAATTGAAGCAAGTAGCCAAAGCTGGTAAAGGCCATTACTACCAAGCAAGCACAGGTAAAGAAATGGGATCTATCTTTTCAGCAGAATCATTAAAACTACACGAATAACTTGCTGAACAAAAGGGAAACGATTGATTCATGCTTTCGTTTCTCTTTTTCTGTACAAAAGTAAAAAAGGAGGTCTTTATTGATGAAAAGAAATATCGTATTAACCATTTTGGCTAGTCTTGTCCTGCTTCTTTCTTCACCAGCTCATGCTGTAACAAAACAGGAGCCGCCTGCTCATGTGGTGATATTACTCGATTTAAGCGGCAGCATGGCACAGTCAGTTGAAGGTGAAAAGAAAATTGAAATCGCCAAACGGTCTATTCAAAGCTTTGCGAGTATTTTATCAGAAGATACACAAGTTCTGCTTCGAGTGTTTGGTCATGAAGGAACCAATAAAAATGCAGGGAAAGCCGTTTCTTGTTCAAGCTCTGAAGCCGTTTACGGATTTGGATCATATGAGCCATCAACATTTCAACAAGCACTGAATGTGTATAAGCCAACTGGCTGGACACCACTTGCAAAAGCATTAACGGATACGAAACAAGATTTTGAAGATCACCAAGCTGAAGGGAAAAATATTGTCTATGTTGTCAGTGATGGTGAAGAAACTTGTGGTGGAAGCCCTTCACAAGCAGCAAAGGAATTACATGAAGACGGAATAGATACAATCGTCAATATCATTGGCTTCGATGTGAATGAAAAGGAAGCAAAAAGTCTTAAATCTGTTGCAAAAGCGGGTGGAGGACAATATCAACCGGCTGCAAATGCCGAAGAATTGAACCATATTCTTCAACAGGAAGCGAGCGCTTTTGGTCGGTAGAGAGTGAATGGCAGCTGGGGAAAACAACCCCAGCTGTTTTTAAGTTGACGATTAATTCAAAGTCGTTTCTAATTCATCAATTCGTTTCTCTACATAATGCTGATCCTTTCTTGCATGGAAGGTTTCGGCTTTTTCTAATATGGCAGCTGTATTATACTCGGGAATCTGTGAGTAGCTCTCATACACACCTTTAGGAATTAAAACGTTCCCTTCCGGCCAATAAACTGCGATATTGCCGCGTCTCAACTCTCCGAATTGAGCCACTCCTTGATAGGATCCATATTGATTAAAGAGAACCACTGGATCACCTTCTTGGACGTAAAGCTCTTTTGCATCTTCTTCATTCATTAGGATAGAATGACGTTTTCCACCATTAAAGGCATCCTTTTCACTGTAGATCATGGAGTTGAATTGCTTTCCTCTTCTTGTCGTGATATTGAAATGTCCTTCGGTTTTTCGATATTGAGGCAGCTGGGCAGGAAGAAGATGTCCCTTGCCGTCTGGTGTTGGACACACGCCATCTTCACAAAGCCATGCGCCTCCCCATTGAAAAACGTCTCCCTTGTGACGTAAATGCTGGATGCCATCATAATTTCGGTTGGCGACCGCAATCTCACGACGAATGTCTTCAGCTGTTTCAAAATGTATCAGCTCGGCATCTTCTGGCCGGACTCTTTTCGCAAGATCAACATAAATGTCCCATTCCGCTCTGGCTTCCTCAATACGAGGTCCTTCAATTTCTGGACTGAAATATACCATGCGTTCCGTACTGGTTGATGTGCCGCCGCCTGGTTGTTCATACCTTGTCATAGCAGGCAGCACAATCACCGCCTCTTCAGCGTCTACCAGCGTAGAGGTATTCAAAATGATATCTTGGTGAACACGGAGTTCAAGTTCAGATAATGCTTTTTCGATCGCTTCCGGATTTGGCATCGTTTCTAAAAAGTTTCCGCCACTCGTAAACAGCATTTTGAGTTTTTGTGGATGGTCTTTTGGGAGAGCCATCTTCTCAAAGGATTGCCCAATGGTGTCACCATGCCATTTAGGAATGTCAAACCCCCATATACGTTCGATTCTTTCAATATTCTCTTCATCAAAATCACTACCCGGCAAAACGAATGGATCAGCACCCATTTCACCAGAACCTTGGACGCCGCTATGTCCCCGAATTGGCATGACACCACAATGTTTTCTGCCGATAAATCCGCGCAGCATGGCAAGGTTGGCAACCTGTGATATATTATCAGTTGCAAAGCGGTGCTGAGTAAGGCCCATACTCCAAATAAAAACGCCTGAATTAGCATTGGCAAGCAGTGTCGCAAATTCCTTCATTCTTTCTTTTGATAAACCTGATGATGCTTCTAGGTCTTCCCACTTCAATTGTGTGACATGCTGCTTTAAATCCTGTATGCCCGTTGTATGTTTTTGAATAAATTCGTGATCAAGAGCCGAATGGGGAGCATGCT
The DNA here is from genome assembly GCF_038628485.1 of Bacillus sp. FSL M7-0003. Classification (NCBI taxonomy): domain Bacteria; kingdom Bacillati; phylum Bacillota; class Bacilli; order Caryophanales; family Bacillaceae; genus Bacillus; species Bacillus sp. FSL M7-0003. Next base: position 3,315,817 of record NZ_CP152024.1, on the reverse strand, counting down.
GCTCCATGTCAAACCAATGCTTGATGACGCCGTTCATAAATGCAATATCTCCGCCTATATTGACTTGGTAAAAATCATCTGCAATTTTTGTACCGAATAAAGCACTCTCTGGAATAGAAGGAACCCAATACTTTTCCATAGCAGGCTCTTTATACGGATTGATGACGATAATTTTTGTTCCCTTCTTTTTAGCAGCGTACATATATTTAGTGGAAACAGGCTGATTGTTTGCTGCAACAGATCCCCAAAATATTAATACATCCGTTCCAATCCAATCACTGTAATTACAGCTGGAAGCACCGATGCCAAGGGACCGTTTAAGAGCAGTTTTACTTGGTGAATGGCAAATGCGAGAAGCATTATCAATATGATTCGTCCCTATAAATCGAGCAGCCTTTGCAGCCGTATAATAAACTTCATTTGTAATTCCTCTGGCGGTTAAATAGAAAGCAAGCTGCCGTTTATCAATTGATTGGATTTTAGCTGCGATTTGATCTAGTGCATCATCCCAAGAAATACGTGTAAAGGCATTGTCACCTTTTTTTCGGATCAATGGATAAGGAATCCGCCCAAGCTTGCGAAGAGAGGTGCTGTCCATTTGCTTTAGCTGCTGAATATCTTCAAACCATTTTGGATCAATAGCTGGCATTGTGTTAAGACGAAGCACATTTAGTCTTGTGGTGCATATATGAGGTCCTGCGAGCGTTTGATCATACAGTCCTGAGACGCCAAGGGCACAGCCGTCACAAACACCCTGTGTTAAAATACGGTACGCGTAGGGAAGGTTATCTTTGTTCTCCCATGCCACTTTCATCGTATCTCGAATGTGTTTCGGTTTCACTTTGCCAAGCCCCATTGGTACAAAAGAGGCCCATAGCTTTGGTGAGGGTTTTTTATTGAGTTTAACAGGCCCCTTATGTTTTGTTTTCCCCATGAGATCATCACCCTCCTATTACTTTGTAAAGCGTTTTCATATCTAAAAATTACCTTTAGATTGTGATTCTGTCAAATTCAAATTAAGATCGGGCTGAGACAGAGGAAGCAGCAGATAGGTTTTTTTCTCTTAGCTGCTGAATATCCTTTCGAATGAGAAGTGATATGATAAAAGCAATGAAAAATAAGCCAGAGAACACCATAAGGCTTTGTGTGTAATTACCTGTTATATCTCGGATGAAGGATGAAAATAGTGGTCCTGCCAATCCCGCAGCGGCCCAAGCAGTCAAAATATAACCGTGTATGGCACCAAGCTGCTTTGTACCAAACAAATCCCCAATATAGGCTGGAATTGAAGCAAATCCTCCTCCATAGCACGTATAAATGATCGCCATAACGATTGAAAAGATGAGCGGTTCTTTTAAATAGGGGAGTAAAGGAAAAGCAATGAGCTGGATACTAAAAAAAATCGTATACGTATTCGGTCTTCCTATATAATCTGAAAACGATGCCCAGCCAATGCGTCCTAAACCATTAAAAGCACCTAAAATGCCCACAAGAGTAGCTGCAGCACCTGCAGTGAACCCAACACTTTCTTGAGCAAGAGGTGACGCTACTGAAATAATAGCGATTCCGCATGTGATATTAATAAAAAGCATAAGCCACAAATAATAAAAACGTCTTGTTTTGATCGCTTCATTTGCTGTAAGCTGTGATAAATCTTGAGGGATTTTTCTTTTCTTTGTTTTGAATACGTCAAATTGTTTGACGTCATCAGGCGTTGGTGGTGATAAATAAAGAGATGAGATCACCATGATGATAAAATAGGAGATTCCAAGAATATAAAAAGTATTTGCGATATTCACTTTTTCAATGAGATATTGAATAATTGGGCTGCAAATAAGAGAAGCAAACCCAAACCCCATAATGGCTAAGCCGGTTGCAAGACCTCTTCGATCCGGAAACCATTTGACTAGAGTTGATACAGGTGCAATGTAGCCTACCCCTAAACCAATTCCAGCGAGTACACCATAAAATAAATAGAGGAGAGGCAGTGAGGACATGTGGACAGCGAATCCTGACCCAGTCATTCCGATGCCGAAGAAAATAGCTGAGAAGAGCCCCGATGCCCTTGGACCATACCTTTCAACGAAATGTCCCATAAAAGCAGCAGATAAACCTAAAAATAAAATAGCAATACTGAAGGTGAGACTTATTTCTGTTAATGACCACTGAAAGGCTTCATGTAAAGGATTCGTAAAAACACTCCAAGCATAAACAGACCCAATAGATAAATGAATTCCTACAGCACTTGCTGCGATGAGCCAGCGATTTTTCGATTTGTTCATTTTGTTCCCCCCATATAAAGCAATCAAGAAGTTTGATAAGATAGAAATATGTTACATTTTTATGACTTTTTAAAATAATATCACAATTTGATTGGATCATATAACTAAATTTGCATTGAAAGGAAGATCATACAATGAATTCATCTGTTAAAAAGAAACGAGTCATACACCAATACCGTGAAGGCCAGTTTACCTGCAAAACTGATGAAATTGTAGAAGAATATCCTTTAACTGTGATGGTGAATGGAGAAGAATTTGTGACACTTGTTTGTTCCCCAGAGCACCTGAAAGAATTGGTTATCGGCTTTTTGGCTTCAGAAGGGGTCATTCGATTTGAAAATGAGATTAAAAGGTTTACAATAGATGAAAGTATGGGTTTTGCCTATGTTGATTTAGTTCACTCAAGTGGATTTGATTCATCAGATTTTACAAAACGAGTGATTGGTTCATGCTGCGGGAAAGGGAGACACTTTTATTTCCTTCAAGATGTGAAGACGGCAAAAACAGCCATTGATCGAATCAGTATTTCTGCTGAAACCTGTATGCATCTCATGAAGAGTTTGCAAGAAGAAAGCCAATTATTTCAACATACTGGTGGAGTGCATAATGCTGGACTGTGTGACACAGAGAAGCTATTCATCACTAGAACTGATATAGGAAGACATAATGCTTTAGATAAAATTTATGGATATTGTTTACTTCAGCGAATTCCACTTAGAGATAAAATCCTTGTTTTCAGCGGCCGGATATCGTCAGAAGTTCTATTGAAGGCAGCAAAACTAGGAGTGTCTATCGTCATTTCAAAATCAGCACCAACTGAGCTGGCGCTTAAAATGGCAGAAGAATTAAATATTACGACAGTTGGATTCGTCAGAGGGAAATCCTTTAACATGTACACACATCCTCAGCGTATTACAGAATAGGAGGCAAAGTATGGTCAGTATTTTAGATAAAAGACATCGACCACTGCGCGATTTAAGAATATCAGTAACTGATCGTTGTAACTTTAGATGTACGTACTGTATGCCTGCTGAAATTTTTGGACCGGATTATCCTTTCTTGAAAAAAGAAGAACTGCTTAGTTTCGAAGAAATTGAACGACTTGCTACCCTTTTTGTAAAGAACCTAGGTGTGGTAAAAATACGTATCACGGGCGGAGAACCTTTAATGCGGAAGGATCTGCCTGTCTTAATAGAAAAGCTCGCAAACATTCCAGGGATTGAAGACATTGCGATGACAACCAATGGAACGCTTTTACCTTTATATGCTGATCAGTTGAAGAGAGCTGGTCTTAATAGAGTCACCATTAGTTTAGATTCATTAAATCCCGACCGTTTTAAGCAAATGAACGGAAGGCATATTTCTATCCAAAAAGTGTTTGATGGTATTGAGGCTGCAAAAAAGGCTGGACTTGCTATCAAGATTAATATGGTTGTTCAAAAAGGTGTGAATGATCAGGATGTCTTACCAATGGCAGCTTACTTCAAAAAAGAAGGACACGTTCTCAGATTTATTGAATTTATGGATGTCGGTAATACGAATAAATGGAATCTAGAACATGTCATGACAAAGAAAGAAATAATTGAATTAATTGATTCAACATATCCTATCAAACCAGAACCTCCTCAATATACAGGTGAAGTAGCCAAACGATTTTTTTACAAAGATGGTTCAGGAGAGATAGGCATTATTTCTTCCGTTTCAGATGCTTTTTGTGGAACATGTAACAGAGCAAGGCTGTCTGCACGGGGGGAATTATTTACATGTCTGTTTGCATCATCGGGTTTTGATCTGAAACAGATGATTCGTACGACAAAAGATAATGAAGAATTAACGAACAGGTTAAAGGAATTATGGTCGAATAGACATGACCAATATTCAGCCGAGAGAGAGCAGAAAAAAGATCAGAAAAAGGTTGAGATGTCATACATCGGTGGGTAATGACAATAAAGTATCATGATCATGTATTTTTGAAAAGAAGAGAAAATGTCATAATCGTGGTTGAAAATCCTTTTTTGAAAACAGGTCTTTTTATCTTATGAACTCAGTCACTATAAAAAACCAGCAGAATCTCTGCTGGTTTTTAAATTGCTATTTTGCACCTCAAAAAGATTGAGATAAGATTGGAAAATAGATTTTCCCTCATTGTGTGCGGCTTTACTTTTACGAGTGCTGTGATAAGATCAAATCATTCTTTACCAGCTCGATTTTTTCACTCCAGGGATATGACCCTTATAGGCAAGCTCACGAAAAGCAATCCTAGACATTTTGAATTTTCGTAAATAACCTCTGGGACGGCCCGTTAATTCACAGCGGTTTTTTAAGCGGGTAGGGGAAGAGTCTCTAGGTAATTTTCGTAAAGCTTCATAGTCACCTTTTTCTTTTAACTCTTTCCTTAATTCTGCATATTTCAATACAAGCTGCTGTCGTTTTTTTTCTTTAGCAATCTTAGATTTCTTTGCCAATTAAAACCCTCCTGGCCTAATTTTGTATTTTCCATTGAAAGGGGTCCTCAAATGTAGTCCAATCTTGATCAAATTCCTCAGGTGTGAGCAAGCATTGATCAAGAGTACGAATGATTTCTGCTTTAGGCAAATCTACACCGATAAACACAAGTTTTGTATGGCGATCACCAAACTCTGCGTCCCACTCATCTAGAAGCTCTGGTTCTTGATTTAATATCCGTGCTTTTTCTTGTTCAGGCAAAGCAGCAATCCAGTATGCAATTGGTTCAATCGCAACAGATTTCCCAGCTTGTGAAATTAAAATGGTTAAATCATGATGTGTGGCAAGCCAAGTAAAACCTTTCGCACGAACGATCTGCTCAGGCATTTGATCTAACCAAGCATTCAGTCTGCCGGTATGAAAAGGGAGTCTTCTTTCGTAAACAAAAGATGAAATTTGGTATTCCTCTGTTTCCGGTGTATGCTGACCATGTCCTGCGTTGATTTCTCTGATCCACCCAGCAGAGGCACTTGATTTTTCAAAGTCGAATAAACCAGTATTCAAAATGTCATGTGGCTGTACTATACCTTTTGAGGTTTTGATGATAGATGCTTCTGGTTGTAGTTTGTTCAGCACATGCTCAAGTCGATCTAATTCAGAGGGAGATACTAGATCACATTTATTGATAATAAGCACGTCACAAAATTCAATTTGATCAATGAGTAAATCGGAAATTTCTCGCTCGTCGTCATCGGAAACCGCTTCTTTACGATCTAATAAAATATCTCCTGACTGGAAATCAGTCCAGAAACGATTTGCATCTACTACTGTGACCATCGTATCTAGACGGCAAAAGCGGGTCAAATCTATACCCATTTCTTCATCAATATAAGAAAACGTTTGAGCGACGGGAATTGGTTCACTAATTCCGGTCGATTCAATGACAATATAATCAATATTACCCGCTTTACAAAGGCGTTCTACTTCGATTAACAAGTCTTCTCTCAAAGTGCAGCAAATACAGCCGTTAGATAATTCAACGAGTTTCTCATCTGATCGAGAAAGCTCGCCGCCTTGTTTGACTAGTTCTGCATCAATATTAATTTCGCTCATGTCATTGACGATCACAGCCACTTTTAATCCTTTGCGATTTTGAAGAACATGATTTAATATCGTTGTTTTTCCTGCTCCTAAAAAGCCGCTTAATACTGTAACAGGTATACGCTTATTCATTTGTTTTTGTCCTTTTGAAAACGATCATTTTGTTTTCCGCCTCGCTTAAAAAGTAATCATTACGATTTATAATCTAAAAAATTTATTTTGTTTCTCTATGAAGGGTATATTTCTTTAATCGAGGAGAATATTTTTTTAACTCCAATCGGTCAGGATTCGTTCTTTTATTTTTTGTTGTGATGTAGTTTCTGTCACCTGTTTCAGTACAGGCCAACGTAATTTTCACGCGCATAAGTAATAGGATCCTCCTTTAATTCCTTTAATTCGTAATAGTTACGATTTGTATTTTAAAATGATCAAGACTGAATGTCAAGCATAGGAGAATGATCCAAGTCAAATGATAAAAACAAAAGGGGTATCGAATGACTATTGATACCCCTCTCCATTAATAAAAGTCACCGAGTTCTTGTTCGTAATCACCTTCATACTGCTGGACATCATAAGGAATTTCTTGGAGGAAAGCTAACCCGCCTAGTATAAGTATCAAAACGATAGCAATGAATGAAAGAATAACTGCGGCAATACTTGAAATGGCAAACAGTGTTTGCATTTTCATCATCTTAGCGTACTGTTCTAATAATTCTTCGTAAGAAGTATCTGGAGCCTGAATCAAGTGTTCAGCTGCTTTTACAGATTTTTGTACATGAATTCCCATCATAATGAGGAAGACGCCAAGGGCTGCAGGAAGAACAAGCCAAAAACCAATAAGAATAGCCAGACCGCCTGAAATATAGAGAAAGATACTACCAACCTTTCCCCACTTTACGATTGAATGAAGAGATTGAATGATTTTCTCAGTTTGTTGCAATGGTGTTCACTCCTTTATGTATTCACTCTTTATCATACTTGAGTAAGTAGTGCTTTAGGAAGAGTGAATGTTGTTTAATTAAAATGTTTCTATCTTCACTTCATCATTTACAGATAAATAAATTATTTTCAAATAAGAAAAAAGTAACATTTACTATAAAAATTATCAACAAATTATGTCATAAATAAGATTTGTAGTAAAAAATAATTAGTAAATTTATCAAAATATGTTGTTAGTTGTCTAGTAATTGGTTATTATTGTGTTGTGTTACCATAAAAATTGGAAGGTGGAATTCATATGTTAGATCGTTTCTTAAACAAGATGACCAATGTTCAACCGGCAGCTGCAAGATGTATTTTGCAAAAATTAGTCACTTCATGTAAATCAGCACCGACTTGTTTCCTTCAAGGTGTTGGAACTTTCCGTTACTACGTGGATCGTGACACAGGTGAGATTTGTACTAGTCAAGAACGCGTTAGATGTGGCTGCTAATCTAAGGATCATATTTAATAGGATGTGAACGCATGAGCATATCTTCAATTTCATTCTTAACAAATGCTATGCAGACGTCAAATAGACGTCAAGCGGGTCAAACATCAAATTCTTTTTTAACCCAAGCGGCTCAAATTGTTCAAGGTGACCATTCTCCAGAAGAGAGAAAGGCATTATTTCAACAACTTACTCTAGTTCAGCAAGGAAAAGATTTAGAACTTCATGTTTCTAAATTAAAGGAACTAGAGAAAGAGGCTCAAAAAGAGACGTCTTCTTCGTCTGTTACTGTGAATGAGCATGGTGACCAAGTAGACATTTCAAATGAGGCTCGGAGTGAGTTTGAACAAGCTGAGGAACAGGCTTCAGGTGAAGCGAGTGAAGCTGCTGCAGGAGAAAAAGATCAAGATGTTCAGTCAGATCCACAATAAAAAAATGAGGCATGTGTTTGATAGTCTTCACATGCCTCATTTATCTTTATTTTGCAGATATCCTTGAATAAAGACCATCCGGAAAAGGTGCTGCGTATGAGATGATTTCATCTTCTACCATAATGTAATAAGGAAATTCTTCAATTTGGAATGCGTCTATCATTTGCTCGTCCACAGGGATAATTCGCATGTTGGTTTTATTATCACGATATAATTCTTGATCCTCTTTTTGCCCATTCTTTAGCAAAATACTAAATGAAACGTCCAATTTACGCTGCTTTTTCGTTTCTAGGAATTGTTCAAGTGATGGGATGCAATGCGGACATGATGTATCAGTGAAAATAAGTAGCTGCTGCTTGTTGTTGGTTTGCAGTAAATCATTCACTGGAATAGGTGATGGTTTTTCAAGCAGCGGATGCACAAGTTTTTGTCCAACATGCTGTATCGGTAAGATGATCAGTTCCATTTGTTGTTTTAAATAGATGATGACTCCGATCGTTAATAATAGGCTGCAAAGAATAAGAGTGAGCTGTAAAAGTAGGATTGAATTCATCGTATATCGTCCTCTCAGAGTAAAGTTACGCAAAGCTATCATAATATAAATATCAAAAATATGTCAATTATACTAAATGGTGTAAGGTGGAGCGTTTGATGAGTACAGTGAACCATTGTTTATATGCAATTTCCTATACTTGGAAAAGAAGCCGATCGTATCTTCTTTTAACCTTGTTGATCCAAGTGATCGTTGGTTTTATGCCTTTGGCTAGTGTCTGGATTATTCAAACTTTGATTAATGAAATTATTTTATTCATGACGTCTTCAGGAGACATTCAAAAGGTTTTGTGGTTATTTGGGCTGCAAATGGTCATTGTGGTTTTAGGATATGGGCTTCAATTCATTCTTCAGCTTAGCCAGCAGAAAGCGACAAATTTGATTGGTCTGCATTTGAAGGGTGAATTGCTTCAAAAGGCGATCAGGCTGCCGTTTATTACATTTGAACACCCGTCTTTTTACAATGAAAGTCAACGTGTGATGAACAGTCATCAGCATGTTCTGAGCATGGTTAGAAGTATCTTTACCATCATGAGCGCATTGATTACTGTTGTATCACTTCTTATCTATATGATCGGTATCCATTGGGGCTTGGCGGTCATTCTGATCGTGTTTACCCTGCCTATCTTGTGGATTGAGCTTTTCTTTGGAGGAGCGCGTTATCAATTAAACCGTATGTTAACAGCCAATGACAGAAGAGAAATGTATGTGTCCGATCTTGTCGCACAACGGGATTCATTGAAGGAAATCCGTTTATATGGAATCGGGAATTATCTTCTTCAGAAATGGAAAGATCATTATGTAAAAAGTGCAGATGAAAAATATAAACTGCTTAAGCGGCAAGTCCGCTGGGAGATGGCGGGCGGATTGCTTATGACATTTGCCTATGTATGCTGCGGCCTTTTTATTGTTTTTCTTATTTTTCAAAAAAAATTAGCTGCCGGGACATTTGTCGCTGTGCTGCAAGCGGTGCAAAACATCCAAAGTGGTTTTCAAGACTTAACAAGAGAATGTTCTAGTTTATATGAAACAAGTCTTTATGTTGATGAAATGAGAGCTTTTCAAAAGAGAGAAGAAGAAATTCATGAGCAGACAGAAGAAGGAGCATCGCTTCGAAAAATCGAGTGTATTCAGTCCATTACACTTGAAAATCTCTCTTTTACTTATCCGAATATGAAAACACCTGCCATTGAGCATATACATTTTCATATCAATAAAGGTGAACGTATTGCATTGGTGGGGGATAACGGATCAGGTAAAACCACCTTGATCAAATGTTTGACCGGTTTATATGATCCAGATCAGTCGAACATGCAAAAAGTCAACGGTGAGTCCATTTCTACTATTCATAAAAAGTCATATCATGCGAGAATGGCTGTTCTTTTTCAAGATTTTATGAAGTACGAGTTCACTGTGAAAGAAAACATCGGGTTTGGCCGTATTGATCATATGGACGAGGGAGAGCGGATGATCTCAGCTGCCCGGCAAGCAGGCATAGAAAAAAGAATTCATCAAATGGAAGAAATGTATGATGCGCAGCTTGGCCGATTTTTTGAAGAAGGCCATGAACTGTCTGGCGGGCAATGGCAAAAGCTCGCGATGGCTAGAACCTTCTTTAGAGAGAGTGATTTTATCATTTTAGATGAACCAACTTCTGCTCTTGATCCACTATCGGAAATTTCACTTATTCGAAAGCTATTCGATCACACGCAGGATCAGGGTGTCTTGTTTATCACACATCGAATGGGAGCAGCCCGTTTAGCAGACCGTATAATCGTAATGAAAGATGGTGCTTTCGTTGAAGAGGGGAACCATGATGAACTGATGGTGTTAAACGGAGAGTACAAAAGGCTTTACGAGGCACAATCTCAATTATTTCAACAAAAGGAGATGGCGTAAGGTGAGTGTCTTTTATTACATAGGTGTCTATTTATTAGGTATCATTTTTGCTGGTGCTTGGCTTGATAAAGTAAAAAAACAGACGGCACATATGCAGCAGATGAATGCTTATCGGCTGCTGCCTTCTTCTTTCACGGGACCCATGTTTTATTTGTTTTTAACTGCAGAATTGGTTTGTACTGTTTTTTTATTCGTATGGCATATGACTCTTGTACCTGCGATTGGTCTTACAGCACTTTTAAGTATTTATACTGGAGCGGTGACCTTCAATTTATTGAGAGGACATCGTGATATTTCTTGCGGCTGTGGTGGACTGCTTGATAATGAACGCCTTCACTGGGGAATTGTGATTCGCAATGTGTCGATGCTGGCTCTTGTGATCGGATTGTTTTATGTGCATCCCTATGCAGAAACCATTCCATGGCAATATAACATCATTTGTTTTCTCATTGCCGTGGCTGTCTCTTTCATAATAGCGGTGGGTCAAGAAGTCTTAATGTTTAAAAGAAAATGGATCAATCAATTTGAATTATTTATAGAAGGAGACGATGTGAAATGACAGATATTCTATTGATTATTGTGTTATTCATTGTCATTGCTCAGCTGGCTGTGATATTTTTGCTCGCTCGTTTTATCGGAAAATTTATGAATAAGATCAAAACCCTTGATGGAATTGAATTAAAGGAAGCGGATGTGGGGGATCCTGCACCGTTATTTCGAAGCTATTCTCATTTAGGCGAGAAGGTCATTTTGAAGGAATATGTTCAAAGCGGGAGTGCTGTGATGCTGTTATTTGTGAACTCTACTTGTATGACGTGCAAAAGCATTTTAGCAGACTTGCAGCAGCAAATCGCTGTTGATGATACTCAATTCATTTTTATTAATGGGGATGAACAGGCGGATGATACGCAGATCCTTGAATTGCTGCCGTCCCAGGCTGTGTATACTCGTTCTTCACAAATCATGGAGCTATACGGGGTAACAGTTGTTCCACAAGCGATTCTCATTGATGAACATGGTATCATTCTGCAAAGAAAATCTCTTCAAAATGCGAAACAGTTTGAACAGCTGTTACATGCGTCATAAAAAAGCGTCTCTTTTTCAGGGAGACGCTCGTTTTATAATTCTTTTCCTAGGATATCTAAATCGTATCTGCTGCCGTCCATTTCTGCGATGCGTGGCAGGTGGCCCCATGTCTCAAAGCCGTGCTTTTTAAATAGTCGAATACTGGCTTCGTTGTGCCCGAAAATAAAGGCAAGTAACGTTCTAATGCCTAATGAGGGTGCTAAATCAATGGCTTCTTGCAAGAAAAGTGATCCTAAGCCTTTTCCTCGATAGTCTTGGTTTAAATAGATACTCATTTCAACGGTCCCGTTGTATGCAGGTCTTCCATAAAAGGTTTCAAAGCTGAGCCAGCCGTATATATTTCCATCCTCATCTGTTTTCACATAGAGAGGTCTTTTCTCGGAATGATTCAAAAACCATTGCCGGCGGTCCTCGACAGAAACTGGTTCTGTATCAGCGGTCACTTCTCTTGAAGCAATGGTTGAATTGTAGATATCAACGATCGCTTTGAGGTCATCTTCTGTTGCTATACGGTTGAAAGTTTTCACAATTAAGTCTCCCATCTTTTTTTCATTTATCATACATATTATTGATGCGATTGCGCAAAATAAAAAGAAAAATGATTTCGTGTGTATATATTTTTTGAAAAGTGTTCAGAATGTTGCTGAGGTGATGAAAAATGAGAGAGGAAGAAAAGAAACGTACTTCCAAAATCACAAAAGTTCAGCAATTTTTCCGTAAGCGCTGGGTATTCCCTGCTATTTACTTGGTCAGCGCAGCGGTCGTGTTAACAGCCGTTCTTTGGTATCAAGCTGTATCAAAAGATGTGAAAGACCAACTATCTGATGGAAATCAAACAGGGCAAGAACAGCGCGATGATGCCGTTGAAGTTGGAAAGCCAATTGAAAATGTCGCAATGCCAGTCCAGAATTCTGATAATGTTTCTGTCGTGAAAAAGTTCTATGAAGCAGATGCTGACCAAAAAGAAAAAGAAGCAGCACTTGTAAACTATAATAACACCTATACCTTGAGCAAAGGTATTGATCTTGCAGATAAAGATGGCAAAGTGTTTGATGTCACAGCTGCTCTTAGTGGAACAGTGGTTCAAGCGAAAAAAGATCCAGTTCTTGGTCACGTTGTTGAAATTGAACATGAAGATGGATTATCGACTGTTTATCAATCGTTGTCACAAGTGAGTGTCAAAGAAGGCGATGAAGTAAAGCAGAATGATGTCATTGGTGCTTCTGGTAAAAATCTATATGGTGCTGAAAGCGGCAACCATGTGCATTTTGAAATTCGTATGGAAGGTTTAGCGCTTAATCCGCTTAGCTTCATTGACAAGCCTGTTTCTACAATTGAAAAAGCAGCGCAAGAAGTGACGGAACAAGCAAAAGAACCTGCTCAGCCAAAGACTGAGGAAAAAACGAAAGAACCTGCTGCTGAAGATAAAGCCAAAGAGCCAGCTGGAGAAAAATCTGAAGAAAAGTCTGATGAGAAGGGGAAATCCTCTGATCAAGAAAAGTCTTCTGATTCCTCTAAAGACAGCAGTCAGTCAGAAGAAACAAAACAATCTTAATGTCTTACAAGGTCCTCTGTGTATATGAATATGCAGAGGTTTTTTCTGCTTAAAAAGATCCTCCGCCACTCGGCGGAGGATACACTATAGGGCGGCAGGTCCTTCTTCACCTGTCCGGATGTTGATTGTATTCGCTACCTCATATATAAAAATTTTCCCATCCCCTGGTTCGCCTGTACGAAGTACCTTTTGAGCTGTTTCAACGACCTGTTCGACAGGTACTTTGCTTAGGACGATTTCGATCTTTAATCGTTCGTACACGTTGCTTTCCTTTTTGACGCCGCGGTATAGCTCTGTATGTCCCTTTTGTAAGCCGCAGCCGTGTACATTTGAAAAGGTAATCGAGGTGACACCAATCTTTCCAAGCTCCACCTTTAATGTTTCAAAATTAGCTGGACGTGTGACAATCTCCACTTTATACATTTTGCTCATAGAGACACCCCTTTTTCTTTAATCTTGATAAGCTTTTTCACCGTGCATGGTTAAATCAAGACCCACTGATTCTTCTTCTTCGGTTGCACGAATTTTGAAGAAGACATTGACCACTTTGATGATTACGTATGTCACAACGGCAACAAAAGCGTACGTGGCAACAATCGCGACCACTTGCTTCCAAAGTAAGCTGGGATCTCCGTAAAATAAGCCATTGGCTCCGCCGTCATTGACAGAAGTTGTGGCGAAAAGTCCTGTTGCAATTCCTCCCCAAGTACCGCCAATTCCGTGAAGGCCGAATGCATCTAGTGCGTCATCATAGCCAAATTTGGCTTTGAGTGAAAAGACTCCCCAGAAACAGACGATCCCGCCAATGATTCCTATTATAATAGAAGCAAACGGTGTAACAAAACCTGCGGCAGGTGTAATGGCGACAAGACCTGCGATGGCTCCAGAGATCGCGCCGAGCATGGTTGGTTTTTTGTTGATCATCCACTCTACTAACAGCCAGCCGATGATTCCTGCAGCAGCAGCTGTATTGGTGTTAATAAAGGCAAACATGGCCACGCTGTCTAATGTAAGAGCACTACCCACGTTAAAACCAAACCAGCCAAACCAGATGACTGCTCCGCCAAGAAGGGTGTAGATCAAGTTATGCGGAGAAGAGCTTGCCGCTTCTTTACGCTTCCCGAGCACAATCGCCACGACAAGACCCGCAACACCGGATGAGATGTGAACCACGTTTCCGCCTGCGAAGTCAAGTGCACCCATCTCGCCAATCCAACCGCCGCCCCATACCCAGTGTGCGACTGGAGCGTATACAAATGTGACCCAAAGGAGTGTAAATACAACGACTGCTGAGTAGCGGATCCGTTCAGCAAAGGCCCCTGAGATGATGGCTGTTGTTAAGACGGCAAAGGTCATTTGAAACATCATGAACAATGAATGTGGAATGGTCTCACTATAGGAACCAGGCTCAAAACCTACGCCTTTCAGGCCCACCCAGTCTAATCCTCCGATCCATGCATTGCCTGGTGCAAAAGCTAAGGAATAACCGAATACGATCCATACGATTGAAACGATCGCTAGTGACGTTAAGCTGTGCATGGTTGTGCTTAACACGTTTTTACTTCTCACGAGTCCTCCGTAGAATAAAGCTAAACCCGGTGTCATTAACCACACGAGTAGTGCGCAGAAGAACATAAATACTGTATCACCCATTTGCATGCTGCATTCCCCCGAATCATTCAGAATTATTGTTTTCTTAATTCTTCATTATAGAGAGAAAAGTCATATATAACATATACATGTAAGTTTATCTGACATGGTTTTTTGGTTAAGTTCAATATAAATGGATGAAAAATTCGTAAAAAATGAGCAAAAACGTAAGTTAAGCACTAAAAATGAAGGGCGTTTGACCTATAAAATGGAGCTAAGAAACAGTTTTGTACGTTCCTCCCTAGGAGAATCAAACAATTCCGAAGGGACGCCTTCTTCGACGATACGGCCTTCGTGCATGTAGACGACACGATCGGCAACTTCTTTCGCAAAGCCCATTTCATGTGTGACAATGACCATGGTCATGCCTTCTTTTGCAAGGCTTTTCATCGTTTGCAGCACTTCGCCTACAAGCTCTGGATCAAGGGCAGATGTAGGTTCGTCAAATAACATGACATCAGGCTTCATGGCGAGAGATCTGGCTATGGCTACACGCTGTTTTTGGCCGCCTGATAGTTTAGAAGGATATACGTTGGCTTTATCCGCAAGTCCGACTTTTTCTAGCAAGGCGCTGGCTTCAGCGATGGCTTGTGCTTTCTTTGTTTTTTTCACCATAACAGGCGCTTCGATGATATTTTCAAGAACAGTTTTGTGCGGAAAAAGATTAAAATGCTGAAACACCATTCCTATTTTTTGTCTCATTTCGTTTAATTGATCGCGCTTTGGATGAACAGGACTGCCATCAATGATAATATCTCCATCATTTTTTATTTCTAAAAAGTTCATACAGCGGAGCAAGGTGCTTTTTCCAGAACCGCTTGCGCCAATTAAGACGACCACATCATTTTCATAAACAGTGAGATCGATATCTTTTAAAACATGAAGCTCTCCAAAGTATTTATTGAGTTTTTCAACACGAATGATTTCCTTTGATTCTGTCATGCTTCTCCTCCTATTGGTCACTGGCTGATAGTTTCTTCTCAAAGGTTTGGACAGCGAATGTTAACAGCAGGACAAGAACTAAGTAATAGACGGCGACAACAAGTAAATACGTCATATTATCAAAACTGTTGGAGCCTTGCGTGGTGGCGACGTTAAATAGTTCATTGACACTGATAAAGGCGGCGAGTGATGAATCTTTTAAGCCGATAATGAACTGGTTGCCAAGAGGGGGGAGGGCACGCCGCATCGCTTGCGGGAGAATGATGCGCCTCATTGTTAAAAAACGACCCATGCCAAGAGAGCGTCCTGCCTCTTTTTGCCCCTGATCGATGGATTGGATAGCACCTCTAAATATTTCGGCTATATAGGCCCCATTATGAAAGGCGAGCGCAATGGAAGCAGCCCAGAAGTCGGGTATATTCAATTCTGTGAGGCCGAAGTATAGGATGAAAATTTGAACAATAAGTGGTGTTCCGCGTACAAGAAAGATATAGGCATTGGCGATATAACCGAAAACGGCTATGCGGGATATTTTCAATAAAGCAAAGAAAAGCCCGATGAACATACCGATGAAGATGCTGATCACCGTCAGCTGTAAGGTGATCAGCATTCCTTCTAAGAAAATACCTCTAGAATCAATCAGCGTCTGAAAAAAGTGTGATAGGGTAGGCAAAACAATCATCTCCATTTGAAGAAAGTGCGCCTATAAAAAGGGCGCACAATCGTGGTTTTAATCTTGTTTGACCGTGATGTCTTCATCAAAGTACTTTTCACTAATTTGTTTTAATGTTCCGTCTTTTTTTAGTGCGTCAATCGCATCGTTGATCTCTTTTATGAGCTGTTCATTTTCTTTTGATACAGCAATTGCCTGCTCACTTTGTCCGAGTCTTTCCTGTGCTGTGATGTTCAATTTTTTCTTCATCGCTTCTGCACCTGTGGCGAAATCTGTTACGACTGCATCGTGTTTTCCGTTGGCCAGTGCTTCTAAGGCGACGACATCACTATCATAATATTTTGGTTCTTGCCCGCTATGTTCCTTAGCAATATCAGCGTAGGACGATCCTTTGGATACAGCAATTTCTTTGTCTTTTAAGTCATCAGCATGCTGAATGTCTGCTCCAGGTCTTGTGAAAATTTGCGGACCAGAGTAGTAATAGGGCTTAGAAAAAAGGACGTGTTTTTTTCGTTCCTCATTGATGGTATGACTTGCAACTGCCGCATCAAATTTACCTGCTTTCACGCCTTCGACGATGCCTGCGAATTTATATTTTTTCTGTATAGGTTCGAGACCTAGTTTGTCACTAATCGCATTGCCTACATCGATATCAAAGCCGGACATCTGATTTCCATCCATGTAACTAAACGGATGAAATTCACCTGATGCTGCAAAAATAAATTTTCCATCCTCCAAAATTGGCGACCCTTTCGCTGTAGAATTACGTTTATCTCCGTTCCCATTTGTTTCATTTGAACCACACGAAGACAGAAGTAATACTGCAACCGAGAAAAGGGCTGGGACCCAAAACCGTCTTTTTTTAATAATAAGCTTCTCCTCCTTTTCAGCCGTTCTCCATATAAGGAGAAAGTAGGCTTTTCAATATGTGTAGCATCTTACCATTTGTTCCTCATATTCTCAATTTTATATGTGTTATTCCAATAATCGTCCTTTTTAGAATGTATGTCTTGCTTTTCTAAGAGAGAACTTGAATTGATTAGGGTAAAAAAGGGAAATGAATCTCATAATAACGAAAGGGTTGCAAAAAGGAGGTCAGTGTATGCACAAGTGGAAAGACAATCGAAAAGTTTTTTTAACCGCTGTTGCCTTTGGAACGATGTTGAATCCACTGAATTCATCAATGATTTCTTTGGCCTTGCATCAAATTCAGCATGAATTCGGTTTGTCGTTTACGACAGTATCTTGGCTTATTTCTTCTTTTTATTTAGCTAGTGCAGTGACGCAGCCGGTGAGCGGCCGGATTGGGGATCATGTCATGAGCCGGAGAACCTTATTTTTATTCGGTCTCGTTCTTGTCGCAGTCTCTGCCATCTGTGCGCCGTTTGCCCCAACGTTTGTGGTGCTGATTGTGATCCGTCTGTTACAGGCGATTGGAAGCAGTGCCATTTATCCCTCTGGGGTCGGACTCATTCGGGATCATATTCAAGAAAGACAGGCTTCTGCGTTAGCGGTATTATCCATTTTTGCTTCAGCGATGACGGCACTTGGGCCGACGCTTGGCGGATTTCTAATGACCATTGGCGGCTGGCCGGCTATCTTTTTAGTGAATCTGCCGTTTATTTTGATCAGTTTCTTTCTCGGTCTATTTTTGTTTCCGAAGGAGCAGAAGAAGAGAAAGCTGAGCATAGGCGAAACCGTGCGAACACTCGATTTGCCAGGGATGCTTCTTTTTACTGTCTGCATTGTTCTCCTGCTTTCATTTTTATTATCACTCGGTGATGGCATTCAATATGTTCAAGGCATTCTTTGTCTCCTGAGTGCAGGCGCTTTTATTTGGTGGGAGTATCAGGTGGATGAACCGTTTATTCAAATTCGGATGTTCAGAGAAGAGCAGCGGCTGTCACTTGTGTATGTGCAATTTATCATCTTAAATATCTTTTTCTATTGTCTCTTTTTTGGTTTGCCCAGTTATTTTCAAGATGAGTTAGGCTGGCGTGTGGAGATGACGGGTCTTTTTATGCTGTGTATGTCAGGGGTGAGCATTATTGTGTCGCCTCTGACAGGAAAGTGGGTAGATCGCGGGGATGAACGCCATCCAGTTTTAGCGAGTGCAGTATTGATGCTGGCTGGAGCGTCTGCAATGACTTTCTTTTTTATTCCTGCGCCATTATGGGGGAAAGGATTGGTTCTAGCGCTGCTTGGACTCAGTTATGGAATTGGGAATGTTGCGCTTCAAGCTGCGATGCTCAAAGCAAGTCCTCAGCAAATGATTGGCACGTCCTCTGGACTTTTTCAAACATGCCGCTACCTTGGTTCCATTCTGTCATCTGCTGTGCTTGGCATGCTCTTTGGGGATGAAATTGCTGGTTCTCATTTTGCGCAATTAGGCTGGACGCTTATCATCATTTCTCTTATTGGCATTGGTGTCAGTCTTTATTTTTCAAGTATGGTTAGAGGGAGACAGCCAATAAAAAAAGCGGCACGATAAGTGAGAGAAGAATCTTCATCACGTTATCGCAAAACCGCTTAAGAATTGGACAGGTCTGAGCCCTGATCCTTTGTCTTCCTTCTGAAAATTTTCCCCACAATTGTCTCGTAAAATGTCACGATACGATCAATAGGTGAGTCAAAGAACTTCCATAATTTATTCATGATAAAGACAACCACAATCGATACGACTAAGCTGCCTAAAACATCAAATGGATAATGGTGACCAACCCAGATGCGGGAGAATCCTGTGAGTAATCCAAAGACGAGCAAGATGTTGCCGAGCTTTTTATTACGGGATCGAATGGCTAATGAAAGAGCCAGTGCACCTGTTGTATGGTCACTTGGGAAGGAAGCGTCTGCTGAGTGCGGGATGAGTGTGTCGACTTTATGCGCCACAAACGGCCGCTCTTCATAATGAAACAATGTAATGGCAAAGTTGACGATAAGTGCTGCAATGCCTGTTACACCGGAAAAGAAGACATGCTTCTTAAATTTATGATTCCCTAAAAACCAGCAAATCAATAAGACAAGGGCATACACAAGTATGGCCTTTTTTGTAATGAAAATCATGGCCTGATCTAAAAACTCAGAATGGTGAGCCATCCCGTGTATGACTTTAAACAATTCGTAATTCAAAACATCACCTATACTTTCGCTTAATACCAACTATTTTTCAAAAAAGCCTGTATGCTCTATTTGAAATATCCTATATTTTAGCATGTTTCCGGTGAAGTTTAAAATAGTATCCTTTTATTCTGAAAGGGAGACCTTTTGTGCTTTTGCTTCCTGGGGTTTTCGTTCGCTCCAATAAAAAACGCCCATACTCAGTAAGACCACAATACCCGCAATGAGGTACACATTTGAAAAGTCTGTGAAGCTGACAAGGAGTCCAAAGACAAATGAGCCAGCAGCAATGCCCGTATCATACAGGGTGAAGAAAGTGGCCGTCGCATATCCTGTACGGTGGGCTGGTGAGTGCTGAATCGCAAGTGTTTGTAAACATGGCACGAGTGATCCGTAGCCAAGCCCAATCACAGCGCCTGATAGAAGAAGCATTGTGGCTGAATGTGTCGCTGTCAGCATCCATAAACCAATGGCAAAAAGAGCAATCGAAGGATAGATCACAACGTGAGCTCCAACTCGGTCAAAAAGTCTGCCTGTAAATGGACGTGATCCAAGCATTGCAGCCGCAAACACAATAAAGAAATAACTGCTTGCACCCATTAAATGGAGTGAATTTGCATAAACTGAAATAAATGAAATAATCGGCGAATAACAGAAGGAAATAATGATGCCGACGGCCGCTGTTTTTAATGCGCCTTTTTCAAACAGGTGAGAAAACGTGAATCGGAAGACGATGCTTCCTCCGTTTTCCGGCTCTGGCTGTCTAATCAGCATCGTAAAAGCGGCTCCGATCGTTACGATAATGGAAAAGAGAAGAAATAAGGAATGAAATCCTATTTTTCCTACTTGATTCAGTGCGATAAATGGACCGATGACAACAGCGAGGTTCATGGACATCACAAAGTATCCGAGTCCTTCCCCGCGTTTATGTTTCGGGATCATATCAGCCGCAATGGCACTGGCTACTGTCGTCAAAATACTAAAAAAGATTCCTTGTACGAAACGCAGTATAAGAAGCGTTTGGAATTGATCAATCGGGATGTATAAATAAGTGAGTAAGGCAAAGGCCGTAGAAGAGAAAATCGCCATCTGTTTTTTGCCGAATTTCTCAATAATGGCGCCCGAGAAAGGTCTTGTCACAATTGCAGACAATAAGAAGACCGTCACAAGGAGGCCGCCCTGTGATTCTGTTCCATTTAGTTCATCCATTGTGTAAATGGGCAGTAATGTCAAAAGGGCATAAAAAGAGGTGAACGTAAATAAATTCACCAGGACAATCATAATAAAGTCTTTTGTCCAAATACGTTCGTTCATGATGTATGTCACTTCCTATTCAGTTGATAATTTGTGTAAAAGTGTATGGAGGAGTTGTTTTTCTTCGTAGGTAAAATCTGAAAGACATTCTTCTTCAAATTGTTCCATCGTGCGTTTGATTTCTTCAAATCGGGCTTTTGTATCATCTGTCATCACGATCAGATTCTCACGTTTGTCTTTTCCTTGTACACGTTTCACCCAGCCGTTTGCTTCTAAACGGGTGACGGTTCTGGTGATCGTCGGTGCTTCGACGTTCAAATATGTCCAGATATCTTTTTGGGTTTTCGGGCCGAATGTATCCAAACAAAAAAGCACAGTCCACTGGGACATGTACAAGTCATAAGCAGCAAGCGCTTCGTTCGCCTTTTTAGACAGCAGTCGTGCGCCTTGATGTATTTGATGTAAACACTCTCTATTTAACGTATCCATATGCTCACCTTTTTTAAATATTTAGCTAGGTAAATAAATTCACCTTTTCTATTTTACGTGCTGAATCCTTTCTTGTAAAGTGAAAATTTTCGCGCCCCGAAATGATTTTTTGTTTTGCCTTTTCTGATAAATCCCTTGTCCCATCTTCATTTTTAGCATATTCCCTATTCAATG
This sequence comes from Bacillus sp. FSL M7-0003, assembly GCF_038628485.1. Classification (NCBI taxonomy): domain Bacteria; kingdom Bacillati; phylum Bacillota; class Bacilli; order Caryophanales; family Bacillaceae; genus Bacillus; species Bacillus sp. FSL M7-0003. The sequence continues at coordinate 3,294,738 of NZ_CP152024.1, read as the reverse complement.
CTAATACACTGTTACAAACCTGACAAAGAGAGTGTTTGAGGTGAGGGATCGTGTTTGGCATTTACTACCTATTGGATGAGAAATTACGACGAACAAGCGCCGCTGAAAATGGATAATCTTCATACGGATCTCATTTCACACTTCTCACATCCATTTTAGGGAGGTCGAGTGGTGTGCACGATTACATCAAAGAGCGAACAATCAAGATAGGAAAGTATATCGTGGAGACAAAGAAAACCGTTCGTGTTATTGCGAAAGAATTTGGAGTCTCTAAAAGTACTGTACACAAGGATCTAACAGAAAGGCTGCCAGAAATTAATCCAGATCTGGCTAATGAAGTGAAGGAGATACTGGATTATCATAAATCAATCCGCCACTTGCGAGGAGGAGAAGCCACCAAGTTAAAGTATAAAAAAGAAGAAATTTTAGAAGGCGAGCCTGTGAAACAGTAAGCTTAGTTCTTTGTTCATAAACATGATATATATATCTTCCTCATATCGGTAGTTTCTAACCACAAATTTTGTAAAGACTTTTGTAAAGAAATATCTTTTTTTCTGCAAATTATGATAGAATATATAATTAGGGCAGAATGTGGTATTTGCTATGGAAACAGATTTTCAAGGAGGATATATATAGATGTTTGCTAGGGATATTGGAATTGATCTTGGTACTGCCAATGTACTGATTCATGTCAAAGGAAAAGGAATTGTGTTAAATGAACCATCTGTGGTAGCTCTTGACAAAAACAGCGGGAAAGTTTTGGCTGTTGGAGAAGAGGCTAGACGTATGGTTGGACGTACGCCTGGGAATATTGTTGCGATTCGTCCATTAAAAGATGGCGTAATTGCTGATTTTGAAGTAACTGAAGCGATGCTCAAGCATTTTATTAACAAATTAAATGTGAAAGGGCTATTCTCTAAGCCGCGTATGCTCATCTGCTGCCCGACAAACATTACATCTGTTGAGCAGAAGGCGATCAAAGAAGCTGCTGAAAAAAGCGGTGGTAAGCATGTATTTCTTGAAGAAGAGCCAAAAGTAGCAGCCATTGGTGCTGGTATGGATATTTTTCAGCCAAGTGGAAACATGGTCGTAGATATTGGAGGCGGAACGACAGATATCGCTGTCATCTCAATGGGTGACATTGTAACCGCCTCTTCTATTAAAATGGCTGGAGACAAATTTGATCTGGAAATTCTAAACTACATTAAAAAAGAGTACAAGCTGTTGATCGGTGAGCGCACGGCTGAGGATATTAAGATCCAAGTTGCAACGGTATTCCCAGACGCACGTCACGAAGAGATTTCAATTCGTGGACGAGACATGGTGACAGGATTACCAAGAACGATTACCGTCACAAGCAAAGAGGTAGAAGAAGCATTGCGTGAATCTGTATCTGCGATTGTTCAGGCTGCGAAACAAGTTCTTGAGAGAACACCGCCTGAATTATCAGCTGATATTATCGATCGCGGCGTCATCATTACAGGTGGCGGAGCTCTTCTAAATGGGCTTGATCAATTGCTTGCAGAAGAGCTGAAAGTACCGGTTTTCGTTGCTGAAAATCCAATGGACTGTGTAGCAGTTGGTACTGGCGTGATGCTTGATAATATGGACAAGCTGCCAAAGCGTAAACTCAGCTAATGATTTCCCTCATTCTTTTTAGAAAGAATGGGGGATTTTTATTAAAGAACCCTGCTAATTAGCCGATATATTTCATAGAAGATTGTGTTTAGGTCATGTGAAAGAATTTGAATGAGGTGAGCACGTGTTAAAAGGACTATACACCGCAACATCTGCCATGATTGCTCAAGAGCGGCGGACAGAAATGCTTTCAAATAATATCGCAAATGCGAATACGCCAGGTTATAAAGCAGATGAAGGGGCAATGCGTGCATTTCCAGAAATGCTGCTGAGCCGAATGGAATCAGGACGTTTCCAAACATCCTCAGGCAAAGGCTTTAGTGTTCCACTGCAATCGCCGATTGGTGGAATCAATACTGGGACATATATGCAGGAATTAATCCCTCAATTTACACAGGGAACTTTAAAAACAACAGATCAAACAACAGACGTAGCACTAGTTGAAAATAATGTGCCGATCAATCCGGAGACCAATCAGAAATCAGCGCTATTTTATGCGGTCAACACACCAGAAGGCGTTCGTTATACAAAAAGCAGCTCCATTACATTGAACGCACAAAATCAGTTGACCATTAATGGACGTGCTCTTCTTTCCGTGACCGGCCAGCCGATTACGGTTCAGAGTGAGAATTTCAAAGTGAATGCAGATGGTACTGTCACTGAAAATGGCCAAAATCTTGGTCAAATCGATGTACGAGTTGCGATGGATACAAGAAACCTAGCGCGTGAAGGAAATGATTTATACCGTACAGCTGATAATCAGCCCCTTCCAAGTGCAGTCAATAACGGTCAAATGTCCTATACGTTAAGCCAAGGCGTATCGGAGCTGTCGAACGTCGATGTGACGAAATCATATACAGATATGACAACAGCCTACCGAGCATTTGAAACAAACCAAAAAGTGGTTCAGGCATATGATAAAAGCTTAGAAAAAGCAGTGAATGAAATTGGAAGAGTGTACTAATCAAGAAATAAAAAGAAAGGAGGATACTTATGCTTAGAACGATGATAAACGCAGCTGTCTCGATGAATGAAGTGCAAAAGCAGCTTGACATCATCAGCAACAACATCGCGAACAGTGAGACAACAGGGTACCGCGCGAAAAACACCCGTTTCTCAGAGCTGATCAGACAGCAGTTTAACCAGGTAGATGAAAAAAATGAGCAGGTGGCAAACAGTCGTCTGACACCTGCTGGGTTAAGGCTTGGTACGGGGACAATGGTCAATGCGTCCATTAACTCGCTGCAAGGCTCAATTAAAGAAACTGGACGTGATCTTGATGTTGCATTCGGAGCGCCGTCGCAGTATTTGCAGGTCAACGCCGGCGGTAATATCCGTTATACAAGAGATGGTTCACTTTACTTACAGCCGGGCAATAACCGTAACCAAGTACAGCTTGTCACGAGCGAAGGCTATCCAATTCTTGATGAAAATGGGAATGCGATCGTCTTAAATGCGAATTTCCGTGATATTTCAATCGATAAAAATGGACGGCTTACGGCGATTTCAAGAGATAATCAACCGAATCAGCAAGTGAATCTAGGCGTTGTACAAGTCAATAATTCATCAGCACTTGTCTCTGAAGGAGATAATTTGTTCTCAGTCGACGGAACCTATCAAGGCGCACTAACAGCACTAAATGGAGCAAACCGAGAGGCGATTCAGCTTCAGCAAGGTGCGCTGGAAACGTCAAATGTGGACATGTCGAAAGAATTAACAGACCTCATGACAACGCAGCGTTCCTATCAGTTGAACTCAAGAACGATTACGATGGGCGATCAGATGCTGGGATTAATTAATACAATTCGATAATCAGCAGGCTCGTATCAGCCTCTCATGATAAAAAAGGCGGCTCGCTCAAAGTCGCCCTTTTTTTTATAAAAATCTGAGACATCAGCAAGCAGATCCTCAAGATCAATCCAGGCTTCTTTTCGTTCAAGACATGTGACGAGCGTGGCGATCTGCTCATCTGCCTTTGGCGTTTGGCTATAGAGAAGAGATAAGATTTGAAACTTCATTCTTAATATATCAAACTGCGAAGCAACGGCTTCTTTCAGCCCTTTTTGAATATACTTCATCCCTTCATCGGTTAAATTTTCTTTAAAACAGGAACGCACAGTTTCGTATAGGCACGATACATAGGAGTGTGCTGACTTTCGGTATGCTGGGAGACGAAGCGCCTTTTTAAAGTAGTCCAGCGCTTCCTTGTGACGGTTTTGTCTCGATTGAATAAAGCCAGCGTCATAATAAACGATACCGAGCAGCTCTTGATCATCAATCTTTTTCACGTAATCAATGATCTCGATGAAAATAGCTTCTGCTTCCTCATATTTTTTTTGGTCGCTATAGTTAAGAGCGAGTACAATTTTACACCGATAGATGCTGTGGATGTCTTCGTGCTTTGCAAAAATATCCATGGCTTTTTGAACATGGCGAATCGATAACAACGAGTAACGGTTGTTATAATAAACACCGCTTGTACGGAAATGGAATTCTGCTTCCTCTAGTTCATCGTTAAGTAATGGCAGTCGTTCCTCTGCCTTTTCGAGATAATGAATCGCATCATTTTGATCACTTTTTAAAGATTCATATAATCCGAGAAAGAAGTAAAAATAATATTGCAGTTCTTCGTTCATTTCATCTTTGTGTGGCAGCAGTTCGTGTTTGAGTTTTTCTAAGTCCTCTGTCTGATTCATCCAGAGCTGATGACGAAAAAGCATCAGCTGATAATGGAAATAGAGCTCCTGTTTTTTTGATAATTTACGTTTATATTTTAGTAGTGTTTTTTTGATTTCTTCAGCCTTCGAAAAATGTCGATGCTTCAGCATTGTATACCAGGAATGGAGAAGTTTTTTTATGGATTTATCGCTTATAAAGTTCATTTTTACCCTCTTATTTATTCAATGATGTAATATATATTACCATATTTGTGAAAAAACAATGAGTGTAGTGTGGATTATATTTGATGACAATTGGTAATGGTAGATTCTATTTTTTACCATATACGTAAGGCGAATATTGAAAAATGCCAGCATTCATAATATACTTCTATAGGAATCAAATGAAGATCAGCGATATAGAAAAGAAGGAGAGATCAAGATATGCTTGATGCTCAGCAAATTCAAGACATTATTCCACACCGTTATCCATTCTTATTGGTCGACCGTATTTTAGAGGTTGATGGAGAAAAAAGAGCGGTTGGGATTAAAAATGTCACAGTAAATGAAGAATTTTTTAATGGCCATTTCCCAGGATACCCAGTCATGCCGGGTGTGCTTATTGTAGAAGCACTCGCACAGGTTTTTGGTGTGATTATGTTAGGCAAGGAAGAAAACAAAGGGAAAATTGGTTTGTTTGCAGGGATTGACGCCTGCCGCTTTAAAAGACAGGTCAAGCCTGGAGACCAGCTTCGTTTAGAGGTTGAAGTGACGCGCCTTCGCGGACCGGTTGCAAAAGGAAAAGCAGTAGCGACAGTAGATGGCGAAGTTGCATGTGAAGCAGAACTGACATTTTCTATCGGTCCTAAAGTATCATGATTTTCCTGGCGGTTCATCAAGCATGAATCGCTTTTTTATTTAGAAACGTTCAGTTAGAACGGATAAGGACTTGCAATTTAGACAAAAAAACGTCATATTAGACAAAAAAAGATGAAGGTGATAAAGGATGCTGAAAGAATTTAGAGAGTTTGCCGTCAAGGGCAATGTCATTGACTTGGCTGTAGGTGTCATCATTGGGGGAGCATTTGGCAAAATTGTCACTTCTCTTGTGAATGATTTAATCATGCCGCTTGTCGGTATTATTATTGGAGGGCATGATTTTAGCGGTTTATCCATTAAAATCGGAGCTGCTCAAATTTTATATGGAAACTTTATTCAAACAGTGGTTGATTTCTTAATTATCTCGTTTTCCATTTTTATCTTTATTCGTTATTTGAATAAGTTAAAACGGAAAAAGGTCGAGGAAGAAGAGGTTGTGGAAACGCCGGATCAAACGGAAGTTTTACTAACTGAAATTAGAGATCTATTGAAAAATCAAAGCCAGTCTAAAGATGTGCAATAAAAAAGAGCGGCTGATCCCGCTCTCAGCGTGTAGACAAACCCTTGCATTCGGTGTCAGGTCTGCGCTCCGGTACTCACGAATGTTAAATTCGCTCCGTTCCAGTACTCGCCCTTCCTAGACTTCAAAGGTTTTCAAACACGCTGAAAAGAAGACAAAGGGCTAAAATCAAGTTCATTTTAGCCCTTTGTCAACAATCTAAGAGCGGCTGATCCCGCTCTTTTTTATGTGTTTTGTTTAAAAGCATCTAGTAGTTTTTCTCCTGAAAGCCCCTCTTTGACGAGGTCTTTTAATACTTCTTCAGTTTCTGTTCTGTAACGATTTGTAATCATTTTACCATCGAGTAATACAGAAATGTTTTCTTCTAAGGCAACGATGTTTTTGACTTGGACAGATAGGTGAACAGGGCGGTTGTTTTCTTTAGTGATCGTTACAAGAATCTTCACTTCTGTGTGCTGCTGAAAGAGTACCTCAAACACCTGTCTATGTTTCTTTGGAATGAGTGCCTCGATCATCCAGTGATTTTCACCGTCTTCTTTATTAATGATTAAACCGTCACAAAGGGGAATGCTGGACATTTTATCTTGCTGTGGGTCAAGTTCAATTTTTAAATCAATCAGCCTAAAGGTTTTCATATTTATCACCTCACAAGCGTTCATTATTCGTAAGTATTATTATAGCATACAACATCTGTATAAATGAAACCGCTGCCTGCTTAGAACTAGCTGCACATGAGTGAAAGGAGATGTTTTATGGAGTCCTATCAATTGAGAAATATTCATATTGGCGAGGAGAAGGCAAAGAGTGATATACGTGTTTATTCGTGGGGAGACATTCTTTCATTTTGTGATGTCTATATGGAAGAAGGAGAGTCACTCACGTTTCAATATGTCACTGAGGATCAAATGGACTGCTTTGAGTTTCAGCTGTCGGTTCATGATGGACGGCTTTGTTTTTATTGGTTTGCGTGGGACGGGTCTGATTATATTCACATGCCTTCTAGTAATTGGATTCATTCAGATATTTTTTATCAATTTATGAAAAATAAGTATTTCATCAAACAAAACAAGATGATGTTTTATACGCAAGCGGTAAAAAACAGAAATTAATGAGGATATAAAGAATTTGAAGGCCTATTTTGCTATTTTCAAGTTTTGTCACATCAGGCCTTTCTCCGTAGACTAGGGGTAGCTGAAAGGAAAGGAGGCAAGTCCTGATCAAAAGGTAACGTCTATCATCTGACAGCCCCCCTCTAGCTAAAGCTGATAGATGCTGCCTTGTGCATATGAACACTGCGTAATAGAACCAATGCTTCTTTGTATAGGTCATGTGTCCCCTTATGAATCCCCTTTGTGTGTATCCGGTCATAATGCGTGGCCGGATACCCTTTTATTCACTGTTTAACCGATCAGCTCTTGCAAATAGTGGATACTCATTACATAATGATGATGGATTTTGTTAACGGGATATCGGTTGAAAATAAAGACAAAAAGGAGAGAACGATGACAAACATTCAATTAATCGCAACGGATTTAGATGGCACTTTATTGAATAGTGAACACAAAGTAAGTCAGGAAAACGAGCAGGCATTAAAGGAAGCAGCTGCGAATGGAATTGAGGTTGTCGTTTCAACAGGGAGAGCGTATTTTGATGTGAGGTCTATTTTTGACCAGCTTGGTATGAATACATGGGTGATTAGTGCCAATGGAGCTGTGATTCATGATCCAACTGGACAAGTGTACCATTCAGCTACTTTACTAGAAGAAAAGGCTAAAAACATATTGTCATGGCTGGAAGAACGTGATTATTATTATGAAGTCTTTACAAACGAAGCCATTTTCACACCAAATCGCGGCAGAGAGCTTCTTGCGATTGAAATGGACCGTTTAAAAAGTGCAAATCCAGAAACGGATCAAAATGTCTTAAAGCAAGCGGCAGAAGTTCAATACAGCCAGTCAGGTTTTTCTTATATTGATACATATAAAGAATTGTTTCGTGAGGATCGAAAGCTTTCATTTTACAACATCTTAGGTTTTTCTTTTTTTCAGGACAGATTGAAAGCCGGATGGGATATGTTTGGTGATGATTCAGATTTAACATTGGTTAGTTCGGCTGATCATAACTTTGAAATTGGTTCAAAGCACGCGTCTAAAGGGCAGGCATTAACAAGGCTGGCAGAAAGACTAGGTATTCCTTTAAGTAGGGCAGCGGCTGTAGGAGACAGTTTAAATGATGAATCGATGCTTCAAGCTGCTGGTGTTGGGGTTGCGATGGGGAATGCGAGGCAGGATATAAAAGAAATCGCTGATCACGTCACGTTATCAAACGATGAACATGGTGTGGCGCATATGATTCGGCACCTTTTGAAATAGATGAATCAGATGTCGCGGTATAAATCACATAGGATGAAGCGCATTCTACAAAAGAGGAATTCAGAACCACTTCTATTTACACATGATGTGGAACATCATATAATTTAATTAAGAATATAACCCGCTTGTAAGGAAACTAAGGAGAGTAAACGAATGGCGCTGGAATCTTATAAGTCCGAAAATCTGCATTTAATCAAGGAAGCCTTGGACTATACTCAGGTTGGCCTGACGGTGACGGACCCGTCTTTACCTGATAATCCTTTAATATATGTGAACAAGGGCTTTTTAGATATGACAGGCTATCAAGAAACCGAAGTATTGGGGAGGAATTGTCGTTTCCTTCAGGGAGATGAAACTGAACAAATCGCTCTCAAACAAATTAGAACAGCCATTGAGAACAAAGAGGCTGTCACTGTTCAGCTGAAAAATTATAAAAAATCTGGACAAATGTTTTGGAACGAGTTAAGTGTTGCTCCTCTTTGGATTGACGAAAATGAAGGGAAACGTCTTTATTTCGTTGGTCTGCAAAAGGATGTCACGAAAGAGAAGGAACAGCAAGAGCTTCTTGAGCAATCAATTGATGAAGTGCTGAATATTTCTGTCCCAATCGTTCCGGTGAAAGATGGTATCTCTGTGTTACCGATCATTGGTACATTAACAGCGCCAAGATTTGATAAGATTATTTCAACGGTTTCCACCTATATCTCTCAATCCAAGGATGATTATTTTATTGTCGATCTGTCCGGATTATTAGAAGTGGATTCATTTGTGGCAGATGCGATCTTTAAGCTGAACGATTTGATTTTAATGACAGGTACTGAACTCATTGTGACAGGAATTAAACCGAATCTTGCAATGAAAATGGGAGAAATGAGAGAGGACTTCCGTGAATTAAATACGTATATGAATGTGAAATCTGCATTGAAAAAACTAAACATTTAGCGTACGTTATATGAAATGAAAAAGAGGACTTTTCTCAAGATTAATGAAAAGTCCTCTTTTTGCTGTGATTAAGATGATTGAGCGGCGGCACTTAAGGTAAATAAGTCTTCTAGTTCGTTTGTCGATAGCTCTGTAATCCAGCTTTCGCTTTGGATAATTTGATCATTTAATGTTTGTTTTGTTTCGAGCATTTGATCGATTTTTTCCTCGATTGTGCCCGTTGTGATCATCTTATGGACGTGAACAAATCGTTTTTGTCCAATCCGATAAGCTCGGTCTGTTGCTTGGTTTTCCACAGCAGGATTCCACCATCTATCGTAGTGAATGACATGGTTTGCGGCGGTTAGATTGAGTCCTGTTCCTCCTGCCTTTAAAGAGAGAATTAAGATGTTGAATTCTTTCTTCTGGAAGCGGTCCACCATTTTGTCCCGCTCTTGTTTTGAGAGACTGCCATTTAAAAATTGGACTGGTTCTCCAAACATCTTTTCTGCCAGCTGCTTGATCATGTTGCCCATTTCAATATATTGCGTAAAGATGAGACAGCTTTCTCCTTGCTCATGTATCACTTTTAACAGCTCTGCGAGTTTATCCATTTTTAACGAACGTTTCAGCAGTTTCACATCTGTTCCGCTCTCTTTTAAATAGAGCGCAGGGTGATCACAAATCTGTTTGAGTCTGCCAAGCATACTTAAAATAATGGCTTTTCGCTGCATCCCTGTTAATGATGCCATGTGTTCAAATGTATCCTTCACGAGCTGTTCATATAAAGACGCCTGCTCAGCGGAGAGCGGAATGAATTCTTTTTCTTCGAGTTTCTCAGGCAGGTTCAGGGCAACCTCTTCATCTTGTTTTGTTCGTCTTAATAAAAATGGTTTGATCAGCTGCTGGAGCTGTTCAATTCTTTTTTCTTCACGGTCTTTTTCAATCGGAAGGACGAACTTTTTATGGAAGCTGGTCAGGCTGCCGAGATATCCTTTGTTGACGAAGTCGAATATGGACCAAAGCTCTGTCAAACGGTTTTCCATTGGTGTCCCGCTGAGGGCAATGTGATGCTGTCCTTTGAGCTGTCTAATCGCTCTCGATTGTTTCGTATGGGCGTTCTTGATGTTTTGGGCTTCGTCTAAGCAAATGGTATTCCACTTTGCTGCCGTTAATTCATCACGATCAGAATGTGAGAGTCCATAAGACGTCAAAACAATATCTGTTGACTCATATGTTTTTGTGAAGTCCTCTCCCTGTGGACGCGATGGGCCATAATGCAGGGCAACCTTCAAATGTGGTGCGAATGTTTCGAGCTCTCGCTGCCAGTTTCCTAAAACAGAGGTCGGCGCAATGATGAGAGAGGGAGCGGCATTTTGCTCCTGCTCCTTCAAATACGTGAAATACGCGATCATTTGAATCGTTTTTCCAAGACCCATATCATCTGCTAAACAAGCCCCAAATCCATGAGATCTTAAAAATAAAAGCCAATTTACGCCATGCTGCTGATACGGACGCAGTTTGCCTTTGAAGGACTCACTCATTTCGTAAGAAGGCAGCTCGTGCGAATCATTTAATTGGTGGACAAGCCCTCTTAATTGCGATGAAAGTTCAAATTGAATATGGGCAAATGCTGAACTGTCTAGTAGTTCTGGAATCGATTCAGAGGAAGCTTCTTGATCTGCCAGTTCGCGTGACAAAATATCAGACATGTGAAGCCCTTCATTTTCGGCACGCTCCATCCACTTTTTCATTTGCTGAATGAAGGTCGGGTCTATTTTGATCCATTGTCCTCGAATGTTGACAAGGCGTCGTTTGCTTTGGACAAGCTCGTTGAACTCATCTTCTGTCAGTTCAATGCCGTTTGTAGCAAAGCGCCAATTAAAGTCCATTAATGCGTCCATTCCGACATGCGATTCGCCTCGCGGTGTAGAAGAAATCCTTGCTTTTAACATCATCGTGCTGTCTTTAACAATTTGCCACCACGATGGGAGCAGAATCTCAATGCCCATATTGACAAGTGTTTCACTTGCTTCAGATAGGAAGAGCCATGCTTCTTCTTCTGACATAAGTGTGGTGCCAGATGTGAAAGAAAGCCAAGGGACAATTTGACTGAATCGTTCCAGCTCTCTTGAAATTTTATCTTGATACGGATGCCAAGACCTTTTCAATGAACGAATGCCTTCAAAAAAGTGAAGGTCACTGTTTTTCTTGTCCCGCAAAAACAATTCGATTTTCCAATCATCTCCGTCAAAATCCGGTTCATTTAAGCGCAAGCCGACAGTGAACGGCGTCTCATCATCTATCCAGCCAATCGTCTCTAAGAAATCCTGCTCATCTAGAAAATGTCCTTGGAAGGTTGAGAGCGCAGGCGATTGTGCGTTCATGAGTTCCCATTTGTGCTGCAAGGCATCATCATACTGAATGTAATCCTGTACAGCAAAGGAGAACCAATCAGCCGTATAACCATCTAATAGGCCTTCTTTATCTTTAAACCGAAGCTCGCCTTTTGTCCACGCCTCATAATCGGGAGCGAAATCTTCGTCCTCGATGAATTCGTAAATGGTGGAGGCTGTCTTCATCAGTGGTTCCGTTTCATCCGATAATGTCACATGACTAAACGTATTAAATGAATTTTTTCCTAGCAATTCAACGGTCATCCAAGGGCTTAACAGAAAGGCAGGAGTGCCAATAAAGCTGACATCTTCTAAAAATGTTCCGTAGAAAGAAGATTCGTGCCATTGGAAAAGCTGCCTCTTCATTTCATTAAGCGGAACAGGGTGTCCGTCCTCTGCTTGCGCTGAAATGGTGAAAGAGAAATCTTCAGTTTGTTCTGCATGAATGACAATTTGTTTATGGCGTGTCATCAATCAATTTTCCTTTCTTCATTTCCTCTTGGAACGCACGCAGCCGTTTTGTTGAATCTTGCAGCTGCTTTACATACCTTTCCCAGATCACGGTTTTTTTCGTTTTATGATAAAGCGTGCGCAGTTTCTTCAGCATTTTCACAGACTCTCGATAAGCACTTCGATTCTTTTGATCGAGAAGAAGTGAGATTTCACGGTGGTACGATGGAATGAGGGCTTCCGGCTCCTCTTTTGCAATCTGTTTGATCAAATCCTTCTCCAGTTCACTAATGGAGAAACCAACAAGGCTGTGAATCTCAATCCATTCCGCATAACGCTGCTGTGCATACAAGAGCTGACTGTATTCTGTAAACGCATAGGGCATACAGATTTGGAGATAACGTTCATATAAATGATGATCCTTCGTCTGCTTAAAGTATGCATCTAAATAAAAGAAGAAATCACTGACGGCTCCCCGCAGTTCTCTGTAGGAAAGGTCGAGCTGGCAATATTCCTCTAATATATAGGTGATTTCATGATACCAGAGCTTGAGCCGCTTCCAGTCCTTTCGGTTTGTGAGATCCTTCAGCCAATTGAGCACATTTGGCAGCATATCCGCATTGAGCAGCTGTAATTGCTGAAAGAGGCTTTCGTCTTCTTTCAGTAAATAATCCATGTGCATCAGCCCGATGGTACGTTCAACCGTTTGTTCTTTCTTCTGGGCGCTCTTTAGTAATTCTGTTTCTTTTTTGACCCATTTCCCTCTATTTAATATGGTGCCCCAAATCTCCATAAAGACCGCTACTCGTTCATGCTGGAAAGGTCCATTGATTTGAAGAAGTGTGCGAACGGCAGTTGGTGTGTTTTCAAGAAACGGATCGAGGGAAAAGGAAAGGGCGTATGTCTTCAAATGATCCACTGAATCGAAAATGGTGTTCATGAGCTGTTCTACATAGGGATTCATGGAATAAAAGTCTTTTTCGGCATCAAGCCGGCCGAGGTCGACGAGTTCATGAAGCCTCAGCCATACATCGATCGACGTATGAATCGCATACAAGCTCTTGAATTCAGGTGAAGCAGGTGCGTGTTTTTTTAGGATCGATAAATAGCCGTAATATAAATGCTGCGGTGTTTGCTGGTGCTTCGGTGTCCGTTTCAGCCAGAGGTTAAATTCCTCTTGAAAAAAAGTCAGCCAGCTTTGGAGTGATTGTTCGTCTGGGCGCTTCACTTGGAAGTGCTGGCGAATCAGTTCTTTGCTGCGCTGTAATTCATCCTTTTCTGACCAATGTTCTGTAAACCCGGTCACACTCTCTACTTGAGCGTATAGCGAAAAGAAGACAGCAAGAATGTGTTTACAAAGTCCATCTGCTGGACATGAGCAGCTGCTTCTCACAGGAAACAGCACATGAAGGTGGACTCTTGCTGCCACGACATCATGTACATAAGCTGACCATTCGGTATCAGACTCTTGCTTGAGCCGATATACGCTGTCCTGTCTATAAGTAATCAATGCTTTTTTGATGAGTTGTTTGTTTTCATCTGTTGCAGGAAGAAGTTCTTTGATCTGTTCGGCTGTTTGTTTGATTTCTTCTTCGTTGATGTTGTGCTGAAGCATTTGATCCGCTCCTAACCAAGTAAAAGATTCCAATTCTTTTATTATAGCTCAATGGGGATTTATAAAAAAGTTTTTCATGAAAATGGTCATAAATTTCAAAAGCTGTCGAATGATGTAATAGAGTATTGCATAAACCAACCTTACAGCATATAATAATGAAATTAGTGGAATCGAAAGGATACAGACATGGATAATAAGGGTTTAAATCAAGAAGAGTTTTTAAAGATTTTGATGTACGCTCATGATATTGGTGAAAATTCAAATGATGTCACAACAAAAGAAATGCTTGAAAATCTGATTGCTCATATTCGAAATGGTCTTGTTTCATAAAAGTGACCCCCTGCTAGTGATGGCAGGGGGTTTTTGTATGCTTTTAAGAATGGAATGAACGCTCCCGGCATACGATGTCATTACAAGCATAAGGAGTATGGGGAGCTGATGGAGTCATGAATATTGCGATTGCAGGCTGTGGGTATGTGGGGCTTGTGACAGGTGTGTGTTTAGCGGAGGCAGGTCATGATGTGGCGTGTATTGATATTGACCGCCGAAAGGTCATGCAGCTGAAACAGGGAACCCCCCCAATGTATGAGCCAGGGTTAAAAGAGCTATTGAAGCGCAACCTTGAGCAGGGACGAATTCATTTTCACATAAATGGAGCGGAAGCCTACCCGCGGGCAGATGTGTTAATGATTGCAGTCGGCACCCCGCAGCAGGCAGATGGCCAAGCTGACTTACAGTATGTGTTTCAGGCTGCAAAAGAGATGGGCTTAAAAGCAAAGTCAGGGGCGATTCTTGTGGTGAAAAGTACGGTGCCTGTCGGAACGGGTGATCAAATCGATCAGTTGATCCATCAAGAATTAGGACGGAAGGAGCCACTAGCGATTGCATCTAACCCAGAATTTTTACGGGAAGGCTCTGCCATTTCAGATACATTGAGGGCGGATCGGCTAGTGATTGGAGCTGAAACAAAAGCCGTATTAGACAAGTTAGAGGACATGTATGCTGATTTCCACCTTCCGTTGGTGAAAACAGACCGTAAAAGTGCTGAAATGATCAAGTATGCATCAAATGCATTTCTTGCGACAAAAATCAGCTTTATGAATGAGATTGCCTCCATTTGTGAAAAAACAGGGGCTGATGTTGAATGGGTGGCGCAGGGAATGGGGCTAGATCAGCGGATCGGTTCTTCCTTTCTCAGAGCGGGCATTGGCTACGGAGGTTCTTGTTTTCCAAAGGATACAAATGCCCTTGTCCAAATTGCAGGGCATGTGTCCCATGATTTTGAGCTGTTAAAGGCTGTCATCAAAGTAAATAATGAGCAGCGGGCAGGTTTTATCCGCAATATTCAGGAGCGGCTGGGGGCAGCTCTTGAAGGGAAGCGAATTGCGCTTCTTGGTCTGTCCTTTAAACCGAATACAGATGATATGAGGGAGGCGCCATCTATTCCGATCGCTCATGAGCTCCATCAATTAGGTGCGGAGCTTGTGGCATATGATCCTGTTGCTGCCCGGCATGCAGCTCGCGAGCTGCCGGATCAAGTCTTATTTGCTCAAACGATTGAGGAAGCGATCAAGGATGCCGATGCGGTCTGTCTATTAACAGAATGGGCGGATATTCAGTCGTTTCCACTCGCTTCCTATAAGAAATGGATGAAGCGGCCGCTTATTTTCGATGGACGAAACTGTCATACACTTGAAGAGGCAGAACAAGCAGGGGTCGAGTATCATTCGATTGGGCGCAGATCAGTTTCTCCAATTTATATGTAAAAGAAAACCGATAACAGTGAATGTTATCGGTTTTTATGAATGCGGCAGAATGAATCCGCCATATAAAAATGCAGCCACAATCAGAAAAGCAGGGTGCAGCTTGAATTTGGTCATCAAGAAAAAGGAGATCGCAGCAATGGCGAGCGATTGCGTCCAGCCGATGGCTTTCACAGCATCTCCGCCGATTTCCCATGTTAATAAAAGCATCATCATCGCAATGACAGGCTGAACGGATAAGGTCATGCCTTTTACGACGGGAGATTGACGAAAGCGGTCAATCAGCTTGAGCAATAAAATCAGCCCAACAGCGGATGGCAGGACAGTTGCAAGCAGTGCCACGATAAAGCCTGGCCAGCCCATGACGTCATAGCCGACATATGCTGCAATCTTCGTAGCGATTGGCCCCGGCAGTGCATTGGCTAAAGCCAGCATATTGGAGAATCCTTCGTTCGTCATCCAATGAAAATGATTGACGATTTCTTCATAATTGAGCGGGATGGATGCAGGGCCACCGCCATATCCTAATAGATTGGATAAAAAGAATGCCCAGAATAAAAAGAGAATCAGCATCATGAAGATACTCCTTTCTCTTTATTTGGCCGATTCCAGCGATTTTTCAGTTTAAAATGAAAGGCGCCATAAAGTAAAAAGATCATGACAATAATTCCTGGATGAATGGACAGCACTTGCAGCCCAATAAAGGCAAGAAGAAATAGAACGATCCCGAAGATCATGCCGAAGCCTTTCAGCGTTTTTTGTCCAAACTCATATGCCATGATGCCGAGCAGCACGGCAATGACAGGGGTCACAGCGCCAATCATATTTTGAATGATTTGTGAGGAGCTTAAAACGCTGACAAGTGTGACAAGGGCTACCATGGCGAGACATGTTGGTAAAATATGAGCAGCTGTGGCGACAATTGCGCCAGATACGCCCTTTAATCGATAGCCGAGGTATGCTGACATTTTCGTAGCGATCGGGCCTGGTAATGCATTGGCGATGGCGAGTGTTTCTCCGAATTCGTCATCGTTGATCCATTGGTATTTCACCACCGCTTCATGGCGAATAAGCGGTATGACGGAAGGGCCTCCGCCAAAACCGAGAATACCGGTTCGCACCATAGCGATAGTGAGTTCGATATATGATTGCAAGTGGTTCAACTCCTGTCTACAATTTCATGCCCATGCGGCTTTTGTATCGTTTAATGAGCATTTGGCAGTCCACACTGACAACGCCTTCTAGCGGGTATAGCTTTTTTGTCAGGAAAGTCTCCATTTCCTGTTCATGTTGAAAAATGCCATGCATATGCAGCTTGCTTGGTCCTGTCATGTGGTAAAGGCTTGTGACAGCCGTTTCCTTTTCAAGCTGAAGGGCTACCGCTTCTAAAAATTTCGGCTCTACCTCTACATTAAAGAAGACAGAGACATGAATGCCGACCTTCGCGGGGTTAATTACAGCGGTGAATCGTTCAATGACTCCTGCTTCAATGAGCTGCTGAATGCGGGCTTGTACGGCAACACGTGACAGACCGACCTGTTTGCCGAGATCTGTATAAGACATGCGCCCATCCTCGTGTAATAGGGATAAAATTTGTTTATCTCTTTCGTCTAATGTTAGGTTTGGAATGCTATAGTCTTTTGACACCGTATAACCACCTTTCTTCTGTTGATATTCTATCATATTTTATTACGAATAGAATGGATGATTTCTATTTTGGTATCGAAACGAAAACATTACGTGCGAGAAAACATCTTTGTGCATAAAAAAACACCCCGATCTCATCGGGGTGTCTTCATTTATTGATCCGGGCTGCTTTCTGCACTGGCAATTTGCTGTGCAAGATCAGCACGATCAATGTCTGCTTGGAAGAATTCCTGCGTATTTGGCAGGTGTAAATTCATATGGCGTTTTTGAGAAATGCGGATGGTGACTTGATCAACGGTGTAATCAAATACGTGTCCGCCAACACTTCGATCTTCATCAATAAAATGAAGATGATATCCACTCACCGCAATGCCATGTGCATACTGCGGTGTACGGAAGCCTGCGATCGTGCCTTGAATATCCTCGAAGTCGAAAATAGGCTGAGACTTGACTGCTTCTACCATTGGAACGTAAGGTTTTTCCTGTTTTTCAACCGTACGTGTTTGAACCTTTTTGAATGATCCATCAATGCGGACCGCATAAAAGATATTTTTACTTGGTAAAATGCGGTCGATTTCTTCTTCAAGTTCTTTAGACGTCATAGGTGCATCAATTCGATGAACGATATCTGTTTCAAAGAATGCTAGAGAGCAGAATGGTGAATAATCTTGATTGGTGACCGGTGTCGCTGTTCCGTCCGAGCGCAGCCGGTAGAATGCGCCGTCAAAGCCGATCAGTTCTCCATCTAATTGATTGAATGTACCGATGCCAAAATCACCGTGTTCAGGAATATGTGCGAGGGAGAAATCTCCATCATATACGGCTTCCAGCAGGGAGGTCATTGTCGATACTTGATAGACCTCTTGCTGTTTGTCATGCTGTCTTGTGTCATTCTGTTGATTCATTGGGTGCATCATACCCATAACCGCTCACTCCTTTAATGTAATGTATCGAAGTCTTATCTGACGTTCATTGCATGTTTCTTGCGAAAGACTTCTGGCCATTTTTGACTGGCGAGGTCAGGGTTGTCTTGATAGTCAATCGGAATATCAATAATCACGGGTCCTTCTATGTTTATACCCTTTTGAAGGACGGTTGAAAGCTCCTCAGGTGAGTTGACCCTTAGTCCAGTCGCTCCAAAGCTTTCCGCATATTTCACTAAATCGATCTGCCCGAATTCAACGCAGGATGTACGGTCATATTTCATTTCCTGCTGGAACGCGACCATGTCGTATGTGCTGTCGTTCCAAACAAGGTGAACGAGGTTTGTTTTCTTCCGGACTGCTGTTTCTAGCTCCATTGCGGAGAAGAGAAAACCGCCATCACCTGAGACCGAGATAATCTTTTCATCTGGATTCATGATAGAAGCCGCAATTGCCCATGGTAATGCGACGCCTAATGTTTGCATGCCGTTACTCACCAGGAATGAGTTCGGTTCATAGACGCGGAAGTGACGGGACATCCAAATCGCGTGAGATCCGATATCACACGTGACCTTCGTGTCATCAGGAATCAGACGTCTCAATGTATGAATGACATCCAGCGGGTGAGATCGATGACTTTCTCTTTCTGGTGTCTTTTCAATGTTGCTTAATAGCTCCTGTAATTCAGTGACGAATTCTATGTTCTCTTTGCTTAGAGAAAGGGGAACACTGTCATGCGCTAGATGTTTGACGGTTTCAGAAATATTGCCTACAAGCTCAAGCGCTGGCTCATAAAAATGGTCAATATCTGCCTGCATGTCATCAACATGGATGATCTGACGCTGCTGCGGCTGAAGGTTCCAATGCTTCGGATCATATTCAATTGGATCAAAGCCAATGGTCAAAAGGACATCTGCATGTTCAATGAGAAGATCACCCGGCTGATTACGGAATAAGCCGATTCTGCCTACATATTGAGACTCGAGCTCTCTTGAGAGAACGCCGGCTCCTTGGTACGTTTCAACAAATGGGATACCAAGTGTTTTTAATAATGCTCTTGTGGCATTTGCAGCAGCTGGACGACTAGCTTTCATTCCCACAATCGCAATAGGTAAGTGTGCATTTTGAATTTTGGCGATAGCCGAACTGATGAGAGCATCTGGTGCAGGACCTAATTCTGGAGAAGGGTGAGCAGACACTGGTGTTTGTGTGGTGTGTTCTGTCACGACATCTTGTGGAAAGCTGATAAATGCTGCTCCAGCCTGCCCTTTTTGTGCCGCGCGAAAAGCATTTGTTAATGCTTCTGGTATATTATGAACGTCTTGTACTTCAACGCTATATTTTGTGACTGGTTTGAATAATGCCGCATTGTCGAGTGATTGATGTGTTCGTTTCAGACGATCTGCACGAATGACGTTTCCAGCGATTGCGACAACAGGATCACCTTCTGTATTGGCTGTTAATAGACCTGTTGCTAAATTAGATGCACCAGGACCTGATGTGACGAGACAAACACCTGGTTTGCCCGTTAATCGTCCGACAGCAGCTGCCATAAAGGCTGCATTTTGTTCGTGTCTGCATAGGACAAGCTCTGGACCTCTGTCTTTTAATACATCAAATACAGCGTCAATTTTTGCACCTGGAATCGCAAAAACATGGGTCACACCTTGAGCAATCAGCGTATCAACAATCAATTCTGCTCCTCGTCTTGTTAGGGGTTGTGCTTGAGATTTCATTTACCCCGCACTCCTTTCGGCAAGTAAAATTTTTTATGAAAATATATTTTCATGATATGATTTACTATACATTTCATAAAATAAATTTTCCAATATATGTTTAACGTGGTTTTGATATGTTTCACGAATAAGTGTGTGAGGAGTGAAAGGATGGAACTGAGACATTTGCAGTATTTTGTCACAGTAGCGGAGGAGCTGCATTTTGGCAGAGCAGCCGCGCGGTTGAATATGACACAGCCTCCACTTAGTCAGCAAATTAAGCAGTTTGAGGAAGAATTGGGTTTTCCTTTATTTCACCGGTCGAAGCGGGTGGTGGAGCTAACAGCAGCTGGAAAGGTCTTTTTACATGAGGTTCGGGGAGTGCTGCAGCAGCTTGATAAAGCGGTTGATCATGCCCGTCATACAGCAAGAGGAGAGCTGGGGAAAATCATCATAGGTTTTGTTGGAACGGCAACATATGATATTCTGCCGCCCGTTGTACGTGAATTCAGGGAGCTGTATCCCTCTGTCAGTATTGAGCTGCAGCAGCTTTCTGTCCCGCAGCAGCTAGAAGCACTTTTAAATGGTGAGATTGATATCGGTTTTTTACATCCTACATCGCCGCATGAAGAGCTAGTTAGTCGTTTGATGAAGCAGAGTGAATGTATTTTTGCGATTCCAAAAAATCATCGATTGGCTCAAAAAGAGACGGTCACGATTGAAGATATCCGTCATGAACCGATTATTTCTTTATCACAGGAATCATGGCCGTCTCTTTATCAGCACTTTGTCCTGCTATGTGAAAAGTACGGGTTTTCTCCAAATATCGTGCAGGAAGCGGCGGAATATCAAATGATCATTGGCCTCGTCACAGCAGGAATCGGTATTGCAGTGATTCCAAAATCAGCCCGGCGTTTATTTAATCTGGATGTTGTATATCGGGCCATTGAGGATGAACAGCTTCTGGCGGAATGGACGATTTCCTATAGACGGGAAAATCATAATCCTGCTTTATTTCATCTGGTACACCATATCCTGCATCGCACCGAGCTGGAATAAGAGGTATAGAGAAAGGGTTATGGTATGATGTCGTTACATTAAAAGGAGGCGTACCTGAATTGATTACATTGCTAATGGATCAGCTGTCACGAAAAGAGGCATATAAATTATTATCTGGATCTATCGTTCCTAGACCGATTGCATTTATTACAAGTCTATCTAAAGAAAATGTCGTCAATGCCGCACCATTTAGTTTCTTTAATGTCATCAGCGGACACCCGCCGCTCATTGCGGTTTCTATCGGACGACGTGATGGTCAGATGAAAGATACTGCGCAGCATATCATCGATAAGAAAGAGTTTGTCGTCCATGTGAGTGATGAAGACATGATAGAAGATATTAATGAAACAGCTGCTACATTGCCTCGGGAAGAGAGTGAGCTGGATCGCACCGGACTTCATCAAGTAGAGAGTCATGTCATTTCAGTGCCGGGAATCAAAGAAGCGCGCATTCGTTTTGAATGTCAGCTGGAAAAACATCTGACCTTTCAAAATGATGAAGGGGAGATCACAGTTGATCATATCATTGGCCGGGTTGTATGTGCACATTTAGATGAGGCTGTTTATGATGCAGAAAAAGGCTATGTTTCTACTAATGAACTGAAACCAGTCGCTCGCCTAGCAGGTAATGATTATGCCCATTTAGGCACGTCATTTGTGCTGAAAAGACCACAATAATAGGAAAACCCCCGAGGGAAATCGGGGGTTTTCTGTTTATTTCTTCTGTTCTAGTTTGAGTGGGGCTGCGATGTTCTTTTGTACCGTTTTCCCTTTTAATACATCGTTTGCAGCACCGACTGCCAGTTGACCGATCAGCTCTGGCTGCTGCGCAACCGTTGCAGAGAGCTTTCCTGCTTTAATTGAGCTGAGTGCATCTTCGTTTCCGTCAAAGCCAACGACAAGAATGTTTTTCCCAGAGCTTTGAATCGCTTCTAGTGCGCCAAGTGCCATTTCATCATTGTGGGCAAAAACGGCTTTGATGTCAGGGTTTCCTTGAAGGAGGTTTTCCATGACATTCAGTCCTTTTGTCCGGTCGAAGTCAGCAGCTTGTTTTGCTGTCACTTTTAAATCTTTATCCGCTATTTGATGGAATCCTTTTCCACGCTCACGTGTAGCGGAAGCGCCTGGTACGCCTTCTAATTCAGCGACTTTTACTCCTTTGCCAACCTTGTCAATGATAAATTTAGCTGCCATTTCTCCGCCTTTGACGTTATCTGAGGCGACAAGTGCTTCTACCTTTCCACTTTCGGCTGAGCGGTCTAATGTGATGACAGGTATATCAGAAGCGTTTGCTGATTCGACAGCGGTTGATATGGCAGATGAATCCGCTGGGTTGATGAGCAATGCGTCGACGCCTTGCTGAATAAGGTCTTCAACATCACTTGTTTGTTTAGCTGAATCATTTTGTGCATCTGCAATCACGACTTCAATGCCTAGCTTTTTCGCTTCTTTTGTCACACCGTTTTTCAGAGAAACGAAGAATGGGTTATTTAACGTCGAGATCGACAGCCCAATTTTGATGTCCTTTTTCTTGCCATCCTTTGATGACTTGGCCCACTCCGGCGCTTCAAGTGAGCAGGCAGAAAGCATGAACAATGAGAGAGTCAGGATGAGAATAAGATATTTTTTCATAGCGGCTGCCTCCTTAAGCAGATTTCTTTCTGTCTAATAGGACTGCAATCAAGATGACAATCCCTTTCACAACAGATTGATAGAATGATGAAACGCCAAGTAAGTTCATACCATTGTTCAGGACACCGATAATGAGCACCCCGATGAGTGTGCCGACAATTCGTCCTCTTCCACCGGACAGGCTTGTCCCGCCAAGTACGACGGCAGCAATGGCATCAAGCTCATAGGACGTACCAGCTGTTGGCTGCGCTGAATTTAGGCGAGATGTTAAGATCGCACCTGCTAAGGCAGACATGAAGCCTGCTAATGAATAGATCATAATTTTCACGCGTGGTACTTTGATTCCTGAGATGAGAGCCGCCTTTTCATTCCCGCCGATGGCATATGTTCTTCTGCCGAAAGGTGTTTTATGAAGCAGTACCCAAAGTACGATAAAGGTGAGAAGCATCGTGATCGCTGGAACAGGAATGCCTAAGAAATATCCGCGGCCGAATAACTGAAAGGCATAGTTAGAGCCAAGCCCAGTAATCGGGTTTCCGTCTGTATAAACGAGTGTCAAACCTCTGAAAATTGTCATCGTGGCAAGCGTTGCGATAAATGGAGCCATCTTGCCTTTTGTGATTAAAAGACCGTTGATCATCCCAAGAACGGCACCGATGATACAGCCGACGATAATGGCTAAAATCGGATCCATGCCAGAAACGATAAAGCCGGCAGTCAGGGCACTGGACAGTGCAAGAATAGCACCGACTGATAAATCAATACCTCCAGTTAAAATAACAAACGTCATGCCAAAGGCAATGAGGGCATTAATGGAGATTTGTCTCAGTAAGTTTAAGATGTTTAATGGCTCTAAAAAGGCCGGGTTTAAAATAGAAACAATGGCAACAAGGATGATGAGTCCTAAGAATGGCCCAAGCTTTTGCATGATGTGATCAAATCGTCCATTTGAAGTAAGTGGTTTCATGTTACTTCCCTCCTGTAGCTAGTGTCATAATTCGTTCCTGCGTTGCTTCTGCTTTGTCTAATTCTCCGCTGATGGTTCCTTCATGAATGACGAGCACCCGGTCGCTCATCCCGAGTATCTCTGGGAGCTCAGAGGAGACCATTAAAATGGCAACGCCTCGATCGGTCAGCTCATTCATTAACTGATAGATTTCTCGTTTCGCTCCGACGTCGACTCCTCGTGTCGGTTCATCTAAAATCAAGACCTTCGGCTGTATGCCAATCCATTTGGCGATGACGACTTTTTGCTGATTTCCACCAGACAGGCTTCGGGCAGAGATGTCAGAGGAAGCCGTTTTTATCGTCAGTCGTTTAATGAGCAGGTCGACAAAATCCTGTTCTGTTTTCTTATCAATCAATCCCTTTGGAGAGAAGCTTTTTAAGTTTGGCAGACCGATGTTTTCTCGGATGGATGCATCAAGCATCAATCCTTCATCCTTGCGATCCTCTGTGATAAAGCCGATGCCGAGCTTGACGGCATCACTTGGTTTTTTAATAACAGCCTTTTTTCCATGAACCCATATTTCTCCTTGATCAAGAGGGTCAAGACCAAACAGCGACCGCATCATTTCGGTCCGGCCAGCACCCATTAAGCCTGCCACACCGACGATTTCTCCAGCTTTAACTGAGAAGCTGATATCTTGAAATTGTCCTTTTCTCGTTGCTTGTTTCACCTCAAGGACAATGTCTCCTGTAGAAGGCGTTCGCTCAGGATATCGATCTGTCAATTCACGGCCGACCATTTTTTTGACGACTTCATGGAAATTCGTTTCAGGTATGGCTTTCGTATCGACCGTTTTCCCATCACGCATGATCGTAATCCGGTCACAGATTGCAAAGATTTCCTCCATACGGTGAGAAATATAGACTATGGAAACGCCTTCTTTTTTGAGAGATTCAATGACCTGGAAGAGCTTCTCGATTTCCCGTTCCGTAAGAGCTGCTGTCGGCTCATCCATGATGATGACCTTTGCATCGGTCATTAATGCTTTTGCAATCTCAATCATCTGTTTTTGTCCAACAGAACAGCTGCCTGCCTCTTGTTCAAGTGAGAGATTCACAGACAAACGGTCCAGCTGCGTTTGGGCGAGGGTCTTCATTTTCTTAGTATCTAGCAGTCCGAGTTTCGTATAGATTTCTTTCCCGATGAATAGGTTCTCCAAGACGGTCATATCCGGCCATATGTTGAGCTCCTGATGAATGAAGGCGATGCCGTGCTGCTCCGCTTCCTTCGGATTTTTGAAAGCGGTTTCTTTTCCGTCGATTTGTATCGTTCCTTGATCTAAAGAATAAAGACCTGTAAGCAGATTCATTAAAGTTGATTTTCCCGCACCATTTTCACCCATGAGTGCGTGGACTTCACCTGTTACGAGGTCAAAGGAGACCCCGGAGAGAACGGTGTTTTTTCCAAAAGCCTTATGGATGTTATGCATCTCTATGTTCATATCTGGATCCTCCTTTTAAAAGATGACACCGGCATGAAGAATGCAGTTTGCGTATGGGGTGGCTTCACCCGTTCGAATGACTGCTTTTGCCTGTTTGGTCATGTCTTTGAACGTCTCGTGGTCTACTTCATGTAACGGTTTTGAGAGCGCTTTCCTAAGAAATAAATGATCTCGTTCATTGGCTTCTTTGATTTCACTAGCTACAGTGATGTTTTCAACGGCCATTTCCTGAAGAAGGAGGGAGGTGACCTCCTGAAAGGATGGTGTGCCGATTGATAATGCCAGGTCGATTTTGACTGGACCTTCTGGGATAGGGAGACCACAGTCTGCGATGACGATTGTATCTGTGTGGCCAAGGTCAGCAAGCACCTTGGCGATATGGCTGTTTAGGATGCCGTTTTTTTTCATTTCTTTTTCTCCAATTCTTCTCTTGTTGGCATGCCGCCTTGTGCGCCAAACTTTGTGACGGACATTGATGCTGCAAGGTTGGCAAAGGCAAGTGCGTCATAGAGGGATTTGCCTTCTGTTAGAGCGACAGCCAAGGCTCCGTTAAAGGTATCGCCAGCCCCTGTTGTATCGACTGTTTCGACAGGAACGCCTGGAACCAACACGTCTTTCGTTCCATCAAAATATCGAACCCCATTTTTTCCTTCTGTGATTAATAATTTGTTAGGGTATTGACGCAAGGCATCTCTGGTTGGCAGACCATCAAACATCAGAACAGCTTCATGTTCATTCGGTGTAATGTAAGCAGCCTGATCTAAAACCTGCTTCGATACTTTACGGGCTGGTGCAGGGTTTAAAATGACAGGGATTTCTTTTTCACTGCAAATGGCACAGACCGCTTCGACCGTTTCTTCAGGTATTTCCTGCTGGATGAGAACCATCCCAATATCATCAATTGTAGAAAGAGCATCACTTACATAGTCAGGAGTGACCTCGTCATTTGCCCCTTTGACCACAACAATGCTGTTATCACCTTCTGCTAAAATGATATGAGCTGTGCCGCTCTCCATTTCGGTAACCGGTTTCATATATGAGGTACGGAC
Organism: Bacillus sp. FSL M7-0003; assembly: GCF_038628485.1. Taxonomy (NCBI): domain Bacteria; kingdom Bacillati; phylum Bacillota; class Bacilli; order Caryophanales; family Bacillaceae; genus Bacillus; species Bacillus sp. FSL M7-0003. The sequence continues at coordinate 3,269,053 of NZ_CP152024.1, read as the reverse complement.
ACCTTGTGCTTGTAAATTGCTAAGAATATCATGGCCATAAGCGTCATCACCAACTCGGCCGACCATATATACATCTGCACCGAGTCTGGCGCTTGCGACTGCCTGATTGGCACCTTTCCCGCCTGGGACCGTTTTAAACGATTCGCCTAAAACTGTTTCACCGGCATTTGGCCGTTTATCTGAAGTGACGACTAAATCCATTGAACAGCTTCCTACTACAACAATAAGACTCATTGTGAATCCACCTTTCTTGTGGTCTCTCGTTCAATAAAAGAGACGGGCATTTGAATAACTGGTTGATCTATCGGTTGTTTCTGAATCGCTTTGATTAACAGCTGTGCCGCTTCTTTTCCCATCTCATAGGCGGGCTGCCTTATGGTCGATAAGGAAGGGAAGAGCAACTCACTTTGCGGAATATCATCAAATCCAATGATTTGAACGTCTCCTGGAATCGCTTTTCCGATTCGAAGCGCTTCATGGATGACCGCTGTTGCAACGATATCATTGCTGGCAATGATCCCATCTGTTTCAGGGTACAGCTGGAAAAGGGCCTTGGCACTTTTTCGGGCTTCTTGAAAGGAAAAGGAAGCATTAGACATCACATGAAAGTCGACACCTGTTTCCGTGAGAACATCGAGTGCGCCTTTGAATCGCTGCCGCGCTGTTTGCAGATGGGCAGGTCCTTTTAACAGTGTGATCTGCCGGCTGCCGCGTCTGATTAATTCCATTGCCGCCATTTTCCCGCCAGCTGCAGCATCTGCAAAAACAGAAGGTGCATGTGGAACCGTTCGATCTAAAAACACAACAGGTAGATCATCATCATTGTATATATCTGATTCAGGTTCATTTGTGACCGCGATGACACCGACTACTTGATTTTGTTTAAAGGTTTGTAAGTATGCCATTTCTTTCTCTCGATCTTCATCACTGTTTCCGAATAATAACCGAAAACCGTGCGCATGAATCTCATCCTCAACGCCTCTAGCAAGCTGAGGAAAGAAGGGGTTTGTGATATCAGGCAAGATTAAGCCGATTAAGCGTGATTCTCTTTTGAAAAGGGATCTAGCCACTTCATTGGGAAAGTAGTTCAACTCCTGCATCGCTTGCGTCACGCGGGTTTTCGTATCTGAATGAACATATCCAGTATCATTGAGCACGCGTGAAACAGTGGCAACAGACACTTGTGCAGCTTTTGCAACATCTTTAATTGTAGCCAATGGAGAGCCTCCCTTCATAAATGTGTAACCGTTTACACACATAGATTATCACGAAAGCATCAAAATGACAATCTAAAAAAAATAAAAAAAGAAAAGAAAGAAGGCTTCTTCCTTTTCTTAACTAATAATACCTGTTTGTGTAATGTTCACTTTCACTTTTGGAATGATTTTCACCTTCGGATAATCGGTGACCCAGTTCATTTTTATATATTCATCATAGTGTTTTACCCTATATTTTCTGCCAAGGCTTAGGACGTCAGAATTTGCTTCTTGCAGGGCCGCAATGACTCTTTCGGCGTCTTTAGTCAAAATAGCTGACAGCTTTTTATTTAACATTTTAATTTTCTTGTCTGTATCTAAATTATCTTTCGGATATTCAATAATAGAGGTATTGAATTCAAACTCAAGAGAGAAGGTTACGTTTCGATGATCAGGATTGACGATTTTAATGTCTCTCTTTGTATCGGTAACTTGAATGCTGATGTAATTGTTCTCCTTTGATTTCATATCACTTCTTACTTTTTTTGTGAAGTTTGCATAACTGCCCATTTTTCCATCCATGATGGTGAGCAGAATGGCATCCTGCGCATAAAGTTCACCTTTCTTTTTCTCATTATCAAATAAGGCGACCCCCCTTACACTCGTTAACTTTTTTGAATTATCGTAGTAGAGTAATGGCAGTGTGAAATCCTCGCCGGTTTGCAGCATTTTGGACCGGATGTTTTGAATGTTCTTAGGTGCAACTTGTGAGGAGCGTGATGCAGAAGTGATCAGGTTGTTTAAATAGTCGCTCACAATCAGTTTTTCCTTGAGCAGAGAATTGATTAAGTCCACACAGCTCCCGCCTTGCACCACCGCCAAGTTTGCGAGCAAAGGGCTTTTGGGATCGCGATAAAACATATCTAAGTAAGGGAGCAGTCGGTTTTGGGCAAATTCATCACCGATTAGCAGCACCCGCATTTTCGACAAATCAATTTTTTGGTCTACACTCCGGCTAAAGTTGCTTCTTGCTTTTCTTAAAGTAGGCGCCTCGGTTGTGAGAACAGTAGTTAAATAACTGCCAGTATTCCCTTGCTGCATACTTTGAGATTGCTGCACCTTTCGATAGGTAATTGAATATTTCGCATTGTCATCTTCTCCTTGATCAACGGCTGAAGTTAAAACAAGAGAGATGTCTTTTAATAGGTTTTGATCCCAGCAGCCAGGCATGAAAATGAGGGAAACACACATAAGCAGCGTCAACATGTACTTATGATGCATATGATTTCACCTTCTTTTTGCGGTGTTTGATCAAGATGATAACGGCCATTATGATCGGAAGTGTGTAAATAAATGAATATTGTGCAGCGGTAGTGAAGTCGTTGAATCGCTGTATTCTAAAGTTATCAGTTGAGAGAAAACAGCTTGCAGCATAAATCAAAATGGCAAAATAGTAGACATATTTTTTGTGATTTTTTTTCTTCAGCATACTGGACACACCATTTGCACAAAAGTACAGATAATTACTCAGTGTGGCTAAAATGACAAAGACCCAAAAGCTTAGAAAAATTAAATCCGTGCGCTCAATGACACCGAATGTAATGGTTTTTAATAGATACAAAACAGGATTCGGGATAACATCAAGCTCAGCTGGGCTGAAAAACATAAAACAAATTAATGTAATAAATAGGTAGTAAAGCGTCGTGCATATATTTGAAATGGTCATCACTTTATATCGTTCCTTAATGGTGCCCTTCATCAGTGGAGAGATGATTAAAATCATCTCAAATCCATTCAATGACAGCACCACGTCCTTCAATCCAAGCTGAAATTGAGAAATATCTGTTTGGAAAAAAGGCAGAAGGTAATCAATATTGGTTCCTTTCAATGAATAGAACATCAATAGAGAGAGCATAAGCAAAAAGGGAGTTAAGATAAAGTTAAACCTGACAATGGCTGTAATTTGCTCCTTTGAGATATAGATAATGCATATCATCAGTAATAGGTTAATCACCCAGTTTGGTGTGAGCGGGAGCACCCATATGCCAAGAATCCTTGTGAATATAGAAAGGACTACGATGCAGACCGAGGCAAAGTATACCGTATAGAGCACGACCAAGGCGCGTCCAATCCATTTTCCAAAGACCTCAATCAGCGCTTGGAAAAATGACGTTTCTGGATACTTGTAGATGATATAAAGAAAAATGGTATTGATGATTTGGATAAAAAAACACGCGACAATTATTGCCATCCAGCCATCGTGTCCCATGTCTTTCATTAGCAAATGGGGGAGCGCTAAAATACCAACACCAATTTGAGATTGGATGATAAAAAAAACAGCTTGAGGTGGAGATATTTTATTTTTCATTTTTCTTTTTCCACCCTCTCAGTTGTTCAATTTGTTTGTTCTTTTGCGGATTTAAATAAACAGGGCGGTTTTTGTACATCCACATTGGGAGTCGAACCACAGTATCTTTTAAGTCCTGCCAGTTAAATGGAGCAACAGGTGATAAATATGGCACCCCTAGTGATTCTAGGCGGCATAAATTCATGAGAATAATGGCGAGCCCAAATGAAATGCCAATAAATCCAAACATCGATGCCATAAACATGAGCGGGAAACGAAGCATCCTGATGGTGGACGTCATTTCAAACGACGGAAGTACAAATGAAGCGACAGCCGTCACAGCGACTACAATCACTTGGACATTCGAAATAAGTCCTGCTTGTACAACCGCATCCCCAATAACCAAACCTCCTACGATGCCAATGGTCTGCCCGATAGGTTTAGGCAGACGCACCCCAGCCTCACGTATAAGTTCAATTGTGATCTCCATCAGCATAGCCTCAATCAATGGAGGAAAGGGAATGCCAATAATAGAGTTCTTCATCGTAATAGCTAGTTCATCTGGGACAACCTCATAATGAAACGCAATAACAGCAATATAAAAAGATGGCAATATGACTGCGATGATGCAGGCAAGATAACGAAGAATACGAATAAACGTAGCAGGAATCCAGCGGCTGTTATAATCATCTGGCGACTGAAAAAAACTAAAGAACGTGATAGGCAGAATGATGGCCATTGGACTGCCATCCATGAGTACGACTATTCTGCCTTCAAGAATGGCAGATCTTACCTTGTCCGGACGTTCTGTATCAATCAGCTGCGGGAAAATAGAATATGAATCTTCCTCAATTGCCTCAACGATAGAGCCAGGACTTATCAGTGTGTCTACTTTAATAGAAGAAATCCGTCTGTTGACTTCTTCGACCTTTTCTTGATTGGCAATATCAGATATATAAACCGTTGCAAGCTTTGTTTCCGATTTTGTACCGACCTTATGATATTGAATGGCAAGCTTCCGATCATTTAAATGCGAACGCAGTAAGTAGATATTGGTATCAAGACTTTCAACAAAACCATCATGTGCACCCGCGATAATACTTTCAGAAGACGGTTCAGTAATAGAGCGCAGCGGCGGCTGTCCGACAGCAAACAGCTTGATTTGCGAGGAGTTTTCATCAAGAAAGGCAATACTTCCCGCAATAATACTGTCTGTGATCAGCGTCAAGTCGCCTGTTTCAAGTGTGCTAAGAGACTTTATATAATTCTGCTTTCCAGGAGAGCCTAATAAGTTACCGATAATGAAATCATTTAATTTGCCTTCATCAATTCTTGTTTTAATAAAGAACAGCACAGATTTTGTTTCATTCACCATTAACTCTCGATATTCAAAATCGCCGCTTTGCTGAAATGTTTTTTTTAGGATACGGATTTTTTCCTCGAAGCTGCCTGATAAAAAATGCAGGCGTGTCTGCTCATTGGTGTTTGGCATCTTTAGCCTCCTCTCACAGATTTTTTACCCATAGTGTAAGCGGAGAAGCGGATTTTATTCGTCTCCTTTGGGGAAAGCATGACATAAGCTGACAACTTTCAACTAAATTCACATTAAAAATGTTAAGAAATGATGAATCTTGATAAAAACAAATGAATAATGTTTCATTGTTTAGGTCATAAGGTGCGAATCTCGTAAAGAGAAGGTACACCTAAATGATCAAAATTTTACATCTTATCCCAATTTTTCGTGACCTAAAAATAAGCAGATGACTTGATTTTTTTAGAGGTGACCTTTGTCATAGGCCAACACATAGCAATCTGACCAATGAGAATGACTTTCTAACCTGTTCGTTCAAAAATATAAAATATTCTAAAACACGCACTATTCATTTAAAGCGCTGATATGACTGATGTTATAGAGAAGAGCGGGCTTTAAAACATTGATTCAAAATACATCTTAATAATTGTCAAAAAATTTAGGGAGAAAAGGACAAAAGATTTTCGGATCATTGATGGTAACGCTTTCTCATGAATTCAGCAGAAATTCAGATTGATTTTTGTCCGCCTTTTGGCCTTTTCATTTAAAGGATGGGTAGGCAAAAAAGCCTTCTGATTAGAGGAATTTGGCATACGAGGAAGTGAAAGATTATGTTACATAATACCGATTGTGATTTTATGCTGAACAGATATACTGTTGATTGAATTTACATATCACACTCATAAAAAAAGGAGATGTAGATAGCGATGTGGTTAATCGTTATAGCCTGTGTCATCATGTTAGGGATTGGCTTTATTGAAAAGAAGCGTCATCAGAAAAATATCGATGCCCTGCCGGTGCGCGTCAATATTAATGGTATTCGCGGAAAGTCTACCGTCACAAGATTGACAACCGGTATCTTAATGGAGGCAGGTTATAAAACTGTCGGTAAAACAACGGGAACGGATGCAAGAATGATTTATTGGGATACGCCAGAGGAGAAACCGATTAAAAGGAAACCGCAAGGACCGAATATCGGAGAGCAGAAAGAAGTTATGAGAGAAACAGTTGAAAGAGGAGCAAATGCCATCGTCAGTGAATGTATGGCGGTAAATCCAGATTACCAAATTATCTTTCAGGAAGAGCTGCTTCAAGCAAATATTGGCGTGATCGTAAACGTTCTTGAAGACCATATGGACGTTATGGGGCCGACACTTGATGAAATAGCAGAAGCCTTTACAGCGACAATTCCTTACAATGGACACTTGGTTATTACGGATAGTGAATATACAGATTTCTTTAAAGAGATTGCGAAAAAACGCAACACAGAAGTCATTGTTGCGGATAATTCCAAGATTTCTGATGAGTTTTTGCGGAAATTTGAGTACATGGTTTTCCCAGATAATGCTTCACTTGCACTTGGGGTTGCCCAAGCATTAGGGATTGATGAAGATACGGCATTCAGAGGAATGTTAAATGCGCCGCCTGATCCAGGAGCGATGAGAATTCTCCCATTAATGGACGCGAAAACACCTGGACACTTTGTAAATGGATTTGCGGCAAATGACGCAGCATCTACATTGAACATTTGGAAGCGTGTGAAAGAAATTGGATATCCAACAGATGAACCGATTATTATTATGAACTGCCGTGCAGATCGGGTAGATAGAACGATCCAGTTTGCGGAGGATGTACTTCCATATATTGAAGCAAGTGATCTTGTCTTAATTGGTGAAACAACTGATCCAATTGTGAAGGCATATGAGGAAGGGAAAATTCCGGCTGACCACTTACACAACCTTGAATATCAATCTACAGAAGAAATTATGAATATGCTTGAGAAAAAGCTTCATAATCGAGTGGTTTATGGAGTCGGCAATATCCATGGTGCCGCTGAACCGTTAATCGAAAAAATTCAAGAATACAAAATTAAGCAGCTTGTCAGCTAGGAGGAAATATAGAAAATGTTCGGATCAGATCTTTATATCTCGTTAATTTTAGGTGTTCTACTTAGTTTAATCTTTGCAGAAAAAACAGGAATCGTACCAGCTGGACTTGTTGTCCCGGGTTATCTGGCACTCGTATTTAACCAGCCAGTCTTCATTTTAATCGTCTTATCTGTCAGCTTGCTTACGTATGTGATCGTTCGCTTTGGCTTATCAAAATTCATGATTTTATACGGACGCAGAAAGTTTGCTGCGATGCTGATTACAGGGATTGCCTTAAAGCTGATATTTGATTTCTTCTATCCAGTGGTCCCATTTGAAATAGCAGAATTCCGCGGAATCGGAATCATCGTCCCTGGATTGATTGCAAATACGATTCAAAAGCAAGGTCTTACGATTACCCTTGGAAGCACGTTACTTCTAAGTGGTGCAACATTTGCCATCATGTATGTTTACTATCTATTTTAAGATAAGGTGTGTCCAATGATGAATAAAAAATTGAGCTTTCAGGAAAAGCTGCTGAAAATCACAAAGAATCAAAAGAAAAAGACGAATAAACACGTACTCATTGCTTTACCGATCGTCATTGCTTGTACATTTCTATTTACGTTTATCGGGAAAGCACAAGTGCCAACTGTACAAAAGAATCCAGAAAACATCCTGACCGCTTCGTTTGTCGGTGACATTATGTTTGGAAGAAACGTAGAGAAAGTAACAGACCGCTATGGAAAAGAGCATCTCTTTCGTTATGCCAAGCCATATTTTGATGTGTCAGATTATGTGACAGGTAACTTTGAGCATCCTGTCGCATCAGATAAGGAACAGGCAGCCCAAAAGAATATTCATTTAAAAACAGATGAAGATTCTGTCCAAGCGTTGAAGGATTTAAATTTCTCTGTCTTAAACTTTGCGAATAACCATGCGGCAGACTATGGTGAAAAAGGGCTGAACAACACGATCAATGCCTTTGAACAAAATGGCATGGATTATACAGGTGCAGGCCGTAACCTCCAAGATGCGAAGCAGAACATTTCGTACAAAGAAGTAAATGGTGTCAAAATTGCTACACTTGGTTTTACAGATGTGTATGGGAAAGATTTCAAAGCAACGAATCGCCAGGCGGGTATTCTGCCAGCCGATCCATCTATCTTTATTCCGATGATTTCGCAGGCTGCTGAAAAGGCAGATCTCGTCGTTGTTCATGCTCACTGGGGACAGGAGTACAACAATGAAGTAAACGACAGACAAAGAGAATTGGCAAGAGCGATGTCTAAGGCCGGAGCTGATATCATTATCGGTGCTCATCCGCACGTCCTTGAACCAATGGAAGTCTATAACGGAACAGCGATTTTCTATAGCCTAGGCAACTTTATTTTTGACCAAGGCTGGTCAAGAACACGTGATTCTGCACTTGTTCAGTATCATCTGAATGAAGATGGAAAAGCGACATTTGAAGTTGTCCCAATGTACATCAAAGAAGCAACACCTGCTCCAGTAAAAGCAGGATCTCTAGAGTCAAAAGCCATTATCCGTATGCTGACCAATGGAACGAATGCGGATTGGAAAGAAAAAGACGGACACATTTTCTTTGAAGTAGATCACGCTGATAAAGTTAAAAACTTAAAAGAAAACGGAGGAAAAGAGAAGAAATGAAATTCCTAAAAGCAAGCTGGCCGTTTGTTGCGTTAATTTTAGTCTTTGTCTTTATGTCTGCTTTTAAATTTAGTGACAGTCTGACAGATCACGAAAAACAAAAGATTTCGGTTGAAATGCAGAAAATTGAACAGCAAAAGCAGTCAAAAGCGGAAGCAGGTAAATAACCTAAAAAGGATAAAGGGCACGCACATCGCGTGCTCTTTTTTTGTCGAAAAAGGGTGTAAAATGAAAGGTGTCATGCCGAAACTATAGAAGATTGGAGGGAAAAGATCATGAAATGGAAAGGAATATTGATAGGAGGGTGTGCGCTTGTAGGGCTGATGTTCATGTCTCAATCAGCGGTATCTGCTCAAACACTATCTCTTTTGGAGCAAGCGGAAAAGCTGATTGGAACACCTTATCATAAAGGAGGAACCGATCCAAAAACGGGCTTTGATGCATCTGGGTTGATTCAATATGTGTACAAGACATCCGAAACATTTGATTTGCCGCGGAAGGTAATCGACCAATATCAGATTGGAAAAAAAGTATCATGGGATAAAGCGCAGCCCGGTGACCTTGTGTATTTCCGAAGCCTTGAAGAAACAAAGGATATCCCAACACATGTGGCGTTGTACGCTGGGAACAATCAGGTCATCCACATCACGCTTAGTCAAGATGTGGTGAAAACAGATGTCAGCAAAAGCAAATATTGGACAGACCGATTTTATGCGGTCAAACGCCTGCCCGGCACGCAAGAAATTTCTGATGATCCTCTTGTGAAAGATGCGCTGACCTATTTAGGAATTCCTTATGAATTTGGAGGAGCAGATCCAAAGACTGGATTCGACTGCTCAGGATTTTTACAGTATTTATTTGAAAAATCGCTTGGGATTTATTTACCTCGAAGTGCTGAACAGCAGTGGATCGTTGGAGAAAAAGTCGCATTAGACGATATCCGCCCTGGGGATTTTGTCTTTTTTAGCAACACATATAAGCCCGGAATTTCTCATGTAGGTATGTATATTGGAGGCGACCGCTTTATTCATGCGAGCCGTTCTGAAAGTGTGACAATTTCTTATTTGTCTGAATCGTATTGGCGCGAAAAATGGACAGGTGCGAAACGGTTAACAGATCTGGAGCTTGCGAAAGAGGACCCTATCGTATCAAAAGCCGCTACGTATATTGGTGAAGTCCCTTATGTCAAAGGCGGTACGAACCCAAAGGAAGGATTTGATACAGCAGGGTTCACGCAGTACGTGTATCAAGAAGTGCTTGGCATTGAGCTGCCCCGCTATGCATCAGGTCAAGTCAAAGCAGGTACACCTGTGAAACGTTCTGAGCTTCAGCCGGGAGATCTTGTCTTCTTCAGCGGAACATCATTGATGCCGGCGATATATGCAGGATCCAATCAAGTCATTCATGTGACTGTCTCAAACGGTGTTGTCTTAACCAATATGAAAACAAGTACGTACTGGAAGGACAAATTTGAAACGGCTGTTAGAATCAAAAAATAAAGAAAAAGCCCGATCAATACTTGTATCGGACTTCTGGTTTTCTCTCTAGGCGCTGATCAGACAAGCGTCTTTTTTTCATGGAATTGATTTTGTAAAAGAAGATCAATAAAATAAGCGACACCGTCTTCATGATTTCCTTTTGTGATGAAGGTGCTCTTTTCTTTAATGACATCAACAGCATTCCCCATTGCAATGCGGTGGCCTGCTTCTTCAAACATAGAAAGGTCGTTTGGGCTGTCACCAATTGCATAAATATGTGAGCGTTCTACACCATAATGGGCTGCGAGCTTTTTCAGGGCATGTCCTTTTCCAGACTCTTTTGGCAGCACCTCAATAATATGTTTTCCAGACGAGGTCAATGAAAGCTCGGGCATGTCTGCCAGAAGATTTCGTGCTTCGTTCAGTTTGTTCATATCAAAAGAGAAGCAGAGTAATTTATAGGTCGGTTCGTTCGACTCAAAAATCTCACGGATATCATCTACTGGTTTGATGCCAAATTGTTTAAATTGCGTCATGGCTCCTTCCCATAGATCAGCGAGATCCTCATTTGGGTTTGCGCTTTTGATCAGATCAAATTCTGCTTTCAGCTTCTCTTTTCCATCAAAAGGAGAGAGGAGAGCATCATCTGTATAGACTTCAAAGTAAATGTTTCGTTCCACTAATGCCTTTGCAGCCCGCTTGCCCGCTTCTTGGTCCAATGTGATACGGCTGAAGAGCTCGTATCCTTCTGTATGGACAGTCCCGCCGTTTGCCGCAATAATGGGGATATCCAAATCACCAAGCAGCTCCTTTACATCAAAAGTTGCACGCCCTGTACAGATGGTCACAATATATCCAGCTTCCTTTGCACGAATCAATGCCTCACGGTTTTGAGCGGATATTTCACTTTTTGTATTTAAGAGTGTACCGTCTAAATCAATCGCAATCATTTTTTTCATCGCTGTCAAATCCTCCTTCATTCATGCAATAGCCTCTTCAAAGTATGTACGATTTTCTTCATTCTCATAAAAAAGGAAGGTTGATTCCTCTCTATCAAGGCTAAACAAAAATGAGTGAATGATCAAGGAAATAAGAAAAAGCGCCCCTTAGGGACGCTTCCAGCGTGTAGACAAACCCTCGCACTCCGTGTCAGGTCTGCGCTCCGGTACTCACGAATCTCAAATTCGCTCTGTTCCGGTGCTCGCCCTTCCTAGATTGCAAAGGTTTTCTATCACGCTGAAAAGAAGACAAAGGGCTAAAATCAAGATCATTTTAGCCCTTTGTCAACAATCTAAAAGCGCCCCTTAGGGACGCTTTTATTTATGTTAATTCAAGCTGCTTCTTCAATTCAGTTTTCACTTCGTTCAGCTGGTTTTGATCCAATTGGAAATAATAAACGCCGTTTGGCTGGTAATCAGATCCTTTAAGCTGAATGGTATCAACCGATTTTAATGAGGTCAGAAGCGGGAAAAGACCGACTAACTCCTTCATTGAAAGGGTGGTTGACACATTATCACCGAGTGTATCAATGATATTGTCGTATGACGGAATAGATGTTAATGATTTTGATTTATCAAAAATGGCTTTTAACACTTCCATTTGTCGCTGTCCACGCATTAAGTCACTATCTGCTTTTCTCGTTCTCACATATGCGAGCGCTTGATCACCATCTAGTGTATGAGTTCCAGTTTGAAGCACAACCTTGCCTTTTGTATCCTTTTTAATCTGTTTCACAAGATACTCATCCTTGATGTTAATAGGAACACCGTTTAATTCGTTGACGATTTCTTTAAACGCTACGAAATTACTTTGGATGACAAAATCGACCGGAATATCTAGTAAATCTTCAACTGTGCTCACTGTTAAATCTGCACCGCCAAATGCGTGTGCGTGAGTAATTTTATCAAAACCGTGACCTGGAATATTAACGTATGAGTCCCTAGGAATGCTTAATAATTTAACGGTTTTATTTGTGCGGTTAATGGTTGCCAACACCATTGCGTCACTTCGTGCTTGTTTCACTGTTTCGCCCGGTCTGCTGTCAATTCCAAGCAGCAAGACAGAAAAACTGTCTTTTCCTGGATCGAATGCTTCAATTCGTTTCACAGATTGTGCGCCGCGATCAAGAGATACTTGAGCCTTTTTGGCAGCATTTGTTATTTTATAGTAGGCATAGCCTGTAACTGAAGCAGTTGTCAGTAAAAGAATACTAATGATAAAAAGAGTGACTTTCACCCATGGTTTTAAACGCTTTTTTCCTTTGCGTTTACTTCGTGATTGATCCATATATTTTAAACCCTCGCTATGATTTTATAGTAAAGATGTCCTTCTTTCTGCTTACAAACTAAAACAAATATACCTTAAAACGGGATATAGTGCGACATTTTTTTCACTAACGCTTAATTGACGTTTTCTTCTCGTAAAAAGTTTCAAAGATACACAAATGAAATATATTTGTCATAAAACATCGAAATGTTTGAAATGACAGGAAGTGAGGAAAATGACTTTTCATAAGAGTACAGAGACAAAAGTGGGGTTATGTAAATGAAAAATCGGAATGGATGGCTTTATTTCTTCGGCGCCCTTGGCGGTGCTTTATATGGCTATGATACAGGTGTCATCTCTGGCGCCATCTTATTTATGAAAGAGGATTTAGGTTTAAACGCGTTTACGGAGGGGCTTGTCGTCAGCTCGATTTTAATCGGGGCGATGCTTGGATCCTCTCTTTCTGGAAAGCTGACAGACCAATTTGGGCGGAAAAAAGCCATCATCGCCGCAGCTATTTTGTTTATTATCGGCGGATTTGGTACAGCTCTTGCACCGAATACAGAAGTGATGGTCTTATTCCGAATTGTACTAGGGCTTGCTGTCGGGTGCTCGACAACGATTGTTCCATTATATTTATCTGAACTTGCGCCAAAGGAATCACGAGGGGCACTGTCCTCTTTAAACCAGCTCATGATCACATTTGGTATTCTTCTTGCCTATATTGTGAACTACGCTTTAGCGGATGCAGAGGCATGGCGCTTGATGCTTGGAATTGCGGTTGTTCCTTCTGTTCTATTATTATTCGGGATTTTGTTTATGCCGGAAAGTCCCCGTTGGCTGTTTGTCCACGGACAGGCTGACCGTGCGAAGGAGATATTATCTAAACTCAGAAAAAGTCAGCAAGAAGTGGAAGAAGAAATTTCAGATATTCAAAAGGCGGAAAGTGAAGAGAAAGGCGGTTTTAAAGAATTATTTGAGCCATGGGTACGCCCAGCATTGATTGCCGGTGTCGGCCTTGCTTTTCTGCAGCAGTTTATCGGTACAAATACGATCATTTACTATGCACCAAAAACATTCACAAGTGTTGGCTTTGGGAATTCAGCAGCGATTTTAGGAACTGTCGGAATTGGTGCAGTGAATGTCATCATGACGTTTGTTGCCATTAAAATCATTGACCGTGTAGGGCGTAAAGCGCTGCTCCTATTTGGGAATGCAGGAATGGTCCTTAGTTTAATTGTTCTGTCAGTGGTCAACCGATTTTTTGAAGGATCAACAGCTGCAGGATGGACAACCGTTATTTGTTTAGGTCTCTTTATCGTCATCTTTGCTGTCAGCTGGGGGCCAGTCGTTTGGGTGATGCTCCCAGAGCTGTTCCCAGTACACGTCCGGGGAATCGGTACAGGCGTCTCGACCTTCCTTCTTCATACAGGAAATTTAATCATCTCGCTGACATTCCCAGCTTTATTAAGCGCGATTGGTATCAGTAATCTTTTCCTCATCTATGCGGTCATTGGCGTAGGCGCCTTCTTATTTGTGAAATACTTGGTGACCGAAACGAAGGGGAAAAGTCTTGAAGAAATTGAAGAAGATTTAAAAAAGAGAAATGGTGCCGTCGCAAGTGGCGAAGGAAAAACGGTATGAACAATGGCCAGCTGCCGTGTGCAGCTGGTTTTTCTATGTTAAACAAACGTTTAATCAAGAAAGGACATTCCCTCATCTTCTGAACGTGCTGCCTATCACATACATATGGAACAGGCGGGAGAAAGGTGGAAATGAGATGAAAGGGAAAACAAGCATTGTCATGCTGACGTACAATGAACTGCATTTGACGAAAACATGTATCGATAGCATGAAACAGCAAACGAATAGTGACCAATATGAACTCATCATCGTCGATAATGCGTCAACTGACGGCACGAAGGAATATGTAAGAGAGCTGGATGATGTGATTTTCATTGATAATGAAGAGAATGAAGGTTTTGCAAAGGGATGTAATCAAGGGGCAAAAAAAGCTTCAGGAGACAGCATTCTCTTTTTAAATAATGACACGATCGTGACGGAAAATTGGCTGCCTCCATTAAAAGAGGCGCTATTCGCTTCAGAACGAATTGGGATGGTGGGACCCGTCTCTAATTATGTGAGCGGCCCTCAGATGGTCCAGCCATCGTATACAGATGTGAAGGAGCTCCCAGCCTTTGCTAAGGAGTATACGTCTAAGAGAAAAGGTAAGAGAACTTATGTGCACCGGCTTGTAGGGTTTTGCTTGCTCGTGAAAAGAAAGCTGATCGAGGATGTGGGATTATTTGATGAGCGGTTTGTATATGGATCATTTGAGGATGATGATCTATGTTTGCGTTCATTACTAAAAGGATATCAGCTGCAAATTGTGCATGATTCCTTTGTGCATCATCATGGTCATGCTACCTTTAATGCCAATCAAGAAACAAACATCTCTACACTGTTTACTGAGAATAGACTTCGATTTTTAGATAAGTGGGGCATAGATCTAAATTTGATCACTCCTCATCCGTATTTTGTGGAATTACTCCCTGAGGACGCTGCACACGTGCTGGATGTTGGGTGCGGCGCAGGGGCTACTGGGCTTGAACTAATGAATCGTCAGTCTGTACACATGTACGGGGTAGAGGCGGATACGTTAAAAGCAGCGGTCGCAAAGGCGTATTATGAAGAAGTCATCGAGGCAAATGCAGATGAATACCCATGGTCAGAAAAAGAGGCCTTTTTTGATGCGGTCATTTTTTCGGATGTTTTAGAGCATGTGGCAGATCCTTGGCACATCATTGAGCAAGCGCACGCCTCTTTAAAGCCAGGCGGTGTCATCATTTGCTGCCTGCCTAACATGATGCATGCAGAGGTGCTTCTTCCTTTGATGACAGGTGATTTTACGTATCAAGATGTAGGAATCTTAGACCGAACCCATATACGGTTCTTCACACCAAACACCATGCGTGCGCTTTTCCCAGACAAATTATTTGAACGCGTGATCGAGCAGCGGATCAATGTACAGATTGATCAAAACGTCCAATTGTTTTTTGACGAAGTAGCAAGGATAGGGGCGTCACTTGGATTTGAAACAAAAGCGTTATCTGACCAAGTGACTTTGTATCAGCTTCTCATTGTCGTACGTAAAAAAGGCGGCCTCTCATTGGGATAACCGCCTTTTGGCATTACCATTTGAAGCTTTTTGTTGCGCCTTCTGCTCCAAAGTTCAAGATGCTGACTTTTACATCGTAATCGATGGCTGCTTCTTGGAATAGTCTATCCCACTCGGTACCATGCTGATCCCAATAGTCAGGATATTTCATACGGAACTGTTGGTTAAAAAATATAGGATCAACTCCCACTTCTTTTTGCACATGATGAACCGCTTTTTGAATATGTTCTTTAATTTTATGTGCAAAGATACGCTCAAATCGTTTGATGTACTGCTCATCGAATGAGTTTTCAGGAGGATTTTGATCCTCAGACAATTTTCCATTTGTTTGTACGCTAATTTTAAAGGATACCTTTCCATCTTTCAGATAGGGCTCAACCTTCGTTTTAGCTTTTTTTATTTCATACGTTATCGGATAACCTTTGTAGGTGGCAGGTACGACGCCGCCAGTGATACGGCCCATTACCCAGTTTAAAGATTGGACATCTTTTGCTGGGATAAAACCAATCAGCTTTCGCGTTTTCCCATTTATGATTCCTGCCCCATCATAAATAATTTCACTGTCGATCACATCTACACTTTGCACAAGGAAGCTAACACCCATCTGAAAGTAATCAGACGCCCGGCCAATACGTGTTGGCGGTGCGATCTTTCCGTTAAAGCTTTGGTTTTTGGATGTTTCAAAGATATGCTCAACCGGTACCTTCTGTTGAGACTTTAACTTTTGATTGACCACTTTTGACGCATCATCTCGTGACACGAGGAGATAGCTGCTGCGCCGAACCTCATCATCTCGAATAAAATGATTAAGTGTTCCTTGAATATCGTGATGCTCCGCTTGATTTCTGCCAAACAAGAAGATTTTCAGGTGATCACTATAGATCGGCGGGTCCTTCAAAGCGACATTACTGACAGCCTCAAGCACATTCTTTCCCTTCGAGACAACATTCACATAGCCAGGAGAATCGGCTTCTTGTGTTCCGCTTATTTTTGGTACAAGGTTTTGGTAGGTTAGCTTAACTCCATTCTCATCTTGTTCATCAATGCCAACACCGCGTACAAACGATAGTTTTTCAATATCCTTTAAGTCCCAGCAGCCAGCTGATAGAAGAAAAAGACAGCAGGAAAAAAAGAATAACAGTATACGCCTGGCTTTCATGTAGAACGACCTCCCCATTTTTTGCGTATCATCAGCAGGATAGCTGTAATAAAAGGAATGGCTAATACCGCGAACAATGCGTAGCCGAGTAAAGTAGAGTAGTAAAAGACTTCATTGATATTTTTAGGGAAAAGTGAGAGTGCTGATGTAATCAAAAATAGCAGCCATAACAGTCTCGTTATATTGGTTGTTTTAAAAACGGTGAAGCAGCCTTTAATCGCAAACTGGAAAAAGCCCAGCATACAAATGAACTGCTGGCACGTCCAAATTGTCAGTAAGAATATATCAAATCGTTCGATAAACACCCCTTCAAGTTCAAGCGCTTGAATGAGGGAAACCGTCGGCCAAGTGAGAGATTTTGTTTCTCCTACTGTCATGGAGCCGATTACAATAAAAAGTGTGAGTGAGTAAACGAGGGTTGTAATGCCAACTCCAATGGCAGCAGCCCATTTCGCCTTCGACCACTTGTCTTTATAAATGAGTGGCACGACAAACAAAATCACTTCAAACCCTGTAAATTGAATAAAGGTTTGAGAGAACAGGTTACTAAAATCTTTAAAACCATGCGCCATCACAGGGCGCAAATAATCAAAATCAAATATTTTTAAACAAAACAGCATGAGCGCTATGTAAATGACCATGGTGATCGGATAAATATAGGTCACCATTTTGACGACTGGAAAGATACCGCTTTTCAAATGATAGATCGCCACGAGTAAAAAAATCATCACAATCACGGTCATGGGAGTCGATTGCAGCAGGAAAAACTGAACCACTTCCCCAAGGACACGTGCCTCAAAGCCGACAATGCCTAGTAAATAGGCGATCAGCATTAAATTAAAGATTGTGCCAAAGAATGCGCCCGCTCCTTTTGTATTTGACTCGAAAATGGTGTCTGGTGCATTCTTTTCGGCAATCCAGCCCAACAAAAAAGCAACGAAAGCAAAGATGACGCCCTGTATTAATACAATGATCCAGCCATCAGGGTATCCTGAATTGGCAGAACTGCGTGGAATGGTTAAAATTCCAGCGCCTATCATTGTAGAGCTGCACAGAATGGTGACTTGTAACAATGATAGCTTTTCAGGTCTGTACATCGTTTAATCTCCTTGTCTTTTGAGATTTTTTATTTTTGCTGTTTTCGGTCTGGATTTAAATAGCCCGATTGGTAAACGAACGTACGTATCCTTTAAATCTGAAAACGGTGAAGAAAGCACTGGTGTGAAATAGTCAAAACCAAAGGTCTTTAGCTGCATCAGGTGACAAAGCACAAATAAATAGCACATGATTAAGCCGTATAATCCAAACAATGCTGAACTAAAAATGGCCATAAACCGCAAAATACGCAGCGGGAAACTAAAGTCATATGACGGTGCTGTGAAATCAGCGAGTGCGGTCAGTGACACAATAATCACCATTAAGGCACTGACGATATTGGCTTGGACAGCTGCCTGACCAATAATTACGCCGCCAATAAGCCCAATTGTCTGTCCGATGGCTCTTGGAAGCCGTAGTCCAGCTTCCCGCAGCAGTTCTATCGTAAAAGACATGAGAATGGCTTCGACAACAGGAGGGAAAGGAACATTCTGCCTGCTGCCTGCGATGGTGAGTGCCATTCTTGTCGGTAATAAACCGGGATGATAAGAGACAAGTGCAATGTAAAGCCCGGGTAAAAAAATCGTGAGCAGCACGGCAATATAACGAAGTAAACGTAAAAGAGTCGCGCTTGTCCACCTCTGATAATAATCCTCCGGAGATTGCATTAAAGCTGTAAGTGTCATAGGTAAAATGAGGGCAAAAGGAGTCCCATCGAGCAAAATCGAGACTTTGCCTTCAAGCACAGATGCAATCACCCGGTCAGGACGTTCTGTGTTTTGAATCTGTGGAAAAATGGAGATGTGACTGTCCTCAATCAACTGTTCAATATAGCCGGTTTCGGGGATGTCATCCATTTTGATTTCGGCCATGCGTGATAGAACATCTTCTACTAGTTTAGGATCAGCAATATCACGAACATACACAAGAGCAGCGGATTTTTTATTGCGAGTACCGATACTCACCTTTTGAATCACAAGATTAGGGTCGTTTGCCCGTTCACGGAGTAAAGCCGTGTTTTTTTCAAGATTCTCAATAAATCCGATCCTCGGTCCTCTTACAAGAACTTCAGATTGCGGCTCTTCTACTTCCCTAAATTGAAAAAGATTTGTATGGAGCGCAAGCACTTGAGCAGCTCCATCTACAAATAAAATAGCCTTGCCGCTATATAACTGCTCGATGGCAAGGTTCATATCATCCAGCACATCATTTTGAATGCCAAAGAACGTTTTTGAAAGGGAGGGAAGTGTAGTAGAACCAACCTCAGTGATGTCCAGTTCCTTTTGCATTGGTGAAATGATTTGCTTAGAAAGCATCTCAAATTCTGTGAGTCCTTCAACGTACACGAGACATGCAGAAATAGTGGAAGGACCAAATGAAAAAGAGTGGAACACGATATCATCACTTCTTCCGGCAAAGCTTTTGACACGCTTAATGACGGACGCTATATCTTGTTCAATACGACTTTTCATAATACCTCACCCTCATCACATGTTTTTTATAGAGTGACTCGGAAGGTGGAGAATTATACAAATAGAAAAAAGAGAATCCCGGATAGGAATTCTCTCGTATGTTTATCTTGCAAGCCATCCGCCATCAACAGCTAAAATGTGGCCGTTCATATAATCAGAAGCTGGTGAGCTAAGGAAAACAGCAGCACCGGCTAGATCCTCAGGCTTTCCCCAGCGCCCGGCGGGAATTCGTTTCAGAATCTCTTCATTTCGATTTTCATCGTCACGAATGGCTTGTGTGTTATTGGTCGCAAAATACCCAGGCGCAATCGCATTCACTTGAATATGCTGTCTCGCCCATTCGTTGGCAAAAGCTTTCGTCAGCCCAGCGACAGCATGCTTACTTGCTGTATAAGCAGGGACAAAGACGCCGCCTTGAAACGATAGAAGGGAGGCGATATTGACGATTTTCCCTTGCCCATTTTTCAGCATCTGCTGTCCAACCTTTTGCGTGAGGAAAAAGAGACTGTTGATATTCACATCCATGACCGTATGCCAATCTTCCTCTGAATAGTGAGCCGCCTGCTCTCTTTTAATGGTTCCAGCATTATTGATTAAAATATCAATCGTATGCTTCTTTAATATGGCATCGACAGCCTGCTTTGCAGATTGAGGATTAGAAAAGTCAACCTGAACCGCATGAAATGATCGGCCTGCCTGTTCGACTAGCGCCTTTGTTTCTTCAAGCGGTGTGTGATGGTACGTACCGATAATATCTGCACCTGATTTGGCAAGCGCCACGGCAATGCCTTGCCCAATGCCGGTTCCAGGACCTGTCACAAGGGCTGTTTTTCCTTCAAGGGAGAAGAGGGACGCTGCATATGAAGTTGTCATCACCCTCGTTACCTCAGCTGATCCATTGGGACAAAGTCCATATCTTTGAACGTATAGTTTTCGCCTGCCATTGCCCAAATAAATGAATAATTCGCTGTACCTGAGCCTGAATGAATAGACCAGGCAGGTGAAATGACTGCTTCCTCATTTGCCACCACAAGATGTCTCGTTTCAGATGGCTCCCCCATAAAATGAAAGACCCGTGCATCCTCTTCGATATCAAGATATAAGTACACTTCCATCCGGCGATCATGAATATGAGCGGGCATCGTGTTCCATGTGTTATTGGTTTCAAGCTGAGTGATGCCCATCATGAGCTGACAGCTTTGGATGCCGTCTGCATGGATGACTTGATACAGGTTTCGTACGTTGGAAGCAGCTGCTTCCCCTAAGTGGTTTGGTGTTAATTCAGCGATGGCTGCTTTTTGCGTAGGGTACGCCCTGTGAGCCGTGGCTGATACTAAATAGAACTTGGCCTGCTCGCCTGATGAACTAGCGAACTGTACATCTTCGTGACCAAGGCCAATATATAAGAAATCTTTATGCTCCAGCACAAAGGCCTCACCATCAACAGTGACCGTTCCTTGTCCGCCGACATTCACAATCCCGATTTCTCGTCTTTCAAGAAAATACTCCGTCCGTAAAAAGTCTCCGGCATCTAGTGTGATGGGCTCTGCTGCCGGCATCGCTCCGCCAATCACCACGCGGTCCTCATGCGAGTAATAGAGCTTTAATTCACCACTGACAAACAGCGTAGGAATATGAAAATGACGACGAAGTTCCTCTGTTGTAAAACGTTTGACCTGCTCAGGATGTACAGCATAACGATTTTCCATTTGGATAAGCCTCCCTTTCCATATGAAACAAATATTGATATTTATTTGGTATCGGTTTCAAGGAAAATTTTAGAGGAAAAGGAGAGCGTCGTCAACCGTTATTTTGAAATCGCTTTCTTTTCCTCTGATTAGACAAATTCTTTCTATCATCATGCAAAAAAATCTTCTGAAATGCGTTCAATTATGATATGCTCTTTTTAAGTTTATTTGAAATCGGTTTCGAACCAAATGAGAAGATCAATTGTGGGAGTTTTTTTGAATGAAAGAGAAAAAGCAAACGAAAGTCACCATTAATGAAGTTGCAGCTTATGCAGGGGTCTCAAAATCAACTGTATCCAGATATATCAATGGCAGAACAAATGAAATTTCTTCAGAAAAGGTAAAAAAAATCAAGAAAGCCATTGAGGAACTCCATTATCGTCCGAGTCAGCTCGCTCAAGGATTGAAAGTCAGAAAAAGCAAGGTCATTGGGTTTATTGTAGCCGACATTACGAATCCATTCTCTGTGGCAACACTTCGCGGGGTCGAAGAGATTTGTGATGAATATGGATACAGCATCATGGTGTGTAACACAGATAATCGTCCAGAAAAAGAACGAGAAATGCTCCTAAAGCTGAATGCACATTATATTGAAGGGCTCATCATCAATACGACAGGACAGAACAATGACATTCTGGAGGATTTTAAGAAAAACGGTGTACCGATTGTTCTTGTAGACCGGAAGCTGCCTGAACTGAAAGTCGACACAGTGACCACGAACAACCGTGATATCACCATCCGTCTGCTTCAAAAAATGTATGAGAAAGGCTATGATCACATCGCTTTCTTTACTGAGCCTGTCGATGGAATCAGCCCTCGTGAAGAACGAAAGGAAGCATATGAACAAACAGTTTTGAGTAAACATAAGAAACCGATCATTGCAGAAATTGATTTAAAGCAAAAGGAACAAATGCGCGAAGAGATTGTCCGTTTTTTACAATCAAACGAACAGAAAAAAGCGATTTTAGCCGGTAATGGATTACTCATGCTGAAGCTGATTAGTGAACTTGTAGAGCTTGGGGTGAAGATTCCTAAAGAGATAGGCATTGCAGGGTTTGATGATACAGAATGGTATAAGCTGATTGGACCTGGAATCACAACGGTCGCCCAGCCATCTCATGAAATGGGGAAAGCAGCCATGCAAAAAATCAAGACGCGGCTAGAAGGGGATGAAAGTGCGCCCCAAACGATTCAGCTTGATGGAGAAATCATAGTAAGGAAATCTTTATAAATGATAGGCAGAGAAGAGTATACATACGTGCATGCTCTCTCTTTTTCAACTGATTTGAAACCGGTACCGAGAAAGGGGAGAAATGAGTGAAAGCGTTGGATGCGGTCACATTTGGGGAATCAATGGCGATGTTTTATGCAAAAGAAGTTGGAGAGCTTCATCAAGTGCATACATTTCAAAAGGCGCTTGCTGGTGCAGAGAGTAACGTGGCTGTCGGCTTGGCGAGGCTGGGCTTTCATGTGGGCTGGATGAGCAAAGTCGGAGCAGATTCACTTGGCACATTCATTTTAGAAGAGCTTCAAAAAGAAGGGGTCGATACAAGTGCAGTGCTCCGTTCAAATGATGGATCTCAAACGGGAATCTTACTTAAATCAAAAGTGAAGGAAGGAGACCCTGACGTCACGTATTATCGGAAAGGCTCTGCTGCGAGCACAATGAGTCCAAGCGACTTTCCCGCCGCTTATTTCAAACAGGCAGGCCACCTTCATATGACTGGTATTCCGCCTGCCTTATCTAGTGAAATGAGAGCGTTTTCTTTTCGTGCTCTTCAAGAAATGAAAGAATCGGGCAAAACCATTTCATTTGATCCAAACCTTCGGCTTCAGCTATGGGAAGAGGAAGAAGATATGATTCAGACGGTGAATCATATCGCCTCACAATCGGATTGGTTTTTTCCAGGGCTTGCAGAAGGGCAAAGGCTCACGGGTTGTCACGAGCCAGAAGAGATTGCAGATGTTTATTTGCAAAAAGGTGTCAAACTAGTGGTCATTAAGCTAGGGGCAGAAGGTGCCTTTTATAAAAGTGCAGCAGGTCAGGGGATTGTGAATGGATTTTATGTGCAGGATGTCGTAGACACAGTTGGAGCTGGTGATGGATTTGCAGTGGGGGTCATCAGCGGCTTGCTTGACGGCTTATCACATGAAAAATCCGTGACAAGAGGCAATGCGGTCGGGGCACTTGCAGTGATGTCACCTGGCGATAAGGACGGACTGCCTACCCGGAAGGAGCTTCAGGCTTTTATGAAAGAAGCCAAGCGATATCAAAGGCGGGAGTACATGAAAGGGGATGAGAGATATGGAAAAGTCAGCAAGTTTGAGCGTTAAAAAGCAGCTAGCGTCTTGTAAATTAATTGCAGTGGTAAGAGCAGGTAGTGAAGCAGAAGGCATTGAAATGATTGAGCGTTTAAAGAAAAAAGGGGTTCGTGCCATTGAAGTAACGTATACTACGCCAAATGCTGAACGCATCATCGCATCCTTCCAGCAGGAGCAGGACCTCATTGTAGGAGCGGGAACAATTACGACGCTGGAGCAGGCACAATCAGCCATTGAGGCAGGCTCACAGTTTATCGTTAGTCCAGGATACCTTCCTATGATTGGAGAACATCTTTCATTTTACGACACACTCTATGTACCAGGGGTTCTCACCCCGAGTGAAATCATGCAGGCAAAAGCAGATGGCTATTGCTTGCTCAAGCTTTTTCCGAGCGGCTCCTTCGGTTTATCCTATATGAAAAACCTGCAAGGTCCATTTCCAGAAATTGAATTTATTCCTACGGGCGGCATTCCTCCAGCTGATGTTCCAAAGTGGCTCAAAGCAGGCGCGGTGGCTGTTGGTGTCGGAAGTCAGCTTGAAAGCAGTACAGCAGAGGAATTACAAGCCGTTCTTTCTTCATAAATACTTGTCAAACGAACAAACAACTGGCTCGTTGATGCCGGTTGTTTGTTCGTTTATCTGACATAACAGCAGGTAAACATTTAACTCTTCACGTACAATGAGCGTGAAGGAGTGATGAAAATGTACATTCTACAAGATGAACTCACGGATGGACGAATTGATCAGCTGATTACCGCACATATAGAAGAGATGAAGGAGCATTCGCCGCCAGAAAGCATTCATGCCCTTCCATTAACTGATTTAAAAAAACAGGATGTCACGGTGTGGAGTGTGCGAGATGGAGAGGAGCTTCTTGGCTGCGGAGCGTTAAAAGAACTGTCAAGTGAACATGGGGAAATCAAATCGATGAGAACCGCCGCCCTCCATATGCGAAAAGGTGTAGCGAGGTATATGCTGAATCATCTTCTCCAAGAGGCAAAACGGCGTGGCTACACACGTGTCAGCTTAGAGACAGGGGCAATGGCTTTCTTTGAACCAGCAAGAAAACTATATGAGAGCGCTGGATTTCAGTATTGTCCGCCTTTTGGTACATATCAAGAAGATCCAAACAGTTTATTTATGACAAAGGAATTATAGAGGTCGAGAGAGTATGCTTATAAGCAGCTCTTTTTTTATGCGGAAATAGTGGAAAGGAGGGGGACACGGTGAAATTATCTAAGTGGATTGGAATGAGCGCATTTCTCACATTTTGTGTGGTATCTGTCATCTTCTTAACGTTATTAGGTCAAGATTTATTTAAAATTGAAAGCGCTTCCGATGAAACAGCGTCAACGTATCAATACCATTTTGTTCTTATACCGGAGGAACTTGATAATGAATATTGGCAGCTTGTACAAAAGGGAGCTGCGGATGCGGCAGACGTTCATCACGTGTATCTAGAATATTTGGGCCCAAAGCAAGCGGATGTAGACGATCATCTGAAAACCATTGATATGGCAATCGCTGGACATGTTGACGGCATTATGACACAGGGACTTGATGCGAAAAAATACAAACCGCTTTTTCAGAAGGCGAGGGAAAAAGGAATTGATGTTGTCACCGTTGATACAGATGCAGAGGGGAGCAAGCGTCAAGTGTATGTAGGGACGGACAATTACTATTCAGGCTTTATCGCAGGACAGGCACTCATCGCAGATACAAAAGGTGAACAGTATGTAGGAATTGTCACAGGCAGGCTGGATGCCATTCATCAAAAGCTGCGTGTCAAAGGCTTTCGAGATGCCGTCTCTGCTGAAAAACGCATTCATATTGCTGGGATAGAAGAATCAGCCATTACGAAGTCAGGTGCTTCAGGTGCCGCTTATAAATTATTAAACGATCATGCGAAGCTCACCGCATTTTATGGTACAAGTGCATTAGATGGCGCAGGCATTATTCAAGCAATCGCACAGTATCGATCAACCACTGATTTTTATGTGCTTGCATTTGACACATTGCCTGATACGATTCAGGCGCTTGATGATGGAACAATTGATGCCGTGGTCGTACAGCACCCTTATGAAATGGGCTATCAAGCGGTTGAATCGCTTGTTCGTTTGCAGAAAGGTGAAAAAGAAGAACCGCTTCAGTACACGGGAACGAGTGTAATCCGGCGCGGGGATCTGCCTCTTCAGCAAACAGACAGAAAGCAGGGGGTGCAGCCATGAGAAGGATTCGAAGTAAGCTGTTATTGGCATTTTTAATCCTTGTGCTCCTTGGCAACGTAGCCGCTTTTTTTGTCTACTGGAGCAGTTCAAAAATCACATCAGAATATAGCCGGAGCTTTCGTTCTTTTCTCCTGCTCAATGATATATCGACAGAGGCGAAAACGATGTATGAAAAGGTCAATGCCTATGCCATTGAAAAGGAACGGAAGTTTGTCAAAGAATATCTTACGTCAAAACAGAAAATGAAATCATACGATCAAGCGCTGCGAAAGGATGCCGGTCTTCATGCGGCAATTCCTTCTATTGAAAAATATCAATATATGATGCGGACGCTCATCAATGAAAGTGATGCGACCATGACACATGTGAAAGAAGGGAAAATCGAAGAATATGCTGCAAGTGTGAAGGAAGTGAGAACCGTCTCCTCCTATATACAAGAGCAGACGATGACCCTGCTTGATGATGAATTATCTGAGTATCAGATACTCTATCAAACTCTTCAAAAAAGACATCAAACCTATGCGCTCTTTACCTTATGCCTGTTTACGTTATCAATCGGGGTCGCCTTATGGATGGCGTATATGATTGCTGGCGGGATCTCAAGACCCATCGTTCATCTGTCCCGAAGCGTAAAAGAAGTATCAGAAGGAAATTTTGATGGAACGAATTTGCATGTCACCTCAAAGGATGAAATCTCTGTTTTAAATGAAGCCTTTCAGCGAATGCGGCAAGAGATGAAAATGATGATTGAAGAGATCAAACAAAAGGCAGCATTGGATCAAAAAATCAAAGATATGAAGCTAAAAACGCTGCAAAACCAAATGAATCCGCATTTTTTATTTAACACATTAAACATCGTTTCACGCATGGCTTACTTAGAATCAGCAGAAGCCACATCGAGGTTGATTCAATCCGTTTCCACGCTGATGCGGTATTCGCTGTCTGCTCTTAGTACATCCGTTACATTGGAACAAGAAGTGAAAGTGGTGAAAGAATATTTTCATATACAAGAAACGAGATTTGCCGATCGAATTACGTGCAAAATGTCCATCGATGAATCGTGTTTATCTGTGCATATCCCAAGTCTTACCTTACAGCCGCTTGTTGAAAATGCCTTTATTCATGGCGTCGAGCCAAAGGAGGAAGAGGGACTTGTCGAGCTCTCGATCTATCAAGAAGGCGGCTATGTGATGATTCGGATTCGGGACAATGGGATGGGCATCAATGAACAGGAGAAAAGAAGATTGCTGTCAGAAAAAGAAGAGGAAGATCCGAACATACTGAGTAAAGGCCACTCGACAGGAATCGGTCTTCGAAATGTAATGTCAAGACTGCGCTTGTTTTACGGGGTGCAAGATGCCCTTCAAATTGATTCAAAGCCAAACGAAGGCACCACCATACAATTGGCTATTCCGATGAAGGAGGGACCGGCATGCTGAACGTGCTGATTGTCGATGATGAAAAAATAGAACGGCTAGCGATGAGGAAGTTCTTAACCGTATGGCTTCCAGAGTGTCATATAGCAGGAGAAGCGGAAAATGGAAAGAAGGCGGTTGAATTCGTGCGATCTGAGTCCATTCATCTTGTGCTCATGGATATTCAGATGCCTGGCATGGATGGACTGACAGCGATCAAACAGATCAAAGCAATCAGTCCTCATACAAAATTCATTATGCTGACAGCCTACGATACATTCGATTATGCCAAGCAAGCGATGCAGGAAGGGGTGAAACAATACCTCGTCAAACCAGCTGACAAAGATGAAACCATCGCAGCCATTCGATTTGTAGCAGCAGAGATTCAGCAGGAGGCGACTCTGCGGCAGGCGGCAGCGGCCGATCAGCAGTCAAAGTGGCTTGAAGCGCATGTCATGAACGGTCAATCTTATACATCCATGGAGTTTCAACAACTATTCTCCGAATATGAAGCAGGTCTTATCATCGCTGTGCAGCGGACAGAAGGAGATCAGCTGTTGATCGATTTACAGAAATCTGCACAATTTCATACGGTGCCGATTCAGATGGGGGGAGAACTGTTTACATGCCTCATTTATAGTCAGCAGGGATCAGGTCAGCTAAAGGCAGAGGTGCTGCAAGCCATTCGAGCTGCCATGACAAACGGTCAGCCTTCACCTGTCGTTGGCATAGGGCACCCAGTCTCAAACCCGCTTCATCTTCAGAAAAGTGCAGCAGAGGCGAAGCTTTCCTATTATCAGCGAAAAAAGAGTGGCGGCGTTGTTCGTTATGGCTTTTACCAAACAGAGGTGAAGCCCGGTCCATTGATTCATTTGCCGGAGCTAGCAGACAGCATGATGCAGGCGCTTGAGGAAGGGAGAAGAGAGGATGCGCTGGCTTTATTTGATGCCTTTCAATTAGAGGGCGCGACGATTTCACAAGTAAAAGAACTGCTGATTCTCTTCAAATCACGTCTCCGTACAGACCTATCGATATTAACAATCAGCACCGCAGCTGAATGCCGCCAGTGCTGTGAACACCTATTTGACGTGTATGAAGCGAGAACCCAGACCATCAATGACATCGAGCGGGCAAAACGTTACATCAAAACATATTATTGTGAACAGATCACGCTTGAGCAAACGGCTGCTTATGTTGATTTAAGTCCCACCTATTTCACAAAACGATTTAAAGACGAGACGGGTCTGACATTTAAAGAGTATGTGACAGCCTGCCGGCTGGATAAAATCAAAAAGCTCCTCAAAGACAGCACGCTTAGCTTAAAAGAAATTACCTTTCAGGCAGGATATACAGATCCTAATTACGTCAGCCGTGTGTTTAAGAAGATGGTCGGCTGTTCACCGAAGGAATATCGAAAACAGGCCGTAAAAAAATGAAGAATTTCATAAAAAAGTGAAGAAGTTTGCCTGAAAAAAAGCAAGGATCTGCCATTATACTTATTTTGATAACGCTTACAAAATGGGGATAGGGGGATCAATTATGAAGTTCAAATTAGGCTTTACACTGCTGGCACTCTGTATGCTTATCGTCACTGCCTGCAGCTCATCGACGAACTCAGAGGCAAAAAAAGAAGGCGGAGCGGAAAAGCTCGAAATTTTCTCTTGGTGGACAGGAGCTGGTGAGGAAGACGGGCTAAAGGCACTCATTCAATTGTTTGAAGAGGAGAATAAAGACATTCCAATTGAAAATGCAGCCGTCGCAGGTGGTGCTGGTACGAATGCAAAGGCTGTCCTGACTAGCCGTATGCAGGGAAATGATCCGCCTGCTACGTTTCAAGTGCATGGCGGGGCGGAGCTGAATGAGAGCTGGGTCGCGGCAGGCAAAATGGAGCCTCTGGATGATTTATATGAAAAAGAAGGCTGGAAAGACAAATTTCCAGAATCACTGATTGACCTTGTCAGCAAAGACGGGAAAATCTATTCCGTGCCAGTAAACATTCACAGGGGCAATGTGCTTTGGTATAACAAGAAGGTATTTGATGATGCAGGCTTAGAGCCGCCAACGACATTTGATGAATTTTTCAAAACAGCAGATGCATTAAAGAAAAAAGGCATCACACCACTTGCACTTGGAGATAAGGAGCCTTGGGCAGCGACTCATTTGTTTGAAAGTGTTTTGCTGGGTGTATTAGGGGCAGATGGTTATCAAAAACTTTGGGCTGGCGACATGAAAATGGATGACCCGAAAGTGAAGGAAGCGGCAGACATCTTTGGACGTATGCTCGAATACGTCAATGACGATCACAGTTCACGTAACTGGCAGGATGCCTCACAGCTCGTGGCAAAAGGAGAAGCGGCAATGAATGTCATGGGCGACTGGGCGAAGGGGTACTTTGTGAATGATCTTGATTTGAAGGTGAATCAAGACTTTGGATACGCGGCGACTCCTGGAACGGAAGGAAGCTTTATGGTGATCACCGATACATTTGGACTGCCAAAGGGTGTGAAACAGCCAGAAAACGTGAAGAAATTCTTATCCGTTTTAGGATCTGTGGAAGGACAGGATGCGTTTAATCCTCTAAAAGGATCGATTCCAGCACGTGTGGATGCAGATGTATCAAAATATGATGAATACGGAAAATCGGCGATGAAGGCATTTAAAGAGTCAAAACTGGCGCCGTCTCTTGCTCATGGCTCAGCTGCTGAAGAAGGGTTTGTGACAAAAGCGAATCAAGCCGTCAATATCTTTGTGACACAAAAAGACAGCAGTCAGTTTGTTTCATCATTAAAAGATGCAATGAAATAAAGACGAAGGAGGCGGTGGCTAGACGCCGCCTCTTTTTTAAAAAGGAGTGCAGTTTCATGCGCATAGACACATCGCCGATGACAAAAACACCTGTGCCCAAAGTTAAACGTATGCGGAAAAAATGGAATGGAGACCAGCTGCTGGCGCTGCTCTTTTTAGCCCCGTCAGCGGTTTTATTATTCATCTTTGTTTACGGTTTTATTGGCTGGACAGGATATGTGTCCTTATCAAACTGGACCACGCTTGTTCCTGATTTCTCTTTCGCAGGTCTTCGCAATTATGTCATGCTGTTTCAAGATTTCCGCTTTCAATCAGATCTTCGAAACACGGTCTTTTTCACTTTATTTTTTATTGGAGCGGTCATTGTCTCTGGTCTCGCACTTGCGATTTTACTAGACCAGAAGATCAAGGGGGAATCTCTTTTTCGGAATTTATTCTTCTTTCCGATGGCCCTTTCCTTCGTTGTCACAGGAGTCGTATGGCAATGGATTTTAAACCCGTCAACTGGGGTGAATTTATTTTTGAAAACGCTTGGTATCCAGCCTAAGTGGTATACGGATACGAACATATTGGCCGGATTTGTCTGGGGGAAAATTGAGTTTGGTGTACCTGCGGCCATGATTGCTGTTGTGATTGCAGCTGTTTGGCAAATGACAGGCTTCTCTCTGGCGATGTATTTGGCGGGTCTGCGAGGAATTCCAGAGGAAGTAAGAGAGGCTGCTAGAATGGATGGTGCAACGGAGTGGCAGATTTACTGGAAAATCATTTTCCCTCTTTTAAAACCGATTACTGCAAGTGTTGTCATCATCATGGCTCACATTTCTTTAAAGATCTTCGATTTGATTTACTCGATGACAGGGCCGGGTGCGAACTTTGTCACGGATGTTCCGGGCGTGTATATGTTTGAAATGACCTTTAGAGGAAACCATTATGCAGGCGGTGCCGCCATTGCGGTTGTCATGCTGATCTCTGTTGCGGTCTTTATCGTGCCATATCTCCTGTCGAGCCGGAAGGGGGCTTCATCATGACAGCCAGATGGTTTGTCCGTCCAGTTCTTTATGCTTTATTGATTTTGTGCAGTCTCTTTTTTCTGATGCCTGTTTATGTCATGCTCGTCACAAGCTTGAAGCCATTAGGTGAAGTCACCCTTGAGCGAATGTGGTCGCTGCCATCTACTATCGATTTTTCAAGCTATCAAATCGCGTTTGAAAAGCTGGCGCCCAATTTAATGAATTCTCTTTATCTTGTCATTCCTGCTACTTTACTGTCAGCTGTATTAGGTGCAATGAATGGCTATGTCCTATCAAAATGGCGTTTCAAAGGATCAGAAGTCGTCTTTACGCTGATGCTGTTTGGGATGTTTATTCCATATCAAAGTATTCTAATTCCACTTATTCAATTTTTGCGTGAAGTCGGATTGTATAATTCAATTCCAGGGCTTGTGCTTGTCCATGTCGTATACGGACTTCCGATCACAACGCTCATGTTCCGAAATTTCTATGTGAGCATCCCAGATGAAATGATTGAATCGGCGAAAATGGATGGTGCAGGGTTTATCGGGATTTTCAGACATATGATTCTTCCGCTTTCGATCACAGGATTTGTTGTGGTGGCCATTTGGCAGTTCACAAATGTGTGGAATGAATTCTTATTTGCGGTCACGATGACCACTGCGGAGCATCAGCCGGTGATGGTTGCCTTGCAAAATCTATCAGGCAGTCAAATTGTGCAATGGAACGTCCAAATGGCAGGGGCGATATTGGCTGCGCTGCCGACACTACTCGTCTATATTCTTCTTGGAAAATACTTTGTCAAAGGGCTTCTTGCTGGCTCTGTCAAAGGGTAAAATAATTTTTGTGTTATCGTTTTCATTCGGTGTACTGAAAGGATTGACTTCTCTTTAGATAGCGTCATAATAAAAGTTGAGACTTACTAGTTTTCATCAAGCTAGGTAAGGATTATCAAAGGGTAGCAAAGGGAGGAGTCATCCTGAATGAAGCAGTCACCAATTTTTTTACTGCCTGAATTGAAGGAGAGAATATGGGGAGGTACAGCCTTAAGGGATCAATTTGGCTATGATATTCCTTCTGATCAAACGGGAGAATGCTGGGCAATTTCTGCTCATCCAAACGGACCAAGTGTCGTGCAAGACGGTCCATATAAAGGGAAAACGCTGATCGAACTTTGGGACAATCATAGAGAATTGTTCGGGGGGATAGAAGGCGACCGCTTCCCGCTGTTAACTAAAATATTAGATGCAAACCAAGACTTGTCCGTTCAAGTTCATCCAGATGATGATTATGCGGAAAGACATGAAAATGGCGAGCTTGGAAAAACAGAGTGCTGGTACATCATTGACTGCAAAGAAGGAGCAGAAATGATCTATGGGCACAATGCAAGAACAAGAACTGAGCTAGTCACCATGATGAATAGTGGAGATTGGGAAGGTCTTTTGCGGCGGGTGAAGATTAAGCCTGGTGATTTTTATTATGTGCCAAGCGGTACCATCCATGCGCTTTGCGAAGGAACGCTTGTCCTTGAAACGCAGCAAAGCTCAGATACAACCTATCGCGTATATGATTATGAACGAAAAGACCAGGATGGCAACGAACGTGAACTTCATTTTGCGCAAGCGATTGATGTCACAACAGTTCCTCATGTAGACGGGTATGCAGATGAATCAGTTGAAACACGCCGGGGAGTGACCATTCGTACATTTGTCGAAGCAGAATATTTCTCTGTGTATAAATGGGAAATTGATCAAAAAGCAGAGCTTTCGCAGGATTATCCGTTTTTGCTATGCAGTGTGATTCATGGAGAAGGGTCTTTAGAGCATGACGGACACACATATCCACTGCCAAAGGGCGCTCATTTTATTCTGCCGGCTGAAACAGGAAGCTTCTCAATTGAAGGATCTTGTGAACTGATTGTGTCGCATATATAAATAAAAAGACTTTCAAGCATACAAACAGCTTGAAAGTCTTTTTTATTTCATCATATATAGAAAGGTTAGTTTAGAACTTTATAGAAAGTGTCCATTGCTTTTTTATTATACTCTTTATAATTGAATGAAGCATAAGAAGGGTGTGTCTGAGAGCTAAAGTTATTTAAACCTTCTATAAGTCCATCAATACTATTATTGACTAAAGCCCCGTATTTACCATTCTCTAAAACAGTTCTGTTGGCAATGATATCTGTTGCTAAAATATCCATACCTAGTGTCATTGCTTCTAAAAGGACCATTGGCTGCCCTTCATAATGGGAAGATAAAACAAAGCAATCACACATTTTTAGGATGGTAAATGGGTTTTCAACTTGGCCTACTAAGAACACATGGTTTTGCAATTCTAATTGGTCTATTAACTTTTGAAGGTTATTCTTTAGTGGACCATCACCGAGAATATATAGCCTGCTATTTGCGTTTGTTTCGACATGATGCTTAAACGCAGTGATTAAATTATCTTGCCCTTTCTCTGGTGATAAGCGTCCCATATTAACAAAATTATAGTGATGTTTTGATGGATAAGGGACAAATTCATTTTCTATTTGGAACCCGCGAATTTCGATAATTTCAAGTGCTTTTTTATCTACCCAGCCTATTTTTTCATTATTGAGCTCAATTGCACAGTATGTTGATATAGGTGTGGTGACCTCTTCAGTGACATCAATTTCTTTTTGATTATATAGATAATAATCTTCCACAACTTGAAATCGTGTATTTTCATTTGTTTTATTATAAATTTTAAACTCATTTAAATGAAGCAAAGCAGAATAACTCACTTCTTTACGATTTAAAATAGATTGAGGGTCTAATTGTTTAAATGCTTTTACGTTTAACCACCCAATCACTTTTCCATCATAAGAAAATTGATAATAGGTAGATGTGTTGGTTTTATGGCTCTTGGTTACAGTTACAATCGCATCTTTATAGAGATCAGCGCTGCAGACTTCAGCATAACCGAAATTTGGATATGCTTTAGACCATACTTTATGATTTTCTGTATGAACAATCTTCATTTTCTTGTTTAAATTTCTTTCTAAAAGTGTTCTATTATTCAAAGAGTGAATAAATTCTTCATGTCTATGGTAATTTTCAGTTAATAATGTGTGCTTTTCTTTTTCGATCAATGCTTGTTTATCTTTAGGGAGATCACTATTAACTTCGTAATTTTTCAGTATTTTTAGTGCTGAGGAATCTATCCATCCTATTAATTGTTTATTAATATAAAATCTGCTATAGACGGAGCGCTCAGTTCTAGCTTCTCTATCTATTTCCACCATAATATTCTTATATGGATGGCTAGAAGAAACCTTTTTAATTCCCTTCGTTTTATAGGGTTTTGTCCAAATATCATTGCGCTTAGGAGATGCAATCACTGCTAGTTTATGAACTTCTTCTTCACATATAATGCTATCTGGTAGAATCTTAAACGCTTCTTTATTTAACCATCCCACCACATGATCTTCATAAGTGAATTTATATAAAACTTCGTTTTGTTTTGTTACAGCTTGTCTTGTAATCATGACCACTTTATTTTCAAAATCTTTAGCTGAAAAAGTGGAAAAATTATTTTCAACTAATGTAGGGAGTATTTTATCGTGTTTATTGCTTAAAATTTTCGCCCTGGATTTAAAAGGTTTATTCGATATGATTGGGCTGTTATCTTCTTCGCTAGAAGTTAATTCTGTTCCTAAAATTTTGTCTGGGTTAATGGAGTTCATTACATAATCAAATTTACTTTCTTCTGCATATTGAGATAAATTCTGTTTGTTTAACTCCATTGTCCCTTTAGAGACACTCACTAACTTATCGAATTTATCATATATGGTGAATAAACCTCTCAGATTAATTCTATGAGGTTTCTTACCGTTAATCGTTCTTTCGCTATCTGAGAGAAGATCATTATGCATAAAACATATTTTTGTTTTCGCATCTGCAGAAACGAGATATTTAGCCCAGTATAAACTATAGCCACTAAAATCAATCACATGATCAAAAGTGGATTTTCCGAATAGGCGCTTGAATTCTCTGGAATAAGCTTCTTGTGGATAGAGTCTTTTTTCTAGTTTCCCTTTTGCTCCGCGATTATGAATTAATTTATCTTTATAAACTTCTTGCAGAGTATATACAGGTAAGCCCGGCTTGAAGATAAATCTGACATTTTTATTGACTTTTGCAATATTATTTAATACTTCTTTTGAGTTTGGTGTACTCATATAACAACTCACATCATATTTATCATAATCAATATTTTGAGTTAAGTTAATGAAAGAGGAAGTAATACCATTATTTTTCATACCTCCTGGATATATCAATATCTTTTCTTTCACTTTATTATGAGTATTGATGCAGCGAACGGTTTCAGTCTCATTATTGAAGATAGCCTCAACTACTCTTTCAGTCACTTTACCATCGTCGTACTTTGTGAAGTCATGTTTAAACTGCTCATACTTGGTTTTGAATTCTAAACTTATTTCCTTTATTCGACCAATTGATTCTGCCAGATCTCTTATATTATAGACACGAGGTCCTGGAAGGTCTTCAAGATTAAAATACATTCCCCGTTCTTCGTTATATTCATCTGCGTCCCACATATAAAATAGGACTGGTTTATTTGTAACTAAAAAATCAAAGAATATACTCGAATAGTCAGTGATCAATAAATCGGTCGCACTTAAAAGCACATTTGTATCAATAAAATCCGGTATAAGCCGGCCTTGTAATTCCGTTGATCGACTTGCTTGGTGATAAAGAAATGGATGAAGCTTAAGAAGAATATTATATTCTTGACCGCATCGTTCTTGTAAGTAATTCAGGTCAGAAGTGATCTGAGTTAAATTATTTTTAACCTTACCAACATTCGTCCCTTTCCATGTCGGTGCATATACAATAGTTTTTTTCTCTAAAGATAGGCTAACTCCAAAAGATTGAAGATTTTTTTTAAATGCGAGAGGATCAGTATTTAATGTTAGATCAATTCTTGGATATCCTTCTTCTATTATTTTCCCTGAAAAAATGTGTTTTAGCTTATAGCTATTTAAGAACATACTTGTTGTATGTTCATTTGGGCTAATAAGATAGTCTGAGCTTAAAAAATTTCTTAATACGTTCTGAGAATGTGCGGGATTTCCTGGAATATCAAAGCCCATATACTTTAATGGTGTACCATGCCACGTATTAATATAGACTTGCTCTTCTTTACATATAAAAAATGGTTGGAAAGTAGAGTTATTGATTAAATATTTTGCAGTGGCTAAATATTTCAAATAGTCTTTAGAATTTCTTTTGACAAAAATCACGTTTTTGTCATCTCTATACTTATTTAAAATTGGTTTTAATGTTTCAAAGTCTTCAATAGACCAAATGTGAGTATAGTCTTTAAAATTAGGCTGATGAAGCAAATATTCAAAAATGGCTAAAGGACTATCAGTCATGCTTTTTCCATCTCTAGATTCATAAAGTACGGTTTTATCAACAACATCAAGATGTTGATAATAATATGCATATAGGTTATTCCTTTGGTGT
This sequence comes from Bacillus sp. FSL M7-0003, assembly GCF_038628485.1. Taxonomy (NCBI): domain Bacteria; kingdom Bacillati; phylum Bacillota; class Bacilli; order Caryophanales; family Bacillaceae; genus Bacillus; species Bacillus sp. FSL M7-0003. Next base: position 3,232,748 of record NZ_CP152024.1, on the reverse strand, counting down.
CTTTTATCTTTAATAAAATTCCTTAAAGGGTCTTTGAGAAAGTTTATTTTCCTTTTTAAAATCTTTTTGTTCCGTTTTAGGATCTTCTTATTCATGGTTGTGACTCCTTTTAATCTTCCTTTTTAAAAAGTCAAAAATTTGTTGTAATATACAGACAAGTGAATTTAAAAATTTCGAAAAAATATACAAATGATGCTATATGATACCATATCTTTAAAGAGAAATTAATATGATACTAAATCTTTAATGGAAATTTAAGATGATGAAATGATATTTAGGTGAAAAACATCCTGAATATGTCATTTTTCATAGATAGATATAAATATAATGAGTCTTTTGTTGTTAAAATAATTAGGTGATTCTGTCGATAAAGAGATTAGTAAACTATTATGCAAAGTTAAGAGAGGGACAGGGAACATGAAAAAAACCATCAAGATTATGTTACTCGCAGCTGCCTTTGGTATGACATTACACACGGGTAAAGAAGCGCAAGCAGCCTCCTATGTCGATCAATCCATTTATACGATGAACACCTCAAAGGTATTTACAACAGAAGCAGAAGTGAAAAAAGCAGTGGAAACACTGAAGAAAGACAAAAAATGGACAGCCACTTATCAAACCTCAGGAAATACGTCGACCTATCAGCTCACTGCTTCAGGATATGATTCGCAAGCAGCAGCGAATGCAAGTGCAGCTGCATTAAAAAAAGAAGTGGGCATGAGCGGTACGGTGTCTCCAGTAGGTGACCGCCTTCCTTTACAAAAGGTGGTATCTGACCCAGTCAATGATGAAAGTCAGGCGAAAAAGCTCTCACTTGAACTAACGAAAACATCAGGGCTCAATAGCTCCTATGAAGTCATCAATCAAAGCAAACCTTCTTATCAGGTCATATCAGGAACCATTGATTCTGAAACGAAAGTGAAAAATATTCAAACTGAACTGCAAAAGCAGGCAGGCGTCACCAGTACATACCAAACCGAAACGAAAGCTGGCACTGTGTATCAGCTGATTTCAAGCGGTATTATTGGACAAAGTAAGGCGAATACCATTCTGCAAGGCTTTCAAAAGGCATCTGGTTTAAAACCAGTCCTTCAAACGGTGACAGCAGGTAAGCCGTATTACATCGTCACATCCGCTGCACAAGCGAATCAGTCGAAAGCACAGACGCTCCTTACCCAGCTGCAAAAAGAAGCAAAGATCAGCGGGAAGATTCAAAAGGCTGGTGCCTTAAAAAATGTCTACAGCTTGGAATCAGGCTATTTTAAAGACAACAAACAAGCAGCTTCAGCTGCAGCTCAGATTAAGAAACAAACCGGTGCTGCAGGTGCTGTCCAGCGAGTGGGAAAAACAAAAAATTATATCGTGAAGCTCAATCAACTGAACGATACAGCTTACGCCAAAACGGTAGCCTTTTTCAAGAAAAAGAAATGGCGCTACACGTCCAAAAAGATTTCTTCTACACAGCCATATCAAGTCGTGACGGGAAACCTTTTAGGAGATGAAGAGGCGAAAAAAGCAGCGGCTTTCTTCCAAAAGAAAAAAGTATCTGCGACAACGAAAAAAACTGGCAAGGTATCAGACAGCACATATCGACTCGTCGTCAATCAAGCAGTGGACCAAGCGAAAGTGAATAAAGGTGCCGCCTACTTAAAAACGCAGAAGCTGACAAGCAGCATCAAGACAAGCAAGGGACAGGCTGTCAGCAAAACATATAGTCTTAAGACAACACCTGTATATGAACAAACTAAAGTGAAGCAGGCTCAAGAGATCATCAAGAAAAATGGTATTGCCAGCAGTACAAAAACGCTGACAGAAGCGGTCAAGCAATACCGTATCACGACAGAGCCGACAGTGAATCAGACAAAACTGAATCAAGCACTCAGCTATTTGACGAAACAAAAAATGAAGGCCGCTGCTCAAAAAACAGGCGCAGCCGATTATGCTCAATATCAGATCAAAACAGGTGTCATCTCAACAGCTGCACTTCGTGACCAAGGCATGGCATTTTTCAAAAAACGGAATGAAACCGCTGTGTATACAACAACAACGAAACCAACTTACAAAATCAACATTACGCAGCAATTTACAGGATTACCAACTGTAAATGAAGCCATTGCTTTTGTGAAAAGCCAATATGGCTGGACCGCCACAGCCGTAAAAATTAAAAATGGCCCAATGGTCATGCAAACGAACTACAACCTTACTGTCAATGAGATGGTCAACAAACAAATGAAGGTGTCACCACAGACAGATGGTGCGGCCTATGTCTATGCAGCATATGTAGACCAAGCCACATCGACAGTGAATACGGATGGCTTAAATGTCCGTTCTACACCTGATTCGAGCTCTGCAAGCAACATTGTGGCACAGCTCAATAAAGGAGCAAAAGTGAAACAGCTTGGGAAAGAAGGGAACTGGATCAGGATCAACCTCGGCTGGAGAAATGCAAGTGCAGCAGAGGTGCAAAAATATGTAGATCCAGCTAATATTGCCGAAGGCACTCAATCTTATTTTCAATTTCTGAAACTCTCTGAAGCTGCGAATCTCAATCCAGCAGAGGTCAATTCAAAGATTTTAGCAGGAAAAGGGATTCTTGCGGGTAAAGGACAAGCCTTTATTACAGCAGCAAAAACGTATCATATCAACGAAATTTATCTTATTTCTCATGCGTTGCTTGAAACGGGTAACGGAAGTTCCATTTTAGCGAATGGTACAATGTATAATGGAAAGAAAGTTTATAACATGTATGGCATTGGCGCATATGACAGCAATCCGAATTATCTAGGTGCAAAGTATGCGTATGAACAACAATGGTTCACGCCAGAGGCTGCCATTATTGGCGGAGCAAAATTCATTGGCAACAGCTATATCAATAATGCCACATACAAGCAAGATACAATTTATAAAATGCGCTGGTCGGCTACAGCGACTCATCAATATGCAACAGATATTGGCTGGGCTTCTAAGCAAGTCACTCGCATGTATAGTTTGTATAACCTGCTTGATGACTATACGCTGTATTATGATATCCCGGTATATAACAAATAAAAAAACGTCCGTGCTTCCTAATGAGAAGCCGGACGTTTTTTGTGTAGGAGCAGCTGCTGTTCAATAAATGAGAGGAGCTGCTGACTGGATTGTCCCTTTGAATATTGGTTCCATTCCTCAGCAAAGGTTTTGATTCGTTCTTTATTGGTTGATCCGTTTAGGTGTAAAAGCTCCTGCAAAAGCATGTCTTGAGTGACGCAAGCCTTACCAGGAATGATATCTTCATACCGATCGACTAAGCCGCGTTTCTCTCGATAAGTGTCTAAGTCATAAGTGAAGAACAACACAGGCTTTTCGAGCAGTGCATATTCAAACACAATGGACGAATAATCTGTCACCAGGACATCACAAGCACAAAGCAATGGATAGAGCGGCTGATCGGACACATCAAATATCCATTCACCGTCTGTTTCTGCTTTCGCTAAATGTTTGACCGCAGGATGAAGCTTGACGAGCAGAATGTAATCGCCATTCATCTCAGTTTGCAACTGCTCTTTTGAAAAAGGCAGCACAAGACCGTCCATTGCAAAGTCTCGATAGGTCGGTGTATAGAGCAGGATCTTTTTCCCTTTTGGGATATCATTTAGCTTCAAGGAAGGCTGGTGCTGTTCATAGTACATATCCGTCAGTGGTACACCAGTTGGTAAAAAGCGTTCATCGTTGACCCCAAACGAGGTCTTGAAAATCTCACGCATGTGATCTGAGCCTGTCACAATGTAATCGAAAGACGCATAGACACGTTTGAAGCGTTCGATGTCACGGGGACTTCGTTCAGAATTTGAAGCATCTTCAAGCCCGAACTTTTTCAAAGCCCCATTGGCATGCCATACTTGAATACAGGTGGTAGAAGGCCGTTTTCTGAGCACACTCGTCATGAGAAAGTAATTATCCGTCACGACAACCTTGCTTTTAAACATCGTATATATACATTGAATGAGATGGAGAGGATTTTTTTCATGAAAATAGCGAAATGACAAATGAGGCTCGTCCTTTTCTATCGCAGAAGCATGCTTCGTATAGAGGACAGTAAGCTTCATTGTCATGTTCGCCTGTTGTTGATAAGTATGAATGAGAGCAGCCGCATTCTCTTGGAATGAAACAAGCAGCGTCACCTGGTTTTCACGCGGCTTCACGCCGCTCATCAGCCATCCAATGAAAGAAATAAAAGCTGCGTAACATGAAATCATCATTGAGCGTATATTCATCATTTATCAGTCTCTCACAGCTGCTTCGTCTGATCCTTTACCTGCTCAGGATAGTAACGTTTTTTTCCTTTGCTTTCCTTTAAGACGGCAAAAGCGTACTTAGGAATATTGAGCATTCGTTTCCATCTCCATGGATTCACAATCAATCTGTACAGCCATTCTGTATTTGTCTTAATCATCCAGCGTGGTGCACGCTTCACCGTTCCGCTAAATACATCAAAGCTTCCGCCTAAACCGATGCAAACAGCCTGCGGGAATAAATGGCGGTATTCATAAATAAAGTTCTCCTGGTTTGGATAACCTAAAGCAACGAACACCATATCAGGTTTCGAGCGCGCGATTTGCTTCGCAACGAAACGTTTATCGGCTTGATAGCCGTCACAGCTTCCTGCAAGGACCACATTTGGATATTCCGTATCAATTCGCTGTTTCACAGCCTCAAGCACTTCTTTTTTCGCACCATATAAAAAGATTCTTTTAGACTGCTTGTTTGCTAGATCAAGCATAGACATGAAGACATCAAAGCCAGCAATTCTTGACTTAAGCGGACTTTGGGTCATACGAGACATCAATACGACGCCTACACCATCCGGCAGTACATAATCCGCAGATGAGACAACTTGATGGTACGCATGATCCTTCATGACGGCATAGCCTATCTCTGGATTGACAGTCGCAATCATGGCGCCTCTTCTCTGAGAAATATGATGCTGGTTCATATAGCTGATAAATTCATCTAAGTCGCCGTTTACATAAGAAAGGTTAGAGACCACTTCTGTTTGCATTGTTTAGACCTCCTTTTTAACTTGTTATCTATGAACGTTCATTGTAAATTCATTCTTCACCTACTCATCATTTTATCACAGATGCTCCATGAAATATTAACAATAACTTTACAAACCTTTAAATTTCATGACATTTTCATCATTTCATCTGGACAATCCTTTGTGAAACATTGATTCTTCGGACTTTTCCTCCTGTGCCCAATAAATTGGAAATAGTTTGTCTTTACATCTGCTTAACGTTTGGTGGGCGCTGTGATATAATGAGGTTCCGAAGAGCGAATCGAATATCACAGGATTACGGATAAATTACTGCACGAGTGCAGTCGAATAAGGATTGAAGAAAGGAGTTTATGTTTACAATGAAGAAAGTTATTACTTACGGTACATTTGATTTATTACACTGGGGGCACATTAAGCTGCTAGAACGTGCAAAGCAGCTCGGAGATTACTTAGTGGTGGCCATCTCTACAGACGAGTTTAATTTACAAAAATCAAAAAAAGCTTATCACAGCTACGAGCATAGAAAGCTGATTCTTGAAACCATTCGTTATGTAGACGAAGTCATTCCAGAAAACAGCTGGGATCAAAAAGTCCGTGACGTGCAAGAGCACGATATTGATGTGTTTGTCATGGGAGATGACTGGGAAGGTAAATTCGATTTCTTAAAAGAACATTGCGAAGTCGTATACTTGAAAAGAACAGAAGGCATCTCGACAACACAAATTAAGGAAGAAATTGCAGGACTTTAATAGATCGAAAAAAAGTACTTCTTATCTTTTGGTGAGAAGTACTTTTTCATGTAAAATACAATGAGTAAGCCATCAATATTATGAAGGAGAGCTTCCTTTGTTTCAAAATTGGATGAAGAAAAAAGTTGAAGACACATTGGATCAACCTGAACAACATGAAACAATGGCATCAATGGACGTGCCTGATATGGACTACTACTTTATTATGGGTGATGTGCCAAAACAGGATGAGAGCTTAACGAAGTCTTTAAAGACAAGGATTAAGCCTTTGGCTGATCAACATAAACGTACTGCAATTTTAACTTTAAATTATGATGCAAATGTGAAAGAACGTATTCATCGCATGGGAGAGTTCTTTTCTCCTGAGGTTGACATATTGAATGTATATGAACACTATATTCTACCGGAAAGTGGTAGTAAAAGACGTTACTCGGAATTTATTGTTGGTGAATCATTGCATTCGATCAATGAAGCAGTGATTCCAGCAGATGAATCCACGATTCAAGTGACGAGATATGAATTGCCTGCTTCCCCCATTTGTTATATTGATCAATATAATGAAGAGCAGCAACTGGTGAAGAGGGAAGAATACAATTGGCAGGGCTTTTTATGCAGAGTACAAAGCTTTGTTCCCCATACAGGTGCACTATACTTAGAGGAATTAATCAATGAAGATGGCAGTATTTATATGGAGCTCATCTATCCTGGTGATGCAAAAAAGAATCCAGTCCGGCATATTAATTGGTATAAAAAAACAGGGATTCAAACATTTACAAAGAAGACGGATATTAAACAATTATGGCTATCCAGCATTCAATCACAAAATGACCGTTTGAAACTGATGATTACAGAAGACCGGGATCAAGACCGCCACCTGTTTAAAATCGATCAGCCTGAAACAACCTATTACGCTGCATTTGTGCATCACGCACATTATGAGGAAGATCTGCATCAAGTCAATTCTCAATATGGAGAATTATTTAAACAAATAAGAAAACAGCAAGTGGATGCTGTCTTTTTTGGGGATACTAAACATAAAGAAGATGTCGAAAAACTATTGGGAGAACAAGCCTATTTTTATCTTGTTCCTTCTGACGAAGAGACTGTTTGGAATACGGCCATTCATCATATGCTCGAAAATCGTGAGCATAAAGATGAACTGAGAGGGATCGTTGACAGTATGAAATGGGTCTTGCGTGATCTAAGCTCTGAGCATCATGTTCTTCACCTTCAACTCGAGTTAAAAGATGAAATGAGTCAAGCGGATCATGTGCAAATTGATTTCGCAGGATATGATCGAGTGAATGGAGCTGAAATCATCTCTCAAACAATCGATGAGAACCATCAAGTCAGCTTCCCAATCGGCCATTTTCAAACAAAGAAAAACATTGAAATCAACCAAACGAAATTTGTGGATTTTTACATTCGTTTTAAAACAGAAGAACTTCAAGAGGTTTTGCAGCGACTAGAAATAGAAGGTGAGCTGCTTACGAATAAACCATCGTCCATCGATGGATGGTCATATCAAACGAAACAAGGCAACTATTCTTGGAAAGTGAAATAGTGATATAACATAACGGTAAGATTTCTGAACAGAGGAGATTAACGATTAATGATTGAAGAGGGAATTCATAAGAAGAGTGTCGTTGAAGGGTTAAAAAATCATCATGAGAAACTAGAAATGCTGATTCGCATATACGATGACATGCCATTAACAGATAGAGAATTTTATTTGTTTATGAGGGAGAGAGTTTCGAAACAAGAACTTTTCCTTCCGCTTGTTCATCAAGAAGAGAATCTATTCAAATTGGTATTGAATGAAGCATCACTGCCGCTTGCGTTAGAGCAAGGCCAGACATATAACTTGTATGTCACGGACTATTTAAGCACAAACAAAGAAGAGGATGAGGACGAGCTTGAGGACTCAGCTTATGATTCTGATTCCGAAGAAGAGGAAGAAGAAGTAAAAGAAGCGGATATCAATACAGATATTGAATCTGAAGAGAAAACGTCAAACTATAAACGCCGTTTAAAAATGGAAATAGAAAAGCCTGAGCTGACCTTTTTAGAAAATAAAGACGCCATGCTGTGTATCATTCCATACCGTACAGACAAAGGGAATGCTTCTTTGAAAATCAAGCGTGAGCTAAAGGTTGTGAAATTCAATCATATCGAGCTCAACAAAGGGTGTATGTTATCTTTATCCGGGTATGCAGGTGTATTAAGTGCAGAACATCCGTATGAGATCAAAGAAGCAAAGCTTTTATTGAAGAAAAATGGTGAAGAACCAATTGAACATCGCTTTCCGGTTAATATCACCCATATTAAAGACGAAGTGATCGAATACCGTGATGATCAACATGTACCACAGCTTTATCAATTTTTAACAGAAGTCCCTTTAGAGGAATTGACCTATTCATTAAACAAACGCTTTGTATATCGCTTCTACCTTGAATTTATCTGCGATGTAAACGGCGTAGAGGAAACATTAACAACCACTTCTTTAGTGCTTGGAGACCGCTCGAACAAACTCAAAGGACTTGTTCAAATTCATAAACAAAACGATGTACCGATTCGATATGAAGTGTACCGAAAGAAAAAAAGACAAACGCTTGGCATCCGTGTTAATGATTACACAATGAAAACACGTGCCAAGTATTACGTCAAAAGTAAGTGGAAGAAATTCAAAAAGAAGATCAGTAAAATCAAAAAAGTCCGTAACCGTCTTGTGACAAGAACGTTTAAAACGACCTTTAAACTAGCGAGTAAGCTGTCTGTGAAAAAGAAAACGGTTGTTTTTGAAAGTTTTAACGGAAAACAATTCAGTTGTAACCCGCGTGGGATTTATGAGTATATGAAAGAACATCACCCTGAATATACGCTGATCTGGAGCGTTAAAAAGGGTCATGAAGCACCGTTTAAGGAAAAAGGCATCTACTATATCAATCGTCTGTCATTAAAATGGATCTTTGCGATGGCAAGAGCCGAGTATTGGGTCGTAAACAGCCGTTTGCCGCTATGGGTTCCAAAGCCAGATCACACAACATACTTGCAGACTTGGCACGGTACGCCGTTAAAACGGCTGGCAATGGACATGGACGAGGTGCATATGCCTGGAACAAACACGAAGAAATACAAAAAGAATTTCACAAAAGAAGCATCGAATTGGGATTATCTCATTTCTCCTAATGCCTACTCGACTGAAATCTTTACACGTGCGTTCCAATTCCAAAAGACCATGATTGAGTCAGGATATCCGAGAAATGACTTCCTTCACAATCAAAACAATGAAGAAACGATGAGAGCACTGAAACAAAAAATGAACCTGCCGCTCGATAAAAAATTGATCTTATACGCACCGACATGGAGAGACGATCAATTTTATAAAAAAGGGCAGTACAAATTTGATTTAGACCTTGATCTGCATGAACTCAGAGCTGCAATCGGAGATGAATATATCATCATTCTGCGTATGCACTATCTAGTTGCTGAAAACTTTGATTTAGGGCCGTATGAAGGCTTTGCCTATGACTTCTCTCATTACGAAGACATTAGAGACCTTTATATGATTTCAGATCTGCTCATCACAGATTACTCATCTGTGTTCTTTGATTATGCAAACCTCAAACGTCCGATGCTGTTCTATGTGCCAGACATTGAAACATATCGTGACAAGCTCAGAGGCTTCTACTTCGACTTTGAACAAGAAGCACCTGGACCACTTGTGAAAGAGACAGCAAGTGTCATTGACTGGGTGAGAGAAACAGAACAGCCGACCTTTACACTACCAGAATCATTCGCACCGTTTTATGAGAAATTCTGCTACTTAGAGAGCGGGGAGTCGTCGAAGCGGGTTGTGGACACTGTTTTTAATTATTAAATATGATATTGAAGGCATAAATCACTTTATACACGTTTTTTGTGTATTTTGACTGATTTATGCTTTTTTCTTTGAGTGAAACACCAACCTTGAACCCATTTTCTTTCTTAATTGTATTCAAAGTTTACGAGAAAAAAGAATTATTTTTATCGATTTTTATTTGCAATTGGTTAGAATATTAGGCTTAAGTATTGAAAAAATTGTTGTTTTTACACAAGTGAAAACCTATAATTGTATGTATAATAGAGAAATTGTTAAAATATGAATCTGTTTCTAAAATTGTCGTCAATTGAAAGTGAAGGGGATCATTTTGTCCAAAAAAATTTTGCTTATCACTCAAAACTTTTATCCTGAAATTGGTAGTGCTGGTAATAGGCTTAAAAATATATATTTAATGCTCCAGAGAAAAGGTTATGATGTTAGAGTTTTAACAACTCACCCAAGTTATCCTGAAAAGGACTTCTATCATAATGATAAGTTTTGGGATGAGGAAGAATTAAATAGTGAAGATAAGAGAATTATAAGAGTTGCAGTGAAAAATAAGAAATATGCATTTAGTTTTATAAATAGACTTATTTATTATCTAGAAATCATGTCGAGAATGATCATATTTATTTTTAGAGATAAAAATAAATATGATCTAATTTATGTTACAACTCCACCAATATTTGTCGCATTTTCGGGAGTAATTGCAAAACACAAATATAAGTCAAAAATGATTTTAGATATAAGGGATTTGTGGCCAGACTCATTAAAGGGTGTGGGTGTCTTTAAACATTCTTTAATTATTTGGTTTTTCAAAAGAGTTGAAAAATATATTTATAAAAAATCTGATCACATCGTAATAAATAGCAAAGGATTCCAAAATCATTTGATGGATCAAAAAGAGAAAATAACATTCATTCCAAATTCAGCAAGAAAAGAAGAGTTACCTAACAATGATAAGAAAACAACAGAACAATTTACAGTTGTTTTTGCTGGTAATTTAGGGTTAGCCCAAGATATAAACGTCTTTGAGAATATTATAGAGAAACTTAAAGATCATGATATTAAAGTGATAATAATCGGTTATGGGGTTAATAAACAAAAACTTGAGAAATCTATAGCTGAAAAAAAATTTCAACATGTTGAATTCATTATACCAATGTCAAGAAAAGAATGCCTGGAAATAATGGCACAATGTGATGTTGGTATAGCAACTCTTAATCACTCGGTTATCTTTGAGACAGTGCTCCCTGGGCGAATTATAGACTATTTAAGTTGTAAGTTACCTGTAGTTGCATCGGTCTCAGGTTATTCAAAAGAGTTAATTGAGCGAGAAGAAGTTGGATTAATCGCAAGTACGAAAACTAGTAATGAAATGGTTTCTCATATTCTTCATTTATATAAAAATCCTAAACTAGTTGAATCAATGAAACGTAATTGTGGCACGTTTATTGAAAAAAACTTTTTGTGGGATAATAATATACTGATATTAGATGAATTAATAAAAAAAATAATAAAAAAGGTTAATTAGTCATGAAAAAAAATATATGTATGTATGTTTGGAACCACTTTACAAATGATGCTAGAGTAATGAGAGAATGCACAGCATTGTCAGAAAAAGGATACACTGTAGACTTAATTTGTATACATGATCCGTCAATGAAAGATTTAAAGAGATATGAAGAAATGAATGACGGGTTTCATGTTTATCGAGTGAAGAGATTCCCACAATGGTTAGTATTATTTCAGACCATAATTAAATTGTTGAAAAGTAAAAAATATCTTTTATTTTTTATTTTTTTAATTTGGATTTTGAGCGTATATTACCAGCCGTTATACACGAGTATAGTTACAATTTTCTTAATACTTTTATTAAAAACAAAAATAAAAACTTTAATTATTCGAGGAAGCATTTTATGCAGAATGATATTGAAGGGTTTTAATAATAAATATGATTTTTATCATTCTAATGATTTGAATACATTACTGCAAGGAGTTATATGCTCTAAGTTTAGACTAAATAAGAAAAAACTAATCTATGATTCACATGAAGTTCAAACTAGTCGTACAGGATATGATAGTAAATTCTACGGAGTGATGGAAAGTTTTCTTTTAAGATTTGTTGATCAAATGATTGTAGAAAATCATACAAGAGCAGAATATAATAAAAATCTTTATGGATTTTACCCTAAGGTAGTTCACAACTACCCGTTTGTTCAAAATAAATCATTAGATCAAGTTAATTTACACAAAATTTTAGGAATTTCAGCAAAAGAAAAAATATTGTTGTATCAAGGAGGAATTCAAACCGGCAGAGGTTTAGAAAATTTAGTGAAAGCTGCTCCATATTTTACAGAAGGAATTTTGGTTTTTATTGGAGATGGGCGTATTAAAAATGAACTTATTCAATTGACTGAAGAAATGGATCTTTCTCATAAAGTTAAGTTCCTTCCAAAGGTTCCTTTAGCAGACCTCCCTAAATATACAAAGAATGCATATTTAGGTTTTCAAGTTCTTAATAATGTCTGTTTTAATCATTATTCAGCTTCTTCAAATAAATTATTTGAGTATCTAATGAGCGGAGTACCAGTAGTTGCTTGTAATTTTCCAGAGATAAAGAAAGTAGTTGAAGGTAACAACGTAGGAATGTGTATTGATTCTCATGATCATGAGGAAATTGCTAAAGCAGTAAATTATATGATTGAGCACCCTGAGAAAACTGCTGAATTTAGTAAAAATGCTTCTGAAGCTAGCAATCAGTACAACTGGGAAAACGAAAAGGAAAACTTCACGCGCATCTACGAATCATTAGGAGGAGAAACTGCTTGAAAAATGAAATTGACTACAGAGCAAAAAGTGTCGAATTAGAAAGAGAGTTAGTTAGTTTGAAGAAAAGGATGCTTCAATATATAGCTGTCATGAAAGAGATAAACAGTGAAGCGTTGTCCCGTGACAAAATAGATGTTTTTAATGGTATAGAAAAAGACCAGTTACTCTCTAAGTTACGCAGGGTAGAAAAGCAATTAGAAGTTACCGAACGCAAACTCTCTGCTTTGCAAAATTCAACATTAGGTAAATTGACGTTAAAGTATTGGAATTTACGTAAACGGTTGAGAAGAGGGGTATAAAAGGAAATGAAATTATTAGAACTACAGAAGGAGCTCGAAAGCTTCGAAACACAGTTAAAAAGAGAGCTGAAGCCAGAAGTTGTTGAAGAGGATGAGCTAGTTAATGCGAGTCTCTGGTTTACTAATAATGATTCTTCTGCTGAAACATTTAATCAAGGTGAAAAATTTATCATTGCAACAAATCAAAAAGAGAAGACTTATCTTTCATTTAAAGAGAAGAATAATAGTTTCAAGATACTTCCTCAACAAGAAATACGGATATATCCAGAGGAAAGAATCAGTGTTGATTTTAGGGTCAAGACATATGGAGATATCAGTGTTGATTTAATAGCGATTGAATATGATGAAAGTAAGAAACTAGGTACTGAAGTAGTGAGACCTAATCAATTGAAAGAATTTATCACATCAAAAAACTCGAGGAATCTGAGAATCGCTTTAAAAATTTCAGGAGAAGGTTTTATCGTTGTTGAAAGCATGAGAATTACTAGAAACCTTGATTTTGATGCCTCATCTTTTTCGAGAATGGACTTATTCCAACATCATACTCCTCGCCATGTTTCAAAACCTCTTAAAGAATTTAAGGTGGCATGTATTTTTGATGAATTCAGCATGACTTGTTTTAAAGAACAAGTGAAGCTCATTCCCTTTACAAAAGATAATTGGAAAGAGGTATTGACACAAACTCCGCCGGATGTACTCATCGTTGAATCTGCATGGAAAGGTAATTTTGGTTCATGGGAGTATATGGTTGGAAAATATAATAATCAAGACCAAAGCGAACTTATTGCGCTAGTTGAATGGTGTAAAAAAAGGGGGATTCCAACTGCATTTTGGAACAAGGAGGACCCGATTCACTTTGAAAAATTCATTCATTCAGCACAACTTTTTGATCATGTATTTACAACTGATCAAAATATGATAAGTGAATACGTAAAGGTTCTTGGAAGACCTACAGTGTATGCTTTACCTTTCTCAGCAGAGCCTAAACTGCATAACCCTATTCAATTAAAGGAGAATAGAATAGATAAGATTTGCTTTGCTGGTTCTTATTATGCAAACAGACATGAAGATAGAAAGAGAGACATGGAGAAAGTCCTGGATATTGCTGCTGAATTCGGTTTGGACATCTATGATCGAAACTATACCTTAAATCAAAAAAAAGAAGGAGATTTTAGTTTCCCTGAAAGGTTTCAACAAAGTATTAAAGGGAGCTTGAAATATGATGAAATAGCAAAGGCTAATAAAGGCTACAAGGTAATGTTAAATGTCAATAGTGTCAAAAATTCACCAACCATGTTTTCAAGGAGAGTATTCGAGGGGTTGGCCAGCGGGACCCCTATATTAAGCAGTTATTCAGAAGGTATTAAAAGAATCTTTAAAGATATTGTTATGATATCAGAAGATGAGGAGACATTAAGGCAACATTTGAAATCAGTGTTTAAAGACGAAACCTTCTATAGAAGCAAATCAATGGAAGGGATTAGGGAAGTACACTTGAATCATACCTACAAACATAGGCTTACTTATATGTTGGAAAAATTCGGATTTGATCTGGAAGAGGAAGAGAAGACTGTTGCAGTTATTTCAGTTGTCCGCTCCAAGGAAGAAGCATATCAAGTGATTAATCTGTTCAGAAAACAATCTTATGAAAATAGGAAACTCATCCTGCTATTGGATTTGTTCGATGGATATATTGATATCTTAAATCAATTTAATAATGTTAACGTCACTGCTTATGTTCTCTCGTACATGGATCATTATGACCGAATCGAGCACCTTGTTGATTCAGACTATGTCTCATATTTCTCACCTAATCATTTTTATGGGGAAAATTATTTGCTAGATTTATTGATTGCAACAGAATATAGTCAAGCTGAAATCATAGGGAAAGCAAATCATTTTGTCGGTGATGAAGGCCAAATTCATGAAGTAGGGCAGGGCGCAGAGTATGTGTATGTCAGCGACTTGAATATCCATAACTCTTTACTTCATAGACGGGTCTTTAAAGGAGTAGAACTAGTGAAAGTTATTTCAGATTTTGAAAACAATATCTCTTTGTACTCGTACTTCAAGCAGGGGTATAGGCTTTTCAGTTCTGATAAGTTCAACTTTGTAAAAAATCCTTCTTCAAATTCAACTGAAAAAATTGAGAATACTATAGAAATTTAGGTGGTTAGTATGAGGAAATTAAAGGTTCTTTTATATGGTGATGTAGACTTGAACATAATGGATGGTTCGGCAGTTTGGCTGACATCCCTGGCAAATGTCTTTAGTACAGATGTAAATATAAAAGTAGATGTCATTCTTAAGGCTCCTATTGTTAAGACTCAACTTATACAATCACTAGAGGGGCTATCTACAGTTAATGTGATTGAGACGTTCAAAGTATTCTCTCATAGAACATTTAAAAGTCGAAAGAGAATGAATGTAGTAGAAGCGAGAGAAGTTATTGAAGAAATGGATTCGACCAACCATTACGATTTAATAATTGTAAGAGGAAAAAATATTGTCAATGAACTTGCTCAAAGCAGCCTTACTCAAAAGATTATACCTTATGTGACTGATTTTAATCACGATCGAGAGTTGATTAGTGATGCGGAAATTTCTCAATTAAGAGATTTCTATGACGTATATCCGTATATGTTTGTTCAAACGAACAGTATGAAAGAAACTTTAAAATCCATACTGAATGTCAATGGTGAGAAATTTAAACTCCTTTCTCCTATGATTCCTAATTATAAAGGTACCCCATCTTTTAAAAATGAAAATAATTCATTAATTTATGCAGGTAAATTTGCCGAAGATTGGTATACAGAAGAAATTCTTGATGCATTCTCAAAAATCAGAAAGTTAGATTCTACTATTAGTTTAAATATAGCTGGAGACAAGTTTCAAGGTGCTCTTAGAGACAAAAAAGATGAAATTATAACCAGGCTTGAAAACCAAAATGGAGTTAACTGGAGAGGGGCAATCTCAAGGAGTGAGGTTCAAGATTTACTCGACCAAGCCGATATAGGGATTGCATGGAGAAGCAGCTTGATCGATAATGACCACAGTGTTGAGTTGTCTACTAAGTTGCTAGAATACGGAAGAATGGGGAAGCCTATTCTACTTAGAAGAACAAAGCTTCATGAAGAGGTATTGGGGAAAGATTACCCAATGTTTGTGGACACCCTAGGAGATTTTGTTGAAGCAACAATTGAGCTCTTATATAATCGCAAACTTTATAAAAAGAGTGCAAAAGCAGTTTATGAAGCATGTGAAAAATATACTTTTAAAGAAGTATATGAAGGATTAAAACCTCTGATTTGGAGCTTTTATAAGGGGAAAATCAAAATCGTATTTGCTGGTCATGACTTGAAATTTTTAAAGCATACAATAGCTCACTTTGAAAATCATTCCTCTTACGATGTAGAAATTGATCAGTGGAAGGGTCATAATAATCATGATCCTGAAAGGTCGAAAAAATTAAGAGATTGGGCAGACATCGTTTTTTGTGAGTGGGGATTAGGAAATGCTGTTTGGTATTCTCGAAATAAAAGAGAAGGTCAGAAATTAGTCGTTAGAATGCATTTGCAAGAGCGAGAAACAGATTATCCTAGTCAATTTAATATTGAAAACATTGATCGTTTTATTGCAATCTCACCATATATCTTTGAGGAGTTCTCAAGAGCTTGTAAGATTCCAAGAAACAAGATGACTATGATTTATAACATGATTGACACGAAGGCATTAAATCAACCGAAAGAAAACCTTAAAGAACTCAATTACACCTTAGGTGTTTGCGGAGTACTTCCTTCTCGTAAAAGATTGGATAAGGCAGTAGATATATTAGAAATCCTTTGGAGTATTGATAAGCGTTACAAACTTTATGTAAAAAGCAAACTTCCCAGCGATTTGCCGTGGATGAAAAATCGTCCAGAAGAAATGAAGTATTTCGAAAATTTATTTGATAGAATAGAGCAAGCCCCTTGGGGTAAAAATGTTATTTTTGAAAAGCACGGAGATGATATGGATGAATGGTTCCGTAAAATTGGATATGTATTATCAACCAGTGACTTTGAAAGCTTTCATCTTGCCCCTATGGAAGGGATGGCAACTGGTAGTATTCCAGTTGTTTTACATTGGAGAGGCTCTGAAACAATTTATCCAAGTGATTATATTTTTAAAGATAAAGAAACAGCAGCAAATTATATTGTTAGGAATAAAGCTACTGAAAATCAAGCTTCTAGAAAGATTTTCCCTGTAGAAAATTATGATGTTCAAGTTATTAATAATAAAATTGAGTCCTTAATTGCTAATTTGCTTTAATGGGGGATATACGTGAACAGTCTAAACAATGATTTTCTTAATGAAAGAGAGCAAAAGCTCTTATCCATTCTTCCCAAGAGTAGAAATAAAGACCCTATTTCTACTGCTAATACAATTTTAGAAAATAATCTTTATACTATTCCGCCATTTGGTTTACGTGATTACTCTCAAGGGGTGGACTGGACAGCAAAAGAGTCAAGAAGTTTCCTTAGATTGCTTCATGGATTTACTCCATTAGGGTGTCTTACTGAAGCCTTTGAACGTACTGGCAATGTAAAATATTTGATTAAAGGATTAGAATTCATTCTGGATTGGAGCAGCACCAACAAATATTCTGGGAATTCTAAGGAGATGGCGTTTCATGATGAGACTACTGCTCTAAGACTTCAGTATATTTTAAGATTCTATCTAGTGGGCCATCCTCATATCCAATCTTCTGACCAAAAAAAGCTAATGGAAATAATGGAGTTTACTTGCAACTTGTTAGCTAAAGAAAGCTTCCATTCAACGAACACCAATCATGGAATGTTTCAAGACATTGCGTTGTTGCAATATAGTTATTACAAAAATGATGAAGAAAAAAAAGAGCTGGCATTAAGTAGGCTGTTAAATTATTTTGAACATGTCTATACTACTGAAGGAGTACACAAAGAGCATTCACCTGCGTATCATTTGGTAGTATCAAATAACCTAAAGAAAACCGTTGATTTTATAAAGAATATTAATTTTAATCTTAGTAATACTTTGAATGAAATATTCTCAAAAACTGAGGAATATGCAACATTTATACTAAAGCCAGACAGCTCACTGCCACCTTTAGGAGATACTGAAAGTAAACCAATAAAGGAAACAGGCTTAATGGGTTTATATCAAGGAGAGTCATTCTTGTTTTCATCTTCTAAAGGAAGAAATGGAAACCCTCCGGAAGATTCGTGTAAGGTATTCAAAGAGTCAGGTTACGCTATATTTAGAGATAATTGGTTGAAAAAAGAGAAAGCTACTTACGTTTTATTTAATGCTGCTTATCATGGTAATTATCATAAACATAGCGATGATCTTGGGTTATTTATTTATGCAAATGGAGATTTGATATCTGAGGCTGGACCCAATGGGTATAATTATTCAGATCCGCTAACCCAATATGCTTATTCTTCATACGCACATAATACCTTAATTGTAGATGGAGTGGGTCTTGTACGTACGGATGGTCAATACGATAAGGTGTTTATTGAAGATTATGTTATTGCAGATGATTATGCCGAAGTAACTGGAATTAATGAACGATATGAAGATGTAACCCATAATAGAAATGTGTCGTTTATGAAAAGGGATCAAGTGATTCAAGTAAAGGATACTATTATTTCTGAAAAAAGACATAATTACAAACTTTTGTGGCATGTAGCTATTGGAGTAGATGTTCATTTAAGAGATCACATGGTTGAACTTTTTAGAGGCAGTGAGAAAGTAGCTGAAATAGAATTTGTGGCTGAGGTTCCTTTTAAAGTTTCTAAGTATGCTGGTCAGAAAGAGCCTATGGTGAAAGGCTGGATGTTCAGTAAAATGGAAAATGCAGTTCCTTCTACAGTTTTGGAAGTGGAGTTCGAAGGAAATACATGTGAATTTGAAACAATTTTCAGACTTAGTGAATTTAAAATCCAAACTCCAGTACCTCCATTTTGTTTAGAGGCTGAGTTTAGCAGTATGAGAAATGTACGGTATTACTTTCAGGAAGCCAAGAATGAAAAATTAAAAGACAAATTAGTTATTATCTTTTCAAGCCTTACTGAAAAAAATAAGTTTAGGTACAACTATATTAGAACGTTAGAAAACTTGCATGTTAATAAACTGTTCATCTTAGATGATTTTGGAGATCAAGGTGCCTACTACTTAGGAAGAAATAAAGATTTCTCAATAGAAACAACTGTAAATTCTCTAATTCAATATTTTCAAAGAAAACTTAAAATTTATAATGAAAACATTACAATGGTTGGATCATCTAAAGGTGGTTATGCAGCTATATATTTTGGATTAAAAAACTATGTAGGCAATGTTATAGCGGGGGCACCTCAAAGTAACTTAGGACACTTTCTAATAAATCAAGCGAAACATCCAAATATCGCTTCGTATATCTCTGGAAGAGCTGAGAAGGCAGATCAAGTTTATTTAGACGAACTTCTTTACAAGGTAATACAGCAACCTTCCGATGTTTCCCCATTTATAAAAATCATGGTTGGAAGTAAGGATCATCATCTTAAAAATCATGTTGAGCCTCTTGTAGCGGCACTTCAGGAAAGAAAGTTTGAGGTATCTTTAAAGATTGAGCAAGGCATAGATCATGAAGGTTTAAAAGATCACTTTCCTAAATATCTCATGGAGACAATTGTGAGTCAGTTAGGAATAGAGTATAAGGTTCCTGAGATTAAGAGCTCGAATATTAATTATTCAAATTCATTGCTCAACATAATGTGTGATGTTTCAGGGGATCAATTGAATTTTGCATATTATATATACAAAAATAAAGAAGTTATAGAAAAAATAATGTATGGTCCGAAATCAACAACTACGTATTATGTAAAAGAACCTGGTGTATATCAGGTTAGAATTTTTGTTCGTGATCAGTTTGGCAACAAGGTTACACAGTATACTAATGAACTAGTCATAAACCAATTGGAGGATACAAAATGAAAATTTGTACAGTAGGATTAGGATATATTGGTTTGCCTACATCAATTATGTTTGCAAAATATGGAGTGGAAGTAGTAGGTGTAGATGTTAACGAAGCAGTCATTGAATCATTAAATAAAGGGGAAATTCATATTGAGGAACCAGGTCTCCAAGAAGCTCTTGAAGATGTAATTGCTTCTGGTAAATTCCGTGCGTCCGTTTCACCTGAAAGTGCAGAGGCATTTATCATTTCTGTTCCAACCCCTAATAATGATGACGAATATAAATCTTGTGATTTGTCTTACGTATTGAGTGCTGTAAGAAATACTATTCCATTCTTGAAAAAGGGAGACGTGCTTATTGTCGAATCAACCATAGCCCCTCGGAGCATGGATGACCATGTAAAACCTTTAGTAGAGGCAGCTGGTTTAACAGTAGGGGAAGATATTTATTTAGTCCATTGTCCAGAAAGGGTTTTACCAGGACAAATCATGCATGAATTGATTCATAATAACCGAATCGTGGGTGGAGTAACCCCGGCTTGTACAGAAGCTGGCGCAAAAATATACAGTACCTTTGTTCAAGGAGAAATTATTAAGACGAATGCGAAAACTGCTGAAATGTCAAAATTGATGGAAAATACATTCCGTGACGTGAATATAGCTCTTGCAAATGAATTAACAAAAATCTGTAACGGGCTAGATATCAATGCATTAGAAGTTATTGATATGGCCAATAAACACCCACGTGTAAATTTACATACTCCTGGCCCAGGTGTTGGTGGTCATTGTTTGGCAGTAGATCCGTACTTTATTATAGCTAAAGCTCCTGAGAGTGCTAGGTTAATAGATACTTCTCGCTCAATTAATACTTCTATGCCTTATTATATTGTTGAAAATGTAAATAAAATTATGGAAAAGTCTGATGGGAAAATCATCACTATTTTTGGTTTGACATATAAAGGGAATGTTGATGACATTAGAGAAAGCCCGGCTATGGAAATATTACAACTAATTAAACAACAAAAAAAATATCAAGTTAGAGCTTATGACCCTCATGTTGAAAAAGATTTTGTCATGTATGATATTGAAGAGGCTACTGAAGATGCAGATTTAATCTTAATATTATCTGATCATGACGAGTTTGTTGAATTAGATTGGGACAAGCTTTCAAAAATGTCTAATAAACAAGTGCTGGATACTAAAAATGTAGTGAAGAATCGTTCAAGTGAATTTGATTATATCAATTTGGGCAATTTATATACAGCCATCCCAAAAGAGAATGTATTAATTTAAGCAATATGCTGTGAAAATTTTGAGCTTGTAGATACTGTCTATAAGCTTTTTTGTTTTAATAGCCAATTACAATTCTTTAAGTAGCATTCAATTTATATTTACAGTTGATGATTCTAGGATATTTGATTTAAGATGAAAAAATTAATGTAATCTGTTACAATTAAGAGCAGTGTTTTGAAATAGATTATGCCAATAATTAAATTTAAGGACGATTATTATGAATGCAATGTTTAAAATTCTTAAAGAGCAGTTCAATTCAACCACTTTAATTTTTAGACTGGCTATTTATGAAACAAAGTCTAAATATCAGCTTAATTATTTAGGTGTTTTTTGGCAATTGTTGAATCCATTAATTCAAATCATGGCTTATTGGTTTGTGTTTGGTTTAGGTCTTAGAGGATCTGGAAGAACTGCAGAAATGGCAGATGGTTCTCATGTAAGTATACCTTTTCTTATATGGATGCTAGCGGGGTTAATTCCATGGTTTTTCATTAGTTCGACAATTACAGAGGGTGCAAATAGTGTTTTTAAGCGTATAAATTTAGTATCGAAAATGAATTTTCCAATTAGTGCACTGCCCTCTGTTGTTATAACATCAAATTTATTTAGCTATTTTTTAATGATGGGTATCTATGTAATCATGCTCATTTCTCATGGAATATATCCCGATGTTCATTGGATTCAATATATATATTATTTTATTTGTTTGATAACGTTTATGTTTGCTTTCAGCCTGTTTAATTCAACTATTAGTGTCCTTGTTCGTGATTACCAAAACTTGCTGCAATCCTTGACAAGACTTCTAATGTTTTTGCTGCCTATTTTATGGGATATTGGAGATAAGTTCACCGGGAAGTATGAATGGATTGCGACTACGTTAAAGCTAAACCCTCTATATTATATTATTGAAGGGTTTAGGAAAAGTTTTCTTAGAGGAGAATGGTTCTACAATGATCTGAAGTATACGCTTTATTTTTGGTTGATTACTTTACTTCTCTTAACAATCGGTTCATTACTTCATATGAAATTTAGGGATAAATTTGTCGATTTTCTTTAAAAGTAAGGAGATTATACGATGAAACTAAAGGTTTCGTTTCGAAACGTATCCAAGCAATACGTCCTATATAAAAAACAGTCGGATAAGATTAAAGGACTGTTTTTACCTAATAAAAACGAAAAAGGTTTTTTTGCTGTTCGTAATGTATCTTTTGATGTATATGAAGGCGAGACGATTGGTTTTGTAGGAATTAACGGATCTGGAAAATCGACCATGTCGAACCTTCTAGCGAAAATCATTCCACCGACAAGTGGTGAAATTGATATGAATGGCCAGCCTTCGTTAATTGCCATTGCGGCAGGGCTGAATAACCAGTTAAGCGGGAAAGATAACATTCGATTAAAGTGCTTAATGATGGGGCTGACGAATAAAGAGATAGACGAGCTTTATGAAAAAATCGTAGAGTTTGCGGATATTGGTGACTTTATTGACCAGCCGGTTAAGAGCTATTCAAGCGGAATGAAATCACGTCTTGGCTTTGCCATTTCAGCGCATATCGATCCGGATATCCTGATTATTGATGAAGCACTGTCTGTTGGAGACCAAACCTTCTATCAAAAATGTGTAGACCGCATTACAGAATTCAAGGAACAAGGAAAGACGATCTTTTTTGTCAGTCACTCCATTAGCCAAATCCAAAAAATCTGTGACAGGGTGGCTTGGATGCATTATGGTGAGCTTCGTATGTTTGATGATACGAAAAAGGTCGTGAAGGAATATAAGGAGTTTGTTGACTGGTTTAACAAGCTTTCTAAGAAAGAGAAACAAAAATACCAAATGGAACAGAAGGAAGGCAGAAAAGGCGTACAAAAGACAGAAAAGGTGTCTCGCTATCAAGATAACGGAAAACGCCGCTCATTGTTCGGACCCGCATTTCAAGTGACAGTTTTAGCGGTCTTAACGATATTGCTAGCCTTATCGATGTTTTCAGATCGCCCGCTTCGTACACTGGCGACATTTGGTGCAATCCCATCAGATAAGACAGAAGCGCCTCAGTCGAAGAACCCAGAGACCAAAGAAGCGCCTGATATGAAAAAGGTGGATCAACAGGTGATTGTCACCGCTGATCCACTCAAGGTTTACAAAGACCAAGCCATGAAAAAAAAGGCTGATGCCACTTTGCCATTTGGGCAAGAAGTACAGGCTGTGGCTGAAAATAAACAAACCGTTCAAATTAAAACATCGTCAGAAACGTATTTTGTTAAACCTGCTGCGCTTCAAAATGAAGAGGATTTAAAGTCATTATCGATTGGACCAGGACAGTTTAATTCCTATGTATCACCTGCATCGGCAGGTTCGTATGAGTATTTACTTTCTTTCCTTGGAAAAGAAGAATCTGTGCTGAAACAGAGAATGCAAATGCTGAGTTCAGTGAAAAATGATCAAGGAGATACGATTGAACGTTTGACCACAGAGAAAACCGACTATGTCATTCAAAAGGGTCAGGCAAACACCATTGTGTTTCGCGATATTATGCCAATCTCTCTTTCCACACTTGGGCTGACAGAACAAAATGTCTGGATGAATAAGAAACAAACAAAATTCGCAGTGAAGGGCGAAAACAACCTGTTTGTCATTGATAATGAACAGCATACACTGACTATTTCAGTCATTAAATAAAAAAGCTGCCGATGCTGGCAGCTTTTTTTAATTCACTTCTTCTTTTTCGAGAAGCTGTTTCATAAATGGAATGAGTTTCTTTTTCAATTCTTCATCTTGAAGAGCGAATTCAAGCGTAGTTTCAATGAAGCCTTGCTTCTCACCGACATCATATCGTTTTCCTTCGAAATCATAGGCGAATACGCGCTGGATGTCATTTAGCTTTTGAATGGCATCTGTCAGCTGAATTTCTCCGCCTGCACCAATCTCTTGCTGTTCAAGGTACATAAAGATCTCTGGCGTGAAAATGTAGCGCCCTAAGATGGCTAGGTTCGATGGTGCTGTTCCTTGCGGCGGCTTTTCAACAAAGTTTTTAACTTGGTAGCGGCGTCCTTCTTGAGTAAGAGGGTCAATGATCCCGTAGCGATGCGTATCGCTGTCTGCTACTTGCTGAACACCAATGACAGATGATAAAGTTTTTTCGTATTCATCCATTAGCTGACGCAGTCCAGGTGTTTCGGCTTGAACAATGTCATCACCTAATAAAACAGCAAAAGGCTCATCACCGATAAAATTGCGTGCACACCAAACAGCATGTCCAAGACCTTTTGGTTCTTTTTGACGAATGTAGTGAATATCAGCAATGTTAGAAGATTTCCTTACTTTTTCTAACAGCTCCTTTTTCCCTTTTTCCTCTAGGTTACGCTCAAGTTCTGGAGCAAAATCAAAATGATCTTCAATTGCTCTTTTTCCTTTTCCAGTGACGATAATAATGTCTTCGATACCTGATTCAACAGCTTCTTCAATAATATATTGAATGGTTGGTTTATCAACGATTGGGAGCATCTCTTTAGGCATGGCTTTTGTTGCAGGGAGGAAACGTGTCCCAAGACCTGCAGCTGGTATAATAGCTTTACGTACTTTTTTCAATGTATTTTGCACCGTCCTTAAATACTGATGTGAAAATTAAGAGAATACCACTAAATTCTACCTTACTTTTAAAAGTAATCAAATAAATTTATGATGTTTAAAGTAATTTTAATAGAAAATTGTAAATATAAACAATCAGATCTGTGAAATTTTTATTAATTTTAGCATGGTTAGTTTATCATTCGAAGAGATCTTTTGTATAATAAAAACAATATGTATTGATGGAAAGAGGCGTAAACAAGTGAAAAAACTAAATGTAATGACTATTTTCGGTACTAGACCTGAAGCAATCAAAATGGCACCACTTGTCCTTGAACTGAATAAACATCCACAGATAAATTCGATTGTTACTGTAACAGCTCAGCATAGAGAAATGCTTGATCAAGTCCTTGAGGCTTTTTCTATTACGCCAGATCATGATTTAAACATCATGAAGCAGCGCCAGACATTATCCGAAATCACATCAAATGCACTCTTGAAACTAGATCAACTATTCCAAGAGGAAAAACCTGATATTGTCCTTGTTCATGGAGACACAACAACAACCTTTGCAGGAAGCTTGGCCGCATTCTACCACCAAATTTCAGTCGGTCACGTTGAAGCGGGTTTAAGAACACACAATAAATACTCGCCGTTCCCTGAAGAATTGAACCGACAAATGACAGGCACTATTGCTGATATTCATTTTGCTCCCACAAATGAGGCAAAGCAGAATCTTTTAATTGAAAATAAAAAAGAAGAGACGATTTGTGTGACGGGGAATACTGCGATTGATGCGTTGCAAACAACGGTTACAGAGCAGTATCAACACCCTATTTTAGAGAAAATAGGCACAGATAAAATGATCTTGTTAACGGCTCATCGCAGGGAGAATCTCGGCCAGCCGATGAAAAACATGTTTAGAGCGATTAGACGTATTGTAGAAGAGTTTGAAGATGTTCAGGTTGTATATCCTGTACATTTAAACCCTGCTGTTCGTGATGCGGCTCAAACAGAATTCAGTGATCTTGATCGTGTGCACTTAATTGAGCCGCTTGAAGTCGTTGATTTCCATAACTTCGCTGCTGCCTCACACTTTATATTAACGGATTCTGGCGGTGTACAAGAGGAGGCGCCTTCTCTAGGGAAGCCAGTATTAGTTCTGCGAGATACAACAGAACGCCCTGAAGGTGTGAAAGCTGGCACGCTTAAGCTCGCGGGTACAGATGAAGAGACCATTTACAACATGGCAAAACAGCTGTTAGTCGATCAGAAAGAGTACGACAACATGTCGAAGGCGTCTAATCCATATGGTGATGGACAAGCGTCAAAACGAATTGTCGAAGAGCTTCTCCATCGTTTTGGATTAAGTGAAGAAAAACCAGTTCCATTTCAATCATAAAAAAAGAAGACTACATTTCTGTAGTCTTCTTTTTTACTGCTCCAAACTTTCCTTCAATTCCTTCTTCACATTCGCAAGGCTGCTGTCATCAAGCTGGTAGTAATAAATGTTATTGATACGTGTGCCTGATCCTTTCAACTCGTGCTGCTTCACATGCTGTCTTGCATCACGATAATCATTCATCATCGTCCACATATCATCAAATGACATGTTTGTCTTCATATTATTTTCTACGACTTTGAACATATCGCCGAATTTCGTAATAGATGAAATGTTGGCACCTTTTGCAATGATGCCTTCAATGACCTGACGCTGTCTTTGCTGACGTCCGAAGTCACCTTTTGGATCTTGCTTTCTCATTCTCGTATAGGCAAGGGCTTGATCCCCATTCAGGTTAATTTCGCCTGTACCAAATGAATGGCCGTCATAACTAAATGCAAACGTGCTATTTACTGTAATGCCGCCAAGTGTATCAACAATATCCTTGAAGCTTTCCATGTTCACTTTGACAAAGTAATCAACAGGTACATCAAGCAGTTCCTCTACAGTATCTGCTGCCATTTGTGTACCGCCGAATGCATAGGAGTGGTTGATTTTATCCATTGTGCCTTTTCCGACAATCTTCGTATACGTATCACGCGGGATACTCACCATCTCGGTCGTTTTCGTTTTCGGATTTACTGTCATGTATATTAATGTATCTGCACGGCCTCGGTCATTTTTTCGTTCATCGACACCCATGACTAAAATAGAAATCGGGTCTTTCTTACTTAAATCGACATCTTTGTCACGCTTATCTGACTTCTTTAAATTCTCCTGAATCCCTGCGACGGTCGATGCTGCTGTGTTCCAAAGATGATATGCGTATCCGCCAGTTGCTAATACGAATAAGCCAATAATCGATAAAACAATCCAAAGAACCTTTTTCTTCTTTCTTTTTCTTTCAGCTCTCATAATGTCCCTCACCTTTTCTATGATTCTTCCATGATTATAGGTTTACGAATCTTGATAAACAAGTTATTTTTTTACTCTGAACCTAGATATAGACGTTGTAACAAAAAAAAGGTTTCAAAAAACCTTAAATTTACCTTAAAATAATAACTTATAAGACGATACAAAGACATGAGGTGAAAAAAATGAAGAAAATCGTCGTTTTACCGTTCTTAATACTGCTACTAGGTATCGTGCTCACAGCATGTGGAACGGCTGAGCAGTCCTCAGGAGAAAACAAGACAAGCAGTTCAACTCCTCAGGTACTGGAAGAGAAAGCTGAATTTATTGGAATGGCTGATGCACATACAGTCGAAGTGAAAAAAGTGAATACGACCCTAAGCTATGAATTTACGGAAAATTTTAAAGATGTGTTAAATGAATTTAAACCAGGAGACACAGTAGAAATCTCTTACTTTATTAATGACAATGGTCAAAAGGAAATCCAGAAGATTGAAAAACAGAAGTAAAAAAGATGGGCGGGATGAACAAAATTGAAGAAAACAGGCGTTACACTAATCGTTCTCATGATACTGACTCTACTAATTGCACCCTTTCAGTCTGCCATGGCAAGCTCGGCAATTTCAGTGAAATTGTCTAATTATATCGGAAACAAAACAAGCATAGATATCTCAACAACTGGGGAATACAAGCTATCAGGATCAAATGTTGCTGTGACGAAAAGATATGACGGCAAAAATAGATACGAAGTAGCCAACAGCATCGCATCTGCTGGCTGGAAAAATCCATCAACTGTTGTCATTGTCAGTCGTGATGCATTTGATCATGCAATTTCTGTATCACCGTTAGCATACAAACTGGGCGCACCTATTTTGTATACGAATATTGAAAAACTGACGAAAACAACAGAAAACCAGCTCAAGAAAATGAAGCCGGATAACATTCTGATTGTCGGAAATACGAAAAGCATTTCAACAGCTGCTGAGAAGTCTATTAAAAAGTATGGCAAAGTCAGACGTATTAGTGGAAAAGATAAGTTTGAAATCTCCCAAAAAATCGCTAAAGAAATGGGTAACTATAAGCAAGCTGTCGTTGTCGGCGGGAACTCATTTATGAATGGGATTGCCATTGCATCCTACGCATCGAGAAAGGGATACCCTATCCTGTTAACAAAAAAAGATTCCATTCCGTCTTATAGAATGCCAAGTAAAGTGATCATCATCGGCAGTACGAAAAGTACTGGACAAAAAGTTGAAAATCAAATCAAAAAAACCTCACAGGTGACAAGAATCAGCGGTGCCAATCGCTATGAATTATCTGTGAATATTATAAAGAAATTAAATATTAATGCAGATAAAGTTTATTTGGCAAAAGCCTCTAGCTATATTTATGCGATGCCGCTGTCTCAATTGGCTGCAAAATCTAACAGTACGGTTGTGTATGTAAAGCCCGATTCTGTCACAGCGTCTTTAAAAGCACTGCTGAAGGAAAAAGGTACATATGCTTATCATCTTGCTGGCAGCACAAGTGCAATTAAAGATAGCTTGAAAAACTCATTAGCCAAACAAGTCTATCTGAAAAAAAATCAAAATTACCAATTGAATATTTCTAACGGAAAAATTTCATTAAAAGGCATAAAGACGTATAACACAGTAAGAGTTGTTCCTGAGAAATATTCAACAAAAAATGTCCTTCAAATTGCAGGAAAGCCGTATTTAGGCAGCGTAAACTTTGCAATTGAATCAGGGTATATCAGGCCGACTCTCGAAAATATTCCATTTGAAGACTATTTAAAAGGTGTAGTGCCAAATGAAATGCCTGCAAGCTGGAATGTCGAAGCGTTAAAAGCACAGGCGGTTGCCGCTAGAACGTATTCGGTGAAAAGTATTGGCAAAGTCGTCCCTGATACAACAGCCTTCCAAGTATATGGGGGATATAACTGGTACACAAATTCGACAAAAGCTGTCGATGCTACAAAAGGAAAGGTTCTGAAATACAACAATCAGCTCATTTCAGCAACCTATTACTCTAGCAATGGCGGTTATACAGAGGCAAGTGAAGAAGTATGGGGAAATGCACTGCCATACTTAGTGGCCAAAAAGGATCCAAAAGATCCAGTCAATCCATGGACACTGAAACTCTCTAAAAAACAACTAGGCACGACATGGACTGCTAGCACAGCAGCATCTGAGTGGTCTAAAGCAAAAGAGACAAATGCAGCTGACCTTGCAGGCCTGAAATCATGGCTGCTCAAAAACAAAGAAACTGCTGCATCTGATATGAAAATCGCATCGATCTCAAGCCTGACGTTCTCAGGGAAAACAAAAGGACAGCGTGCGAAGACGGTATCGATCAAACTGACATACCACCTGAAAAACAAAACAGGCACATATTCGGTAAACAAAAGCACAACGGCAAGTATGAAGATGACCGAGTTTCGATCAGTCATGGGCGCAACAAAGGTGAAAAGCACGTTTGCGTCAGTCAAAAACAATACAAATGACTTCACGATTTCAGGAAAAGGATATGGCCACGGCATTGGTATGAGCCAATACGGAGCTAAAGCGAGAGCTGAATCTGGAAACTCATATTCTTCCATACTCTCGTTCTACTATCCAGGTACAAAACTAACAAACTATTAAAGGGAAAAAGGAGGACATAGAAGATGCGCTCAATGATGAAAACAGCCATCCTCAGCCTCATCGCCATTTTCGTTATCGTTCCAACAGCATTGGCAGACAATTCAGTCTCAAGAATTGATGGCGGGAGCAGATATGCTGTAGCGGCAAATGTAGCGAAAAAAGGATGGGGAACTGCAAGTACAGTCGTTTTAGTAGGGAAAACTGCGTATGCAGATGCAACAGCAGGAATTCCACTTGCATATCAAAAAAATGGACCAGTTCTTTACACAAACAGTAAAAGCCTTTCGGGTGATACAAAGAAAGCCTTAACTTCATTAAAAACAAAGACGGTGATCGTTTTAGGCAGCACATCAAGTGTGTCAAACAACGTGGTCAACCAAGTGAAGAAAATGGGCATCTCCACACAGCGTATTTCAGGAAAAAACCGATATGAGCTATCTGCCAATATCGCGAAAAAAATGAAAAAGCCAGCAGGCGTCGTTGTCGTTGAGGGTTCTTTCTATGCACATGGGATTGCGATTGCACCTGTAGCAGCTCAAAAAGGATTCCCAATTCTATATACAGATAAAAAGGGACTTCGTTCTGAAATAGCTTCTGTTGCAAAAGCAAGCAATGTGAAACAAACCATTGTAGTCGGCGGAGAGAATTACGTCACAAAAGCAGCTTATAACCAATTGAAATCACCAACACGGATCAAAGGCTCGACTCGTTATGATGTCGCGGCAAATATTGTGAAAAAGTACAATATGAGTGTCAATAATACCTATGTAGGAAGAGGATTTGGTTATGCCACTTCATCTTCTGCTGCAGGCATTGCAGCGAAGCAAAACAAAGCATTGCTTCTAACGAATGAAAAGACACTGCCAAAAGTAACAAGAGCAACAGTGAGCAGTAAGAAAATCACCAAATTTACTGTCGTAGGCAGTACAAATACAGTGACACCAACTGTTGTGAACCAGTTGAAAAACCCGGCTGTTGGTAAAAAAGTATTCATTGATCCAGGTCATGGCGCGCATGATTCAGGAGCTGTAGGATACGGATTATATGAAAAGAATTTGAATTTAGATGTAGCAAAGCGTTTAAATACGAAATTAAACAACGCTGGTGCACTTGTGACCATGTCAAGAACATCAGACACATTTGATAGTCTTCAAACACGAGTGAGCAAAGGTGCGTCAGCAAATGCAGATATCTTTATCAGTGTCCATGCGAACTCAAACGATAACAGCAGTGCAAATGGAACAGAAACGTATTATGACAAAACCTATGCGGCTGCAAACAGCCTGAAGCTGGCGCAAAACATCCAGCCTAAAATGGTCAGCGCACTAGGTACAAGAGACCGTGGTGTGAAAACAGCTGGCTTCTACGTCATTAAATATTCTAAGATGCCGAGCGTTCTTTTGGAAACTGGTTTTGTTTCCAGTCCAGTTGATTCAAACATCTTGAAATCTGCTACGTATAAAGATCGATTAGCGTCAGGCATTTCAAGCGGTGTGTCAGGTTATTTTAGATAAGAAAACACAAACCTGAGGGGTGCCTCAGATACTCCTCTTAGGCTGCTCGAGAACGTACTCGGCAGCCTTTTTTCAAAAGTCGATGAAGAAACATTGTCAAGTTAAAAATACATTTCATTTTTGGTTATGTTTGTTATAATTGAAACATAGAAGGTGAATGGTTTACACATAAATCTTCAAACGACAGCAAACCGACAAATCATGAAGAGGTGACGATCTTGAAAAAATTAATCACAATGCCGTTTCTAGTATTGCTTCTAGGAGTATTGCTCACAGCGTGCGGCACAACAAATCAATCAAGCGATAACAAAAAGGATGACAGCAAAAAAGAAACAACTGAAGCAGCCGATCAAAACAAAGATAAGGCTGCGGACGAAAAATCAGAAGATCAATCATCAAATGAAAAAGCAGATGATCAAAGTAAAGAAACAGCTGCTCAAAAAGAAGAGCCGGCAAGTCAATCTGATGAAGAGGCAAAAGACAGCTCAAGCAAAGAAATTACAAAAGAAGAACCTGCTAAAGACCAATCAAAAGCTGACTCAAAAGGTGACTCTAAAACAAAGAAAGAATCAACGACTAGTAAGAAAAATGAAATCACCAAAGAAGGCACATATGTCGGTTTGGCTGATGGACATACAATTGCTGTCAACATTGACGGCAAAGAAGTAGCTATTCAATTCGGAAATACATTTTCTAAACAAGTGAACAGCTTAAAAGAAGAATCAAAAGTGAAAGTAACCTATACAAAAGATGCAAACGGAACACTTCGATTAAAAACGATCGAATCTGTAAAAGCAAAATAAAGAAAAGACCCGGAGACCCGCAGAATTGCGGGTCTTTTTTACGTTCAAAAGGGCATAACTTGATATAAGTGCACATTCTTAACACAGTTTTACAAGACTTAACAGCGCATTTACATTTGCTTAATGTTGCTCTGCTAAACTGACTTTCATAGAACATCTCTTTACACAACAACTACTTTGAATGGTGAGGTGCAGGTCAGTGAGTGCAGAGAAAGCGATGAATCTTTACAGAGAATATGAAGTGAGACGAAATCACTCTTTTGCCTTAACAGAACATATGGTTCGTTATTTATTTGCAAAACGTTTCATAGATTTAATGTTCTCGTTCATCGGATTGATGTTGAGTACGCCAATCATTTTGCTGTTTGCTCTTTTGATTAAGCTGGAAACACCAGGACCAGCCTTTTATATGCAGGAAAGGGTCGGGAAAGACGGTGTTTACTTTAAATTATGGAAGCTCAGATCGATGAGAATTGACGCAGAAAGCGGAGGAGCGAAATGGGCGCAAAAAAATGACCCACGTATCACCAAAGTGGGGGCATTCATCCGTAAAACAAGAATTGATGAACTTCCGCAATTTATCAACGTGTTAAAAGGAGAAATGAGTATCGTAGGCCCTCGTCCAGAAAGACCGATGTTTACCGCAGAATTTAATCGGACGATTCCAGGCTTCACAAAAAGATTGGCAGTAAAGCCGGGGCTGACAGGTCTTGCTCAAGTAAATGGCGGATATGAAATGAGTCCAAGTGAAAAATTAACACACGACTTACAGTATATTCAAAACTTGACATTTTCTCTCGACACGAAGATTATGGTAAAAACGTTAAAAGTCATCATGACTGGTGACGGAGCCAGATAAGTAAAGTAGGGAAGAGAAATGGCAAGTATGAAAAAACGCATGCTAGGCGGGGCAAAATGGACAAGCTTGTCCGCATTGATCATCACCATTATCCAAATCGCACAGTTCGCCTTTTTAGGGAACGTGATGTCACTCAAGGAGTTTGGACTTGTTGGCATGATCACAACTGTCACAATATTTACGCAGATTTTGCTTGATCTAGGAATTGGGGCAGCGATCATTCAAAAGGAACAAACGACAGAACGTCAATTATCTACATTATATTGGATTAACCTGCTCACAGGGATTATCTTGTTTTGTCTGCTCATTCTGCTAAGCCCAATGATAGCCGCTTTTTATAACCGGCCAGAGCTAGAAGGTCTGCTCAAGCTATTATCGATCATGTTTCTGATCGCACCGATTGGCCAGCAGTACCAGTATATGATGCAAAAAGACTTAGCCTTTAAAACATTAAGCACCATTGAAACCATTGCAACCATCATATCGCTGCTCGTTTTACTCGTTTTCGCCTTCTTTATGAATCCGATTATCGCCTATGTCATTTCTCAAGTGCTGCTGCAATCAGGAAAAGGTCTCATGTATGCAGCGGCTTATTGGAAGAAGTGGCGTCCAGCACCTGTATTTGCATTAGGAGAAGTGAAGGAATTTTTCTCATTCGGTGCATTCCAGCTCGCATCCAGACTGGTCAACCGAGCAGGATCAAACATCGACATGATTTTAATCGGCCGGTTTCTTGGAGCGGAAGCGTTAGGTATTTACAGCTTGGCGTATCAAATTGTGACAATACCCGTGCTGAAGATAAATCCGATTGTGACGAGAGTGGCTTTCCCGGTTTTCGCAAAAAGTCAGCGGGATCACTCCATGCTGCGAGAGGGCTTCCTAAGTATGACGAATATGCTCGCATTGGTTAGTTTTCCATTATTAATCGGCCTTGCTGCGGTATCAGACAGCTTTATAGAAGTCGTGTTTGGAGAGAAATGGCTAGTAGCGGTCCCGGTTTTAAATATATTGTGCATTGTCGGCCTGCTGCGTGTGCTGATGAATCCAAACGGTTCAATCCTTCTTGCAAAAGGGAGAGCGGACTTAGCCTTTTATTGGGATACGGGAATGCTCATCGTGTATGGCTGCGCATTATATGCAGGTGTCACTACAGGCAGTCTGCTTACAGTAGCTTGGATCTACTCAGGTGTCAGTCTGCTCAACTTTATTGTCGGCAGATGGCTTATGGCATATGTCATTCAGCTTGATATGAAGGTGTATTTAAAATCACTTGGAAAACCTGCTGTCATGACGCTGTTCATGGCGGTCTGTGCGGTAGCTTTACATCAAGGGATGAAGCTGACGTCAGCAGATATTTCACTTCAATTACTACTGACTGTTTGTGTCAGTGCTGCATTGTATAGCTTGCTGCTCATCAAAATGTATCCGCAGGTTGCAGGCAAATTATTGAGAAGAGGTCGTTCGTCATGAAGGTACTATGGCTGACAAGTGTATATCCTAGTGAAAAACATCCGAGTGAGGGCGTATTTCATGAAACGCAAGTACAGGAGCTGCTCAAACAAGGAATAGAAGTGACTGTCATTTGTCCTAATCCAGTGAATCCGCCGATTTTACGGATGCTCAAGGCATCCTATCGGCAGAAAAGGGATCTGCCTGAACAGGAAGTGAGGAACGGAGTGAAGGTTTACAGACCGCCTTATCCAGCGCTCCCTGGACAGCTGAAATGGGCGCAGCCGAGTAAACGAATAGCGGCTTCCGTTCTCAGAGCAATGCAGCGTCATCAGTTGTCACCAGATTTTATCCATGCGCACTTTGCCATGCCGTCTGGCGGAGCGGCGGCTGTTATTCAGAAAGAAACGAAAATCCCTTATCTTCTGACCTTGCACGGCAGTGATGTGAACGTATATCCGAACTATAGCAAAGGGGCGAAGGCAGCCTTTGAAACGGCGGTGAGGCAGGCATCTGCTGTTCTGACAGTGAGTGAGGAGCTGGCTAAAAAGACAAATGAGATGACGAAGGTAGAAGCAAAATGTCTTCCGCTTGGTATTCCGCTCCGATCATTTTCCGGAACGGAAGAAGGTCAAGAAGGCATCAGAAAGCACTTACGTTTACCGCTTCAAGATAAGCTCGTTGTTTTCGTCGGGCGTTTAGTGAAAGAGAAGGGCTTGCTTGAATTAGCTGATGTTGTCAGCAGCATGGATGGAGTGAAAGCAGTCTTTGTTGGAAAAGGCCCCCTTGCAAACGAACTCAAGGAACGGGCAGGGGCATCTATTATACTCCCAGGGCAGGTGCCGAATGAGCAGGTGAGAGACTACTTAATGGCAGCTGATCTGTTTGCACTCCCTTCCTACAGTGAAGGAATGCCAACCGTCGTTCTAGAAGCGCTCGCTTTAAAAGTACCTGTCATTGCAACACGGGTTGGTGGTCTCCCATCCTTATTTTCAACCTATCAACACCTGCTCGTTGAACCGCGTTCGACGCGTCAGCTGAAAGAGGCGATTCACGCCTGTCTTTATGAAAATAGATGGAATGAAGCAGTGAAGAACGATCTTCATGAAATGGTTCATACAGAATATTCATCAGAACATAATGCGAAGCATCTCATTCAGCAATATGAGAAGGTGCTCAATCAATCAACATCCATCGTTTAAACAAGATGAAATGTGCAAAGAATGATAGATAGATAAACAGCTTGGAACGGACAATATGCTTTTACTGAGAGGATGAAAAATGTTGAAGAAAATTGCTGTGATTGGAACAGGTTATGTCGGGTTAGTATCGGGTACTTGTTTTGCTGATATCGGAAATCGTGTCATCTGCTGTGACATCGATGAATCAAAAATCAACAGCTTAAAAAGTGGTGTCGTTCCCATTTATGAACCAGGTTTAAAAGAATTGATTGAAAAGAATACAGAAGAAGGAAGACTGTTTTTTACAACGAATATTCCTGCCGCTATTAGGGAATCAGAGATTATCTATATTGCCGTAGGGACACCGATGACACCACAGGGGGAAGCAGATTTAACGTACGTGAAAGCCGTCGCTCAAACGATCGGTGAACACCTGAATGGCTATAAAATCATCGTCAATAAAAGCACAGTGCCCGTTGGAACAGGGCGTCTCGTTCAAGCCATTGTTGAAAAGGCATCGCGCAGCAAATATCCATTTGACGTCGTATCCAATCCAGAGTTTCTCCGAGAAGGTTCTGCGATTCAAGATACGATGAATATGGAGCGGGCGGTCATTGGTTCGACAAGCACTCATGCCTCTACCATCATCAAAAGGCTGCATGATCCGTTTCAAACAGAAGTTGTGGAGACCAACTTAGAAAGTGCTGAAATGATTAAGTATGCTGCAAATGCCATGCTTGCCACAAAAATCTCATTTATTAATGACATTGCAAATATTTGCGAGCGGGTAGGCGCTGACGTTGAAAAAGTCAGTGAAGGAGTTGGATTAGACAGCCGCATCGGGCATAAATTTTTAAAAGCAGGCATTGGATTTGGGGGATCTTGTTTCCCGAAAGACACGATGGCTCTTCTCAAAATTGCCGAAACATCCGGGTACCGGTTCAAGCTGATCGAATCTGTCATTGAAACGAACAACAACCAAAGAGCCCACCTTGTCAGCAAATTGATGAGTGTGTTCGGTGATATTAAAGGAAAAACCATTTCTGTCTTAGGCCTTGCCTTTAAACCGAATACGAATGATATGCGTTCAGCGCCTGCACTAGATATTATCCCAATGCTGAGAGAGCTGGGGGCTTTTGTGAAAGCTTATGATCCGATTGCTTATGTAGAAGCTGAACGTGAGCTTGGCCCGCAGGCGGTTTTCAGCAACGATCTGTACGAAACAGTAAAAGATACAGATGCCTGTCTCATCCTAACAGAATGGGATGACGTACAGAAGATGGATAAAGATCAGATCAAGCAGCTACTTCGTTCGCCGATTGTAATTGATGGAAGGAATTTGTTTGATCCAGCAGAAATGAAAGAGAGAGGATTTATTTACCAGTCTATCGGCCGCCCAAGTGTATGGGAAGCAGAATTGGTATCGAAGGCACAATAACAGGGGGAGCTTGGATGAAGAAAGTATTGGTTACTGGGGGAAGCGGATTTATTGGATCACATACGGTAGAGGCTTTACTAGAAAAAGGCTATGAGCCCATCGTTCTTGATAACTTTTCGACTGGATCACGAGAAAATATTGCTCATCTTTCCGTGCAATGTATGGAGGCAGATGTCACAAAGCCAGCGACGATTGATTTGATCAAACAAATCGCACCGGATTATATCATTCATCTTGCAGCACAAGTAAGTGTAGCCGTTTCCGTTCAGGATTTCGTATATGACGAAGAGGTCAATATAAAAGGATCTCTGCACGTCATGAAAGCTGCGGCTGAAGCAGGAGTGGAAAAAGTCATCTTTGCCTCATCGGCAGCTGTCTATGGAGACCCGGTGTATCTGCCAGTAGACACCGCTCACCGGCTGAAGCCTGGTTCACCTTATGGCTTAGCAAAACTGACAGTAGAGCGGTATTTAGAAATGGCAAAATCACTCTATGATGTGGACTATTGTATTCTCAGGTATAGCAATGTATATGGTCCGCGCCAAGATGCACTTGGCGAAGGCGGTGTTGTCTCTATTTTCTCTGATAAGTTTGCAAAGGATGAGGCTCCTTTTATCTTTGGAGATGGGGAACAAACAAGAGACTTTATCTATGTGGGTGATCTAGCGGCAGCAAATGTTGCAGCTTTAACAGCCCAATCAAACGTTTGTTTAAATATTTCGTGTGGTGATTCCATCACTGTGAATGAACTGTTTCAAACGATGAAACGGGTAACGAGATCACAGCTTGAACCGATTTACAAGCCGCAGCGTGCAGGAGATATCGTGCATAGTACATTGGCAAATGAGGAAACGAAACAAGTCTTAGCATGGGAGCCTGTTGTGAGTTTACAGGAAGGTTTGGCTCGTACCATTTCCTACTATAAACAGGAAGTCAAGGCTTAATCCCTCAAATCGGATGGGTTGCTTAGGAGGAAAATGGGTATGAGTGTGAAACAAACAGCATGGCAAATCATGATCGGATGTATATTACTTGCAGCAGGGCTAGGACTTGTACAATTGGCGTCTGCGCAGCCCGCCGGGTTAAAAAAGATCGTCGCCATTCCAGTCCTGCTTTTAGTCCTGACGGCTTTTCTCGTGTTAATGAAGCTATACATGAATGGTGATCAAGTGTTCATGTCAGCCATATATCTTTTAATTTCATTGACCTTTCTCAACAACGCTTTCTTTTCAATTAGTGCCGGATTCTTTAGTCTTTTTCTCTACCGTATCATGCTCATTGTCGCCTT
Organism: Bacillus sp. FSL M7-0003; assembly: GCF_038628485.1. Lineage (NCBI taxonomy): Bacteria > Bacillati > Bacillota > Bacilli > Caryophanales > Bacillaceae > Bacillus > Bacillus sp. FSL M7-0003. The sequence goes on along the minus strand of NZ_CP152024.1, from coordinate 3,194,606 downwards.
TGCTTTATTCATATGGCGGATGAGAGATAAGGGAACGTACATATCGCAGTGGCAGCAGATTCGTGTAAAAGGCATTCTTGGTTTTTTCGCTGCATGGTTTCTTTACGGGCTCATCTCACTGCTGTGGGCTCATTCGGTGACAGATGGTCTTAAATATATGTCCCTTCTTGCGATGGGGATGGGTTTTGTCTTTCTAGTGGTCATGTACATTCAGCGAATGGATCAAGTGGTCACCTTTTATAGCATTTGGCTTGTCATGACTGTATTTGTCATGGGGATAGGGTTTTATAATCACTTTACTTTGAACCATTTACCGAATACTTCATTGTATCTTGGGCCGGCTTATAAACAGCACTATCCTACAGCTGTCTTTTTTAACCAAAATGACTTTGCGACGTTTTTATCCATTAGCTTTTTCTTGTATTTAGCGTGTATGCGGCAAATGAAAAATGGTTATATCAAAGCCTTTGGATTATTTGGCGCCATCGCAGCACTGTATCTCATTTTGTTAACAGAATCCCGCGCCAGCCTGCTTGGTATATTTGCAGGAGTGGTCATCTATGTGTGGCTTCTCATGCCGCGCTTTCTCAAAAAGTGGTCACTCATCGCAGCAGGCGGACTTGGTGTCATCTGTATCGCTGTTTTTTCAGCCAAGATTTATTCAGTCTTTTATGACTTGTTTCTCGCTTCTCAGGTCGCGCATTCTTTTAGTGAACCACTCCCATCCAACATTGCGAGAGCGAATTTGATCAAAAATGCATGGCATTTCTTTACGGATTCATACGGGTTTGGTGTCGGAGCGGGGAATGTGTCTTACTACTTAGCCCACTTTTCGATCTTTGATACAGATCAAGTCGTTGAAGTGCACAATTGGCTGCTGGAAGTGATGACGAACTTTGGATTTGCGGTCATGCTTGGCTATATCTCCGTCTACGCTTATCTCATGTTCACGCTGTATAAACAATACCAATGGGCTGACACAAGATCAGCAAAAATGATCATTGAAGGTTTGTTTGCTGCCATGCTGAGCTTTCTCGTTTCAAGTATCAGTCCTAGTTCTGTCTCGAATTTATATTTCCACTGGGTCTTTTTAGGACTCGTGATCGCAGCGGTGAATATGTTGAAAAACAAACAGCGCTTGGTAAACCGGGTGTGATGCTGCGCTGGTATGGCTACACTAATGAAAAAGCAAATACGTCAATGTTGGGAGAATGAACATGTCTGGTTTCATATCTAGAATAGGGAAGCGAATCAAAAAGTATATTGTATGGCTTGTGCTTCTGCCAGTCGTATTAGGCGCTTTTGGATTCTTTTTTGCCAAAGGAACAGTGCAGCAGTCTAGTTACACAGCTGCCGTTAAGCTTACACTTGGTAAATATGATGACGGAGTGTATAACAATATCGCAGAAGTGACATCTCTATTAAAAAGCGATGCATTTTTAAATGAAGCACTCAGTGATGTGAAAGAAGAAGAAAGGCAGGATGTGAAAAGCCGCCTCATCCTCACCAATCAATCAGATACACAATTACAGCTGTCCTTCACAGATGCTGATAAGGATCATGCTTTAGCTGTCGTGAAGCAGGTGTCAGATACATTTCTGAAGCAAGACAAAGCATTATTTACAAAAAGGCAGCAGGTGATTGAAAGTAGATTATCTGCTCTAGAAGACGAATCTGTCAGCAACGATTCCAAAGTAGATAAAGAGCGATTTTTATATGAATTGGAGTCTACAAAGCTTGGAATGAAGCAGGCGAAGATTGTTGATCCTGCTCAAGTTCTTGATGAAGGCAATAAAGGCATGTCAGCGAAAAAGCGGGCACTGCTTGGACTTGTCATTGGCTTTAGTATCTCGCTCATGTTTGTGGTCTTACCCGAAGTGTTCAAAGAATCTTAATGATGAACTGGAGATGAGTCTTAGGTGAACAATCAACCGTTAGTATCAATCATTACACCGGCCTATAATGCGGAACGCTATTTAACGGATACAGTTCATTCCGTCCTTGCCCAAACCTATTCTAATTGGGAACTGATCATCGCAGATGATTGTTCAACAGATGGAACAAGGAAGCTGCTTGGGGACTTAAGTGAAGCAGACGACAGAATCCACGTCATTTATTTAGAGCAAAATGGGGGAGCCGCCATCGCTAGAAACGCAGCCATCAAACAGGCAAAAGGCCGCTTTATTGCTTTTTTAGATAGCGATGATAAGTGGAAAGAGACGAAGCTTGAACAGCAGGTAGACTTTATGCTGACAAACGATTATGCCTTTACATTCACGGCGTATGACATCATTGCAGAAAATGGAGAAGCTTTAGAAAAAACTGTCACTGCACCAGCAAGATTAACTTATGATGAAGCTTTGAAAAATACCATTATCGGCTGTTTAACGGTGATGCTTGATGTAGAGAAGATAGGACATGTAGAAATGCCGAACATCCGCACAAGACAGGATTTAGCTACGTGGCTGTCCATATTAAAAAGAGGATTTACAGCCTATGGAATGAGTGAACCGCTCAGTGAATACCGCATCGTTGGAAACTCGATCTCTAGTAACAAGTGGAAAGCAGCGAAAAAAACGTGGTTCGTCTACAGAGAAATTGAGCAGCTTCATTTTGTCAAAGCATCTTGGTGTTTTATGCACTATGCGACAAATGCTGTGAAGAAGCGCTTATAAACAGAAGGGAAAAAAGGTGATAAAGGTGAAAGCAGACTCGATCATACATGTTATCGTAGCGACGGGAGAATGGGGACAGGACGGCTTGAGGTATAGACGGCATCGACTGGCGGAATTTCTAGCATCTGATCCAGAAACGAAAGAGGTCATCTGGGTATGCCCATCTGCATCCCGTCATACAGCTCCCTTTCAGCCCATAACCGATCGAATGAAGCAATTGACCATTCCTGATGTGCTCAAGAGCAAATTTTTCCGCTTTGGCCGATATCAAGACATGTTCTATATTCATAAATTGTCCCCTCTTCTTGAGCATTTGCGGCAGGAAGAAAAGAAGGGAATCGCTGTTTGCTTATGGTATACGTTTCCGGGCTTTCCGCTCTTATCTTCTTTATTTGAATGGAAACATATTGTTTATGACTGCAGTGACCTGTGGGGAGAGCCGATAAGCGGCAAAAATAATTTGCTTTCTTATATGAGGCAGCGTGTCATTGTGAAAGCAGAAAATCGAATCATCAAATACGCACACAGCATTACATGCTCTTCTCAATACTTACACGATCAAATCAAAAAGCGTCTTATGGGCGAACCAAAAGATGTGTTTACAGTGGAAAATGGCGTTGAGTACGATGTGTTTGCAAAAAGCAATCTTCCATGTAAGGAGGATGTGCTGCAAGGTAGAGAAGGAACTGTTCTTGGTTTTATTGGAGGCATCAAGCCGAAACTGGATTTTGACATGATAGCAGAAGCTGCCCGCATGCAGCCTGATTGGACATTTTTATTTGTCGGTCCGGATGGAACAAATGGTGATCCGTCTTTTCAGCATGCACTTAAACTGCCGAATGTGATTTGGACAGGTGCTGTTGCACCAGAAGAAGTGCCTGCGTATATGAAGCTGATTGATGTAGGCATGATGCCATACAAACAATCTCCTTACAATCAAGCCGTGTTTCCGCTCAAGCTATATGAATTTTTAGCCGCAGGAATACCGGTTGTTGGTTTAAATCTTCCGTCAACGGAAAGGCTAAAAGAGAATGATGTGTATGAATATTTAGAAGGCGAGGATCCTGCGCTCTTCGTAGAAGCCTGCCAAAAAGTGATCAGCAAAAAAGACGACATGACCTATAGACATCTAAGACAAAGCCGTGCGAAGAAAAAAGATTGGCACGCGCTGTTCACAAATATGGTGGAACTAACGAATATTAAAGAAAACGCATAATTCATCAGGGATTGTGCGTTTTTATTTGTTTCTTCTTCACAGGGAGAGCTTGTGATCATCCTCTATTCAATTGTATAATGGAAAGAGCGGCCAATATACAAAATACAGATTTCAATTTAGAAGGAGACTGACCTATGGATTACGAACGCGCCTTATTAGCGTTTTTTGTCTCTCTGGCTACAGTTTTAATTGTGACACCAATCGTCAAAAAGTTTGCAATTAAGATTGGTGCAGTGGACCAGCCGAATAAACGAAAAGTTCATGATAAAGTAATGCCTCGAATGGGCGGTTTGGCAATTTTTATTGGGGTAGCGGCTGGAGCATTAGCAGGCGGGCTGTTTCTACATAATAAAATTACAGCAATTTCAGTTGGTGCCGTACTTATCGTCATTCTAGGTATATTTGATGATAAATATAATTTAAGTGCAAGATTTAAATTTCTCGTACAAGTTCTTGTTGCTTGTCTGATTGTAAGCACAGGCTTAAAAATGGACTTTTTCTCTGTTCCTTTCTTAACAGATCGAATTGAGTTAGGCTGGATGGCATATCCCCTAACCGTGTTATGGATTGTCGGAATCACAAATGCCATTAATTTAATTGACGGCCTTGATGGACTGGCTGCCGGTATTTCTGTCATCGGTTTATCAACTATTGCCGTGATGGCATTTTCAGCTGATAAAATTTTGATTCTTTCTTTATCACTTGTTGTCATTGGCAGTACCATCGGCTTTCTCTTTTACAACTTTCATCCGGCGAAGATTTTTATGGGTGACACCGGCTCGCTTTTTTTAGGCTATATGATTTCGGTGTTGTCACTATTAGGGCTGTACAAAAGTGTCACTTTGTTTAGTGTTGTTGTCCCAGTGATCATCTTAGGTGTCCCAATTTTCGATACCACCTTTGCCATCATTAGACGAATATTAAACAAACAGCCGATCTCAGCACCTGACAAGTCTCATATTCATCATAGACTGATGGCCTTTGGCTTGTCTCATCGCATGGCTGTTATCGTGATTTATATGATTGGCTTAGTCTTTAGCTTAAGTGCGATTTTGCTGACGAGCGCCACCATTTGGTTATCACTGATTATTATCTTTTTACTGGTCATGTTCATGCAGGTAATTGCAGAAGTCACAGGCTTGGTGAATGAAGAGTTTAAACCATTTACGAAATTTTATAAACGAATGGTCAAAAGACAGTAAAAAACAGCCCGTTCCTAGGAACTGGGCTGTTTTTATTATTGTCCAGGTGTGCTGGTCGATGAGTTAGTTGTATCAGTTGACTCTGTTTCACCAGAAGACGGATTGGTTTGTGAATCTGTTTCAGTTGAAGATTCAGTAGGAAGCTTTAAATGCGTCCGTAATTCATTTTGTACGTTAGCTAAATTGGTCGGATCTGGCTCAAAGTAATACGTGCGATTTGGCCCTAAATAAAGGTCTGATCCCTTAATAGAAAGAGTTTCTGTGTCGTCTCCTTTAAATCCGCTGTAGATTTGCTGAAGGGCAAGACCTTCTGTGATACGGAAATTGGTCGTAATGTGATCACTGACTTCTTTAGCAATGTTATCGACGTTCGCAATGTTATTTGGCTTTGCCATTTGATCAATCATTGCACGTAAAATTTGTTTCTGACGATCGTTACGTCCGAAATCACCGCGTGGATCTTGTTTTCTCATCCGTGCGTAAGCAAGTGCTTCTTCCCCGTTTAAATGCATATTGCCTTTTTTGAAGTAAATCTTTTTCGATTTTTTAACATCACTTTTTTCATTGAAGTCAAATGGAACATCGATATCAATTCCGCCGACTTCATCAATGACATCCTTGAATCCGTCAAAATCAACTGTTGCATACTTATCAATCGGAATATGCAAGAATTGTTCGACGGTTTCAATCGTTTCATCTTTACCACCTTTAGCAAATGCTGCATTGATCTTTTCTTTACTTCCTGTTGTATCACTTGCAAGCTGTACGCGTGTGTCACGAGGAATACTAACCATTTTCATCGTTTTGTCTTGAGGGTTAATCGTTGCGACAATGAGTGAATCTGAACGGCCATGATCACCCTTTGTGGCATAATCCTCAATTCCGACAAATAATACAGAGAAAGGTTTTTTCTTAATATCAATGACAGCATCACGAAGATTCGATTTCTCTCCACGGTTTAGTTCATCATATGTTTTGTCAGCAGCTTGAAGAGTATTGACGATTTTATATACTGCAAATCCGCCCATGCAGATGATAAGAAGCAAAAATAAGACCAGAATACGTTTGATAATTCTCTTCTTTTTACTTTTTTTCTTTCGTACACGCACTTTTACTCGTTGTGCCATTCATCTGTCTCCTTTATCGGACCAATGTCCTTTTCTAAATAAATCAGTTCGCCTTCTTTTGTAACACTCTTTCCATTTGTCAGCTCAGTCATCCACTCAATGAACTGCTCTGTTTGTGTTTCTTCGACATATGTCTCAAAAATAACATCTTCTGCATAATGGATTTCTTTTAGCTGAAAAGATGAGGCTCTAAGCTCATTCTCTACCTTTCCAAGCCATGTATAATCTATTGTTGTGTGCATTGTACGCATTAAACAGCGCTCTACCATTCCAACATGGTTGATAGCTTCTGATACAGATTTTCCGTAGGCACGAATCAATCCACCGGCACCTAGCTTGATACCGCCGAAATAACGAGTGACCACAACGACTGTATCTTTCAGCTTCCGTTTTTTTAGCACTTCAAGCATTGGCACACCTGCTGTACCGCTTGGTTCACCATCATCATTCGCTTTTTGAATCAGGTCATGTTCACCAATGAGATAGGCTGAACAATTATGTGTGGCATTCCAATGTTGTTTTTTAATGGATTGTATAAATGCTTGTGCTTCTTCTTCTGAGACAGCACGCTGTATATGACAAATAAAACGTGATTTTTCAATGACGATCTCATGCTCGCCACGACTTTTTACTGTAAGATAGCGATTCAGCAAAAGACATACCCTCCTGACAAGCAAATTGTAAGACTAGTGAAAATTTGCATTGGTTTTAGAATTTTACAGCGTATTTTGTTATGATGATAGGAGCGGAAAAAGGGTCGTCATAAAAACTTCATGATTATACGCATTCTTTCATTATAATTCGACATAAAATGCAGATCAATGACATTTATAATAAAAAAAGATGACATCACTGTTACGGGAGGGAAAAGCCATGACAACACCCAAAATGGATCCGAAATTATTGGATTCAATCATCATGAAAATGCTAAGTACAGTTGATGGCAGCAAGGACGAAGTATTTAGAATAGGCGAACAGTCCCGTCAACAATATGAAAGCCTAGTAGAAGAGCTGAAGCAAATCAAACAGCAAGTAAACGAAGTAATTGATTTTGGGGATAAGCTGGAAGTCCATACAAGACATGCTAGAAACCGCTTATCTGAGGTCAGCAGAAACTTCAACAAATTCAGCGAAGAAGAAATACGTGAGGCCTACGAAAAAGCACATAACTTGCAAGTGGAACTCACCATGATTCAGCAGCGCGAGAAGCAGCTGAGAGAAAGAAGAGACGATCTGGAAAGACGATTATTAAGCTTACAAGACGTCATTGAACGTTCTGAAACGCTTGTGAGTCAGATTACAGTTGTTCTCAACTATCTCAACCAGGATTTACGCCAGGTTGGCGTTTTACTTGAAGATGCTCAGGCAAAACAAGATTTTGGGCTGAGAATTATTGAAGCCCAAGAAGAAGAACGCAAAAGAGTGTCTCGGGAAATTCATGACGGCCCTGCTCAAATGCTGGCAAACGTGATGATGCGTTCCGAATTAATTGAACGGATTTTTAGAGACCGCGGTACAGAAGAAGGTTTTAAAGAAATTAGAAGTCTCAGACAGAATGTGCGAAATGCACTGTACGAAGTGAGAAGAATCATTTATGATTTAAGACCGATGGCTTTAGATGATTTGGGTCTGATTCCGACACTGAGAAAATACTTAAACACAATTGAAGAATATGATGGGAAAACCAAAATTACGTTCCAATGCCTAGGTGATACAGAAAGCGAAAGAATTGCTTCTCAATTTGAAGTAGCACTGTTTAGACTAGCCCAAGAAGCTGTCACAAATTCATTAAAACATTCTGAAGCTGAAGAAATCTCTGTCAAAGTAGAAGTAACGAAAGACTTTGTGACCTTAATTATTAAAGACGATGGAAAAGGCTTTGATATGAAAGATGTGAAAACAAACAAAAACAAATCCTTCGGTTTACTTGGCATGAAAGAACGCGTAGACTTACTGGAAGGTAAAATGACCATAGACTCAAAAATAGGTCTAGGGACATTCATCATGATTCGCGTGCCACTAACATTGCAAAATAAAATTGTAAAATAGAGTCAAAAGACATATTGACCATAAAGTTCAGGTGTAGAACAATAAACATGGGGAGGCGTAGCTTGTGACTAAAGTAAATATTGTAATTATTGATGACCACCAATTATTCCGTGAAGGTGTCAAACGGATTTTAGATTTTGAACCTACTTTTGAAGTAGTTGCAGAAGGAGACGACGGTGACGAAGCTGCACGTATCGTAGAACACTATCATCCGGATGTTGTCATTATGGACATTAATATGCCGAATGTAAATGGTGTTGAGGCTACAAAGCAGCTTGTTGAGCTTTATCCCGAATCAAAAGTCATTATTCTATCTATTCATGACGATGAAAACTATGTAACACATGCATTGAAAACAGGGGCGAGAGGCTACCTGCTAAAAGAAATGGATGCAGACACACTTATCGAAGCAGTGAAAGTTGTAGCTGACGGAGGCTCTTATTTACATCCGAAAGTCACTCATAATTTAGTAAATGAATTCCGACGCTTGGCAACTAGCGGCGTTTCAGCACATCCACAGCATGAGGTATATCCTGAAATTCGCAGACCACTTCATATCTTAACTAGACGTGAATGTGAAGTTCTTCAAATGTTAGCTGACGGAAAGAGCAACAGAGGAATCGGTGAATCGCTCTTTATTAGTGAGAAAACAGTTAAAAACCACGTGAGTAACATTTTGCAAAAAATGAATGTAAACGACCGTACACAAGCTGTTGTTGTAGCTATTAAAAACGGCTGGGTAGAAATGAGATAATGTTCCGGACAAGTACTCCTTTTTCGCCTGTTTTTATTCTCTCACATTTTAGGTGGAGAGAAATGATAGACAGGGTAAGGAGTCTTTTTCGGATATAGCGGGCTTGCCTATTGATTAGGCAGGCTTTTTTGATTACTATTATAAATCTAATGAAAAAATGATCATTCTTTTAAAATAAAAAAGAGTAACTTAACGAATAAGGAAGGTATTTAAGAATGAAAATAGCCGTTGTAACAGACAGTACTGCTTATCTACCACAAGAGCTGCGTGATAAACATAATATTCATATGATCCCCCTTAACGTCATCTTTGGCAGTGAATCATACCGTGAAGAAATAGAAATGGACTGGAAGACATATTATGAAGAAATCAAAAAACACAAAGATCTTCCAACAACCTCTCAGCCTGCTTTCGGTGAATTAATAGCCTTATATGAAAAACTAAGTGAAACATACGACGCCGTGATTAGTATCCACCTTTCAAGTGGAATTAGTGGAACGTATAATAGTGCGGTCTCAGCGAATGATCTAGTTGACGGGATTGATATTTACCCGTTTGATACAGAAACAAGCTGTATGGCACAAGGTTTTTATGTGTTAGAAGCTGCTGAAAAAATCCAAGAAGGTGCTTCTTTAGAAGAAGTGTTAGCACATCTAAATTACCTAAAAGAAAGTCAGCGGGCGTATTTTATGGTAGACGATTTAACTCATTTGCAAAGAGGCGGCAGATTAAATGGTGCTCAGGCCTTTATTGGAAGCCTCTTAAAGGTAAAGCCTATTTTGCATTTTGACAACAAGCTAATTGTTCCTTTTGAGAAGATTCGCACACGTAAAAAAGCCATTTCACGTATTTTTGAATTATTTGATGAAGATGCATCACGTGGTGTTCCGATGAGAGCAACACTGATACATGGTAATAGAGAAGAAGAAGCAGAAGAATTAATTGCGCACTTATCAGAAAAATATCCTCATGTTGAATTTTATAAAAGCTACTTTGGTGCCGTAATCGGCACCCATCTAGGTGAAGGTTCTTTAGCCCTTGGCTGGGTGATTAGATAATTCCTAAAAAACCTCTTTTCTTATTGAAAAGGGGTTTTGTTTTTCTATTTTACCTGTTGGACGAAATGTCATGTCTTTGTGCATAATAGCCGAACATCAATTGAAAGGTGTTTGGTAATGTTGAATATGGACAAAGCAATGGAACTAATGCGGCAGCTGCATTCACGTCATCTGCTCACCGTTGAAACAAAGTGCCCACAGTCCAATTTAGATTGGCTGGAGGAGAAGGGCTTAGTCAATCGGTCTCCAGCCATTGAGAGGAAAGCAAATGGTTTTACATGCTGCCGGTGCGGTGTATCACACAAGCGGTATTTCGCTCATTCTCCATGTGAAGTGTGTCAAAAGGATTGTGTGTACTGTAGATCATGCATCATGATGGGAAAAGCAACGGAATGTGGGTTTCTTTATGAATGGACAGGTCCACAAATGGTAGAAACATGTCGAGCCGAATTAACATGGCAGGGAGAGCTGTCTAAAGGACAAAAAAGAGCGTCAGAAAGAATGATTGAAGCTATTAAAAACAAATTTGATCTACTTGTTTGGGCGGTTTGCGGAGCAGGGAAAACGGAAGTGCTTTTTCACGGAATCGAATATGCGTTAAATCAAGGAATGAGGGTCTGTATTGCGACACCTAGAACAGATGTAGTGCTTGAACTCGAACCACGGCTTACAAAAGCATTTCAAGGGGTGACAATTACCGTACTTTACGGAGGCAGTTCTCAAAGGTTTCAAATAACACCGCTTGTGATCACCACAACCCACCAGCTGATGAGATACAAGAATGCTTTTGATGTGCTCATTGTAGATGAAGTCGATGCCTTCCCTTATTCAATGGATGAGCGTCTCCAATTTGCTGTTCTAAAGGCGATGAGAAAGAACAGAGGGGTCAGGATTTATTTAAGTGCGACACCCTCTAAAAAAATGACGAGAGAGGTTTCTCGTGGAAAACTGGAAGCGATAAAAATTCCTTTGCGTTTTCACGAGCAACCATTACCCGTACCGACCTTTCATTGGATCGGTCATTGGAAAAAGAAATTAAAAAAGAACCAGCTGCCCCCTAAAGTGATGAATTGGATGCAGAGACATATTGCAAATAAGAGAAGAATATTACTTTTTGTTCCTTCAATTGCTACCATGAAGAAGGTAACGAAGATTCTTCGAGAACAATCCTTGAACGTGGAGGGGGTATCTGCCGATGATCCGGATAGAAAACAAAAGGTTCAGCACTTTAGAGATTACGTATACGATGTACTAGTTACAACCACTATTCTAGAAAGAGGCGTAACGATTCCAAATGTTCAAGTGGGGGTACTAGGTTCGGAATCTACTATTTTTACAGAGAGTGCACTTGTTCAGATTTCTGGGCGGGTAGGCAGACACTCGGATTATTGTACAGGAGATGTTTTCCTTTTTCATTTTGGTTTAACGAGAAGTATGAAACAAGCAAAGAAGCATATCGCAAAAATGAATGATACGGCTGCAAAAGAGTTTTCTGAAAAACAGTGTGGGTTCAACTAAATCATGGTACATTATATTCACAATACACAAATGGCAGGAGAGACAAATATGCTACTCAATGCAAAAGAAATACTACTCAAGGAAATTCTCAATCAATATCTCAACCAATTAAACATGATTTGTCATTGTGAAAAGTGTATGGAAGATGTATTAGCGATTTCACTGAATCAAGTGAAACCACAATATATAACAGATATCGATAAAATATCCTACAGTAAATCTGAGATGGTGGATAAACAGAAGAATACTGCGATGCTGGTCATTCTGACAGAAGCAGCTTCCAAGGTCTCTGCATTTCCAAGGTGTGAAAATCGTCTGTTGCTGAACAAGGAAACCAATTGATTTGCCAAATTTGCGAGGGACATTTTGTGCCTGCTTTTACATGGAAATCATTCCTACTATTAAATGATGATCGCCTTTGTGTAGCATGTAAGAATCACTTAGTAAAGATTGAGCGTCCTATTTGTCCAACATGCGGAAGGGCGCAGTCAAATGACCAATTGTGCCAGGACTGTAACAGATGGAATGAACGCTCTGATTCTATTAAAATCCTTGTGAAAAATAGGTCAGTTTATACTTACAACGAGTTGATGAAAGATGTCCTTGCCCGCTTTAAATTTCGGGGTGATACGGCTTTAGCTGAGCTGTTTCAAAAAGATGTACAAGCAGCATTTAAACATTCCTTCTGCATAAAAGACCCATTGCTGATACCGATTCCTTTAAGTCATGAAAGACTAAAAGAAAGAGGATTTAATCAGTCCGTGATAATCGCTTCTTTGCTAGATAAGCCAATATTGCAGCCACTCGTGAAAATACATCAAAGTAAGCAGTCTAAAAAAAAGAAAAATGAACGCCTAGATCAAAAAGGATTGTTTCAAATAAAGCAAACAGATGCGATTGTTCAAAGGGATATTATATTAGTTGATGATATCTATACAACGGGAGCAACCATCTATGATGCGGCAAGAATTTTGAAAGACGCAGGTGCTAAAAGTGTTTCTTCTTTTACGTTGATACGTAGTTAAAAATCATGATAATTAACCGATAATAAGAAAAGAAAATAACGTAAGGGGTTTTGGTTATGAATCAATTGGCAAACTGTCCACAATGTAATCAGCTATTTTTAAAAACCACCATCCAAACGGTTTGTAACAAATGCTTTGAAGAAGAAGAACGTTCTTTTGATATCGTATATAAATTCTTGAGAAAACAAAGCAATAGACAATCAACCATCGCTGAAATAGTAGAAGCAACAGAAGTTGATGAAGAATTAATCTTGAAATTTATTCGTTTGAAAAGACTGCAAATTAGTCAATTTCCAAATATTAATTATCCTTGTGAAAGATGTGGCAAAGCGATCAGGAAAAACAAGCTATGCAGCCAATGTGAACAGGATATTCATTCGCAAATCAGCCAAATGAACCAAGAAGAGGAGCGTAAAAGGGAGATTGAATCTAGGAAAAAAGACACCTATTATGCCATTAATCCTAAAAACGACTGATTCCCTAAACTAAGTTGCAGTTTGGTCGATAAAATGGATAGAATCAAGACAGACTGTAACGGAAAGCGAGAGGAATCCCGTGAAAATTAATCGATATGGAACACAACCAGTAAATCCTTACAAGAAAACATATGAGAAACAAACGTTGCAATCGAATCAAGCTAAATCAACTGATAAAGTCGAAATTTCTAAAAAGGCAATCGAAATGCAAAAGGTGCCGAATATTATGAGAGAACGCCAAGATAAAATTGACCAAATTAAAAAAAGCATTGAAGCCGGAACATATCAAGTAGATACAAAAGGCATTGCAGATAAAATGCTGAATTTCTATAAACAACAATAACAAAAGGGAGCAGCGTGAATGTCAGTTAAAATAATTATTGAAGAACTGCATCGTCTCTATGGATTGCATGAACAGCTTTTAAAGTTGTCTAAGGATAAAACAGAAATGCTGAAAAGCAATGAGATTGATGCTCTTTCAGAGGTCCTGAATTTAGAGCAAAAGTATATTCAGGCCATTTCTCAATTAGAAGAAAAACGAATTGAAGCGACCGTTCAATTTTTACAAAGTGATCAATCACCAACCATCACTGCATGTATCGAAAAGGCTGAAGGTACAGATCAAAAAGAGCTCATTTCATTATATGAGAAACTAAATGACATCATGGTGGAACTAAAAGATGTAAATGAACTGAACAAGCAGCTTATTCAGCAGTCACTTCAATTTATTTCACTGACATTCGATCTCGTTAACCCTAATAAAGAAAATATGAATTACGGACAAAATGGTCTTGAGAGTTCAAAGCCTAAACAGCAAAGGGCTTTGTTTGATTCAAAGGCGTAAACAAGGAGGATACCAATGGGTTCTACATTCATGGGACTAGAAACGGCAAAAAGAGGAATCACAGCCCAGCGTGCAGGGCTTTATGTCACATCAAACAACGTCTCCAATGCAAATACGGAGGGCTACTCAAGACAAAGAGTGACCTTTAAAGCAGAAAATCCTTATCCAGTCATTTCGGTTTATGACGGCAAGACGTATGGCCAAATGGGGACTGGCGTACAAGTTGGAACGGTTGAAAGAATTCGAGATAGCTTTTTAGATCTACAATACAGAGATCATAATAATAACTTATCTTACTACTCAACGAAGTCAGATGCCCTTTCACAGATGGAAGGGGTTATGAATGATTTGACGGATGAAGGCTTGAACAGAGCTTTTGATAATCTATGGAAATCATTACAGGTCTTATCGGAATCAAAAAATGCTGATACAGCTTCTGCACGTACAGTTGTTAAAACAAGTGCACAGGCTTTAGTTGACCAATTCCGTCTGCTCAACTCCTCTTTAACGACGATACAAAAGAATTTAAAAACGGAACTCGATTCAACAGCCAAAGATGTAAACACTCTTTTATCTCAAATAGATGAAGTGAACAAACAGATTGCAGCAGTTGAGCCAAATGGATATCTTCCAAATGATCTTTATGATACACGTGATACTTTGGTCGATCAATTATCCTCACTTGTTGATATTAAGGTCAGCTACAATCCTCCTGGCGGTAATGCACTCAAAATTGCTGAAGGAACTGTCAACATCGACATTATCGGTGCAAATGGACAATCTGCTGGAAACATTTTGAATGGTATTACGAACGAAAAGTCTGAACTGCAAATCTCTTATGATATTACAACGGGACTTGTTAACTCACTTCAATTCGGAACAACAACAATTGCAGCGGATCAATTACAAGTGAACGGTAAAGTAAAAGCACTTGTTGAGGCTTATGGCTACATGTCAAACGGTGCTGAAAAAGGCATGTATCCAGATATGCTTGCAGAGCTGGATGAAGTAGCAAAAGTATTCATGGATACATTTAACGATGTACATAAGCAGGGGTACACGTTAAATGGTGCAAGTGGACAAGACTTTTTTGATATCGAAAATAACAATGAGTTGAATAAAGGTTTGGCAGCTCGTATTAAAGTGAGCGATGTCATTTTAGCATCAACAGATAATATTGCTGCATCTCTCAATCAAACACAAGGTGACGGTTCGAATGCTACGAAATTAGCTAATATACAAGACTTAAAGTTACCAATCGGCGGCAATACAACGACAATTCAGGATTATTACCAAAATGTTATTGCTGAGATGGGGGTACAAGGGAAAAAGAACATGACGCTTGAAAGCAGTTCAGCTGCTCTTGTCAATTCAGCCAATGAACGTAGAATGTCGACTAGCGCTGTCTCCATTGATGAAGAAATGACGAATATGATCCAATTCCAGCATGCATATAATGCGGCTGCGAGAATTATGACATTACAAGATGAAGTATTGGATAAGGTCATAAACGGCATGGGTGTCGTAGGAAGGTAGGGATAACGGATGCGAGTCACACAAGGTATGATTTCTCAAAACTCACTTCGAAATATTAGTAAAAGTTATGAAAAACTTTCTAAAATTAATGAACAGGCACAAACAGGCAAACGTTTTACAAAAACGTCTGATGATCCTGTTGCAGCAGTAAAAAGCCTTCAATATAGTACTGCCTTGTTTCGAAATGAACAATATAAAAATAACTTAAATGAAGCACAAAACTGGATTGATACATCTGAAACAAGTGTCACTGAAATCATTGATATTATGTCAAATATACGAGATAAAGTGCTTGATGCGGCAAATGGAACAAAGCAGCCCGAAGATTTAGCAGCTATCGGAGTGGAAATTGGCCAGATGAAGAATCAAATCATTGATGCAATGAACACTCAAATGCTAGGTAAGTTCGTATTTAATGGGACAAATACAAATGTTAAACCAGTTGTTGAGAATGCAGACGGAACGTATACATTTAACTTCGAAAATTATACAGATGCGAATGCTGTTCAAGCGAATATTTCTGATGGTATCACTTTAAATGTAAACTCAAATCCAATCTCAGCGTTTGGCGGACAGGCTAACGGTCAAAATGTCATTGAAATGCTGACTGATTTAGAAAACTCATTGAAAAATGGAACGTTTGCGAATTCTGATGATGCATTAGGAAGTATCGATCAGTTTAAAGAAGTAATGAGTGCTGAGCGATCTGACCTAGGAGCGCGTTCGAATCGTGTTGACTTAGTAGGAAGTCGTTTGACTTCACAATTTCAAGTACTGAAAAATGCTAAATCAGATAATGAAGATGTTGAAAGTGAAAAGGCAATTCTTGATCTTCTTCAACAAGAGACGGTGAATAGAGCTGCTTTAGCGACAACAGCGAAAGTCATTCAGCCATCCCTTGTAGATTTCTTAAGATAATAAAAAGCATCCGATGGGTGCTTTTTTGCATCATGGAGGTGAACATATGCAAATCCCTAGATTGTTAATGCAGCAAACCTATGCAAAACTTCAAATGTCGACAACTCCTTCCCGGCAAGAAGTAGAGCAGCCACAAGCTGATCTTGAGATTCAGCAGCCACGAGCTGTCATGAATATCAAAAGGACACCATCGAAATTAACCATTGATCAAACCGAGGCGTTTGCCGATATGGACATCAAGTCAATTTTTAGACGTTCTGAGGAATGGGCAGCTGAGGGGAAGCGTGCTGTTGGAGAAGGAATGGGTCGCAGAGCGGAAGAAGGAAGTGAACTCATCAAGATCGAGAATGGTGGAAATGCGATTGCTGAGTTTGCCAAAATCAATGGCAGTCCCCCAGCAAAACAATTTACCATTGGTGTGATACCTTCATTCTTTAGTGTGAAAATTCACTATCAGCCTTCTGAGCTTCAAATTGATGTGGAGCCGCAAAAAGCTATCATAGAGGCCACACCTCATAAACCAATCGTTAACTACCAGCCAGGTAAGGTTAATATTGATATGTTACAATATCCAGAATTAAAAATAGAAGTTGACGAAACGGGCCAAAATGGTGATAAGGTATAGTTAAGAAAAACGAAAAAGGTCGTGAATTATGATCATTCAAACAAAATACCATGGTGAAGTGACAATCAAAGAGGAGCAAATCATTCACTTCTCTAACGGGATACCAGGATTTCTGGATCAAAAACAGTTTGTCATTTTGCCTTTATCAGAAGAGTCTCCATTTTTAGTTCTTCAATCATTAAATAACTCGGCATTAGGTTTTATCGTCAGCAGCCCGTTTTTATTCTTCAATCAATACGAATTTGATTTAGACGAAACGGTTGTAGACATTCTGGAAGTAGAAGATGCCAATGATGTGGAAGTAATGGTTATTTTAACAATGGAATCATCTATTGAAAAAACGACAGCCAATTTAAGAGCGCCTATTATTGTGAACCGGAAAAACATGAAAGCCAAGCAGGTGATTTTGCATGATTCAGCCTATCATACAAAACATTTGTTAGAGGTGGCATCCTCATGTTAGTGCTGTCTCGTAAATTAAACCAGTCGATTCAAATAGGCGATGATATTGAAGTCAAGATTATTTCAATCGAAGGCGATCAAGTGAAAGTCGGGATTGAGGCTCCTAAGCACATCGATATTCACAGGAAAGAAGTGTACCTGTCTATTCAAGAAGAGAACAATCGTGCAGCGAGTTTATCCTTAGATCTTCTCTCTCAATTATCCTCACAAAAAAAGTGAGGATTTTTTTATCGCATCCAACTGTCCTTCTCCGTGTGAAAGCGTTTCGATACCGATGTTCATGATCTATAGGAAACTTTAACAAATCGGTCCATCTATATTTAATTTACAAATTCAAAGCCGATATAAAAGATAGATTAAAGCACAGGAGCTGAATAACTATGTCTGTTGGTAAGTTGACATCATTAGAGCCAATTATCGATGCATTTCAAACCCGTGTTTCTAATAACCAGAATGACAATGTAAACTCTGACTCACAAGCAAATGGTAGGACTGTTTCAAAAGAAGAAATTGAAAAAACGCTTCAAGGCGCAAACAAGCTGATTGAACCTACTCAATTTCATCTTCAATTTGAATTACATGAAAAACTCAATGAATATTATGTCAAAGTCGTAGATAACCAAACAGAAGAAGTGATTAGAGAAATTCCTTCCAAGGAATGGCTTGATTTCTATGCAGCAATGACAGAAATTGTCGGTTTATTTGTAGATAAAAGAATGTAAATGAAGGGAGAACATAAATAATGGTCAATCGTATTACTGGATTTTCAAATGTGTTCGATATTGATGAAATCGTATCAAAGCTGATGAAAACGGAGCAAGCACCACTTGATACAATGACGCGTCAGAAACAAACACTTGAATGGCAAAGAGACAGCTATCGCGAGGTTAACTCGAAAATTAAAGAATTAGATGATTTGATCAACAGTTTAAACTTAACGCGTCCAAGTACATATGGCGCCAAAAAGGTGACAAGCTCTAATGAATCTGCTGTCACAGCAACTGGATCAACAAATGCGACCTCTGGCTCTATTCATGTCACTCAACTAGCGACAGCTTCTGTCTTCAAGTCCTCTGGTACATCTGGATTTACACCAGCAAATGGCACGTTTACGTTTGAAGTGACGACACCAGATTCAACAAAACCGAAAATCGTGACGATCAATACTTCTGATTCCGATACAATCGATGACATCGTGAAAAAGCTAAACAACGCTCAATTAGGTGTGACGGCTTATAAAGGCCAAATCTCTGATGGCACTAACTACGTGGATACAATTGCTCTTACTTCTCGGACAACGGGTGAAGGCGTCAGTATTAAAGCAGCTGATGGCAATTCGGCTTCATTTTTAACGCAATTAGGCTTCCAAGTAGATGGAGATAACAAATTAGTTGCGACCACTCAAGGTCAGAAGGCGCAATACGAGATTAATGGTCTGAAAATGGAAAATAACAACAATACATTCACGCAGGCTGATATTACGTACGAGCTTAAAGGAACCACGGATCAGCCTGTCAGCTTAAACGTTTCAACAGATGTGGATGCAATCTATGATAAAATTAAACAATTTGTTGATAAATACAATGAGCTCGTTGAACAGATTAATGGTAAAGTCAATGAAAAGAAAAACAGAGACTATCATCCATTAACGGCTGAAGAGAAAAAAGCGATGTCTGAAAAAGAAATAGAGCTATGGGAAACGACCGCGAAGTCTGGCTTGCTGAGAAGTGATTCCATTTTACGATCTGGTGCCTCTAAAATAAGAAGTGATTTGTATGCTAATATTACGACAAGTGATGGGAATAAAATTCAACTCACACAAATCGGTATTTCGACATCATCCAGCTATAAAGATGGCGGAAAGCTGGAATTTAGTAAGGATATAAATGGAGTAGAGAAATTAAGAAAAGCCATTGAAGAAGACCCGGAGAAGGTCAGACAAATGTTCATATCGGGTAGTTTGAATGTGGATTCAAAGGATAAAGACAAAGCGAAGCAGCAATATCAAGAACAAGGAATTATCTATCGTGTCAAAAATTCCTTATCAGACTTTTCGAAGAGCATTCAAAAAAAGGCTGGCAGCACAACTATGGAATTAAAGGAATACGGACTTGGTAAGGACCTTGACTCTTTGACCAAACGAATGAGTACGTTCCAAGACCGTTTGAAGATGGTTGAAGCCCGTTACTATACGAAGTTTAACGCCATGGATAGTGCAATTCAAAAGCTAAACAACCAATCTGGCTACCTTTCTCAACTGCTTGGACAATAATTGGAGGTTTATAACATATGGCAATACAGAACCCTTATGCCGCCTATCAGAAAAATTCTATTGAGACCGCAACACCTGCCGAGTTGACGCTTATGCTTTATGAAGGCTGCTTAAAGTTCATCAGAATAGCGAAGCATGCCATTCAAAAAGAGGATGCAGAAACGAGAAACTTGAACCTAAAAAAGGCTCAAAACATCATTCAAGAATTAAATGTCACCTTAAATCGTTCCTATGACGTATCAAAGAGTATGGCAAGTATGTATGATTACATTTATCGCAGACTGATAGAAGCCAATCTTCAAAATGACGAAGAGATATTGAATGAAGTAGAAGAGTACGTAACTGACTTCCGTGATGCGTGGAAGGAAGTCATTCAAACCGATCGTAAAGGCCGTCACCACTCTATCGGGGGTTCTCTATGAGTATTGTGGACCAGCTGCATGATCAAACATTAAAAATGGCAGCCGAAATAGCGGAAAATCCGCAAAGTGAGACACTTGTTGAAGACTTTGATGCCTTTTTAATTGAGAGAGACGAATTAATGAGAGATATACAGCATGAATTGACGGATCAAGAAAAAGAGAAAATTCGAGAAATCATCCAAACAGATCAACAGATGGCGAAACAATTAACGGTTATCCAAAATGGGATAAAAGCAGATATTCAAGCCATTCAAAAAAAGAAAACAAAACAGCTGAATTATCAAAATCCATACCAGCCCATAACAAGTGACGGCGTATACTACGATAAACGGAAATAAATAGGTGAGACCTGTGGCGTATCGTTCAAATGACTATATTTTATTAACCACATATTATGAACTTCTATACACGATAGAAGAGAGTCTAAACTATTTAGATGAAATTGAGAAGGATTTTGACAAAACAGAAGGGGATCGGATCTTTAATGATCTGATCCATGCCTTCTTTCATTTAGACACAACACATCCTCTTCTGCTTTCAATTATTGAAAATGAACACTTTGCCAAAACGATTCGTTCGTTTGATCAAATATTTTTAAGTTTTGATATACTAGCTTTCTATACATTCCCTTCAAATCACTTCCAATCATTCCTGAAAACATACTTTATACCTGAATATAGAAAGTGGATGGATGAAATACATGCCTGTATGAGGCCGTATGTCATTCATTAATTTTTGTCCAATTCAGACCATTCGGAGGAAATTATGAGACTAAAAAATCAATTTTTATTTGGGCTTATTGTCATATGTGTATTGTTTGTCAGTATGTTAGGATTCTCAAGCTTTCTCTATTACAAAACAGATCAATCCTATAAAGCGCTATTAAGCAAGGAAGTGAAGCTTTATCAGACCTCGCTGGAATTAGAAGCGCTTCTTCAAAAGCAGGAAGCACAGATTAAAACATATGTCGTCGTGCAAGATGCTGAAAATTTGCAGAAAATTGAGCAAACATATGAAGATATTAATAAGAAAACAGCAGAAGCTTCGAAAATGAGTACGGTCAAACAAGCAAAAAATCTATTAGATCAAATCTCAGAAAAAAATTATCTCTACTACACCTCAACAAATCGATTATTTAATTCATTAAATATGCAAAATCAAAAAGAATTCAACACCCGCCTCAATCAAGAATTACAACCTATCGAACAAGAAATACATACCTTTACAAAAGAGTTCGCTCAAAATCAGCTAAAACAACGTGATCAAAAAATCAATCTGCTCAATCAAGATAGTAATCAATTATTGCTTACACTCATTTTGGTCAGTGCAGCGATTATTGTTGGCCTTTTGGTGATTGGGATCAGATTTGTTCATCGCATGACAAAACCAATTGTTTCTGTCACAAATGCCGCAAAAAGGATGGCAGATGGTGATCTTACCCTTGAAGAGATTGAAGTGACCTCTAAAAATGAGATTGGTCAACTCG
Source organism: Bacillus sp. FSL M7-0003 (assembly GCF_038628485.1). NCBI lineage: Bacteria > Bacillati > Bacillota > Bacilli > Caryophanales > Bacillaceae > Bacillus > Bacillus sp. FSL M7-0003. Next base: position 3,172,941 of record NZ_CP152024.1, on the reverse strand, counting down.
GCACAGCCTTTAATCAAATGACGGCTCATTTGCGTCAGCTTATTTTGCAGGTGCAAAGCGGATCAAGACAGCTTGCTGATTCTGCTGCTCAATTTGAGGAAACCATCAGTCAAACGATATCGGCTAGTGAGCAGACATCTAGCTCGATTGAACAGGTCAGTGAAGCTTCACGTGAACAATCAGATGCGGTCGGAAAAGTAGCATCCGCCATTCAGGAAGTGTCGACTGGCATGCAAAATGCAGCTGTACACACATCCGATGTTTCGGGTCACTCAATTTCAGTGACTGAAAAGGCTGAAGAGGGCGCGGCCCTTATTCAACAGTTTGTGAAACAAATGAGTTCTATAAAAGAGTCTGTGAATGAACACCATTCCACAATGGCCAATGTGCAAGCACAGTTTACAGGCATTCAAGACCTGTTAGGTCACATTCATGCCATTGCTGACCAAACGAATTTGCTTGCTTTAAACGCAGCTATAGAAGCAGCAAGGGCAGGAGAACATGGAAGAGGCTTTGCAGTTGTAGCCGATGAAGTGAGGAAGCTGGCAGAAGAATCTAGTCAGCTGACAGATCAAATTAGCCAATTACTCGAGAACGTGAACAAAGATACAGAAAAGTCATCACAATCGATGACGAAGGTCGAGCGTGATGTAGCAGAGGGTGTAAAAGTATCACAATTATCTGAACAGAGCTTTCATGAAATCTTGGAATCTATTCGTGATATTTCAATGAAAGCAGAAGAGCTGTCAGCCACTGCAGAACAAATTTCTGCTAGTACAGAGGAAATTTCTCAAACGGTTGGTGTCATTGAAGAAGGTGCGAAACGAAACTCAGAAGAAACAGAGTACATGTCTGCTGCTGTTGAAGAATCATTAGCGGCCAATGAGGAGATGAAAGCCGCTGCGGAGGATTTAAAATCCTTATCTCAATCGCTGAAAACATCGATTTCGTCTTTTACCATTTAATGTGCGCTGGTCTTTTTCAAGAATCAGCCGAATATATATTCATCACCTATCAAGCAACAGTTGAAGCACCGCAAAATTCGACAAATTTCAATAAATATTCACATTTTTTTTACGTTTGAGCAGGAGAAAAGGAGGGAAAAGTAGAAATAGGTTTACATATCCTTAATTTTAAAGGAGGCGTTCTTTACATGAATTACAATGTCAGAGGAGAAAACATCGACGTAACACCTGCACTAAGAGATCATGTCGAGAAAAAAATTGGAAAGCTGGAGCGTTATTTTGAGACAGATGTAGATGCTTCAGTCAACGTGAACTTGAAGTTTTACAACGATCAAGAATCTAAAGTTGAGGTTACCATTCCAATGACTGATCTAGCACTTCGAGCTGAGGTGCATAATGAGGATATGTACAATGCGGTAGACCTAGCAGCCAGTAAATTAGAACGTCAAATTAGAAAGCACAAAACAAAAGTAAACCGTAAATTCCGCGAGCAAGGTGCCAAAAAGCACTTATTTGCTGGAGGAAATGGTACGGCTGAAGTAGCAGTTCAAGATGACGAAGAGATTGATGAAACAGAAATCGTCAGACAAAAACGTTTCAACTTAAAGCCGATGGATAGTGAAGAGGCCATTCTCCAAATGAACATGTTAGGTCATAGTTTCTTCGTTTTCACAAATGCTGAGACAAATTTGACCAATGTGGTTTATCGCCGAAATGACGGTAAATATGGACTCATTGAGCCAAACGCTTAAATATCAGTTGATGCTGATTTAAAAACAACCTAAATAAAGTAAACCCGTTCCCTTCATAAGGGGCGGGTTTTTTGTGCGAAATTATGGCAAATTCTTTGGAAATGAAAGAAGGTATGGTATGATAAATGCAGGTAAATATGGACCTGTCAAACTTTTGGACATGCCGAAAAATTGCATGAAATAGAGGAGCGTTATTATATGCTTGGAATCTTAAACAAAGTGTTTGATCCTACGAAACGTACGATCAGCCGATATGAAAAAAAGGCAAATGAAATCGAAGCTCTCGCTCAAAATTTTGAAAAATTATCTGACGAGGCTTTACGAAATAAAACGATTGAATTTAAAGAAAAACTTGAAAAAGGACAATCCGTGGATGACCTGCTGGTTGAAGCATTTGCAACGGTTCGCGAGGCATCCCGCCGCGTAACAGGAATGTTCCCATTTAAGGTACAGCTCATGGGGGGCATCGCGCTTCACGAAGGTAACATCGCTGAAATGAAAACAGGTGAAGGTAAAACATTGACATCAACAATGCCTGTTTATTTAAATGCTCTTTCTGGAAAAGGCGTCCACATCGTGACAGTCAACGAATATTTGGCAAGCCGTGATGCGCAGGAAATGGGCAAAATTTTTGAGTTTCTTGGTTTAACAGTCGGCTTAAACTTAAACAGCTTAGACAAAGATGAAAAAAGAGAAGCGTACGCCGCTGATATCACGTATTCAACAAACAATGAACTCGGCTTTGACTATTTACGAGATAACATGGTGCTTTACAAAGAGCAAATGGTTCAGAGACCGCTTCATTATGCCGTGATCGATGAGGTTGACTCCATTTTAATTGATGAAGCGAGAACACCTCTTATTATTTCAGGACAAGCTGCGAAATCAACAAAGCTTTATGTACAAGCCAATGCATTTGTCCGCACATTAAAAATCGAAGATGATTTCACGTATGATATTAAAACAAAAAGTGTGCAGCTGACTGAAAGCGGAATGACGAAGGCGGAAAAAGCATTCGGCATTGAAAATCTGTTTGATGTCAAACATGTCGCGCTGAACCATCACATCGCTCAGGCGCTGAAGGCACATGTTGCGATGCAAAAAGACGTGGATTATGTGGTAGAAGAAGGCCAAGTAGTCATCGTTGACTCCTTCACAGGACGTTTAATGAAAGGACGCCGTTATAGTGAAGGTCTGCATCAAGCCATCGAGGCAAAAGAAGGTCTTGAAGTGCAGAACGAAAGCATGACACTGGCAACAATTACGTTCCAGAACTACTTCCGTATGTATGAAAAATTATCTGGTATGACTGGTACAGCAAAAACGGAAGAAGAAGAATTCCGTAACATTTACAACATGCAGGTTGTGTCAATCCCGACCAACCAACCAGTGGTTCGTGATGACAGACCTGATTTAATTTACCGCACAATGGATGGTAAATTTAAAGCAGTGGCTGAGGATGTTGCGCAGCGCTATATGACAGGGCAGCCAGTTCTTGTCGGAACAGTAGCAGTTGAGACATCTGAGCTTATTTCTAAGCTGCTTAAAAATAAAGGCATTCCTCATCAAGTGTTAAACGCAAAAAACCATGAGCGTGAAGCACAAATTATTGAAGAGGCTGGTCAAAAAGGTGCTGTGACCATTGCAACAAACATGGCAGGACGTGGTACCGACATCAAGCTTGGCGAAGGTGTAAAAGAACTTGGAGGTCTGGCTGTTATCGGGACAGAGCGTCATGAATCCCGTCGTATTGATAACCAGCTTCGCGGACGTTCTGGACGTCAAGGAGACCCAGGGATTACCCAATTCTATCTCTCCATGGAAGATGAATTGATGCGCCGATTTGGTGCAGAGCGGACGATGGCGATGCTTGACCGCTTTGGTATGGATGACTCTACACCAATCCAAAGTAAAATGGTGTCTAAAGCCGTTGAATCATCTCAAAAACGTGTAGAGGGGAACAACTTTGATTCCCGTAAGCAGCTTCTGCAATACGACGATGTGCTTCGTCAACAGCGTGAAGTAATCTACAAACAACGTTTTGAAGTCATCGATTCTGACAACTTAAAATCAATTGTCATTAATATGATCCAATCTTCAATTGAGCGTGCTGTGGGATCTTATACGCCAAAAGAAGAGCTGCCTGAAGAATGGAAACTAGATGGTCTTGTTGAATTAATCAACACGAACTATTTAGACGAAGGTGCCATTACGGTCAAAGATATCTTCGGTAAAGAAGCAGATGAAATCACAAGCTTCATCATGGATCGTATTAAAGAAAAATACGATGCAAAAGAAGAAACATTTGGCGAAGAACAAATGCGTGAATTTGAAAAAGTCATCGTTCTTCGTGCGGTGGATTCGAAGTGGATGGACCATATCGATGCAATGGATCAGCTGCGCCAAGGTATTCATTTACGTGCGTACGCACAAACGAATCCGCTTCGTGAATACCAAATGGAAGGATTTGCGATGTTTGAGCATATGGTTGCTTCAATTGAAGATGACGTGGCCAAGTATGTCTTGAAATCAGAAATCCAAAACAACCTAGAACGTGAAGAAGTGGTTCAAGGTCAAACAACGGCTCATCAGCCGCAAGAGGGCGATGAGGAGAAGACAGTGAAGAAGAAGCCGGTACGTAAAGTCGTAGACATTGGACGAAACTCCCCATGTCACTGCGGAAGCGGCAAGAAATATAAAAATTGTCATGGGAAGACAGAATAAGTAATGGAAAGAGGTGAAAACCTCTTTCTATTCATGTCAGCCCCCATACATCTATGAGGTGAAGGATATGGAATTAGTAGAAATTAGACAAGAGCTTGAAAATATGGCTAGCAGGCTAGCTGATTTTAGGGGGTCTCTTTGACTTAGAAACAAAAGAGGCCAAAATCGCAGAGCTTGAAGCGACGATGTCAGAGGCTGATTTTTGGAATGATCAGCAAAAAGCTCAAGGCGTTATTAATGAAGCCAATGCACTGAAGGATTCTGTGAATTCCTATCATGAGCTCAGTGAATCGCATGAAGAGCTGCAAATGACGCATGACTTATTAAAGGAAGATTATGACGATGAGCTTCATGCAGAGCTTGAAAAAGAGCTGAGGAACTTAACGAAGCAGTTTAACGAATTTGAGCTACAGCTTCTTTTAAGCGAACCTTATGATAAAAACAATGCCATTCTGGAGCTTCACCCAGGTGCAGGCGGTACTGAATCACAGGACTGGGGTTCTATGCTTCTGCGAATGTACACTCGCTGGGCAGAGCGCAGAGGCTTTAAGGTCGAAACGCTTGATTACCTTCCAGGTGATGAAGCAGGAATTAAGTCTGTGACTTTGCTCATCAAAGGGCATAACGCATACGGTTACTTAAAAGCTGAAAAAGGTGTCCATCGTTTGGTTCGTATTTCTCCTTTTGATTCTTCTGGCCGCAGACATACATCCTTCGTTTCCTGTGATGTCATGCCGGAATTCAATGAAGAAATTGATATTGATATTCGGACAGAGGATATCAAGGTGGATACGTATCGTGCAAGTGGAGCTGGCGGGCAGCACGTCAATACGACGGACTCTGCCGTTCGTATCACACATATTCCAACGAATGTCGTCGTGACATGCCAAACAGAAAGATCACAAATTAAAAACAGAGAACGTGCGATGAAAATGCTGAAATCGAAACTTTATCAAAAACGGATCGAAGAACAGCAGGCAGAATTGGACGAAATCAGAGGAGAGCAGAAAGAAATTGGCTGGGGTAGCCAAATCCGCTCTTATGTATTCCACCCTTATTCTCTTGTGAAAGACCATCGAACCAATACGGAGATGGGAAATGTTCAAGCAGTGATGGATGGAGATTTAGATTCATTTATCGATGCGTACCTGCGTTCGAAATTATCATAAAAACTCGGCTTCTTGCCGGGTTTTTTTAATTGTGAGAAAATATAATGAATATAAAGGAATACATACGACATACTGATTCTATATCCTTTGTATGATGAAATTAGCAAATAAAGGGGGAAATATTTTGGGATTAACACCATTGCAAGAAACGTGGGATTTAGATGCCTTTTTTAAAGGAGGCAGTTCTTCACCAGAATTTAAGACATACCTGCAAAATATTCAGCAGCTATTAGATGAATTACGACAAAAGGTGAATGCCTTTTCAAAAGAAGATACACACGTTGAAAGCAAATTAACGTCTGTCCTTGACACGTATGAAACTACATATAAAAAATTATCTCAAGCAGGTTCATTTGTAACCTGCCTCCAAGCTCAAAATACGAAGGATATGAAAGCAGGCAGCCTTCGAGGTACGATTGCCAAGCTGGAAGCTGATTTAGGAACCATCCTTGCACTGTTTGATCAAGCGCTTGCTGCTATCCCAGCAAACAAGTGGGAAGAACTGATGAATTCAACCGCCTTTTCAGATGTCCGCTACATATTAAATGAGCGGAGAGACCGTGTGAAGGATCAATTACCTGTTGAACAAGAAACGCTGATTCAAAAGCTGGCTGTAGATGGGTACCATGCGTGGGATGAGCTTTATTCCAGCTTAGTGAATAAAATTACCATTCCGTTTGAACAGCATGGAGAAACACAGATGATCTCTGTAGGCCAAGCGGAAAATGCGATGGATGATTCAGATCGTGAAGTCAGAAAGGCTGTTTACCACAACCTAGAGCATGCATGGACGCAGGATGAACATTTATTTGCTAGTACGCTCAATCACCTTGCTGGCTTTCGTTTGCAAGTGTATGAAGCAAGAGGCTGGGAGCACATTTTAAAAGAGCCGCTTGAAATTTGCCGTATGAAACAAGAAACCCTTGATGCAATGTGGTCTGTGATTGATGAACATAAGCAGCCATTCATTGATTATTTACACCGAAAAGCTGACATGCTTGGAGTTGATAAGCTGAGCTGGTTCGATGTTGGGGCTCCTATCGGGAGTGAGACCAAAATCTATCCTTATCAAGAAGCAGCTGCTTTTATTGTGAAACATTTCGCTGGATTTGGAGAAGAGCTCGCTGCTTTTACAGAAAAAGCCTTTAATGAACGCTGGGTAGAAGCTGAGGACCGTCCAAACAAACGGGTAGGCGGCTTTTGTACAAATTTCCCTGACAGCGGAGAATCACGTATTTTTATGACTTTCTCAGGAAGTCCATCCAATGTGGCGACACTAGCACATGAGCTTGGTCATTCGTTCCATCAGGAAGTGATGCAGGATGTTCGCATTCTGAATCGCAAATACGCAATGAATGTAGCTGAAACAGCGTCGACCTTTGCAGAAATGATTGTAGCTGATGCTTCATTAAAAGAAGCGGCAAATGAAGAGGAGCGTCTCAGCCTGTTAGAGGATAAGCTGCAGCGCAGTGTAGCATTCTTCATGAACATTCAATCTCGTTTCTTATTTGAACAGCGCTTTTATGAAGAGCGTAAAAAAGGAGAAGTGCCGGCTGATCGGTTGAATGAATTGATGGTCGAAGCGCAGAAGGAAGCGTTCGGTGACTCATTAGATGAATACCATCCGCATTTCTGGGCGTCTAAGCTGCATTTTCATATCACGAATGTTCCATTTTATAATTTCCCATACACCTTTGGATACATGTTCTCGTTAGGAATTTATGCAAAAGCATTGCAGGCTGGTACATCGTTTGAGGAGAAATACATTGCATTATTAAAAGATACTGCTTCAATGACAGTAGAAGATTTAGCCAAAAAGCATCTAGGCGTTGACCTTACCCAAAAAGCATTTTGGGAAGAAGCCATTCGTTTGGCTGTAGCAGATGCTGAAGAATTTTTAGAAGTGACAAAAAAATAATAATGAAAAGCTCCCATTACGGGAGCTTTCAGACTGTTGACAAAGGGCTAAAATGATCTTTATTTTAGCTCTTTGTCTTCTTTTCAGCGTGATAGAAAACCTTTGAAGTCTAGGAAGGACGAGCATTGGCGCGGAGCGAATTGAACATTCGTGAGCACCAACGCGCAGGACTGACAAAGAATGCGAGGGTTTGTCTACACGCTGAAGCTCCCATTACGGGAGCTTTTTTGCTGGCTTCAACCAGTCAAGCATTGTCTGAATGAGATCATTTTGCTGCGACAGGGCTGGAATGTCCGCAGGCTGATCACCTTTTTGTTTGCCGTACATGCCAAACTGCGCATGATTCCCGCCTTTTATTTCATGATAAACGGTTTGAGACGGCAGATTTGCTTTCGATTTCTTGATTTTCTCTTGTGTGGCCAGCCCATCCTTTTCACCTGAAATAGAAAGGACTTTCAATGAAGATTGTTTCAGGTCATCTGATGCTGGATAAGATGCTAGGAAAAAGAGTCCATCGAGCTTGCTCTGATTTTTTTCTGCAAACATAGCGGCAGCTGCCCCGCCAAGTGAATGTCCGCCAATATACCAGTGTTTGATCGTTTGATGATCTTTGATGATGTCCTGCGCTTTGTTTGGATTGAAGATCGCAAAGGAAAATGGCATGTCAGGGATAAAGACAGAGTAGCCCTTTTTCATCAGCGTATCCCCAATATAGGCATACGCAAGTGGTTCCACCTTTGCCCCAGGATAGAGAATGATGCCAGTATCACTTTTTGATGCTTCAAATGTATAAACATCGTTTTTATGTTCCACTTGCTCCATGTTCACCTGTTTTTTTAATGCTTCTGATGGTCCGTATGTAAAGCGGCTCCATGTATAGAAAGCACCAAAAGCTAAGATGATCAGTGCAAGTAATGTCATACCTGTTATCTTCAGTATTTTCTTCATCGCATGCCCCTTCTTTCTCATGTACATATTAAATATACCATCATTTACTCCTATGCCAACCGGCAAGTGCGCTGATCCGTCTGTGTGATAAAGTATTAATCCATTAGCACTGCATTTGGCTGTTATTTACAATCGTTTTAAGAGGGCTTAAAATAGGTGTGCATTCAGAAGTAACGGAGGAAGAAAGACATGAAGCAGGGACATTCACAATTTTGGATCGAAGTGAAAAATTATTTGTTCATTTTAATCGGATCAGCCATCGTGGCGATTGGATTTAATACGTTATTATTACCAAATCAGATCGCAGCAGGCGGTGTGAGCGGCATTAGTACCATTATGCAGTCATTCGGCTTTGAAGCGGCTTATGTGCAATGGGGGCTCAATATTCCATTGTTTATCGCTGGCTTTTATTTATTAGGCGGTACATTTGGGGTGAAAACACTCGTTGGCTCAATTTTTTTACCTTTCATGGTGTTTGTCACAAGACATATTGCACCTGTCACACATGAAGCACTGCTGGCGGCTATTTTTGGCGGTGTGGTCATTGGGATCGGAATAGGACTCGTGTTCCTTGGGAATGGATCAACGGGTGGAACGGCACTCGCTGCCAAAATCATCAATAAGTACACAGGACTCACGCTAGGCACCTGTTTAGCGATGATGGATGGCTTGATTGTTCTGGCTGCGATGACGGTCTTTGGAATTGAAGAGGGGCTGTACGCGGTCATTGGTGTGTTTATTTCTAGTAAAACGATTGATGTGGTACAGGCTGGCTTCAGTCATTCAAAAATGGCAATGATCATTACAGGGCATGAAGATGAGGTCAGACAGGCGGTTTTTGATCAAATTGACCGTGGTGTGACGAAGATCTCAGCAGTTGGAGGATATACCGATCATGACCGCCCGATTTTGATGTGTGTCGTTGGGCAGTCACAATTCACAAAGTTGAAACAAGTGGTGAAAGCAATCGATGCATCAGCATTTGTCATCGTGATGGATGCAAAAGAGGTGCTTGGTGAGGGTTTTAAAAGGGCATAAACAAGGATATAATAGCGTTGACCAAATGATTGTAAGGGAGGGAAATAGATGAAAAAAAGCGGATTAACGATGCTATTTGCAGCGATGCTTCTTGTTCTCGCGGCTTGTGGAGGAAATTCAAGCAGCAGTGACAAAGAAGGCAGCAAAAGTGCTTCATCTGTGAGCAGTGGTGAGGAGATCTATCAGCAAAACTGTATTGGCTGTCATGGGAAAGACCTATCTGGCGGAGGCGGACCAAGCCTGAAAGAAGTAGGGAAGAAATATAATGAAAGCCAAATCGCAGATATTGCGCAAAATGGTAAAGGCTCTATGCCAAGCGGTATGGTAGATGAGAAACAAGCAAAAGAAGTAGCAAAATGGCTTGCAGAGAAAAAATAAAACCTTTGTCTAATCGACAAGGTTTTTTTATATGTAGAAAAAGACTTTTGGATAGTATGAAAACGCATTATATTAAATTTTATTTAAAAAATAAGGGTATAAAGGCACGTTTTTCGATTTTGATTGTTCTATTTACCTTTTATTTATAAGTTTTGAAATATAAATGTAATACCATTGCGTCGATTCATGACGTATAATTGGAGTTGTTGAAATTTAGACGATTCAATTTTTTCATCTTTTTGGATGAAAAGGACATAAATTGTTAGTAAGTATCGAAGGGTATGTGCGTGACCATACATAACGTTTTTTGACGAGAAGTGTCAAAACATCATGATAAGCTGTTAGTCAGCGAATAAGAAAAGATTAGGTGATTACATGATTCAAATGAAGGAAGTCTACAAGATCTATCCTAATGGCGTAAAGGCGATCAATGGAATCAATGTCTCTATCCATCCAGGAGAGTTTGTGTATGTTGTTGGTCCCAGTGGTGCTGGTAAATCCACTTTCATCAAAATGATGTATCGTGAAGAGAAGCCAACCAAAGGGCAAATCTTAATTAATAACAAAGATTTAGGATCAATGAAGGAAAAAGAAATTCCTTACGTAAGAAGAGAAATTGGCGTAGTATTCCAAGATTTCAAGCTGCTTCCAACTCTTACTGTGTTTGAGAACGTGGCATTTGCTCTTGAAGTGATTGGTGAACAGCCTCATATCATTAAGAAAAAAGTGCTTGATGTTCTCGATCTGGTTCAGCTAAAGCACAGAGCGCGTCAATTTCCTGACCAGCTGTCCGGCGGTGAACAGCAGCGTGTGTCTATTGCCCGCTCGATTGTCAATAGCCCTGAGGTCGTCATTGCAGATGAGCCGACAGGAAACCTTGATCCTGACACTTCTTGGGAAATCATGAAGACGCTCGAAGAGATTAATAACCGCGGAACAACAGTGGTTATGGCGACACACAACAAAGAAATTGTAAACACCATGAAGAAACGCGTCATCGCAATCGAAGATGGAATGATTGTGCGTGACGAAGCAAGAGGGGAGTACGGAATTTATGATTAAAACTCTCTCGCGGCATTTACGTGAGAGCTTCCGTTCACTTGGAAGAAACACGTGGATGACATTTGCATCAATTAGTGCGGTTACTGTCACATTGATTTTAGTTGGGGTTTTCCTTGTGATTATGCTCAACTTGAATAACATGGCATCGAACGCTGAAAAAGAAGTAGAAGTAAAAGTATTAATCGAATTAACGGCGAATCAAAAGCAGCAGGATGAATTAAAAGCAGAAATTGAAAAGATTCCTGAAATCAGTGATGTGAAGTACTCATCTAAGGATGACGAACTGAAAGCACTGATTAAAAGCTTTGGAGAAAATGGACAATCCATGGGGCTTGTTGATCAAGAAAATCCATTAAACGATGCGTTTATTGTGAAAACAACAGATCCCCACGATACACCAAAAGTAGCGAAGAAATTAGAAAAACTAAAGGGTACATATAAAGTAACCTATGGAAAAGAAGAGGTCAGCCGACTCTTTAATGTAGTCGGAGTAGCGCGTAATGTCGGTATTGTGCTCATTATCGGGCTGTTATTTACAGCTATGTTCTTAATCTCCAATACGATCAAAATTACGATTTTTGCTAGACGTAAAGAAATTGAGATTATGAAGCTGGTAGGTGCAACGAACTGGTTTATCCGCTGGCCATTCTTCATTGAAGGATTATTGCTTGGTGTATTTGGTTCCATTATACCAATTGCCCTATTGCTTGGCACGTATCAATATGCAGTAGGCTGGGTCGCACCGAGAGTACAAGGTTCATTTATTTCAATGCTTCCATACAACCCGTTTGTCTATCAAGTATCACTGATCCTGCTAGTGATCGGTGCAATCATTGGTGTATGGGGAAGCTTAACGTCTATCCGTAAATTCTTAAAAGTATAAATATATTTTGATGGCAGCATTCGAGGATTCTATAGAAGATGTGACCGGTTGATCTGATTCATCCGGTCGGCTCTTCATGTCGACAGTTGTCATGGGAGGGGAATATCGTTTTGAAAAGAAAGCTGATGATGGCTGGAATGGCAGCGTTTATTGGAACAACGTGGCTATACATTCCAGGGAACGAGAATCGTGCATTCGCATACGAAGACCTAGATCAAAAACGTCAACAAATCGAAGAGAAAACATCGAAGACTGAATCAAGCTTGAATAAGAAGAAGTCAGAGCTGGAAAAGCTTGAAAAGAAAGAATCAAAGCTCAAGAAAGAAATTGAACAAATTGACCAAAAGGTAAGTACTGCAACTGAAAAAGTCGCTGAAAAAGAGAAAGAAGTTAAAAAAACGAAGCAAGAGATCAAGAAGCTAAAAAAAGACATTCAAGTCATCAATGAGCGAATTGAAAAAAGAAAAGCCATTTTCAAAGACCGAATTCGTTCAATGCAAAAAAGCGGCGGTACGATCAACTATTTAGATGTGCTGCTAGGTGCTCGCAGCTTTAGTGATTTTGTCGGTCGTGTTGGGGCTGTCACAACGATTGTCGAAGCAGACAAAGACATGATTACAGAACATGAAAATGATTTAAAGCTGGTGGAGCAAAAAGAAGCAGAGCTAAATAATCAGCTAAGCGGACTTGAAACATCTCTGAAAGAGCTAGAAGCACTGAAAAAAGATTTATCTAAGAAGCACAAAGAAAAAGAACACATTTTAGGTGATGTGACAGATAAAAAAAATCATGCACATGATGAACTAGGCAAGCTTGAGAATGAACAAGAAATCCTTGCGAATCAAAAAGCGGCAGTGAAATCTGAGGAAGCACACCGACAAAAGGAAGAAGCGGAGAAAGCAAAACAAGCAGCTGAAAAAAATGCACCTGCACCTCACAGCGGCGGCTCAGATCAAGTATCTGATACACCAGCAAGCAGCTCAGGCTTTATTAAACCAGCTGCAGGGCGTTTCTCATCTGGTTTTGGCGGACGTTCTGGCGGAAACCACTTCGGATTAGATATTGCAGCAAAGGGCACAGTTCCTGTCTATGCAGCAGCATCTGGAACCGTCACAAACTCAAGCTACTCATCGAGCTATGGAAATGTTGTGTTCATTACGCACAATATCAATGGACAGACGTATCAAACTGTATATGCCCATCTGTCTACAAGAAGTGTGTCAACAGGACAGAGAGTCGAACAAGGACAATTCCTTGGCTATATGGGAAATACCGGACAATCGCATGGTCAGCATCTTCACTTTGAAATTCATAAAGGATTATGGAATGGCGCAAAATCAAATGCAGTCAATCCAGCGCAATATATCCGCTAATCAAAAAGCCGATAACATCATGTTATCGGCTTTTTTGGTCTAGATAGAATTAAAACAGCAGCAGTAATCCGGCAATAATAGGTGTTAACAGAACAGCTGATTTCAATAAGAGCTTCGGCGCAAGGCGTGTGAATTTCGCACCGATAAATGCGCCTAATACGGTTCCAATTAATATTTGGATCAGCAAGATGAAATCAACATAGCCCTCTGAAATATACCCAACTCCACCGCCGATGGAAATCGGAATAATGACAAGCATGGTCGTGCCAACGGCTTGCCTAATCGACAGCTTCAGTAAAATCAAAAGCCCTACTTGAATGAATGGTGCAGACCCGATACCAAACATGCCTGACAGCATACCAGACACAAGGCCTAAAATAATGCCTCTTGTCATCAGCTGACGTGAAGAAAGCGGCTGCTGTTCAGCCTCTTCATTAAGAACAAATAGTTTGATCATCATAAAAACAGCCGATAAAAAAAGCATTCCTGCTGTTAAATAGTGCAGACTCTCTTCTGGAATAAAAGGAGCAACCTTAGCCCCAGCAAAAGAAGCGATACAAGCAAGAGCTCCGACAATCAAACCAGATTTCAGCTGAATGTTCCCTTCCCGGTAGTGGCTGTATGCACCTGATAGTGTCGTAAATGCCATAGCGGCTAATGAAGTCCCGAGTGCGGTATGGATAGGGATATCAAAAATTAATGTAAGCAATGCGATGACGAATCCCGCCCCGCCTGCTCCTACAAAACCTAATAAAATTCCTAATAAAAGCATCGTCAAGATAATATACATAGCGAAGACTCCTTCTCAATCATAACAAAATAAAAATTACACCTAATAAAATGATTCGTCAAGCCTTCACGGGAGAATGTCTTTACATGAAATCCCTTCTTCTGGCATATAATAACTCAGGTCATCAGGAAGAGTTGAAGAAGGAGGCCAAATATGAAAAAACAAATCGCATCTATTATGGCAAGTGTCGTTCTCTTAATAAGTGCAGGAGTGATGACGCATAAAGAGGGAACTCATGCGGAGTCAACGCAAGCAGCCGCTGCAATGGCTGGACAAGCTCAATCAAGTGATAAGGCGAAAGAGAATGGGATGGAAAAGATCGAGAAAGCCTATGACCTTATTTCAAATGAATATGTAGAGGAAGTGGATCGGCAAAAGCTGCTTGAAGGCGCGATCCAAGGAATGCTTTCGACGTTAAACGATCCGTATTCAGTATACATGGACAAGCAGACCGCAAAGCAATTTTCTGATTCGCTTGATTCTTCCTTTGAGGGAATTGGGGCAGAAGTGGGGATGGATGAAGGAAAGATCATTATCGTCTCCGCCTTTAAAAAATCCCCTGCGGCAAAAGCAGGTCTAAAGCCAAAAGATGAGGTCATCAGCATTGACGGTGAGCCGATGAAAGAAAAAAGCTTAAACGATGCTGTACTGAAAATAAGAGGAAAAAAAGGGACGTCTGTCGCCTTAACAATCAAACGAAACGGGATTGAAAAAGAGCTGACGTTCCATATCAAACGAGAAGAAATCCCGCTTGAAACAGTGACTTCCTCTGTAAAAGAGGTCAATGGTCATAAAACAGGCTATATTGCGATCTCCAGCTTCTCTGAAGATACGGCGAAGGATTTCACGTCAAGCCTGAAACAGCTCGAGAAAAAGGGCATAGAAGGCCTTGTACTGGATGTGAGAGGAAACCCTGGCGGCTATCTGCAAAGTGTGGAAGATATTTTGAAACATTTTATTACGAAGGATCAGCCCTATATTCAAATCGCAGAACGGAATGGCGATCGGAAACGATATTTTTCAAAACTGAAAGAACAAAAGCCTTACCCAGTCAACGTCTTAATTGATAAAGGCAGTGCTTCCGCTTCGGAAATACTTGCTGGAGCCATGAAAGAAGCTGGAAAGTATGAAGTTGTCGGTGATGTCTCCTTTGGAAAAGGAACTGTGCAGCAGGCGGTTCCGATGGGAGATGGAAGTAATATTAAATTAACGCTGTATAAATGGCTCACGCCAAAAGGCAATTGGATTCACAAAAAAGGCGTCGTACCGACAATTGCAATTCATCAGCCGGATTACTTTACCGCAGGTCCGCTTCAGCTGAAAGAACCGCTTCAGCTTGATATGAACAATGAAGAAGTGAGACAAGCGCAGACGCTGTTAAAGGGATTGTCATTTGACCCTGGCAGAGTAGATGGATACTTTGATGAAGAAACGAAAAAGGCTGTACTTGCCTTCCAAAGCACATACAATCTCGATAAATCAGGTGTCATTGATTTGAAAACAGCGGAAATGATGAACAAAATGGTGGATGAAGTGAAATCTTACGAAAAAAATGACCTTCAATTACAGACTGCACTAAAAGCACTATATCTTAAAAAATAAAGAGGCGAATAATAGCCTCTTTTTTTTGGTTCATAAGTGTCATGAACATGTAATAATTTATGATTAAAAATAAATTATATCGAGAAATATATTCATTTATTTTACAAAAAACATAACATTCCTTCAATTTTACCCGATAACATATGTATATAAGAGACTTTCTGTTGATTTAAACATGTCATGAAAATGAAACTTTTGAAAGTTGTATGTTACATAAATAATTCTTACAATAAAAAGTAGCACTCATTTTAAATATTTTATTTTTTGCGGATATTCAGCTTGAGCATTAAGCTGTACCGAGGTTTGCGCTTTTCTTAAAAGAACTAGTAAATGGGGGTACACAATTGAAAAGGGCAAGTATTGTGAGAGAGAAAAAATATTACGAGTTGGTAGAGGAACTTAAGAGTCGTACGAAAGATGTGACGTTTTCCGCTACAAAGGCATTAAGTCTGCTCATGCTGTTAAGCAGGTACTTGGTCAATTACACAACGGTAGAATCAGTCGACGAAATCGATGAAGACTGTGCTGAGATATACTTCAATTATTTAATGGATAATCATAAGAGACTTGGTATAAACTTAACCGACATCAAGAGGTCGATGCAGCTGCTCGGCGGCATACTAGATGTAGATGTCAATCACTACTTAAAAGATTTTTCACTGTCGAATGTCACACTTTGGATGAATCAGGAGAAATAAACCTGATGTCAAGCATCGATTTATTTGATAGAATAAGAGAAAATGCTTGACTTGGGCGGTGAACGATAATGAGCTCGGAGTGGATGGGAGCCGGATTAAAAGCGGTCGGTCTGTTTTTAATCCATCCTCTTTTTTATTTCATGATATTAATCAGCCTATTGCATGGCTACATCCGCGTAAAGCGGGAGAGAAAAGCGTTTCAAACAAGAATAGAAGATGTATACGATGAACTTAAATTTACATATTCAAAGGGATGGATTCTAGGGATTTGCCTATCCGTTATTTCAGTAGGCTTAGGGATTGCCCTCCCCCCTGGATTCATCGTGCTGATTGCAGCGATGACCATCGTTTTCTCTTTATTCTTTAAGGCGAGTGCGCTTTCGTCTGCATACACACTCGGTTTCAGTTTTATTGCGGCACTTGGACTGATGCATTTCCAAGTGAGTCATTCTTGGCTGCCGCAGCTCTCAATGATGAATGCATCAGCCGTTGTCATTCTGCTAGGACTTCTATTAATGACCGAGGGAATTCTAGCCTATCGAACGGCGCATTTACGTACATCGCCTGCTATGGTGATGAGTGCGAGAGGACTTTTAATTGGTCAGCAGCGGGCAAACCGTCTGTGGCTTTTACCGCTTGTTTTGCTGATGCCGGCAGGTGAATTCACTTCTTCTCTGCCATGGTGGCCGGTGCTTCAAGTGCATGATCAAAGCTTTTCATTTATTTTGATTCCATATATCATCGGATTCGGTCAGAGAATTCAAGGCTCACTGCCAATTGTTAGTATTCAAATTACAGCGCGGCGTATTCTTATGCTCGGACTCGCTGTCGCCTTATTAGGTGCTGCAAGTATTTGGTTTGAACCGATTGCTTGGGGAGCTGTATTGATTGCGGTGATAGGAAGAGCCTTTCTCTCATGGAAGCAGAGGGTCAATGACAATGCTGCCCCGTTCTACTTCTCTAAGCGTAATCAAGGGCTGATGGTGCTGGGGATTATTCCGAATACACCAGCGGCTGATTTAAAGCTTGAGATCGGAGAAGTCATCACAAAAGTGAATGGAATTGAAGTCAAAACCGTTTCGGAATTTTATGAAGCCCTTCAAACCAATCGTGCTCTAACAAAGCTCGAGATTATTGGCTTAAATGGTCAGACAAGATTTGAGAAACGTGCTTCTTACGAAGGGGAGCATCATCAGCTTGGCATCCTGTTTGTGAAGGATGATCCACAGCAAGAACCAACGGCAATTTCATCTTAAAAAAAAGCTGCTAGAGATGGCAGCTTTTTTCTTTTGGGCGCGCTTCTTTCCCGTAGGATTCGCCCCAATCACGCATAGCGAAAATGATAGGCTTTAATGTATTTCCGAGAGAAGTGAGGGAATATTCGACACGAGGGGGGACCTCCTCATAGACTTCTCTATGGACAACGCCGTCTTGTTCAAGCTCACGCAATTGCAGTGTGAGGACACGCTGAGAAATTCTTGGCAGTAGCCGGCGCAATTCATTGTAGCGTTTTGGTCCGCAAGTCAAATGATAAAGGATCACTCCTTTCCATTTCCCTCCGATGACACTTGTCGTCACTGAAACGGGACAGCCATGATTGACAATACTGACTGGGTTGGATGGTGCACTCATCTTAACACGCCTTTCTAAGATAAATTTGGTGATACACGAACAAGATGGTAACTAACGAACAAAAATGTGCGTACTTGAATCACTCGAAGCTTTTCTTATACCATAGAGATATCACATCACACATTCGGGCTGTTGTTTTTTTATCATAACAATTTCTATATGGGAATGGAAAGAAATTGGATTGATGAAACACACACCCTAATTGGTTAATAGAAAGGATGAAGACAATGCGAGACAAAGAGCAATTAAAAAAAGAAATCATTGAGGCGTATGAGTTCCGCCATGCGACAAAAGAGTTTGATCCAACGAAAAAAATACCAGAGGATGATTTTTCATTTATTTTAGAAACAGGAAGACTTTCCCCAAGCTCTGTAGGGTTTGAGCCTTGGAAGTTCCTCGTTGTTCAAAATGAAGCATTGAGAGAAAAATTAAAAGAGTATACATGGGGAGCGCAAAAGCAGCTTCCTACTGCCAGCCATTTTGTGATCATCTTGGCAAGAACAGACGCCCGTTATGATTCAGCATATGCAGAATATATCAACAAGCAAATCAAAGGAATGTCAGACGAAACGTTCGAGATGGTGAAGGGACGCTATCAAGAATTCCAAGAGAATGATCTTCATTTGTTAGATAATGAACGCACGCTCTTTGATTGGGCTTCAAAACAAACGTATATTGCCCTTGGAAACATGATGACAGCCGCTGCACAAATTGGCATTGATTCATGCCCAGTTGAAGGATTCAGCTACGATGAGATTCATCGCATTCTAGATGAAGAAGGGCTGCTTGAGGATGGTCAGTATGATATTTCTGTCATGGCAGCCTTTGGTTATCGTGTGACTGAGCCGAAGCGCGGCAAAACGCGCCGTCCGATGGATGAAGTCGCTGTTTGGATTCGTTAAAAGAGAATGTCTGAAAAAGGATGTTGACAATTGCGTGGTTAGTCAGTATATTTAAAAAATAAAATCTTTGATGAATATACAAATTGACTATAAACGCTTTGACTTGAGAATAGTAGATGAACATCCGTTTTTTTAAGAGAGCTGCGGGTTGGTGCAACGCAGTAAAACGAATCATTGAACTCGCTCAAAGAGCGGTAAGACTGAATGAATAGTAAGTCTTTACGTGTGACCTCCGTTAACGGGTTTTAAGTTGGATTTAGCTATGGCTGAATCAATTAGAGTGGTAACGCGGTTGCAAGGTCAGTCGTCTCTTCAAGGAGATGACTGGCCTTTTTATATGCTTTTATCCTATATTTGTCTGAAGATTCAAATTTAAAGGAGCTATAGAAAATGGAAAAGGAACATGTGCAGTTAAAACGAACAATGACGTCAAGGCATATTATGATGCTCGCACTTGGCGGAGCAATTGGTGCTGGTCTGTTTAAAGGAAGCAGCTCTGCAATTGATATCGCAGGTCCTGCTGTCATTTTGGCATATATGATTGGTGGTCTTATTTTATTATTTATTATGCAAGGACTTGCCGAAATGACGGTTGCACGACCTGGCGCAAGAACATTCCGTGATTTAATTGAACCGGTGTTAGGCAAATATCCGGCTTATTTCTTAGACTGGATATACTGGAAAATGTGGGTGCTGAACATTGCAGCAGAAGCAATCGTATCTGCGATCTTTATTCAGTACTGGTTCCCACAAGTGCCGATTTGGATACTTGTGTTAATCATTTCACTTGTTGTGACATTGATCAATGTTTGTTCTGTTAAAATGTTTGCTGAGACAGAGTACTGGTTAGCTTCTATTAAAATTGCTGTCATTCTTTTATTTATTATCATTGGGTTAACCATGTTGTTTGTCTCATTTGGTCAGCATGCAGCACCGGGATTATCCAACTTAACCGACCACGGAGGATTTTTCCCGAATGGAACAGGCGGCTTAATTGCGGCCATGCTTGTGGTGGTGTATTCATATGGCGGGACTGAAATGATCGGGGTCACATTAGCAGAAACAAAAAACCCTGAAAAAGTCATCCCAAAGGCCATTCAAAGTACATTTGTACGAATCATCGGCTTCTATGTACTGCCGTTCTTCATCATCGTCAGCTTGATTCCTTGGAATCAAGTAAACAATGAGCAAGTGAGTCCCTTCGTCACCGTGTTTGCAACGATAGGCGTGCCATATGCAAGTGACATCATGAACGGTATCATTTTACTAGCGATCTTGTCTTCTATGAACTCTGGGCTGTACGCATCCTCAAGGGTACTTTATACGCAAGCGATGGATGGGCGTGTATGGAAGGGTTTCTCAAAGTTATCAAAACAGCAGGTGCCTGTTAGAGCGATCCTAGTGTGTACATCTACATTGTATGCCGCTGTATTGATTTCTCTTTTTGTAGGAAGTCAAACCTTTAATTATTTAATGGGATCTTTAAGCTATACGGTCTTATTCATTTGGTTTATTATTGCTGTCGGTCATTTAAAATCTCGAAGTGTAGCAGAACCAGGAGGATATCGCGTGAAGCTGTATCCTTTCACAACATGGTTTTCTGTGATTGCGATCATTGCCATTTTCATCGGCGTTGTGTCAACAACTCCAATTGTCCAAACGATGGTCACAATGGGCATTTATCTGATTATTACTCTTTCTTTCTTCATCAACAGAAAGCGGTTTGAAACAGCCGCTTAATACAAAAAGCGTGCGGGACCTTTAAAGAGGTCTCACACGCTTTTTTAATGCTGTTTGTATTGCTTGAAATGAACAGGGGGTTGAACAGGATGTGGCTTTGACTGAAGCCCGTAACTCTCTCTTACGATGTAAAGTGGTCGATCTTTTGCCTCGTCGTAGATTCGGCCGATGTATTCCCCAATCATTCCCAGCATAAAGAGGATGATGCCGCTAAAGAACAGCTGTATGACAATTAATGAACTCCATCCTGTAATGGTGCTGTTTGTAAAAAGCTTTAAGTAAAGTACAAGAAACATTGAAATGAATCCGATAGCGGAAAGGGCAATTCCTGCTATACTCGCTAGCTTCAAAGGTTTATAGGAAAAGGAAGTGATTCCATCCATCGAGAGCTTGAGCATCTTTTTGAGCGGGTATTTTGTTTCTCCTGCTAGACGTTCATCTCGAACGTACTCTACTGCAATTTGTTTGAAACCTACCCAGCTGACTAGGCCGCGAACAAATGGATTTTTTTCTCGTATTTTTCTCATTTCATGGCACACTCTACGATCCATTAACCTGAAGTCACCGGTGTCGATTGGGATATCTACTTCGGTGATTTGACGTAAAACGCGATAGAAAAGGGAAGCGGTTTGCTTTTTGAAAAAAGTTTCGCCTTTTCGTTTGATGCGCACGGCGTATACGACTTCATAGCCTTCTTTCCATTTTGCGATCATCTCTAATATCAATTCAGGCGGATCTTGCAGGTCTGCATCTATCACGATGACCGCTTCTCCCTTTGCATAATCCATCCCAGCTGTAATGGCAATTTGGTGTCCGAAGTTACGCGAGAAATCAATGAGTCTTACATTCGGATCGTTTTGGGAATACCCTTTAATTAGTTCAGCTGTTCGATCCATACTACCGTCATTGACGAAGAGAAGCTCGTATGCTTCTCCCGTCGAATCCATGACTGTTTTCAGTCGCTGATAGGATTCGTGGATCACAAGTTCTTCATTATAGACTGGGACTACAATCGAATATCGTATGTTCTTTTCCATCAGTCATCCTTCCTCCCTTTTAATAGATGAATTAATCAACGGATAGTTCATAAAGAGTGCCGCTCTCCATTCCGCCCATTCGTCCATTTGACTGATCATTTTGTTCTGATTGTTGGCTGTCTGTTTGCTGGTTCGTTTTGGATGTAGAGCTGTTCTGCCATTTAGAAGCAGATACTTCTTTACCATTTTTTTGAATCCAAGTGAGAATGTCAGAGCTGCCGCCTCTCATACCAGAAAGATAGAAGTATTTGATTTTGCCGTCTTTGACGAGCTGTTTGAATTCACTAAGCGTGAGAATGTTATCAGATCCACTAAATCCACCTAATGCCATAACAGCTTTTCCTGTTTTAATAATGTAAGGTGAAGCAGTGGTTGCATCTGTTGTTCCGAATAGGAATTCTTCTCCCGTATTGTTTTTCTCAAGATAGCTGATCAACTTTTCATTGACTTGTGAACTCATGCTGCCACTTGAAGTTGCAAGCTGAGGACCAGCCTCTGGAAGCATACTGTTTCCCCCATAAAGAAGAGGTGTGCTTGCCCAGTAAAGTGGTGCAATCAGCATGCCAAGGATGGCGATGAGAGACACGAATTGTTTTAGTTTTTCTTTTCCTTTTATCAAAAGCAGAGAAAGGATTGTTCCAACACCAATGATACCGACTGCAATGCTTAGTCCAAGACCGATCGTGCTTGTAAAAGTAGATAGGATAAAGATTTCAAATGCTGTTGTGACGAATATCGCAATTGGAAGCAGCCATTTTTTAAACCCAATTCCTGTTTGGAACAATTGTGTCATAGAAACCCATCCGGCTCCTGCTAATACAGCAATTGGCGGTGCCAGCATGATCAAATAATAATGATGGAAAAATCCTGCTACACTGAAAAATGCAGCTACAGGAATAAGCCATGCTAACCAAAATAGTGTTTCTTTTTGTTTTGTATTGAGACGTCTTCTTTCAAAGGCAGTCGAGAAGAAGATACCAATCGCACCGAAGATTGCAAATGGAAGCAGCCAGCTGATTTGATCGGACAGTTCAGATTGGAACAGACGTAACGGTCCCTTGGTTCCTGTACCAAACATGCCGGAGCCATTTCCCATTTTTCCGCCCATGCCATTTGGCGGTCCATCACCATTACCGCCTGAAGGCATATCAGGTGGTGTTGTGCCGTTTGCATTGCTTGGTGGTCCTTGCATTGAAGGCTGTTTCTGACTGGATGATTGGTTTGAATTGTCTGAGTTGTTTTGATTTCCATGAGATGGCGGCTGAGGCATGGTGGATGGATCATTGTCATTTTGCTGATCACCCTGCTGTGAAGGCGGCTGTCCCTTACCCTGATTTGTGCCGCCTCCCCCGCCAGACTGTTGACCAGTCAACCGCTGAAGACCGTTGTAACCAAAGGCTAATTCTAGTGCTGAGTTCGATTGACTTGATCCCATATAAGGACGATTGTCTTTGGAAGTGAGATCAACCGCTATAGACCAAGAAGCAGATACACCTAAAAGAACAATCATTGAAATCATTAATGATAACAACTTTTTCTTCCATGTCGTTCGGTAGGCAATGATGTAAAAAAGAATGAGTGCTGGTACGATCATATAGGCTTGCAGCATTTTTGTATTAAAGCCGACGCCAATCATCGCAAACGAAGAAATTGCCCAAAGCACCTTTTGCTGTTTTACAGCCTTGAACATCATTCCTGTTGCTACTAAAAGTATAAAGACAAGTAAGCTGTCAATATTATTTGTGCGGGATACAGCAACCGCAATAGGTGTACACGCCATGATAAGTGCCGCTAATCTCGCCGCTGCTTGACCAAAAGTTGGTTTGACAAGACGGTAGATTAGATAAACAGATCCAATGCCTGCTAAAGCTTGAGGCAAGATGACGCTCCATCCATGCAGACCAAAAATTTTGGCACTGATCGTTTGCAGCCAGAAGGTGAGCGGGGGTTTATCCACCGTGACATACCCTGCTGGATCAAATGAAGCAAAGAAGAAATGATGCCAGCTTTGCATCATACTAGTGACAGCCGCAGTATAATACGCATTCACCGTATCATCTTCCCAAATGTTATAAATGTTTAAGATGGCAGATAAGATCAAAATGAAAAATAAATAAATATCAAATTTCTGAAAATGTCTGATCAAAAGCATGTCACTCCTTTTTCTTCACTTGAAAAAAGTGTAACAAGCAAATATGAATAAAATGTTAATAAAAAAAGACCATTTTTTTATCTTTTAGAAATAAAAACAGCTCTTGATGAAAAGAGCTGTTCAAGTTGTAGAAAATCCTATGGATACTGAATTTATTGATAAAGTAGTAATTCCAAATGATATTTTAAAATATGTGAGTAGCTATAGAGTAGGTGAGCTCTCATTGAATGGAGCATTGGGAAGTTGAATGATGGCTGTCGTACCAAAGCCAGGTTCAGATTGAATGTCGAATGTTCCATGATGTTTTTTAATGATTTGATAGACAATGGCTAGTCCAAGGCCAGAACCGCCATCCTTTCTTGTTCGTGCTTTATTTACACGATAAAATCGCTCGGAAACATGTGGGAGATCTTCTTTTGGAATACCGCTGCCTTCGTCGGTCACTTTCAATTCAGCAACACCTTGATGAACTTGTAATTCAATCGATATTAATTTTCCAGATGGCGTGTAATGAATGGCATTATCGAGTAAATTACGTATTACTTGTTGGAGACGGTCGCTATCACCATAAACAATACAATCCTCTTCAAGCGTTCGTTTGAAAGTAATGCTTTTTTTGTCAGCGATGAATGCCATTTGATCAAGAACATCGTGGATGAGCTGTGCAAAGACGATTGGCTCCATCGTAAGTGGATAAGAGTCACCTTCTAACTGTGCAAGATCTAAAAGGTCGTGCACAAGCCGGCTTAAACGTGTGGCCTCATCTTGGATGATTTGCATTCCCTTTTTTTGATCAATGATCCCTTCTTCAATTCCTTCTGCATAGCCTTTCATATAACTTAAAGGCGTTCTAAGTTCGTGAGAGACATTCGCAAGAAATTCCCTGCGGTGCTGTTCAACTTTTTCGAGGGTTGAAGATAGTTTATTAAAGGAGCGGCTGAGCTGGTTTAACTCATCTCCTTTTTTGGTTACGGCCATTCGTTTTGAGAAATCACCAGATTCCATTTCCATTGCAATTTCTTTCATTTTATTAATTGTCTGCACTACTTTATTGGAGCTCTTATATCCGATCACGAATATTAGGAGCAGAATCATTAAGATGGATATGCCAAGCGTCAATCTAATTTGGACAAAGGGTTCATATACATCTGATAAGGGCATGGAGAGGAAAATAGTTCCCGATAGATCATCATTGCTTGAGAAAACAGGGATGGCGATGCCAAGAATATCTTGGTGAAACTTTGGGTGTTCTCTAATTAACACGACGGTTTCACCTTGAAGGAGCTTCTGGCGTTCCTTGAACGTAATGAGATTATCATTTGTGTCCGTATCAAAAGGAAGACCACTTGAAAGCTCCATTGGATCATCTGTAAAAATAACGTTCGCCTGACTTGAGTCATTTGCCCACTTCATTCTGTCGGTAAAATACTTGTCTTTCCCGTGTGTGTGATAGATTTCTGCCAGCTTCTTACCTTGCAAACTTAAGGAATCGATCTGTTTATCAATATATAAATGCTGGTATAAGTAAAAGGTAAGGGCAAGCGCTGAGGCTGCAACGATTCCGATCACTGCAAGGATTAAGAAGAGTACTTTCTTTTTAATCGATAATGGCTTCATTCTTCTTCCTCAAACTTATAGCCGACACCCCAAACGGTTTTAATATATCGTTCTGCTTCCTTTAATTTCAGTCGCAGCGTTTTGATATGTGTATCGACAGTTCTTAAAGAGCCGCTCGTTGAATGTGATTCCCACAATTTTTGATAAAGGTGTTCTCGTGAAAACACTTGTCCTTGGTTGAGCAAAAGAAACATGAGTAAATCAAATTCTCTTCTTGTTAAATTAACGGGCTGTTGATGGAGGTAAACTTGTCTGCCATCTTGATCAATCTCCATGTCACCAATCTGTATTCGGCTGCGCTTTAGCGAAAGACCTCTAATTCGTCTCAGAGTGGTTTCGATTCTTGCTGCAAGCTCACGCAGACTGAAAGGCTTCATGATGTAGTCATCCGCTCCAATTTCAAGTCCTCTAATTCGGTCCTCTTCATAACTCCTCGCTGTTAAAAATAAAATCGGTATTTGAGATGTTTGTCGAATACGCTGACAGACTTCAAATCCATCCATGTCAGGCATCATGATATCTAATACAACAAGATCAACAGCTTCCTTTTCAAGCTGATGCAGGGCATCTTTTCCATTATTCGCAGTGATAATGTGAAAGCCATGTCTCTTTAAAAAAGACCCGATTAACTCAAGCATATCAAGCTCATCATCTACGATTAAAATACGCATTTGTTCCTTCATTTCTTTTCCTCCAACACGATAGCATAAGGTCCTGATGGGACATTCAGTTGATTTTTCATGATAAGTGAGTGTTTATCGATGATGGATACTGAGTTGTCATCCAAGTTACTCACATAAATTGATGTCTTATCAGCAGTGATATAATTCGGATTTTGACCAGTTTCAACAGAAGCAAGCTGTTTATTTGTTTTGGTATCTACTTTGTATAGCGTATGATCTCCATGACATAGTACATATAAAGTAGAAGAATTTTTCTCTGGAAAAAATGCAACAGGCATAACGCCTAGCTTTATTTCTTGCTGTTTTTTTCCAGTTTTAGGGTCATAAGCAAAAATACTCTTATTTAAGGTGCCTTGTTTACCGTGGCCGCCGATCCAAATGAACTGTCCATCAAAATGAATTCCAGAAGGCCGTTCAAGTACAGAAAACGTACGTATATTTTTTTCCTTTTCAATATCTATGACGGAGACAGTATGACTTTCTGCATTTAAAACAAATAAAATACCTGATGAAGAAAGAGTCATAGAAGAAGGTAATTTTCCAGTTTTCACAGTCGATTTTATTTTTTTGCGCTCCGTATCAATAAAATAAACGACATTTTTCTGTGAGTTAGCAGCGATTAATGTATGAGAAGCTGCATCATATGTAAGGGAAGTCAGTCCTTTATCCACATTCATATAATCTGTTGCTGTACCGTGTTTTAGATTAATTTCGATAAGGGATTCTCCCTCTTTACTTGTAGCGATGATGACGTCTTTATTGATTTGAATAAGATCAGTGAGTGGGTGTTTTAAATCCACAGAAGAGAGCATTTTATTTTTTTGTATATCAACTATTGAAAAGGAGGCTTTTTTTAATTGAGAGATGACAGCGATGGATTGAGAGCTGCCTGGCGGCGTAAATTGCTGTTCTTTTCCACAGCCTGTCAGGAATAAAAGTAGAGCTGATAAACAGATCAAAACATATTTCACACGTTCCATTCTTCCGCTCCTTTGCGTTCTCTATTTTCAAAATCATACCACAAAAATTGTGAAAAAAAATTGAAGTTATCCATGCTGAAAGAATGAAAAAAAGCTTTTAGGTAAGTGAGGGAGACCATTTGTACCTGAAGTTCCTTTTTTGTCTGGACATATGCCATTTTTTCTTCTTTAAAAGATGATTTTCAGGATTTGATGGATGCACTCGCTATAGTTTACAGTGATACAAATGATGAAAACTCCCCGCTCTAACTAAACATAGAGCAAGGGAGTCATTAGGCGGAATGTTCAGATGATGCGGAGGTTGATTTGGTTTTTACACGTTGAGATAAAAGGAAACCAAGAATACCTGCACCCATTAATACAATAAATAAAGATTGAAAACCACTCATGATCCCAATCAATGTAGACGAAATGATACTGCCAAAATATCGAAAGGTAGAGAAAATACCAGATGCTGAACCAGATAAGCTTTGATCAACAGACGTTAAAGAAGCCATCTGCATACTGGTCATTCCAATACCTGATGAAATTCCACCTGCGACAAGTGTCACGATAAGCAGTGGTAAGGTAGGGAACTGACTGAGTGTGATTAACATGATGCCTGATAAAGTCAGACAGAGAAATGAAAAGCCAATCATTTTTTTCGCGCCTTTTTTCGGATGGAGTCTTGCCCCTAACAAGCCGCTAATAGACATGCAAAGAGAAAATACTGATAGAATAATACCGCTTTGTGTATGAGAAAGTGCAAGTTGTTGTTCCATAAACAGCGGCATAATTAGAAGAATGGCATACATCACAAAATTACTTAGCATGATCGACAGGTTTGCGTTTGTAAATGAACTGTTTTTAAAAAGCGACAAATCGATGATCGGATTCTTTACTTTTCGTACATGTTTAAAGAATAAAGGAATGACGATCAACGCTAGAATTCCATAGATCAAGTATTCATTTAGCAATTGGCTTTTAGTGCATAGAATGAGTGTGGCAATCCCGATGGTTAAGTATAGTGAACCAGTGATGTCTACATTTGCTTGTAAGCGTGTATGCTTTGTTTTTGGAATGAGTAATACGCCGGTAACAAGTGTAAGGAACAAGAATGGGATATTGACAAAGAATATAGAATGCCAATCAAAACTCTGAATAAGAATCGAACCAATAAAAGGTCCAAGTGCGGCACCAATACCGGCTCCAAACCCAAAATACCCCATTGTTTTAGACAGTTTTTCGGGGGATACTGTTGCACGAATCAATGCAATGCTATTCGGTGTTAAAATAGCACCGCCAGCTGCTTGAATGGAACGAAAAGTGATGAGAAAAGCTAGATTAGGAGCTAAAGCACATCCAATTGATCCAATTAAAAAGAGCATGACCCCAATTAAATACATTCGCCTGTGTCCGTATATATCTCCTAACTTACCAGCGATAGGCTGAGTGACTGCCATGACAATAAGATAAATTGTGACAACCCAAGTGATGTTTGCAAGGGATTGATCATAATAAGTTGATATGGATGATAGAGCGACAGCGATCATCGTTGAATTGACTGGAACTAGTATAGCTCCAAGCAACAAAGAATAGATGACGAAACTCTCTTTTTTTAACCTCAATGTGTATACCACCTTTTGTAAAAAAGAAGAATTCCACCCTTTAAGCGGGAGAAATTCCTCTCATGAAAATGTGTGTGCATGTTTCAATAAAATCTTCTTTTTGTGTGAGAACGAGTTGAAAATCTTGCTCTAGCTGCTGAATGAAAAATCCGAAATACGTACTAATGAAAATGTCTGCATAAATGTCTTCATTTCCTTTTAATACATGATGCTGGGCACCCATCTTTTTGAAATATTGTATGAGCATTTCTCTCAATTCTTGAGGATAAATCTTTTCGTGACTGGTTAAATCCTTATACATAACCGGATCTCGCATGCTGATATAAATAAATTCTTTTTTGGAAGTCAAATCTTCAAGGAAATAGGTACCGAGAAACTTCAAATCGGTGTATAAATCGCCTTTGAATTCTGCTTCTAGGGTTTTTGTCGGTGTTGATTTCATTTTCATAATGGCAGCAATCACGCCGCGTTTGTTTTTAAAGTTGCGAAAAATAGTTGCTTCACTCACATTCGCTTTTGTCGCTATTTCTTTGGTTGTTGTTTTTTGATAGCCTTTTTCAGTTAATAAATCCATTGTTGCGCGAATGATTCGTTGATTTGTAGATTTTAACAAGCATACTCACCTCAGGTTATGAATGTGTTTGCAACAAAGTAAGTATACCGATAAAACCTATGACCGCCAATATCATCCAAAATGATAAGTTTATGCACGCGAATGCTGCTTTAAAATCTGAATGCGTCCATTGCTGCCATCTACTGTCACAAGGTCACCGGATTGAAGTGTTTCAGTTGCTATTCTAGTACCTAAGACAGCTGGCATCATATACTCTCTTGCGATAATAGCTGAATGAGATAAAATGCCTCCAGCATCGGTAATGACTGCTTTCGCATCTCTAAATAAGCTCGTCCATAAAGGTGTGGTCGTTTTACAAACTAAAATATCATCCTTTTGAAATTGTGAGAATTCGTCAGCACATGTAATGACTTTTACTCTTCCAGAAACAATACCGCTGGATGCGCCAATTCCATGGATCACATCGTGTGTGTTGTTTTCATTTTCTCTTAATGAACCAAGCATTCTTTCTACTTGCTGAAGTTCTGCTTCAGTTGGTGTACCAATGTAAGCCGGTGGTTGAATATCTTCATTTTCCTTCATTTCTATCTTTCTTTGCTGGATAACCGAATCAAATGAGATAGACGTTGTGAGCGCTTTTTGTACCTCTTCATCGTAGAGATACCAAAGATCTTCTTGATGAGGAATGGCTCCTTTTTGTACAAGAAGTTCACCTATTTTTAATAGATATACCCGGGCCTTTGCATCTAACATGGCATCAATATAGAAGTGGTGGTCATCTCGGATATTCGCTGCTCGAAGGGCAAATTGATACAGCGTCTCAAATTTTGTTTTAAACGATTCATCCTTCACTTGACTCATAAAATGTTTATATGTCTCTTGTCTTTTGATCACTGCTTTTGCAAATTCTTCATCAAAATCACAATGGCAATGGATGTTATTTCTGATGATATCTAATATAAACTCCGGGTTTTCTGCCCAAGTCTCATCTGTAAGGTCATGACTTTTAACAGATCGCCAGCCGTAAACTTGGAGAAAATCCTCCAATTTCGAAATGAAATGCCTTCCTTTTTCCGAGTGATTGAGTGCATGTAACAGCTCCGAGTTCTTTTCATGTTGAATAAATGCTTGATGAAGTTCTGGATCTTGAAGGACATCCTTTGCGATATCAGATAGCACCTTGTCTGTTTCAAGAGATTTGTTCATCACGCCTATCATCATTTCGTGCAGCAAGACGACTTGGGTTGGATCACCAGTATACGTTACAAGCATGTCTTCAATGATGGCTGATAGAATGACTTGTGGTATGACGATATCAAAATGATCATCATATGCTTGAATATAAAAATCCTTTAATTCTTCAAAACCAATGATGGCTTTTTCAATGGTCATAGGTTCATTCATTTGGCGATCGAGTTTTTCGTAAAATGGAAAGAAATTTTTCTCTAGAATCTCATACATCCGTTCACTTAAATGAGGAAATAACTCAAATATACTTTCATCAAAAACGGGTGCAGCTCCTTCTTGCGCTTCTGGCAGATCCGGTGCTGAGTATAGGTGGCCTCTGTAAAGTTTAATATCTTTGATGTTCATATCAGGTACTTGATACTTTTCTCCATTTTTCTTCATCCCGCTTTTTAAGGCTGGTATGATCAGGCTTGAGAAAAGAGGGCTCGTTGGACCAGGCATATGATCATCCATTGAAATCCAGAAATCCTGCAGCTCTTCTGGCTTCATTTGAAAAGAAGCACCTGCTGTTTCATTTACTGCTTTTGGAAGAGCTGTAGTAATCGGCCTTGCTTGAAGTAAATAAAACGACCCATCTGCAATTCCAAATTCGATATCGACTCCATGTCCGTAAAGTTCTTCTACTTGTTTCGTGATTTGTGTGATTTCCTTCAATTGATCATCGTTCAGGCAAAACTGGCCAGCCATTTCCTTCGATACTGGCTCCTCGATGACACCCTCTTGGAAAGGAACAATTTGTAGCTCTTTCGCCCCAAGTGTTTTTTCAATCGAAAAATTCTCTTTATCTACAATAAACGTGTCTGGTGTCACAAGGCCGGAGACAATTGCTTCTCCCAATCCGTAGCTTGCGGTCAGCATCATTTCATTTGTTTTCCCCGATACGGGATTCTCACTAAAGATGACACCGGAGACGTCAGAATGGATCAATCCTTGAACGACAACGGCCATGAGCGGCATCTCTTCCTCATTTTCATTCATCTCTTCCTTATATTCTGTTACTCTCGCTGCAAAATAAGAAGACCAGCATTCTTTGACTGCCTGTAAAAACTCTTCATTTGTTTTGATATTTAAATAAGTCTCGTACTGTCCTGCAAATGAGGCGCCTTCGAGATCTTCAGCAACAGAAGAGGACCTGACTGCAACTGAGGGGTAAGTCTTCCGCAAGGATTGAAAGGACGAAAGCAGCTCTGCTTCCATTTGTAAAGGAAACGATGCTTCTTTGATTTTTTGAGAAAGGTTTTGTTCTGCTGGCTGCAGATTGTGATATGAAAGAAAGCTTGCAAAGCTGTTGGTTTTAATAATAAACCCATCTGGGACTGGCAGGCCGTGATTGTTTAATTTGATTAAATTCAGGCCTTTTGCCCCTGCGAGTGATGCGGATTCTTCAGCCGCATGAAATAAAACTGAATACATGGGAATGCCCCCTTATCCAAATAGCCAATGGTTTGTATGTCTCTCTATTTTTTAAAATGATAGTGCGCACTATCATTTTAATCATAGGATTGATTGGATGTTATTGTCAAAGACGGAAAGACCTATCTTTACAAAGGGGACAATCTCACTAATTTCCTTCTATTTCTAAAACAAAAGTCTCCGAACATGGAGAAAAAAGGCGAAATTGAAAACTGTGAATTGTTCAATATGCCAATCTTTACTATAATCAAGGAAGTAGACCATGAAGAGGGAGGGTTTTTGTGATTACAAAAGCCATATTTGCACTAGTTTTTCCTTTCTTGCTCGTTATTTTATTTTCAAAGGTTACTTATAATCATTATGTGGGCATTGCGTTAACAGCAGCGCTTTTATTTGCTTCGTACATGAAAGGCTATACAGAAACCTACTTTATTGTGGGATTAGATATTATTTCTTTAGTAGCTGGGGCTTTGTTTATGGCTAAGAAAGAAATCGAAAAAAGAGAAAAAGCTGAAAAACATCAATGATGTTATCGCTATCAAGAGCATGATGGCTGAAAATTGACATGTTTTAAACAAAAGCTGTGCTTACGATTTCTAGTAAGCACAGCTTTCTTTTTCTGCTCATCGAATATCTCACTCCAAAATGTTCCATACTGAAAGGAAGGTTTTCTTAAGAGGGTTATTTCCCATGGGAGAGAGGGTATGACTGTATTGGAAATAAAAATCAAGTAAGAGCCGAACTTTAGTTCGTATTTTTGTGTTCTTTTATGATAATATATTCATTAGATAGATTTCGTAACGAAACGGAGGCTTTGATGTGAGTGACCGCTTTGAATTAGTTTCTAACTATCAGCCCCAAGGAGATCAGCCAAAGGCGATTGAAAAGCTTGTTGAGGGGATCCATCAGGGGAAACAGCATCAAACGCTGTTAGGTGCTACAGGTACGGGAAAGACCTTTACTGTCTCCAACCTGATCAAAGAAGTGAATAAACCGACACTTGTCATTGCGCATAATAAGACACTTGCCGGTCAGTTATACAGCGAATTCAAGGAATTTTTTCCGAATAACGCTGTTGAATATTTTGTGAGTTACTATGATTATTATCAGCCAGAGGCATATGTACCTCAGACCGATACATTTATTGAGAAGGATGCCAGCATCAATGATGAGATTGATAAGCTGAGACACTCGGCTACGTCCTCGTTATTTGAGAGAAGAGATGTCATCATCATTGCCAGTGTGTCCTGTATTTATGGCTTAGGTTCGCCAGAGGAATACAGAGAGCTTGTGCTGTCTTTGCGTACTGAAATGGAGATTGAACGCAATCAGCTTCTTCGTAAGCTGGTGGATATTCAGTATTCTCGTAATGATATAGATTTTCAGCGCGGAACCTTCCGAGTCAGAGGAGACGTTGTTGAGATTTTTCCCGCTTCACGAGATGAGCATTGTATCAGAGTGGAGTTTTTCGGTGATGAAATTGAACGTATTCGTGAAGTGGATGCGCTGACTGGAGAAATACTTGGTGATCGAGATCATGTGGCGATTTTCCCAGCATCTCACTTCGTCACAAGAGAAGAAAAAATGGAAAAAGCCATTATCAATATTGAACAAGAGCTAGAAGAACAGCTTGAAAAGCTTCGCAAAAATGGAAAATTGCTTGAAGCGCAGCGCCTTGAGCAGCGGACAAGATATGACCTTGAGATGATGAGAGAGATGGGCTTTTGTTCAGGAATTGAGAACTATTCAAGACATCTGACCTTGCGTCCGCCTGGTTCAACACCTTACACACTGCTTGATTATTTCCCAGATGATTTTATGATTGTTGTCGATGAGTCGCATGTGACGATTCCGCAAATCCGCGCCATGTACAATGGGGACCAAGCTAGAAAGCAAGTGTTGGTTGATCACGGATTCCGCCTGCCATCAGCACTTGATAACAGACCGCTCACCTTTGATGAGTTTGAAAAGCATATCAATCATATTGTGCATGTATCAGCAACGCCTGGTCCGTATGAGCTTGAGAAAACACCAGAGGTTGTGGAACAAATTATCCGTCCAACGGGATTACTTGATCCAATCATTGAAGTCCGTCCGATTGAAGGACAAATTGATGACTTAATTGGAGAAATTCATGCACGAGTTGAGAAAAATGAGCGTGTGCTCGTGACCACACTGACGAAGAAAATGTCTGAGGATCTCACAGATTACTTAAAAGAAATCGGAATCAAGGTGAATTACCTGCATTCAGAAATTAAGACCCTTGAGCGGATTGAGATTATCCGTGATTTGCGTCTCGGTAAATATGATGTGCTTGTTGGAATCAACCTTCTTCGTGAAGGACTGGATATTCCAGAGGTGTCGCTTGTGGCCATTTTAGATGCGGATAAAGAAGGCTTTTTACGCTCTGAAAGATCCCTCATCCAGACGATTGGCCGTGCAGCGAGAAATGCAGAAGGCCGGGTCATTATGTATGCAGACAATATGACGAAATCGATGGACATTGCGATTCAAGAAACGAAGCGAAGACGAGAACAGCAAGAAGCATATAACGAGAAATTCGGGATTACACCGCAAACGATCCATAAGAAAATTCGAGATGTCATTAAGGCAACAAAGATACATGAGGATTCAGAAGAATACGAAACAAAAGCAGCACCAAAGCTTTCGAAAATGAGCAAAAAAGAACGAGAAAAAGTGATCGAAAAAGTCGAGATGGAAATGAAAGATGCAGCAAAAGCGCTTGATTTTGAAAAAGCAGCAGAATTAAGAGATCTATTGCTAGAGCTAAAAGCGGAAGGATGATTGCCTGATGGCTATGGAACGAATAGAGGTGAAAGGTGCTAGAGCCCACAACCTTAAAAATATTGATGT
This sequence comes from Bacillus sp. FSL M7-0003, assembly GCF_038628485.1. Classification (NCBI taxonomy): domain Bacteria; kingdom Bacillati; phylum Bacillota; class Bacilli; order Caryophanales; family Bacillaceae; genus Bacillus; species Bacillus sp. FSL M7-0003. The sequence goes on along the minus strand of NZ_CP152024.1, from coordinate 3,138,182 downwards.
GAATATCCCGCGTGACCAGCTAGTGGTCATTACGGGATTATCTGGTTCAGGAAAATCGTCGCTTGCCTTTGATACGATTTATGCAGAAGGTCAGCGCAGGTACGTTGAATCTCTTTCAGCGTATGCACGCCAATTTCTTGGGCAGATGGATAAACCGGATGTAGATGCCATTGAAGGTCTTTCTCCGGCGATTAGTATTGACCAGAAAACGACGAGCCGAAACCCTAGATCAACAGTTGGTACTGTCACTGAAATTTATGATTACTTGCGTCTCTTGTATGCTCGAGTCGGAAAACCGATTTGTCCTATACATGGAATTGAAATTACGTCACAAACGATTGAGCAGATGACAGATCGTATTTTAGAATATCCTGAAAGAACGAAATTACAAGTGCTTGCACCAGTTGTATCCGGCCGCAAAGGAACACATGTGAAAGTGCTTGATCAAATTCGGAAGCAGGGCTATGTACGAGTGAGAGTCGATGGAGAGATGGAGGATCTTTCAGAAGATATCGAGCTTGAAAAGAACAAGAAGCATTCCATTGAAGTAGTCATTGACCGAATTGTCGTGAAGGAAGGCGTTGCTGCTCGGCTGTCTGACTCCCTTGAAACGGCGCTGCGGCTGGGCGAAGGCCGAGTGATGATTGATGTGATTGGACAAGAAGAGCTGTTATTCAGCGAACATCATGCTTGTCCGCATTGCGGGTTCTCTATTGGTGAACTTGAGCCGAGAATGTTTTCGTTTAATAGTCCTTTTGGTGCCTGCCCGAGCTGTGATGGGCTCGGTTCAAAACTGGAAGTCGACCCTGAGCTTGTCATTCCTAATAAGGATCTGACTTTACGGCAGCATGCCATTGCACCATGGGAGCCGCAAAGCTCGCAATACTATCCGCAGCTTCTTGAGGCTGTTTGTACACATTATGGCATCGACATGGACATTCCTGTGAAAGATATCCCATCGCATTTATTTGATAAAATTTTATATGGAAGCGGATCTGAACGGATTTATTTTAAATATGAAAATGATTTTGGTCAGGTACGTGAAAATGAAATTGAGTTTGAAGGCGTTCTTCGTAATATTGAACGGCGTTATAAGGAAACCAGCTCTGATTATATTCGTGAACAAATGGAAAAATATATGGCCAATCAGCCATGTCCGACATGTAAAGGATATCGTCTGAAAAAAGAAACGCTGGCGGTTCTCATCAATGGCAAGCATATCGGAGAAATCACCGATTTGTCTGTCTCTGATGCCCTTGATTTCTATGAAAAAATTGAGTTGTCTGAGAAAGATTTGCAGATTGCCCAGCTCATTTTACGTGAAATCAAAGAGCGTTTGTCCTTCTTAAATAATGTGGGCTTAGATTATCTGAATTTGAGCCGGTCCGCTGGCACACTATCAGGCGGAGAGGCGCAGCGGATTCGCCTGGCAACTCAAATCGGCTCAAGGCTGACAGGTGTTCTTTATATATTAGATGAACCATCCATTGGTCTGCATCAGCGCGATAATGACCGGTTGATTGGGACGTTGAAAAATATGCGTGACATCGGGAACACACTGATTGTCGTGGAGCATGATGAAGATACCATGCTAGCCGCTGATTATTTAATAGATATTGGACCTGGAGCAGGAGTTCATGGAGGAGAAGTGATTTCAGCTGGAACGCCAGAAGAAGTCATGAAGGACCCGAAATCCTTAACAGGCCAATATTTATCAGGTGAGAAATTTATTCCGCTGCCAATTGAGAGAAGAAAGCCTGACGGCCGCTATATTGAGATAAAAGGTGCAAAAGAAAACAATCTGAAAAACGTGAATGCGAAGTTTCCTCTGGGCGTCTTTACAGCTGTGACCGGAGTATCCGGCTCAGGGAAAAGTACGCTTGTGAATGAAATTCTATTAAAATCACTTTCACAAAAATTGCACAGAGCGAAGGCGAAGCCAGGGCAGCACAAAGAAATCAAAGGAATGGATCATTTGGATAAGGTCATTGATATTGATCAATCTCCAATTGGCCGTACACCAAGATCCAACCCTGCCACGTATACAGGTGTCTTTGATGATGTGCGGGATGTGTTTGCACAAACAAACGAAGCAAAGGTACGAGGCTATAAAAAAGGCAGATTCAGCTTTAACGTCAAAGGCGGCCGCTGTGAGGCGTGCCGCGGGGATGGCATCATTAAAATTGAAATGCACTTTTTGCCAGATGTGTATGTGCCTTGTGAAGTGTGTCACGGGAAACGTTATAACCGCGAAACACTCGAGGTCACATATAAAGGGAAAAACATTGCTGATGTGCTTGAAATGACTGTGGAGGACGCACTCCAATTTTTCGAGAATATCCCGAAAATAAAGCGGAAGCTTCAAACGATTTATGATGTGGGGCTTGGATACATTACACTTGGACAGCCTGCAACGACATTGTCCGGAGGAGAGGCACAGCGCGTGAAATTGGCATCTGAGCTTCACCGCCGTTCAAACGGAAGGTCCCTTTATATTTTGGACGAGCCGACAACAGGACTGCATGTAGATGATATTGCCCGTTTATTAAAGGTGCTTCAGCGTTTGGTTGAAAACGGAGATACGGTGTTGGTCATTGAGCACAACCTTGATATTATCAAGGCTGCTGATTATCTCGTTGATCTCGGACCAGAAGGTGGTGCAGGCGGCGGAACGATCATTGCCTCTGGCACTCCTGAGCACATTGCAAAAGAAGAAGCATCTTACACAGGTCAATACTTGAAGCCTATTTTAGAGCGTGACCGTAAACGCATGAAACAACTGGTTAAAGAAACGGAAAGTGTGACTTCTTCATAAAGAAACCCCCTCGATAGGGACTGACCCCCGTTTTTGAGACAGGGATCAAAACACCTTTATACAGCCAATTGCCGTTAGTTGATCGGTGATTGGTTGTTTAGTTTTGTTTGAATACGAATGTTGTTATAATAATAAATGTATTCTTTGACAGTGCGTTCTACAATGTTGGTTGTAGTTCGATCAATGCTGTTAAGATAGAACGTTTCAGACTTTAGCGAGGAATGAAACGATTCGATGGAGGCATTATCAGCGGGCGTCCCTTTACGGGACATGCTCATGGTAATGCCTTTTATATGAACAGCTTTCTGATACTCGTAAGATGTATACACAGAACCTTGGTCGCTATGTAACACACAGTTTTCAGGCAGTGCTGGGAGCTGATCAAGTGTGTTTAAAATAAAGTCTGTGTCCTGCTTATCACCAATCGTAAACGCAATTACTTCTCCATTATATAAATCCAATATACTGGAAAGGTACAATTGTTTCTGTCCATAAGGCAAATACGTGATGTCCGTTACTAGTTTTTCAAGAGGGCGATCAGATTGAAAGTTCCGATCCAGTATATTACCGGCCACGGCATAGGGCTGCCCATTCTTCTTACGCTTTTTCATTTTAACCCGGCACTGCCACTGGTTTTTCTGCATGATACGTTGAACAGTTTTATGGTTAATATGCATCCTCATTTTTAGTATGGCTGTGATTTTTCGATATCCATATCGATACTTGTGCTCTCGGCACAACGTGCCGATTTGTTCCTCTAGTTGTTTTTTAGAATGATTCTGAGTCAGATCTTTTTTCCATCTATAGTACGAAGCGCGTGAGACGCCTAAATGGACACAGATGTCCTGTACTGTCATTGTTTTGCACAATTCTTCTACCAGTTTGATTGACGTTTCCTTATCAACTTCCTTTCCAATTCGTTGTACTTTTTTAAAACTTCATTCTGTTGACTCAGATAGCGATTTTCTGCCTGCAGTCTCTCTAATTCGGAAGAGTACTCGGGACCCTTTCTATGGGTATATTGTTTTCCAACAGGCTGTTCGAACCGGTGTGTATCCCCAGCCTTATGCCACCTCACCCATGTCTGAACCTGCGTTTTATTTTTGATATTCAATTCCCGCAAAATCTCTTTCATTGATACGCCTGCCAATCTCATTTCTACAGCCTTCTGTTTGACTTCAACCGGATAACTCACTCTTGTCCCCATAGAAAAAACACCTCCATGTTTTATTTCGGATTACAACGATCCGTTTTCAAACTTGAAGGTGTTTTTTATTTGTCTCATCTTATGGGGTCAGTCCCATAAGAGGGGTTTTTCTTTTACTGCACATCTTCCTTCGGCATTAAATTACTGAGGTGCGTTAAATCCTTTAAAATATGGGTGCTGCTGCTGTCGAGCAGTACCTTTAAATAACGGATATCACCATACTTTGGATGAGACGGATGAATGGTCTCAAGCTCCTTGATCATATCGCTGTTCATGCTTTTCTGTTTCTGTATAAGGTCTAAAAGCGTTTGAGCCGTATGTTTTGAATTATGATGATCTGTCAAAATAATTACCCCCTATAATGATAATCACCATCTTTTCAACATATTTTAAAGGGTAATCTGTGAAGAATCTACTCTTAGGTGCAAAAAGAAATAATTTGTGTCTAAGGTCATATGTAAATCGAATGATTTTGAAACTTTTTATACGCAATAAACGTATGAGTTAGAAAGGGATTTTCGTTATGAAGGAGCGAATATATATGAATAGAGATCAGTCGATTATTGCTTCTATTTGTTATTTTAGTGTATTATTTATGCCGTTTATCGTACCGATCGTGGCGTTTTTTGTAGTAGATCAAAAGGAAACGAAGCGGCACGCATTGCGGGCATTATGGTCACATCTTTTGCCGGTCGCAGCGTGCATTTTGTTGATTTTTGGGTCTATCCCATTTTTATTGACGACACAGGCAGGTGACTCGCTCATTCCAGTCATGACGGTGTTCATCTTGTCTTTTTTAGTAGTCATTGGCTTTTTGATCTCTGTCATTTGGAATATCATTCAAGGTATTAAAGTACTTCAATCCATCAAATCTTAGGAGGGCTTTTTATGAATGAAAAAGAACGAATTTTAAAATTAGTAGAAGACGGAGTATTATCAGCAAAAGAAGCAATTACGCTGCTGGAAAAACTAGAAGAAGGTCAGTCAGTCTCATTAGAAAAGTCTACGGCTGATCACACCTTTCATGAAGAAAAAGCTGGAGCAGAGAGCAAAGGAAACGGCACCGAAAATCTTGGGGCAAAGCTGTTTGGCTGGTTAGACTCTGCGGTGAAAAAGGTAAAAGACGTGGATCTTGATTTGAACTTTGGACAGTCCGTTGATGTTGAGCACATTTTTCAGTTCAAGGACGCATCGCTTTCCCATTTAGATATTCAATTGGCGAACGGCAGCCTCAACGTGATGCCTTGGGACGATCGAGATATTCGAGCAGAATGTCATGCAAAAATTTACCGTGCAGAGGATGGAGAGCAGGCAAGACAGCAATTTCTCAATCAATTGGACTGCGGGCTTGAAGGAGATAAATTTTTTATTCGAACCGAAAAGAAGACGATGAAAGTCAATGTTACATTATACGTACCGCCTATCCAATACGATAAGATCAAGGTCAAGCTGTTTAATGGACCGATTCGCGGGGAAAAGCTAAAGACAAAAGAACTTGCCGCGAAAACGACAAATGGTGTTGTCTCTTTTGCTTCGTTACAAGCAGAAAAAGTCGGAATAGAAACAGCAAACGGACAAATCAAACTGGCAGATCACGAGTGTGGTATGATTGAAGTAGAAACCATCAATGGGCTCATAGACCTGCGCGGGAAAAGTGAATCAATTGATGCTCAAAGCTTTAATGGAAATATTGCTGTTCAGCTGTCAGATGAAAAGTGCCGTTCCATCTATGCGAAAACGACAACAGGCAGTGTGGACGTTCAGATTCCGCGTGCATGTGCAGTGACCGCTGAGCTGAAAAGCAATCTTGGGTCTATCTCTCACGATTTACTTGATGCAGAGATGATTAAAGAAAAAAATGAAACATTACAAAAAGAGAAAATGATCAAAGCCAATCAACAAGCGGTGCACAGTATATCCATTTTTGCAGAAACAAAAACAGGCTCAATACAAGTAAAGCACCAATCAGACAAGGAGTGATTCTACATGAAGAAGCTTTATCGTTCAGCAACAGATAAAAAAATAGCGGGTGTTGTTGGTGGACTTGCGGAATATTTAAGTGTTGATGCATCGCTGCTTCGCATTTTAACCGTCATCATCGGATTTTTGACAGCATTTATGCCGATCTTCCTGATCTACTTCATCTGGTATTTTGTTGTTCCGGAAGAAGGCACTAAATAAATGCTTAGATGGATTGTCAGTATTTTAGTAAATGCATTACTTTTAATCGTCATTGCTGGATATTTTGATTCGGGCATTCTGCCTGGGCTCGGGAGCGTGTATATTGAAGGTTTTGGTGCAGCCATTGTGGCAAGTATCATTTTGTCCTTGCTCAATATTTTAGTGAAGCCGTTTTTGATCATTTTAACGCTTCCAGTGACCGTTCTTTCACTAGGATTGTTCTTATTTGTCATCAATGCGATTACACTCATGATGACATCGAGCTTTATGGGAGATAGCTTTAACATTGATGGATTCGGAACGGCCATTTGGATGGCTGTCATTTTATCCATTTTCCATCTGTTGATACAAAAAGGAATTGTAGAGCCGTTAGCGAAAAAAAGCTAACGGTTTTTTTGTGCAAATTTGCATCGTTTCTCCGTTCCATCTGACATAAAAACGACCTTCAGGAGACACAATATCCGAAGGGAGGCGGTGCAAGATGGTGAACGTGAGCAGACAAATCATGCTTTTGTGTTTTTTTATCATTCTTTTTTGTTTCAGTCAGCCTGCTTCAGCAGGACCTTTTCTTCAAACAGAAGTGAATGTACCGGACAAGCCTTTTTCGCCTTTTATCTTTGACCAATTTCATGTGGACGTCCGCCCGGTTCTAGGAAAAAGCCATGATCTACAGTTTCGTGCGTCCATTAGTGACCAAGAACAGATTTTGTCTGCGAACTTGTATTATAAACAAAGTGATGAACTGGGGTACCGCTTGATTCCAATGGAACGGCTGCCAGGGATGAAGCCAGAATTTACAGCGAAAATTCCGCCAGATCAATTATGGAATCCAACCGTTCGTTACTATACAGAGTTCCTTACGCAAAAATCAGTAATCAAAACGGCAGAGAAATCGGTTCATTTAAATGGATTTGAAGAAGATCTTTCACATATTCCGGATTTATTCATCACAGAAATTGTCGTCAATTCAAAAAACCGAAAAGGCAAAGATGCTTTTGAGTTTATCGAAGTGTATAACACGACACATGCGCCTATCTCTCTTAAACATTATCAGCTCCGCTACCGCAATCCTGCACAGGGCATTGAAATGGATGATGTATATTCCTTTCACACAAATCCAGTCACCATTTCACCTGGAAAACCTTATGTATTCTGGCTGAGAAAAAAAGGGCAGGAGCATTTAACGGCAGCGGATTTTAATGCCATGTATAAAAGCCAATTAAAAGAGGGCGAGCATTTGTCCATTATTGAGAGCAAAGGGCTGTCCAACTCTAAATCTCGTCTTGTTTCGATCACAACAAATATAGGTGAAGAAATTTCTTCTGCCGCTTTTCGTTTGAAGCCATCATGGTTTAGCGAGCATAAATCCTTGCTGTTTAAGTATCCAATGGATGGTACGACGCAGACGAAGCTGATTTCGAAAATTGAGGAAGAACCCACTCCAGGTAAAGTGCTAAAAGCACAAATTCCATCTGAAAAAAAGGAAATTTCTCAAGATATCCATAAACCTGTGATTGAAGATATGACGGTAAGGAAGCCGGTGAAACCAACTGAAAGTGTAGAGATTAAAGCAGATGTCCAAGATGATCAGGCTGTAAAAACCGTCAAGCTGCGCTATCGAACGAATCGAAAAGATCCGTTTAAGGAAATCCTGCTGCAAAAAGACCATAATGACCGGTTATTTCATCATATTATTTATTCACCTGAGTTGATTGGGAAAGAACAATTAGAATATCAGCTTGAAGCGTCAGACGGCGGAAATGAAGCCAAGACGTTGAAAAAAACGATTGATGTGGAGCAGGTCAGCAAAGCCCACGGTCTACGATTCAATGTAGAAGAGGGAGATACGGTATCAGGTTTATTTTCATTAAAGGCAACGTCTGATCAGAAAAAAAGTATCGAATTGCGAATAGATGGAAAACGGAAGCAGCAAGTATCCTCTGCCCTTGAAGCAGATCCATATATCGCATTTGATGTCAAAGGAACAAATTTATATTTTAAAAATGGTGTGTCTATAGGTAGGCGTTTACTTTCTATTTTTGATGATTCGACAAAAGTGTACCGTACCTATACAATGCCAATACCCGAAGAAGAGATAAAAAAGGCAGGTCTCCAAACGATCTCTTTTCACGCTGGCACAAAGTCTTCTCCGGTAGACCGGCTGCCTGGAGAGAATCATGATGATTTTGAATTGAAAAACGTCAGGATGATCTTGTCAAATGGAACACAAATTCCGCCAATCAATGCGAAGCCGCTAAAAGAATGGAGAATGGGAGACAGCGGGAACGCAAAAAAGGTGAGAACGTTTCAATTTGAGATTCCAAAAGAGGCGTATGTCTCAACCTATATAAAGTGGGACACAAAAAGGCTGAAAGAAGGGCCGCACCTAATTGAGGCCAAAACCTCAGAAGAGCACGCTTCAGTACGTGTGAAAGTTGATAACACTGGGCCGAGAATTAAGACCAACGTACAAACAAAGGATCAATATAAAGGCGCCTTTACATTAAAAGCAAAAGTAACGGATCGCTGGAGTGACATAGAGGAGTTGAAGGCATATGTAGATGGCAAACCAGTTTCTTTGCCATATCAGACATCCTCTAGTGAATTAAAGCCTGGGAAGCACACGTTTACGATCAAAGCAAAAGACGCAGCTGGTAACATGTCGACGTTAAAAAAAGAGTTCAAGACGGTACATGAGCATCCTGAAACACCAGAGCGGGTGGCAGATAAGACGAAAATGAAATCATCAAAACAAACTGTGCTAACCAAGGATCCAACGAATGATAAGTTAGATTACTCTTTTTATCGTGCCTATCAATATACATCGCTGCATCCTTCAATGAAAATTTTTAAGTATGCAGCAGAGACAGAACCGCCTAAGAGTTATCTCCAAAAAGGAGAAATGATTTTTTCTGATCAAGAAAGAAACCGCATTGCATTTGTTGATGGGAAGACAGTTGAAACGAAGGATTTACAGCGTTTTCCTTATCATCGTTTTCAAATTAAGGTTCATCATGATGTACGTGAAAAGGATGTCGTCGAAGCTGTATGGAAAGGGAGTTCATTGTCAGGGAGAAAGGTGACAATGTACGCATGGAATCACCAGCAGGAAAAGTGGGATAAAATCACTCATCACTTTGCCAAGGATCAAAAGGAATTTTACCTGAAAGGGCTGCTGTCAGTGAGACAGTACATGAAGAATCAAACGTTTGATTTGCTAGTACAGGATGAAATCAGCAAATCGCAAAAGCCATATAAGATGGTATGGATGTCTGACACTCAATATTATGCAAAGAGCTATCCTCATATCTTTAAACAAATGGTTGAATGGATCAGAGATCAAAGAGAAAAATTAAACATTCAATATGTGTTCCATACAGGCGATATTGTAGATGATTCAAAGGATAAGCAATGGCACCGTGCTGATACATTTATGCGTGTATTAGATGAGAATCACATTCCCTATGGGGTTTTAGCAGGAAATCATGATGTTAGACACAAGGACGGTTTATATGCGGAATACGGGAAATATTTCGGGGAAAAACGCTTTGCTGATAAGCCTTACTATGGTGAATCCTATCGAAACAATAAAGGTCATTATGATCTCATCTCTGCCGGCGGCAATGATTATATGATGGTGTACATGGGCTGGGGGATTAAGCAAGATGAAATTGATTGGTTAAACCGTGTAATTTCTGAGCATCCAGATCGTATCGTCATTTTAAATTTCCATGAGTATTTGTTAGTGAGCGGCAACCGAAGCCCGATTGGCGACCTCATCTTTCACCAAGTGGTGAAACGCCATCCTAATATTGTGGCCGTATTTAGCGGCCATTATCATGGAGCAAGCAGAAAAGTAGATGAGCTTGATGATGACCATGATGGAAAAGTCGACAGGAAAGTATATCAAATACTCGCCGATTATCAGTCAGGACCTGAAGGTGGTCAAGGGTTTATGAGGGTCATAACAGCCGATCAACAAAAAAATCAGCTTCATTTTACGACATATTCACCTTACTTGAATAAAGAGCATTTTTACGATCCTAAAACGTATGGAGATCAGGATGAATTTTCAATCGATGTAGATTTGACACCGAAAATGAAATCTGTCAAAACCAATTATTTTGAACTCAATGTGTATACGAATGTTCTTCTAGGAGAAGCGCGCGGTGTAAAAAGCGGCAAAAAAGCAAGCTTTGAGTGGAAGGGCTTAAAGCCAAATGAAGATTATTATTGGTACACTGTAGCAAAAGATCGTTTTCAAGGAAAAGCCATTTCACCAATATGGAAAATTCATACAAAAGATGATGACGAAACAAAATTTCTTAGGAAATAAAAAAACAGTGCTCCGTGTCAGGGGCACTGTTTATCTTTCCATTGTATGAATGAGCTTGTAACGATCCCCTCTATAAACAGAAACGACATACTCAAATGGAATGTCTTGTTGAAAAAAAGTCGTTCTTGTTATTGATAGCACAGGATCGCCTGCTGAAATAGACAGCAAGTTTGCTTCATCCTTTGAGGCAACATTGGCTTCAAGTTCCTGTTTGGCATGAGCAATGACATGGCCAGTGTGAGTTTCTATATATTCATATAAAGAGCCAGTTAAATGTTTCTTTGTTAAATCTCCGGCAAATCTTTCAGGTATATAGCTCGTTTCAATCGCCATCGGTTCATCATTTGCAAGGCGTATCCGTTTTAGTTCAAATACAGCATCACGATTTGACAGATGTAAGACTGGCAGCAAGTGCTCTGGACATGCAGTTTTTTTGAAGTCAATCAGCTGGCTTGATGCTTTGAGTCCACGCTGGCGCATATCCTCTGAAAAGCTTGTTAAGCCTTGAAGCGGCTGTTCAAATTTTTTTCGGCTTACAAAGGTGCCTTTTCCTTTTTGTCGATACAAATATCCTTCGTTCACAAGATTCGATAAGGCTTGTCTGACAGTCATTCGACTAATACCAAAGCGTTCGGCATATTCTCTTTCAGAAGGAATGAGTGTATCAGGTGCTAATGTTCCATCCTCAATCTGTTTTTTCAGGTTCTCCATAATCTGATGGTACATCGGAATAGGTGACTGCTTATCAATAAACATGTGAAAATCCTCTCGTTTTTAGCGTAGTGATCCAGCATCTCGATCAATCAAGACCGTTACATCTTCATGAAGTTTCAGTGCAGACGCTGGGAAGTCCGGATGAATCTCTGCCTGTTCTAAATATTGTATCACTTTCGCTTTTGATTTTCCCGAAGCAAGAAGGAGAATCTTTTTACTTGAAAGAATGCTCGCAATTCCCATTGTGATGGCATGTGTAGGTACCTCATCAATAGAAGAAAAGTATCTTGCGTTAGCCTGTCTCGTGTTTTCATCTAACTGCACGACATGAGTTTTTGAGTTGAAAGGGGTACCTGGTTCATTAAAACCGATATGCCCATTTTGACCGATTCCAAGGAGCTGAAGATCGATGCCGCCTACAGCCTCAATGAGCTGGTCATATCTTAAGCATTCCTTTTCTAAATGAGCTGCATTGCCATTTGGAAGAAAATACTGATCCTGAGGGAGATCAATATGGTCAAATAAATGACGTTTCATGTAGGTCATATAACTATTTTCATGTTCTGGATCAAGTCCTGCATATTCATCTAAATTGATTGTTTTTGTTTGCTTGAAAGACAATTGATGCGCTTGATGAAGTTGAATTAACTCTTTGTAAGTTTCAATAGGTGTACCGCCCGTTGCTAGGCCGAGTACGGCATCGGGTTTAGCAGCTATTGTCCTTGCAATAATGGCAGCTGCTTCTTTTCCTAATTGATCTTTGCTTTCAAATTCGATGATGTTCATTAGTGGTTGGCCTCCTTTTTTTCAAAGACGATTTGTCCACGGCAGATCGTCATCATCAGTTCACCAGATTCATCCCAAATCACCAGATCTGCTAGTTTTCCAACTTCGATGGAACCGAGCTGTTGATCAAGTCCCAGCTGAGCGGCCGCATTGGTTGAGGTCATCTTCGCAATCTCTGTCCAATCACAATCAGTGAGCTGTTTCATCCGTTTGACGCCATCTTTCATTCGCAAAATCGATCCTGCAAGTGTACCATCGTCCAGCAATGCTTTTTCGCCGCTGACTGTGACCGTCTGACCGCCAAATTCATACGTTCCATTCCCAAGCCCTTTTGCACGCATCGAGTCTGTGATCATGATTAAACGATCACTTCCTTTTGCCAAATACGCAAGCTTGATGGAAAGAGGATGGGAGTGAATCCCATCTGTGATCAGCTCAGTATGAAGATTCTCGTTCGTAAGAGCAGCACCTACAGCGTTCGGTTCACGATGCTGAAACGAACTCAGTGCATTATAAAGGTGCGTTACATGGCATGCACCATGCTTAGCTGCTAAATTGATCATGTCATGATGGGCATTCGTATGTCCAATAGAAGGGATAATGTTCTTTTCCTGTAATAGAGAAAGAAATGCAAAATCTGTGTCTTCCTCAGGTGCAAACGTGACAATTCGAATGAGCTGATCAGAAGCATCCAGCCATTTTTTAAAAAGCGGGATGTCCGGCTGTTTAATCCATTGAACAGGCTGTGCTCCTGCCTTATCTTTAGAAATAAATGGACCTTCGAGGTGGATTCCTATACATTGTGCCTGATTTCCTGCTTGTGCTTCATTACTTTGTTTCCACTGAGCGACATTTTTAAGTGCATGCTCAATCTCATGATGGTTTTGTGTGATGGTTGTCGCTAAAAAACTTGTCGTTCCTTCGGACGGAAGGTTGTCAGCGAGCGTATTCATTGCTTCTGCTGTCGCATCCATCATGTCTGCACCATATCCGCCATGGATGTGAATATCAATCATTCCGGGGAGTAAATAAAAGTTTTCCCGGGAAATATATACTTTTTCATAATTTCCTGTCGGTGGTGATGTTGAAATATAGTCGATCTTGCCATCGCGTAAACCGACAAAACCGTTTTCAATGACCTGTGACTTTGTCACAATATGAATGTTGGAGAGCAATAAAGAACCGCTCATGTTTGAGCCCCCTTATTCGTTATCTTTCATTTAAGTTTACTCTTTTTAAGTATAGTTGTCTATACCAGTTAGGGCGGTGAAACAGGAACAGGATAAAATACTGTTTTGGGTTCATCATTGAAAGTGATAAAATAGAGCTGTATTTCTGAATCGCCTGTGATAAAAGGAGGAAGAAACGTGCCGAAAGTTCGTACGAAGGACATAATGGAACAATTTCATCTTGAACTGGTAAGTGGGGAAGAAGGGATTAATCGTCCCATTACAATCAGTGATCTTTCCAGACCAGGTATTGAAATGGCTGGTTATTTTACATATTACCCAAAAGAAAGAGTTCAACTTTTAGGAAAAACAGAGCTTTCTTTTTTTGAACAGCTCCCAGAACGCGAACGAAAGCAGAGAATGATGTCTCTTTGTACAGATATTACCCCTGCCATTATTTTGTCACGAGATCGTGATGTCCCGAAGGAATTAATCGAAGCATCAAATGAAAATGGCGTGCCTGTTTTACGATCTAGTCTAAAAACGACAAGACTTTCGAGTCGATTGACCAACTTTTTAGAAAGTAAGCTTGCACCAACGACTGCCATTCATGGTGTGCTCGTAGATGTATATGGTGTGGGTGTGTTGTTAATTGGGAAAAGCGGAGTAGGAAAAAGTGAAACAGCCTTAGAATTAGTGAAGAGAGGACATCGGCTGGTCGCAGACGATTGCGTGGAAATCCGTCAAGAGGATCAGGATACGTTAGTTGGGAGCGCACCTGAGCTGATTGAACATCTTTTAGAAATTCGCGGGTTAGGCATTATTAATGTGATGACCTTATTTGGAGCAGGCGCTGTCAGAAGCTATAAGAGAATTACGATTGTAATGAACCTTGAGCTTTGGGAACAAGGCAAACAGTATGATCGTTTAGGACTTGAAGAAGAGAAAATGCGCATCATCGATACAGATGTGCCGAAGCTGACGATCCCTGTGCGGCCAGGTCGAAACTTAGCGGTCATCATTGAGGTGGCTGCGATGAACTTCAGGCTGAAACGTATGGGACATAATGCAGCGGAACAATTTACAAGTAAACTTGCCGATGTCATTGAAGACAATGGCCAGGATGAATAGGAGTTGACTATATGAACGAAGCAATTCAGCCAATTGATCCGATTGCTTTTCACCTCGGACCTATTTCGGTTCATTGGTATGGTGTGATTATTGGGGTCGGGGCCTTGCTTGGACTTTGGCTCGCCTTGAGAGAATGTGAAAAAAGAGGAATCAATAAAGATACGTTCATTGACTTAATCTTATTTGCCATTCCAATAGCGATTATTTGTGCTCGAATTTATTATGTATCCTTCGAATGGGATTACTATCAGCAGCACCCAAACGAAATCATTAAGATTTGGAATGGTGGAATTGCGATTCACGGGGGGCTGATCGGTGCCGTGCTGACAGCCATCATTTTTACAAAAGTGAGAAAGGTATCCTTTTGGAAAATAGCCGACGTCGCAGCACCTAGTATTTTACTAGGGCAGGCAATTGGACGCTGGGGGAACTTTATTAATCAAGAAGCACACGGTGAGGCGGTTTCAAGAACCTTTTTAGAAAATTTGCATCTGCCTGAGTTTATCATTAATCAAATGTATATTGATGGTACCTATTATCACCCGACGTTCTTATACGAATCATTATGGAATCTTGTTGGTGTTGTCATCTTGATTTTATTACGCAGAACTTCGCTGCGCAGAGGCGAAATCTTCTTGTCTTATTTAATTTGGTATTCAATCGGCCGTTTCTTCATTGAAGGGATGAGAACAGACAGCTTAATGCTGACAGAGCATCTTCGAATCGCACAGATGATTTCGATTGCGATATTCGCAGTGGCTGTTCTACTGATTTTCTTTAGAAGAATGAAAGGATACGCATCGATTCCGTATAAAGAGAACAACTCATCGAATTAAGCAGGGGGGATCAGAAGAAGATGGGAGAGACATGGAAAAACGGCTTGAAAGCAGGGCTGTCGACAACTTGGACACTTGGTAAAGTCATCTTTCCAGTGACCATTCTCGTCAGTATCTTGCAGCATACGCCTGTCATGGATTGGATCATCCGATTCATTCAGCCATTTATGGGGCTGTTTGGTCTTTCGGGGGAAGCGGCTATTCCGCTTGTATTAGGAAATATGCTGAATTTGTATGCGGGGATTGCTGCCATTTTGACATTAGAGCTTCCTGTGAAGGAAGTGTTTATTTTGGCAGTGATGCTGTCCTTTTGCCATAACTTGATCATCGAATCAACAGTGGCAGCAAAGGTTGGACTGAGAGTATCTGTGATTTTGCTGGTCAGAATCAGTCTTGCTGTTATTTCTGCTATTGTCATTCATCTCGTTTGGCAGGGAGGCGAGGAGCCGGCGCAATATGGACTTTTGAGTGCAGCTCAGGCGGCTGATGTGCCTTCCAGCTGGTACATGATCGTCCTTCTTGCTTTACAAAAAGCAGTACTCGGTGTGCTGCAGCTTGCCTGTATCGTTATCCCGCTCATGATCATCATTCAATTCATGAGAGATTTAGGGTGGCTCCATACACTGTCTAAGTGGCTGTCACCTTTTACTAGAATGCTTGGAATGAAAGAAAATACGTCTATGACGATGGTGGCTGGATTAACGATTGGTCTCGCTTATGGAGCCGGTGTGATGATGAAGGCAGTGGAAGAGGACGGTGTGAGTAAAAAGGACTTAACCCTTGCTTTTATTTTCCTTGTTGCCTGCCATGCGGTGGTCGAAGATACGCTGGTTTTTATTCCACTTGGTATTCCAGTATGGCCGCTTCTTGTGATCCGCCTGATTTCTGCAATTTTATTGACAGCTGCCATTAGCTATATTTGGCGGAAGCGGGAGCTTGCAGCTGTTAGAAAGGAAGCCATATGAACGAATCAACGATCAACACAGTGCTATTTGATTTAGATGGCACATTAATCAATACAAATGAATTAATTATTGCTTCATTTCAGCATACGCTGGATCATTATTATCCTGGTCAGTACAGCCGTGAGGATATTCTTCATTTCATTGGTCCGTCCTTGTTTGATACATTTTCTGCGATGGACCCTGATTTGACAGATGATATGATTCAGATGTACCGCACGTTTAATCATAAGCAGCATGATCTGCTTGTGACTGAATATGAGACCGTTTTAGACACATTGAAAGTCCTGCAGGATCGAGGATTTAAGCTCGGTATTGTCACAACGAAGATACGGGATACGGTTTTAATGGGATTGAAGCTGACCGGTTTAGAGCCGTTCTTTGAGGTCATTGTGACGCTCGATGATGTCCAAAATGAGAAGCCGCATCCGGAGCCTGTTCAGCTGGCATTATCAAAGCTTGGCAGTGATCCGCATGAAGCGGTGATGGTCGGTGATAATTATCACGACATTTTGTCTGGTCAAGCGGCAGGGACAAAAACGGCAGGTGTTGCTTGGTCGATTAAGGGAGAAGAGGCCCTTTTAAAGCATCGCCCTGATTTCATGCTGAAGAAAATGAGTGATCTCCTGGCGATTGTTGGAGCTGATTAAGTTGAGAAAAACAGATCGTTATCCTGTAAAAGGGGTTAATTCGCTGCGGCAAGTCTATCGGACAGTTCCCTTTTTCAAAGTGGTGAAAAACTTCATTTTTATTCAAATGGCAAGGTACACGCCTTTTATGGGAATGAAAAATTGGATTTACCGAACCTTTCTTCGTATGAAGGTCGGCGAGGATACGGCGTTCGCCTTAATGGTGATGGTTGATCTGATGTTTCCTGAGAAAATCACTGTCGGTCGAAATAGTGTGATCGGCTATAACACAACCATCTTGTCCCATGAGTATTTGATTAAAGAGTACCGACTTGGGGAAGTCTATATTGGTGATGAAGTCTTAATTGGAGCTAATTCAACTATTTTACCTGGTGTGACCATTGGGGATGGAGCGATCGTATCGGCTGGTACACTTGTTCATAAGGATGTCCCAGCAGGCTCATTTGTTGGAGGAAATCCAATGCGCTTGATTTATACGAAAGAAGAAATGGAAGCACGTCAATCTACGTCTGCTGAGTAGCTCGGCAGACTTTTTTGTTGACAATGTGACATGGTGTAACTATAATGATTACAACAGAGGTGAGAAAACATGAAAATCAGCAGCAGATTTACTGTCGCTGTCCATATTCTGGCCTTGCTATCACTTGAAAAAGGATCATTACAGACATCGGAGGATATCGCGGGAAGTGTGAATACAAACCCAGTGGTCATCCGCCGCATTATGAGTAAATTAAAAAAAGCAGGTCTAATCTCAACGAGTCTTGGCAAAGGTGGTTCTCAGCTGAACCGCAGTGAAGACGACATCACACTGCTCGATGTGTATAAAGCGGTTGAAGTTGTGGATGAGGGAGAATTGTTTCAAATTCATGAAAGCCCAAATCCTGACTGTCCGATCGGTGCAAATATTCAAGCGGTGCTTGAATTAATTTTATGCCGCGCTCAAAGTGCGATGGAGCAAGTGCTTGCTGAGATCAAATTAAGTGAACTAACGCATGTGCTAATCAAAAAAATTGGATGATCAATTCAATTTTTTTTACCTCTGTTGTAACCGTATTAGTTACACCTTTCTTTATCAACATAAAATCATATTGCAGGAGGAGTTAACATGAAAATTGGAATTATTGGCGCAACAGGTAAAGCAGGACAAGAAATTGTGAAAGAGGCTCGATCAAGAGGACATGAAGTAACGGCAATCGTCCGTGATGCACAAAAGGTGACAGATTCATCTCTATCTGTTCTTGAGAAGGATGTGTTTCACTTGCAAGCAGAAGACATCAAAGGCTTTGATGTGATTGTAAATGCATTTGGCGCACCTGCTGGAAAAGAGCATCTTCACGTAGAAGCTGGGAAAAAGCTGATCGATATTTTAAAAGAGGCACCTGAGACTCGTTTGATCGTTGTGGGCGGAGCAGGAAGTCTATTTGTAGATGAGGCGAAAACAACAAGACTAGTGGACACACCAGAGTTTCCTAAAGAATTTGTTGCTACGGCTTCACAGCAAGGAGAAAACCTAAAAGATCTTCAACAGACAGATGGATTAAAATGGACCTTCCTCAGCCCAGCTGCATTCTTTAATCCAGCTGGCAAACGTACAGGTTCTTACGTGAAAGGGAAAGACCATCTGATTGTCAATTCTAAAGGTGACAGCTATGTGAGCTATGCTGACTACGCCATTGCACTTGTTGATGAGGTGGAGCAGGCAGCCCATGTTGGAGAACGTTTTACCGTCGTATCTGAAGCTGAATAAGCAGTTTCATGGCCGTCTAAAAATGATAAATAGAGAGTCTAACGTATGAATGAGCAAGAATTGTCTTTCATCTATGTATGGGATGCGTATTGTGGCTGGTGTTATGGATTTTCAAACAGTATCCGCACTTTGCATGAAAATCATCCGGAGATATCATTAACACTTGTGTCGGGTGGTTTATTTGTAGGAGAAAGAAGTCTTCCAATAAAGGATTATCCACACATTCCAGAAGCAAATCAGCGTATTAGTCAGCTGACTGGTGTCGAGTTTGGTGAACGTTATCAGAAGCTGTTAGCAAACGGAACGTTTCTTTTAGATTCTGAGGCTGCGGCCATTGGTTTTTCTGCATTAAGATCCATCGCACCTGAGCAAGCATTGTACTTGGCTTCATCGATGCAAAAGGCTTTTTATCAAGACGGAAAAAGCCTGAGTGATGAAGAAACGTATCGGGAGATCGCTTTGGCGCATCATCTTGATTCTGACGCAGTCATAGAACGCATGAAAACAAAAGAAGCGATGAATGATGCGTATGCCGACTTTGCGAAGGTTCATCAACTTCATGTGAACGGCTATCCTACACTTTTATTAAAAAGAGGGGATGAATACTTCAGCCTGGGCGGAGGTGCGATGACAGCTGAAAAGCTTGAAGACCGTCTGAAGGAATTACTAGGAAAATGAAGCAATAAAATCAACCTCTACGTGAATAGAGGTTGTTTTTTTACGCTTTAATGATAATCGCTTGACTGCCCATCTGTTCCCAAGAATCTTCAAATTGATCACGGTCGACTTTTTGATTCTTTTCTCCATAGGGGTTATTCAAGTAGACATGCTCCTTGTCATAGCCTGTGATGACCACGCTATGCATATTAAAGCTTACATCGATTTTGCCATTTGGTGTATTCCATGTTTCGATGTTATCTGTTTTGTCAAAGGTGGATGTCGTAATCACCCAGACAGGATAGCCTTTTTCAAGGGATTGATAGATGGCCTTTTTAACAGGCTTTCCGGTTAAGTCGACTACTTGATCGCCCGCGTATTTTTTCGCAAGCTGATAAATCGGTTCGTGGTAAACCCCAAGACCCGGTCCATTCTCCATATCGCCTACAAACCCGTCATGAGGGTCTCCTTTTAAGCCATTTTCATAATTGAGCGGAACGCGTTTGATTTCATTTGCCAATGTGTTTTTCGTTACTTGCTCATAGCCGCTGTAATGAAGCAGCATCGCTAAGCTCGTGACTTCGCATCCGTTATAAAGCCTTGGCGCATCCATTTGATTGTAGAGAATGACGTCCATGGCTTTTTTGCTTCCTTTTAATGAATGATGTGTGGTTTCTGCTTTTTTCGTTGAACGAGTTTCTTCAGCCGCAAGTGCTGTATCGTTTTCTTTTGCTGCTTTTTGCGGCGAAGCTGTTTTCTTGACTTGATCGATTTGTGAAACGTATATAAAGCCGAAATAAACAAGACATGCGCACAACAAAGTTAAGATGAATGTCTGGATGAACTTCACTGTTAATCTCCTGTGTTATTCAATATTTTTAAGTATTATAGCACGTTCCTTCATCGAACATACAGAAAAGGCACAGGTGTCACTTGAATGTAATAATTCCAGAATATGTTGATGAAAATAGGAAGAAATAAAAATGATTGATTTAATCACTTTATTTTGTTAGCATATTATCATATTAGCGAACTAAAGGATTCGGAATTTTTTGTTTTAATGTGTTGGAGGTGCGGAAGAAACATGTTTATGTTTGAGAAACCATATGGTATGCGGGATTCATTACCTGGATTGTATGAGACGAAGAAAAAAGTGAGGCATTCCTTAACAGAGGTCATGACTGGTTGGGGTTTCCGTTTGATGGAGACACCAACGCTTGAATTTTACGATACAGTCGGTGTTCAATCGGCGATTACTGATACACAGCTTTTTAAGCTTCTTGATCAAAACGGGCAAACCCTTGTACTGAGACCTGATATGACAGGTCCGATTGCAAGGGTGGCGGCTTCTAAGCTTCATGAACAGGCGTATCCGCTTCGTGTTGGGTATGCAGCCAATGTGTTCCGCGCCCAGGAAAGAGAAGGCGGAAGGCCGTCAGAATTTGAGCAGGTCGGAATTGAATTGATTGGTGATGGTTCGATTAGTGCAGATGCTGAAGTCATCGCGCTTGCCGTATTTGCCTTAAAAAATGCCGGGCTAAGGTCCTTCAAAATCGCGATCGGGCATGTCGCTTTAGCAGAAACGTTATTTGTTGATGTACTTGGAAATACAGAGCGTGCAAACGTCCTTCGCCGCTTCTTATATGAAAAGAATTATGTGGGATACCGTCAGCATGTGAAACAATTACCGCTCTCCTCCATCGATAAAACGAGGCTGTTACAGCTTTTAGAGTTAAGAGGCGGCCAAGAGGTTATAGAGCGGGCAGAGGAAATCGTCGTTTCACAAGAAGGAAAAGAGGTGCTCGCACAGTTAAAGTCGCTTTGGGAGACACTTGAAGATTACGGCTGTACAGAATATATCCGTTTAGATTTAAGCATGGTGAGTCATATGAGCTATTATACGGGTATTTTGTTTGAAGTATTTGCAGATCATGTTGGGTCGGTCATTGGAAGCGGCGGGAGATATGATCAATTGCTTGCTCACTTTGATGCACCTGCGCCAGCTACAGGGTTCGGACTTCGACTAGACCGTCTTCTTGAAGCGCTCGATGCAAAAGAAATCATTGAGCCGCAGGAGGCTGTGATTTTTAGTAAAGAACAAAGACTGGAAGCCTTTGCTTTTGCAGAAAAGGAGCGGTCAAAAGGGAAAAAGATCGTTCTGCAAGACTTAGCGGGGATTGAAAATATTGACGCGATGACCAAGGCATTTGAACAGGTGACTTATTTTATCGGCGCTAGAAAGGAAGAGCGGAATGGGTAAAGTGTTGACGATGGCGATGCCAAAGGGCCGGATATTTGAAGAAGCAGCAGGGCTGTTAAGACAGGCGGGGTACCATCTGCCAGAGGAATTCGAGGATTCAAGAAAATTAATCATTGATGTACCAGAAGAAAACCTCCGCTTTATTTTAGCCAAGCCAATGGATGTGACCACCTACGTAGAGCACGGCGTGGCGGATGTTGGCATTGCAGGGAAGGATGTCATGCTCGAAGAAGCTCGTGATGTGTACGAAGTGCTCGATTTAAACATCAGTAAATGTCATTTAGCTGTTGCTGGATTGCCAGGAGCGAGCTGGGGTGGTGTCGCACCGCGTGTGGCAACAAAGTACCCCAATGTCGCATCATCCTATTTTAGAGAGCAAGGGGAGCAGGTGGAGATCATTAAGCTGAATGGTTCCATAGAATTAGCACCGCTCATTGGGCTTGCCGATCGCATTGTAGATATTGTCTCTACAGGTCAAACATTAAAAGAAAATGGACTTGTGGAAACGGAACATATTTGTGATATCACGTCACGTTTTATTGTCAATCCTGTGAGCTATAGGATGAAGGATACGGTGATCGATGAAATGGCGCAGCGTCTTGCAAGAATCATTGGAGAAGGGGAGGAATCATCATGAACATCACCTATCTACAAGAAGGTGAGACAGATACTCTCTCACTCAAACGGTCCTTAGATACAGGAACAGAAGAGCAGCGTCAGGCTGTTCAGCGCATTATAAAAGAAGTGAGAACAAATGGTGATGAAGCTGTACGGTCTTTTACAAAGCAATTTGACGGTGTGTTGATTGAAGATCCACTTGTCACAGAGGATGAAATGGCAAAAGCCTGTGACCGCTTGGACAAAGAGATGGTTCAGATTATTCAAACGGCTATCAAGCATATTCGCACATACCACGAGCGCCAGCTGACATCCTCTTGGTTTTATCACCAAAAGGACGGCTCAATGCTTGGACAAAAGGTAACACCGCTTGATGCAGTAGGTGTGTATGTCCCCGGCGGAACAGCTGCTTATCCATCATCTGTATTAATGAATGTGATTCCTGCGCTAGTCGCTGGCGTTGAACGAATCGTTCTTGTGACACCCCCTGGGAAAGATGGCCGTCTCTCAGACGCTGTACTGGCTGCGGCGAAGGAGCTTGGTATTTCTGAGATGTATAAAATGGGCGGGGCCCAGGCGGTTGCGGCACTTGCCTATGGAACGGAAAGCATCAAGCCTGTTGATAAAATCACTGGTCCAGGCAACATTTATGTCGCGCTGGCAAAGAGGGAAGTATTTGGTCAGGTAGACATTGATATGATCGCAGGTCCAAGTGAAATTGCAGTTCTAGCAGACGAAACAGCAGTCGCGCATGAGGTAGCGGCGGATTTACTTTCACAGGCAGAGCATGATGCGCTGGCATCTAGTATTTTGGTGACACCGTCTAAGACACTTGCTGAAAGTGTGCAGGCTGAAGTTCGAAAGCAGCTGGATACTTTGCCGAGAAAATCAATCGCAGCAAAATCTATACAAGATCATGGCCGTATTTACGTGACAGAATCAATCGAACGTGCAGTAGACGTCATCAATCAATTAGCACCAGAGCACTTAGAGGTGCTGACAGCATACCCAGAATCACTTCTTGGTCAAATCAAGCATGCTGGCGCAATTTTCTTGGGACGCTATAGTCCAGAGCCGGTGGGCGATTATTTTGCAGGGCCGAATCATGTGCTGCCAACAAACGGAACAGCTCGATTCTCCAGCCCGCTTGGTGTGACTGATTTTCAAAAGAAAACGAGCATTATTTCATATAGTCAAGAAGCCTTTGAAACACACCGGGAAAGCATTGCGGCTTTTGCCAGATTAGAAGGGCTTGAAGCACATGCAAGGTCGATTGAAGCGAGAAAGCGGGAGGAATCGTAATGAGACAGGCGAAAACAGCGAGAAAAACAAATGAAACGAACATTTCATTAGCGCTAGAAATTGATGGAGAAGGAAAAGCGGATATTCAAACAGATGTCCCTTTCATGACGCACATGCTTGATTTATTTACGAAGCATGGACACTTTAATTTGACCGTCGATGCGAAAGGAGATACGGATGTTGATGATCACCACACAACAGAAGATATCGGCATTGTACTTGGGCAAATGTTTAAGGAAGCGTTAGGCGATAAAAAAGGGATTAAGCGGTATGGCTCCAGCTTTGTTCCGATGGATGAAACACTTGCCCAGGTCGTGGTCGACTTAAGCAACCGTCCTCATTTGGAAATGAGAGCGGCTTTTCCGAGTCAAAAGGTTGGTACCTTTGATACAGAGCTAGTACATGAGTTTCTGTGGAAATTTGCACTTGAAGCCCGGATCAACCTTCATGTCATTGTTCACTACGGAACCAATACACATCATATAATTGAAGCCATTTTTAAAGCGATGGCACGTGCCTTAGATGAAGCAACAACCATTGATCCGCGAGTGAAAGGGATACCGTCAACAAAGGGGATGCTCTAATGATTGGAGTCATTGATTACGGAATGGGAAATTTGTTCAGCGTATCAAAAGCACTGGAACGAGCAGGTGCCCGCTATATCGTCTCCTCTGATGTGGAGGAGCTGAAAAAAGCAGATGCTTATATATTGCCCGGAGTAGGTTCGTTTCGTGATGCAATGCAGCTGTTAAAAGAGACTGGACTTGAGGCGTTTATTCACCAAGTTGTGCAGGAAGAAAAGCTGTTATTCGGCATTTGCCTTGGCATGCAGCTGTTATTTGAAGAAAGTGAAGAGGCAGGACACACAAAAGGATTGGGGCTGTTAAAAGGGCGTGTCGTTCTTTTAAAGGACCGTGATCAGGACGGGCAAAGGCTGAAGGTACCTCATATGGGCTGGAATGAGCTCACATTTCATCAGCCCTCCCCATTGTTTGACGGTGTACCAGAAGGATTTGCGTACTTTGTTCACTCTTATTATGTGAGCGATATGAATCCAGATGAGCAATTAGCAAGCGCGGACTATGGTGTTCAAGTACCAGCTGTTGTTGGCAAGGGAAATGTGCTTGGAGCACAGTTTCACCCTGAAAAAAGCAGTACAACGGGAATGGCGCTACTCAAACAATTTATTCAATTAGCAAACGAACAGAGGGTGAGCAAATGAGCGAGTTTATATTATATCCAGCGATTGATATGAGAAATGGCAAATGTGTACGTCTTGTGCAAGGAGATTATGATCAAGAAACCATTTATGGAGATTCACCGCTCGACATGGCCGCGCAATTTGCGAAGGATGGAGCAGCATGGATTCATCTTGTGGATCTAGATGGTGCAAAAGCAGGGAAACGTGTCAATCATGAGCATGTGCTGGCGATTGCTTCTTCTTTAGATGTGAAGGTACAAATCGGCGGCGGTATTCGGACAGAAGAAGACGTTGCCTTTTATTTAAAGAGCGGCGTAGATAGAGTGATTCTCGGCAGCTCAGCTGTTTCGAACCCAGCCTTTGTGAAAAAAATGCTGGCGCAATATGGAGAGAAAATCGCAATTGGGATTGATGCGCGAAACGGCTTTGTATCGACTGAAGGATGGCTTGAAACGTCTAAAGTGAAGGCAGAGGAACTCGGCAGGGAATTGGCAAAGGAAGGCGCAGAGGTCTTTATTTTCACCGATATTCAAATGGATGGCATGCTGTCTGGTCCCAATGTAGAAAGCACGGTTCGCTTAGCAGAAGCAACCGGCAAACAAGTGATTGCTTCAGGTGGTGTCAGCGCAGTAGCTGATCTTCAAAAGCTGTCAGCGCAAAAACAGTCTGGTGTGTCTGGTGCGATCGTTGGAAAGGCACTTTACACAAAGCAGTTTACTTTAGCAGAAGCATTTGAAGGGCTTGACCGCATATGATGACAAAACGAATCATTCCATGTCTTGATGTGAAGGAAGGGCGTGTTGTCAAAGGGGTGCGATTCCTTGGCTTAAAAGATGCTGGTGATCCGGTTGAATTGGCGCAGATCTATGATGAAGAAGGGGCGGATGAACTCGTCTTTCTTGATATTTCTGCTTCTCATGAAGGCCGGAAAACGATGGTGGATGTGGTCAAACAAGTCGCGTCTACGCTTGCGATACCATTTACGGTGGGTGGCGGGATTAACCACCTTGATGACATGAAGCGTATATTAAGAGCGGGTGCAGACAAAGTATCTGTCAACACAGCAGCTGTGTTAAGACCGGAACTGATTTCAGAAGGTGCTGACTTTTTTGGCTCCCAGTGTATCGTTGTTGCGATTGATGCAAAATACGATGAAGAGAAAAAAGCATACATGGTCTATACACACGGAGGACGCCGTCAAACAGATTTAGAGGTCAGCGACTGGGCGAAGGAAGCTGTGCAGAGAGGGGCAGGAGAGATTTTGCTGACAAGTATGGATGCTGATGGTGAAAAGACAGGCTTTGACCATCGATTGACAAAGCTTGTATCAGAGGCGGTCAATGTGCCAGTGATCGCTTCTGGCGGCGCTGGCAATGCTCAGCATATGCTCGAGGCCTTTACAAAAGGAGAAGCTGATGCAGCATTAGCAGCCTCCATTTTCCATTATAAAGAAACCTCCATTCAAGAGGTGAAGACATATTTGAGAGAATACGGGGTGAAGGTCAGATGAAACAGGCAAATGAATTAACCTTTAATGAAGCGGGCCTGATTCCGGCGATTGTACAGGATGCTCAAAGTAAGGAAGTATTGACGCTTGCATATATGAATCAAGAATCCTATGAAAAAACGCTGGAGACAGGTGAAACATGGTTTTATAGCCGGTCGAGAAACGAGCTTTGGCACAAAGGCGCCACCTCTGGACATACCCAGCAAGTGATTTCTATTCGATATGACTGTGACAAGGACGCTCTGCTTGTCCTTGTCGCGCCAAGCGGCCCAGCCTGCCATACTGGCAGCTATAGCTGTTTTTCGGAAGAAGGGGTAAAACGCCTGAGCGAAGAGCAGGAACGTTTTGCGATATTAAATGAACTTGAACAGGTCATTGCAAAGCGTCAGGCGGAAATGCCAGAAGGGGCTTATACAACCTATCTATTTGAAAAAGGGGTCGATAAAATCCTGAAAAAGGTAGGGGAAGAGGCGTCTGAGGTGATCATTGCAGCGAAAAACCGGGATCAAGAGGAATTGAAATGGGAAACTGCTGACCTCCTCTATCATCTTCTTGTATTATTACGTGAACAACAATTGCCGCTTGATGATGTATTAAAGGTATTAAAAAAACGTCATCAAGGTGAATGAAAAGCCGGGGGATATCCCAGGCTTTTTATTTTTAAATGAAAAACAAATCCTTCCTTTCCTTTTGTTCTATGTGACGACTGGTGAAGTATGTTATACTACACACGGTACACTGTTCGAAATGGAGGGTATCGGTGAGTAAATACACTTCTCAAAATAATCACACACAAGTCGTCCAGCTATTTCAAGATGGGCATTACTTTTTTCATAAAGGTCTTAAAGCATATAGAGAAAGAAATCTGTCTAGGGCAAGTAAGCTGATACAGCGGGCCATCGTACTTGAGCCTGAAAATGTAGAAATGCTGTCACAGCTTGCCATTATTTATACTGAAATGGGTCATTACCAGCAATCAAATGAACTGCTTGATTTCATCCTTGAACACATCGATGAAAACATGTCTGAGTGCCACTATTTTAAAGCCAATAATTATGCGAATCTCGGACTGTTTCAAGAGGCATATAAATCAGCTACTGCTTATGCCGCGCTGGAAGAGAACGGGGAATTTGCGGATGAAAATGACGACCTTCTTGACCTGCTCGATATGAGCGACGAAGAGGACGAAGATTTTCCTTATGATCAGGATGACCTGATTGTGAAGCAGGATCAAGCAAACCATTTGCTAGAAAGCGGCAGACTCGATGAAGCCATTGAGATGCTGGAACAGATGATTGTTGAGTATCCAGAATTTTGGTCGGCGTATAATAATCTCGCTTTGGCCTATTTTTATTCTGGCCGAATCCATCAGGCGAAAGAAATGTTGAACCGGGTCCTTCATGAAAATCCCGGTAATCTGCATGCCCTTTGCAATCAGCTAGTCTTCTACCATTATGAAAAAGAAGAAGAAAAGGTCAATGTGTTAGCAAAGCAATTAACGCACGTGTATCCAATACTAAGTGAACAGCGTTATAAGCTTGGTGCAACATTTGCCCTTGTGGGAGAATTTGAATGGGCCTTTAAATGGCTTTATTCTTTGTACAAAACAGGTTTTCAAGGAGATAGTACATTTTTATACTGGCTTGCAAGCGCAGCCTATCATACAGGCCACAAGACGCTCGCCCAAACGGTTTGGGATAAGATGGTCGAAGAGGATATCGATGCAGATGAAATCAAGCCGTGGCAGGATAAACCTGAGGTGACTGAGCCAATGGTCTCGATTGAGGAACGGCTGACTGCGTACTATGTCAGCAAACAAAAAGGGGAACGTGACGTGCTGCAGTCTGTCCTTGATGCACGCGCAGCGAAAACGGCCTTTGAACAGCAATTTATAGAACTGCTTTTGTATGAAGATGAAATGAAAGAAAAGTCTTTTTCAGAAGATGCAGTTTTTGCAAAACAGGCGGCATCCAGTTTAGAGGAAGCGGTTCAGCCTGACAGCCATATGCCTTATTTTTGGTTATTCCATATTATTCAGCAGGCACGTGCTTCTGGTATTGATAAGAAAAATGCGCCTGCCTGGGCAGCAGCATCTTATTATCTATGGATGAATGAACAAGAAGCAGCTGTCAGCAAAAAAGATGTTGCGTCGGCTTTTCAGATCAGTGTTCAAACACTGTCTAAATACGAACGAGAGATTTGTACGTTAATCGATTAAATAGGTAAATAGATTCAGAACATCCCAGCATGGCCGAAAAGGTCATGCTTTTTTCTTGGATAAAAAGGTGGGATTTGCAAGGAATTGGCGAAGTATGACAATCACGACATGTTTTTGAAACATAAATGTAATAAAAATATTAGCTCATTTTGTCGATGTCTCATGTATAATGAAAATCGTGGATTAAAACAAAGATAGATATTTAAATATTTTACTATACATAATGAAACACCTAGTGATGGAAACAATCTGGTCAACATCTGACTGAACAATCAGGAAGAAAGACATAGAGAGCACAGATTGATCGCAGAGAATTTGCTGCTTTCTAATGTCGCTTGGGAAATTGTCAAAGGAGGAACTATTCGTGAAAAAGTTTATTACTTTTGGTTTAGCTTCGGTGATCGGAGCGAGCGGTTTATTTATTCCATTTACGCATGAAGCAAACGCACAGAACTTTGAACAAAAGAAACAAGAACTAGACAGCAAGCAATCTGAGGTAAACAAGAACCTTCAAAAGAAAAAAGAAGAGCTTTCAAAGCTTGAAGCAAAACAAGAGGCACTTGCACAAAAGCTTAAAGATATTGACGAGAAAGCTTTAAAAACAAGTGATCAAATCGAAGAAAAACAAAAAGAAAATGAAAAAACAAAAAAAGAAATCAAAGCACTGAAAAAAGAAATTGCTGATACAGAAAAACGTATTGAAGAAAGAAACGAGTTCTTGAAAAAGCGTGTACGTGCTATTCAAGAGAGCGGCGGTTCTACGAAATACATAGATGTATTACTAGGAGCAAAAAGCTTTAGCGATTTCATCAGCCGTGCAGGTGCAGTATCTACACTGATCAATGCAGACAGTGAAATCATTAAAGAGCAGGAAAAAGACAAAGCTGAGCTTCAAAAGTCTGAAAACGAATTAAACACAAAGCTTGAGAATGTGCAAAACACACTTGCAAAGCTTGAAACACTTCAATCAGACTTGAATAAACAGCTTGATGAAAAAGACAAGCTATTCAAGCAAGTGAAAAAGCAAAAAGGAAGTGCGTTTTCTGAAATCAGCGAGTTAAACAGTGAGGCTAACAGCATTGCATCTGAAAAAGACGCAACAGTAGCTGCACAAAAACAAGCTGAAAAAGAAGCAAGAGAAGCAGCTCAAAAAGCAAAAGAAGAAAAAGCGCAAAGACAACAGCAGCAGCGTCAAGCTAGTGTTCAAGCGGAAGACAACAGCTCAAATAACGATAGCAGCCCGTCTTCAAGTAACAGTGGATCATCTTCTAATGACAACAATAACAGCAACAGCAGTGGACCAAGCAAGAAGCCATCTTCTGGCGGTGGATCACCTGTCAGCAGTAACGTAGGCGGAATTGAAGGTGCGATCAGCACAGGTTCTACGATTGTTGGACAATCTCCATATAAATGGGGCGGCGGCAGATCACAAGCCGATATTGACGCACGTCGTTTTGACTGTTCTTCATTCGTTCGCTGGGCATTTGCATCAGCAGGCATCAACCTTGGACCAGTTGGCGGTACAACAACAGATACGCTTGTAGGTAAAGGAAGAGCTGTAAGTGCATCTGAAATGAAACGCGGAGACCTTGTGTTCTTTGATACGTATAAAGTAAATGGACACGTTGGTATTTACTTAGGAAACGGTTCATTCTTGAACGATAACAGCTCTCGCGGTGTTTCAGTTGACTCAATGAACAACGTATATTGGAAAAAAGCTTTCAATGGCGTTGTAAGAAGAGTCGTTGAATAAATCATTACTTTTTATATAACCGTAAACAGGCTTCCTTAAACAGCAGTTTAAGGAAGCTTTTTCTTTTTTTGAAGATATGAGCAAATGATTCGCTTATTCCCCGCAGATTTAATAGGATATGGGTAAGGAATAAAAGCTAAGAGTGGAAATGATGCTCTCTGTCATGAATGGAAGCATCACCCAAGGGCATTCTAATAAGAAATGCGAGCAGCAATTGAAGAGGGAGTGACAGTTGTGTCAGAAGAAAAAATCTACGATACGATCATCATTGGAGCGGGTCCTGCCGGAATGACAGCCGCTGTTTATACATCACGGGGAAATCTTTCAACATTAATGATTGAAAGAGGAATTCCAGGCGGACAAATGGCGAATACGGAAGATGTCGAGAACTATCCTGGCTTTGAAAGTATTTTAGGGCCGGAACTTTCAAATAAAATGTTTGAGCATGCGAAGAAATTCGGTGCAGAGTATGCATATGGCGATATTAAAGAAATCGTGAACGGTGAAGAATACAAAATCGTCAAAGCCGGCTCAAAAGAATATAAAGGACGCTCTGTCATTATCGCGGCAGGGGCTGAATACAAAAAAATCGGTGCACCAGGTGAAAAAGAACTTGGCGGCCGCGGCGTATCATATTGTGCAGTATGTGACGGGGCTTTCTTTAAAAACAAAGAGCTTGTCGTCATCGGCGGCGGTGATTCTGCGGTAGAAGAGGGGGTGTATCTCACACGCTTCGCTTCTAAAGTAACGATTATCCATAGACGCGATAAACTTCGTGCACAAAGCATTTTACAAGCACGCGCCTTTGATAATGAAAAAATTGACTTCAAGTGGAACAAAACCGTCAAACAGATCAATGAAGAAAACGGGAAAGTCGGCAGTGTGACATTGGTTGATACGGTGACTGGTGAAGAAGAAGACTTTAAAACAGACGGTGCCTTTATCTATATCGGCATGCTGCCACTGTCTAAACCATTTGAAAATCTCGGCATTACAAATAAAGAAGGCTACATCGAGACAAACGAAAGAATGGAAACAAGAGTGGAAGGTATTTTCGCCGCTGGTGACATTCGAGAAAAAACACTTCGTCAAATTGTGACAGCAACAGGTGACGGAAGTATTGCAGCACAAAGCGCACAGCATTATGTAGAAGAGCTTGCTGAAAAACTCAAAGCAACGAAATAAAAGGCTGTCGTAAATCCTTAATATAGCGTCATGGGCTTTTAACTGGAATGTAACACGGGTGAAATAATTTTCAGTTATGATGAAACTAGTAATTGACCCCCTTTTATAAGGAATACATGTTTGGCACGGATGTGAATCCGTGTCCTTTTTTTTGCCTAAAATCAGAAATTCACGAGATGTTCACAAATGACGCATGGAGAACCATTAGATGCTGTAAAATAAAGAGTAGAGAAATTGCCCGTTACACGATTCAAACGAAAACCGGTCTGTTTTCGGGGAAGAACGGGCATGTTCATTGTGGGAGTCAGGTTGAACCTGTATAATAAGTTAAAGACATAAAAGAGTAGGTGACAGCTGATGCAACGAGTAACGAATTGTGTGCTGCATCACGAAGATCAAGTTCTCTTGCTGCAAAAGCCAAGACGGGGCTGGTGGGTAGCACCGGGCGGCAAAATGGAAAGCGGAGAATCGGTCAAGGATTCAGTCGTTCGAGAATATAGAGAAGAAACAGGTATTTATATTTTAAATCCGCAGCTGAAAGGTGTTTTTACCTTTATCATAAAAGAAGGCGATCAAATCGTTCAAGAGTGGATGATGTTCACCTTTATGGCAGATTCATTTACCGGAAAAAACGTAACAGAGTCAGAGGAAGGTATTTTAAAGTGGCATGACGTAAAGGATGTGCCTGATTTGCCGATGGCCCCAGGAGATTCCCATATTCTTGATTTCATGCTTAAAGGAAAAGGACTTCTGCACGGCACTTTTACGTATACACCCGATTTTGAGCTGATTGCTTATCGGTTAGATCCTCAGGGAGAATAATACATGAACCGTTTTCATAAAGAAGGAGAGGAAGCAGGCATGAATACACACAAACAAGAAGATATTCAGCTTGTGATTATTACAGGAATGTCAGGTGCGGGGAAAACCGTCGCCATTCAAAGCTTTGAAGATTTAGGCTACTTTTGTGTTGATAACCTGCCGCCATCACTTTTACCGAAGTTCTTAGAGCTCATGAAGGAATCGAATTCCAAGATGAGCAAGGTCGCTCTTGTGATGGATTTGCGTGGACGCGAATTTTTTGACAGTTTAATTGCCGCGTTAGATGAAATGAGTGATCTTGACTGGATCACGCCAAGGATTCTATTTTTAGATGCAAATGATAAGGTACTTGTCTCAAGATACAAAGAAACGAGACGTTCGCATCCCCTTGCGACAACAGGTTTGCCGCTTGAAGGAATTGCAATGGAGCGCGAGCTGTTAGAGGAGTTAAAAGGCCGGTCTCAAATGATTTTTGATACATCGGATTTAAAACCAAAACAGCTGCGAGAAAAAATTGTCACGCACTTTGCCACGAATCAAGGGCAGGTGTTTACAGTAAACGTGATGTCCTTTGGCTTTAAATACGGTCTGCCGATTGATGCTGATCTTGTCTTTGACGTGAGATTCCTGCCGAATCCTTACTATATTGAGAGCATGCGTCCACAGACTGGAAACGATGAAGAAGTGCGCTCCTATGTGATGAAATGGACTGAAACACAAAAATTCACAGAGAAATTAATCGATCTCCTCAGCTTTATGCTTCCGTCCTATAAACGAGAAGGAAAAAGCCAGCTTGTGATTGCCATCGGCTGTACAGGCGGACAGCATCGATCTGTGACGCTGGCCAACTATTTATCGGAGTATTTTAAAAACGATTACTATACACATGTCACTCACCGGGACATTGAAAAGAGAAGCAGAAAATAGATGACGACACTACCAAAGGTGGTCATTCTTGGCGGCGGCACTGGCTTATCTGTTTTGCTCAGAGGGCTTAAAACGAAGCCGGTGGACATTACCGCTATAGTAACGGTTGCTGATGACGGAGGCAGCTCAGGCAGACTGCGGCATGATTTGAATATTCCCCCTCCAGGTGATATTCGAAATGTCCTTGCGGCTCTCTCTGATGTTGAACCGCTTGTAGAAGATTTATTTCAGCACCGTTTTAACAAAGGGAATGACTTAACAGGCCACTCACTCGGCAACCTCATTCTTGCGGCCATGACAAATATAACCGGTGATTTTTTTCATGCCGTCACTGAAATGAGCAAGGTTTTAAATGTGAGAGGAAAAGTATTGCCAGCAGCAAATTCAAGTGTTGTTCTTCATGCGGAATTAGAAAATGGGCAAATGGTGACAGGAGAATCGAAAATTCCTACCTATGGTAAGCGAATTAAACGAGTGTTCCTCACACCCGATACGATTGAACCGCTGCCAGAATCCATTCAAGTCATTCGTGAGGCGGACTTAATCGTCATTGGGCCTGGCAGCCTGTATACGAGTATTTTGCCAAACTTGCTTGTCCCGCATATTGGAGAAGAAGTGATTCGCTCTAAGGCGAAAAAAGTGTATATATGCAATGTCATGACGCAGCCGGGGGAAACGCTTTCCTACAGTGCAGCTGATCATGTGCAGGCATTAAATGATCATATGGATCGTCCATTTATCGATACGATTTTTGTGAACAATAAAGAAATTCCAGAAGAAATCAAAGCAAAATATGCAGAAGAACAGGCACAGCCTGTCCAATTCGACACAGATGCACTAAAAGCAATGGGACTAGAAGTGATTCCTGGAGAAATCATTACATATGACCAGCATGTCATTCGTCATGACACGCTGAAAGTAGCCTCGCTGCTTGTCGATCTGCTGCAACAGAAAAAATAGGAATGGGGGTGGCAAGGATGTCATTTGCATCCGAAACAAAAAAAGAGCTGACTAATCTGGACGTGAAGGACTGCTGCACAAAAGCAGAGCTTTCTGCCCTCATCCGTATGAACGGTTCATTATCTTTCTCTAATCGAAAATTGATTTTAGATATACAGACAGAGAACGCAGCCATTGCAAGACGGATTTATACGCTGCTCAAAAAGAAATACGATGTGACAGTCGAACTGCTCGTCCGTAAAAAAATGAGATTGAAAAAGAATAACGTGTATATTGTCAGACTGGTAGAACGAGCGAAAACCATTTTAGAGGATTTAAAAATATTAGGTGAGCAATTTGTATTTGAGCGCAATATTTCAGAAGAACTTGTGAAGAAAAGATGCTGCAAGCGCTCCTATATGAGAGGTGCTTTTTTAGCAGGCGGTTCTGTGAATAACCCAGAAACGTCCTCCTATCACCTTGAAATTTTTTCACTATATAAAGAACATAATGATGCCCTTTGTGAGCTGATGAATCAATTTCATCTCAATAGTAAAACACTTGAGCGCAAAAAAGGGTACATTACGTACATGAAGGAAGCAGAAAAAATCACGGAATTCTTAAGCGTTGTGGGTGCTCATAACTCACTGCTTCGCTTTGAAGATGTGCGGATCGTCCGAGATATGAGGAACTCCGTCAACCGGCTCGTCAATTGTGAAACAGCAAACTTGAATAAAACGATAGGTGCATCACTGCGTCAGGTCGAGAACATTCAATTCATTGATGAAAAAATTGGGCTTGATGCCCTGCCGGAAAAGCTTCGTGAAATTGCCAAACTGCGAGTCGACTATCAAGAGGTCACGCTGAAGGAACTTGGAGAAATGGTGGAAAGCGGCAAGATCAGCAAGTCAGGGATTAACCACCGTTTAAGAAAGCTAGATCAAATCGCAGAACAATTACGAAACGGACAAGCTGTTACACTCAAATAGGAGAATGAAAAAGGGAGGCAGATCATATGGTGGAAAAAACGGTCACCATCCAGCTGAAAACAGGCTTGCAGGCACGTCCAGCTGCTTTGTTCGTACAAGAAGCCAATCGCTTTGGTGCTGATATTTTTCTAGAGAAAGATGGGAAAAAAGTCAATGCGAAAAGCATTATGGGTCTCATGAGTCTTGCGATCAGCTCTGGGGTTACTGTCACACTGATTGCAGATGGTGCAGATGAACAAGAAGCCATTGAGGCGTTAACAGATTTTATTAATCAAGAAAACTGAGTCTCTTCAAAGGCTCAGTTTTTTTAGGAGGGAATGTCATGATTCAATCAGCTTTTTTACAGAAGGTCGGATATGAAGGCAAGTCCATCACCTTTAAAGACTTACCTGTATTATTAAAAAAAATGGCCTATACCTTTCCGTTCGAAAATAGATCTGTTTTGAACAAACAATCCTACGCTTTGAATCAAGAAGGGTTGAAGCAGCATCTTCTTGAAGAAAACAGAGGAGGTCTTTGTTACGATCTCAATCCTCTCTTATACTATGTGTTAAAAGAGGCAGGGCTCTCTGTACAGCTTCTTCAAGGCACAGTGTATAACAAAGAAGCGGGTACGTGGGCAATTGATGGCACGCACGTAGCCATCATGTTGAAGCATCACAACGAACACTTCCTCATTGATGCGGGGTTTGGTGTGAATTTACCTCTTCAGCCTGTGCCTTTTACAGGAGATTGGGTGGAAGGAGCGTCAATGCGGTTTCGCGTCAAAGCTGAGGAAACCGAAAAAGGGACACATCTGCTCCAATTAGATAAGGGAGATGGCGCTGAAACAGGCTATGCTTTCACATTGAACGAGGTGGACGAGGCTGTATTGGCCCAAATGAGACACGAGATTTATGAAAATGAATCCTCTCCATTTAACAAAAGACCGCTTGCGTCAAAGCTCACGCCAACAGGACGTGTGATCGTTACTGAGGATCATGTCACCACACATGAACATGAAGAAGTGTCGAAAAAGCCGCTGCTGATTCCTTTTGAGGATTACGTGAAAAAGCTTATACCGTAAACCACCATACGAAAAGACAGCCCCAGATCAAATAGGGCTGTCTTTTTTATTGATTATCGAATACGGGTGAAAGTCGCATAATGGTCTGTTGTTTTGTAAATGAGCCAGTCGCTTGAATACACAAGACGGTCTGCATTGCGGAAGCCTGAAACGTAGTTGATGTCTGCCTCACGCCATGTTCGGCCGCTTGCTGAAGGAAGACGTCCCTCCCGGTTTGAGAAAATATCTCCACCAATGCTTTTACCTGGCGCCACCTCGGCTAGATTTCCCTTAGATGCCACCCATCCGAGAGCACTTGCTTGTGATTTCGTAATGTAGTTATCAGGCAGTCGTTTGTAGCGAATTAAATAATCTGCTACACCATCAAACGTATTAATGACGGCAAGGGTACGCACATCTGGCGTGAGCTGAATAGAAGCAGTTTCAGCTGTGGCTGTTGGTGTAAGAGGTGTTTCTGCATGAGCTTGCTGCGGGACAAATCCAGAAAACAGAATAGCAGCGATCAGAGCGAACATAGTAAAAACCGTACTCAATCTTTTCATCTTCATCCTCCTATTAAGGAAATCGGATGCCGTCCTCTTGATGCTTGTCTAGCTCATATTATAGCACCCGAACATGAAGGAAATGTAAAGAATCAGGATCTTTGCTAAAATGAGTCTTTTCTCCTGATGTCTCCTAAAGAAATAAATAAAAAGACGCAGTTTCTGCGTCTTTCAGCGTGTAGACAAACCCTCGCATTCTTTGTCAGTCCTGCGCGCTGGTGCTCACGAATGTCAAATTCGCTCCGCAAAAGTAGCCGTCCTTCCTAGACTGCAAAGGTTTTCTATCACGCTGAAAAGAAGACAAAGAGCTAAAATAAAGATCATTTTAGCCCTTTGTCAACAATCTGAAAGACGCAGTTTCTGCGTCTTTGCTGTTCAAGATGAAGCAAGCTCCTTCACAACATCAACAGGCGCCTTCCCATCTATTCCATGAATCACATTATGAATGGCTCGTTTCAGCATGAGATCCCTTGTTGTTTCAGTAGCGGAACCGATGTGAGGAGCTAGGGTGACATTGTTCATCTCTTTGAAAGGATGATCCTCTTGAAGCGGTTCCTGCTCATACACATCAAGACC
Organism: Bacillus sp. FSL M7-0003; assembly: GCF_038628485.1. Taxonomy (NCBI): domain Bacteria; kingdom Bacillati; phylum Bacillota; class Bacilli; order Caryophanales; family Bacillaceae; genus Bacillus; species Bacillus sp. FSL M7-0003. The sequence continues at coordinate 3,101,086 of NZ_CP152024.1, read as the reverse complement.
AGCGCCTTTGATCCATCCCTCCTGAAGTGCTTGAATGAGGCTTTTTTCATCCACTGTTTTCCCGCGGGAAATGTTTACAAATAAAGCCGTTTGCTTCATTAACTTCAATTCTCGTTCCCCAATCATATGATATGTTTCCTCGGTCAGCGGTGTAATCAACACGATGATATCAGCTTGTTTTAAAAGATCATCAAGTGCACAATAGACAGCGCCATACGCCGATTCAGCCTTTTCATTCCGGCTTCGGTTATGATAAAGAACGTTCATATCAAAACCATGTGCTGCCCGTTTGGCCACTTGTTCTCCGATACGTCCCATGCCAATAATACCGAGCGTTTGGTGATGTACGTCGATGCCAAAGATCTCTTCTTCCTGTACGAATTTCGTCCATTTTCCTTCACGGATAAAACGGTCAAGCTCGGCGATTCTTCGCGCAGAGGAGAGAATGAGCGAAAAGGCAAGGTCAGCCACGGTATGATCGAGCGTATAAGGAGTGTGCGTACCAATCACGCCTCTTTGCCTCATCGCTTCTATATCAAAATTGTCATAGCCGACAGAGTTATTGCTCACCACCTTGAGTTTTGGTGCGTGATCTAACAGCTCTTGATCGATTTTTGTTCCAGACGTTAAAAGACCATCAGCGTGCTGCAGCTTCTCAAACAAAATGTCTCTTGGAATAGGGTCTTTGGATTGCCAAACCTCGTATGTACAATGTTCCTTTAGCATTTCCTCAAAAGAGGCAGGCAAGGGTTTGGCGACAAAAATGTGTGGTGTCACAGTCAATTCGCTCCTTTCACATGGTCATCTTACTCCTTTTATTATAAAGCAACCATTTCGGCAGAACACGTTTGAATGTTAGCAGCTCAATATTTAATATACTGAAATAACGGTAAAGAAAGACATTTTCTTAGTGAAAAAGTAGATTCATATGCCATCTGATGCATTTTTTATCTATATAAAAATAAGCTGATAGTAGATGAGACATGTGAAATTGCAAGATTTTACGAGAGATTATCTGACAAACTGGAAAAAAGATCGAGACTTTTTGATAGAAAATTTATTATATTTGAAATGTATTAAACGGGATGGTCATTTTCTACTAAACCATTTTATTGTCTTTTGGTGTGATGAGAACAATAGATTGAAACCAAACCCGTGAAGCCGTTGGGATGCAGCGTAAAATAGAGAAAATGATGATATTTCTTCTCATCGTTTTCTCATTTTTTTCTTTTTTTTCTATCATTTTTCTTCTCTATTCTTGAGAACACAAGAAAGAAAAGGAGGACAGGCACGAGCTTACGTTACTTAAAAAAGATGGGAGATGGCAAAATGGAGTCAAAATTAGAACAGATTCTTCAGCACAATTCAGAGTTTGTGAATGAGAAACATTATGAGCCTTACAAAGCGGGGAAATTTCCTGAGAAAAAACTGGTTATTTTAACGTGCATGGATACCCGTCTTTTGGAATTATTGCCGCAATCTATGGGGCTGCGCAACGGGGATGCAAAAATCATTAAGAATGCAGGCGCCATCGTGACACATCCGTTCGGCAGTGTGATGCGGAGTATCCTGCTAGCCATCTATGAACTAAAGGCAGAGGAAGTATGCATTGTAGGGCATCATGAATGCGGAATGGCAGGTCTTGCGGCGGACCCTTTACTTGAAAAGGCGAAAGCACGCGGAATCGAAGAGAAATGCTTAAGCATTGTGAAAAACTCAGGAGTTGATTTAAAGGGCTGGCTGACAGGCTTTGATTCAGTTGAAGAAAGCGTGGCCCAAAGTGTGAAATTAGTGAAAGAGCATCCACTGATGCCAAGTGATGTGGCAGTTCATGGACTGGTGATTCACCCAGCGACAGGAAAGCTGGATGTCGTAGTGAAAGACAAACAAATTGACCCACAGTATACCTAAATCATCTACACATACTTGAAGGAGGCCAACACATACCATGCGTTTTTATGGAAGATTTGAAGGGTACAATTCATCAAAGTTTAGACGCGATTTAATCGCTGGGCTTGTCGTGGGCGTTGTGGCAATTCCTTTAGGCATGGCATTTGCCATTGCATCTGGTGTCGGACCAGAATATGGATTATACACAGTCATCGTTGCCGGCATTTTGATTTCATTGTTTGGTGGTTCAAAGTATCAGATCGGCGGGCCGACCGGGGCGTTTGTTCCAATTTTATTCGGGATCGTCAGCCAGTACGGTATTGAAAACTTGCTCATTGCCGGTTTTATGGCAGGCTGTATGCTTGTATTATTCGGAATATTCAAACTAGGAAGGCTCATGAAATTTATTCCTCGTCCGGTTATCATCGGTTTTACTGCTGGCATTGCTGTCATTATTTTTTCAGGACAGATTGCCAACTTCCTCGGATTAAAGGGTGTTGAAAAACATGAAAGCTTTTTCCTCAATATGAGAGAAATCGTGGTCCATCTTGGTACCACAAACAGTCTCGCCATTATCACAGCCGTCATCGGGCTCATCGTGATTTTGGCGGCACAAAAATACATTCCCAAAATACCTGGTGCTCTATTAGGTTTATTGGCTTCTACGTTTCTCGCCGTTCTCTTTTTTCAAGGACAAGTTGAAACGATTGGCTCTGCATATGGTGAAATCCCTCGTCAGCTGCCAACCTTCGCTTTTCCTGAATTGACGATTGAAAAAATGATATACCTCCTGCCTCCAGCAATTGTCATTGCGCTTTTAGGCGGCGTGGAATCGATTTTGTCCGCAATGGTCGCTGATAATATGAAAGGCTCTAAGCATGACAGCAATAAAGAGCTTGTGGGGCAAGGAATTGCCAATATGGCGGCACCGCTTTTCGGAGGAATTCCAGCGACGGGAGCTATTGCACGAACGGCAACGAACATAAAAAATGGCGGGGCAAGTCCGATTTCTGGTGTTGTGCATGGCGTTGTCGTCTTGCTGATCTTAATGGTATTTGCGCCGTATGCGTCGATGATTCCACTTGCTGCAATGGCACCGATTTTAATGTTTGTTGCTTGGAATATGAGTGAGAGAAAAGAGTTTATCAATATTTTGAAAGTGAAAAATGCTGATTCGCTTGTACTGGTCGTGACCTTCCTGCTCACAGTGATTGGTGATTTGATTATTGGCGTCACTGCTGGTCTCATTTTAGCGTTTATCGCCTTTATCAAAAAAATGAGCCAGACGACCAATATCCATACAAATGTCGCCGTTCCTCAAATGGAAACAGCAGCTGCTTTAGAAAAACAGACAGAGGAGAAAGGGATCAGTATGTATTCCATTGAAGGGCCGCTCTTTTTCGGAACAACAGATTCATTGGAAAATTCGATATTGGACCATGTTCAAACAAAACCGAAAACGCTCATTCTGCTTATGAATAAAGTCAATTATATGGACACATCGGCAGAAGCGGTTCTCATGAATATCTCCAATCGGTTAAAGCATCATAATGGAAAGCTGATGATCGTTGGACTTCAATCACAGCCTAAGGAGCTTTTGCATCGAACAGGTCTATTCCATCATATCGGAAAGCAGCATTTCTTTGAACGAACGGATGACATCTCACCACAGCATCTTTAAGGCGTAAAAAAACACGTGACAGATTGGTCACGTGTTTTTTACTGGCTCTTTTTCTCCAGAAAAGCGTTTGTTGAGTTTTTGTTGATGAGCGCTGAAGACCTCTTCTACTGTGACATCATATTGATCTGCTAAAATGAGGAGATTTGCTAAAACATCTCCCATTTCTTCAATGAGTTCTTTCTTTAGCTCAGATAATTCCTGTCTCTGCTCATCAGGCCGGTCTCGTCCGATTTCTATTGCTCTAACAGCGCGAGCGAGTTCTCCCGTTTCTTCCATTAAGAAGCCTAACCGGATAAACGGTCCGTATTCTGTCCAATTTCTCGTTTGATAAAAGTCCTTGATCCACTTCTCCATCTCAGTTGTTTGCATTCTCTCTATACAGCTCCTTATATGGTGTTCACTCTTTTGATTTTACACTATATATAGAAGAAACGGCTGTTTCTTTACAAATCATTATAGTAGAATGAGTGGGTGAAGAAATCATAGAGAGAGATGGGGCTGTTTTGATGAAAACGATTTGTGTGTTTGCTGGTTCGAATCCAGGTGTAAATGATGTCTACAAACAAAAGGCTGTAGAGCTGGGTGCTTATATGGCGAAGCAGGGCATTCGTCTTGTTTACGGAGGATCGCGTATTGGGTTAATGGGCGCGATTGCCGATGAGGTCATGAGACATGGCGGGCAAGTGATCGGGGTCATGCCTAAGGGACTTTTTAGAGGAGAAGTCGTGCATCAAGAGCTGACAGAGCTAATTGAGGTAACAGGCATGCATGAACGAAAAGCGAAAATGAGCGAGCTGGCAGATGGGTTTATTGCGATGCCAGGCGGCTTTGGTACATATGAAGAATTATTTGAGGTGCTGTGCTGGGCACAAATCGGCATCCATCAAAAGCCGATTGGATTGTATCAAGTGAATGACTACTTCAATCCGCTCATAGACATGGTGAAATTCAGTGTACAGGAAGGTTTTTCGAATGAATCACACCTTCAATTGTTACATGCTTCGAGTGAACCGGAGGAATTAATTACGCAGATGGCTTCTTATCAAACACCGTCTCTTCAGCAGAAATGGACGGAGCTGTCTTAAAGTATGATGAAAACAAAAAACCGTCTGTTCAGGAACAGACGGTTTGTGTTGTGATCATTATTTTTGGTCTTCTGTATTACGGGTCAAGACTTTGTCAATGAGTCCGTATTGAAGTGCTTCTTCCGCTGTTTTGAAGTTGTCACGATCTGTATCGCGCTCAATGACTTCAATTGGCTGACCAGTACGTTCAGCAAGTACTTGGTTCAGTTTATCGCGTAAAGAAAGGATTCGTTTTGCCGCAATTTCAATTTCAGTTGCTTGACCTTGGGCACCGCCTAGTGGTTGGTGAATCATGACTTCACTGTTTGGAAGAGCATAACGCTTACCTTTTTCACCAGCAGCAAGTAGGAACGCACCCATAGATGCAGCCATACCAATACAAATAGTTGATACCTTTGGTTTAATAAATTGCATCGTATCGTAAATGGCCATACCAGCTGTGATTGAACCGCCAGGGCTGTTAATGTAGATAGAAATATCTTTTTCTGGATCTTCAGCTTCTAAGAAAAGCAGCTGTGACACGATGGAGTTGGCAACATTGTCATCGATCGCAGAACCAAGCATGATAATACGGTCTTTTAAAAGACGAGAATAAATGTCGTAAGCTCTTTCCCCACGATTTGTTTGCTCAATGACTGTAGGTATTAAATTCATAATGTTCCTCCTTCACCTTTTAGGTAAGTATGTAATTCAATGATACATTTTTGGTCAATAAAGGTCAAACAAAACGCTGACCTAAATTCAAATACCCCTATCCATTTTCCCCAAAATCATTCCACTTCAAACCATCATATTAGTGTATGAATACAAAGTAAGAAAATACATCATCATGACGAATGATTAATCATTGCTTTCTTGCAGCATTTCCCTTATAATTTGATATGCTGACGTTCAAAAAACATATCGTGCGCTCGTAGCTCAGTTGGATAGAGCGGTGGTTTCCGGTACCACGTCTGCCGGGGGTTCGAATCCCTCCGAGCGCGTACTTGACCTTGCTTACGATGATAAAGGTCTTTCATGAACCCCTCTTCATATGGAGAGGGGTTTTTGTGTGCTCAATCGGATTGATCGTTCTCTTCTAATAAAGCTAGGGTAAGCAAGTGAAAAAATGATCTGGTTGCAACACAGCAACATCTATCAGAATATAATAAAATAACCCCCACTCTTAACATAAGAGTGGGGGTTACTGCTTTAGAATAAAGGGTTATCTGCCTTTCTGGCCTTTCCTGTAAATAGCCGCAGGTATAATTGTAAGAAGAACAATGATAAATCCAATCACGGATACAGTATTTTTTATTGTATTGTCATTCACAGTGAAGTTTGTCACGATCATTGCCGCTAGACAAAGAATGATAATTAAATAACTGTATTTCTCCAAGACTTTCACAAAATATCCCCTCCAATATGAAGCTGAAAATAATATTATGACTAATTATACAAAAATATTGGATGTTTGCTCGTGAGAAGGTGTTATGTTCATGTCCCTCCATGAAATACTGGACGTAAGACTCATTTCTTCCCTTTTCAGGCGTATTTGTTGAGCCAGCTTGCTGTATATGATTAACATGGAAGGGAATTGACAATGAGGAGGAATTTCTTGTGGCGAAGATTTTATTGATTACGTTTCCAGCTGAAGGACATGTGAATCCTATGTTAGGAATGATTAAATCATGGGCGGATCGAGGCGATGAAGTGCATGCGGTCACAACTGTACATTATGAGGAACGAATCAAACGCTTAGGCGCTCACGTACATATACATCCAGACTATATTCGGACATTACATGTGGAAGAAGGAGATTTAGATTCCATGCAGCCGTTCTTTCATGCCATGCTGCAAACATCATATGATATTTTAGAGGTGGTGGAAACACTTTCCGAGAAGCATTCATTTGATTTGGTTTACTTTGATATGTTTGGGGCAGGGGAGCTTGTTCGAGATTACTTGCACATTCCGAGCATTGGTTCCAACCCATCTTTTGTGCTGCAAGAGGCGCATTTTGATACACCGCTATACAGAAAGGATGAGAAAGCCGATCATCTGTTAGAAAAAATACAAGAGCGTTTTGGCGTTCAGCCAACGCGTTTGATGCAATTTATGAAAAACCGTGGAGAACTGAATATCGTCTATACAAGTGAATATTTCCAGCCTTCTGTTGATTCATTAAACGATTCGTTTGTTTTCATTGGACCGAGCTTTCTAAAAAGAGCCGACCAGCATGATTTCCCGCTGGAAGCACTTGAGCAAGAAAAAGTCGTTTTTATTTCCATGGGCACCGTTCTTGGGGATACAGAAGCATTTTTTAATATGTGTATAGATGCTTTCGAAGACTTTGACGGAAAAGTGATTATCGCAACAGGTGAAAAAGTAAATCGTTCTCTCTTAAAAGAGGCGCCTGCTCATTTTCTGATTGAGCCTTATGTGCCGCAGCTTGAAGTGCTCGAACTGACAGATGTATTTGTAACGCACGGCGGGATGAATAGTGTCAATGAAGGGATTCATTACCACGTTCCGATGGTCGTCATTCCAGTCGATAAAGATCAGCCGATGGTGGCACAAAGACTGACCGAATTATCTGCTGCCTGTACACTTGATAAAGATCAGCTGACACCAAAGCAGCTAAGAGAAACTGTTGAGAAGGTTTTAGGCAGTGACACGTACCGTGCGGGGATTGAGAAAATTGAAGAAAGCTTCCAAGCAGCAGGTGGAACAGAAAAAGCATTAAAGGTGATTGACCAATTTATACAAGCGAAACAGACTCAATCATGAGTCTGTTTTTTTTATGAAAAGACGTTGTATTTCCCATTTCTGTATGCTAATATTCAATTCGTAATCATTTCGATTAATAATCGTAATGATTACGATAATGTTGAATTGGGGGAAGTACATATGAGTGATCAACCTGTTTACATAAAGAAGAAATATGAGAAAAGGCATCCCTACGTGTCATACACCTTGATGCTGTTTTCAGTGATGGCTTGTTTTTTATTGGCCTCATGCTCTGAAAACAAAGCATCCTCCAGCAATGATAGAGAAGAAGATGAGCTCGTGTATGCAAGTACAAAAGATATCAGGGACATCAATCCTCATCTATACGGTGGAGAGATGGCTGCTCAAAATATGGTGTTTGAATCGCTTGTCGTCAATACAGAGAAGGGCGTTCAGCCTGCCTTAGCGAAAAGCTGGGACATATCAAATGATGGAAGGACCTATACCTTTCATCTTCGAAAAGGTGTGACTTTTTCAGATGGTGAGCCTTTTAATGCAAAGGCAGTGAAATTGAATATTGATGCTGTTGTCAAAAATATTGAAAAGAACGCTTGGCTTAATCTCGTATCTGAAATCAAATCCACAAAGGCGGTAGATGACGATACATTTGTTCTCACGTTGAAAGAGCCTTATTATCCTACGTTAGAAGAGCTGGGCTTAACACGCCCCTTCCGTTTTATTTCTCCAAAAAGCTTCATTGATGGAACGACTGCAAAAGGAGTTAAAAGCTATGCAGGTACAGGTCCTTATGTGCTAAAGGAACATAAGAAAAATCAATATGCCGTTTTTGAAATGAATGACCACTATTGGGGGCAAAAGCCGAAAATTTCAACTGTGAAATGGAAAGTCATGCCGGATCACCAAACCATCTTACTTGCGCTTCAAAAAGGAGAGATTGATCTTTTATTTGGAGCAGATGGTGACATGATTGATGGAGACTCATTCCAGGCTTTAAAAGAAGCAGGGCAATATGGTGTCACCGTGAGCCCTCCTGTTGGTTCAAGATCGATTGTGATTAATTCAAACCAGCCAATCACAAAAGATCCGAAAATAAGAGAAGCTTTTCAATACGCCATTCAAAAGGACATGATCACTGAAGGCATTTTAAATGGAACGGAAAAGGTGGCACACACATTGCTTGCTCCTTCTGTCCCTTACGCAGATATTCCACTGAAAAAGAAAACTTATCAAAAGAAGAAAGCAGAGGCAATATTGGATGAGGCAGGCTGGAGGATGAAAGAAGACGGGTATCGCTATCAAAATGGCAAACTGCTGAGTGTGGCTATTTACTATAATTCCGATAATGCAGGGGAAAGAACGATTAGTGAATCGATTCAACAAGATTTCAAGCAGGTGGGGATCAAGCTGGATATTAGAGGAGAAGAAAAACAGGCATTCTTAGATCGCCAAAAAACAGGAAAGTTCGATCTGATGTACTCGCTATCTTGGGGGCTTCCTTATGATCCACAAACTTATGTCTCTTCATTCCGTGTAGCATCCCATGCTGATTATCAAGCTCAATTAGGACTGAAAAAGAAAAAGTGGCTGGACGAGACGATTACGGAAGTATTAGTAGAACCAGATGAGCAAAAGCGGAAACAAATGTATCAAGAAATATTGACGTATATCCATGATGAAAATGTCTACCTCCCAATCTCTTATTCTGTGACAAAGGCAGTTTATAATAAGCGCCTGAAAGGCGTAGGTTTTCATGTGTCTCAGTATGAAATCCCATTTGACCGTATGTATTTTGCGTCATAAAACGGAGGTAGAGACATGACTCGCTATCTCTTAAAACGAATACTGATGCTTTTTCCGCTTATGATCTTCATCACCTTCTTTGCTTTTGTACTGCTGACGATGCGGGCAAGTGATCCAGCAGAGGTCGCTTTGCGGGTGAATCAAGTCACTCCAACAGAAGAAATGATTGAATCGATGCGGCAGGAGTTAGGCTTAGACCAGCCATTTTTCATCCGCTATGCCACATGGCTTAAAAATGGATTAACAGGTGATTTTGGCAGAAGCTATGTCACTCAGGAGCCCGTTTTTAACCTTATCATGGAGGCGCTGCCTGCGACATTGCAGCTTGCAGGAGCAGCGCTCTTTTTTATCATAGTGCTCAGTTTATTGTTCGGGGTGATCTGTGCATATGCTGCTCACACTTGGGTGGACCGTTTATTGAGAGCCTTTGTGTTTATCGCCGCTTCAATGCCTAGTTTTTGGCTGGGGATTTTGTTGATTTGGCTTTTTTCTGTCAAATTCAATTGGGTCAATACGAGTGGAATGGAAGGATTCAAATCGATTCTTCCTCCAGCTGTCACATTATCATTTGGCTACTTATCGACCTATGTGAGACTAATACGTAATCAAATTCTAAAATTTCAGCACGAGCCCTTTGTTTTTTATGCAAGAGCACGTGGTTTAAAGGAACGAACCGTTCAACTGAAAATCTTGAGGCATGCCCTGCAATTAGCGGTAACAGCACTTGGCATGTCTATTCCAAAGCTCATTGCGGGAACTGTTATTATTGAGAACCTTTTTGCTTGGCCTGGGGTTGGCCGGTTGTGTGTAACGGCTATTTTCCATGCGGACTTCCCCATTATTCAAGCCTATTTGTTTGTGATGGGGTTCCTGTTTGTTATGTGTAATCTCATCGCTGATATGATGCAAATGACCATGAATCCGCAATTGAGAAAGGAGGTATGACAACAATGATAGGGTGGCATCAATTAAGAAAAGACCGTATGGCGATTCTTTCAATCTGGCTGTTAGCGCTTGTCGCATTAGCTGGACTGTTTGCTCCAATGTTAGCACCACATGATCCAACAAATACGAACATTCTCCAAAAATATGCCGGTATCAGTCTTACTTACCCACTCGGAACGGATCATCTAGGGAGATGTGTATTATCGCGGCTTTTATATGGCATTCGGACAACAATGCTTGCAGCTATGCTGACCATGTGTATCACGATGCTCATTGGCAGCGCACTTGGACTCATGGCAGGTTTCTTTCGAGGAAAGGTGGATGGGGTTTTGATGAGGCTGTGTGATGTCATGCTGTCCTTTCCAGCAGAGGTGATGATTCTTGCGGTTGTGGGAATACTCGGACCTGGACTATTCAATATTATTTTGGCGAATGTCCTAGCGAAATGGGCCTGGTATACAAGAATGATTCGGTCGTCTGTCCTTCAATATGCGAATGAACCTTCTGTTCAATTTGCAAAGGTGACTGGCGGCAAACCCTTTTACATATTGAGGAGACATCTATTTCCTCGCATCTCAGGAGAAATTGCTGTTTTTGCGACACTTGATGCGGGCTGGGTGATCTTAAATATATCAGCACTGTCTTTTCTTGGATTAGGTGTGAGTCCGCCTACACCAGAATGGGGCATGATGCTCAACGAGGCGAAGAATGTCATGGTGACACATCCAGCCCATATGCTTGCGCCTGGACTTGCCATCTTGTTTGTGGTCATGGCGTTGAGCTTTTTAGGAGACAGCCTTCAGCATGCCGCGAATCCTGCCATGCATCATACCAGAAAGAAAGGGGTGAGGCCATTTGCCTTTAATCGACGTAAAAAATCTGTCCGTACATGATCCACAGCAGCAAAAGAATATAGTGACGAATATCACATTTTCTTTACATCAACAACGCTGTTTAGCCGTCATTGGAGAAAGTGGCAGTGGAAAATCAACTGTCGCCAAAGCGTTAATTGATCTTGTCGCCCCTTCGCTAGAAGTGGAAGGAACGATCATTTTTGACGGCAAAACATTAACAAATCAAGAAGCGCATCAATGGCGGGGTAAACGAATAGGTTTCATCTCACAGGATGTCATGAATGCATTCAACCCTATCGAAACGATAGGTCATCAAATGGTGGAAACATTTCAGCAGCATTTGGGCTTACGAGGGAAAGAAGGGAAAGCACATGCTATGGCTGGGCTTACACGTGTCCATTTAAAAAATCCATATGATTTGATGAAAAAGTATCCGTATGAACTGTCTGGAGGAATGCTTCAGCGTGTGATGATTGGCATCACGATGATGCTTTCTCCAGACGTGATCATTGCAGACGAGCCAACTGCATCACTTGATGCCTTTAATGGGCGTGAGGTCATCAGACAATTACACAGTCTAAAGGAAGAAACTGGTGTTACCTTGATCGTCATAACGCATGATTTAGGCGTCGTTCAGGCAATCGCTGATGAGTTGATGGTCATGCACCAAGGAGTAATGCTTGAGCATGGGTCAGCCAAGGAAGTGTTCACATCACCCGAGCATCCCCAAACAAAGCATTTACTTGAGACGAGGCTTCGATTATCTGCCCCTACTGAAGCACTGCGGCAGCAGAAGAGAGTGGAGGCGTTTCCATGTTGATCACAGCTTTCGATCTAGTCAAACACGGTGAGAAGAAAGGTCTTTTTTCAAATCAAAAGAAACCAAAAGACCGCATATCAAATGTTTCGTTTCAAATCGAAAAAGGACAATGTGCCGGATTAGTCGGTGAGAGCGGAAGTGGCAAAAGTACATTGGCACGTATCCTGCTCGGTTTAGAAAAAATAGATGGAGGCGAGGTACAGATTGATGGTATGACAGCTGACAAATGGCGAAGGATGAACCGGGGGAAAATGAGTGTTGTCTTTCAGGATTATCTATCTTCTGTTCATCCCTCCTTTACGGTGAAAGAGATCATAGCAGAACCGATGCGTTTGTTAAAGCAGAGTCAGAATCTGGATCAGAAGGTTTTGTCATTACTTGAGCAAGTCAGACTGCCCTCGTCTGTACTGAATCAATATGCTCACCAGCTAAGCGGTGGTCAGCTCCAGCGAGTGTGCATCGCACGAGCCATATCGACGCATCCAGCCATTCTCATACTAGATGAAGTCTTGAGCTCACTGGATGTCTCTGTTCAAGTACAAATATTGGAGCTGCTTGAGACATTAAAACAAGAGCTAGACATGACCATGCTTCTCATTACTCATGATGTAGAAGCAGCGGTGTATCTATGTGACCGCCTTCTATTTTTACATGAAGGAAGCCTAGTGGAAGAATGCAAAAAGGACGAACTGTTTGAAGTGTCCCATCCATTTACACTCCAGTTAATCGACTCACTTATGCCATTTCAGCTTGACAAAAAATAACCAATCTTTTATCGTATACGTAACAAACGACGGAAGGGTGACCCAATGCAATGAAGTACTAATCCTATGACCTGTAAGCAAAATGAACGAACGAAGGCAGTGAGCAAACGATCCGTTTGCCATGTTTGCTGCGTTTTCATTTTTTAGCTTCGGAATAGGATGGTACAGCTTGGGAATCAAAAAATGAAGTGATTGATACGTGGGATGTGTGTGTTCAAATAGGAACGGCACACCATACTGGATCAATCCGCTTATTTTTGTACACCATTTTGCCTCCTATTCTGAGAATGGGAGGCTTTTTCATGTCTCCTGATACGAAAGGAGAGGATTGGATGTTATTAAAAGCCAATCAGTTAAAGGTATTTCGAAAAGATCGCTTGTTATTTGATATTGAGGAGCTCGCCATCCATCAAGGTGACCGCATTGGTCTTGTAGGGATAAATGGCAGCGGAAAAACGACTTTATTGCATGTGCTGGCAGGACAGGAAACACCAGACAGCGGCACGGTTGCCGCCACAGCGGTCTGTACGCTGCTTCCTCAATTGAAACAAGGAGACGGCAGACAGAGTGGCGGTGAAATGACCCAGACTTATATTGAAAGAGCATTAAGCCGGCCGTCTGCCCTTTTATTAGCAGATGAACCGACCACTCATTTGGATACGGAGCACATTGAGTGGCTGGAAGAAAAGCTGCGTCATTATCAAGGAGCTCTCATTGTTGTTTCGCATGATCGTGCTTTTTTAGATGCAATATGTACGGAGATTTGGGAGCTGGATCATGGGCAGCTTCATCATTACAAAGGCAACTACACGCATTTTGCACAGCAAAAAGAGCTGGCACATCGTCAGCAGGTGGAAGCGTATGAAGCTTATACACAAAAGAAAAAACAGTTAGAGCATGCACTGGAAAAGAAAAAGAAAAAGGCGGACAAAGCGACAAAGCCCTCCCAAAAGGTGAAATCCTCAGGACCTAAAATTGCAAAGCCCTACTATGCAAATAAGCAAAAAAAACTGCAAAAAACAGCCAAATCCATTGAAACAAGGATGGAGAAATTAGAAAAGGTGGAGAAGGTAAAGGACATTCAGCCCATTCAAATGACTCAGCATACGATGAAGGAAACAGCAAGCCGTACCATTTTGAGAGTGGAAAATGTAGATGGCAAGGCGGGAGATAAAGTGCTTTGGAGGCAGGCGAATGTGGAAGTGAGGGGCGGAGACAAAGTTGCCATTATCGGAAAGAACGGGAGCGGAAAAACGACATTTCTCCGTATGTTAGTGAATGGACATCCCGGAGTTACTCGTTCAGAGGCTGTCAAGCTAGCCTATTTTCGTCAGGATCTGTCAGGATTGAAGGTAGATGAATCGATTTTACAAAATGCGCTGAAAGAGGCGGTTCAAGATGAAACAGTGGTTCGAACGGTTTTGGCGAGACTAGGATTTAGAGGGGATGATGTGCACAAGCCTGTTGATGTATTAAGCGGGGGAGAACGGGTGAAGACGATGCTTGCTTCCTTACTCGTCAGTGATGCCAATGTTCTCATGCTGGATGAACCGACGAACTTTTTAGATCTGGCGGCAGTTGAAGCACTTGAAGGTCTATTGAAAGATTACCCAGGTACCGTTGTGTTTGTTTCCCACGATCGCAGGCTGATTGAGGAGGTTGCCACTCATATTTTCCATATTCATGAGGAACGTATTGAAGCATTTGACGGCACATATGAAGCCTATAAACAAAAGGAAGAAAAACCAGCTGTGACAAATAGAGAAGAGGAGCTTCTGTTAATTGATATGCAGCTGTCTGAAGTGCTCAGCCGTTTAAGTATTGAGCCGTCGCAAGAGCTTGAAGAGACATTTCAAGCATTATTGAAACAAAAAAAGTCTTTGGAGGCATAAAAGAAAACCCCTGTTTACTCTACAGGGGTTTCAGCGCGCGGACAAACCCTCGCATTCTTTGTCAGTCCTGCGTGCCGGTGCTCACGAATGTACAATTCGCTCCGCTCCAGTACTCGTCCTTCCTAGACTTCAAAGGTTTTCCATCACGCTGAAAAGAAGACAAAGGGCTAAAATAAAGATCATTTTAGCCCTTTGTCAACAATCTGAGACCCCTGTTTACTCTACAGGGGTTTGTTCATGTCGTTCTTTTTTTAATTGTTCAAGTTCACTCACTGTGACGAGCTGGTAGCCTTGTTTGGTGAGTTCATGGATGATCTTTACTGCTGCTTGGGCTGAGCTTTCATAAATATCGTGCATTAACACTGTTCTGCCATCTGCTGCATGTGAGAGAACGCGGTTTGTGATCTGCTGGCTGTTGCGGATTTTCCAATCTTCAGGATCAACATCCCACAAAGTGACCTTCATCCCAATTGCATGATTGATATCTTGATTTGTACCGCCATATGGTGGTCTAAAGTGCGTAGGTGTATATCCGCTTGCTTTCTCAATCAGCTGCTGGGTGTCCTTCACTTGTTTCACCGCTTCTTCTAAAGGCAGTCTTGTTAATAAAGGGTGATTGTAGGAATGGTTTCCGATCTCATTCCCGCCTTTTAAAATATCGGCAAGCATTCCAGGGTAATATTGCACCCTGCTGCCTAATACGAAAAAGGTGGCATGTCCTTTATTTGCCTTCAGCGCATCTAAAATTTTTGAGGTTGTCGCTGGATTCGGACCATCGTCAAATGTGAGTGCGATGGCTTTTTTATTCGGGTCAAGCTTTGATTTTTGCGGCAGCTTGACGGCTTTTCTTTTTGGATTCGGTTCTTTCATTTCATTTTTATTTTTGAGTTTATCCATATAATCTGGCTTTAATATGTCCTTCAGCAATGTCTTTTTGATTGCGAGTGTTTGCGGCCCAAGATCCTCTGCGGCTACTTGAGATGCAGGGAAATAAAATTCTACATATTTGTCTTTCAAGGCAAATTGACTGAAGTTTTGAGCATCAGGGGCTGTTCCCTTCTGAAGGAGAGGCTGATCCTTAGATAAGGTTTTATCCTTTCGAAGCTCTGTATATGTAATATAGGATAATTTCTTTAAATAATTGGTTTTAGGCAGAAATAAATCTTTGGTGTCAAGAAAGGTTTTTTTCTGAAAATCAAAGTTAATCGTGAGATGATTGGTGGTTCCACTTTGCTGGCCAGTATACGTATAGGTCGTAAAGCGGATGGCAGCAGACTGCTTCGCATAATGCACCATTTCATAATCAATATTCAGTTCATAGCGTTTATTTTCATCAATATCCTTTGCTTCACTGAATGTTTTTTTGAAATGCTCTAATGCTGAATTGGCATAGCTTTGAATCTTGTCATCTAGCTCTTTTTGATGAAAAAGAGGATAGTTGACTGCATATCTCATAAATTTCCCGTCATTTACGAGAGTGACAATTTCTACGTTTTTATAGTTCGTATCCTGCTTTACATTTTTCTTCTCTGTACCGCTTGCTTGTTGATTTTGAAAGAAAGCAACTGCTCCAATGACGACTGCAAGCGCAAATAGGACGATACTCCATTTTCCCTTTACTGACACAACTTTCAAATCTCCTCTCATGACGGGTCATTCTTTATTAGTTTGACATCTGTTTGTAATATTTTCATAACATTTGACTTACTTTTGTAATTTTAGGGGATAATCATGCGAAATGTCAACTATTTTCCTATTAAACTATGAGAAAAAATGATAGGCCGTTCTAAGCGTCAAAAAGAAATCTCCTTTCTCTGCTCCGCACATACCTTCATTAATTAAAAAATAGGGTGTACATTGATTTTTTAGAGACTGGCGGCTATAATTTTGTTGATTATGATTCTCATTTTCAAACTGACTTTTAATGAAGAAAAGGATGACACCGATTTTGCAGGATAAGCGAACACCTCAACAAAAACGATCATCACATATTCTGTTCTTTTTGATATTTTTTCTCGCCGTTATTGGTTTAGCGGCTGCCATGTTTTTTGCTGTGTCATACGGTGCAAAAACATTGTCTCTGCAAACGGTTTGGACAGCTGTATTTGACTACCAGTCAAATGTGACAGAGCAGCAGATCATCCATGAATTAAGACTCCCTCGTGTTTTAGGGGCAGCTCTAGTGGGAGCGGCGTTTGCCGTAGCGGGTGCTCTTATGCAGGGCATCACAAGAAATCCACTGGCAGATGCGGGGATTTTGGGCATTAATGGAGGTGCGATGTTTGTGGTCGCTCTCTGTTTTGCTTTTTTTCCAGGAATACCTTATTCGGCACTGATGTTTTTTTCCTTTATTGGTGCTGTGCTCAGTACGCTGCTGATCTTTGCGATTGGTGCGGCTGGCGGCGTATTGACACCGCTGCGCCTCACTGTGGCAGGGGCGGTTGTAGCGGCATTGCTTCATGCGCTCAGCTCTGGGATCGCGATTTATTTTGACCTGAGTCAGGATCTGGCTTTTTGGTATGCAGGCGGGGTAGCTGGTATGAAATGGCCGCAGCTGACGATTCTCGCCCCGGTTATTCTGATTGTGATCTTATGGGCAATGCTATTAGGCCGGTCACTTTCCTTACTATCGCTCGGTGAAGATACAGCGGCAAATTTAGGGGTGAAAACACGACAAGTGCGAATACTAGGAATGACCGCTGCTGTGTTATTAGCAGGGGTTTCTGTATCAGCAGTCGGGTCGATTGGGTTTGTCGGTCTCGTCATCCCGCATATTGCACGAAAGCTTGTTGGTGTAGACTATCGTTTCGTTATTCCGATGTCAGCGATATTAGGCGCAATGCTACTTGTCTTTGCAGACCTTGCCAGCCGAACAGTCAATCCGCCAAGAGAGCTTGCCATTGGCGTGATGGTGGCACTTGTTGGTGTTCCTTTCTTCTTATACATTGCCAGAAAAGAAGGGAGGAACCTGTCATGAGAGAGAAACAGCGTGCTCTTGTCGTGACACTCGTTTTGCTTTGCCTGAGTGCGGCTGTTGTGCTGTATAGTTTAAATACCGGTACGCTGAAACTAAGCCCTGTCATGGTCGTCAAGACGTTATTTGGCTTTGGAGATTTCCAAAGTGAAACGGTGCTGTTTGACTATCGTCTGCCTCGAATTGTGGTGACGATGTTAGCTGGTATTGGTCTTGGCATTGCTGGCGGCATTTTGCAGAGCTTATCCCGTAACCCGCTGGCCGATCCTGGGATTATTGGATTGAATGCAGGGGCAGCCTTTGGCTTAATTGTGTTTGTGACATATTTTCACGCACTTGAAGGCAATCCGTCTCTTCTTATTCCGCTCTTTACGTTTGGCGGCGGACTGCTTGCGGCAGCGGTCATCGTGCTTCTTGCATATGACCGGCATGAAGGGCTTGTTCCTATCCGGCTGATCTTAGTTGGCATTGCGGTTGCTGCGGGATTTAGTGCACTCACCTTATATTTGTCATTGAAGCTGGATGAAGATACATACACGTTTGCTTCAAGGTGGCTTGTGGGCAATGTATGGGGGAGAGACTGGATTCATGTGCTGGCGCTTCTGCCTTGGATTGTATGCCTTGTGCCGCTTACGCTGATGCAGACGAACACGCTCAATGCATTGACATTAGGAGATGCTGTCGCCTCAAGTGTAGGTGTACGTGTCCAGCGTAAACGTCTTCTCCTCTTGACTTTAGCGGTAGGCCTCGCGAGTGCAAGTGTTTCAATGACAGGTGGTATTGGCTTTATTGGCCTCGTCGCCCCGCATTTGGCTAGGAGGCTCGTCGGTTCACTGCATCAGTATTTTTTACCAGTTAGTGCGCTGCTTGGCTTGTTGATTTTGGTCAGTGCCGATACAATCGGACGTTCCATCTTTGCTCCAAATGCCATACCGGCGGGTGTGGTCGTGGCCTTTATCGGTGCCCCGTATTTTCTCTATTTATTAACTAAAACGAAATAAATATGAAAGAGGAACTCATCATGAAAAAACTACTAGTAATTGGATTAACGCTCTGTTTCTTGCTGCTTGCCGCTTGCGGACAACAGGAAACAAAAAATACAACAAATGAAAAGACCAATGGCACACCAAAGATTGCTTCCTTGTCTATTCATTTAACAAATGACTTGTTAGCACTCGGTATCAAACCGGCGGGCTCTGTTGTAGGAGGAGACTTAAAAGATTTCCTTCCACATGCGAAAAAGCAGCTGAGTCAGACGAAAAAGCTCGGCATTGCATCTGATCCAGATATGGAATCACTGCTTGCGTTACAACCAGATGTCATTTATGTTGATGAAGAATTAGCCGGACAAGACTTATCGAAATATAAGAAGATCGCCAAAACAGAAGTGTTTAATTTAAATGATGGCACATGGCGGGATCATTTGAAAAAAATCGCCAAACACGTCAATAAAGAAAAAGAAGCGGATCAATATATTAAGAGTTACAATCAAGAAGCAAAAGAGGTCAAATCGCTCATCAAGAAAAAGATTGGAAACGGAAAAGTCATGGCGATCCGTGTGACAGCAAAGGAGCTTCGCGTATTTAGCATGAAGCGCCCAATGGGTCCTATTTTATACGAGGATTTAGGCCTGACACCTGTCGATGGTGTGAAAAAGCTGGACAGCAAGCGCCCATTTGAAGTGATTTCTCAAGAGGTTCTTCCTGATTATGATGCTGATGCGATCTTTGTCGTTGTCAACCGTGATGATAAAGCGCAGCAGGCATTCAAGCAATTAGAAAAGACTCCGATTTGGAAGGGTCTAAAAGCAGTGAAGAAAAACCAAGTCTATCCGATTGCCGATCAGCCTTGGCTCGATTACTCAGCTCTAGGCAATAAAATGGCATTGGATGAAGCAAAAGAGATGTTTTCTAAATAAATAGCAAATAAATCAGGCATCATTCCGCATATAGGAATGATGTCTCTTTTTTTGATTCGTTCTTCTATTCATTCGGCTGATGCATACATATGAGAGAGAACGAGCAATACCGCCCGTGAGAAGAGGAAAGGGAGGGGTTACAGTTGGAGGTTCAAAAAATTAGTGCAGGTACAATTGCAAGGCTTGTGCTGCTTTTACTGGCGCTTGTTAACAGTGCGCTAACTGCTGCAGGAAAAAGCCCAATTCCTATTGATGAAGAAGGCGTTCAACAATTCATCACACTGGCCTTTCTGGGAATTACATCACTATGGGCCTATTGGAAAAACAATGATATAACGAAAAAAGCACGAACAAAAAAAGAAGAATAACAGAAAAAAGAGCCTTTCATGAATCAAAGGCTCTTTTTCATCGAAGCGTCAAACGCCTCTCCCCGCAATCATTCTTCCTGAAAGGCTTACGCCCGGCGTTCTCCCATGTTGTTGAGGAAAGCTTTTACTTCCTCAATGCTTAAGCCAATTGCCTTTGCTTCACTCATTAGACGCTTCCACTCTGCGATATTTGAATCCGTCAGCTTTCTATGGGTGACATGTAACGACTTCTCTTCCTGCTCCTTTCGGTACGTTTGGAGCAGCTGATAGAGCTCTTCTTTAGGCATGCCTGATTGGACGGCACTTACGATATGCTCCCGCCATTCGTGTTCACCACCCTCAGCGTAATGAAACATCATCGTCTCTGCATCAAACAGCTCTTGTAAATCAATCTCTAGTGAAGAGGATACCTTTTTTAAGAACTGGACAGATGGATTTCTGTGGACACCACGCTCAATTTTGCTCAAATATGACTTAGAGACATGAGCATCCTCAGCCAGCTGCTGAATCGAGTATCCTTTTCTCTTTCGGTAAATGCGTATCACCTTGCCTATCATTCGATCAATGATCTCCCTTCTCACCGGCGAATAGTTCTGCGACCTTTTCGTTCATTATAAGAAATAAATTGTTCTTTATAAAATTCAAAAACGTAAGAATCAGGAAGTAAACAAAAGAAAACGAACGATTTCGTTCTTTAAAAAGAACTATAAGACCTATTATGACATTTTTCTTTGCGGGTATTATCTTTTATAATCCAATCATTAACAAAAAGAAACCATATATAACCTTTTTATGATGAAATCGGGAGGTATCTATGAATGAGAATATAGGTTTTAAGCAGCTGTTTTCTGTCATTAAAGAGAAAATGGCCCTTCTGATCCTGATTGTCCTGATCGTAACGGGCATTTCAGCCTATTATCAGTTCTATGTCTCGACTCCTGTATATCAGGCAACCACTCAAATTCTTGTTCATAAACGCAGCAATGACGCACAAGCAGATTTAAACGATATTCAGATGAACCTTCAATATACACGTACCTTTCAAGTTTTATTAAAAAGCCCAATCGTCATTGAAAAAGTAAAAGAAACACTCCATCTCACAGAATCAGCAGAAGGACTAAAACACAAAATTGCCACAAGTACAGAAAATGAGTCAGAGGTCATCAATATTTCTGTACAAGATGAGGATCGCGCGAAGGCAGTCGCCATTGCGAATACCGCAACAGAGGTGCTGCAAGAAGAAATCAAAAAAACAATGAATATGGATCGCATTAATGTTTTGTCTGAAGCCAAGCTGTCCAACACGATTCTGATGAATTCAAGGAAGTTCGTTCATATCGTTCTGGCACTAGGCGCCTCTTTATTAGGGGGCATGACACTCATTTTCTTAATGAATTTACTCGATGATACTGTAAAACGAACACATCAAATAAGAGAAGAGATCGGATTGCCGTCGCTTGGCAGTGTCTATCAGATGCAGGCAGACAGGAGGGCCAAAAAAGACAAGCAGTCCGTCATAACGGGAGGACAGAACATTGATCTTTAAGAGGAAGAAAAGAGAAAAGAGAGATTTATCCTGTATTTCTGTATTAAATCCTCACTCTGTCATTGCGGAACAATTCCGTACGATCCGAACAAACATCGAATTCACATCGATCCAAACAAGGCTGAAATCGATATTAGTGACCTCCTCCTTACCGAAGGAAGGGAAATCATTTACGGCTGCAAACTTAGCAGCTGTTTTTGCACAGCAGAACAAGCGGGTGCTGCTCATGGATGCTGACTTGCGAAAGCCGGCCGTCCATGAATATTTTGACTTGAGTCATCATACCGGTTTGACGAATGTGCTATTAAATAATTGCAGCTTGGAAGAAGCTATTTTACCGACACCGATTGAGCATTTAGAGCTGCTTCCGAGCGGAACCATTCCGCCGAATCCAGCTGAGCTGCTCTCCTCTTCTGTAATGAAGCAGTTATTTTATGAGATTGAACAGCAATATGACATGGTGATTGTTGATTCCACGCCGCTTCTGCCAGTTGCAGATGCAAAGATTTTGGCGAACCGGACGGATGGGAGCATTCTCGTTGTCTTAAGCGGCAAAACAAAGATTGCTGCTGTGAAGAAATCAAAAGAAGTATTAGAAGGAACAACAAGTAAACTGCTTGGAGCTATGCTAAATGGCAAGAAAGAGAAAAAGGGCAGGCTGTACATGTATTAAAAAGATTGATAGGTGATGTCTCCTAATCTTTAACAATGGAGGCACTCGATCCTGCTGTGGGCATAACCGGTGCCTTAGATGCTCGTCATCAGTAGTGGGGTGTGAGGACGGGTTTGATGCCCATGTTACGTAAGAATAGTGATGCTTTAAAAAGGGGGAGGAGCGTTGACTTACGCCCAAAGATTATCAATTATCGTAGCACTAGATTCATATCTCATCTTAGTTGCCGTCTTTTTTGGCTTTCAATTTGTCCAAGAGGCGGCTTTAACCGTTTATACATTTGAAATGCTCGCCATTTCTTCACTCAGTCTACTCATTGGGCACCATTTATTTGCCTGCATATTTCATGTGTACAAGCAAGTATGGGCTTATACAGGAGTAAGAGAGCTATTTTCTTTAATGAAGACATTTGTGTGTTCTTTTTTATTTTCGATGACGATGCTGTACCTTTTCGTGCAGACATGGCCATTTCGGTTTTTATTCATCGTGTGGCTTTTTCATATCTTATTCATCGGTGCATCTCGTATGGCTTCTAGGCTATTTCATGACGGGGCCAAACGGCTTCAGGCAGAAAAAGAGCGGGCATTAATTATTGGTGCTGGATCAGCAGGAACCATGCTCGTTCGTCAGCTTCAGCAATCGAGTGATGTACATATTGAGCCAGTCGCCTTCATCGATGATGACAAGACGAAACATCGGCTTGAAATTATGGGTCTGCCTGTTATAGGAGGAAAAGAACAAATTCAAACAGCTGTCGTGATGATGGATATTCAGAAGATTATCATCGCCATTCCGTCCAAAAGCAGCCACACCTTAAAAGGGCTGTATAAGGAATGTGTCGCGGCCGGAGTCAAAACACAGATTATGCCGGAAATGGAGCAGATTTTAAAAGGAACCCATGCGCTGAATCAATTACGGGATGTACAGCCAGAGGATTTGCTAGGGAGAGAACCGATTCAATTAGATACGAGCCGTCTATCTGCTCATTTAAAGGGAAAAACAATCATGGTCACAGGGGCAGGCGGATCAATTGGATCAGAAATCTGCCGTCAAATTTGTGTGTTTGCTCCTCAAGCGATTGTACTTGTGGGACATGGAGAATTTAGCATTCATTCTATTTTACTAGAGCTGAAAGAATTATATGGAGGCAGCATCAGACTCTATCCACAAATTGCGGATATTCAAGATAAACAGAAAATGAGTGAAATCGTTGGTCAATTTCAGCCGGATATGATTTATCATGCTGCGGCACATAAGCATGTTCCGCTCATGGAGATCAGTCCGAAAGAAGCTGTGAAAAACAATATTATCGGGACAAAAAATGTCGCAGAAGCCGCACACGAGCACGGCATTGAAACATTCGTCCTCATCTCATCTGACAAAGCGGTCAACCCTGCCAATGTGATGGGAGCCACAAAGCGGTTTGCTGAAATGCTGATCATGCAAATGGGGGCAAGCAGCGAAACAAAATTTGTTGCCGTTCGATTTGGAAATGTACTCGGAAGCAGAGGGAGCGTCATCCCTATTTTTAAGAAACAAATCGAGCAAGGCGGGCCGGTGACGGTCACGCACCCAGCCATGACAAGATATTTTATGACCATCCCAGAAGCATCAAGGCTTGTGATTCAGGCAGGTGCACTGGCAGAAGGAAGACAGATTTTTGTTTTAGATATGGGGGAGCCAGTGAAAATCGTGGACCTCGCAGAAAACCTCATTCACCTCTCAGGCTACACCACAGACCAGATTCCAATCACTTTCACAGGCATTCGTCCTGGAGAGAAAATGTACGAGGAATTACTCAACCAGCATGAAAAAGCACAGGAGCAAATCTTCCCGAAAATTCATATCGGCCATGCGCTGGATGGTGACCCATATGTGCTGAACCGTTTTATCCATGAATTTGACATGATGAATGAAGAGCAGATGAGACAAGCATTATTTGCTGCCATTGAGTCGCATGATATGTTGTCCGATCAGATGACACGAGAGGAGGAAGCGCTTGCCAATGAAGAAAAAAGTCTTGTTTTGCGCAACGGTTGATTATCACTTTAAGGCCTTTCATCTTCCGTATTTCCGGTGGTTTCAGGAACAAGGATGGGAAGTGCATACAGCGGCAAACGGCCAGCTGAAGCTGCCCTATGTGAATCAAGCTCACTCAATTCCGATTCAGCGCTCTCCTTTTCATGTACGCAACCGGCTTGCGTATGTAGAACTGAAGAAGCTGTTAGCGAAAGAGCGCTATGATTTCATCCATTGCCACACACCAATGGGAAGTGTCATTGGCAGGCTCGCAGCCAAAGGTACGCGCAAAAAAGGAACGAAGGTTCTTTACACGGCACATGGCTTTCACTTTTGGCAGGGGGCGCCGCTTCAAAACTGGCTTCTCTATTATCCAATAGAGAGATTTCTCGCCCGCTATACAGACGCTCTGATCACCATTAATGGAGAAGATTTTAAAAGAGCCGACCGTCTATCAAAAGAACGGACATCTGTTTATTATGTGCCCGGTATGGGTGTGGATATGAAGCGGTTCGCACCTGTCGATGAAAAAGAGAAGCAGAGCCTTCGCGCAGCCTATGGCTTTTCCTCGGAAGATTTTATCGTGCTGTGTGCTGGTGAATTAAATACGAATAAAAATCAAGGGATGCTCATCAAAGCATGTGCACAGCTGTCTAGGAAAATACCAAATATAAAGATCGTATTTGCCGGGGAAGGGACAATGAGGCCGAACTATGAAAAGCTTACCCGCCAGCTCCATCTTGAAAATCATGTCCACTTTGCTGGGTTTTGCAAACAAATGGAGGAATGGATGCATATGAGCGATGTATGTGTTTCCACCAGCTTGAGAGAAGGGCTCGGCATGAACCTGCTTGAAGCGATGTCGGCAGAAAAACCTGTGGTTGCAACGGAGAATAGAGGACATTGTGAGCTTGTCAAACATGGCGTCAATGGTTTTTTAGTTAAACCGCAAGATGTGAATAGTTTAGCTGATTACTTGCAGCAGCTCTACGACAAAAAAGATCAGCTGCTTCTCATGGGAAAAGCGGGACGTTCTATGGCTCATGCATTTGCACAGGAGCAGACGGTCAGTGCAATGGAAGAAATTTATACAATCTATATGGATCAAGCAGAGAAGGTGATACAGCATGCATAAACCAAAGGTATCTATGATCATGGGCGTCTACAATTGCCAAGAGACAGTAGAAGAAAGCATTGAATCTATTCTTCATCAAACATATGAAAACTGGGAGCTCATCATATGTGATGACGCATCAACAGATGGCACTTATGAGAAAGTGCTGTCTTATACAAAACGACATCCTGAAAGAATTCGCCTGATCCGTAATCAACAAAATCAAAGACTCGCTGCCAGTCTCAATCGCTGCCTGGCTGAAGCGAGGGGAGAGTTGATTGCAAGGCAGGATGGCGACGATCTATCAGTGCCTGTTCGTTTAGAAAAACAGGTTCATTTCCTCGATACATATCCTGAATATGATGTGGTCGGTACGGCAATGACGGTTTTTGATGAAACGGGAACAAAGGGTGTGCGGGCACTTGTTTCAGAGCCTGATCGGAAGGTGTTGGCAAGAGGGACTCCTTTTTGTCATGGGACCATTATGATGAGGGCTTCTGCTTACAAGGCTTTACAAGGCTATCGTTCTGTAAAAACAACAAGGCGGATGGAAGATATCGATCTTTGGATCCGCTTTTTTGCTGCTGGGAGGAAAGGTTTTAATTTACAAGAGCCGTTATATTTGGTGAGAGAGGATGAAGCGGCCTTTCAGCGGCGAAAGTTTCGATATTCGATGGATAATGCCTGGCTCGTTTTGAAAGCATGCTGGCTATTAAAGCTGTCGCCGCTTGACTATTTATTTGCTCTAAAGCCGGTGGTCCGTGCCTGCTTGTCACCGAAGATCATGAAGCTTTATCATCGCCGGAAGCTGTCGGCGTCTATGCTGAAGAGGAGGGCGGTTCAAGATGAGTGAGCCAAAACGCGTGCTTCATATTGTGGGCGGAATGAACCGCGGCGGAGCTGAAACGATGATTATGAACATCTATCGTGCACTCGACAGGAATGTCCTTCAATTTGATTTCATTACTCACCGGCAGGACGTCTGTGATTATGATGAGGAAATTCGCCGGCTTGGGGGACGCATCTTTTACGTCCCAAGTATTGGGGCGTCCTCTCCGGTTGCTTTTGTGAAAACATTGACCAAGACAATTAGGCAAACAGGGCCCTATCAGGCAGTGCATGCACATACGGATTTTCAGACGGGTTTTTCCGCACTTGCTGCCAAACTAGCGGGTGTAAAGGTGCGCATTTGCCATTCACATAATACAGCGTGGAAGCAGTCGCCAAACTGGCTGGATCATATGATGCTCAAAGGATTTCGCCAGCTGATTTTTGCATTCTCTACACAGCTTGTTGCATGCGGCGAGGATGCCGGTGTCTTTTTATTTGGACAGAAAAAAATGCAGAACGGGCAAGTTGAGGTGCTTCCAAATGGGATAGACTTATCTCTTTTTTTTCAGCCTGATCCAGACGAAAAGGCAGATATGAAAAAGCAGCTCCATCTTCGCGAAAAAAACATGGTCATCGGTCATATTGGGCGGTTCCATGAGCAAAAAAATCATGTTTTTTTTATGGAGCTGGCACAGACCTTAAAGAAGCAAGGGGTTTCATTTCAGCTTGTCCTCGTAGGAGATGGACCGCTGAAGCAAGTAGTCGAATCGTATGCAGAGAAGGCAGGCTTGATGGAGGACATTGTCTTTACAGGCGTCGTATCAGACGTTCCACAGTATATGAAAGCATTTGATGTATTTGTGATGCCTTCCTTGTTTGAAGGTCTTCCGCTTGTATTAGTGGAAGCACAGGCGTCTGGTCTGCCTTGTGTGATTTCAGATCATATTACAGAGGAAGTAGATTTAGGCTGCGGGCTTGTGAAAAGGATGTCCCTGCGAGAGTCCGCGCATGAATGGATGCAGGCGGTGCTTGAAGCATATCATGCAGAACCTCCTCTTCAAGAGATGATTACCTCTCATCTTGAACAAAGAGGATTTGATGTGAAACAGAATATTACACGTGTGATGAATCTATATGGACTGTAAGGAAGGAAGGGCAGATGGCGGTTTATTTGGTGAACATGATCATGGTCTATTTATGGTCGAGCTTTGCCGCATTTTACGGCAGGCGTGATGATACGATTCAAAGCGGATGGCGGCCTAATAAGCTTCTGGTGTTTTTTCCGTTTCTGTTTCTTTGTATCGTAGCTGGTATTCGGTATAAAGTAGGAACCGATTTTGTCACATATGGCCAGATGTATGAGTTCTCCATCAACTACGAAAAGCCTTGGCATATATTCGGCTTCGGTGTGGATAAGGCCGCAACGGATCCAGGGTTTACGTTTATTTTATGGATGCTTAATCAACTGTCTCATGATCCGCAAATCATGTATATCTCAGTCGGAGCCATTACTTATTTTTTTATCATCAAGACGCTTATTCAATATGGCCGTCCATTTGAGCTCAGTATGCTGCTTTTTCTTGGGACCTTTCATTATTATGCGTCATTTAATGGCATGCGTCAGTATATGGTGGCAGCGATTCTTTTTTATGCCATCCGGTTGGTGATCAATGGTCAGTGGAAATTGTATTTTCCGCTCGTCCTTGTATGTTCATTGTTTCATTCATCGGCTCTCATCATGATTCCTGTGTATTTTATTGTGAGGACAAAGGCTTGGTCTTGGATGATGCTGTTCTTATGCCTGATTTTCTTAGGCTTAACCGCGCTTTATGACCGTTTTGTCTCAGTGTTTGTCGTGATGCTGCAAGGCAGTTCGTATGGTCATTACGAGGAATGGCTCACAACGAATACGAATGGAATGAATGTGACAAAAATTGGTGTCTTGATTTTGCCGCTTCTGCTTGCTTTCTTTTATCGAAAACGACTTCGTGAGCTGACGCCTGAGAGTGATTACATTGTGAATTTTTGTTTGCTTGGTTTCTTGTTTGGCATCCTTGCAACGAAGGATGTCATTTATGCAAGATTTCATATTTATTTTGGCTTGTATCAGCTCATTTTACTGCCATATTTCACACGCATTTTTGATCAGCGGTCTAATGTGTTTATGTATGTAGGGATTGCTGTTTGCTATATTCTGTACAGCATCATGCTGATGCCGTTCGATTCTTCGGTTTTGCCGTATAGAACGATATTTAATAAGTAGATTTGAAGAAAGGTGGGGCATGCTGTAATGCCAGCTATCAGTCTATTGGTCGCAGTTTACAATACGAGTCAATATGTGGAGCAATGTCTTCAATCAATTGCAGATCAAAGTTTTTCCGATATAGAAGTCATTCTTATCAATGATGGATCGACCGACCGCAGCGGTGAATGGCTTGAAGCATTTGCTGAGCGTGATGAGCGTTTCCGGGTAATCCATCAATCCAATCAAGGGTTAGGCGCTGTGAGAAACCGGGGCATCGAGGAAGCGAAAGGGACGTATCTCGCCTTTGTGGATTCAGATGATATTCTCGCTCCTCATTACTGTGAAGCTATGTATGAAAATGCCGAAATGACCGGGGCAGATCTTGTTGTGAGCGAGTATTGGATTCAATTTGAACAGTCAAAGCGAACGATAGCAACGACGCTGTTAGACAAGCGCTCAGCCGAAAAAACGGATGTAATCAAAGCGTTATTACACGGAGACTTGACTGGATTCTCATGGAATAAGCTGTATCGGCGTGCCTTTATGGAAAATCACCACATTCGATTTCCGCTGCGGGGTGAGCTAGAGAACATTGAAGATCAATATGTGACGCTGCGCTGTTTTTCTTTAGCACGCAGTATCGCCTTTGTTCATGAGCCTCTTTATTATTACAGGGTTCATCTGTCATCTATTGTACAGCGATATCAGAAGCAGTATTTTCATCATGGACTGATCTTTTATCATGCACAGCGCTCTTTTTTAAAAGAGCATGATGACATCTCTCTGTATGAGAAAGCATTAGACTTTTTTATCGTCAATCATACGCTTCATTGTATGCTCAACGAATGGAAGAGCCAAAATGATCTCTCTATTCAGGAAAAGCTTGATCACATGCGTGAAATGGTCACACATGATGCCTTTCAGCATGCCGTCAAACAAGTGGAACCATCGAAGCTCACAGTACGAAAGCGAATGATTTTATTTCTTGCTAAGTGCCGATTGGTTTATCCGCTTTCTGCCGCGGCTTCTAGCTATCAAAAATGGATCGAATATCAGACAAGGAAATAGGGGTGATGGGATTGACAGTGCAGCAATTGAAGGCAAAAACCGCAGAGTGGCTGCTCTTAAAGGTCAAATATCCGCTTGAGTATAAACTGAGCCGCCAAAGGCTGCCAGAGCTGAGTCATCAGAAGAAAATCATTCTCACGCTGCTGCCGGGCCATGATAATTTAGGGGATCATGCGATTGCCTATGCGAGTTTTTGTTTTTTAAAGAAACACTTTCCAGCCTATGACATCATAGAAGTGGACATGAAAGAGATCTATCGCCTTGCCCGTCCGCTAAAGCGCAGCCGGCATCCAGAAGACATCGTCTGTATGATCGGTGGGGGCAATATGGGGGATTTATACCGGTACGAAGAATGGACGAGACAATTTATCATCAAGACCTTCAAGTCCTATCCCATGATCCAGCTGCCTGCTACTGTACATTTTACAGAAACAAAGAGAGGGAAACGAGAGGAACGCCGTGCCATTCACACGTATAGTCAGCATCCAAGACTGCTCCTCATGGCAAGAGATCAAACAACCTATGAATGGATGAAGCAGCATTTTCCTGATCAAAATGTGTGGAAACAGCCTGATATGGTGCTGTCATTAGATGAATCATCAAAGGATGAAACACGTGAAGGGGTTCTGCTTTGTCTGCGTGAGGATCAAGAAGCATATCTCACAAAGGAGGAGCGCCAGCAGCTGCAGCAGCATATCCAAGAGACATATGATCAAGTCGGTTTGATCACAACGACAATTGGCAGACGAGTCGATCGAACAACTCGCTTAGAGGAGTTAACGTCTTTGTGGACGGAGTTAAAACAAGCGCAGGTCGTCGTGACAGATCGTCTGCATGGCATGATCTTTTGTGCGATCACTCATACACCGTGTGTTGTCCTTAGATCGTTTGATCATAAGGTGATGGAGGGATTTGAGTGGGTGGCTCACCTTCCGTTTATGACCCTTTTAAAAGAACCAAATGAGGCCGCTGTGAAAGAGGCTATTCATCAGCTGATGAAAACAAGCGGTCAAAAGGGAGAGGAAGCTGGATGAGGGCTCTTAAACGCTGCGTGAAAGCACAATGAATCGAGCGTTTCTTTATAATGCCAGTGCGAACTTAATCACGTTTGTCCTGATGATGCTTATGTCTGTTTGTTTAACACCTTATATTGTTCATACACTTGGAGTGGAAGCATTCGGCTTAATCCATCTGACGCAAAATATGATCAACTATTTATCGGTCATTACGGCTTCGTTAAGTGCGGTTGTTGTGCGATTTTTTTCTGTGGCGGCTCATAAAGGAGAGATGGAGAAGGCGCAGCGCTATCTCGCTTCCTATTTCGTCAGTTCGTTTTTACTATCTATTAGTCTCTTTTTGCTTTGTCTTTTCGTGTCTCATCAGCTGGTTGAATGGCTTCATGTACCTGTTCAACTCGCAAAAGACACACAGACCGCCTTTATTTTAGGGGGTCTTTTATTTATGCTCAATTTCGTCATGTCTGGCATTGGGGCTGCTCCGTTTTATGCGAATAAGCTCTATGTATCAAGTATTGGACAGGCGATTCAAATGTTTTTGAGGGCGCTGATGATTGTCATCCTGTTTACATGGACGACACCAGCCATTTGGCATATCCCGCTTGCGGCCGTCATAGGAAGCTTAGCGGCTATGGGAATCGGTATCTATTATTTTAAGAAACTCATCCCTTGGTTTTCGTTTAAGTGGCGGCACGTCTCATTATCGTCTAGTCTCACTCTTGTTCGATCAGGGGTCTGGCATTCATTTGAGCAAATGGGGATATTGCTGTTTTTACAAATTGATTTATTGATGACCAACTTGCTCATTGGAGCGGAAGCGACGGGCCAATATGCGGCAATTTTACAGTTTCCATTATTATTACGCACACTGGCAGGGACATTGGCCGTTGTGTTTGCACCAACGATCACGAAATTTTATTCGAATCAGGACAAAGAGGGACTCATTCAATATGCTGCAAACGCCATTAAGTGGAGCGGCTTATTTGTTGCGTTCCCAGCCGCACTTCTAGGAGGTCTCGCTGGTCCGCTCATGCCTTTATGGCTTGGGCCTGCCTTTGAGGAGCTGAAATGGCTTCTTATGATTCATGCGGCTTATTTATGTTTGACCTTGATGTTTTTACCGCTCACATATGTGCCGACCGTGTTTAATCGATTGAAAGTTCCTGCAGTTGTCACCCTTATATTAGGTGTGTCTAATGTGCTTTTTGCCTATGGATTGACTCATCTGCTACAGCTTGGTTTATATGGCATTGCATCAGCGGGGGCAATGGTTTTATTGATTAAAAATATTGTGTTTCTGCCATTTTATACGGCCAGGATCACGAATCAGAAACGCACTATCTTTTACAAGCATACACTGGTTCCACTTGCTGGAGGGCTATTTATTTGGGGCATCTGTGCGGGGATTCAGGCGGTATATAACGTGACTTCATGGTGGGAGCTGTTTTGTATTGGAGGGCTTTGTTTCATTCTCTATATGGGCTACTTGTATCTGTTTGCAGGAACGAAACGAGAGCGGATGCAGCTGATGCGTAAGGTAAAACATGCGGTCTCCCGCTAATATGAAAAGGAGATGCAATGATGAAAAGAATGATAGATGTGATGGTGGCATTGACGCTGCTCATCGCAGGCAGTCTTCTTTTTCTTCTCATCTATGGACTGATTAGATGGAAAATTGGAACGCCTGTGGTGTTTCGGCAGAAGCGGCCTGGTTTGTATGGCCGGCCTTTTATGCTATATAAATTTCGGACGATGACCGATGAACGCGATGAACATGGGGTGCTGCTGCCAGATCATCTGCGATTAACAAAAACCGGTGCCTTGATTCGAAAGCTTAGTCTTGATGAATTGCCGCAGCTTGTCAATGTACTCAAAGGAGAGCTTAGTCTTGTCGGGCCAAGACCGCTTTTAATGGAGTATTTGCCTATGTATACAGAAGAACAAGCAAGGCGTCATCTTGTGAAGCCCGGCATAACAGGATGGGCACAGGTGAACGGCCGGAACACGCTTTCCTGGGAGGAGAAATTCACCTATGACCTTTGGTATGTCGAGCATCAATCGTTTTGGCTCGATATGAAAATTTTATGGATGACCTTGCTGAAAGTCATGAAAACAGAGGGGGTGCAGCAGCCGGATCATGCCACAGCTGAAAAATTTAAAGGAACCGATATGTAAGAAGCAAACCATTGGTTTAATTGGGGCCGGAGGACATAGCAAAGTCATTCAAGATCTCATTTTTGCACATGCCGATTACTCATTATATGCGGTATTAGATGATCATTTTGAAGAGGCGATCACTCAAAGCGGGATTTTGTATGGACCGATCTCCATGAGTGAGCAGCTGAGAGAGACAATGCCTCATATGAAATGGCTGATTGCGATCGGACAAAATGAGATCAGACAGCTCATGAAGGAACGCCTCTCATTTGAAGACACAGCATATGCCACACTCATTCACCCAGAGGCGGTCATGAGTCCGTCATCTGTCATTGGAAGGGGGACTGTTGTGATGGCAAGGGCAGTGGTTCAAGCAGATGCAGCCATCGGTGAGCATACGATTATAAATACAGGGTCTATCGCCGAGCATGACTGTATACTCGAATCGTTTGTGCACCTGTCACCAGGCGCGGTGCTGACTGGCGGTGTATCCGTGCGGGAAGGTGCCCATATTGGGGCTGGTGCCGTGGTGACACCGGGTATAACGATCGGAAGCTGGACGGTCATTGGCGCTGGAGCGGCAGTGACAAGAGATATACATGATCAGAAGGTCGCTGTAGGAATTCCTGCAATAGAAATCAAAGATCGGAGAGAAGGTGGGAAGTGATGAAAGAAAGGAAGCGAATTTACTTATCTCCTCCGCATATGAGCGGAAAAGAGACTTTCAAAATAGAGGAAGCTTTCAAGAGCAACTGGATTGCGCCGCTTGGACCGCTTGTGAATGAATTTGAACAGGCAGTGGCGGACTATGCAGGAGTGAGGACAGGAGCGGCTTTATCTTCAGGAACAGCAGCGATTCACCTTGCTTTAAAGCTGATAGGTGTGCAAAAAGGAGACATTGTCTTTTGTTCCACCCTCACGTTTGTTGCAACGGCAAATCCGATTTTATATGAACAAGCGGAGCCTGTTTTTATTGATTCTGAAAGGGAGACATGGAATATGTGCCCGCTTGCTTTAGAGAAAGCCTTGCTTGAATCAAAACGTCTTGGGAAAAAACCTCGCGCGGTCATCGTTGTCCATTTATATGGGCAAAGTGCAAAAATGGACGAGATCATGGCTCTGTGTGAAGCATATAATGTACCAGTCATTGAGGATGCCGCTGAATCGTTAGGTGCGCTTTATAAAGGAAGAAAAAGCGGCTCAATGGGCAGGTTCGGTATCTATTCTTTTAATGGAAATAAAATCATTACAACATCAGGGGGCGGAATGCTTGTGAGTGATGATGAAGCTGCGATTGAACGATGCCGCTTTCTTGCTTCACAGGCTAGAGAACAAGCGATGCACTATGAGCATCAAGAGATGGGATACAACTATCGCATGAGCAACCTCTTAGCAGGAGTCGGGATTGCTCAAATGGAAGTGCTGGACGAGCGTGTTGAACAAAAGCGCCGCATTTATCAGCGTTATCAGGACGCTTTATCAGAAGTAGAGGGTGTTCATTTGATGCCAGAATATCAAGAAACGAAATCCAACCGCTGGCTGACGGCATTGACCATTGATCGTGACACACAATTGTCTCCAGCAGATATCATTGGTGCTTTAGAAAAAGAACAAATCGAAGCAAGGCATGTATGGAAGCCGCTGCACCAGCAGCCGCTCTTTCGTCACTGCCCTTTTTATACTGCGGAAAAAGGCACTCCTGTATCTGAGCTGTTATTTGAGCGGGGGCTTTGTCTTCCGTCTGGAACGAGCATGACAGATGCAGATCAGGAACGTATCATCCATATACTCCATGACATGCTGCGAGAAAAAACATTTACCTCTTCACAGGCTGCTCATTCGTAAGCAGCCTGCCTCTCTTTCTATCAAATTCCTCAATTTATGGAATAAATCGGAATAAGTATTGTCATTTCGTTTCAAATATGATATTGACAACGGCTTCCTTCCTCCTTAAAATGAAAATGATTATCAGCATCAATTAGGAGGAGCAACTTATGTCTATTTGGAGAAATTTTCCGAAAATTAAAATAAATTCAGTATTACCATTCCTGCTTATTTTCTTTTTACTAGTAGGATGCTCTCAAACAAACAATGGAGCAGAAGGCAATAAGGATCATCCTGATATGATCACAATGGCGTGGCCAAGAGATATTGGTGAAATGAATCCACACGTATACAACCCATCACAATTATTTGCGCAATCAATGATTTATGAGCCATTGGTCAGCTATCAAAAGAATGGTAAGCTGAAACCTGAATTAGCGAAATCATGGGATGTTTCAAAGGATGGCAAGGTGTATACGTTCCATTTAAGAGACGGAGTGACTTTCTCAGACGGCTCTGAATTTAATGCGGACATTGTCAAAAAGAACTTCGATACAATTTTAAAAAATAAAGATTTACATAGCTGGTTAGGTGTCATTAAGAAAATCAAAAAGACAGAAGCCGTTGATAAAAAGACATTTAAACTCACATTAACAGCACCATATTATCCAACTGTGCAAGAATTAGCCGTTGTTCGTCCAGTTCGTTTCTTAGGTGAAGCAGGTTTCCCTAAAAACGGAGATACGTCAAAAGGAATTAAAAAACCAGTGGGGACAGGCCCTTGGGTTTTAAAAACATATAAGAAAGATGATTATGCCATTTTCGAACGAAACGATCATTATTGGGGAGAAAAACCAAAGGTAAAAGAAATCAAGGTAAAGGTCATCCCAGATGCGGAAACGAGAGTCATGGCTTTTGAAAAAGGTGATGTGGATTTACTTTACGGAGAAGGAACCATTAGCCTTGATTCTTACAAACAGCTGGAAGCAAGCGGCAAGTATGAAACGAAAATGTCAGAGCCTGTTGCAACGAGACAGCTTGTTATGAACACAAAAGTGGATCAGCTGTCAGATGAGAAAGTGCGTCATGCCCTTCAATATGCCTTCAATAAAAAATCAATGGTAGAAGGGGTCACCTCAGGTTTAGAGGATGAAGCAGATCACATCCTGCCGACTAACATGCCGTATACGTCACACATTCAAGTGAGGTCTTTCAAATATGATGTGGACAAAGCCAAAGCATTGCTGGATGAAGCGGGCTGGACACTTCCAAAAGGAAAATCCGTTCGTGAAAAAGATGGGAAAAAGCTTGAGTTTAGTATGATGTATGACTCAGCGGAATCGATTCAAAAAGCCATGGCGGAAACGCTGCAAGCAGAATGGGCTGCCGTTGGTGTCGGCGTCAAGCTTGAGGGTGTGGATTTGGCCACACAGGTTCAACGCTTTAAAGCCAATAAGTTTGATATGAACTTCTTTAGCAACTACGGAGCGCCGTATGATCCGCATACATTTATGAACGTTCTTTCATCAGATGGTTTTGGATTCAAAGAAGCCATTTCAGCCTATCCAAATAAGGAAAAGCTGATCAAAGAAATGACGGAAATTCCATCCACAACAAATGAAAAGAAACGCAAAGCACTGTATTCGTCTGTCTTATCCTCTTTACAGGATCAAGGGGCAATTGTGCCAATCTCTTATTTTAAAAAGACAGCCGTTTATCAAAAAGCTGTGAAGGACTTTGAATTCCCTGCAAATCGTGATGAACATCCTTTCACAGGCATTAAGCTGAAGTAACAGAAGGAAGGTAAGGAAATGGGCCGCTATATCGTCAAACGAGTGCTATCAATTATTCCTGTATTTTTATTAGCCACACTGCTCACAACTGGTATGATTCACCTCTCGCCAGTTGACCCGGCTGAGGCATATTTAGCAGCGGCTCATATCCAGCCTACAGATGAAATATTAGCGCAAAAACGAAGTGAATTCGGCTTAGACGAGCCGTTTTATATGCAGTATCTTCATACCATTGAAAAAGTCATTCACCTTGATTTCGGCCGGTCGTATATGTCCAATCAGCCTGTCGTAGATGAGGTGATTTATCGAATACCGGCGACAATTCAATTGGCGCTTACCAGTCTGCTGATCGCTATATGCGTCAGCATTCCGCTCGGCTTTTTCAGCGGCATGAGGAAAAATGGTGCCGTTGATCATGTGAGCCGGCTCATTTCTTTCTTAGGAGCATCTATCCCGACGTTTGTCTTGGGGTATTTGCTCATCTTCTTTTTTTCAGTGAAACTTGACCTCTTACCAGTTGAAGGAATTGGAACATGGGAGCATCTCATTCTGCCGTCGGTCACACTTGCAGTCCCTTTAATTGCTACGTATACAAGGCTGTTACGGTCAAGTGTGAGTGAGGCGCTTCAAGAGCCTTTCGTTCAATATGCGAGAATCAGAGGATTGAAGGAACAATCGATCATGTTCAAGCATGTGTTCAGAATTGCGATATCGCCGATGCTGACCGGACTAGGGGTGAACCTTGGCAAGCTGTTAACCGGAACCATTATT
This sequence comes from Bacillus sp. FSL M7-0003, assembly GCF_038628485.1. Classification (NCBI taxonomy): domain Bacteria; kingdom Bacillati; phylum Bacillota; class Bacilli; order Caryophanales; family Bacillaceae; genus Bacillus; species Bacillus sp. FSL M7-0003. Next base: position 3,064,308 of record NZ_CP152024.1, on the reverse strand, counting down.
GTAGAGGCCGTTTTCTCATGGCCAGGGTTTGGCCGCTTTTTTATTGAAGCGATCTTTAACAGAGATCTGCCTGTCATTCAATTTTATGTCCTCATGTCGGCATGTATTTTTATCTTGAGCAGCTTGATCGTTGACTTAGTTCAGCTGATCATAGACCCCCGTATTTCTAGAAAGGAAGGCCGCCAGCAATGATGACAAAAGTAAAACATCTCATCGCTCATCAAAAGATGATCTCGATCTGCGCTTTGCTGCTCGGTCTCCTGCTCATTGTCACAATATGTGCACCATGGATCGCTCCACATGATCCGGCTGCTGTCAATCTAGCAATGAAGCTAAAGGGATCTTCGTGGGAGTATCCTCTTGGAACAGATCAATTAGGACGGTGCAATTTATCTCGTATTTTATATGGTGCGCGTGTTTCGCTCGGCTGTGCGTTATTAATCTTTCTTTCTTCGTTATTCATTGGTTTAATTGTCGGCCTCTTTTCAGGATACAAAGGCGGCTGGATCGATCATGTTTTGATGAGAATCTGTGACGGCGTCATGGCATTTCCCAACCTGGTGCTGATTCTTGGATTAGTCGGCATCTTCGGTCCGGGACTTCCTCAAGTCGTACTTGCTTTGATGCTTGTGCAATGGGTATATTATGCCCGCGTCTTCCGAGGAATGGTGCTCAGTTTAAAAGAACAGAACTTTATAGCAGCTGCAAAAATCAGTGGGACCTCGCATTGGAACATTATGAGAAAGCATATGATTCCCAATGTCCTGCCGCCATTAGCAGTCATTGGAACACTTGAAATGGGCTGGGCGATTATGGACATTTCTGCGATGTCTTTCCTCGGATTAGGGGTTCAGCCTCCTATGCCTGAATGGGGAGCGATGATTCATGAAGGGAAATCTTACATTCAAACGAATCCTCAGTTAATGCTGTACCCAGGTCTTGTGATCATGGCTGTGGTGGTTCTGTTTAATTTACTAGGAGAAGCCCTTTCAGAGAAATATGGCATCAAACGCCGTGTGTAAAGGAATGATCAATGTGCAAGAGTCCATTTTACAAGTAGAGAACCTGCATGTGCAGACGAAAACACCTCAAGGGACAGCCCCTCTTATTCAAGAAGTCTCGTTTGAAGTAGGGCGCGGTCAAATCCTTGGATTAATTGGTGAGAGCGGCTGCGGGAAAACAGTGACAAGTATGTCGATCTTGCGTATGCTTGATCGAAAAACAACGGAAGTCACTGGCAGTATCACATTACAGGGACGAGAATTGATCGGTATAAGTGAAAAGGATATGCGTTCCATTCGGGGCAAAAACATCTCGTATATTATGCAAAATCCAATGAACAGCTTTACGCCGGTATGGACAATCGGCCATCAGCTGGTTGAAACGATCCGCCGGCATACGGCTGTCAGTAAAAGGCAGGCACGATCACAGGCAATAGATGCGTTAGCGAAAATGAATCTGCCGCAGCCAGACCAACTGTTCAATAAGTATCCTTTTGAATTAAGCGGAGGGATGCTGCAGCGTGTCATGATCGCCATGGCTGCCTGTATGCACCCGCCCCTCATCATTGCAGATGAGCCGACAACTGCATTAGATGTACACAATCAGAAACGGGTCCTTCAGCATCTGAACCAAATTCGTCATGACTATGGAACGGCCATTTTACTGATTACCCACGATCTTGGTGTCATTGCTGAAATGGCAGATCAAGTTGTCGTCATGAAACAAGGAGAAATTGTTGAAAAGGCAGGAGTTCTTGAGATTTTTGAACAACCAAAACATGATTATACAAAAAAACTATTAGCAGCTCGTCCATCGATTCCAGCTGTTTGCCCGATTTGAGGTGAGAAGGCCCTTGCATTTATTAGAAGTGAAAGCAGTCAGTCATGCATACACGAACCGGTCGTTTCTAATGAGAAAAAAAGGCGCAGCCCCTGTCCTGAAAAGCGTCGATTTAACTATTGAAGAAGGCACCTGCCTTGGGCTGCTGGGACAAAGCGGCGCAGGGAAAAGTACACTGGGCCGCATCATACTTGGTCTAGAGAAACCAAGAGCTGGGCAGGTGCTTTTTGAAGGTCAGGATGTCTATCATGCAGATCAGCAAACACGTAAGCATTTTCGCCGGCATGTGCAAGCGGTGTTTCAGGATTCCTATTCGGCGGTAAATCCAAGGTGGACAGTCGAACAAATTTTATCTGAGCCGCTTGAAAACTACGAATCCATGAGCCGAAAGGAACGTAAAAACGTGCTGATTCACTGGCTGGAAAGAGTCGGGCTCGGTGAAAAGGATTTGTGTAAATATCCACACCAATTCAGCGGCGGCCAGCTGCAAAGGATCAACATCGCTAGAGCTTTATTGCTCCAGCCAAAGCTCATTGTACTTGATGAATCTGTCAGCAGCTTAGACATGGTGACGCAGGCTGTCATTTTAGATTTATTAGTAGAATTAAAGAAGGAGCTGGGTGTGGCTTACTTATTTATTACACATGATATAACAGCAACCTATCACTTATGTGATCAATTGGCGATTCTTGATCAAGGAGAGCTTGCTGCCCAATTTCAATCAAAGGATGACTTCTTTTCATCAGAAGAGGAAGCGGTGCGGAAAATGAGAGATGCAATGCTCGCAGATCATCCTTTGTCACGAACGATTGGCAGACCGGTTCGGTAAAACTTCATTTTATCAATGCCTCAGCGTGCAGCCAAAGCGTCGCATTCGGTAAAAAGCAAAGAGCGAAAGCCCCTTTGCAGGCAATCTGCGCCTCTTTTAGAAAGAGGCTATTTTTCATGAAAGGCAGGTGGCATCGTGAACCATCGAGCGTATTTAGCTTTGGCCATACCTTTAACAATTTCAACGATGACCACTCCATTACTGGGAGCTGTTGATACAGCGGTTGTCGGTCAGCTGGCAAATCCCGCTTATATTGGAGGCGTTGCGGTCGGCAGTCTCATTTTCAGTACATTATATTGGCTGTTTGGTTTTTTGCGGGTAAGTACATCTGCTTTTGCCGCCCAGGCAAACGGTGCGCAGAATGAGGAGCAGGGCGTTCTTGCTTTTCTAAGACCTTTTTTCGTCGCCATCATTGTCGGACTTTGTTTTATTGCCCTGCAATGGCCGATCATTCAATCTGCTTTTCTAATGATCTCTCCTGATGCTGATGTCCGTCAATTTGCCGCAGACTATTTTCATATTCGCATTTGGGGAGCGCCATTTACTTTAATGAATTATGTTATATTGGGCTGGCTGATGGGGATGGCTAAAATGAAAGAAGCTCTTTCATTACAAATCTTGATCAATGTTATGAATATGGCGCTCGCATTTCTGCTTGTTCATGTGTTTTCGTTTGCGGTCAAAGGAGTTGCGGCTGCGACATTGATATCTGAACTAACCGCTTTTGTGTTAGGGGCATGGATCATTCTGAAGCATTCGTCAAACGGATTCCAGATGCCTTCCATCAAGAAAATCATGGATACTCAGGCAGTGAAGAAAATGTTTCATGTGAATAAAGATTTGTTCATTAGGACGATCTGTCTGCTAGTGGTCATCAATATGTTTACGGCAAAAGGTGCTTCTTTTGGTACAGAGCTGCTGGCAGCCAATGCCATCTTATTTCAAATTCACTACATCATGGCTTATTTGTTCGATGGTTTTGCCAATGCGTCCAGCATCCTTGTTGGCAGGTCAGTTGGTGCAAATGACCGCACCCTTTATGAAAAAACCTTAACCCTTTCGAGGCAGTGGGCACTTGTGATGGCATGTGTCATTGCGGCGGTTTATTTTTTATTAAAAGAGCCGATATTGAGCTTGTTTACAAATCTCCCTCAGCTGCTTGATGTGACATTACACTATGCAGACTGGCTTGTTCTTTATCCATTTGCAGCTTGTTTCGGATTGGTCATTTACGGCGTATTTACAGGTGCAACAGAAATTGCCCCTGTTAGAAATTCGATGCTGTTTGCGATGATTTTGTTTATCGTCGTTCAAACCGCAGTCACGCCCATTTGGCACAATCATGGCCTATGGTTTGCCTTTATCATCTATACTGTAGGGCGGTCTGGCTTTTTAATGATGTATAAATCGAGGCTGGATCAGAAGCTTTTTGCATATGATAAACACCCTTTGCCATCTTGACAAAAGGGTGTTCTTTTTCGTTCATTCGCTTTCTTTTTTCACCTTTTGATAGGCTTCATCAAGATGCTGAATTCGCTTCAATACAACCGCATTTTTGGTCAGCTGGTCTTGAACAAGCGTTGACACCACTGAGCGGTAATAGGCATTCATCGCATGAACCTTGTCTTCATTTTGGTTCATAGCAATGTGCTGCTTCAAGTTGTCGACAAAGTATGGAACGGAAAAAAGTTCAGACATAGAAATCACTCCTATTTCGTATATACGGTCCGTCAATCTTCATGTAAAATGATGAGAGGGAGGGGAGACAATGAGCCTTAAACTGCAACAAGAACAGGTATTAAAGCAGGTGCTCACACAAGAACTTAGGCAGGCCATTACGCTGCTGCAGCTGAATTGCGCAGAGCTCGGCGAGTATCTTGACCAGTTAGCGCTTGAGAACCCTCTGATTGAGCGGAAAGACACGGACAGCTATCAACCAGTTTATCATAAAAAATCACAAGATCGAATGACAGAGCCGTATCGAACGCATCAAAAAGAAAGCCTGCAAATGTTTTTAAAAAGACAGGCGATTGATTTGAATTTAAGTGAAAAGAATCAAAGAATCTTTCACTTTATGATTGACTCCATTGATTCCAATGGCTATCTAAATGAACCGATTGACGCAATGGCAGCTGTCTTAGAGGTGCCAGCTGAAGAAGTAGAAGCTGTCCTTCATCAGCTGCAATCGCTGGAGCCTGCCGGGATTGGCGCAAGATCATTGCAGGAATGCATCCTCCTTCAGCTGAGAAGGAAAAAGAAGCGCTGGTATGAAGCCGAGCTGATCATCGAAGAGCATTTCTTTCTTTTTGCCAGGAAGGCTTGGAAGGAAATTGCGGCCAAAACAGGTGTTTCAATGAAAACACTCCAGGCGGTACAAGATGAAGTGTCTCAGCTTGAACCAAGACCAGGCCTTCATTTCTCATATGATGAAGAGCATGTGTATATAGAGCCTGATGTGACAATTACTGTGGTGCAGGATCACATCACATTTGAGCTGAATCAGCGCGCTTTTCCAGACGTAGAAATGAATGAAGGCTACTTCGCCATGATTCAAGACCAAAAGCGGCATGAAGCATATGCGTATTTAAAGGAAAAAGAGCAGCAGTACAATTGGCTTGTCCAAGCGCTGAAGCAAAGAAAGCAAACGATGACTCATGTCGTTCGTGAGATTATCTCACATCAGACCGATTTTTTTCTAACGGGGAAACATAAAATGAAACCGCTTACGATGAAGCGGATTGCAGATATACTGCAAGTCCATGAGTCAACAGTCAGCCGGACTGTAAAAGGGAAAATGGTGCAAACCCCTTATGGTCTTATGGAAATGAAACAATTTTTCCAAGCGAAATTAGAAGGGCATTCGCTAGAAGAGGCGTCCAGCTACACAGTCAAAACGCACATTGCAGAGCTCATCCAAACGGAAAATAAGAAAAAACCGTATTCAGATCAGCAAATCATGACACTGCTTCAGCAAACCTTTGGCATCCGCGCGTCGCGCAGAACCATTGCAAAATATCGTGAACAAATGAATCTTCCGTCCTCTACGCTGCGGAAGCGATACGATTAAAAAGAAGTACTTGCCAGAACATGGCACGTGCTTCTTTTTTGTTGAAAGCAAGGCAGCTCGAAGATTTCTTGAAAATTAAAGAGGGGAGACGTGTGATCGGAAATTTTGGGGTAAAGTATAAGATAGGGCATGAGCCGATAGGGATAGACAACAGTGATGAGGTGAGACCAATTGAAATATAAACAAATTAAAACGAAAAAAATATATGAAGAAATTGCGGATGCATTAATTGAATCCATTCGTACAGGTGAGCTTCTTCCAGGGGAAAAATTAGATTCGGTTCAAGCGCTTTCAGAAAGCTTTCAAGTCAGCCGTTCCGCTGTAAGAGAGGCACTGTCTGCTCTCAAAGCGATCGGATTAATAGAGATGAAGCAAGGGGAAGGCACATATGTGAAGCAGTTTGATCCTGAGCAGCTCACATTTAGCCTGTCTCCTGCATTTTTGATGAAGCAGCATGATGTCACACAGCTCCTTGAATTAAGAACCATAATTGAGACGGGTGCTGTTAAAAAGGCAGCGCTCATGCGAACGGACGATGACCTTCATCAGCTGCGTGAGGCACTCGAACAAATGAAACTCGCAGAAGCACATAAAGAAACTGGTGAAGAGGCAGACCTCGCATTCCATCTCGCTTTAGCCAAAGCCTCAAAGAATGATTTATTAAAAGCGTTAATGAATCAGGTCTCCACCTTGCTGGTAGAAACGATGCGGGAGACGAGAAAAGTCGTCTTATTTTCAAGAAAAGCCTCCATTCGGCAGCTTTACAAAGAACATGAACACATTTACAAAGCCGTCATGGCAAGACAGCCAGAAGAAGCAGAAAGAGCGATGCTCACGCATTTAAAAAATGTAGAAAAACTGCTGAGTGATGTGAGTCAAGAACCGGCAGGACAGTCAGAACCACAGTAAGCTGTGCCGAATGAGGGCACAGCTCTATTATTAACGAGAAATATGCAGTTTTTTCATGCGATATTGCAGACTTTGCCTGCTCATGCCCAATAACTTTGCAGTCTGTGAAATATTATCGTCCATTTTTTCTAAGTAATGGACGATGTATTGTTTTTCGAATCGTTCCATTTGGGTTTGAAAATCAGTCGTATGTTCTGGGCTTGTATAAATAAACGTGTCAGCTGCGGGATGCTGCAAAGGGTTCGTCTGTAATTGCGCTGCAGGACGGCCTTCCCTATGTTTAAATCTAAAATGATATGGAAGGTGATGCATGCATAAGTAATCCTCATCCATCATCATATTCATCCCCGCTTCAATCACATGCTCCAGTTCTCGTACATTACCCGGCCAATCATACGCTTGAAAAAGGGCTAGTACCTCTTCATCAGCCGCCTTCACCTTCATTTGAAACAGCTCATTATATTTTTGAATAAAATGACTGACAAATGTAGGAATGTCTTCTTTTCGTTCAGAAAGCGGCGGAATAAATAGGGTGACAATACCCAGCCGGTAAAATAAATCCTTGCGCATGCGTCCGCCTGCGATTGCATCTACAGGATCCTCATTCATATTGGCAATGACTCTTACATCAACAGCGATTTCTTTTGTGCTGCCAAGTCTTCTCACACGTTTCTCCTGTAATACACGCAGCAGTTTTGCTTGAAGACTAGGATTTAATGAGTTGATCTCATCAAGCAGCAGTGTACCTCCCTGCGCCTGTTCAAATAAGCCGGGCTGATCAGTTGCGCCTGTAAAAGCCCCTTTTTGTGTACCAAAAAGCAGACTTTCAATGAGATTATCAGGCAGTGCCGCGCAATTTTGGGTAATAAATGGTCCAGATGACCGGCTGCTGCCGTTATGAATACTTTGTGCAAATAGTTCTTTTCCTGTCCCTGTTTCTCCAACAATGAGCACATAGGAAGAGGTGCGTGTCGCTCGTTTTGCATGCTCAATCACCTCTAAAAACGCAGGGCTTTGTCCAATAATGGATTCAAAGGTAAAGCGCGTGCTTCCTTTTTTCTTCATATTGTGATGAATCAGCCGTTCCAGCTTGGTCACATCATTCGAAATTTCAACCGCTCCTTGGATGAGGCCGTCTCGAACGAGCGGGTATGTATGATTAATCGTTGTGATTTCTTTTCCGTTGTAATTATGATACGTCTGCTTTGCATGAACGGTTTGTTTCCCGGTACGCAGCGCTTGGACAAGCGTACTGTGCATTTCGTCTTGGAAGACGAAGAGATCTAATACATTTTTATGGAGAACATCAGAGCGTTTCAAAGACTCAATCTCCATCATTTTTTTATTATAAACAACAGTATTGCCATTCTCGTCAATTGCATGAACCCCGACATCTATTAAATCAAGCATTTGTTTATACAGATCAATCTCATTTTCCAGCTTTGCAGTATACTGATCTTCTTTCATTGAAGCACCTCCAGACGTTACCTCTATTTTACATGAAAAATTTTGCGGTTTCCTCTAAAAAATTTGGCAGGTGCAAAGATATTTTGCATAAAGAACCTGATCAATCACCGCCACAATGCGGGCAGAAAGTTGGCACGATCCTTGCATATCATATGTGTGTAGATAAAAGAGGGTAGCTTATAGAAGGAGGAATAGACGATGACACAGACAAATGAATTGATTCAACAAACCGAACAATACGGTGCGGCAAACTATCATCCGCTGCCAATTGTGATTTCAGAGGCTGAAGGAGTTTGGGTGACAGACCCTGAAGGCAATCGATATATGGATATGCTGAGTGCGTATTCCGCGGTGAACCAAGGCCATCGCCATCCCCGCATTATTGAGGCGCTCAAAAAACAGGCAGACCGTGTGACACTGACTTCAAGAGCTTTTCACAATGATCAGCTTGGCCCTTGGTATGAGAAAATTTGTCAACTGACGAATAAAGAGATGGCACTCCCGATGAATACTGGCGCTGAGGCTGTAGAAACAGCTGTAAAAGCAGCAAGACGATGGGGCTATGACGTCAAGGGAATCGAAGACAATCGCGCAGAAATCATTGCGTGCGTCGGTAATTTCCATGGCAGAACGATGACGGCTGTTTCCCTTTCTTCTGAAGCAGAATATCAAAGAGGTTTCGGTCCAATGCTTCCAGGCATTAAACTGATTCCTTACGGAGATATTGAAGCGTTACGTGAAGCCATTACACCACAAACAGCGGCTTTTCTGATCGAACCTATTCAAGGAGAAGCGGGAATTGTCATGCCGCCAGAAGGCTTCTTGAAGGAAGCGAAGTCGCTTTGTGAAAAGGAACATGTGCTGTTCATTGCGGATGAAATTCAGGTCGGATTAGCGCGAACAGGCAAGATGTTTGCATGCGACTGGGAAGACATTGAGCCAGATATGCTGATTCTTGGGAAAGCTTTAGGCGGCGGTGTATTCCCAATCTCGTGTGTGGTCGCAAACCGCGATATATTAGGTGTGTTTAACCCTGGATCTCACGGCTCTACCTTCGGCGGAAATCCTCTTGCGTGTGCGGTGTCGCTGGCTGCACTGGATGTCTTAATCGACGAAAACCTTGCAGCGCGTTCTATGGAGCTTGGCGAATACTTAAAAGACAAACTCACGCGCATTCAAAGTCCTGTCATCAAGGAAGTGCGCGGCCGCGGATTATTTATCGGCATGGAGCTGACAGAGGCAGCGAGACCTTATTGTGAGAAGCTGAAACAAGCAGGGCTGTTATGTAAGGAAACCCATGAGACCGTCATCCGCTTTGCACCGCCTCTCACGATATCTAAAGAAGATTTAGACTGGGCGATTGGTCATATTGAAGCATTATTTCAAGCATAAATGTCAAAGGGGGAGAAACCTTCACTTTCTCCCTTTCTATTTCAACGAACAGCGAATTTTGTCAAAGGATGATGAATAGAAGAGTGAAAGTGGGGAAGCGGATTTGAACCAAGAACAGCATAATGAACTAGAACGTTCCATGAAAAGCAGGCATCTCTTTATGATTGCCTTAGGCGGCGTCATTGGTACTGGTCTTTTCCTTGGGTCAGGACTCATTATCCATCAGGCTGGACCCGGGGGAGCCATTCTATCCTTTATCATTGGCGGATTGTTAATGTATTTGGTGATGCTCTGTCTTGGAGAATTAGCGGTGGCGATGCCTACAGCGGGTTCCTTTCAGGAGTATGCGACCAAATATATAGGTCCGTCCACAGGCTTTATGATCGGCTGGCTTTATTGGTTTAGCTGGGCATGTACAATAGGACTGGAGTTTACGTCAGCAGGCATTTTGCTCCAAAGGTGGTTCCCAGATATCCCTGTTTGGCTTTGGTGTCTTGCATTTAGCGTGATTTTATTTGCCGTGAATGCCATCTCAGCTCGCAGCTTTGCTGAAACCGAGTTTTGGTTTTCAGCCATTAAGGTCGCTGCCATCCTATTATTTATTATCATTGGAATTGGCGCAATTTTCGGAATGATTCATCTGAAAGATGGAGAACCAGCCCCTCTATTTCGTCATTTGACGGATCATGGCGGACTATTTCCTAACGGCGTTTTTGCTATTTTATTAACCATGGTCACGGTCAATTTCTCCTTTCAAGGAACAGAACTTGTAGGGATTGCAGCAGGAGAGAGTGAAAGCCCTGAAAAAACATTGCCTCGTTCTATACGAAATATTATTTGGAGAACGATGGTCTTTTTCGTTTTATCCATTGCGGTTCTGGCCGCGCTTCTTCCGTGGCAGACAGCAGGCACTGTCGATAGCCCGTTTGTCGTCGTTCTGGACAAGGTCGGTATACCATATGCGGCAGATATCATGAATTTTATCATCATCACAGCCGTCTTATCTGTAGCAAACTCTGGATTATATGCATCATCACGTATGCTTTGGTCGCTGTCGAAAGACGGGAAAGGACCTGAATTTACGAAAAAGCTGTCCAAGCGTAAAATTCCGATCAATGCACTATTGATGACAATGGTCGTATCTGCACTATCCCTGCTGACAAGTGTTGTGGCTCCAAAAACGGTGTATGTGTGGCTCATTTCTATTTCTGGTATGGTTCTTGTTGTGGTGTGGATGTCTATTTGCTTGTCTCAGTATTTCTTTAGAAAACAATTCATAAAGGCGGGCGGAGATGTAAAGGATCTCGTCTTCCGAACACCGCTCTATCCATTTGTTCCATTAGCAGGCTTTATCGCATTTGGCATCGTCCTCATCAGCTTATTTTTTATCGAGGATCAGCGGATCGGCCTTTATTGCGGAATCCCGTTCATGGCTGCCTGCTACATTATTTATTATCTCAAAATCAAACCGAAGGAAGAGGCAAAACAGTTTGGAACCATCACAAAAACATAAGCAGGTCCTGAAAAAAATGTGCATGCTCATATCACCAGCATGCACATTTTCCATCGTGAATACATTCTATATAAAAGAAAATAAATATTTTGAAAAGAAATATCATCGCAAGAACCCTGATGACAAGCAGGCTATCGGTGAAAATGTGTCTATTTTTTGTCTAAATGTGTTTGTAAGAGTTGAAAATGCAAGATTATCCTGTTAAAATAATTAAAGAAAGCAGGGATTGATTTTTTTTGGCTGTGGCGGGACGTTTTTTGTCACAGTGGGACGTTTTTAGTCCAACGTGAAAAGGAAGGGTCGTTAGCCATGAATCGTTTATTGGAAGCTCAAAAAAAATTATTGCCAGATCTTCTCATTGTTATGCAAAAACGCTACGACATTTTGCAGTACATCAGATTAGCTGAACCGATTGGCCGCAGAAGTCTTGCGACAAGTCTTGGTCTCAGTGAGCGCATCTTACGCGCTGAAGTTCAGTTTTTAAAAGAACAAAATCTGCTGGATGTGAAAACGAGCGGTATGATGCTAACGAGTGAGGGTCACGCTTTGCTTGAAATGCTTGAAGGAATGATGAAGGACGTTTTAGGTTTAACCTTTTTGGAAAATACATTAAAGAGAAAGTTAGGCCTGGAAGAAGTCATGATCGTTTCTGGTGACAGTGACGAATCCCCGTGGGTGAAGCAAGAAATGGGAAGAGCTGCTGTCCAATGCATGAAAAAAAGGTTTACTGGAAATAATATCGTCGCCGTCACTGGCGGAACGACGATGGAAGCCGTTGCCGAAATGATGACCCCTGATGCCAAAAACCGCAATACGATGTTTGTCCCTGCGAGAGGCGGTCTTGGGGAGAATGTAAAAAATCAGGCAAACACCATTTGTGCCCACATGGCTGAAAAAGCTTCCGGTACTTACAAACTGCTGTTTGTTCCAGGGCAGCTGTCAGAAGGTGCTTACTCTTCCATTATTGAAGAGCCGTCCGTCAAAGAAGTGCTTCAAACGATTAAATCGTCCACGATGCTTATTCATGGTATTGGTGAAGCAAAAACAATGGCGATGAGACGAAATACACCAGCTGAAGATTTAAAAAAGATTGATGAGCATGACGCAGTGACAGAGGCCTTTGGCTATTACTTTAATCGTGATGGTGAGGTTGTACACAAAGTGCACTCCGTCGGCATGCAGCTAGATGATCTAGAAAGCATTCCACACATCATTGCTGTTGCAGGTGGATCATCAAAGGCGGGGGCGATTGAAGCTTATTTCAAAAAACCGCGCCGAACGGTTCTCGTCACAGACGAAGGAGCCGCAAAAGAGTTATTAAGGGAGTCAATTGATCCCTCAATATAAAACATTGTGACCTATAAAAGGAGGAAACATCATGGCAGTAAAAGTCGGTATTAACGGATTTGGACGTATTGGACGTAACGTATTTCGTGCAGCATTAAATAATCCTGAAGTTGAGGTAGTAGCGGTTAACGATCTAACAGATGCTAACATGCTTGCACACCTTTTACAATATGACTCTGTTCACGGAAAACTAGATGCAGAGGTTTCTGTAGACGGTACAAACTTAGTAGTGAACGGTAAAACAATCGAAGTATCAGCTGAACGTGACCCTGCGAAATTAAGCTGGGGTAAACAAGGCGTAGAAATCGTTGTTGAATCTACTGGATTCTTCACAAAACGTGCAGACGCTGCTAAACACTTAGAAGCTGGCGCTAAAAAAGTCATCATCTCTGCTCCTGCTAACGAAGAAGATATCACAATCGTTATGGGTGTAAACGAAGACAAATACGATGCAGCTAGCCACGATGTCATCTCTAATGCATCTTGTACGACAAACTGCTTAGCACCATTTGCAAAAGTACTTAACGATAAATTTGGTATCAAACGCGGTATGATGACAACTGTTCACTCATACACAAATGACCAGCAAATTCTTGATCTTCCGCACAAAGACTACCGTCGTGCTCGTGCAGCTGCGGAAAACATTATCCCAACTTCTACAGGTGCTGCGAAAGCTGTTTCACTTGTATTGCCTGAACTTAAAGGTAAATTAAACGGTGGCGCTATGCGTGTTCCAACACCTAACGTTTCTTTAGTTGACCTTGTTGCTGAATTAAACCAAGATGTAACAGCTGAAGACGTAAATGCAGCACTTAAAGAAGCAGCTGAAGGAGAACTTAAAGGAATCCTTGGCTACAGCGAAGAGCCATTAGTATCTGGTGACTACAATGGTAATGCAAACTCTTCAACAATCGATGCTCTTTCTACAATGGTAATGGAAGGCAGCATGGTGAAAGTAATCTCTTGGTACGATAACGAGAGCGGATATTCTCACCGCGTTGTTGACCTTGCAGCTTACATTGCAAAACAAGGTCTTTAATTTCTCACACTGAAGGAACTCACTTGGTTCTTTCCTAGAGACACGATATAATGAAGACGGACAAGGGAAGGGGAAGCATCCCTTTCCCTTTTTCTCTGTTTTTATCCGTTCTGCACGATTTCTCATTTTGATGAGGGCAAAATGGGAAAAGGATAAAGAGAGTCTTGTCCAATGCGTAAGGAAACCAGAATAAAGGAGGATCTCCTGACGAGCATGAATAAGAAATCAGTAAAAGACATTGACGTAAAAGGTAAAGTTGTGTTCTGCCGCGTAGATTTTAACGTTCCGATGAAGGACGGAGAAGTGACGGATGATACTCGTATCCGCGCAGCATTACCAACAATTGAGTATTTAACAGGACAAGGCGCAAAGGTACTGCTAGCTAGTCATTTGGGTCGTCCGAAGGGTCAAGTTACTGAAGAACTGCGTCTGACACCTGTGGCAAAACGTCTGCAAGAGCTTCTTGGAAAAGAAGTGAAAAAAGCAGATGAAGCTTACGGCGACAACGTGAAAAAGCAAATCTCTGATTTAAAAGAAGGAGATGTGCTAGTGCTTGAAAACGTTCGTTTCTATCCTGGTGAAGAAAAGAACGATCCTGAATTATCAAAAGCATTTGCTGATTTAGCCGATGTGTATGTCAATGATGCGTTCGGTGCTGCACACCGTGCACATGCATCGACAGCTGGTATTGCAGCTTATCTTCCGGCTGTTTCAGGCTTCCTCATGCAAAAAGAGCTTGAGGTTCTAGGGAAAGCCATTTCAAATCCTGATCGCCCATTTACAGCGATTATCGGCGGCGCAAAGGTAAAGGATAAAATCGGTGTGATTGAAAGTCTTCTTGATAAAGTGGACAACCTCATCATCGGCGGCGGACTTGCTTACACATTTGTGAAAGCACTTGGCCACGAGGTAGGGAAATCTCTATTAGAAGAAGATAAAGTAGATTTAGCGAAATCGTTTATGGACCGTGCAAAAGAAAAAGGCGTGAACTTCCTGATTCCAACAGATGTTCTGGTAGCCGACGACTTTTCAAATGATGCAAATACAAGCATTGTGCCAATCTCTGAAATTCCAAGTGATCTAGAAGCACTTGATATTGGAACAGAGACAAGAGAAAAGTATGCTGACGTTATTAAAAACAGCAAACTTGTTGTCTGGAACGGACCAATGGGTGTATTTGAAATCGATGCATTCGCTAAAGGAACAAAAGCTATCGCAGAAGCACTGGCAGAAGCAAAAGATACATATTCTGTCATTGGTGGTGGAGATTCAGCAGCAGCAGTTGAGAAATTTGGTCTTGCCGATCAGATGAGCCATATTTCTACAGGCGGCGGCGCTTCACTTGAATTTATGGAAGGCAAAGAACTTCCTGGTGTTACTGCATTAAACGATAAATAAGACCAAAACTGCTATAAGGAAGTGTCAATCATGAGAAAACCAATTATAGCTGGGAACTGGAAAATGAACAAAACACTTGGCGAAGCAGTCAGCTTCGTTGAAGAAGTCAAGTCATCTATTCCATCTCCTGACAAAGTGGAATCCATTGTCTGTGCGCCAGCTCTTTTCCTTGAAAAGCTAAACAGCCTATCAAACGGAACAGACCTTAAAATTGGTGCACAAAACATGCACTTTGAAGAAAATGGTGCATTCACTGGGGAAATCAGCCCTGCTGCTCTAAAAGATTTAGGCATCGGCTATTCAGTGATTGGGCATTCAGAGCGCCGTGAATTCTTTGCTGAAACAGATGAAACAGTGAACAAAAAAGCACATGCTGCATTCAAGCATGGCATCGTTCCAATCATTTGTGTAGGTGAAACGCTTGAAGAGCGTGAAGCTGGTAAAACAAATGAACTTGTCGCTGATCAAGTGAAGAAAGCACTAGCTGGTTTAACGAAGCAGCAAGTTGCTGAATCTGTGATTGCATATGAGCCAATCTGGGCTATCGGTACAGGAAAATCTTCTACAGCGAAAGATGCAAACGACGTTTGCGCACACATCCGCCAAACCGTTGCAAGCGAATTTGGTCAAGAAGCGGCAGACAGCCTTCGCATTCAATATGGCGGAAGCGTGAAGCCGGCAAATATTAAAGAATATATGGCAGAATCCGATATTGACGGTGCTTTGGTAGGCGGCGCAAGCTTAGAACCTCAGTCTTTCGTTCAATTATTGGAGGAAGGTCAATATGAGTAAGAAACCAGCTGCACTAATCATCTTAGACGGGTTCGGTTTAAGAGGCGAAACAGTCGGTAACGCTGTCGCACAAGCAAAAAAACCGAACTTTGACCGCTACTGGAACGAATTTCCGCATCAAACCTTAACGGCTTCAGGTGAGGCAGTAGGTCTCCCGGAAGGTCAAATGGGGAACTCTGAAGTTGGGCATTTGAACATCGGTGCAGGACGCATTGTGTATCAAAGCTTAACAAGGGTGAATGTTGCCATTCGTGAAGGGGAATTTGAGAAAAACGAAACGTTCCTAGATGCAATGACGTATGCAAAAGAGAATGACAAGGCGCTTCATTTATTTGGACTCTTGTCAGACGGCGGTGTGCACAGTCACATCCAGCATCTTTTTGCCCTGCTGAAGCTGGCGAAAAAAGAA
Source organism: Bacillus sp. FSL M7-0003 (assembly GCF_038628485.1). Lineage (NCBI taxonomy): Bacteria > Bacillati > Bacillota > Bacilli > Caryophanales > Bacillaceae > Bacillus > Bacillus sp. FSL M7-0003. The sequence continues at coordinate 3,048,304 of NZ_CP152024.1, read as the reverse complement.
GGCTTAACAAAGGTATACATTCATGGTTTCTTGGACGGACGTGATGTTGGTCAGAAGACAGCCAAAGTGTACTTGAAACAGCTGGAAGAACAAATCAAAGAAATCGGTGTCGGTGAAGTGGCAACACTTTCAGGACGCTATTACTCAATGGACCGTGACAAACGCTGGGATCGTGTGGAGAAAGCGTACCGCGCGATGGCATATGGTGAAGGGCCAAGTTATCAAAACATCTATGATGTCGTTGATGACTCCTATGAAAATGGAATCTACGATGAATTCGTTATTCCATCTGTCATTACGAGAGAAAATGGTGAGCCGGTTGCCAAAGTAAACGACGGCGACTCTGTGATTTTCTATAACTTCCGTCCAGACCGTGCCATCCAAATCTCGAACACTTTCACAAATGCAGATTTCCGCTCGTTTGACCGCGGAGAAGCTCATCCGAAGAATTTACACTTCGTCTGCTTCACACACTTCAGTGAAACGGTTGATGGCTATGTTGCCTTCAAACCAGTGAATTTGGATAACACGGTAGGAGAAGTGCTTTCTCAAAACGGATTGAAACAGCTGCGGATTGCTGAAACAGAGAAATATCCTCATGTCACGTTCTTTATGAGCGGTGGACGTGAAGAAGAATTTCCTGGTGAAGACCGCATCTTAATCAATTCACCAGATGTAGCCACCTATGACCTCAAGCCGGAAATGAGTGCTTACGAGGTAAAGGATGCACTTGTTGCAGACATCAATGCTGACAAGCATGATGCGATCATTCTGAACTTTGCTAACCCGGATATGGTTGGCCATTCAGGTATGCTTGAGCCAACAATCAAAGCCATTGAAGCAGTAGATGAGTGCTTAGGAGCTGTAGTCGACGCAATCCTGGCAAAAGGCGGACATGCCATCATCACGGCAGACCACGGTAACGCAGACGTGCTGATTACCGAAGAAGGAAAGCCGCATACTGCACATACAACGAATCCTGTACCAGTCATCGTGACGAAAAAAGGTGCGACGCTTAGAGAAGGCGGCATTTTAGCTGATCTATCTCCAACGCTTTTAGACTTACTTGGTCTTGAAAAACCAAAAGAGATGACAGGAACATCATTAATTCAGAAATAAAAAAATTGATTCAAAAGGAGAGAAATAACGATGCCATACATTGTTGACGTATATGCACGCGAAGTATTAGACTCTCGCGGTAACCCAACAGTTGAAGTAGAAGTTTACACAGAATCTGGCGGCTTTGGCCGTGCGCTTGTTCCAAGTGGTGCTTCTACTGGTGAATATGAAGCAGTAGAACTACGTGACGGAGACAAAGACCGTTACCTTGGAAAAGGTGTTCTGACAGCTGTAAACAACGTAAACGAAATCATTGCACCAGAGCTTTTAGGCTTTGATGTAACAGAACAAGTAGCGATTGACAAAATGTTAATCGAACTTGACGGAACAGAAAACAAAGGGAAATTAGGCGCAAACGCAATCCTTGGCGTATCTATCGCTGTAGCACGTGCGGCTGCTGATTTCTTACAAATTCCACTTTATCAATACCTTGGTGGATTCAACTCCAAAACGCTTCCAGTACCAATGATGAACATCGTCAACGGCGGAGAGCATGCGGATAACAACGTAGACATTCAAGAATTCATGATTATGCCTGTAGGTGCACCGAACTTCCGTGAAGCACTTCGCATGGGCGCTCAAATCTTCCATAGCCTGAAATCTGTATTAAGCGCAAAAGGCTTAAACACAGCTGTAGGTGATGAAGGTGGATTCGCTCCAAACCTTGGTTCTAACGAAGAAGCACTTCAAACAATCGTTGAAGCGATCGAAAAAGCTGGCTTCAAACCAGGTGAAGAAGTGAAGCTTGCAATGGATGCTGCATCTTCTGAGTTCTACAACAAAGAAGACGGTAAATATCATTTATCAGGTGAAGGTGTTGTGAAAACATCTGCTGAAATGGTTGACTGGTATGAAGATATGGTATCGAAATACCCAATCATCTCTATCGAAGACGGCCTTGATGAAAACGACTGGGAAGGTCACAAACTATTAACTGAGCGCCTTGGCAGCAAGGTTCAGCTAGTAGGAGACGACTTGTTCGTTACAAATACGAAGAAGCTATCTGAAGGAATCAAAAACGGCGTTGGTAACTCAATCCTGATCAAAGTAAACCAAATCGGTACATTAACTGAAACATTTGATGCAATCGAAATGGCAAAACGCGCAGGATACACAGCTGTTATCTCTCACCGTTCTGGTGAAACTGAAGACAGCACGATTGCAGACATCGCTGTTGCAACAAACGCTGGACAAATCAAAACAGGTGCTCCGTCTCGTACGGACCGTGTGGCGAAATACAACCAATTACTTCGCATCGAAGATCAATTGGCTGAAACAGCACAATATCACGGCATTGCAACATTCTATAACTTGAATAAATAATGTCAGCTATGCGCTGCGTTCCGCTCTTTCATGAGAGCGGGGCGCAGCGTTTTTTTGTGTTAAGCGAAATCCTCTGGCTAATTCATTTGACTTATCCTATTTCTGTAAAAAATCCTCCTTCAGTTAGAGAAGAAGGCAAAATCCCCTCCATTTATAAGCACTAAATCATGAAAAATCGACTAAAAATATGATCTGAAATGAACTTATGCTTTCTGTAAGGGGGTGGTATCATTTTACATATATTAGGGGGTGATGAGATGCTGAATCCTTTTAGCCTTCGTTTTCCAGTAGGTGTATATATGTATGTTCTTCACCTATTGGCGGCATATGATGAAAGGAAGCAACGAATTCTAACTTCTAAGAATGTACAGAAAAACGCATTTTGGATTTATGTCCTTGCCGCTATATTGGGCATTATTTCACTTGGAGCATTGATTTGGGCATGCAAGACCTTTGGACGAGGCTCCAAATTTTTAGGTGAGTTCAAATTATTAGGCATGTACGTTAAAATCCAGTGCGGTTTTTAACAGGGATGAGAACAGATGCAAGGGCATCTGTTCTATCTGAAACAAACGGAGGGATATGATGCTGACATTACGATTAAAAGAAAAAACATATAGCCGCACCTTCTCTCTCCGCAATATTCAAATGAATGTCGAGAAAGGGCAGATGCTGCTGCTTTTGGGGCATAATGGTGCGGGAAAGACGACGATAATCCAATCCATGTTTGGGCTGACGCCATTTAAAGGATGCGTCACTTTACATGGTAAACAGCTGAACCTTCAATCCTCAGAACATATTTCCTTATTGAAAAAACATGTTTCCTATATTCCTGACGAGCATTCGTTGTTCGATTATTTATCACCGAGAGAATACTTTCAATTACTTCAGCTGCCAAATGAGCAAGATGTCACACGGGAAGAGACGTTCATTGATCTGTTTGAGCTGGGTTCGTATATGGATCAGCCTATCGCTCAGCTGTCTCATGGCAATCAAAAGAAAACGCAGATCATTTCACAGCTCCTCAGGCCATGTGATTATTATGTGTTCGATGAGCCAACGAACGGTCTTGATCCAGATATGATGATCATCTTAAAAAAGGTGCTTATGAAGCTGAGAGATCAAGGCGCTGGCATTCTCATTTCAACCCATCATTTGAGCTTTGGTGATACGCTTTATGACCATCTCATGATCTTAAGAAATGGGGACGTCAAGCTGGATATGTCCCGCCAAGAAACGACTCAGACATTTCCTCATCAGGCACTTGAAGAGATTTATAAAGAAATGAATCGAGATTACTATATGCAGGTGGAGAGGTTACTCAATGATCTGGACACGACACGTTCTTCATAAAATAGAATGGGGGATGCTGACAACGAAAGGAAAGCAGCTCGCAAAAAAGTACCCTATACAGCTTCTCGCAGCCGCGGTTTTTTTCTTGCTCATGTATGCGATATACGTCGTCATCAGCCTGCGCTTTTTCATGCAGGCGGGAGAAAGTGAGCCGGCTGCTCTATATCTCCAATTGATGAAAATGACGCTTTTACTTTTAGGCGCAGGTATTGTGTTATCCCGCAATAAATTAAAGCGTCAGGAATATCAATTCTACTTTTTGAATAGTGCGATACAAAGTGTGCCATTTGTCCTTTGTGTGTATTTCTTTCCGATGCTCTTTTGTTTTCTCATGGTAGGACTGCTTTTTTTACCGATTGTCTTAGGCCTTTTGATCAGCGGTGTTACGCCATCTTTGTATTGGATAACGGCTGTATGCATGACTTGCTGTGTACTGGCGCTGCTTGCACTTGCTTCTTGGATGGTGATGCGGATTGCTGTGAGCCATTTCGTATCAAAAACAAAAGAGCATTTGCTGCTGCAAACGCTCGGCTTTGCGGTGCTGAATCTATTGGTGTTTCTCCTTTTGAAAAAAGCAATGGAAATGATCCGAGTATGGCCATCAGTCTATCTCATATTTCTCGTGCTCCTTCTAAGCGCTGGCTGGCTATGGCTGAAGGGGTTAGCGGCTTCTTATGTCCATCAGATGTTTTTGCAGCTGAAAACAGAGGTAAAGTCGTTTTCTTACAAGAAAATTAGAACGCAATCTTCCTTTCTGACGCACCTGCGGCAGGAATTGGTCTATTTCAGCCGGTCAGCTGTTTTTAAAGAACAGGGCATTTTGTTTTTATTTCTCGTTTGTTTGACTGCGGGGCTGCCATTTGTTTTTACACCTGTAGAAACCGGCTGGATGTATGCCTTTATAGTGCAGTATGCCTTAAAGGAAATATTGATCATGCTTCCACTGATGATTGGCAGAGAATATCATATGAATCAAAGGGCCATCTTTATGTTAAATACATCAAAGGGTGCTTATTTATTGTCGAGAATTTTATTTTATTACGCTATTAATTTGTTGATATATTTTGTGTTTATTGGGTTTGCATCTATGGTGATAGGTATTGAAAGTGAAGGTCATGGCCTCGCAAGTTTGTCCATTTTGTTGATCACTGCCATGGCGGCCTGTACAGGGTTTATCGTGAAGATCAGTGAGTTTAATAAACTGTTTGTCATCGTGATGATGATTGCTGTATTCAGCTTCATCGATATGCTTTTATTGAAGTGGCTTTCAGCAGATGTGTATCTTCTCGCCACCGCCTATTTGTTAGGTTCACTTGCATTTTATAGCTGTATATATACGGTCATGTTAAAGAGGCCTGTCTTGCGATGATAGAACTTGTGTGTAGTTTCCTAGCGGTTGTGATGATACATGAACTCGGTCATATACTGATGATCATGATGTGTAACAAGATCGAAAAAAGGCCGCTCTTTGATTTTGTGATCACGATTGATTGGAAGCATGTGGCGGTCGTCCATGAGAAATTTGTCCGGCCGAGCTTCAATATGATGGTGGCACTTGCAGGCCCGCTCTTTCCGGTGCTTTGTTCGCTTGTGCTTTTTTTGATATGGAAGCATCCGGTCAGTCATCAGCTGCTGTTTTTTTCTTTACTGAATACGGTGATGCTGCATCCAGCTTGCCCTGACGGAAAAAATATCACAGCCAGTTTAAAAGAGATGAAGGAGAGAAAGAGATGATCAAAGTATTTCATTCGTTTTCCAGCGGTATAACACTTGCGATGCTGTATGTATTTGCTGTGTTTATGACCCCTGTTTTTTTACTGCTGCTAGAGGTCAATCATGTTGAATCAAGCCCAACATTGTTTGGCATGCCATTTTATATCATGAAAATTGAAGAGTATCAATTCAGCTCAGAGGCGACGCTCTTTGGATGTGTGGTCTGCTTTTTAGCTGGCGCCGTGCTTTATTTCTTCATTCAATATGTGAAGCATGTGGTAAAAAAACGCAGAACATAAAAAAGCAGACGGACGGAACAAAACATCAGTCTGCTTGCAAAGTGAGTGACAGCCGTACCATATCCATACACTGAATGCCATTTTCAAAAATCGGTTCATCATAATGCTTAAGAAAGAAATCGTGGTCAATAGATATCATGCGGAAGCCGCATTTCTGATAAAGTGCGAGCTGCTGAATGCTCGAGTTGCCTGTGCCGATTTCAACCGTGTGAAAACCTGCGGATTTCGCTTCAGCAATGGCATGGCGGATCAGCTGCTTCCCAATTCCTTTTCCTTGCCATGATTCCTTCACGGCGACATTGATGATTTCGACTGTCTGCTGAGACAGAGATAAAAGCACATAGACACCAATCACGTCCTGTTCATGATACGCGACATAACAAGAGCCGGATTGCACATAAGTAAGAACCTTTTCCTTTGAAGGATCAGCTAAGAGTAAAAGATCCATAGGGACGGATTGATCACCTGACAATGGCCGAATGTGTATCATATTTTTTCATCCTTTCTATTCTTTAATATATCCTTGTTTCACACCCCAATCATATTGATCCTGTACCCATTGTGAGGGCGGATTGTGGGTGACATTTGGGTCTTTTTTGACAGTTGGTTGCCTTGCAGCCTGTGCGCTCTGTTTATTTGCTTGAGCAGTGGCTTTCGCTGCTGTCAGCTCTTTTTGAAGCTGGTCAATTTTTGACTCAAGTATTTTACGCTGCTTGACTTCTTTTTGATAGGCTTTCTTTTCGTTTTGGAGCTTTTTGGTGATGGTAGACAGTTTCTTTTTTTGTTTTTCGTTTTCATGCTTTATATCCGCTTGAACTGATGTTAACTTCGAAAGCTGCTCATCGTTCGTTTTGCTTTCTTGCTGGTGTTTTTCCTCAGCTGCTTTGATGGTCTGCTGCTGCCAAACCATCCAGCCGGCTGCTCCTAAAACCGCAACAGATAGAAGGATGATGGTGATCGTTTTCTTCATGTGTCATTCCCCTTTCTTTAAACCTTTATTATCATCGGTTAAATATATACAGGTTTTAACATCACAAGGGAATATTCACATCAGATTGGCAGACACTATGAAAAAAGGAGGGTGTCTGTTGATTTCCTTTATGATTCATGTCGTGGTCTCATTATTTGCTGTATCAAACCCTATTGGAAACGTGCCTCTTTTCATCACTTTAACAGAGGGATATACAGAGAAAGAACGCTCCCAGACAGCCAAAAAAGCCATTGTGGTCTCTTTCATTATTCTTGTTGCCTTTCTATTGGCAGGGAGGCTCATTTTCAAATTGTTTGGTATCGATATTCATGCACTCCGTATCGCCGGAGGTATTTTTATTTTTGGTATCGCTTACAATTTACTGAATGCAAAGGAGTCACATGTCCAAAATCCTCATTCTGAGGAAAAGGCAGAAAGCATAGAAAAGGCGGATGTTTCCGTTACGCCGCTGGCGATTCCGATCATCGCTGGTCCCGGTACAATCGCTACAGTGATGAGTTTAACCCCGGGAAGTCAAGGGATGCTTCACATGTTTACGATTTTAATCGGCATTGTCATCGTTCTGGCAATGACCTTTTATGCCTTTCATTATTCAAGTTTCATTATGCGGAAAATGGGGAAAACAGAGATGAATGTCGTGACGCGGTTAATGGGATTAATTCTTGCTGTAGTGGCAGTTGAGATGATCGGCGCAGGCTTAAAAGGGATGTTTCCAATGTTTATGCAATAAGTGTATATAAAAAAGCTGTTTTTTTCTACAATGATGTAAAATAAAACAGCTTTTTTTAAGGTTTCGGCACATGCTTAAACACTTCTTCACTTTCAAAGAATTCAATTAAACGGCTAATCCAATCATAGTAATCAAGACTTTCCTTGATTTCTGAAAGAAGCAGATTGATTTTATCCTCTGTCTCTTCTGGCAGGTCGTCCTGTTCAAGCAGCTCCAGCAATTCCTTGCACGTTTTCTTATGTGCCTTGCGGTTTTTGCTGACAACTCGGGACCAATTGGCTGCAAACAAGGAAATAAACGTTTGGTATTGATCTTGCTCAACTTCATATAGATCTTTACGTATTCCTTTTTCATAAACTTTTTCCGCAATATTCAAATCAAGCATTTCTCGAACGACTTGACTCATTCTCGTTTTGCTCATGCCTGTCGCCTCTGATAGCTCTCCAAGCGTCATTGGTTTACGGTTCATGTGAATGATACCAAGCACTCTACCCACTGTAGAAGAAAGACCAAAGGCATTCATGTTCTCGGCAGCTTTTTCAATATAATGATCCTGTGCTTTTTGAATGGCACCTAACGCTTGCTTGTCCACTCCCCGATTCATCCCTTCACGACTGACAATTTGTAACACAATATATCATATACCTGTTTGTTGATGAAAACAATAAATATTGAGTATTTGCTCGTAATTTGGAGGAAAAAGGAGAGATCTCTATCTAGCAGGCCGTTAACTGAAAATTTTAAATAAATGTTATGCAATACAAACACATCATAAACTTTTTATTTTATAAAGTTTGCACTATAATAAATAAGGTGTAAATTTTCTGAAAATATTGATCCGACTAATGGAGGTGTCTCATTTGCTGAAACTAGAGAATGTATCTAAGACGTATAAAGGCGGAAAAAAAGCTGTCAAAAATATTGATTTAGAAATAGCAAAAGGAGAATTTATTTGTTTTATTGGACCGAGTGGCTGTGGTAAGACAACAACCATGAAGATGATCAACCGACTCATCGAACCTTCCTCAGGAAAAATCTTCATCGAGGGAGAAAACATTATGAAAAAAGACCCAGTTCAATTAAGAAGAGAAATTGGCTATGTGATTCAGCAAATTGGACTGTTCCCCCATATGACCATCGCACAAAACATTTCACTTGTTCCGAAGCTGTTAAAATGGCCGGAAGAAAAACGAAAAGAACGGGCACGTGAACTGCTGAAGCTTGTCGACATGGGACCGGAATATTTAGAGCGCTACCCTCATGAACTCAGCGGAGGACAGCAGCAGCGCATCGGTGTTCTTCGCGCACTAGCAGCGGAACCCCCTCTGATCCTCATGGATGAACCGTTTGGCGCACTTGATCCAATCACACGAGATTCATTGCAGGAAGAATTTAAGAAACTGCAAAAAACGTTAAATAAAACCATCGTATTCGTCACACATGACATGGACGAAGCTATTAAACTAGCTGATCGAATTGTGATTTTAAAAGATGGAGAGATTGTCCAAGTAGGTACGCCTGACGATATTCTGCGGAACCCAGCCAATGAATTCGTAGAAGAATTCATCGGCAAAGAACGTCTGCTTCAATCAAATCCGAATATGGAACGTGTAGAACAAATGATGAACACGTCACCAGTCACCGTTACAGTTGAAAAAACATTAACAGATGCCATCTACATCATGAGAGAAAAGCGGGTCGATTCCTTGCTTGTAGTAGATGAACATCATGTGCTAAAAGGCTATATCGATATTGAAACAATCGATGCGAACCGCAGAAAAGCAGCTTTCGTTGGTGATATTTTAAATACAGAGTTCTATACCGTACAAGAAGGCGCACTTCTAAGAGACACTGTCCGGAAAATATTAATACGCGGCATTAAATATGTACCGGTTGTGGATGCAGAAGGGCACTTAAAAGGCATTGTGACACGTGCAAGTCTTGTAGATGTTGTGTACGACTCCATTTGGGGAGACGATACGCCGGCGGCTGTCACTGAAATGAAGTAAGGGAGGTGTACACATGGATCAAATCATCGACTTTCTAGAGAAAAATGGTGGGGAACTCCTCACAAAAATGTGGGAGCATTTATATATTTCCTTAATTGCTGTTGTGCTTGGTATTATCGTTGCCGTTCCTTTAGGTGTGGTCCTCACACGAATGAAGCGAGGCGCAGGTTTTATCATCGGTATCGTGAATATCTTTCAAACACTCCCTAGTTTAGCGATTCTTGCCTTTTTTATTCCTATTTTGGGGGTTGGGAAAATACCTGCAATCGTTGCTCTCTTTTTCTATTCGGTTTTACCTATTTTAAGAAATACGTATGCCGGGGTCCAAGGTGTGAACAAAAACTTGCTTGAATCCGGTAAAGGAATCGGGATGACAACATGGGAACAAATTCGTCTTGTTGAACTCCCGCTTGCTGTACCGGTCATTATGGCAGGTGTCAGAACGTCAACGATATATTTGATTGGCTGGACAACACTTGCAGCCTTTATCGGTGGAGGCGGTCTAGGTGACTACATTTTGATTGGACTTCAGCTGTATCAGCCGGAATTTATTATTGCGGGTGCGATACCAGTCACAATTTTAGCAGTCATCATCGACCTATCATTAATGAAGCTGGAGAAAAAAGTAACACCAGAAGGCTTAAAAGGATTGAAGGAAGTTTCATAAGGAGTTGGCTTATGTGAAGAATCGAAAAACAAAATGGATCAGTGCACTGCTTGCCGGATGCTTGCTATTGATAAGCGGCTGTTCACTTCCTGGACTAGCCGGCTCCTCAGGGGGCACGCTGCGAATTGGAGCACAAAACTTTACCGAATCAGAAATTATGGCCTATATGGTTGGCGATATGATCGAACATTACACAGATAAAAAGACGACTATTGTGAAAAACCTAGGCTCCAACACTGTGCAGCAGAAAGCAATGGAAAACGGAGATGTCGACATTTCTGCGACAAGATATTCAGGCACGGATTTAACAAGCACGCTTGGAATGGATGCGGAAAAAGACCCGGAGCGTGCGATGGAGATCGTCCAAAAAGAATTTAAAAAACGCTACGATTACAAATGGTTTGATTCTTATGGATTTGATAATACGTATGCCTTTGCTGTGACGCAGAAGATGGCGAAGGAAAACAAGTTAGAAACGGTCTCTGATTTGAAAAAGAATGCGAACAATTACCGATTTGGTGTCGATAATATTTGGCTCAAAAAGAAAGGCGACGGCTATGACGGGTTCGTGAAAACATACGGAATCAAATTTGGCAGCACATATCCGATGCAGATTGGTTTAGTCTATGATGCATTAAAAAATGAAAAAATGGATATTGTGCTTGCCTATTCAACAGATGGACGAATCAAAGCCTATAACCTTAAAATCTTAAAAGATGATAAACGGTTCTTCCCGCCATATGATGCATCACCAGTAGTCCCGGAGAAAGTCTTAAAAGAAAATCCAGGGCTTGATAAGGTGATCAACAGGCTAATCGGAAAAATCGATACAGAACAAATGCAAGAGCTGAACTATCAAGTTGACGGGGAGCTTCAAGAACCAGCAACCGTTGCGAAGAATTTCCTGAAAAAACACAATTACTTTGAGTAAGATGGGGAGGTGTCACGGCTGATGGACACACTGCAGCAATTATGGACGTATTATCAGCAGAACGGGTCATATGTGTTAGAAGAATTTTATCGCCATTTTCTCATGTCGGCGTATGGGGTGTTGTTTGCGGCGATTGTCGGGATTCCAGTAGGCATCTTTGTGGCGCATTACCGCAAGCTGAGCAATTGGGTCTTTGCCATTACCAACGTCATCCAAACGATACCGGCATTAGCGATGCTTTCCGTGTTGATGCTTGTATTAGGACTTGGCGCAAATACAGTCATCCTATCACTCTTTCTGTATTCGCTTCTGCCGATCATCAGAAACACGTATACAGGCATTGTCAGCATTGAACATGCCTATTTAGAATCAGGTAAAGCGATGGGCATGACGAAATGGCAAGTGCTGAGAATGGTTGAACTACCGCTTGCTTTATCAGTCATTATGGCTGGTTTAAGAACCGCACTGGTCATTGCCATCGGAATTACAGCGATTGGAACATTTGTGGGCGCGGGAGGTCTTGGTGATATCATCATCAGAGGGTCAAACGCCACAAACGGAACAGCCATCATTTTAGCAGGTGCGATTCCAACTGCACTTATGGCTATTATCGCTGACCTTGTCATGGGCTGGCTCGAACGCTATTTAAGCCCGACAAACAAGAAAAAAGAAAGAAAAGCGTTAGCTGAAAAAAACATCACATCTGCTTAAGCAGTTGAAAAGACAAAACCTCCCTTACATCGCTGTAAGGGAGGTTGTTTTATGATGATCAGGCGGTTCGAATGCTGGTTTATGATTCAAGCGTGATCCATTCAGAGGACCACTTCGCAATTTCCTCAAAAACGGGTGCAAGTGAACGCCCCATATCTGTTAAAGAATACTCAATGCGCACGGGTGTTTCAGCAAAAACCTCCCGTTTTACAATACCTGCTGCTTCCAGCTCTTTTAATCTCTCAGATAATACTCTTCCGCTTAAATTTGTCAGAGCCGCCTCAATTTCACTAAAGCGCTGCTGACCTGAGAGAAGCTGAAAAACAATCAGTGCCACCCAGCGTTTACTCAATAACTCAACTGCTTTTTCAAACCGCGGGCACATGTCAGATTGATTCATCTTTCTTCACTCCAATCTGAACCCATTATACCGTAAATCTGTCATAAATCGGCGCAAAAAGCTTAAACATTTATGAGGACGAACGGCTGTTTAACATAAATAACAAATAGCGGTTGAGGTCCTCTATTTCTTTTTTCGAAAGGGTTGACCATATGTCACCATCAAATATTTCGAGATCACCAAGTTCATATTGCGCTGCGGCTTCCTTTATTTTGGATAAAGCAAGATCATCTTCCCTAAGCTGTTGGACAGAAGCGGCTTCCTCAATATAGCCCGCAGCCTGCATCATGTCTTCATAAGGTACCTTTAACGCACCAGCTAACTTTTTAATCGTAGGAGGTTTCGGAATGCCGCGTTTCCCGTTTTCAATACGAGATATACCGGCAGCGCTGACCTCAGAATACATCGCTAATTGGTTCACCGACAGCTTCTTTTCCTCACGTAATGCTCTTAAATATGCACCAAAGTTCATTAACGCAAAACCTCACATGGTTATAGATTCGATATGTCTATTTTACTTGATTTGTTGACTATTGGCAATAAGTGCACCATGAAAATATTGACATTAGTTAATGGTGGATGTACATTAGGTTTATGCCCCGCTATTTGTTCACCTTTTTTGGTTGATGAGCGTGAGAAAGTATTCATTCAGCTGGCTGATGTCTTGTGCGGAGAGCCTTTCCCATTTGTCCCCGTCAAAAATGGGGAGATGTTCTACATCCTTTTGAAGCGCCGTTTGATAGATTTTTAACATGGACTCATATTTCGGTTTCATTTCATGAACTTGTTCCTGTTCAATATGACCGGCAAGCAGCATTAAATCCTCATAAGGCACCTTCAAAGCGTGTGCTAATTTTTTTATGGTTAAAGGCTTTGGCACACCGCGCTTTCCATTTTCAATACGAGAAATACCAGCAGCGCTGACACCTGAATACATGGCAAGCTGATTGACCGACATTTTTCTATTTTCTCTTAAAATGCGTAATTGTTCACCAAAGTGATTCATGACATCGAACCTCACATTTCAGTATATGACTTATTTTAGTATGATCATTGACCAAAGGAAATAGCAGAGGGGTAAAAGTGTTGACATAAGTTAATGAATCTGCTTGATGTGAAAGTCTTACATGTTGTACATAATGATTCCATAGGAGGTTGTAATGATGGTCGAAAAGATTCAGATCAGGCGGGCTTTTGTCATGCAGTATATGATCGAGAACGATATGTCGTTAAATCAGCTCGCTGATGAAATTGGCATCTCTCCTGCCACACTTAGCAGGGTATTAAATGGTCACCGAAAACCGGGACAGCTTGTCATTGGCAAAATGATTCATTACTTTGATAAAAAATTTGAAGATCTATTTTACTATGAAAATGTTGACAAAAGTCAATGAGTGATATCATCATCAAGGAGGAAATGTCATTGAAAAGGACTGGGATGGTCAGACACATTGATTCTCTCGGCAGAATTGTACTGCCCTCAGAAATGCGCAAGGTACTCAATATTAAAGAAGAGCAGCTGTTAGAAATTTTCATTGAAGATCAAACCATTATGCTGAAAAAATATGATGCAGATAAGAGCTGCCTGTTAACGGGACAAGTGACGAAGTACAACAAAAGCTATGGAAATGGGAACGTGATGCTGAGTCCTGAAGGAGCTGAACGTTTGTTAGTAGAATTAAAACAGCTATTGAAGGAAGAAGCAACTCATTAAAATGTGTTTTTAACCGAAAAATTTCATATAAAAATGCTGCAATCAGCACTTTGGAACGAAATTGTATCAAAATAACGAATCAAGTCGACAATATATAGGAAATCTTTATTTTGATGTTTCGTGACATGCACCTTGTTTTCATGTAAAATAAAGTTATGTGTACCAGTTTGTCTGGAGGTGTTTTCATGCACGCATTTGTTATCACATTACTCGTAATTGTCAGTATCGCACTTATCATCGTTGTATTACTACAATCAAGTAAAAGTGCTGGACTGTCAGGCGCTATTTCAGGTGGAGCCGAACAGCTTTTCGGTAAGCAAAAAGCGAGAGGCCTTGACTTGATTCTTCACCGATTAACGGTTATTTTGTCAGTGCTTTTCTTCATCTTAACACTTGCATTGGCATATTTAGGCGTGTAAAGCGCGAGTAACAGAAGGTCTGATCTTTTTTCAGACCTTTTTTTATTATCAGCACTCTTTTGTGTTTGTTTCATACATACAAGTGGAAAATATAAACCATATCAGAAGGAAAGGAAGTCACATCATGAAAGTTGTTACACCAAAACCATTTACGTTTAAAGGTGGAGAAAAGGCGGTGCTTCTTCTTCACGGTTTTACTGGGAATACAGCCGATGTTCGAATGCTTGGCCGTTATTTGAACGAAAGAGGATATACATGCCATGCACCTCAATATAAAGGACACGGTGTGCCGCCAGAAGAGCTTGTCCATACAGGCCCGGCTGACTGGTGGAAAGATGTAGAAGAAGGCTATCAATTCTTAAAAGATGAGGGCTATGAGGAGATTGCAGTTTGCGGACTATCCCTCGGAGGAGTTTTTTCATTGAAATTAGGTTACACTGTACCTGTAAAGGGAATTGTACCTATGTGTGCACCTATGTACATAAAAAGTGAAGAAGTCATGTACCAGGGTGTACTAGATTATGCCCGTAACTATAAGAAATTTGAGGGTAAGTCAGAGGACCAAATTGAACAAGAAATGGAAGCGTTCAAGAAAACACCAATGGATACACTGAGGAGCCTGCAAGAACTGATTGCAGATGTCAGAAACAATGTCGACATGATCTATTCACCTACTTTTGTTGTGCAGGCACGTCACGATCATATGATTAATACAGACAGTGCGAATATCATTTATAACGAAGTAGAGACAGATGATAAGCATTTGAAATGGTATGAAGAATCAGGCCATGTCATCACGCTTGATAAAGAGCGGGAGAAGGTTCATCAGGATGTCTATGCATTCTTAGAATCACTTGATTGGTCAATTTAAATATATAGGGGGTTAGAGTGTGCAAAAAGAAGAATTTATGGATGAATTACTCGCTTTTATGAAAGAAGAAGCATATAAACCGTTAACTGTTCAAGAGCTGGAAGTCATGATGGAGATTACCAATCCTGATGATTATAAAGAGCTCGTCAAAGCACTTGTGACGCTGGAAGATCAAGGACTCATCGTTCGCACGCGCAGCGACCGTTACGGTGTACCAGAAAAAATGAATTTGGTAAAAGGAAAGCTGTCTGCTCATGCAAAAGGATTTGCATTTGTAACGCCTGAAGAGTTTGGACAGGATGATATTTTCATTCCGCCAAATGAGTTAGGCACAGCGATGAATGGCGATACCGTCATGGTGCGTGTCAGCCACAAATCAAACGGCACGAAAAAAGAAGGAACGGTCATCCGCATTCTGGAGCGTAATACTCAGACGGTTGTCGGTACCTATACAGAAACGAAAAGCTTTGGCTTTGTCATTCCTGATGATAAAAAAATCACAAACGATATCTTCATTCCGAAATCCGCTAAAAACGGTGCGGTCGAAGGTCATAAAGTCGTTGTGACGCTGACAAGCTACCCTGAAGGAAGAATGAGTGCAGAGGGTGAAGTGACTGAAATCCTCGGTCATAAAAATGACCCTGGCATTGATATTTTGTCGATCATTCATAAACACGGTCTGCCAGGTGAGTTCCCAGAAGAAGCACTTCAGCAGGCAGTAGACACACCGGAAACAATTGATGAAAAAGACCTTGAAGGCAGACGCGACTTGCGCAATGAAACGATTGTGACGATTGACGGTGCAGATGCAAAGGACTTAGATGATGCCGTAACCGTGCAAAAGCTGGATGATGGCAAATATAAGCTTGGCGTGCACATTGCAGACGTTTCTCATTATGTCACAGAGAATTCTCCGATTGATCAGGAAGCTTATGAACGTGGAACGAGTGTCTATCTCGTCGACCGCGTCATTCCGATGATTCCGCATCGTTTGTCAAACGGTATTTGTTCATTAAATCCAAAGGTCGATCGTCTCACCCTGTCTTGTGAAATGGTTATTGATCGTAACGGGAAAGTCGTCAAACATGAGATTTTCCAAAGTGTGATCAAAACGACAGAGAGAATGACCTATTCCGATGTGAATAAGATTTTAGTCGACCAAGATGAAGAGCTTCTAAACAAATATGAGCCGCTAGTGCCGATGTTCCAAGAGATGGAGAAGCTTGCAGAGATTCTTCGTGACAAACGAATGGAGCGCGGAGCTGTAGACTTTGACTTCAAGGAAGCAAAAGTACTTGTAGATGATGAAGGCGCTGCGAAAGATGTTGTCATTCGTGAGCGTTCCGTTGCAGAGAAATTAATTGAAGAATTCATGCTTGTTGCAAACGAAACGGTTGCAGAGCATTTCCACTGGATGAATGTTCCGTTCATTTACCGAATTCACGAAGAACCAAATCCTGAGAAACTTCAGCGCTTTTTAGAGTTCGTGACGACGTTTGGTTACATTGTGAAAGGGACGTCAACGAACATTCACCCGCGCGCACTTCAAAGTGTCCTCGATGCTGTCAGGGATCAACCAGAAGAAGTCGTCATTCAAACTGTGATGCTTCGCTCTATGAAACAGGC
This sequence comes from Bacillus sp. FSL M7-0003, assembly GCF_038628485.1. Classification (NCBI taxonomy): domain Bacteria; kingdom Bacillati; phylum Bacillota; class Bacilli; order Caryophanales; family Bacillaceae; genus Bacillus; species Bacillus sp. FSL M7-0003. The sequence continues at coordinate 3,031,428 of NZ_CP152024.1, read as the reverse complement.
GAAGTATGATCCAGAAAGCATTGGCCATTTTGGATTATCAACGGAATTCTATACACACTTCACATCACCGATCCGCCGTTACCCGGATTTAATCGTGCATAGATTGATTAGAACCTATTTGATTCAGAAAAAGACAGATGAAGCGACCTTAGAAAAGTGGGGCCAGCTGCTGCCTGAAATCGCAGATCATGCTTCTACAATGGAGCGCCGCTCAGTCGATGCAGAGCGTGAAACAGATGACCTGAAAAAGGCAGAGTTTATGCTAGATAAAATCGGTGAAGAGTTTGATGGCATGATTAGTTCCGTGACGAACTTCGGACTATTCGTTGAACTGCCGAATACGATAGAAGGTCTTGTCCATGTCAGCTACATGACTGACGACTACTATCGCTTTGATGAACAGCACTTTGCCATGATCGGTGAACGTACAGGGAATGTCTACCGTATCGGTGATGAAATCACTGTCAAAGTCGTGAATGTCAATAAAGATGAGCACTCAATTGATTTTGAAATCGTCGGTATGAAGGGCACTCGCCGTAAATCACCAAAAGATTTCAAGTTCAAAAAACGAACAGATCCACCAGCGAAAAAAGGCCGTGGAGGTCAAAAAGCCTCTGGGGAAAAAGGCAAAGAGGATAAAAGCGGAAGTGACTGGTTCACAAGCCGTAAAAAGAAGAAAAAGAAAAAACGCGTATTTGAAAACGCACCGAAACAAAAACGCAAAAAGAAAAAGTAACGTGCCAAAAAGCAAATAGGGCATCCCGCTCTATTTGCTTTTTGACCACATGGCGTCAGCATTGTCGAAAGCTGGATTGTTTGATAAAATAATCCGTACGATTTGGACCGTGTTTGTGCAAAAGGAGGGTGTACGCCAATGCCAAAGGGAGAGGGAAAGGTTGTTTCCCAAAACAAAAAAGCAAATCATGATTACTTTATAGAAGAAACGTATGAAGCCGGTCTTGTGTTGCAAGGAACTGAAATCAAATCGATTCGTGCTGGAAAAGTGAATTTAAAAGATTCCTTTGCCAAAATCGAGCGAGGAGAAGTGTTCCTTCATAACATGCATGTGAGCCCATACGAGCAGGGGAACCGTTATAACCATGATCCGCTGAGAACGAGAAAGCTGCTTCTTCATCGAAAGCAAATCAGTAAATTGATTGGTGCGACGAAGGAAGAAGGCTATTCACTTGTGCCTCTGAAACTCTATTTGAAAAATGGCTTTGCCAAAGTGCTGATCGGAATCGGAAAAGGGAAGAAGAAATACGATAAACGTGAAGACTTGAAGAAAAAAGATGCAAAACGTGAAATCGAACGTGCCTTCCGTGATCGTCAAAAGCAATTCTAGCCTGATGCTGATGGCTTGCTGAGAGCGGAAGCATTATGCTACAATATGTTATGCAGTAAACAATCAGCACTGTTTTGACAGAAACCACCAGTTGTTTCGAGCAGTGAGATTGTTATAATAGTTATATACGGAAGCAGTGAAGCTGAACTTCCATCCCGTATATCCCTTTTACAAGGGGACGTTACGGATTCGACAGGGATGGTTCGAGCTTAGGCTGCGAGCCGAGAGGCGATCTCGTTAACACGCACTTAAATGTAACTGGCAAAACTAAAAGTTTTAACCAAAACTTAGCACTAGCTGCCTAATAAGCGCAGCGAGCTCTTCCTGACATCGCCTATGTGTCTGTGAGGAGCCCAATGAAGTAGGCTACGCTTACGTTTCCGTCTGAGGACGTAAGAAGAGATCCATCAGACTAGCTCTCCAAGCGCCCGTCAGCAGGCATGAGGATGAGTGAACACAAAATATGTTGACTACGCTCGTAGACGCTTAAGTAATCGATGTCTCTGGACGTGGGTTCGACTCCCACCGTCTCCATAATTTTAAATTAAAAAGGCCCCTTTCTAGAAAGGGGCCTTTTTTAATTTAAGAAGTTAAGTTAACTAGCCTTGAAAGTTAATAATAAATATTAACTTTTAAGTTAGTTTTGATTTTGATATTTAATGTTTTTGAATTTATTGACATTTTTGATTGGGTTATTCCTACAAGGAATAACCGGAGTTTCTTTAATTATTTTACTTATGTACGGTTTCTCAAAGAAGACTGCACCAACCGAACAAACAAAGGAAAAACGACAACCACCGCAATCATCATCAAAAATCCATCCGGCATAAGTTTTACAAACGTTGTCTGAATCATATAAACCGCAATCAGCAGCAAGTAACTGATCAAAAATAACAATCCAGAACTTCTCTTTTTAAACGGTTTTTCTAAAAGAATCAGCATAAACAGCCCCGTCATAATCATCCAAAAAGTCATATTCCTTTCGAGTCTCCTCTCCATTCATCCCCACATTGTACAGATATTTCTCCGAACGCAACATACTTCTCCCTCAAATTAAGCAAAAAGTAGTGAAAATATAAGGAATCACGAACCGATGACGCCTGAAATTTTACAAAAAACCTCCAACCAATTCAAAATCACATCTTCCCATTTGAGACGTCCTCATATATAGTAAGATTAGACTAGTTCTAAATAACTGAAATTGGGGCGTTTACATGGATTCGATTGTTTTACATTTTATTGTGATCATGAGTGTTTCTGGCATTCTGTCCGTGATATTATCAATCATTGCTCATGCAAACCGCCATCGATATATTGGCTGTCAATTGTTTATGTACATGTCTGGAGCAACTGCGATTTATATCTTTGGGCATACGTTTGAATTATTGGCTCGTACTCCTGGAGAAATCATGTTCTGGGTTTGTTTTCAATACATAGGTCTTCCGTTTATCGCACCGCTCAGTCTGCTGATTGTGCTGCAATTTACGGGGTTCCATCAATATTTAACAAAGCGCCGCGTGCTTCTCATCTTATTGATTCCAACTCTCACAACCATTATGGTGTTCACCAACTCTTTACATTCACTCTTTTATCGAAGCATCACGATGAATCCAGTAGATGGGTTTTTATTGGCTGATTTTACGATTGGCTATTGGTATATCATTCATGGCGTTTATACGTTTGGCTGTTCGATGCTTGCTATCTTTATGCTGCTTTGGTTTTTACGTGTCACAAAAAAAGAATATTTAAAGCAGATTCTGATACTGTTAGTGGGAATGTCATTACCAATTTTGACTTCTTTTATTTATTTATTAGGCGTTACACCCCTACATATTGATCCGGTTCCTGTGGTGATGTTTATCACCAACGCACTCTATTTATGGGCAATTATGTCGTTCCAGCTCTTTAAGCTGTCTCCCATTGCAATGGAGCGTGTGTTTGAGCATATGTCTGAAGGGGTTCTGATTTTAGATCGATATCGGACACTCATTGACTACAATCCCGCTGCTGCATCGATCATTCCAGCACTTGCGAATAAAAAGGGAATTGGCCATAAAATCGACGATATTTTCTCAGCAATCATCAAAGATTCAGCGTTCATTCAATGGCTGCGCTCTCCGCAGGATCATTCGCAATATGATTTAATGTGGAAAAAGGAAAAAGACCAGTCCTGCTATTATCATCTGACCGCTTCGTCTCTATTTAATAGAAGAGGAGAGATCGAAGGCAGGCAAATAGTGATCAGTGATGTAACAGAGCAGCGTTTGCTGCAGGAAGAGCTGGAGCGTCGTGCGTATATCGATGGTTTGACGAATATTTTCAATCGTTCTTCTTTCATCGAACGAACGCAGATGATCTTGGAAGAGGATGCACAGGATACGGCTGTTATGCTGTTTGATATTGATTTCTTTAAACAAATCAATGACACACACGGACATCATATCGGGGATGAAGCGCTGCGTCATGTTGTCTCTATTTGTCAGGAGCATTTACAAATGGATGATTTATTTGGACGATATGGGGGAGAAGAGTTTGCCATTTGTCTGCCTCATCAGTCATTTAAAGAGGCATGTCATATCGCGGAAAAAATAAGACATTCGTTTGAAGCAAGTTTCTTTACAAATGATGAAGAAAAAGTGCGAGTGACAGCGAGCTTTGGAATTGCTCACACAGCCAATGATCCTTGTGTATTAGAGACACTTCTATTTGAAGCGGATCAGGCCTTGTATATGTCAAAACGCCAAGGACGGAACCGGATTTATGCATCCACTGGTAAGGGCCATGTGCTGTATCAAGAGCAGGATCTTCCGAATTGACTGTTGTCCTGACATTCGATATGATAAACATAACATTTGAACGGTTTCCTAAAGGGGAGTAGCTTTTACGGTTTGGTCGTCATTACAGAAACATCCGTTGTTTCTCGGCTATTCCGGCATGAACAATGTTAGCCAGACCTTTGCCTATCACACATGAGGCAAAGGTCTGGCTATTTTTAAGGTCTTTTTGCATCTGTGTGATAGAGAAGCGGAACAAATGATGCTTTTAATCCTACAGATGAAAGGATGATCGATCTTGAAAAAATATGTGATGGCTTTCCTATTTTCCGGAACGCTTGTATTAAGCGGGTGCTCCGGCTTGCTTGATCAGGTCAACGATACAACGACATATGTCACTGAGGCAAATGACTATGTGACAGACATTCAGCAATTTACAGAGGATTTTCCAAAACTCGCTGAAGAAGCTGTGCAAAATGCCGCCAAAAAAGCAGAATTAACGCAGCAGCTTGAATCATTGAAGGCAGACATTCAAGATTTTAATGAAGTCACAGCGCCAAAAATGGCAGAAGACCTGCATGCGCAAATCATTGAAAAAAATAAAGTGCTGTCAGAGGAAATCCAAACGTATTTACAGCAATTGAAAGCAGGCGATATCGATGTTGCCGCCATACTGGAGGATCAGCAGGGATTGATGAAACAGCTTCAGCAATCCGTCAATCTTTTGCAGGATATCGAACAATTAACAAATTAGGACAAACACAGCTTTATATGCGGTGCTCAGCATATCTTTGCCTTTTCCGGTGGAGATATGCTTTAATTTAGGTACAGACAAGTCATAATGGAAAAAAGGTGATCACATGACAGAACATGAAGAAAGACATATGGCTTCGCCTAGAGCCGAAAAGGAAAAGGACCAATTGATCAATCGCTTAAAACGAGTGGAAGGACAAGTGCGCGGGATTCAGCAAATGATTGAAAACGATCGTTACTGTATAGATGTTGTGAATCAAATCTCCGCAGTCAATGCGGCTTTGAAAAAAGTCAGTCTTCATTTGATGGAAAAGCATACACACCATTGTGTTGCAGATGCTATCAAGAGCGGCAATGGGGATGAAGCCATTGAAGAGTTAATGACAGTCTTTACGAAACTGACAAAATCGTAGCATTTATGTTTACATCTATACCCTACTAGGGTATAGTAAATTGTAGAAAATGATTGATGGAGGCGATGAGAAGTGGAACAAGCAACACTTCAAGTGCAGGGCATGTCTTGCGGACATTGCGTGAAAGCAGTCGAAGGAAATGTAGGAGAATTAGCAGGTGTTGAATCTGTGAAAGTCCATTTAGACAAAGGACAGGTGGAGGTTTCATTTCACCCGGATCAAGTCACGTTACACCGTATCTCCGATGTGATTGAGGAACAGGGATATGATGTTGTATAAATAAGTATACGTGCTGCAAAACAGCACGTATTTTTTTCAAAATATAATACCCCCATGGAGTATGTGGAGAGGTGAGATCAATGAAAAAGGAAATTGATTTTCAAATTACGGGGATGACCTGTGCTGCCTGTGCAGGCCGCATCGAAAAGGGATTGAATAGGCTGGAAGGTGTGGAGGATGCCAGTGTGAATTTGGCGCTTGAAACTTCTCATATCATTTATGAAACTGAGCAGTTAACACCAGATGATTTGAAGCGAAAAGTTCAATCTCTTGGCTATGATGTGGTGATGGAGCAAGCAGAATTTGATATAGAGGGAATGACCTGTGCAGCTTGTGCAAACCGAATCGAGAAAAAAATTAACCGAATGGACGGTGTCGATCACGGGTCTGTAAACTTTGCCCTTGAGACACTTCAGGTCACATATCATCCGGGCCAAACGTCTGCAAATGACATAAAAGATGCGGTGCAGTCTATTGGGTATTCTTTAATAGAACCAGCTGCAGATCAAGCGGAGGAAGGAAAAAAAGATCACCGGCAAGCTGCAATAGAAAAGCAAACGGCACGCTTTTTATTCTCGATGATTTTATCACTGCCGCTTCTTTGGGCAATGGTCAGCCATTTTTCTTTTACGTCTTTTATTTGGCTGCCAGAAGCGTTTATGAATCCATGGGTACAGCTGGCGTTAGCAGCGCCGGTGCAGTTCATTGTCGGCTGGCCCTTTTATGTAGGTGCGTATAAGGCTTTAAGAAATAAAAGTGCCAATATGGATGTTCTTGTCGCACTTGGGACATCTGCCGCGTTTTTCTATAGTTTATATGAAAGCATTCAGTCAGCGATTAGAGGCACACATGAGGCAGCCCTCTATTATGAAACAAGTGCTGTCCTCATTACGTTGATCGTGCTCGGAAAATTAATGGAAGCAAGAGCAAAAGGAAGATCATCAGAAGCGATTCAAAAGCTGATGGGCTTACAGGCGAAAGAAGCGGTTATCGAGCGAGATGGCAAACAGATGACTGTGCCTATTTCTGACGTGAAAGTGAATGATCTTGTGTTTGTCAAACCCGGGGAAAAAGTGCCGGTAGATGGAGAAATCATAGAGGGGACAACCGCAATAGATGAGTCCATGATTACAGGAGAAAGTCTGCCTGTTGATAAAACAGCAGGAGATATGGTCATTGGGGCAACGATCAATAAAAATGGATTCATCAAAATAAAAGCGACTAAAGTCGGGAAAGAGACCGCTCTTTCACAGATTATCCGAGTCGTAGAACAAGCGCAGGGCTCAAAGGCACCGATTCAAAGAATGGCAGATCAAATATCAGGGATATTTGTTCCTATTGTTGTAGGAATTGCTGTGCTCACATTCCTCATATGGTTTTTCTTTGTTGATCCAGGAAATGTGACGTCAGCACTTGAAACCTTTATAGCCGTCATTGTCATCGCATGTCCGTGTGCGCTCGGCCTTGCGACACCAACCTCTATTATGGCTGGCAGCGGCCGTGCGGCTGAATCAGGCATTCTGTTTAAAGGCGGAGAGCATTTAGAAGTGACTCAATCACTCGACACGGTGGTGTTAGATAAAACAGGGACTGTGACAAAAGGAGAGCCTAGTCTGACAGATGTACTGGCATATGCCAATTGGACAGAAGATACGCTGCTGCAGCTAGCAGGATCGGCAGAACAGCAGTCGGAACACCCGCTTGCCCGGGCGATCACAGACGGTATGAAGGAACGAGGTCTTGAAGCGGTCGAGGTTGAAGCGTTCCAAGCAGATCCAGGTCATGGAATTGAAGCAAAGGCAGCAGGACACAAGCTTTTGATTGGAACGCGTAAGCTATTACAGAAACATCATATTCAATATGAGCAAATGGAAGCATCTGTCACAACGCTGGAGGAGCAAGGGAAAACAGCTATGCTCGTTGCGATTGACGGAGAATTCGCCGGCATTGTCGCGGTTGCAGATACAATCAAATCATCCTCTCCACAAGCCATCGCTCGTCTAAAAGAGCAGGGGATTCACGTTGTGATGATGACAGGTGATAATAAACTAACAGCAGAGGCGATTGCGAAACAGGCGGGCATTGATCATGTCATTGCTGAAGTGCTGCCTGAAGAAAAAGCGGCTCACATTGCAGCGCTTCAGGAACAGGGAAAGAAAGTCGCCATGGTCGGAGACGGTATCAATGATGCCCCAGCCCTTGCAACAGCGAATATTGGGATGGCTGTGGGAACAGGGACAGACGTTGCCATGGAAGCAGCAGATATTACGCTCATGACGGGAGATCTCCATGCCATTGCAGATGCGCTGGAATTTAGTAAAAAAACAATGAGAAACATTAAACAAAACCTATTTTGGGCGCTTGCCTATAACTGTATTGGGATACCGATTGCTGCATTTGGTTTCCTTGCGCCATGGCTTGCAGGAGCAGCAATGGCCTTTAGTTCCGTGTCCGTTGTGCTGAATGCGCTCAGATTGCAGCGATTGAAGCCAATTAGAGAGGGAGTGGCAGAATGAAGCTGAATGTCAAATGGATTTGGACCGTTAGTGCATTGTTCTACGTTGCTCTTGTGCTCATTGGATATACGATTTATGATGAATTTTTTCCAAATCAACATACACCAAGTGAACAGATGCAAAATCATTAAGACTTCGCCAAAAGCGAAGTCCCAGCATGTAGACAAACTCTTTTCGCATTCTTTGTCAGGTCTGTGCGCCAGTGCTCACGAATGTCTATTCGCTCCGCGCTGGTGCTCGACCTTCCTAGACTTCAAAGGTTTTCTATCACGCTGAAAAGAAGACAACGTGTGAAAACAAAATCATTTTAACACGTTGTCTATATATTCTAAGACTTCGCCAAAAACGAAGTCTTTTTTTTACAATATTGTGGAAAAACCCACCTTTTTAAAGATTTTTCATAAAAAATTCACTTCTTTTTGTTCCTTTTTGTCGTTTTTTGTAGGTTCGTCGTTAAGATGCGATTAAGCAACAAAGAAAGCGTTATCAAAAAAAGGGGGTTCACGTATGAAAAAGTTAGGGTTAGCTTCTCAAATACTCATTGCACTTGTTCTGGGTGTTGTCGTAGGAGCGCTGTTTTATCAAAATGAAACCGTTATTAATGTGTTAACGCCGATTGGCGATATATTCATCCATTTAATTAAAATGATCGTTCTTCCAATTGTTATTGCTGCATTGATTGTAGCAGTTGCAGGTGTTGGAGATATGAAAACGATCGGAAGACTCGGCGGGAAAACCATTCTTTACTTCGAGATTGTGACAACGATTGCATTAGCAGTTGGACTGCTTGCAGCAAACGTCTTCCATCCGGGTACAGGAATTGATATGAGCAACATGGAGAAAGGTGATATCTCTAAATATGAAGAGACATCTAAGGCTTCTTCTGAAAAAGCGACTTTCTCTGAAACGTTGGTGCATCTTGTACCGACAAACGTTTTCCAATCCATTGCAGAAGGTGATCTATTACCAACCATCTTCTTTACAGTCTTATTCGGATTAGGAATTGCCGCAGTTGGAGACAAAGGAAAACCAGTATTAGGATTCTTTGAAGGTATACTCGAAGCCATGTTCTGGGTGACCAATAAAGTGATGAAGTTTGCACCATTTGGTGTATTCGCGCTCATCAGTGTGACGGTGATCAAATTCGGGGTCGGAGCGCTTCTCCCGCTAGGCAAACTGGTACTTGTCGTTTACGGTACAATGGCATTCTTCGTCATTGTTGTACTTGGCATTATTGCGAAAATGGCTGGAACAAGCGTCTTTACACTATTTAAAGTATTAAAAGAAGAAATCATTCTTGCATTCTCAACAGCAAGTTCAGAGGCTGTACTGCCTAGATTAATGGACAAAATGGAGAAGTTCGGCTGCCCGAAAGCGATCACGTCGTTCGTTATTCCAACAGGCTACACCTTTAACTTAGATGGAAGTGCCATCTATCAATCCATTGCTGCGATATTTGTTGCACAAATGTACGGCATGCCGCTTTCCATCTATGAGCAAATTACGTTACTATTAATTTTAATGCTGACATCTAAAGGAATGGCTGGTGTACCAGGTGCATCGATCGTTGTTGTCATCACAACTCTTGGTGCTATGGGACTGCCGCTTGAAGGACTTGCCTTCATCGTTGGGATCGACCGACTTCTTGACATGGTTCGTACAACAGTGAATGTATTTGGTAACTCACTTGCAGCCATTGTCATGTCTAAATGGGAAAAAGTATTTGATCAAGAGAAATCGAAGAAGTATATTGAGGAATTAAAACAACAAACAAAAGCAGCGTAAAAAAGGAGATCTTTTCAAATGACGAAGCTACAGGACAAGCAAGTTCGAATCGAACGTGACTTTCTAGGTGAAAAGGAAGTAGACACTCAAGCATATTATGGAATTCAAACATTACGTGCAGTGGAGAACTTTCCAATTACAGGCTACCGTATTCATGAGGAACTCATCAAAGCATTAGGGATTGTCAAAAAGGCAGCCGCACTTGCAAATATGGATACTCAGCGACTATATTCTGGTCTTGGAGAAAAAATTGTTCAAGCCGCAGATGAGGTCATCGAAGGAAAATGGAACAATCAATTTATTGTCGATCCAATTCAAGGCGGGGCTGGCACTTCAATGAATATGAATGCCAATGAAGTCATTGCAAACAGAGCGCTTGAACTACTAGGAAAGGAAAAAGGCGCTTATACTGAGCTAAGTCCAAACACGCATGTGAACATGTCGCAGTCAACAAACGACGTTTTCCCAACAGCGATTCATATTTCAACATTGAATATGATTGAAAAACTACTTTATACGATGGAAAACATGCATCAAGTCATGACCGAAAAAGCGCAGGAATTCGATCATGTCATCAAAATGGGACGCACGCATCTTCAGGACGCTGTTCCAATCAGACTTGGACAAGAGTTTAGTGCTTATGCAAAAGTTCTTGCTCGTGATATTAAACGTATCAAGCAATCTAGACAGCATTTATATGAAGTCAATATGGGTGCAACAGCAGTCGGAACTGGATTGAATGCAGATCCTAAATATATTCGCCAAGTAGTTGGCTACCTATCTGACATTAGCGGATTACCGTTAGTTGGTGCTGAAGACTTAGTCGATGCAACGCAAAATACGGATGCTTATACAGAAGTATCGGCTGCACTTAAAGTATGTATGATGAACATGTCCAAAATGGCGAACGATATTCGTCTGATGGCTTCAGGTCCAAGAGCAGGCTTTGGTGAGCTGCACCTGCCGCCGAGACAGCCAGGTTCATCCATCATGCCAGGGAAAGTCAACCCAGTTATGCCTGAGGTCATGAACCAAGTGGCATTCCAAGTCATTGGGAACGATCACACAATCTGTCTTGCATCAGAGGCTGGCCAGCTTGAACTGAATGTCATGGAACCAGTATTAGTGTTCAACCTGCTTCAATCTCTCAGCATGATGAAAAATGTATTCGAGTCCTTCGTGGACAACTGCTTGCGTGACCTAAAAGCAGATGAATCTAGATTAAAAGAATATGTAGAAAAGAGTGCCGGTGTCATGACGGCGGTGAACCCGCACATTGGTTATGAAGCGGCTGCACGAATTGCAAGAGAAGCCATCCTTACAGGCGCATCTGTACGTGAGCTTTGTCTGCAAAATGATGTGTTAACAGAGGAAGAGCTTGATGTCATCTTAAATCCTTTTGAAATGACAAAACCAGGTATTGCTGGTGCATCACTTTTAGAAAAGGATCGTTTAGAAGATTAAGCGGCATCATGAGAAGCGCACACCGGCAAAGTTCCGGTGTGCGCTTTTTCATGGAGGTTTGTTTTTCTTTAGCTCACATAGTATACTATCGTCAATTATTAGGGATGTGACTGCGTTTGAATCTACTGAAAAAATGGCTGAATACAGAGCCTTATTTAATTGTGCTGCTCATTGTACTGACGCCGATTGGCGGAGAGTTTAAATTTTATCCGTTTGAGGACAGCTTTCGGGTCAGCTTTGGAACCGTTGTCTTTTTCTTTATCCTGCTTCAAATGAAAAGATTTCCGGCATGGGCAAGCGGCATTATCGCTGGGATATCTGTTTTTGTGTTTCGCGTGCTGCTTGATACAGCTGTGACAGGGCATCTTCCGCTTGAAGAGGCAGTTTCATTAAGATTTCCTTCCCTGCTTTATTATGTTGTCTATGGCACACTCTTTTATTTATTGAAGGTCAGACGTTTCCGCGATCAGCCATGGCTGATTGGAGCAACAGGCATCGTCATGGAGCTGTGCGCAAGCGTTGTTGAAATCATCGCACTTCGAGGCACGATGGATGAAATTTTAACGGTGAGGACGCTGTTCCAATTATTTGTTTTGGCGATATTCAGAAGCTTTTTCGTGTTGGCTTGTTATACAATGATTCGCTTATATGAAGAGCAGGCGAGAGAGCGTCAGATGAAAAAGGAAAAGGAACATCTGCTGATGCTTCTGTCTAACCTTTACACAGAATCTACATATTTTCATAAAACACTCGCACATGCTGAGCATATTACGGCTACATCCTATCAATTGTATCAATCCCTTCACCACGCAAAGGATGCGGAATCATTGGATTTGAAAAAGCTCGGTAAAACCGCCTTGCAGATTGCAGGAGAGGTGCATGAAATCAAAAAGGATAACCAGCGGATTTTTTCTGCCTTATCAAAGCTGATTCATGAGGAAAACTTTCAGGCTTATGAGAGTCCTTCTCATATCGCTGGGCTTGTCATTCGCATTCATGAAAATTATGCAGAATCTCTTAAAAAAAACATCGTCTTTCATTATGATGAAGATGGAAAGCATCCCGCCTATCACGTGTATACCATTCTATCTTTGTTAAATAACATCGTATCCAACGCTGTTGAAGCCATTCCTGTAGAAGGAGAGGTGTCACTTTCTATTTCACAGAAAGAAAACCACGTGATTTTTCAAATCAGCGACAACGGGCCTGGCATAAAAGAACGTAATCATCATGTGATTTTTAAACCGGGCTTCACTTTAAAATACGATCAGGCTGGGAATCCATCGAGCGGTATCGGGCTTGCCTATGTAAAGGATACAGCGGAGAAGCTTGGCGGAAGTGTTGAGATGAAGAGTATCCCAAATGAACAAACGATTTTCACATTAACGATACCAGTAGATCAAGTCAGTAGAAAAGAGGGGATTGGGAGATGAGATTTTTTATTGTTGATGATGATGAAGCCGTTCGTTCTTCACTGGCTCAGCTCATTGAAGATGAAGAGCTTGGCATTGTGGCCGGGGAAGCAGAGGATGGCGCAGAGTTAACAGCCAGCTACTTAAATGATTTGCACATTGATATCTTATGTATTGATCTATTGATGCCGGAAAGGGACGGGCTTGAAACGATTCGAGCGATCAAGGATGAGTTTCATGGGAAATACTTAATGCTGTCACAGGTTGAAACAAAGGAATTAATCGGACAGGCGTATACGCTTGGCGTCGAATATTATGTGACAAAGCCGATCAATCGTGTAGAGGTCTTAAGTGTTCTCCATCTGATGATTGAACGTCTTCATTTAGAGCATTCAATTGAAAATATTCAGCACTCACTCAAATCGGTCATGCAATTTCAGCAGCGCGGTCAGACGAAAACGAAGCAGCGGGGGAAAAGTCTTGCAGAGGCGGGGCAGTTTTTGCTGGCGGAGCTTGGCATTGTTGGGGAGAAGGGGTCTAAAGATTTATTAGATATGATTCTGTTTACAGACCAGTATTTAGCGCTGCATGCTGATCAGCATGATTCCTTTCCTTCTTTAAAGATCATTTTCACTGGGATTACGGAGGATAAGTTAAGTGAGCCCTATACATCGGCAGACATCGCAAGAGAAGCAAAGGCAGCCGAACAGCGGGTAAGACGTGCGATCAACCAATCATTAAAGCACATCGCATCACTTGGGCTAACCGATTTTTCTCATCCAACGTTTGAAAATTACGCATCTAAATTTTTCGATTTCACCATCGTACGAAAGAAAATGAGTGAATTGACGAAAGAGATGAGCGGAAGAGAAGAACACACCCGCATCAATGTGAAGAAATTTGTGCAGGTGCTTTACTACGAAGCGAAACGTATTTTTATGGAAGATTAAAAAAAGACATGCTCTCCAATTAAGGAGACATGTCTTTTTTTGTGATGGATTGCAGGTGCATCTGCAGTACGGAGCGTATGAGCTGAGGCGGTATACGTTCGGGCTGCACGATTCCATTCAATGCAAGCCCATTGATGACCGCATAAAGCCGCTCAGTTTCTAATAAAAGATCGATATCAGTTAGCAGCAGCCCATCCTCTTTCAATTTCATTAAACAATATTGGACCGTTTGGAAAAGCTCGTCATACATCATTGCATTGAGCGGCTGTAGATCTGGTTCAGTCAGCGCTTTGACTGTAAAAGCCTGCCACACCTCCATTTCAAATTTTCGTTCTTCATCAAGTGGAAGAAGCTGCTCCAATAAAGTGAGGACATTTTCCTTCGTTGAACCGTTTAATGAAAGCCCTGTAATCCGCTCCTTGACTCTTTCCTGAATTAAATTCATAGAGAAGAGAAATAACTCTTGCTGTGTGGAAAAATAATGACGCATAGAGCCGGCTGAAATTCCAGCTTCGACTGCTATTTTTCGTACAGAAGCGTTTTCCAATCCCTCTTGTTTAATCACTCTCATTGCAGCTTGAGCGACCTTTTGTTTTTGTTTATGGTGATCGACGATTTTTGGCATACATTGATTTTAGCATAGCTGTTGTTTTTTTAACACAGATGTGTTATTTTTTATTTAATACAATCGTATTAAAAAGGATGTGGAGAAATTGGTCGGGTTATTGATTGTGGCATGTGAAATTGGTTTTTGGCTGTTTATTCTAATGGGCTTAACGCTTCGTTATGTGTTTAAACAGAAAAAGTGGGGTGCTTTTTTTCTTGTCTGTACGCCAGTTTTAGATCTCATCCTTCTTGCGGCTACTTATATAGATTTAAGGCAAGGGGCTGTGGCGAGTGTCATCCACGGGCTTGCGGCTGTTTATATTGGTGTGAGCCTTGCCTTCGGACATCAAATGGTGAAATGGGCAGATGCTAGGTTTGCCTATCGATTTGCAGGAGGCCCTAAGCCAAAGGGAAAACCAAAGTACGGGAAAGAGCGGTCTGTGTATGAAATGATCGGCTGGGCGCGGCATTTCATTTCTTATGTTATTGGAGCAGGGCTGTTATATGGATTAACCTATCTCATACAAGCACCAGAGCGGACGGAAGCGCTGATGCAGCTTGTCAATACATGGGGGATGATCTTAACGATTGATTTCATCATTAGCATCAGCTACGTCATTTGGCCGAAAAAACATCCAGAAAATATAACAGGCTGACAAAAAAGACAGGCGAATTCACTCCGCCTGTCTTTTCTTATGATGACAGCCCTTTGTAAATGGTGTCGATATTCCATTTCATCATCTTATAGTAGCTGTCTCCATCTTCCCCTTCTTTTCCAATAGAATCGGTGAAGACTTTTCCTTTGATCGGAACCCCGGTTTCCTCAGAGAGGCTTTCAAGGCTGCGTTTATCAACACTTGTTTCAAGAAAGAGTGCAGGAACTTGATGATCTTTGACAAAATGAATAATGCGCTTCATTTGTCTTGGTGTTCCTTCACTTTCTGTGTTGATCTCCCAAATATAGCCGGCTTTCAATCCATACGCCTCTGCAAAATATTTGAATGCCCCTTCACTTGTGACAAGGAGTTTTTTATCTTTTGGCAGCTGATCAAACTTGTCTTTTGCTTCATCGTGAAGAGCTTGAAGCTTTTTGATATAGGCTTCTGCATTTTTTTCGTAATCCTCTTTATGTTCAGGGTCCGCTTGAATAAGCGCATCTCGGGCATTTTGGGCATAAAGGATCCCATTCTCAACATTCAGCCATGCGTGCGGATCTTGCTGGCTTTCAAGGCCTTTTGAGGACAAATGCTTCACTTTGACGCCTTTACTCAGCTCGGCTACAGGTGCATCATCCCCGTCCTTGCCGCTCGATTCAAGCAGCTTTTGAAACCAGCCGTTCCCTGTTTCAAGGTTCAAGCCATTATATAGAACAAGGTCTGCATCCGTCGTATACTGAACATCCTTTGGCAGTGGGTCAAATTCGTGCGGATCTGTACCAATGGGAACAATGCTGTGAATAGAGACATGCTGCCCGCCTACTTCCTTCACAATGTCATAAAGAATAGAGTAGGTCGTGACAACTTTTAATGTGCCGTCATCTTTACCGGAATTACTTTGCTTGGTCGAACAGCCTGCGATGATCATAAGGGCAATGAATACTGCGGTCAAACGGATAGCAAATACCTTCTTCATATATGTCCTCCTTTTACATAGACGCTTCCTTTTTTAAGTGCGTTCGTTTTCGTTTAGATTTTAATGATCTCCATAGAATGCCTTGCTTTGGTGAAAAGATAAAGGCGCTGCCGAATAAAATAGTCGCGACCAGCACGATGGAAGCGCCAGATGACAAGTTATACGTAAAACTAAGCCCAAGACCTACGACAGCAGAAACAGCACCGAAAAAAGCAGATAAATAAATCATGATCCAGAGCCGGTCCGTTAAGAGATAAGCGGTGGCTGCCGGCGTGATCAGCATGGCAACGACAAGAATAATCCCAACGGTTTGCAGTGATGCAACGGTCACAAGGGTCAATAAGGTCATGAGAAAATAATGAATCATACGATTCGGCAAACCGTAAACCGAAGAAATCACCGGATCAAATGAACTAATGAGCAGTTCCTTGTAGAAAACAATGACGGCTAGCAAAATAAAAATACCGATTCCCAGTGTAATCCACATATCAGATGATCGAACAGCTAGAACGTTTCCAAATAGAATATGATATAGATCACTTGAACTTTTCAAAAATGTGATCAAAATAATTCCGATTGAGAAAAAGGCTGTAAAGACAATGCCGATGGCAGAATCATTTTTTATGCGGCTGTTTTGACTCACATAACCGATCCCAATCGCTGTTAACACGCCAGTTAAAACGGCCCCGAAGAAAAAGTTAATTCCAAGCATATAAGAGATGGCGACCCCTGGCAGTACGGCATGAGAAATGGCGTCTCCCATCAGAGCCATGCCGCGTAAAATGATAAAGCAGCCGATAACGCCGCAAATGATGCCTACCATGACGGATGTAAATAGCGCTTTTTGTAAAAAAGCATATTCAAAGAGTCCGGTTAAAAATTCCATTAAACGTCTCCTCCTGCTGATTTTAAGAATGGCAGCTGTGTTTCATATGCTTCCAGCATGATCTCTGGGCGAAGGATGTCGTGTACAGGCCCTGCTTTGATGAGCTTTTTATTTAACAGAACAAGATGGCTGAAATAATCATCTGCCTTACTCAAATCATGATGGACAACCAAAATGGTTTTCCCTTCATCTCGTAATTCCTTCAAAATGCGAACCATTGTTTCTTCACTTGCCATATCAATCCCGACAAATGGTTCATCCAAACAGAAGAGCTGTGCGTTTTGAGCGAGTGCCCTTGCAAGGAAGACACGCTGCTGCTGTCCGCCGGATAACTCACCGATTTGTCTTTTGGCAAAGTCCTGCATCCCGACTTTTTCTAAACAGTGATACGCATATGCCCGGTCTTCTTTTTTTGGACGTTTGATTAGTCCGAGCTTCGGATATGTTCCAAGTAGTACGGTATCCAGTACATGAATCGGAAACGTCCAATCTAAATCATTTCTCTGCGGTACATAGGCGATCTGTTTTCTGACGTGTTTAAAGGGCTGTTCAAAAAAACGAATATCCCCTTGGTCTTTTTCAATGAGATCCAAACATGCCTTGAGTAACGTCGATTTACCAGCACCATTTGGACCGATGATTCCTGTCATTGTCCCTTCCTGTATGGAAAGAGAGACATTCTCTAATGCATCCTGTCCGTGATATGAGACATGAAGACGGTCGATTGTTAAAGCATTTGACATCTCTTGCGGCCCCTTTCAATCATCATTGCACTTCCTAAAGATATATGCATAAATTAAATAATTTTGACTAAAGGATGAAATGATTCTCTAATGCTAATTTGTTTCCTTAGGGAAACTTTTATTTTATTCTAAGCGTCTATCCTTCTTTTGTAAAGAGAAAAACTGCAAACGATCGTTTTTATGTTATGCGGGGGGCGGGGGACATGAGCTTGGTTTATTGAAAATCCGTGTGACAGAATTGGACACAAAAAACCAATTATTTCTTCAGAAATGATTGACAGAAGACGAGAACTCCTCATATAATAAAGGTAATCCAATATATGAATATATGCTCATATATAAAGTTTTTGATTTTTAATAGGTTTCATCGATCCAGGGAACGTTACTTATCATATAGAAAAAAGGTGAGAACATGAAAAAAATGAAGGATGAATACGTATTAAGCGGTCTTGATTGTGGAAACTGTGCACGTAAAATTGAAACAGGTGTCAGCAAAATGGATGGCGTTGAAGCTTGTTCCGTTAATTTTGCGACAGGGACATTGACTGTCACACATGCAGATAAGCAAGAAACGATGTCAAAACGTATTGAAAAAACGGTTCAGTCCATCGAACCTCATGTGAGTGTATCACCAAAAGAAGAAGGGCATCACCACGATCACGATCATGATCATGGGACAAAAAATTTAAAAGCGATTGTGCTCAAATTAATTGGCGGTGCAGTCATTGGAACAGCAGCTTATTTTATACCAGAAGACGGCTTACTGAAATTTATCATGTTTTTCGCAGCGTATTTACTAGTCGGCGGCGATGTGGTTTTTAAAGCGCTGAAAAATATCGTGCGCGGCCAAGTATTTGATGAAAACTTCTTAATGACCATTGCAACAGCTGGCGCTTTTGTCATTCAGCAATATCCAGAGGCACTGGCAGTGATGCTGTTTTACCAAATTGGAGAGCTGTTCCAAGGAGCAGCAGTGAATCGTTCAAGACGATCCATTAGTGAACTAATGAATATTCGCCCTGAATATGCGAATCTCAAAGTAGGAAATGAAACGAAAAAAGTGAAGCCGGAAGAAGTAAAAGTCGGTGACCGTATCATCGTAAAACCGGGCGAAAAAATTCCACTTGATGGTCTCGTCATTGAAGGCTTTTCACTCGTGGATACCTCTGCATTAACAGGTGAGTCTGTGCCGCGGGATGTAGAAGCAGGGAAAGAAGTTCTTGCAGGATTTGTGAATCAAAACGGTATTCTTGAAATTGAAGTGCAAAAAGGGCTAAGCGAATCGGCAGTGACGAAAATTTTAGATTTGGTTGAAAATGCGAGCAGCCGAAAAGCACAGACAGAAAACTTTATCACAAAGTTTGCAAAATACTATACACCGGCTGTCGTTGTATTGGCATTGCTGCTTGCCTTTGTGCCGCCGCTTCTCATTCCATCAGCTCAATTGTCTGACTGGGTTTACCGGGCACTCGTTTTCCTTGTGATTTCTTGTCCTTGTGCGCTTGTCGTGTCCATCCCATTAGGGTTCTTCGGAGGAATTGGGGCAGCTTCTAAACGAGGCATCCTTGTAAAAGGCAGTAACTATCTAGAAGCACTAAACTCTGTGAGCTATGCTGTATTTGATAAGACGGGCACACTCACAAAAGGGAACTTTACAGTGACCAATATCGTGACAACGAGCGATAAGTGGTCAGAAGAAGAACTGCTTTCTTTTGCAGCTTTAGCAGAAGCCCACTCCTCACATCCGATTGCCGAATCAATTAAAGCGGCATATGGTTCGCCGCTTGATGAAAGCCAGATCGAAGCATATGAAGATATTGCGGGACATGGAATTAAAGCAACCATCAGTGGTTCCCAAGTGTTAGCGGGTAATCATCGCTTGATGGAACGAGAAGGCATTTCATATGAAAAAGAAAAACGAAGCGGAACGGTTGTGTACATGGCCATTAACGGTGAGTTTGCCGGATCGATCTTGATTGCAGATGAATTAAAGGATGATGCAATTGAAGCCGTCTCAGCTCTAAAAGCATCTGGCATTCAAACAGTCATGCTGACTGGTGATGCCAAGCAAGTTGGAACAGCGGTCGCCCAGCAAATTGGCATTGATGAAGTACATGCCGAATTATTGCCGCAGGATAAAGTAACGAAATTAGAAGAAATTGATCAGAAAAAAGCGCCTCAAGAAAAATTATTATTTGTTGGGGACGGCATTAATGATACACCGGTATTAGCAAGAGCAGACATAGGAATTGCGATGGGCGGACTTGGTTCAGATGCAGCGGTAGAAGCGGCTGATATCGTCATTATGACAGACCAGCCGTCAAAAGTTGCAGAAGCCATCGCTGTCGCTAAACGAACAAGAAGAATTGTATGGCAGAATATTGCTTTTGCTCTTGGGGTGAAAGGTGTTTTCCTATTACTCGGTGCATTTGGGATTGCGACGATGTGGGAAGCCGTCTTCTCAGATGTCGGTGTGACTGTACTCGCTGTTTTAAATGCCATGAGGGTGATGAAATAAAATTGTTAGGAAAAATTCATGAATACCATCTTTCATAATGAATCCCCTCTTGTTAAAATAGAAGAAGTTGGATAATGGCATTATTCTAAGCTATTATCCTTTTTCTTTTGAAGGAATGAAAAAGATAAGGTAGGTGCTTATGTGAGTAAAAAAAATAATCAATCATCATCCATTAAATTTGCTGTCATTTTAACCATTATCGCAGCTCTTCTCATCGGATTATTCGTCGTCATTGGAAATAACAACAGCAAAGAAGCACAAACGGTTGACAGTAAGCCTTCTATTAAAGGACAGCCTGTTATGGGGGATAAAAACGCAGCGGTGCAAATCGTCGAGTTTGGGGATTATAAATGTCCGTCATGTAAATCATTTGAAACAGACATTTTCCCAAAGCTGAAAGCGGACTACATAGATAAAGGCGATGTATCATTTTCGTTTATTAACTTGCCACTTCCTGTTCATGGAGATGGCGCAGTGCTGGCAGCACTAGCTTCTGAAGAAGTGTGGAAAGAAGATCCGAAAAACTTTTGGGCATTTCATGAAGCTGTCTATCAAGCACAGCCAGATAGTGAAGCAGAATGGGTCACGCCTGCTAAGCTGACAGAGCTAGCGAAAAAGACAACAAAAATAGATACGGACAAGCTTAAAGATAACCTATCAAAGAAAACATATCAGCCGCAGCTGAACACAGACGATCAGCTTGTGAACCAATATAAAGTGAATGCAACACCAACTCTTTTCATTAACAATAAACAAGTCGAAAACTTTTATGACTATGATGAAATCAAAGAATTAATTGATCAAGAGCTCAAAGGGAAAAAATCATGAAGAATAAGCTTGTTTACTTATACAGTGCTTGGATCGTTTCTATCGTTGCGACGATGAGCAGCCTGTATTTAAGTGAAGTAAAGAAGTTTATCCCATGCGATATGTGCTGGTTTCAGCGCATTTTCATGTACCCGCTCGTGCTTTTACTTGGAATTGCGACATTCAGAGGCGATGTGAAAGTGAAATATTACGTTCTGCCTTTGGCTGTGATTGGCGCTTGTTTTTCTATCTATCATTATATGGAACAAAAGATACCTGGCTTTGCATCGATTCGCCCTTGCTTGAGCGGTATTCCTTGTTCCGTTGATTATTTGAACTGGTTTGGTTTTATCACCATTCCACTACTAGCCCTTATTGCATTTATTCTCATCATCATTAGTATGCTGCTGTTAAATGCAAAAGAAGATTGAAAGAGATAGCCTGCTTATAAGCGGGCTATTTTTTATTTTTGCAAAAAGATAAAATTTAAAGAAAATTTGTATTGCTTTTCACCTGCGTCAGATATACATTAAGGGAGTAGTGTTAGATGATCAGATAAAGGTAAGGAGATAAGCGGAAAATGGCATGGGAAGTCTTAAGTATTATTGGCATTGTCGCATTCGCCATTAGTGGTGCGATCGTGGCAATGGAGGAAGAGTACGATATTCTTGGTGTGTACATTTTAGGGATTGTGACAGCATTTGGCGGTGGAGCGATTCGGAATCTATTAATTGGTCTGCCGGTGTCTGCTTTATGGTCACAGGGCAAAATGTTTACGATTGCCCTTGTATCCATTACGATTGTGTTTCTTTTTCCAAAGCTTTTGCTCAAGCATTGGAGCACATGGGGGAATTTCTCGGATGCGATCGGTTTAGCAGCGTTTGCGATTCAAGGCGCATTATTTGCTGTGCAAAGAGAACTCCCGCTCAGTGCAGTTATTGTGGCAGCCATTTTGACTGGAAGCGGCGGCGGAATTGTGCGTGATTTATTAGCAGGGCGGAAGCCGCTTGTGCTAAAAGCAGAGATTTACGCCGTATGGGCAGCCCTTGGCGGCTTATTCGTCGGACTTGGCTTAGCGCAAGGAGAGCTTGCTTTATATCTGCTGTTTGTCATCCTCGTCGTATGCAGAGTTTGTTCCTACTTATTCAAATGGCGCCTTCCCGCCAGATCTTATTTTTTAAATAAAGGGTAAAACGAAAAAAGGGCGATTCCGCTCTTTTTTTTGTGTTTAATAAGAGCTGAATATCAGCAGATGATGGAGTTTTCGTGTAAAATAAAAGTAGGGTCTTTTGTTCATCATTTGAACAATACATATGATGAAAATTTTGTCAGCTGGCTGAATATCTAGATTCAGCCTTTTTTTGCCTAGATGGATTGTTATGTGTTGGTTTCACTTTTTGCGGAATACTAAAAAAGCACTTCTGAGCGGACGGATGGATGAAATGAACACATCTTTGCATGTAAGCAAAACTTGACGAAAAATATACATAGGAGGGACATGTACTAGTGGAGATTTTTTTGGCAGTGCTTGTACTACTGGCACTCATTGCAGTATCTAATATTATCAATCGTTTTGTCCCCTTTATTCCCGTTCCGTTAATTCAAGTGGGCTTAGGAATATTGGTGGCAGCTTTTCCTTCAGGTTTACATATTTCTTTAAATCCTGAACTCTTCTTCGTTCTATTTATTGCGCCGCTGTTATTTAATGACGGGAAGCGTACCCCAAGGGACGAGCTATGGAAATTAAGAGCACCGATTCTTCTTTTAGCGCTTGGTTTAGTGTTTGCGACCGTCATTGTAGCGGGATATACCATTCATTGGATGATTCCAAGCATACCGCTTCCAGCCGCATTTGCGCTTGCAGCAATTTTATCACCGACAGATGTGGTGGCAGTAAGTGCTTTATCCAGCCGTGTGAATATGCCAAAGGGCATCATGAGACTGCTGGAAGGCGAAGGGTTGATGAACGATGCATCAGGACTTGTCGCCTTTAAATTTGCCATTGCCGCAACGGTGACGGGAGCATTTTCAATTGCTCAGGCATCCTTTAGTTTTGTACTGATTGCAGCAGGCGGGTTATTGACTGGATTTATTCTATCCTTTTTTATCATTCGTTTTCGCTATTTTCTCCGCCGTTTAGGAATGGACGATGTCACAATGCATATCATCCTGCAAATCCTTACACCATTTGTGATTTATTTAGCAGCGGAAGAAATCGGTGTATCTGGAATTTTAGCCGTTGTGGCTGGCGGTGTGACACATGCCATTGAGCAAGACCGAATGGAAGCGAATTTAGCCAAACTGCAAATTGCTTCATCAAACACATGGAATATTATTTTATTTATTTTAAACGGACTTGTTTTCGTTTTACTTGGATTGCAGATTCCGGATGTTTCTACAGTCATTTTCCAAGATGAATCCTTTAACAACATGCAGGTGATTGGCTACATCTTAATTATTACGCTATGTCTCATGGTGCTGCGGTTCTTATGGGTATGGCTGTTCTGGGCAGGAAAATGGAGTGCAACGAAAAAGCAAAATGTGAAAAAACCTAAGCTTCGTGCCTCGATGCTCATGACATTCTCTGGTGTCCGCGGGGCTGTGACATTAGCCGGTGCCTTCTCTATCCCATTTACGCTCGCGGACGGATCACCATTTCCAGAGCGGCATTTGATTATCTTCCTCGCAGCAGGCGTCATCTTATGTACACTCATTTTAGCCAGTGTGTTACTGCCTCTTTTATCTGAGAAAAAAGACAAACAAGTCGACGTGGACTTGGATACAAAGATTCAGCATGCGAAACGGAAGCTGCTGAGAAGTGCGATTAAAACGTTAAAAGAAGGGATGAATGAGGACAACAGGGAAGTATCCCTTGCACTCATCAATGATTACCGAATGAAGCTGAGAAATATCCAGCGTGAACCATACCAATTCGGGATGAGAAAACAAGAGCGAAAAATCAGACTGCACGGCATCAAAGCAGAACAGATGAAACTTCAACAATTAATTGATGAAGAGAAAATTGACAAGGAAGAAGCCTATGAGCTGCAAGAGAGATTTCATGAGCTGGAAATGCTGTATTCAAACTCCTTCAAAATCCGTTTTTCAAAGGTGAAGTTTCTCCGCTTGCTTCAATGGCTGCAATTATGGCGGCCGAATCAGCACATTTCAAGCGGTATTTTAGAAAAAGAGGACGCGTACAAACAAATCCGTAAGAGAACGGCTGAGGCTGCGGTAGACTCGATCAAACAGCATATGACAGATGAAAACCAGCAAACATGCCACCAAGTGATTGGTTTTTACAACCAAGTGATTTACCGCTGTGAACACGGTCCAAGCTTCTTCCAGCAAAAAGACCGTTCATTTGACCGGAAGAAAAAAGAGCTTAACTTCCAAGCTGTACAGTCGATTCGAAATGAAATTCAAACCTTATATGAAGATGGTGAGATCAATCGTGATATTGCCCATCATTTAAGGGAGTATATCAATGACATGGAAGCTGTTCTGCTCACCAATACGTGATGTTGTCATCTTCTCCCTCGTGTTTTATGATGAAGAAAGAGAACGAGCAGAGGGGAGATTAATGATGGCGTATTATGGAGCGATTGAAGCTGGGGGTACAAAATTTTGTTGTGCAATCGGCAATGAGCATGGAGACATCTTGGAGGAAATGACGATTCCGACAGAGCACCCAGAGAAAACAATACAGCAGCTTATTCCATTTTTTAAGCAGCATGACATTGCAGCATTAGGGGTTGGCTCCTTTGGACCCATTTGTGTTCAAAAGGATGATCCTTCATACGGTTATATTATGAACACGCCGAAAGTGGAGTGGAAGCATTATCCGTTCATTCCTGAGCTTGAGAAGCAATTAGGTGTCCCAGTATCCTTTACAACAGATGTCAATGCCGCAGCACTAGGTGAATTAACAAAAGGGGCAGCCAAAGGGCTAAGCAGCTGTTTGTATATCACGGTCGGTACAGGCATTGGTGCGGGAGCTGTTGTGAAAAATGAGCTTCTACACGGCCATTCACATCCTGAGATGGGACATATCCTTATCAGACAGGATGAATCAGATCCGTTTGCAGGTGTCTGTCCGGCACATAGAAATTGCTTAGAAGGGCTGGCAGCTGGACCAGCGATTGAGAAAAGGTGGGGAAAACCCGCCAAAGAGCTTACGCAGGAAGAAGCGGTTTGGGCACTTGAAGCGGATTATTTAGCGCAGGCGCTGATGCAGTACTCACTCATTTTAAGCCCAGAGCGCATCATCATGGGCGGAGGCGTCATGAAACAAAAGCAGCTATTCCCACTCATTCGAGAGAAGCTGGCTGCTTATGTCAATGATTATGTGGATCTGCCGCCGCTTGATACATACATTGTCTCCCCCGGGCTTGAGGACAAGGCTGGCATGACAGGTGCACTGCTCTTAGCCATCGAAGCGAAGAGAAACGCCTGATAATAGAGTTTTGAAGCACAACATGAGATAATGAAAGAGATGGAATCTATAAAAAAGGTGGTTGTTAAAATGGTCAAAAGCTTGAATGATACCGTAACATTGAATAACGGAGTCGAAATGCCTTGGTTTGGTTTAGGTGTATTCAAAGTGGAGGACGGCAATCAAGTGGTAGATGCCGTAAAAGCAGCCATACGAAACGGATATCGCAGCATTGATACGGCAGCTGTTTATAAAAATGAGACAGGCGTAGGAAAAGCGATTAAAGAATCTGGCGTGAAACGAGAAGACTTATTTATCACATCTAAAGTATGGAACACAGATCAAGGCTATGAAAAAGCGCTTGAAGCGTTTGACGCAAGCTTAAACCGATTAGGTCTTGATTACTTAGACCTCTATTTGATTCATTGGCCTGGACCAAATGCAGATACATTTAAAGACACATGGCGCGCACTTGAGAAGCTTTATAAAGATGGGAAAGTCAGAGCCATTGGAGTCAGCAATTTCTACATTCAGCATTTAGAAGAGCTGTTAAAAGATGCTGAGGTTGTTCCAGCTGTGAACCAAGTGGAATTTCATCCGAAACTGACACTTGTTGAACTGCGTCAATATGCAAAGGAAAAAGGCATTCAAATTGAGGCATGGTCTCCGCTGATGCAAGGGAAGCTATTAGATCATGACGTATTGAAAGACATTGCTGCACGCTACAACAAATCTGTTGCTCAAGTCATCTTGCGCTGGGATCTGCAAAGCGGTGTCGTGACAATTCCAAAATCAATCAATGAAGAACGCATTAAACAAAATGCAGACATCTTTGACTTCGAGCTTTCCAAAGAAGACATGGAAAAAATCGATGCATTAAACAATAACGAACGCGTCGGCTCAAATCCAGAGACGATGACGGTTGGGTTTGAATAATAATAAAATCCTCTTTCTTATATGAGAAAGAGGATTTTTTACGTACTGCTTCGGCGCACAGCCAAGAGCATGATAAAAGATAGGATCACAATACAAATCGTCCAAGCCCAAGCAAGCTCCATTCGTCCAGAATCAATTGCCACATAGATTGCGGTTGGGAGTGTTTGCGTTTTTCCTGGGATGTTGCCGGCAAACATTAAGGTCGCCCCGAATTCTCCAAGGGCTCTAGCAAAGCTGAGGACGCTGCCTGACAATAGAGAAGGCAGGGCAAGCGGTACTGTAATATAGAGAAAGACTTGGAATGAATGAGCACCATCTACTTTTGCAGCCCCTTCAATGTCTGACTCAATCGTAGAAAATCCAGCTTTTGCAGATTGATACATAAGCGGGAATGCCACAACCGTCGATGCAATAACTGCCGCCCACCATGTAAAAATGACAGGCTGGTGGAAGATCCATTCAATCACGCCTCCGATCAAGCTATGCCTTCCGAATATGACGAGCAATAAAAACCCTACAACTGTTGGCGGAAGGACAAGCGGCATCATCAAAAGCGTTTCTACGATCATTTTCCCCTTAAATGAAGTTCGCGCCATCCAATAGCCAATCATTGTACCAAAAACTGTTGCCAGCAGCCCGCTCACAATGGCAACTTGCACAGACAGCCAGATGGGAGATAGGAATTCTTCAGTGAGCATGGGCATTATGTTACTTGAAAGCCGTACTTTTTAAAAATGGATTTGGCTGCTTTTGATTGAAGAAATTGAAAAAAGGACTTGGCTTCCTCTAAATGTTCTGTCCCTTTTACGATCCCTACTGGGTAAATGATCGGGGAATGCATGTCCTGATTGGCTTCAGCTGCAATCTTTACTTTTTTGGAAACGAGGGCATCTGTCTTATACACAACACCTGCTTCCACATTTCTTGTTTCTACGTAGCTTAAAACTTGCCGCACATCCTTGCCGTACACAGCGTTCTTTTTCACTTGATCCCAGATGTTCAGCTTTGTGAAAATCTCTTTGCCGTATGTACCAGCAGGAACGGATTCAGGTGTGCCAAGAGCAACCTTTCCTTTTATGTGCTGGGCGTCTTGAAAGCTTTTAATAGAGGAAGAGTGATCTTTTGGCACAATGAGTACAAGCTCATTTTGGATAGCATCCTTGATAAAATGTTGATCGATGTCTCCAGATTTCACAAGCTCATCAAAGGGCGCTTCAGCTGCAGAGAAAAAGAGATCCGCTTTTGCCCCTTGAGCGATTTGCTGCTTCAATGCGCCGGATGACCCGAAATTATTTGTTAATGTCACATTCGGATGCTCATCATTATAAGTAGATTCAATTTCCTTTAGTGCATCCTGAAGACTTGCCGCAGCTGAAATGACAAGCTCAGTTTTTTTTGTTGTATCCGATGACTTCATCTCTGTTTGACACCCGCTCAGGAGCAAACAGATGGCGATGAAGGCGAAGAACGCATACTTCATGTTCACACCTCTTATTATTCAATATCATCTGTATCCTTTATTATAAGCAAACTTATTTGACCATTCATAGGCTTTCAGTAAAAAGAGAAAAGAAAAGCCGCCAGAAGGCGACTTTTAATGCTGATAAAAACGGAGCAAATTCCCATTGATCACTTTGTCTGATAAGGAAAGCTCTTTATTGGCTTTTTCGATATAAGGCTGACACACCTCATCCTGTTCAACAGGCTCTTTTGTTTTTTGATCATAGCAGGTGTTCTTTGTATAGAGATAATCATTTGTAATAAAGTTCCCGTTTCTCAAAACAGCAAAAGGCGTCCGTTCGTTTGAAAATAAGTCATTGCCAAATTGAATGGCATCCTTCGTTTCAATACCGAGTAAGTGCAGGAGTGTCGGCTTCACGTCGATTTGCCCAGCTGTTTCAGAAATTGTCTGCGGTGCTTGGTCTGTGACTCCCGGAATGTAAATCAAAAAGGGAACCCGCTGCAATTTCACAGCATCAAACGGTGTGATTTCATCTTTATTGAGCAGCTCTGCCATTGCCTGATGATGTGCCTCGGAGATGCCATAGTGATCCCCCATGAGAACAAACATTGTATTGTCATACAGTCCTTCTTCTTTCATACGTTCAAAAAATGTCTTAATGGCTTCATCCTGATAGCGGACGGTCGTCACATAGCGGTTTAAAATGGCGCTGGACGAATCATATTCATCAATCAATTGATCGTTTGGATCGATTTCAAATGGAAAGTGATTGGTCAAGGTAATGAACGTGCTGTAATAAGGTGCCTTCAACTTTTTTAAATAATCAATGGATTGGTCAAAGAAGTCGATATCCTTTAAGCCCCAGCCAGTTGAATTCTGTTCATTGACTTGATACGAATCGACATCATAAAAGCGGTCAATCCCAAACGATTCATACATCACATCACGATTCCAAAACGTTTTATTATTCGCATGAAATTGGACGGATTGATAGTTCTTTTTTTTCAGCTGCTTGTATAACGTGTCGTATTCGTTGTCACTCGCTGTGAAAAAGACAGCGCCGCTGCTAGATGGATAGAGGGAATTTGCGACAATAAACTCTGAATCCGACGTCTTTCCTTGCTCAGTCTGCTGATAAAATTCATCAAAATAAAAACTCTTTTTAGCGAGTTGATTTAAAAAGGGGGTGATGTATTGTCCATTCACCTTTTGATCAACGACAAATTGCTGGGTTGATTCGAGTGAAATGAACACAACGTTCTTGCCTTTAGCAAGTCCAAAGTACTCTTCGTTTGGTGCACTGTAATCAGCCTTTGTGTAGTTAGCTACGGTTGAAAGTGTATCTTCATCTGCAAAGGCTTTTTGTCCAATTCGCGCTGTTTGGGCAGCACCGTCATACAGGTGGAACTGGAACAACCCAAGGTTTCGTACAATCACTTCTCGATCATAAGAGCTTGTCAGAAAACGAGGGTGATCCATCATGGCTGAACTGACATGAAACAATAGAAAGCTGCAGCACACGGCATAATATGTTTTGATCGTCTTGAAGGAGGCTTTTGGTGCTAAAGGTTTACGCTTTAACAGCCATGCCAGTACCACGAAATCAATGAGCATCAGTAAAAACAGCGGGTGGAACAATTCTGTCATACTGCTGCCCATATCCCCCATGTTTTTCGCTTGGAATAATACAGGGATCGTAATGAAATCAATATAAAATCCATAAAAGATCGTATTCGCTATGAGAATCGCCGTCA
Source organism: Bacillus sp. FSL M7-0003 (assembly GCF_038628485.1). Taxonomy (NCBI): domain Bacteria; kingdom Bacillati; phylum Bacillota; class Bacilli; order Caryophanales; family Bacillaceae; genus Bacillus; species Bacillus sp. FSL M7-0003. The sequence continues at coordinate 3,001,958 of NZ_CP152024.1, read as the reverse complement.
AAATAAAATTTGCGGTCAATAAAAAAATCTTTTGCTTCTTTTCATTTAAAAAAAGAGCAATCCCAAACAAAGGGAGCAAAAAGCTAAGTGGATTGATCAAAAGCAGCCATTCATGAAACAGATTGGCCGTTCTTATGTGAAATCCGAATTGATATATGATGTATGTTTTCATCCACATGAAGAGGATGGAATACACTAAAAACCAGTGATTTTTGAAGAACGCTTTCATTTATGTAGCTCCTCATCATTCTGTATTCAGCTGCAAGGCAAAAACACTTATCTTAAACCTACTAAAAAAATGAGGAATGATCAATTCATATCCTGTGTTTTTCGGAAAAACTCTTTTTAATTCATTAGAATGGGATGGATATGCCGCAGATGACGGCGATGTAATAGCAGGTAACGACGGTAAGAGCAGCTAGTACGACTTGTTCTCCTGTGCTGCCTGTTTTGACATAGAAGGGAAGACGCACTTTAATGGAAGCTGGAAATAAAAATTTAATCCCGTTCACTGTTCCTGCATCCAGGATGAGATGACTTGCCATCCCGACTAGTAAACCGATACTTAGGCTGTCATTTGGAATGTATGTTGTCGCTAGAAAATAAATGATCAGCAAAAATAATAAACTGTGTGTAAACGTGCGATGACCGAATACACTGCTGATCAGTGCCGAGAGCAGCGGGAATTTTCTGCCGATTTTACTTTTTGTATGGCAAAGATCAGGGATCAGGGCACCAACTGATCCAGCAGCAGCCATCGTCACTGGGTCTAATCCATAATAGTAGGCAACGGCTGTAGAGGCGGCAACTCCGCCCATGATGTGTGTTTTTCCTGTCATGATGCGTACTCCTGTTCTATCTTTAGTTCAAGTACTCACTATATCAAGGGTGGATTTATTCAGCAAGGCTTATTTCTAAAGAAAAAGAGGCCAAAATGGTTGGCTGAATGGAAAAACATTCTATAATAAGGGAGAAGTCATGTTGATACTAACGATAAGGATGCGATTCGGATGGGTAATGCAGACATTTTAAAAGAAATTGTTCTTGTACATTATGAAGTCAGCCGTAAATTAAACCGCAAGTTACTTGAGTTAGAGAAAGACATCACGCCCCCGCAGATATATGCTCTTTCTATTTTGATACAAGGCAAAGTATCACATGCCGAAGAGCTGAAGCAAAGACTCTCTTTAAACCCTGGTGCAGCCTCTATTGCACTCAATAAATTATGTGAGCAGGGTTATATTCAAAGAGAACGGGACAAGGACGATTCATCACTTGTTCGTTTAGAAGTCACGGAAAAAGGGATGGCGATTTATGAAAAGCATACACGTCTTTTCGGAAAAGTGATTCAGCATATGATGTCAGACTTCACAAAGGATGATTTAAAAACCTTTCTGTCGTACTTGCAAAAAATGAGACAGACCTTTCATGATGATTGAGCCTCTTCCCTTGTATAATGCTGAGCGCTGTAGCGCAAATTAAACAGGCAACCGCATTTTATGAAAAGGGAGGAAACAGCGATGTCATTTTTCCAAAAGGATAAAAAGGCGAAAAGTGAGAAAAACCATCAGCAGGTAGATCAGCTGTTAGAGGAAGCAAGTAAAGAGCTAGCAGGCGATCCGCTTCAGGAAGCTGTACAAAAGAAGAAAAACAACCAACAATAAGCAGGTAAAGGGCAGAGAAACCGTTCTCTGCCTTTTTTCTATGTTTTTCCCTTTGACAGATGTGAGAATGTTTGATAACCTTCGTGTAGTAAAAATGAATAGAAATCCTCACGCTATGTCTCAGTGAGGTAGAGGTTGCGCGGATGATGAGTCACTCATAGGAGAGATGGAATCGTAGATCATGAGAAAAAAGGCATCAGCGCCGAAGTGTAAAGAGAGCTCCAACTTTCTTTATGCTGGGTCTGCATTGAATAAATGCAGGACTGCCACGTCTTTGAAGCGTGGAGGGCTATCCGGAGATCAAGGTGTATGTTTTGAAAAGCATGGACTTTTGTTCAGGCTTTTTTTTATGTTCTGAGTAACAAAAATAAGGGTATGCTGTGAATAAGTAATCCATGATGAACATAAAGAATGCAAGTCATTGCTTCACAAATATATCAATGAAGATACTGCCGGGTCTGGTCCAAAGTGAATAAAACGGAGGTACGGAAATGGAACAGACAAAAAAATGGGGTTTTTGGTTATTGACGGCTTTTGTCGTCGGAAATATGGTAGGTTCAGGCATCTTTATGCTGCCAAGTACGCTTGCCCAGCACGCCAGTCCTTTAGGTGTGACGATGGCATGGCTTGTCACAGGCGGCGGTGTGCTGATGATTGCGCTTGTATTTGGGCATTTGTCCATTCATAAGCCGCAGCTGACGGCTGGACCACAAAGTTATGCAAGGGCGCTTTTTAAAGATCCGAAAAAAGGGAAAGCGGCCGGTTTTACAATGGTTTGGGGATATTGGGTGGCAAGCTGGATTAGTAATGTCGCAATTATTACAAGCCTTGCTGGTTATTTAACGACTTTTTTCCCTATTCTCACCGTGAAGACTGAAGTTTTTACCTTTGGAAAAGAAGCGGTCACACTTGGCCAGCTCATGACGTTTATCGTATGTACCCTTCTTCTATGGGGAACACATACCATTTTAATCACTAGCTTAAGTGCTGCAAGTAAATTGAATTTTATTACGACCTTTTCAAAGGTGCTTGGATTCGTCCTTTTTATTGTGGCGGGATTATTTGCATTTCAAACGACATTATTTGAACATTATTATTTCCCGGTTGAAACAGGCGGAGAAGGAGTGCTCGGACTTGGTGGCCAAATTCATCATGCGGCTATTTCCACACTATGGGCATTTATTGGGATTGAATCAGCTGTCATTTTATCAGGAAGAGCATCCTCACAGCGTGATGTGAAACGTGCGACGATTACAGGTCTTTTAATCGCACTTTCGATCTACATGATTATCACATTGATTACAATGGGCGTTCTGCCGCATGATCAATTGCAAGGCTCTGACAAACCATTCGTGGATGTGCTTCAGCTTATTATTGGGCCAGCTGGCGGAATTGTCATGGCGCTGCTGGCGATTATTTGTTTGTTTGGTTCGATGCTTGGCTGGATTTTACTTGGTTCAGAAGTACCGTATCAAGCAGCAAAGGCTGGTGATTTTCCAGCAGTATTTGCAAAAACAAACAAAAAAGGAAGCCCTGCTTTCGCTTTGACTGTTACAAATATTATGTCACAGCTGTTTATCTTCTCTGTGATGTCACGTACGATTAATGAAGCTTTTACCTTTTTAACCACATCAGCGACACTTGCGTATCTTATTCCGTATATTGTGTCTTCCATCTACAGCTTTAAGGTCATCATGCAAGGTGACACATATGAGCTTCAAAAAGGAAATCGAACAAGAGACGGTATCATTGCACTTGTTGCGATGGGATATTCAGCTTGGGTCATTATTTCAGGAACAGCCGACTTGAAAACTTTTGGTCTTGGAATCGGTCTATTCTTAGTGGGTATTTTGCTTTATCCACTTATGTCAAAAGGATTTGCCAAAGAAACGGTATAGGATTAGGATAAGGAAGACGTTTCTCCATTTCTGGAGAAACGTTTTTTTATGATGCAGATGTCAATCGATCCACAATGAACTCTAGCTGACCTTCTAGTGACACTGGGTCATTAAAGAAGTAACCGACGGGATCTATTTCAAATACACGTTTATTTTTGACGGCAGGAAGTGATGTCCAAATGCTGCTTTGATACACTTGGTCACCATTACTTTTTGAGCCGCTCCATGGACCTGTGAAAATATAGTCGCCTGCGAATTCTGGCAGCTTCTCAAGAGAAATGTTTGCATAGCCGACACCGCTGTCGATCGCTTCTTTTTTGACGGCCTTCGGTGCTTTTAATTTCAGCTCATCATAAATGATTTCGCCCCCGCGGCCGAAGGTGTTTCCAAAAATATAAATACCTTTATCAAATGGCGATACGATCGAAACCGTTTTGCTGCCGACCGCTTTTGTTACCTTTGGTTTCACCTCAGCAATTTTGGTATCCCATTTCGTGATCCATTCTGTTGCTTTTTTTGGTGTACCTGTCATTTTACCGAATTCTTTTAGCTGGTCTTTGAAGGAATATTGGTTGTATTTAACCGCTACAGTTGGGGCGATTTTTTTGTATTGATCAAACTTCTCGTCTTCTCCCCATGCAATAATCATATCTGGCTTCAAAGCGGTTACCTTTTCGACTGATGGGGTCCTTCCGAGATTTTCCACTCCATCTGTTTTCTCTTTATAAAAAGGGTTTTTAAAGATGGGTGATGTTGTAGCAACCGGCGTCTTGCCGAGCGTGACGAGGTCCCCGTAATAGCTTTCTGCAAGAAGCACTATTCGTTTCGGATTTTTCGGTAGCTTCACTTCACCTTTGGCATCCTGATAGGTGATCATGTCATTCTTTTTCGCTGCAGATTGTTTATTTGAAGTGCTGCCGCAAGCGGCTGTAAAGATCATAAGGATGGATAAAGAAATCAAAAGAAATCCAGTTCGTTTTTTCACAAAAGTTCTCTCCTATTCACTTTCCTTTGATAATGATTCTCATTTTCAATTTTATCGTAACATGGTAGGAACAAAAATGCATCGGCTAATTTAGAACCAAAAGAAAAATGATGAAATTCTCACAGTTTTTTGCCGAAAATAAAGAAATTTATCAGAACAGTGATTTCAAAAAGAAAAGAAAGTGATATACTAGACTTCGAGATTGATAATCATTATCACTAATACAGAATAGACATGAACGGAAAGGAAGAGACTGGTTTTGGGCTCACAATCGAATAAACAGCTGCCAGCCAGCGATGATACGATCGATATTGTCACGAAGCCTTTTGGAACAGCAGCTGTTATCATCATAGGAATGATCGCTTTAGCATTTGGTCTTTTTTTATCAGTATCATTAGGAGCGGCAAACATTCATCTACAGACTGTATGGGAAGCCGTTTTTCATTTTGATCCACATCAAACTTCACATCAAATCATTCGGGAATTGAGGCTGCCGCGTACAGTTGGAGCTGCCCTCGTCGGTGCCTTTTTAGCCGTATCAGGTGCCATTATGCAAGGAATGACAAGAAACGCGCTTGCGTCACCTGAGATTATGGGCGTGACAAATGGCTCCGCATTTGCGATTGCCATTGCATTAGCATTTTTCCCTGGCCAATCTTCTTTTACATTAATTCTTTGGTCATTTGTTGGAGCCGCACTCGGTGCCTCTATTGTATTTGGTGTCGGTACTATGTCAAAAGGGGGGCTGACTCCTGTAAAGCTCGCACTAGCTGGTACAGCGGTTGGAGCACTTTTGAGCTCCATCTCCTCAGCCATTGCCATCCGTTTTGACGTCGCTCAAGATATGAGCTTTTGGTATGCTGGCGGAGTGGCAGGTGTGAATTGGAGTAACATTCATATCATCATTCCAGTTGCCATTGCAGGACTAATCATTGCAATGATCCTTGCCCGTTCGATCACGGTTTTGAGCTTAGGTGAAGAACTGGCGAAAGGACTTGGACAATATACAAAAACGGTCAAGGTGCTTGGTATATTGGTTGTTATTCTTTTAACGGGTGCTGCCGTGTCGGTAGCAGGCTCTATTGGTTTTATTGGGCTTGTGATCCCTCATGTCACTCGATTCTTGGTTGGAGTGGACTACCGCTGGATTATCCCATGCTCCGCTATTTTAGGGGCCACTTTGTTAATTTATGCAGACATTGCTGCAAGACTGGTCAACGCTCCGTTTGAAACGCCAGTCGGTGCCATTACAGCGATTATAGGCGTTCCTTTCTTCTTATACTTAGCTAGACGTGAAAGGAGCGGGATTTAAATGGAAATGGTGCAGCAAGCAAAGAAAAAGAAATATCAACGAACGATGCTCATGATCTTTTTCGCGATCGTAGCTGTGTTTCTCATTAGTTTAAATACCGGAGAAATTCGAATCTCTCCGATGGATACATTGAAAACACTTTTTGGATTCGGAAGTGAAATGGATGAACTCGTATTATTCGAGTTCAGGCTTCCAAGAATGGTCATCGCTTTACTTGTCGGCGCTTCTATCGCTGTATCAGGAGCGATTTGGCAAGGTGTTTCTCAAAATGGTTTAGCTGACCCGGGTATTCTCGGTGTCAATGCCGGTGCTGGTTTTGCCGTTGTGCTATTTATCTTTGCATTTCAAGGCACGATGACAAATTTAGGTGATTTTACGATTTTTGTACTGCCGCTTTTCGCGTTCGTAGGTGCAGGCTTTGCTGCATTTCTCATCTATGTGTTAGCGTGGAAAAAAGGCATCACACCTGTTCGATTGATTTTAACTGGTATTGGTGTGAATGCTGCGTTTTCAGCAGCAATTGTGGTCATCCAGTTGAAAATGAGCCCAAATGATTTTAACCAAGCCATCGTGTGGTTATCTGGAAGCATTTATGGCTCGAGCTGGACGTACGTCTTATCTGTTCTGCCATGGATGCTGATTTTCCTTATATTAGCGCTTGTCAGATCACGCTACTTAAACATTATGAATTTAGGTGATCAGCTGTCCTATGGATTGGGCATTTCTGTTCATAAAGAAAGAAGCCTTCTCATGCTGATTGCCGTTGCATTAGCAGGTGCGAGTGTTGCTGTTGCAGGAAGTATCTCTTTCCTAGGATTAGCCGCACCGCACTTAGCTAGAAAGCTTGTTGGGCCAAAGCATCAAGGAATGATACCGGCCTCCGCGCTGATTGGCGCGCTGTTATTATTACTGGCAGATACAATTGGCCGCGTCATCCTTGCACCATCAGAAGTGCCAGTTGGCCTTGTCGTTTCTGCTTTAGGCGCACCTTACTTCATTTACTTATTGATGAAATCGAACTAATGAGGAAGGAGAGACAACATATGAAATCACTCGAAACAGAAAAGCTTTGTATCGGTTATCAAGACCGTTTGATTGTAGAAGATTTGAATGTCAGTATCCCAAAAGGCAAGGTGACAACACTGATTGGACCGAATGGCTGCGGGAAATCAACCATTTTAAAAACGATGTCTCGTATAATGAAATCCAATCGAGGAGCTGTTTACTTAAATGGCAAGGCTATCCACGAGACGCCGACAAAAGAAATTTCAAAACAAATGGCGATCTTACCGCAAACGCCCGAAGCACCAAGTGGATTGACAGTGTATGAGCTCGTGTCATATGGACGTTTCCCGCATCAAAATGGGTTTGGCCGCTTATCAAATGAAGATAAACGAATCATTAGGTGGGCACTTGAGGAAACGGGAATGATTGCTTTTCATGATCGGCCAATTGAAGCACTTTCCGGTGGACAGCGTCAGCGTGTATGGATTGCGATGGCACTTGCCCAAGAAACAGAGCTGCTCCTATTAGATGAACCTACGACGTATTTGGATCTTGCACATCAGCTCGAGATTCTTCAGCTGTTAGAACGCTTAAATAGGGAGCAGGGCCGAACTGTGTTGATGGTCATCCATGATTTGAATCATGCGGCGCGTTTTTCACATTACATGATTGCCCTCAATCAAGGGAAAGTCATAAAAGATGGTACGCCTCATGAGGTCATGACCAAAGATGTACTCAGTCGGGTATTCCATATTGATGCAGAAATTGTGCTTGATCCTAGAACGAATAAGCCGATCTGTTTAACATATGACTTAATGAATCATGAACGAAAGCTAGAAGCTGTGAATGGATAATAGATGTATAGGAACCCGGTGCAGCTGCCGGGTTTTTTTGCATGTTTAAAACCTCCTAGTCCTGCCATTTTCTCCAGTTGATATTTTTTCGCTTTTATGCAGAAAAGAGGTACTTTTTTACTTTAGACAATGGTAATATACGGTTAGAGATCATGCTAGAAAGGAAAGAGATGCGTGGAAACAGCAAAAATATTGATTGCAGATGACGAAGAAGCAATTGTGAAAATGGTTGAACGCGTATTAAAAAAAGAAGGATTCAAGCATATTTATAAAGCCTACCATGCAGATGAAGCATTAGATATTGTCAAAAACGAGGACATCCACCTCTTACTTCTAGATGTAATGATGCCCGGTAAGTCTGGTTTTGACGTTCTGCCTGAAATCAGAAAGTTAACGAAAGTGCCTATTTTCTATTTAACTGCAAGAACGTCTGATGTCGATAAACTGACGGGCTTTGCACAGGGGGCAGATGATTACATCACGAAGCCATTTAACCCGCTTGAGCTAGTGGCTAGAATTAAGGCTCACCTAAATCGAACATATATCTCCTTACAGGAGGAGCAAGAAGACACTCAAAGCCAATATCATTATGCCCATTTCTCCTATCATCCTCATGCAGCCGAATTGAAAGTAAGAGGAGAGGTGACGGCATGTTCTGCTCAGCTTCTTTCTTTGCTGAAGTACTTTTGTGACCATCCGAATGTGGTACTCTCAAAAGATCAAATCTATGAGAAAGTATGGGGCGTCCCATCATATGGTGATAACAACACTGTCATGGTTCATATTCGAAAGCTGAGAGAAAAGATTGAATTAGATCCGAGTCAGCCAGAATATATTGTGACGATCCGTGGTATGGGATATAAATTTATACCCCACCCTGCAAAGGTCCTTCAATAATTTATGAATTTACGAGCAAAACTTTTCTTTCACTTTGTCGGACAAATGTTTATTGTGATTGCCATTCTGACGATCGGCAATACGTTCTCTGAGAACTTATATTTAAATAAATACTATGAGAACATGACCGAAACTGGTTTAACAAAAGCTGATGGAGATACACTCATGAGCTGGCTTTATTTTAACGAGGATGGAAAAATGGAAGCCGACGATCAGCTCAAGCAAGCAGTGGAAAAAAGAGACGGCTGGCTGCAAGTGATTGATTCAAAGAAGAATACCGTTTATAGCTATCACCGCCCTAAATCAATTCCAACATCTTATCAAAAGGATGAAATGATCAAGATCTTTGAAAAAAGACAATTTAAAGATTACAAGATGTACTTCTGGCCAATTGAGATTGATCAAGAAAGTTTTACTGTGTTATATGGGTTCAAAACGAACAGCACAAAGGTAGCCAATTATCTGAAACAGCACGAGAAAAATTTGGCTGCATTATCTCAATATTCGATTGAAACGAAAGAATTCTTGAAGAGAATGAATGGATCGGTTCATTTGTTCAATGACGAAGGAAAATATTTAAAAGGCATTCGAGCCAACACAGATTTGAAACATAACGTAACAGATGTTGAACTGCTCAAGTATCAATCGAAGCCTTGGGAGTTTAGAAGTGATCTGTCTTATATGAAAGTGAATAAAAACCTGTATATTATTGTTTCGGTACCAAATAAAGTATACAGCCCGGACGAGCTTTACGATAAAGAGAGAGACGCTTTAAATCAATATACAACCATCTTAATTGCAGGTCTTGCACTCACTATTATTATTGTCATGACATTATGGTATTCGTATCGTTATGGGCTGCCAATTTATCACATTATTCGCTGGCTGATTTTCTTATCAAAAAATAAATTGCAGGAACCAACAAATAGAAAGGGAATTCCAGTCAGCAAAAATAAAAAAGGCCGTATTAAACGGGAATACCGATTATTTGAGGATATCCTAAAAACAATGGAGCAGCTTACACTTACATTAAAAGAGAATGAAGCAAACCGAAGAAAAATTCAAACCACAAGGGAAGAATGGATTGCAGGATTGTCTCATGATTTGAAAACGCCTCTAAGTACGATATACGGCTATGGACTCATGCTTGAATCCGATCAATATCAATGGTCCAAGGAAGAAGTCATGGAAATGGGACAGGTGATTCGTGAGAAATCAGAATACATGTCGACACTGATTGAGGATTTAAACCTCACGTACCGATTGAAGAATGGTGCCCTGCCTATTAATCGGAAACCGGTTGAACTCAGTGAATTTTTAGCTTCCATTATGGACGAGTTTTCAAGAAGCTCTTCTTCTGAGGATTATCCATCCTCCTTTGAAGATCAAACAGATGGTGTCATATTTGAGATCGATAAAGCATGGTTCAGACGAGTGATTGAGAACCTGCTGGCGAATGCAGTGAAGCATAACGAAAAAGGCACACATATTACAGCTGTTTTATCTGAAACAAATGAAGAAGTTCGAATCGAAATGAAAGACAATGGCCGCGGAATGGCACAGGAAACGGTGGATCACCTATTTAACCGCTATTACAGAGGGACAAATACAAACGACCCAACGAACGGAACAGGTCTCGGGCTTGCGATAGCAAAAGAGCTCGTCTTGCTGCATGACGGTGATATTCAAGTTGAAAGTGAACTAGGCATTGGAACAACTATTGCGATTATCCTAAAAAAATCATCACCTGTAAAATAGTCAAAAAACGATTTTCTTTTCTAAAGGAGTCGTTTTTTCCTGTTTTAGGATTGAAATCAATTTTGTAAACGATTACAATAAAATTGTTAACGTGAACAAATCGATTTTATCTATAAGAGAGATGGGGGAGTTTGATGAAAGCCTTTTTAGATGAGCATTTTTTACTCAACAGTCAAACGGCGGAAAAGCTATACCATGAGTTTGCAAAGGACCTTCCAATTATAGATTACCATTGTCATTTAAGCCCCAAAGAAATCTATGAGAATAAAACCTTCCATAATATCACCGAAGCATGGCTTTACGGAGATCATTATAAATGGCGTGCCATGAGAGCAAATGGCATACCCGAATCGCACATCACAGGGGATGCCTCAGACTATGAGAAATTTCTGGCGTGGGCGAAGACTGTTCCCATGACCATTGGTAACCCGCTCTATCACTGGACTCATTTAGAGCTGAGACGATATTTTGGAGTTGAAGAACTTTTAAACGAAAAAACCGCACACATCATCTGGCAAAAAGTAAATGAAAAGCTGCAAGGAGAGGGTTTTGGTGCAAGAGACTTCATTGTGAAATCGAACGTTGAAACAGTCGTGACAACAGATGATCCAGTCGATTCGCTTTGTTATCATCAAAAACTGCGGGAAGAAGGATTCACTGTGCAAGTACTGCCCGGATTTCGGCCTGACAAGGCACTAGATATAACGAATCACCTATTTACAGGGTATGTTCACGAACTGGCAGAGGCTTCATCTACTTCAATACAATCCTATCAAGACTTTTTGACAGCTCTCCTCGCAAGAATTGATTTTTTCCATGAACAAGGCTGCTTGATCTCAGATCATGCTATTAACGAAATGACGTTTGAAGAAACGACGGAAGAAGAAGTGGAAGCCATCTTTCATAAAAGAATGTCTGGTCATTCATTGACAGAAAAAGAGAAGATCAAATTTAAAACACAAACATTCATTCAGCTAGGTCAGGCTTACTATGAGCGGGGTTGGGCAATGCAGCTGCATATCAATGCGCTTAGGAACAACAATACGAAAATGTTTGAGCGGCTTGGGCCAGATACAGGGTATGATGCGATGAATGATGAAGACATTGCCAAGCCGCTTTGCAGAATATTAGACCGTTTAGATCAAGAACAGGCACTGCCAAAAACCATTCTCTATTCCTTGAATCCTCGGGACAATGTTGTGATTTCCACATTGGCTGGAAGTTTTCAAGACGGGACGACACCTGGGAAGATCCAGCACGGCACAGCTTGGTGGTTTAATGATACGAAACAAGGGATGACAGAGCAGATGATGGCTCTATCCAGTATTGGACTGATCAGCCGTTTCATTGGGATGCTGACAGATTCACGAAGCTTTTTGTCGTATACAAGGCATGAATATTTTCGAAGACTGCTATGCGATATCATCGGAGATTGGGTAGAAAAAGGAGAAGCCCCTTATGATCTTGAACTGTTAGGGGGAATCGTGAAAGGAATCAGCTATGAAAATGCCAGGCAGTATTTTCAATTTGACCGGGCAAAGCAGCTCCAGCATCCAAACTGAATGACATGAAGAAAATGAAAGCGGTTTTATGATAAGATGGTAAAAAATCATAAAAGGCGGAATAGCATGACAGTCACAATTAAAGACATAGCAAAATTGGCAAACGTCTCTCATACCACGGTATCAAGGGCTTTGAATAACAGTCCTTTTATTAAAGAGAAGACAAAACAAAAGATTTTGTCGATTGCAAAACAGCTGAATTATTCACCGAATGTCCATGCGAGAGGCCTAGTATCACAAAAATCATTCACAATTGGTCTGTTTTTTACGAGTTTAACTGAAGGCACATCTTCAAGCTTCTTTGTGGATGCGTTAAAAGGTGTCAATAGCGTCATGACAGAGCATTATAATCTCTTTGTAAGAGGAATTGACGACTTTCACGATTACACAACCATTCATAAACAACGCTACGATGGCATTTTGCTCATGAGTCAAAGCGAACATGATGAAGCATTTATCCATCATGTGAAAAAACAGGGCATTCCCATCATTGTGCTGAATCGCCGTGTAGAAAGTCATGAGGTCATGAATATATTAGCAGATGATAGTCAAGGAGCTTACCAGGCTGCACACCATTTGATTCAGGAAGGTCATGAACAAATCGCCATCATTGAAGGGAAAGAAGGCTTTAAATCAACTCAAGAAAGAAAAGCTGGTTTCCTGCAAGCGCTAATTGATCACCAAATACCTATGAAGAAAGAATATATGATGAAAGGCGATTATCATATGAAAAGCGGCTATGAATCAATGGAATCGCTGCTGGCCCTTGATGAACCGCCAACAGCGCTCTTTTGCTCAAACGATGACATGGCGATTGGTGCAATGAATGCATTATTTGCAAAAGGCAAAACGTGTCCAGGTGATATTTCTATTATTGGTTTTGATGATATTGCTTTTTCGTCCTATACCACACCTGCATTGACAACGGTGAAAAAACCGATTGAAAAAATGTGTGCACTTGGAGCAGAAGCTATCCTTTCAGTAATAAACGGTGAAGAGCAAGAAGAGGATCATATGGAAAAAGTGTATGTCCACACAGAGCTGATGATTAGAGATTCAGTCAAAAAGGTGCCGTAATCAGCACCTTCTTAGAAAAATGTTCACGTGTGCATATTTCTTGGAGAGGGGAATCCATTTGAAACGATTATCAAAAGCCATATACCCGGCGGCTGAGTATCCGGAAACGATTTTGCAGATTGGCGAAGGAAATTTTATGCGAGGATTTATCAATTGGCACATCCAGAAGCTGAACGACTGCACAGATTTTAAAGGAAAAGCGGTTGTTGTCCCTCCACGAAAAGGATCGGTAGCAGCCTTAAATGAACAAGATGGCTTGTACACATTATGTATTCAGGGATATCATGACCAGCAAGAAATGAATGAACGTATGATCATCCAATCAATTAGCAGAGGAATTAGTACGTATACGGATTACGAGGAGTTTTTACACGTAGCGGAAAACCCGAATCTTCGCTTTGTCTTCTCAAACACGACAGAGGCAGGACTTGTGTTTAGAAAAGAAGATCGTTTGGAGGATCGGCCGCAAGCCAGTTTTCCAGGAAAGCTGACATCGTTCTTGTATCACCGGTTTAAAGCATTTGCTGGAGATGAGCAGAAAGGACTGATCATTCTGCCTTGTGAATTGGTTGAACAAAATGGTGATCGATTGAAGAAATATGTGATCGGTATGGCAGCTGAGTGGGAACTGCCGCCTGCGTTTATTACATGGATTATGGAAGCCAACACGTTTTGTAATACACTTGTGGACCGGATTGTCCCTGGATTCTCTAAGGAAGCGGCTGAAATTGTACAAAGGGAGGAAGGGTATATCGACGAATTGCTTGTCACGGCAGAATATTATCATCTTTTTGTCATTGAAGCGCCTGCCTGTGTGCAAAAGGAGCTCCCCTTTCAAGAAGCAGGATTAAATGTACTTTTTGTAGAGGATATTGCGCCTTATCGTATGAGCAAGGTACGAATTTTAAATGGTGCACATACAGCGATGGTGCCGATTGCCTATTCATGCGGTTTAGAAACTGTAAAAGAAGCTGTGGATGATGAGCATGTTGGTCCGTTCGTCCGGCGTATGCTGGAGGAGGAAGTACTTCCAGGGCTTGAACTCCCTGAAGATGAGCTTCTTCTTTATACACAATCCGTTTGGGATCGTTTTTGCAATCCATTTGTAAAGCATCAATTGCTGGATATTGCACTGAATGGGGTATCCAAATTCCGAACCCGTAATCTTCCGTCATTGCTTGATTATGTTGAGCGAAAGAAACAGCTGCCAATGAAACTTGTGTTTTCACTTAGCAGTCTCATTTATTTCTACAGAGCACATGCAGGAAGGGTAAAGGATGATGAAACTGTGCTAACGCTCATGAAGGAAGCGTGGGAAGAGGAAAACCATTCTAATGAAGGAGTTGCAGCGAAAATTCTTTCATGCGAGTCATTATGGGGCAGAAATTTAACAGATATAAATGGATTGAGTCAAGCTGTAGCTGATCAGCTTACCCTCATACAGACGCATGGGATGAGAGCAGCTGTTCATCGAATGAGGCTTCATCAATATGAAAGTCAGGGGGAGAAAGCATGAAAGACTTTATTGTCATCCACCCTTCAGATAATGTCGGTATTGCTTTAAAAGGACTTGAGCAAGGGGAGGAGCTGCAGCATCAAGGACATACGATTATCTTAAAAGAGACCGTCGCCAAAGGTCATAAGTTTGCATTGGCTGAAATCAAGCAGAGAGAGAATATTATCAAATATGGCTATCCCATTGGTCATGCAGTGACTGCCATTTCTGCTGGAGAATGGGTGCATACGCATAATATCAAAACCAATCTATCTGGCAAGCTAGAATACGAATACCAGCCTTCATTATCAGAAAACCCCTATGAAAAAACGAATCTAACATTTAAAGGATATAAACGAAAAAATGGCGGAAGCGGGATCCGCAATGAGCTTTGGATTGTTCCTACCGTTGGATGCGTAAATGGCATCGCCGATCAAATGATCCAAATATTCACCGCTGAAATGGGTGGAAACATCCATCCTTTTGAAACAGCCCTTGTATTAAAGCACAATTATGGCTGCTCACAGCTTGGGGACGATCATGAAAATACCAAAACCATTTTACAAAATGCGGTGAAGCACCCTAACGCTGGAGGAGTACTCGTTCTTGGACTTGGCTGTGAAAACAATGACATTGAGGATTTTCAGTCCACATTAGGTGAATATGACCGTACGAGAGTGAAATTTTTAAGAAGCCAAGAGGTAGGAGATGAGATAGAAACGGGAGTCGCTTTACTCAAGGAAATTTATGATGCGGCGAAAGAAGATCATCGTGAAGACATTCCGTTATCTGAGCTGAAAATTGGCTTGAAGTGCGGAGGATCAGATGGATTCTCTGGTATTACCGCAAATCCGCTTTTAGGCAGACTGTCCGATTTTATTGTTGCTCAAGGCGGCACGACAGTGTTAACAGAAGTGCCTGAAATGTTTGGAGCAGAAACGATTTTAATGGAGAGAGCGGAATCAGAAGCGACTTTCGACAATATTGTGCAAATGATCAATGACTTTAAACAATACTTCATGGATCATCGACAGCCGGTATATGAAAATCCTTCCCCGGGAAATAAAGCAGGTGGAATTTCGACATTAGAGGATAAATCTCTTGGCTGTACACAAAAAGCAGGTACTTCTGAAATTAAAGATGTATTGAAATATGGAGAGCTGCTGAAACAAAAGGGATTGAACCTATTAAGTGCACCTGGTAATGATTTGGTTGCTTCATCTGCACTTGCTGCTTCCGGTTGTCAAATGGTCTTGTTTACAACAGGCCGGGGGACACCATTTGGTACGTTTGTGCCAACAATGAAGATCTCAACCAACACAGCCTTATATGAAACAAAAAAGCACTGGATTGACTTTAATGCTGGAGAACTGCTTGAAGATGTACCGGAAGATGTTGTATTAGAAAAATTTATTTCAACTGTCATTGATGTGGCGAGCGGGAAGCTGTTAAATCATGAAAAAAACAATTTTAGAGAGCTGGCTATTTTCAAAACAGGTGTCACACTTTAAGTCGACTGGGGGATGAGGAAGTGTCTAAAAAACGGGATTTGATGTATATCACAGCAGGAACGGTACTAACTGGAGTTGGAATTGCTCGGTTAGCAAAGCAAGGGAAGAAAGATAAAAAAGTAAACGGAATTGATCAAGTGCTAAAGCAGATAAAAGCACCGCAGTTCCCAGATCGTGAATTGAATGTGGTGCATTATGGAGCAGATGCGGAAGGGCAAGAGCTTTCAACAAATGCTATTCAGTCTGCCATTGATGATGCGCACCGGTTGAAAGGGGGGCGGGTGCTGATCCCAGCAGGGACATTTATGACAGGTGCTTTAGAATTGAAAAGCAATGTAGAACTTCATCTGCATGAGAAAGCCTATGTGACATTCAGCCAAGACCCAAAGGATTACTTGCCTCTTGTACTGACAAGATATGAAGGGGTTGAACTTTATAATTATTCACCTCTCATTTATGCACACCATGCAGAAAATATCGCTATTACGGGAGCAGGAACGCTTGATGGCAGAGGGGATGAGCATCATTGGTGGCCTTGGAAGTATGGGACAAATGGCCAGCCCTCTCAGGATCGGGATCGCCAGCTTTTGTTTGAAATGGCGGAAAAGAGAATACCGGTAGAAGAAAGGGTATTTGGAGAAGGTCATTATTTAAGGTCAAGCTTTATTCAGCCATACCAATGTCAGCATGTGCTAATCGAAGGAGTGACAGTGAAGGATTCACCGATGTGGCAAATTCATCCTGTGTTAAGTGATAACGTCATCGTCCGCGGCGTTAAAATCATTGGGCATGGACCAAACACAGATGGTGTCAATCCGGAGTCTTGCCGGAATGTACTCATTGAAGATTGTTATTTTGATAACGGAGATGATTGTATTGCCATCAAATCGGGCAGAAACGAGGATGGACGGAGAATAGGGATTCCATCTGAAAACATTGTCATTCGTAGAAATGAGATGCGGGATGGACACGGCGGTGTGACGATCGGGAGCGAGATTTCTGGTGGGGTAAAGTATGTTTATGCAGAAGATAATGTCATGGACAGTCCGAACCTTGACCGGGCACTGCGTATTAAAACCAACTCTGTCAGAGGCGGTACCATTGAACATATTTATTTTAAAAACAATACAGTGAAAAGTCTAAAGCATGAAGTGGTCTGTATCGACATGATGTATGAGGAAGGAGATGCTGGTCCGCACCGTCCTGTTGTACGTCATATTGAAGTAGAAGGACTCAAAAGCAGCGGCGGACGATATGGTGTGAAAATAGCCGCATACGCACATTCTCCTGTGACACATTTTAAAATGAAAGATTGTGTCATAGATGAAGTGGCGTATCCCTTATCTTTAGAGCATGCCGTTTCTCCTGCTTTTCAGAAAGTCGTCATCAATGGAGAACAAATCAATTCATTGAAGAGTGAAAAACAGTCTTTTTAGAGGCTGTTTTTTTGTTTTATGAACAGAAAAGACGCTTTTAGAAATCACATATACAACCTATCTGCACTGTAGTATAATATTCCCGAAATTAGAAAAGAATTGACGAAAGAGATTTCGTTAAGCAGTACATAAACAGGGGGTTCACTCATGAAAAAGTTAACAGCTATTTGGCTATCGTTATTGCTTGTGATGGGTGTTTTAGCAGGATGTGCAGGCGCTGAGACAGATCACAAAGCAAAAGGGTCACAAAATAAAGAAACGGCCACTGCGGCTTTTCCAGTATCAATAAAAGATGCAGCTGGCAAAACAGTTGAAATCAAAGAACAGCCTAAACGAATTGTTTCGTTAATTCCAAGTAATACGGAAGTTGCTTATGCACTCGGTCTTGGAGATAAAATGGTTGGACGATCAGACTTTGACAATTATCCAAAGGAAGTCGAAAAGGTAGAGAAGATTGGCGGACTTGAATTCAATGTCGAGAAGGTCATTTCCTTAAAGCCAGATCTTGTCTTAGCACATGCATCTCAGATGGGATCAAAAGATGGATTTAAACAGCTTGAAGATGCAGGGATCCAAGTGCTGACTGTAAATGATGCAACGTCCTTTAAGGATGTGTACAAATCAATCAATATGATCGGTGAAGCAGCTGGCGTGAAAGAAGCATCAACAAAGCTTGTAGACGAAATGAAAACAAAGCTGAATGACATCAAGAAACAAGCAGAGGGGATTTCGAAAGATAAGCAAAAAACAGTCTTTGTCGAAGTGTCAGGTGCACCTGAAATCTATACAACTGGTAAAAATACATTTATGGATGAAATGCTTTCTGTTATCCATGCCAAAAATGCTGCTGGCGATCAAACTGGCTGGGTGCAAATGACAGAAGAATCGATCATCAAGCGAAATCCTGATGTTATCGTGACAATTGATGGTTCCAGCTTAGCTGACTTGAAAAAAAGAGACGGCTGGAATGCAATGAAAGCAGTGAAAGAAAAACAAGTCTTTCAATTGAATACGGATCTCGCATCAAGACCGGGACCGCGATTGGTTGAAGGAGTCGAGGCTCTTGCGAAAAACGTCTATCCTGATACGTTCAAATAAATTGACCATCGCATATACACTAAGTGTTTTACTTCTTGTGATGAGCATTGGAATGGGAATCTCCTTTGGAAGCTTAGGGATTCCCATTCCTTCTATTCTTCGTATATTTGTTCATGAACTATTCGGCGTGCAGTTTGGAACCATTGATTCTATCGATCGCAATATTATGATGAACATTCGGCTGCCAAGAGTCATATTAGCGGCATTAGTCGGAGCAGCACTTGCGTTATCTGGTGCAGCTTTTCAAGGTTTATTAAAAAATCCTCTTGCTGACCCTTATACGCTGGGGGTATCTCAAGGGGCATCAGTTGGAGCCGTAGCGACCCTGTTTTTCAGCTTGCAGCTCCCGCTTTTTGGTAGTTTCACACTGCCATTATTCAGTATGACAACAGCGCTTGTGACCCTCTGTCTCGTTCTCTTTTTTGCGCGTCTTGTTCATCGGGGGATGAGCATTTCTTCTTTAATTTTGACAGGAGTAATTTTCAGCTCTTTTTTGGGTGCGCTCATTTCATTGATGATTGCTTTAACAGGTGATGATCTAAAAGAGATCATTCATTGGCTGCTTGGCAGTGTGTCCATGAGGGGCTGGCGTTATATTGTGCTTTTTCTTCCTTTTTTTCTTATTGGGACCTTTGCGTTAATGTTGATGGGGCGGGATTTAAATGTGATGACGTATGGCGAGGAGAAGGCAAAGTTATTAGGTGTACATGTGAAAAGGAGCAAATATATTGTGCTGCTGGCGGGCTCGATCCTGACTGGAAGTGCAGTTGCGGTATCAGGGACGATCGGTTTTGTAGGACTTGTGATTCCGCATTTTATCCGCCTCTTAACTATCACGGATCATCGGCATCTGCTGCCTTTGTCTATGCTGAACGGTGCTTCCTTTCTTGTATTAGCAGATGTGTTATCCCGTACCATCATCGAGCCGACTGAATTACCGATTGGCATCATTACTGCGTTAATTGGTGCACCTGTATTTGGCATCATCCTCATTCGTAAATATAGAGGGGGGACGCACATATGATTCAAGTGAAAGAAATCAGAGGTGGATATGGAGAGAAAGAGGTCATTCGTGGCATTAATCTTGAAGTAAAGCAAGGAGAATTTCTCGGTATACTCGGTCCAAACGGGAGCGGGAAGACGACCCTTCTTAAAATGATGGCAGGGATTTTAGCACCTATGAGCGGTGAAGTACGTCTCGGCGGTCACCTTATTCAATCCTATCAGCCAAAGGCGCTTGCGCAAAAGATGGCAGTTCTGCCGCAGAAAACGGACCAAGCTTTTTCATTTACGGTGGAGGAAACCGTCCAATTTGGTCGTTATCCATATCAAAAAGGGTGGCTGCAATCTGTCACGCAAGAAGATGTGCAGGTCGTCAGCAAAGTCATGGAACAAACGGGTGTTGCACAGTTTAAGAATCAATCCATCCATGAGTTAAGCGGAGGAGAACAGCAGCGAGTGTATTTAGCACAGGCATTGGCGCAGCAGCCTGAATATTTATTGCTGGATGAACCAACGAGTTTCCTTGATTTAGCCTATCAAAAAGATTTGCTTGATTTAATTAAAGAAGAAACTGCTTCCTCTAGGTTAACGGTCATTGGCGTATTCCATGATGTGAACATCGCCAGTTTATATTGTGATCGGCTGCTGCTGCTTTATGAAGGAAAGACTGACATGTTAGGAATGCCGCATCACGTCTTGACCACTGAACGAATCAACCGTGTGTATGAAACAAATGTGACACCGCTCCAGCATCCATTTAGGGCAAACCCTCAGCTGATGGTTGAGCCTGCAACCCCTTCTAAAGCATCAATTGTAAACATAGCGGATGGTTGGAGGACATATGGTTCAGAAGGAATGACGTTTTCCATTAATCAGCCTCTTCGCATCCTTTCCTCACATAAGAAAAACGGCGGGTTCTTTTGGAAAAGGTCTATTGGAACGGGGACGAAGACGCTTCATGAGCAGCTAGAGTCAGCTGAAGAAATGCTGTTTTTCGAGCAAGCTAACAAATTAGCACAATTTGCCGCCGAAGACGCCGAAGACGATATGATCCTTTACGGCATGCTTCAGCAGGAAGCGTTGACCATTTGGCTTATCCTAAAACGATCTTTAGCAGATGGCGCAGTTGTTCAGCTCATGGGGCAGCTTATGCACATCATGAAGCAAGAAACAAGTTATCCGATCCATCATCTGTGCATCGCTGCACCCAATACGCAAGAAACGGAAGATGCTGACCATTTACACGAAAGATTAGGACAAAAGGTACAAAGGCTTCTTCAAACGTTGAATGTCATTCAAAAGTGAATGTACAATTATATTTAGGTTAGTTGAGTAAAACAGTTGAAATAAAAGGACTACACATATCTAAAATGTGTAGTCCTGACAATAGTTCTTAATCTTTGCTTTAAATAAGAAAAAAAGCTGTCACAATGACAGCCAGTTCTAATTTTATGTCTAAGACGGTCGAATTCTAATTAGATGAAATGCCCTTTCCGCCTCGTGTTATTAAAGTATTGATTCTTTCCATACCAGTAATAATTGGTTTCGCACGACTTATTAATGTTTGGGTAGCTTCGAGACCTAGAGACGCTTGATGGGCATCTTCATTTGCCCACACTTCATAAACATAAACAGAACTTGGTTCATTCTCGGAAATATTCACAAGATATATTTCACATTCATCCAAATTCTTCATTGATTCTGCTGCTTCTAACAGAATATCAACCATTTTTTCTTTTTCGCCTTCTTTTACCAAAAACTTGTTAAATAAACTAAATTTACTCATACCATCCTCCTTCATTTTGTCTTAATCATATTTTAGGCATTAAAAACTATATCTTCAATCGCTATTTTATAATGAAATAAAAAGGATGGTACGTTGAATGTCATTCAAAAGTGAACCAAAATGGTTCGCTTTTTTTGTTGAAAACATCAACAGCTATATAAGAAAAGGACGGATTATAGTGAAAAATCAAAAAAAGTGTTGCTAATTTAATCGAAATCCTTTTATAATAAATAACATGAAAGCGCTTAATTTATAATATGTTTAAAAATGCAACATGTAAGAAAGGGAGGATCATTTGAACATTCAAGGAATTATACCCGCTATTTTGACACCGCTTACTGAGAAAGAACATTTTCATCCCGAAGTGGCAACGCAATTAGTGAATCGTTTGATCGACTCAGGTGTACACGGCATCTTTGCTTTAGGCACAAATGGAGAGTTTCATCTGTTTTCAGAGGAAGAAAAGCTTCAAATTGCTGAAACTGTCGTGAATGCTGTTGGCAGACGAGTACCGGTATTCATTGGAGCAGGTGAAAATAGTACGGAGGCAACCATCAGGCTGTCAAATAAACTGGCAGATCTAGGGGTAGATGTTCTGTCTATCATTACACCTTATTTTGTTGCACCAACCCAAGAAGAGCTGTATGAGCACTTTCGCCACATATCTGAGAATGTGAATATTCCGATTCTGCTTTATAACATTCCATCTAGAACAGGAGTGTCGCTAGCACCAGAGACGGTTGCGCGGCTCAGTGCACTGCCGAATGTGCTAGGTATTAAAGACAGCAGTGGAAACATTGAAAATATCAAGGCATATTTGGATGTCACAAAAGATGAAGATTTTGTTGTCCTTGCAGGTACGGACTCACTCATTTTAGATACCTTGAAACTCGGCGGAGCAGGGGCGGTCGCAGCAACTGCAAATGTACTGCCTGAAACTGTCGTTGGACTCTATGAATCTTTTCAAAAAGGGAAGCTTGACGAAAGTGAGCACTTCCAGAAGCAGCTGCAGCCATTAAGAGCAACATTCGGTTTAGGGACATTACCAGCACCTTTGAAAAAGGCAGCAGAGCTTTATGGAATTCCGGTTGGCCCGCCCAGAAGCCCTGTAAAAGAGCTGTCAGGTGAGGCATTGGAAGCTGTGGCACAAATGGTTGAAGACTATCGCAAACAAGGAAAAGCGGCAAAGGAGTAGTGAAGAGATGACGATCACGCATTATCACTTTCAGACGGCATCACACATTGTATCTGGCGCAGGTTCTTTAGACCTTCTTGGGGAGAAATTAGATAGTTTAGGGCTTAGCGGACTCACATCCATTTTTATATTAACGCAGCCATCTATCGTATCACTTGGTTATGCAGATCACATCAAAAGAGAACTTGCGAAAAAGGGGATAGCAAGTGAGATAAGTACAGAAATCAAACCTGAACCAACAGAAGAAAATATCGAGGGCGTATTCCACACCTTTTTAAAAGGAGAGCATGACGCCATTATTGGCATTGGTGGCGGGAGTGTCCTTGATGCTGCAAAAATTCTAGCTGTTCTTAAGACAAACAATCAGCCGATTTCTGCTCTCGTTGGCACAAACCTTGTGGAAAAAAGGGGAGTGCCGACGATTCTAATTCCGACAACTTCTGGTACGGGATCTGAGGTGACACCAAATGCAATTGTGACTTTTCCAGAAAAGGAACTGAAAATTGGAATGGTTAGTCCGCATCTTTTGCCAGACCTTGTCATCTTAGATCCTGCACTTACTCTCAACTTGCCGAAATCTATTACCGCAGCTACAGGTATGGATGCTTTTACGCATGCGCTTGAATCTTATATTTCAAATAAAGCCAATCCATTCAGTGACATGTTTGCCTTGGAATCGATGCGACTGATTTCAGGAAGTATTCAGGAAGCGTATCATCACGGGGATCATATGAAGGCAAGAGAAAATATGCTTGTTGGTGCTATGTATGGGGGAATGGCGCTTACAAGTGCCGGAACTGCGGCTGTTCACGCCATGGCTTATCCATTAGGGGGGAAATACAAGATTTCTCATGGTGTTGCTAATTCCATGCTGCTTCCGCACGTCACTGCTTTTAATGCAGATCATATCATTGATCGGCTTGAACATGTGGCAAGAGCAATAGGACTAGCGGGAGCTCACACAAAGCAGGAGCTTGCAGATCGTGTGATTCATCAAATTGAAGAATGGACAGCGGATTTACACATACCACAGCAGCTCAAAGCTTTTGGCGTGTCGAAGGAGGATGTACCGGCACTTGCTCAAGCAGCTTCAGAGGTGAAGAGATTAATGGACAACAATCCAAAGCCAATGTCTGTTTCCGAAATTGAACAGGTATACATGAAACTGCTTGACGCTTAATGCTTCATTGGATGGGACATGAGAAGTTGCTTCACACGGCTTGCACACAAAGGGGGATTTTAAATGAATGTCTTAAGCAGTTCTGTCATCACATTTATTTTGATCGTCATTATTCTCTATATACTATTTACGACTTGGCTGACGATGCGTTTCCGCAGTAAATCCAATTCAGAATTTAACAATGCTGCTAAGTCACTTCCAGCCATTGTAGTCGGTATCTTGCTCATGAGTGAATTCATTGGAACGAAATCCACTGTTGGAACTGCAGAATCTGCCTTTACGCATGGGCTTTCTGCTTCATGGTCTATTGTGACCGTCGCTATCGCCTTTTTTATTTTTTCCTTTTTCTTAGTAGGCAAGTTTTATCGAACAGGACAGTACACCATTTCAGGTATTATCGATCAGAAGTTTGGAAAATCAACGAAGCTAGTTGTTTCTGTTATTATGATTGCTGCATTACTGCTTGTGAATCTAGGAAACTATTTAAGTGGGTCAGCTGCTATTGCATCCATTTTAGGGCTTCCTTTAATGACCTGTGCGATCATTACGGCCGTTGTGAGTACATTTTATTTTACATTCGGAGGAATGAAAGGGGTAGCATGGGTCACGATCCTTCATTCGATCGTGAAGTATGCTGGGATTTTAATTACACTAGGGGTAGCCCTTTACTTAACAAAAGGCTTTGAACCGATGAAACAAACGATGCCTGATCATTTCTTTACATGGGACGGGACAATTGGATGGGGGACAATTGGAGCTTGGTTTATAGGAAACATGGGGGCCATCTTTGCTACGCAGTTTATTATTCAAGCAATCACCTCGTCGAAAAGTGAGCGTGAGGCAAAGAAATCGACACTTTATGCAGCTCTGCTTTGTTTGCCGCTCGCCGTTGCGATTGGTGTGATCGGTGTTGCTGCACATTATTTGTATCCAGACATTGATCCTATTTATGCCTTCCCTGTCTTTTTACAGCATATGAATCCAATTTTGAGTGCCATTGTGGCAACATCGCTTGTGGCATCCATCTTTGTCGGTGTGTCGACGGTCGCGCTTGCGACGACGACCTTAATTATGGATGATTTTTATGTACCGAAAATGAATCCAACACCAGAGCAGAGAATGAAAATCACGAGGTATGTGGCTGTACTCGTTGGAATTGTGCCTCTTGTCGGAGTGGCACTTGCGCCGGAGCTGCTGTCCCTTTCCTTTTTTACAAGGGCGCTTCGAACATCGATCGCCGTTGTAGCAGCAATGGGCTTTTACTTGCCATACTTTAATTCAAATAGAGGGGCGACCATTGGCCTTGCTGCTTCAGGTGTTACCACGACAGTTTGGTATTTACTCGATAATCCGTTCGGAATCGATAATATGTATATTGCCATTATCATTCCTTTCCTTGTGCTGGTAATCGATCGACTTATCAGTCCGCCTGCTAAAAAGGATCAATCATTGAAAGGAGAATTGTCATGACAAATGAAGAGACTGTGATGAAAATAGATGGAATTTTGCGACAAAATGAACAAGATACAGAGAGAAAAGAAGCCTTTCTGCCAACAGACTGTGTGCAAAATCATGCGGCCAATTTACTTGAGCTGGATAATGGAGATGTATTATGTGTTTGGTTTGGCGGAACGCAGGAGGGAATACCTGATATCTCAATCTATATGTCGAGACTCAAACGGGGAAGTAACAAGTGGACAGAGGCAGTGAAGTTATCTAACGATCCTGCACGCTCTGAACAAAATCCAGTTCTGTTTCAAGAGGGAAATGGCAGACTATGGCTGCTGTATACCGCGCAGCTATCTGGGAATCAAGATACCGCCATCGTGAGATACCGGCTATCAGAGGATAGAGGTGAGACATGGGGTGAGATTGATACTTTGTTTGAACAGCCGGGTACGTTTATACGGCAGCCGATTGTTGTACTGGATAATCAAGATTGGCTGCTGCCCGTCTTCTATTGTAGGACCATTCCAGGCGTCAAATGGACAGGGAACCGGGATGTCAGTGCTGTGAAGATTTCATCCGACCAAGGAAAGACATGGGATGAGGTCATTGTACCAAACAGCACGGGCTGTGTTCATATGAATATTGGAAAGTGTGCAGACGGATCCCTCATAGCCCTCTTTAGAAGCCGGTTTGCTGATTCGATTTATATCAGCCGTTCCGTCGATCATGGACGGACATGGTCTGAGCCAAAGGCGACGGAGCTGCCCAATAATAATTCATCCATTCAATTTACAGTGCTCCAAAATGGGCATCTTGCCCTTGTCTATAATCATATCAATGCGGATGAGCAAACAGAAAGAAGAGCTTCTTTATACGATGAAATTGAGGATGAAGGCGATACGCGCACGGCGGTTGATACAGAAGCACGTCCAGCGTTTTGGGGAACACCGCGTGCACCAATGACTTTGGCGCTCTCTGAGGATAATGGTCATACATGGCCTATCAGACGTAACCTTGAAGTGGGTGATGGATATGCGATGACAAACAATTCAAAGGATAAACTAAATCGAGAGTATTCTTATCCATCCATCACGGAAGGAAAAGACGGGAAGCTGCATATTGCGTTTACGTATTATCGGCAGGCGATCAAATATGTGTGTGTGACAGAAGAATGGGTCAATCGCACTTCTTAACTGCAAGAGGGCCCTGCTTCTGGTGAATTGTAACCCTCATTTGCTTCATTTATAATTGATGTTTGGAGGGTTGTCCCCATTTTCTATCGGCTGGACTCCCTCAAGGTATGTCTCATGATGAAGAGATAAAAAATGGGGGTCCTTTTCATGAATATCAAAGTGTTAGGTGTTGCGCCGTATAAAGGGTTGGGAGATGTGTTAATCGACCTTGCCAAAGAAGAAAAAAATATCACATTCCAGCTTGTAGTCGGAGATCTTCGGTCTGGGGTTGCTCTCGCAGAACAAGCAGAAGCTCAAGGGATGGATATCATTATGAGCCGGGGCGGAACAGCTGCGCTCATTCAAAAACATGTGAACATCCCAGTAGTGGATATCCCTGTGTCAGGGTACGACTTGCTTCGTGCCTTAACGCTGATAAAAGATTATCAAGGTAAAAAAGCGGTCGTGGGTTTTGAAAATATCACTCAAGGTGTCCGCACCATTGGGGAATTATACGGAATTAAAATTGATATTTACACAGTGCAGCAAGAGGAAGAGGTATGGGATCTCTTAAAACAATTACAAGATCAAGGGACACAGGTTGTGCTTGGAGATGTTATTACAGATAAAGCGGCTAAAGAGCTGGGAATGCAGAGTATGCTCATTACATCAGGTCGTGAATCGGTGAAAGAAGCATTTCATCAAGCAAAACAAATGTATCGTTTATATAAAGAGGCGACAGCTGAACAGCGTCTTTTTCGTGAAATGATTGATCAAGAGCCAAAAGGCATGCTGATCGTCGATCCACACAACAAACTTCATTTTATGAATCAACAAATGAAACAATGGACAGAAAAAGGATTATTTGCACCGTCTACTTCTCATGCCGATGTGATTACATGGTGTCCAGCACTTGAACCGGCACTAAAGGCGATTCGAGAAGGGAAACAAAATGGTTATTCTCAAATATCTCATCAGCAGCAAGTGTGGCATGTCAAAGGAAGCATGCTATCGAAAGGCGAGTTGCTTGTGACGATTGAAAGGCCTTCGGCTGTGATGAATCAAGAAGGTCATCGTATTTGGACGCTTGCGTCGCCTATTCATTCAGAACATCCATTTGCTCTTTTTACAGAACAGAGCCCGAAAATGAAAGATGTGATCAAAAGGGCAAAAGCGTTTAGCCAAACGGAGCGCTCGATTTGCCTGTATGGTGAACAAGGAACTGGTAAATCAAGCCTTGCATTTGCCATCCATCAAATGAGCGAGAGGAAAGATGAGAGCTTTACAACGGTACATTGCAGACGTTTGACAGAACCGGAAGATTTAAAATCAATCCCTCTGCATCAAAAAGGGACGATGTTTCTAAAGGATATTGAGAGCGTTCCAATGGATATACAGCAGCTCATTGCTGAGCAGATGCATCATCATCAGAATATTCGCTGGATGGCTGCGTCTCAAGTGGATTTGTTCAAATTGATGCAATCTGGAGCGTTTTGTGAGGAATTATATATAGGCTTACAGGAGCTCACGATTCATGTCCCTCCGTTGTCTGAACGGCCAGAAGATATTGAGGACATGAGCAGGTTATTTATTGCGGAACTAAATTCTCTTTACGGGACGCAGGTGGTTGGGCTGTCAGCAGATGTGATTGAAGCCTTTCAACACCAGAAATTCAGAGAAAATGTCAGGCAGTTCAAGCGGATCATTGAGGAGCTTGTGCTGACGACAAAAAGTGGATATATCACGTTGAATAAGGCAAAGGCAGCAATTGATCAGCTTGCTTTTGAAAATGAAGAAAAACAGCTGTCCAGCTATTTGAATGGAACGCTTGATGAAATTGAAAGACGGATTATCAAAACGGTGCTGGAAGAAGAAAATATGAATCAATCAAAGGCAGCAAAGCGGTTGAATATCAACCGTACGACGCTATGGAGAAAGCTAAAGGAATAATATGTAATGAGGCCGAGGTGTCTAAATGACAAACGATCTATTAAAAAAAGGAGCGAAATTAGAGCAAAAGGTAATCATTGTGGCGGATGATTTGACAGGTGCCAACGATACAGGTGTTCAATTTGTCAAAGCGGGCTTCACAGCCTCTGTCCTGTTTCAGCCGTCATTTGAAGGCATTGACAGGTATAAAGAGGATGTGCTGATTGTGGATACCGATTCACGAAGTATGTCTTCAGAGAACGCCTACCATGAGGTCAGCCAAATGGTGCAGCCATTTCTCCAAGATGAATCGCACCTTTTCTTAAAAAAAATAGATTCAACATTGAGAGGCAATATAGGAATTGAACTGCAAGCACTAATGGATATTGGCCCATTTGATGCGGCGGTTATCGCACCTGCCTACCCAGATGCACAAAGAGCAACCAATAATGGCATACATTATGTGGAAGGAGTGCCTGTTCATCTGTCAGAGGCAGCAAAGGATCCGAAAACACCAGTTTTGACATCCAGCATATCAGATTTAATTGAGGAGCAGACGAACGTCAGACCAAAAAACCTTTCTCAACAAACAATCGGCGAAGAGCTCAAAGGAATGAATGATGAGGTATCATCGTTATTGAAGCATGGTCACCAATGGTTTGTGTGTGATGCAGAAACAAGTGATGATTTAGGGCGGATTGTGGAAGTGTTTATGAAGATGGATAAAAGAATACTATGGGTCGGTTCAGCGGGACTAGCTGGTGCATTATCGGCATATGTCGCTAAACATAGAAATACTTCTCGCCTTAAAAAACAGAGACCTGTCCTCATCGTATCTGGAAGTGCCTCTCAAAAAACAAATGAGCAGTTTGCTTATTTAAGAGAAACTCACGATTGTTTTGAGATAAAAGTGAACCCGCTGAATGTATTAAACGGCCGTGAAGCATGGGAACGAAAATCAGTTCTCGATCAACTGCGTAAGCGTCAGAACGAAGATATTCTCCTTTACACAGATGCACGGCCAGAGATGGTTGAAAAGATGCTGGTTTACGGAGAAAAGAAAGGGCTGTCAAGACAAGAGGTTGGAAGTGCTTTGTCCGTCTTTCTTGGAATGATCACAAAAGACATTGTCACATTATCAGGAATGAGACGACTTTTCCTAACTGGCGGAGATACAGCGCGGGCGATTTGCCAAGAGCTTGGAGCAGGAGGTATTCGGCTGCTGAAAGAAATTGAACCTGGCATCCCGCTCGGTCAGCTTGTTGATACGAATTTATATGCGGTTACGAAAGCAGGAGCTTACGGTCAAAAAAATTCAGTACTCCACGCGGTAGAAGTGCTGAAAAAGATAGAGGGGGAAGTCGAATGTCAAAACCAATCATTGCTGTAACGATGGGAGATGCGGCTGGTGTTGGTCCTGAAATTATTTTAAAAGCTTTTCAGCAAACGCGTTTACATGAAGAAGCCATTCTATTTGTGATCGGAGATACCAGTATATTAAATAGGGCAAAAGACTTTGTGAATACAGATGTGGAGATTGTAAGTATCAAAGAACCAGAGGAAGCGGAGCAGGTGAAAGCCGGAGCAGTTCCGTGCTTAGACCTTAAGCTCTTAACGAACGAGATTCCAATTGGGGACATATCAAAAGAAGCAGGAAATGCTGCTTTCCGATATCTTGAAAAAGCCATTAGTCTTGCAAATGACCGTAGAATTGACGGCATTTGCACAGCGCCGCTAAACAAAGAAGCACTTCATAAGGCAGGTCATATGTATCCAGGACATACAGAAATTTTAGCTGACCTGACAGGTACAGAAGATTATGCGATGATGCTGGCTGCCCCTAACTTAAAGGTAGTTCATGTCACCACACATATTGGATTAATGGATGCCATTTTAAAGATTAATCCTGAGCGTGTATACACGACGATTAAGCTGGCACATGATACACTCGTCCGTTCTGGGATCTCTGCTCCTAAAATTGCTGTATGCGGGATTAACCCGCACGCTGGGGAGAATGGGTTGTTTGGGAACGGAGAAGAAGAGGAGAAGATCATCCCAGCGGTTGAACTAGCGCAGGAAGAAGGGATTCAAGTATTTGGGCCGCTGCCTGCTGATACCTTGTTCTTTAGGGCAGTAAGAGGTGACTTTGATATCGTTGTGGCGATGTATCATGATCAAGGGCACGGACCGATTAAGGTGCTTGGCTTAGAGTCGGGTGTAAACATTACAGTTGGGCTGCCGATTATCCGTACAAGTGTCGATCATGGGACAGCATTTGATATCGCAGGAACAGGAAAAGCTGATTCTGCAAGCATGGAAGAAGCTATTAGACAGGCCATCATGCTTTCTGGTACGAGAGAAAATCAATATGAAAAGAAAAAGAGCCTTTAAGAGAGGCTCTTTTTTTCTAGTTCATATACGTTCCGCCATTCATATTGATGGTTTCTCCTGTGATAAAATCCGACTGGTCAGAAGCTAAAAATGTCACAACATTTGCGACTTGTTCTGGTGTTCCAATCGTTTTCAAAGGAATTCTATCTAAAACCGAACGCCGGTATTCATCGCTCCACTGTTTGCTCATGTCTGTTTCAATTGGACCAGGGCAGACAGCATTCACATGAATGTGGTGCTCTGCTAATTCTTTGGCAAGATGCATGGTTAAATAATTGATGCCTGCCTTTGATGCACCGTATGCAGGTGATGCATTGTGATGAGGGGTTTTGCCAGTTGTAGAACTCATATTAATAATCTTTCCGCCTTGTTGTTTGATCATGTCAGGAATGACCGCTTGGCACATGAGGAACGTGCCGGTCAAATTAATATCAATCAATCGTTTCCACTCATCAAGGGATGTCTCGACTGTGGATTTTCGTAAATTGATCCCAGCATTGTTGACCAGCAGATCAATCTGTCCAAAATGTGTTTTCGCTTGTTCCACGAGTGAAGAGGCTGTCTCTGGTAAACTAGCATCACCAGCAACATAAACGGCTCGTTTCTCTTTTTTATTCAGTGAGGAGCAAACCTCTTGCAGCAGCATGTCGTTCGTTCCATTGAGAACGACGTGCACTCCTTCGCAGGCAAGTGCCTCCGCAATGGCGCGGCCAATTCCTCTGCTTGCACCTGTAATGATTGCTACTTTATTTTGTAAACTCACGTACATCCCACCCCATCTCTCATAATTAAAAAGCGCTTTCATTCATTATAAAACGGGATGTTTCATCATTCAACATATATAAGAGGGTTGGAGTGATTTTCAGTAAAAGTGTTTCATAATAAAACAAATACATCTTTTTAACTTCAGGTTATACTAGAAGGACAAAGCAGTAGAAAAGAGGGAAAACCGTTGAAACTTTATACGAAAACCGGGGATCAGGGCCAAACAGGCTTGATTGGAGGAAGAGCCGATAAAGATGATGTGAGAGTAGAGGCGTATGGTACGTTAGATGAGGCGAATAGCTTTATTGGACTCGCGCATGCAAAATTACGGCAGCATGGCGAATTGTTTCCGGACCTTTTGTCAGAGCTGATCGTTATACAGCATGAGCTGTTTGACTGCGGGGGTGATTTGGCAGCAGTCAAACCACGTAAAGCAGGCAAATTAACAGAAGCCTCTGTGACAGTCCTTGAGGAAAGAATGGATGTCTATGTAGAAGAAGCTGAGCCGCTTACTAAGTTTATTTTACCGGGTGGTCAGGAAGGCGCTGCTCTCTTACATGTAGCGCGGACAGTCGTCAGAAGAGCCGAGAGGCATATTGTGACGCTTGCAAAACAGGAGGAGATTCCAGCCGTTGCGCTCTCATACGTAAACCGTCTCTCCGATTATTTATTTGCAGCCGCTCGAATCGTGAATTATCGGCTTGGTGAAGCTGATGTTGAATATGAACGAAGTGCCGATGTGTTTCGTTCTAAATAAGGAAAGCACTCTTCATAGAAGAGTGCTTTTTTATTAGGTTCTGCCGCTTAGTCTGAGCATTGTTACGACTCTAGTCGCAATCAAAGATCAATCTGTGACACGTTTTGCCGGCTTTCTTTTTTGACTATAGTTAAAGCAAGGAGCAAGAAAGGAGGCATGAAGATGAAAATAACAAGTAAAACCATTATCGGTTCAATTTTATTGTTTGTCGGTTTATCCATCTTCTTTGGTGGTTCATTTGGTGGTCTGATCCCGGTTTTGATTGGTGCAGGGCTCATCTATGTAGGTGTTAAAAAATACGAAAAAGGCAGTAAAACCTTAGGTGTCATTCTAGCAGTCATTGGTGTATTGATCGTCGTGCAATTTCTGCCGTTTATACTCGGCATCGCATTTGCAGGGGTACTTCTTTATTTTGGCTGGTCGATGATCAATGGTGAATCTACCGAAAAATCATCAAGCAGAGCCTATATGGAGCCAAACACGGCACCTAATACGGAAGAACCGATTCATACGTCTTTTGATCAAGAGTGGGAAGACTTTTTAAAGAAAAAATAAAGGGAGGAATATCAAATGGTATTAAGAAGAGTAAGAGATATGTTTGTTGCAACTGTCAATGAAGGTTTAGATAAATTGGAGAATCCGCGTGTCATGCTGAATCAATACGTTCGTGATATGGAGGATGATGTTGCGAAAGCGAAACATGCCATCATCAAACAGCAAACGATTCAGCAAGGCTTCCTGCGAAAAGCAGAAGAGACGGAAGCATTTGCTGAAAAGCGAAAGAAACAGGCCGAGCTGGCATATCATGCGGGAGAAGAGGAGCTTGCACGAAAAGCGCTCACAGAAATGAAGTATTTTGAAGAAAAGCACAACGAATATCAGGAAGCCTACCAGCAATCTGTGAAACAATTGAAAGAGCTGAAAGAGCAATTGCAGCACTTAGAAACAAAGCTGCGTGATATAAAAGACAAGAAGCAGGCCCTGATTGCAAGAGCCAATGCCGCACAGGCAAAGCAGCATATGAATGATTCCATCAATAAAGTAGACAGTGAAAGTGCATATAAAGAGTTTCTTCGAATGGAGAACCGTATTGAAGAAATGGAAACAAAGGCAGGCAGCTATGCACAATTTGCAGATCAAGGGGCATATGCTCATTTAGACTACGCCGATGAGGTTGAAAAAGAATGGCAGAAGCTGAAACTTGAGAAAAAGCCTGAACAGCAGCAAGCAAACGTATAGAGGTCAAATCGGAAGAAAA
The DNA here is from genome assembly GCF_038628485.1 of Bacillus sp. FSL M7-0003. Taxonomy (NCBI): domain Bacteria; kingdom Bacillati; phylum Bacillota; class Bacilli; order Caryophanales; family Bacillaceae; genus Bacillus; species Bacillus sp. FSL M7-0003. The sequence goes on along the minus strand of NZ_CP152024.1, from coordinate 2,968,522 downwards.
GCAGGCTTTTTCTTCCGATATTTGATTTCTTTCTGTTTCGCTTTTCCTTATAATGAAAAGGTCAGAAGATAAAGGGATGGTATAAATGAAGCGATTAATCGGTCTAATTTGTATACTTGTAGGTATCTTTTTAATGATTGGCATGCTTTTCAAAAATGAAAATCTCTTTCATTTAAGTTTTTCCCGTGAAAAACCAGTGACAACAGCTTCAGCGAAAAAAGAGGAGATTGATCAATTAGATATTTCTCTTTCTGGGTTTCGCGTGAAGGTAAAACCTGAAAATCGTTCCGATATCTCGGTGACTGCTGTCAATGGAAAAGGGAAAATGTATGCGGAGCAAACAGGCGGTACGTTCAAAATTCGTGCTGAAAATAAAAGCTTCTTGTTTTTCACTCAATTTGAAAAAGGAGAGCTTTTAGTTAAAATTCCAACAGATTATCATAAAAATGTGAAGATTACAGGTGGAAGCGGCGTCAGTGAGATTGACGGAGAAGGAAAGCTGTCCCTTCAAGATGTGATACTTAAATCAACGAGCGGAAACCTCACAGCTGAGAATTTCTCAGCAAAAAATGTAGAAATCAAAGCAACCTCTGGCAGACTGGCAGTGTCGCACATTGATGCGAAGGATAGTGATATTGGGGCAACTTCAGGGCGTGCCGATATTAATGATGTCAAAGGCGAGCTGCAATTGGGCATGACAAGCGGCCGATTGACAGCAAGTTTTGATACAATTGAGTCACCTGTCTCCTTTCATATGACATCAGGGAGCGCGAAATTTAATTTGCCAGATGACGGAGATTTCAACGTTCAGGTGAAAAAAACAAGTGGAAGCGTCGATCACTCGTATGACTTTGATCAAGTAGATAATGAAGGTCGAGGCTTTACAGGTACGCGGGGAAAAGGGACACATTTAGTCGATATTGAAATGACAAGTGGTAACCTCAAGCTGCGGTAATGAATGAAAGAAAGGAAGGAGGCGAGTCAACTGCGTTTTACAAGGAATCAAATTTTAGGCATCATTGTTGTGATATTTGGTATTAATTTATTTCTCAAAATTATTGGGATCGGAGCAGATTTGTTTTGGCCTGTGTTTTTTGCGCTGGCGGGTTATTGGCTGCACTCACGATCCAAACGTTGGCTCGGTTCAGTTTCCTATATTTTTGCTGGCTTTCTCTTCTTAAAATTTCTGCTCAATATTACATTTAGTTTAACAGGTTACCTATTTGCGGCCTTTTTGATTTATGCCGGCTATCGCTTATTGAAAAATAAACCTGTTTTTGATGTCGATAAAAAGGAAACATCAGGAGACGGGAAGCCTTCACTGAAAGTCAATCTTGAAAAAAAGAGCGATCAGAAGAAAACAAAAAGCCAGACAAAGCCGCGCAAAGAGCATGACTTTTTTATTGGTGAAGTCAGGCTGATGAAAAAGCCGTTTCAATTAAGTGATTTGACGATTTCAGGTTTTATTGGCGATGTGAAAATCGATTTATCAAAAGCGATCATCGCAGAAGAAGAGAGTACGATCGTGATTAGCGGGCTGATCGGAGATGTGGATATTTACGTACCGCAGGATATTGAAGTATGTGTGAGTGCTTCCGCCGCGATTGGTGATATGAAAATCATAGATGAAAAAAGAAGCGGGTTTGGCAGTAAAGTGTACGTGATGACCAACGATTACGATGAGAGCAAACGAAAAGTGAAAATCTCCATCTCTCTGCTGATCGGAGATGTGGATGTGAGATACTTATGAGGAAATTGCATTTAGGTCTCCAGTGGCAATCTGTTCGTCTTGGCGTCGGTATCTCGCTCGGTGTTGTGACAATGACGACACTGCCGATGTTTTTTTATTATCAGCTTGATCCGATGATCCTGCTTTCTACCCGCTGGTTTGGCATACCGTTTTTTTGTATTTTACTCATCGTTAGTCTTGCGATTGGGATTTCTGCCGGGAGTGTATTTGGCTATCAGCATAAGAAACGCCTCGATCAGCTTGTTGAGTCGATTTTGAAATTTGAAAATGGAAACTTTGCATACAGACTGCCGTCTCTTGGCGACGATGAAATTGGCTTAGCTGCCGATCAATTAAATGAAATGGCGAAGCGGGTCGAAGGGCAAGTAGCCTCTTTGCAAAAGCTTTCAAATGAACGGGCTGAATGGCAGGTTCAAATGAAGAAATCGGTCGTCTCAGAAGAGCGGCAGCGGCTTGCACGAGAGCTCCATGATGCGGTCAGTCAGCAGTTATTTGCAATTTCAATGATGACTTCAGCTATTCTTGAAGGCATGAAGGAAAAGGACGAAAAGATATTAAAGCAAATGCAGCTTGTCGAACGAATGGCTGGCGATGCACAAAATGAGATGCGTGCTCTTCTGCTTCACCTAAGACCGATCACGCTAGAAGGAAAAGACCTGAAAAAAGGCTTAATTGAGCTGCTAAATGAATTCCAAGCAAAGCAGCCGATTGATATTGATTGGGAAATCGAAGATGATGTTCCGCTATCTAAAGGAGTAGAGGACCACCTCTTCCGAATTGTGCAAGAAGCCCTGTCTAATGTATTTAGGCATGCAAAGGCGACAAAGGTAACTGTGCGCCTGCTCATAAGAAACCGGCAAGTGCAGCTAAAGATTATTGATAATGGTATCGGCTTTCAAACAGATCATGTGAAGACAGCCTCCTACGGACTTGAATCGATTCGAGAGAGAACAAGTGAAGTAGGCGGTGTCGCAGAGATTATGTCATTTGAGGGAAAAGGCACACAAATTGATGTGAAGGTTCCCATTTTTGATGAAGGAAAAGGAGAGAACGTTCGATGATTCGAGTGCTTTTAATCGACGATCACGAAATGGTGAGAATGGGTCTTGCGGCCTTTTTAGAGGCGCAGGCTGATATTGAAGTCATTGGTGAAGCGTCAGATGGACAAAAAGGTGTAGAGCTAGCCGTTGAATTAAGGCCAGATGTCATTTTAATGGATCTTGTCATGGAAGGGATGGATGGCATCGAAGCAACGAAAAGAATTTGTCAGGAAATTGAAGATGCCAAAATCATCGTTCTGACGAGCTTTATTGACGATGATAAAGTCTATCCAGTGATTGAGGCGGGTGCTTTAAGCTATTTATTAAAAACATCCAAGGCAGGAGAAATTGCTGATGCCATCAGATCAGCAAGTATCGGTGAACCAAGACTTGAATCAAAAGTGGCTGGAAAGGTCATGAATAAACTCCGTCATTCATCAAATGGGTCCATCCTTCACGATTCATTAACAGCAAGAGAAATGGAGATCTTGAAGCTGATTGCGGATGGGAAATCGAATAAGGTCATTGCCGAGGAATTATTTATTACAATTAAAACGGTGAAGACCCATATTACCAACATTCTTTCCAAGCTTGATGTGGAAGATCGAACGCAAGCGGCTGTGTATGCGCACCGTCATAAGCTGATTCAATAAAAAAACAGCTTTCAGGTGAAAGCTGCTAGAACATGCGTAAAATTAGTCCTTCTGTCCTGTGATCGGACGTTCGGATAGTTGATGGAGCTCAGGAACTGGAAAAGCCTCCTGCTCCTTGGCCGATTTTTCTTCCAGGGTTTTCTTCATTTCGGATAAAAGCTTTACGCTCTCCGTTGCTGCTGCCGCTTTTTTTTCCTGCAAATCAATGATCTGTGAAAGTCCGACGAATAATCCGCCTCCCAACAGAAGGAGCGCAGGGGTTTGTCCATAATAAACCACGATCAAAAATGTGCTTGAAAAGCTGTCGGCTTCAATGAAGAAATCTTCTTTTGATTGCGTGAATACAACGATTAACAGAAGTATCCCTAGAATCAAAAATAGAATGCCGGCCGAAAGTAAAGCTCGTTTCATGATTGACACCCTTTTTTTCTTACCATTTTAACATACTCTATAAAGATTGTGTTGCGCCCTTAGTCCCGAAGTCACGGATTTTCACATTTGCCTTGTAACGAATGTCCGATTCACTAAAAATTTCATCCCAATGCTTCGCTTCTTTTCGAAAGTCCTTCGGATACGCAATACTCGCTTTTTGAGAAAACCCGCAAATATCTGCTTTGATCTCATGCTGTAATTCTCCAATGAAATCTTTTACGTTTTTCTCTATTCGACGCTCCACGACTCCTTCAATCTCTTGGAGATACTTTTCATTAAATGCATTTTCCCGCTCATTCCAATCCTCAGACAACCTTCCTTCAAGCGCCACTGACACATTAAATTGATATTTTCCGCTCGCTGTTTTATTCGTTTCAATGTTGTGTTTCAGTTTAAAAATCTCAAACGAATAGATGCTGTGATCATATTCAAATTCAATCACTCCGCCTTTTCCGTCCCCAGTCAACAGGTTGTATGACTGCACGGCTAACGGAGAGATGCTGGTGAGAAATCGTCTGTTCTTAATAATAGAGGCTCCGTCGAGTATTAATTTCCCTTGATCCACACCGACTTTCGGAACAGCAAAAGATACGTTGTTTTGCATAGCAGAAGAAATATCTCCTAATGAAACGGGCTTGAACATACGTATGGTCGATTTTGTATTCGCAGAAAGGTCATATAATGTAGAAGAAGCTGGTTGACCAGCGTCATTGATTTTCAGCAAATCGCCAGGCTTTTCTGAGGTCATAAAGACGAGGCTTCCTCTCCTCGTTTCATTGTCGCGAATGAATTGATTAATGACGAGGTCGAAATTATTCTCATTGATGAGTTCCTCAGAAAATAAATACACTCTCAGCTGCTGGGCGAAAATACGGTGACTTTTGAGCGTCGTTGTTCGGAATATTTGATGTACCGAATCACCACTAGTTTCTATAATCTTTGTTGGGTCTTTTACGCTGGATTCTTGTTCAATTTTTTGAGGAACAAGGACTTGCATTGATATTTTAAGCTTATGACCGTCATCTCCTTTATCTAAGCCATAACCAATCGCCATGTTGAGTTCCTCAATATTGGTACTATCCCAGCATCCACTTAATAGAAAAAGGGTCATTAATGCAAAAACCGCTTTCTTTTTCATGCCGCTTTCCGCCTCCTTTTAAAAAACACGATGATAAATAAGAGAAACGGGAGAATGCCGAATAAAAGGAAAAATAAATTGTTCACATAGGTTAAATAATCACGCACCGTATCAACATCCTTTGGGAAAATGGCGGCAAAGTAGATGACAATTCCCATCAATACGAGTACGACTTTTTTGGGTAATTTTGTTAGTTTGGATACCCCCATTGCAGCAAAAAACGTATATCCTACAAAGCTCGTATAAAGCTGAACAAGCCAAACGATAAGCAAAAAAGATTCAATCCGCTCAATAAAGATCCCCTGTATATCGAACGATTGAAATAAAGCAATCGTCGGCCAAGTCAACGTCGCAGTTTCTTTCACAGTGAACGCACCAACGACAAGAATATAGGTGAATATATAAATGATCGCAGGAATCAAAAAGCCGATTGCGCCATAAGCAAAGGTGTGTTTTTGCGTGTTCATATAGACAGGCATAAACAGCATCATTTCAATACCGACAAACGAAATGGCTGATGCATTAAAGGATTTGAAGACAGGTGAGAAGCCCTCGCCTAAAACAGGCCGGAGGTTATCTAACTTAAACTCTTGAACACTGAGTCCGTAAGCAATAAATAAGATAATCAGGGTGACAATGAGGAAAAAAGGGCACAGTCTGGCAAAATCACCAATCCCGCCGACGACAAGATAAAGACCGACCAAAATAAAGCTGATCATTGTCACCGCTACAGGAGTGTTTTGAAGCAAAAAGAACTTCACCATTTCCGACATAGCCCGCACTTCATAGCTGGCAACGCCGAGAAAATAAATAATAATGAGCAGGTTAGCAAGGGCACCGATCCACTTGCCAAGCCCCTCGTTCGTATAATCATAGTAAGAGGAGAAGGGGACTTTTTTCATCATAAGGACATTCGCAAAAATAAATACAATGTAAATGCCACTCATGAGTAAGAGCGCAATCCAGCCGTCAGGTGTAGCTGCAGCCTGAGCCATTGCTCTTGGCAGAATCATCATACTTGCACCTAATGTTGTATTGGCAATGATGGCACTTGCCTGATAGCTGGTGATCGACTCTTTATGATTGACCATATCGTTCTCCTTTCTTTTGATTTTTTAAAGGCAATCGAATGATGGAATTGTCTTCGTTTTTATAGCTGAACACAAAATCTGGTGAGAAATAAGGCGTCCCAAAACTTTTTTGCCGTGTTAAATGAGTAAGGAGAACGAGCATGAACAGCACAATCCCATATAAACCAAAGGTAGCTGCTGTAAACATGGACACAAACCGGAGCACGCGGAACGACATGCCCATCCCATATTGCGGGACAGTGAATGATGCGAGGGCAATCACACTGACGATAATCACCATGATCGAGCTCACAATATGAGCCTGAACGGCCGCCTGCCCGATGACAACTCCGCCTACAAGTCCAATCGTTTGCCCGAGCGGATTTGGCAGCCTTAAACCTGCTTCCCGCAGCAGCTCAATCGTTAACTCCATGATTAGTGCCTCCACAATAGGCGGAAAGGGGACATTTTCTCTAGTGCTTGAGATTGAAATAGCAAGAGTTGTTGGTAAAAGCCCTTGATGGAAGGACACAAGCGCAATATAAATGGCTGATAAAAATAATGTCAGAAAAATAGAGGTAAACCGCAGCATCCGAATGAGAGAGGCAGCGATCCACCTTTCATAATAATCATCGGGTGATTGCATAATCGTCGCGAGAGAAGCAGGTACAATTAACACAAAAGGTGAATGATCAACAAAAATGGCGACACGTCCATTATTTAAAGCAGATGCCACTTTATCCGGCCGTTCTGTGTTTTGGATTTGCGGGAAAGGCGAGTACACATTGTCCTCAATCAGTTCCTCAAGAACACCAGAATCTTGTATATCATCAATCGTGACCTGTTTGAGCCTTTTTTTCACTTCTTTTAAAACAGACGATTGAGCCATACCGTCAATGTACATGATGGTCACTTGGGTGTACTTTTTTTGACCAATTTTCATGTCGACGGTTTTAAGATCGGGGTTTTTCAAGCGCTGCCTCACAAGAGCTAAGTTCGTATCTAAATCTTCAATAAAGCCAATTTTCGGGCCTCTCACAATTGTTTCAGAGGTAGCATCACCTATACTGCGTTTCTTCGTTCCATGCGTTTCTAAAATATACGCATGCTGAAATCCGTTAATCAGTACCACACAATGCCCTTCAAAAATCGCATCGACCAATTCCTCGGAGGTCTTCACAGAACGGGTGGTCATCATCGATAAATTGGATTCCAGCTTCTCTTTTGTGAGAGACGTATGATCTTGGAGAAGCAGCTTTAAAAAGGTTTGAATCTCCATCGTTTCGTTCATTTCTTTTATGTATAAATAGTAAACCACCTGTCCGTGAGGCAGTGTTTTTTTCTCATGGACCAAATCGTCCATTTCTTTTAATTGTGGAAGGATGACGGAGAGATTATCGTATAAGTGCTCTTTTAATGGAGTTTGATTCATTTGGATCACCCGCCTCAAATCTTTTTCTTAGCATTACCTGCTTGAAAAAACAATATTCTGTGTTACATTATTTTGTGGTAAAAGAAAGAATGAGGGTTTTGGAGGAAACAAGATGGCACAGATTCGTTTAGCAGGAACAAAAGAGGAGATCGACCGTATTCTACAGTCGTTTGACAAGCATTATGAGGTGACCTATACATCAAAGGATTACGGAAAAACGAACCCAAAATACAAATATTCGAAGGATGTTCGCGTTTATATTGAACTAAAATTAAAATAAAGATAAAATTTTAATTGAAAACGCTTAAAGGATTTTCGTTTTTTGTATAGAATAGAGTTGAGTGATGAGAAGCTATGGAGGGATACATAATGACAGAATTTAGAATCGAAAAAGACACAATGGGCGAAATCAAAGTGCCGAAGGACAAGTTCTGGGGTGCACAAACACAACGAAGCAAAGAAAATTTCAAAATCGGTTCTGAGAAAATGCCAAAGGAAGTTGTGAATGCGTTTGCAATTTTGAAACGTAGTACAGCGATTGCGAACGAACGACTTGGCAACCTTGAAAGCGAAAAAGCAGAAGCAATTGCTGCTGTATGTGATGATATCATCAGCGGAAAGTATGACGAGCATTTCCCGCTTGTTGTTTGGCAGACAGGCAGTGGAACACAAAGTAACATGAACATGAACGAAGTCGTTGCAAACAGAGCAACTGCTTACTTGAAAGATAAAAATAGCGAGTTCAGCATTCACCCGAATGATGACGTTAACCGCAGCCAAAGCTCAAATGATACATTCCCAACGGCTATGCACGTGGCAGCTGTTTTAGCTGTGTACAAAAAATTGCTGCCTGCAATTGACCAGTTAAGAACAACTCTTGATGAGAAAGCAAAAGCGTATCAAGAGATTGTGAAAATCGGCCGTACGCACTTGCAGGATGCAACACCGCTGACAGTTGGTCAAGAGATTAGCGGCTGGGTATACATGCTGGATCGTTCAAAAGAAATGATTCTAGAATCAACTGAAAAAATGAGAGAATTAGCCATTGGCGGAACGGCTGTTGGTACAGGAATTAACGCACATCCTGAGTTCGGTCAATATGTTGCTGAGGAAATCAGCCAGCTGACAGGTCAAACTTTCAATTCTTCACCAAACAAATTCCATGCGCTGACAAGCCATGATGAAATTACGTATGCACACGGTGCCTTAAAAGCACTTGCAGCTGATTTAATGAAAATTGCCAATGATGTAAGATGGCTTGCAAGTGGTCCTCGCTGCGGAATTGGCGAATTGATCATTCCTGAAAATGAGCCGGGAAGCTCCATTATGCCAGGAAAAGTTAACCCAACCCAAAGTGAAGCTTTAACTATGATTGCAGCGCAAATCATGGGGAATGATGCCACAATCGGTTTTGCGGCAAGCCAAGGAAACTTTGAGCTGAACGTATTTAAGCCAGTCATCATTTATAACTTCCTGCAATCAGTTGAACTACTTGCTGACGGTATGAACTCATTCCATGACAAGTGTGCAGTTGGAATCGAACCAAACCTTGAAACGATTGAGGAAAACTTGAACAATTCATTGATGCTTGTGACGGCACTAAACCCGCACATCGGATATGAAAATGCAGCGAAAATTGCAAAGCTTGCGCACAAAGAAGGATTAACACTAAAAGAAGCAGCACTTCAATTAGAGCTGTTAACTGAAGAGCAATTCGAGCAATTTGTGAAACCAGAGGAAATGGTGACACCGAAAGCAAAATAAGAAACCAGGGGCGGCTGCCCCTGGTTTTTTTCATTGAAAATATGTGTTTACAAATGATCCTCTTTCAAAATGCGCAAAAGAGATTCGGAGTTGGTTTGAAGCGGTGCATATAATTTCAATTGGTACAGCATGCCTTTCACGATGACTTGTCTTGGTTTTTGTTTGTTTAATTCATTTTCCAGAATGCCAAGTGCTTCAAATAATTCAGGCTCGTCTTTCACTTCATAGTGTGCTTCAGCCATCTCTCTTAATTCCTGTAAAAGAGATTCTGTGAGCGGATCGAATGACCTTTCATAAATCGGACCAAACCAATCGCTCGCTTGATCTACAGAAATGAGAGGAAGATCATTTCGCTTCATCATACCGCCCATCAAATCATCGATACGGTGAATCATGGTTGTGGCAAGCTCTTCTGCTTCCAGCTGAAAATCATATAAAATCGCAAGCTCGAAATAAACGTGGCTCATGCCCTCAATCGTCAAACATAAATCAGCCATATAAGGAATGGCAGCGTCTCCATACACTTGTTTAATATTATCGATATGAAGCTGAATCGTCGCAAGCCTAATTTGTTTTGCGAGCTGCTGCGTTTCTTGAGTCATAGGAAGCGCTCGATCGCTCAGCTGCATTTTAATAAAATCCTTTTGCTGCAAAATATTATCGTAATAGACAGTGAGCTGTTTGCGGTAGGCTTCTTTTGGTGTGCCGCCCTCTGTTTGAACCTCATGAATCCGGGTAAATACCTTATCGTAATAGTAATGAAGGATCGAAATGAGCAATGCTTCCTTTGATTTAAAATAAAGATAAAAAGCACCCTTTGACATGTGGCATTCATCCGCAATTTCCTGAACAGACGTTGTGTTGTAGCCTTTGCTGGCAAATAATTTCATGCCAGCCTCAATGATCATTTTTTCTTTCTTTTTCAATATGAATGTCATCCTTTCTTACCAAGAGACAAATGTCTTAGGAAACGTGCGCAAAGAGATGTGACTTATTGGTCATAAACGACGAAAGTTTTCAAAAATTAATCAGATTGTAACTTGTTTTTTACAGTGTAATTCTTTATATTATAAAGTAAGGTGACCAACTGGTCAAAATATGTGAAAGGATGATGTTCCATGAGAGAAATCGATGATATGATTAGACGCTTGCGAACAAAAGGGATTCAAGTAGAAAAAGTCAAAATGCCGAAAGAGACAACCATTGAAAAGAAATGGATGTATCAAGCTGGCAAAAAGATCAAAGCCACATACCGTGATTTCAATGGGTATTCATTCATTTAAAAAAGACTGCGGTCAAAAACCTACAGTCTCTTCTTTGGAACCATGATTGTATAACGTACACCTAGATCATCATTTTCAATAGATATGGACGCTTGATGCATTGAAAGAATTCTTTTGACAATGCTTAATCCAATACCGAATTCGCCCTTTTTTCCCTTACTAAAAGGTTCGTATAGGTTGGACAGCATATGTTCTTCAATTGGAGGACCGTCATTACGAATGACAATGCGGATTTGATCCTCTTCTTGTTTCATCTGAATATCAATCTTACTTTTTGCGTAGCGAAGTTGATTTTCTAGTACATTCTCAAATAATTTGCTCCATTGTTCTGGATCGCCTTCAAGAGCAGCCTCATCATCTAAGTCCACGTTCCACTGCAATTCATTTTTCGACCAGCGTATTCGGTCGACCACTTCCAGCATCGTATTACTGAGTAGGAAGGAAGAATGTGCGGGATGTTGTTTAGATAAATAATCAAGCTTTGTTAAGTACAGCAGATCCTTGATTTTCTTCTCAAGCTTTTCCGCTTCACCTTCAATGACTTCCACCGTTTGTTCAAGATCTCCCTTAGGAAAAATACCATCTTTAATGGACTGCGTGTAGCCGCGGATGACCATGACAGGTGTTTTTAAGTCATGTGAAATATTCTGCAAAAGTGTCCGTTCTGTTTCATCTTTTTGAATGAGTTTTTGTCTCATTTCTTCAATGGTATGACCAAGTTTGCCAATTTCATCTTGCCGGTCAACGATGACAGGATCGTCCCAGTCCTCTTGGGCAATCCGTTTGACGTGCTTTTCAAACGCAACGATTGGTCGGGATAGATAGCGGGCAAGCCAAATCGATGGAATCCAGCTTAGTAAAATAACAGTGCCTAAGATAAAGATCAGCTGTTTAAACAGCGTAAAGGACAGGTCATCTCGATAAGAATCTGGTGCATAGGACAGAAGAATATATTGTGTATTGCCTGATGATACTTTTTTGATGACAAAAAAGATATGCTGGCCGTTCACCTCTTCAGAATACCGTTTCGTTGCGCTTTTTTGTTTTTTCACAAACGATTGGATTTTCTCAATAAAAGCATGCGGAAAAAACTGCGCCATTTGATCTAATTCATCTGACGGGATCAAAATGTGCTGCACGGAGCGGTTTTCCGGTGTCGACTTTGGCGAGCCGTCTCGGTTCAATGGATATTCTGTCAGCACTTGCTGTTCATTTTCGATATTTTTATAAATTTCATTTGTGAAGAAGTCACGTAATGTATTGGAAAATAGAATAATCAGGACAATGGAAATGGTGAGCAAAATGCCAGAGATCACAGCCCAAATTTGAAAAGCGAGCGGTTTGTTCTTCATCCTTTAAGCATCCTATAGCCAAATCCATAGATGGTCTCGACCTTTAAGTCGGGCATTTTTTTGCGCAGCCGTCTGACAAGGTCATCCACCACACGATCTGTCCCGAAGTAATCGTGTCCCCAAATCTTGACGAGGATATCTTCACGAGAAAAAGCATGTCCCTGGTGATGTGTAAATAAAAGCAGCAAGTCAAATTCCTTAGAAGTTAAGTTAATGAGCTGCCCCTCTTCATAGACCTCTCTTACATCCTCATGAATGACATAAGAAGAAACTGAAGTGACGCTTTGCTGCTGCGGGGTATCGCTGTTTTTATACACAAGCTCCAGCAGCTTTTGAACCCGAATGATCAGCTCACGAGGAAGAAACGGCTTTGCAATATAATCACTGCTTCCCAGCTCTAAACCGAGGACACGGTCGATATCTGCATCACGTGCTGAAATGAAAATGACCGGTACGTCAGGTGATGCGGCTTTAATTTCTTTTATGAGGGTATAGCCGTCTGTATCAGGCAGCATGATATCTAAAATCCATAGATGCGGCGGCTTGTTTATGGCCTCGCGTGCCGCTTCTCCGGTTAAAAAAGAGGAGACATTCCAATCTTCACTCTCTAAATATTTGGTTAACAGTTCATTTAAATTTTGTTCATCTTCAACTAAATAAATGGTGTACGACAAAGTCTTCCACATCCTCTCAACGTCATTATAACGGGATACGAAGGCGGCATGTCAACAATCACACGCTTTTTTCACAATTTCACATATTCTTCTCATCATTATCCCATAATGTTTGATTATGATAAGGTCAAGGGAAAAAAGGGCATAGACAAAAGGCGGATGAATAGGTGCTTTTCATCAATGTGCGCACCTTGCTTTTTTTCTATGAATAAGTATTATATAATTTGACATATTGCCATAAAGTATTTTTCAATGATCTTTCCATTAAGAGGACCTGAGTCCTATCTAGACATATGAATGAAACATGATGTAAAGGAGTGCAAGCGATGGATTTCCGAAGAGAAGATGAAGAGAATAAGATGAATCATCCAGAAAATCAAGACAATGAAATGAATCATCAAAAAGATACCCATCAAGAGAATGAGAAACAAATAGACGCACCAGAAAAAGAGAAGGATCTTGTTTTTCACCAGCATGAAAATGAAGCATCTGCCTCGCAGGAGAGTGTGACAAAGCATTCTCCTCAAATGGTGGATGACCGTGCGTCGAAAAAAGAGAAAAAGCGGAAGGCGGCATGGCTCAGCCCAATTCTTGGAGGAATTATTGGCGGGGGTCTTGTACTTGGCATTACACCGCTTTTGCCGCAGTCACAGGATACAGCTGCCAACACGCAAACGCAGACCGCATCAAGCGAGCCGGCAGCCTCAGATAATTTCTCGACAAAACAAATCACAAATGCCACAAATGTGGCTGATATGGTAGAAGATTTAGAGCCCACTATTGTTGGGGTCTCAAACTATCAATCTACACAAAACTCGTTTGGCTTGAGCGGTGATCAAACAGAAGCTGAAGCTGGAACAGGCTCTGGTGTCATCTTCAAAAAAGATGGAAAAAAAGCGTACATTATTACAAATAACCACGTTGTCGAAGGGGCCAATAAAATCAAGGTCACCCTTTATGATGGAAAAACAAAAGACGCAAAGCTTGTCGGCAGTGATGTCATGACCGACTTAGCCGTTGTTGAAATGAACGCAGACGGCATTGATAAAGTGGCGAGCTTTGGTGATTCTTCTAAGCTTCGTGCTGGAGATAAAGTCATTGCCATTGGGAATCCGCTCGGTGCACAGTTCTCAGGTACTGTGACAGAAGGAATCATTAGTGGTCTTGATCGTACTGTAGAAGCAAATACGTCATCTGGTACGGTGGAGATGAATGTACTGCAAACAGATGCAGCCATTAACCCAGGAAACAGCGGGGGGCCACTGATCAATACAGATGGTCAAGTCATTGGCATTAACAGCTTGAAAATCAGCGAAAGCGGTGTGGAATCACTCGGATTTGCGATCCCAAGTAACGATGTCAAACCGATTGTAGATGAGTTGTTGAAAAATGGAAAAGTCGAACGTCCATACCTTGGCGTACAAATGATTGACCTTGAGCAAGTGCCTGAGACGTATCAGGAAAATACGCTCGGCTTATTTGATAAACAAATCGGCAAAGGCATTTACGTAAAGGATGTTTCAAAAGGTTCACCTGCTCAAAAAGCAGGCCTGAAATCTGGAGATGTCATCATTAAGTTCAAAGGAAAAGACGTAGTGAACAGCTCTCAGCTGAAAGAAATTCTTTACAAAGAAACAAAAGTCGGCGATAAAACTACAATGACTGTCATCCGTGAAGGAAAGAATAAAAATCTAGATATTACCCTTGGACAGTCAGATAGCGAATAAATGAAAAAACAGGTGGATGTCAACATGTCCACCTGTTTTTTTGTGCTTATTTTTTTGAAAGTGTACGTAGTATGATCTGTTCCCACATGTTCCACGGCAGAAGCTGCTTTGCTGTGAATGAAAGTCGTACACCTTTTCCAACAAGATATCTCAGCCGTTTCAGCCGTCTCTTTTCTGCTAAACGTACAACAAGCTCTGCTACTTCACGAGGATCTCCATAGTTGGATTTCTGGGCATCAATATGGGCCATCATCTTTTGATAGAGTTTTGTGTATTTCGATCCTTCTGCTGGCTGAATCATTTGTTCGTTCATGGAAGTGTTCCAAATATTCGTCTGGAAAGAGCCCGGCTCGATCAAGGCCGCCTGTATACCGAACGAAGCCAGTTCAATCCGCAAGCTTTCTGTATAGCCTTCCAACGCAAACTTAGATGATACATATGGAGAAAGTGCAGGCATTCCCATTAATCCGCTGATACTGCTCATATTGAAAATCTTTGCACCACTCGTCATAAACGGCAGCACGGCTTGGGTCATTTCCATCACACCGAAGACATTCACTTCAAATTGCTGGCGGTATGTATCGACAGGAACCTCCTCCGCAAAACCAGCAAAGGCTGTTCCCGCATTGTTCACAAGCAGTGTAATGGGTGCATAAGCATGAAGCTTCTTCTGAAATGCTTGAATCGACTGCGTATCGGTCACATCTAACGCTTCAATATGTATCATGCCAGATAAAGAGGCTTCCTCGATTTCTTCAGCGAGCTTTTTTGCATTGGTTTCCTGTCTGACGCCGGCAATCACTGTATAGCCCCGCTTGGCGAGACACATCGTGATGAGCTTGCCAAAGCCGCTATTGGCACCAGTTACAATGGCTGTTCTTTTCATCATCCGGTCCTCCTTTTTGTTTCAATTTATCATAGTGGGCTGTTTTATTGAATAACAAAAAGGAGCCTGGAGAAGAATAAAAAGCGATGCTGTGAAATAGGAGGAAACACATGATGTGTTGGAAGAAGGCGGGACGAATAGGAGTGCTGCTCTTTATGCTGTCCGGCTGTCAATCAGTTGAACCGTTACAACAAACACATGAAGCAGAAGCAGAAAGTCTGTCAGCTGTTCAAATGAAGGAACTGCCATTTCAGCATGTGCATCTGCTTGTCCAATATGGACAGAAAAACGAATTATACGAAGCGACCTACCGTCAGGCAAGAGGCAAAGAGGAAGCAATCATTCGTGACCATATGAATGGAGCCCGCTATGAAGGAGAAGAAGCTTTGCGCGAGATGAAGATGAAGCTGAATGATATGTCGATTCCTAGTGCAAAGATCAATGAAGCGTATGTAAATGAACTATTAACTGCTTTTAATTTAGATGATGATTATCAGCGGATTCAGATCGATTTAAAGCTCGAGGATGGGACCAAACGTACATTCCAAAGGAAGAAATAAACGAGACTTTCTCATTTTTTAATTGAAAATGATTTTCAAGATCACTTAAATCTGATACACTAAATTGAGATAAGTGATCTTTTACGTCTGTACATAGACGATATTTCATATAAAAATTTGGATGAGAAAAGGAGCGTTTGAGCGGAATGAGTGCCATTTCTACTGAAGGTTTAAGCTTAGGCTACGGAGAAACAATGATCATCGATGAACTAAATGTATCAATCCCTAAGGGTGAAATCACAGTATTTATTGGCAGTAATGGATGTGGTAAATCCACGCTACTGCGCTCTTTGGCCCGTCTCATGAAGCCAATGGGTGGTTCTGTCCTGCTTGAAGGTCATTCCATTGCAAAATTACCAACAAAAGAAGTAGCGAAACAGCTCGCCATTCTTCCACAAGGACCAGAAGCGCCAGAAGGATTAACCGTGCATCAGTTAGTGAAGCAAGGCAGATATCCTTATCAAAATTGGCTGAAGCAGTGGTCGAAGCAAGATGAAGAAGCTGTGAACCGCGCATTGAAGTCAACAAAGATGGAAGATCTTGCTGATCGGACCGTTGATTCATTATCAGGTGGACAAAGGCAGCGTGCATGGATTGCGATGACGCTGGCCCAAGAGACCGATATTATTTTGTTAGATGAGCCGACGACATATTTAGACATGACGCATCAAATCGAAATTTTGGACCTTCTGTTTGATTTAAATGAGAAAGAGCAGCGCACGATTGTGATGGTTCTTCATGATCTCAATCTTGCATGCAGATATGCTCATCATCTTGTCGCGATTAAAGACAAGTCAATCTATGCAGAAGGCAGACCAGAAACAGTGATTAATTGTGATCTCGTGAAAAATGTCTTTGATATGAATTGCCAAGTGACAACAGATCCTTTATTTGGAACACCATTATGTATTCCGCACGGTAGAGGACGCTGTATTGTGCAGCAAGCGCAAGCTGAAACGTTTCTTGCTGCAAGATAATCGTATGTCAAAAGCCTGACATCTGTGTCTCACAGAGTCAGGCTTTTTTCTGAAAAAGGAGCGGAATATCAATGGGAAATGAATTAGATGAAAAGCTGGAAGGCTTGCTTGATAAATATACAGAGCTGCTGCTCGGTGAATCAACAGACGAGCTGAAACAAGATGTGAAACAATGGGTGATCTACTCCCATATCGCAAAAAGCATGCCGCCGCTAGCAAAGCATTTCAATGAAACGTATCCAGAAGCAAAAGAAGAAATCAAACACACGATTCAACGAATCAAACAGTTGAACGAAGCTCACCGTGCCAATAAAGACCGTTAAAAAACTGCCAGCAGCGTGTAGACAAACCCTCGCATTCTTTGTCAGTCCTGTGCGCTGGTGCTCACGAATGTTCAATTCGCTCCGCAAAAGTAGCCGTTCTTCCTAGACTGCAAAGGTTTTCTATCACGCTGAAAAGAAGACAAAGGGCTAAAATAAAAATCATTTTAGCCCTTTATCAACAATTGACTGCCAGCACTAGACTGGCAGTTTTTTTCTTATGACATTTGTGATGAACCGTACGGAGATTGATCTGTCAGTGTTTGCTGGAACTTCTGGTGTGCCTGCTGGAGCTTTTGCTGATCAGCGGCTTCAACAGAATACCAGCCATATCGGAACATGACATCATATAAATGTCTTTGTGTTTTCTGTGTTTCCAGTGCAATTCGCTGAATATCCTGATAAAGAGATTCATGACTGAATTCATTGAGCGCTGTATTGTATCCACTTGTCATATATTTTTCAGTCGACAAGAGATCTGTGACAAAATCACGATCGTTCATGTTGGTTGTTGTGGGAACCGGAGTTTGTGGATTCCCGATTTTTTGTTGGTTTTGCTGTTCCATGTTTTTTCCTCCTATTGCATAAAGCCAGTAGACTGGCCTTGCCCTGAGCTGCCTAAATGCTGAAGAATTTGTGTGTAATGCTGATGATGCATTTGCCCAACTTGATTTAATTCTTGTTTCAATGTTTGGTCCTGGCAATGCTCGGCCATAAAATGAGCCTTTTTCATGGCGATCAAGTTCCAGTTGAGCATATCCTCTAAGTACAAGGAATCCTTCACTGAAATGACTTCTGGGGGCATATTCATTTGCTGATTGTTCAACTTGTGTTCCTCCTTACGAATTTGTTTCCTTACTGATTCTTTTTATATTGCTGATTTTGACTGGTTTTTTTCCCGCCTAGGTCTGCTTCCTGTGATGGACCTGCGTTTCCTTTTACACTTGCAGCACTAACGCCTGCTTTCGATGGGTTTTTCTTCAAACGAGACATGTGGACATCACCTCCATTCTTACAATTCCCTCTCATCTTTAATTCATACGCCGCAAAATAAGGCACACGAGAATGTGTAAATTTTTGAAATCTGCTATTGAACTGTTTCGGAAAATCTTTTAAGATAAAGAAAGAGGCATTGCTTTTTTTTGGACAAAAAATGAATGACTGTTCATTCAAAATGTTTAGGGGGATATTTATGGGCAAACATATTCGCAAGGCGGCTGTCATTGGTTCAGGTGTCATGGGCTCAGGCATTGCTGCACATTTAGCCAATATTGGGATACCAGTTACACTGCTAGATATTGTGCCAAATGAACTGACAAAGGAAGAAACGGCGAAAAAGCGGACGCTTGATCACCCTAGTGTTCGGAATCGATTAAGTCAAGAAGCGATGAAAAAATTGTTAAAGCAAAAGCCAGCACCTCTTACTTCAGCAAAAAACCTATCATACATCACACCGGGAAATCTCACAGACCACCTTTCCTTATTACACGATGCTGACTGGATCATTGAAGTTGTCACTGAAAAGCTCAGCATCAAAAAGCACGTATTCTCTCTCATCGACGAACACCGCAAAGAAGGAAGCATCGTATCAAGCAATACATCCGGTATTTCAGTTGAAAAAATGGCAGAAGGCCGATCAGATGATTTTAAACGCCATTTTTTAGGCACACATTTTTTTAACCCAGCTCGTTATTTAAAGCTCTTAGAAATCATTCCTATTCAAGAAACCGATCCAGAAGTACTGTCATTTATGAAAACATTTGGCGAGGATGTACTCGGCAAAGGTGTGGTTGAAGCAAAGGACACACCGAACTTTATTGCAAACCGCATTGGCACTTATGGACTTCTTGTCACAGTGCGTGAAATGCTTGAGAACAAATACACCATCGGAGAAGTGGATTCTGTCACAGGACCTCTCATTGGAAGACCGAAAAGTGCGACCTTCCGTACACTGGATGTAGTGGGACTCGACACGTTTTCTCATGTGGCACGAAACGTATATGAACAGGTAGAAGGAAAGGAAAAAGAGATTTTTCAGCTGCCAGAGTTTATTGAAAGAATGCTCGAAAAAGGATGGATTGGCAGCAAGGCAGGCCAAGGTTTTTATCAAAAAAATGGGAAGGTCATTTTAGAGCTTGACCCAGTGACGCTCACATATGGAGAACGCACAAAGCTAAAAGATCCAGGCATTGAAATGGCGAAACAGCAAAAGGGTGCAAAAGCAAAGTTGAAAGCGCTTATTTATCAGGATGGCCGTGCAGGGCAACTACTTTGGAATATGACAGCGCCCGTACTTCTTTATTCAGCTCTTCTAAAAGGTGAAATTGCGGATGATATTCAGTCTATCGATAACGCCATGAAATGGGGATTCGGCTGGCAGCATGGCCCATTTGAGCTGTGGGATGCAATAGGTGTCAAAAAAGCTGCCGAACGCATGGAAGCAGAAGGCCACAGTATTCCAGCATGGGTGCAAGACCTGCTGTCAAAAGGACACGAGTCATTCTATCAAGAGAATGCTGATGGAGAGCGTGCGTTTTATCATAACGGGGCTTATGAACAGGAAAAAGGGAACGACAAACATATATCTTTAGCTAGATTGAAAAAGAAACACGACGTCATCTTCAAAAATTCTGGTGCGAGCCTGATCGATATTGGTGATGATGTCGCCTTGCTCGAATTTCATTCTAAAAGCAATGCCATTGGACTAGATGTCATTGATATGATCAATCGCGCTGTTGATGAGACGGAAAAGAATTATAAAGGGCTTGTCATCGGAAACCAAGGGAAGAACTTCTGTGTTGGCGCAAACCTTGCCCTGATTTTAATGGAAGCACAGGACGACAATTTCTTTGAAATTGACTTTGTGATCAGACGCTTCCAGCAGGCAATGATGAAGGTGAAATATAGCAATCGCCCAGTCGTAGCCGCCCCATTTGGGATGACATTAGGAGGCGGAACAGAAGTTTGTCTGCCGGCAGCAGCTATTCAGGCGTCCAGCGAAACTTACATGGGACTTGTGGAAGCGGGAGTTGGACTGATTCCAGGAGGCGGCGGAAACAAAGAGTTATATCTTCGTCACCTGCAAGGATCAGCGAAGCCGTCGCAGACGGCTATACAGGATGCCACGCTGAAAACATTTGAAACAATTGCAATGGCAAAAGTATCGACTTCAGCTGAGGATGCGCGGGATATGAACATGCTCCGCGTGAGTGACCGGATCAGTATGAACGGGGATCACCTGATCTATGATGCAAAACAACTGGTGCTCTCTCTTGATGAAGCCGGTTATCGTGCGCCGCTCAAGCAAAAGGTGCCGGTCATGGGAGAAACAGGCTATGCAGCGATGATTTTGGCTGCTGAAAATATGAGACTGTCAGGATACATTTCAGAGCATGACATGACCATTGTAAAAAAATTAGCTCATGTCATTTCCGGCGGGAAACTGCCATTTGGAACAGAGGTAGAGGAGCAATACTTATTAGAGCTTGAAAGAGAAGCCTTTTTAAGTCTTGTAGGAGAAGTGAAATCACAGGCACGTATGCAGCACATGCTCGTCAAAGGAAAACCTTTACGTAACTAAGGGGGAGTCAAAATGAGAGAAGCAGTCATTGTCGCTGGCGCAAGAACACCAGTAGGGAAGGCGAAAAAAGGATCGTTAAAACATGTCCGGCCTGATGATATGGGCGCATTATGTGTAAAAGAAACGTTAAAGCGTGCCGGTGAATACGACGGTCAAATAGATGATTTGATCATTGGCTGTGCAACGCCAGAAGCAGAGCAGGGGTTAAATGTGGCGCGGAATATTGGGGCATTAGCGGGATTGCCTTATACGGTACCTGCCATCACCATAAACCGTTACTGCTCGTCTGGTCTTCAATCTATCGCTTATGCGGGTGAACGTATTATGCTCGGGCAGGCAGACACGATTTTAGCCGGAGGAGTCGAATCGATGTCGCAGGTGCCGATGATGGGGCATTCCATTCGTCCGAATGCTCTCTTGGCAGAGCAAGCACCTGAATACTACATGAGCATGGGGCACACGGCAGAGCAAGTGGCGCAAAAGTATCAGGTCACACGTCAAGATCAGGACGCCTTTGCGGTGAGGAGTCATCAAAAGGCAGCAAAGGCACTTCAAGAAGGGAAATTTTCAGATGAAATTGTGCCTGTTGATGTAACAGAGCGACGGGTAGGTGAGCAATATCAATTAGAAGAGCATCAATTCACGTTCTCACAGGATGAAGGTGTGAGAGCAGGCACAACGGAGGAGATTCTTTCCACATTGCGTCCAGCCTTCTCAACAAAAGGCACGGTGACCGCAGGGAACTCGTCTCAAACAAGTGACGGGGCTGCGTGTGTGATGATGATGGACCGCGAGAAAGCATCCTCACTTTCTCTTCAGCCGCTCGCTAAATTCAGAGCATTTGCTGTTGGCGGTGTACCGCCTGAAGTGATGGGGATCGGTCCGGTTGAAGCCATTCCGCGTGCGCTGAAAATCGCTGGACTCGAGCTGAAGGATATTGGACTGTTTGAATTAAACGAAGCGTTTGCCTCTCAGGCAATTCAAGTCATTCGTCATTTAGGAATTGATGAGGAAAAGGTGAATGTCAATGGCGGGGCAATTGCGCTCGGACATCCGCTCGGCTGTACAGGAACGAAACTAACGCTGTCACTGATTCATGAAATGAAACGGCGAAACGAGCAATTTGGCATTGTCACAATGTGTATCGGCGGGGGCATGGGAGCAGCAGGCATTTTTGAATTGATCTAAAGGGGGAAATCAGGATGAAAGCATTGGAAGATGTAAAAAAGGGTGGAAGCTTTTTAATTGATGAGACGAATTATGAGCATATTTTTACACCGGAGGATTTCTCTGATGAACATCAAATGATTGGAAAAACAACAGAGGATTATATTTTACAAGATGTGGTTCCGCATATTGATCAAATTGAAAACCATGAGTTCGAGCATTCGGTCAGGCTTCTCAAAAAGGCTGGTGAGCTTGGGCTGCTTGGAGCTGATGTGCCTGAGGAATTCGGCGGGCTTGGATTAGATAAAATCAGTTCAGCAATCATTACTGAAAAATTCGCTAGAGCAGGAAGCTTCTCACTTTCCTATGGCGCTCATGTCGGTATTGGTTCTCTGCCAATCGTGCTCTTCGGAAATCAAGCGCAAAAGGAAACGTACCTGCCAGGACTCGCCTCTGGAGAAACCATTGCGGCGTACGCACTCACTGAGCCGGGATCAGGTTCTGACGCTCTTGGAGCAAAAACAACGGCAGTTCTGAATGAAGCAGGTACCCATTATGTCCTCAATGGAGAAAAGCAGTGGATCACAAACTCCGCATTTGCCGATGTCTTTGTTGTGTATGCGAAGATTGATGGTGAACACTTCTCTGCTTTTATTGTCGAAAAGGATTTTCCAGGTGTCAAAACGGGGCCTGAAGAGAAAAAGATGGGTATTAAAGGATCATCGACAAGAACATTGATTCTTGAAGATGCCCAAGTACCGAAGGAGAATTTGCTCGGTGAAGCTGGCAGAGGTCATGTGATTGCGTTTAACATTTTGAATATTGGGCGCTATAAGCTGGCAGTCGGCACAATCGGTGCATCAAAGCGCGTCATTCAATTGTCGGCAGAATATGCGAACCAGCGTAAGCAGTTCAAAACACCAATTTCTCGATTCAGCTTAATTGGTGAAAAAGCAGCCAATATGTCAGCAAAGCTCTATGCGATGGAAAGTGCTGTTTACCGTACGGTTGGATTATTTGAACAGCGGATGGGGCTCTTAAGTGATGAAGAGCAAAAAGACGGCAAACAAATTGCCCAATCCATTGCGGAATATGCGATTGAATGTTCTCTCTGTAAAGTGCTTGGCTCTGAAACGTTAGATTATATTGTGGATGAAGGCGTGCAGATTCACGGCGGATATGGATTCATGCAAGAATACGAGGTCGAAAGAGCCTATCGCGACTCACGAATTAACCGGATTTTTGAAGGGACAAACGAAATCAACCGTTTGCTTGTACCAGGTACATTCTTGAAGAAAGCGATGAAAGGAGAGCTTCCGCTGCTTCAAAAAGCGCAAACCTTACAGGAAGAGCTAATGATGATGATGCCGGAAGAGCCAGGCGATCAGCCGCTCGATCAAGAAAAATATTTGCTCGCCCATGCGAAAAAGATCGCCTTAATGGTGGCTGGTATGGCAGCCATGAAATACGGGAAAGCCTTAGACAAAGAGCAAGAAATTCTTGTGAACATAGCCGATATCGTCAATGAAATTTTTGCTGCTGAATCAGCGATTCTGCGTACAGAAAAGGCAATCGCTGCAACAGGGGCAGAAAAGAATGAACAAAAGCTTGCTTACACACAAATTTTCACGCAGGAAGCTTTCTTAAAGATTGAAGCCCATGCAAAAGAATCCTTGATTGCGATGGAGGAAGGAGATTCACTCCGTATGAGCCTGTCAGCCCTTCGCAAGCTGACACGATTTACGCCGATCAATGTCATCGCCAAAAAGCGCGAAGTGGCAAAACGAATCTTTGAAGCAGAGAAATATATCGTATAAGGATGGCTTAAAAGGTGCGGATACTACTCCGCACCTTTTTGTAAGCATACATTTAGGTTTTTAAAATATTTTGTGATAAAATGTTGTCACAATTTGCAGGAGGTGAAAATGGTGGCTTTAGATTTTTACGAATACCCATCTTGCGGTACATGCCGAAAAGCAAAAAAGTGGCTGGAAGCACACAATAAAGACATCAACAGCATACATATCGTCGAAGAGACGCCTGATAAAGAAACATTAAAAGCCCTTTACGAAAAAAGCGGTTTAGAGCTGAAGAAATTCTTTAATACAAGCGGACAAAAATACCGGGAGCTGCAGCTAAAAGATCAACTTCCTGCAATGTCAGAGGACGAGCAGCTAGAATTACTCGCGTCTAACGGAATGCTGATTAAGCGCCCGATTACAACAGACGGAAAACGAGTCACGGTAGGATTTAATGAAGATACATTTAAAAGCGTCTGGAAATGATGTAACTTTCATTCAGATTGTGGTATCTTCAATATAGATTGTAAGAAAAGACTGGAGGGGTATTGAATGAGCACACCAAAAGATTTACGTTATTCAGAAGAACATGAATGGGTCAAAGTAGAAGGAGATAAGGTGCGTATCGGTATTACGCATTTTGCTCAATCTGAGCTGGGCGATATCGTGTTCGTTGAGCTTCCTGAAGTAGGAGACAAAATCACAGCGGACGAGCCTTTCGGAAGTGTAGAATCAGTGAAAACCGTTTCTGAACTTTATGCACCGATCAATGGCACAATCGTTGAAGTGAACGATGAGCTGGATGACAGCCCAGAATTCGTCAACGACTCTCCATACGAAAAAGCATGGATGATCGTTGTAGAACCAGCTGATGCTTCTGAAATTGAGAACTTAATGACGGCTGAGCAATATGAAGAAATGACAAAAGAAGACTAATTCATGAGAAATTGGACACTCTACCTTTATGGGGGGGTGTCCAATTTGTCTTTTCAAAAAGAACACGTGGATATAACAGAGCATGTCACTGGACGATTCAAAGAAAGCGGCATGGTGCTTTATCATCAAAATGAAGAGATTGGCACGATGATTAGTGAAAACCAATATGAGCTGAAATCGGGATATTCCTATGATCAAAATCGTTTTTATCGTTTAACGGACACATTAACCGATGGGACAGAAAAATATGTTGACTGTGACGATGAAAATGGCTGGTGCTAATCACAGATGAGACTGCAGTGAACAGAAGCTGCAGTCTTTTTGATGACGAGGCGCTCAATCTTTACAACCTGAATGAAAGATTGTAATCTAAGGAAGAAGTGAATCAACGTCAAAAGGGCCGGGTGATCGTGATGAATGTCGAGATAGAAAAGGTCATCATTGTAGAAGGTAAAACAGACAAACAAAAGCTAAAAGAAGTCATAAGTGAACCTGTTACCATCATTTGCACCAATGGCACGATCAGTACATCGAAGCTGGATCAGCTTGTGGACGATTTAGTGGGGAAAGACGTTTACATATTAGCTGACAGTGACGATGCAGGCGACAAACTGCGGAAGCAATTTCGAAAAGAATTCCCTGAAGCACTTCATCTTTTTGTCGACAGAACGTACCGCGAAGTGGCCGCTTCACCGTCAGCCCACATTGCATCTATCCTATTAGCTGCAAACATTGATGTTCATTCGAAATATTTATGAGGGTGGACGTATATGAAAGAGATTGAAGAGCACGAATTCAAGGAGATAGAGGACGATTTATTTCTTTTATACTTATATACACCGTTTTGCGGAACATGCCAGCTGGCAAAGAAAATGCTGGCAGTCGTAGACGCCATGCAGCCGGATGTACCATTTTACGAAAACAATTTAAACTATTCACCAGGCTTTGCGAAAGCATTTGAAATTGAGAGTGTTCCTTGCTTTCTCCTGTTTAAAAAAGGTGAATTGGTGCAAAAAGGCTATGCCTTTCACTCAGTTCCATATCTTCATGAAATGATTGAAACCGCTAAATAAAGCGGTTTTTTGTCATAATTCAAGAAATTCATTTGAAAATTTGTCGAGTTATTTATAAAGGACAAGAAGATGTTTGTAGAGAAATGTTATGTATAACCAAATGACAGGGAGGTTATACATGTGGAAAATGTGAAAGCCCATGGTAACACAGGGCAGCGTTTATTATTAAAGCCGCTGCTCTCATCATCATCCTTGAAGATTACATTTGAGGCGGAAACTGACTCTTGTACATTGATTGTGGATGAACGTGGTGAAGTGAAGAAACTACCTGCAATTGAGTTATCGGATCTCATCTTTTATGGTGAGAGGAAAGAAATTCTTCAATTATTAGATGGAGATATGTCCTTACAGCAGTTAATCAGCAGAGGACAAGTCAAAGTGAAAGGGTCATTCCGTGCGCTCCTTAGACTAGAGGCAGTGCTTTGGCTGACGAACGGTTTTTTTCGAAAAATGATAACGTAGTTGTTTACTTGGAAATTAGCGATTTACAGCGTTGACATATCTCGGGTAGCATGATATTCTACGTTAGTAAAAACATGAACATCACATAAAACAACATATTTTCTCTTATTAAGAGAGGTGGAGGGACGTGCCCTATGAAACCCGGCAACCGTCAGCATAGCTGAAATTGGTGCCAATTCACTCAAAGCCGCAGCGCTTTGAAAGATGAGAGAAAGGCGTAATTGACATAAAAGGCCTTTCTGCTTGCGTTGCAGTTAGGTCTTTTTTACTGACCCGGCGCCAGGCTAGAGTCATGACACAAAGAAGAATAAATAACGTATGTGATGGAAACCTATAGATTCAGCAAGAAAGCAGGTGATCAGACTGTGATCCATTTACAGAATGTATCAAAAACGTACCATTCAAAAAGCGGAAATGTTGATGCCGTGAAAGACGTCAACTTGGATATTGATAAAGGTGAAATATTCGGAATTATCGGGTATAGCGGTGCAGGGAAAAGCTCGCTTATTCGCCTATTAAACGGTCTGGAGCTGCCAACAGAAGGAATTGTTGAAGTGGCAGGCAACCGGATCAATGAAGTATCAAATGCGAAACTTCGGAAAGCAAGACAAGAAATCAGCATGATCTTCCAGCACTTTAATTTACTTTGGTCAAGAACGGTGAGACAAAACATTATGTTCCCGCTTGAGATCGCAGGTGTACCGACATCGAAACGGAGAGAGCGTGCGAATGAACTGATTAAATTGGTCGGTTTAGAAGGAAAAGAAAATGCATATCCGTCTCAGCTGAGCGGCGGGCAAAAACAGCGTGTCGGCATTGCGAGAGCATTAGCGAATGATCCCAAGGTTCTTCTATGTGACGAAGCGACATCTGCGCTAGATCCGCAAACGACCGATTCGATCCTTGAGCTTTTGGCGGATATCAATAAACGGTTAGGGCTCACGATTGTGCTCATTACACATGAAATGCACGTCATTCGCAAAATTTGTCATCGCGTCGCGGTCATGGAAAATGGACGCATTGTCGAAGAAGGCGAAGTATTACGCGTCTTCAGACAGCCAAAGGAAGAAATGACGAAACGATTTGTGAAACAGCTTGCAGAACCAGAGGAAGCGAAAGAAACAATCGAGCACGTCTTAGAACGTGTAAAAGAAGGTCAGGTCGTACGGTTGTCCTTTATTGGAGACTCTGCCGAGCAGCCGCTGATCACTGAAATCATTCGATCCTTCAATGTCGATGTGAATATCCTTCAAGGGAAGATTTCTCAAACGCAGGAAGGCGCGTTTGGAACACTCTTTATCCACATTAATGGAGAAGAGACTGAGGTAGAAAAAGCCATCGCCTATATCCAAAGCAAACAGGTTGAAATCGAGGTGATGACACATGTTTGAGAAATGGTTTCCGAACGTTGATTTAGACGTCATCTGGAGTGCAACAGGTGAAACGGTGTATATGACACTGATTTCATTGGCATTTGCCTTTGCAATCGGGATTATCTTAGGGCTCCTGCTCTTCCTTACAGGAAAAGGCGGTCTTTGGGAAAATAAACCGATAAATGCTGTCATCGGCGCTGTCGTCAATATTTTCAGATCGATTCCTTTTATCATTTTAATTATTTTATTACTAGGGTTTACGAAATTCTTAATGCATACGATTCTTGGCCCAAATGCAGCACTCCCTGCCCTTGTCATAGGGTCAGCTCCATTCTATGCACGTCTTGTCGAAATTGCACTGCGTGAGGTAGACAAAGGAGTTATTGAAGCAGCACGATCAATGGGAGCAAAAACGTCGACAATCATTTTCAAAGTATTGCTGCCAGAATCATTGCCAGCCCTTATTTCAGGTATTACCGTAACAGCGATTGCTCTAATTGGCTCTACTGCGATTGCAGGTGCAATTGGAGCAGGCGGACTTGGTGACCTCGCCTATGTGGAAGGATACCAATCTGGTAATACAGATGTCACACTTGTAGCTACTGTGTTTATTCTCATCATCGTCTTTATTATTCAAATAATCGGTGATTTGATTACAAATAAAATTGATAAACGTTAAGGGAGGATTTATTGATGAAGAAATTGATTTTAAGTGCACTATTTCTAGCATTTGCAGGTATTTTAGCTGCGTGCGGTTCATCTAATAACGCAAGTGAAAGAAAAACCATTACGGTTGCCGCTTCAAAAACGCCGCATGCCGAAATTCTTGAAGAAGCAAAACCACTTCTAAAAGAAAAAGGCTACGATTTAAAAGTGAAAGTGCTTAGCGATTATAAAATGTACAACAAAGCGTTAGCTGAAAAAGAAGTGGATGCGAACTTTTTCCAACATATCCCTTACTTAAACGAAGAAAATAAATCAAACAAAGATTATAACCTAGTGAGTGCTGGTGCGGTTCACCTTGAGCCTTTCGGTATCTACTCTAAGAAATACAAATCCGTAAAAGATATTCCAAACGGCGGCACAATCATCATGACAAACAACGTAGCTGAACAAGGCCGTATGCTTGCCCTGCTGCAAAATGCTGGTGTCATCAAGCTTGATCCGAAGGTTGATACAATTAACGCAACAGTAAAGAACATTAAAGAAAACCCAAAGAACCTAAAATTCAAAAAAATCGCACCTGAATTAACTGTGAAAGCTTATGAAAACAGTGAAGGCGATGCTGTATTTATCAACGTCAACTATGCGATCCAAAATAAATTGAATCCGAAAAAAGATTCAATTGAACTTGAGCAAACAAAGAACAACCCATATGCAAACATCGTTGCGGTTCGCAAAGGTGACGAAAAATCAGATAAGATCAAGGCACTAATGGAAGTTCTTCACTCTGATAAAATCAAAGAATTCATCGACAAAAAATATGACGGTGCAGTATTGCCTGTATCTGAGTAACAACATTTCAACCTCGCTTCTACCAAAGCGAGGTTTTTTGTGTATTTTTTCAAATCTCGCTCATAATAAAAACGTACAAATGACCTGAAGGGATGGAATCAAGATGAATGAACAGCATATGAGCGGATCCATGCAGCAATCACTGACTGATTATAAAACCGCAATGGGTGAATTCCAGAAGAAAATGCCGGTGTTTGGAAAGAAATTCAATGAATTTACGGAGCAGTGCTTCCAAAGCGATTCATTAACGCAAAAGGAAAAACAAATGATTGCCCTCGGTATCAGTATTCATGCGCAGGATGAATACTGCATGATTTATCATACAAAAGGAGCGCTCGATCAAGGAGCGACAGAAGAGAATTTGCTGGAGGTTGTCAGCGTGGCGGCAGCTTTTGGCGGCGGGGCAGCACTAAGCCAAGGAATCACTGTCGTTCAGCAATGTATTGATGAATTTGGAGGACAGACGCATTAAGGGAAGCAAAACACGGTATTTTTCCATCTCAGGGAGTTGAACGCTTCTCATCCGATTGTGTGAGAAAATATGCCAGCATAAGGTGTCATATCCCTTTTGAGTGAAGCCGCATACGTTTGCTACAATAAAGCTACACTCAAGGAAGGGAATGGTTTATTATTTGTTCGGACCATAGTACACTGGGATTGGATTATACCGCCGAGATGGAAAAGGCCATGCATCAAGCTCATGGCATGAGCTATGCAGAGTACGAAAGAGACCATGACTTAAGGATGAAAGTGGAATATAAACGAGAGCAGTCCTATCGAGATGAGAAAAGACAGCTCGCAAAAATGAATATACGAGGCTAATAATAGCTGAGGGGCGGGGAGAACAGTTTCCCGCCCTTTCTTTATGAAAACAGTCTTTTCGACATAAATCCTTTTATCTACCTGCTTTTTTTGTTAGAATTTTGAGAGCATCCTCTCACGCTTATCGTGAATGTGTTGTATTCAGTTTTAATTTGTTATAAAATTAGAATGAGAATAAATTGAGAATAATGATTATTTTGGAGGTATCGATATATGACTGCTTCGACATTAACAATTAAGGACTTGCACGTTGAGATTGAAGGGAAAGAAATCTTAAAGGGTGTAAACCTCGAGATAAAAGGTGGAGAATTCCACGCAGTAATGGGACCAAACGGAACAGGTAAATCTACTTTATCTGCTGCCATTATGGGTCACCCAAAATATGAAGTAACAAAAGGCAGCATCTTGCTTGATGGCGAAGATGTCCTTGAAATGGAAGTAGATGAGCGCGCTCAAGCTGGTCTTTTCCTTGCGATGCAATACCCATCTGAAATCAGCGGTGTTACAAATGCTGACTTCCTTCGTTCTGCAATTAACGCACGCAGAGAAGAAGGCGATGAAATCTCTCTTATGAAATTCATCCGCAAAATGGACGAAAACATGGAGTTCCTTGAAATGGACCCAGATATGGCACAGCGCTACCTAAACGAAGGTTTCTCAGGCGGGGAGAAAAAACGCAACGAAATTCTTCAATTAATGATGATTGAACCAAAGATCGCCATCCTTGACGAAATCGATTCTGGTCTTGATATCGATGCCTTGAAAGTTGTTTCTAAAGGAATTAACAAAATGCGCGGCGAAAGCTTCGGTTGCTTAATGATCACTCACTATCAGCGTCTACTGAACTACATCACACCAGATCACGTTCATGTCATGATGCAAGGTCGTATCGTGAAATCTGGCGGACCAGAACTCGCGCAGCGTCTAGAAGCAGAAGGCTATGACTGGATTAAAAAAGAGTTAGGAATTGAAGACGAAACTGTTGGTCAAGAAGCGTAAGCGTTAGGAGGATTATTGATGACATTAGAAACGAAATTATCAGTAGATCAAGATTATGTCAAAAGCTTCTCCGAGAAGCATCAGGAACCGGCATGGATGAGCTCCCTTCGCTTACAGGCTCTTGAAAAAGCAGAAGACCTCCCAATGCCAAAGCCTGACAAAACGAATATTTCAAAATGGAATTTAACGAATTTCAAACAGCATACAGTCGAAAGTGCGCCATTTGGATCATTAGAAGAGCTTCCAGAAGAAGTGAAATCTCTGATTGATTTAGAGGACACAGATAAGACAGTTTACATTCAGCGTGATCAAACGCCGGCCTATTTGTCTCTTTCAGCTGAAGCGAAAGACAAAGGTGTGATCTTCACTGATCTTCATACAGCGATTCGTGAGCATGGAGATTTAGTGAAACAATACTTCATGACAGATGCAGTGAAAGTGGATGAGCATAAACTAACAGCTTTACATGCTGCTTTAGTGAATGGCGGAGCTTTCCTCTATGTACCGAAAAACGTAGAGCTTGAAGCACCAATTCAAGCTGTTTATCTTCATGAAAATGACGAAACGACTTTGTTCAACCATGTCATCGTCGTAGCAGACGATCATAGTGCTGTGACATATGTAGAAAACTACATCAGTACAGCAAAACCGAAAGAAGCGATCTTCAATATCGTTTCTGAAGTGTTCACAGGCGCTAACGCCCGCGTCACATACGGTGCTGTAGATAACCTTGCAGAAGGTGTCACAGTATATGTGAACAGACGCGGTATGGCAAATGGTCGTGACAGTAAAATCGAATGGGCGCTTGGCCTGATGAATGATGGAGACGTCGTGTCTGAAAACATCACAAAACTGATGGGCGACGGTACATTCGGTGATACGAAATCAGTTGTTGTCGGCCGAGGAAACCAAACAGAAAATTTCACAACAAGCATCATCCACTTCGGTAAAAACTCTGAAGGGTATATCTTGAAGCATGGTGTGATGAAGGATCAAGCATCCTCTATCTTTAACGGAATTGGCAAAATCGAGCATGGCGCAACAAAGTCAAATGCAGAGCAGGAATCACGTGTCCTCATGCTGAGTGAGAAAGCACGCGGTGACGCAAACCCAATTCTTTTAATTGATGAAGATGATGTGACAGCAGGGCACGCCGCTTCTGTTGGACGTGTTGATCCAATTCAATTGTACTACCTCATGAGCCGCGGAATTTCCAAAGAAGATGCAGAAAGACTTGTGATTTATGGCTTCTTAAATCCAGTTGTGAAAGAACTGCCGATTGAAGGAGTTAAAAAGCAGCTGATTTCTGTGATTGAAAGGAAAGTAAAATAATGAATATCAAAGACGTTCGTGAGCAATTTCCAATCCTTCATCAGCAAGTGAACGGACATGATTTGGTGTATTTGGACAGTGCAGCGACTTCTCAAAAACCAAGAGTGGTCATTGATGCAATGAATGAGTATTACCGGTCTTACAACTCGAACGTCCACCGGGGTGTTCATACCCTTGGCACAAAAGCAACGGACGCATACGAGGGTGCGAGAGAGAAAGTTCGTGCATTCATCCGTGCTTCATCTGTCCAGGAGATTATTTTTACTAGAGGTACAACAACTGCACTAAACACAGTGGCGATCAGCTATGCTAGAGCAAACCTCAAAGAAGGCGATGAGATTGTCATTACGCATATGGAGCATCATGCGAATATCATCCCTTGGCAGCAAGCAGCAAAAGCAACTGGCGCCACATTGAAATACATTCCGTTACAGGAAGACGGCACGCTATCGCTTGAAGATGTGAAGCAAACGATCACACATCAAACGAAAATTGTCGCAGTCACACATGTCTCAAACGTATTAGGAACCATCAACCCGATTAAAGAGATCGCCAAAATTGCCCACGATCATGGGGCAATCATTGTCGTCGACGGTGCGCAAAGCACCCCGCACATGCAAATTGATGTTCAGGATCTAGATTGTGACTTTTTCGCATTCTCTGGGCATAAAATGTGTGGACCGACTGGCATCGGTGTGCTTTACGGGAAGAAGGACCTGTTGAATAATATGGAGCCTGCTGAGTTTGGCGGTGAAATGATCGACTTTGTGGATCTATATGATTCTACATGGAAAGAGCTGCCGTGGAAATTTGAAGCGGGAACACCGATTATTGCTGGAGCAGTTGGACTAGGAAAAGCAATTGACTTCTTAAATGACATTGGTATGGAGGAAGTCAGCCGTTACGAGCATCAGCTTGCGACTTACGCGCTTGAGCGCTTTAAAGAGCTTGACGGTGCGACTGTTTATGGACCGCAGCACCGAGCTGGGCTTGTGACGTTTAACTTAGACGACGTCCATCCGCATGATGCGTCAACTGTTCTGGATACGGAAGGTGTCGCCATTCGTGCTGGACACCACTGTGCACAGCCGCTCATGAAATGGCTTGGTGTATCAGCGACTGCAAGAGCAAGCTTCTATCTGTATAATACAGAAGAAGAGATTGACCAACTTATTGCAGCGCTCCGTAAGACAAAGGAGTATTTTACGAATGTCTTTTAATGTAAACTTAGATACACTGTACAGACAAGTGATTATGGATCATTATAAAAATCCGAGAAACAAAGGTGTACTAAACGACAGCATTGTCGTCGATATGAACAACCCAACGTGTGGTGACCGTATTCGTCTTACGATGAAAATCGAAGACGAAAAAGTCACGGATGCGAAATTTGAAGGAGAAGGATGCTCGATTTCGATGGCATCTGCCTCTATGATGACGCAGGCGATTAAAGGGAAAGATATTGAAACAGCTTTGAAAATGTCTCAGATTTTCTCCGATATGATGCTAGGAAAAGAATACGACGATTCCATTGATCTTGGTGACATTGAGGCGCTGCAGGGAGTGGCAAAATTCCCTGCCCGCATCAAATGTGCAACATTATCCTGGAAGGCGCTTGAAAAAGGCGCATCTGCCGAAGATAACGGCAAATCATAAGATTGGAGTGAAAATGGATGGCTAAAAAAATGCCAGATGTTGGTGAATATAAATACGGCTTTTCTGATAAAGACGTTTCCATTTTCCGTTCAGAGCGCGGACTGACAAAAGAGATCGTTGAAGAAATTTCTCGTATGAAAGAAGAGCCTCAGTGGATGCTCGACTTCCGTTTGAAATCTCTTGAGCACTTTTACAACATGCCGATGCCACAATGGGGCGGAGATTTAAATGCATTAAACTTTGATGAAATTACGTACTACGTAAAGCCATCAGAGCGCTCTGAGCGTTCTTGGGATGAAGTACCAGAAGAAATCAAACAAACCTTTGATAAGCTTGGTATCCCAGAAGCAGAGCAAAAATATTTAGCTGGTGTATCTGCTCAGTATGAATCTGAAGTTGTGTATCACAACATGAAGCAAGACCTTGAAGATCTAGGAATTGTGTTTAAAGATACAGACAGCGCATTAAAAGAGAACGAAGACATCTTCCGTGAGCACTGGGCAAAAGTCATTCCTCCGACTGACAACAAATTTGCTGCGCTTAACTCGGCTGTATGGTCTGGTGGTTCATTTATCTACGTACCAAAAGGCGTAAAAGTAGATACTCCACTTCAAGCATACTTCCGTATCAACTCTGAAAACATGGGTCAGTTCGAACGTACACTGATCATCGTTGACGAAGGCGCACATGTGCATTATGTAGAAGGCTGTACAGCTCCAGTTTACACAACAAACTCACTTCACAGTGCGGTTGTTGAAATCATCGTCAAAAAAGGCGGCTACTGCCGTTATACAACGATTCAAAACTGGGCAAACAACGTCTTCAACCTTGTGACAAAACGTACAGTATGTGAAGAGAATGCAACAATGGAATGGATTGATGGAAACATCGGTTCTAAGCTGACAATGAAATACCCAGCAGTCATCCTAAAAGGTGAAGGCGCTCGTGGTATGACATTAAGTATTGCCCTAGCAGGTAAAGGTCAGCACCAAGATGCAGGTGCGAAGATGATTCACCTTGCACCAAACACATCTTCAACAATCGTATCGAAATCGATTTCCAAACAAGGCGGTAAAGTAACATACCGCGGAATCGTTCACTTCGGACGAAAAGCAGAGGGTGCACGCTCAAACATCGAGTGTGATACACTCATCATGGATAACAAATCAACATCTGATACGATCCCTTACAATGAAATCTTAAACGACAACATTTCATTAGAGCACGAAGCAAAAGTATCAAAAGTATCAGAAGAACAGCTATTCTACTTGATGAGCCGCGGAATTTCTGAAGAAGAAGCAACAGAAATGATCGTCATGGGCTTCATCGAGCCATTCACAAAAGAACTGCCAATGGAATACGCCGTTGAAATGAACCGTTTGATTAAGTTTGAAATGGAAGGTTCTATTGGTTAATAAAAAACATTGATACACAACGCTTTTTGAAGGCTTTTAATTTCGAGTGATACCACTTGTTAATTAAGCCTTCATGGCGTTGTGTTTTTTTATGGATAGGGAGTAGTATACAGTGTGAATCCTTAACAAATGGCTTTAATTCGAGAAACCAGGAACATAAATACTTGCAACATTTAAATTAGTACTGTATAGTTCTAATTATGACAAAGGCAAAATTAATGAATCAAAAACGTGTGCTTGAAGTAGCTGCAACATTATTTTTGGAAAAAGGGTTTGCTTATACAAGTATGGATGAATTGGTACGTGTAAGCAAAGTATCAAAGTCTAATGTGTATTATCACTTTTCTAATAAGGAGGAATTATTAGAAGGGGTCGTTGATTATTGGATTGATATGTATCAAGCTGCAATAGACGACGTAATGTCTCAGACCCAATTTTCAGTTGAAGATCGTATCCAAATGTTTTTAAAGCAATTATCACAAGGCGTTCAGTCGAGAGAGTATCAGGGAGGCTGTCCATTTATTACTCTTTATATTCAAAGTCCTGCACAGGCCACACAAATAAAAGAAAAAATAGGTCTTTTTTTTACAGGATTACAAAAGAAAGTTTCTCTATTACTAAAACAAGGGGTAGAGAACGGGGAATTCAGAGATACGATTCAGATTGATGAGGTGGCATCACTTTTTATTACAAATCTTGAAGGGGCGTTATTTATTTCAGAAACATTGAAGGATGCCACTGTCATCACAAAAACAGCAGATCATTTATTTAACTTGCTTCGATAAAAGAAGCATTTTTTTTACATCAAATTAGTACTGTTTAGTACTAAAAAGGAGATTTCATATGAAAACAGTATTTTTAACTGGTGGAACAGGCTTTATTGGAAAGCAATTAGTGAAAGAATTAGCCAAAGAGGATGTGAACATTCTTCTTTTAGTGAGGTCGAAAAGTAAAGCGACACGCATTTTTCAAGAAAGAGATATTTTAAAAGAGTCAGTGATGCACTTTGTTGAAGGTGATTTGACGAAAATAGATTTAGGTCTAAGTCCTGAAGATAAAGAGAGGGTATTGAAGACGGATGTGATGATTCACGCAGGAGGCCCTATGGATATTCAAGCGACAAGTAAAGAGGCAGCTTCCGTCTTTTTAAATGGCGCCAAATATATTGGTGAATTGGCTAAAAATATTCATCAATTGAAGGGCTTGCAGCATTTTATTCATGTTGTCGGTTATATGAGTCCCTTTGATGATGAAAATAGCAAGATTGCAATTGATGTGTTTAAAGAAGGAAATGATTACCTGAAAATAAAGAATCCTTATGAGAGAACAAAATTTTTAGCAGATCTTTATATCCGTCAACAAGCATCAGCTGTCGGTTATCCGCTGTCTGTCATTAATCCGCCAACTGTGGTCGGCAGTAGTAAAACAGGGAGTACAGAGCAGATAGCAGGATTAGGATTGCTTGTGACAAGTATGCGAAGAGGGCTTATGCCAGTGATTCCTGGAGGTAAAGGATATAGGCTGCCACTGATTTCAAACGATGTGTTTGCGAAGTTTATTGTGCAGGTTTTCAGGATGGAGCAGCCGGCTATTCAAACATATACACTTGTGGAAGACAAAGAGCATGATCAGAACATTGCTGAATTATTAAGTGTGATGTCGGAAAGTATGAATATGAGGGCACCAAAAATCTCTGTCCCAATGCCGTTTATGAAAGCAATGATGAAAAGTGGAGTAAGCAAAATAACAAACATTCCTTCTGATGGACTCAATTTTATGACTAAACGAACATTTTCAAATGCTTCAGTGAAAAAAATGATGGGAGAAGATTGGTTTAAGAAGACGAGTGTCATGAACTTTTTCCCTGCCGTAGTAGCTGATCTGGATTATCGCATGATGAATCAACATGGTGAGCATTATCATGCATTTGAGCGAACATTAAGCGATAACAACACCCGCTACCAATTACAAGGAGAAGGGAAACCGTTTATTTTATTACATGGTTTATTGAGTGATGGAGAGGATTTATTCCCTTTAGCACAAGAGCTTCATGAAAAAAAGGGTCAGCCTGTATGGATCTTGGATCTTCCAGGTTTGGGGCGTTCCCCATTTAAACGAGAGAAACATCTTCTAGATATCTATTTGAATGTAGTGAAAAAGGTATTGGAGAAAGCGGCTCATGGTGCACATCTAATTGGCCATTCATTCGGTGCGTTTATTCTATTGAAAGCATTGGGACAAGGGTACATAGATAAGAAGTATTCAATCACTTTACTTCAGCCGCCTGTTGCTAAAAAAAATGCTAAATCGCTAAATGTTCCTCAATGGATGAACAAATGGTCTTTAAAATTAGCAACTCCTAAAATGATAGAGCGTTATTTATTAAGTAATGGTTTGTTTGAAAGGGCGGAGAGCATCCCTGAACATTATATTGAAAAAATCAGAAACAGTTTTACGTCTCCTAGAATTTTAAATACGACGGTTCAGCTTAATCATTTACTACTGAACACCGATCAAGGTGAATTCAATGAATTAACAAAGGATAATCCTCATATTATCTGGGGTGAGTATGACAAAGGCTATTCTGCTCCGTTGCATCTTGGAAATGTTGATGTTGTTCCATACGGCCATCATTTTCCTCTTAGCCATCCGAGTGAAACGGCAGCATTGGTTATAAAAAATAGTCTTACTAGCAGTTGAGAATGTGGGATAAATAAAGTATGTCGTAATTGAAATGAAATCGCAGTGCTTGTGATCCCGCCGATACACACCAACTGAAAGATTTTATAGCACCCTAAAACGAAAAAGGTGATTTTTATTAAAAAAAGCACGATTTTTCGTTTTGGGTCTTTTTGATTAAATAGAGATTAATTCGGGTCATAAAACTCCTCTAAGGTTTTCGTCATATCATCAGATGCAGATTGTAAGATCGCATCTTGTTCTAAAATCGCTGTTCCTTGTGCTCGGACAATATGAAATTGATGAAACCCCATCAAGTTTTGAAATATTTCTTTTAGGTAATGATGTGAAAATTCCAAAGGTGTGTAACGATCGTTATTCGTGAAAATTGAGCCGCTTGCTTGAAGTAAAAGTACACGATAATCGTCAGTCATCAGACCAACAGAACCATTTTCTGTATATTTGAACGTTTCTCTCGCAATAAAGATATTATCTATATAATCTTTCATTCGTGAAGTCACATTGAAATTATGAACAGGTGACACGATCACAATTCGATGATGTGCTTTGAATTGAGCCAATAAAGCAGATGAAGCAGCGGCGATTTTTTCCTCGGCGGCCGTTAATGCTTGTTCGGATGCTTGTTTATCCCAAATTCCTAGCAGCTGTTCTTTTTCGATACGAGGAATTTCAGTTTCATGTAAATGTAAAATGGTTGGTTCCTCATGAGGAAATCTTTCTTTAAATTGTGTTAAAAATAGTGTTTGCAGTTTGTTTGAATAACTTTCTCGATGAGTGAAATCTGGGTGCGCGTTAATGATTAATGTTTGCATGTACATGCTCCTTTTCTTTTGATAAGCTGAGTATAAATGATAAAGGTGACAAAAGAAGGCACCTTTTTAAGAGGGAAAACAAATGAAAAAATCAGAACGATTAAACCAAGAACTTATTTTTTTAAGCGATAAACACTCTTTTCAGTTAAAGGACTTACAATCCGAATTTGACATTTCTAAAAGGACGGCTTTAAGAGATATAGAAGAGCTAGAGTCCATGGGCTTAGCTTTTTACGTTGAACCTGGCAGACACGGAGGATATCGACTGGTGAAACAATCTCCATTGGTTCCTATTTATTTCAATATAGAAGAAGTCCAAGCTATTTTTTTTGCTCTTAAAGCGCTAGACCTGGTGTCAGCAACACCATTTAAAAAGTCCTACTCACAAATTCGGCAAAAACTGTTTGCCACAATGTCTGATGAGAGAAAGCAAACGATTACGGAGACTTTGGAAGTGATTCATTACTATAATGTCGCACCAGTTAGTGAACAAAATCATTTGGAATTGATTTTACAGGCGATGATGGAAGATCAAATCGTGAAGATGACGTACACTCAATATGAAAATAAAAGGATCAGACTGCAATTTCTTGAGTTATTTTATCGAAATGGGATTTGGTTCACCAAAGCATATGATGTTCAAAATAAAAAGTGGGGCATCTATAGATGTGACTTTATGAAGGACATGGTGATTGAAGAAGACGGCAAAGACACATTTACAAAGGAAGAATTAAAAGAACTGCAGCTCGAGTACGAAAAAACTTATCATGATATCTCATTTAAATGTCGATTAACGGAACAAGGAAAAGAAAAGTTTTTGAAGCATCATTACCCAAATATGAGATTGGAGATCATTGATCAGATTCCTTATATTATGGGTGGATACAACCAAGAAGAATTATCGTATATGACTCACTATTTGATGTCATTTGGGAAACATGTGAAAATTGAATACCCAGAGGAATTGAAAGAAAGTTATTTGAATCAATTACGAGAAGTGATTGACAAGTATTGAATCAAAAAAATGAATATACTACAGAAAAGGCGAACCACTAAAGTTCGCCTTTTCCCACTCTTTTTAACTACTATTATTTCAGTTACTTCGCCACATCCATTGTATTTGTTTTCGGTTGATCATCAACCTTCCCATATGTCAGCTGCCGCCAAATAAATTCCATCGGTCCATATTTGAACCGCTTTAACCATAAAGTACTAAAGAGCACGAGGAAGACATAAACCCCGAGTCCAATCATGAACGTGCCAGCAGGCTGAAGATGATCGGCAAGTCCGGCTCCGTATTTCAGAAATAGCATTGTGCCAATGATGGAGTGAAGCAAATAACAGGTCAGTGACATGCGTCCGACTTTGGTAAAGACCATCAAAGCACCTCGCAGCTGAGGGACGTGAAGAAACAGCATCGCAAGTGTACTCATATAGAACATACTGCCTGTTAATCCGCCGTTTTGTTCAAGGGCAGAGGCTATGTTCACCCACAGTGTATTTTCAAAAGGATTGACCGCTGCTATGATCGTGCTGCCTTGGGTGATGAGAAAAGCGATGGCAAAAATGACCCAAATGCGATTCCAAATCGCTTTTTTCGCCTCCATGTTTTTGAAAAACTCCATTTTCACAAAATACACACCGAGTAAAAACATGAAAAACATAGAATAGACGGTGGAAAAAGAACTTGAAGCCATTGTCACCATATCTGTCCACCGGTCACCAATAGATGCTAAATAAGTCAGACTGTTGTGGCTGATTAATTCAAAATCAGCAAAGTCCGGCTTGCCTGATGATCCTGAACTGACGGTATTGAGCAGCTTCGTGAAAAAAGGCGTGAGCAATTGAATCACAAAAAGTGTGATGAGCCAATATCCGATGGTTTTGGCTGTGCGTTTGTAAAAGAAAAGCAATAAAAAGCCAGCGACTGCATAATAGGCCAAAATGTCACCAATCCAAACAAAAGTTAAATGCAGAAGGCCAAATCCTAAGAGAATGGTTAATCTGCGGGCAAACAGCTTGTTCGGACTGTCCACCTTCTGAGCAGCTCGATCCATAAAAATCATAAAACCAACCCCGAATAGAAAGGAGAACAACGTAATGAATTTCCCTGAGGCGAACCAATTCACCACATTGTGAAAGACATCATTTGACAGCATGTCAAATCCCTTGGCCGAATCCACGATCAAAAAGTAATTGACTAGAATAATCCCCATTAAGGCGAACCCTCGTACAATGTCCAAGAAATGAACCCGTTCCCGCAGACTCATCGGTTGTCCGTGTGCTACTTTGTTTGCATTCATATCCATGCTCCTTTTCTTGTTATGATAATGTGATTCGGATCAATTCATTGATCCTTACAATGAATCAATATACGGCCCAATTCTTAACAATTTATGAAGATCCAATTTTTTGAAAATAAGTGTGACAAATTGATGGCAGATGGTCAAATTCATAAACTGTTAAGGTTTATAATGTATCTTTTCACATAACTAGATGATATATAGTAAAGACATAAAAGAAAGAGCAACACATTACATGAGGTGAGAGACATGACCCATCGAATATTAGTCGTAGAAGATGATCAGGATATTGGTGACCTTCTGCAGGAATCCCTTTCACGTGCAGGATATGAGGTGCTAAGAGCGATGAATGGCGAGCAAGCATTGAAGTTTGTGGACGATTCGCTCGATTTGGTGATTTTGGATGTGATGATGCCGGGGCTCTCAGGCATCGAAACGTGCCAGCAGATAAGAGCCTCTTCCAATGTCCCGATTCTATTTCTAACAGCCAAATCAAGTACATTCGATAAAACCGAAGGCTTACTTGCCGGCGGGGATGATTATATGACAAAACCTTTTTCACAAGAGGAGCTTCATGCTAGAGTGATTGCACAATTACGCAGGTATACTGTCTATCAGGAAAAGAAGGAACAGGAAGAGACCTTTCTTGTTGGGGGCAAACTGAAGGTAAGTGAAGAATTTAATGAAGTATGGAAAGAAAACCAGCAAATTAAGCTGTCTGATCTAGAATATCGGATGTTAAAACTGCTTATGAGCAGGCGAAACAAAATCTTTTCAGCCCAAAATATTTATGAAAGCGTGTGGGGACAGCCTTATTTCTATTGTTCCAACAATACGGTGATGGTGCATATTCGAAAGCTGCGTGCCAAAATTGAGGATGATCCGGCACGACCTATATATATCAAAACCGAATGGGGAAGAGGATATCGATTTGGCACATCCACATCGTAAATATACACTGGCCAAAAAGCTTGCACTGCTGATTTTGGCGGCTGCAATTGTGAGTGGTATTGTCTTTTTGACGCTGCAAAAGATCACCAATGATTTGATCGATGGATATTTGAGTTCGGACGAGTATTACGAGCAGGAGTCAGCCAAGTACATTCAAAAATTCAGCCGCTACGTGTCTGAGAATGAGCTGTCTTCAACGGATCGAAAAGCGTTTGGCGAGTGGGTGAAAAAAGAAAATTACATTAATTTGACTATCTTCAAGGATGAGGTGCTGCAATATGACTCCATCTATTCGGCTGCGGATGAATCGGCGTACGGAAAAGAAAGGATGACCCAGTACGCCGAGCATCATTCGTTTCCTGTTCAGTTTAGCGACGGTGAAGGTCGGGTCATGGTGGATGGTTTCTATTCGTCTCGTTACCACGATCTTGCGTTTACACTCGAGCTGCTCGGAGCAACGCTTATTTTTCTCCTCATTGTTCTTCTTGGCATTCGCAAAAGTCTGCGCTACCTGCAAACGATTCATCAAGAGATTCATATTCTTGAAGGCGGAGAGCTGGACTATGAGATGACGGTAAAAGGGCACGATGAATTAGCGATGATTGCCAAAAGTATTGAGGATCTGCGAAAAGCCTTTTTGGACAAGCTTCAAGCCATTGATGAGCTTCAAGAAGAGAGCCGCAGCTTGGTCACCGAAATGTCCCATGATATGAGGACACCGCTGACGTCGCTGATGATGAATCTGGAGTTTGCGAAAAAAGAGGAGGCTGGAGCGGATACCCGTAAGGATCAATATATAGCAAGTGCTTATGAAAAAGCACTGCAATTGAAAAATCTATCTGATAATCTGTTCGCCTATTTTCTACTTGATAAAGAACATGAACCTGAGCTTGAGACAGTTGCAGTCAAAGAGGTCATTTACGATCTCTTATCAGATCAGGTGGCGATTTTGCAGCAAGAGACATTTAAGGTTCATCTTTTAGGAGAGCTGCCAGACAGCTATATCAATGTGAATGTCGAGGAGCTTGGCCGAGTGTTTGATAATCTGATGTCAAACATACTGAAATACGCTGACCCGAAAAAAGATATCAATCTCACGTTTCTATCCGACCAAGAAATCTTTGAGATCCATATCAGCAATGCGATAAACGAGACAAATGACACCCAGGAAAGCACTGGACTTGGTGAACGAAGCATAAAACGAATGATGTCCCGCATGCACGGGCAGTTTGAAAGGATGGAAAAGAACGGCGTTTACTACATCGTGCTGCGTTTCTGGCACATCAAAATATAGGTGGCAAATGAATAACATGGAATGGAGAGACAATCTAATGAAACGATTCAATAACTTCCAAAAGGTACCAGATCTCTTGCAAGGCCTTCTGAATATTTGTTTATTCTTTCTTGCCATTGCTTTAAGCGTCCTCTTAATTAGTGAAACTTGGTATATTGTCCAATTCGTCTACAAGAATTTGCTCAGCAAAGAAGACAGTTATTATGAAATGCTTGGAGAGCTGCTGATCTTCTTTATGTACTTTGAGTTTATTGCCTTAATTATTAAGTACTTTAAATCAAACTTTCATTTTCCGCTTCGCTATTTTATATATATTGGCATCACAGCCGTTATCCGTTTGATTATCATCGATCATAAAGAGGCTGTATCGACGTTCTGGTGGGCGTTGACCATCTTAGCCATGACGGTTGCACTCTTTATCGCTAGTAAACGACATGCGGTTCAGGAGCATGAGGAAGTGAAGTAAGGAAAGAAGACGAACGAT
This sequence comes from Bacillus sp. FSL M7-0003, assembly GCF_038628485.1. NCBI lineage: Bacteria > Bacillati > Bacillota > Bacilli > Caryophanales > Bacillaceae > Bacillus > Bacillus sp. FSL M7-0003. The sequence continues at coordinate 2,924,791 of NZ_CP152024.1, read as the reverse complement.
GACCGTTCGTCTTTTTTGTATAGAATGATTCATGAAACACCGTGTGACGTACATGTAACAAGTGCCTTTATGTGTGAAGACAAACAACATGTTCCTGGCTTATTTACTTACTGACACGTACACATATACAATTTTCATAGTGTTTGTTCAGCTAAGGAATTGGAGGAAGAACATGATTAAATTAATTATTACGGATTTAGACGGCACCTTTTTAAACCGACAAGGATCATTTGATCAAGCTTTATTTCAGAAAATAAAAGCATTAATGGAAGAGAAAAATGTGGCGTTCGCTCCTTGTACGGGTAAGCAGTGTGAACGAGTAGAGGCATTGTTTGGTGATTATGCAAAGGATTTTTGGATTTTAGGGGATAGTGCAACGCGAATTAAAAAGGATGGGCAATATGTTTATGAATCATTAATAAAAAATGATCTAGGTTTATCGATCATCCATAATCTGGAGGAGATAAGCAAAGAGCAGACGATCATTGCATGTACGAAAGATGGTGCAGTGGTCAATGAGCATTTATCTGAGAGTGAAATGAGATTTGTGACGGGCTCTTATACAAATGTACTCAAGGTATCAAACTTTGCAGACATACAAGATGACTTTGTGAAAATCACCGTTCATGATCCTGAGGCAAAATGCGTACAGACAAGGGAGAGAATAAGTGAATTCTTTGAACAAGTATATGTTGTCGCTTCAGAGGATACGTGGATCGACATTGCCAATATTGGCGTTCACAAAGGAACCACCGTGAAACAGCTTCAGCACATATTGGGCGTGACAGAAGAGGAAACGATGGCATTCGGTGATGGACGTAATGATCTAGAACTGATGGAATCCGCTCAATACAGTTTTGCTGTAAGAAATGCCATCCAAGAGGTAAAAGATGCTGCTCATTTTATTACGCTTTCAAATGAAGAGAGCGGGGTCATGCATACGATTCAAAAAATCCTAAGCTTGCAGCCTTAATCGTACTCAATCAAGAAGACGAACTTGTCCAGTTCGTCTTTTTTCATGTCTGGGCATTGACGAGATGAACACTTAGTTGTTATCTGTCTATTAATGAACGGTTAGGGTCAGATTAACAATTGATTGTCATGCGCCTAAAAAATAGAATATGAGTAACAATAAATAAACAGTTGTTCATTAATGAATAAGTGTTTGTTGTGGTGAGTGATCAGCTGGATAAAAAGGTTTTTTCCTGATGTACGTCTTCATATGGTATGCTTTAGAAGCCTTATCTTTCCATCGGCATCGATCATCATGATTCTATGAACAGGGGTCGATCATATGCGAAGTATTCAAAGTTTTTTAGTAGAACAGCTGCTTGTTTTGACGAAAAAGAAACTCAACGTAAATGATTATCTAGAAGAACGAAGAAGGGCAAATCAATTACCTTATGAATTGCCTGAAAAACTTAAGAATAAGTACAAAATCACTAAAAATCACTCGTTTCCAGTCGATACGTATATGCTGAAATCAAATGTCCAGCCGGATGACCATCAAGTGTTGTTTATACACGGTGGCGGCTATATTGAACAGCCTTTGACTTGGCATTGGCGTTTTTTAGACCGATTGACGAAGCAATTAAATAGTACGGTGTATGTGCCGGTTTATCCAAAAGCACCAAACCATCAGTACATGGATGCGATCGAAAGTGTCCTTCCTGTGTACCAAGCTCTTTTAGAGAAAGGAACGCCTGAAAATATCGTCATCATGGGTGATTCTGCTGGCGGAGGTTTATCGTTAGCCTTTGCTCAATACTTGGCAAAAAAGGGCTTGCCGCAGCCAGGAAATATCATTCTTTTATCACCATGGCTAGATGTCACATTAAGCAACCCAGATATCGCTGCTATGGTTCCAAAAGAACCAATGCTCAATCTAGCCTTATTAATTGAAGCAGGAAAAAGATATGCGGGTGAAATGGATGAAACACACCACTTAGTCAGTCCAATTTATGGAGAGATCAAATCATTGGGACGAATTTCTGTTTTTATAGGCACTCACGAATTCTTTCTCCCAGATGCTCGTAAATTCAAAGAGATGGCAGATAAGCAGGGAGTTCCAATAAACTATATAGAATATCCTAAAATGAATCACGTGTTTCCTGTCTTCCCTATACCAGAAGCAAAAAAAGCGTTAAATCAAATTGTCGCGATTATTGAAAGTAATACCTTCCCTTTGAAAGAATTCAATGAATAAGATATAGGAATGAGGATGACTAGCGCGGCTGGCCATTCTCGTTTCTGTTTGAAGGAGCAAAAAAAACAATCAGTCTATCAAGTGCTTGAAGGATACCCATTTGTCGGTTTTACTAGAAGCAGGAAAACAGATTGGCAGGACCATCCAGATGTGGAATCCTTCTATTTAGTATGAATAACTAGTCAATACTCTCCCATTTTCTTAAAAATTTACATTGACACCATCCTTTTCTATGATAAAATCATAGTGTGATAATGAGAATCGTTATCAAACGATATGACTACATATAGAATGGATAGGTGAGGTACATGTTCAAGAAATCTTTTTGGTCGCTATTAGTTGTGCTCTCCATCGTTTTACTTGCAGCTTGCGGCAGCAATAGCAGTAACGGCAAGTCAGATAGTAAAGAGAAAACAAGAACCGTTGAAAGCGCTATCGGTTCAACTGAAATTAAAGGATCGCCTAAACGTGTGGTGACACTGTACCAAGGAGCAACGGATGCAGCAGTCGCTATGGGCATTAAACCAGTAGGTGTTGTTGAATCATGGCTTGAAGCACCTACGTATAAATATTTAAGAAATGACTTAAAGGATGTTAAAATTGTTGGGCAGGAAACACAGCCAAACTTAGAGGAAATTGAAAAGCTCAAGCCTGATTTGATCATTGCATCGAAAATCCGCCACGAGCAAATTTTTGATCAGCTGAAAGAAATCGCTCCAACTGTTGCAACAGAAACAGTGTTCACCTTTAAAGACACAGTGAAATTAATGGGTGAAGCATTAAACAAGCAAGACAAATCAAAAGAATTGCTGACGAAGTGGGATGACCGCGTCGCTGACTTCAAAGAAAAAGCGAAAAAAGACATCAAAAACTGGCCGATGAGTGTATCTGTGGTGAACTTCCGTGCAGATCATGCTAGAATCTATCAAACTGGTTTCGCAGGGTCCATTTTAACAGAGCTAGGCTTTGAAGGACCTAAGAATGTCAAAGATAAAAAGCAAGACATCATTACACTGACAGACAAAGAGAGCATTCCGCAAATGGATGCAGATGTGATCTATTACTTTATGGATGAAAAGGATAAAGCGGTTGAAAAAGCATATAAAGAGTGGACGAGTCATCCTTTATGGAAGCAGCTTGACGCAGTGAAAGCAAAACAAGTGCATAAAGTTGATGAAATCACTTGGAACATGGGCGGCGGTATTATCGCTGCAAACATGATGCTTGATGATATTTACGATCGTTTAGGAATTGATAAATAAGTCGTAACAGAGGAGAAAATGTGAATATACCATTTTCTCCTTTTTTCCATAACAGATTGAAAGCGGGAATCAGATGAGAAGTTTAATAAAAAAGGATTCAAGCAAGGCACTGCTTTTTGCTGGATTCATTGTGTTGATGTTGGTCTTTTTTATGCTCAGTATTTCCCTTGGGCAAACCTCAATTTCCCTCAAAGCCACCATCCATGCTTTTCTTCAATTTGATGAATCGGATCCAAACAGTGTCATTGTCATGACATCCAGATTATCAAGAGCTTTAATCGCAACGGTCGTTGGATCTAGCCTGGCGATTTCAGGTGCACTCATGCAGGCATTGACGAGAAATCCGCTTGCGGCGCCTGATTTATTAGGAATTAATGCAGGTGGACTATTTTTTATCGTGATTTCGATTGTTTTCTTTTCAACAGAGTCGTTAACAAGCTATATGTGGACAGCCTTTCTAGGCGCAGCGATTGCAGGGATGCTCGTTTTTCTATTGGGTTCTATTGGAAGAGATGGATTGACGCCGGTCAAAATAGTCCTTGCAGGTGCGGCGATATCTGCACTGTTTGCGTCTTTTACACAAGGTCTTTTAATCGTGAATGAACAGTCGATTCAAAGCATTTTGTTCTGGATGGCTGGGTCAGTGTCTGGAAGAAGCATTGATATGTTAATCCCTGTTTTGCCTTATATTTTAGGTGCGACTGTAGTGGCGCTGCTTCTTGGACGTTCTATTAATGTTCTTTTGTCGGGAGATGATATTGCCAAAGGACTTGGCCAGCGTACACTGCTGCTGAAAATCACGATGGGTGTCCTCGTTGTCTTTTTAGCAGGTGGTTCCGTCGCTGTTGCTGGTTCAATTGGTTTTGTTGGTTTTCTTGTGCCGCATATTGTGAAAAAGCTCGTCGGGCCTGACCACCGCTGGGTACTGCCGTATTGTGCCGTTGTGGGGGCGTCTCTTTTACTTGCCGCGGATTTGGCGGCTCGTTTTCTGATCATGCCGCAGGAAGTGCCGATTGGTGTCATGACGGCGGTAGCAGGAGCGCCTCTATTTGTTTATCTCGTGCGCAAGGGGTTGAAGACAGGTGGCTAAAACATATACAGTGCGTTCTAAAGGCGGGCGCATTTCATTTCAATTTTCAAAGCGGACGTTTTTGATTTTACTTTTATTGACGGCCATTGCCTTTGGCTTATTTATTCTCAGTCTCAGTATGGGAAGCCGGTTCATTCAGCCGGTCGATGTGCTGCTTCATTTAATCGGTCAGGGAGAGGGGAATTCCTTTGTGTTAAATACACTGAGGATTCCACGAACGCTGCTGGCTGTTTTAGTTGGATCCGCACTTGCGGTATCAGGGCTTATTTTGCAAGGGTTGATCCGCAACCCGCTGGCATCACCTGATATCATTGGAATTACAAGTGGTGCTTCGTTTGGTGCGATTATGTTCATCGTTTTTTGGATGGGCACTGTGCCTATTGCTTATCAATCCTTATGGGCGATTGCAGGTGCTTTTGCGGTATCGAGTCTGATCTATTTGCTTTCATGGAAAAAAGGGGTCAAGCCGATCACCCTTGTCCTAATGGGAATTGGGATTTCTGCCATTATGAAGGCATGTGTGACGTTTACGCTTGTTCTAAGTGATACGATGACAACGACCAAGTCTTACATCTGGCTGACGGGGAGCTTATATGGTTCTACGATGAAAGACGTCACTGCGATGCTTCCTTGGGTGATGATCATTTTACCGATTGTCATGGTGTTAGCAAGAACGATGAATGTAAAAGAACTTGGCGATGATCTTGCAACAGGTCTCGGGGTAAAAGTGCAGGCGAAACGATTATTCTTTCTCCTGATGAGTGTGACATTGGCTGGTGTTGCAGTCGCATTTGCAGGCGGCATTGAATTTGTTGGACTCATGGCGCCGCACGTTGCACGTATGATCATTGGACGTTCATTCATAGCGCTTGTTCCAGCATCTGCGCTAGTTGGAAGTATTCTCGTGATGCTTGCTGATCTTGTGGCTAGAACCGCATTTCTACCGTTAGATGTTCCAGCAGGTGTATTTACGGCAGCTATTGGTGCACCGTTCTTTATTTATTTGTTATATCAACAGCGTAATCGATAAACAGAAGATGGGGGTTTTGATATGAGGCCAGAGTGGGTTGAGAGAGAATTACTTGATTTCGGGGTACACATCATAAATGAACCAATGACATCTGATCGCACACTTGCTGCGCTTTTTTCAGAAGCAGCCGTCATACGTTTATTAGAAGCTGAAAAGGAAGCGATGCATGCACCGAATCTTGCGGTAGCAGCCTCTATGTTTTCAAAGCGCTACGCCTACTTAGCCGTCAGTTCCTCTTTATACTTGATGACGCTGTATGACGGTGTCTATCAGTATCCACCAGCAGCATGTGCATTTAGAGAGGATCGAAAAATTGAAATGGATGAGGCGTCGTGTTCGTTTGTTCCACTAGAAGGAGAGCGGCATGAATGGAGAGAGAAGGTCGTGCGTGAATTGTTTACGGAGTGTGTCACGCCTCTTTTAGACGTGCTGAACCGCACCACAAAACTCTCTTATCGTATTTTATGGGAAAATGTAGCGGTTCGAATCAACTCTCTTTATCGAAGCATGATGCGGGAAGCGGAAGAGCCTGCGGTGAAGCAGCGCGTGCGGGAGGATTATCTGTATCTGAAGCAGGCGGCTGGAGATGTTTTTGGAGCTCAGCAAAATCCATTTCAGCACAGCCTAAACCTAGACGACAGTTTACTTGAAACATCCAACCGGAAGACCTGCTGTATGTATTATAAGCTAGAGAAAAAATCGGAGAGTCTCGATTATTGTCTTGTTTGTCCGCTTGAAAAAAAGAAAGGCACTGCTTGCTCGTAGCAGTGCCCTTTTTTTATTCCCAAATCTCACTTGCCCATTCAGGGTGATCAATAAAAGGGTTGCGGTTGTGCTGATACGTTTGATATATGATCTCATTGCGGTTCCGTTCGATTTGATCGACTGGGTCTTGCTTGTGCCATTTGAGAAGTACAGACATTTTGCCGTGAAGAGGGGAGCTTCCATTATTTACTTTGTCGTTCAATTCTAAATCTGGAAAGCGGTCATCACCCTCGTAGCGAACCGCCATATAAAAGAGCATTCTCGCAACATCTCCTTTGACCCGGCTGTGAGGTTCGAATGAGTCGCTGTCGTAGAAGTTGCCCGGCGCTCCTTTGTATTCATTACCACCCATGTCAAAATCTAAATTTCCGCGTGTGCTGTTCGTTTGCACATCTGCCGCACGAAGGTGGTGGAGATCTGTCCCAGGCCCTTGGCTTGTCCCGAAATTGCCGTGAGACTTGGCCCAGACATGCTCCCGGTTCCACTGGCCCACATTTCCGCCATTCGACTGCTTTGAACGGGAGACACCACTATAAAGCAGCAGCACATTGTTTGGGTTATTGGGGTCTTCATCTGTTTTCTTTAAGGCATCCCACACCTGGCTGTAGGATAGCTGCGTATGATCATCAATGATATCGTGTAAAGCCTTCTTAAGAGCGGGTCCTGATTTGCCAGAAGCAGATTGGTAATAGGAATCGATTTGACTTGTGGCGGCAGTTTGCGTTTGTTGTGCAGATGTTTCGTTTTGAAGCTGTAACGGGGAAAAGGTGATCGTTTGACTAGGTTCACTCAGATTGAAACCTTGAGCATTTGCAGCTGGAGGCAGCGGGGCGGCGAATGTGCCGAATATCATGATTCCGGCGGCCACAGTTCCAAATAAAGTTCTTTTCATTCGATTTCCTCCTTGATAGGGAATGTATTCTCTTTATTTCTATCATATTGCCATGAAGAAATAAATGGATTTCTCGTAAATTTTATGTAATAAGTTCATAGGAAAAGAGATTGCTATTTTAGGCGTATTCCTGTATAAGTGGGCTTATAAGGATGGACAGCAAGGGAGAGGATGGATCACGTGAAAGAACTGCAAACACCTTCAAGAACGATTATGACACCGGGACCCGTTGAAGTAGATCCGAGAGTGCTCCGTGTGATGAGCACGCCAATTCTCGGTCAATTTGATCCAGCATTTACACACATTATGAATGAAACAATGACTTTATTGCGGTCACTTTTTCAAACAGAAAACAAATGGGCTTATCCAATTGACGGTACGTCCCGTTCAGGGCTTGAAGCTGTGCTCGCCAGTGTGATTGAGCCGGGAGATTCAATGCTTGTGCCTGTCTTTGGCCGCTTCGGTCACCTGCTCATTGAAATAGGGCAGCGCTACGGAGCTGAGGTACATACAATGGAATGTGAATGGGGGACGGTTTTTGATCCTGACGACATCATCAAAGAAATAAAGCGGGTCAAGCCTAAAATCGTTGCCATGGTTCATGGTGAAACATCCACCGGACGATTACAGCCGCTCAAGCAAATCGGTGAAGCATGCCGGGCTCTTGATGCGCTGTTTATTGTAGACGCTGTGGCGACCATTGGCGGTGTCGAGGTAAAAGTGGACGAATGGAAAATAGATGCGGCGATTGGCGGCACGCAGAAATGTTTATCTGTTCCATCAGGCATGTCACCTATTACGTATAATGACCGAGTCGCAGCTGTCATTGAATCGAGAAAGAAAGTAGAAAAAGGTATTGCGACACAGGATGAATTACAAAAACAAACGGACATTTCTCCAATCAAAAGCAATTATTTTGATTTAAGCCAGCTTCAGGATTATTGGAGCCCAAGACGATTAAATCATCATACAGAAGCGACAACGATGCTCTATGCACTGCGAGAAGGGGTTCGTCTTGTGCTGGAAGAAGGGCTGTCTGAACGTTTTCAAAGGCACACGTATCATGAGAAAGCCTTGATGAAAGGTCTTGAAGCAATGGGGCTTGAATTATTTGGTGATCCAGATTGTAAAATGCCGGTTGTAACCTGTATTGTCATTCCAAGTGGTATTGACGGAGAAGCGGTCCGTGCCGATCTGCTCCATCATTTTGGGATTGAGATTGCAAGCTCCTTTGGACCGCTTGCCGGCCGTATATGGAGAATTGGGACAATGGGCTACAGCTGCCGAAAGGAAAATGTGCTGTTTGTGTTAGCAGGGCTGGAAGCGATTCTCATCAAACACGGTGCGGCTATCCATTGCGGAGCAGGGCTTCAGGCGGCTCTTTCTATCTATGAACAGGCTGAATAACGAGCTCCAACATACTCGCCATTGGCGGGTATTTTTTATTTGGAAAAGAACACTAATTTTTGAAAAACTAGACTTATAGATGAGGTTATCGCTATACTGGAGAAGTTCTTATCATTTTTGTCATCATTTTCATTTATTTGAAGAAAGAGGTTTTTTGTATGAAGAAGATGGGAAGATTATACATTTTGATGCTCAATATTTTTATTGCCATGCTTGGCTTTGGCCTCATTGTACCTGTTATGCCGAGTTACATCGAAGCATTTGGTGCAACAGGAAAAACACTCGGTTTTCTTGTCGCTGCAACAGGTTTTACACAATTTGCGTTATCGCCGGTTGCCGGGGCACTGACCGATCGATTTGGACGAAGAAAATTGATCATTGCCGGGATTGCGGGTTTTACGATTGCTCAGTTTATTTTTGCTTTTGCTGATCAGCTTTGGATGCTGTTCGTGTCTCGATTTTTAGGCGGTGCTGCCGGAGCTTTGCTTATGCCGGCCATGTTTGCATACATCGCTGATATCACAAGTGAAAAGGACCGAGGGAAAGGAATGGGTCTATTCAGTGCAGCGATGACACTAGGTTTTGTCATTGGGCCGGGCGTAGGCGGCTATTTGGTTGAGTACGGGATCGCATTTCCATTTCTGATTGCCGGTTCCTTTGCTGCTCTTTCTACTTTGTTATCCATCCTCTTCTTACCTGAAACATTAACAAAGGAAAAACAGGAAGAGGCGCGGCTCAACAAGGATATTCATTTCAATCCTTTTGTACAAATGATCGAGGCTCTAAGGACATCTTACGGCTTTTTGTTTATATTGGCCTTTGTCCTCAATTTCGGAATCATTCATTTTGAATCGATTTTCGGCTTATATGTAGACCAAAAACACGGATTTTCACCGAAAGATATTGCCTTTGTGATTACGGTTGCGGGTCTTGCTGGGGTGCTTGTTCAAGGGGCATTAGTGAATGCCTGTGTGAAACGATTTGGAGAGATGAGAGTCGTCCGTTATGCGCTGTTAGGTGCGGCTTTCATGCTGATCGCCTGCCGTTTTGCGCCGTCCTTTTGGTTGATTTTTACGGGTTCGATTTTATTTTTATCGGCTACGTCATTTGTCCGACCAGCCCTCAATACATTGCTGTCCAAGATGGCAGGCAATCAGCAAGGGGTAGCAGGCGGTCTCAATACATCCTTTATGAGCCTTGCCAATATCGTCGGACCGAGTCTTGCGGGTATATTATTTGATGTGAATATTGAGTTTCCTTTTATGTTTGGAACACTGGTGCTTTGCGTAAGCTTCGCTGCATCCATCGTGTGGGGGAAAAAAGTGCAGCATGCTCATGCAGCGCAAGGAAGATTGTAGTTGATCTACAGTCTTTTTTTATTGAATGAAATTTATTTAGAAAAATTCCAATTAGAAATAGTATATGTTTTATATTTTATCTAAATAAATAGTAGAGTTTATTAATATTTAAACCTTTTTCTGAGAGATAATTCATATATTTAGGTCTTTAAGATCAATAAAAACTTGTTAATAAAATACTAAATTATACATTTTGTGTAAAAAGTGATTGATTGGTTTTTTCCGCAATGGTAACATCAATCTCGACAGCATGAGGTAACTGGGATAATCAAGAGAAAAGGGGATAGAAAATGAAGAAGTTTATGTTTGCCATTATATTTTTTATCGTCACCATGTTTAGTTCAGCCGTGCCATCAGCAGTTCATGCGGCAGAAATTGATCATGACAAGGTAGTTGGTTTTAGAGAAGTCAACCCAACAACTGTTACACAAAAAGCTGCGAAAAAATTTCAGCCTTATTTGAAAGTATGGCATGGATGTGTACCATTCCCAGCTGTAGATGCTGCTGGAAACACAAGCAGAGGGTTAAAAACGAGCGGTTCACATAATGGTGGATGCAGCAGTAATATCGGTCAAGTATATTCACGTTCAGATTGGTACAACGGCAGCTGGGCGATTATGTATGCTTGGTATTTTCCAAAAGATAATCCTTCACCGGGTTTTGGTCATCGTCATGATTGGGAATCCATTGTCGTTTGGATTGACAATCCAGCTGTAGCCAACCCGCGTGTTCAATCAATTGCTTACTCAGGTCATGGGCAATATAAGAAAGTAGCTCCGAGTGCAGCAAGTATCTTAGGGACAAATCCTTTGGTAGGTTATGATAGCAACTGGCCATTAAATCATGAGTTGAATGTAAGCGGCAATGTGAGCGGTAAAGGAATGCAGCCTTTAATTGGCTGGGATGATTTAACGCCGGCTGCAAGACATGCATTGAATACAACAGACTTTGGTAGTGCAAACGTACCTTTCAAAGATAGTAATTTTAAAAACAATTTAGCAAAAGCGTGGTATCGATAAGGGTAGCCATGATAAAAAACCGATCATCTAAAAAATGATCGGTTTTTTTATAAACAAAATTGCATCATCTCTCATATTTCACGACAGGTGACTTTTCTTTATGAAGCGCACGAATCATCGCTTCATCTACGTGTAAATGCTCTTTCACTAATTGAGGCGGGGTTAAGGCCATCCACTGATTCAACGAAATATCTGCAAACCGGTCACTTTTAAAAATCTCTAAAAACCAAAGGCTCGTTTGGCCGATATTTTGGATGTAATGCCCCATGCCAAAAGGAACATATCCAACATCACCTGCTCTGTAATTAAAGGTGCGGGCAGTACCTCCTGCTCCAAAGACCGTCATTTTAGCTGTACCTGTTAAATAGTATTGCCACTCATCATTATTAGGGTGCCAGTGCATTTCTCTCATGCCGCCAGGTTTTACTTCAACAAGTGCAGCCGCAATCGTTTTTGAAATCGGGAAATTCCGTGAATCGACAATTCGGACGGTTCCGCCAGAGGTCGTTATCGGGTTTTGACGAAGGAGCTGGTGCGTAAATGGCGGCTTAATGCTCCCGTATGGATCAGATACCGTTTGGCTTTCTAAGGATGACGGCGGCGAGCCTTGAAACATATAGCGCTGCTTATTCGGAATATGGTCAAACAATTTCCTCGGAACACCAAAATTGGCGGAGAGAATCTCTTTCGGTGTATGGGCAAACCAGTCTGTGACCGTGAATGTATCAAATTCAGAAAAATCGCCATCATCAAATACAAGAAGGAACTCACAACCATCCTCAAGTCCTTGAATGGAGTGCGGGATACCAGGTGGAAAATACCACAAATCGCCTTCTTCTAGATCAGCAATCATATTTCGCCCTTCTGCATCTACAGATGTGATGCGGGCTTTGCCTAAAATCATATACGCCCATTCCGCCTGCTTATGCCAATGAAGCTCACGAACACCTCCGCGTGTGAGCCGCATGTTGACACCTGCAATCGTGGTTGAAACAGGCAGCTCCCGCTTTGTAATTTCCCTCGACCAGCCGCCGTGATTCAAATGCATGTGTGTATCAGAAAATGAAAATTTTAAATTTGGGATGGTTCCGGCATCGGTTTTAGGCGGAACGAGCATATCAGGGTTCTCTATATCTCGAAGGACATCGCGCGGGCCTAAGTCGGTGGCACCTGCGCCATCCTTTCGAATGGGCTGCGGGATGTGACGGAGCTCATCATCCATTTGTCATCCCTCCTTGAGTCTCATTTTTCTCCTCCAAACTATATGAGGTTTCAGAAGAAAAAATTCTATCAGGATGGGATGAGAGAAACATTTGAATACGGAAGGCTAAGCGCAGCCGCAATGTTGCGTCAGAATCTTTTAAGCTGATTCGAAGCAATTCTTCACACTTCTCGAGGCGATAAATGACCGTGTTGCGATGAATGGACAATCGTTTGGCTGTTTCTGAAATGTGGCAATGGGTTTCTAAATAGACAGATAAGGTGTGAAGAAGGCTTTGATCGACTTGTGATGATTCAGATAACGGGTGAAGGTGCAGCTGGTGAAACGTGATCATATCCTTTCTTGGAATGAGCTTTAGTAAATCTGGCACATCCTTTGCTTGATAAAATTGAATATATTCAGTCCGCGATGAGAGATGTCCGGTTTGAAGAGCCTCTAATGCTTCATTGTAGCCTTCAGACAGATGGGAGATGTGGCAGCCCGTCAAGCTCACCCCAAAAGAAATAGTATGATTCACTTGCAGTTTAACAAGCATCTGCAACTGTTTTAAAAAAGAACTGAGCCTGTCGCTAACCTCCGGCCAACTGCCAGTCTCCTCCATCAATACAACACCCATATCACCTTTTAAAAACAGAAAGGCAGGAAATGGGCAGCTTGGAAGTGCACTTTCGAGCAGATCAGCCACTTGATCCAAAACCATTTGCTGCTTCATAAAACATGTGGTATCACTGCGCTCGTCAAGCTGACAGATCATACATAGATAGCGGCATTCGGCGTTTAATCCAAACGCCTGAGCGAAATGTAAGGAATCTTGCTGGGAAGACGATGCCCTCTCTATCCATTTGCGAAAGCCCTCATTTCTAGCACGCTTGGCCGTTTGCAGGGCGGCATATTGTCTCATGCGTGCAATCAACATTTCGTTTACTGCTTTTGCAATGATCCCATGAAAAGTTTTATTCTGCGGGTGAATGAAAGAAAGGATGACCAGATAATCACATGTTTGTTCGTTTAGATCAATTGGAAAGATGGAAAAGGTTTGTTTTGCATGTATCATTGAAAAAGAATGAGTTGTCCTGCTTTGAAAAAAGGGGAGAATGTGCATCCATTCTGAGCTTGTGATCATGGGGTGCGAGGTATAGAGAATACGTCCATGCTGGTTAAACAAATAGATGGGCTTGTGAATCTTTTTGGCCATTTTTTGTAAAATTTCAAACTGGTTATCGTCTATGTTCATATCCACTCAATCTCCTTTATTGGTGAAGATGAATAAAAAAATGGACAATCACTGTCAGCATCTCTGATATGCATTTTATGTTATCAGCTAAAATCATTTTAGATAGAAAGTTGTCAATTAATATAACAAACAAACAGAGCGCCAGGACAAAATCACGTGCCGCCAGTCATCTTCATTCAGAATTACGAGCAAATATGATATGTTGTAGACAGAAGAATTTCTTTCAGAAAATATGGGTATCACAAGAAACAAAGGCTTCGAATGAGGAAGCCGTCTATACATGAGAGTGGCAAGAGGTGAGAAACATGATTTATATCGGATTAACTGGCTGGGGAGATCATGACAGTCTTTATCCGCCGAGAATCGGTAGCGCGCAAAAGCTGTTTCACTACGCGTCAACGTTTCCGATTGTGGAACTGGATGCCAGCTTTTATGCGGTTCAGCCTGAGCGTAATCATGAAAAGTGGATAAAGGATACGCCAGATGACTTTCAATTTGTTGTGAAAGCATATCAAGGAATGACAGGACATCAAAGGGGCGAGATTCCGTTTGCTTCAAAGGAAGAAATGTTTGATGCATTTATTCTTTCGCTGACTCCGCTTATTCGTGAAGGGAAACTAGCCATGGTGCTCTTTCAATTTCCACCTTGGTTTGATTGCAAAAAAGAGCACGTCCACTATTTAAGATGGTGTAAGGAGAAGATGGGGGACATTCCATGTGCCCTCGAATTCCGAAACCGTACATGGTTTTCAGATGAATTTTATGAGCAGACTTTGTCCTTTATGGAAAAGGAAGGATGGATTCATTCCGTCTGTGATGAACCGCAAGTCGGAGAAGGCTCCATTCCGCCGGTCATACAAGCTACAAACCGTGATAAAACATTGGTGCGATTTCATGGAAGGAATAAACAGGGCTGGCTTCACCCGGCAGACCATGAGAATTGGCGTGAAGTGAGATACTTATATTTATATAATGAAGCTGAATTAAAAGAGTGGAAAAAGAATCTCGACATCCTGCATCAGCAATCGAAAGATGTCTATGTCGTGTTTAATAATAACTCCGGCGGAGATGCAGCAGCAAATGGCCAGCAGATGATTGATTTGCTGGATATCACCTATTCAAACCTGTCTCCGAAGCAGTTAGATTTATTTAGTTAACCGAGAGCTGACTGAAGCTTTCAACCTGAATGAGACGGTTAGTGACAACTTGAGGGAGAGATCAACATGCTGCAGAAGCTATGGTTATATCATACAAACGACTTGCACAGCCACTTTGAGAACTGGCCAAAAATTGCAGCTTATATTGAAGAAAAGCGTCAAGTTCACGATCAGATGCTCTTGTTTGATATTGGCGACCATATGGATCGAGTGAACCTCGTATCCGAAGCGGATTATGGAAAGGTAAACGTCAAGCTCCTCAATCAGCTTGGCTATGATGGAGTCACAATCGGGAATAATGAAGGCATTACGCTGCCCCATGATCAGCTGGATCACTTGTATGAGAATGCACAATTTCCAGTGGTGCTGTCTAATTTATTTGAGAAAGGCAAAAGGCCTTCGTGGGCAAAGCCCTATCATATGATCACAATGGAAAACGGACTGAAGCTCTGTCTCTTAGGTGTGACCATTGCGTATACACCCGTATATGAAAAGCTGGGCTGGAACATTACTGATCCGTTTGACAGCATACGGGACATGCTGCAGGAAGTGAAGGGACAGGCAGATGTCATTGTGCTTTTATCTCATCTCGGTATCATCCATGATCGAGAGGTCGCCCGTGATTTCCCTGAAATCGACATCATCCTAGGTTCACACACGCATCATCTGTTAGAACAAGGTGAAATGGACAATGGTGTGCTGCTTGCATGCGCTGAAAAGTACGGGCATTATATTGGCTGCGTTGAGCTGACGATCGATACAGCGCGCAAAGAGCTGATAGAGAAAAAAGCGACAGTACAGTCAGTGGATCAGCTCATCAGTGAATCAGATGAAGCCATCACTACTTTGCAGCAGGCAGAAAGAAGAGCGAAAGCACTCATGCAGGAAAAAGTGACAACGATTGAGTCGAAGCTAGAAACGAAGTGGTTCGATGATTCTCCGCTTCCGCAGCTCTTAACAGATGCCATTAAAGATTGGTGCGGAGCAGATATTGGCATGATGAATGCAGGTATGGTGCTTGATTCATTAGAGGCAGGGATCGTCACAAGAGAAGAAATCCACCGGATATGTCCGCATCCCATTAATCCCATTCGGGTGACGCTTACCGGTCAACAGCTCATCGAAACAGTTCAGCGGGGCTGTGAAGAAAAAATGGAACAGCTGCGCATCAAGGGCTTCGGCTTTAGAGGTGAGCTGATGGGGAAAATGCTATATAGCGGCCTCAGCTATACATTAGAAGAAGGCGAGGCCACACGGGTGAAGGATGTCTTTGTACATGGTCAATTGATCAAAAAAGACGCCTCCTATACTGTTGGGACAGTCGATATGTATACATTAGGCTCTCTTTTTCCTCATATCCGTGATCACGAACACATTGAATATTTTATGCCTGAATTTTTACGTGATGTTCTGACATGGCGCTTGAAGGAAGCAACATGAAATCCGCTTCAGCCTAACAACACGCGCCCTCTTTTCACATAGATTGTGATGAGAGGAGTGAAGGGATTTGGTGAATTTAACACCTATTACAATTGATGGCCATTCCTTTACAGCGGTCACCGTCAAGCTGCCGAAGACAAATTTCATGGCAGTAACAAATGAACATGGGTATATCATGTGCGGTGCACTGGATGTCGGGCTCTTGAATGAAAAGCTTGCAGATAGAGGAATTATTGCAGGAAGAGCAGTGGGTGTAAGAACCATTGAGCAATTGCTCGATGCTCCTTTAGAATCTGTGACATACGCCGCAGAAGCGCTGGGCATCTCAGCTGGAACAATTGGAAGAGATGCATTATTAAAAATGGTGAAATAAAATAGAGAGATGATTCCTATCCCCCCGCCTGTCTGCATACACATGTAATGGAGAAGGGGGGATTTTTTATTGAGAATGAACCGCCGTTATCGCCCCTACAAGAAGGGCCCTTTGCCATTTCGTTACGTCATGCTGCTTGCGATTTTATTCTTTGTGCTCTCAACCGTAATTAGTTTATTTTTTATCAACCGATCCATTAAACCTACCCTTATTCATATTGCTGAACTAGAAACAGAGCGCATCGCCAATCACCTCATACAATATTCAGTTCAAGACTTTGCAGACGATCAGGAGAATATGAAGGATATGGTGGTCATGAATACAAGTGAGAACGGAAAAGTGACGACCATCGATTTTAATGCGCAAGCAACATCGAAAGCAATGGCTGACCTCTCGCGTCATCTTCAAAAAAATTTAGAGGACATTGAAAAGGGGAACTTTCAAAAAGAGGCAAAAGAAGCATTAAAGGATCAAACAGATGGACATGACGGCATTATATATAACATTCCGCTTGGGCAAGCATCCGGAAATGCACTCATTGCCAACCTCGGACCCAAAGTGCCTGTACGCTTTAGTGTGATTGGTGATCCGCATACGGACGTTGAAAAAAATATTAAGCCTTATGGCATCAACAATGCCTTGATTGATATTAGTGTTTTGATCGAGGTCAAGGTAAGAGTCATTATCCCATTTGCTTCTGAAACAATCGTAGTGAAAAACTCTGTTCCTGTCTCCATCCAAGCCGTTCAAGGAGACGTGCCAGATTATTATAATGGCAGCGGAACAAACTCAGGTGCTCCATCAATTGTTCTTCCAGAAAAAAAGAAGAAAAAAGAATAACAGCCCAACAATGATTGGGCTGTTCTTTACTTTCGTTTCCGTTCAGCTCTTTCCCACGCCCTCAAATGAGGGTATGGGTCAAATGACCATTCCGTTCTGCCGTTATCTTTGTACATGCCATAGTGAAGATGCGGCGGAAACTTTCCTGCAGTGCCTGGAGGACCGTAACCGGAGCTTCCGACAGATCCAATCACCTGGCCAGGTTCAACAATTTGACCTGTCTTGAGTCCTTTCGCAAAGCCATTTAAGTGAGCAAAGTAATGATAATGATTATGAATATCTCGAATGCCTATCCGCCAGCCGCCAAAGCGGTTCCAGCCTTTCATTTCAATCACGCCATACGATGTCGCACGAACGGGAAGTCCATAATGGGCAAATAAATCGGTTCCCTCATGAATTCTCCTCCCTCCAAACCCTCTCGCATCTCCCCATGTACTTCGGTAGCTGTAGTCAGCTCCAACCGGAAGAGGAAAAGCATGTTTTCCAAGATCAAGATGGCCGTAGTGCTTATATAGCTTCATAAAAGATGAAATGATTCCAACGGTTTGATCACGTCCATAATAGTCCCATAAGCCAATTTTTAATTGATCAATGCTGCTGCCGTAGTGAAGCAAGTATTGTGCAAAAGTGAATAATACATCCTCATCGTCATCGCTGCTTGCTTTGCCATCCCCATTCCCATCAAGACCAATTCCATCAAACACTTTAATGCTTAAAGGAGAGGTATCCTGTTTATTCGGGTTTTCTGGTCCAATCCACATTTCCCGGGGAATGTAGATGCCAATGACGCCTTTTTGTTTCGGTAAATCTCTTCTGCTTTTTCGAATATTGTGTTCATACTGATCAACTGCAGCAAGTACATACCATGGAACCTGTGTTGTGATGGAGACTTTTTCATATAGGGCCATTCTTTGCTTCAATTCATCTGGCTGTTTGCCCGTCCCTTTTGCATGAACAGGTAAAGGGAGCATTGAAAGAGCAATCATGATGGCTAAAACCACTTTCACAAACGTCCATCTCCTTTCATCGAGCATCATCTTCTACCGTTTAGTGTGGTTAGAACACTCTATTTCATAAGAAGAAAATGTTAGTAATTTTCTTCTGTTTTTTAGGAGGCTTTTGGGTATTTTTGCAGCTCATTCCCTTGTTGTTCAATCTGTACTATGTTAAAGTGTCTAAAGAAAAGGCTTTAGGCCGAAGATTCAATTTTTTGCAGCTTCTTGGCTGCATCCATCGTATATAGCAGGAAGATTTTTGTAGATGCACCTTTAACGAATTCATATGGAGATGATGGAATTGGCAAAGAAGGAAGAGCACGTAAGAAAACCGGACTGGCTTAAAATTAAGCTGAATACGAATGAAAACTATACCGGTTTGAAGAAAATGATGCGGGAAAACAACCTGCATACCGTTTGTGAGGAAGCAAAATGTCCGAATATTCATGAATGCTGGGCAGTGAGAAGAACCGCTACATTTATGATCCTTGGATCTGTTTGTACGCGCGCATGCCGTTTCTGTGCGGTGAAAACTGGACTTCCAACTGAGCTTGACCTGCAAGAGCCAGAACGCGTGGCAGATTCAGTAGCCTTAATGAACTTAAAGCACGCTGTTATAACAGCGGTTGCAAGGGATGATCAAAAGGATGGCGGCGCAGGTGTGTTCGCTGAAACCGTTCGTGCGATTAGAAGAAAAAGCCCATTCACGACCATTGAAGTTCTCCCTTCAGACATGGGCGGTAATTATGATAACTTGAAGACGTTAATGGACACTCGTCCTGACATTTTAAATCACAACATTGAAACAGTTCGCAGATTAACGCCAAGAGTTCGTGCGCGTGCTACATATGATCGTTCATTAGAATTCTTGCGTCGTGCAAAAGAAATGCAGCCCGATATTCCAACAAAATCAAGCATTATGATTGGACTTGGTGAAACGAAGGAAGAAATCATTGAAGTCATGGATGATCTTCTTGCCAATAACGTGGATATTATGGCGATTGGCCAGTACTTACAGCCTTCGAAAAAGCATTTGAAAGTTCAAAAATACTACCATCCGGATGAGTTTGCAGAGCTGAAGGAAATTGCGATGTCAAAAGGCTTTAGCCACTGTGAAGCTGGGCCGCTTGTGCGCTCTTCCTACCATGCAGATGAACAAGTAAACGAAGCGTCTAAAAAGCGTCAGGCGCAAGCGTAACAAAGAAAACGCCAGAGCTCTCTGGCGTTTTTTCTCGTATTAATTTTGGCCGTAAGGGGCGTTTCTTCTCATCGTACGGTCGGAATTCGTCGTCCCATTTGCATCTTCTTGATTCGATATGTTCCCGCCTTGAGGGGAATACTTCATTTGCTGAATTGTTTTGGTTAAAATTTGGTCAAAATCACGTGAATTGGTTTGAAGACGTGAAAAATTGGCAATGGATTGAAAGTGCTCTGGATTATCAGAGACGTATACATGATAATAACGAGGGAGAACAGAAACTGCCGTTTTCTTTACTTGATCGGCAGATTCATCACGGTTTTTGTTTCCTGTTCGATACACGATGAGTGCATCCTCATCTGTCACAAGTGTGGCTGCATCTTTGATGTTTGGCAGCTGCACCGTTAGACTTGTAATCACGTGGGCAAGATGCTCACGATTTAAAGAAGGGGTTCTTTCTTTCTGATCCGTTACTTGCTGGCGCTGGTAACGAACATATCCTGCTCTGTTTGTATCTGCTTCTGGCATATTGGAATTATTTCCTTCATGACGATCCGACAGACGGATGGTTTTACTTGAAGAATCTTCATCCACTTGCCGGTTCATACCTGATTGAAAGCCGCACCCGCCTAAAAGCATGCTGAGGAGAATCGCGGCAGTCAGTTGTTTCTTCATAAATGTGACCTCCTTTTTCCTTTAGCTTCGGCTAAATCGGAAAAAACATGCTTTAGCAATTGATGGAGTTCTTCCAATGAATTATCATTAAAGATGGATCGTTTAAAAAGAGGTGAGAAGATGATCGTCGTTCAGAATGCTACCTTTGATCTTGTAAGAGATATCAAAGACGGCTTTAATGAAGAAGCGTTTAAAGCAAGGTACTCAGATATTTTAAATAAGTATGATTATATTGTGGGGGACTGGGGCTATAATCAGCTCAGGCTGAAAGGGTTCTTTGATGACCAAAACCAAAAGGCCACATTTGATACTAAAATCAGCACACTCGATGAATACATTTATGAATACTGTAATTTTGGCTGTGCCTATTTTGTCTTAAAGCGAATTAGAAAATAACGCAAAGGGGAGCGTCATAATGTATTTCGTAGACAGGAAAAAGATTGAAGAGACATTACGTTTTTTCGAGGAGCAATATGAGTTGATGCAGAGTCATCAAACATGGACAAGTCCTCTAGAGAAAAAAGCGCTGGAACGAATTGTTCATTTGCTCGTCGAATGTATTCTTGATACCGGAAATGACATGATTGATGGCTTTATTATGCGTGACCCAGGAAGCTATGATGACATCATGGATATACTTGTTGATGAAAAGGTTGTACCAGAAGGAGAAGGGAGTCAGCTGAAAAAGCTTGTCTCATCCCGCAAAACACTTGTGCAGCAATATCAGGAAGTAAATCATCATGACTTATTGCAGGTGATCAGCGAAGTAGAGCAGGCGCTAGAGGTCTTTCCAAGCCGCATCCGTACCTACTTGGAACAGGAGCTTGGCCCAGTATCAGCGTTTAAATAAACCATTGGAGTTGTGAGCATCATGAAATACAAAGGCTATTTAATTGATTTAGACGGGACAATGTATAAAGGAACAGAAAAGATCGAAGAAGCAGGTCAATTTGTTCAAAAGTTAAATGAGTTGGACATCCCTTACTTGTTTGTCACGAATAACTCATCACGTACGCCAAAGCAGGTAGCGGAAAAACTCGTTTCATTTGATATCCCAGCAACAGAAGAACAAGTTTTTACAACAAGTATGGCGACGGCTAATTATATTGCTGAGCAAAAGAAAGATGCGTCAGTTTACGTGATCGGTGAAGAAGGAATCAAGCAGGCGATTGAAGAAAAAGGGCTGACGTTTGGTCAGGAAGACGCTGATTTCGTTGTTGTTGGAATTGATCGTGGCATTACATATGAAAAATTAGCAGTAGGTGCGATTGCCATCCGTCAAGGCGCACAATTTGTCTCAACAAATGGGGATATTGCCATTCCAACAGAAAGAGGGCTTTTGCCAGGGAACGGCTCGTTAACATCTGTACTGACCGTGACGACAACGGTTCAGCCGACATTTATTGGAAAACCGGAATCCATTATTATGGAACAAGCGATGCGTGTACTTGGGACAGATGTGTCTGAGACGCTCATGGTGGGGGATAACTATGATACGGATATTATGGCAGGAATGAATGCAGGAATGGACACATTACTCGTCCATACAGGTGTGACAACAAAAGAGCTGCTTCAGAAGTACGAAAAGCAGCCAACCTATGTCATTGATTCATTATCCGAGTGGATTGAGCGATTATCATAAAAAAAGAGGACAAGCGTTACGCGCGCGTCCTCTTTTTCTTTATTCCGCATTTCTTGCACTATGTGCCAGCCTGCTTGATGCGGCTGCAGCAATAGCGCCGACAATGTCATCTAAAAAGGTGTGGCATTCGCCCGTGGATTTATCGTTGAGTTTCCCGAGAATTCCTGGTTTTTCTTTATCGATATATCCGTAATTCGTAAAGCCGATCGAACCATAAATATTGACGATAGCAAAGGATAAAATTTCATCAACGCCATACAGGCTCTCGTCCGTTTCAAGTATTGATTGAAGCGGCTCAGTCAGCTTCTTTTGCTCGGCGAGTACGTCTAATTCAACACCCGTTAATATCGCATTCTGGACTTCACGTTTTGCGATGACACGCTCCACATTGTGGATGCACTCTGTCATGTCTAAGCCAGGATGATATTTTTCCTGTAAAAAGTAGACAAGGTCTGCTATATCTTGAATGGTTACGCCTCGTTCTTGTAAACGGCGTCTTGCTGTTTTTTCTACTTCGTTCATCTCATGATGATGCGGCATGTATTCCTCACCCAATCCTCGTAATTTGTCCACGACGTGTAAAAAGCTTCGGATAGTAAATAGTATTCATAAATTCCTCAACCTGCGACTACGATATGATAAGAGATTGATCATAGGAACGCAGGTGAAAACATGAAAGAAACCATTTATCACACATTTGGTATTGATGTTCGTCAATTTACGCCATATGGCAGTTATCAGAGCTTTCAAACGGCGGAGGCTCTCTTCCTCATTGTTCCTGTGTCTCATTTGCGAGAAGAAGAACTCTCGGAGTTGTATCATATCAGTCAGTATTTACTGAATGCTGGAGACCCATACGTCGCTGTGTTTGAATTAACAAATGAAGAGAAACCCACCTTTACTCATGGGAAGGAGCAGTATGCTTTATTAAAAGCAGCGCCTCCGCTCTCAAGCCGCTCGTTTCAGCAAGCGTCAGAGCTGGCATCCTTCCATGTCAGGGGAAGAGGATTTCCATATGAAGTATCCGAAACAAAACGTGTCGGTGCCTGGAAGGAATTATGGGCAAAACGATTAGATCAGCTCGAAGGCTTTTGGATGCAGCAAATGCATCAAAAACCGCTGGAACGGTTTGAACAAAAATTCATTGAATCGTTTCCGTATTATCTTGGATTAACGGAGAATGCCATTCAATATTTAGTCGATACTGAACTTGATGATGAACCGAAAGAAGGTGACTCAGGCACTGTCTGTCATCAGCGCTTTTCACGTATGACATGGCCGCATGAGCAGCCGCTTCGTTTACCTGTGGATTGGGTCTTTGATCATCCAACCCGTGATATTGCTGAATACTTAAGAGAGACCTTTGTACAGCATAAGGAAGATTTAATTGAAGAGGGCTTTTCCTTTCTTCAGCAATATGAACAGGTGACACCTCTTTCCTCCTTTTCAAAGCGTTTGTTATACAGCCGCCTGCTGTTCCCGCTTCATTATTTTGAAATTGTGGAAGGCTACTACATGTCGGGAGAAAATGAAAAAGCATATTATGAAGAGCGGTTAGATTACGTCTTAAATGATGCCAATCGTTATGAATACTTTCTGAAGGTCTTTCAAGAAATGAGTGCCATGCGAAGCGGCGGGAGCCCCATTCCGGCTATTGGCTGGATTCAGCCTGCAACTGATTTGAAGTTTCAGTGAACAGACGAAACGTCTCTTTTCTCTTGAGACGTTTTTCGTTATGCTTAAAGAAATCGATAAAAGGAGTGTTCTTCTTGACGAAACCTTACGTCTATATCACAAGAAAACTGGATGAAGCATCACTTACACCATTAAAAGAAGTCGCTCATGTTGAGATGTGGCCAAGAGAGGATGAGCCGTGTCCAAGAGAAGAGTTAGAAACACAAGCTGCTAAAGCGGATGCGCTTCTCACCATGCTGTCAGATCAAATAGATGAGCCGCTTTTATCAAAGGCTCCGAATATCAAGGTGGTTGCAAACCTTGCTGTTGGCTATGACAATATTGATCTTGAAGCAGCCAAAAAGCATGGAATCACCGTATGTCATACACCAGACGTCTTAACAGAATCGACGGCGGATTTAGCCTTTGCTCTTCTGATGGCGTCAGCTAGACGCATTGTTGAGGCGAGTGATTGGATCAAGGATGGAAACTGGACAGGCTGGGGGCCACTTCTTCTTGCCGGTGCTGATGTTCATCACAAAACACTCGGGATTGTCGGAATGGGCAGCATTGGAACAGCACTAGCCAAGCGGGCCAAAGGCTTTAATATGAATGTCCTTTATCATAATCGTTCAAGAAAACCCGAAGCAGAAGCGCAGCTTGGCGTGACCTATGCGGCTTTTGAGGAACTGCTCAAGCAGTCTGATTTCATCGTCTGTCTGACTCCGTTAACCCCGGAAACGAAAGACATGTTTAATGAAAAAGCATTTGATCTGATGAAGAACTCTGCTTATTTCATTAACGTATCAAGAGGACAGACTGTAAATGAGGATGCTTTATACGAAGCTGTCACAACAGGAAAAATTGCCGGCGCTGGTCTGGATGTATTTAGACAGGAACCTGTCAGCCCGTCTCATCCGTTAACGACATTACCTAACGTCACAGTCCTTCCTCATATTGGAAGTTCTAGTGTTGAAACAAGAAAAACGATGATGCGTTTATGTGCTGAAAATATTGCGCTTGTCTTACAAGACGAGCCAGCCAAAACGCCGGTTCGTTTATAATATAAGGCTTCCCGGTGTTCGGGAGCTTTTCTAACAAAAATATTTTGAAAATATAGAATCTTGATATAAATAGCTGTTAAGCGGTTTCATTCTGACAATCTCTTATTTTATTACCTTGTCAAAATGAGGATACCCCTTTATAATGTGTGTACATTGAATGTCTGTGTAAGGTTAACAAATGTCTTTTTAGAGAGGACATTTACGGAGAAAGGTGGAATTTCAGGTGAAGGCAATTCGAGTTGGGCTATTAGGATTAGGAACAGTGGGAAGCGGTGTCGTAAAAATTATCCAAGACCATCAGGATAAATTAATGCACCAAATCGGCTGTCCGGTATTAATACAAAAAGTGCTTGTGAGCAATCCCGATAAAAAAAGAGATGTGGATGTCGCAAGAGAGGTCTTCACAACTGAAGTATACGATGTGATTAGAGATCCAGAGGTCGATGTCATCATTGAAGTGATGGGCGGCATTGAAGAGACAAAACAATATTTAATAGATGCGTTAAATGAGAAGAAGCATGTCATTACAGCCAATAAAGATTTAATGGCGCTTTACGGTACGGAGCTTTTACATGTAGCGAAAGAAAATAGCTGCGATCTTTATTATGAAGCAAGTGTTGCCGGAGGAATTCCGATTCTGCGCACACTGGAGGAAGGCCTGGCCTCTGACCGAATCACTAAGATGATGGGGATTGTGAACGGTACAACGAATTTTATTTTAACGAAAATGAATGTCGATAAAAGCGCATATGAGGATGTCTTAAAAGAAGCACAGGATCTAGGCTTTGCAGAAGCAGATCCGACAGCTGATGTAGAAGGACTGGATGCAGCAAGGAAAATGGCGATTCTTGCAAGACTCGGCTTTTCTATGAATGTAGATTTAGAGGATGTAAAGGTGAAAGGTATTTCTGATATCTCTGATGAGGATATTAATTTCAGTAAGCGGTTTGGCTATACAATGAAGCTGATCGGCATTGCACAGAGGGACGGAGAGAAAGTAGAGGTCAGCGTTCAGCCAACCTTACTTCCTGATCATCATCCATTATCATCCGTCAACAATGAATTTAATGCGGTGTATGTCTACGGAAGTGCTGTAGGAGAAACGATGTTTTACGGACCTGGAGCAGGAAGTCTGCCGACAGCAACAGCTGTTGTATCAGACTTAGTGGCAGTGATGAAAAACATGCGCCTTGGCGTGAACGGAAGCGGATTTATCGCACCGCAGTTTGAGAAGAAGATCAAATCCTCATCAGAAATATTTGCTCAGCAATTTTTAAGAATTCATGTTAGAGATCAAGTCGGGGCATTCTCCCGCATTACATCTATTTTTTCTGAAAGAGGGATCAGCTTTGAAAAGATCCTTCAGCTTCCTGTGAAAGGACATGATGAGCTGGCTGAAATTGTGATCATTACACATCAGACTTCAGAAGAAGATTTCTCAAATATCCTGCAAAAATTAAACGACCTCGACGTGGTGGTTCAAGTGAAGAGCACGTACCGAGTAGAAGGGAACGGTTTAAGCTGATGAAATGGAATGGACTCATTGAAGAATTTCAAGAATTCTTACCAGTAAACGAATCTACACCTAAACTAACATTAAATGAAGGGAATACACCGCTGATCCATCTCGCCAAGCTTTCAGAAAAGCTGGGAATCGAGCTTCATGTGAAAACAGAAGGCGTTAATCCAACAGGTTCTTTCAAGGATCGAGGAATGGTCATGGCTGTTGCAAAGGCTAAAGAAGAAGGCAACGATACAATCATGTGCGCCTCAACAGGGAATACCTCTGCAGCAGCAGCGGCTTATGCAGCCCGTGCGGATATGAAATGTATTGTCATCATTCCAGACGGGAAAATTGCCTTCGGTAAGCTTGCACAGGCCGTCATGTACGGAGCAGAGATCATTGCCATTGACGGTAACTTTGATGATGCACTGAAAATCGTTCGCAGCATCTGTGAAAAAGCACCGATTGCCCTTGTTAACTCTGTCAATCCTTATCGAATTGAAGGACAAAAGACAGCAGCATTTGAAATCTGTGAGCAGCTAGGCTCTGCCCCGGACGTACTGGCGATTCCTGTTGGTAATGCCGGGAACATCACGGCCTACTGGAAAGGCTTCAAGGAATATCACGAGAAAAAAGGAACTGGACTGCCTGTCATGCGTGGTTTTGAAGCAGAAGGTGCAGCGGCAATCGTTCGAAATGAAGTGATTGAGCAGCCAGAAACAGTGGCAACGGCTATCCGTATCGGAAATCCAGCGAGCTGGAAACAAGCTGTGGCAGCCGCAGATGAATCAAATGGAAAGATTGATGAAGTAACAGATGAGGAAATTCTTCATGCGTATCAATTGATTGCACGTGAAGAAGGTGTGTTTGCAGAGCCGGGCTCATGTGCGTCAATTGCCGGCGTGTTAAAGCAGGTGAAATCTGGTGAAATCAAGCCAGGCAGTAAAGTTGTTGCGGTACTAACAGGCAACGGCCTGAAAGATCCAAATACGGCTATTGATATTTCACAAATCAAGCCGGTCACTCTCGATGCAGATGAAGATCAAATTCTTGAACACTTAGAAAAGGCCGCACGCGTATGAGTGAAGCCTCCATGCTTTTTTCAATCACAGTACCGGGAAGCACTGCCAATTTAGGACCAGGCTTTGATTCAGTTGGAATGGCGCTCAGCCGCTATTTAAAGCTATCGGTCTATGACCATGATAGCTGGCTGTTTGAAGCAGAAACAGATGTCGTGTCTGGGATTCCATCAGGCACCGACAACCTGATTTATCAAACAGCCAAAAAGGTCGCAGATGACTTTGGAAAAACACTCCCGCCTGTTCATGTCAAAGTGTGGAGTGACATTCCGTTGGCACGGGGGCTTGGCAGCAGTGCTGCTGCCATCGTGGCCGCCATTGAACTCGCCAATCAGCTTCTTGAATTAAACATGACAGATGATCAGAAGCTCTTTTATGCAAGTGAGGTAGAAGGTCATCCAGATAATGCGGGTGCCTCTTTATTTGGTGGTTTACTGATTGGTCTCCATGAAGAAGACAAAACACATGCCGTTAAAGTGCAGCATGTGGATGTAGATGTCGTCGTGGTGATTCCTTTTTATGAAGTGCTCACAAAGGATGCCCGTGATGTCCTGCCAGAGGATTTCTCCTATAAACATGCTGTCAGTGCGAGTGCTGTGAGCAACGTCCTTGTAGCCGCCTTAATGACGCAAAACTGGCCGCTTGTGGGAGAAATGATGAATAAGGATTTATTTCATCAGCCTTACCGCACAATGCTCGTGCCAGAGCTGTCGAAGGTAGAGCATGTCGCTTCGCTCAAAGGAGCGTATGGAACGGCTTTGAGCGGTGCTGGACCGACGATCCTCACCTTAGTGGAAAAAGGGAAGGGAGAAGCGCTGAAAGAGCAGCTAGCCCAAAATTTCCCGCATTGCGAAGTTGATTTACTGACGGTGCCAGTAGAAGGTGTTGTCGTGCAGCATCATCCTGTTAATCAAGTAAAGAACGTGCTGTGAATCTGCACGTTCTTTTTTATGCTTGTTTTTATGGGAAGAAGCAGGGATTATTATTTAGAGGATCGAACTATTTTTTAAGCATAAAAGGGGGAGATACGTTCATGAAGAAATTGATGACGGCAGAAGATTTAACGAAGATTGTTTCTGTTTCCCATCCGGTTTATTCACCAGATGGAAAAAAGGCAGTTTTTACAAAAGTCACTGTGAATGAGAAAAAAGACGATTACAACATCCACTTATGGGTTCGAGATGAAGAGACAGAGGAGCTGGCACAATGGACATTTGAGGATGGAAAGCATCATCAGCCAGTTTGGTCAAAAGACGGCAGGCAGCTTGCTTTTATTTTACAAAAGCCAAAGGAAGTCCCTCAGCTGGCGCTCATGAAGAGCGAAGGAGGCGGCGTGCGAACCTTAACGACGATTCCTTACGGAGTATCTCATCCTGTCTTTTCTCCAGATGGTGCTTTTCTTTATGCGGCTGTGTCATTGAAACAATCAGAATCTGTTCATGATGAAAAAAAGGAAGAGCAAGATGACTTTGCTCCAGCGGTATATGATGATTTGACCTATAAAGCAGATGGAAGAGGCTTTTTAGATGGGCGTGTCACGCAGATCGTGAAGGTAGATATCGATTCAGGAGAGATAGAGCCTGTCACGAGCGAGCAGGTTCATCATATGAATCATACGATTTCTCCTTGCGGCAAATGGCTTGCCTTTATTCAATTAAATCCACAGATACCTTACATAAGTGACGTGTGTCTTCTGTCATTAGAAGATGGTCAGACAAAAAAGATCACACAAGCAAACGGCGCTTATTCCACCGTATCTTTTTCTCCAAATGGAGAGAGTCTTTTGTATATTGGACATGAGCGCGAATTTCAAAATGCCACCTTCCCATCACTATGGCTGTATGATCTGAAGGAAGAAAAGACGGTTCAACTGTCAGAAATGCTGGATATGTATGTTGGGAACTGTATGGCAGGAGATAGCGTGATGGGAGAGGTCTATCAGCTTCCGCAGTGGACAAAGGACAGCCAAGGGTTTTATGCGCTTGTTTCTGATCAAGGCAGTACAGGAATTTATTATTTCTCTATTGAAGGTTTAGCCTATCCTGTTCGACTAGAGGCGGAACATATCACCAATTTCAGCCTTCATCCAAATGAATCCAAATTGCTGCTCAGCCGGCTTTCACCTGTCTCACCAAGTGAGCTGTATGAGATGACATTAGGGGAGACAGAACTAAAGCAAATCACATTCGAGCATCATGATTTTCTAAAGGAGCATATCGTATCGGAACCTGAACCATTTTCTTTTCAGTCAAAAGATGGAGACGAGGTGCATGGCTGGTTTATGAAGCCTTCCAAGATGGAAGAGGGAAAGAAATATCCGCTCATTCTAGAGGTTCATGGCGGACCGCATGCCATGTATGGTTATACGTATTTTCATGAATTTCAAATGCTCGCTTCTGAAGGCTACGCCATCGTGTATATCAACCCGCATGGCAGTCATGGGTATGGACAGATGTTTACTGACCGTGTGAGAGGAAACTATGGTGACGTTGATTATGACGATGTCATGCAGGCTGTTGATCATGTGCTCAAAGCCTATGATTTCCTTGATGAAACAAGGCTTGGCGTGACAGGCGGCAGCTATGGCGGTTTTATGACCAACTGGATTGTTGGTCAAACCGACCGCTTCCGTGCAGCTGTCACACAGCGTTCCATTTCAAACTGGATTAGCTTTTATGGCATCAGTGATATCGGTTATTTCTTTACAAGGTGGCAGATTGATGGGGATATTTATGATTCTGTCGATAAGCTATGGGATCGTTCGCCATTAAAATATGTGAAGCAGGTGAACACGCCGCTGCTCATCTTGCACAGTGATGAAGATTATCGCTGCCCAGTTGATCAAGCAGAGCAGCTTTTTGTGGCATTGAAGGAGCTTGGGAAAGACACAAGATTGGTCAAATTCCCGAAGGCATCTCATGATTTATCCAGAAGCGGCCACCCGGGGCAGCGTATTCAAAGACTGACTTTTATAAAGGAATGGTTTAGAGAAAAGCTAGCCTAATAAAAAACGACCCAAATCGGGCCGCTTCAGCGTGCTGACAAACCCTCGCATTCGGTGTCAGTCCTGCGTGCGGTGCTCACGAATAGAAAATTCGCTCCGCACCAGTACTCGTCCTTCCTAGACTTCAAGGGTTTTCATATCACGCAGAAAAGAAGACAAAGGGCTAAAGCCTTTTTCAATCATGAAAAAAACGACCCAAATCGGGTCGTTTTCATGTCATATATGAATTAGAAAACCTGTTCAACTTCTACAACGCCAGGCACTTCTTCTAATAATGCGCGCTCAATACCGGCTTTCAATGTAATGGTTGAACTTGGGCAGCTGCCGCATGCACCAAGAAGACGTAATTTTACAATGCCATCTTCAATGTCTACAAGCTCACAGTCTCCACCATCACGTAATAGAAATGGACGAAGTTTGTCCAGTACTTCCTGTACTTGGTCTTTCATTTCGACTTCAGTCATTAGATATAATCGCTCCTTTCACAACATATCACCATTATATTCATCTGGACGATAAAAATCTATTGATTGGTTTCAAAGTTTCCTTCTCATTATAGCACAATCTCATCTTGAAACAAAAAGTGATTTTGACTTTTTTCATCCATAAAATTCAGCTAAAATGAAGAAAGAATAGGGGGCTTGTCAAATGAACAAAACCGTCGATCTTTATGTATATGGAAGAGATGTCTTGTGCGCTAGCTGCGTGAATCTGCCTTCTTCAAAAGATACGTTTGAATGGTTAGATGCAGCATTAAAACGAAAATATCCGAATCAGCCATTTCGCATCACATATATTGATATTGAGCACCCGCCAGAAAATGAACAACAAAAGGAATTGTCTGAACGAATTCTTGATGATGAATTCTTTTATCCGCTTGTTTTAGTAGAGGATCAAATCGTTGGAGAGGGCAATCCGAAATTAAAAGACATTTATCAAGAAATGGAGAAGTACGGGTACAAGGAGAGCAGTGAATAAGCTGTTCTTTTTTTGAGAAATATAAACGAACAAGTGTTCCTTTTCGGGTTGAAAAAGAACGTTTGTTCGTTTATAATGAAATGAAAGGAGTGTGAGCATCATGAATTATTTACTAAAACAATCTCTTCATCAGCAAATACCGATTGAGATGATTTATATGAAGAAAAATGGAGACTGCACAAAGAGAAAAATCATTGTACACCGTCAAACGGATCAGCTTATCCAAGCGTATTGTTTATCGAAGAAAACGATGAGAACCTTTCGTAAAGACTGCATTCTTGCTCTTGCTCCGATCAAATGGACCAACTCATCGGCACATGCCGTTTCATAGAAAAAAGCTCCCTCGTCACGAAGGAGCTTTGAGAAAAAATTCACATGATTTTAGCCATTGTGATGCTTGTACATCCAAAGGAGTCCAGATTTCAGGAGTCTTGGCACCCGTCCAACAAGTGGACGATCAGCCACTAAGCCAAAGCCGGCTTTTTTCCCTAAAGAACCTAAAACACCTTTTAGCTTAAACTGTGGATAAGCCTCAGGAAGCGGCTCATTTTTCCAGCGTTTTTGCAGAGATTGGACAATTTGTTCTGCCTGCGCCTCAGCAAGCTGTGCACTTGGGGCATGAGGCAGACTTGCGCAGTCACCTACAACATATACATGCTCATCCCCAGGGAGATTGTGATGAGGAGTTAATACGACGCGGCCTTGTGCGTCTTTTTCAACATCCATCTCTCGCACCACTTTGCTTGGCTGTATTCCTGCTGTCCAGACGATGACATCAGCTTCAATCGCGTTATCATGGTTATAAACAAGACCTTCTTCAACCTTTGTAATATTGGCACAGTTAATGATCTTTACGTCATTTTCTTCAAACCACTTTTGCACATACAAACTTAATCTTTTTGGGAAGCTTGATAGAATCAGCTCTCCGCGGTCAAAAAGAATAATGTTTAAATCAGCACGGCTTTCTCTTAGTTCACTGGCCAGCTCTACCCCGCTAAGTCCAGCACCGACGATGCCAACCGTTGCACCTGCGCTCAAATTGTTTAATTTGTTATACGCATGTCTTGACTGATCAATGGTTTGAATGCTGTATGTATGTTCTTTCGCACCAGGGACATTATGATACTTGTCCTCGCAGCCGAGTCCAATCACCGTATCATCATACGGGATCGGTTCACGGTCGCTGAATAAGATCTGTTTGTTTTCAATATCAATTTTTTCTACTTCCCCGTATTGAATATCCAGCTTCGGATGCTCTGGAAAAGATACTCGAATGTGATGATCAGAGATCGTTCCAGCAGCAAGTGCATAATATTCTGTTTTTAAACAGTGGTAAGGATTTCGATCAATTAATGTGATAGTGACATCATCAGGTAATTGATTTGGCAATAAGCGGTGGAGAACCCGCATATTCCCGTAACCTCCGCCGATCAAGACTAAATTTTTCATGACGATTCTCCTTTTCCCCGTAGACATTGAAAAACACTTATACTAAAAAACTTTAAGTTAAAATACCAAATAAAATTATATCGAATTTACTGTGAAACCACAATAATTGTTTCAAAATAACCTACATATTCATCAGTTAGTCCTAAATAGTAAAACATTTTATGAGGAATAGGCGTAACGATATAGGCGAAGCTCATATTTTGACTAATACAAGGAATTTCGGTAGGATGGTAAGGCAATGTGAGGTGAAGCACAGTGTTTCCACTGATCGAATTTTGTGTAAGTAATCTTGCACAAGGGTCTCAAGAAGCAAAAGAGAAGCTTGAAAAAGACCCAAACCTAGACGTAATGGAATACGGCTGTTTAAGCTATTGCGGCAAATGTATGGACTCCCCATTTGCACTTGTGAATGGAGAATTTGTTTCAGGAGAAAATGCAGAGCAGCTAGTCGAGCGTATTTATGCTTTTATAGAGGAAAACGACATGTTTTAAATGCACCACATGGGTCATGAGGTGCATTTTTTTCACATTTTCAGCTTCCATTTTTAAGGAGAATCAATAGAAAGCGCATCCAATATGTTATGCTAATAAAATATCATCAATATGAAGCATCACACGAGAGAAAAAGAGGCATATGCATAATAAAAGCCCTTTGCCATGGCAGCAAAGAGCTTCTATGTATGAAAAACGGGGGATGATAAGATTGTCTCCTGAATCGACTCCTTTTATACTATAAAGAAACAACATTTTTGGAGGAAGCTCATGACATCATTTCAATTCACGAAAATGCACGGATTAGGAAATAATTATATTTACGTCAATCAGATGAAGGAACAGCTTCCAGAAGAGGAGCTATCAGAGATAGCGATCCGCGTTTCTTCTGTTTATACAGGAATCGGTTCTGACGGGATGATTCTTATTTGCCCATCAGATGTTGCACCTGTGAAGATGCGCATTTTCAACAATGATGGATCTGAGGGCAAAAACTGTGGTAATGGGCTGCGCTGCGTTGCAAAGTATGTGTATGAGCATCAAATTGTGACGGACACAACGTTCCAGATTGAGACATTGTCAGGACTCGTTGAAGCGACCGTTCACGCTCAGGATGGTCACGTTCAGCTAGTCACAGTAGATATGGGAAAACCACGTTTTGAAAAAGAAGCAATGCCGATGCTTGGTGAACCGGCTAGCACAACGGTTAATGAGCCACTTGATTTTGGCACTGCGAAATTAAATGGAACGGCCGTTTCGATGGGAAACCCGCACATCGTTTTTTATTTAGAGGACATTGAAAAAGCGCCGCTTCATACACTTGGGCCGATCATCGAAAAACACGACATGTTCCCAGAAGGCGTCAATGTAGAATTTGTTGAAGTTGTCAGTGAAACAGAACTGCATTTTCGCGTGTGGGAAAGAGGTTCAGGAATTACCCAGGCCTGCGGAACTGGGGCCTGTGCTGCTGCTGTATCCACAATTATGAATGGTCAGGCAAAAAAAGAAACAGACATGACTGTTCATTTAGCAGGCGGAGACCTCATCATTCGCTGGAAAGACAATGACCACGTGCTCATGACAGGACCTGCTGAAACGATTTGTGACGGCACATTTTATCTCTAAACCATTTATTTGAGAAAAGGCATCATCACGTTTATAATTGAAAAGAAACATCCAGTCAAAAGGAGGGATGATCATGAGTACACCAGTAACCATTACAGAAGCTGCTGCACTGCAGATTAAAGATATGATGAAAGAGCATGAAGAAGAAAATGCGTTCCTTCGAGTGGGCGTAAAAGGCGGCGGCTGCAGCGGTCTCTCATACGGCATGGGCTTTGACCATGAAGTCTCAGAGAAAGACACGCAGTTCGAACAGCACGGCATCAATGTCCTTGTCGATTCCGAAAGCCTTGATATCATGAACGGAACCATCATTGATTTCAAACAATCACTCATGGGCGGCGGTTTCACGATTGACAATCCAAACGCCATCGCGTCATGCGGGTGCGGTTCTTCTTTCAGAACAGCAACGAATACCGGTACGCCGGAAGAGTGTTAAGGGTTAAAACGATTCATTCTGTAAAACCATTTGTATAATGAAGACCTCCTCATATTAATCATTTTCTTGAGGAGGTTTTTTGTGTTGTTTTTAAAGATGCAAAAAAAGGACATGACTTCATCACTCAGCACGTCCTCTTTATAAAGATATTTAATTAGAAAAAAGCTCGCAGTTTCTTAGTATTTCCTCTGTTCATCTTCCACATCTTTTCAAAAGGTTTCATCATGGTGTGTCGGAAAAAATGCTCTTGATTGTGTTTGGTTGAGAATAACGTTTCGTATTAATCGATTGTATTCTCAATCATCATTTTCAAAGCTGTCCCCTCTTTTATGAAGAGTAGTAAAGACTTTCATCGCTTCGCTCATAAATGATGCCAAGCCCTCACCATAACGATCTATATTCTTTGTGAAACGTTCATCTTGAATATAGAGTTGGCCTAAACCGTAAAAAGCATCAAGAGAGTAATAACTGAAGTTTTCGTTTAAAAAGTCGTACCATTGTTTGATGACGATTTGCACCTCTTTGGATTTAGGGGAATGGCTGCGAAGAGAGGCTAGTTTGTTAAATATACTATCCCAGCTATCGGATAATTCAATTTGTTCATCTTTAGACAAATGATTTAGTTTTGAGCTGACTTCATCAACAGCTTGATTTCCCCAACGGTGACGAGCTTCTTCTTCATATTGACTAAATTTCATATTCATATTTTCAAACCTTTCTTTATAGGTGTATTGAGTTTCTCCCGTTAAATGCTGTAGCGTTTTATCAATATTTCCGATCATTTTATCGAGATTATTTCGTTTCTCTATTAACATTTTTCTTTGTAGCATAAATGCTTCTTTCTTGTTAAATGAAGGATTGTGCATCATTTTGTGAATTTCCTTCAATGGAAATCCAAGTTCCCTGAAAAATAGTATTTGCTGCAATGTTTCAAGGTTTTCTTCTGAATAAAGTCGATAACGATTTTCTGTGACTTCACTTGGGGTCAATAAACCAATCTTGTCGTAATGATGAAGTGTACGAATGCTAATACCAAATAATTCAGCTACTTCTTTTACTTTCATTTCAATTCACCTCTCTTGATATCCACTATAAAATATGACGTTGCGTTAGGGTCAATCATCTTTTTAAAAAGTTATATCATTGTTGATCTTGTTTGAAGCAGCGAATTCAAGGAGCTATGTTTTTTTTCGCAAATCGCTCAATTTTGTTACAGCTGGCCCGAACAACTGGCTATTTCCACTCGAAAAGAGTATCATGAGAACCAAACATAAACTGTAGTGAGAAAAGAGGTTGCTGAGGTTTGAGTGAACAAATCAATTGCAGGAACTGTCATGAACTGATTCCGTATCGTTCCAAAACGTGTCCGTCTTGCGGGATTGAGAAGCCGCTTCCGAAAAAGGAACGTGTGAAGGATCGGGTGATTTTGGTTGTGGCAGGGATTGTTGTGGTGCTGCTTGCTGCAATGGTACTTGGAATGGCAAATGCCTATATTGGGATTTTTAAATAAACGAAAAAGGAGTTCCGCGAGTGGGAACTCCTTTTTTGATCCGTTCTTATTTGTTTTCAAATAAGCTTGTGGAATGGAGAGGCTGTACACGGGCTTTCGGGTCCATGTAAGCTTTCGCATTGTTGACAGCAGTTGGTGCTTCACCAAATCCGCTTGCAATCAATTTGACTTTTCCTTCATACGTACAGATGTCTCCTGCCGCATAGAAGCCTTCAATGTTTGTTTCCATTGTAGATTTCACCACGATGGAGTTCTTTTCGATTTCAAGACCCCATTGTTTGATTGGTCCAAGGGAGGAAACAAAACCGAAGTTGACGATCACGTCGTCCACATCAAGCACTTGTTTTTTGTCGCCTTTGACTTCTTCGAGCACGATTTGTTCAATGCGGTCTTCACCAATGAGCTCAGTTGGTACAAATGGTGTCAGTACATTGACTTTCGAGTTGTGCAGGTTTTCTACACTGTGCTCATGCGCGCGGAATTTATCGCGGCGGTGAATAATGGATACTTCTTTTGCGATTGGTTCAAGCATAAGTGCCCAGTCCACCGCAGAGTCTCCGCCGCCAAGAACGGCCACACGTCTGCCGGCAAATTGGTTCAAGTCATTAATGAAGTAATGCAGGTTGCTTCCTTCAAATGATTCTGCTGCATCTAGCTCAAGCTTTCTCGGTTGGAATGCACCGTTACCAGCTGTGATGATAATTGTTTTAGAATAATGAATCTCTTGATTTGTCACAAGTTTAAAGATCCCATCTGCCTGCTTTTCAACCGTTTCAACTGCCTGCTCTAAGCAAATGGTTTGATCAAATTTATCCATTTGTTCCTTTAAGTTATCAACTAATTCTTGTGCGCGGATTTTTGGAAATCCAGCCACATCATAAATATATTTTTCAGGGTAAAGAGCGGATAGTTGACCGCCGAGCTGAGGAAGGCTTTCAATGATTTTCACACTTGCCTGTCTCATGCCTCCGTAAAACGCAGTAAACAATCCAACTGGGCCGCCCCCGATAACGGTAATGTCATATACCTTAGAATCTTCTTGCATTCCTTTAATCCTCCCAAATGAAAATTGTTATCACTATATCATATCATACCACATATCGTCGTTTGACTTGTTTTGAAAAACTTGTCGTTTTTTGATGCTGAAGCTTTGAAAAGGAGGAAAAAGTGAGAAAGACCGTTTATCATAAGGATTTTCAGTTTAAAGCCTTGAAAATTGGAGCAGAACTCGCTATTATTGTTAAGGGAACTAAATATTAATTTTTTATGAATTTTTGTCGGATACGGTCAAATGCTTTCGTTTTATGTAGGTGAAAGTTCAGATTTTCACATACTTATTTTTTTGTTTAAATTTCATAAAATGCCGCAAAGCGGTTGAGAATAACGATATGTAATTCTTTATCCGTTTTACAGCAAATTTAAAAAAGGTGGATGTGATTCCAGTGAATAAACCGAAAATCGTTGTATTAGGTGCAGGTTATGGCGGATTAATGACTGTAACAAGATTAACAAAACAGCTTGGCACAAATGATGCGGACATTACTCTTGTGAACAAGCATAATTATCATTACGAAACAACATGGCTTCATGAAGCAAGTGCAGGTACACTTCATCATGACCGCTGTCGTTATCAAATCAAAGATGTGATTAACAGTTCCCGTGTCAACTTTGTACAAGCAACAGTTGAAAGCATTGATAAGGAAGCAAAGAAAGTTGTGACATCAGATGGCGAACTTTCTTATGACTACCTTGTTGTTGCACTTGGTGCTGTTCCTGAAACATTTGGTATTGCAGGACTGAAAGAATACGCATTCTCAATCTCTAACATTAACTCTGCTCGTCAGCTTCGTGAGCACATTGAGCTTCAATTTGCAACGTATAATACGGATGCTGAAAAACGTCCAGAGCGATTGACGATCGTTGTCGGCGGCGCAGGATTCACAGGTATTGAGTTCCTTGGTGAGCTTGGAAACCGTGTGCCTGAGCTTTGCAAAGAGTATGACATTGATCAAAAAGACGTGCGTATCATCTGTGTAGAAGCTGCGCCAACAGCTCTTCCTGGATTCGATCCAGAATTGATCGACTATGCGATGAACTACCTTCAAGGTAAAGGTGTTGAGTTCAAAATCGGTACAGCGATCAAAGAATGTACGCCTGAGGGGATCATTGTTGGAAAAGACGATGATACAGAAGAAATCAAAGCTGCAACTGTTGTTTGGGCTGCAGGTGTACGCGGTAACCCAATCGTTGAAGAAGCTGGTTTTGAAAACATGCGCGGCCGCGTAAAAG
The DNA here is from genome assembly GCF_038628485.1 of Bacillus sp. FSL M7-0003. Classification (NCBI taxonomy): domain Bacteria; kingdom Bacillati; phylum Bacillota; class Bacilli; order Caryophanales; family Bacillaceae; genus Bacillus; species Bacillus sp. FSL M7-0003. The sequence continues at coordinate 2,886,382 of NZ_CP152024.1, read as the reverse complement.
TTTCTCCAGATCTTCGTGTACCAGAAAATGATGATGTCTTCATCATTGGTGACTGTTCATTGATTATCAATGAAGAAATCAACCGTCCATACCCACCAACTGCACAAATCGCTATGCAGCAAGGTGAAACAGTAGCGAAAAACCTTGCAGCACTAGTAAAAGGCGGTTCTCTTGAAAGCTTTAAGCCAGACATCAAAGGAACAGTTGCTTCTCTTGGTGAACACGACGCTGTAGGTGTTGCGTTTGGTAAAAAACTTCAAGGAACAAAAGCTTCTGCAATGAAGAAAATCATCGACAACCGTTCTTTATTCATGGTTGGCGGACCAGGACTTGTTCTGAAAAAAGGAAAATTCAAGTTCTTCTAAACCATCATAGACAAAAACGTGTATCCTCGTGATACACGTTTTTTTATAAGTTGTGGTATATTTTCTCACTTGGTCATTGGCAGTAAAATATGTTATGATGAATTATCAGAAAATTTAGATTAAGGAGTGAGCAATATGAATGCACAAACAAAGGAAAAAACATCAATCTGTCAATATTGTTCAGGAAAAGGGTATTTTCAGCTATTGCTCGGCGGATCTGAAACGTGTGAGGAATGTAAAGGGACAGGAAAGAAGCGTTAATCGATCTGCTTTTTCCATTGATTGACTTCATCTCTATTTCCAAGTTAAACTAATGATGGGATATTTGGGGGTGGAGATGAAGTGATCAGTTTACCAGTCGTTATCATTTCAGTTATTTTATTTTTCGTGTTATTCTTCGGCATTGGCTTTTTGCTCAATATGCTGCTGAGAATGTCATGGATTATGGCTATTTTATATCCAATTGTATGCCTTTTCATTATCAACAATCAAAAGATGATCGCTTATGTAAGAGAGCCTGGCACCGCTTTTTCAGGAATAGGAGACCGGATCGTCTCACTCGCTGCGGCAGATATCATCATCTTATTAAGCGGCCTGATCGGTGCAATCACATCAGGTTTTGTCATTAATGCACTACGAAAAAGAGGGTATCAAATGTTTTAACTCACTTGTGGACACGCAAGTGGGTTTTTTTGTTTCTCCTTTGCATAGTTTCCATTTTGTTTGGAAACAAATAGATGGGTAGAGGAGTGACAAATAGAGATGAAAACATGGATGAAACGATTGTTCATGACCGCCCTATTCATGCTTGCACTTTTGACAAGCTTTACGGGCATATCTGGAGTCGAACCAAGTGATTTAGCTGTATGGGTGAAAGAGACCGATGCGGGCAAGCAAGTATCTTCTTTTTTTCAGCAGCAAAAAAGGGAAACGATCGCACTCAAAAGTGAAGATTCGCGGGCTGTTTCTCTCGAAGAAGCGTTTAATTGGAACGATTACCCGAAACAGAAAGTTGTTGCAACCGGCTATACAGCAGGTGTGGAATCAACAGGCAAAACGAAGGAACATCATGCATATGGCATTACATATTCAGGCGTCAAAGTGAAACGTGATTTATACTCAACAGTGGCAGCCGATCCATCTGTTTTTCCAATTGGAACGGTGCTGTTTATCCCAAACTATGGCTACGGTGTGGTTGCAGATACCGGGAAAGCCATTAAAGGTCATAAGCTTGATTTATACTATGAAACCGTTGATGATGTGTATAGAGAATGGGGTAAAAAAGTGCTCGATGTGTATATCATCAAAAAGGGTGAAGGGACGTTAACGGAAAAAGACTTAAATCAGCTTAATGAAGCAGAATCGATGCAAGTATTCCGTCAGCAGTTTCAAGCCAATAAAGAATAAAAAAGCTTTGGGCCGTTTAAGGTCCAAAGCTTTTTCGCTTCTACATGAAGTAATAATCTAAGATGAGTGTCAGCAAGATCCCTGTTAAGCCGCCGAAGAAGACTTCAATCGGCTTATGACCAAGAAGCTCTTTTAATTTCTTTTGCTTTTCTTTTTCTTCCGCATTCGGGAAATTCTTTGCTTCGGAAACAAATCGGTTAAAATCTGTTACGAGCTTGTTGAGAACAGTCGCCTGTTCTCCTGCCTGTCTGCGAACGCCTGTCGCATCAAACATCGTAATAATGGCAAAGATGGCGGAAATGGCAAAGATAGATGTATCTAGCCCGTGCTCTAAAGCCACTGCTGTTGAGAGTGCTGTTACTGCTGCGGAGTGTGAACTTGGCATTCCGCCTGTGCTTGTAATGAGCGACCAATCTAGTCGTCTAGAAATGATAAATTGAATCGGTACTTTTACAAATTGAGCAAAAAAGATGGCTGCAAGGCTGGCAAGCAGCGGAAAATTCGTCAGTACGCTCATGAACAAGAAACATCCTCTCTTTAAGAAAAAATATCGTGCGAAATGATGGACTAAAAATCCTAGTATGATGAAAAAATGATAGCAGTAAAAAATGCTGCCAAGTCCATGTTCATTATAACATTAAAGAAAGTAGATGTGGAACGAGGAGAACAAGGACAGGCTGCACAGGTTTTCGCCGCTTTTTCATGATGCCCTTCCGCGTGTGAAAATATAAATGTTCATCAAGTAAAGACAGACTGGCAATGATCGTATAGGCACGCAAATTTTGATATAATAGAAGTTCCAATGTGAAAAATGGAGTTCATTAAGGAGCGTGTGATAAATATGTTTTTCTCGACAAATGAATTGCAGCATAAAGATACACTGGCGATCGGACTTTTTCAAAAGAGCCAATTATCAGGAAAAGCAAAAGAAATGGATGAATTACTTGAAGGAAGAATCACTGAATTATTAAAAGAAGGCGACATTTCTTCCAAACGAAATCAGCTTACGAAGTTTTTCCCATCCCCTGAAACAGGCATCAAACGCATTTATTTTGTCGGGCTTGGGAAGGAATCAGATTACACGTTTGAAGAGGCAAAAGAAGTGTTTGCCCATTTATTCAAAAAGCTTCATCAAGATAAAAAGCAAGCGGTTTCTGTCTTGCTGGATACGTTTATTGGAAAGGATCTGCCTGCTCAAGATGCGGCCCATGCCCTTTCTGAAAGCTGCCTTTTAGCTACATATGAATTACAGGATTTTAAACATAAAACAAATGAACCGGATCGCTTCATCGAGTTTGTTTATGCTACGACGGATCATGATACAGCTGAAATTCAGGCGAGTTTGAAAGTCGGCGAAGTGTACGGACAGTCAGTCAATTCGGCCCGTACCCTTGTGAATATGCCGCCGAATATGCTCACATCCTCTGATCTGGCTTCGTATGCGGCAGAGCTTGCATATAAATACGAATTTGAGATTGAAATCTTAGATAAAGAACAAATGGAAGAGCTCGGAATGGGCGGTATTTTAGCCGTCAATAGAGGCTCAACAGAACCGCCAAAACTCATCGTATTGAAATATCAAGGCAAGGAAGAATGGACAGACGTCATCGGTCTTGTCGGTAAAGGCATCACGTATGATACCGGCGGCTATTCTTTAAAGCCAAGAGCGAGTATGGTTGGCATGAAAACAGATATGGGCGGCTCAGCCTCTGTTTTAGGCGCAATGGAAATCATCGGCGAACTTCGTCCAGAGCAAAATGTCATTGCGGTCATTGCCTCAACCGATAATATGATTTCAGCAGACGCTATGAAGCCGGATGATGTCATCGTGTCACTAAGCGGTAAAACAATCGAAGTGCTTAATACGGATGCAGAAGGCCGTCTTGTTTTAGCAGATGGGGTGACATATGCGAAGCAGCACGGTGCCTCTGTCCTTGTAGATGTGGCCACATTAACAGGCGGTGTCATTGTGGCGCTTGGAAATGAGACAACAGGCGCGATGACCAATAACGATGAGCTGTACGCTCAGTTTAAAGAAGCATCAGAAGAATGCGGTGAAATGATCTGGCAGCTGCCCATCACGGAAAAAGATAAGAAACGAGTACGAAACAGCAAAATGGCGGATCTCAATAACTCACCAGGCCGTGATGGTCATGCGATTATGGCAGGTGCTTTCATTGGAGAATTCGCAGAAGATACGCCTTGGGTTCATTTAGATATTGCAGGAACTGCAACAACAGAAAAACCTTCATGCTTTGGACCAACAGGGGCAACAGGAGTAATGGTGAGATCACTCGCAACATTTGTGGAACGATTTGAAGGAACAAAATAAAGGGGAAGGCTCTGCCGAGTGGCAGGGCTTCAGATTGTTGACAAAGAGCTAAAATGAACTTTATTTTAGCTCTTTGTCTTTTTCTTTTCAGCGTGATAGAAAACCTTTGAAGTCTAGGAAGGACGAGTACTGGAGCGGAGCGAATTTGACATTCGTGAGCACCAGCACGCAGGACTGACAAAGAATGCGAGGGTTTGTCTACACGCTGGGCTCTGCCAAGTGACAGAGCTTTTTTATGTAGGACATACGCCATTTGACGAAGTTTTTTTTCTATGGTAACATACGTTGGTACTTTAATTATCTACTACATTAGTAAACTAAAGGATTTCGGGGGTTTCACCATGAATGCAGTTGTTTTAGCGGTTGTTTTAATGTTGATATTAAGCTTGCTGCGGGTCAATGTCGTGATTGCGCTGGCAATAGGCGCTTTAGCTGGCGGACTTGCAGGTGGATTAGGCTTGGGAGGAACAGTGGACGCCTTTACGGACGGACTCGGAGGAAATGCAACAGTGGCGATTAGTTATGCGTTATTAGGGGCATTTGCTGCGGCACTGACGAAAACAGGTCTTCCAGATGCCATGGTTGAAGGAGCAGTGAAGCTTTTAGGAAAAGAAGGCGATTCAAGACGGAAAACACTATCAAAAGTGCTCATCGTTCTTGTCATTTTGATCGTATCTTGTTTTTCACAGAACGTCGTTCCTGTTCATATTGCCTTTATCCCAGTCCTCATTCCGCCGTTATTAAAGGTGTTTAACGAGCTTCAAATTGACCGCAGACTGCTAGCGTGTGTCATGACCTTCGGACTCACTGCACCATATATATTACTTCCAGTCGGTTTTGGACAGATTTTCCACGGAATGCTTCGTGACAATATGAAGGAAGCGGGTCTGACCGTAGACCTTGCAGATATTCCGTATGCGATGCTGATTCCTGTTGCGGGTATGGTTCTTGGATTGATCGTTTCCATTTTTGTGTATCGAAAGCCGAAAGTATATGAGGATCGTGAAATTACAGATGTAGAAAAATCGGCTTATACGAAAAAAAGCTTATTCTTTGCCGGTCTTGCTATTCTCGTTTCGTTGATTGTCCAGCTTTATTTATCGCAAAGCCTTGGTGTGGAAGGAATGATCTTCGGTGCACTCTCAGGACTGCTTGTCTTGTTTGTGACTGGAATGATGAAACGCGATGAAGCAGATGAACTGATTACATCTGGAATGAATATGATGGCATTTATCGGTTTTGTCATGCTTGTTGCCGCTGGATTTGCCAATGTTTTAACAAAAACAGGAGACATTGAAGCTCTTGTCAAAGCATCTTCCCAATATATTGGCAACAGCCACAGCCTTGCAGCGATTTTAATGCTGCTCGTTGGCCTGGTTGTGACAATGGGGATCGGATCATCATTTGCAACGATTCCAATTATTACAACCATTTTTGTTCCACTTTGCTTACACTTAGGTTTTAGTCCAATGGCTACCATTGCCATTATTGGCTCTGCTGCGGCTGTTGGAGATGCAGGTTCACCTGCAAGTGACAGTACGCTTGGACCAACATCTGGATTGAATATGGATGGACAGCATCACCACATTTGGGGAACTTGTGTCCCGACTTTTATCTATTATAATATTCCGCTTGTTCTGTTCGGCTGGCTGGCGGCCATTATTCTGTAAGATGAAAAGCTTGTAGAGAAAACGATGATGTTTTTTCTATAAGCTTTTTGTTGTTCGCAGATGAAAAAATAATTAGGACAAAAGTATGAATTAAATGAATCTTTCTTCCTCTATCTTACGTATATATGCTGATAAAAATGAAAAGGGGAAGATGGGACATGTCATTTTTTAAAAAGCTAGCGGCAAGTGCAGGAATTGGTGCGGCAAAGGTAGATACTATTTTAGAGAAAAACGCTTATTATCCAGGACAAGAAGTAACGGGAACTGTCCATGTAAAGGGCGGTAAAGTCGCTCAGGAAATACGCTATATCAATGTCAAGATTGAAACACAGTATGTGATTGTGAAAGATGATGAAGAGCGTAGAAAATATGCGAACATCTATACTTTACGGGTAACGGATTCTTTTACCATCCAGCCTGGAGAAAAGCATGAATTTCCGTTTTCATTTATTCTTCCTATTGATACCCCGATGACGATTGGAAAAGTAGAAATTGCAGTAGAGACAGACCTTGATATCCAAGGCGGAATCGATAAATCTGACTATGACCGCATTTTCGTTGAAGCTCATCCTTGGGTGAAAAATGTGCTGGAAGCCACTAGAAATCTAGGCTTCCACCTGAACGAAGCAGACTGTGAACAGGCACCTTACTTCCAGCGGCGCCTGCCATTCGTCCAAGAATTCGAGTTCATACCGACATCAGACTACTATCGCTATATGCTTGATGAGTTAGAGCTGATTTTTCTGATAGATGAAGGCGGATTAGACATTGTTTTCGAAGTCGACCGTAGAGCAAGAGGCCTGAGAGGCTGGCTTGAGGAGATGTATAATGATGGAGAACAGCTTGTACGCTACCGCTTCAGTCCATCAGATCTTGAAGATATAGAAGTGCTTGAAGGAATGCTAGAAGAAATCATAGACCAATATGCTGAGTAATGATGAAAAAAGAGCCTGAATGAAGACAGGCTCTTTTTTCTATGATACAGCTTCTTGTTTTCGAAAGGATGTGGCTTTGGAAACAGAGCGATAAATTTTAGGTGCCAGCATCGCAAGTAATATGGTCAATGCATAGTCTTTTACCATAAACCAGATCATAAAGAACCACGTGGTTTGATAGGAAATCGGTGCATTGAGCCATACATTTAATGCGAGGTATGTATAGGTGGTTCCGATCACATACATCACGGTCGTACCAGCAATGGCTGCAAGCAAAAAGCGGCCAAAGCCAGGATTTTTTCTTTTCTCTAGAATGAATCCAGCAAGCCAGGCAGCAGGGATGTACGATAATACAAAGCCACCGCTTTTGCCTAAAATGACCCCAAAGCCCGCAGAGAACTGGGCGAATACAGGTGCACCAGCAATTCCAACCAAGGCATAGACAATCATAGCTAATGCGCCAAGCCGTCTGCCGAGTAAGAGACCAGCAAGCACACAAAAAAACGGCTGCATCGTAAGTGGAATTCCGCCGACCTGTAAAAATGGCACAATGGATGTGATATTGGCTCCGATAGCCATGAGTGCAGCAAACATTCCCACTAGCACAAAGTCAGCAGTTCTTGTCTTCTTTTGCATGATGTTTCCCCCTGTCTTATCTGTACAAATAGATTAAGGGGAAGAAGGATATTTGTCAACTTATTTTTATTTTAGGTTAACAATAAAACCCGCCCATCAATAGGGCGGGTAGCTGATTAAGCTTCGGTTATAAAAGTGGCATCGATGGCTTTGCTGACAGGTACGTAATCATAGCCGAGATCACGAGCGACCGCTTCGTACGTGATATGTCCGTTCATCACATTGACACCTTCTGCGATGGCATTGTTTTCTCTAATAGCTTTTGCAGCGCCTTTATTCGCAATTTGCAGCGCATATGGAACAGTGACGTTCGTTAACGCAACAGTTGATGTCCGCGGAACGGCGCCTGGCATGTTGGCGACAGCATAATGTAATATGCCGTGTTTTTCATAAGTAGGCTGATCATGGGTTGTGATATGATCAATGGTTTCGACAATGCCGCCTTGATCAATCGCTACATCCACAATGACAGAACCAGGCTTCATTTGTTTGACCATTTCTTCTGTCACAAGCGTCGGTGCTTTGGCACCAGGAATCAGCACCGCACAAATAAGAAGGTCTGCCTCACTGACTGAATCTGCAATGTTGACAGGATTGGACATTAACGTTTTCATTTGATGGCCAAATTGGTCGTCCAGCTGACGCAGCCGTTCTGCGTTTACATCAATCAGGGTGACATCTGCGCCAAGTCCGATCGCCATTTTCGCTGCGTTTGTTCCAACAACACCGCCGCCAATAATGGTGACCTTTCCTCTTGATACCCCTGGTACACCTGCAAGTAAAATACCCTTTCCGCCTTTTGGTTTTTCTAAAAATTGTGCCCCAATTTGAGCAGCCATTCTGCCTGCTACTTCAGACATTGGTGTGAGAAGAGGGAGTGTTTTTCCGTCCGTTACTGTTTCGTAAGCAATGGCTGTAACGCCTTTTTGTTTTAATGCTTCAGCCAAGGAGGGCTCTGCGGCTAGATGCAGGTACGTAAATAAGATGAGTCCTTCTCTGAAATAAGGATATTCCTCAGGTAATGGTTCTTTTACTTTCATGATCATATCAGAAGATGCCCATACATCTTTCGCCTGATCAAGAATCTCTGCACCAACAGATACATAATCGTCATCAGTGAATCCGCTTCCAAAACCAGCGTTTGTTTCAATTAAAATCTGATGTCCAGCTGAAAGCAATTGAGAAGCTGCTCCTGGTGTTAAAGCCACTCGGTTTTCATTGTTCTTAATTTCTTTCGGAATGCCGATGATCATGTTTATTCCTCCTATGCTTATCTATTGATATTGTATGTCTAGTGTATCCGGAAAGTTTAGAAAATTCTTCGGTTGAAATAAAAAATAAAAAAACGCCTCTTTGTGAAATTTCACAAATGGACGTTTTTTAGCTTCATATCAAGGTAGATGGTCATTTTCTCATTCATGTTTTTTAAATCAATTTCTGCGATGTCTGTAATCCGTTTTAATCGATAATTTAAGGTATTGATGTGGATGTTTAATTGCTTTGCGGCAATATTGGCATTGCTGTCACAGTCAATAAACCGCTCAAGGGTTTCGACAAGGTTGGAATGATGCCTCAGGTCGTAATCCTCCAGCTTCGATAAAGAGTAACTGGAGTAAGAAGAGCCCTTTCGCTTCTCAGCAAGCACATCAAGATATTGATAAATGCCTAGTTCGGAAAAGCTGTTTAAACGTTCTGTTTCAACTGGAAAGCGTTCTTTCGTCTTTAATACAGCCAGTGCTTCTTTATAGGAAGGCTGAATTTGAGAGATGTTATCGTAAATTCCTCCAATTGCTGCCTGAACATGCTGAATATGATACCGGTCCGCAAGCTGCTGCAGCATGCCGCTTGTGAATTGCTTAATATCTTGAAGCGGATGTTCTGTTTTTGGTGAGACAAGAATAATGAATTCGTGAAAATCAACAGTCGTTAACAGTACCTGTACTTGCTGTGTTGTTTCAAGCAGATAGGACAGCTTTTTTTCTGTCTCCTCTGTGAGTTCGTCACGAAGACGGAAGATGATGATGGCATATGTGTCTGGACATCTGATGCCAAGCCTTAAAAATAGGTCAAGCATCTCATCCTTTTCATGAATATGACCTGTGAGCATCTTCCAGAAAAGCTCCTGATTACGTTCTTCTGTTTTCGTTTTTCGAATTTGTAAATTGAGTAATTTGTTTTTCACGGCATGTGCTGCCATTTTGAGAAGGTCCATTTCTTCTTCTGAAAAAGGCTGTGCGGATTCAATCGCCCAAATAAATCCGAGCACTTCTTTGTCCTTCCAGATCGAAATGGCGACCCTGCTAGATAAACCCACTTCTGCAATTTGAGGGACACGAAGCGGTTCGTCTGTTTTAAGGAGTGTAGGAATGATGCCGTCCTTCCAAAGCCGATTAATGACTTTTTCCGGTACCCGGCGGGAGATAATGGTTGAAGTTCTGGCGGGATCAGTAAAATCATTGTGTGTGCTATATGCCAATAATCGATGATGAGTATCTTCTATAGTAATAGGGCAATTGAGCACATCACTAATTTGGTCTGCCACATCCTCTAAACGATCAAGACTATACTTAAACGGATCTGTCTTTTTTGTCATAAAAAACCCCTGCTTTTTCGAATATTTCACGTACTTACATTATGAAGAGAATGAGGTACGTAAATCAACAAAAAACTGCCATAAACTTAAAAAAACAAAAAATGTGAGAAGCAAGCAAATGGATGGTGAAGCACGATGAAAAAGAAATAGTACAATAATAACGTAGTAAAAAATCAATAGGCGGAAAGATCCACCGAAGCAGGTGGATACTTATTATGAATATATGACCAAAAAACTGTTAAATACTAGATAAAAAGCGAAAAAACAGTAATTCTATAGACTCATTTTGTAAAATAAAAACAGATTTGTTTGACTGTGTATCATTTCTGTTTTTATAATAATAACGTCAAAAAATAAGTGGATTAGCCCATTATATGGCGGCTATGCACGGGAGGTAATGAGGAATATGTCAGGAATTATTCGCGTAACCCCAGAAGAACTAAGAGCGACCGCTAAGCAATATGGTGTTGAAAGTCAAGAAGTGTTAAACCAAGTTGATCGTCTAAATAGAATGATCTCTGATTTAAAAGGAATGTGGGAAGGTGCTTCTAGTGAAGCATTTGCTGATCAATACGAACAGCTTAAGCCTTCATTTATCAAAATGTCTGATCTATTAACAGATGTCAGCAATCAGCTTGATCAAACGGCAAATACACTTGAAAGCACTGACCAAGACATCGCAAGCCAAATCCGCGGCTAATCAAAGGGATTTCCTTTCTAAGTGTGAAAAGCAGAAACAGCGCCGAGTCTGTCAATGGATGCCGGCGCTCTTTCTATTTTGTGAGGTGGAAATTTGTGTATATCGATATTACCATCGACTTAAAAAATTATGATGGCAGTGTGTTTGATTTGAGACTATCAAATTATTTACATATTAAACAAGTCATCCATATCGCCTGGCAGGCAAAACAAATCTCACTTCCAAAGCGAGAAGGCGGATGGGTGCGGGTAGTCAATAAGAAAGCTGTGTTTTCAGGCGAATATAAGCTGTCAGACTGTGGAATTACTACAGGAGACAGGCTGGAAATACTATGAAAGGACTTTTGTAAATGGCAGATAAAAAGAGTTCCTATTTAGAAGAACAATTAGAAGCAGTCATGAAAAAAGAGGGAGGCACCTATACCTTTATTTTTCAAAAAGAGACGATTAAACTCTTAGACGGTTTAGAAGCGGCACCGATCAAAGACATCAATCCTTCATTTCAGAAAGAGATCCAATTAACTGAAGATGAGGTCATCATTTCTATACAACCGCCTCCTGCCTATCAGGAATTTCGTTTCATCCATGCAAAGGATGAAAAAAGCAAATGGATTTTTTCATACCAGCTTGTCGATGCAGTTCTTAAACACGACGTGAAGCGGCTGCATCCTATTGTTTCTCCTGAAAACATTGTTTTTCATCAAGGCTTAGCTCCTGCATTTTTGCATTATGGAGTCAAAGAAAGCATCCCACCATATGAAACCGATGAGCATCGCCTGTTAAAAGAGGTCAAGGCTGTCGTTCTTCGAGTGGTTGACCATGAATATCAATTTCAAGAATATGTGGCTTACAATGAAACGTTGAAATTATCGGAGCTGGCAAAAGAAATTAGTGAAACGAAGTCGCTGGAAGAATTGTCAGCTTTGATTGAGCAAAAGATCAAAGCAATCGATGCGAAAGAAAAAACGCTCTTAACCATTCCTAAAAAGAAATGGAAGATCGAGCGATACATCGGATTAGGTCTGCTTGTCCTGTTAATCCCTGCATTGGTGTACACCATTTACACCTTCTTTTTTGCCATGCCAAAACAAGAAGCGTACGTCGAGGCAAACAAATATTATCTCAACAAACAGTACAGTCAAGTGGTGGATACGTTAGAGAAATATCCAGCCAATAAAATGCCAGTCTCTCTACAATATGAACTGGCCATTTCGTATGTACAAACGAACCAAGGCAGTTTGTTGCTTGATCAGCATAAAAAAGAAATCACAGAAACGTACACATTGCAGACAGATCCGCAATACTTCCTATTCTGGATTCATATTGGACAAGGCAATAGCAAGGAAGCACTTGATATTGCACGGGTGCTTGGAGACGACAGGTACATATTTACGGCACTCGTCGCCTATCGCAATGAAATTCAAAACGATGACAGCCTTTCTGCTGAAGAAAAACAAAAACAGCTAGATCCGATCATTAAGGAAATGGCGAAATATGAAGAAAAAGAAACAACCGAGACAAGCACAGGTGACTCCTCAGACGCAAGCCAAACAGATGAAACAGCTGAACAAAAAGAGCAGTCAAAAGCCGATCAAGAGAAAAAAGAGAAAGAATCTGAAGCGAAAAAGAAAACCTCTCAGACAAAAAAAGATGAGAAAAAATAATTCTTTCGATACAACTGACAGTTGGTGCTGTCCCATGAGGAGGTGGAGCGTTTGAGTCTTCTTTGGGTTTTTTATGAGGAGGATTATCAAACTGTCCGTTTAGATGAGCAGTTCAATCGAGAAGCTCTGATTGGACCTGAAATAGAGCATACAGTGACAATCCCTTCACTTTCGTTTGATGAAGGGGTCATTCGTTTATCTCCTGATGAACCGAATGATGGTTTTACTATTTATCAGGGAGATGAGAAGAAAGGCAAATTACTTCCACATGAACCATATCAGCTTGGTTCACTCACACTTATTTTAATGGATGCACATCATGATCAACATATTTATTACCTAGGAAATAGAGTGGAGCTGTCTTTTTCACGTGAAGAGAAAGATGAGATTGATGTGTGGAAAGAACAAGCTCATTCCATGTTTCAAGATGCCAGCCAGTTCACTTTAGAGAAAATCGAAGGAACATGGTATGTCATGCCTCAGGACGAGATGATTTACGTGAACGGAAAGAAAATCCACGGTCCAGAGAAGATTTATGCAGGAGATGAGCTGTTCTGGAACTTTCTGACGGTGACATTTAAAGATGATGATTTATTACAGGTGACAGCTTACGAACCCTTTCATACACGTTTGGAAAAAACAAGACCGCCAAGTACAGAAACAAAACAAAAATACCCTTCATACAGACGTACACCGCGTTTGATTTATGATTTGCCAGATGACCGGGTATCCTTTAGCTTTCCTTCGCAGGAGAGTGAAAATAACAGCAGAGGGCTTTGGCTTGTTGTCCTTCCGCCGCTTGTGATGCTCCTTGTAATGGGGATTGTTGCCCTTATCCAGCCGCGTGGAATCTTTATTATCGTGTCAATGGCGATGTTTATCATGACGTTAATTACATCGTCCGTTCAATACTTTAAGGAAAAATCACAGCGCAAAAGACGAGAAGAGAAGCGGCAGCGTGTCTATTCTCTTTATTTAGAAAATAAACGGAAAGAGCTGCAGGAGCTGTATGACCGCCAGCAATATATTTTGACGTATCATTATCCGTCATTTGAAAAAATGAAGTATTTAACTTCAGAAATTAGCGGACGCATTTGGGAAAAGACGCTTGTGAGTGACGACTTCTTGCACCTGCGTCTTGGAACAGGCGCAGTCCCATCAAGCTATGAATTATCGATGAGCGGCGGCGATATGGCCAACCGGGATGTTGATGACTTAATGGAACAAACGCAGCACATGCAAAAAGTATATCGTGAAGTGAAGAATGTCCCGATTACATTTGGTCTTGCGGATGGTCCAACAGGATTAATAGGGAAGCCTGCGATTGTGAAAAATGAGCTTCATCAGCTAGTTGGACAGCTTGCTTTCTCGCACAGCTATCACGATTTGAGATTTGTCTTTATCTTTCATGAGCAGGAGTATGAGAATTGGGAATGGATGAAATGGCTTCCGCACTTCCAGCTGCCTCATACATATGGCAAAGGGTTTATTTACAACGAACAAACACGCGATCAGCTGTTGTCCTCTATTTATGAAATTTTACGCGAGCGTGATTTAGAAGAAGAAAAAGAGAAGAAAATCTTTACGCCTCATTTTGTGTTCATCGTGACAAATCATGAGCTCATTGCCGAGCATGTGATTTTAGAATACCTAGAAGGCAGCCGGACAGATCTTGGTATCTCCATCATCTTTGCAGCAGAAACAAAGGAAAGCTTAGCTGAAAATATTTCGACGCTTGTCCGTTATATTAACGAAGAAGAAGGAGATATTCTCATTCAGCACAAGAAGGCGGTACGAATTCCATTTCAGCTTGATACACATCAGCGCGGGGACAATGAACTGTTTGCCAGAACACTGAGAACATTAGATCATCAAGTAGGTATGACCAATTCGATTCCTGAGACGGTCTCATTCCTTGATCTTTTCCATGCCAAACAGGTAGATGACATTGGCATTCGTGAAAAATGGCTGACTTCAGAAACGGCCAAATCATTATCAGTGCCAATTGGTTATAAAGGGAAAAACGACATTGTCGATCTGAACCTGCATGAAAAAGCGCACGGCCCGCACGGACTGTTGGCGGGAACAACGGGATCAGGGAAAAGTGAATTTTTACAGACGTATATTTTATCGCTCGCTGTACATTTTCACCCGCATGAAGTTGCTTTTCTGTTGATTGACTATAAAGGCGGCGGAATGGCGCAGCCGTTTCGAAATATTCCTCATTTACTTGGAACGATCACCAATATTGAAGGCAGCAAGAACTTTAGTGAAAGAGCGCTTGCCTCAATTAAAAGTGAATTGAAGAAAAGACAGCGGCTGTTTGATCAGTATCATGTGAATCACATCAATGATTATACGAAGCTTTACAAGGAGAAAAAGGCTGAGCAGGCAATGCCTCACTTGTTCTTAATCTCTGATGAGTTTGCTGAATTAAAAAGTGAAGAGCCAGACTTTATTAGGGAGCTTGTCAGCGCTGCACGTATTGGCCGAAGCCTTGGGGTCCATCTCATTTTGGCTACTCAAAAGCCAGGCGGGGTCATTGATGATCAGATTTGGAGTAACTCCCGTTTTAAGGTCGCACTAAAAGTACAAGATGCGTCAGACAGTAAGGAAATTTTGAAAAATAGTGATGCAGCGTCCATTACCGTCACAGGCCGCGGTTATTTACAAGTGGGCAACAATGAAATTTATGAATTGTTCCAATCGGCTTGGAGCGGTGCACCATATATGGAAGATGGCTACGGCTCAGAAGATGACATTGCCATTGTGACAGATACTGGTCTTATTCCGTTATCAGGAGTAAGCACAGAGCCAGCAGTGAAAAAAGAGACAGTGACGGAGATTTCCGCTGTTGTGGATGAAATTGAACGTATGCAGCAAGAGCTTGGAATCGAGAAGCTGCCAAGTCCATGGCTTCCACCGCTTGAGGAACGTATTCCAAAAACACGTTATGCGTCGAGTGAAGAGCATGTCTTCCATTTTGCGCTTGTCGATGAACCAGATCAGCAAAGCCAGCATCCACTTTCTTATCAAATGATGGAAGATGGGAACATTGGCATCTTCGGTTCCTCCGGCTACGGCAAATCACTTGCTGCCACAACACTGCTGATGAGCTTTGCGGAGAGGTATTCACCTGAAGAATGGCACGCATATATTTATGATTTCGGAAACGGAACATTGCTTCCGTTAGCTAAACTGCCGCATACGGCGGATTATTTCTTAATGGATCAGATGAGAAAGATTCAAAAATCAATGAAGCGTCTGCGGGAAGAGGTTGAATATCGCAAGCGCTTATTCAGACAGCAAGAAATGAGTCATATCAAAATGTACAACGCCTTAAATGAGAAAAAGCTTCCATTCATTTTTATCGTGATTGACAACTTTGACATTGTCAAAGACGAAATGCATGAGCTCGAATCTGAATTTATTCAGCTGAGCCGTGACGGACAATCACTAGGTATATACTTCTTGATTACAGCAACCCGGGTAAATGCAGTGCGTCAATCGCTGATGAACAATCTGAAAACGAAGATTGTCCATTACTTAATGGATCAAGGAGAGGCGTACTCGATTATTGGCAGACCGAAATTCAGCTTAGAGCCGATCCCAGGACGAGTTATTATCAACAAAGAAGAGCTTTATTTTGCGCAAATGTTTCTGCCAGTTGAAGGAGAGAACGATCTCGAATTGTTTGAGCATTTGAAACAAGAGATACAGCTTCTTCATGACCGCTTTGAAGCATCCGTAAAACCAAAGCCTGTGCCAATGCTTCCTGATAAGCTGACAGTTTGGGAGCTTGAGAGTCGTTTAGATGAACAAAAACTGCCTTATGACATTCCAGTCGGATTAGATGAGGAATCTGTGGCACCTGTTTATTTTGACTTGAAAAAGAATAAACATTGCCTCATTATCGGTCAAACGCAGCGCGGGAAAACAAATGTGACAAAACTGATGCTCGATCAGCTTTTAGTGGCAAAGCCTGAAAAGCTGGCTGTCTTTGATTCAATTGATCGAGGTTTATCCCATTATGCAAAAGAAGAGAACATTGATTACCTTGAAACAAAAGATGATATCACCGAATGGGCAGAAGAAATGGACCGCATATTTAAGGTGCGGGAAGAAATGTATGTCGAAGCTGTGCGCCAAGGGGAGACCGATCAGTTGTCTTTTCCTCAAATTGTGCTTGTGATTGATGGCATTACGCGTTTTCAGCAGACGATCGATCCGCGTCTTCAAGATCAATTGGCTGATTTCATGAAGTCATATGCACACTTAGGCTTCAGCCTGATTGCATCAGGGAATCATACCGAGTTCAGTAAGGGCTATGATGCACTCACAAACGAAATCAAACAAGTTCGTCATGCTATGTTACTCATGAAAAAATCAGAGCAAAACATCATACCGCTTCCGTATGCAAGACAAGAACCAGAGATTCAGCCAGGCTTCGGGTATTTGGTTGAAAACGGAAAAGAGAAGAAAATCCAGGTTCCTTTATGTGCGGTAGAAAGGAAGAGTGTTCAATGACAGAGCAGCAAAAAAGCTCCATCAAAATCGTATCCACCATGATATTGATTCTTGTGCTGCCGGTTTTATTTTTCCACCTGATTGGAGATGACCCGGCAAAACAGAAGAAGAATGCCACACGAAATATTGCAGTGGTCAATGAGGATATGGGAGCGAGCGAAAGTGAAAACACGGCTCGTTTCGGACAGGATGTTGTGGCAGCATTGTCAGAACGTCCTGATTATACATGGACTGTAGTGAATCGCAGTGCGGCGGAAAATGGACTGAAAAACAGAAAATATGACGCTGTCCTTTATATTCCGTCTGATTTCTCTAAAAATGTGCTGAGCTATGATAAAGACCATCCTGAAAAGGCGTCCATTCAATTTTCGATTCAAGACCAGCTCAATGCAGTCAATAAAGAGAAAGTGCAGAGAGAGCTGGAAAATGCACAAAAGAAAATGAATGAACAGATGTCGACGTTATACTGGAGTTTTGTATCACAGGAAATTGGCAATGTGAGAGAAGAATTTGAGCATATTGTCGGCAAAGAAGTCGAATTCCAAAACACGATGTACAACTTCTATAAACCGAACTCAAACAAACTATCAGATGCCGTCCAGCAGCAGAAGAAACAAATAGAAGAATTAAAAAATGCGATGGCCGATTCACAGAAACAATATAAAGACGGCTTGAGTACAACAGAAGAAGCAAAGAACCAATTAAAGGACTTTGTGAAAGCAGTCGATCAATACCAGCAGTATCAAGACAAACAAAAGGATCTCTTGATCAAAGCGCAATCAGCAAGCCAAAAGCAAATCCAGCAAGGGCTCAAACAACTCGCTGACATTCAAAACCAAAATGCCCGCAGCTTTAGTGATCAAATGGGCGGACTCAAAACAGACATCAACGGAGTACAAAGTCAGCTGAAAACAACGGACAGCGCCATCCAATCTGTTCAAAAGTCGAGAGAAGAGGCTATTCCTAAGCAATCAACGGGATTAACGGAACTTGTGAAGACGTCTCAGGAAGAACTGATTAGTAATTATGAAGCTCAATATCTTGCATATATAGGGGATAAAATTACTCCGTTGCAAGAGCAATTGAAAGCTTCAAGAAAGGCATTACGTGAAGCAGAGAAACCGAAAGAGGATCCGAATGAGGATTCGAATAATCAAGGTGAAGACCAAAAAGACTCGACAGACGATTTGAAAATCGATCTTGAAGAAGAGACGAAGAAAATAACTGAAATTTCAACAGAAATAAATCAAGTGGCAGATGAGTTGTCAGGAAATGAAGAAACGACACCTACTCCAGAAAATGGTGGAGAAAATCCAGAACAAACTGGGGAAACTAAATCAACGTCAGTTCAATCAAAAGAGCAACTAAAAGCACTATCCCTAAGATTAGAAGAAGTGAGAAAGAATATTGAGGAGAAAACTACAGCTCATAATGATCAATTACAAGGGAAAGTCGATCATTTGAGTGAAGAATTAAAATCTTTAACAGAAAAAATAGGCAAACTAGAAGAAAAAATAAAAAGAATAGAAACTAGCAACAATAAAAACATACGTGATATAAAGAATTCCATTATCAAACAAGAATCTGCTATTACAAGAAAATTAGAACGAATAGAAACAACTCAATCTCCATTAAATAAATATACATCGGAAATGGATAAACTTGGGGATTTTAATACAAAATCAGAAAATGCATCAGAATTATTAAAGTATTCAAATGAATTAGCACAATATGAAGCTTTACTTAACAGCTTCTACCAAAAGAAGGATCCTTCTTCTTTGATCGATACCAAACCAGATGAAATCCAATCCATCCTCTCCATCAAAAAAGAAGAAACAGAAAACTGGGATAAGCTCAAAAACCAGATGCTGACATCAAACGATGATGTGTCTACTTTTATTGATGAGATGCAGAAGTTTTCAGATGGCTATGCGGAGTACATCACGACTCAGCAGGCAAGCATGGAACAGGAATTACAGACAATTGCTGAAAGTGCGGACAATGTAGCTGAGCAAATGGCTGATCAAGGAGATGCGGTATATACAGCAGACCTTGCAGGCAGTTCAATTGTTGTCAGTGCACAGGATTCAATTGGTCAGGAAGTGCTTCGTCTTTCTGAAAATATGAGTTCGTTAACCGACCGCCAAAAAGGGGTGGCGGATTATACGAATAACATTGAAGAGAGTGTCACAACAGTTCAAGAAAAAGCAGATACGCTGAATGAAAACTGGAGCAAGAATGTCGACTCTTCAAAGCTTGTTCAGCAAGATTTAAAGGGTATTTTAGGAAATACATTAAGTGATCAAGGCAACAGCAACTATGTATATAACCATTTAGCCAATCCGCTGAAAATCAGCGGCGATGTGCCGGAAGAAAAAACGCAGACCGTACCGCCGGTCGTCATTTTGGTCATTGTGATGATCAGCAGTTTGTTAATTGGCTTTTTCAGCTCGTATTATGCGTCAGCTCCGATGCTGGTCAAAGGTGCACTGTTTGGCATCTTGAATCTATTAGTCGGACTCATGATCAGCTTATTTGGACTGAACATTTACAAACTTGCAGATGATCAAGCCATTCAATGGTCGATCTTCACCATTTTGTTATTAGTGGCGTGCTCTGCCTTTATTCGCACGGCCTTCCTATTCGGTTCTATTGCCGGATGGATGGCAGCAACAGCGCTGATTTTCTTCTTTGTCGCACCGTTAATTGATTTGGTGATGCCGAATTTCCACTTTACCAATCCAGTGACAGACGTGTACCTGTCGATTCAATATGGAAATGGAGACACCTTTGGAATGGGCGTCACAGGGTTAGTGATTTTAACTGTTCTTTTCATGGTCGTACCGCTTGTGAAAAAGCTATGGAAAGATAAAACAGAGGAACGTGATGTGACTCATGAAGCTTAATCTATTCGTGAAAGGGACGGCACTCGTTGCCGTTTCCCTTTTTCTCCTCATCCCTGCTGCTTTCGCTGCTGGTGAAGATACGGATACGAATGTCAAGCCGAATGAATATCAGGAAAAGGAACTCAATATTAACTCGAGTATATTGAGGGATCAAACGAAATACGAACAAGGCAAAACGACATCAAAAATCAAAACAGACATTCATTTTGCTAAACCGCCTAAAGCCCCGGGGGGATCTCTTTCTCCCCAGCTATTTAGTGATCTAAAGGAGAACCCGCCCAAAACACCAGCTCGTATGATGAAAGAGATGAATATCTCTTTTAGTGATTCGGCTGTATCAGCACCTTCTGAGGATGAACATGAGAAGCAGACATCGGCACTGCTTCCGATGATCTTTGGTTTCTTGATAGCCCTTGGTCTCGTTGTGATGATCATCCTGATTCCAAAGGTGAATGTGAAGGCTGAAAAGAAATAGTCTGTCTCTTTTAAAAGAGGCAGGCTTTTCTTTATGCAGATTGCTTGCTGTCATACCGTTTCACTACGTAAAATAGTGATATCAAGGGAGGAGATTGTCATTCGAATTTCAATCGTTACAGGCGGATCAAAAGGTTTTGGCTTAGCACTTGTGAACAGGCTGCTTTCACGCGGGGATCATGTGTACACGGCAGCAAGAAGTGCATCGCCGATATCCCATCCGAAGCTTACACATACCCAGGTTGATCTGACCGATGAAGAAGCAGCGGCCAAATGGCTTCAACATAGTCTTACGCCGCAAACTCTGGCAGATGCTGATGACATCTTACTTGTCAACAATGCAGGAATGGTCACACCTATCAAGCGCGTTGGACAAGGCGGACAGGATACACTTCATCAGCATTACAAGCTGAATCTTGTCATTCCTGTTTTGCTGAGCCATGTGTTTGCCAAGCAGACTCAATCATTTAACGGAAAGAAAACGATCGTTCATCTCTCTTCTGGAGCGGCGAAAAACCCATACAAAGGCTGGAGTGCGTATTGCAGTTCAAAGGCAGGACTCGATATGTTTATGAGGACTTTTCATGGGGAACAACAGGACGAGGCGTATCCGATCAACACGTTTTCCTTTTCACCCGGCACGATCGATACAGATATGCAGGGGGAAATTCGGAAATCATCAAAACAAGACTTTGAACAAATAGACCGTTTTCAGCAATTATATAAAACAGGCACGTTAAAGAGCCCAGATGAAGTCGCACGTATTTTGCTCGATCTTTTAGCGGGTGATCCAGCTGGCGGATGTGTCTACGATGCACGTGAGTATGGGAAAAAGCAGTCATAGCGACTGCTTTTTTCGTATTGTACAAGCAAAAACAGCTCATTTGACATAAGCTATTCTTGAGACTCATAGAAAATATAACAGAACATTTGAGTTTCTTTTCAGAATATGTTAGGATGCTAAAAATATAGATAAGGAGGGGTTTCCATGAGAAAGGTTACATTAATGGATGTTTACACCCATCCAGTCGCTCAAAAATATTTAAATCGTTCAGGAAAAGCCCATGCGATTGCTTGTGCTTATCACGCATTCAAACTGGCGGTGCAGGCTGGGATTAATCCAGATCTCGCTGTGAAAGCAGCTCTCTTGCATGACATCGGCCACTATGAATGGTATACAGCTGGCGGAGAATGGGATTACGAGACATATAGACGGAATGATATTCATGCCATTAAAGGCGCAGAGCGGGCTCACAAACTGCTCATACGCCTTGGTGAGGAACCAAAGGCAGCCAAAGATATTGCGCTTGCGATTCTGCTTCATACAGATTCATATTTGCCAGAGGGCGACCTTCATAAGGACACACTTCAGCAAATCGTCAAGAAAGCAGATGAAATGGATGAAGAGCCTGGCGGACATCACCATTACAGACAAATAGACGAATCACTTGCAATGAAAAAAATCACGGAATTGGATCAGAAAGTGCAGCAGGCACTTCAGCCCATGAAACGTTCTGTTTAGTATGGAATGTCTCCATGAATATTTCCATCCTGATCGACATACAATGTGCGAATAACGGTACGGTTAAATGCAGATGTACCTGATGCAGTGAGTCCGGTGTAATGAACCGTGACAGAATAAGCACCTTCTTTTTTCAATTGATCAGCTGATGAAGCAGTTGTTTTGAGAGGATGATCTTTTTGGGCATCCTTAAAGTAAAAGGTTTCTACTTTCTTGCTTAATCGTTTAATCAGACCGCTTGAATGGGTCGATGCATCATCCCCTGATTTCGCTGCCTCTGCTTTGATTTCGTCATTTAATGGTGAATCAAAGGATACGAGCAGCAAATAAGGAGCCTTTTTTCCTGAATTTGATCGAATCGTCCATTTTCCAGGAACGGGTTTATTGATTTGTACATGGTGCGAAAATGCGCCTTCATATGGGAAAGATGCTTCCGATGTCTTCAGATTTGTTAAGACGTCTCCATTTGGGGCGATGATTTCCGGCCGTGCCTCATGATTTTCATTTAACCACTGAATCGATAAGCCATTCGTTCCTTCCTCTACATAGAACGCTTCTGTTTTCTCCTTTTCACTTTCACCGCCTTTCACATAAACATCTGTATTCAGCTCAGTAGAGTTCGGGCTCTCTATATTTTCTTTTTCAGCGCTTGCAGCATTTGCCAGCAGCTGATGCTGAAACACAGGGAACATGCTTGTGCCGTTTTTAATTGAGTTGTGATCCCATTTCCCTGTTAAAATATTGTTTGCATATGATAGTCTTGTGCTGCTTACCGTGACGGCGCCATCGTTTGCGCCAAAGCTCTTTAAATACATGCCTCCTAAGTACAGCACCCCGCCAAATGTTCCCCATTCCGATCCCGAATACGTGATGTATTTATGAGGAAACTTCTCCAGCTTGTCGGTTTCACTTCGAAAAGCCGCCATGAGCCCCGTCTGCAAAGAATAGAGCGCGTCGCTTTTTTGTCCAAGAATTTCCGCGAGCCAGCTTCCGCCCTTGCTATACGCTAAATCTGCCAGCGGCGTCCCGTAATGAGGGGAGCCGAGTGTGATGACCTTCTCTACATATGGATGGGCATTGTGATACACGAGTGCGGACTGTGTATCCACCCCGCCTTTACTATGACCAATCACAATGAGTTTTCGACCGAACACATCATAGATTTCTTTTAACTTTTCTGCTAATAGTTTGCCATTCTTTTTCGTATCCTGATCTGGATACAAATCTATGAATGCGCTTTCGTATCCGTTCAGAACAGCTTGCTTTGCCATGTCGTTTCGGTCGAACCATGTGGAGGAGGAGCTGTTAATGCCGTGAACAAAAACAAGTGGCGGTTTTGACTCGTCTTTTTGAACCGGCTCTTCTCCTTTAAACCACTTCCCTGGTGTCCCAGGCTCATCCCCAATTGATCCTGCATACGCATAACTTGCAAAGGAAAAAAAGAGCATGACAGCAGCGAGACAGATGAGTTTTTTCAAGATCATTCACCTCTTCAAATGTTTTAAGTTGTTGGCAGCACCAATCTATTATACTTCCAAAAGATGTAAAATTATATAAAATGTTAAAATATGGTATTTGTGTTGTGGGTTTGCCCTGAGTGACATTCACATGGGTCATTGCATACGCTGTGGGTAAATACACAAGTAAAGGGGCAGGTAGGATGGCACAACAAGGAAGTCCGCAGCTTGTTTCATTAGTTGATCCATATGTTTATCAAACATTGCAGAAAGTGATCGGTATGAGATTAATTGTTCAAACAGTGAAAGATACAGTGCGCGGTAAATTGAAGGAAGTCATGCCGGATCATATTGTGATTGAGGCGGGGGCAAAATCAGTTTTTTATGTGCGGATCCAGCAAATTGTATCGGTGATGCCTGATCACAGTGAAAGAGTGTAACAAGCAGACGCAAAGGTGTCTGCTTTTTTCACGCTTATAGAATGTATATCTGGAAAAAGTGCATGATATACCAATTGTTCTTTTTTTTACAAAAAATGAGGTTCTAAAACAAGAAGCAGTTGACAGAAGGTGGGTTGAATAGTAGTTTTTTAATAAGATCAATACGTAACAGGAGGAGCATCTTTGTTAAAATCTAAAGTTCATTTTTGGACATTCCAAATATTACTTGTTTTACTCATTGTTTATGTATCAACAAAGGTTTCGTTTTTATTTCAGCCGATTATTTTATTTGCATCCACCTTGTTTGTTCCCATCTTGCTGGCTGGGATTCTCTTTTTCATCTTTAATCCAATTGTTCGATTTTTGTCCAAGAAAATTCCTAGGACACTTGCTATCCTGATTATTTATCTTTTGTTCATCGGACTCATCACGTTCATTGTGAATGCTGCGGGACCGGTTATTGTCACGCAGGTCGGTGGACTTGTCAAAAGCTTCCCTGGTTATGTGACGGATATGCAGAAATTTATCAACGACTTCTCGCATTCTAAAACATTCACTTGGATGATGAACCAAGATTATGTCTCCGTCTCGAAGTTTGAACAGACAATTGTTTCGACATTAAAAGGTTTGCCGGAAAATATTGCTTCAAGCATGTCTGCTGTGTTTGGCGTGATTGCCAATATTGCTTTAGCTGTGATCACAGTTCCGTTCATTTTGTTTTATATGTTGAAAGACGGACATAAGTTTCCGGACAAGCTCGTTCAATTTTTGCCAATGCCTTACCGTAAGGAAGGGTTGAAAATCTTTAAAGAATTAAACGATACACTTGCGGCTTACATACAGGGGCAGATTGTTGTCTGTTTATTTGTTGGAGTGGCTTGTTTTATCGGATACTTATTAATCGGTGTGAAATATGCGCTCATTCTCGGCATTATCATTGCGGTCACAAATGTGATTCCGTACCTTGGGCCATATCTTGGCGCGGCACCAGCTGTGCTTATTGCGTTTCTTGATTCGCCTGGAAAAGCGGTGGTGACAGTCATTGTCATTCTTGTCGTTCAGCAAATTGACGGAAATGTCATTTCTCCATTGATCATTGGAAAACGCCTCAACACACATCCTTTGACCATTATCCTGCTATTAATTGGGGCAGGAAGCTTTGGCGGAATCCTTGGTATGATCTTTGCGGTCCCTGTCTATGCACTGCTTAAAGCTATCACCTTGAATATTGTCAGATTGGTGCAGCTGCGTCAGCGATCTCGCAAAGAACAGCATTTAAACGTCTAGGACAGATGCACACCTTTTCCCTACTTGCATAAGATGATTGAGATAAGCAGATAGGGGGAGATTCTGATGCCTGCAATCGTTGGACCTATTCATATCGAGTCGTTAGGAGGAAACGGTGCAGCTACTTTCGGTGATGTCCTGGCCATTGCCCCTTTGGCTGTAGACCACTCTACTGGCGGTGCGGGAGCCTTTAATTCAGGTGATTATATGTCACTTACAAGTGATCCGAATGCCACGATGCTTTGGGACTTTACTTTGTTTGGCCAGCCTCAATCATTTAATGCATAGGAAGACAGCTGATACTCACAGATCAGCTGTCTTTTTTATTTTTCATACACGTATTTTTGAGCTGGGCATATGATGTGGGGAGAAAAGGTGGTGGAAAGATGCCAGCGATTGTTGGGCCTATTCATATTGATCGTGTGATTGGAAATGGTTCTGCACATTTCGGTGATGTTTTTGCCATTTCGCCAAAAAGTGTCGATCACTCCGCCGGTGGATCAGGTACCTATAATGCAGGGGACTTTGTCCAATTTTTTAGCAGTCCAAACGTTACGTTTATGTGGGATATAGACCTGATCAGCCAGCAAAAGAGCTTTAATGCATAGCCAGCTTTGAAAGGGAATTCCTTTTCAGAAGCTGTCTTTTTTTATGGTACAATGGATATGGATGTAAGAAAAAAAAGAGGTGTGAACAGAGTCAAATGAAAATTAGAAAAGCACACATCACAAGCGGACAACCAAAGACCTACAATGTATATTTACATGAAAATAAAAAAGAATATAAAACGCTTGTTGCCGTACCTGACATTGAATGGAGTATTTCCATTGCGTATGAGGACGAAAAAGAGCAGCTCATCCATACGCTTGAACAATCCTTAATGGAAAGAGTAGAAACAGATGAAGCACGTGACCTCGCACTCAAGGTTGTGCACTGGGTCACAGAAATGTAAATTTAGAAACCAGGAGTGAACACAGCGATGAAAGAAGAATCCGTAGACTTTTATTTGCAGCAAGGGATATTTGGACATGCTGAAACAAAACCTGATGAACGAAGAATGTTTCTCGGTTCATTAAGGGAACGAGCGCTTCTCGCCCTGACAAAGGGACAGGTATCAAGAAATAAACCGTATCATGAGGTCGAACAAATATTGAAGACCAATCGCCAGGCCACAGTTCTTTTAAATGGTGAATTGTCCTATGCTTCCTATTCTCAATATGTCAAAATGGCAAATGCCGCTGGATGTTCGTTTAAAGTGGTGAATCATCATGAAGCGCACTCTCCATTTGGTCTTGTCATAGAGATGCCAAGTGCGGTCAATCAAGAGCACATCTATCTAAAAGATGAGCTGTTTCAAAAAGCTTTTTCTCACGAATCTGTTGAATAGGTTTCCCTAGTGAAATGAATAAGCTATAATGATTCAAAAGAGCATATGGGAGAGATGCGGATGGGCAAAGCGTTGATTTGTATTGATTATACAGTTGATTTTGTTGCAGACGATGGAAAACTGACATGCGGAAAGCCTGGACAGGCGATTGAGTCTAAGATCACAGAGATCACTTCTTCATTTATTGATGAAGGCCACTTTGTCGTCTTTGCTGTCGATCATCATGAAGAAGAGGACCCTTTTCATCCAGAGACAAAGTTATTTCCGCCCCATAATATTCGCGGAACAGAGGGTATTGAACTTTATGGACAACTAAGTTCACTATTTCACACGTCAAAACATTTAAAACATGTCTACTATATGGAAAAAACAAGATACTCTGCTTTTGCAGGCACTCAATTAGAAATGAAACTGCGCGAGCGCGGCATCACGGAACTTCACTTAGCCGGCGTATGTACCGATATTTGTGTACTTCATACAGCTGTTGATGCGTACAATAAAGGCTTCGAACTTGTGATTCACCAAAATGCTGTGGCGAGTTTTAATGAAGCGGGGCACGAGTGGGCACTTTCTCACTTTGAGCAGTCGCTTGGTGCGAAAGTGGTTAAGTAAGGGAAGGAGAATGGAAGTTGGAGCATCGGTTTAATGACGACAGTTTATCACTACATACAGATCTTTATCAAATTAACATGGCAGAAACGTATTGGAGAGACGGCATTCATGAGAAGAAGGCAGTCTTTGAACTCTTCTTTAGAAAGCTTCCATTTGACAATGGCTTCGCTGTATTTGCTGGCTTAGAGAAAGCGATTGAATATTTATCGGACTTTTCCTTCACCGAAAGCGATCTTGCGTATTTAAAAGATGAACTCGGTTATAAAAGCGATTTCATTGACTATTTAAGCGGATTGTCCTTTACAGGTACACTTCATTCAATGCGAGAAGGGGAAATTGTCTTTGCGAATGAACCGATTATGCGCATCGAGGCAACGCTTGTTGAAGCTCAGTTAATTGAAACGGCATTGCTCAATATCGTGAATTTCCAGACGCTGATTGCAACAAAAGCGGCTCGGATTAAAGGAATCATTGAAGATGAGACAGCATTAGAATTTGGAACAAGACGTGCGCATGAAATGGATGCGGCGATGTGGGGAGCAAGAGCGGCACTCATCGGCGGCTTTCAGGCGACAAGTAATGTTCGTGCTGGGAAACGCTTCAACATTCCAGTATCAGGAACACATGCCCACGCACTTGTACAAGCATACCGCGATGAATATACAGCATTTAAAAAATATGCTGAAACACATACAGACTGTGTCTTTTTAGTCGATACGTATGATACTGTCAGATCAGGTATTCCGAATGCGATTAAGGTAGCGAAAGAATTTGGAGACAAAATCAACTTCATTGGTGTCAGACTTGATAGCGGAGACCTTGCATACTTGTCTAAAAAAGCTAGAACAATGCTAGATGAAGCAGGATTCCATGATGCCAAAGTCATTGCATCAAGCGATCTTGATGAACACACCATTATGAACTTAAAGGCACAGGGCGCCAAAATTGATGTGTGGGGTGTTGGAACAAAACTGATCACAGCATTCGATCAGCCAGCCCTCGGTGCAGTGTATAAACTGGTGTCCATTGAAGAAAACGGCAAAATGAATGATACCATCAAAATTTCATCCAACCCAGAGAAAGTGACAACACCAGGCCGTAAACGTGTGTACCGCATTATCAATCAATTGAATCATCATTCTGAGGGTGACTACATTGCGCTTGAAGAGGAAGATGTTCATAGTGAGGATAAACTAAAAATGTTCCATCCTGTGCATACATTTATTAGTAAATTCGTGACAAACTTTGTGGCGAAAGATCTTCACGTCCCGATTTTTGAGCAAGGAAAACTTGTCTATGACAATCCAGATATTCAAACGATTCAAGCCTACGTGCAGGAGAGTCTTGGACTCTTCTGGGAGGAATATAAACGAATCAGCAAACCAGAAGAATATCCAGTCGATTTGAGTCAAAAATGCTGGGATAATAAAATGCAGTTTATCCATGATGTGAAAAATAAAATCAAAAAAGAGCTTTATGAAAGCGAATGATCTGAAGAAAGGGAGACCATCAAGCCAGGTGGTCTCTTTTTTTTATTTTGACCGATTGAAATTGAACTAAAAGCGCAATCATTTGGTATACTGAAAGCACATCTTGTTTGTCATGGCATAAAGGAGGATTGGAGCAGTTGAGGGTGTTTGTTGCGAGACAGCCTATTTTTAACAGAAAAGAACAAGTCGTATCATATGAGCTGCTTTATAGAGATAGTGAAACCAATACATATAGCGCTGAAGACGGTGATCAAGCGACAACGGACCTCATTATCAATAGTTTTCTAAATATCGGCATCGAAACACTGACAGAAGGAAAACGATGCTATATTAATTTCACCGAAAGCTTGCTTTCATCTGATCTGCTCACCTATTTTGATCCGCATCAGCTTGTGATCGAGATATTAGAAAATGTACCGATTACCCCGGCACTTATTATGAGATGTAAGCAGTTAAAAAAATGGGGATATACGATTGCACTCGATGATTTCTTCCTAAACGGAACACATTTTAGTGACAAACTGCTTGAGGAACTCCTCTATTGCATAGATATTTTAAAAATTGACTTTCTGAAAACCACAACGCAAGAACGAAGAGATATTCTGCATTCGTATAAAAAGTATCGCCTTCGATTCCTAGCAGAAAAGGTAGAAACGAGAAGAGAATATGAAGAGGCACTAGAAGCGGGCTTCCACTTGTTTCAAGGGTATTTCTTTAGTGAGCCGCATGTGATATCGGGACGAGCATTATCGACCAGCTTCCATGCGTACCATCAGCTTTTAAATGAGTTAAGCAAGGACCAGCCGAATATCCAGACCGTCACCCATTTTATTGAAAGTGACCTTTCGCTATCATATCAATTATTAAAAATGCTGAATTCAGGCGGCATGAGACGTCTTTATCAAATTAAAAGTATCCGGCAGGCGATTATCCTGCTTGGATTTAATGAAATTCGGCGCTGGATCTTTATCCTTTCATTTAAAGAACTGAATGTCCAAGCTAACTCAAGCCAAAAAGAAATTATCAAAATGTCATTCATTCGTGCCAAAACGTGTGAACTGATTGCTTCTCGTACTGAACGAGAGCACCCCGCCTCTTATATGCTGACAGGTATGTTTTCTCTCATTGATACGCTTGTCAGGGCAGATATCACAGAACTTGTGAAGGAACTGCCGCTTTCTGATGAAGTTGGCGAGGCACTGCTTGGCTATGAAAATGATTATTCTTTTGTGCTAGGTATGGCCAAACGTATTGAACGAAATGAATGGGATGATGAAATGTTAGATGGAAATCTCCCGAAACAGGAAGCCTATGGGTGTTATATAGAAGCCATTGAATGGTGCCATAAAATGTTTGAATCTTAAGAAAAGCCGCTCGTGTGAGAGCGGCTTTTTCTTTGTCATGCCCACTGTAAAAGAAGGAAAAGTCTGCTGGAGGCAAGAGACAAGTAGATTCGAATGCCTTCTGGACTAAAGCGGATATCAATACCGCTTTTTACCCCGATTTGCTTCAGCATTCGGATGACACTTGTCGAATCAGATCGCTCAGCAGCCTCCATGATGCGCTGCGCAAACGGAAGAGAGCTGGAAATTTGCTGCGTGATGAGTGAAGCATCAGCAACGAGACGGGCTGATTCCTTTGCGGCTCGTTGAAATGAGTGGGCATCAACTGGAGGAAAAGTCATTGGCGTGCGCGGCGGGTATGCGTTGCTCATTGCGGGAACCTGCAAAGCAGGATAAGGTACATAGTAAAACACATGGTCACCTCTTCTCTCATTGGCGTGAAATTGGACGGATATCTGTTCTAAATGTATGTAGAAAATCAGAATAAAGAATCAAAATGATCTTTCTATCTTTGTAATTCCAGCATAAAAATAGGTACTTTTGCGGTCAATTTCGGTGAATGTCGCCAAAAAATTGCGGTGTCCACAATAGCGTCTGTCGTCTGGCCTATGACACGCAAAACCGAAGATATAGAGGGGATCGTACGTTCTATCGGGAGAGAAGTGTGACGAATGATGCCTATTCCTGTCGCAAAAATGACGCAATTCCTTTGAAATTGAGATAAAAGTATGATTTGAAAAGTCAGAAAATGATGAAAAAAGACCTATTGAATTTTGCGGTATCACGCACACGTTTTGTGCATACTTTTCGGTGAAAAAATACTCAATTACATTTACACTGTTAGTAACAGATCAAATACTTATGACCCAATCACCATACACAAATACATTGATCTTCCAAAAAAGGAGAGTGGAATCGATGGAAAAGTATGAAATCGAAGAACTTAAACAATTATTATGGAAACTTGAAAACGAAATCAGAGAAACAACGGCTTCTCTTCATAACATTAACAAAAGCATTGATCAATACGACAAATATGAATATGTGAAAATTTCTTAAAGACTTGATAATCCTCAAGTCTTTTTTTTATCCAAATACATACAAAAAAAGGATATATTATTATATAATTGTTAAATAGTGATGTCAGTGGACATTTGCTCATGTCTTTTTAGTAAAATAAAAGACGAAAGGGTGAGGTACAAGATCGAGTATGCTAAACTATCTAGAGAATACAAAAATCAAGCAGAATATGTCTGATTTTATTCAACATGCAGTCAGGCAGAATGATTTACAAAAGCTGCTTCTGGAATTTACAGATAGAAAAAAAGAATTTCCTCTTGGTCAATTGGCTTACCAGCATTATGAGGCATTTGGCGGACAAGACAAGCAAGCGATTACAAAACTGGCAGCAGGGATTGAACTTCTCATTTTATCTGCCGATATATTAGATGATATTGAAGATCAGGACAATGATTCGTATCCTTGGATGAACGTCGACCAAGGAGTGGCCATCAATGCTTCTACGTATTTATATACGGTGAGTATCCAATTCATCGCATTAATATGTGAAAATAATTCTCAACTATTAGAGAAACTGTTCCATTTCATTAAAATGTCAATGGAAGGGCAGCACGAGGATTTGCGTCATTTGCATCGAACAGAAGAAGAGTGTGTAGAGGTTTTAAAGAAAAAATCAGGATCTTTAACAGCTATTTCTAGCGTATTGAGTGTTTATTTAGCGACAGGAAAAATAAACGCCACTGTGGAATCTTATTCGATATATTATGGTGTTGCTGAACAGATCAGTAACGATTTTTTTGCGTTATTTTCAAAATCAAACGGAGATTTTCAAAAAAAACAAACGCTGGCATTCAGTTATTTACAAAGACGTTTTAACGACGCCAGTCAAGAGCTTCTTTCCTTCTTTTCTAACCGGCTGGTTGAGTCAGAGCAAAAGCCGTTTCAACTGAAGCAGAAGTTACTTGAAGCTGGTTTGACTCAGTACATGGTATCGATGAGAGAGATTATGCTGTTAAAAATGAAGCAAGGAATTGAACAACTTGATTTACCGGGGAAGAAGAAGGAACAATTATGTGCATTTATGACAAAGGAGGGCAATGATTGAACATTCAAAATATCATTGCACATCTAATGAAGAACCCAGTTGTGATCGATGAATTGAAATCTGGAAATGCAAGTTTAATTCATGCAGATGCACAAACAACCGCAGCCATTATAAAAGGTGTAGAAAAAGGATACATGAGTGCGAAATACATCTGGGAGTATTAATTTAATTTTAAGATCCAACTTGTATGATTATTTAATGATCTTTTCTTAAGGATGTTTTAAACATGAAGCTTACCTATACAAAATTGTCCACATTTCTTGTTTTTTTGTCTTTTTTATTTGTGATCTATATTTCATATATCTATGTATTTGATATTTTTAATGGTGCACGTGTAGAAAAGAATGAAAATGGTCAAACGGAAGTTGTTGACGTTGAATATCTTTCTTTAGCTTATTCGTCAGGGTTAAAAGAAGGAGATATTATTTTAAAAATAAACGGACAATCTAATTTAATTCAAGATCATATGATTAATGGTAAGCTTAGAAATGTACAAAGAATTGATATTCAAAGAGGAAACCAAATTATATCACTTAAAAATAAAACATTGATTGGTCGAGAAAGCTTATTTATCTATTTAATCCCTCTTCTTCTATATTCAATATGCTTATTCTGTATCTTTTTTATTATTAAAATCAACAAAGAGCCACAACGAAAATCTGCATTTTTATTAATTTTATTCTTATTGTCAATTTGTGTTGGATATCTGAGTGCAGGTACTTCAGGAATTGGTGATAGATTTAGCCATTATGTTCTCTTATTGTGTTTATCGAGTGTATCCATCTTATATATTCATTTTATCTATCAATACTTCAAAGAATTTGATGTGCACTTAACGAACCCAAAACTAATCAGATGCTTATACTTGATACCTATTTTTAATCTTGCAGTACATAGTGGAGTTTCGGTGTCATCTGAATTGAGAAAATATGTTCCAAGCATCAGTTTGCTGTTTTTTTTCGGAACAGTTTTAGTAGCACTTTATTTAATAGTCAGAGGCATGAAGAGATATAAAAAAACAGCACATGGTTCAGTTTTAAAGTTTTTTGCTATTATAAATGTTTTGTCGTTCAGTCCATTTATTTTATTTTTCGTTATTCCCTATGTATTTTTTGATAAGTATTTGATTAATCCTTTTATCCTGACGTCTATCGTTTTGTTAATTCCTTTTTCACTCGTGTACCAATTTATGACGAACAAACTTTACAATATGGATTTTCTAATTAGTAGACTGAGATACTATGGCTTTCTAGCCATTACACCAACCATTTTCGTTGTAGTCACGTTTTACATTCTGCAAAAACCAGAAGATTTGAAGTACACACTGAAGCTCGCATTAATCACTTATACTCTCATGCTGGCTGTTTTTTATTTCAAAGAAATTCTAGATTTCCGTTTTCGTCTGAAGCGTTTTTCAGAGAAGCATAATTATCAAGATAGCGTGTTTAAATTCACGCAGCTCATTCGTGAGGCGTCATCACTTCACCAAGTGTTCTATCATTTAAAATACACCATTTTAGAAGTACTTGTTGTGAACAAAGCCTTTGTGCTTGAAGTGAAGGCAGATGGACAGGTTGAAGAGATTGATGAATCGACAGAGGACAGTAAGCTATGGAAAAAGTATGTAGACCAATTTCAGGAATTATTAGGTGAAGTTGGAAAAATTATTGCGCTTGATAAAGGATTCATGATGAAAATTGGTGAGCGGGGCGGTCACTCTTTTGTGATTTGTTGTTTATCTAATTTACGGACACCGAAATTGTCGCGTGATGAGATTTCTTGGTTGAAAACATTGGCCTTTTATACAAGTGTCAGTTTAGAAAATGTTGTCAAAATCGAAGAGTTGATGGAGCATCTTGACGATTTGAAACAGCGTGAGGCCAATCCTGCCTGGCTGAAGAAAATCATGTTTGCTATGGAAGAGAAGCAGCGTTCAGATTTAGCGAGAGATCTTCATGATTCCGTGCTGCAGGACTTGATATCACTAAAAAGGCAGTCGGAGATGTTTTTAACGAATTTCCAAAACAACCAATGCCCTACATCTATTGAAAATTCGCTTATCTCATGGAATGATCAAATGTCCAAAGTGATTCAAACGACGAGAGAAACGTGTCATGAGCTTCGCCCGCAGCTGCTGTATGATTTAGGTTTAGTAAAGGCGATATCGAAGCTGACTTCTCAAATTCAGGAGGAAGCGCCGTTTCATATTAGGCTGAATACGACACGCTTTGATAAAGAATTGGACATTGATATTGATTCACAGCTGAATATTTACCGAATTGTTCAGGAGCTGTTATCCAATGCCCTGAAGCATTCGAAAGCCACTCAAGTGTTAGTGATGCTGATTTGTATTAAAGATCAGGTTGTTCTTCACTATGAGGATGATGGAGTCGGTTTTGATGCAAGTCATCTTGATCAGCACACAATGAGCATGGGGCTATCGGGAATTAGAGAACGAGTGAAAGCGTTAAATGGAAAGCTTCAAATTCACACAGCCCCGGAAAAAGGGCTTAAGGTGAAAATTGAAATGGAATTGTAACGATTTATTAAGGATTAAGACTTGGCATCAGCCAAGTCTTTTATATAAAATGGAAGTGAGTGATTTAAAGGGAGGAAGACATGAAGAAGATATTGGTCATTGATGATCATCCGGCTGTCATGGAAGGGACAAAAAGCATATTAGAATCAGACCAGCAGCTATCAGTCGATTGTTTAAGTCCTGATGCAGAAGCCGCCTTTTTAAAGACGCATGACTTTTCCATCTATGATGTGATTTTAATGGATTTAAATCTCGGGGATATCAATGGAATGGACATTGCGAAACAAATTTTAGAAACCAACCATCAAGTGAAAATTATCATTTATACAGGGTATGAAGTAGATGATTATTTTGAAGAGGCTATTCGGGCTGGATTACACGGTGCAATTAGTAAAACAGAGACGAAAGACAAAATTATTGAATACATACACCGGACATTGCAAGGGGAAGTTGTCATTCAGCTGTCCTATTTAAAGAAATTAATTTCACAGCAGCAAGAAAAGCCAGAACAGGCGCAGCAGACTGATCACGATCTCTTAACCGAACGGGAGTGTTTGATCCTTAGAGAAGTGGAAAAAGGATACACGAACCAGGAGATTGCCGATGTGCTTCATTTGAGCAAACGGTCAATTGAGTACAGTTTGACATCCATCTTTAATAAGCTGAATGTTGGATCTCGTACAGAAGCGGTGTTAATTGCCAAGTCTGAAAGTGTGCTGTAAACGTGTGAAGGGAGAGGGCCTTAATGGATGTGAGCGGATCAAATACACTGCTTGAGGCACTAGGCATTGAAATTGTAGAGTGCAATAAATCACGATGCGTTGCAACAATGCCAGTCGATCACAGAACAAAACAGCCATTTGGACTGCTGCACGGAGGAGCATCTGCTGCTCTAGCAGAAACAGTGGCGAGCATGGGGGCTGCGGCTCATTTAGACTTAACGCAGCAAGTTTGCTCAGGTATTGAAATCAATGCCAATCATTTAAAATCTGTACGCGATGGAGTGGTGACAGCGACAGCTGTTCCTGTGCATGTAGGACGTCGTACAATGGTATTTCAAATCGATATAAAAGATGATCGAGACCGGCACATCTGTACGTCAAGATGCACACTTGCTGTCATTGATCGCATATAAAAAAGCTCCCGGTGCAGCGGAAGCTTTTTTTGTATGCTGTTGAGAGGTAAAAAAGAATGGCCCAACATGGCAGGCCATTCTTTTTGCTTTTTATAAATAAGAATCTTCTTTTCGCTTAATCACAAAGTTACGGAAACCGCCATAATCATCTTGAACGCTGCGTTTGTCGAGCTTAACACCAGTATTGTAGGCGGCTCTTCCGATTAAGTGTGCGCCGACTGGTGCTGTCAGGAAGATAAATACGATGCCGAGAAGGATTTTTGCAGAAATAACGCCTGCAAGAAACCATTCGTGAAAAAACACACCTACTAGAATCAGAACAACGCCAAGGGTCGATGCTTTTGATGCAGCATGCATACGTGTGTAAACATCCGGCAGGCGAAGGACACCAATGGCTGAAATCAAACAGAGGATAGCGCCTAGCAGGATAAAGAAAATCACGATGGCTTTAGCGATGACGATCATTTTCAATCACTTCCCCTTTCTCAAGGAATTTGGAAAAAGCGACAGTACCGATAAAGGCAAGGATGCCGAGCAGTAAAATAATCTCAAAGAATGCAGTGGTTTTCAGTAAAATTGAAACGATGGCTGTCATCCCAATTAAATTGATTCCTATCGCATCGAGTGCACTTACACGATCAGGAATAGAGGGACCTTTGATCACTCGTATCACAAAAAGCAAAGTAGACAGTGCCAGAATGCCAAGTGACATTTGCAAAATGAGTTCCATTACTTACCGCTCACCTCCTGAATCGCTTTTTCAAATGAAACCCGGATATCGTGAATGGCTTTTTCAGCATCTTCAATATCCATCGCATGAATGTATAAAATGGACCGATCATCGGAAATATCAATCACTAGTGTACCTGGTGTCAATGTAATCATATTTGCCAGTATGGTGATTTCCCAATCTGTTTTCAAGTCCGTACGAAAGGCGAAAATACCGGGCTTAATCGTGAGCTTTGGAGATAATACGGTCTTTAATACACTTAAATTGGCAAGAAGCAGCTCGCGAATAAAAATGATGATCAGCTTGAAAATCGCATAAAGGGCATAGCCGTAAAAACGCTGCGGGAAAAATCGACGCAGCATGAAAATGGCGATCATCCCTAATGCAAAACCTGATACAAAGTCTGCGGCTCTGTATGTATCATTCATAAACATCCATGTAAAGGCGAGGAGTGCGTTTAGTAATATTTGAAAGGCCATGTTCATCTACTCCTTCAGCACAGCTTGAATATATTTTTCTGGTGTAGAGAGCATTTCCGCTGCTTGATTGATATAAGGGGCAATGAACTCTGTCCCTAACCCAATGGCAAGCGATAAAACGACAAGCAGTACGCCAGGGTACACCATTCCTTTAATTGACGGCTTTCTTCTTCGCATATCCTGTTCCTCGCCCCAAAATGCGGACATGAAAATCTTCATAATAGAGTAGAGGACAAGGAGACTGGACAGTAAGACCAGGATAGAAAACGTCATGTGTCCAGCAGAAAATCCACCTTCCACAATTTTTAGTTTTCCAACAAAGCCACTCAGCGGCGGAATTCCTGCAAGCGATAAAGCCGATATGAAAAACATCCATCCTAATAGAGGCTGGGATTGAATCAGTCCGCCCATTTTTTTCAGTTGATTTGTACCAGCATACACAAAGAGGGCACCTGCCAGCATAAATAAAGCCCCTTTGATCACCATGTCGTGAATGAGATAATAAATGGCCCCTTGGAGTGATGCAGGTGTGTTGGCTGCAAATCCAAACAAAATGACCCCAACAGCTGTGACAATGTTATAAATCACGATCTTCTGCACATCAGAATAGGCGATCGAGCCTATCACACCGAATATCACCGTCAGTGCGGCAAGCCACGCCATGAGTGTATGGGTGAAGCCTGTATCGTGTATAAAAATTAATGTAAAGACTCTTGCAATCGCATATAAGCCAACCTTTGTCAGCAAAGCCCCAAATAGAGCTGAAATCGCTGCTGGCGGCGCATGATACGATCCTGGCAGCCAGAAATAAAGCGGGAAGATCCCAGCTTTTAAGCCGAATACAATGAGGAACAGGATGGAAATAACAGTGATTAATCCTGTTTGCCCTGATTCAGCTATTTTCACACTTAAATCAGCCATATTGAGCGTACCCGTCACTGCATATAAACAGGCGACTCCAACAATAAATAATGCCGACGAGATGATATTAAACACAATATATTTGAGTGATTCACGAAGCTGAGGCTTTGATCCGCCTAATACAATAAGCATATAAGATGCCATCAGCAGTAATTCAAAGAATACAAACAGGTTGAAAATATCTCCTGTTAAAAAGGCTCCGCTGACGCCAGCTAACAAAAACTGTACGCCAGAATAATAGAAGAGCCGCTCTCTTTCTTTCCCAATCGTTTGAAAGGAGAAGAGGACTGTCACAAGCCCGACAACGGAAGCGGTCAGCACAAGAAGTGCAGCAAATTGATCGGCCACAAGGGCAATCCCAAATGGTGCTTTCCAGCCGCCCAAATAAAGGGTTTGTATCCCATTTGTGAAAATCGTTTGAACCAAATATGCATTACATATAATGGCTGAAAGAGATGCCAAGACACTAAAGACTCTTGACAGCATGATGTTTT
Source organism: Bacillus sp. FSL M7-0003 (assembly GCF_038628485.1). Classification (NCBI taxonomy): domain Bacteria; kingdom Bacillati; phylum Bacillota; class Bacilli; order Caryophanales; family Bacillaceae; genus Bacillus; species Bacillus sp. FSL M7-0003. The sequence continues at coordinate 2,848,213 of NZ_CP152024.1, read as the reverse complement.
TATTCATAAAGATCAATAGTGTAGCAGCTAGTAATGGAATTAATATAGGCAGGATCACGAGATTATTCATGCTGATCATTTCCTCTCATTTGATCCATGTCATCTGTTCGCAGCTCTTGGAAGGCACGGAAGGCCATGACAAGTAATAAGGATGTCACACCAAAAGCAATGACAATGGCTGTTAAAATTAATGCTTGTGGCAATGGATCTACATAGGATGTGAGCCCCTCTTTTAGAACTGGAGGCGCTCCTTTTTTTAAACCGCCCATTGTTAAAAGAAGCAAGTGGACGCCGTGACTCAAAACAGCAGTACCGACGATGACCCGCAGAAGGCTCTTTGACAGCATCAAATAGGTCGCCGCCATAAAAATAATTCCGACGATAATAGACATTAGAAATTCCATTATTCCTTCTCTCCAATCATTTGAATAATGGTCATGGTGACACCGACAACAACCAAATACACACCGATATCAAACAGGACGGCTGTCGCCAGTTCTGTTTTCCCTAAAAACGGTAATTGGAAATAATCAAATGCATGGGATAGAAAAGGTGTACCGAATAGAAAGGATCCCATACCTGTCAGGATCGCAACGAGCAAACCGGCTCCAGTTACATAAATAAAGTCAAATGGCAAAATGCGTCTTACTGTCTTCAGATCATAGGCTAAAAGCAGAAGAACGACAGCCGCAGCACTCATCAGGCCGCCAATGAATCCGCCGCCAGGATTGTTATGTCCCGCAAGAAATAGGTGAAGGGAGAAAAGCAAGATGATGAATGCTGTGATTTTCGTTGTGACTTGCAAAAGCATATCATTCGTATCAATCTTTCTCATCGCCGCACACCTCTCTTCCGTTTTGCTTGTGTTTTTAATAACCCATAAATACCAAGTGCCGCAATGGCGAGAACAGTAATTTCAAAGAGGGTATCAAAGCCCCTGAAATCTACAAGAATGACATTGACAATATTGTCACCGCCAGCAAGTTTGTAGCTGTTTTCAATAAAGTAAGTTGAGATGGTGTCAAGCGACTGCTGACTTGTGGAAGCGAAAGCTAGACAAGTGACAACAACCCCAACACCTAATGAAATGATGAAATTGGTCATTTTGAATCTTCTTGTTTTTTGCTTTAAGCTCAGCTTCGGCAAATGATAGAAGCAAAGCAAAAACAGTGCGACAGAAATCGTTTCAATAATCAGCTGTGTCAGCGCAAGGTCAGGTGCTCTGAAAATCACGAAGAATAATGACAGCGTGTAGCCCATGACACCTAGTGCAATAATAGCTGTTAATCGTGAACTTGCGAATACTGTGGCAATCGTCGCCGCCACCATCACAAGTGAAAGAATCACCTCATACGTGCCAATTGAGGCAGCCTGATCAGTTTGAAATGAAAAGGCCTGCTGATAAAACATCACACCGCCAATGACGATAATCATGAACCCAAACACATAGACAAGATAGTCACGAAGAAAACCAGTCATATAACTGTTTGTCAGGCGGTATGAACCTTTTTCCAAACCGATAAGAGAGCGGTCGTATAAAGCGTTAAATGACCACTTTTCCTTAAAGATGTTGTACATTGGACGCCATTTTGAAAGCGTCAAGTAGCCGATTGTGCCGAGTACAACAACACCTATTGTCATATAGAGTTCTGGCTGGAAGCCATGCCATGCTTCAATTTTCACAGAAAAACGGCTTCCTGTTTCAATCGCTTCAGGAATGATCGCCGCAATTGCAGGTTCAATGACAGAATAGGCAAGAATATTAGGGAAAAAGAAGAAGGTGACCACAAGTGCAGCTAGAATGATGGGCGGAATGAGCATGCCGATCGGTGCTTCATGCGGTTTTTTCTCCAATTGGTCTATATTCAGACGGCCTCTAAAAGTTTTAAAGAGGAGCATCATACTATAAATGAACGTAAAGACGCTAGCGAGCCAAGCGAGTGCTGGGAAGATGGCACCCCATGTTGAAACGTCTGTAAAGCTGATATCAGAAATCCGTATCATACTTGTGAAAAATAGCTCTTTACTTAAGAAACCGTTAAATGGCGGTAATCCGGCCATTGAAAATGTACCGATTAACGTAATTGTGAAGGTAATCGGCATGATCGTCATTAATCCGCCTAATTTCCGAATGTCACGAGTCCCTGTTTCATGATCGATAATACCAGCTGCCATAAAGAGACTGCCTTTAAACGTAGCATGGTTAATGAGGTGAAAAATAGCTGCAAGAACGGCTGCGCCAAAAAAGGCAGGATTCTTTTCATGAATTGCAGCTGCACCGACGCCAAGCATGAGCATAATCATGCCGAGCTGGCTCACTGTCGAATAGGCCAGAATGGCTTTCAAATCGTTTTGCCGGACGGCGTGGAATGATCCCCAGAATAATGTGACAAGTCCCACGATGGAAATGGTCCAGAACCATACCTCTGATATAGCAAAGATTGGACTGAAGCGGGCAACAAGATAAATACCGGCTTTCACCATCGTAGCAGAATGCAGATAACTGCTCACAGGAGTCGGTGCTTCCATTGCATCAGGCAGCCAGATATAGAATGGGAACTGCGCTGATTTCGTAAACGCACCTAGTAAGATTAGGATCATGGCAGGGATAAAGTAAGGTGATGCCATAATGAGCTGAAGCTGATTGACTGCTTCACGAATACTGAATGAATCAGTAATCAGGTAAATGAGGATGAAGCCACCAAGCATAGCTAATCCGCCAAAAACAGTAATAAGCAGTGATTTCGTTGCTCCATATCTAGAGCGCTCCCGCTTATACCAATACCCAATTAAGAGGAAGGAAGAGATACTCGTTAACTCCCAAAACAAGTATAAAACCACCATGTTGTCAGAAAGAACGACACCCAGCATCGCGGTCATAAACATGAGCAAGTACGTGTAGAAAGAGCCAAGCTGTTCTTTTTCCTTTGATAAGTAGAAAATACTGTACAGCACCACTAGTGAGCCGATACCTGTAATTAATAAAGCAAATAACAGGCTGAGACCATCGACATACACAGTGAAATTCATCCCTAAAGATGGAATCCATTCAGCCTGTGAGAAAAGCGTTCGTCCATTCGAAGTGATGTGTAACATTTGGATGAAATAGGTAAATAAAAGAATCGGCAAGATGAGAACAAACCATCCTGTATGTATACGCCTCACATATTTGTAAAGGAAAGGTACAACAAAAGCGAGTAAAAAAGGTGATAGGATGGCGAAGTGAATAAGCTGCAAGAAAATGAACCTCCTTTGATCAATATAAATTCACGTTCTAAAGAACTGGTAATTAAAATTATAGCGTAAATACAGCCATAGTGCATTGGTTTGAAACGATTTCAAGCAAACTGTATTTGTTTTAGGTTCTTTTGACCACAAAAATAATTTTATCAAAAATGATACTCATTGTATATTGTTTTGTTTTTCGTACATGCTTTTCTTAAAGGAGCTGATCAAATGAAACGAAAGATCGCCATCAGCTTAAGCCTATTCTGCACGATTTTAGGAGGAGCATTCTTGATTGACCGAAATGATCAAAAAAGGTGGCAGGCCGGGAGTGAATGGCCGCTGTTTTCTGAGCATCTTCTTCACATGAGCTATCAAGAAACCAAGCTGTATCCTTTTCAGCCCAGGGAATATTTACGAATTGTATTAGCTGATGAATAAGATCCTATAGGAGAAAAGAAATATAAAAAAAGCATGGGCCCATGTGAGAGCCCATGCTTTTTATGTGTGGTAGTTTAACTAAACACTCTGAGTAAGATCGTTGCACAGATAACAGTTGCTGCTCCGCCAAGTCGTGTAGATACTTGTGCGAAAGGCATAAGACCCATTCTTCCAGAAGCTGAAAGAATCGCAACGTCGCCAGTACCGCCAAGTCCGCTGTGACAGCCAGTGACAATAGCAGATTCTACTGGATACATGTTCATTAGTTTTCCAACGAAGTAACCAGAACCAACCATTGCGAGTACAACAGCGATACATACGCATACGAATGGAATGGAGATGACAGTTGCTACATCATCAAGTGGAATGTATAGAATACCAAGACCAACCATTAGCGGCCATGTAAAGCTTTTAGATACAAACTTGTAGAACTGCTGTGAGCCGTTTTGAAGATGCTGAGGCATCACGTTTAAGTATTTGATTAAAGCGGCAAGAACAATCATTAAGATTGGACCTGGAATATGAACAAAGCTTTCTAACAAACCACCAAAGATGAAGGTTGTACAAGCAACGAGTACACCAGCACCCATTAACCCGAAATCAACTTTTGCATCCAAATCTGGCTGCTCGAAAATTTCGTTTGCTTCTTTAGATTTCACAAGACGGCCATTTCCGTTTAGTTCTGGACGTTTCTCACCAAGCTTCTTCAATGCGCCAGCACAGATAATGGCAATGACGTTCCCGATGACAGCCGCAGGAATTAATTGAGAAATTAATGACTCTGCTGATACATCAAGAATTTGTGAATAAGCGATAGATAATGGCAAAATCCCTTCTCCAACACCACCGGCAATAATCGGTACAATAATAAAGAAGAATGAATGATGCGGTGTGAAGCCAACTAAAAGGCCAACAAGGATACCAGCACTCACAGCTGCAATTGTACCTGCAACGAGAGGAACAAACATACGAATAAGGCCTTGTACTAAAACAGTTCGCTGCATCCCAAGAATACTACCTACTACAAGAGCAGAGATATAGAAGTAAAGGAAGTTCGACGTTTTCATAAGAGACGTAACCGCTTCCAATGAGTTCGGATTCAGAACATTAAAAAAGACCAGGAACGATGGTACGAATAAAGAAAGAATCGCCGGTCCACCAATATCTTTTAAGATTGGAATACGTTGTCCTACATCTCCAAGGAAAATCCCCAAAATCATAATAACAGCGAAACCACCAAGCATATTTGCTGGAATTTTATTAAAATAAGCGGCAGTTAAAATAATCGCTGCAAGTACTAAATACACAGGTAGATCAATAACACCAATTTTCCAAGACATGATCTTTCGGAAAACGCTTTTATTATTGTCAGAATCGTCTGTAATCGATTTCAATTGTTGTGCATTAGCCACATAAACACCCCCAAATGCTATTTGTCTCAATTGTAGAAGATTCAATGACACTCTTCTATTTATTAAACTAAAATAAGTGTAATAAAAGTAAAATAAACAGGAGTTTTTGAGTTTTTTATCATACAAAAATCCCCTGAAAGTAGTTTGTCCTTCAGGGGATTGATCATACATCGTATTTATCGTTTTCCTTTTAGATAAGGCGTACCAAGTGCTTTCGGTGCATCGGCACGTCCGATGAAGCCAGTAAGTGCTAAAATGGTGAGCACATATGGTGCTATGAGCATATACACATTCGGTATATCTTGGAACAGCGGCAGGAGAGAGCCAATGATGCTTAAACTTTGAGCAAATCCAAAGAATAAAGCAGCGCCCATTGCGCCAAATGGATGCCATTTACCGAATACAAGCGCAGCTAGTGCGATGAAGCCTTGTCCAGTAATGGTGGCATGTGAGAAATCAAGCGCGATCGTTGAGGCATAAACAGCTCCGCCAAGACCGCCAAACAGTCCACTAATGAAAACAGCAATGTAACGCATCCGGTACACTTTGATACCCATTGTATCAGCTGCCATTGGATGCTCTCCGACTGCACGAAGACGAAGACCAAACGGCATTTTAAATAAAACAAACCAAGCAACAACCGCAAGAGCTAAGGCGAGTATAGACGTATAATAAACATCTTTAAAGAAAATATCACCAAAGATCGGAATGTCACTTAAAAGGGGGATATCTCCTTTATAGAAAGGCTCTGTAATTTTATCAGTTTGTGCTTTCCCATAAATCAGTTTGACGACAAACAATGTAGCGCCAAGTGCCAGCATGTTAATCGCCACACCACTGACCGTTTGATCAGCTCGGAAGGTAATGGTCGCCACTGCATGAATCAGTGAGAACAATCCGCCAACGGCCATTCCGACGAGAAGCCCAAGCCACGGGGTCAAGGCTCCAAACGTATCAGCAAAAAATAAGTTAAAGATAATACTGGAAAATGCTCCGACGACCATCAACCCTTCAAGACCGATATTGACAACACCTGATCTTTCTGAAAAGACGCCTCCAAGAGCGGTTAAAATAAGTGGTGCAGCATAAACAAGTGTAGCTGGGACGATGATTTCAAGTATTTGCAGAAATCCCACTTATTTTCCCCCCTTTTTCTTCATTTGTTGAATCACAAGACGGATAATATAGCTTGAGGCGACGAAAAGAATGATGATCGCAATGACAATATCAACAACCTCAGTCGGTACGCCTGATTCAAGCGGCATATTTAATGCACCGACCTTCAATCCACCAAGCAATAATGCAGCAAGGACAACACCAACAGCCGTATTTCCACCTAATAAAGCGACGGCAATTCCATCAAAACCTACGCCTGTAAACGAGCCTTTAATAGAGGCATATTCAAATGTACCAAGACCTTCCATAGCGCCTGCAAGACCTGCAAAAGCACCTGAAATAAGCATCGCATAAATGATATTGCGGCGAACGTTCATACCAGCATAATGTGATGCCTGCTGGTTCATTCCAACTGCTCGTAATTCAAACCCTTTAGACGTTTTTTGAATAATGATCCACATTACGACCGCAGCAATAATGGCAACAAAAATACCGTTATGCATTCGGGAAAAATCAGTGATCTGTTCAAAAAATCCAGAGCGGAGCGAGGCAGTGGCATCGATTTTATCTGTTTTATCTTTATTATCTGTTAAGACATTTGAGATTAAATAGTTTGTGACATGAAGGGCAATGTAGTTCATCATGATAGTAACGATGACCTCATGCACATAAAAACGAGCTTTTAAAAAACCAGGAATAAAGCCCCATAAAGCACCTGCAGAAGCTGCGGTGATGAGTGCAAGCGGCAGATGAATATACATAGGAGCATGGACAGTTGTTCCAATCCATACAGCAGCTACCCAGCCAACAAGCATTTGACCTTCTACACCGATATTAAACAGGCCTGTCCGAAATGCAAAGGCAACAGCAAGACCTGATAATATATAAGGCGTCACTTGCCTGATGGTTTCTCCCATATAATAAGTTTCACCGAAAACGCCATTCCAAAGGGCGCTATAGCCTTCGATGACACTATAACCGCTTGCCAGCATAATAATGGCCCCAACCAAAAGACCAAGTACAATGGCTATAAGCGGAATCAGCAGATTTGTTAAGCGATTAGACATTTGCTTCTTTCCCCACTTCCTGTTGCGTACTTCCAGCCATTAATAGACCAAGCTCTTGCTCTGTTGTTTCTTTTGGATCAACAATGGCGACAATGCTGCCTTCGAAAATAACAGCGATCTTATCACTGACATTGATAATTTCATCAAGCTCAAAGGAGATGAGCAAAACGGCTTTGCCTGCGTCTCTTTGCTCGATTAGACGTTTATGAACAAATTCAATCGCACCAACATCAAGTCCTCGTGTCGGCTGAGCGGCAATTAATAAATCAGGATTGCGGTCAACTTCACGGCCGATAATGGCTTTTTGCTGGTTACCGCCTGACAGAGCGCGCGCTTCTGTATATTCACTCGGTGTTCTGACGTCATATTCCGCAATGATTCGTTTTGCTTTTTGATAAATATTTTTCATATTCAATAAGCCGAATTTTGAATAAGGACGCTGATAATACGTTTGTAAGGAAATGTTTTCTCCAATTGAAAAATCGAGTACAAGTCCATGTTTATGACGATCCTGAGGAATATGTCCAATCCCAGATTCGGTCACTTTACGAGGCGGGAGATTTTGAATGGCTTTCCCGTTTAGCATGATTGTGCCAGATTCTGATTTCTTTAGACCGGTAATGGCTTCAATTAATTCAGACTGGCCATTGCCATCTACCCCAGCAATTCCGACAATTTCGCCAGCCTTCACTGAGAGGTTCAACTGTTTGACCGCTTCAATTCCTCTGGCGTCTTTTACTGTGAGGTCTTGAATTTGAAGAACTTCCTCAGCTGGAGAAGCAGCTTTTTTATCTGTTTTAAATGACACTTCACGACCAACCATGAGGCTTGCAAGTTCATCTTTATTTGTGCTTGCCACATCAAGTGTACGAATGCCTTGGCCTTTTCGGATAATGGTCACGCGATGACAGGCATCCATAATTTCTTTCAGCTTATGGGTGATTAAAATAATGGATTTTCCTTCATTGATTAAGTTTTTCATAATTTGTATGAGTTCTTTGATTTCTTGAGGTGTTAAAACGGCCGTTGGTTCGTCGAAGATCAAAATGTCAGCGCCGCGGTAAAGTGTTTTTAAGATTTCTGCACGCTGCTGCATGCCGACAGAGATGTCAGATACTTTTGCGGCAGGATCTATTTTCAAACCATAGCGGTCAGAAAGCTCTTGTACTTGCTGTATGGCTTGTTCTTTGTCAATCTTTCCAAACTTCTTGGGCTCTTTACCTAAAATGATGTTTTCAGCGACAGTGAAGGTATCGACAAGCATAAAGTGCTGATGCACCATTCCGATGCCTAAATCACTAGCATCATTTGGACTAGAGATGGTTACAGGTTTTCCGTGTACCTTGATTTCACCTTTTTCAGGCTGGTACAGTCCGAAAAGCACGTTCATGAGCGTTGATTTTCCAGCGCCGTTTTCACCAAGCAGCGCATGAATTTCGCCCTTTTTTAGCTGCAGCGTAATGTTGTCGTTTGCTACAATGCCAGGGAATTCTTTGCGTATATTCAACATTTCAATGACATAATCCACAGGTTTAACCGCTCCTTTTTTAGGGTGCTGATGAAGATAAAAACTAGCAAAAGAAAAGCTGCAAAACGAGGCTGCAGCTTTTCTTTTACCACCTTTTACGAATAAAGAGGAGGTAAAGGAGAGGCAGGGGATAAGGCGCGCTTATCCCGCTGCTCAAATTAAGCTTTAAAATCTTTTAGTTCATCACGTGTAGCAGGGATTTTCACTTCACCCTTGATGATTTTTTGTTTCCATTCTTCAACTTTCTTTAATACATCTTTATCAAGGTTTTCCTTAGATGGAGAGATGTCAAGAGCGCCTTCTTTCAGACCGTATGTGATCACTTCGCCGCCAGGGAACTTACCTTCTTTTGCTTTCGTTGTTAAGTCTTGTACCGCTGTGTCTACTTTCTTAACCATAGAAGTAAGGGTGACACTTTGTTTTGTTCCAGGTACTTTTCCTTCGTCATACTGGTCTTTATCTACACCGATAACCCAAACTTTACGGTTAGGATCTGCTTTTTTCAGGTTTTTCGCTTCTGTGAAGACACCAGTTCCAGTGCCGCCAGCAGCATGATAGATGATGTCGACGCCAGATTTGTACATGCTTTCAGCTGTTGCTTTCCCGATGTCAGCCTTATCGAATGCACCGGCATATTTCACTTCAACTTTTGCTTTCGGGTTAGCTGCTTCAACACCTGCGCGGAAGCCAACTTCGAATTTTCTGACTAATTCAGAATCAACGCCGCCTACGAATCCAATTTTGTTTGATTTTGTAGAAAGAGCAGCCGCAACACCCACAAGGAATGATCCTTCGTTTTCGTTAAACACAATGCTGGCTACGTTGTCTTTTTTCACGACTGCATCAACGATCGCAAAGTGGTTTTTCTTACGTTGATCCGCAATTTCAGAAATAGCATCTTCCATTAAGAAACCAATTCCGTAAATCAAGTCGAATTTCTCACGAGCAAGTGTGTTTAAGTTTGTTGTATAGTCAGCATCTGATTTAGATTGTAAGTAATCAAAGCCGTTTTTACCTTTTTTTAGATTGTTGTCTTTCCCAAATGCTTGTAAACCTTCCCAAGCTGATTGGTTAAACGATTTGTCATCGACACCACCGACATCAGTTACCATTGCAACAGTGAATTGATCTTTATCTTTTTTGCTTTCACCGCTGTTTGAGCCAGAGTTGCCGCATGCTCCAAGGATGGTTCCTGCTGCTACGACTAAGGACAATGCTAGTCCAATTTTGCGCTTCTTCAAAACATAACCCCCTATAAAATTTAAAAGTTTCAGAAAAGTCTCGCGAAAAAAGACCGATCTATCTCTTCTCACCCTTCTGAAGAGGGTATTTTATCCTGCTTTCTCATGAAGCTTATGGAGGGCAGGAGAGAAGATGTAAGACATCAGACTTATATCTCGTTGAACTAATCAATCATAATTTATCATTTCCGATCGAATAAATAAATAGAAATTTGTTTTATTTTTAAAAAAATGTTAAATGGCTTTATTTGATGTCTTTTTATCTGCTGAAATATGATATAATGCCGCTTTTGTGATGTGCTCCGCTACAGCAGAACCACTGATATCAAGGGGTTTGTTACATCGTATGCCATAAAAAAACATCTGGCCTTTGTGAAAGGTCAGATGTAGTATTTTAAAGATATTGCTGAATCAAATTCATATTGCTCGTGTTCAGTTTATATTGGAAAACAGGACGTCCTATTGTCCCATATGCCATTTCAACATCCACCACTTCGATATCCTCAAGGAATTTCAAGTATTTTCTAATGGAGACTTGAGAGATTTCTGTATGATTGGCTAGGTCTTCGGTTGTGAAAGCCTGCTGGCCAAATGATTGAATGCTTGTCCAGATGAGTTTAAGTGTGCTTTTGGTCAGTCCTTTTGGCAAGAGGACTTTTTCCGCCTCTGCTTTTTTATGAAAAAGCTTCGCATCTAAATCATTTTGCGAAATGCTGTTCATGGATTGATACAGGGCGTGTTTCCGTTTATACTCTGCCAGTGCTGATTGGAATCGTTCGAACTCAAAAGGCTTAATTAAATAATCAACTGCCCCGTTTCGCATCGTTTGCTGTACAACATCGACTTCATTTGCAGCCGAAATGACAATGACATCAACGGCATGATTTTGCTGGCGAATTTCTGTTAGTAATGCCAGTCCATTTTGTCCAGGCATATAAATATCGAGCAGTACGAGGTGTATGACTTCTGTTTTTAACACTTCAAGTGCCTGCTGAAAGGAGGTGGCAATCCCCTTTAACTCAAAGCCGTCGATTTGGGTCAGGTAGCGTTTGTTCAGCTCTCCAACCATTGGATCATCTTCTACTATTAACACATTAATCATTTGAATCCTCCTTTTGTTTATACGGAATGCGTAGACTAAAGGTCGTTCCTTCTCCTTTTTCACTCGTGACAATCATATGTCCGTTCAATTTCTTGATGCTTTGGTCAACGAAGTAGAGTCCGAACCCTCGGTCTTCTCCTTTAGTTGAAAAGCCTTGATCAAACATGATGTCTTGTTCTTCTTTCGTGAGACCAACACCTGTGTCCGTGATTTCAATGTGAAGCTGCTCATGGACGTATCTGAAGGAGATCGAGATGTTTTTCGTGTCAGTATGTGAAACAGCATCGAGTGCGTTATTTAATAAGTTGCCAATCACGGTAATGAGATCATGCGTCACTGCCGGGTCCTCCGTATTTGGCACTTGTGTGCTGCAAATAACCTCCAAGGCAGCGCCTTGTTCCCTGATATAGCTTTGTTTTCCTAGTAAAAATCCTGCTAAAACAGAGTTTTTCACATGGTTGATGATTTCATTTGTTTCCGTTTGCTGATAGATCGCAATATCTTTGATATAGGTGCCAAGGTCATCGTAGTTTTTGAGCTGAACCAATCCTAAAATGACATGCAGCTTGTTCATAAATTCATGTGACTGGGCACGGAGCGCATTCGCATACATTTTGACCCCGCTAAGCTGCTCAGCCAGATGTTTCACTTCTGTTTTGTCACGGAAGGTGGCGATGGCTCCGACAATTTCACCTTTTACCGTAATTGGCACTTCATTAAAGACGAGTTCCAGTCCATTCATTCTCACGTCACGATCAAGCAGCGGCTTGCGTGTTTCAATGACCTGTTTTAAGCCGCTTGAAGGGAGGAGAGTTTGCACATCTTGTTCTCTAGGATCAACCATAATGCCCATATTATGAAAGAGCCGTTTGGCCTCTGCATTGGCCAGTTTAATTTTACCGTGCTGATCGACGGCCAGAATCCCTTCTTTTGTTGATTCTAGCATGGCACTTCGTTCTTTTAACAATGTGGCGATCTCATCCGGCTCAAGTCCAAACATAATCTTCTTCACTTTTCTTGCCACAATGAGTGCTCCGATGATGCCAGATAGAAGGCTGAGTGATGTGACGAAGTAGAGTGGAAGTAAGCTTTGATGAATAATCAAGTCAATTTCCTTTAACGTAATCCCTACGGCCACAGCCCCAAGCTGCTTTCCATTTTGATCATAAACAGGAACAAAAGCACGCATGGATCTGCCGAGTGTTCCAGAAGCCGTACTAATATGTTCTTTTCCCTGTAATGCAGCTTTTTCATCACCGCCGGCAAACCGCTTTCCAATTTTCTGCGGATTCGGGTGTGTTTTGCGGATACCGTTCATATCCATGACGACAACGAATTCGGTTTTGGTGATTTGCTGAACACTTGTTGTATATTTTCGTAATGCGGAATATGAATGATCTTCTAATGATTGTGCTGTGATCGGTGCCTCTGCGACCATTTTGGCAGTAGAAAGAGCAATGTCACGTTCCTGCTGATGGATGTTCTTGGCTGTTTCCGACCATATTGTAAAGAATGTGATACAAAGGGAGATCAGGACAACGATGCACACAAAGATCGTCAGCCGTGTTTGCAGTCTTAAAGTTTTTTTCACGAGTATACCCCTAACGCACGATTTTTTCGTAACAGTAATACTTTAACGGGAAAATGTAAGTTTGTGAAGGAATGTACGTGCAAAATCATAAATTTGATTTTGCTGTCGGTTTACTTTGAAAGCATCTTGTCAATCCGTTTTAAGTGAGCCATAATAAATGTGAGCTTATGAGAAAGGATCTATTTATGAAAAATACATATTTGACTGGATATTTTCCGCTGATTTCAATTTTACTATTCAGCTCTGCTTTTTCGATTTTCACAGTAGGTGTCACAACTGATTTCTTGACTCAAGCAGGCATTTTAAAAGGAATGCTTGAATTTTTCTCAGAACAGGGCATTCGTCTTGCTCTCTTTGCTGCTTTTGCACTTGTTTATTTTATGATCTTATCTGCCTTAAAACTGATTGCAGATACGGTATTAGAGCTGGCGTTACTCTTTTTCGCTAAGGACCCTGAAGGGGAGAACTTAAAGAAAATTCGGATCGCATCCGTTGTTTATTTATTTGCCAGCTTGCTAGCTTTTCTGTTGACGCAGCAGCTCATTCTGCTAGTCGGACTTTTTGCATTAGCAAGTCTTGTCTATTTTATCTGGGTTGTGGTTCGCATTTATCAATCGCTTTCTATGCTGAATTTGATTGGATTTATGATGTTTATTCTGCTGTTTTGGGCGACGTTTTTGATCGGTATTTTGTACTTATTTATTAAGCTTTATAACAGTGTGATGGCAAGTCTGCCTTCATAAGCAGACAAAGAAAGCATCCTCCAATAACGGAGGATGCTTTCAGCGTTTAGACAAACCCTTGCATTCGTTGTCAGTTCTGCGCGCCGATGCTCACGAATGTTAAATTCGCTCCGCTTCGGTGCTCGTCCTTCCTAGACTGCAAAGGTTTTCAGGTCACGCTGAAAAGAAGAAAAAGAGCTAAAATAAAGATCATTTTAGCTCTTTTTCAACAATCTGAGCATCCTCCAATAATGGAGGATGCTTTTTTTTATGAAAGAAACCGTTTTTGAATATCGGGTGTAGGCATCATACAAGCTGTTTTTTGACCAAACCATTTGTAGCGATTTTTTGCTATCAACTGATAAAACCAATCGCGGATTGGGCGAGGTATGGCAAGGAGTAAAAAGCTCCATCTGTATATCCCTTTTAAATGCCGCGCGGCTTTTAAGATGCCTGTCGACTTCGTATAAAGGGTCCCTTTTTCAATATAAATGAATGAATTGAACTCATCTAAAGGCAAACCGTTTTCCATTAAAATACGCTGCCCTGTATCTGATTGTAAGGAAGCGAACATCATCCGTTCATTCGGATCGCGCTTAATCACAAACTGAACAGCACCGCTGCACACGTTGCAGACACCGTCAAATAAGATTAAATGGGGTGGATGTGTTGAATGCATCGCAATCAAACCTCCTGTTTATCTGGCGTATTGCATCGTATTTTTCCAAATACGTAAGTGCGGGCTTGAATGATAAATCGATTCCACCGTTCCTCTATCTCTTCCAACCCAGACACCCATTGTGTACTGATCTGTCAGTCCCACAAACCAAATATCTTTGTAGTCATTGGATGTCCCTGTTTTACCACCGATGTAAGGGGCGTTGAAATTCGCTTTTTTCCCTGTCCCACTCTTCACAACAGAGGTAAGCAGCTTACGCATCGTTTCATTTGTTCGCTGAGAATATACTTGCTTTGGCGACTCTTTCCACTTGTAAAGGGTCTTACCGTTTAAGTCTGTCACTTTTGTGATCGAATGACTTTGTGTGTAGGCTCCTTGGTTGCCAAAGACGGTATATGCATCTGTTATTTCTAGCGGTGAGAAGCCTTTCGTAAATCCGCCAAGTGCAGAAGGAAGACGGTAATCTTCCGCTACAATATGTTCGAATGAGAACTTCTCTAAATAGCTGAAGCCTTTTTTGACACCCACTGTATCCAGCATTCGGATCGCAGGGGTATTGTAAGAATTTTTAAAGGCTGTTTCAAGTGTGACTGTTCCATATGTTTTATGATTATAGTTCTGCGGACAGTATCCGCTGCTGCAAAACTTGCCGGCACTGATGGTGCTTGAAGCCGTTGCACCGGTTTGATCAATATAAGGCGCATAGTCTAAAAGCGGCTTAATCGCAGAACCAGGCTGTCTTTGCGCTTGATAAGCGTAGTTAAAATCAAATTTCTTATAGTTTTTCCCGCCAGCAAGTGCAACAATTTGATGCGTTTCATGATTAATGACGGCTGATCCGCCTTCCACACCTTGGTAAGGCAATTGAGCATTGAGCTGATAGACGGCTCTTTGCTGTAAGGAAGGATCAAGCGCCGTATAAATTTTCACACCATCCTGGAGCAGGGCACTGACCTTTTCAGATAATTCCTTTTGAACCGCCTTTTTCGCTTCAGCTGTCTTGGCTTTCTTCAATCGTTTTGTAAAGCCCTCCTGATCAGACACAAGATCGGTAAACTCTTCATTGGCATATGTCACATAGTCAGGGTATAGGTTTTTCTTTTCATTTAAAGAAAGGCTGATTTTTTCTTTGACGGCTTTTTTGTATTGTTTTTTGGTGATGACGCCATCTTTCTTCAAAATACCAAGCAGTCGTTCTTGGCGTTTCTTTGTGTGCTTGAACTGTTTTAATGGGTCATACAGTGTTGGGTTGTTTGGAATAGCAGAGATAAATGCCATTTGTGCAAGTGTTAAAGAACTAAGCGGCTTATCAAAATAGTAATTAGCCGCAGAACCGACACCGTAAACACCATTACTGAAATAAATCGTATTTAAATAGCTTTCGAGAATTTCATCCTTCGAGAATTTCCGCTCAAGTTCATAGGAATAGAGCAGCTCCGTAAACTTTCGGCTGAACGAACGTTCATGGCTTAAATATAAGTTGCGGGACAGCTGCTGTGTGATCGTACTCGCTCCTTGGCTGATGCCATGGTTTTTGACATTTGCAGCAACGGCACGAACAACCCCCATAAAGTCAATTCCCTTATGGTCATAAAAGTTGCGGTCCTCTGAACGAAGGAACAGCTCCTTCACAGGTTCAGGAATGTTATCGTATTTCACGAACACTCGGTTCTCATCGTTTGAGACGATCTCGGAGATAAGAGAACCATCCCGGTCATACATATAACTGTTTTGGGAAAAATCTATCTTTTCCAGCTTGATTTTTTGATCAAGCACTTCGTTAACAGGCTTGACACTTGCAGCTTCTTCCTTTGATAGATAAAAAGTCAGAGCAAATAATGGGATGAGGGCAGCAAGTAATAACCAACCAATAATTGCACGAAACATGAGGTCACTCACTTTCTTCAATTTTCTAGCCATATCGTACCATTCTTTTGCGGATACGAGAAGGTTATTTTTAGAAAAGAAAGGGCGTGAAGTCTAGTGAATCAGGCTTTTCCGCAAGAAAAAAGAGTATCTGAAGATGATCAGACACTCCTTTCCTTTGTTTTCGCATGTGAGCGGACCGCCCATAAAAATAACGCGCCAAACAGAAAAATGCCGGCAGTGACATAAAAGACAGCTGGAATCCCGTAATGACTCGCCACAATGCCGCCGATTACCGGACCGACGACATTCCCAAGAAAGCGGAAGCTGACATTGTATCCGAGCACTTCTCCTTGCATAGAAGCAGGTGCTTTAATCCGGATATACGCCGTCGTACACGGAATAATTCCGCCAAGTGCCATCCCGTATAGGAAACGGAAAATGACTAACATGACGTACGAATCCGCCATCGCTTGCGGGATGAATAAAATAGAGGAGAGGATGAGAAGGGCAAGCAGCACCTTGTCATGACCAATTCGATCTCCGAGATCTCCCCATTTTCGCGTAAACAGCAAATTGCCGAGTCCAGTTGCAGAAAAAGCAAGCCCCGCATAAAAAGCGAGATTGACAGGACCATGTAAATCATGAATGTATAAAGCCAAAAGCGGCTGAATGCTAAAGTTCCCTACTTGTGTAATAAACGTTAAAAGCATCGTGACGACAAGCAAAGGCTGCTTGAAAATGTGAAAGAGTACATCCTTCCGTGAGTAAGAAACACGCTTTGCTTCTTTTGACCGGATCGGCTGTTCTTTCACTCCGAAGATAATCACAATAGCTGACACATAAATGACAGCCGCTGTCAGGAAAAACGTATAAATAAATCCGACGCTGTCTGCCATGAATCCACCCATTAATGGACCAAACAATCCTCCGGCAACATTACTCATCTGCATCGTTCCAAGGGTTTTACCGGCAGTTGCCTTTTCGGTCTGTGCAGAAATCAGTGCCATTGAAGTCGAGATAAAGCCTGTGACAAGCCCCATGAAGAGCCTTAGTGCGAATAGCTGATACACAGTGTGCACAAGCCCCATTAATAGAATACTTGTGGCGATGCCAATTCCGTTAATTAATAAAATCTTTTTATAGCCATGCCGGTCGCCAATCCGCCCCCAAATCGGAGAAATCAGGAAGGCCGTTAAAAACGTGACTCCAAAGACATAGCCGCTCCATCTTTGAACAAATTCATTTGAATAGCTGCTATCAAGAGATTCTATGTAAAGTGATAAAAAAGGGACGATCATTGTAATGCTCGCAGATACAAAAAAGTTCACAAACCACATGATGTACAAGTTTTTCTTCCTGTTTGTGATAGAGACCACCTTCTTTATTTATTTCGTGTTCCTTAATAATTATAAAGGAAAATAAACGATCTTTCATCAGATGAATAGGTTGGGCATAGTGAATCTGCATTATTTTCACGAAAATGAAGTGATTTCAAGGTCCGTCTTAATATAATGGTATGAGAATGAAAAGCTGACGAAAAAGTGAGGTGAAACTGGTGGAACAGAAGACGGTGCTTGTGGTCGATTTTGAATTTACGATGCCTGATGGAAAATATCATCCGCAAAATTTTTTTCCTGAAATTATTGAAGCTGGGGTAGTGAAAGCAGCAGATGAAACGATCATAGACACATTCTCTAGCTACGTCAAACCGAAAAAGTTCCCGAAGCTGACGAAGCGCTGTAAATCTTTCCTCGGAATTACGCAGGAGGATGTAGAGAGCGGAATTTCATTTGAGGAATTTATCGAGAAGCTCATGTCACTTGATGGGGGAGAGAATTGTGAAATTATTACGTGGGGCAACATGGACATGAAGGTATTGAAGCAAAATTGTATGCTCAATCACATTGCCTTTCCTTTTAAGGGGAAGCTGAGGGACCTGGCCTTTGAATATAAAACCTTTTTTGGTGACCGCACACTGACAGGGCTTCGAAAAGCAGCAAAGGAATACGGCAGTGAAGGAGCTGGTAAGCATCATAAAGCACTCGATGATGCCATGACGACTTATCAGCTGTTAACCCTTTTTGAAAAAGACAGAGCCTATGTGGAAAATCCGCAAACAACCAAAATTGGTGAGCTGATCGATTTCTCACATTTTTTTGATTCGGCTGATTAGCGGACGTCTTCTGGAAAATAATCTTTCTCAAGAGAAGATAGGCACGCTCTTGATTTTTCAGCCCATTTGGAATCATCCGCACGGAGTGCTTGTTTCAATTTATCTACAGCTTCTTTCAGTGACTCTTCATAATCAGGGATATCGCCATCATAAGGCTTCACCATATGATGAGGGATATTTGTCTGTTCTCTATAGGCCAAAGCCCGCCTCTCTTGGAAAAAAGGCACGTCTGCTTCTTTCGGATGATGCAGGTCGCCTTGAGTGGGATGTGTCAGAACGGCTTTTACTTGAACGAGATAGGTCGATGGTTTCACTGCTGTCACTTCCCCAACGTATACACCTGTTTTATAAAAACCTTTCACAACTTGTCCAATTTGAATGTCTGTCATGTGAAATTCCTCCATTTCCTTCTCATAGGAAGGTATTTCATTTCTTTTAGCCAATATAGTGAAGTAAACGAGCAAAAGGGGGAATGGCGAGATGTCATTCATCGTACTTTTTCTACTATATTTTCCTGAAGATAAAAGGGAGTACATCCCAGCGGCTATCACCACGGTGATTTTCTTTATTGCTGCGTTTATTTGTTTTCGTCTCATCGTTCGTGCGTCTAAGAAGCAGGAGCAGATAGATGAAAAAAGAACAAAAAAAATGGATTAATCATTTTCTTCTTGTATCTTCAGGAAATTTCACGGTGACGGTTGTTCCAGACTGCAGCGAGCTTTTGAAACGAATCGTTCCATGGTGATTTTCAATAATTGAAAAAGTCACTGTCAGCCCAAGTCCAGTCCCTTTATTTTTCAAGGTGTAATAGGGTTCGCCAAGTTTTTTCATCTGACTTTCTGTCATACCTACACCGTTATCAACGAAATAAAGGCAGATTTTATGATTTTCTTTTGAAGCAAAAAGTTCAATTTTCCCTTCATGTTCAGGAGCTGCTTCAATTGCATTTTTGATTAAATTAATCATGACTTGCTTGATCTTCGTTACGTCACCTTGAATGTATAAGTCAGGTTCAATGGATTGATGAATCGTGACCGATTTAAAATTCGCATAGGATGTCATCAGTGATGCACATTCCTCAAGTAATTTAGAGAGATTAAGAGATTCAATTTGATAATAGTTTTGTTTTGCAATGTCAAGATAGCTCGTGATAATGTCCTGCGCCCGGTCTAACTCGGACAGAACAAGATTTTTATAATCTTTATTGGCAGGTGGCTCTTTTGTATTATCACTCGAAAAGAGCAATTGAATAAAGCCTCTCACAACTGTCAGCGGATTGCGTACTTCATGGGCAACGCTTGCAGCAAGTTCACTTACAATGGTCAGTTTTTCTGACTGGACAAGCTGTGATCTCATTTCCGCATTTTCCTTAACGAATTCAATGGAATAGATACTGAGCACAAGAAAGAATATGTAGTAAAGAGTTGAGAAAAATAACTCAAGGAGCTTTTGCTGCATAATAAAAGCTGGGCTGTATGCCATTAAGCTGACCACAAAAAGTCCAATGTAAATAAAGAATCCTTTGGATAAACCGATAAGCACTCCGTAAAACAGCTTATTTGGCTTCGAATATTGATGCCATTTTCGGTAGAACAGGAATGGGATAAAAAAGTAAATTGGGACAACGATGAGTCCAATCCATAAGAAAGAGCCGTACATCACGAATTTGACAATGATGCTTATCAAGATGGCAACGATCCCCGCCATATATCCTCCGTATAAAATAGCAAGTACAAGGGGAATGGATTGAAGCCCAGTCTGCAAATCTAAAATCGAACCAACTGGATACATAATACATAGTGCTGAAGAGATGGATGCGAATACTGTGATGAGCAGTTTATTCGTTTTTGGGAAATGAGCAGGGGTCCGGCTTAACCATAGCGCATGATATAAAAAGATTGGAAATAGAATAAAAGATACATGGAGCAGAAAATCCTTGAACATTTCCATTTAAATGCTCTCCTCGTAAATAATTGTAATTCCTCTCATTATATCATTTCATGTACAAAGTAGATATGATAAAAGGAGGGTTTTTTTCTTTAAAAAGAACACCCGTTAGGATGTTCTTTCTATCGTATAGGTCTTATTCAGCTGATAGCGTGAACGCTTGGTGGAGACGTTTCAGTCCTTCTCTGACTGTTGCAGCAGGACAGCCGAGATTCATCCGAATAAAGCCGTCTCCTTCGTGTCCGTACACGTGGCCAAGCTCTAGGATCACTTTCCCTTTTTTCAGCAGATTCCGTTTCAATTCCGCTTGACTGAATTGATAATCCCGAATGTCCAGCCACAATAAATAAGAAGCATCTGGTTTCATATAACGCATATTTGGAAGATTTTCGTCGATATAGTCCATCGCCGTCTTCATATTGCCTTCGAGATAAAGAACAAGGGCATCAAGCCACTCATCCCCGTGTCGGTATGCTGCTTCCATCGCTGGAATCGCAAAGGCATTCAGTTTGGACAGTCCGTTTCTTTGCACTTCATTGTTGAAAAGAGTTCTTTTTTCTTTATCTGAAATGATAATAGCAGATGCCTGAAGCCCCGCTAGATTAAAGGTTTTACTCGGCGCAATACACGTTACCGTGATATGTGCAATGTCGTCAGAAAGGCTGGCGAAGGGCACATGCTGCTTCCCGTAAAGCATCAAATCCGAGTGAATCTCATCTGAAACGACTGTGACTCCATGCTTTACACACAGGTCTCCGACTCGCTTTAATTCCTCTTTTGACCATGCTCTTCCGGACGGATTATGCGGATGGCAAAGGAACATGAGCTTTGCTTGTGGTCTGCTCAGTTTTTTCTCTAAATCATCAAAATCCATCATATAGCGGTTGTTTTCTATTTTTAAAGGATTGGTTGAGACTGTACGTCCATTTCGCTCAATCATTTGATAAAAAGGTGTATACACTGGTGACTGTATAACTACTTCGTCGTGCGGTGCTGTAAAGGCTTGAACAGCAAAACTAAGTGCCGTTACGATTCCTGGTGTGAAGGTGACGTCATCTGTCTGGATTGTCCATCCATGTCTTCTTTTGAGCCAGCCAGCGACTGCCTGCTGCGTATCCTGATCCTGAAATGCATAACCAAATACACCGTGATCTAATCGCTCTTTCAATGCATCAAGGACGACCTGCGGTGCTTTAAAATCCATATCGGCCACCCACATCGGAAGGGCATCTGTTGTCAGGAACAAAGACTCTGCCTGATCCCATTTCACTGATTTTGAACCTTTACGTATGATCTGTTCGTCGAAATTCATGAAACCCACCTCTAGCTGTTTTTCAACCATTCTTGGTTGTGCTAAAATAAACATCACAAAATTTATTATAAGCGGTGATACCGATGAAAAATAGTCAAGCTGTAGAAGAGATGATTCAATTCATTAAGGCATGGGACCCTTTTCATTATGGAGAGGATTTTTATGAAACGGAGCCTGCTGACGTCATCAGTGCATTATACGACGCAGAAGACCCGTTATCTTTAGCAAAAGAGATTCAAGCCATCTACCATCACTCATTTGAACAGCTTCTTCCGATAGAGAGCTGTCAGCATATAGCGAATCAGCTTTTTGTCATACGAGACAGCAGCTCCTGTTCACGCTAAGACAGGCTGAAATGTCCGATTTGATCAGACACAAAGACCGGATTTTCCTCAGGGATGAGGTGCCCGGTTTTTTTTAATGCATGTAAGGTCGAATTCGGCAGATCTTTGTGCAGTCTTTCGCCTATTTGAATGGGAACGATTCGATCTTCCTCGCCCCAAATGAGCAGCACGGGTGTTTCCATTTTCTTTAAAACGTCCGAGGTTAAATCTCCTTCCCGGTGCCGAATCAAACGAAAGATCCCCCGAAAGATTTGATCATCTGAAAATGGCTTTAAATATCCGTCGACCATCTCTTGATCAATGATGGAATGATCATGTACAACAGCCGTTAAATTTTTCATAATGCCCTGCTTTAAAAGTTTTCTTTTTAGATACAGATAAAAATAAGGAATATAAGTGCTGTAAACAAGTGATCTTTTTGACTTATTCAAGTAGCCTGAGCTGCACAATAAAACCGCCTTTTCAAATAGATCCGGCCGTTCAGTAGCAGCGTATAAGGCGATTTGTCCGCCCATTGAATGGCCCACTAGAATTGCATGCTGAATCTGTAAATAACCAGCTAGCTCTATAATAATTTTTCCCATGTTGCGATAGCTGTAAATAAACGTATTCGACTTCTCGGACTGTCCAAATGGCGGTAGATCAATCGCAATTAAATTGAAGTCCTGTTTCAGAAGCGGGATGAGCTTTCGATAGCTGAAGGTAGAAGAGAAGAGACCGTGAATTAAGATCAATGTTTTCTTGCCTTCATTTGGATAGTGCTCGTAATAGATATCTAAACCGAATGTACTTTTCATATAAGCTGGCTGCACAATGTCCACATTCTTCACTCCGATACTTGATACTCTCTCTGTTAGGTGACTGTATTGTACCCTAAAAAGTGGATTTTAAGCTATCATTAGAATCTTTTCCCTGCTTAGCATAATGGGAAAAACGTGCTATAATGTTCAGAAGATTTTTTAAAACTAGCTTTTATAATCTGAGGTGTGAAATCAAATGAAACTAACAGAAAAAGAAACTGAAATATTAGAGATTTTAGATGAAAACAGCCGCGCCGATTTAAATACAATTGCAAAAATGGCAGGCGTGACAACAGAAGAAGCCGAAGCCATCATTCAAAAACTTGAAGATCAAAAAGTTATTATTGATTATTCAACCATGATTGACTGGCGAAAAGTGGATGGTCATGAAGGCGTTACAGCAATGATTGATGTAAAAGTGACACCAAAAAGAGGCGTCGGATTTGATGAAATTGCTGAACGGATTTATCGGTTTCAGGAAGTGGAGTCTGTCTATCTCATGTCAGGTGTTTACGATCTTTCCGTTGTGATCCGCGGAAGATCAATGTCTGATATTGCCCGCTTCGTATCTGAAAAATTATCGACACTTGATTCCGTTGTTTCAACAACTACCCACTTTATTTTGAAAAGATATAAACATGATGGGAAAGTGTTTGAAACAGGAGACGATGACAAAAGAATCGTGGTGTCTCCTTAAATGAAAAAGTCTTATTTATCTGAAACGGTACAAAGCATTCAGCCGTCAGGTATTCGGAAATTTTTTGATTTGGCAGCCACAATGGAAGGGGTTATCTCCCTTGGTGTCGGTGAGCCGGATTTCGTGACAGCTTGGAATGTCAGAGAAGCAAGTATTATGTCATTAGAACAGGGACTGACCTCTTATACGGCGAATGCAGGTTTAATTTCTTTGCGAAAAGAACTGAGCCACTATTTATATAAGCGGTTTCACATTGATTACAGTCCAGAAGAAGAACTCATTATCACTGTTGGCGGAAGCCAGGCACTTGATTTGGCCTTTCGTGCGATTTTAAACAGCGGGGATGAAGTAATCATTCCAGAGCCTTGTTTCGTAGCGTACGGGGCACTTACGACACTAGCAGGCGGAGTGCCTGTCTATTTAAGTACAACCGCTGAAAAAGATTTCAAAGCAGATTCTGCTGATCTTCTCACAAAGCTGACGCCGAAGACAAAAGCCATTTTGCTTTGCTCGCCATCAAATCCGACTGGGTCTGTTTATTCAAAGGAAGAGCTTGAAGATATTGCTCAATTTGCGAAAGAGCATGACCTGCTCATTATTACGGATGAGATTTATGCAGAGCTGACGTACGATGAAGCTTTTACAAGCGTCGCGGCTATTCAAGATATGAAGGAAAGAACGATCTTGATTTCAGGTTTTTCTAAAGGGTTTGCCATGACGGGCTGGCGTTTAGGATATGTGGCGGCACCACCTGTACTGCGGGATGCCATGCTGAAAATACATCAATATTCTATGATGTGCGCACCGGCGATGGCACAATATGCGGCAGAAGAAGCATTAAAAAATGGGCTTGAAGATGTAGAGAAAATGAAGAAAAGCTACAGAAGACGCCGTAATTTGTTTGTCGGCTCCTTAAACGAACTAGGACTTACATGCCATCAGCCAAACGGAGCGTTTTACGCGTTCCCATCGATTAAAAGCACAGGCATGACTTCAGAACAATTTGCTGAGGAGCTGCTCCTAAGTGAAAAAGTCGCTGTTGTTCCTGGGAATGTATTCGGACCGAGCGGTGAAGGTCATATCCGCTGTTCATATGCTTCGTCACTTGATCATCTTCAGGAATCACTTTCAAGAATTCAGCGCTTTTTGCAGGCTCGACAAGTGAAGGAAGAAGCATCAGCCATTTTAAAATAAAAAAAGGCATCAATCCAAATGGACTCATGCCTCACAAATTAGGGGGGAATACTAGAAAGCATTCTTGTTTTCAGGTATTCCCCCTTTTGTTCTCATCTAAACCCATTTAAAAAATATTTTGCGTAACTGCCCGTTCTGTGATATAGTTTTTAATTGCGTATAAACGAATATTAAAACATTTATTTAGGAGTTGTTATCATGGCGACAAAGTTTGAAGTAGGCAGTGTTTACACTGGTAAAGTAACAGGATTACAAGCGTATGGTGCGTTTGTTGCATTAGATGAAGAAACTCAAGGACTTGTGCATATTTCTGAAGTAACACATGGCTTTGTAAAAGACATCAACGAGCACCTTTCAATTGGTGACGAAGTACAAGTAAAAGTTCTTTCTGTTGATGAAAATGCAGGTAAAATCAGCCTTTCTATCCGTGCGACACAAGAAGCACCTGAAAGAAAAGAAAGCAAACCAAAGAAACAAAGACCACAGCAAGTGAAAGAAGAAGCTGCTGCACCACAAGGTTTCAATACGCTTAAAGATAAACTTGAAGAGTGGATTGAGCAATCAAACCGCAAAGATCTTATCAAGAAATAATAAAAAAGCACCGCTTCAAACGGTGCCTTAGATTGTAGACAAAGGGCTAAAATGATCTTTATTTTAGCCCTTTGTCTTTTTTTTAGCGTGATAGAAAACCTTTGAAGTCTAGGAATGGCGGGCACTGGAGCGAATTTAGAATTCTTGAGCACCAGCGCGCAGACCTGACAAAGAATGCGAGGGTTTGTCTACACGCTGAGGCTGCCTCATGTAGGCAGCCTTTTTTATGTCCTTTTATTTAACGAACTTCTGGGTTCGGCTCGTCACGGCGAACAGCTTCTTCGCTTGGTTTGAACAACAGACCAAGGTTGACAAGACCTGCAATTCCAACAAGACCATAAATAATACGTGATAATGCAGAACCTTGTCCGCCAAAGATCGCTGCTACTAAGTCAAATTGAAAAAAGCCGATTAGTCCCCAGTTAATAGCACCGATAATCGTGAGCACGAGGGCAATACGCTGAATAGCACTCATCGTGATTCCTCCTTTCGCTACAGCATCAATACATTTATATTTTGCAGATTTTTAGCCAAACTATGCGTAAGAAAATGGATGAAAGCAAATTACTTTACTTTTGGAATGAATGAGGCGCATAATGTAGCGCGAGGAGGAGATCACATGGATCGATTTACTTATTGGAACCCAACGAAATTAATTTTTGGAAAGGGAGAAGTATCAGCCCTTTCAGATGAACTCAAACACTACGGAAAAAACGTATTACTTGTATATGGTGGAGGCAGTATTAAACGAAACGGCCTTTATGACCAAGTTGTCAGCATCCTAAAAGAATCAGGAGCTGCAATCACTGAACTTGCTGGTGTAGAGCCTAACCCGCGCTTAACAACAGTAAGAAAAGGGGTAGAGCTTTGCAAAGAAAACAACATTGATTTTATTTTGGCAGTTGGCGGCGGCAGTGTCATTGATGCCACAAAAGCAATCGCAGCTGGTGCGAAGTACGATGGAGATGCTTGGGATATCGTGACACGCAAACACGTCCCAATGGAAGCTATTCCGTTCGGTACGGTGTTAACACTTGCCGCAACAGGCTCTGAAATGAACTCAGGATCAGTTATCACAAACTGGGAAACAAATGAGAAGTATGGCTGGGGAAGTCCAGCAGTTTTCCCGAAATTCTCTATTCTTGATCCAGTTAACACATTCACTGTGCCTAAAAATCATACGATTTATGGCATGGTTGACATGATGTCACATGTGTTCGAACAATATTTCCATCACACAGAAAATACACCTTATCAAGATCGTATGTGTGAAGGACTTCTTCGCACTGTCATTGAAACGGCACCGAAGCTGATCAACGATCTAGAGAACTACGAGCTGCGTGAAACGATTTTATTCACTGGCACAATTGCACTTAATGGCATGCTTTCAATGGGGGCACGTGGTGACTGGGCATCTCATAACATTGAGCATGCAGTATCTGCTGTCTATGATATTCCTCATGCAGGCGGTCTTGCGATCTTGTTCCCGAACTGGATGAAACATGTGATTCAAGAAAACCCAGGCCGTTTTAAACAATTAGCGGTGCGTGTATTCGATGTAGATCCTGCGGGCAAAACAGACGAAGAAGTTGGCTTAGAAGGAATCGACAAGCTGTCAGCTTTCTGGACAAGTCTTGGTGCACCAAGCCGTTTGGCGGATTATGACATCAACGATGAGAAAATTGATTTAATTGCAGACCGTGCAATGGCACGCGGTGAATTTGGTCAATTTAAAAAGCTGAACAAAGAAGATGTTTTAGCCATTTTGAACGCTTCTTTATAATTGAACAACAAAGGGATAGCTGCTTGCGGGCAGTTATCTTTTTTTGAGTTCATCGTGTACATATGTTACAGTAGTCTTTCATGTTTTTGGATATATTCGTTGTAAGGAGATGTTTCAACAGATGGAGAATTTTATTTACTATAATCCAACAAAATTGATGTTTGGAAAAGGACAGCTAGAAGGACTCAAAAGCGAACTCGCTCGTTATGGAAAACGAGTGTTACTTGTATATGGCGGCGGCAGCATTAAGAAAAATGGTCTTTATGACAAAGTCATCAGTGCGTTAAAAGAAGCAGATGCTGAAGTATTTGAGCTGTCTGGCGTTGAACCAAACCCGCGCCTCACAACAGTGAAGAAGGGAATCGATATCTGCCAAAAGGAGAACATTGATTTCTTATTAGCCGTTGGCGGCGGAAGTGTGATCGACTGTACAAAAGCGATTGCAGCCGGAGCAGAGTATGACGGTGATGTGTGGGATATTATTTCAAAGAAAACAACCGCTCAAAAAGCGCTGCCGTTTGGCACAGTGCTGACACTTGCAGCAACTGGTTCAGAAATGAACCCGGACTCTGTCATCACAAACTGGGAAACGAATGAAAAATATGTGTGGGGCAGCTCTGTCACTCACCCTGCTTTTTCAATTCTAGACCCTGAGCATACGTATTCTGTGCCAGAAAACCAGACGGTGTATGGTATGGTCGATATGATGAGTCACGTTTTTGAGCAATACTTCCATAATGTAAAAAACACGCCTTTACAGGACCGGATGTGTTTTGCTGTTCTTCAAACAGTCATCGAGACAGCACCAAAACTGCTGGAGGACTTACAAAACTATGAGCATCGTGAAACGATTCTCTATGCAGGAACGATTGCTTTAAATGGCACGCTGCAAATGGGTTACTTTGGCGACTGGGCGTCCCACACGATTGAGCATGCTGTATCGGCTGTCTATGACATTCCGCATGCAGGCGGGCTTGCTATTCTCTTCCCAAACTGGATGCGCCACACGCTCGATCATAATGTGGAACGCTTTAAAAACCTTATGCTGAACATGTTTGACATCGAAACAGAAGGAAAATCAGATCGTGACATCGCATTAGAAGGAATCGACAAACTGTCAGCTTTCTGGACAAGCCTTGGTGCACCAAGCCGTTTAGCTGATTATGACATTGGTGAGGATCAGCTGGACAAAATTGCCGACATTGCAGCAAAAGAAATGGAATACGGTGGTTTTGGAAACTTTATGAAACTTAACCGTGATGATATTCTAGCGATTTTGAAAGCTTCTTTATAATCCAGATTGCCGCTTTTCATCCAGAAAAGCGGCTTTTTGCTATGCCAGTGACGATCACTTGATTTCAATAGCTAGTTCCGCTAAAGTGAAAGGGACAGAACTAACGTAATGGAGGGCTTACAAGCGATGACACATATTCAATTTGACTACTCGAAAGCGTTACCTTTCTTTCAAGAACATGAGCTTACATATTTAAAAGATTTTGTGAAGGTAGCCCATCATAATATTCATGAACAAACGGGTGCAGGCAGTGACTATTTAGGCTGGGTGGACTTGCCGAAGCAATATGACCGTGAAGAGTTTGCCCGCATTAAAAAAAGTGCAGACAAAATTAAGTCTGACTCTGACGTCCTGCTCGTTGTCGGAATCGGCGGATCATATTTAGGTGCACGTGCGGCGATTGAATTTTTGAACCATTCTTTCTATAACACTTTGCCAAAAGGCAAGCGCAAGACACCGCAAATCATTTTTATTGGAAACAACATCAGTTCTTCTTATTTAACAGATGTGATGGATCTATTGGAAGATGCAGATTTCTCCATTAACGTGATTTCAAAATCTGGTACAACAACAGAGCCAGCCATTGCGTTCCGCATCTTTAAAAAGCTCCTCATTGAAAAATACGGTGCTGAAGAAGCGAAAAAACGTATTTATGCGACAACTGACAAGGCACGCGGTGCACTTAAAACATTAGCAACTGAAGAAGGCTACGAATCATTTATCATCCCTGATGATGTTGGTGGACGCTATTCTGTATTAACAGCAGTCGGTCTTTTGCCAATCGCTGTGAGCGGTGCAGACATTGATCAGATGATGGAAGGTGCGGCAAAAGCAAGCGAAGACTTCGCTTCATCTGAGCTTTCTGAAAATGCAGCTTACCAATATGCTGTCGTCCGCAATGTCCTTTACAATAAAGGCAGAACGATTGAAATGCTGATTAACTATGAGCCAGGCCTGCAATATTTCGCAGAATGGTGGAAGCAATTATTTGGTGAAAGTGAAGGGAAAGATGAAAAAGGAATCTATCCTTCATCTGCTAACTTCTCAACAGATCTTCATTCACTTGGCCAATATGTTCAAGAAGGAAGAAGAGACTTGTTTGAAACAATCGTCAATGTAGAGAAGCCTCGACATGAGCTTGTAATTGAAGCAGAAGAACAAGACCTTGATGGCTTGAACTATCTAGCAGGAAAAACGGTTGATTTCGTCAATAAAAAAGCATTTGAAGGAACGATGCTTGCCCATACAGATGGAAAAGTACCGAACCTTATCGTGACAATTCCTGAAATGGATGCTTATACATTCGGATACCTCGTGTACTTCTTTGAGAAAGCATGTGCGATGTCTGGATATTTACTAGGCGTCAATCCATTTGATCAGCCTGGAGTAGAAGCTTATAAAGTGAATATGTTTGCTTTACTAGGAAAACCAGGCTTCGAAGAGAAAAAAGCAGAGCTTGAAAGCCGCCTGAAACAATCATAAGAATAAAAAAGCACACCTTTTCATAAAGGTGTGCCTTTTTTGTTTTCTTCAGATTCCTGTGCAAGCTTTCCTATGTTCTGTACATAGAATAATGAATGGAGGAGGGTGAAAAATGAGGACGAATCATATTTATATTCATGATATTTCTGGTCAGGCGATCGTGAACTTTGGCAATGTCGGACGCATTTGTTCTAAGAGTGCTACGAAGGAAACAGCAGGTTCCGGCAGTGATAACGAGACGAATCAATCAACCAATCAAAGCTCATTTGATGCTGCGTTTTCAAACAATGTCCAAATCGCGAGAGGAAATGTATGAATTCCTCTCTTTAACGAACCCTAATACAAAAAGGAGGGTTTCGTATGATTCATGTACCATCCAGGCTGCCTGGTGAAAGCTTTTCACTTTACCATTTAGAAGAAACGATGAAGCCGCTCGGTTACGTCATTAATGGGAACTGGGATTATGATCACGGATATTTTGATTATAAAATTGATAACCGTGATGGCTATACCTTTCTCAGAGTTCCTTTTACAGCCGAGAAAGGCCAGCTCGATCAGCCTGGTGTTGTGGTGAAAATGGGACATCCATTTCTCTTAAAGCATGTCTATCAAGACAAGTTAGATGATCATGCGATGGTTGGAAATGTGGGCGCATCCTTTAACCAATTCCAAGAACCAAAAGAGAAAGATGGGGATGTATCAAAGGCTTATGCTGAGATTGGCTTTTCGCTCGTCAAGGAATTAGAAGACGCACTGCTTTAAAGGCTGATCAGTTCATCCTCTGGATGAAGCTCATAGCTAAAGGGAGGATTCATCATGGGTCCTTCTTTTTTTTGTACGCCGACGATGATCACATGATGCTCTAAAAAATGATGGAGCGCTGTTAAGAATGTTTCTCCGGCTAATGAAGCTGGTACAGGTATGATGGTGACGTGTTTATGCAGCGTCATATGTCGTTTTTTCTTAAACGCCGTGAGTTGTTCCTTTATTAGAAAATGTTCAACCATTAAATGATTGACAGCATCAGAGGTATGAATGACTTGGTTGGCACCAGCACGCTCGGCATTCTTCACGTAACGATCTGTTAAAATTTCAATTAAACAATATAGCGAAGGGTTCAATCCTTTTGCTGCAAGTAAGGTCAAAACACTCTGCATATCGGCTGTCACTTCATTTTCATGCTGATCCGCGGTAATCATCAGTGCATCTGCACCGGTAATGTTGGCTTTACGCAGTGTGACGTCTTCGGTCCCGTGTCCTTTAATAAAATGAACATTCTCTAAAAGAGGCCCCTCTTTCAAGGAGTCATCAATCAGCACAATCGGCATAGCTGGATCAATCGTTTGAAACGACTGAAGCAGTTTGTTCGTTTTCTCATTCCAGCCGACGATAATGAGATGTCCTTTTCCCTTAAAGGCTACCTTGCCCTCAACATAATGGTGCTGCTTGCTGAACACAGCGGCGGCAAGTGTGGCGAAATAAGCGGTGACAAAGCTGGCTCCGATAAAAATGAGCGCCATACCTGCCACCTGCCCTGGCATGGTTTGCGGCACAAAATCACCGTAACCAACCGTAGAGACTGTAATAAGCGCCCACCAGATCCCATCAAAGATCGTATGATATTGCTTCGGTTCAAGTAAAACGATTAATTGTCCAAAAAAGAGAAGCAAGAAACAGATGATGATGGCAATTCGAAGATAAAGCGGCCACCTTAGCCAAGCAATAAAGATACGGTTTGATTTCATCGGACTCTTCCTTTCAGGAGACTGCTAATGTCAGTATGCCCGATTGGGAACACATTTTTTCATCTTTGTCATGTATTGAAATAGAACCCATATCTTAAAATAAGGGAGAAGAAGGAGGGAATTCGAATGTCGTTTGTTCAAAAGACCGTACTTCTTTTTATTGGTGTGCACTTTTTATCATCAGCTGTCATCTTACTCGTGTTTGATTTAAATGCTGTGAATCATTTTATGAATGATTTTTCATGGCTGCACTTTTTTCAAGACCTTTATGGTACGGGAACCTTTTATACAGCTTGCTTAGGTGTGTTCTTCTTTTTCATTGGTGCGGTTATCCCCCTGAAAAAGACCTAGTGCTTTTTGCTGTACATGGTACATAAAAGTCATTAAAATTGTAAATAAATATATAAAATAAAAGGAAGCTGATGAGCATGCTGTTTTTTTATTTTTTAACATTTGCCGCATTGGGATTATCATTTTGGGCACAATTTAAAGTGAAGAATAATTTTGAAAAGTATTCAAAGGTGGAAGCATCCAGTATGAAAACAGGTGCTGAAACCGCTCGATATATTTTAGATCGCAACGGGTTATACGACGTGCCTGTTGAACCGGTAAGAGGAACTTTGACTGATCATTACGACCCGACGCAGCGTGTGGTTCGTTTATCTGAACCTGTGTACTACGGCCATTCCATTTCGGCCATTTCAGTCGCATCACACGAGGTTGGACATGCCTTGCAGCATCAGGAATCCTATGGTGCGCTTGTTTTGAGACATAAGATCTTTCCTGTCGTGAACTTTGCATCTGGTGTTGCTCCGCTTCTTTTCCTTGGTGGAATTTTGCTCAGCAGCCTTAACTTAATCGGGCTTGGGATCATTTTGTTCTCAGCAGCTGTATTCTTTCAGCTTGTGACATTGCCTGTCGAGTTTAATGCAAGTTCTCGTGCAAAAGATATCATTGTTTCAGAAGGAATCATTAGAAGCAGTGAAGAAAGAGGCGTGAACAAGGTGTTAAATGCTGCAGCTCTGACGTACGTAGCAGCGGCCCTTGTCTCCCTGTTTGAATTGCTCCGTTTTGTAATGATCTTCCTAAATGGCCGTAATGATTAATTGATGCCAGAGGAGGTGAGCCCTTACCAGTGTTAGGTAAGGGTTTTTTTGTATATTTTAAACGTATTTTTAGTCATATTACTCATTGCTGCGACAGCATTTTTTGTTGTCACTGAATTTGCGATTGTGAAAATTAGAGGCTCTAAAATCAACCAGCTGATCGAAAGCGGTGATAAGAGAGCCATCCATGTTCAAAAGCTGATATCAAATCTCGACGAATATTTATCCGCCTGCCAACTTGGCATTACCATCACGGCCTTAGGTCTAGGGTGGCTGGGTGAACCGACGGTGGAGCATTTTCTGCATCCGCTGTTTGAAAAAATCGGGCTTCATTCTGCATTGACTGACATCCTTTCGTTTATCATCGCATTTGTGATCATTACGTTTTTACATGTCGTGGTGGGAGAGCTCGCGCCTAAAACAATTGCCATTCAAAAGGCAGAGGCCGTCAGCCTTGTGACAGCAAAACCACTCATCTTTTTCTATAAAGTCATGTACCCGTTTATTAAGGCATTAAATGGGGCTGCACGAAGTATCGTGAAATTATTTGGTTATCATTCTGTCAAAGAACATGAAGTGGCGATCAGTGAGGAAGAATTGCGACTCATTTTATCTGAAAGCTATGAGAAGGGTGAGATTAACCAATCTGAGTACAAATATGTGAATAAAATCTTTGAATTTGATAACCGAGTGGCGAGAGAGATCATGATCCCGCGTACAGAAATTTCAGCTATAGAGATTGAACAGACCTTAGAAGATGTGACCCATTATATGCTGAACGAAAGGTACACACGCTACCCTGTTATTAAAGAAGACAAAGATCATGTGATTGGTGTTATCAATAGCAAAGATGTATTTAAGGCCAGCTTCCTAAATCAAGATGTATCTATTGAAGACTTAATGCGTCCGGTGATCCGAGTGATTGAAAGCACCCCTGTTCAAGAATTGCTCATTTTGATGCAAAAGGAACGAATCCATATGTCAGTGCTCGTAGATGAATACGGAGGTACAGCGGGACTTGTCACAGTAGAGGACATATTAGAGGAAATTGTCGGAGAGATTCGAGACGAATATGATCAGGATGAAACACCTCATATCGTTAAAAAAGGTGATTTTCATTATGTGATGGATGGGAAAGCATTGATTGATGAAGTAAATGATTTATTGGATTTAGCCATTGAAAATGATGATGTTGATACAATTGCAGGCTGGATGATGACGCATAAATTTGATTTTGACATTGGAGATACGATTGAAGCAGAAGGCTGTGAATTTACGATCATTGATGCTGAAGACCACCATATTCGAACCATTGAAGTCAAAAAGGTTCACTTTTCTTAAAAACCTCGCATTGCTTGACGAGGTTTTTTTGCTTGGTAAACTTTAGATAAGAAGATTTGTTTCACATAAAAAGGGTATGGTTTTTATAGAAACATCAAAAAGGAGCAGCTCATATGAAAAAAATCAATGTACAAACAGACAGACGCGATGACATGATCGATGTCACACACGAGGTTCTCCAATATGTCAGGGAAACAGGCATACAAAACGGAACTGTCATCGTCTATTGTCCACATACGACAGCTGGGATCACCATTAATGAAAATGCGGATCCAGATGTGAAACGGGATATGCTTCGCCGGCTTGATGAAGTCTTTCCGTGGAAACATCCAAAGGATCGCCATATGGAAGGAAATACGGCAGCACATATGAAAGCGAGTTATATGGGGGCGTCTCAGCATGTTCTCATTCATGATGGAGATCTTGTGCTAGGCACGTGGCAGGGAATCTATTTCTGTGAGTTTGACGGGCCGAGGCAGCGTCATTTTTATGTACAAGTAATGTCAAACGAGTAAGAGATGGGGGAAATAAATGGGGGATATCAAAAAGTTGCAAATCGAACATGGAATCATCCAAGCGCCAATGGCAGGAGGAGCTGTGACACCGCAGCTGGCAGCCGCTGTTTCAAATTACGGAGGGCTTGGCAGTCTGGCAAGTGGATATGTGCAGCCTGACGATTTGAGACAGCAGATTAGACAGGTCAAACAGCTGACATCTCGCCTGTTTCAGGTCAATGTGTTTGTACCAGAGCCAATTCCTGATGTGAAAAAAGAGGATGTGGCATTTTGGAAGAGGAAACTGCCTGTATGGTCCGAAGCTCATAGGATGCCAAGCGAAGAAGAATTGTGGGATGATTTTGAACAAAAAATCAACATTCTTCTGGAAGAAGACGTTCCGATTGTTTCCTTTACATTTGCCTGTCCAAAAGAACAAACGATTCACCGCCTAAAACAAAAGGGGATCTTTTTAATCGGAACGGCCACAACAAAAGAGGAAGCACTGCTTTTAGAGGAAAAGGGAATGGATGCCATTGTTCTGCAAGGATGTGAAGCAGGAGGGCACCGCGGCACATTTTTACATACAAAAGGAGACGCTCTGCTGGGACTCATCAGCCTGATCTCAGATGTCAAACGGGTCTGCCGCGTGCCTTTGATTGCCGCAGGAGGCATCACGGACCGATCAGGTGTCAAAGCAGCGCTAGCGCTTGGAGCAGATGCGGTTCAAATCGGTACACGGTTTTTAGCCAGCAAGGAAAGTGCTGCGGCAGAAGTATATAAGAAGGCTATTTTACAGGCACAAGGCAGTGAAACAAAGGTGACCAGACTTTTTTCTGGGAAAAGAGCGAGAGGTATTGTGAATCAGTGGATGGAGGATGAAAGCCTGCATGAAGATCGGGTTCTTCCTTATCCAGTTCAGCATGTATGCACAACACCGATGCGAAAAGCAGCTGCTGCCGGCGGTAACCCTGATCAAATGGCTCTGTGGGCAGGACAGGGGGTTGGACGTATTCACTCGATTTTAAGCGTTGAAGACATCATGCACGAACTGACGCAGACATAAAATCATGATGGGTGGTGTGACAGGATGGACATCTTAAAACATTCCTACCGAAAAAAAGGCCAGATTGAATTTTGGTTTGATGATTTCCCTCATTCTCCTGCTGTCCTTACGCCCATTCGTCATTACTATTTTGTTCGCTACGTGAAATGGAGCCGGCACGACTCGCCGGTTACAAGAAAAGATTTAGAAGAAATGGAGGTCCTTGCGAACACGATGCTTGGCACACTCCAAAATTATCGTAAACGCAAGGCATACAAAAGCCCCTTGTCATAACCAAGAGACAAGAGGCTTTTTTTAGCTGCCAAACATTTGCCTGAGATAAATGACATCCATCCGTGTAGTCTGCGGTAATAAATAAGCGGATTGAACCGCACCTGGCCGTCTTCTCTTATTTAGTTTGTCGATAATTTCTGCCGCTGTTAAAATTCCAAGCCCGTGACCGTAATATTGATCTTCTCCTAAGTAAATCACATTTTCTCCGCGCCATTGCGACTGCTGATAGCTAAACTCTGGATTTTCGAAATATAGACAATCCCCATAGATAAAATCATTCCCGCGCTCTGTATAAATCGACAAAGTATCATAGTGCCAGTCATACAGTGTTAAACTGAGAAGTCTCCGATTAAACTTCTTCTCTCCTACTGTTTGCAAGACCCCCATATAAAACACAATGACAATTGCCGTTGCACATTCAAATGCATATTTTGAACCATTTTCAAAAATGTCTTTAATGCCTCTAGATGGCTCCACTTGATAGCGCAGCTCTAGTGCTCCTGCTTCCGATACTCGCCAAAACGCATCATTTGCACGCGATCTTTGAAAGATGGCAAATGAGGCACCGCTTTTATTCAAATCTCTTGCAGCATTCATAATGTTCGATCTTAAAGTGACCTCAAATAGCAAATCAGATGCTTGCCTATAGCGGAACGTATCATTTGAGGCTTGTAACTGCATCAAAATGCTCCGCTTTTGTCCCTCTAGCTGAAACGATGCCAGCTGCTCATTTGTCACTGGCTGTCCTGAAAGGATAATCATATGAAAAGCGCCCCCTTTTGTATTAGCGTATGCAGGGTGCTTGGGCAAGGAATCAATTTGTGAAAATAAACAAAATAGCATCCTTTTTATTTGAAAAACATGAAAATACTATGAAGATGTCCGATATAAAACATATCGTTTAAAAGGAGGAAAAACATGAAAAGTGCAATAAAATGGTTGAAAAAACCATCGATTTCCAAGAGACTGATTATTTCATTCACACTTGTTCTCGTCTTGCCAATCATTACACTTAGTACAATTTCATATCAGATTGCCAAAGAAGAATTAGATCATGAAATCATGTACGGAGCAAAAGCAAGAGTCAATGATATGAATGACATGATCGAGCAAAAGCTTTTGAATAAAGAAAACGCGGTGAAACTTTTTACTCAAACAACTACTGCTGCAGACTTTAAAAAGAAAAACCAGGACGAACTGTATGAGCATTTTGAAATATACAGCAAAATCAACGAAGATGATGTAGTTGGATTTTATGCAGCAAGTAAAAATCGTGATTTCATTCAGTTTCCTAAAGTAGACATGCCAAAAGGCTATGACCCAACAACACGCGATTGGTATCAGCAAGCGATGCAGGATGAAAAAGGTGAGCCAGTTGTCACCAATCCATATATTTCTGCTACAACAAACGGCATGGTGGTCACGATTGCCCAGCGCCTGAAGGACGGGTCGGGAGCAATCGGAATCGACATTGATGTGCAAGACATTGTTGATAAAATCAAAGAAATTAAAATTGGACGAGAAGGATATCCAATTATTGCAAATAAAAGCAAACAAATTGTAGCCCATCCAGAAGAAAAATCAGGATCTGAAGTCACAGGAAATATTTCATCAATCCTTTACAGCGGCAAAGAAGGAACATCAACTTATGAGAATAAAGGAGAACAAAAACGTATCGTTTTTGTCACAAATGATTTAACAGGTTGGAAAATTGCTGGAACGATGTTTGTATCAGAAACAGAAGAAGCAGCACAGCCAGTTTGGAATTCTGCCATTATTCTTTTAATTACTTCATTTATCCTTGGCGGTGTCGCTATCTTCTTCATCGTTCGCTCGATCACCATTGGACTGAGAAGGCTTGTTGATTTCTCAGAAAAGGTGAGTGAAGGGGATTTAACAGAAACCCTTGAAACCAAATCGAAGGATGAAATAGGAGACCTCACAAGAAGCTTCAGCAAGATGAGTGAATCTCTTCGTGACGTCATTCGCGCTGTACAGCAATCTGTCGACAACGTGGCTTCGGCTTCAGAGGAGCTGACGGCAAGTGCCAGCCAAACGAGTCAAGCAACAGAGCATATCACGATGTCAATTGAACAATTTTCAAATGGAAATGAAGCACAAAACGAGAAAGTCGAATCCAGTACGAATCAGCTTGTGGCAATGAACGAAGGATTACAAGATATGTCACAAACCTCATCTGAAGTGGCTGCTGTCTCACTTCAATCAACAGAGGCGGCTGGTCAAGGCGGACGCATTGTTGAAAGCACAGCAAGCCAAATGAAACATATTGATACATCTGTACAAGAAGCAGAACAGGTCATGAAAGAATTAGAATACAAGTCTAAAGATATTACGAGTATTTTAAATGTCATTAACGGCATCGCGGATCAAACAAACTTACTTGCGCTTAATGCAGCAATTGAAGCAGCAAGAGCAGGTGAATCAGGACGCGGCTTCTCCGTTGTTGCAGAAGAAGTGAGAAAACTAGCTGTCCAATCCGCAGATTCAGCGAAAGAAATTGAGAAGCTTATCCAAGAAATTGTGTTAGAAATTGCTAAATCTCAAGATATGTTCAAAGCAGTCAATCGAGAAGTAAATGCAGGACTTGGTATGACAGAAGAAGCAAAAGAAAGCTTCCAGCACATTTATGAGGCGGCAGAAGGAATGTCGAAAAAACTGTCGCAATTAAACGATACAGCTATTGACCTATCGAGCGGTTCAAAGCTTGTTTCACAAGCGATGCAGGAAATGCGCCAAGTCTCAAGAGACAGCGCAGCAAACATTCAGGACATTGCGGCTTCGGCAGAAGAGCAGCTAGCATCTATGGAAGAAATCACATCTTCTTCTGTGACACTTGCCAACATGGCGGAGGAACTAAAAGAGCTCACAAGTCAATTTAAAATTAATTAAATAATGATGAAAAAGTATCCAGAATTGTCTGGGTATTTTTTTTATTTTTAAACCTCATTTCCTGCCTCTAAAAATACACCTTTCATCCGATAATAACTTTAGAGAAGTAAAGGGGGAAAGTTAAAATGGGAAAAATGATCCAATGGTTCAAAAAACCATCCATTTCAAAGAAATTAATCATTGCCTTCTTGGTAGTTCTTATCCTGCCGACTGTGGCACTGACAATTAGTGCGTTTTTTACATCAAAGACAGAACTAGACAAACAGATTATGCGCAGTGCGATGAGTCAGGTCAATGCATTTGATACCTTAATCAATGAGAATATTGGCAACAAATCAGATGCTGTGACACTGTTTTCAGACTCGCTCAAAGCGTCTAATCTTCAAGAAAAAAATAGAAATGCGACCATTAAAGAATTACAGCAATTTGGAAAAATTAATGAAAAAGATGTTTCTGCGATCTATGCAGGCTCTGAAAAGGGATTGTTTATGCAATACCCAGTTCAAAAGATGCCAGATGGCTACGATCCAAGAGAACGTCCATGGTATCAAGAGGCATTGAAAGCAGAAAACGGCAAACAAGTCATCACAAAACCATATGTAGCAGCATCTACAGGCAAAATGGTTATCACAATTGCCCAAAAAACGAAAGATGGTTCTGGTGTCATTGGTCTTGATATGGAAATTGACAGCCTGCTCCAAAAACTAAAAGAAATCAAAATTGGGCAAAAAGGCTATGCTTTCATGATGGAGAAAGATAAAACGGTTTTAGCAGATCCAACCCAAAAGTCAGGAAGTCAGGTCAATGAAAATCTGGCCAGTATTATTTATAAAAACAAAGAAGGAAGCGGCAGCTATACCCTCAAAGGAACAGATAAAAAGGTTGCATATGTCACCAATGAATTAACCGGCTGGAAAATTGGTGGAACAATGCTCGTATCTGAAGTAGAAGAAGCGGCAAAGCCCGTTTTCAATACTGCCATTATCGTATTCAGTGTCACACTCATTGTAGCAGGAACCCTCATTTTCTTTATCGTCCGCTCTATTTCAAAAAGATTATCCAATCTTGCCCGCTTCTCGAAAAAAGTCAGCGAAGGTGATTTACGCGATAAGCTTCAGATCCAGTCAGATGACGAAATTGGACAAGTTGGTAAAGGCTTTAATACAATGATTGATTCATTGCGATCCCTCATTGGAGCCGTTCAAACTTCTGTTGAAAATGTCGCATCTTCATCAGAAGAACTGACTGCCAGCGCAGGACAGACAAGTAAAGCAACAGAGCATATTACATTAGCCATTGAACAATTCTCCAGCGGAAATGAAAGCCAAAATGATAAAGTCGAATTGAGCTCAGTCGAGTTAGATGAGATGAATCGTGGTCTTCAACATATGAATGAATCGGCTGAATCTATTACGGCTTCATCGATCAAATCAACAGATATCGCAGGAGAAGGCGGCCAGCTTGTTGAAAAAACGGCTTCTCAAATGAATGTCATTGATCAGTCCGTGAAAAAAGCAGAGAACGTCATTAGTGCGCTTGAAAATAAATCTAAAGACATTACCCAAATTCTCGGTGTCATCAATGGAATTGCGGATCAAACGAATTTACTTGCGCTAAATGCAGCGATTGAAGCAGCAAGAGCTGGTGAATCTGGCAGAGGCTTCTCCGTTGTAGCAGAAGAAGTAAGAAAACTGGCGGTTCAATGTGCGAACTCGGCAAAAGAAATTGAGAATTTGATCAAAGAAATCGTGCAAGACATCGACGTATCCCAGGAAGTATTCACTGCGGTGAATCGAGAAGTTCAATCAGGCCTAAGCTTCACTGAACAAACGAAAGTAAGCTTCCACAATATTTTTGACATGACAAAGGAAATTTCTAACCAGCTTCAAACAATGAATCAAACCGTTGTTCAGCTTTCAAAAGGCTCTGCACATGTGTCAGAGGCTGTTCGTGAGATTGCAGACGTATCACGTGAAAGCTCGGCAAATATTCAAGACATTGCTGCTTCAGCTGAAGAACAGCTGGCATCAATGGAAGAAATCAGCTCGTCCTCTGCCACACTCTCTTCGATGGCAGAAGAATTACGCGATTTAATTAGCAAATTTAAAGTTGAGTAGACAGGAAGAAAAGAGCCTCCAGCTAGAGGCTCTTTTTTATTGGATAAACCAAAAGAAATGGGTAATTATACTTATTTTTTGTTTTTATTGAACATTATTCCTTGAAAAATAATTCATATTACCTAAGAATAGAAGAGAAAGACCACAAATCATAAATCAAAAGGAGTAGAGTCATGAAAAAATTCAACTTTTTTAAGCACTTTACGATGTCGAAGAAATTAATTACTGCATTCTTAGCGATTCTCCTAGTGCCAATTCTCGTATTGGCCGCATTTTCTTATGAAGTGGCATCAAAGTCTCTCAATGATGAGATTATGTCTAGTGCTGCAAATGGTGTTCAACAATTAAACGAACTCATTAATAAAGATATACAGCCTAAAATTGACATTGTTTCATATTTATCCAGATCGGTCAAAAAGGAAGAATTGACTGCTAAAAACAAAGATTTACTCAAAGTGAAATTAGAGCAATTATCGGAAACGGATGACGATGTAGTAGAAGTATTTGTTGCAGATCAAAATGGTAAACTAACTGAATATTCCGAGATTCACAAAGGTAATGCAAAGAGCGCAAAAAATGAACCATGGTTTCAGCAATCGATGGGAGAGAAGAAACTCATCATTTCAGATCCTTTCACCGACAAGTCATCAGATGACCTGCTCATCACAATATCTGAACAGTTAGCAGATGGATCTGGTGTGATTGGGGTGAATGTTCGATTAAATACGGTTGTAAAAGATACAAACAGCATCAAAATTGGCCAAGAAGGCTATGCGTTTATCGCCACATCAGATCAGCGTTATGTGGCCCATAAAACCGATAAGGCGGGGACAAAGCTGACTGGTGACTTCATCTCAAAACTATATGATAAAAAAGAAGGCAGCTTTGAATATGAATACAATGGCCAGCCGAAGCAAATGTTTTTTGCCACAAATGAAGCAACCGGCTGGAAGCTAGCTGGAACGATGTATGTGAATGAAGTAAAAGAAGCCGCACAGCCAGTGCTCGACTTAACAATGATTATCCTTGCGGCTGCGATTGCCATTGGCGGAATCGCGATTTATTTTATTATTAAATCGATTCGAAAGCCACTGATAGAGCTCTCTGAATCGGCTGAGAAAATCAGTCAAGGTGATTTGAC
This sequence comes from Bacillus sp. FSL M7-0003, assembly GCF_038628485.1. Lineage (NCBI taxonomy): Bacteria > Bacillati > Bacillota > Bacilli > Caryophanales > Bacillaceae > Bacillus > Bacillus sp. FSL M7-0003. Next base: position 2,806,410 of record NZ_CP152024.1, on the reverse strand, counting down.
CCAGCATATTGAAGTTCGTACGCACGATGAAATTGGTAAGCTAGCGCAAAGCTTTAACGACATGTCAGCAAAGCTGAAGCAAGTCATTCAAGCTGTCCAAAATTCCATTGAAAATGTGGCTGCTTCGTCTGAAGAGTTAACGGCAAGTGCAGGACAAACAGCTCAAGCGACTGAGCATATCACATCATCTATTGAACAGTTCTCAAACAGCACTGAACATCAAAATGATATGATCGAAAAAAGCTCAGTCCAGTTAAACGAAATGGATCGGAGCTTATCGCATATGGTCGACACAACCTCTCATATGATGGAATCGTCGATCGAATCGAGCAAAACCGCTCAGGCTGGAGGAGAACTCGTTCAAAAAACAGCAGGTCAGATGCAAACGATTGAGCAGGCAGTAAAAGAAGCAGAGCTTGTCATTGCAGGCTTGGAGCAAAAATCAAAGGATATTACAAACATTCTTGGGGTCATCAACGGTATTGCGGATCAAACGAATCTCCTTGCTTTAAACGCTGCGATCGAAGCCGCACGAGCAGGTGAAGCAGGCAGAGGCTTCTCTGTTGTCGCAGAAGAAGTCCGCAAATTGGCAGAGCAGTCAGGAAGCTCTTCAAAAGAAATTGAAAGCCTGACGAACGAAATTGTGGAGGAAATAGAAAAATCGCAGAAAATGTTTAAACAAGTAGCAGGTGAAGTACAATCTGGATTAAACATTACAGATGAAACGAAAGTGAGTTTTGAGAAAATCACTGATAAAACATCAGAAATGACAGAACAAATGAAACAAATGAACGGATCAGCCAAAGAGCTATCGCATGGCTCAAATGATATTTCTCATGCGGTGAATCAAATCAAAGAGCTCTCAAGAGAAAGCTCAGCAGGCTTCCAAGATATCGCAGCATCAGCAGAAGAACAGCTTGCATCTATGGAAGAGATCAGTTCATCATCTGCCACTTTATCTCAGATGGCAGAAGAACTAAGGGAGCTCATTAAACAATTTAAAATGTAAGAGAGTAGCGAAACACCTGACGTCAAAACGTCAGGTGTTTTTCCATTCGATGCATATAAATTGGGTAATTTGGACTTATTTAGACTTTAATAAGTTAAAAAAGTAAAGAACCTAGTAGTACTTCCGATATATATACTATCTTACTAAAAGGAGTTTTCTTTTTTATGAAATTCATACAGTATTTCAGAAAGCCATCTATTTCAAAAAAGCTCGTATTCTCTTTCTTATTTATTCTTTTATGCCCAATCATCGTATTGGCATTCTCTTCATACCATACGGCAAGCACCTCCTTAAATGATCAAATTATGCAAAGTGCAAAGGAAAACGTAGAGCAGCTAGATAAAAATATTACGAAGGTTGTAAAAGTGAAAACAGACGCAGCCGATTTCTTTAGCAAATGGATCACGGAGAAAAAGCTCAAGCAAAAAGGAACGACCGATATTCAAGGACGCTTTGAGCAGTTCATGAGCATGAATGATGACACAGAAGGCATTTTTGTCGCTTCAAGTGACGGCAAAGTGTTTTCAAGATATCCTAATCAAAAAATGCCTGCCGATTATGTCGCAACTGAGCGTGATTGGTATAAAGACGGCTGGGCGAAAAACGGTGAGCTGTCTGTTTCAGCACCATATGCAACGGCTTCAACCGGTACACTTGTGGTGACCATCTCTAAAAAATTAGAGGATGGATCAGGCGTCATCGCGATGAACCTAGACATTGCGAATCTAGTTAAAGAGTCCAATAGCATTAACATTGGGAAACAAGGCTTTGCCTTTATTGGAAGTCCAGATCGCACATATGTGGCGCATCCAAAGAAAAAAGCAGGAACAAAAATATCTGGTGGTGAATGGTTAGAAAAACTGTATTCACAAGATAACGGAGCTATGAGCTACATGTTTGAAGGAAAAGAAAAGCAAATGGAGTTCACCACAAACAAGGCGACTGGCTGGAAGATTGTCGGGACGATGTTTGTCAGTGAAGTAGAAGAAGCTGCACAGCCAGTCTTTAACATGGCCGCTATTATTTTAACAGGCGCGCTTATCATTGGCGGGATTCTAATCTTCTTTATCATCCGTTCCATTACAAAACCACTTTCCACTCTTGTCTCTTCTTCGAAGAAGATCAGTCAGGGAGATTTGACAGAAAAAATTGATGTCCGCTCAAAAGATGAAATTGGACAGCTTGGCACAAGCTTTAATGAAATGAGTGAGTCCCTAAGAGATGTCATTCAAGCTGTACAAACATCTGTTGAGAATGTCGCTTCATCATCTGAAGAACTGACGGCGAGCGCAGGTCAAACAACAAAAGCAACCGAACATATTACATCATCTATTGAAACATTCTCAAACGGCAACGAAAATCAAAGCGAAATGGTGGAGCAAAGCGCGGCTCATTTAAAACAAATGAATGAGGGTCTGAACGAAGTTGCCGAAACGTCTGATGTCATCACATCGTCATCTATTCAATCAAAAACAGTTGCGGAAACAGGCGGACAGCTTGTGGAGCAAACTGTTGGCCAAATGAAGACGATTGACCATTCAGTGAAAGAAGCTGAAGGCGTGATCAACGGGCTAGAGCATAAATCAAAAGATATCACAAACATCTTAGGCGTGATTAACGGTATTGCGGATCAAACGAATTTACTTGCACTAAATGCCGCCATTGAAGCAGCACGCGCAGGCGAGTCAGGCAGAGGATTCTCTGTTGTTGCCGAAGAAGTGCGTAAACTAGCGGTTCAATCATCGGATTCAGCAAAAGAGATTGAAAAGCTTGTAAATGAAATCGTCACTGAAATTGAAACATCTCAAAATATGTTCAAAGCAGTGAATGAAGAAGTGAAGAATGGTCTTACAATTACAGATCAAACGAAAGAAAGCTTCTCACAAATAAATGAACAAACAGCGGAAATCGCAGCAAGAATGAATGAAATGAATACAACGGTGCGCGAGCTGTCGAAAGGATCTGAGCAAATTTCTAAAGCAGTGAATGAAATTGCAGATGTATCGAGAGAGAGTTCAGCAAGCATCCAAGATATCGCAGCATCTGCTGAAGAGCAGCTTGCTTCTATGGAAGAGATTAGTTCTTCATCTACGACTCTTTCCCAAATGGCGGAAGAATTACGTGATTTAATTAAAAAATTCAAGATTAGTGAATAAGGTTAAGTGGTTCTCCTCAAGGGGAACCGCTTTTCTTTTTAACAGGACATCTCGTACAATAGAGGAAATCGAAAGAAGAGGAGAGATAGTATGCGTTTATCAGATAAGAAGGTCATTGCGTTTGTCAGCGATGATTTTGAAGATTTAGAGCTGTGGTATCCGGTTCTGCGATTAAGAGAAGAGGGAGCAACTGTCCATCTTGTAGGTGAAAAAGCAAATCATGAGTACATCGGGAAGTATGGTGTGCCGGCGGTATCCGATGCAGATTTTTATTCCATTCAAGCTGATGATTATGATGCTGTGCTTGTCCCTGGTGGATGGGCGCCTGATAAACTGCGCCGCTATCCAGAAGTATTAGACATCGTCCGTACATTTGATGCGAAGGCAAAACCAATCGGTCAGATTTGTCATGCCGGCTGGGTGCTGATATCAGCAGGAATCCTGAAAGGCAGACAAGTGACAAGTACACCTGGTATTAAAGATGATATGACAAATGCTGGTGCGGACTGGTTCGATGAGGCAGTCGTCACAGATGGCCACCTCATCTCCAGCAGACGCCCGCCTGACCTTCCGCCGTATGTGAAAGCATTTGCGGATGTGTTAGCGGCAAAATAAATGACTGACACGAAACGTAAAAAACAAAGGGCGAACAAATCAATCATTCGCCCTTTGTTCCTCATTTCATGCCCTATACATTTTGTCTGTCGGCAGGATACATCACGCCCATTTGTCTTCTCGCTTCGTCCATGACAGACATGGTTTGAACAGATAAGGCAAATGTATTGACCGGAGACTGCCCCATTCCCTGCTGAATACACTCAATAAAATGATTCATTTCATAAGACATAGCTGGCTGATCATCTTTGAGAGAGATGTCAGTTTGATGTCCGTCACGGTCATGTATCGTAATTTGTGAAGGACGGTGGAATTGATCAATCACCATCGTAGCATCCTCGCCTTGAATTTCAGCCGATAAATGAGACGTTGAAATTTTAGAATGAAAAAGAAGTGCTTGATGCCCGTCATACTGTAAAAGGACTGAACCGTTCCCATCCACACCAGAAGAAAGCTTATAGCCTCTCGCGGTGATTTGATTCGGCAGACCAAATAAGGATATGACTGGGTAAACGAGGTACACCCCGATATCCATTAAAGAACCATTAGATAGCTCAGGCTTAAAGGCATTTGGAAGCTCACCGCTTCGATAGGCATCGTATCTTGAAGAATATTTACAGTAATGCGCGACCACTTGCCTGATAGGTCCAAGCTGATCAAGATGCTGTTTGATTTGAAGGAAGTTAGGCAGAAATGTCGTTTTCATCGCTTCCATCAAACAAACGTGATGTTTTTTCGCTGCGGCAATCATTTCTTCCACTTCTTTTCGATGAGAGGCGAATGGTTTTTCGCATAAAACATGCTTTTGATGCTCCATCATCAACATGGCTTGCTCTTTATGAAGGGCATTTGGACTCGCAATATACACGGCATCAAACGTATCACTTTCCGCCATTTGTTGTAAGTTCGTAAAAACCGTATCAATCCCATATTTTTCGGCAAAGGCCTGTCCTTTTTCAGCGGACCGTGAATAGACGGCTGTACATGTAAAATTAGCTAGTTCTTCACCAGCTTGTAAGAACCGATCTGTAATCCAGTTCGTTCCGATGACAGCAAATCGAATCATGTGATTCCCTCCTTCTGCTTTTCTCTGATTATACATGCTTTGAAAGCGTTTGTATGAAAGAATATTCTTTTTATTGACAAGCGGATGAAACCTTTATATAGGCTGAAACGTCTTACATAAAGGATATAAATGTACGAAAAGTGGGTAGTTTCTTCCTTCTTCGGGTAATACTCAGGATAGAAGGGAGAGAAGGAAACATGAAGCGCGTCCTGCATATAGGAAGTACATACATCTTTGCGCTTTTATTCATAGCGGCTGGTATTTTTCATGTGATAGAGCCGAGCGGCTTTGCCCGCATGATGCCAGGCTGGCCATTTCCATATGTAATGGTCTATGCGACTGCATGTTTTGAATGGCTGCTGGCCGTGCTGCTGCTTTTGCCAAATGTCAGGATTACAGCGGCAAAATCCATTGCTGTCTATCTTGTACTCATTTTCCCTGCAAACTTATTTGCTGCTCGTGAGGGAATACCATTTCCAGGTCAAGAAAATACAGAACAAGCCTTGCTATGGATAAGGCTTGTTGGACAGCCGATTCTCATTGTATGGGTGATGTCTATTGCAAAATGGGAAAAAAAGCTGAAACAATGACCACCATATCATGATCAAGTAGTGTACAATTTACTCATAAAATAGCCCGTGTTTGGAGGAACGATATGAACTCTATGCAAATGTGGAGCAGTCGATTTAGAAAATTTTTTCTTGATAACAAGTTTGTTCTCTTTTTACTCGTCCTGTTATTAATTGGATTGAATATCCTTGTTTTCATGAAAACATCATTTATTTTCACACCGCTCATTGTACTCGTCAAAACCATTGCCTTACCGATTATTTTAACGGGGGTCGTGTATTATTTATTAAATCCAATTGTCAACTTGTTAGAGAAAGCAAGAATCAAGCGGATCTATTCCATTTTGCTTTTATATATTGTCATTATTGGGATTATTACAGTGACCATCGTGTCCATTATTCCTTTTTTACAAGCTCAAACCATGAGTCTATTTCATAATCTTCCGAAATACGTCGATACGGTAGAAGATCAAATTAGACAATTAACAGGAAGTAACTTTATTAATCAAGTGCAAAACTCGATGAACTTTAACGTGTCTGAATTAGTAAGTAAAGCATCCAGTCAAGCGACGAAGATTTTGGAAAGCACCTTTACCGGTGTAGGAACATTCTTAGGGGCGCTCACAGAAGTCATCATCTCGATCGTGACTGTGCCGTTTATTCTGTTTTATCTATTAAAAGACGGTAAAAAGCTGCCTGACTATCTATTGAAATTTTTCCCAAGTAAAATGAGGGAACATACACATATCATGCTTCACGAAATGAACCACCGTCTGAGCTCGTATATTCGCGGACAGATCATTGTCAGCTTCTGTATCGGTGTTCTTCTGTTAATCGGTTATATGATCATTGGACTTGACTATGCGCTGCTGCTCGCTATCATTGCTGCATGTACAAGCATAGTGCCTTACCTTGGTCCAACAATTGCGATTACACCAGCGATTGTGATTGCACTTGTGACGTCACCAGTAATGCTGTTAAAACTCATTATAGTCTGGACAGTGGTTCAGCTAGTTGAAGGGAAATTCATTTCTCCTCAGGTGATGGGGAAAAATCTTCATATTCATCCCATTACGATTATTTTTGTTATATTAACAGCTGGTAAATTGTTTAACGTGGTCGGCATCATTGTCGCTATTCCGACGTATGCCGTTCTGAAGGTCATCACGACTCACTTATTTGATTGGTTCAAAATGCGGTCCAATTTGTATAAAGAAGAAAAGGTTTGATGTCATAATCTTTTTTTGAAAAAAATATAGTATCATAAAGACGAGCTTTCGATGAAGGAAGCTTGTCTTTATGTGGACATAGATGTTTGGCGTGTTCAAAAGATCAGAATTGAAAGGAAAGAAAATCATGAATCTATGGGATTTATTCGTGGCACTGGTTTTAGGAATTGTCGAAGGATTAACAGAGTACGCACCTGTTTCATCTACAGGTCACATGATCATTGTCGATGATCTTTGGTTAAAATCAAAGGATATTATTACGCCAGAAGCGGCCAACACATTTAAAGTCGTGATTCAGTTAGGCTCAATTTTAGCTGTTATGATCGTGTTTAAAGATCGTATTTTAAACTTATTGGGCTTAAAGAAAAATATCACCGAAGAGCAAAAGCGCAGCGGGCATAAACTGACCATCGCCCAAATTGCAGTTGGACTTGTTCCAGCCGTCATTTTAGGATTCTTATTTGAAGATTATATTGATAAATACTTATTTGACGTCAGAACGGTCGCTGTCGGTTTGATTTTAGGGGCAGTGCTGATGCTTGTCGCTGACTGGATCAATAAACGAAAAACAGAAACAAGCTCTGTCGATAACATGACGTACAGACAAGCGCTTTATATTGGACTGTTTCAATGTTTAGCTTTATGGCCAGGCTTTTCGCGCTCAGGTTCGACGATCGCAGGCGGGGTTATTCTTGGTTTGAATCACCGTGCTGCGGCAGACTTTACATTTATCATGGCGATGCCGATTATGGCAGGAGCAAGCTTGTTAACCCTTGTGAAAAATGCCGAATATTTAACACCGGACATGCTGCCATTCTTTATCGTCGGCTTTGTGAGTGCGTTCGTTGTGGCTCTCTTTGTTGTTCGATTCTTCCTAAAACTGATCAATAAAATCAAACTGGTGCCTTTTGCGATATACCGAATTATCCTAGGTGTGATTTTATTTATCCTGTTCATGTAATACTGTAAACTACTCTTTTATAAAGAGTAATTTCAGCGTGTAGACAAACCCTCGCATTCGGTGTCAGGTCTGCGCTCCAGTGCTCACGAATGTCGAATTCGCTCCGCTCCGGTGCTCGCCCTTCCTAGACTGCAAAGGTTTTCTATCACGCTGAAAAGAAGACAAAGGGCTAAAATCAAGATCATTTTAGCCCTTTGTCAACAATCTGAAACTACTCTTTTATAAGGGTAGTTTTTTTGTTATTTCGCCTAATTAAACAGTAAAAACCCCCTCTTAATTGGTAGAATAAGAATTTTTTTCATAAATTAGTGTTTAAGGGACAGATAAAGGGGTAGTACATAAACATACCAATTAAAGGAGGAGTTAGAAATAATGAGAAAAACAAGCAAAATGTTTGTTGGTTCTGTCATCGCTACGTCAATGATTGCTGCCCCTCTATCTCTTACGACTTTTGGTCAAACGGCTGAAGCTGCTACAACAACAGGTGTTGATGGAAGTGTCTCAATTGATCCAGTAGCCATTGCCGATAAAATTGAACAAGCAGTAAAATCATCTCAAAATCGTGATGGATTCGTAAAAAATGCGGCATACAGTGCGTTCTATGAAGCAGGTCAAAACTACAACGTTGTTGTCCAAAACTTAAGCCAAGACCACGACTTTAGCGGTCTGAACAATGTTGTTTACTATGATAGTGTTGAATATGACGGTATTACGTTTGGTATTTGGGTATTTGAAGATGGTACGTTTGTCAATAATGGCGACGGTGGATATATTAACTGGACGTTTGTTGGCAGCTTTGACCGAGAAGATGGAAGCGGAACTGTCGATTTTCATAAAAGATTCTAATCTTAAAAGTCTGCCGGAGAATCGGCAGACTTTTTTTATAACGCACATTCTTCTATTTCAAACCCTAAATCTTCAATGATGTGATGATCCGTTTGGACTTGCTGGCCTTTTGTTGTTAAATAATCACCAACAAAAATGGAATTTGCGGCATAAAGTGCGAGCGGCTGGAGTGTCCGTAAATTAAACTCTCTGCCTCCGGATACCCGAATTTCTTTTGTTGGGTTGACAAATCTCATCATTGCCAGCACTTTCAATGCTTTGATTGGGTGTGTTCGTTTTTGATGCTCAAGCGGTGTTCCTTCGATGGCATGAAGAAAGTTGACTGGAATTGAATCCGCATCAAGTGCTCTGAGCGCAAAAGCCATTTCAACAATTTGCTGATTGGTTTCACCCATTCCAATAATGACCCCTGAGCAAGGTGACATGCCGGACTGTTTGACCTGCTCAATGGTCGATACACGGTCATTGTATGTATGAGTTGTCGTAATGTGAGCATGATGATCATGATGTGTATTGATATTGTGATTATACCGATGAACACCCGCTTCCTTCAGCCGCTTCGCTTTTTCTTCATTTAATAACCCAAGACAGGCACACACCTTCAAAGGCATTGTTTCAGTGATCTCCTTGACTGCTGCTGTGACTTCATCTAATTCCCTATGAGAAGGCGCTCTCCCGCTTGCCACAATACAATAAGTCCCGGCTTTTCTTTTGAGAGCTTCACGCGCACCAGCTACAATGGTCTTTTGATCAAGCATTGTATATCTTTCAACTGGTGCTTTTGAAATCATCGACTGTGAACAATATCCACAGTTCTCAGGGCAATATCCACTTTTCGCGTTAAAAATCATATTTAATTTCACCTTTTTTTGAAAAAAATGAAATCGCACTTGATAGGCTGCATGCATAATAGGTAACAATTCTCTATCGTCAGCTTCAAGAATGTCTAGACCCTCTTGCGCCGTGATCGGTTCATTTTTCAGAGCTTTCTCTGCTATCGTTTCCCAAGACAAAGATATGTGTTTTATCATCATCAGCCCCTTAATATGTCAACTTATTATAAATAAAAGTTAACATATTGGTTGATCTATAGCAAGAATTGAATGTCTAGCTCGTTTTAGAGAATTGTCACATTATGAAAGGCGATGATATGATGTCATCGCCTTAAGTTTAATAAATTTAAAAGAGTTTTAGTAGGTAATTGTATAGTTGTTAATCACAAGTTCACCATCTGAATTTAGATAAGATACTTTAACAAAGCCAGGTTTTAAAAAGTAAATCCAAGTGAAATTTGGAGCAGTTTGTTTCAGTTCAACAGCATCAGTACTACCTGACAAATTTATTTTACTGATTGGAATTGAAAAAGCACCAGACCATCCTACCTTAACTTTACGGTCGATCGTAATTACTTTATTCATAATAGGAGCTTTTTCTATAACTGGTTCTTTAGGTTGTGCAGCTGCATGGGCACCTTCAGTTTGGAAGAACGTAAGAGCACCAACAGCAGCTAAAGACAATATACAAGCTTTCATGAATTTTTTCATCGGTAACACTCCTTTTTTTTTGATATATACATATATTAATAATAATAGAATTATTTGTCAATTAAATATATGAAAAAAAGAGTAATTATGGTGAAAATTGTCACATATTTGTTGGAAAAGACATGATTTTTTATTCATATGCTATTTCTTTTTTAAGGGAAAAAGAGGTATAAAAAAAGCTGGGTTTGTCCCAGCGTAAAGCAGATGAAAAGAGATGATCAATTGTCGTCACGCTTTTTTGGCTGACGACCTTTTTGCTTCTCTTTCTCTCTAATGTAGTTAATAAAATCGATGGTTTGTCTTCGTGCTTCTTCGGAAAAATCTGAGGCTGCTTTAAACGCAATTTGCAAATCAGGATCGTCTGCAAGATCGTCATCGGGCCTGCCTTTGTCCTTACCTGTGAGAAGATAATCGGTTGAGACCCCATATAACTCGGCAATTTTCACAATCATTTCACCGTCGGGTTTTCTCAAGCCGTATTCCCAGTTTGCATAAGTGGACATTGCCTTTAATCCGAGTTTTTTAGCAACTGTTGACTTGCTCCATCCATGCTTCTCTCTTAATTCAGTTAGAATCTTCCCAGTCAAATTATCCATCAGAAACACCTTTTTTCATGTTATGAGTAAATTTTATCATGAATTACACGGAAAAGATAAATAAATACACAAAAAGAATAAAAATGTGATTGACTTACTCGTTACGTGTATATTATCATAATGAATATAACTTACACATATTGAGTAAGAGGTGGACAGATGAAACTTGAAAATTTACGAGAAGAGCGCATATTGCAAGGTAAAACACAAACCTATATGGCGAAAAAATTGGGATATAAGTACACAAGCGGCTATGCGAATATCGAAATGGGCAGAACGAAGCCTAGCTTAGAAATAGCAAAGCATATTGCAGATCTGCTGAATACCGGGGTTCAAGAGCTTTTTTTTGGCCAAAAGTTACACGAAAAGAGTAATTCTTTAAAAAAAGATCGGTTCTTAGAAAAGGGGAGACGAGCAGAATGAATATTGAACATCCAATGGTGACTCAGATGAGTGACTTTGGTTATCCAAAAAGCTATTGGTTATATGACATGAAACGATATGGATACCAAACAGAAATTGAGGACAGCTTGGAGGGAGCTGAAGAAGATGAGACATCAGCTGACGTTTGATGCTAGAAAAGAAGCGCAGCTTTGTTTAGACCAAGCTGGCGGCTGGATCGCCTTTCATCGTCAGAAACCGATGTTTGTTTTTGCCACAGCAGAAGAGAAAGAGACATATATGACCCTCCTGGAGGCTAAGGTCGATGATACAAAAAAGGAGGAATCAGGGCAACGTGAAACGATGGAAGCAAATCATGACATTTTTGAAATGCTTGCTCAAAGCGAGTAAAAACGAACAAGACATCCGCCAGTGGTCAAAGGATGACGGGAGATCATAACATGGTCATCCATTTAATGATTGAACATGAGCATTTGTTAACAAAAGAGACATTGATGAAAAGAATACGATCAGCTGCAAAAGGGCAATGCCCCCAAAAATTAAAAGGCGCACTATCACTTGAAATTCGTTTATTTGATCACATGCCGTTTGACATAGCTGACTGCCAAAAAAAGCGTACATACGCAGAAAAAGGGTTGATACGCCCAGTACACGTCAGCATCTTTCAGCCGAATCTACAGCATATTCAAGAAGCACTTCATTCTATAGCTGATGAAGTCCCTCTGCAGCTGGTCGATTTAAGAGTTTCCCAGTTTTATAGTATGTGTCCAAGAGTTGAAATCATTATCAATACGGTAGGTGGTGGCACGAGGCCATCACCAAAAAAGGAGACAAGCATATGAACGAGCCAAAACAACTATTCATTCAAGAAAACCAAACATTTGTCGGTGAGATGGAAAAAGGAAAAATTCAAGTCATCGTGTTAGATGGGAATGTAGGAACGGCTTATAAAATGGATGTACCTGAACATGGAAAAACCATTATTCAAACGGCAAAAGGTCATTTTGCAAGAGTAGATCACGAGATTGGTTTTAAAATCAGCTAACTGACTGAACACATCAAAGCACAATATTATGTCCAAGACGGAAAGCCTGCGGACACTGATCAAGACCCTGCTAAAAGGGGGCCTGATTGGTGTCCGTTTTTTATTTTCTTAAAAAAAGGGAGAGAGCCAATATGCAAGATTTACTCATTGAATATAAAAGAGCTTTAAAGAATGCTAGAAAACAATATGAACCATTCAAAGAAAAAGAAGAACATCAGCTGTCCGTTCAAGACAAGCATGATAAAAAAATGATCGCCAGTATGGTAAGCGATCTGGAATATGTAGTAGAATGGCTTCAAATCGGAAGAGAGCCAGGTGCGCGCAGAGGATTAGACAGACGTTCAGTCTATCAGCGTACCATTCTCGCAAATCCAGAAGTGTTAGAGGCTTTATCACATGAATATACCCTTATTCAAGAGAAAGAAAGAGAAGTCAGTGAGAGAGACAAAAGACGAATTGATGAAGCTTTGTCTGTTTTAACAGATCGAGAAAAGGACGTATTCTTTATGCACACAACACAAGGGTTATCGTTTAGCGAGATTGCGGTTATGCTGGATGTCAAAAAAGGAACTGTCCAAAAACATATGGAAAGAGCGCGGACGAAGATGTCCAAAAAAGTACAAGAACGCCTATTCAGAGCTGCTGAATAGGCGTTTTTTCTATCCGAAAATAAATCAGTGAAAGCTTGTCTTACAGTTGCCACCTATAGTTAGAAAGACCAAACGAATGTTTGCTAGCCCTACACAAATGATTCCTTCAGAGGGAATCATTCGAATTAAAAGGAGGCGGCAGGTGAATGTAAATGAAAGATAAACGGATAGAGGCCAAGCAGGATTATATGAAGGGGATGACGTACCAGCAAATTGCTGATCATTACAATGTCTCGATCCATACCGTCAAATCGTGGAAAAGGCGATACGGATGGCAAAGACAAAAAACTTCGTCAAAGCAAGCACACTCGATTTTCAATCAATTTCTTTCAGATGAAACGATTGAAATCATGGAGAAAATGGATGGACGCACATCGCTTGATTTAATCTGGGATCAAATTCAAATTCAATATGCAGCCATTATTCGGGCGCAGCGAATCATGTATGTAGCAGATCAAGAGGACATGATCAAAGAGCTGAAAAAGGCGGCATACATGCCTTCTTCATTAGAAGAAACAGGAGAAGGCATTCAGACAGAACTAGACATCACCTCAGAAGAATATTCGTTTCAATTTTCATGGGATCGGCATGCGACGTTTTTAAATGCACAATCCCGTGCAATGGGTGAACTCAGGCGTTTAATAAAACAGTTTGAAGAGCTCGCACATGCGAAGGATGAACGAAGATTAAGGCTGAAGCAAATTGAACTGACAATCGAAAAAACGAAAAAAGCAGTGCGTGAAGAAAAAGAGGAAGATCTTCAAATCATGATCAAGCGAAAAGAGGACGACTCATGACGCCATTGATTGAAAAAGAAGTCAATCCTCATTTTGAACACTTTCTATTCGATTGGAATCAAAAGTTTCAATTTTTAGTAGGGGGCTATGGCTCCTCTAAAAGCTATCACATTGCTTTAAAGCTCGTTTTAAAGCTGCTGGAAGAAAAACGGACAGCACTTGTCATTCGGGAGGTGTATGATACGCACCGCGAATCAACCTTTTCTTTATTACAAGAGATCGTCAGCGACCTCGGCATCGACCACGTGGTAAAGTGCCGAAGTTCGCCGCTTGCACTAACATTTCGAAACGGCAGCAGCATCCTATTTAAAGGACTGGACAAGCCTGAAAAATTGAAATCGATCAACAACATTTCGATCATTTGGATTGAGGAATGTTCAGAGGTTTCTTATGAAGGCTTTAAAGAGCTGCTTGGAAGGCTGAGGCATCCGTCCTTACCGCTTTATATGATGTTATCGACGAATCCTGTTGGTCAGGATAATTGGACGTACAGACATTTTTTTCGAGATGAACAGCTGAAGCGATTTGTTTTAGATGACGAAACATTATACAAAAAGCGAACCGTTGTCATCAAGGATACGTATTACCATCACTCCACGGCGGAAGATAACCTATTCCTTCCTAAAAGCTACGTGAAGCAGCTGGATGAGCTGAAAGAGTATGATCCAGATCTCTATCGCATTGCGAGGAAGGGGTATTTCGGCATTAATGGCACAAAGGTTTTTCCTCAATTTGAGGTGAGAAGCCATTCTGATGTATTAGAAGCCATTCAGCAGATTGACAGACCGCTGAAGCGAGCAGGCATGGATTTTGGATTTGTTGAATCATACAATGCGCTCATTCGGTTAGCTGTCGATCATGAAAAAAAGTACTTATATATTTATTGGGAATATTACGACCGCGGGAAAACAGATGATGAAACAGCCATTGACTTGAAAGAGTTCATTGAATCAAAGGAACTGATTAAAGCCGACGCAGCCGAACCTAAAACCATTCACTATTTTCGGCAGCGCGGCTTTCAAATGGTAGCAGCACATAAGTTCCAAGGCTCACGTTTGCAGTATACAAAAAAAATCAAACGGTTTAAGAAAATTATTTGTTCTGATGCTTGTCCATATACCATCTATGAACTTCAATCACTAACCTATAAGGCAGATAAGGATGGACGTCTAGAGGAAGATGAATTTCAAATCGATCCGCACACTTTATCAGCCATCTGGTATGCGCTGGATGATTATGAAGTGACAGATTTGAAGCAGACCGCCTCAGAGCGTGTCCGTCCAAACAGAGAGAGGAGGTCCATACAATGAAACAATTGAAAGCAACCATTATGAAGGCAAACATGTCTGATCATACAAAACAAATGTATGCAGATGAATTTTCCTACGAAAAAGATGACATTGTTCCCCCGCCTTACAATATCAATGAATTAAAAAGCATGGCAGAATATTCAACCATTCTTCAGCAATGTATTGATGCGTATAAGACCAATATTTTAGGCTTTGGTTTTGGTGTAGAATATGCCTTTGACTTTAATGCAGAAGGTGTGAAACCGGCAAAAAAGAAAGCAGCAGAGAAGGAATGGACAAGACTTGAAGAGTTTACGAAATACATGAACTATGATGAGTCTGCTGATGTGGTGCTTGGCTATGTCATCGAAGACCGGGAGAAAACGGGGAATGGTTTTTTAGAGGTTCTCCGAGATGGTCAGGGAAAGCCGGCAGGAATCGAGTATTTAGATGCGCTCCATATCCGTATTTGCAAGCTTAGTGAGCCAGTTGACGTTGAATTCCGGTATACAGAAAACGGCGAATTGAAAACAATGAATCGAAAGAAACGATTCCGGAAATATGTGCAGGTGATCAATGAAAAGAAAGTCTTCTTCAAGGAGTATGGTGATCCGCGCATTTTACATTGTGAAACAGGCAAATACGATGACACCACCCCAGAGCCGCTGCGCGCAACAGAAGTGATTCATTTTAAAATAGGCAGTGGAACGTATGGGATTCCCCGCTGGATTGGCAACATCGTCAATATGTATGGGGCACGCAAGGCAGAAGAATTGAACTATCTTTATTTTAAACAAGGGCGGCATGTACCTGGTGCCATCATTGTCGAAAATGGAATGCTGTCTGAGTCTTCCTATCAGCAGCTTCAGGATTATATGGACGATATTGAAGGCTCTGATCATGCACATAAGTTTCTCTTGCTTGAAGTTGAAGGACTCCCGACAGAAAAAGGGTTAACTGGAGAAGAAGATGTCTCAAATGTCAAAGTGAATTTTAAATCCCTAGCAGAGATCTTGCAAGAAGATGCACTCTTTTTAGAATACGATGAAAAAACAAGAAACAAAATCCGCTCTGCTTTTCGCCTGCCGCCTATTTACACAGGTGAGTCTCAAGACTATAACAAAGCGACAGCCGATACGGCGCGGAAAACAACAGAAGAACAGGTATTTCAGCCTGAACGGCATCTCATCACAGGAAAGCTCAATACACTTTTCCTGCCGGATCTTGATATTTGGCATGTTCGTTTCCTATTAAATGGTCCTGACTTTAGAGATCCATTAGAGATTGCCAAGGTTCTGACACCGTTTATTCAGGCTGGGGCAGTGTCACCAAACGATTTGCGAGATCTAGCAGGACGTATCCTTGGGAAAACGTTAGAGGAATGGCCGGAGGATCTCTATCACAGACCTTTAGAAAGCCGCATGGCATCAGCCGAACAAGAGTCTCAACGAGAGACGAATCAGTTGAAGGAATAAACCGAAGCGCGTGCGCTTTTTTGAAAGGGGGTGAACATATGCCAAGAGAATTAAAAAACGCAAAAATTACGCATGTTTCCTACGTAGACAGAGCAGCAAACAAAAAGAAATTCTTTTTGATGAAGGCAAAGAAAAAGCGGCCTGACTTTCAAAAGGAGGTTAGTGTGCTGACAAAGGCAGAAGATGCTCATCGCCTTGTGTATGGTGTCGTGTATGAACCGAATACACCTGATGCACATCAAGACTTTATGTCTGCCAAAGAAATTGAAAGAGCGGCACATGGTTTTATGAAGGATGCCCGCCACATTGACAAGCAGCATGATTTTCAACATGGTGTGGGCGAGGTTGTTGAATCATACATTGCCCCCGCTGATTTTGAGGTAGGCGGTGAGCAGATTCGAAAAGGATCTTGGGTACTTGTAACAAAGGCTTCCCAAGAGATTTGGGATCAAATTCAGAAAGGCCACATTACAGGGTATTCAATGGCTGGAACGGCGGACATCGTAGCAATAGAAGAACAAGATCAGCTCCTATCTCAAAGCACAAATGAGAGAGGGCTTTTTTCTTTGCTGAAAAATTTCTTTTTGAAAGAGGAAGGTGCAAACATGTCACAACAATTTTGGAGCGTTTTAGACCATCTGCTGGAAGCCTTACAGTCAAGTGATGGTGATGAGGCGGGTGTAAGATCAGCGCTTGAGCAATTGCTGCCAATCGTGCAGGACATTTTGAAGACAGAGGATGTGCTTCAAACGATTGGTGAAAGGCCAGCCTCCGTACAAAAACAAGATGCCGCTCTGACAACGGAGCAAGTACAAGAGCTTGAAAAAGCAAAAATGGCCATTGAAAACGTCTTACAGCAGGCAGAACAGCAGGAAACAGATCAAACAGAGGAAGAACCTGTCCAAAAGGTGCTTGAGCAAGTCGTTGCACCGATTCGTCATCAGCTTTCTTCCTTAGAGAAATCAGCCAGCAGAGAAAAAGCAGCGCTTGAGCAAGTGCTTCAGCAGCAGCTTTTGCCTATTTCAGAGCGGATTCACATGCTTGAAAAAGCGCGCGGTATGTCAAAACAAACAATCCACGATACACAAAACGACAGTACAAAGCCCATATGGGATGGCTTACTATAAGCCTAAATAAGGAGGAAACAGTGTGAGAAATCAAGAGTTGATTCGCAAGGCCGAAATGACACTTGCCAGCTTAAAAACCGGCGGTCTCATGAACGCAACCCAATCCAACACATTCATTAGAATGATGCAAAATACACCAACCGTTTTAAATGATGCACGTATCATTCCAATGGAAAGTGATTCACAAAAAATCGAAAAAATCGGCTTTGGCCAGCGTATTTTGCGCCCAGCAGAAGAAGGCAAAGCACTTGATGCGAAAGACCGTGTTGTCCCAGCGACAAGCACTGTCCAGTTAAATGCGAAAGAGGTCATCGCAGAGATTCATATGACCTATGACAGCATTGAAAACAATATTGAGAAAGACGGAATTCAGCAGACGATTATGCAAATGCTCGCTGAACGAGCAGCCGTTGACATTGAAGAGCTCATCGTCAATGGCGATACGACTTCAGCAGATCCATTTTTAGCTCAAATGGATGGCGTGAGAAAACAAGCAGTCTCTCATATCGTAGATGCAAACGGAGCGGAAATCAGCCGCCAAATGTTTAAGCAAGCCTATAAAGCGATGCCGTCAAAATATTTACGTGTACCTCAGGATTTCCGTTTCTACACATCCCCAAGCTTAGAGGTTGAATGGAAGGATCAAGTAGCAAACCGCCAGACAGGCCTTGGAGATGCGGCCATTCAAGGCGGACTTTCTTCTGCATTTGGTGTGCCGGTCAAAGGTCTTGCCAATATGCAGCCATATGACGAAGCGGGAACAGACGTATCAGATATTTTGCTGACACACCCTAAAAATATTATCGTAGGTTTCTCTCGTAATATTCGAATTGAAGTAGAAAAAGATATTCGCAGCCGTAAATTTATTATTGTCCTCACAGCGAAGCTAGACAGCAAATTTGAGGAAGAGGATGCTGTAGCAAAAGTGATGAAAGTGAAAGAGTAGGTGACGGCAGGCCATGATCATTTCTGCTGAAGAACTGCAAGCCTATTCTGTCTTTGATCGTGTGAAAAATCGATCTGTGGAAAGACTGACAGCAGATATTATCGAAGCAGAAGCTGCGGTATTTCAGATCGTAGGTCACGATTTCTCAAGCGAAAAATATCAGCCCCTCCCTGAAAAAGCAAGAATCGCATTATTAAAAATGGCCCAATATTTTGCCATGCTGAATGATGATGAATCTATGATGAAAGGCTTTACGTCAGAAAAAATGGGCGATTATTCATATGCGAAGGCAGCTGATCAAGTGAAGGGCAGACCCTATGTATATGCCCTGCTTGTAGATTACATTGAACCAACATTGACCGGCGGCAGTGCCAAACTAAAGGTGAGATCATTATGAGCTATCAATCTCTATTAACAGACCGCTGTGATCTTTTTCACCTTGAGCATAAGGAGTCTGCCCGCGGGAAATTTGGAATTCCAGCTGATGATTTACAAATGACACTTTCCTATCCCGATGCTCCCAGCCTAGCCGATCTAGCTTGTTATGTCATAGAAAAGAACCAGTCACTTGTGCAAGAAGAGCCGAATACAGTCATTTATCAATCCTACCTTGTCCATTTTCCTTTAGGAAGTGATATTCGCTTGCATGACAAAATGGTGTGGAATGGCGTGTCACTCAAATTACAGCAGCCTAAAAAAGTGAAAAATCATCACATCGAAGTGATGGCAGTCAGGAAGGAAAATCTATGAAAATTGATGGACTTGACCGGCTGCTCTCACAGCTGCAGACAGCGGGTGATGGCGGCTTAAAGGCAGAATATCAAGATTGGCTGGAGGACATGGGCCTGCAGTTTTTAGACATCATTCAGGATGAATTAATCAAGGAGAATGCTGTCGATACAGGCCGGCTTCTTAGTTCCTTTACACAAGGCGATAAGGAGAATCATTTTCTCATTTCAAAAGGCGGTCTCACACTTGAAGTGGGAACGCAGCTTGAATATGCCTCCTATGTCAATGACGGACATGCCACTTCTTCAAGTGGAGAGCGAAGATGGTTGCCTGGCAGATGGACTGGCAGCCGCTTTGAATATGATCCGAATGCAAGTACCGGAATGATGCTTGCCTCTCAATGGATTGATGGAAATGGCTACTGGGATCATGCTGTCATGCTCTATGAGCAAATGTTTGAACAGTCGCTGGATCGAAAGCTCCAAAGCTGGTTCGATCGACATTTTGGGAGGTGATGGAATGAATCAAGAAGTCGGGGCAATCATGCATTATATCTACACACACTTTCCTGTGACAATGTATGATCGTCTTTTGCCAGAACGCTTTCAAGTGCCATCCGTTTATGTGCCGCCTGTGACAGTAATCAGTGGTCCAGATACGGTCTCTACCTTTATGAAATCTTATTCGCTGCAAGTGAAAGTCTTTCATATTGATACAGAAAAAGCACATGATGCGGCAGAAACAATCGTTGATGCATTGCTTGCTGATCGTCAAATCATTCAGATGGTGAGTGAAGACGGAGAGGTGCTTGATGATTATGTCCGCATAAAAAGAGTGGAAACAAGAATGATAGATCAAGGCGTAGCAGCGATTGTCCTGACGTGGGATAGCAGCTATTGGTATAACCGCGACAAAGAGGCAAGCCTTGAAGACATCAACTTTTCAGATGGGGTGATCAAACGTGAGCAAGACTAAACATGCTCAGCCTGCTCAAACAGCCGGCGAAGAAAAAGAATTTGGCTTTTCATTTGAAGCCTTGAAGGAGCACAGTAAGGATCTTTTTGGGGTCAAACCAGAAATCCTTGAAGGGGCTCTTTTTTATATCAAACATCAACCAATTACAAAAACAGAAGCGAAAAAGCACATTGATGCTTTTTTGTCCAAGGAGGTTTAAAGGATGAACGGAGGCACTTTTACACCAGGTACAGAGAAAAAGCGTCCTGGTATTTACTTTAATTTTAAAACAACAGCAGAGCAGCGAATTACTTTAGGCGATCGAGGTACGGTGGCACTTCCCCTTGTGATGAGCTGGGGAGAACCAAAAACCTTTATTTCCGTTTCAAATATGGAAGATTTAAATAAAAAGGTTGGACTTAACATTGATGATAAGACACTTCTTCTTTTCCGTGAAGCAAAGAAAAAAGCGCAAACGGTCTTGCTTTACCGTCTCAATGAAGGAGAGCCGGCCAAAGCCGAAATTGCTGAAAATTTTGTCGTCACAGCAAATTATGGCGGCCAAAAAGGAAATGAGATCACAGTACAAGTCGCCGAAAATGTACTTGATAGCAAAAAACGCGATGTGATCACTTATCTTGGAACAGACATTGTGGATAAACAGGTTGTCACTGATGTGAAAGATCTTGTGAAAAACAAATACGTTCAATTTTCTGGTGAAGGTGAAGCTGTCATCACAGCTGGTGTGGCACTAAGCGGCGGGAAAAATGGCGTGGCAAGTGTCGCAGATTATACAGCTTTCCTAGAAGCAGCAGAAACAGAATACTTTGATGTCATTGCCCTTCCAGTCGATAATAGTGAGCAATTAAAAGCAACCTTCGCTTCATTTATCGAACGTTTACGTGATAAGCAAGGACGTAAGGTGCAAGGAGTTGTGGCGAATTATGCAGCGGACCAAGAAGGAATCATCAATGTGACAAGCGGTGTTGTACTCGAAGATGGAACCGAACTAACACCTGCTCAAACAACAGCATGGGTCGCAGGTGCAAGTGCCGGAGCAAATTTCAATCAGTCACTGACCTTTGTTGAATACGAAGGAGCGGTCGATACATTAGAACGCCTTGACAATGATCAAGTCGAATACCGATTATCTCAAGGGGAGTTCCTTTTCACCTTTGATGCGCGAGATCGCACGGTGAGTGTTGAAAAAGATATTAACTCCTTGACAAGCTTCACAGCTGAAAAGAACCAGCAAATGGCGAAAAACAAAATCATTCGTGTGCTTGATGCGATCAACAATGATTTAACATTCGAATTAAAAAATCTGATTAAATTACGTAAAGCCAATGGCAATGACATTCCAGCATCAGATGATGGTGTGCAGCTTGTGAAAACACTGATTACCCAGTATCTCACACAGCTTCAAGATGGCAGCGGTATTACAGGCTTTAATTCAGAAACAGATATCGTGATCGGTCTCAATGAAGATCGTGATGGATTTATCATCGATTTAGCGGTTCAGCCAGTAGATGCAGCAGAAAAATTCTATTTCAATGTGGAGGTGAAGTAAGATGGCTTTTAAAGCGCAAAATACAATTTCAGGTAAAGAAGGTCGTCTTTTCTTAGAAGGTGAGGAACTTGCATTTATCAAAACCTTCGAAGCAAACGTGGAGAAAAACAAATCAGAAGTCAACGTCATGGGCCGCCGAATGACTGGCCATAAAACAACGGGAGCAAATGGAACAGGAACGGCAACATTCTATAAAGTTACGTCCCGTTTCGTTCAATTAATGCTCAATTATGTGAAAAAAGGAGAAGATCCATATTTCACTCTTCAAGCGGTAATTGACGATAAATCATCAGGCCGTGGCACTGAGCGTGTGACATTATTTGATGTCAACTTTGATTCTGCTAAAATCGCTGGATTGGATGTTGATTCAGAGGCACTTGAAGAAGAAGTTCCTTTCACATTCGAGGACTTTGACCTGCCTGAAAAACTGAAGAATACATTCTAAGAAAAGTGGAGGAAATTAGCTAATTAATTAGCTAAATAACAGCTGAATATGCTATAATGCAGTTGTAATACAACCGTCTTGATGCCGTCTTCATTTCGTCTGGTAACGTCTTGTATTCGATTCATTAAAATATGTTTACTTGCAAAGCAATTTGCATAAAATAAAAAGAAGCCAGGATGCTCTAACATCCAGGCAATGTACAATGAGGCCCTTCAAGGGGCTGGCTTATCGAATAGGTTCTTTAGGTAGACTTCCCTTTAACCTTCCACAGCTCAAGGGGGAGTCTATTTTTTGTCTATATACGTCAACAAAGTAAAGATAAACATCCCGAATAAAAGCATAAGGGAAATCGCTTCAAATGTTGACATATGCATCACCCCCTTCCTATCGGGGATGAGCCAGACGCCCTTGAGCAAGCCGTTCAATTGTACAATTTAAATTATACATGAAAAGATTGGAAAGCACATTCAAAAATGGATGTGCTTTTTTGCATTCAAAAAAACATAACAAAGGGAGTTTTTAAACATGAGTGAAAAACAAACATTTGATCTTTCATTTTTTATGCCAGGACAAACAGTAGAAGCGGAAGAAGTCAAAGTACCGATTTCTAAGCGTTTTGTTGATAAAAAAGGGAATGTCATTCCTTTTGTCTTTAAAGCTATTACAACTGAACGTATTGATGAATTGGAAAAAGAAAACACAACCTTCAAAAATGTCAAAGGCAGAGGACGCGTGAAAGACTTAGACAGCCAGCGCTTCTACGCACGTATTGCGATTGAATCGACGATTTATCCAGATTTCCGCTCAAAGGAATTAAGAGAAGCCTACAGCACACAAGATCCAGTTGAAGTAGCAAAACGGGTCCTGTCAGTCGGCGGTGAATATGCGAACTGGTTAAACAAAGCGATCGAAATCAACGGATTCGAAGATGAAATTGAAGATTTAGAAGAAGCAGCAAAAAACTAATAAAAGATGGGGATAAAGAAGCGGTGTTTTTATATTACGCAATGCACGAGCTTCACTACTCCCCATCTGAACTCCTTGAATTATACGAATCACCAAGACCGTTCAAAGCATTCCTTTTCGGACTCATCAGCTACAAGCTAGACATGCTAGAAAAAGAAGCAAAGAAAGGAGGTAAATAATTGGCGAAACTTACAGCACGATTTGAATTAGAAGACCGGGTGTCGAAGAAGTTATTACGCATTCAAAAACGATTTCAAACGTTTGAGAAGCAGCTCAAACCATTTAGAAAACCAGTGAAAATAAGTCTGGAAATGGATGAAAAGAAATTAAGAAACCTCACTTTATCGCTGCGGAAAGTTTCAGTGTTTTCTATGAGACTGGATCAGGGAATCTATCGGGATCTAAAAGCATTGAACAATCAGTTAAATATGTTTCCAAATCATCTGGTCATATCCTTTCAAGCGAAGGGGCTGGATGTCATTAAATCCAACATAGATCGTTTGAAACAAATGGGGACAAGTCCCATTATGCTGACGTTTAAACTAAACGATCAATTGTCAGCGAAAATGTCATCGATCAAAAAATCAATCCTTCAGCTCATCAACAGAACGTACTATATGAGATTAAACATGGTTGACCAAGCCACCGCTGCAATTCAACGAATCAAAAAGACACTCAAAAGCTTGACGATGTCCAAACACGAAATCAGAGTGTCTGTTCAAGACAATGCAAAAAGTAAGTTGAAAAAACGAGATCAGGCAGAGTCTGTTGTGAAAGAAAAGAAAGTAAAAAAGCAACCTAATGCAACAGCTGCTACAAAAACGAATGAAAACAAACAGAGCTGGTTGGGTAATTTGGGAAATAAGGCCCTAAAAGAAATTGAAAAATATGCAGGTGACGTTTCAGATAAATTGAAGGAAAAATTGAGTCCTAGAAACTTTTGGGATAATAATGCACTCCCTTGGATTGAAACGAAAATCGACGCATACAAACAAGAAGTAATCGGACGAATTAGTGAGAAGATTAAAATCAATCCTGAGGAGTATTTAGATAAATGGTTTAACAAAGGCTTAGATTTGATCCTTGGCCCGAAAAATCCATCAAGCGAGAACAACAGTAACTCTTCAGCTCAAAGTCAAACGACTGAAGCATCAACAAATCCAACTCCTAATACGCAGCCAAATAAACAAAAAGGAAAAGGTTTGTTTCGTAATAGCTGTTGCCCTTGTTGTGCTCGAGGGTTAAGCAGGCGTGGTTCTAATAGAACTAGAAATAGAAATGGCCGTACTCAAAGGCAGCCCGCAAATCCTACCGCCATTTCTAGAGCTGAAAGAAATAGAAGACCTTCAGGTAGACTAGGAAAACTGAAAACAAATGCAGGTAAGATTTTTGAAAAAATCCCTAGTGGATTGAAGAAAACTACAGGCATAGTAGCCTCAGTTGCGGGACTTGCTGGACTGATGAAAGGTAGCGGCGGGTTAAGTAGTTTAGGCGATTCATTAAAAAATATAGGTAGAGGAAGTAGTAAGTTATTAAAAAGAGTGCCTGTATTGGGGAACTTATTAAGTGCAACAGATTTAATAGGAACAACCAAAGAAAACGTTGGGGAAAAAGTAGGTGGTTTCTCTGGAGGTCTTGCAGGAGGAGTTAGTGGAGCTGCAATTGGTCAGGCTCTAATTCCAATACCATTTGTAGGAGCTGCAATTGGTGGTGTTGCTGGAAGCATGGCTGGCACTTATGGTGGATCAAAATTAGGGGAGATATTTGATACTTCAAAACTTAAAGAGAATATTTCAAACACTTTATTTAATGGCGAATGGTGGAGTGAAAAGTGGGGGAGTGTTAAAACTTCTGCAGAAACGTCTTTAGGAAACTTAAGTGAGAAATGGGAAGATATAAAAACAACAGCATCGAATACACTGTTCAATTCAGAATGGTGGGCAGAACAAGCTGGATACGTTACAGGAGTTTTAGAATCTACTGTCTTTAATGGCGAATGGTGGAGTGAAAAATGGGATGCTATCAAGGACTGGACTCAAGAAAAGTGGGATAGTGCAGTCGAAATATGGGATTCTATTAAGGGGAAACTTAGTGAGACCGTTTTCAACGGAGATTGGTGGGGAGAGAAGTGGGATAATGTAAAGGAATGGACCAAAGAAAAATGGGATGGTGCAGTCGAAATATGGGATTCTATTAAGGGGAAACTTAGTGAGACTGTTTTTAACGGAGATTGGTGGGGAGAGAAGTGGGATAATGTAAAAAAATGGACCAGAGAAAAATGGGATGGCGCAGTCGACATATGGAATTCAATTAAAGGGAAAATTCGTGAAACGGTCTTTAACAAAGATTGGTGGGGGGAAAAGTGGGATAACGTAAAAAGTTGGTCAAAAAGTAAATGGGAACAATCAAAAACAATTTGGTCAACTGCAAAAGCAACTATTTCTTCAACTCTATTTAATAAAGACTGGTGGTCAAGAAAGTGGAGTAATGTTCAATCTTGGGGTAAAAATATTTTAGGAGATTCATGGGATTTAATCAAAAGTGAAGGCGCAAAATTCGTTGGTAGGCATATTGTGAAATTTGAAAAAGGTCGAGAAAACGGGAAAAAGGATTTTAAACCTGGTAAAAAAGCCACAGGCGGCTATATCACCCAGCCAACCTTATCATGGGTCGGTGAAGCAGGTAACGAATTTGTTATACCAACTCAAAATAACCGAGGACGCGGAAAAATGCTGCTGGCACAGGCAGCTTCTCAACTTGGAATGTCTGTTGTACCAAGCGGAGTGTCAAGCTCTCCAGCTCCTCCAGCAGTAGTTTCATCATCTTCTGTCGGTTCAATAGACGGATCGGTCTCGATGACTGGGGGCATTCAAGCCTCTAGCATTGGCGAGCAATTTAATAACGATTTTGAACAAGGATTAAACCGTAAAGTCATCTCCCTTGATCAATGGAAACAAAAGAATATTCAGCAGCCTTTTAGTCAATTGACATCAGACTCAGGTAAGTATGGTCAGCAAACGGTTTCTGCCTTTGCAAATGGTCAGCAGATGACACCAACAGGAACAGATAGCTTCTTGCAAAGTCGTGTAAAAGCACCCTACCAACAAGTGATGACAGCATCACCCACTTGGGGTTCTGGAACGGTTAGTGGTTTTGCAGCAGGCCAAAATGCTACATCAATTGGCACGAGCCAATACGTAGATCAAAACATTAAACAACCATTCCTGCAAGCGAAACAAGAATCACCAGGCTGGGGTTCAGGAATGATTGACGCCTTTAACAGCGGCATGCGTTCCAAAGGAAGCGAAGTTACGCAAGCGGCCAAAGAAATGGCGAAGAAAGTAGAGCAGGCGTTTAGAGAAGAATTAGACATTCATTCCCCTTCACGCGTCATGATGAGTCTTGGGAAATTTGCATCGATCGGTGTCGTCAAAGGGCTTGACTCAGTTGATGTGAAAAAATTTGCTGAAAATCAGGCTGGTTCATTGATTGGTGCCTTCAGCGGGATGGGGGCTTCAGGTCTTAGTGTTCAGCAATGGCTTATGGCAGCTCTCATGGCAACTGGCACATCTATGAGCTGGCTACCTGGTTTGATGACCATCGCGCAGCATGAATCAAATGGAAACCCGAGAGCGATCAACTTATGGGATTCCAACGCCAAAAAGGGAACACCTTCTAAAGGCTTAATGCAAACCATTGGACCGACTTTTAATTCCAATAAAGGCAAAGGTATGAATGACATTTGGAACCCAATTCATAATGCCGTAGCAGCCATTAACTACATTAAGGGAAGATATGGAACAGTCTTCAACACACCGGGATTACGAAGTATGAGAAGAGGCGGCCCTTATAAAGGCTATGCAAATGGCGGATTGATTACTCAAGAGCAGGTTGCTAGAGTCGGTGAAGGAAATAAACACGAATGGATTATTCCTGAGGAAAGAGGCATTCGCGGAAGGTATTTATTGACGCAGGCAGCTAAAGCACTTGGGATGCAAGTATATGATCCATCAAATGCATCTGCTCCTTTACCAGAAGCACAGATGCAGCAAGTTACCTCAGCTCAGTCTACTGGCAGTACAACATCGCCAGGTAATAAACAAATCACGATTCAATTCAATGGAGATCAGCATTTCCATAATGGACAAGATCAGCAATCGCTAGTCGAAAAAATTAAACAAATGCTTGTAGATGAACTAGAAGTAGAGATTCATACAGGAACGAAGGGGGTCGTAATTGATGGGTAAATCAGTGTATCAATTGTGGATTTCCCAAGGAAAG
Organism: Bacillus sp. FSL M7-0003; assembly: GCF_038628485.1. Taxonomy (NCBI): domain Bacteria; kingdom Bacillati; phylum Bacillota; class Bacilli; order Caryophanales; family Bacillaceae; genus Bacillus; species Bacillus sp. FSL M7-0003. The sequence goes on along the minus strand of NZ_CP152024.1, from coordinate 2,779,143 downwards.
GACAAGTTGCGATTCCCTGTCCTTCCATCCGAACTCGAAATCACAAATAACGTACAAAATGAAACGGTAAAGGTCGCCTCTTTTGGAGAACTGACCTTTATTGACGTACCATCGGCGAAACAAGTATCATTCACCTCATTATTTCCTAAGAAATATTCGCCGATTGCTGAATATAAAAGCATTCCATCACCAGAGAATGCGATCGCGAAAATTGAACGAATGATGCGTTCAAAGAAATCTGTGCGGTTGATTGTAACTGGGACAAAAATCAATATGACGTGCAGCATTGAAAGCTTTACCCACAAGGAAGGGTCATATGATATTGGCGATCGTGAATTTACAATCGAGTTAAAGGAATATAAAACCGCATCGCCTAGGAAAATTAAACGAAAGAAAAAAGCAAAACAAACGAAAAAGAAGCGGCCTTCAAAAACACCACCAAAAATGTACACCGTCAAAAAAGGGGATACGCTATGGGCCATTTCAGGCCGATTTTATGGTGACAGTACAAAATGGCGGCGTATTTGGAATGCCAATAAAGCAGCGATGATTAAACGAAGTAAACGCAATATTAAGCAGCCAGGGCATTGGATTTTTCCTGGACAAAAATTAAAAATACCACAATAAGGGGGGCTGGCATTGATTGAGCTTTTTGCCATCAGAAGCGGCACCATGTATGAGCTTGTCACAGAGAGTGTGACACTTCAGGGGCAAAGGTATCAAGCCCCTCGCTCTATTCAGGCAAATATTATCACAAAGCAAGGCAGTCAAACATATTACCGTGTCTCGGAAGGGGACACGGTTCTTTTTAAATGGAAAGGAAAAGAGCTGTTTAGAGGCATCGTTTTTTCCCGGACGCCGGTTGAAGGAAAGCTGACCTTTACCGCATACGATATGCTTCAATATTTGGTGAAAAACCAAGATGTCTATGTTTTTTCAAATCAAAGAGCAGATCAAATCTTAAGGCGGATTGGAGCTGACTTTCAAATTCCAATGACCTCCATCTCCAATACAGGACATGTCATAAAATCACTAGTGTTTAAAAATGATACAAGCTTGTATGACATGATATTGAAAGCATTGAAAGAAACGAAGCGGCAAACAGGAAGAAACTATCAAATCTATTCTGCTAAAGGCAAGATGGGGCTGAGAGCCTGGCCTGATCCAGAGGACGTCTGGGTCATTGAATCAGGCGTCAATCTCATCAGCTATCAATACAGCACCTCGATCGAAGAGACAGCCACTCGTGTCAAGATGCGTACGTCTGCTGATGAACAGGGGAAGAATAAGAAAAAAGGCAGTAAATCCGAGATTGTGGTGATTGAACAGGATAAAGCCAGTCAGAATAAATACGGTATTTTACAGCATGTTGAGACAGTCACTGGGCAAATCAACCAGCCGCAATTGCAAAAAAGAGCCAAAGTACGGCTGGCAGAGAAAAAAGGCGTCAAACAAGAAGTCAAAAGTATACAAGCCCTAGGAATTCCTGAGCTGCAAAGCGGTCTCCCGATCTATTTGAAAATTCCTGAAATCAACGTAAAAAAAACTTACTGGATCGATCAAGACAAACATGAATTCAGTGGGGTGAAACACACCATGACCATTGATGTTGTTGAGAAAAATTCCATGTCAAAGGGTGATCAAGCGTGAGATTAAGTGAAGCGATTAAACGATTAGCAGTGAATGCAGTAGACGCAGAATCGCCAATTGATCTTGTTATCGGAGAAGTCACGGCAGTTTCCCCTCTGAGCATCCGATTAAATGAAAATCATAAGCTGATCATTCCAGAAGAATTACTGATTTGGCCGAAGCGCTTAAATAAGGGTGAGGATGATGAGCTGAAAAGGGGAGACAGTATTATGGTGCTTGCAATGGCAGGAGGCCAGTCCTTTTACATCATCGACAAATTGTAAGGGAGGTGATGAACGTGGCACTTTCACCAGAGGAAGAAATCGAGGAAATAGAAGAAGATGAAGAGGTCGAAACCTCAACGACGTATCGAATAGATTTTGAAACTGGCAGACTGACAGGCGAAACCATTTCAGGTATTGAGGCAATCCGGCAATTTATTTATATGACGCTTAGGACAGAGAGGTATGCACATCCTATCTACAGCCACGACATTGGCACTGAAATTCAGGAGCTGTTGACGGATACAGAAGCTACAGATGAATACAAAGAAATGGAGATTCCAAGGCTGCTAGAGGAAGCGCTGCTCGTTGACGAACGGATTGATCATATTGAAGAGTTAGAGGTCACAAAACAAAATGACTCGTTTCATGTCAAACTAGCGATTGTCACAGATGAGGGCACATTAGAAATAGAGGAGGTGATGGAGGGCGATGTTTGAGGAACAGACGTACGAAGCATTAATGGAAAGAATGCTGGACAGACTGCCAGATGATATAGATAAAAGAGAAAACAGCGTCATTTGGAATGCCTTGGCACCTGCTGCCGCTGAACTGGCCCAGTCCTATATTTGGCTTGACCAAGTGTTTGAGCTGGTCTTTGCAGACACAGCACAAGGAGAGTTTCTAGATCGGCGGGCTGCTGAAGTAGGGATCGAAAGAAAACCAGCCACTAAAGCGGTTTGGTCAGCGGTCATTCAGCCAGACAATATCAACATACCAGCTGGCTCACGTTTTTTTATTGAAGACGTTTATTTCCAGTATTCGAAGGATGGTACGCTAGAATGCGAGACAACTGGTAAAGCTGGCAATGTTCAACTAACAGATCAGCCGCTGCTGTCACTTGATACAATTCCAGGACTTGAATCGATTAAGATGAAAGAACTGGTGATACCAGGTCAAGAGGAGGAAGATGACGCTTCTTTATATGATCGATATTTAATACGTGCGAGGCGGGAGGCTGTCAGTGCCAACAGGGCGCATTATAAAAAATGGGCTGAGGAAGTGCCCGGTGTTGGCAGAGCGAAAGTGTTCCCGCTTTGGAACGGAGAAGGGACAGTCAAAATTGTCATCACAGATGGCAATCTAGATGTTGCATCAGACCTTCTTGTCAAAAGGGTACAGGAATATATCGATCCAGTGCCAGGTGAAGGAGAAGGACAAGCGCCTATAGGCTCGAAAGCAACCGTTGAAAGCGCCAAATGGCTGGATATCGACATAGAAGTGGCTGTCGAACTTCAAATGGACTGGACCCTTGAAGGAGCTCAGAAAGAAATAGAAGAAAAGGTCAAGACGCTGTTGAAATCAATCGCATTTGAAAAGAGTACCATTCGAATGTCCGCCTTAAATGATATTCTGTACCATTCAGAAAGTGTGTCAGATTATGCAGATGTGTTATTGAATGGAGAGTCGAAAAACTTAGTATTACAGGACATTGAGATTCCGCGTCTTAGGCAGGTGAAGGTTATTGAGCAAACAGGATGAAATGAAAAACTACCTGCCGCCATATTTTACAGAGATTTATGAAGTTGATCACCTGCTCAAGACAGAGGCACCGGAATTTGAGGGATTGGACGAATCTATTTTCGACTTAACGGATCAGTTCTTTCCTCTAACAGCGACATGGGGATTGAATAGATGGGAAAGAATGCTGAAGGTGCAGCGGGAATCAGATGATTCAATTGAACTGCGCAGGGCACGCTTACTCAATATGATGTCAAATATTCCCCCAATCACGTACCTTTCATTAGAGAAATCAGTCAATCGCTTTCTCAAGAATCCAAGTGCTGTCATCCGTCTCACAACCAATCGTTATCATTTCGCCTTACGTGTGAACCTAGATGATCTGCAAAACACGAGATATATTGTAGAAATACTTGAAACGTTAAAACCTGCACACTTGGCTTATACGTTCACGGCTTTGCATCATACCGACATACATGAAAAAAATGATCATCACGGGAGGCTCACACTGCGCAGCAGAGTGGGTTTTTTCGATCATATCCCCATTTTACTCAATGGTGAATTTGTCTTAAATGGTACGTTTTATCTCAGCGGAACAAGGGGGACAACGGATGTGCCTGCTCGTTTTCAGCACTCATTAAACATGAGAATGCCGCTTCAACATCAGTCAGACACAGCATATCGCATGAACTATGTCATGAATGGAGCGGTACATGAAACGAAGCAAGGAGCGGCATTGACTTTACGCACAAAAAATCATCTCCAGCATCAAACCAAGAAGAAGATGACGTTCCGTCTGCCAGTACATGTCCAAACTGAGCAGGATGGAAGCTTACTGATCAAGGATCATTACTGGATTCTCGATGGATCTGTTCCACTGGACGGATCAAAAATGCTAGCAGCAACTTCTAAAAAAATAGATTTATAAGGAGGATCACAATGGCTGATCAATTAACCGTAACAACACTGTATGCACGTCAACAAATGGCAAAGGCAAGAGCCGAAGGAACAAAACTCACAAAAGTCGTCAAAATGGCCTTTGGAAATGGGGGAACGAAGGATGGAAAACCGATCTCTCTAGACGGCACTGAACAAAAACTCAAAAAAGAACTAGTTCAAAAAAATATTGATTCGTTTACTTTCATGGAACCAGCAAAAATCCGCTACACCTGCACGATCGCCGAGGGAGAACTGGCAGGAGAAGTGATCAACGAACTAGCACTTGTCGACGAAGACGGTAAATTCACCGCCATCCGCACCATGACAGACAAACAAAAAGATGGCGACATCGAATTTGTTTTTGAGATTGATGATATTTATTAATGGAGGAGAAATGAAGTGGACATAAAATCACCTTTACCGTTTGAAACCTCTGACAAAGCACATGCCAATTTGTTTAACCGGATGGTCGACACACTTGTGGAAAATGACAATGCGCTTAGTAAACAAATAGCAGGGATCACAAATGAAAGCTTATTCAAACTAACAGGGGATCAAGCCATTCAAGATGCAACAGTCAGCGGCGAGGAATATCCAATAGGTATTACATTCATGGATATTGGTCAAGCCAATGATACGGGATACCCTACAAGATTCGGCTTTGTGAAAAATGAAAAATATAGTAACTTTCGATTTGTTCAATATTATTATGGGACTGGAAACGAAGCAGGCAGCTATTTTGATAGCACAGGTACGTGGTGCCGTCATTGGTGGACTGGATCGGGTTGGACCGACTGGCATAAGCTCTCAGGTTTTCTTCATACGAACATTGGTACAACTGGGAAGCAGTTGCTTAATAATGCTGAGCGACAAAAAATCCTTTTTAATCGAAAAATCAAAGATAGTCACAATAATTTTGATATAAAAAATAGTCGTTTTATTTGTCCGGAAAACGGAATGTACCTAGTAAACGCTGGAGTCTATATTGAGACGGTTCAAATGTATGCAAATTTTGAGCTGTCTATCTTTTTAAATGGTAAAAATTATAAAAATATATCTCATTATAGACATCTCCCTGCTACACCCTCTGAAACGGCAAAACTTGATATAGGTTTATATGGGGCTGCGAATGTTCCAGCAAATAAAGGAGATTACGTTGAAATTTACATGTATATAGGCTATGCGGGAAATTCTGATCGTTATATATCTGATAATTCAGGCTGGTACAACTATTTCGATATTACGGAATTAGGCGGCCGCAATTTCCCGAGAGTATAGGAGGGTTTTGATGATTTTATATGAAGCCATTAAATATAAATATCCAGATGCGGATCCGCAAAAGGATTTTGAACTAAGAAATGACGGTGCTGGTTCGTATATAGATGAATGGTATCTGGATGTGCCCAAACCAACAGAGAAAGAGTTGAAAAAATGGTGGGAGGAATCACAAGCCAATCCAAGGTATCAACCACCGCTCCCGCTAGATTATCTAGCACAAGAAGTAGCAAAAGAAAAGCTGATGAGAAAACAGCTTGAACATCAATGTGATCTTCTATCAAACGAACTAAAAGCGCTAAAAAATGAGATCCTTTTCATTAAAGGAGAGAGTACAACATGAATTATTGGGTAATGGCATTATATTTTCAATGGGTGACACCTGAGTTGGTCAAACAAGCAGTTGAACTAGGTGATTGTTCGATGGAAGATCTAAATGCAGGATACGAGCAAAGGATACTCACTTTAGAGCAGCTGCAAGAGATTGAATCAAATTTCAAGGCAAGGGAGTGAAAGTCGAATGGAAATAAAAGAACCAAAAGCTTTTGAAGTGAATGATAAAGCGCATGCAGATCTGTTTAATGACATGGTCAAAGTACTACTTGAAAATGATACTGGACTATTAGAGCAGCTCTTAAAACATACAAATGATGGGAGAGTACATGCGTCTGAAGAAGAAAAGAAAAAATGGAATGACTCACAAATCTATAAAATAACTGCAGATAACGGTATGCAGCTTATCAATGTTTCACCAGATTCAAAAATATTTGATGCAATTAAGGATAAAGGAACATGTACATTTTACGCAGCTTCTGGAGTCCAAGATTCTCCATCATCGTCAAATACTTCACTGAGAGGTATGCAAATAGTAGGTCAAAATAATATTGGGGCAGGCTTTGCGGTAGACATAGCAGGGAATGCTTACAGTTTTTACTACAATTCTGGTCATACAACTATTACTTGGACACCACTTCCGAGTAAAGAAGATTTAAATAAATGGAATGGCAGTCAGCTAATCAAAATTACAAATGATACGGGTGGAGTTCGTGTATCTGTAGGAGCTACAGAGAGTTTGTTCGATAAAATTACTCAAACTGGGAAAACATTTGGCACATTTTATTCTCCATCTGGGGTACAGGACAATCCTTCAGCTTTATCGGCACGTGGTTTTTATCACTTTACATCTGCCGATAGTAATAACAAAGGGACTTTTGGATGGGTGATTGCTGTAGATTATCGTAATAACGTCTTTACAAATTATCTAGATTTAAATTTAGGCTGGCAGGGCTGGCGAAGATTAATATCTGATGCTGATTTTGAAAATGTTCAGTGGCTAAATGTCACATTAGACAATGGTTCTTCTATTGGTGACAGACCGGTTCAATATGTTAAATGGGGAAACTTATTATTGTTGAGAGGTCATCTAGTAGCAAATAGAGAAGTTATCTGCGGGAAAATTCCAATTACTGGATTACCTGATAAAGGCATAGTAGTATCAGTACCAGTATCAGGTACAACGGGTCATAGTAAATTATATATATATAAGACAGGAGAGCTAAAATTAACCGGTTTACATGCAGTGAATAACAGTGCAGTAACTGGCTACTATTTAGACACAGTCGTCCCATTAAATTAAGGAAGTGATAGTATGATACAAGTTTATGAGTACAATCATCAAAATGAATTGGTCAGACCTATAGTAGTGTTTGAGAGGGATGATGAAGGAAATTATATCATTCCAGATCAATGCACAACAATTGCTCCACCCAATAATCCTTCTTTTTATAAAGCAGCTTTTGATGTGGAAAAACAACAATGGTATGAATCTGCGACACAGGAGTATATAGATAGCCTAAAACCAGCCCCTCGCCCGCCAAATGATATAGAACTATTAAAGAAACAAAATGCTTTATTATCAAAACAATTAACGCAGCTATTTGCTATCTTTAAAGGAGCTGAATCAAAATGATGTTTCCAACTGTAGCAGATATCAAACAATTTTGGGACTGGCAATGTTACGGCCCAGAGGACATTGCATTTTATGTAAGCATCGGCTGGATCTCGGCAGATGACTATCAAGACATAACAGGAGACAAATACGAAGCCTAATGGCTTTATTTTTTTGCCGGAAAGAAGGTGATTCCAATGGAAGTAGATGTTGTTCAAAACTTAATGACCCAAGGCCCATTTGCCGTTCTCTTTTGCTGGATTCTGTTCTATGTTCTCAACACAACAAAGGAAAGAGAAAACAAGCTCAATGAGCAAATCGAGGCGCAAAATGATGTGTTAGCAAAGTTTAGTGAGAAGTATGATGTCGTGATCGACAAGCTTGACAAAATTGAACGGAATTTAAAATAGGAGGTAAATATCATGAAAACATTCGACAAAGGCACTGTGATTCGCACAGTGCTTCTTTTTATTGCTCTGATCAATCAAACGCTTGTCATGTTTGGACAGACGGTGCTGCCGATTAGTGAGGAGCAAGTACAAACCGCAGGTGAGGCACTATATGTGGCAGGTTCTACAATTTTCACTATGGTCACAGCGGTAATAGCTTGGTTTAAAAACAATTATGTGACCTACAAAGGCAAATTACAAAAAGATGCTCTGAAACAAAGAGGGCTAACAAAATGATACTTGAAGGAGAAACGACATGGTAAAAATCATTCAAGCATTGATTCCAAAACAACATCGCAACAGACCCGGAAACACGATGAAGCCGCTCTATATTACAGTGCATAATACATCTAACAGTGCAAAAGGTGCTAATGCGGCCAGTCATGCAGCGTTTGTTGCACGTTCAAGTACCGGTGTCAGCTGGCATTACACCGTTGATGATCAGGTGATTTATCAGCATTTACCGTTAAACGAAAACGGCTGGCACGCAGGGGATGGCAGAGGCACCGGCAATATGAAATCAATTGGAATTGAAATTTGTGAAAATGCAGACGGCAATTTTGAACAAGCAGTTGAAAATGCCCAAAGGCTCATTCGAAAGCTGATGGGAGATTTCGGAATTCCTTTATCAAATGTAGTGCCTCATAAACATTGGAGCGGGAAAGAATGTCCAAGGAAACTTCTCGGACGGTGGGATCAGTTTAAAGCTGGAATAGCCACAACGCATACCGGCAGCAAAAGTACAAGAAAACCAGTTCAAGCAGAAAGTTTGAGCCACAAAACACCCGTTTCCAAACAGAAATCGTCAAATCTGCCATCAGGCATTTTAAAAGTCACCAAGCCCTTAACAAAAGGCCCTCAAGTCACTGCCGTGCAAAAAGCCTTATCATCCCTCTATTATTACCCAGACAAAGGGGCAAAAAACAACGGGATTGACGGCTATTATGGACCGAAAACGGCGAATGCGGTCAAGCGGTTCCAGCTCATGAACGGCTTAGCTGCAGACGGAATTTACGGACCGAAGACGAAGAACAAAATCGAACAACTACAGAAGAAGTGATGATCTATAAAAAAAGCTATCAGCAAGTGAGGAAATGCTTCCTTGCTGATAGCTAACTAAAATTGACTTCATTTGTGATATAATCGGCCAAATCCCTATCATGAGAGGAGAGAAAATGAAAAAAGAACTGTTCCAGATCATCATGCTGTCAATGCTGCTCATCTATTTCATTTATCACGGAATGACGAGCGGTTTCCCTGTGTCCTACATAATCATTCTCATCCTAACTTATCTTTCTGTGATCACATACCGCATCATAAAGTTATGAAGAAAAAACAAAAAACAAACAGAACTGTAACAGATATGTACATAAAAAAACCATCCTTGATTTTACAAGAATGGTTTTTCGTATGGAGCATAGCGGGATCGAACCGCTGACCTCTACGCTGCCAGCGTAGCGCTCTCCCAGCTGAGCTAATGCCCCAAGGTATGACGACATAATTTATTATAATCAATCCTCCTATGAAATTCAAGCTGTAAAACGTAAACACATCGTCTATTTTTCTTTCTGTTCAATCGGAATATAGTCAAAAATTTCACCAGAATGAACAGAGTGGGCTAATCGTCTCAGCCAGTCATAATAGGCTTTTGAGCTTTCAAGCTGCTCAATGAGCTGCTGCGCTTCTTCTTTTACATGTTCCTCCAGCTGATCATCACGCGACACCTCTTGAAGCCGCTCTTGCGCTTCTTCAATTGCCGCTAAATTGACCTCGACCTCACGTTCCCATTTTTGCGGAAAGAAGTTCGTGAAAAACTTAAAAAAGTCTTTTTCCGCAACAAAGCTGTGTTTTCTTCGGCCCCGGTGAAACGTCTTTTTGACAATATTCATGTCTTGCAGCTTTTTCACACCCGTGCTCATACTCGGCTTACTCATTTGCAGCTCTTCACGCATTTCATCCAGTGTCATTTCCTCATTTAAATACATCGTTCCATATAGAATACCTGCACTTCTTGTAATGCCGTAGAGATCCATCGTTTCAGCTATGGAATCAATGACTAGATCTTTAGCAGCTAAAATACGATCTTCTGCTTGCGGTTTTTCCTGCTTTTTCATTTTGTCCCTGCTTTCTATTAAGAAAATTCAATCCGTTCAAAAAAATCTTTATGGACTATATGTTAACGAAAGAATACAAAATGTCAAAATAAATGAAGCATATCTCCCTTTGACAGAAAAATTTGAACATGATAAGTTAATTATGTTCAAAACGTTAAATTTTTATTTAACAAACTTACCAAAGAGAATCAGAGGAGGTTCCTTCTATGAGTCAAACGCTATTTATAGACGGACAATGGGTTGGCGCTAAAAGTAGCGACACACGGGACATCATCAATCCGTTCAATCAAGAAGTGATCGCGACAGTCAGCGAAGGATCTAGAAATGACGCGCAGCTAGCCATTAAAGCAGCGAGAAAAGCCTTCGATCAAGGGGACTGGGCAAACCTGCCTGGACTTGAAAGAGGAAATATTGTGTTTAAGATAGCTGAATTGATTAGACGTGATCTTGATGAACTAGCCAAATTGGAATCGCTTGATACAGGCAAAACATTAGAGGAAAGCAAGGCAGATATGGACGATATTGCGAACGTGTTCCAATATTACGCAGGTCTGGCTGATAAAGATGGCGGGGAAATCATTGCATCGCCAATTCCAAACTCGAAAAGTGAATTAGTCAGAGAGCCTGTCGGTGTATGCGGACAAATCACTCCTTGGAACTATCCATTGCTTCAAGCAAGCTGGAAAATCGCTCCTGCACTTGCGGCGGGAAATACAATCGTTTTAAAGCCAAGTGAAATCACACCACTCACCACAATAAAAGTATTTAAACTCATGGAAGAAGCGGGCGTTCCAGCAGGCGTTGCAAACCTAGTGCTTGGACCTGGAGCAACCGTTGGAAATGAGCTTGCTGTAAATGATCAAGTAGATTTGATTTCATTTACAGGCGGTATTGAAACAGGGAAGAAAATTATGCAGGGAGCCAGCGGGAATGTGAAAAAAATAGCCCTTGAGCTTGGCGGAAAGAATCCGAATATTGTGTTTCAAGATGCTGATTTAGAGTTAGCGGTTGACCAGGCAATGAATGCTGTATTTTTCCATGCAGGGCAAGTGTGTTCAGCAGGTTCACGTTTGCTGGTGGAAGAATCTATTCATGATGAATTTTTAGAAGAACTGGTGAAGCGTACGAAAAAAATCAAGCTAGGCAACGGCTTTGATGAAGACACCCAGAGCGGGCCGCTCATCTCAGCTGAGCATCGAGAAAAAGTAGAAAAATACGTCAGCATCGGTTTAGAAGAAGGCGCTAAGTTAGAGACAGGCGGAAAAAGACCTGACGCAGAGGAGCTGCAAAATGGGTTCTTCTACTTGCCGACCATATTCTCAGGCTGCACGTCAGATATGCGGATTGTGCAGGAAGAAGTCTTTGGACCTGTCCTGACAGTCGAAACCTTCCGTACAGAGGAAGAAGTCATCAAGCTGGCAAATGATACGATTTATGGATTAGCAGGAGCTGTGTGGTCTTCTGATATCAGCAAGGCCGAAAGAGTGGCTCGACAATTAAGATTGGGCACGGTTTGGATCAATGACTTCCATCCTTATTTTGCTCAAGCACCTTGGGGTGGCTACAAGCAATCAGGCATTGGGCGCGAATTAGGACGCACGGGACTTGAAGAATATACCGAGCTGAAGCATTTATATCGAAATACAAAACCTGAAGCAGTTCATTGGTTTAAATAAAAATTACGCATTTGGAGGAGATTCTATATGACACTAAATATGAAAATTGAAAGCATGCAGAAATTCCATACATTTGAAATTCCGACTGTTATCAAACACGGCATTGGTGCAGTGAAACATGTTGGGGAAGAAGTAAAAGCATACGGCGTTTCAAAAGTATTGCTTGTAACAGACCCTGGTATTTATCAAGCCGGCGTGGTGGACCCAGTAATTGCTTCATTAAAAGAAGCACAAATCGATGTCGTTCTATTTGATAAAGTAGAGCCAAATCCGCCAGTCCGTCTAGTGAACGAAGGATCTGCTTTATATGAAAAAGAAAGCTGTAATGGATTAGTCGCAGTAGGCGGCGGCAGTTCAATGGATACAGCAAAGGCAATCGGAGTAGAGGCGACTCATGAAGGCTCAGTCCTTGATTACGAAGCGGCAGAGGGAAAAAAACCGCTAGAAAACAGAATCCCTCCTTTAACCACTATTCCGACAACAGCTGGTACGGGTTCAGAGGTAACGCAGTGGGCGGTCATTACTGATGAAGAAAGAGAATTCAAATTCAATACTGGTGGACCTCTCATTGCAGCTCATCTAACAGTAATTGATCCAGAGCTTCATGTGTCCATGCCGCCTCATGTGACAGCAATGACTGGAATTGACGCGCTTGCTCACGCGATTGAATGCTATACGATGAAATTTGCTCAGCCGATTACAGATGCGGTAGCGCTCATGGCAATTGAATATGCTGCTCATTATATTCGCCGTGCCTTTGCTGATGGCGAGGACTTAGAAGCCAGATATGGAATGGCACAAGCTGCGATGCTTGCCGGGCTTTCTTATGGAAGTGAATCAGCTGGAGCTGCACATGCGATGAGTCAAACACTCGGAGGCATTATTCCTGTAGCGCACGGTCAGTGTGTTGCAGCGATGATGGGACCAGTGATGGAGTATAACTGGAAAGGGTATCCGGAAAAATTCGCTCGAATTGCGCAAGCGTTTGGGATTGATACAAGCAGAATGACAACAGAGGAAGCAGCCAAAGCAGCTGTGAACTGGATGTATGATTTAGTGGAGGATTTAGAAGTTCCTTCATTAGAAGAACAAGGTGTATCAAAAGATATGATTGATCGTTTATCTAAAGAAGCGATGAAAGATCCGCAAACAGTTGGAAACCCAAGAGATTTAAACGAAAAAGCGTACAAATGGATTTATGCTCGCTGCTTTGAGTTAACACCTAAAACGGTGTAACAATGAAAAAAAAGGCTCCCAAAAGGGAGTCTTTTTTATGTCTATAGTTGTTCTTTAATTTCTTTGATTTGATGAATATGGCGTTTTTCGTGTGCGCCGATAAAATCAAGATATTGCTTAAGGGATAGCTCTTTAAACACAGGGTGTGCAATGACGCGTTTGAAATCTTCCTCAGTAAATGTTGATAAAATTTGATTGAGCTGCTCACGAGCTGTATCCAGCTCATCCTTTAAATGTGTAGGTGTCACATGCTTGCGGTCAGGCGCAACAATACTAGGCGCAGTGGCTTTTTTTGAACGGTCCTCTGCCATTTCCACCGGCTTTGGTTCATATTCTTTGATCGGTGCTTTTTTCCCCTCAGCAGCTAGATGTTTTGCTGCAACTAGGTCCATTTTCTTTAAATGATCTGCTACCTCTTGAATACTCCAAGTATCATCAGATAATTTTTGGTTCAATTGTTCTTCGTTCAAACCTTGCAGCTCGTGCCACAATTCTTGTCTTGCTTCATGTAATAAACTCATTTTCTTCATCACCTCAAGATCAAATTTTAACATAAGGGTACATGACAATCATTCTTGAGCTATCCGAAAATCCCTTTGAAGAATTGTGATGAAATATGAAACCTTTACAAAAGTGGTTCGTATTACCTGTTAGAAGGAATACATTGGAGGTGAGTGTGGTCTAAATGAAACAAAAGATGTTCATTTCATGAAGAAAGGATGAGGAAGATGGATGTGTTCGGGCTGCCTCTTCAGACGCTGTATTTATACATATTAATGATATCAGGAATCCTGACACTTGTTTTCGTCTTTTTCGGCGATGTATTTGATGGATTGTTTGAAGCGATCCCTGTTCCATTCCTTCAACCAACATTGATCCTCGCATTTCTTACCTTTTTCTCGGCTGGAGGGTTTATCTCTGAAAAAACAGCAATTGTAGGAAGTGGACTTGGCGCAGTATTATCTGCCATCCTCGCAGTGATCCTTGTGACCTGTTTGAATGTATTTGTATTAGTCCCGCTTTCCTCTGCTGAAGAATCTCTCTCTTATACGGAGGCCGATTTAAAAGGAAGAACTGGGGAGATCATTGTATCTGTTCCAAAAGACGGATTTGGAGAAGTGCTGTTAATCAGTAATAGCGGGAAAATCTCAAAGCCAGCTGTCAGTTTCGACCAAGAGGAGATTCCATATGGAACCCGTGTGCTAGTTGTCGAAGTGAACAAAGGCGTCTTATCTGTTATACCAAATGAAGAAATCTAGGAGGGAATGCTATGCCAGGAACAACGATTTTAGTGATCATTGGAATTGTGCTTGTGATTCTTATTGCACTTATTGGTGTATTTGTTTCTAAATACCGGACAGCAGGTCCAGATGAAGCATTAATCGTCACAGGAAGTTACCTAGGAAGTAAAAATGTCCACGTGGATGAAGGTGGAAACAAGATTAAGATTGTGAGAGGCGGCGGTACCTTTGTACTTCCAGTCTTTCAACAAGCAGAGCCGCTCAGCTTACTATCTAGCAAGCTAGACGTTTCAACACCTGAAGTCTATACCGAACAAGGTGTACCGGTCATGGCGGATGGAACAGCCATCATTAAAATTGGCGGATCGATTGAAGAAATCGCGACTGCTGCAGAGCAATTTTTAGGGAAAACAAAAGAAGACCGCGAAAACGAAGCAAGAGAAGTATTAGAAGGCCACCTTCGTTCCATCTTAGGATCAATGACAGTTGAAGAGATTTATAAAAATAGAGAGAAATTCTCTCAAGAAGTACAACGTGTCGCTTCTCAAGATTTAGCGAAAATGGGTCTTGTCATTGTATCGTTTACGATTAAAGATGTTCGTGATAAAAATGGCTATTTAGAATCTCTAGGTAAACCAAGAATTGCCCAAGTAAAACGCGATGCAGATATTGCAACAGCTGAAGCAGATAAAGAAACACGTATCAAACGTGCCGAAGCAGATAAAGATGCGAAGAAATCTGAGCTTGAGCGTGCTACTGAAATCGCTGAAGCAGAAAAGATCAATGAGCTGAAAAGAGCAGAATTCAGACGTGAACAGGATACGGCGAAAGCAAGTGCTGACCAAGCGTACGATCTAGAAACAGCTCGTAACCGACAGCACGTAACTGAACAAGAAATGCAAGTCAAAATCATTGAGCGTCAGAAACAAATTGAATTAGAAGAAAAAGAGATTCAGCGTCGTGAACGTCAATACGATTCTGAAGTGAAAAAGAAAGCAGATGCGGACCGTTATGCTGTTGAGCAGTCAGCTGCGGCGGAAAAAGCGAAACGCCTCGCTGAAGCAGATGCGAAGAAATACAGCATCGAAGCAATGGCCAAAGCAGAAGCTGAGAAAGTCCGTATTGACGGGCTTGCCAAAGCGGAAGCGGATCGTGCAAAAGGGGAAACAGAAGCAGAAGTCATTAGACTAAAAGGCCTTGCAGAAGCCGAAGCGAAAGAGAAAATCGCTGAAGCATTCGAACAGTATGGTCAGGCAGCCATTCTTGATATGATTGTGAAAATGCTACCTGAATATGCGAAGCAAGTATCTGCACCACTTTCTAACATTGATAAAATTACTGTTGTGGATACGGGCGGTAACGGGGAAGGCAGCGGTGCTAATAAAGTCACTGGCTATGCCACAAACCTCATGTCCAGTCTGCAAGAAAGTCTGAAAGCATCCTCTGGAATAGATGTGAAAGAAATTATTGAGAATTTTTCTGGCAAAGGCAATGTGAAGCAAAGCATTCAAGAGCTGACAAACGAGATCAAACAACCAAGAAAAAGCGAAAAAGCGAATCATCAAATAGAAGAATAAAATCAAAAGACACCTTCCAGCAGAAGGTGTCTATTTGGCATGCGCCCGATATGGATTCTTTTTTACATATGAAGAAAGATTCACGAGAATACCAGCCGATATCATCATAAACATTAAGGAGGAGCCGCCATAGCTAATAAAGGGAAGAGGTATGCCTGTAATGGGGAGAAGCCCGAAGACAGCTCCTAGATTAAAGGCTGCTTGGAGCATGATTTGAAACGTGAGCCCGATCGTTAACAGTTTTCCAAATGGGTCGTGTAAAGCTTGCGCAATTCGCATGGCTCGATACATGATGAGGAGATATGCACCAATCACAAGCAAAATCCCCATGATTCCCAGTTCTTCACTGATGATGGCCATGATAAAATCCGTATGGGCTTCAGGAAGAAAGCCCAGTTTTTGAATGCTCCCGCCTAAGCCATTTCCCGTCAGCCCGCCTGAATTCATCGCGAAATACGAATGAATCAGCTGATATCCATCCCCATTTTCATACTGAAAAGGATTACGAAAAGAAGTCAGCCGTTTTAAACGGTAAGGAGCTGTCACAGCAAAAAAAGTGATTCCCGCTGCGGCAGTCCATCCTAGTAAAATAAGATGGCGCGTTTTCAGTCCAGCGCATAATAAAATAATGCCGCAGCTTAATAAAATAGACACAGCTGTGCCTAAATCTGGCTGCTTTAAGATCAATAAAAAAGCAATCCCTAAAAGAATGAGTGGCGGCATTACACCTTTTTTAAAAGATGTAATGTACGCTTGTTTTTTCGCATACACATAGGCAAAATAGATCACCATCACTAGTTTCACAGCTTCTGAAGGCTGGAGCATGAGAGAACCTAGATGAATCCACCGCTGTGAATTATTTTTGACAACACCAATTCCAGGAAGCAGGACAAGGATGAGACATAGCAATGACAGTAAGACAAGCCACTTTATCCATTTGCGATAAATCTGATAAGGGAGAAGAGCGGCAATGAAGAAAAAGAATCCCCCCATCACGAGCCATTGCCATTGTTTGATAAAGAAATAGCTGCCCTGTTCATACTTCACTTCTCCTAAAGGATAACTTGCACTGTAGACCATCAGTAAACCAAATAAGCAGAGAAACACAATCGTACCAACAAGAATGCGGTCGATTCTTTTGAGATGGGATAAAAGGAATGTCATCATCTTCAACCCCAATTGCGACCAAACATATAGGATGATGATCTAAGATTGACACTAAACACGAGACCAATGGCGATCATGTTGGTCAATAGCGCACTGCCTCCATAGCTGATAAAAGGAAGTGCAAGTCCCGTCACAGGCATTAAACCGATTGTCATCCCTACGTTTTGGAAAACTTGAAACATGATCAGCCCAACGACACCTGCACATATGTATAATCCATAGAGTGTATTAGCGTGCATAGCCACGTGAATGATTCGGTAAATCATCATTAAGTACAGACACATCAAAAGAGAGGCGCCAATAAAACCAAACTCCTCACCAATGACGGCAAATATAAAATCCGTATGGGCTTCAGGGATATTGCCACCTTGTACTTGTTGCCCCTTTGTAAAACCGCTTCCTGATAATTGACCTGATCCAATGCCGAGTATCGATTGTTTCAGCTGATACCCGTATGTTGAATCAAATTCATCAGGAGAGAGCCACCCATAAATGCGATCAAGCTGATGAGGCTTAATGATTTTCGTAAAATGCTCAAAATGATGATTGTGCAGATAGATCAAAAAGGCAAGAAGTGCAAGAAAAGCAGCCATTAATGCAGCCGTCATCTTGCTCGAAATCCCTGATACAAGCATCAGTGTAAAGGTAATGGATAAGATCACGAGCGCTGTTCCTAAATCAGGCTGAATTAAGATGAGGAAAAAAGGGACGATAGTCCAGCAAATGACTTTAGTTGTAGGAATGATGCTTTCTTGAAAAGTAAATCGCTGATGCTTGTATTGGTTCAAGACAGCCGCAAGCAGCAGGATCACAAAAATTTTCATGAACTCTGATGGCTGAATTTTGATTGAACCGAAGCTGATCCACCTTTGGGAACCATTTTGACTCGTTCCGAAAAAATGCACAAGAATAATGAGAAAAATACCACCTGCAAATAACCGAAAAGATAAACGTTCAAGCAGCTCATAATCAAAGTAGGCAACTGCTGCCATGAGAGCGAAACCGACGATATACCAGAAAATTTGCCTTTTGACGAAATAAAGCATATCTTGCGTTTCATACTGTCCCGATCCGCTATAAACAGCTAGTAGGCTGATGACAAATAAACAAATAACAGTGAGTAAAAGTGCGAAGTCAATGCTGTACTGTTTTTTCATGGCTTCTTTTCCTGCTATGCCCTATTTGTCAGTTGGTTTAATATGACTTGCACCGCAGCAGCGTCATCAATATAGCCGATCGGAAAAATATAATCTGGTATTAAATCAACAGGCATAATGAAATAAAGGAGTGCGCCTCCCATCAGCATCAATTCTCGAGGAGTTCCTCGTCCATTTATGAATAAACTGTACATGTTTTTCAACTGCTCAAGAAATGGTCCGACGCCGCTTAGCGTCTTCATCTTTTTTTCAAACTTTGCCGTAATCGTTTCTTTTCCTTCAGCTGTTTGGCTGTAGACTTCGTATTCGTTTAACTTTTGTTCCAATTTGGTCTGACTAAACGTACCGTCGTAGACCTCTTGATCTTTTAGGGTTTTTTCAATTTCTTCTACCGCTTGAATGAACGTATCACCGTGCGCCTTTTCGTTTTTAATTGGATACCCTGAAGCAGTCAATAGTTGATCTAATGATATGTTCAGAGATTCTGAAAGCCGCTGCAGATGATTCAAAGTGGGTTTTCTTTTTCCATTCATGATTCTGGACAGTGTCGCTTTATCGATTCCTGTGTATGTGCTGAGCTCTCTTAAAGATAAAGAGCGTTGCTGCAATTTTCCCTTTAAAATTTGCCCAAGCTCTGTTGTCTTAATATCCATTTTCTACGCCATCCTTTTCATTATGTATCAACTCTTCTATAGAAGAAGTCGTACCCAATATAAAGGTGTGTTGACAAAATGTCAACGGATATCCTTTATTGATTGAATTTTAAAAAATAAGAATTTATCATAATATAAATAGGATAAAAACAGTGAGTAGGAGTGGCGCGGATGAAGGTGAGACATGCGGTACATCAAGTTATTCCAAAAATCGCTGAGATTCATGTGAAAAGCTGGCAGACGACTTATCAGGGGATTATTTCGCATGAGTATTTAGATGGTTTAAACATTGAAGATCGGAAAGAGAGCTGGAGAAGAAGGTCACTTGAAGGGACGTTTGTCGCAGAAGATGCGGATGGCGTATTTGGTTTTGCTTCTTTCGGAAAACAACGTGACGAACGTTATTCTACATATGATGGAGAGCTATATGCCATCTATTTATTACAACAGAAACAGAAATCAGGTGCGGGTATTGCCTTAATTGCTAAAGGTGTCGATTATTTAATAGAAAAAGGGTATCAGAAGTTGATGCTATGGGTGTTTGAACAAAATTCGGCAAAACAATTTTATCAAAAACTTCAACCTAGTTTTGTCGTTACCAGCCAGTTCGAGCTGGCTGGCGAGAACCATAATGAAATAGGGTATGGATGGGAGCTGTCTATATTGAATAACCATGTACAGCGAATTAAATCGTCAGCTTCCAGTAATAATGAGAGAAAAAAGTGAAGAGCACAGCAAGCAACATGTAAGAAATAAACGGTGAAGCTTCTACTTTTCCTTTCACGCCTGCTATTTTTAAAGCTTCATAGAAGCCTGCCAAAAAATAAGCAAGACTGAGAATATAACAGCACAGCATAATGGAGTAAGGGCTCATTGTCGTACCTCCAGCATGAAATCTTCTACTATTAATAGATTCCATAGAGCAGCAAATTATGCATAAAAAAATAACCAGCTGAAATCAGCCGGTTATTTTTGACGAGGAAAAACCAAACGGGATGCACTTGGGATAAGTATACAAAGAACGATACTGCAAATAATAAATGAAGGAACCATATATGTGCTGTTATAAATTAAAGAGTAGACCCATCCTGGTGTTCCTTTCGGTGCATATTGAGAAAAGAAAACGACGCCAGAAATAAAGAACGTCAGCAGCCTGAAGAAACTAGCAATAAAAACAGCTAGGGTAATATAGAAGAATTGCTGTTTTCGCTTTTGATCCTGAATGGCTTTTTTGATCAGTCCAGAAAACAGGCCGCTTAAAGAAATGACAACAGATGCAACGAAGTAATCGAGGAATCCTTGAACAGGTGTAGCGATAATCGGGCTATTCATCAGCTGAAGACCTGCGATTAACACACCGATGATAAATCCGGTAGATATTCCCCATCTAATAGACATGAGAATGACGGGAATCATAATCAGCGCAAGAGAACCGCCATTGGGCATTCTTAAAAAGAGACCTGATAAGTAATCTAATACAAGTGCAAGTGAAGTCATAATTGCGATTTCCATCAGTCGTACCAATTGATTTGATTGCTGCATAAAAAAATCTCCTTTTTCATGAATTGAGCAAGGAGAGACCGTGTAAGGATGAGTATGTTATTCATAGAAAAACATATCGATTTGAATACACCGTATGTATTCAAGTGATTCCACATTCCTACTTCAGTATTAACTGACAGGTTCAAAGGGTCAGAACAACGAATGTTCACTCTCAGCACAAAGCTCCCCCTGCGGTTATTTAGTTTCAATCTATTATAAATATACTAAAGACCTGCAGGATCAACAATAGACAATTCCCGAGATAAGCAGCATTTGTATCAATATATAGGGAGAGATAAGGAAAAATAAATTATTTAGAAAAAATACTTGTTTCTTCTTTCAAAAGGTGTTATATTTGTATTCGCCGCTGAAACAGCGCGGTTGATAAATAACATTAAGAAAAAAGTTGTTGACTTTATCTTGATAGAATGTTATATTAATAAAGTCGCCTCTGAGAGACGGCGAAGATGATCTTTGAAAACTAAACAAGACAAAACGTACCTGTTAATTCGAGTTTTTATAAAAAATCCTATGATACTTCATAGGTAGTCAGTCAAACTGGCGAGGCAGGAAATGATCACTTGCTAAGTTCGCTACATCGTGTAGCAACGCATGTGTGATATACATCCTGCATACCTCGGAGAGTTTGATCCTGGCTCAGGACGAACGCTGGCGGCGTGCCTAATACATGCAAGTCGAGCGGACAGAAGGGAGCTTGCTCCCGGATGTTAGCGGCGGACGGGTGAGTAACACGTGGGTAACCTGCCTGTAAGACTGGGATAACTCCGGGAAACCGGAGCTAATACCGGATAGTTCCTTGAACCGCATGGTTCAAGGATGAAAGACGGTTTCGGCTGTCACTTACAGATGGACCCGCGGCGCATTAGCTAGTTGGTGGGGTAATGGCTCACCAAGGCGACGATGCGTAGCCGACCTGAGAGGGTGATCGGCCACACTGGGACTGAGACACGGCCCAGACTCCTACGGGAGGCAGCAGTAGGGAATCTTCCGCAATGGACGAAAGTCTGACGGAGCAACGCCGCGTGAGTGATGAAGGTTTTCGGATCGTAAAGCTCTGTTGTTAGGGAAGAACAAGTGCGAGAGTAACTGCTCGCACCTTGACGGTACCTAACCAGAAAGCCACGGCTAACTACGTGCCAGCAGCCGCGGTAATACGTAGGTGGCAAGCGTTGTCCGGAATTATTGGGCGTAAAGGGCTCGCAGGCGGTTTCTTAAGTCTGATGTGAAAGCCCCCGGCTCAACCGGGGAGGGTCATTGGAAACTGGGAAACTTGAGTGCAGAAGAGGAGAGTGGAATTCCACGTGTAGCGGTGAAATGCGTAGAGATGTGGAGGAACACCAGTGGCGAAGGCGACTCTCTGGTCTGTAACTGACGCTGAGGAGCGAAAGCGTGGGGAGCGAACAGGATTAGATACCCTGGTAGTCCACGCCGTAAACGATGAGTGCTAAGTGTTAGGGGGTTTCCGCCCCTTAGTGCTGCAGCTAACGCATTAAGCA
Organism: Bacillus sp. FSL M7-0003; assembly: GCF_038628485.1. NCBI lineage: Bacteria > Bacillati > Bacillota > Bacilli > Caryophanales > Bacillaceae > Bacillus > Bacillus sp. FSL M7-0003. Next base: position 2,757,281 of record NZ_CP152024.1, on the reverse strand, counting down.
CTCCGCCTGGGGAGTACGGTCGCAAGACTGAAACTCAAAGGAATTGACGGGGGCCCGCACAAGCGGTGGAGCATGTGGTTTAATTCGAAGCAACGCGAAGAACCTTACCAGGTCTTGACATCCTCTGACAACCCTAGAGATAGGGCTTTCCCTTCGGGGACAGAGTGACAGGTGGTGCATGGTTGTCGTCAGCTCGTGTCGTGAGATGTTGGGTTAAGTCCCGCAACGAGCGCAACCCTTGATCTTAGTTGCCAGCATTCAGTTGGGCACTCTAAGGTGACTGCCGGTGACAAACCGGAGGAAGGTGGGGATGACGTCAAATCATCATGCCCCTTATGACCTGGGCTACACACGTGCTACAATGGACAGAACAAAGGGCTGCAAGACCGCAAGGTTTAGCCAATCCCATAAATCTGTTCTCAGTTCGGATCGCAGTCTGCAACTCGACTGCGTGAAGCTGGAATCGCTAGTAATCGCGGATCAGCATGCCGCGGTGAATACGTTCCCGGGCCTTGTACACACCGCCCGTCACACCACGAGAGTTTGCAACACCCGAAGTCGGTGAGGTAACCTTTATGGAGCCAGCCGCCGAAGGTGGGGCAGATGATTGGGGTGAAGTCGTAACAAGGTAGCCGTATCGGAAGGTGCGGCTGGATCACCTCCTTTCTAAGGATATATGGAGCAGCGTGCGTTTTCGTCTTGTTTAGTTTTGAAGGATCATTCCTTCAAAACATGTCTCTAGCGAGACAGGATTGTTCTTTGAAAACTAGATAACAATAAGTAATACATTCACATTGAATGCAATGCAAAGTTCATCACACATAGTGATTCTTTCTAAAGTAAGAAATGGTTAAGTTAGAAAGGGCGCACGGTGGATGCCTTGGCACTAGGAGCCGATGAAGGACGGGACGAACACCGATATGCTTCGGGGAGCTGTAAGCAAGCTTTGATCCGGAGATTTCCGAATGGGGAAACCCACTGCTCGTAATGGAGTAGTATCCATACTTGAATACATAGAGTATGAGAAGGCATACCCGGGGAACTGAAACATCTAAGTACCCGGAGGAAGAGAAAGCAAATGCGATTCCCTGAGTAGCGGCGAGCGAAACGGGAACAGCCCAAACCAAGAGGCTTGCCTCTTGGGGTTGTAGGACACTCTATACGGAGTTACAAAGGAACGATATAAGCGAAGAGGTCTGGAAAGGCCCGCCAAAGAAGGTAACAGCCCTGTAACTGAAATGTTGTTCTCTCCAGAGTGGATCCTGAGTACGGCGGAACACGTGAAATTCCGTCGGAATCCGGGAGGACCATCTCCCAAGGCTAAATACTCCCTAGTGACCGATAGTGAACCAGTACCGTGAGGGAAAGGTGAAAAGCACCCCGGAAGGGGAGTGAAATAGATCCTGAAACCGTGTGCCTACAAGTAGTCAGAGCCCGTTAACGGGTGATGGCGTGCCTTTTGTAGAATGAACCGGCGAGTTACGATCCCGTGCAAGGTTAAGCAGAAGATGCGGAGCCGCAGCGAAAGCGAGTCTGAATAGGGCGCATGAGTACGTGGTCGTAGACCCGAAACCAGGTGATCTACCCATGTCCAGGGTGAAGTTCAGGTAACACTGAATGGAGGCCCGAACCCACGCACGTTGAAAAGTGCGGGGATGAGGTGTGGGTAGGGGTGAAATGCCAATCGAACCTGGAGATAGCTGGTTCTCTCCGAAATAGCTTTAGGGCTAGCCTCAAGGTAAGAGTCTCGGAGGTAGAGCACTGATTGGACTAGGGGCCCCTACCGGGTTACCGAATTCAGTCAAACTCCGAATGCCGATGACTTATCCTTGGGAGTCAGACTGCGAGTGATAAGATCCGTAGTCGAAAGGGAAACAGCCCAGACCGCCAGCTAAGGTCCCAAAGTATACGTTAAGTGGAAAAGGATGTGGAGTTGCTTAGACAACCAGGATGTTGGCTTAGAAGCAGCCACCATTTAAAGAGTGCGTAATAGCTCACTGGTCGAGTGACTCTGCGCCGAAAATGTACCGGGGCTAAACGTATCACCGAAGCTGCGGACTGTTCTTACGAACAGTGGTAGGAGAGCGTTCTAAGGGCTGTGAAGCCAGACCGGAAGGACTGGTGGAGCGCTTAGAAGTGAGAATGCCGGTATGAGTAGCGAAAGACGGGTGAGAATCCCGTCCACCGAATGCCTAAGGTTTCCTGAGGAAGGCTCGTCCGCTCAGGGTTAGTCGGGACCTAAGCCGAGGCCGAAAGGCGTAGGCGATGGACAACAGGTTGATATTCCTGTACCACCTCCTCACCATTTGAGCAATGGGGGGACGCAGGAGGATAGGGTAAGCGCGGTATTGGATATCCGCGTCCAAGCAGTTAGGCTGGGAAATAGGCAAATCCGTTTCCCGTGAAGGCTGAGCTGTGATGGCGAGCGAAATTTAGTAGCGAAGTTCCTGATTCCACACTGCCAAGAAAAGCCTCTAGCGAGGTGAGAGGTGCCCGTACCGCAAACCGACACAGGTAGGCGAGGAGAGAATCCTAAGGTGATCGAGAGAACTCTCGTTAAGGAACTCGGCAAAATGACCCCGTAACTTCGGGAGAAGGGGTGCTTCTTAGGGTGTTAAAGCCCCGAGAAGCCGCAGTGAATAGGCCCAGGCGACTGTTTAGCAAAAACACAGGTCTCTGCGAAGCCGTAAGGCGAAGTATAGGGGCTGACGCCTGCCCGGTGCTGGAAGGTTAAGAGGAGCGCTTAGCGTAAGCGAAGGTGCGAATTGAAGCCCCAGTAAACGGCGGCCGTAACTATAACGGTCCTAAGGTAGCGAAATTCCTTGTCGGGTAAGTTCCGACCCGCACGAAAGGCGCAACGATCTGGGCACTGTCTCAACGAGAGACTCGGTGAAATTATAGTACCTGTGAAGATGCAGGTTACCCGCGACAGGACGGAAAGACCCCGTGGAGCTTTACTGCAGCCTGATATTGAATGTTGGTACAGCTTGTACAGGATAGGTAGGAGCCTTGGAAACCGGAGCGCTAGCTTCGGTGGAGGCATCGGTGGGATACTACCCTGGCTGTATTGACCTTCTAACCCGCTGCCCTTATCGGGCAGGGAGACAGTGTCAGGTGGGCAGTTTGACTGGGGCGGTCGCCTCCTAAAATGTAACGGAGGCGCCCAAAGGTTCCCTCAGAATGGTTGGAAATCATTCGCAGAGTGTAAAGGCACAAGGGAGCTTGACTGCGAGACCTACAAGTCGAGCAGGGACGAAAGTCGGGCTTAGTGATCCGGTGGTTCCGCATGGAAGGGCCATCGCTCAACGGATAAAAGCTACCCCGGGGATAACAGGCTTATCTCCCCCAAGAGTCCACATCGACGGGGAGGTTTGGCACCTCGATGTCGGCTCATCGCATCCTGGGGCTGTAGTCGGTCCCAAGGGTTGGGCTGTTCGCCCATTAAAGCGGTACGCGAGCTGGGTTCAGAACGTCGTGAGACAGTTCGGTCCCTATCCGTCGCGGGCGCAGGAAATTTGAGAGGAGCTGTCCTTAGTACGAGAGGACCGGGATGGACGCACCGCTGGTGTACCAGTTGTTCTGCCAAGGGCATCGCTGGGTAGCTATGTGCGGACGGGATAAGTGCTGAAAGCATCTAAGCATGAAGCCCCCCTCAAGATGAGATTTCCCATTCCGCAAGGAAGTAAGATCCCTGAAAGATGATCAGGTTGATAGGTCTGAGGTGGAAGCGTGGTGACACGTGGAGCTGACAGATACTAATAGATCGAGGACTTAACCTATATTCTAATGTGAAGCATGAACATTGTTATCTAGTTTTGAGAGAACATTCTCTCCATCAGGTTTGGTGGCGATAGCGAAGAGGTCACACCCGTTCCCATACCGAACACGGAAGTTAAGCTCTTCAGCGCCGATGGTAGTTGGGGGTTTCCCCCTGTGAGAGTAGGACGCCGCCAAGCTTCTAGAAGGATCAGTTCCAGTCGGAACTGGTCTTTTTTGTGCAAGTTGAGGGTACATACATTCACTAGTTTGATAAAAGATCGTGGCTTCATTTTATGTCCACAAGCAGCGTGTAAAATACTTGGATATAAAGAGAAAATGAGCCTATCGCATAAAACATATCTATAAAAAACAATAGAGAGATAGAGTATCAGCTTATATAGGGAAATTAAAGAAGTGTAAGCCTATATGATTTTTATAAATGCTTACGGCTAAAGAGATTACATATATCATTAAAGTATAAAAATGAGGGACTGCTAATATTTCTGAAGGAATCGAACGTTTTAAAAGAGAATATAGAAGAGAGAAGTTGAGCTGCTGAACGTGGAACAGCAGCTGTTTGAATAGGTGAAATGACGATCATTTGTTAAAAGAAATACGCAATGAAAATTGAAATAAAATTTTTTTAATATAGCCTTTACAAATGATTAAAACCTGTATATAATAATCTTTGTCGGATCGAGAGATTCCTACATAGTGGAGGATTAGCTCAGCTGGGAGAGCATCTGCCTTACAAGCAGAGGGTCGGCGGTTCGAGCCCGTCATCCTCCACCATATTTATTCTTACATAATGTTAGGATAGATAAAGCCGGTGTAGCTCAACTGGTAGAGCAACTGACTTGTAATCAGTAGGTTGGGGGTTCAAGTCCTCTTGCCGGCACCACTTTCATATGGTAAGATAGACAAGTCGCTTTTAAAGCGAGCCATTAGCTCAGTTGGTAGAGCATCTGACTTTTAATCAGAGGGTCGAAGGTTCGAGTCCTTCATGGCTCACCATGTTTCATGCGGGTGTGGCGGAATTGGCAGACGCGCTAGACTTAGGATCTAGTGTCTTTATGACGTGGGGGTTCAAGTCCCTTCACCCGCATTGCCAAATAAAATAAAGAAATCCTGTAATGCGGAAGTAGTTCAGTGGTAGAACACCACCTTGCCAAGGTGGGGGTCGCGGGTTCGAATCCCGTCTTCCGCTTATACCATCCACGCCGGGGTGGTGGAATTGGCAGACACACAGGACTTAAAATCCTGCGGTAGGTGACTACCGTGCCGGTTCAAGTCCGGCCCTCGGCATTATAAATAAGCGCCCGTAGCTCAATTGGATAGAGCGTTTGACTACGGATCAAAAGGTTAGGGGTTCGACTCCTCTCGGGCGCGCCATTAAGATCGGGAAGTAGCTCAGCTTGGTAGAGCACTTGGTTTGGGACCAAGGGGTCGCAGGTTCGAATCCTGTCTTCCCGACCATCTTTTATGGGGCCTTAGCTCAGCTGGGAGAGCGCCTGCCTTGCACGCAGGAGGTCAGCGGTTCGATCCCGCTAGGCTCCACTTTTTAAAAGATTATTTTGATCATGGCGGTGTAGCTCAGCTGGCTAGAGCGTACGGTTCATACCCGTGAGGTCGGGGGTTCGATCCCCTCCGCCGCTATAAAGGACCTTTAGCTCAGTTGGTTAGAGCAGACGGCTCATAACCGTCCGGTCGTAGGTTCGAGTCCTACAAGGTCCACCATCTATACGGAGGAATACCCAAGTCCGGCTGAAGGGATCGGTCTTGAAAACCGACAGGGGTGTCAAAGCCCGCGGGGGTTCGAATCCCTCTTCCTCCGCCATATTTTTTAAAACCCATATCATCGCGGGGTGGAGCAGTTCGGTAGCTCGTCGGGCTCATAACCCGAAGGTCGCAGGTTCAAATCCTGCCCCCGCAACCAAAATGGTCCGGTAGTTCAGTTGGTTAGAATGCCTGCCTGTCACGCAGGAGGTCGCGGGTTCGAGTCCCGTCCGGACCGCCATTTTTCAAAAGAATACTTGGCTCGGTAGCTCAGTTGGTAGAGCAACGGACTGAAAATCCGTGTGTCGGCGGTTCGATTCCGTCCCGAGCCACTTTTATAAAAATATTCATAGTATGGCGGTTGTGGCGAAGTGGTTAACGCACCAGATTGTGGCTCTGGCACTCGTGGGTTCGATTCCCATCAATCGCCCCATACATATTTTTGCGGGTGTAGTTTAGTGGTAAAACCTCAGCCTTCCAAGCTGATGTCGTGGGTTCGATTCCCATCACCCGCTCCATTTGTATATCTGTTCATGGGCCTGTAGCTCAGCTGGTTAGAGCGCACGCCTGATAAGCGTGAGGTCGGTGGTTCGAGTCCACTCAGGCCCACCATGATCTTCCGCAGTAGCTCAGTGGTAGAGCTATCGGCTGTTAACCGATCGGTCGTAGGTTCGAATCCTACCTGCGGAGCCAAATGGAGAAGTACTCAAGTGGCTGAAGAGGCGCCCCTGCTAAGGGTGTAGGTCGCGTAAGCGGCGCGAGGGTTCAAATCCCTCCTTCTCCGCCATTGATCTGGCCCGTTGGTCAAGCGGTTAAGACACCGCCCTTTCACGGCGGTAACACGGGTTCGAATCCCGTACGGGTCATTTTTAAAAGAGATCTTGTCAAAGATCTCTTTTTTATTTTCTCCAAAACGAAAGACCGCATCATGGCGGTCTTTTTTTTACATATTCATGGAATAGATCGTATAAGACAAGTATGTGGCAAAGAAGCCCCATAAGACATAAGGAATCAGTAAAATTGGAACGACTTTGCTTAGTTTACGTGAGACGATGACAAGTGCAAGTGCTGTCAGTGCGACGAGAAGGCAGTCGATTGTAGCTACAAACAAATCCTTTTGTGTAAATTGAAAAAAGCTAAAGGCTTGATTGAAAACATAATTTAAAAGGAAAAGAATCCAAAATGGTAAAGTGATTTTTTGGAATCCATATTTTCCATAAATGATCGCTGCGGACAATGAGATGAGTGCAAATAAGACAGCCCACACAGCACCAATCACACCGCCACCAGGCGTCCATTCTGGTTTATTCAATGCGTCATACCATTCTCTGTCGATGGGGAACAAGAATCCGGCAATAGAGAATAGTGCGTATGTAATAAAGAAGACAACAATCGCCCAAATGATACTTTTTCTAGCCATCAAGAATCTCCTCCAATCAAATTCACTCTTAAAATGATTTCCCAATAATTACATGATATAAACATAAAGCCCCCAATATGAGGGGACTAATGATTTTCTTCTGTATAAGGTTCTTCCTCGTACGGTTTCAAGTCACCAAATACCGTCATGACACCTTCTTCGTCTAGTGCTTCTTCATAGGCCTCGTGTGCTTTGGTCGGATACACCTTGCTTGCTTTTCCTTCAATATCAGCAGCTGCGAATCCTTCGTAGTCCTCCACATAATCTTCATCTTCTGATTGTGTATATACATCATCGTATGTTAGAGGAGGGAATTCCATATCAGACGGGGTCTCAGAGTTTCCGTAGCGTTCTACGTCTTGGTAGGCATCCTCTCCATCGTACGCAGCACTTTCTTCATTTTCAAATTGTCCCGCGGGCGGACTTAATAAATCCTCTTCAATCGGACGGTTTTGTGAAACGGTCTGTTCTTTTGAATGCTCTGTGCATGTGACGGCAGTAGGCAAGGCTTCTAAGCGTTCCTTTGGAATAGGGGCTTTACAGACCTTGCACAGACCATAAGAGCCGTCTGCAATGGCTTGGAGTGCTTCATTGATGTCTAACATATGTTCATGTTCCAAGCTGTTTAAAGCAATATCTTTCCCCCGCTCGAACAGCTCTGTCCCTTGATCACCCGGGTGGTTATCATAGGCAGACAATTCACCGATCGAATCGTAAGGAAAGGATACTTTCTGTTCATCGTCATGGCTTTTGGCTTCAAGTTCTTTCTTTTCATCAAGAAGGCGCTGCTTCAAATGATGTAATTCGTCTTTAGACAACAAAGCGATCATCCTTTCATATCAAACATATTGTTAGTATGAGCAATTTTGTATGTAAGACTAGTTCCAATTTGAAGCAATTCCTTATTAAAAAAACGCCTGCGGCTGCAGGCGTTCTTTGTTACGCGATATAGTATTGTATGATTAAAGCGATCGTCAGCAGAAAACCAAAAAATGTATTGGTTTGAGCTGTAGATTTCATGGCATTCATTAATTCAATCGGTTTTTCTTTTTGCTTAAACTCTTTAATGGCTGTATAGGCTTTTGGCACACTCAGTAAAACAAGAAGACTCCAAAGACCGACGATATCTGTGAAGATATAAACAAAAATGAGGACATATGATACCAAAAACATGGAAAGTAAAATGTTCACTGCAGCTTTGCGTCCAGCAAGAATGGCAAGTGTTCTTCGTCCATTTTCCTTATCCCCGTCTAAATCACGGATATTGTTCGATAGTAAGATGGCACCAACTAAAATAGAAATTGGTAGTGAGATGAGAACCGCTTTAGACGTCAGTGTGCCTGTTTGGATATAGAAACTAATCAGGATGATTCCTAATCCCATAAAAGCACCTGAAACAAGTTCTCCAAACGGTGTATATGCAATTGGTACAGGGCCGCCAGTATAGAAATAGCCTGCTGCCATACAAATAAGTCCTATTAGTGCAATCCACCAGCTAGACATCATGCAAATATATACCCCAAGTAATAAAGAAAGCGCAAATAGTGCATAAGCGAGGCTGAGGACTGTCTTTGGCTTCACACCGTTTCTTACAATGGCTCCGCCGATGCCGACAGATTTCTCGTTGTCAAGCCCGCGAACATAATCAAAGTACTCATTAAACATGTTTGTTGCGATTTGGATAAACATAGATGCAAACAGCATGGCTAAAAATAGCCCAACATGTATTTGACCACTTGGAAGTGCTAAAACAGTTCCTAAAGTAACGGGAATAAATGCCGCTGTTAGTGTATGCGGTCGTAGTAAATTCCACCAAATTCGCCAGTTTTTATCAGGCTTTATTGGTGAAAGCTGATCTGATATCGATTGATGCTGCATAAAATATACTCCTTTAAATAAAAAAATACGTACACGTCCAAATTCCAGTTTAGCAAAGTTCAAAAAGGTGTCAATATATTGATGCGATGAATCGGGAAAAAGATGTTTGCTAATCGTTGCCATATCGAAGAAAAGCTTGATTTTAGAACAGGTCCTGCCATTTTATCTTTGATGCTCTCGTTTCAATAAGCAGGAGCGAAAAAATCTTGAAAGCGTGATATAATAAGGATTCGAGGTTTTAAAAGCTGTTTTCTTTACTAAGTTCATCTGTTAAGGTTTATAATAGAAAAGCAGGTCATTCGACATATTCGAATGTTCATGTATTTTTTTGTTATGGTTTTATTTTTTATGTTATTTCATGGATTTTGGAGGAATGTATCATGGTGACAACAGTGCAAAGTACTTTCCGGCAGGAAGCGCTCGCGACATTAGAAGAAGCGAATAACGTCAACCATGCTGTTTTGATAAGCTACTCCAGAAGAGTTGACGATCTGGATCCTCTTGCCTTTTTCCAAAGCGGAGAAGCGGATTTTTTAGGCGAGCGGTTTTTTTGGTCTGATCCAGAAAGCCAAATGATATTTTCTGGACTTGGCAGAGCGGCCGTCATTAAATCATCTGAGCAAGGCAAGGAACTATTCGATATAGTCCATCAAGAATGGGAACAGCTAAAGCAGCACATGTTCCATTTTCATGATGAGAAGGAGTTAAAGCAAGCGGCTGTTGGTCCGCTTTTATTTGGAGGATTCTCGTTTGATCCGCACGAAGAGAAGGCGCGTCATTGGGAAGCATTTGGCGAGGCTCATTTTTTTGTGCCGTCGATCATGCTGACTGTCTCAAAAGAAGGCAGTTTTCTTACGATCAATGAGTGGAAGCAGGTGGACGGGAATGTTCATCAGCTTATTCAAGAATTAGAACAAAAAGCCTCCCGTTTCGAGGCATTGCCAGTACGGACTGGTGGACAAGCTGAACTTGTTCAAATGGAAGAGCTGGATGTGAACGAGTGGATGAAGGCGATCCAAGCAGCGACAGACCACATTCGTGCAAACGAATATGAAAAGGTTGTTTTAGCAAGAGAAGTCTTGCTTCACTATAAAAATCAAATTGAACTTGCTCCACTATTAGCAGAATTATTAAAGCACCAAACAACGAGTTATGTATTTGCGGTTGAACAGGGAAGACAAGCATTTGTCGGAGCCACGCCGGAACGCTTAGTGAAAAAAAGCGGTGGAGAGGTCTTTTCATCCTGTTTAGCAGGTTCCATTGTTCGCGGAAAAGATGAAGCGGAGGATCACGCATTAGGCGAGGAACTGCTGCATGATGAGAAGAATTTGATTGAACATCAAATTGTCGTCAATATGATTGAGCAGGCATTTAAAGCGAATTGCCTTCATGTGCATAAACCAAATCAACCAAGTCTTTATAAAACGAAAAACATTCAGCATTTGTTTACACCGATTGTGGGAGAAATCAAAAGCAGCTGTTCCCTCTTTTCATTAATTGAGCAGCTTCATCCGACGCCGGCATTAGGCGGATATCCTAAGGAAAAGGCGGTTGAAGTGATTCGTGAAATCGAACCGCTTAAGCGCGGCTGGTATGCAGCGCCGGTAGGCTGGATTGATTCTCAGGATAATGGAGAGTTTGCTGTAGCCATTCGGTCAGGTCTTATTGAGGAAGATCGTGTTCGTTTGTTCGCTGGCTGCGGAATTGTAGAGGATTCCCTTGCAAAGCAGGAGTATGAGGAAACACAAGTGAAGTTAAGACCAATGCTGTCTGCTCTTGGAGGTCATCCTATTGAATAATCACATCATGACAACATATATAGGCAGATTGATGGATGAATTCGTCCAAGGTGGTGTGAAAGAGGCAGTTGTCTGTCCTGGTTCTCGTTCAACTCCGCTTGCGATGCTGGCCCTTGCTCATCAAGACATCCATGTCCATGTTTTAGTGGACGAACGGTCTGCTGCTTTTTATGCGCTTGGTCTTGCAAAAGCAAGTCAATCACCAGTGCTACTTATTTGTACATCAGGTACAGCAGCTGCTAACTTTTATCCAGCCATTGTAGAGGCGCATTATTCTCGTGTACCTCTTATTGTTTTAACTGCTGATCGGCCGCACGAATTGAGGGAAGTGGGGGCACCTCAAGCGATTGATCAGCAATTCTTATTCGGTAAGTTTGTTAAATGGTTCACAGACTTAGCATTGCCAGAGGAAAGTCAAACGATGCTGCGTTATGTTCAGACAGCAGCTGCGAGAGCAAATCACATGTCGATGCAGGAGCCAAAGGGGCCTGTTCAGATCAATGTACCTCTGAGAGAACCATTGCTTCCTGATCTGTCTATTGACCCTTTCGCGCGAGAAGAATCAGACACGAAAAAGGTATTAGCATCAGGTCAGGCTTTCCCAAATGATCGAGTGATGTCTGAAATCGTAACCGTCATAAACCAATCCAAAAAGGGACTGATTGTGGCCGGTGAACTTCATACACAGGAAGAAAAAGAGGCAGTTTTACGCCTTTCAAAAGCCCTGCATTTACCTATTTTAGCTGACCCGCTTTCTCTTTTGCGCAACGGGCATGAAAATGAAGATCTGATCATCGATGCGTATGATTCTTTATTAAAAGATGAAGCATTACAGCAGCACCTATTGCCGGATATGGTCATTCGTTTTGGACCGATGCCTGTATCTAAGCCCTTATTCAAGTGGCTGGAAAAACATGCGGAAGTGAAGCAGATTGTTGTAGATGCAGCCGGAGGTTTTCGTGATCCTGGGTTAAGTGCTTCATACGTCATTGAAAGTACTGTCTCTGCTTTTGTAGAAGCAGCATTAAATCAAGCAGTACAACGTAAAGAGACAAGTTTCTTAAACTGCTGGCAGAATGCTAATTCTTCATTCAGAACGCATGCAGCCCGCTATTCAGATGAGGATTTGTCCTTTGAAGGGAATGTGTACCGTCAGCTTCAGCACCTCTTGCCAAAGGAGAGTGTCCTTTTTATCGGAAATAGTATGCCGATTCGTGATGTAGATACATTTTTTGAAACTCAGTCCAAGCCTTTTCGAATGATGGCGAATCGCGGAGCAAATGGCATTGACGGCGTTGTGTCCACAGCACTTGGCACGTATGCAGCATTGAAGCAGCCAGTCACTTTAGTCATTGGAGATTTATCATTTTACCATGATATGAACGGTCTGCTTGCAGCTAAGCTGATGGACATTCCGCTGACAGTTGTTTTGATAAACAATGATGGGGGAGGTATCTTTTCTTTCCTTCCGCAGGCGTCTGATAAACCTTATTATGAAAAGCTCTTCGGTACGCCGACAGGACTGAATTTTGAGTATGCATCGAAGTTATATGGGGGAACCTATTCGAAACCGGCAACGAAACAAGAGTTACATGATGTGTACATGGCGCATATCGATGAACCTGGGCTTCATTTAATTGAAATTGAAACAGATCGTCATTCCCGTGTAGACAAGCACCGTCAAATGATGGATGACATATTGGAAGAAGTGAAAAAAGAATGCCTTCGCTCATCATAAGAATGCGTGATGGGGTAGCGTACGAAGTGGTGGACCAGAACCCTTCGGCAGCAAATGCCACATTATGCTTACACGGCTTCACTGGAAGTGCAGCGTCTTGGACGTTCTTGAATGCTTATTTGAAGAATACAAGACTGATTCAGGTCAGCTTGCTTGGACATGGGCGTACGGACTCGCCAGAAAGTGTGAGAAGATATGCCATGTCTCAGCAGCTGACAGATCTTGTAGAGATTTTAAACCAATTAAAGCTTCACAAAGTGAATATTCTCGGATATTCTATGGGAGGACGTATTGCTTTATCATTTGCCGCTCGTTATCCAGATCGTGTCAATAAATTGATTCTTGAGAGTACATCTCCTGGGCTTCGCACTTTTAAAGAGCGGATGTCAAGACTAAAGCATGATCATCAGCTTGCTCAAAAGATTAGACATGAAGGCTTAGTGAAGTTTGTGGATTTTTGGGAAAGCATTCCTTTGTTTGCGTCGCAGAAAACTTTATCAGCGGAAAGGCAGACTGAGCTGAGAGAGGGAAGACTAAAAGCCAATCCTCTTGGACTGGCTCGCAGCTTAGAAGGAATTGGAACAGGTTCACAGCCGTCTGTTTGGAAGGCGTTAAAGCATATTCATTTGCCTGCTTTGTTCATTTGCGGAACGCTTGATGAAAAGTTCTGCCATATCGGCAAACGTATGCAGCAGGAGCTGAAAGGAAGTCAATTTATAGTGGCTGAGCATGCTGGGCATACAGTTCATGTGGAACAACCACATTTTTTTGGTAAAATAGTAAGTGAGTTTATTTTAGCGCAAGATTAGAGGAGGAAATATTGATGGCTATTGAATGGCAAACTGAGCGTCAGTATGACGAAATTTTATATGAAACGTACAATGGGATCGCAAAGATTACGATTAATCGTCCGCACGTACATAACGCGTTTACCCCGAAGACTGTTAGTGAATTAATTGATGCATTTTCACGGGCTCGTGATAATTCAGAAGTTGGTGTGATCGTACTTGCAGGTGCTGGCGGAAAAGCATTCTGTTCTGGTGGAGACCAAAAAGTTCGCGGCCATGGCGGTTATGTAGGAGACGATCAAATTCCACGTCTAAATGTATTAGACTTGCAGCGTTTGATTCGTGTCATTCCAAAACCAGTTATCGCAATGGTAGCAGGTTACGCGATTGGCGGAGGCCACGTTCTTCACGTTGTGTGTGACCTGACAATTGCAGCAGATAATGCAATTTTTGGACAAACAGGTCCAAAAGTAGGCAGCTTTGATGCTGGTTATGGTTCAGGTTACCTTGCACGTATTGTTGGTCATAAGAAAGCAAGAGAAATCTGGTACTTATGCCGTCAATACAATGCACAAGAAGCGCTTGATATGGGACTTGTTAACACAGTTGTGCCATTAGATCAGCTTGAAGAAGAAACGGTGAAGTGGTGTGAGGAGATGCTAGAAAAGAGCCCGACTGCTTTACGATTCTTGAAGGCTGCATTTAACGCAGATACGGATGGATTAGCTGGAATTCAGCAATTTGCAGGAGATGCGACACTTCTTTATTACACAACAGATGAAGCAAAAGAAGGACGCGATTCCTTTAAGGAAAAACGCAAGCCGGACTTCGGCCAGTTCCCGCGTTTCCCTTGATTCAATGATATCAATGAACAACAGCTTAGTGCATCAGACTAAGCTGTTTTCTTTTACAAAAAGGAGGTGTCATGATGAAGCAACCTAATTGGCTGCTGCACCGTGCCTATTTAACGCCAGATCGAGTCGCACTCATTTATCAAGAGAAAGAGTGGACATTTCACGAATTAGCTCAAGAAGCGGAAGAGCTTTCAAATAGACTTGCTCAGGCATCATTGAAAAAAGGGGAAACGGTTGCGCTTTTGATGAACAATCATCCTCAAATGGTGATGCTTGTACATGCCTGTTTTTTATTAGGGTTAAAAATTGTGCTATTGAATAATAAGCTGACAAAAGCTGAAAGGCGCTATCAGCTAAAAGATGCAAAAGCCGCGGCGTTATTAACAGAATCTAGTTATGCAAGCGATCATGAGGGTGATTTACCCGTTTATACAATGGAAACTTTACCTGAACCAGGGCAAGGCCATGTCAACAAGATCGAGAGTGAATTTGATTTGAATGAAACAGCGACCATCATGTATACATCTGGGACAACAGGACGTCCAAAAGGGGTAGAGCAAACGTTTGGTAATCATTTTCATAGTGCTGTTTCCTCTGCACTGAATCTGGGTCTCAGAGAGGATGACCGCTGGCTCATTGCCCTGCCTCTTTTTCATATTAGCGGCTTATCTGCTTTATTTAAGTCTGTGATATATGGAATGACAGTCGTGCTTCATCAGAAGTTTGACGTCGATGAAGTAAAGGATTCTATTGAACGGCATCGTGTAACGATGATTTCTGTTGTGCAGACGATGTTATCTCGTTTGTTAAGCAGATTGGCAGAATGTCCGTCTTCTTTGCGCTGTCTTTTATTAGGGGGAGGACCTGCGCCTTATGCGATGCTTCAAGAAAGCAAAGAGAAGGGCTTTCCTGTCTTTCAATCGTACGGGATGACGGAAACCTGTTCACAAATTGTGACCCTTGCGCCCGAATTTAGTGTAGAGAAGATTGGGTCAGCGGGAAAACCTCTTTTTGGGTGTGAGCTGAAAATTCAAGATGGAGATCGCATTTGCCGTCCTTTTGAGCATGGCGAAATTATGGTGAAAGGTGCAAATGTGATGAAAGGTTACCTTTACCGTGAAGAAGCGACCGCGGCTGCCTTTGATGAGGGCTGGCTGAAAACGGGTGATATTGGCTATGTGGATGAGGAAGGGTTCTTATTTGTGCTTGACCGCCGTTCAGATTTAATTATTTCTGGCGGAGAAAATATTTATCCTGCGGAAATTGAAGCGGTTCTGCTAACACATCCGCATGTCAAGGAAGCCGGAGTAACGGGTATGTATGATGATAGATGGGGAGAGGTACCTGCTGCTTTCCTTGTAACAGATGGTAAGATACCGGAGAATGAGCTCTATGCTTTATGTGAGTCGCATTTAGCCAAATATAAATGGCCCGCCGCTTTTCACTTTGTGGACGAGCTGCCAAGAAATGCGTCGAATAAATTGCAAAGGCACAGACTCAGATCAAAGGGGTTTTCAAATGATTCAAATTGAACGAGTAATTTTATATCATGTCACGATGAAGCTTAAACAGCCATTTACAACAAGTCTTGGAACCATTTCAGAGCGTGAGTTTATTATTGTTGAAGTCAAAGATCAGACAGGATTGACTGGATGGGGAGAAGTCTCTGCCTTTTCTTCTCCGTGGTATACAGAAGAAACAATTGAGACTTGCTATCATATGCTGAGAGCTTTCTTTATCCCGAACGTGCTGACGCGCACCTTTACACATCCTTCAGAAATCCCTGACAGTCTGTATCATTTTAAAGGCAATAGGATGGCGAAAGCAGGCATTGAAGCGGCTGTTTGGGATATTTATGCGAAGCGTGAGAATAAGTCTTTACGCGATGTATTAGGCGGTACAAAAGATAAAATACCATCTGGCGTTGTGGCGGGGTTAGGCCCTATTGACGATATGCTTGAGCAAATTCAGCAATTTGTTGACCAAGGATATCAGCGGGTGAAGGTGAAAATTAAACCAGGACAAGATATTGGACTTCTTCAAAAGATCAGAGAGTCTTTTCCTGATCTGCCATTAATGGCAGATGCAAACTCTGCTTATGAATTAAAAGATATCAGCAAGCTTAAGCAGCTCGACGATATTCGTTTATTAATGATTGAACAGCCTTTAGCAGCAGATGATATTGTGGACCACCGCCATTTGCAAAAGCATTTAAAAACGCCGATTTGTTTAGATGAAAGTATTTGTTCATTAGATGATGCTAGAAAAGCTGTAGAGCTTGGCAGTTGTCAAATTATTAATGTGAAGCCTTCACGAGTTGGCGGATTGACAGAGGCTCTTAAAATTCATACGTTCAGTAAGGAGCATCAAATTCCGTTATGGTGCGGAGGGATGATTGAAACAGGTATTTCCCGAGCGCAGAACGTAGCACTTGCTTCGCTTCCTCAATTTACGATTCCCGGTGATATTTCAGCTTCGTCAAAATTTTGGGAGCAGGATATCATTTTTCCTGAAATTAAGGTTGAAAATGGGTTTATTGAGGTGCCTCGCTCCCCAGGAATGGGCGTGGAGGTTGATTACCAAGCGCTCCGTTCGTTTTCAGATAAAATCGACGTGTTTACAAAACATGATTATGTGAGATAAAAACGAAGGAATCACCTTTTGCATCCCAAATAGAATCTAGATATAGTGAGAGAAAGTTTTTCCTTCCTGTCTGAACAAAAAAGAAAGAGCGGTGATCCGCTCTTTCTTACTCTTCAACCAGCTCGCTGTCATAAGCAAGCTGTCCGATATACTGATGAATTTCACTTGGCATGTTTGATGCATGTCCATATTCATAATCCCAAAGATTTAAAAAGGAGTGAGCGGCTTGGTGGAATGCGGCTTCATCCGCGTCATGAATTTCGTCAAAAAACGTTTGAAGCAGCCGATCGTGTTTCAAATTGAAGCGCCTCCTTTAATGAGACTTAAAGGTCTTGTGGTTTAAACGTTTTACAATCCGTTTCTTCACTTTTCTCAGCCGTATTTCCTGTGTGGCTGACGACATAGATTGCATCTGCACCACAGCGGTTTCCAGCATTCCAATAGGAACAGTTATTGACTTCACAAAGGATTTTTTGACTCATACAGATGACCTCCTTTTGAGTATGTCTTTCATCTATAATGTAACCGAAATGAAGCTCGTCCATTCATGTTAATCTTCCTGACGAATATAGCGCTTATCCTTCATAAATAATTTCCAGAAGAAATAAAATCCGGGAAACAAGATGATAAACCCTACAATATAGGTGATAAATAATGCCCTAAATGTGACAGGGTCTGTAAATCCAGACATGATTGTAATATCTGGATAAGCCATGTAAGGCAAATGGGCACGCCCATATACATAGCTTGCTAAGAAATATTGAATGGTAATCGCAATGACGGCAAGGCGTGGTCTCCCTTTCCGATGCTTAAACCGGCTGTTTGGTAAAAATAGAGCCAGTCCTGCGAGCAGAAACATTAGGAGAGATACAAGAAGAATAGGAATGTTCTGCATCATTTTTGTGAACAGCCAATTGGCCTCGCTTCGTAATGTCAGCATGATAAAAAAGGCCATCATGAGTGAAAGTGGACCTGTAATGAGCGCCCCTCTTCTATAAATGCTGTAAGCTTCATCTTCATTAGCTACATTAGAGAAATCAGCTAAAAGCAAGGACGAAAGAAAAAGGGTGCTGAAGATGGCAAAGCCGACAAAAGAATAAACATTTGCACTTGTAAAGACCAGTCCTAGATCTAATGAGTAGACGTTGTTCTCCTGAAAGATAAAGCCACCATGGGTGATTGGGAGAACCATGATCAGGATGGACGGAATGATAAAGCCGCTGATCCCTGAAATATACGTCACCGCTTTTCGATATTTCTTAGGCAGTGAATGAGAAAACACGAGAAACCCGCTTCGCAGTGCAAGAAGCAATAATATGATGCTGCCGGGTATTAATAAAACGGTACCAAGTACAAAGGTCGCACCTGGAAACAGGCTGAACAATGCGACAACGATGGCGACAATAAAGACATTTGTCACTTCCCATGTCGGAGAAAGGTACTTATTTGCGATATTAGCGGCCTTTGTTTGTTCTCTATTCATATAAATCATCGACCAAAATCCTGCGCCGAAATCCATTGATGCCATCACTGCATAGATAAAAACGAATCCCCATAAGATGGTGATTGCAATGAGCGCATCAGTTGTAACATCCATTTGCATCAAGATCGCTCCCTTTTTAAGATTCTGTTAACCGTAGGTCTTCTTCAATCGAATGTTTTCTAAAGTAGTACGTCAGCACAATAACGGTTGCTATGCCTAAGATGAGATAGACAATGGCAAAAAGGATAAAAAGTGTCCCGATCGAGCCTGATGATGTGACAACCTCTGAGGTTTTGAGCATTCGATAAATGACCCATGGCTGGCGGCCTGTACAAGCAAAGATCCAGCCAAATTCAATAGCTAAAAGACTAAGAGGCCCGCCGAATAAGTAAAGAAAAAGGAGCCACTTCGGAAATTTGTCCCGTTTTAAAATTTTACGGTAAAGCAGCGCTAATACCGCAAATAGAATGAGCACCGATCCAATAATGACCATGCCGTTAAATAATGTGTGTATAAATAAAGGCGGCCACTCGTCACGAGGAAAATCATTTAAGCCTTTGACCACTGTATCGAAGCTATTTCCTGCCAGAAAACTGAGCGCCCAAGGAATTTCGATCGCACCTTTAATTTCCTGCGAATCAGCATCCGTAAAACCACCTATTGCAAGAGGCGCATGTGATTGCGTTTCAAATAAACCTTCAGCTCCAGCCAGCTTTTCAGGCTGATATTCATACAGAAGCTGAGCGGATTCGTGGCCATTTAAGGCTGTTAGAAAAGAGAAAAGTCCTCCGACAATGAGTCCAAGAAAAAGGGCTTTTCGATGAAATGTATAGAGTTTCTCATTTTTTCTCGTTTTGAGCATTTTAAAAGCTGCAACTGAAGCAATCACAAAAGCACCTGTTGTAAAAGCAGACAGCACAACATGTGTAGCAGTTACAGCAAAGCTTGGATTGAAAAAGGCCTTCCAAGGCTCGATATTTGTGATTTCTCCATTCACCATCTGAAAGCCGGCAGGTGTCCCTTCAAAAGCATGTACGTTTGTAATTAGAATCGCTGATGCAGCTGCACCAATGACGATAAAAATAACCGTAATGATGCGCATTGCATTTGATAGGCGATCCGCTGCGTACACATAAATAGACATAAATAATGCTTCTATAAAGAACGCATAGATTTCAATCTGGAATGGCAGTGACATGACCTTTCCGATGACCTCCATAAAACCTGGCCATAAAAGGGCAAGCTGCGTACCAGCAATAGTACCTGTTGGAATGGCGACCCCTAACAGAACAGCCTGTGCTTTTGTCCACCGCTTGGCCATGATGGCATAATGCGGGTCCTTCGTTTTTTGAAAGATGAGTTCAGCTAACAAAATCATTAGCGGGATGCCAACGCCAAGCGAGGCATAAATAATATGAAAGCCCATAGTTGTGCCGAACAGGCTTCTAGCTAAAACGAGATCAGTCAATTTTTTCTCCGCCTTTCTTATCGCTTCTCTTTTTCATGATGCTTATTATTCTCCACCATTTTTAGATTATTCTTCCTGACTAAGAAAGCTTGTTTTTTGACAAGTTGTAAAAGAGGGAGTAGAATATAAATATAAAACGTAACAATTACGTTTTATTAACGAAAGGAGTTTTGACATTGAAAAGAGATATTCATCCAACCTCACATGAAGTTGTATTTATGGACGTAAACAGCGGTTACCGCTTCTTGAGTAGATCAACAAAGACATCAAATGAGACAGTAGAGTGGGAAGATGGGAAAACGTATCCTGTCATTAAAGTAGAAACAAGCTCTGATACGCATCCTTTTTATACAGGACGTCAAAAATTCGGAGAAAAAGGCGGAAGAGCTGAGCAGTTTAAGAAAAAATATCAAATGTAATCAAAAAAGCACGCCTGATAAGGGACTGACCCCATAAGATGAGACAAATAAAAAACACCTTCAAGTTTGAAAACGGATCGTTGTAATCCGAAATAAAACATGGAGGTGTTTTTTCTATGGGGACAAGAGTGAGTTATCCGGTTGAAGTCAAACAGAAGGCTGTAGAAATGAGATTGGCAGGCGTATCAATGAAAGAGATTTTGCGGGAATTGAATATCAAAAATAAAACGCAGGTTCAGACATGGGTGAGGTGGCATAAGGCTGGGGATACACACCGGTTCGAACAGCCTGTTGGAAAACAATATACCCATAGAAAGGGTCCCGAGTACTCTTCCGAATTAGAGAGACTGCAGGCAGAAAATCGCTATCTGAGTCAACAGAATGAAGTTTTAAAAAAGTACAACGAATTGGAAAGGAAGTTGATAAGGAAACGTCAATCAAACTGGTAGAAGAATTGTGCAAAACAATGACAGTACAGGACATCTGTGTCCATTTAGGCGTCTCACGCGCTTCGTACTATAGATGGAAAAAAGATCTGACTCAGAATCATTCTAAAAAACAACTAGAGGAACAAATCGGCACGTTGTGCCGAGAGCACAAGTATCGATATGGATATCGAAAAATCACAGCCATACTAAAAATGAGGATGCATATTAACCATAAAACTGTTCAACGTATCATGCAGAAAAACCAGTGGCAGTGCCGGGTTAAAATGAAAAAGCGTAAGAAGAATGGGCAGCCCTATGCCGTGGCCGGTAATATACTGGATCGGAACTTTCAATCTGATCGCCCTCTTGAAAAACTAGTAACGGACATCACGTATTTGCCTTATGGACAGAAACAATTGTACCTTTCCAGTATATTGGATTTATATAATGGAGAAGTAATTGCGTTTACGATTGGTGATAAGCAGGACACAGACTTTATTTTAAACACACTTGATCAGCTCCCAGCACTGCCTGAAAACTGTGTGTTACATAGCGACCAAGGTTCTGTGTATACATCTTACGAGTATCAGAAAGCTGTTCATATAAAAGGCATTACCATGAGCATGTCCCGTAAAGGGACGCCCGCTGATAATGCCTCCATCGAATCGTTTCATTCCTCGCTAAAGTCTGAAACGTTCTATCTTAACAGCATTGATCGAACTACAACCAACATTGTAGAACGCACTGTCAAAGAATACATTTATTATTATAACAACATTCGTATTCAAACAAAACTAAACAACCAATCACCGATCAACTATCGGCAATTGGCTGTATAAAGGTGTTTTGATCCCTGTCTCAAAAACGGGGGTCAGTCCCTAACGGTGTGCTTTTTTTTACAGCAAAAAACCCCGGTTGATCACCCGGGGTTCAAAGCATTAATCATTTAATGCAGTTTTTAAGGTCTTTAAGTTTTGTTTCATTAAGCTGACGTAGCTTTCGCCATTTTTGACATCATCCTCAGTAATGGATTCTAGATTTTTAAGGGTCAAGCTTTTTGCCCCAATTTCACTGCGGATTGTATCTGATACTTTGCTGCTGACGTTGTTTTCAAAAATAACGTATTGAATGTGATGCTTTTCTGCTTTTTGTACAATGTTTTCGAGCTGTTTTTGTGATGGCTCCTCAGAAGCGGATAACCCTAAAACACTGATTTGCTCAATGCCATAGCGCTTTTCCCAATAACCATAAGCTGCGTGAGAAACAAGAATTTCTTTATGTTTCGCTTTAGATAACGTTGTTTTAAATTCTTGATCTAACGATTGCAAATCTTTTTTTAGATGTTCATAGTTTTTTGTGTATTCGTCTTTATGATCTGGATCTAAAGAGACGAGTGTGTCTTTAATGTTTTTCGCCATTTGCTGTGCATAAACTGGGTCTAACCATGCATGAGGGTCTTTATCTCCGTGATCGTGCCCGTCATGATCATGGTCTTCACCTTCATGGTCAAGATCTTCGCCTTCTTCATGTGCATGTTCTTCATTTGTCGATAACAATTTGATGCCTTCGGCTGCTTTGACTGTTTTCACACCTTGGTCTTTTAAAGTGGCAGCTGTTTTGGCTGCGAATGCTTCAGCCCCTGTGCCGCTGTAGATAAAGGCATCACCTTCAGCCATTTCAACCATTGTTTTTGAACTTGGTTCAAAGGTGTGTGCATCTGCATTTGCAGGATACACGCTTTGAGCATGAACGTGAGAGCCGCCAATTTTTTCAGTGAAATCTTGGAGTGGGAAGATCGTGGTGTAAACAATTAGTTTCCCGTCTGCTTTTCCTTTTGAAGCATTAGTGCCCGCGCTGCTTGAGCAAGCGGCAAGACCGATCGCGAATAAAGCAGCTGTTAAAATAAAAAAGATTTTTTTCATGTAGAAAATGTCTCCTCTCAATCTAATAGATAGAAATGATTACGATTTAATGTCCTGAGTTATTGTATCGTAATAATTACGATTTGAAAAGAGGAAAATAAAAAATTTTCATCAGCAGATGTTTCCTCTAAAAAAATAAGCTGCAAAACGTGACGAAATTTCTTACATTGTGCTATATTTATTTTTAAAAAAGATAAAGGAATGGACAAACGTATGAAACTTTTAGATGAAATCATCGAATATAATCAACAATTTATTGAAGAAAAGAAATACGAAGAATTTACAACAACAAAGTTTCCACAGAAAAAAGCTGTCATTCTATCGTGTATGGATACAAGACTTGTTGAACTGCTTCCGCGTGCCATGAACATGAAAAATGGTGATATTAAGATTGTCAAAAGTGCTGGGGCGCTTGTTTCTCATCCATTTGGAAGTATTATGCGAAGCATTTTAGTTGCTGTTTACGAATTAAATGCTGACGAGGTATATGTCATTGGGCACCATGATTGCGGGATGAGTAAAATAGACAGCCAAACACTTTTAAATAAAGCCGTTGAGCGCGGTATTCCAGAAAAACGTATTGAAGTACTGGAATACTCAGGAATTGATTTTAAACAGTGGCTCAAAAGCTTTAGTTCAGTCGAAGAGAGCGTGAAGGACAGTGTGTCTGTAGTAAAAAATCACCCGCTTCTTCCATCAGATGTACCTGTACATGGTCTTGTCATTGACCCTGGAACAGGGAAGCTTGACTTAGTTGTCAACGGATATGAAGAAAAGTAAGTTACTTTTCCTTTTTAGGCGGGACAGGATCGATGCCGCCAGGATGAAGCGGATGACATTTCAAAATCCGTTTTATGGTGAGCCAGCCGCCCTTGACCGCTCCATGCGTTTTGATTGCCTCTAGTCCATAGTTTGAGCATGTTGGATAAAACCGGCAGCTTGGCGGTGTCAGAGGGGAAATACATTTTTGATAAAAGCGTATTATGCCGATAAAAATTTGTTTCATAGAGGTTCCTCCTTGTCTGTCTTCCACAGTATAAGAAAAAAGAACAAGGAAGGAAAGTTTTATAAACTAAACTGGTCGGAGAAATATGTTATAATATAGGAAATTGCAATTATAGGAGTGGTGATTATGCCTTCAGTCGAAAGCTTTGAACTTGATCATAATGCTGTAAAAGCGCCATATGTTCGTCATTGCGGCGTTCATAAAGTGGGATCAGATGGGGAAGTAAATAAATTCGATATTCGTTTTTGTCAGCCCAACAAGCAGGCGATGAAACCTGATACGATTCATACATTAGAGCATTTGCTTGCGTTTAATATTAGAACACACTCAGAGAAATATGATCATTTTGATATCATTGATATTTCTCCAATGGGCTGCCAGACAGGCTACTATTTAGTTGTCAGTGGTGCACCAACTCCAAAAGAGATCGTTGAACTTCTTGATGCAACATTCAAGGATGCGGTTGAAGTAACAGAAATTCCTGCTGCAAACGAAGAGCAATGCGGCCAAGCGAAGCTTCATGATCTTGAAGGGGCAAAACGTTTAATGCGTTTCTGGCTTTCTCAGGATCAAGAAGAGCTTTTAAAAGTATTTGGTTAATAGAATGATGAACCGGACATTGAGATGTCCGGTTTTTTATTTGAATTCAAACAGAGATGTAAAAATAGGGGATATTTGTTAAAATGGACATGTCAGTAAAAGAAGGGGGAAACGCAGGATGCGAAAAATGTTGGGAATGATTCTGATACTCACGTTATTGAGTGCATGTGGAAACTCTGCAGCAAATAGCGGCAAAGGGGAAGTGCCTGAGCTATTAGAAGTAAAGCTCACAGGACCTGAGCAAGTGGAGAAAAATGAAAGCGTTATAGTAAAAGCAGCTGTCACATACGGTGATACGCCTGTTGATGATGCAGATGATGTTCAATTTGAAGTGTGGAAAGATGGCGACAAGGATAACAGCAAGATGATTCAGCCAAAGAAAGAAAACAAAGGTGTATACGAATTGCACACAGCCTTCAAAAAAGATGGCCTTTATATCATACAAGTCCATGTGACAGCTAAACAGCAGCATAATATGCCGAAAACGAACATCCACGTAGGTGAGGTGAAAAAAGAGAGTTCAACTACTGCAGAAGAAGAAACCTCACATCATTAAAAGCGGATTTATTTTGGATTAGGACGTTGATTTGGTTCTGCATCCTGTGGTGAATCGACTTTATGCTTATATTCATAAGCCTTCGATGTCGTCCACAATGATAAAAAGACAACGATTGAGATAATGATAAAGCTGATAATCCCAAGTAACAGCATCTAACTCCCTCCTTATTTCCATATTAACATATATTTCATGCAGTCAAAATAGAAGAAATACACGGCAGGTTTCAGTATAATAAGAAAAGGGTATTCTCATACTAAACGCAATTACATAAGGAGGAATAAATATGTCTGAACAATTATTAAACGTCGTTAATAAACAAGTAGCTGATTGGACTGTGCTTTACGTGAAATTACATAACTATCATTGGTATGTAAAGGGAAAAGATTTCTTTACACTCCATGAGAAATTTGAGGAACTATATACAGAAACAGCTACATATATTGATGATTTGGCTGAGCGTATGCTTGCTTTAAATGGACAGCCTGTTGCGACAATGAAAGAGTGCTTAGAAATTTCCAGCATTCAAGAAGCAGAAGGCAAAGAATCAGCGGAGCAAATGGTGAAAAATCTATATAATGATTTCTCCAATATCGCTGAGGAATTAAAGAAAGGAATGGAGCTGGCTGCAGAGGTTGGCGATGAAACTACAGGTGATATGCTGCTTGCGATTCATCAATCCATTGAAAAACACAACTGGATGCTTAAAGCATATTTAGGATAATACACGTATGTGAAAAGAATGTCGGTCATCAATAGACCGACATTCTTTTTTTATTGGAATAGGGACAGACAGCCCATTGAAATCATAGGGCTTTCAGCCGAAGAGAAAAGAGAAGGGAGGGAAGAAGATGTCTTCTATTGCAGGAATGATGAGTCAGCAAGTAGCGAGCATTCAAAAGACACTCAATATTAGTTTGTTGAATTCACAGCTTGCTACGAATACAGCACAAGCTATGGTGATGCTGGATCAAGTGCAGCAGCAGCCTCAAGCTGTTCAGCCAAAGGATTCAGATGCTTCATTTATTGATGTCAGAGTCTAAAAAGAGAAGTCGCCTCATGGGCGGCTTTTTTGGTCTCATTCGTCTCCCTGAATACATAACAGCGCCTTTATTTTTTGTCGTCCAAGCTATTGCGAGAATTCGGCATATACTATTGAGGTAAGGAGTTCCACTTTGAAAGGATGTTGATGCCAAGTGAGCAAGGATTTAGGCATCTTTTCGTTGGTTACAGTGAGTTTGTCGGCGATGGGCTTTCTGTTTGGTGGAGCAGGATATTTACTGATGATTTTAGTGACGTTGATGGCTATTGAATTAATTTGTTCAAGCCTAAGAGAATCTTTGACTGGGCAGCTCACAATGAAGCGGTTTTTAACGCGGCTTGTTCGAAAGGTCGTGACCGTCTCCTTAATATCTATGGCACATTTCTTCGATGTCATGCTGAAGACAAATGGGACGATTAAGGATTTAGCGATCATCTTTTATATTATTTATGAATCTTACCAAATCGTCTCGACAGCCAGAGCCCTTGGAGTTCCCATTCCACAGTTGTTTATTGATGTATTGGACATGTTGAAAAATAAATTGCGCAAAAAGCCGTAATTTCCTCATATCTGGTCATACTAAAGGCAAAAAGGATGATTCGGATGGCGAGACACACATACTATGTATCCGTACAAGATGGATCGATATCGCAGCATAGAGATGCAGCGGCTTGGCAATTTCAAATAGAAGCAGATGATGATCAAATTTTGCAGCTGAGAGACTACTTCGATGAACAGTATATGACAGATTGGAAAGGCTTCTTTCGGGCGCATGTTCCGTTTCTTGAATATCATTATGATAGTCCAAATGATGAAATGGATAGAAAAAGAAAAGAGATTTACACAATGATTTATGAGCTCGGCAATGAAGAAACAAGGAGCTTTATTGAGACAAATGGTTTGATGAATTGAAAAAGCATGTAGAGAATCTCTACATGCTTTATTTTCGCGGTTGTAAAATGCCTCCGATCAAATCACTGATCCCGCCGCCTCTATTTTCTTGCTGTGAATTGGTGAATTCATGAGAGGAGCTCTGGCTCTGAGGTTTGTAGCGATTATCATCTAAGCCCACCCGTAAGCCAGATGTGCGCTCAGATGGCTGGATAATGACGATTTGATCTTGTTCCTGAAACTCAAATAAGTAGGATTCGCCAGATGTTTGTCCAATGAAAGTTTTCCAGTTCACATCTAGTTTGACCTTCGGTGCTTTGCCTGTCCAAGCAACAATTGCGTCAGGGTCTACACGGCAGGGGGCTTTTAAAATGAGCGGATTTCCATTCGTTTTAATGGCGACTTGCGCTCCGTGCCCTTGATAAGAGAGTTTTGATGTAAACAGTCCTTTCTGTGATAAAATACCAACGCCTACTGGTGTGACGCCGTAATGGCATTCCTCAGTAAAGGCAAGTAAATCTTCACTTTCTACACTTACATGCTGCCAAGGACCGCTTGGCTCAAGATTAATCACTGTTACATGTTCGCTTGCATCCGCCAAGTAGCAAGTACCTTGTCCACTCACTTCCATCATCTCAAGGTTTTCACCTGTGAATTTTCTGCTGATATGGTTAAATACTTGGCTGACCATATTTCCTTTATTCGTTCCAAGTAATCGCTTGCGGTATTGGAAACTTCCTTGATCAGCAATCATGGCGCCTTTTTTGGCAAAAAAGATTCCGCTGCCTTCTGCTTGTAAGGTAAGTTCTTCTATCGTGTTGAAATGAAATCCCATAGGTGCCGGCTCCTTTCCTGCGTCAAGATGTAAATCCGTAGATGCGGCATAAATCATTTAAATCTAGAGTAGTCCCTTGCCCGGTCGCCGTGATTTTCCATTCCTCCTGATCTCTCGTGAGTTCAGCGCATATAATGGATGTACAATACGAATAATCCTCTGTTAACTGAAAGGTACAAATCTCTTGCTGCGAGATTTGATCCGTAAGTCGCACGTAGGCATTGGTGACTTGTCCAAAATGATGCTGGCGTTCGTGTGCATCATGTATCGTGGCTGTGACGACAATTTTATGAATATCAGGTGAGACTCTGCTTAATTGCATAATAATCATTTCATTGTCTCGATACCCTCCGCCAAATTGATGATCACCAAGATGACGAACAGCTCCATCTAAGCTTTGCTGCTGGTGATAATAGATCAGATGCTTAGGAGACAACAGCTTGTCCTCTTCATTTAAAAGAAACACTTGCGTATCTAAATCAATTGGCTGACCAGCCAGGTCCCAGCCAAGCCCGATATGAATTTGGTCGACCGCTGGATTGTCTTTTGTTAAATCTAACTTTTGCCCTTTCACGAGGTGTTTCTTGATCACCTCATGGGGTGCGTTTTGTTTTGACCCATTTTTTATACTCATGCTGATTTCCTCCTCGTTGTCATAGGACAAACACTGATTCATTTACGTTATATAGGGATAAAAGGTTTCATGATTAAAATTGGGTGAAGTTGGAGATGATAAAAAGGTTTTAGCAACAATACCTCATTTTAGATACAGACGAGTTGGAACCACTCGTTTGTTTCACTTTTGATAAAAATTCTTCAGATAAATGGGATCTGTGGTATGATGTTTTACAAGAAGCAAGGACAGGATATGAGGGATTTCACATGCATGTATTTAAAGACTATTATCATAATACGGTCAAGCTCTCTTTTGAGGAGAAGCCTTTTTCAAGTCATCCTAAGCATGTTTGGGCCATCTGCCGCTACCAAGGGAAATGGCTGCTCACTGAACATGAGGATCGGGGCTATGAGTTTCCAGGAGGGAAAGTTGAGCGGGATGAAGAAGCAGACCAAGCCGCTATACGGGAGATTCAAGAAGAGACGGGTGCTGTTGTTCGTGAATTAACGTATATTGGTCAATATCAGGTGCTGGGCAGAGAAAAGGTCATTGTCAAGAATATTTATTTCGCTGATATTGAAAAGCTAGTGAAGCAAGACACGTATTTTGAAACGAAAGGACCCGTTCTTTTCGCAGACTTGCCAAGATCCATCGCCAAAAATAAGAATTTCAGTTTTATTATGAAAGATGATGTGTTAAGACAAAGTCTTGCTTATTTAGAAAAGAACGGTTTGATTCGTTAAAAAAAGCGCAGGGTGACAATGGGACTGACCCCATAAGATGAGACAAATAAAAAACACCTTCAAGTTTGAAAACGGATCGTTGTGATCCGAAATAAAACATGGAGGTGTTTTTTCTATGGGGACAAGAGTGAGTTATCCGGTTGAAGTCAAACAGAAGGCTGTAGAAATGAGATTGGCAGGCGTATCAATGAAAGAGATTTTGCGGGAATTGAATATCAAAAATAAAACGCAGGTTCAGACATGGGTGAGGTGGCATAAGGCTGGGGATACACACCGGTTCGAACAGCCTGTTGGAAAACAATATACCCATAGAAAGGGTCCCGAGTACTCTTCCGAATTAGAGAGACTGCAGGCAGAAAATCGCTATCTGAGTCAACAGAATGAAGTTTTAAAAAAGTACAACGAATTGGAAAGGAAGTTGATAAGGAAACGTCAATCAAACTGGTAGAAGAATTGTGCAAAACAATGACAGTACAGGACATCTGTGTCCATTTAGGCGTCTCACGCGCTTCGTACTATAGATGGAAAAAGAATCTGAATCAGAATCATTCTAAAAGACAACTAGAGAAACAAATCGGCACGTTGTGCCGAGAGCACAAGTATCGATATGGATACCGAAAAATCACAGCCTTACTAAAAGTGAGAATGCTTATTAACCATAAAACTGTTCAACGTATCATGCAGAAAAACCAGTGGCAGTGCCGGGTTAAAATGAAAAAGCGTAAGAAAAATGGGCAGCCCTATGCTGTGGCTGGTAATATACTGGATCGGAACTTTCAGTCTGATCGCCCTCTTGAAAAACTAGTAACGGACATCACGTATTTGCCTTATGGACAGAAACAATTGTACCTTTCCAGTATATTGGATTTATATAATGGAGAAGTGATTGCGTTTACGATTGGTGATAAGCAGGACACAGACTTTATTTTAAACACACTTGATCAGCTCCCAGCACTGCCTGAAAACTGTGTGTTACATAGCGACCAAGGTTCTGTGTATACATCTTACGAGTATCAGAAAGCTGTTCATATAAAAGGCATTACCATGAGCATGTCCCGTAAAGGGACGCCCGCTGATAATGCCTCCATCGAATCGTTTCATTCCTCGCTAAAGTCTGAAACGTTCTATCTTAACAGCATTGATCGAACTACGACCACCATCGTAGAACGCACTGTCAAAGAATACATTTATTATTATAACAACATTCGTATTCAAACAAAACTAAACAACCAATCACCGATCAACTATCGGCAATTGGCTGTATAAAGGTGTTTTGATCCCTGTCTCAAAAACGGGGGTCAGTCCCCAATCCCTGTGCTTTTTTATTTTTGAAGAAAGCGGCGTTCGAGCCATTCCACAAGCTGGTACATGATAGTCGCAAATACGGCAATAATGAAAAGACTTAAGAACACGAGTGTAAAATTGAAGACTTGAAAGCCGTAAATGATCATGTAGCCGAGCCCTTTTGAGGAAACAAGAAATTCCCCTACAATAACCCCAACCCAAGAAAGGCCGACATTGACTTTGATCGCAGAAATCATCGTTGGAATACTAGCTGGCAAAATGACCTCGCGAAAGACGACGCTTTTTTTCGCACCAAAGGTTTTCATCACCTTTAAATAATTCTCATCGACCTCTTGAAACGCTGTATAAATGACGATCGTCGTAATGATCACACTAATGATTGCGCCCATGGCAACGATACTGATCATGCCAGGCCCAAGGGCAACAATTAAAATCGGGGCGAGGGCAACTTTTGGCATGGCATTTAAAATGACTAAATAAGGATCAAGAACGTTTGCCAGGCGGGTGGACCACCATAAGGCGGCAGCAAGCAAAATGCCGCAAAAGGTACCAAGTAGAAATCCGAGTACTGTTTCAAATAATGTAATACTCATATGATTCACTAAAGACCCATCGGATATTTTTTGTACAAACAATTGGCAGACCGCTGATGGTGAACTAAATATCAGTGGATCGATGAGACGAAAATGACTGGCAAGCTCCCAAAGCGAAAAGAAGCTGGCGAAAATAATGAACTGATAGATTCGGGTCATGCGCTTTTCCATTCGGTATTTTTTTCGATAGGCTTCATGTAAAAGGTCACTGTGTTTCAACGGTTTTCAGCTCCTTCCAAATCGTTTGAAAGAGCTCTTGGAAACTCTGGGTCTGTCTTGCTTTAAAAGGAGAAAGAGTCCTCAGATCCTCTGGAACGGTAAAAATCCGCTGAATCGAGCCAGGATGCTTTGAGAATAAGAAAATGCGATCACTCATCGCAATGGCTTCGCCAATGTCATGTGTCACAAGAACCGCTGTTTTTTGATAGTTTTTGAGTGTATGAAAGACGAGATCCTCTAAAGTGAGTTTGGTTTGGTAGTCTAGAGCTGAAAAGGGTTCGTCTAGTAAAAGCAGACCGGGATTCACTGCAAGCGTTCGGGCGAGAGCCGCACGCTGCCTCATACCGCCTGACAGCTCTTTCGGGTATTTTTCCTCTACATCATGAAGGCCAAGCTTAGGCAGTAAGCCAAGAGCGGCGGAGGTGGCTTCATGTGAATCTTGTTTGGTAATTTTCAACCCGAGAATGATATTTTCCTTGATGGTTTTCCAAGGGAACAAATAATCCTGCTGGAGCATGTAGCCGATTTGATGCTCCTTTTGATTCGGTTCTTTTCCTTCGATTAAAATTCGGCCTTCAGAAGGCGGCGTTATTCCTGCAATGATAGACAGCAGGGTGGTTTTTCCGCACCCACTGGGACCAATAAATGAGATAAATTCTCCTTGGTCTATCTCCATATTGATGTGCTGTATGGCCGTTGTTTTTTCTTTTAAAGAGAAGTACGTGTGGGTCACATGGTCAATTTGAAGGAAAGACATGTGCTACCTCCTATTCTATTTATGTTCTGTGACCTTCTTTGCAATGGATGAATCGACAAGTTGTTTATACGGGATAAATTTCGGCAATTCATCGCTCTCCTTCATAATTTCCTGCAATTTGTTCCATTCCTCTTCATTCAGAAGGGGGTCTGTTGCATAGGAGTCCTGCTGTTTGTAACGTTTAATGGCTGTTGATAAGACATCAAGTGCTGTGTCAGGAAAATGAGATCGAATGGTTTTGGCAATCTCCTCCGGCTGCTTGGCTTCCACCCATTTCTGCGCTTTGTAAATGGCACGAGTGAAGGCTTCTGCTGTCTCTTTGTTTTCCTCTAAGTAACTTTTCTTTGCCATGAAGGTGGTATACGGCACCTTTCCGGAAGCCTCTCCAAAGGAGGCGGTGATGTACCCTTTGCCTTCTTTTTCAATTAAGGATGCTGTCGGTTCGAATAACTGCACAAAATCGCCAGTTCCAGAGGAGAAAGCACCTGAAATATTGGCAAAATCAATATTTTGAATCATGCGGAGATCCTTTTTTACATCAATGCCTTCCTTTTTCAGGACATATTCACCGACCATTTGCGGCATGCCGCCTTTCCGCTGTCCAAGAAAGTCTTTTCCTTTTAATTGATCCCAAGAGAATTCGCTCACTTTCTCCCTTGAAACAAGAAATGTACCGTCTGTTTGTGTCAGCTGTGCAAAGTTGATGACAGAGTCTTTTGTGTCTTGAGCCTCTACATAGATAGAGGATTCAGATCCGGTCAGGGCGATATCTGCACCGCCGGATAAGAGAGCTGTCATCGTTTTATCACCGCCCCAAGTCGTTTTTAATTCAACCTCTAGCCCTTCTTCTTTGAAGAAATCCTCAGATAAGGCAACATATAGCGGAGCATAAAAAACCGAATGGGTCACCTCGGCTACTTGTACGGTCTGCTCTTGTTCTTTTTTACAGGCGACAAATGGAATAAAGAGCAGGACAACGACGATGAATGCCAGTCTGACTTTGATGGAACGATTCAAGAGTAATTCGCCTCCTTTGTTCTAGATCACTAATTAAAGTATGTCAAAAGGGATTTTTGGTGAGTGCCTAGATGAAAATAAGAAGCGCATTGTTTATTTATAGAACGTGTCTTTTTTTCTATACTAGGAGCATGAATACTTTCTTGAATTTGGAAGAAATAAAGGGGCGATTTCGTGTATAGAGTGAGTTGGGTATTTCTTGGATGGTATTTAGTAGGACTCATATTAATGGTCTCTTTTGAAGTGCCAGCATGGCTTCAGTTTGCAAATGGCATTTTCCTTGTGCTGTATGCCTTCTGTGTGATAGAAATTGGGCGAAATATTTATGGGTCATGGGGATTTGTGATCAAAAGGGCAGCTATTGTCGGGGTGCTGACATTTACGGTTGAATGGATAGGGATCACAACTGGTTTTCCTTTCGGGGGCTATGACTATTATCCGACGTTAGGTTTTCTAGTGGCAGGGGTGCCTTTAACCATTGCTTTTGCATGGGTTGGTGTGTTTTTAAACAGCCTTTTTTTAGCTAATCAGCAGTCGAAATGGAAACGAGCTGTCGAAACGGGGATATGGATTGTCTTGCTTGACCTCATATTAGACCCAGTAGCGGCTGAACGGAAATTTTGGGTGTGGTATGACGGCGGTGGTTTTTATGGTATTCCTTTTGAGAATTTTGTGAGCTGGGGTATGATTGGAGCAGGACTTTCCTTTCTCTTCCCGCTTGTTCAGATTGATCAAAAGGCTCTGAGCTGGACGAGCCGTATTTATCAGGCAATGGTGTTCTTTTTTGGTGTGCTGGCATTAAAGGGCGGGCTCGATGTCATTTTTTATTTAGCACTGATCATTGTTATTTTGTGTGAAGGAAGGGTTCAATTTGAAAGAAAGCGACAAAAGCCGATCGTTTAGACGTATATTTTCTCTTTATCTTGAGCGGTATTTACTTCATAAACATTTCCGCTCTGTGATGATGAAAGGCACTGTGGACCCAAACGAGAAGCTGCCTGTTCTTTATATCGCCAATCATAGCTCATGGTGGGATGGACTGATCATCTTTCTTTTAACAGAAAAAGCGTCCGAACTCGATCATTATATGATGATGGAAGAGAAACAGCTGAAGCAATATGCCTTTTTCCGAAAGCTTGGTGCCTTTCCGGTTCAGAAAAAGAATCTGAAAAGTGTGAAGCAAGCATTAATGACGGCAAAAGAGAACATGCAGGCTGGCGGGGCTGTATGGCTTTTTCCACAGGGGAAAATCATGCATCAGGATATGCGGCCGCTTGAATTGGAGGGCGGGGCTTCATTTTTAGTGAGACAATTTGAGCAAGTTGTCGTGAAGCCTGTGACCTTGCATTATACATTTAATCAATTTCAAAAGCCGACAGTATCTGCTTTGTTTGGTGAAGATACCTTAGTATGTGGCGGAGAACTACGAAGCAAGGACGTGACGCATCTGCTTAGAGATCTGCTTGAAACGCAGCTAAACGCACATCAAGCACAGGTCATCGCAGATCCTGATTTTACAACTAATCAAGAATTTAGACAGATGACGAGGACAAGTCAGTCAACAAGTGATGCGTTTGATTCCTTTAAAAAGTGGGTGAAAACATGGCGGTCTTCTTAACCGTAATCAGTGTACTCTTGCTCTGTCAGTTTATTTTCACCATATGGAATATGAAGCAGCTTCCTGTTTTAAAGCCAGCATCCATTTCGCCTGATGAACTTATTTCATTATCAATTCTGATTCCAGCGAGAAATGAGGAAAAACGAATAGAAGCCTGTCTTCAGTCGATCGTTGATCAACGTCTTTACCCGAAAGAGCTCATCATCCTTGATGACCATTCGACAGATCAGACAAGAGCGATGGTGGAGCGGTTCGCAGAAAAATACCCGTGGATCCGAGTCCAGTCAGGTCAGCCATTAAAGCGGGGCTGGCTTGGTAAATCATATGCCTGCTCTCAGCTCGCTGAGGCAGCAGTTTCTGACTGGCTGCTATTTTTAGATGCGGATGTCCGGTTAAAAAGAGGGGCAGTTGAATCAGTATACAAGCAGTTATGTATGCAAAAAACGGGCATGCTGTCAGGTTTTCCAGAACAAAAAACAGGTACATTTTTTGAGCATCTTGTCGTTCCTATGATGATGTTTACCATTGGCTGTCATCTGCCAGTGAAATGGGTAAGAAAATCTAAGAACCCGGCTTTTGCCGCAGCACATGGCGGCTTTATTGCCATTGAAAAGAATTGTTATCACGACATTGGCGGGCATGAAGCGATCAAGGATTCACTCGTTGATGATATGGCCTTGGCTAGACGGGTGAAGGAAAAAGGCTTTCCGTTCACACTTGCAAGCATTCATCCATTTGTGTATATGAGAATGTATGAAAGTGGACAAGAGGTTTGGGAAGGTTACCGGAAAAATTTATTCCCAGGTGTGAATCGAAGCATTGCTTTGTTGAGCAGTGTCTTTTGTTTATACACCCTCCTTTATTTGGTTCCTGTCATTTGTTTCATGATCGCATTGTTTCAGCTGGATGTTTTGAGCATATGCTTAGCCATTCTTTGCTATGGGCTGGGTGTATCGATTAAAGCGGCAATTGATACTGAAAATGGGCGGACATCTGCGAAGGCTTTTTTATTGCCGGTCAGTATTTTAAGCCTGATCGCCATTGGCTTTGCTTCTATGAAAATCGGTCTGAAAAAAGAAGGGTATGAATGGAAAGGGAGAAGGTACGAATGAAAAAAGTGATCATCATCGGCGGTGGACTTGGCGGATTATCAGCCGCGATCCGTCTACAGTCACGCGGGGTTCAGGTCACCATTTTAGAAAAAGAAGCGGCTTTAGGGGGGAAATTGCAGCGCCATCACGAGGCAGGCTACTCTTTTGATTTAGGACCGAGCACCATTACAATGAAGGCCTATTTTGAAGAAGTGTTTACATCCTGTCATAGACGGATGGAGGATTATGTGACCTTTTATCCGATTTCTCCGCTGACCAAAAATATTTTTCCAGATGGACATACGGTCGAGTTTACGCCGAATATTGAGCAAATGGAATCACAAATTGCTGCATTCAGTCCTGAAGATGCGAAGCAATACCGCGCATTTTTACAGGAATCAAAGACGCTTTTTCAAAAGGCAGAGGAGCAGTTTTTAAATCGTTTGTTATTGAGCTGGAAGGATAAGGCGGATGTAAAGCTGATGAAAGCACTTCTTGCTGTCAAACCATTCACATCGGTTCAGCGCCTGCTGCGTCAATATTTCCGTCATCCCCATACATTGGCGATGTTTGGACGGTATGCCACTTATATTGGCTCTTCTCCCTACGAGGCGCCGGCTATTTTTAATATGATGGCGTATTTAGAAGGAGAGAAAGGGATTTATGGAATACAGGGCGGTACATATCGTTTAGTTGAGGCATTTGAGACGCTGGCAAAAGAATTAGGCGTTCAGATTTACCTCAATGAACAAGTGAACAAGATTCATGTGAAGGATCGGCGCATCAAAGGAGTAGAGACGGATCAGCAGATGTATGAGGCAGATCAAGTCATTGCAGGAGCAGATGCGCTGACTGTATACCGTCATCTCATAGATGAAAAAGACCGTCCTCGTTTTATAAATCAAAAACTGTCTGGCATTGAACCGTCGTTGTCGGGCTTTGCTCTCTTATTAGGGGTACCTAAAGTCTATGAACAGCTGGTCCATCACAATGTGTTTTTCCCTGAGGATTATGAGCAGGAATTCAAGGATATTTTTCAGAAAAAACAACTGCCTCAAGACCCGACACTTTACATATGCTATTCAGGCCATTCAGAACCAGCTTTAAGCGGAGGACCGGGAAGAAGCAATCTGTTTGTACTGGCCAATGCACCTTATGTGACAAAAGAGCAAGATTGGGACATGCTAAAGGAGACATATCGTCAGCATGTAAAAAACAAATTAATGGAAAAAGGTCTTTTTGATTTGGATGAGCTTATTGAATATGAAGCGGTTCAAACCCCGCTTGATCTGCAGCAGAAAACGGGGGCATATCGTGGAGCCATTTATGGCATGTCTTCAAACTCGTTCAAACAGGCGTTTTTTCGCATCAATAATCAGTCAAAAGATATTGAAGGACTTTGGTTTGTTGGAGGAACAAGTCATCCAGGCGGCGGCACGCCGATGGTGACAAAATCAGGCCAGCTTGTCGCAGAAGCGATGCTGAAGCAATGGACGTAATCAAAGATGAAAAGGAGAGAAATCGAGTGATTGTGGAAAAAAGAAGGTTTCCGTCGCCCCATCCGCATATTCACTTATATACAGTGACCTATGAGGCAGATGGACTTCGGATGAAAGGGCTGCTCGCTGAACCGGCCGGAGAAGGTTTCTACGACGGCTTTTTGTATTTACGTGGCGGCATTAAAAATGTGGGGATGGTCAGACCTGGCCGGATTGTGCAATTTGCCGCGCAGGGCTTTGTCGTCTTTGCTCCCTTTTACCGAGGAAACCAAGGAGGCGAAGGGAACGAAGATTTTGCCGGAGAAGATCGAAAAGATGCGTTCGCTGCCTTTCAGCTGTTAAAACAGCACAAAAAAGTGAAGAAGGACCGCATTCATATCTTTGGTTTTTCGCGAGGCGGTATTATGGGCATTTGGACCGCTGTTGAAATGAAACAGGAGGCGGCTTCCTTTGTCACATGGGGAGGCGTCAGTGACATGAAACTGACTTATGAAGAGCGTGTGGATATGAGACGGATGATGAAGCGTGTGATTGGCGGACCGCCGCATAAGGTGCCAGAGGCATATGAGAACAGAACCCCTTTAAATGAGGTAGACAAAATTGAAGCACCTGTCCTTATCATCCACGGAGAAGAAGATCAAAATGTATCGATTGAGCATGCGTATTTGTTAGAAGATGCGCTGCGCCAGCACGGAAAGTCTGTGGAGACATGGTATTTCCACGGATACAACCACTATTTCCCGCCGCAGCATAATCGAGAAATTGTGAGAAGGCTGACCACATGGATGCACAGCCGAAAAAGCGGAAATGTGGTAAAATAATCAGTATAACGAAATATAGAAAGTAGGGGGATTTTCATTATGGGAATGCCTGTTGAATTTAATACAATGATTGTCACAAAGGGAAAAGAGACAAGAATTGAAGAAAA
The DNA here is from genome assembly GCF_038628485.1 of Bacillus sp. FSL M7-0003. Taxonomy (NCBI): domain Bacteria; kingdom Bacillati; phylum Bacillota; class Bacilli; order Caryophanales; family Bacillaceae; genus Bacillus; species Bacillus sp. FSL M7-0003. The sequence continues at coordinate 2,719,590 of NZ_CP152024.1, read as the reverse complement.
TGTATTTGAACTCATGAAGGATGGATACCGCATTTATCCATTAAATATTCCACTTGAGGTGCGCAAAACGAAAGACGGAGAAAAAACTGGGACAGCACATGTTGAAAAGCTGGAGCTGACAGACAATGTCACGAAGGTGACGTACCGTCTTGTGTCATTGCATTCAACCAACTAAAAAAGCTGAGGGATTGAATTTCCTCAGCTTTTTTCATTTGGTTATACGAGTGGTCCGCCTTTGGCTTCAATGTCACTTGCCGCGTGGCTGAATTTTTGGAAGTTCTTTTTAAATTCATTGGCAAGGAAGTGTGCTTTTTCTTGATAAGCCTCTTGGTCATCCCATGTTTTAGCAGGTTGAAGCACTTCATCTGGTACACCAGGAATATGAAGCGGGATGTGTAAGCCAAAGATGTCATCAGTAATCATCTCGGCATTGTCAAGGTCACCTTCGATTGCTGCCTGCACCATTGCTCTTGTATGAGCGAGATTCATTCGTTTGCCTGTACCATAGCCACCGCCAGTCCAGCCTGTATTCACAAGGAATACTTTAGCACCGTGCTCATCAATCTTTTTGCCAAGCATTTCAGCATAGACGTGAGCTGGAAGCGGAAGGAATGGTGAACCGAAGCAAGTAGAGAATGTCGTTTCTGGTGATGTGACACCGCGCTCAGTTCCAGCTAATTTACTTGTGTACCCGCTCAAGAAATGGTACATTGCCTGCTCTTTTGTTAAACGGCTGATTGGAGGTAAGACGCCAAACGCATCAGCTGTTAAAAAGACAATAGCAGATGGATGTCCTGCGATACTTGGTTTCACGATGTTATCAATCATTTCGATTGGGTAAGCAGCGCGTGTATTTTCAGTAAAGAAGGTATCATCGTAATCCGCTTCACGTGTTTCTTCATCAAGCACAACGTTCTCAAGAACTGATCCGAAGCTGATCGCTTTGTAGATCTGCGGTTCTTTTTCTTCACTTAAGTTCACACATTTCGCATAGCATCCGCCCTCGATATTGAAGACCCCTGTGCCAGACCAGCCGTGTTCATCGTCTCCGATCAGCTTGCGGCTTGCGCTTGCAGAAAGCGTCGTTTTCCCCGTACCTGAAAGTCCGAAGAATAGGGCCACATCGCCTTCTTGACCTACGTTTGCTGAGCAGTGCATGGATAAAATGTCTTGCTCAGGAAGCAGGTAGTTCATCACAGAGAAAATGGACTTTTTCATTTCTCCTGCATATTCTGTTCCACCGATAAGAATCGTGCGTTTTTCAAAAGAAACGATGATAAACGTTTCAGAGTTTGTGCCATCTGTTGCAGGATCTGCTTTAAAGTGCGGTGCAGATAAGATGGTGAAAGGTTTTTCGTTTGAAGAAGGTGTTGACCCGTCAGGTCTGATAAATAGCTGCTTGGCAAAAAGATTGTGCCATGCGAATTCGTTTACAACTGTAATCGGCATACGATATCTTTCATCAGCGCCTGCAAACCCTTCAAAGACGAATAGTTCATCACGTTCTTTTAAGTATGACACAACCTTTGTATATAAACGGTCAAATGCTTCTTTGGAGATCGGCTGGTTTACTTGACCCCAATCGATTTTATGTTCAGAGCTTTCTTCTTTGACGATAAATTTATCTTTAGGCGAACGTCCTGTATAGGCTCCAGTTGTGGCGCGGACAGCTCCAGTTGATGTTAAAACGCCTTCATTACGTGCCAAAATCTTTTCAACAAGTTTCGGAACAGATAAATTTTGGTGCGTATTTTCTAATGAGAGCAATGACTGCAAATCTTCTTTTAAATCCACTGAGTTCATAAAAAAACCCTTCCTTTACCGTTGAATTTGTTTGTTTCGATTAGTATAACACATTAATAATAATAGTCTATACTATTTAAAAATTTTTGTGTGTGTTTTTTCATTTCTGCTATGAAAATATGCTTTTTGGTGATGCTAATGGTGAGGAGAAAAAAGAGGGAGATAATTCTTATGAAGCATTGACATGACGCAAGGGTTTAAGATAAGATATCTTATTGAACGGATACTCTTATCCCGAGTTGGTGGAGGGACAGGCCCGATGAAGCCCAGCAACCGGTTTCTTATGAAAAAGGCATGAAAATGCTGAGAAACCAAGGTGCTAACCTGATGCAAGGTACAAGAACACCTTGAGCGATAAGAGTGAAAGGCATGCGATCTCAGACCCTTTCCTCGCAATGAAGGAAATGGTTTTTTTATTTTTGGGATATCATATGAACAAATTGCCAATAACATCTCTAATATAAACGTTTTCAAATATAAGAGGGAACGAGTTCCGTATCATATTGGAGGCCTCATCTTGGGATGATGTGGTCTTGTACAGGAGGAAATAGCCATTATGAGTCAAAATCGTCGTTTATTTACTTCAGAATCAGTGACAGAAGGACATCCGGATAAAATCTGTGATCAAATTTCAGACAGCATTTTGGATGAAATTTTAAAGAAAGATCCAAATGCACGTGTTGCCTGTGAAACTTCTGTTACAACCGGTCTCGTATTAGTAAGCGGTGAAATTACAACGTCTACTTATGTCGATATTCCAAAGACGGTGCGTGACACAATTAAGGAAATTGGCTACACACGTGCGAAATATGGTTTTGATGCGGAAACATGTGCGGTACTTACATCAATTGATGAACAGTCTGCTGATATTGCGCAAGGTGTAGACAAAGCGCTTGAAGCACGTGAAGGAACAATGACTGAAGAAGAAATTGATGCGATTGGTGCAGGTGACCAAGGATTGATGTTTGGTTTTGCTAACAACGAAACCGAAGAGCTCATGCCGCTGCCAATTTCACTAGCGCATAAATTATCTCGCCGTTTAACAGAAGTACGCAAGAATGAAACACTTGCATACCTTCGTCCAGACGGAAAAACACAAGTCACAGTTGAATATGATGAGCAAAACAAACCAGTTCGTATTGACACAGTGGTTATTTCTACGCAGCATGCACCAGAAGTGACGCTTGAACGAATTCAAAGTGACTTAAAAGAGCATGTCATCAGTCCTGTCGTTCCAAGTGAACTGATTGATGAACAGACAAAATACTTTATTAACCCAACTGGCCGTTTCGTGATCGGTGGACCTCAAGGGGATGCTGGTTTAACTGGACGTAAAATCATCGTTGATACGTATGGCGGGTACGCTCGTCATGGCGGCGGTGCTTTCTCAGGTAAGGATGCAACGAAGGTTGACCGTTCTGCGGCATACGCTGCACGTTACGTAGCGAAAAACATCGTAGCTGCCGGCCTTGCAGATTCTTGTGAAGTACAGCTTGCTTATGCAATTGGTGTTGCACAGCCTGTATCGATTTCAATTGATACATTCGGAACAGGAAAAGCTTCTGAAGAAAAATTAATTGAAGTGGTTCGTGCAAACTTTGATCTTCGTCCAGCTGGCATTATTAAAATGCTTGACCTGCGCCGTCCGATCTACAAACAAACAGCTGCATACGGGCATTTCGGCCGTCACGACTTAGATCTTCCGTGGGAAAAAACGGATAAAGCCGATACACTTCGCAAAGAAGCATTGGGACAATAACAACATAAAAAACCGCTTATTTTAAGCGGTTTTCCTTTTGATTAAAAAAAAATATGCAAAAAGCGAAAAAATGTGAAACAAAATCGGACAAAATACTGTCTAATTATAGGTCTACTTTTAAGAAATAACATAACGTGGAGGCAATAATATGTGTGGGTTTGTTGGTGTATTTAATCACCGTCCATTGTCCGAAACTACTGAACAGGAAGAGCTAATTAAACAAATGAATCGTCTCATCGTTCATCGTGGTCCGGATGATGAGGGGTACTTTCATGATGAGCATGTAGGATTTGGATTTAGACGTTTAAGTATTATAGATGTTGAGCACGGAAAGCAGCCGCTTTCTTATGAAGATGAAAAGTATTGGATTATTTTCAACGGAGAAATTTATAACTATGTGGAGCTGAAGGAAGAGCTTGTGAAAAAAGGCTATACGTTCAGCACAGATTCTGATACGGAAGTACTTCTTGCCACATACCGTCATTATAAAGAAGAAGCGGCTTCAAAGCTTCGCGGCATGTTTGCATTTTTAATTTGGGATAAAGAAGCGCAATTATTATATGGCGCAAGAGATCCTTTTGGCATCAAACCGCTTTATTTTACACAAATGGATGAGCAAGTGTACTTTGCGTCTGAGCGCAAAAGCTTGATGGCAGTGAACGAGAACATTTTATTTGATGAAACATCCTTACAGCAATATATGTCATTCCAGTTCGTACCTGAGCCAAATACACTTGATCAAAAGGTGCACAAAGTAGAGCCAGGTCATCAGTTTACTTTACGCCCAGGACAGGAGATTGAATTTAAGACTTACTGGAAGGTTCAATTCAAGCCTGAGCAAACACAAGAACAAAAGCTGATTGAAGAAGTCCGCGATGCAATCTATGATTCTGTGAAAATTCATATGAGAAGTGATGTACCTGTTGGTTCCTTCCTATCAGGTGGTATCGATTCTTCTTTCATCGTATCTGTCGCAAAGGAATTTCATCCTGAGCTGAAGACGTTTTCTGTTGGCTTCCAGCAGGATGGCTTTAGTGAAGTTGATGTAGCGAAGGAAACGGCTGATAAGCTTGGCTTACAAAACTTCAGCGCGGTGATTTCTCCTGAGGAATATATGAATGAGCTTCCGAAAATTGTTTGGCATTTAGATGATCCTTTAGCTGATCCGGCGGCGATTCCATTGTACTTCGTGGCAAAGGAAGCGAAGAAACAAGTGACGGTTGTTCTTTCTGGTGAGGGAGCAGACGAGCTGTTCGGTGGATATAATATTTACCGTGAGCCGCTTTCTCTTAAACCATTTGAATCTGTACCATCTATGCTGAAAAAGCTTCTTCTTCGTCTGGCACGCTTAATGCCAGAAGGAATGAAAGGAAAAAGCTTTATCGTCCGCGGCTGTACACCATTAGAGGAACGTTATATCGGTAATGCGAAAATCTTTGAAGAGCCAGTAAAGAAAAACCTCTTAAAGCAGTATGATCCGAACATTACGTATCGTGATGTGACGAAGACATACTTCGAGGAAAGTGCAGGCTACAGTGATATTAACAAAATGCAATATGTTGATATTCATACGTGGATGCGCGGGGACATCTTACTGAAAGCAGATAAGATGACAATGGCGAATTCTCTTGAGCTTCGTGTTCCTTTCCTTGATAAGGTCGTATTTGAAGCGGCTTCTAAAATTCCAGAAGAGCTGAAAACAAAAGATGGCACAACGAAATATTTATTGCGTAAAGCAGCAGAAGGCATTGTGCCTGACCATGTGTTAAACCGCAAGAAGCTGGGCTTCCCTGTTCCAATTCGTCATTGGCTGAAAAATGAGATGAACGCTTGGGCGAAAGACATCATTAAAAACAGTCAAACGGACGAATATATTAACAAAGCGTATGTGCTTGATTTATTAAATGAACATTGTGCTGGTAAAGCAGATCATAGCCGTAAGATTTGGACTGTCCTGATCTTTATGATTTGGCACAGCATTTATGTCGAGCGCAGTATTGATCCAGAGCAATTGAATCATCAACCGAAAGAAGTCATCTTCAGTTAATGAAAAAAGGTTTTCAGCTTTGTGCTGAAAACCTTTTTTGTCATGATAGAAAGTGGCGGAAAAGGGTAAAATAACAAGCGGTTCATAGTTATTGCTTAATATCCTGAAAAAAACATGATAAAGTGAAGATACACGTATGATGTTAACGAGATAAAAGGGAACGATAGTATTGTCCTTTTTCTACATATTCTCTGCGGATTCGGTCCATGTCTTGGATATCTTCATCTGTTAACAGCCGAACGACTTTGGCTGGACGGCCAAAAGCGAGTGATCCTTTTGGGATGACCTTTCCTTGAGGGACAAGACTTCCTGCACCGATAAAGGCGCCTTCGCCAATCTCCGCACCATCGAGAATAATAGACCCCATGCCAATGAGGGCATTTTTTCGAATGATTGAGCTATGTAATGTGACTTGGTGTCCAATAGTAGCACCATCTTCAATAAGAAGTGTTTTTCCAGGACTTTGATGCAGGCACGATAAATCTTGAATGTTGACGTTCTTTCCAATTCTCACAGGTGCAACATCGCCTCTGATGACGGTTTGAAACCACACGCTCGAATATTTTCCGATTGTGACATCACCGGTAATGGTGGCGTTATCTGCGACAAAGACCGATTCATGAATCTCAGGTGTAAACTGATGATATGGATAAATCACTTTTTCGACTTCCTTTCTTAATACAACATTTGTGAGGTGTTTACTTTGTGGACTTGGCATGCTGAAAGACCAGTTGGTACAATTGTCATTGTACATGGTGCGAGTGAATATCACGGCCGATATAAATGGCTGATTGAAATGTGGCGGAATGCAGGCTATCACGTCGTCATGGGTGACTTGCCTGGACAAGGCACATCGACACGTGCGCGAGGCCACATTCGTTCGTTTCAAGAATACATTGATACAGTCGATGAATGGATCGAACATGCGAAATCATTCAGACTTCCTACTTTTTTACTTGGACACAGTATGGGTGGACTCATTTCAATTGAGTGGATGAAGCAGTATACCCATACGAAGTTGAATGGCCTTATTTTATCATCACCTTGTTTAGGTCTGCAATTTAAACCGAAGAAGCTGATGGATTTTGCGTCAAAAGGTTTAAATGTGCTGGCACCGTCTTTTAAAGTGGAGTCAGGTCTGTCGATTGAACTAGCGACACGAAATCAGGCGGTCATTGAGGCAGACTCAAATGATTCTCTTTACGTGACAAAGGTGTCGGTTCGCTGGTATCGAGAGCTGATCAAAAATATCGATGCGGCGATGCAGCCGACGAATGTCTTTAAATCGATCCCGCTCCTTTTAATGCAGGCGGGAGATGATAAGATCGTCGATAAAACGAGGGTGATTAAATGGTTCAATGGCATAGAATCAACCAATAAATCATACCGTGAATGGGAAGAGCTGTATCACGAAATTTTTAATGAACCAGAAAGAGAAGATGTGTTTAAGGCGGCAAGAGCCTTTACAGATCAATATATTTGATTGTGAGCTTTAAGTTGGGGGTGGAGTGATTTGTCAGTACCAGAGCGTCCTTTTGCACTGATGACAAAAGTGTATAAAGATATTTTTCCGCTTGTTCATCAGGAGCTGAAAAAGTGGCGGGCTCATGCAGAAATGATTGAAAATGAAGAACTGAGAACGCAGGCACTAGCGAGCATATCGAGTAAAACGTTTCACTGTGAAGGCGGAGGCATTTTATCTCTTCTAGCAGGCGATGAGAAAGAAACGTGCATTGAATTCATTGTGGCGTATCAAACCATCAGTGACTACTTAGATAACCTATGTGACCGCAGCACGTCGCTTGATCCTAAGGATTTTCATATGCTGCATCAAGCGATGAGAGATGCGCTTGATATTCATGCTGAGCTCAAGCCATACTATCAATTCCGTGATGATCAAGAGGATCATGGATATTTACATGCGCTTGTCCGCACATGTCAAGACGTGCTTACGCGCGTTGGGCATTATCCGATCATTCAGCCATATTTACACACGCTGTGTGATTACTATAGTGACCTGCAAGTACATAAGCACGTCGTTCCTCATGAGCGTGTACCACGGCTAGAGTCATGGTTTCGCCAATATGAAAAAGATTTGCCGAAGATGGAATGGTATGAGTTTTCAGCTTGTGCGGGATCAACGTTAGGAATATTCTGTCTTGTGGCGTATGCGCTGCAGCCTGATTTTACAGAAAAGCAGGCGAAACAAATTTACGAAAGCTATTTCCCTTATATTCAAGGTCTGCACATTTTACTCGATTATTTAATAGACCAAGAAGAGGACCGGCTTGGGGGAGATCTGAACTTTTGCTCATACTATGATTCTCATCATGAGATGATGGATAGACTTCAGCATTTTATCGAAAAAGCGGATGAGCAGCTGAAAGGCATTCCGCATGAAAACTTTCACAAATTGATTAACAGAGGATTACTGGCGGTTTATTTGTCCGATGAAAAAGTGACAGCCCAAAAAGAGATGAACAAGCTGGCAAAGCGGCTGATCAAATCAAGCGGGAAAACATCGTTCTTTTTCTATATTAACGGAAGAGCCTATCGGACCTATCAGAAAATGCCTTGGATGAAATCATCATAAAAAAGCTCAAATCCATTAGGATTTGAGCTTCAGCGTGTAGACAAACCCTCGCATTCGGTGTCAGGTCTGCGCGCCGGTACTCACGAATGTCAAATTCGCTCCGTTCCGGTGCTTGCCCGTTCCTAGACTGCAAAGGTTTTCTATCACGCTGAAAAGAAGAAAAAAAGCTAAAATGCACATCATTTTAGCTTTTTTTCAATGGCGACCACAAACGGCGGGTCGTTTTGAATATTCATGTATTGATATGATAAAACTTGTACCTCTTCATGAGGCAGTGATCTGCAATAGTCGAGAAGCACTTCTTTTTCTCTTTTTCCTTCGGGATGTCCGTGGTAGATCACAAGGACGATCAGACCTCCGGGTTTGAGCCATTCGAGGAGCTGCTTGATGGCTTCAATGGTTGTATGAGCCTGAGTGGTGACGGCTTTATCGCCTCCGGGCAGATACCCAAGGTTAAACACTGCACCGGCTATTTGTCCATAAGCATCCTTCGGAAGATGATCCGCCAGTTTTTCATGCCCATCATGGATGAGGTGAACGTAAGGATATTGACCGCCAAGCCTTTTGCTTGTCTGCTGCAAGGCTTCCTCTTGCACGTCGAATGCAAACACTTGTCCATCAGTTCCTACAAGGTCAGCTAAATAGAGTGTATCGTGGCCGTTGCCCATTGTTGCATCTATAACGATGTCGCCTTTTTGACAAGCGCGTTCTAACAGCTCTTTACTAAAAGGAAGCATGCGTTTCAAAATCATTTAGCTGCTTCTTCCAATCTGACGAAACGTTTCCCTTGGTAGCTGTTACGTCTTTCGAGCTCAGCATTAATGGCATTGAGTACTTCCCACTTATTTACACTCCACATTGGACCAACCATTAATTCAATTGGGCCGTCGCCTGTAATACGGTGAATAATCATTTCTGGCGGCAGAATCTCCAGCTGATCACAAACAAGCTGAACATATTCCTCCTGGCTTAAAAACTCAAGCTTTCCTTTTTCATATTGCTTGACCATTGGAGTCCCTTTTAAAAGGTGAAGCAAATGAATTTTAATTCCTTGCACATCTAAATCCGCAACAGCTTTTGCTGTTTCCATCATCATGTCCCGGTTTTCAAGAGGCAGTCCATTGATGATATGTGAGCAGACACGAATTCCGTGTTTTCTCAGTTTTTCTACACCTTCAACGTAGCATTCATAATCATGAGCACGGTTGATGAGCATAGCTGTCCGTTCGTGTACCGTTTGAAGACCAAGCTCTACCCATAGGTAAGTGCGTTCGTTTAATTCGGCTAAATACTCGACTACGTCATCCGGCAGACAGTCAGGTCTTGTTGCAATGGATAGACCTACGACACCATCCAGATTCATGACGGTTTCATATTTTTCTTTTAGGACAGGAAGCGGTGCATGTGTGTTTGTATACGCCTGGAAATACGCCATGTATTTTCCGTCTTTCCATTTTGTATGCATCCGGTCTTTGATTTCGTTAAATTGAGTGATGAGATCATCAGCCCGGTTTCCTGCAAAATCACCAGATCCAGCGGCACTGCAAAATGTACAGCCGCCGTGGGCTACAGTACCATCACGGTTTGGGCAGTCAAAGCCGCCGTCTAAGGCTACTTTAAATACTTTATGACCAAAGTGTTCACGCAAATGGTAGTTCCACGTGTGATAACGTTTTTCGCTGTTTGAATATAAAAAAGGGTTATGCTGATCCAAGTCAGTAACCTCCTTGCATAATAATAGGCATCCTTAAAGTTTAACAAAAATCACGAAGGAGGACAATTGAATCTGTCCAACATTTTCTTTAGTGAAAAAGCGTTACATGGGCAAAATAGGCGGGAGCGATGATGAAATGGAGGGAATGTAAGATGGCAACAAGGCAGTCGATCGATGAATTTATCCAAAAAAGTACGGAAACCCTTGAGTTTGCAAATGAACAATTTGATTTGAGCTCACGTCAGGAACATTATAATGAGGAAGAGTTTTCAAAAGCACAGCTCATGCTTGAGAATACGGTCAATGAATTAGAAAAATTAAAAGATGTCGCCAATGACCAGCAAAGAGAACGTTTAGACAGGGCGCGAGTTCAAATTCAGAGCTTGCAAAATCAAATGATTTTAGGGATTTCCTACGATAATGAATGATAAACAGATCCTTCTTTTAAGGGTCTGTTTTTTATTTTTTTTAATAAGTGATTGACTTTTATGCTGGGTGTCTATATTGTATTAAGTGTACTACATCAACTAATACACTACAGACACTTAAAAAGTGAAGAAAGGTGTTCAACCATGAAAAAAGAAAAAAAACCAATCAATTTGAAGTGGATGGTGCTGGCTGTTGCGTTAGCATGTACATTTTTTTTCGTTCTTGTTTTCATTGGTTTTGAAGTTCAAAAAGATTTGATACCCAATTCAGTTCCTTTAATGCAAGGACATGATCAAGCGATAGGACTGCAAAAGCATGAATGAGGAAAGAGGGAGTCATCATGATTCAAATAGATCCAAGAAGCGCTGCGCCAATATATGAACAAATCATTGAGCAGCTCAAAATTTTATGTTTAAAAGGCGTGATGAAGCCAGGTGACAAACTGCCCTCTGTCAGAGAGCTCGCCACCATTATTATTGCCAACCCAAACACCGTCAGTAAAGCGTATAAAGAGCTTGAGCGGGAAGGGATTATTGAAACTCTGCGGGGCCGCGGTACGTATGTAACAGAAGGTGCTCAGTTAAAGCTGAATGAAGGGAAGGTGCTCGAGATGAAAGAACAGTTAAGACAACTCATCATAGAAGCTCATTATGCTGGTATTGATATTCATCAGCTCAAGGAATGGCTGGAAGAGATTGGCTCAAGTCTAAAAGGAGGAAAACAAGTTGATTGAGGTCAGAAATGTATCGAAGAAATTAAATGGACGCGAAGTACTCAGCGACGTTTCCTTCAAAATAGGCGAAGGTGAGATCTTCGGTCTGCTTGGCCGGAATGGCTCCGGGAAAACAACACTTCTCAGATTGATTCAGCAAATTCTTCTTCCGGATGAAGGAGAGATTTATTTTAAAGATGTGCTGGTGAAAGACCACCCTTTAGTAAAGCAAAATATTGTATTCATGCCAGTCGTGAATCCTTACTTTGATAGATACAATTACGGACAGCTTGTCCAGCTGTTAAAGCATATATATCCAAAGTTTGACGTGACCTATGCCAATGAGCTTGTGAACCGCTATGAAATTCCGGAAAAAGTGAAGTATCGTGAGTTGTCGACAGGGTTAAAGAAACAGCTGTCATTAATTTTAAGCTTTGCCATCAAACCAGCGGTCATTTTATTAGATGAGCCGACTGATGGAATTGACGCCGTCACAAGAAATGACGTTCTTCAGCTGATGATTGACGAGGTGGCAGAACGACAAACAACGATTTTAATTACATCTCACCGCTTAGAGGACATTGAGCGCATGTGTAATCGAATTGGATTTTTAGAAGGAAATGAACTCACAAGTGTCATGGATTTAGATGAATTAAAGAATGACTATGTCAAAATCCAAATGGCCTTTGAAGAAGATATGAACTTAAGTATTCGAAAAAATGGCGTGGCGATTTTGGATCAAGCGGGTGTTTTCTATACAGCGCTTGTTCTAAAAACCGACGAAGAAGCTAAAGAGTACTTGAAGTCACTGAAGCCAAAAGTATGGCATGAACTGCCTGTGAATTTAGAAGAAGTGTTCATTGCGAAGTTTGGAGGGAAACGCAGATGGTAAAGCGGCAATTATTATATAAGGAGTGGAAGCAATCAGAGCTGACATTCATTTTAGTGATGCTTGTTGCTGCGCTTGCGACGCCCTTCGCATTCTTAATGGAATATTCGTCTTTTCAAACGTGTCTAAACGATACAGAGTGTATTACGGATGCACCACGTTTTTCTTATATCTTTAAGACGGATCCTTTCCTCTCTCTTTCATGGCTAATGGGAATTTTCTTTGCTGTCATGCAGCTTGGATTTGAGAGAAATAAAGGGCAGATGGATTTTACCTTATCCTTACCATTTAGCAGGAGTACAATCTATCACACAAAGTTTTTCTTAGGTGCTGGAATCATTGCAGTCGCTCATGCCGTTTCTTATGTTCTTACTTATTTACTTATTTTAGGACTTAACCCACTAGAAACACCTGGCTTTCATAGCGTTTATATCATTTCGCTTGTGTCCTCCTTGATGTTTTATAGTTTATTTTTTGCAGCGGGTACTTTAACCGGAAGTTCCATTGCGCAAGCAATCGTTGGGTTCAGCACAGCTATTTTACCCTTTTTAGTGATCGGATTACCGCTTGTTCATGTAGATTTTATTATCAAGACAAGTGGGAGTTGGTTAGATAAGAGCTTCGCTTATTTGATATCGCCTATATCTCCAATCAACTATATTATAGATGAACCTTTCCGATCTGATTATCCTCTTTGGTTCTCAGGCGAAAAAATCATTATACCTATTGTCATGGTGGTTCTGTTTTATCTAATTGGCTTAATTAGCTTTATAAAACATCCAATTGAAAGAAATGGCCGCTTCTTCCTTTACTCAAGTATGGATAGACCTATTCAGATTATGGTCATTGTCTTCGGTGTTCTAGGGTTTGGATGGTTTGGTTTTTCTTCAGATAATTCCATATTTGGTTATATCGTTGGCATGCTCATCGGTGGAGTCGTAGGCGCATTAACGAGTTATTTCTTAATCTATAGAAAAAGATAAACAGAGAGCAGGGGAGTAGAGATGATTCAGATTCAAGCATTAGATCATGTATTTAAAATTGGTAAAAAGGGCAGGGAAAATGAAATTCCTGTGCTGAAAGGGATTGACCTGTCCATCAAAAGAGGCGATATTGCTTGTATTGTTGGACGAAGTGGTTCGGGGAAATCGACTTTATTGAACTTAATATCAGGCTATATTACGCCAACGAGTGGAAAAATTGTCATTGATGGCACCGATGTGACCGGCTTTAATGAAAAAGAATGGGCAGACTTTCGCTTAGATCACTTTGGCTTTATCTTTCAAAGCTTTCAGTTGATCGGGAGCTTAACAACGTATGAGAATGTTGAACTTCCACTCACTTTAAAAGGGGTGAAGCCGTCTGAACGAAAAGTGAAAGTAAAAGAAATGCTGAAACGAGTAGGACTCGAACATCATGCAGGACATTACCCAAATGAGCTGTCAGGCGGACAGCAGCAGCGTGTGAGTATTGCAAGAGCCTTGATTTTAAATCCATCTATTATTTTAGCGGATGAACCAACAGGTAGTCTGGATTCAGAAACTGAAGGAGAAATTTTAGCCTTTATCCAGCAGCTCAATCGCGAAAAAGGAATTACATTTGTCATCATTACACATGACGATGAAGTCGCTTCAATCGCAGACACAACGTTCCAGCTTCACGATGGTGTATTAAAGAAAGGGGAACAATCCATTGAAATTTAGAGATCAGGTCAAATTCATTAGAAGAAATATGAAGAAAAATAGATTGCGTGTGTTTATGACCATTCTTGCGACGACAATGGCATGCTCTTTCTTAATCGTTCTAGCGTCTGTCGGTTTTGGTTTGCAAAAATCAGCTCAAGATGAAATTATGAAACAGCAAATCATCACAGAAATTAAAGTGTTAGGAAAAGAAAAAGGAGACGTTAAGATTGATGATTTAAAGAAATATGATCATGTGAAATCTGTCGTCTCAAGAACGGCGATCAATCCATCGGTTAACGTCGAGCTCGATAACCGTTCAAGTGAAACGCAGGCTGCTTTGACTGATATGAAAGAAGAAAAAGAAGCAGGACTTGAGCTAGACCGAGGAAAAGTCCCAACATCAGCGAACGAAATTGTGGTTGGGTATCATATGGCGCAGCAACTGTGGACAAAAAAAGAACGCGAAGCCTATGAAAAAGAATTAAACCAGACGTCAAATGGGGAAGAAACACCGAAGGAGCCAAAAGGCTACACGAAGGATATTTTAAATAAAGTGATTCAAATCAAAGTGCCAAAACTAAATGAAGAAGGGGAAGTCGTTAAAGAAAAAACATTTGATTTCCGTGTAGTAGGTGTTTTGAAAAAGCCGAATTTAGAGTGGCAGGAGGATCATAAAATTCTGATACCGAATGCTTATGAAAAAGAATTTGGTCAAATACTCGACCTGTCTCCTGAAGCAGGAAATGTCGAGAAAATGACTTCTGTTTATGCAGATAAATTCGACAATGTCGGTACGCTCACGAATAAACTGACAGATGAGGGCTATCAAGTCATCTCTGTAACGAACCAGCTTGAAGGAATGGATATGTTCTTTACGGTCTTCAAAATTGGACTCATTTTTGTCGGATGTATTGCAGTCATTATTTCTGCCATCGGTATTTTCAATACGATGACCATGGCGGTAACAGAGCGAACACAAGAGATTGGGATTATGAAAGCCATTGGCGCAAATCCATCCATTATCAAGCGGATGTTCCTAATGGAAAGTGCTTATATTGGAGTCATCGGATCAATCATCGGTATTATCATCTCATATTTGATTAGTTTCGCCGTTAATTTAATCATCCCAGCCATTTTGTCGTCCATGTCTGAGGGAGGATCAAGCGATCAATTCTCGATTACTTTTTCCTATATTCCACTCAGCCTTGTCATTACAGCGACTGTGATCAGCGCAGGGGTAGCGATCATTTCAGGGCTTAACCCGGCACGTAAGGCAACAAAAACGAATGTATTAGCAGCTTTAAGAAGAGAAATCTAAAAAAGAACCTCCTGTAAACCCGATTGGGCGCTCAGGAGGTTCTTTTTTATCTTAATTAAACATTGCTATTGCTTAGGTGCCCTGTATCCGGCACGCTCTGCTTCTTCTACTGAGCAGAACATTTTGGTTACATTCTTTGTTCTAGAGTAGTATCTGCTGCTTGGTGTGTGGTAAATACCGTTGACACTCCCTTTAATGTTACAGGCAGCCGATTCTTTTTTTGTTTCCTTTTGTGATTCATGACCGCCTGTGCTTTTTCCATCATCTTTAGGTGCGGAGCGCTGGACGGTGGAAGACTTCGTATCGCTGCTGCTATTCTTGATTTCTTGTTTGAGTGTTTTATTGCTGGAGGTGAGCTTGTCTATTTTCTCTTCAAGCGATTGAATGGTCTTCTCTTGCTGTTTGACCGTTTCTTTTTCTGAGGTGATGGTTTCTAGCTTTTTTTCCAGCTTTTCTTTTTCCTTCTCCGCATCTTCTAAAGAGGAGGTAAGCGACTCTTTATCAGCTTTTAAGCGCGAAATGTCAGATGAGAGTTCCTTTTGATCCTTTAACAGCTGTTCGGAAGATGGATCGGCTTGTGCCTTTGGCGCATTTCCAGCAGTAAGCGGTAATGACATAATGGAAAAGAAGAGACCAATGATCAAAAAAGGATAAAAAAGTTTCTTTGAAAAAATCAGCTCGTTCTTGCGTTTGAGTAAGAAGAAATTGACAGCATACCCGATGGCAAAACAAACACATAAAAGACCTAATATGAGTAAAAACATATCTAACAGCCCCCCTAAATTGCTATTTACACCTATCATACCTCATTTTTCCATTTTGGGGAGCGGTTCAATTAAAAAAACCCTGTTTACACAGGGTTTTCCAGCGTGTAGACAAACCCTCGCATTGGTTGTCAGGTCTGCGCTCCGGTGCTCACAAATGTCGAATTCGCTCCGCTCCGGTGCTCGCCCTTCCTAGACTGCAAAGGTTTTCTATCACGCTGAATAGAAGACAAAGGGCTAAAATAAAGATCATTTTAGCCCTTTGTCAACAATCTGAAAAACCCTGTTTACACAGGGTTTTCAGCTAATGGTAATCCTTTTATGGCTTCTTTTACTGTCAAATAAGTGATCGTATTCTGGAAATCTGTATCGAGGTCTTTCATTTTCAGCGCAAGCTGCGGCTTAATCCCAGTGATGATCAGTTCGGTTCCAGTTAGATTGAGAAGATGATGCAGTTTGAAAATACGTGCTGCGACGGAATCATCGACCTCGATTAAACCAGAAAGGTCGACAATTAAATAATCATCCTTTGAATCATCTAATATACAGGTTAACTTAGCGACAATGGCATCAAAGCGTTCTTCAGATAATTTTCCGATAAGCGGAAGAGCAGATACACCATTTTTGATTGGGACGATTGGCGTCGAAAGAGAGGTGACTTCCTGTAAGGAATCTTCTAGGAGCTGTTCATATTCTTTCTGTTTCGTAATATCCTTTTGAAAACCAATGAAAAATGTTTTGTCATCTTGTTCAATGTATAGAGGATCTATATTGAGTTCATTCCAAAAAAAAGTGCCGTCTTTTTTATAATTTTTTAGCTGTGTGGTAATAGGTGTTTTGTTTTGAATTCCATGACGAATTAAAGCTAGCTGCTTTTGATCCGTGTCTTTTCCTTGAAGGAATCGACAATTACGACCAAGAATCTCATCTGGTTTGTATCCAGTCATTTGTGTAAAGCCGTGATTCACATAAACGATAGGGTTATCCTCTAAGGAAGGGTCTGTAATGACAACACCGATCCGCGCATGATCCAGCGCTTTTTTGATGAGTTCAAGCTGGTTTTGCAAGCCGAAAATGTTCGAGCTGACCATATTACCCTCCTTTGCTGCTATAAGACATATCAAATGGTTGTCTTTTCAACCAAATGAATCCTTTTAAACGTAACATAACATATGTTCTGTTTCAACGATTGCAAACGCTTTGTTAAATTTGTCATCATAGTTTGTCCTCCATTAGAATAGAGTAAGTAAGGAGACTTTTCATTAGAAAAAGAAGGAATCAATTACTCATCATTCATAAAATGACAAAAATAGTTAATATGGATTAGGTAAAAATGATTCCAATGCATCAAGATTGTTTTTGGGTCATTCACATATAATGGAAGAAACAAGCTTTTTTTCTTCGTTAGAGAGAATAGACCTTTTACATGGATTATGACGGAACAGCAGAATGGCATTACAGGGGGCTGGACAGCCTGAAGTCGCTTTACTATTCTAAGGGCTTTAGGAAGGTGATGAAAATGCTGCAACAAGTCATTATTGCTTGCGCCATTGGAGGGGTCATGGGCATTCTCGGTCACGTAAAGAAAAAAGGCAGGCTAGAGAAGCCCAGAATGACAAAAAAGTTTATTTACTTAGGGTTTATTGAAGATTGGCTCGTTGGGATGATTGCCGCTACACTGCTTGTCTTATCCTCAAATCCCGAATCTAGTCTGCACTTGATCATCTTATCCATTATTTCAGGTTACGGAGGAGAAGCAGTTCTGCGAAGCTTCGATTTTGTGAGAGAAGAACGTTCACAGGATGCAGGCTCCAACCGTCATAACCGATCTCCACACGAATAATATCCTCTACTTTACCCTAGTCTAGGGTACATTCCCATTGTATACAAACCTGCTTGCACTTATGATCATAATTCTATAAAATACTACTTAGATGACGGTTACGATAAGAACAGTGAAGAGGAGTAGTAGGAAAGCAGTATTTGTCTTTAGAGAATTGACGGCTGGTGAAAGTCAATCAAATCTGCTTCTGAACTCGCCTCAGAGTTGCAGTTGCGTTAAAGCTTCTGTCGCATGTCTGCGTTAAAGATATTAAGTGAGCGTACGAACAGCATGTTACGCTAACAAGGGTGGTACCGCGGGAACCAAAAAATCTCTCGTCCCTTTCCAGGGATGAGGGTTTTTTGTTGATTTTAGAAAAATCTGAATTCTTGCAGTGGTCATCTAAGCAGATAAAGCCGTACATATTAAAGGAGGTTTTCACATTGAGTTTTCAGCATCGGGAAATTGAAAAGAAGTGGCAGGATTATTGGCTGACACATAAAACATTCGCCACATCTGACTCGGAAGATAAACCGAAGTTTTATGCACTTGATATGTTTCCATATCCATCAGGAGCAGGGCTTCATGTCGGGCACCCTGAGGGCTATACAGCAACGGATATTCTATCACGCATGAAACGTATGCAGGGATATGATGTTCTTCATCCAATGGGGTGGGACGCATTTGGGCTCCCGGCAGAACAGTATGCACTTGATACAGGAAATGATCCGGCGGCCTTTACAGAAGAGAACATCAATAACTTCCGCCGCCAAATTCAATCACTAGGGTTCTCGTATGATTGGGATCGAGAAATCAACACGACAGATCCGAATTACTACAAATGGACACAATGGATTTTCTTAAAATTGTACGAAAAAGGATTGGCCTATATCGATGAAGTACCAGTGAACTGGTGCCCAGCGCTTGGCACAGTGCTTGCAAATGAAGAAGTCATTGATGGAAAAAGTGAACGCGGAGGCCATCCTGTTGAAAGACGTCCTATGAAGCAGTGGATGCTAAAGATTACAGCATATGCGGACAGGCTGTTAGAAGATTTAGAGGACATTGATTGGCCTGAAAGCATCAAAGATATGCAGCGTAACTGGATCGGACGCTCTGAAGGAGCGCACGTTCATTTTGAAGTAGAAGGACATGACGAACAGTTTACGGTTTTCACAACGCGTCCTGATACACTATTTGGCGCAACATATGCAGTGCTTGCACCAGAGCATGCACTTGTTGAAAAAATTACATCAGATGCTCAAAAAGAAGCTGTCAAAGCGTATATCAAAGAGATTCAATCAAAGAGTGACTTAGAGCGGACAGATCTTGCTAAAACGAAGACAGGTATTTTCACAGGAGCGTATGCCATCAATCCTTTAAATGGTGAAAAGATGCCGATCTGGATTGCCGATTACGTGCTGGCGACTTATGGAACTGGAGCCATTATGGCGGTTCCTGCCCATGATGAACGTGACTATGAATTCGCCAAAACCTTTGATCTTCCAATTAAAGAAGTTGTAGAAGGCGGAGACATTGAAAAAGAAGCCTACACAGGTGATGGAAAGCACATTAACTCTGATTTCCTAAATGGGTTAGGAAAAGAAGAAGCGATTGAAAAAGCGATTGCATGGCTTGAAGAACATCAAAAAGGTGAAAAGAAAGTCACATATCGTTTAAGAGACTGGCTGTTCAGCCGTCAGCGCTACTGGGGTGAGCCGATTCCAATCATTCATTGGGAGGACGGAACATCTTCAGCTGTTTCAGAAGAAGAGCTTCCACTGATCTTGCCTAAGACGACAGAGATTAAGCCAAGTGGTACAGGTGAATCACCATTAGCCAATATTAAAGACTGGGTTGAGGTTGTAGATCCTGTTACAGGTAAAAAAGGCCGCCGTGAAACGAATACAATGCCGCAATGGGCAGGCAGCTGCTGGTATTTCTTACGTTATATTGATCCTCATAACACAGAAGAGCTTGCCTCTCCTGAGAAGCTGAAGAAATGGCTTCCAGTTGATGTGTATATCGGCGGAGCAGAACATGCTGTACTGCATCTTCTATATGCACGCTTCTGGCATAAGTTCTTGTATGATATCGGTGTTGTTCCAACAAAAGAACCTTTCATGAAATTGTTCAACCAAGGTATGATTCTTGGGGAAAACAATGAAAAAATGAGTAAATCAAAAGGAAATGTGGTCAACCCAGATGATATCGTAGAATCTCATGGTGCGGATACATTACGACTTTATGAAATGTTCATGGGACCTTTAGATGCATCAATTGCTTGGTCTGAAACAGGACTTGATGGCGCTCGTCGTTTCCTTGATCGTGTATGGCGTCTCTTTACAAATGAAGATGGTTCACTCAGTGATAAAGTGACAGAGCAATCTGGCGGCGCATTAGAACGCAGCTATCATGAAACAGTTATGAAGGTAACGGATCATTATGAAGGCTTGCGTTTCAATACAGGAATTTCACAATTAATGGTGTTTATCAACGATGCCTATAAGGCGGATACACTGCCGAAAGAATATGCAGAAGGTTTTGTAAAGCTTCTTTCTCCAATTGCACCGCATTTAGCAGAAGAGCTTTGGAATAAACTTGGTCATGAAGGATCTATTTCTTATGAAGCATGGCCTCAATATGATGAGTCAAAGCTTGTCGACGATGAAGTAGAAATTGTTGTACAGCTTAACGGTAAAGTAAAAGCAAAATTAACCGTTCCTGCTGATGCAACAAGGGAGCAGTTAGAAGAGCTTGCGAAAAATGATGCACGTGTAAAAGAACAGCTTGAAGGGAAAACCATTCGTAAAGTGATTGCAGTTCCTGGGAAGCTTGTCAATATTGTTGCGAACTAATGATGACACCCATCGGTATGAACCGGTGGGTGTTCTTTATTTCCCGGGACATAATTTTGTCGAAAACAAGGTGATTCCCGCATCGGCCTCGTATTTTAACAGGTGATCAAGAAAATGAGGAGTGACGTCAATGGAAAAGGAAAGCAAACGTGAACAACTGCTCAGTCTGTTAGGAGAAATGCCAGAACGTCATCGCGTGGAGGCTTATACGTTAAAAATGGAAGAACGTGAATCATATGTAGTGGAAACTCTCATTCTCTCCATGAATGGTGTAGAGGAAGTCCCTGCTTATTTCGTGAAACCGAAGGATACGGTGAAAAAAAGGCCCGTTGTGCTGTTCCAGCATTCACATGGCGGGAATTACGTGAATGGGAAGGAAGAGCTGTTAAAAGGTGCTCATTATTTGCAAACGCCTTCATATGCAAAAGAGTTTACGTCTAAAGGATATAGTGTACTGGCCATTGATCATGCAGGGTTTGGTGAGAGAAGAGGAAGAACAGAAAGTGAAATTTTTAAGGAAATGCTTTTAACAGGAAAAGTGATGTGGGGCATGATGCTGTATGAAAGTATGTGTGCGATTGATTATTTGCTGTCTCGATCTGATGTGCTGGCGGACAGGTTAGCTGTCTTTGGGATGTCAATGGGCGGTCTTCTTTCCTGGTGGACGGCTGCACTTGATGATAGGGTCAGTGTGTGTATTGATCTTTGTGCACAGGTGGACCATCATACATTAATTGAAACGAACAATTTGGACAGACATGGCTTTTATTACTATGTACCGAGCTTGGCGAAGCATTTTACAGCAGCGGACATTCAAGAAATGATTTTTCCAAGACCGCATTTAAGCTTAGTTGGAAAGCTTGATCAGCTCACGCCTGGTGAAGGCGTTGGAAGGATTCAAAAAGTATTGAGTCAAACCTATGAAGCTGCTTCATTGAAAGAACGATATCAGCTTACCCGTCTTCATGCAGGTCATTTTGAAACAGCCGCTATGCGTCACGAGGCGACACGATTTTTGAAAAAGTGGCTGTAATCAAGAAACGCTTGGACATACTACGTCAAAAGAAAGGAGGAGACAGATGAAAAAAATCACCATCATTGGCGGATGCGGTGTGATTGGACGTCTTTTAACAAAAGCGCTCTCTGCTGAGTACAGCGTCACGATTATTGATCTAACAAGCTGTGTAGAAGGAGTCATTTTAGCCGATGCAGCGAATGAACAGAATGTATATGAGGCAATTCCGCGGGATACAGATGTCATCTTGCATCTTCTAAACATGGACATGACGCATGATGTGATGGATCATGAAGAATTTGCAAAAATGACTGATATTTTTTGGAGGAGTACCTATTATATGTTTCGTTCAGCCGCGCGGCATGGCATACGAAAAGTCATTTTTGCAAGCAGCAACCATGTGACGGATCGTTATGAAGAGGATGGACGCTCCTTACTTGGACGGCAGATTACAACTGACGATGTGCCTGCGACTAAAAATGTCTATGGCATATTAAAGTTTGCTTCCGAACAGCTGGGACGTTTGTTCCACGATCAATCGGGTATGTCTGTCATCAATTTAAGAATTGGAACAGTTGTAACAGATGAGATGAAGGCATTGCACAAAAAGCAAAGAACAAAAAGAACTCTGCTGTCACATGAGGATCTTACAGGTATGATAAAGGCAGCGGTTGAATCAGATATTCCCTTTGGGACCTATTATGCTGTATCAGAGAATGAAGAAAAGCCTTGGTCTACTGAGAAAACGAAGCTGGAGTTAGGCTATGAACCAGATGTCAATACGACGGAAATCCTCGAAGAAAATGATCGAGCATAAGGCATAATCATGTCATGAGCTAATGATCTTATTCTTTTGTTTCATGAGCATAAAAGCACGGCTGATATGATCTATCCAGTTGGTCTGTCAAAATGATTATAGACGCTTTCTTCCCCCGTTTGTTACATTTTAATCACGATATCGTCACAGGCTGCAGCTTACTTTCAGATGAAATGATAACGCTTTCAAAGAAAGGGTGTGATGAACATAGATCGTTCTATTAAAGGCCGATTGTTCAATTTATTTAATTACTCTTTTCTACTCATGTTCGCATTAATATGTGTGCTTCCGTTCATCCATGTCATTGCCGCCTCTTTTGCAACAGTAGAAGAGGTCATCACCAAGAAGTTTATTTTGTTCCCGACGACGTTTTCTCTAGAGGCATATCGATATATTTTTTCTACAGATATTGTGTATCGCAGTCTCATTGTGTCCATTCTTGTGACGCTCGTTGGAACAGCTGTCAGCATGTTTTTGTCCTCGCTTATGGCATACGGGCTGTCTCGTCAGGAGCTAAAAGGCCGGAGAACACTGATGTTTCTCGTTGTTTTCACGATGCTGTTTAGCGGAGGTATGATTCCGACGTTTATTGTAGTGAAAACACTTGGTCTGCTTGATACCTATTGGTCACTTATTCTCCCGGTTGCAATCAATGCGTTCAACTTAATCATTTTGAAAAACTTCTTTCAAAACATACCGGCGAGCCTTGAGGAATCAGCGAAGATGGACGGCTGTAACGATTTAGGGATTTTCTTTAAAATTGTGCTCCCACTTTCTTTGCCAGCCATTGCTACTATTTCACTTTTTTATGCCGTGACGTATTGGAATACGTATATGACTGCCATTCTGTATTTAAATGATTCAGTGAAGTGGCCGATTCAAGTACTGCTGAGACAGATTGTCATTGTCTCAAGCGGAATGCAGGGAGATATGTCGGATATGGGCTCATCCACCCCACCGCCAGACCAGACGATTAAAATGGCTGTAATTGTTGTGGCAACCATTCCGGTTCTGCTTGTCTATCCATTTATTCAAAAGCATTTCAACAAAGGGGCATTACTAGGTTCTGTAAAGGGTTAAAAAGATGGAACAACGGAGGGATCATATGGGGAGAAAGAAATTATGGCTGATTGCGTTTGTTCTGTTATTTGCAGCAAGCGGTATTCTGTCAGCATGTTCAAGTAAAGGGGCAAACTCATCAGATGAGAAGGTTGATTTAGACAAAAAGGTAAAGCTGACATGGATGGCGATTTTATATCATCAGCAGCCGCCGAAGGATTCCGTTTTAAAAGAGATTGAAAAGCTCACAAATACGGAGCTTGATATTACATGGGTGCCTGATGCTGTGAAGGAAGATCGTTTAAATTCCGCACTTGCAGCAGGGAATTTGCCGCAAATTGTGACGATTCAAGACATTAAAAATTCGTCTGCGATTAATGCGTTCAGATCAGGCATGTTTTGGGAAGTCGGTCCGTATTTAAAGGATTATCCAAATTTAAGTAAGATGAACGAACTGATTAATAAAAACGCTTCTATAGACGGCAAGCTTTATGGCATCTATAGAGAAAGACCACTTTCAAGACAAGGGATTGTCATTCGAAAGGATTGGCTTGAAAATTTAAATTTGGATACACCAAAAACATTGGATGATCTGTATGAAGTGGCCAAAGCCTTTACGGAAAAAGACCCGAATCAAAACGGAAAAGCCGATACAATTGGCTTTACGGATCGGAACGATTTAATTTATGGCGCATTTAAAACGCTTGGTTCATATGAAGGAATGCCGACAGACTGGAAAGAAGAAAACGGGAAATTCACGCCGGACTTTATGACAGATGAGTACATGAATACAATGAAATACATGAAAAAGCTGCGCGACAATGGCTATATCAACAAAGACTTCCCAGTGACAAGCAAAACACAGCAGCAGGAATTATTCTCACAAGGAAAAGCAGGTATCTATGTTGGAAATATGGTAGATGCCGTGAACCTGAGAGATGATGCGACAGATAAAAACATGAAAGTAGATATTATCAACCGAATCAAAGGCCCAGATGGCAAAGAACGTGTGTGGGCATCAGGGGGGCATAATGGCATCTTCGCATTCCCTAAAACAAGCGTGAAATCAGAGGCGGAATTAAAGCGGATTTTGGCCTTCTTTGACCGTATTGCCGAAGAAGATGTATATGGTCTCATGACGTACGGTATAGATGGCAAGCATTATAAGAAAGAAGAAGGAAATACATTTGTCAGGGAAGAAAGCCAAGTGAAAGGCTGGCAGACAGATGTACAGCCGCTTGTCAGTCTTGTAGGAATTGATAAACGTTACTTAAAAAATAAAGGGGATGCAGTTCGTTCTAAATATGAAGAGCTAGAAGAAGACAATCAAAACATCATCGTTGCCAATCCTGCTGAAAGCCTGTATTCAGAAACGGCATCAGAGCGTGGAAACGAATTGAAGAAAATCATCGATGATGCGACGTATAAGTTCATTCTTGGTGACATCAGTGAAGATCAATTTCAGAAGGATGTAGAGAAGTGGAAATCCAATGGTGGGAATAAAATCATAGAAGAATATGAAGCTTCCTTTAAAAAATCAAAATGATCAAAAAGAACACCCCCGCAAAGCAAAAAGGCGGGGGTGTTTTGATTAAAAGTCGAAGTTATCTGGATCTGGACCGATACGTTTGTTTTCATTTAAGTCAGAAAGACGTTTCATATCTTCATCAGATAAGACAAAATCAAATATATCAGCGTTTTCCTTTAAACGATGTGCTTTCGTTGATTTTGGAATGGTGATGACACCTTTTTGTACATCCCAGCGCAAAATAATTTGAGCAGGTGTTTTACCGTATGTGTCTGCGAGCTCTGTGATCAGCGGGTGATGCAGCAGTTCACCCTGCATCAGCGGTGACCAAGCTTCCATTTGAATGCCATGAGAGTTCAAATACGTAGAGAGTGTTTCCTGCGTTAGTTTTGGATGAAATTCTACTTGGTTGATCGCTGGTTTGATGTCTGCATCTTTTAATAGCTCGTCTAGGTGATGCGGCTGGAAGTTGCTCACTCCGATGGCTCTGACCTTTCCTTCACGATACAAGGTTTCTAGTGCACGCCAAGCTTCTTTGTATTTTCCTTCAACCGGCCAATGGATTAAATACAGATCAAGATAGTCAAGCTGAAGCTTTTTTAAGCTTTCTTCGTATGCATTTAGAGTAGATTCATATCCTAAATCGGCATTCCACACTTTTGAGGTGACAAAGATGTCCTCACGGCGCAGTCCTGTTTCTGCTAAACCAAGCTGTATGCCTCGTCCAACACCTTCTTCATTTCCGTAAATAGCCGCTGTATCAATACTGCGATAGCCTAATTGAATGGCTGTTTTGACAGCATCAACTAATTCAGCTCCATCTTCCACCTTGAATACCCCAAGGCCAAAGCCTGGCATGAGGACCCCATTGTTTAATGTTTTTGTACTTTGTAAATGTTCCATCATAAAAACTCCTTTAAATGGTTTGTGTTTGTTCTTTTTGTTCCATTTGATAACTGATCATCGTAAGAATGGCTGCGATGAGGACCATGATGCCGCCGACCCATCCTGTATGCACAAGGCCAAGTGTATCTGTCACGATGCCTCCTAAAAATGAGCCAATGGCAATACCGGCATTAAAGGCAGCGATATTCATAGCAGATGCGACGTCAACCGCTCCAGGTGTGTATCTTTCTGCAAAATCAACGACGGCTACTTGCAGCCCAGGCACATTCATGAAAGCAAACAGCCCCATCAGCATGACGGTTCCAATGCCTAATACTGTGAATCCTGCAGTGAAGCTAAGAATAAACAAGATGATGCTTTGGATAATAAACATATAGATCAGTGCTTTCATTGGCTGTTCATTAGCAGCTTTTCCGCCAATGACATTTCCGGCTGCGATCGTGATTCCGTATAAAAGCAGGATCAAGGCCACAGCCCCAGGCGCAAGACCTGTCACATGCTGCAAGAGAGGAGATAAATACGTGAAGACGACAAATGTTCCTCCATACCCTGTGGCTGTAATGACAAATAAAAGCAAAATTCTTTTTGTTTTTAATAGGACAGCTTGATCTTTAAAAGATGTTTTCACACCCTGCTTTAATTGAGACGGCACAAGAAAATAGTTGGATATCAGTGCGATCAGACCAATGATCACAATCACACCAAATGATGTCCGCCAGCCGAGCTCGTGACCAAGAAATGTCCCGAATGGCACACCTGTCACAGTCGCTACTGTTAAACCAGTGAACATAAAGGCAATCGCGCTTGCCCGTTTTTCTTTCACGACAAGGCTTGCAGCAATCGTAGAACCGATGGACATGAAGATTCCATGGGACAAGGCTGAAATCACCCGGCCGATTAACAGCACTGAAAAAGTCGGGGCAATGGTGGCAAGTGTATTACCAATCAAAAAGACGAGCATAATGAGCAAAAGCAATGTCTTTCTTTTCATCGTGGAAGTAAGAGAAGTCAATATAGGCGCGCCAAATGTCACACCAAGTGCATATAAAGAGACAGTCCAGCCCGCCTGACTGACGCTCACTCCAAAGTCCTCTGAGATCATTGGCAAAAGACCGACACTAATGAACTCAGTTGTTCCTATAGCAAAAGCACTAATCGCTAGTGCGAGAAGAGCAAAATGGTTTTGCTTTTTCTTCATAAGTAAGTTCACATCCTTCTGTGATGACATTTTGATAGACGAAGCCGATCGGCAAGAGTTATTATCTAACATAGATGACGAAAAAAAAAGTACGTACTTTTTTGTAATATAGGTACTAAAAAGTGCCTGTTCGTACAAAGAGGAGTGAACATTCGATGGAAAAGAAAAAATATAATATCTCTGTGGAAGCAACGCTTGAGGTCATAGGCGGGAAGTGGAAGTGTGTGATTTTATGTCATTTGACACACGGGAAAAAACGAACGAGCGAATTGAAGCGGCTCATGCCAAACATCACACAAAAAATGCTGACGCAGCAGCTGAGAGAGCTTGAAAGTGACGGGGTCATTAACCGGATTGTCTATGAACAGGTGCCGCCTAAAGTGGAATATGAATTAAGTGAATACGGACAGTCGCTCGAAAGAATTCTCAATGCGCTATGCGATTGGGGAGCAGCTCATATTGAACGTGTGTATGGAGAGCCGCTTTCCGTGCTGGAAGACAGCATCTTAAATGAACAGTTTAAATAAAAGAGCCCCGCTTTCTTGTGAGAGCGGGACTCTTTGTCTTACGAGCCTTTTTTCTGGTCGCGGTATTTCCCAGGAGTTGTACCTTCCAGCTTTTTAAAGGACCGGATGAAATTTTGCGGGTTTTTATATTTCAGTTTTTCCGAAATTTCTTTGACGGACATATCGGTTTCTACTAGCCAGTTTTTAGCGACATGGTGTCTGTAGGAAGAGAGATATTCACTAAAGGAGATATCCATTTCCTTTCTGAAAATGCTGCTTAAATAATTTGGATTGTAATGCAGGCGTGTGGCGATTTCATCCAATGTGAGATCTGAGTCGAATTCTTGATGAATAATATGAATGATTTTTTCTGAGATGTTTTTGTATTGTGAGTCTTCACGTGCAGCAAGCTGGTCAATAATTGGCCGGATGATTTCATGTTTCAGCCATGCTTCTGTATCTTCAAAGGTTTTAAATTCAAAAATCGTATCATAGAGCATTTTGTTGTCTTCGACCTCAAATAATTCAATGCCCAGCAAATGCATCAGCTCAATTAAATTGTTTAAAAAACGAGCGAGGGCGATATGGTATTCGTGCGGTCCTGCATTTTTAGAAAAAATGGATTGCAGGAGCACATGTAAATAGTGATTTGCCTTGCCTTGATCGCCAGCTTTCATCGCATCAAATAAATCATGCTGCAGCTGCTTTGGAAAATGGGTTTTGAACGTCTTTCCTTGCTGAATATGCTCATATAAGATAATGGACTTTTTCTCTGCTTTGAGTCTGTATTTTAAGGCTTCTTTTCCTTCAATGTAAGCATGTTTTGCCATCGTGAGTTCCTTAAACTGGCGGCTGATTCCAATGCTGATCGATAAACCAAGCTCTTCTTCGATACGCTGCTGAATGCTTTCTGCTAATTGATTTAAATATTCAGTAAACTCTTCATCTGACTTTGAGTGGTTGAGGATAATCGTTGTTTGATGCTGATTGACAACGGTTGGCTGAAGGTGCTCCTCTTGCGGAATAATCTGCTCGATCAGTCCATTGATCGCAAATAAAAGCAAGTCAGCATCTTTTTTTTCATAAGGTGTTCCTTTTAATGTATCGATTTGGGTCACAAGCATGGACAAATGAGACCAGCCTTGAGGAAAGCCTAAGCTTTGGAACCGGTTGTTAACTTCTTCATCTGTCAGCTTTCCAAGCAGCAGCCGTACCATAAAGTATTGCTGTAAGTGTGTCACTTGCTGCTCAATCCGTTCCTCTAAATCATTGTTTTGATCTTTCATTTGTTTAATACTCGATTCAATCAACTCAAATTCATTTTGAAAAGGCTGTTTTTGCAAAAATGATTCATTGCGTGCAAATGACTCGTATAATAAGCGGATTGGTTTATAAAAGTGTCTAGAACCGAACCATGAAAATAGCAATGAAAGCGCTAACAAAATAGCGCAGATAATAAAGGTAATCCACCCGATTGATTTCGTTTGCTGCTTAAGTTCTGGAATAGAAACAAAGGATAGGTACGTCCATTCATTATAATCTGATTTTTGAAATGTGATTTGATAGTTGAGTTCGTCGATCTTCATATCAAATTGGCCTGATCGTTTTTCAAGTGAGAGCACATGTTTGACGATATTTTGATGTTTCAGCGATTCACCAATTTGTTCTTTGCGATTATGTAGCAGCACTTTTCCGTTTGTATCGATCACAAACATACTATCCGATTGAGAGAAGTCAGGCATGTTATCAGCAATGATGCAGCTTGGAATGCTGGCGACAGCGATTCCCTTTTTTTGAACGCTGTTCATAGGCAGTTGTTTGATTAAATTCACATTGTACTTACAAAAGGATGCTTTTCCTTCTTTTGTCGCAACAAGTGGATTATTCTCTTCAAGTGCCCAGCTGGAGTGACTTGGTATATTGAGGTAAGAGGTCAGCGCTTTTTCTTGGTCTTCGCTTGTGACATGATAAAGTCCCGAATTGTTCATGTACCAGTCTTCCATTTTACTGACGAGTGTAATATTGGAAAGATCGGTGTCAAAGGTTTGCAGGTAGTTCAGTTCCTGCTGTACTTGATTATAAAGCTGGAATTGGTCTGGATTTAAAGGTTCTGCCAGTGTTTGAAGGAGAGGCGGCGAACTGACATAGTGAGTGAG
This sequence comes from Bacillus sp. FSL M7-0003, assembly GCF_038628485.1. Lineage (NCBI taxonomy): Bacteria > Bacillati > Bacillota > Bacilli > Caryophanales > Bacillaceae > Bacillus > Bacillus sp. FSL M7-0003. The sequence continues at coordinate 2,690,012 of NZ_CP152024.1, read as the reverse complement.
AGAATGATCAACAGTTTTTAAAATATGCTCAATATTGGATTGCGTTTGTTTAACGCTGTCGAGCTTTTCATTTGAGATATTTTCAAGTGCTGTTTTTTGCGAATGCTGATAAGAAAAAATGCCGACAATGATAACAGGAATCGTACTAAGTATGAAAAAGAACGTCACTAGCTTGTAATAAAATTTGTACTGCCTTCTTTTCATAAAACCCCCCATTTCAAACAAAACAATCTTTTCCCCTTAATTTATTAATCCAAAAATCTGGTAGGTTTGTCAATAATCATTTTCTGAGATTAGGATCATTTTCTTATGTTTTATGTAACGTTTTGAGTAGCATCACCTATGAAAATATGATCTGTTGATATGATTGTAGACGGATTTTTCATCCTTAAGATACAGTTAACACATGCATTAGCATGAGGGGAGGCTTTATCAATGAAAACAGAGGATGTCACTGCCAAGGGTGTGCCTGCGGCAGCTTTGAAAAGCGAAAAAAGAAAGCGCTTACTTAATCAATTGCTTAGTCAAAAGTTTTTGTATTTAATGATTTTGCCGGGGCTCATTTATTTTATTGTTTTTAAATATGTGCCAATGTGGGGGCTCATCATTGCCTTTCAAGATTACCAGCCGTTTCTCGGCATTCTTGGCAGTGAATGGGTTGGATTCAAACACTTTATTCGATTGTTTACAGAACCAACATTTTTCATCTTATTAAAAAATACACTGATTTTATTTGCCATGAATGTCGTGATTTTCTTTCCAATTCCGATCTTATTAGCCCTTCTTTTAAATGAAGTGAGATTGGCATTGTTTAAGAAATTTGTACAGACGATGATTTATATCCCTCACTTCATGTCATGGGTGATTGTCGTGTCCTTATCTTTTGTTTTGTTAACAGTAGATGGCGGGTTAATGAATGAATTGATTGCTTTCTTTGGAGGAGAAAAGATTAACTTCCTTCTTAGTCAGGAATGGTTTAGACCGATGTACATTTTACAGGTAATCTGGCGGGAAGCAGGATGGTCAACAATCATTTACCTTGCGGCGATTACAGCGGTAGATCCGCAGCTATATGAAGCAGCAAAAATGGATGGGGCCGGGAGACTGAGACAAATGTGGCACATCACACTTCCTGCCATTAAAAGTGTCATTGTGGTTCTGCTTATTTTAAAAATCGGTGATACGCTTGAGCTTGGCTTTGAGCATGTCTATCTATTACTGAACGCAACGAACCGGGAAGTAGCAGAGATTTTTGATACGTACGTTTATACAGCAGGTCTTAAGCAAGGACAATTCAGCTATAGTACCGCTGTTGGTTTATTTAAAGCAGCCGTTGGACTTATTTTGGTCATGCTGGCAAACCGTTTAGCGAAGAAATTCGGGGAAGAAGGTATTTATTAAAAAGGGAGATGAGGAAGAATGACATTATCAATTGAAAAGGGATCACCACTTGAGCATGCAGAGAAATTAGCACAAACCATTATGAAAGCGTATACACCGATTGAGCTGCCGCCAGCTGGAAGATGGCATTATCATCAAGGGGTTTTCCTTTGCGGTGTCATGAAGCTATATGAGGCAACAGGGAACGAGGCGTATTTCGATTATGTGAAAAACTATGCGGACTCCCTCATTGATGAGTACGGAAATTTATTATTTCGCAGGGATGAGCTTGATGCCATTCAAGCAGGACTCATTTTATTCCCTCTTTACGAACGAACGAGAGAGAAACGGTATGTGCTGGCGGCGGAGAAACTGCGCGGACTTTATCGTACGCTAAACCGCACGTCTGAGGGCGGATTTTGGCATAAAGACAATTATGCTTATCAAATGTGGCTCGATGGTCTCTACATGGGCGGTCCTTTTGCCTTAAAGTATGCTCAGCTTAAAGGTGAAGAGTCACTAGTGGATATGGTCATTCATCAAGAGCATCTCATGAGAAAGCATACGAAAGATGAACAAACAGGTTTGTATTATCATGCGTGGGATGAACGAAAAACGATGCCATGGGCTGATCAAAAGACCGGCTGTTCCCCAGAGTTTTGGGCAAGATCGTTCGGCTGGTATGTCCTTGCATTAGCAGATATGATCGAGGACCTGCCCGAGCATCATGAAAGGCGGAAGGTATGGAAGGAAACGCTGACAGACATGCTGGAAAGTGTGGCAAAGTACCAGGATCAAAAGACAGGTCTCTGGCATCAAATCATTGATAAAGGAAATCACAGTGACAATTGGCTTGAAAGCTCGGGGTCGTGTTTATTCATGTACGCCATGGCAAAGGCCATGAATGAAGGGTATGTGAGCCTCCGTTATGTTGATCATGTGGTCAGAGCATATCAAGGCTTGATTCAGCATAAGACGGCTGAGAAAGAAAATGGTGATTTTACCATCAATGATATTTGTATTGGAACATCTGCGGGATTTTATGATTACTACGTTGGAAGAGAGCGGAGCACAAATGACTTGCACGGGGCAGGCGCTTTTATTATGGCGTTAACTGAGCTAGAAAAGCTGTCTGTTTTTCAAAAGGCATGAGGAGGCAAAAAAGAGCCGCCGTATGGCTCATCAGTTTCATCGCTGCCATTTGTTTATCTGCCTGTCAGGGGAAAACAAACGGGATCGATGTCCTGATTTTTTCTGATATGTCAAAGGGAATGAAGGATCAATTAGTGGAGAAGGCTTTTCAGCCGAAACAAGAGACTTATAGCGTCCACATCTTTCCGGCGATTCCTGAAAAGCTTCTTGTTGAAATTACCTCAAAAGAGGGGGACGTGATGCTTGTTCCAGAAGAAATGTTTAGAACGTATGATGATCCTGAAAGCTTTCAGCTGCTGGAAGAGATGGAAATAGGCGATCAAGCAGCAGGACCATATACGGTCGAGGACAAAAAGACAGGGAAAACGGTCGATTATGCAGTTCAAATCAATAAAGGAAAGAAAAAACTCAACGGCTATACCTTTCAATTACACCGAGATATGGTCGCTTTCATTCCCGTGTATGCTGATAAGACGGAAGAGGCGCTGTCTCTCATGAAACAGCTTCGTGAAAACCAATAGAAAATGGGGTGGGGAATGTGAAACGGGTCGTGATTTGCGGGCTGAGCCATCGTGCGTTCAATATGTTTATTCAACCGCTCATAGAGGATTTCAATGAGCATTATCGGATTACAGGGCTCCTAGATATAGATCATCAGCGGTATATACTTTGTCAGGAGCGTTTTCCGTCACTCCGGGGCGTTTCGTTTTTTCATGAAGATGCATTTGATCAGATGGTCAAAGAAACAAAACCAGATATCGTCATTGTGGCAGGCAGGGATGACACACATGTCACATATATCATGCAGGCACTTGACCATGATCTAGATGTCATCACTGAAAAGCCGATGGTGACAACAGCAAAAGACGCCAAAAAAGTGATGGAAAAAGAGGCGGAAAGTAAAGGGAAGGTCACGGTCACCTTTAATTATCGCTACAATCCTTTCCATCGAAAGGTAAAAGAACTGATTCTAGACGGGAAAATTGGAAGGGTCACATCTGTTGAACTGAGCTGGCTCATTGATACATATCATGGTGCTAGTTATTTCAAAAGGTGGAACCGCACACGTCAATTCTCTGGCGGACTGTCCATTCATAAGTCGACGCATCATTTTGATCTGGTCAACTGGTGGATTGATCAAAAGCCGAAGCAAGTATTTGCTTACGGGGCGCTGAACTATTACGGCAGCGAAAGCCCTTGGAATCCCTTGCAGGGGGAGGAAAATAGATTTTGCGGAACATGTCATGTGAAGGATATATGTCACTATGAAGCAAGGTGGAATCCGCGGGTTGAGCGCTCGAAGGTGGAGGACGACCATATTGAATCCGGTCAGGAGCAAACGCAGCAGTACTCAAACTATCGCCCGGATGCGTGCATTTTTGATCAGGAAATAGATATTGAGGATACATATGTGGCGTCAGTCGCTTATGATCAAGGGGCTCTGCTCAGCTATTCGATTCAATTCTCAGCCCCATATGAAGGCTACCGTCTGGCTATTAATGGGACGAAGGGGCGTATTGAAACAAATGAGTTTCATGTGCCATCAAGAATTCCTTTTCAATTTCCAGAACAAACAATTTCTTATTACCCGATGTTTGGATCAAAGGAGACGATTGAAGTAGTAAAGCAGCCAGGCGGACATGGCGGCGGAGATCCTCTGCTTTTGGCTGATTTATTTATAGGAAAAGATCCCTTGATTCACTATGACATCTTAGCAGGAGCAGAGGCTGGTGCTTATTCGATTGCTCTTGGTGAAGGCATGTGGCGCTCTGTCACAGAAAAACGCCCAATTGAAATCGATGAATTGTTTCATAAAGAGAAGGTGTAAAGAGAGAGGAGGGGAAAGAGATGGATCATGATGGTTCAATGAGCAGAATGCTGAGGATGTGTGAGTGGGTGATGAGACTCGCCTATACGAATTTGTTATGGCTTTTGTTCACCATTCTAGGGCTTGGCGTATTTGGCTTGATGCCGGCGACCACTGCGTTATTTTCCGTGATGAGAAAGTGGATTCAAGGTCATGAGCAAGTCAATGTATTCCGCACTTTTTGGAAGGTATTCAGGGAGGAGTTTGTACGCTCTAACGTCATTGGAGTGGTGCTATTCATCATTGGAACGATTATTTATGTCGACCTTGCTTATATCTATCCAACGAGCTGGCTCTTACATGTGCTTCGCTTTGCTATATATATTTTCGGTTTTCTGTTTATTGTGAGCTTATTTTATATTTTTCCGCTGCTGGCTCATTATGATTGGAAAAAACGTCTCTATCTGAAATTCTCTCTTCTGCTCGGTATCTCATACTTGCAATATACACTCTCTATGCTTGTTTTTTCGGCTGTGCTGTTTGTTCTGTTTGCTTATTTACCAGGAATCGTGCCGTTCTTTAGTGTGAGCATACTCGCTTACGGTCATATGTGGCTGGCCTATCAAGTCTTTAAAAAGGTAGAGTTTGAAAGTGAGCAAGAGACAGCCGAAGTGAAGAAGCGGCTGCCGTCTTTCCTTCAATCAAAGCGGGTGAATACGCAGTGAAGTGAATCATTTGCTATAATGGTGTCACCGTAATGAAAAGGAGAGATGAGAGTCGTGTCAGTGAAAGAAATTTCAATAGAAGAATTAAAACAAAAGCTGGAGCAGGAAGATGCCATTCAGCTTGTCGATGTACGTGAGGATGAAGAGGTAGCAGAAGGGATGATCCCGGAAGCCATCCACATTCGAATGGGCGATATCCCTGAGAAGCTGGATGCATTCGATCAAACGCAGGAATATTATATTATTTGCCGCTCTGGTAAACGTAGTGAAAATGTCTGCTATTATCTAGAAGATCAAGGCTACCAAGCGACCAATGTCGTTGGCGGGATGCTTGCTTGGACAGGAGAAACAAAACCGAAGCTGTAAATAGAAGGCCTTTCATCTTAACGATGAAAGGTTTTTTTGTTCATATGCCTCTCTCTATGTGCATAAAGATAGAGTAGCGAGAGAAGGGAGAGTGGCATAGGTGCTAAAGGTAGCTGTATTTGATGAAGAGCATGAGAAAGATTTGCAGAGTGAAATCAATCATTTTTTAAAAGGAATGGATGACGACCAAATCATTGACATCAAGTACAATGTAGCGGTGATCTGTGAGCAGGGAGGGGAACAGCTCTACTGTTTTTCTGCACTCATTTTATATAAAAAATAGACGGCATCAAAAAAGGACCTGCTTGAAGGGTCCTATTTCTTTGATTAGCTGGCGTCAATATATAACCGGTGCTTGTTGCAGTGAACACATTGAAAAAGATAGCCTTGTAAGTCTCCTCCGTTGACGAGCCATTGCTTTAGGTTCTCTTTAGTTAATCCTTCGCCGCTGCAAATGTCTTCGATATCCTCGGCGAGTTCTTCCTCTAGATGTTCAATCTCTTTCCAGCCGACATACTGGACGATTGCGCAAAAATCTCCGCAATGACTTAACCAATATTCCTGCTGCCATCCGCGATAGCCTGGCGTTCTGAAGATCAGCTCATCGATATATTCCTCTTGATCGACGTCATCACAGCTCGCATCGTCTTGAAAGGTTCCATTGTATTTTTTCGCCGCTGATCCATCTTTAATGCACCAAGGACAAATTCCCTCTACATCTTCAACAGTATAAAAAGGGCCATGGTACACATAATCTCTTTCTTTCTCACAAACAGGACATGTCGTATGCTCTTTTTTGATCACGTTTAACGAAACTGGATCTGGGTTGTACTTGAACGTAGGTAACGTCATATAAACCTCCATTATGTAGAAAGTGATGATTCATCACTATTTTAAAGGAATCCTCAAGCTCGCGACAATCTTAAATTGTATATATAGAAAAAAGCCGTTCGGATAAGGAACGGCTTTTTCTCGCTTGCGATTATGCTTTTTTTACTCTTGGACTTCTTGGTTTATTGACTTGATTGGTTTGTTTGATGATTCTTCGTTCATCATTTAGTGATTTATACAGCGAGACAATCATCAATATAATGACAACGGAGAAAGGCAAGGCTGCGAGCTTGGCTGTATTTTGCAGGGCTTCAAGTCCCCCTGAAAATAAAAGCACAGCAGCAACAGCCGATTGGATAATGCCCCAGCTGACTTTGACACTGCCAGAAGGGTTCAATGATCCGTAGGTTGTCTGCATTCCAAGCACAAATGTAGCTGAATCAGCCGATGTAATAAAGAATACGGCGATTAAAATGAGTGCCAGTATCGATGTAATCATCGCCAGCGGATATTCATTCAGTACACCGAAGAGCATCGTTTCAGTTGAAAGACCTGCAACATCGACAATATTCTTTTGCTGTAAGTCCATTGCAGATACACCGAAAATCGAGAACCATAGGAAGACTAGGATGGAAGGAGCGACTAAGACACCCAATAAAAATTCGCGAATTGTTCGCCCGCGTGACACTCTAGCGATAAAGATCCCGACAAATGGTGCCCAAGAAATCCACCATGCCCAATAAAAGATTGTCCATCCATTAATCCATTCTCTCTTTTCAGGATCATTTGGAGATAGACGGAAGCTCATTTGAACGATATTGGATAAGTATTGTCCAATCGAGTCAGTAAATGAATTTAAGATAAAAACAGTTGGACCTACCAAAAGTAAGAAAAACATCAGAACAGCTGCTAATACCATATTGATATTACTTAAGTATTTAATGCCTTTTCCAATCCCGCTTAAAGCAGATGCAAGGAAAAGCACCGTCACAATGATAATAATGATCAATTGTGTGCTAAAGGCAATTGGAATATGAAAAAGATAATTCAATCCACCATTTATTTGTGCCGCACCTAATCCTAGGCTTGTTGCAACACCAACCACAGTTGCAAATACCGCAATACAATCGATGGTTTTACCGATCCATCCGTGAATTTTATTTCCTAAAACGGGCTGCAGTGTTGCACTGATTAAACCAGGTGCATCTTTTCTAAATTTAAAGTAAGCAATGCAAAGTGCAACAATGGCATAAATAGCCCATGCATGAAGCCCCCAGTGGAAAAATGTATAGCGAAGGGAATCGCGGAAGGCCTGCGCAGTTTCAGTCTCCCCTGTTGGTGACTGAATAGCATAGTGGCTGATCGGTTCAGCTGCTCCGTAAAAAACAAGACCAATTCCCATACCGGCACTAAATAGCATAGCAAACCAAGAAAATAAACCAAATTCAGGCTCTTCCCCCGGTTTTCCTAGCGTAATCTTACCGATTGGGCTAAAGATAAAGAATAGACAAAAGCCGACAAGCAGTGATACCACTAACAAGTAATACCAGCCAAAGTCATTTGTAATGTATGTTTGAATTTGATCTGTGACATTTTGCAATGTGTCTGGAGAAAACGCTCCCCACATCACGGCAACAAATGTGATCGCAATCACAATCCAAAATACACTTGATACGTTTTTCACACCATCTCACTCTCCTGTTGTTCTACACGTTTAAGCAGAGGACTTCGCTTAATATCCCCTAACTCAACTTATTTCAAACAAAAAGAGGCGAGCTTCTCACTCGACCTCTACTTTACCGTAACATGTTTTGCTTCCATTTATCAACTATCGATATGGGAAGACGATTTTTCCTCAATCCGTTTGCGAAGACGGTAGACATATTCTTTTAAACATACGGCGAAAATGGTAAACGCCAAAACAATGGCGACTTTTAACGGGGTAATGGACAGCTTCAAGAAAACAGCGGCTGTCAAACTGATAACGACCGCAAGAACAATCGGTAATGCACGTCTGATCATTGATCTCTCTCCTTTGCTTCTAGTGCAGCATTCATGCCGGCAAGCCTGCCTGTCACAAGTGCTGATGTGATATTGTAGCCGCCTGTGTAGCCATGGATGTCTAAAATTTCTCCACAGAAATAAAGACCGGGCATTTTTTTAGACGCCATTTTCTTCGGTTCAATTTCCTTCACAGAAACGCCGCCTCCTGTCACAAACGCTTTGTCCAAGGATAGCGTACCATTTGCATGCACAATAAAATGTTTACAATCATGGGCAAATGCACGCAGTTTATCCTTGGCTAGACCAGAGAATGTGTCTTGTGGATCAATCCCGTTCCGTTCTAACAGAAACAATAAATAGCGTTCTTGCATCCAAGACTTGAGGACATTTTTAATGGCTTTCTTCGGTTCATCTTTAAGGTCACGATGAAGCTTCTGGAACAACTCCTCGTCATTCAGCTTCGGATATAAGTCTATTTGCAGGCGGACTGTCGGTTGTTTTTTCAATTCCTTCACAACAAATCCGCTGCATCTAAGAACAGCTGGACCTGATAAACCAAAGTGAGTAAAAATCATATCCATGACATGTGTGACGACGGGTTTTCCTTTTTTATTTAAAACACTGACAGCCACACTTCTTAAAGAAAGACCTTGAAGCACTTTTTCTTTAATAAATCGTTCATCGGATGTGACCGGTACCTCTGTTGGGAAGAGCTCTGTAATGGTATGACCGGCTGCTTCTGCCCATGCATAGCCGTCACCAGTAGAGCCGGTATGCGGCACACTTTTTCCGCCGACAGCAATGACGACAGACTTACTTGAAATTTTTTCATCATTATTTGTAACAATTCCAGCTGCTTGTCCGTCTTGATACAGAACTGTTTTAATTTTTTCGTTCGTTCGAATGGTGACATTGAGGGCTCGGAGCCTGTCTAGAAGGGCATCCACAACAGATTGTGCTTTGTTTGAGACAGGGAACATACGTCCATGGTCTTCTTCTTTTAGTTCAATGCCAAGGTTTTCAAAAAACGAAATAATATCCTCGTTGTTGAACTCAGAAAATGCACTATATAGAAAACGGCCGTTTCCGGGAATATGTTTGATGATTTCTTCTACTGGAAGGCGATTGGTGACGTTACAGCGTCCGCCGCCAGAAATGGCCAGCTTTCTGCCAAGTTTGTTTCCTTTGTCAATTAACAGAACAGTCGCACCGTGCTCTGCTGATGCAATCGCGGCCATCAGCCCAGAAGGTCCGCCGCCAATGACAATGACATCATAATGTTTCATGTTACATTCCTCTTTCTACTTTCAGTCATTTTTCTATTATAACGAAGATTAGGGAAGGCTGAAATATGAATTGATTGGTTTTGTGACTTCCGTATTGGATTTGTTACCTGTGTATTGAATTGATGTGGTAAAATAGTTAAGTTGAATATTCATTAGAAAAATGGTGGTTAAGCGCATGTCTAATAAACTGCTTCGTGGTACGTTGGTTTTAACGATAGGGACGTATCTCTCTCGTATTCTTGGTATGATTTATTTAATTCCATTTAGCGCAATGGTTGGAGCTACTGGTGGTGCGCTATTCCAATATGGATACAATCAGTATACGATCTTTTTAAGTATCGCTACGCTTGGTTTTCCAACAGCGGTATCAAAATTTGTTTCCAAATATAATGCGATCGGCGATTATGAGACAACAAGAAAAATGTTCAGGGCGGGTATGTCGGTCATGCTTGTCACCGGGATGATCGCCTTTTCTATTTTATATTTGTCCGCACCGATTTTTGCCAAGATTCAGCTTGGCGGATCAAATGAAACAGGCGGTTTGACTGTCGATCAAGTAGTATATGTGATTCGAATGGTCAGCTTAGGTCTTTTGGTTGTACCGATCATGAGTCTTGTACGCGGGTTCTTCCAAGGACACTCCATGATGGGACCGACAGCTGTTTCCCAAGTGATTGAACAGCTTGTCAGAATCATCTTCCTATTAACGGCGACGTTTATTATTTTAAAGGTGCTTGACGGCGGGCTTGTCATTGCTGTCGGATATGCAACATTTGCGGCTCTGATCGGTGCATTTGGCGGTTTATTCACGCTTTATTTATATTGGCTGAAGCGGAAGGACCGGCTCTTAGCCATGCAGCCGAATACAGGCGCTCACTCTGATTTATCTTATAAGCAAATGTTTACAGAGCTGTTTAGCTATGCGGCGCCGTATGTGTTTGTTGGACTTGCGATTCCAATTTATTCTTATATCGATACAAACACAATTAACAGAGCCATGATTGCATCCGGACATCAGGATATTAGTACAGCGGTATTGTCCATTGTGACGTTATATTTACCGAAGGTCGTGATGATTCCTGTGTCACTTGCCACAGCGTTTGGCTTAACATTGATTCCGACGATTACGGAATTATTTACAGCACGTAATTACAAGCTGCTCAATAGACAAATTGATCAGACGATGCAAGTCATTTTATTTTTCGTGCTGCCTGCTTCATTTGGTATCTCGGCATTGGCTGGACCGGCTTATTGGTTTTTCTATCCGTCTGTTCATCCTGAGATTGGGATTTCCATTTTGTTCTGGTATGCACCTGTTGCATTATTGTTTTCTTTATTCACCATTAATGCAGCGATTCTGCAAGGGATCAACAAACAAAAATTTGCGATCGTCAGTCTTTTGTTAGGGATCATTATTAAAACGGTTCTGAACATCCCGCTGATCAGCTGGCTGCAAGGAAATGGTTCTGTATTGGCAACAGCATTAGGCTACAGTGCGTCCATCTTGTATATGTTTATCATGATTAAACGCCATGCCGGCTATTCGTTCCGCAGAATTTTCAAACGTTTTATTCTCATTGGTATTTTAACGGCGATCATGGCTGTCGTGGCATATTTGACAAGTCAGCTTGTGAACCAAGTAATTTCTTATGAAGACGGAATTTTACAAGCGGGTATCGTCATTTTGATTTCCATGATCACTGGCGGCGGTGTGTATATGTACTTGTCTTATAAGGTGGGATTACTAGAGCGTGTACTGGGCAGCCGTATGCCGAAATTTTTAAGAAAAAAGAGTTAAGAAGAGGTAGATATTCATGAGGCTTGATAAATTACTTGCTAACAGCGGCTTTGGTTCAAGAAAAGATGTGAAAAAGCTTGTCAAAGCCCGGGCGGTCACAGTGAATGGAGAAGTGGCAAAGCAGGTGAAAGATCATGTTGATCCATCAAATGATGAAGTACTCGTACACGGAGAGCGTGTAGAATATAAAGAATTCATTTACTTAATGATGAACAAGCCAGACGGGGTGATCTCGGCAACTGAAGATCTGCGGGATGAAACGGTTGTCGATTTACTTGAGCCGGAGGATATCGCAAGGGAGCCATTCCCTGTGGGGAGACTGGATAAGGATACGGTCGGTCTCCTTCTCCTCACAAATGATGGACAGCTTGCTCATCAATTACTTTCTCCAAAAAAGCATGTGCCAAAAACGTATGAGGTTCATTTGAAATATCCTTTAGGAGATCAAGACATTAAGCGTCTTGAAGACGGCGTTGTCATCTTAGATGATTATCATACGAAGCCGGCGAAGGTGGAAGTAGATGCAAATGAAGAGGAAGATACACGCATCCGTTTGACGATTACTGAAGGGAAGTACCATCAAGTGAAGCTGATGGCGCAAGCGGTGGGAAATGAAGTGATCTTTTTAAAAAGGCTCTCGATGGGGGCAGTCTCTTTAGATGAAGATCTAGCACCCGGAGAGTACCGTGAATTGACGGATGAAGAATTAGACAGCTTAATGAATCGTGAATAACGTAAGAACAAAAGAAAAGAACCGGCATATCGCCGGTTCTTTTTGTTATATGGACAATTCATTATACGCTTAAGATGATATTTTTACTTTTTTTCTCGTTGTTTCCCATTTGCCTCTGCTTGGACTATGAACAAGATCGTTATAGGCAAGCACGTTTAAGTCTCTTTGAATGGTTCTAGGTGTGATCCCGAATTCATCAACCAGCTCTTGTGTCGTCACAAGACCTTTCTCTTGAATGAACATATAGACTGATTTGATTCGAGTCATCATACGGTTTGTTGAAGGTTTCAAAAAACCACTCCCTATCAATAAGATCGGATGGACTTGACTAACCACAACTTACTACACTAAAACTGCGAAATAAGGACAAGCAACAATGGTAAATGTTCGTGTTTCTTAATGTTTTATTCTATTATACACGTTATTATGCATCTAGTTCCACCAAAAAGTCAACTTTACGTGTTTTTAAACTTGTCTTCATGAAATAAAATATGGTATATATCATGATTTGAATCCGGTTACAACCCAATAATGATAAGGGATGCGATTGAAGCTGACATTTTCAAATTCCGCAAAATAATCACAGAAAATTTACAAAATAAAAAATTCAGTGAAGGCAAAAAGGCACATTCCATGTGAGGATGTGCCTTTTTTGTTTCTGTTATCCTTCTAAGAAAAAGAGCTGAATGAAAAATAAGACCGCAAAGATGAGAACAAGCACATGTACTTCTCTCCATTTCCCTTTTGCCAATTTCACAAGCGGATATGAAATAAATCCAAGTGAAATTCCTGTAGAGATACTAGAAGTCAGCGGCATCGAAAGAATAACAAGGAAAGCAGGGAATGCCTCGTCTAGTTCGTTCCAGCGAATGCGTGACACCGAGTTCATCATCAAGCAGCCAACAATGATTAAAACAGGTGATGTGATCGATGGTAAAGAAGAAATAGCTTGAACGAGCGGGCCAAAAAATAATGCCACAATAAACAGTGCAGCGACCGTTAAAGACGTCAGCCCAGTTCTTCCGCCAGCAGCTACTCCTGATGATGATTCAATATAAGCAGTGGTTGGGCTTGTACCAAACATAGAACCAACCGTCGTTGCAGCAGAGTCAGCAAGCAGGGCTCTGCGCACTTTTGGCAGCTGGCCATTTTTCATTAATCCTGCTTGTTCGGCAACGCCGATCATCGTGCCTGTTGTATCAAAAATCGTCACCAGTAAAAAGGAGAAGACGACAGCATACAAATGATGAGAGAACACGTCACCAAAGGCAGCGATTGGATTTGTAATCAGCATGCCTTCAGGCAGTGCAGGGATGTCCATCAGTGTTTTAGGGAAATGAAGCTGGCCGGTTGCGAGCGCAATCAATGTGGTCGCTAACATGCCGATAAACAGTGCACCATTTATTTGAAGCACCATTAAAATAACCGAAATCATTAAGCCGACAAGCGTTAAAATGACAACAGGCGAGCTTAAATTGCCAAGCTTCACAAGGTTTTCTGGATCAGCAGCGATGATCCCAGACTGACGAAGGCCGATAAATGCAATGAAAAGCCCGATTCCTGCTGTAATACCGTACTTTAAATTATCTGGAATGGCTTGAATCAGTTGTTTTCTAAGGGATGTTAACGATAAAATAATAAAGAGTATACCAGCAACAAATACCGCACTAAACGCTGTTTGATAGCTGATGCCGCCACCGCCGACAACGGTAAAGGTGAAATAGACATTCAGCCCCATGCCTGGTGCAATGGCAATCGGATAATTTGCAAATAGTGCCATCCAGAGCGTACCGACAACAGCAGCGATGATTGTTGCAGTAAAGACTTGGTCAAAAGGAATACCTGCTTTTGAAAGAATTCCTGGGTTGACGGCAACAATATAGACCATAGTAAAGAATGTCGTCATACCAGCGATTATTTCTTTCTTTATGTTGGTTTGATTTTCTTTTAACTGAAACATAAAATCCTCCATTTACGAACATTATTACAAAACAATTAATATAATATTCGTTTTAAGGGTGGATTGCAACCTTTTTTCAAGGAGGAATGGAAAAATGAATTGGGAAGCTGAAGTAATACGAAAAAAAGACGACTTAATTCAGGACACACAATCTTTTTTACAAATTGAAAGTGTCCTTGATGAAGAAGGCGGCAAAGAAGGAAAGCCATTTGGTGAAAAAGTCGATGATGCCCTGCAGTATATGCTGAAAAAAGGGGAAGACGAAGGCTTCACAGTCAAGAATGTCGACGGCTATGCAGGTCATATTGAATATGGAGAAGGCGAAGACATTGTAGGTGTGCTCTGTCATGTGGACGTGGTGCCTGCTGGCGACGGCTGGACAACCCCGCCATTTTCAGCTGACATCAGAGAAAATAAAATCTTTGCACGCGGGGCTATTGATGACAAAGGCCCAACCATGGCGGCATTTTATGCGCTGAAGATCTTAAAAGATACTGGTTTGCAGCTGTCGAAAAAAATTCGAATGATCATTGGAACAGATGAAGAAAGCGATTGGCGCTGTGTGGACCATTATTTCAAGCATGAGGCGATGCCGCAAATCGGATTTGCACCAGACGCCGATTTTCCGATTATTCATGCGGAAAAAGGGATTATTGATGCCACCCTGTCATTTACATATCAACAAACAGCGAATCATCAGCTCTATACGCTGAAGCAATTTACATCGGGTATGAGGCTCAATATGGTGCCAGATGAGGCAGCTGCTATTGTGACTGCTGCACAGGCACACGATGCTGAATTAATAAAAACAGCTTTCGAAGCCTATCTTGCTGATCATCAATTATCTGGTGAGGTAAAAAGCGCAGCGGATGGACTGCATTTTACATTAAAAGGGGTATCTGTTCATGCCATGGAGCCGGCGCATGGGACAAATGCGGGCATTCATATGGCGAATTTCTTATGCGGACACGAATTAGATGAGCAGGGACTTGCCTTTACTTCCCAAATCAACGCTTTATTTGATCAGGATACAAGAGGACAAAAGCTGGGAATTGCTTGCAAAGATGAGATTAGTGGAGATTTGACGTTAAATGTTGGGACAATCCGCTATAAACAGAATGAGGAAGCAAAGCTAGGGTTAAATGTCCGCTATCCAGTGACAGCAGACGGCAAGGACGTCAAAAAAGGAATTGAAAGCATCAAAGGGGCGGTCCTTCTAAAATTCGAAGACAGTCCTCCGCATCACGTCTCAAAAGATCATCCGCTTGTGAAAACCTTGCAGCGGGTATATGAGGAACAAACAGGAGATCCTGCAGCCCTTATTGCCATTGGGGGAGGAACGTATGCGAGATCTTTAGAAGCAGGCGTTGCCTTCGGACCTTTATTTCCTGGCAGACCAGACTGCGCCCATCAAAAGGATGAATATATTGAAATTGATGACTTACTGAGAGCAACAGCTCTTTACGCACAAGCCATGTATGAATTAGCAAAATAGAAATTGGAAAAGAGAAGAGGGGATTCAAGGTGAAAAAAATGTTCTTATGCTCTTCATTCAAAGACAGCTATTCTCTCTTATCTGACTTTGCGGGTGAATCTTTAAAAGGAAAGCGCGTGACTTTCTTTCCAACGGCAAGTGCTGTAGAAGAAGTCACGCACTATGTAAAGGCAGCGAAGGAAGCCTTTCAGCAATTAGGGATGCAAATTGAGACTGTGCAGATAGATGAACAGTCCGCTGAAGAGATCGCACAGATGATCAAACAAAATGATGTGATCTACGTTTCAGGAGGCAACACTTTTTATTTATTGCAGGAGTTAAGAAAGCATCGTCTCGATGACGTGTTGAAAGAAGAAATCCACAACGGCAAGCTGTACATCGGAGAATCTGCGGGGAGTATCATCATGGCGCCAAGCATTGAATACATCTCCCTGATGGATGAACAAAAGAAGGCGCCGGAGCTTTCATCATTTCAAGGTGCCAATGAAATAAGCTGCTATCCGGTACCGCATATGCATAATGCCTATTTAGGCGAGGCTGCGCAGCAAATCACAGAGAAGTATCAGCAGACGCTCGATTTATGTCCGCTTACTGATGAACAGGCTTTACTGATCAGAGGGGAACAGGCTGAGGTGAAATCAGTCAAAATATCTTAACCGTGAAATGAAGAAAAAGGAACAGGGATTCATCGCCCTGTTCCTTTTTTAATCTTGAAAAACATCACTTGATAAGTATCGTTCGCCCGTATCTGCTGTCATACAGATCACAATTTGATCTGCCGGCAATTGCTTGGCTGTTTCAATGGCTGCATAGCAAGCCGCCCCAGAGGATGGGCCTACTAAAATTCCTTCAAGCTTAGCAAGCTGCCGTGTGATGTGATAAGCATCTTCGTCACTTACTTGCACGATGTCATCATAGACGTGCTCGTTTAAAATATGGGGGATAAATCCTGGGCTTGTGCCAACGAGTTTATGCTTCCCAGGTTTCCCGCCAGATAAGACAGGGGAACCCTTAGGCTCTGCCACACGGATGGTTAAATGAGGGAATGCCTTTTTTAATTCCTCTCCAGTTCCTGTAATAGTACCGCCAGTTCCAGCTGTTGCGACAAAGGCGCCAAGGGGCTGTCCAAGTTGTTTCACAGCTTCCATAATTTCGACTGCTGTTGTGCCTCTATGTGCATCTGGGTTCGCTCTATTGTCAAACTGCATGGGAATAAAGCTATGAGGAATTTGAGCAGCCAGTTCCTCAGCCTTTCGGATGCAGCCTGGCATTTTTTCTTCTCCTGGGGTTAAGACGACCTGCGCCCCGTATGCCTTCAAAATATTGATTCTTTCCTTTGTCATCGTATCAGGCATGACAAGGATGGCTTTGTAGCCTCTTGCGGCGGCATTCATGGCTAAACCAATCCCTGTATTCCCGCTCGTAGGCTCAATAATGGTTGCTCCTTTTGTGAGTTTCCCTTGTTTTTCTGCTTCGACGATCATATTGTAAGCCGCGCGGTCTTTTACACTTCCGCTAGGATTAAATGATTCCAGCTTTAAGTAAACAGCCGCCGCATTTTCTGGCTGGAGCCGCTGTAATTTGACAAGCGGTGTATCGCCAATCAGCTCAGCTATATTTTGTGCAACTTTCATCAGATGACACCCTTTCTTCTCATTCCGCATTTCTTTAGTTATACTATCATCAATGGGGATTCGTAAAGTTTGTTAAAAAAGGACAGGTGATATTGTGTCAGAAAACCGTCATTATTTTATAGGGATTCACATCCCTGAACAACTTGCGCATCAAATCAAACAAGACATTGATCAAAGGAGCGGACTGTTCTTTCAAAAATGGACAGCACCACATGATTATCATGTGACCCTTATCTTTTTAGGCGCCATTCCAGAAGAGCGTTTAAAAAAGATCATCCAGCTGCTTGACATCCTTTCAAATGAAGCGTCTGCATTTCCACTAGAGCTGAATGAGGTAGGGCAGTTTGGTGCGAAGGAACGCCCAAGAGTCTTTTTTGCAAAGCCTCAGGAAAGTGAGCCGCTCATGCATTTAAGAGAAAAGGTAAAGGAAGCCGTCTTGGCAGCAGGACACCCTGTTGAAAAGAGATCGTTTCATCCGCATATGACGATTGCGCGCAAATGGAATGCGGATGACCCTTATGAAAAGCAAGCACCTTTACGCAAAGAGCCATATGTGATGGAGGTTTCTCGTATCACTTTATTTGAAATACGTCCGAAGGAAACCCCTCGTTATCACGCAATCAAACAATTTACACTACATAAATGATTCTAGAAGTTGGAGTGAGCAGCAGATGGCGCAAATTATCAAAATTCAAGATTATATATCACGATATGAACAAGACCCGCATCACTATATCAATCAATTCAATCGGTTGAAAAAACAAAGATGGGACGAGTTAAAAAAGGCTTCAAAAGAGGAGGCGCAGCAACCGTTTGATCAAATTCCTCAACAAGCGCCAGAACAAGAGGAAGAAAAGAGAAAGAAATTCTCCTTAAAGAGAAAGCAAAAAGAAGCCGATATGAAAAAGGAACGGGACCTGAGTCTTTTTAACGAGCCGACAGATATAGAGCAAGGGGTTTTCAGAAACGTTCCTACCGATGAAACGAAGCTGATTCACTTTTTTAAGGATCATCTCTTTGAAGTGCAATTAAAATGGGCGAGTTCGACGATTTCACATATTTCAACCGTTTCCCATCATATTCGGTATGATGAAAAGCTGCGGATGCTTGCAAGGCAGCTTCCGGATTCTTATTTTGTGATGTACAAGCCGGTGCTGCTCATTCAAAAAGCTGAGATGGAATTATGTCCGATACTCATCACGCCGCTCGAAGTGATCTGTTTATCCTTCTTAGAGGCCGAGCCAGACAGCGTCTATATTGGAACGAAGGAACGTTTTTGGGAAAAACGGGCGACTGGGAAAGCTGTACAGTCTGTCTTGAATCCTTGTGCAAGCCTTTTGCGCTCTGGCACCGTCGTGTCAAAGATCTTACAGCAAAGTGGTGTAGACCTTCCTGTGAAAAAAATCCTCATCAGCCGAACCTCTTATATTGATTTACCTGAAGTTCCATATGGGATGGAGGTTATCGATAAGAAGAAGGCAGAAGAGTGGTTTGAAAAGCAGCGGAAAAATACGGCGCCGACAAAGTATCAGCAATTTAAGGCGACAAAGGCATTGCTTGCTTATGGTGAATCAGACAGCAAAAGAAGACAGGAATGGCTCGATTAAAGGCATGATGGAAGGTCACGAAAAATGACACCTGAGTGGAGCTAATATATGAATGAATGGTACTTTATCGTTAATCCAGAAGCAGGACATGGAAAAGGACTCCGCACATGGAGGAGCATAGAGAAAGAATTACAAAAGGTGGAGGTCTCTTATCGATCATTTCTCACCCAGCATGAAGGCCATGCCGAAGTTTTGGCAAGACAAATCAGTGCCATGCAGGATGACAGGCTGAAGCGCTTGATTGTTATTGGCGGTGACGGCACCATTCATGAAGTACTGAATGGCTTAAAGGAAATCGATCATGTGCAGCTTAGTTTTGTCCCTGCTGGTCATTGGAATGATGCTGCGAAGGGTCTCGGTATCCATCGTCATGATGTCCTAAAAGAAGTGAGAAAGCAAAAGAGAATGCTCACCAAAACATTTTCTCTCGGCTCCTTTCAAGATCATGCCGAAAGTCCGCAATCTGTTCTCTTTCTCAATCATATCGGTGTGGGGTTTGACGCACATGTACTGAGGAAAACGGTGCATTTTAGAGGGAAGAAGTGGCTGAAACGGCTGGGGCTTGGCTTTATCATCTATCCTCTGTCATTTCTCCATTCTTTATGGTCGTTTAAGCCGTTTGATCTTGCGCTATTTATTGAAAATGAGAAGAAAGTCTTTCGCCAAGTGTGGTTTGTGATCGTATGTAATCACCCGTATTATGGGGGAGGGCTGGAAGCAGCGCCGGAAGTGAGTGCAAGGCAGCCAGGTTTTCAAACGATGGTTGTCACAGATTTGAATCCATTCAAAGTCCTTTTATTTCTAAGTGCGATGGTGTTCCGAAAGCACCTTGGGATGAAGGGGGTTACCCTGTTTCAGCATGAGGAAGCGTACTTAGAAGCAGAAGAAAAAATCTTATTTCACGCAGATGGAGAAGTGATCGGCGCAACGCCTGTCTTTGTAAAGGCCAGTGAACGATCCTTAAAATTACGTGCTTAAATAACTTGCGGTATATCCGCAGGCAAAGAACCGTGAAAAAAGCCTTCTTTTTCATAAGGTTCTTGTCCTGATTTTTTAGTTTTGCTTGACGAGTATAAGAAGGTAACGATAAAATCTATAGGACGGCTATTGTTTAGCATCTCATTCTCAATAGCTGTCCTTTTTGTTTTTATGATCATATAAATAAAAAAAGAAACAGCCAATTGATCCTCAATCGGCTGAATTTTGTCGACTAAAAAAGCAAGATTTAAAATATTTTAAGAAATGATGGGTTGAAAATTGATATGAACTGGTTGGGACAAATATTAGGTAGCGAATGGCACATCTCTCCGGCTGGAGGCGCTACGGGAGATGCGTACTTCGCAACACACAATGACCAAAAGCTATTTTTAAAACGCAATACGTCACCGTTTCTTGCGGTTTTGTCAGCTGAAGGCATTGTGCCGAAGCTTGTCTGGACAAAACGGATGGAAAATGGAGATGTGATTACTGCACAGCACTGGCTGAGCGGCAGAGAGCTGAAGCCAAAGGACATGAATGATCGTCCTGTAGCAGAGCAGCTAAGAAAAATTCATACATCAAAAGAATTGCTCGATATGCTGAAACGATTAGAGAAGCACTCTCTAGACCCAGAATCCATTCTGATGCATCTGAAACAGTCCATATTAAACGAGCAAATTGATTCACAAGACATTTCGCGTGCCATCCAGTATTTAGAGAAGCATGTGGAGGCTGTCCATTTTGAGGACAAGGTCGTCTGTCATTGCGATCTCAATCATAATAATTGGCTGCTGACAGATGAAAACCAGCTCTATTTGATCGATTGGGATGGGGCGATGATTGCAGACCCAGCGATTGATCTTGGACCGCTTTTATACCATTATGTTGAGGAAGAGAACTGGGAAAGCTGGCTCTCTATGTACGGCGCCCCGCTGACGGACAATTTGCGAAAGCGCATGGCGTGGTACGTGCTCGCTGAAACCGTATCGTTTGTCGTTTGGCATAAACGAAAAGGGAATGAAAAGGCGCAAAAAGAAGTACAAGCGGAGCTAAATGCACTCTTAAAACGGTTAAACATCCATTAAGACAGTGGAATGTTCTCGACCCACTCAGACAGATGTGATTGATGCTCCTCAATATGTGCATCAATTGAACTGACAGAGGTGCCCTTTTGGCTGTAATCATAAATATCTGTTAACAGCTGACGAATGTCAGCATCCAGATCTTCTTTTGCCAGCATTAATTGAATCACGCGTCCCACCTGTTCATATTCTGCAACAGTCCCGCAGCAATCCAGCTGGTGATCGGTTAAAATATCTTTGATTAATTGAAGCTGATGTTGACGGTTTAAACCCATACAAATGCTCCTTTCCTGCGTGTCATTTATGAGGTTAAACTGTGCATTCAGCGTCCAATTTATACATGCGGCAGACCAGCTCAAGCGAAGGGCTGGTCTTTTTATATGGACATAGAAGATGCTGTCTTGCGGGTCTTTATGTTTCATGGTATCTTGATAAAATGTAAAGAAAATAGAGGTGTATCAAATTGAGAATGCGACATAAACCATGGGCTGATGATTACTTAGCTGAGAATGCTCATATTGCTTTAGCAAGTCCCGAGCAATATAAAGGGAAATGGCATGAGCTGTTTGGAAATGATCATCCAATCCATATCGAAGTTGGGACAGGAAAAGGGAGCTTTATTGCTGGAATGGGCAAGCTTCATCCTGATATCAACTATATTGGCATTGAATTATTTAAAAGTGTCATTGTGACAGCAGTAGATAAAATCAAAGAGACAGATGTTGAAAATGTAAAGCTTTTGAACATCAATGCTGAGACGCTGACAGATGTGTTTGCGGAAAATGAGATTGACCGGGTATATTTGAATTTCTCTGATCCGTGGCCAAAAGCAAGACACGAAAAGCGCAGATTGACGTTTAAAACCTTTTTAGAGCGATATGAACATATTCTTCGTCCAGGCGGTGAATTACATTTCAAAACAGATAACCGCGGGTTATTTGAATATTCCTTAAAAAGTTTTTCTGCATATGGTCTTCTTTTAACGTATGTCAGCCTAGATTTACATGAGGACGGCTTAGAAGGAAACGTGATGACTGAATATGAAGAGAAATTCTCGTCTATGGGACAACCGATCTATCGTTCAGAAGTCAAATTCCCAGAATAACAAGTGATATCAAGCTGGCTGCAAAGAAAAATGGCAGCCAGCTTTTTTTATGAAAAGATTGGTGCATGCGATTTTTGGCTGTATTTGCTACGATAGAAAAAGGAGGGATGACAGCAATGGAGACAATGAAAATAGGTGAAATGGAACTGTTTTGGTTAAATGGGGGAGATACGCACATGGACGGCGGTGCGATGTTCGGTGTCGTGCCAAAGCCATTATGGTCAAAAAAATACCCAGTAAATGACCGCAATCAAATTGAATTACGATGTGATCCAATTCTTATTCGGTGGAACGGTCTTCATCTGTTAGTGGATTCCGGCATCGGTTCAGGGAAGCTGACAGATAAACAAAAACGCAATTACGGCGTCACAGAGGAAACCAAATTGGAAGAATCTCTAGCGGCGCTTGGCCTGCGCCCATCAGATATTGATTACGTATTAATGACACATCTGCACTTCGATCATGCCAGCGGATTAACAAAACGTGAAGGCGATAAGCTTGTGTCTGTTTTTCAGCAGGCAAAAATCATCACATCGAAAATCGAATGGGATGAAATGAGAGCGCCGAACATTCGCTCAAGAAATACATATTGGAAAGAAAACTGGGAGCCTGTAGCAGACCAAGTGGTCACATTTGAAGAAAGCATCGAAGTGACAGAAGGCATCGAGCTGCATCATACAGGCGGACACAGCAATGGTCATAGCATTTTAACGCTCACAAGTGAAGGTGAAACAGCGATTCATTTAGCTGATATCATGCCAACACATGCTCATAAAAATCCACTTTGGGTTTTGGCATATGATGATTACCCAATGACCTCGATTCCAGCCAAGCAAAAGTGGCAGGCATTTGCAGAAGAAAAAAATGCGTGGTACTTGTTTTATCATGATGCCATTTATCGTGCTGTAAAATGGGACGAAGACGGGCAAATCACACACGAAATCAAAAGAGAAACAGGAAGATAAAAGATCATCTGTATGTTTTTTTCGCCTTTCACACAAAATAACGACAAAATGAACTTGTGAAAGGAAGAGTGCAGGTGAACCAATTTTATCGTGTACATGGTGATGTGATCGAAACACCATTAAGAGGGATGGAAGTCATGTCAGTCCCTTATTTAAACAAAGGGGTTGCATTTACAAAGGAAGAGCGGGAGGAGCTCGGGTTAAAGGGATTTCTTCCGCCTAAGGTCTTAACCTTAGAGGATCAGGCAAAGCGTGCATATGAGCAGTTCAAGGCACAGCCGGATGATCTAGGGAAAAATGTGTATTTAACATCACTTCATGATAGAAATGAAGTGCTTTTTTACAAATTACTTAATGAGCACTTGGCGGAAATGCTTCCAATTGTCTACACGCCGACTGTAGGAACGGCAATTCAGCGTTATAGCCATGAGTATCGAAAGCCAAGAGGGCTCTATTTATCGATTGATGATCTGGAAGGCATGGAGGAGATTTTTGCCTCTTATGGTGTCGATGAATCAATCGACTTAATCGTTGCAACTGATGCAGAAGGCATTTTAGGTATTGGAGACTGGGGCGTTGGCGGGATTGCCATTTCAGTTGGGAAACTTGCTGTTTATACAGCTGCAGCAGGCATTGATCCCAGCCGCGTGCTGGCAGTAGTGCTTGATGCCGGAACGAACCAGGAAAGTCTCTTGAATGATCCGCTTTATGTTGGAAATCAGCACTCCCGCGTTCGAGGAGAGCGCTATGATCAGTTCATTGATCAATATGTCGAGCTTGCCCGCGCTACTTTCCCAAACGCCCTCCTTCACTGGGAAGACTTTGGGACAAAGAATGCCCGTGCGATATTGGAAAAATATAAGGATCGTATTTGTACATTTAACGATGACATTCAAGGGACTGGCGCCGTTTCACTTGCTGCAGTGCTAGCATGTGCAAAAGCTTCGAAAGTTCCGCTGAAAGATCACCGTATTGTTATTTTTGGAGCGGGTACGGCAGGTATTGGCATAGCCGAGCAAATCCGTGATGCGATCGTCAGAGACGGAGTCAAAGAAGAGGAGTCCTACGATCATTTCTGGTGTATTGATAAAACGGGGCTGCTCACAGATGATTCACCTGACATTCAGCCATTTCAAAAGCCGTATGCAAGACGTTCTGACGAAGTAAAGGATTATGCCCGTAATGGTCCAAAGCATTCGATTGATCTATTAGAGGTCGTCAAGCAGGCGAAACCAACGATCTTAATTGGCACCTCGACTGTCGGAGGCGCTTTTACAGAGGAAATTGTAAAAGAAATGGCGTCACACGTGGAGCGCCCTGCGATTTTACCGATGTCGAATCCGACCCCTCTTTCAGAAGCAAAGCCGCAAGATCTGATCGAGTGGACTGAAGGACGTGCCCTTGTGACAACGGGAAGTCCATTTGCTCCTGTCGAGTATGGCGGTGTCACATATGAAATTGGACAAGCGAATAATGCCCTTGTCTTCCCAGGACTTGGTCTAGGCACAATTGTGTCAAAAGCCAGGTTGATGACAGACAGTATGTTTGTTGCGAGTGCTGAAGCCATTGCAAGCATGGTCAATGTTGGGAAGCCGGGTGCAGCGATGCTGCCAAGTGTCGATCAGCTTCGAACCGTTTCAGCGACAGTGGCCGTCCGTGTGGCGCAGGCAGCAATTGATGAAGGAATAGCAGAAGAAACGCCTGATGATCTTATTCAGGCTGTGCAGGACGCTATGTGGCATCCTGTGTACAAAAAAATCAAAGCCATATAAAAAAAGCTTCGCAAGGACACGTCTTTGCGAAGCTTTCTTGATCAAGCAACAGAATCAATGACATCCACGATCATGCCAGTTTTGGCATCAATCATCACTTCATACTGTTCAAGCTCGCCAAAGGCAGAGCGGGTGATGCCAGATTTGTACACATCAATCGTTTCACCATTTACGGTATACGGTTCTGGTACAGTATAAATCCAAGAGCCATCAATCGGGCCGCGCTGTTTAAAAACAGATTTCACAATTTTTAATGCTTTTTCAGATGAGATATACGTAGGGAAAAATACTTTCTTTGCAACAATTGCAGCGGCTACGCCAATACTCGCACCAATCAGAACATGTTTTAACTTCAACGTGCTGCACCTCCGTATTGCTGTTTTTTCCATTATACAAAACTTGTCCATTGATGTTAAGGAATCCGAATACTTGAAAGCATATTCAAAATTTCTGGAGAGATACTTGGAAAACCGAAAGAATTCTTATAGTATAAAGTGAGTGTTATTTTTATAGGAATATATATGGTCATTACATAGAAACGAGGTAAACTGTAGAATGAACGAAGAAACATTGTCGCTTTTCCGAAATTTAACAGAATTACAGGGAACTCCAGGAAATGAGCACCATGTGCGTGCTTTTATGAAAAAGGAACTTGAGAAATATTCTGATGAACTCATTCAAGACCGTCTTGGCGGAGTGTTTGGCGTACGCAAGGGGCAGGAAAACGCACCGAAAATTATGGTAGCGGGTCATATGGATGAAGTCGGATTCATGGTCTCATCGATTACGAAAAACGGGATGATTCGTTTTCAAACACTTGGCGGCTGGTGGAGTCAAGTCATGCTGGCGCAGCGTGTGGACGTCCATACCGATCACGGGCCAATTCCTGGTGTCGTCTCTAGTACACCTCCTCACCTTCTGACGCCAGAACAAAAAAGCAAGCCTGTGAAGCCGTCAGATATGCTTATTGATATTGGTGCAGACAGTGAAGAAGAGGCGAAAGAGCTTGGCGTTCGTCCAGGACAGCAAATCGTTCCTGCAACGGTTTTTACGCCAATGGCGAATCCAAAAAAGATTTTAGCGAAGGCTTGGGATAACCGCTATGGCTGCGGCCTTGCAATTGAATTATTAAAAGAATTAAAAGACGAAACACTTTCATGTCAGCTGTACTCAGGAGCAACTGTTCAAGAGGAAGTAGGGCTTAGAGGGGCTGAGGTAGCTGCGAATATGATTCAGCCAGATCTTTTCTTCGCTTTAGATGCGAGTCCTGCAAACGATGTGACAGGTGACAAAACACAGTTCGGCCAGCTTGGAAAAGGTGCACTTCTGCGTATTTTTGATCGGACAATGATTACGCACCGCGGAATGAGAGACTTTGTGCTTGATACTGCTGAGACAAACAACATTCCATATCAATATTTCGTATCACCGGGTGGTACGGACGCTGGACGTGTTCATATTTCAAACCAAGGTGTGCCTTCTGCCGTCATTGGGGTTTGCGCACGCTACATTCATACAAGTCATTCTGTTTTGCATGTGGATGATTACGCAGCGGCTAAAGAGTTAATTGTCCGCCTTGTTAAAAATTGTGATCAAAGTACAGTGGATACTATTTACCAACAAGTATAAATAGAATAGAAAAAGGCTGCTTCTTCAATGAGAGCAGCCTTTTTTCTTATTGCTGTTCAAACACATAAGATAACGCCTTGATCGCTTGGTTTACGGTTTCCACAGTGATATTTGCTTTGTTTGAGAGTTCTTTTAACGGATGGTGCAGCTCTTTTGGACGGATTAAAATAAGAGGTTTCCCTTTTGCAATCGCAGCAGATGCATCCATGGCTGTGTTCCACTGTTTATATTTCTCACCAAAGCGTGCAATGACGACATCTGCTTTGTTTAATAAAATTTCAGTACGAAAATTGTTCAAATCAGAAGCTGCATCATCTTTGAAAATGGCATTCGGCTGCTCACCTAAAATATCCTCGCCGATGTTATCTGAGCGGTCATGATTCTCCATTGGACCGACAAATGTCACTGGCAGCTTCAAAGATTGGCTTTTCTCCTTGATTTCATCACGCCACTGGCTATGAATTTCTCCAGCTAAATAGACAGTTAATTGCATAACGATCTCCTCCTTTTGTACAAACTTAGTAAAGGTTTGTCCTGTTTCTTTTCATGTTACACAAGAAGTGCTTGATAAAGCAAAAAAAATATGATTATGATATTCATGGTAGAGACTATTTTTCATCGTAAGAATACTACATATAATGGGAAGGACAGGCCTCTTCGTCTTTCCTATGAGAAAGCAGGAAGACGACGTTGATGACTTATTTGAAAAGAAAGGGGATCTCCCTTTCGCCAAAGGTGTATTTCATTGATGCACTTTCTTATATGGCTTTAGGTCTATTTGCTACATTAGTGGTAGGTCTGATTTTAAAAACAGCAGGCGGTCTGTTATCACTTTCTCTCATTGTGAAAATGGGTACGCTTGCTATGGGTCTGATGGGACCGGCAATTGGCGTAGCAGTTGCTTATCGCTTAAATGCTTCTCCATTAATCATTTTTGCAAGTGTTGTCTCAGGTGCCGCTGGAGCAGAGCTTGGGGGGCCTGCTGGAAGCTTTGCCGCAGCATTAATTGGTGTGGAACTCGGCAAGCTGGTCAGTGGTGAGACAAGAATTGATATTATTTTAACGCCGCTTGTCACCATTATCACTGGCTTTTTCACCGCTGCTTTCATCGGACCTGGGATTGAAGCCATGATGACAGGGCTCGGCAGGCTCATCATGTGGGGGACAGACCAAAGCCCGCTGATCATGGGCATGCTAGTAGCGACCATTGTTGGACTTGCCCTCAGTTCTCCAATCTCAAGTGCTGCACTTGCGCTTATGCTTGACTTAAGCGGAACAGCTGCTGGTGCTGCAACGATTGGCTGCTGTGCTCAAATGGTTGGCTTTGCTGCTGCAGGCTTTAGAGAAAATCGCTTTGGCGGTCTTGCGGCTGTCGGCATTGGAACGTCAAAATTGCAGCTTTCGAACATTGTGAAAAATCCCCTCATTCTGATTCCGCCGACGATTGCTGGTCTCATTCTCGCGCCAATTGGTATTATTGGCTTTGGGATGGTCAATAATGCGGCAGGAGCGGGAATGGGAACGAGCGGCCTTGTTGGACAGCTCATGACCCTGACCGTCATGGGGTTTCATCCATCTGTATTTTTGGCGATAGCTCTCTTGCATATCGTTGGCCCGGCAGTGATTAGTTTGGTAGTATCAGAATGGATGAGAAAGAAAGGCTATATACAATTCGGAGATTTAACCATACAAACTGGAGGAATGAAACATGAAAAAAATTGAATCAAACGAAGAATTACAAAAAGTGATTCAAGAAGACTTAACGGTATTGCTATTTTCAGCTGACTGGTGCCCGGACTGCACATTTATTGAGCCATTCTTGCCAGAGCTTGAAGCAAACTACCCAGAATTTGAGTACTTCTATGTTGATAGAGACAAGTTCATTGATACTTGCGCAGAGTGGGAAATTTACGGCATTCCAAGCTTTTTAGTCTTTAAAAACGGACAAGAGATTAACCGCTTTGTCAGCAAAGATCGTAAGACAAAGGAAGAGATTGAAGCATTTTTAACAGATTCTCTTTCTAAATAACGAAAGGAGAGTCTAAAACGATGGCAAAAATGACATCAAGACAGCTTGCGAATGAACTCAAAAGCCGTCTGACGAACGACAGCTGGTCACACCAGTTTGACCGGGAAAAAGATACGCTTCGTATTGAAGATAAACAAACAGGCAAAGGCATCACACTAGAGCTCCCGCCAATTATTGCAAAGTGGGAAGTAAAGCCTGATGAAACCATCGATGAGATCGTTTATTATGTGAAAGAAGCGCTGAGTGCGATGAAAGGCGAAGCGCAGCACATTTCAGGAAAAGAAAAGCAGATCTATCCAGTCATTCGTTCCACTTCCTTTCCTGAGGCATCAAGTGATGGAATTTCCCTCGTATTTGATGAGCATACAGCAGAAACGAGAATCTACTATGCACTTGATCTTGGAAGCACCTATCGATTAATTGATGAAAAGATGCTTCAAAAGGAAAACTGGACAAAAGAGCGAATCAGAGAAACCGCCAGCTTCAACGTCCGTTCGCTAGAAACTGTAGTGAAAATGGATGAAGTGGCAGGCAACCGGTTTTATTTCTTCCGTGCAAATGACGGATATGACGCCAGCAGACTTTTAAATGAATCGTTATTACAAGAATACGCGCAAAAAATAGAAGGACAAATGGCGATTTCTGTTCCCCATCAAGATGTATTCATCATTGCTGATGTTCGCAATGATTCAGGCTATGATATTTTAGGACAGATGTCGATGAGCTTCTTCGCCAGCGGTACGGTTCCGATTACCGCATTATCATTTTTATATGATGAGGGGAAGCTTGAACCGATCTTTATACTTGCAAAAAGCAGACCAAAACAGCAGTAGAAGGGAATTTTGAAGAATGAACGTTTTTTATAATGCAGAAGGTGTAGGCGACACACTCCTTATTTCATTGAAAGATGTGACGAGAGAAGAAGTAGGTCATGAAACGTTTGGAGATGTAGTACGAATCTTCAATCAAGAAACAAAAGAAACAACAGGCTTTAATATCTTCAATGCATCGACTTACATGAAAATTGAAGAAAACGGATCTGTCCCGCTTTCTGAAACCATTGTTCAAGATATCAATGAAATTTTAAACCGCAACGGTGTCAGTGAAACGTTGACTGTGGATCTATCACCAAAATTTGTTGTCGGCTATGTGAAGGAAAAAGAAAAGCATCCGAACGCAGATAAATTAAACATTTGCCAAGTTGATGTGGGCGATGAAACCTTACAAATCGTTTGCGGTGCACCAAACGTTGACCAAGGCCAATATGTCGTGGTGGCGAAGGTCGGTGCAGTGATGCCAAGCGGTATGGTCATCAAAGATGCTGAGCTTAGAGGCGTTCCATCAAGCGGCATGATCTGTTCAGCGAAAGAGTTAGATCTTCCAGACGCACCTGCTGAAAAAGGGATTCTTGTTTTAGATGGAAGCCATCAAGCTGGCGAACCCTTTAAAGCGTAACCTCCCATAAACGGGCACATAGGAGCGAAGAATGTGTTATACCAAAAGTCACTAAGTACGTACTTAGTGACTTTTTTTCATCTACAGACAGCATGAACAGCAAAAAGCGGCACTTTTCTCGCTTTTCTGCATGAAAAAGCAATGGTATACTAAAAATCGCCCAAGAAAACGTAAGGGGAGTTAAAGTGAGTGATAAATGATGAGTTGGTTAGATAAATTTTTTAGTGTATTTTTAGGAGAAGAAAAGAAAGAAGAAAAAGCTGCAAGACCTGAAGAAGATCTAGCTGCACCAAAGCAGCCAGCTTTTGAACCGCATAAAGAATATAAAAAAATCGAAGATACGAAAGTGTATTATGAATATCCGAAAGGGAACTTTCGCTTTCCGCTCGTTCCAGATGAACCTCAGCGCGATGGAGTGAAGCCGGAGAGAAGACGCGCCAAACCAAGCCAGTCAAAGACCAGACAAACAACCTATCAGCCTAAACAAACGCTTCAGCCTGATATGAATAAAAAGCCATTCAAGCCAGAGCAAATTCCATCACCGATCTATGGCTATCATCAGGATATGCGTCCAAAACGGGCAGATGCAAAAGAAGAAACAGCTTCAGTTCAAAGGAAAGCAGCAGAAGAAACGGCGCAGCGTGTCACACTGTTATCAGAAGAGGCAGAGCGTGAACGGAATGTCAGACAGCAAATGAACATCCCGTCAATACAGAAAGAAAAACGTATCGAGGAAATGGTTTCAGCGTCAGCAGAAGAGAGAGCAGATAAGGAGCCAGCAGTAACCCCGCATACATTACAAGAGGAACTCGCTTATCAAGATCATGTTCAATCGACGATGGAACGTTTAACTGACGAGCCTTTCATCGAGCCAGAAGAAAACGAGCCAGAAGATACTCATGAAGCTGATTTACATAAGCAGCAAGCCGAAGTCTATCAGAAGCAGCCGGTAGAGTCTGAGCCGGAACAGGCTGTTTCCAGTGATGAAGAAGAAATAAAGGACGAGTCTGTCCATCAGTTTGAAGAGCATACTGAGGAAATAGAGATGTTGACCTTCGAAACACCGGAACCTTCGAAGCCAGCGATTGAGATGGAAGTAGACATTCCAGCAGAAGAAGCAGTGTTAACAGAAAACATTTCAGCAGAACCGGTGGAAGAAGTAAAAGCTGATCCAATAGAAGACGACCAAGAAGAAGCGCCAGCGGCAGCATTTGAAGAAGCTGAGCCAGTCAAACATGACCTGCAGGAAGTACAGCTGGTCCAAGAAGCTGAAATTGAAGAAGATCAAGCGGTGCCAGTAGAACAAGTAAGAGAGGAACAAACTGCATCTGAACCGGCAGAAACGGTTATAGAGCAGACAGAGCAGCAAGAACAAACGCAGGAAGTCAAGAAAGAAGAACCAAAACAGACATCTCCGCAGCCACAACGCACAAGCGGGCAAACCTCTACGGTTCCGTTTAATGTCATGATGTTAAAAAGCGACCAGCGCGTGCAAGGGCAAAAGAAAGCAGCCGATACACAAGGGTATGTTTTTCCAAGTCTCGCCCTATTAGATGTACCGCCAGCTCAAAAAGAAGAGGACGGGACATGGGTGAAAGAGCGGGCAGAGCTGCTTAATGCGACACTTAAAAATTTCAATGTAAGAGCAAGTGTGGTTCATGTCACACAGGGACCTTCTGTGACAAGGTTTGAAGTACATCCAGAACCAGGTGTCAAAGTGAACAAAATCACGAACCTGTCAGATGATATTAAACTTAGTTTGTCCGCAAAGGATATTCGAATTGAAGCCCCGATTCCAGGAAAGAACACAATCGGGATCGAAGTGCCAAACCTGCACAGTAAAATGGTGTTCTTAAGAGAAATGATCAGAAGCAGTGCGTTTAGAGACAATCCATCTCCTTTAACAGCGGCACTCGGATTAGATATTTCAGGCCAGCCTGTCGTAGTTGATCTGCAAAAAATGCCCCATGGCTTAATTGCTGGAGCCACTGGTTCAGGAAAAAGTGTCTGCATTAATACGATTTTAGTGAGCTTAATGTTTAAAGCATCACCAGATGAAGTGAAAATGCTCTTAATTGACCCTAAAATGGTTGAATTAGCGCCGTATAATCACATTCCGCATCTTGTGAGTCCCGTCATTACCGATGCCAAGACAGCAACAGCTGCTCTGAAATGGGTAGTGGATGAAATGGAAAGACGCTATGAACTATTTGCACACTCTGGCGTGAGAGAAATTAAACGATTCAATGAGCTTGTGAAAGAAAAACAAATGGGTGAAAAACTGCCTTATCTCGTCGTGGTGATCGATGAGCTGGCTGATTTAATGATGGTCGCACCAAATGAAGTCGAAGAAAGCATCTGCCGAATTGCACAGAAAGCAAGAGCATGCGGCATTCACTTATTGATTGCGACACAAAGACCTTCTGTTGATGTCATTACAGGTCTCATTAAAGCCAATATCCCAACAAGAATTGCGTTTTCTGTTTCAAGTCAGGTGGATTCAAGAACGATCATTGACATGGCAGGTGCAGAAAAGCTTCTCGGAAAAGGAGACATGCTCTTCTTAGAAAATGGCTCCGGCAAGCCGACAAGGCTGCAAGGGAACTTTGTATCAGACCGTGAGATTGATCAAGTGGTGGCACATGTGAGAAAGCAGCGTAAGCCCGTGTTCCTTTTTGAACAGGAGGAACTAATGCTGCAAGGCTCTGCGATTACAGACGAAGATGAATTGTTTATGGATGCCTGCCGTTTTGCCATTGAGCAGAATAGCGCTAGTACATCAAGTTTGCAGCGAAGATTTAGAATTGGCTACAATCGTGCAGCCAGATTGATTGACATGATGGAGCGCGAGGGCATGATTTCTGGTGCGAAAGGCAGTAAGCCAAGAGAAGTACTCATGACACTGAGTGACTTAGAACAGTTGATCTAAACAAACCACTTCATTTTTTTCGTAAACATGGTATGATAGCACATAGGTGCAATTTTGTAATTGGACACTTTTCGCATGTCTGCCAGAACGCTTTTTTATGTAAAATAAGCGGAAACAGGTGTTAGAAATGGGAAAGTTGTCGGATACTAATCATAGTTAATATTGATTAGAATAGGAAGATCGGAAAAAAATCTTTATTTGGAGCTGCGATCTGTGATCAGCTAGAGGCAAAAATCACAAGTTGCAAATTGAAATGAGCGTCATATACTGTAAGTCAGATAGACGTTTGTTGGAGGTACAATTATGACTGTTTATCATTTTGTTGGAATAAAAGGGACAGGTATGAGTCCACTGGCCCAAATTCTTCATGATACTGGGTATACTGTCCAAGGATCGGATATCGAAAAACATATCTTTACACAAAAAGCATTAGAAGAACGAAATATTAAAATTCTACCATTTGACCCAGACAATATTCAGCCAGGGATGACGGTCATCGCAGGAAATGCATTCCCTGATACACACCCTGAGATTGAACGTGCCCTTTCTGAAGGGATTCCTGTCATTCGCTACCATAAATTCCTTGGAGAATACATGGATTCATTCACAAACGTTGCGATTACTGGTGCTCATGGAAAAACATCGACAACAGGACTGCTTGCTCACGTCATGCAGGCAGCCAAACCTACTTCGTACTTAATCGGTGATGGATCTGGAATGGGGAAAGAAAACAGCGAGTATTTTGTCTTTGAAGCATGCGAATACCGCAGACACTTCCTCAGCTATCATCCAGACTATGCGATCATGACCAATATTGATTTTGATCACCCTGATTATTTCTCGGATATTGATGACGTGTTTGATGCATTTCAAAACATGGCGCTTCAAGTGAAAAAAGCCATTATTGCCTGTGGTGATGATGAGCACTTGCCAAAAATTCAAGCGAAGGTACCTGTTGTGTACTACGGTTTCAACGAAGAAAATGATTTCCAAGCTCGCAATGTTGTGAAAAATACGGAAGGCACTACATTTGATGTATTTGTACGCAATACGTTTTATGATACCTTCTACATTCCTGCCTACGGAAATCATAATGTCCTCAACTCGTTAGCTGTCATCGCATTATGTCACTATGAGTCCATTGATGTAGAACTTATCAAAGGCGCATTAACGACATTTGGCGGTGTGAAACGACGCTTTAATGAAAAAGTGGTCGGTGAGCAGGTCTTAATTGACGATTATGCACATCATCCAACTGAAATTGAAGTCACGATTGAAGCAGCCCGCCAAAAATATCCGGACCGTGATATTGTGGCTGTCTTCCAGCCGCATACGTTCACACGTACACAGCAATTCTTAAGTGAATTTGCTGACAGTCTAAAGAAAGCCGACTATGTCTACCTTTGTGATATTTTCGGTTCAGCCCGCGAAAACATTGGGAAGCTGAGCATTGAAGATTTACGAGAAAAAATCCCGCAGGCCCAATTAATTGAGGAAGAAGATACATCTGTGCTGAAAACGCACGAAGATGCGATTCTGATCTTTATGGGAGCAGGAGACATTCAGAAATATTTGCGTGCTTATGAAAAAGTCGCTGTATAAATGCTTAAAAAAGTGCCGTTTCAAACGGCACTTTTTTTATTTTGAATAAAATGTGACAAAAGGGCTAAATGTGTCAACATGTGCCGCTTTTTTTCGTTCGCTGTGGACAGGAATTAGCGAATAAGTGTAGAATTATTATTCAATCGGTCATTCTAGGCGATGTTTGAATGATACAACGAGAGGGTAATGAATTGAATATGCCCGCAGCAAAGGAGGTATCAGATGATTATTATTCTATATCTAAGCGTTGCACTGATCGCAATTGCTTTCCTCATTCTTGTCATCTATTTGTCCAAAACATTAAAATCCTTACAGCTGACATTAAAGAATGTTGCATCAACTTTAGAAGGTCTTGAAGGTCAGATGCAAGGCATCACCACAGAGACAGCACAGTTGCTACATAAGACGAATCAGCTTGCTGAAGATATTCAAGACAAATCAGCAAAACTCAATACAGTTGTGGATGCGGTGCAGGGAATTGGCGGCTCGATCAACCAATTTAATACAAGCATAAAGCAGGCAGCTGGTGCGGTTTCTTCATCCGTTGAAAGAAATCAAGAAAAAGTGACGGATGTGGTTAGCTGGAGTAACGCAGCACTTGAAATTTATAAAAAATGGAAACAGCGTAAACACCAAAAATAAACCATATTCGCATAGGAGGAATAATCATGAGCAAAGACGGAATCAATAGCAAAGACTTTTTGATCGGAACACTTATTGGTGGAATTGTTGGTGCAACAACAGCATTATTTTTAGCACCGAAGTCAGGGAAAGAGCTTCGCGATGATTTGAACACCCAAGCGAATGCGTTAAAAGAAAAAACAGACCGGCTCACAACAGATGCAAAAGAAAGAGGCACTGAATATGTGACGATTGCGAAAGATAAAACGTCTGAATTGTCTCAGCTTGTAGCAGAGCAGTCAAACCAGTTTTTAGACAAAGTGAAAGACATAAAAGAGCGAGCAGCTGGAAAAGCTAATAAAGTGAAAAGTGAAGCAGAAGATGCGGCAGCGGATTTGGCAAGCGAAGCATCTGATGTAGCAGATGAAGCAAAAGTACGAGCACAAGAAGCGAAATCAGAAATTGAAGACGGCATCAAGGATGTCAAAGAAAAAGTAGAACAATCGACTAAAGGCTAACGCTCACTGCTAAGAAGTGAAGAAGGAGAACATCATGTCAAAACAACTCATTGAAACAGAAGAACAGTTTGATCAACTAACGAATCAAGATGGGACCTTTGTCTTTTTTAAGCACAGTTTGACATGTCCAATCAGCCAAGCGGCTTTTCAAGAGTTTGAAGCATTTGCGTCTGCACATGAAGACGTACCTGCGTATTTCTTACAAATTCAAAACACGAGAGAGCTTTCATCCTATGTGACGGAAAAGTCTGGAGTAAAGCATGAAAGTCCGCAGGCACTCATCTTTAGCGGTGGAAAAGTAAAATGGCATGCTTCTCACTCAAGCATTACAAAAGAAGCGCTTGAACATAATCTGTAAAAGAAAGAAACGTCAGCAGCGGCTGACGTTTTTTTTATAAAAAAGGTTTACTTGAACGAAAAGTATGCTATAATCTTACATACAATACTTTACCGCTTAAAAGCGTTTGGGTAATAAAGAAAATTTTCGTGACAATTCCGAAATCTTTGTTTATAATAAACCCTATCATGCAAGAATGAAAAAATAAAAAGCGAGAGCAGGCAGAGGAAAGGATGACAAAAATGAGCAACAATGAATTAGAAAAATTGAGGCAGCAAGCAGATGAACTAAATCTTCAAATCTTAAAACTGATCAATGACAGAGGAAACATTGTCAAAGAAATTGGAAAAGCGAAAGAAGCGCAAGGTGTCAACCGTTATGATCCTGTCAGAGAGCGCACAATGCTGAACCAAATTCTTGAAGAAAATGATGGGCCATTTGAAAATTCAACGATTCAACATATTTTCAAAGAGATTTTCAAAGCAGGTCTAGAGCTTCAAGAAGATGACCACAGCAAAGCACTTCTTGTTTCTCGTAAGAAAAAACCAGAAAACACAATCGTGAATATCAATGGGGAAGCGATCGGTGATGGAAAGCAGCGTTTCATCGTTGGACCATGTGCCGTTGAAAGCTACGAGCAAGTCGCAGAAGTAGCGGCAGCAGCGAAACAGCAGGGATTAAAACTACTTCGCGGTGGCGCATTTAAACCTCGCACAAGTCCATATGATTTCCAAGGACTTGGTGTAGATGGTCTAAAGATTCTAAAGCGTGTAGCGGATGAATACGGTCTTGCTGTCATTAGTGAAATTGTCAATCCTGCTCATATTGAAGAAGCGATTGAGCATATCGATGTCATCCAAATTGGGGCACGTAACATGCAAAACTTCGAGCTATTAAAAGAAGCCGGTTCCGTGAATAAACCAGTTCTTTTAAAACGCGGTCTTGCAGCGACCATCTCAGAATTCATCAATGCAGCTGAATACATCATCGCCCAAGGAAATGATCAAATCATCCTTTGCGAGCGCGGTATCCGCACATACGAAACAGCGACAAGAAATACACTAGATATCTCGGCAGTGCCAATCTTGAAACAAGAGACACATTTACCAGTC
Organism: Bacillus sp. FSL M7-0003; assembly: GCF_038628485.1. Lineage (NCBI taxonomy): Bacteria > Bacillati > Bacillota > Bacilli > Caryophanales > Bacillaceae > Bacillus > Bacillus sp. FSL M7-0003. The sequence goes on along the minus strand of NZ_CP152024.1, from coordinate 2,653,100 downwards.
TTCGTTGATGTGACGCATTCAACTGGACGTAGAGATCTTCTCCTTCCAACAGCAAAAGCAGCTCTTGCGATTGGAGCAGACGGTGTCATGGCAGAAGTACATCCAGATCCATCTGTTGCTCTATCTGATTCAGCGCAGCAAATGGACATTCCACAATTCGAAAAATGGTTAGATGCGTTAAGACCACTTGTCAACATTCACGCGTAATCATAGATAGAAATAGCCGCCGGATGACTGCCCGGCGGTTTTTTTATGGAAAAAATACCATGAGGATTGGGAATGAAAGGAAGAAAGCACATTGCAAGCCCAAAAAGTGCTTGTTCACAATGTTTTCATTTTTAAAATTCGATAGAATCTGCTAAGATCATTGTCATAGCTGGCGTTCTCGATGTTTTTTTATGAAATATGATTCAAATTACAGGTAACAAGCTGATTAAAGTTTGTTTAATTTAGTTATAAAAAGAAAGGGAACGTTTTCATATGACAAAAAAACGTGTATAATTTCATAAAAGAATGTCATTTTGATGTAGATTGAAAAATTATGTGTCTCTTTTCATCGTTTTAATGACAAATAGGATATTATTTTCCTCGTATCTGACATGTCTCTATCCAATTGGTGAATGCTATAGATATGAAGTGTATTTGAAGGAGTGATTTATGTGAATAATGTTACAATATATGATGTAGCAAGAGAAGCAAATGTAAGTATGGCAACGGTATCACGCGTAGTAAATGGTAATCCAAACGTAAAACCAACAACAAGAAAAAAGGTGCTTGAAGCGATTGATCGCCTTGGCTATCGTCCGAATGCAGTGGCACGAGGCCTTGCAAGTAAAAAAACAACGACAGTTGGGGTCATCATCCCTGATATTTCTAGTATCTTCTATTCAGAATTAGCACGCGGTATTGAAGATATCGCCACGATGTATAAATACAACATCATTTTAAGCAACTCAGATCAAAATACGGATAAAGAGCTTCATTTGTTAAATACGATGCTTGGCAAACAAGTAGACGGAATTGTCTTTATGGGCGGAAACATCACAGATGTGCATGTGGAAGAATTTAAGCGCTCTCCTGTACCGATTGTGCTTGCAGCCTCTGTTGAAGAACAGGCTCAAACACCATCTGTTAACATCAACTATGAGCAGGCGATTTATGATTCCGTTCAGCTGTTAGTTGAAAAAGGACATAAACGAATTGCGTTTGTTTCTGGTCCAATGTCAGAACCAATTAATTCCGTGAGAAAGCTTGCAGGTTATAAGCGTGCGCTTGAAGAAGCGGGTATCGCGTTTGACGATGCACTCGTCGCTGAAGGCGATTACTCTTATGACTCTGGAATTGAAGCACTTGCTCATCTGCTTGAGCAGTCTGACAAACCGACAGCTGTTATCGCAGCTACAGATGAAATGGCGCTAGGTGTCATTCACGGAGCACAAGACAGAGGGGTCTCCATTCCTGAAGATTTAGAAGTGATTGGCTTTGATAATACAAGACTTTCTCTCATGGTGCGTCCTCAGCTGACAACAGTTGTTCAGCCGACATATGATATTGGTGCTGTTGCCATGAGACTGCTCACAAAACTGATGAACAAAGAACAAGTGGACGATCAAATTGTTGAGCTTCCGCACAGAATTGAAGAAAGACAATCAACAAAATAAAACAAAAAAAGCAGGCTTACCTTATGAGGGAAAGCCTGCTTTTCTTATGCCTTTTTCTTTTCTCTTCTAACAGGCATGAGTGCTTTTTCTACTGTTTGAGCATTTTTTTCTGTGATTTCTGCTTTTCTTGGGATCGGTGGATATAAATCGTCAGGATCTTTCCATGTAGGTGGAAGGGTAACAGGCGATTGCTTATTCCATGACTGAATCCAGTCCTGAGGGAGCTCATCTGGCGGTGTAATGCCTTTCATCTCAAGCCAAATGCGGCTCCACGCTCTTGGAACGACGCGCCAAATATCATATCCTCCTCCGCCAACAGCAATCCACTTGCCGTCACAATATTGATGCGCAAGCTCATGAGCAAGTCTAGGAATTTCTTCATATATTTTCATGGTGGCAGATAAATGAGTTAACGGGTCATAGTAATGTGCATCTGCCCCATTTTGCGTTAAAATCACATCTGGTTTAAAAAAAGCAGCAATCTCAGTCACTGCTGTTCGGTATGCTTCGAGGAACGATTCATCTTCCGTAAATGCATCTAGCGGAATATTATAGGCGTAGCCATAGCCTTTATCGTGGCCTCTTTCCTGTACTTGTCCGGTTCCAGGGAACAAGTAGCGTCCCGTTTCATGAATGGAGACTGTACATACCTCTGGGTCGTCATAGAAGCTGAACTGGACACCATCGCCGTGATGAGCATCCGTATCAATATATAAAATTCTAGCGCCATATGTCTTTTGAATATATTGAATCGCCACAGAGCTGTCATTATAAATACAAAAGCCAGATGCACGCCCTTTGAATCCGTGGTGAAGCCCGCCGCCAAGATTGAGGGCATGCTGTGAATGACCGAGCATCACTTGATCAACCGCTGTTAATGTTCCGCCAACAAGAAGAGATGCCGCCTCATGCATGCCTGCGAACATTGGTGTATCCTCAGTGCCAAGACCGTAGCGTTCACCCTCTGCTGTAGACAGTTTTCCTTCACTTGCCCGCTGCACAGCCTGGATATAATCTGCTGTATGGACGAGCTTTAATTCCTCCAGAGTAGCCATACGTGGTGCAACGATTTCATCCTCTGTTAACGCCTTCATTTTTTGAAGAAGATCATAAGTTAAGTAGACCCGAAGCTGATTGAAGGGATGATCTTGGTTAAATTGGTACGTTTGAAAAGATGGTGAAAAAACAAAGGTCGCTTCCTTCATTTGATCGTCTGCTCCATAGGCCAGAGCACTTTATAGCCTTTTGCGCGAATCAGCTTCGTCACATGATCTGCATGAATGGTTTGAAGGCGGAAGACGAGCACTTTAGATGCCTCATTGGCATGCGGGTACACAAGCACACTCAGCAATTGAATATGCTGCTCCTTTAAAATGGCCGTAATGTCTGCGAGGCCTTCTGTCATCTGCTCGACTTCAACCTCTAAGTGCGACCCAGGCTGATCTGCACCTGTCAGTCTTACAAACGTACGAAGCAGATCTGTTTTTGTGATAATGCCTACAAGCTTGCCGCGTCTCACCACTGGAAGACAGCCAATTCCGTGCTCAAAAAAGACACTTGATATCTCTTCAACGAAATCAAGCGGGTGAGCCGTGATCGTCTCTAATACCATGATCTCTTCTACCGGCCGCTGAATAAAGAGCTTCCTTTTCTCTGTTTCAAAAATACTTGGACTGGCATTTTTAATATCCCGATCAGTCACCATCCCAATGACAGATCCTTGATCAGATACGATCGGAATATGCCGGATGTGGTGTGCACTCATTTTTTGAATGGCCTCTTCAATCGTATCGGTTTTTCGCAGCGTGATCACATCACGCTCCATAATTTGTTCAATCATCATTGTTTACCAATCCCCTTTGCCAAAAAAACGAATTGAACGTTAATACATAAAGCGCTGATGGAAGCGAAGACGATCGAAACGCTCGATCGAATCAGGACTCACATGTTTCCCAATTCTGGCCATTAAACAATTGGCTGGATGTGAGCTAATCTCTGGCTCGTCTGTTGCAAACCAGACAAGACCGCCTGCGTTCATCATTTTCTCCATCATTTTGCGGTACTCCCAAACGTTTTTCTTTGTCCCCTTTAAATCCCAATGCCAGTAATATTCAGTTGTAATGATGATGTAATTCTCCATTTGCTCATCCATCATGCTCACATCAAGCAAATGCTTGCCAAGTGAGCATCCTCTAAATGGAGGAGCGACCTCAATCGCGCCAAGCTCAATTAAATTATCCATTTTGCCCTCTGACCAGCGCTCAAGTGGATCAGGATACAAATACGTGACATAGCCTACGACGAGCTCATTCGCTCTTGCAATGATAATACGTCCTTCTGGAAGATCTGCTATTTCAACAAGTGCTTGTTTCTGTTCCTCAGGCGTGCGAAATGCCGTTAGTCCTTCATGAAACGTATAGTTCGCAAGCTCTGATGCAGGTACCGGTCCTTCAATCAGGATGGAACCTGTTTCTCGCTCAATGGTTTTTGAATAATAAGTTTTAGGATGCTCCACGTATCCACCGCCCCTAATTCTAGTGAGTCGTCTCTATTCTATCTTAAATCTTGCAATAATTAAAACGGTTTCATCAGAAGTTTTTTAAAAATTGAGAAAAAAAGTCATCTATACTATAATGGTCATTGTAAACGTATGCAAAGGGGGACTGTTTGATGAAATTGGAAACGCTACCATCAGTAAAAGGGGATTATCATTTAAATGATTATGAGCAGGCATACAAAGATTTTTCATGGGAGGAAGCTAGAAAAAACTTCTCCTGGTATGAAACAGGAAAAATAAATGCAGCCTATGAAGCGATTGACAGACATGCGGACTCGTTTCGTCAGAACAAGGTGGCGCTTCACTACAAAGATTCACAGCGGGATGAAAAGTATACGTTCAGGGATATGAAAATCAACACAAATAAAGCGGGAAATCTATTCAGAGAAAAGGCACATGTAGAAAAAGGGGATCGCGTGTTTATCTTTATGCCAAGATCACCTGAGCTCTATTTTCTTCTGCTTGGTGCAGTTAAAATTGGAGCGATCGTTGGCCCGTTATTTGAGGCATTTATGGAAGGTGCTGTCAAAGATCGTTTAGAGAATAGCGAGGCAAAGGTGATCGTGACAACACCTGATCTGCTTGAGCGAATTCCATTTGCAGAGCTTCCGAAGCTTGAATCTGTCGTCATTGTCGGCGGTGAAAACGAAGACGTCGATGGTGTGCGGACAATTCACTATGAAAAGGCGTTTGAGGAGGCAGCAAAGGAGCTTGAGATTGAATGGATGGATGAAAAAGACGGCTTCCTGCTTCATTACACATCAGGATCTACTGGTACGCCAAAAGGTGTGCTTCATGTCCATGGTGCAATGGTCCAGCAAGGCCAGACTGGTAAATGGGTGCTTGACTTGAAAGAGGATGACGTTTACTGGTGTACAGCTGATCCAGGCTGGGTTACAGGCACAGTCTACGGTATTTTTTCACCGTGGTTAAATGGGGCGACGAATGTAATTTTAGGCGGCCGGTTTAATCCTGATACGTGGTATGAAACCATTGAATCACTCGGTGTAACTGTTTGGTACAGTGCCCCGACCGCCTTTAGAATGCTCATGGGGGCAGGGGATGATCTCATTCAAAAATATGACCTCAGCTCGCTCCGCCATGTTTTAAGTGTGGGAGAGCCGCTTAATCCAGAAGTCATCCGCTGGGGAGATGCTGTTTTTGGCAAGAGAATTCACGACACTTGGTGGATGACAGAAACGGGTGCACAGCTGATTTGTAATTATCCATGCATGGACATCAAGCCAGGCTCGATGGGAAAACCGATTCCAGGCGTAGAAGCTGCTATTGTTGATAATGCAGGAAATGAACTTCCTCCATACCGGATGGGCAACCTTGCGATTAAAAAAGGCTGGCCTTCTATGATGCATACGATCTGGAACAATCCTGAAAAATATGAATCTTACTTTATGCCGGGAGATTGGTATGTTTCAGGAGATTCAGCTTATATGGACGAAGACGGATACTTTTGGTTCCAGGGACGTGTCGATGATGTCATCATGACGTCAGGAGAGCGGGTCGGTCCATTTGAGGTGGAAAGTAAACTGGTCGAACATCCAGCTATTGCGGAGGCTGGTGTCATTGGAAAGCCAGATCCGGTCCGCGGTGAAATTATTAAAGCATTTATAGCGCTTAGAAGCGGATATGAGCCGACAGATGAGCTGAAAGAAGAGATTCGTACATTTGTGAAAAAAGGACTCGCAGCACATGCGGCACCGCGAGAAATTGAGTTCAAAGACAAACTGCCGAAAACGAGAAGCGGAAAAATTATGAGACGTGTGCTAAAGGCGTGGGAGCTGAATTTACCTGCTGGCGACCTTTCGACAATGGAAGATTAAATTTTTTCATCAGTTGACTTGATATCAAAAGTGTGTTAAAAATGACATTAGTTGAATATGAAAAGGTTTTGACTGAGATTCAGTAGAATGATCTTTCCCTGTTGAAGAGAGCTGACGGCTGGTGCGAGTCAGTACAAAGAGATATTCGAATTACCCTCACGAACCGCTTTTACGAAAAGGAGCATGCCCTGATTAGTGAAAGAACGGATCTGTCCGTTATCAGTGTAAGTGAAAAGACGAGATTTTTTGTCTTTTAAGCAGGGTGGTACCGCGATATATATCGTCCCTTCGTTCATTCGAAGGGGCGTTTTTTTGTTGAATTGTAAAAAAAGGAGATTTGGAAATGAGTCAATTGATGGAAGAGCTATCGTTCAGAGGATTAATTCAGCAGCAAACAGATGAAGAAGGTTTAACAAAATTATTAGCAGAAGAAAAAATCAAACTATACTCCGGCTTTGATCCGACAGCTGACAGCTTACACATTGGTCATCTATTGCCAATTTTAACATTACGCAGATTCCAAGAAGCAGGTCATCATCCGATTGCTCTTGTTGGCGGCGCAACTGGACTAATCGGCGACCCTAGCTTCAAAAAAGCAGAACGTTCACTCAACCCAGCAGAAATCGTCGAACAGTGGTCAGAAAAAATCAAAGGACAGCTGTCTCAATTTCTTGATTTTGAAGCAGGGGAGAATCCAGCCGTTATCGTGAATAACTACGACTGGATCAGCCAAATGAATGTCATCACGTTCCTTCGTGATGTTGGAAAGAACTTTGGTGTAAACTTCATGCTGGCAAAAGATATCGTGAGCTCACGTATCGAAACAGGGATTTCTTACACAGAATTCAGCTACGTTATCCTTCAGTCTTTAGACTTCTTAAATCTTTACAGAAATGAAAATTGTAAGCTGCAAATCGGCGGAAGTGACCAGTGGGGAAATATCACATCTGGACTTGAGCTGATCCGTAAGTCTGAAGCAGAAGGGGCAAAAGCATTTGGTCTGACGATGCCGCTTGTCACAAAAGCAGACGGCACAAAGTTTGGTAAAACAGAAGGCGGCGCCATCTGGTTAGATAAAGAAAAAACGTCTCCATACGAGTTCTACCAATTCTGGATCAACACAGATGACCGTGATGTCGTGAAATACTTAAAATACTTTACGTTCTTATCAAAAGAAGAGATCGCATCGTACGAAGAAAAAGTGCAAACAGCACCTGAAAAGCGTGAAGCGCAGCGCCGTCTAGCAGAGGAAGTGACAACACTTGTACATGGCCGTGAATCACTAGAACAGGCTGTTAACATCTCAAATGCACTATTCAAAGGTGAGATCAAATCTCTTACAGCTGAAGAAGTGAAAGTAGGCTTTAAGGATGTTCCATCAATGGAGAAAAGCAGCGCAGAAGAATTAACACTAGTCGATATCCTTGTGGAATCAAAGCTGTCTCCATCAAAGCGTCAAGCGCGTGAAGATATCACAAATGGTGCTGTCTCCATCAACGGAGAAAGACAAACAGATAAAGATTATGTTCTTTCCGCTGACGACCGAATTGAAAACCAATTTACCGTTTTAAGAAGAGGGAAAAAGAAATACTTCCTCGTGACGTATAAATAAATCTTTATGAAACAGTAAGCATCATGGAAAAGCACCCCAACATTGAGGTGCTTTTCTTTTTTATGTAGAAGTAGCTCATTCGTCTGCTTCTTGTTCAAGGAGTGAATCTTTGTTTGTATAAGCATGTTCTACCTTACAAATTCGGGTTGTGTAGGATTCATACCAATCTTTTTTCCCCTTTTTTTGAACACGCTGATGTGCTGTATGTGCTTTCCATTCTTTGATGGCTTCTAATGAATCCCAGTAAGAGACAGTGATTCCAACACCATGTTCATCTCGTACACTTTCTATTCCAAGAAACCCATCTAGATCTTTCGCTAATTCTTCCATTTTTTGAGCAGCTGCAGCGTATTCTTTTTGCTCGACATTTGTTCGTTTTGATGTGAAAATCGCGGCATAGTAGGGTGGTGCAGGTGTTTGAGTAAATAGCATCTAGTAGAACCTCCTTAGTCTATTGATATTATATATGAAAGAAAGAAGGTCTCGTAGTCTTTTTGTTTTAATTTAAAAAAGTCCAAGGTGCTTTTTGATTATTTATATTTTTGTAAAATCATCTCATAAACATTACCTTGTTCACTTTTCTGACATATTTTTCTTGTATAAAATAGAGTCGTATAAGATGAATAAGGGGGAATGAAAGTGATGTTTGTTAAGAAAAGGAGTTTGCAAATTCTCATTGCGCTTGCATTGGTGATTGGTTCAATGGCTTTTATCCAGCCGAAAGAGGTGAAGGCGGCTGAGCATAATCCGGTTGTGATGGTACACGGCATTGGCGGTGCCTCTTATAACTTTTTTTCTATTAAAAGTTATTTGGTTGGACAAGGCTGGGATCGAAACCAATTATATGCTATCGATTTCATAGACAAAACAGGAAATAACCGCAACAATGGTCCGCGTCTATCCAGATTCGTCAAAGATGTGTTAGACAAAACGGGTGCCAAAAAAGTAGATATTGTGGCTCATAGTATGGGCGGAGCGAACACATTATACTATATTAAGAATCTAGATGGCGGCGATAAAATTGAAAACGTTGTCACAATTGGTGGAGCAAACGGACTCGTTTCAAGCAGAGCATTACCAGGCACAGATCCAAATCAAAAAATTCTTTACACATCTGTCTACAGCTCAGCTGATCTCATCGTCGTCAACAGCCTCTCTCGTTTAATTGGCGCAAGAAACGTTCTGATCCATGGCGTTGGCCATATCGGTCTATTAACCTCAAGCCAAGTGAAAGGCTACATTAAAGAAGGACTGAACGGCGGAGGACAGAATACGAATTAAAAAAACGAAAAGACAGCGGCATATGCTGTCTTTTTTTTGTTAACGGTGAAAAAAGATTGTTTTTTATATTTAATATGAATCTAGAGGGAGATTAAAGTCCCGCTTTGTAATAACAATATCATTATAATAGTAGTTGTTTTGACTAGTGATTAATAACTAGTATGTTTAATAAATAATATGTACGAGGTGCTCTATACTTGCTGATTGGTTTAATTTTAGTATGAGCATATAAATATGAAAATAATACATTATAGAATAAAACTTTTATCTCAATAAATGAATGGAAAAGGATGTTATAGTATGTAGATGTTAGGGGGGAAGCGAATGTTTCATCTAAGAAGTTCACTCTTTAGATTACATATAGATTTTTAAATATTGCATTTCAAGGGGGATATAATGAGAAACAAATTATTCTTTAAAAAAACAACTTTTATTATGATAGCATTATTTTTGGGTTTTTCCGTTATTGCTTCACCAATCGCAGCTGCCAAATCAAACTCTAATGAAGAAAGTGTGAATTTACTGGCTAAAGATTTAAAATTTTTAATGGAGACAGCTAGTATATATGAGCAAAATAATCAGTTGGTTGGCTTTAATTTTGAAAAATTAAGAGAGAGATTTGGAGATACAAAAGAATTTACAATCTTAGAAAATGAAATAAAACAAAGTGGAATTCAATTAGAAAAGTCTTCAGATTTAAAAACTCAGGATGCTAAAGGAACTTGGGGCGATTGTATGATTGATTCATTAAAGGATCATTTTGGGGTGGCAATGATAGAAGTGGCTTTAACTGGTGGTCTTTGGAGCTATCTTGAAAAGAAGGCTTATAAAGAAGCTGCTAAGCTTTTATTGAAGATTGGCATTGGGGGAAATGTTATCGGTTTAGTAGCCTTCCTTACTTGGTATTCAGCTAAATGCATGGAGGGAAGAGGTCCATGGGCATAATTAACCGGCTTAATATAATAGGAGGAAGACAATGATGCAAAAACTAAAGTTATATTTCTTAGGTTATTTCCTTTATTTTCCTTTATCTTTTTTCATCATCTATTTCATATGGATGTTTATGGTCAAATCAGATAAACTATTTGATGTTTTTTCTAACAGTACATCAATCATTGGAATATATTATATAATTGTCAGTGTATTTTTTGTTTTTTTACTTCGTTCCAAATTTAAAGATGCTAATAGAATAAATTAAATTCATTGAAAAAGAAGCTGGTAAGTCTGCAAATGACTTCTAGGTTCTTTTTTCAATTTAATAAAAACATGTACAAAACGTCCGCTATTCCTTACACTACATGTAGTGAATGTGAATATTCGGAGGTGGGCGTTTGTGAAAACGAATCAAAAGGCTTTCATCATTGTAGATGTACAAAAAGCGTTCGAGCATGAAAAGTGGGGAGAACGCAATAACCTAGAGGCAGAGGAAAATATCAGCCGGCTATTGACGTTTTGGCGAGAGAAAGGCTGGAAAGTGATTCATATTCAGCATACATCCGACAAACCGAACTCTGTATTTCATCCGGCAAATGAAGGGCACCTTTTCAAAGATATGGCTAACCCGCTAGAGGGAGAAACAGTAATACAAAAGAAAGTCAACAGCAGCTTTATTGGTACTAACTTAGAGGAACATCTAAGATCCAACCAGATTGACACGGTCGTAATTGCAGGACTCACAACGCCTCACTGCGTATCAACGACCACAAGAATGAGCGGAAATCTTGGCTTTGATACGTACTTGATCTCAGATGCAACAGCCGCCTTTGGACTAACAGATCAAAACGGTACGTATTTTGACCCAGAAACGATCCACCGGCTTTCACTTGCAACCCTGCATGATGAATTTGCGACTGTTATGACAACAGAGCAGCTTATCACAAAATGGACAAGTCAAGAATGAACGATTGAAAGCTCCTAGAAAGATATCTAGGAGCTTTTTTGCGTATTAAGCGATTGTTTTCGTTGTTTCATACGTGAGTAAACGAGATCAATCTCAATAAATAAAAAACTGAGAAAGAATGATAAAATCAATAGGCCGTCATCCTCTATCGATACATTCATTAAGTTTAAGTAAAGGACATACTTGATAGAGAGATGTGAAACGATCCAAGAACTCACCCATTCCAAAGTATAAATGAGCCATAAAGGAAGTTTAAGGAGATAAGCCAGTCCTTTGCCTATGAATAGAAGGAAAGGTGACCAAAAAACGATGATAATACTCACGAACAAAGAGAAAGAGATCAAAGAAAAAAACGAATCATACGTGATGGTTTCTCCAAAAAGAAAATTCACGCCTAAAACGGCGATGTATAGCAATACACATGGAACCGCGATCACAAAGCAGATAGAAAAAAAGAGCAGGAAGATAAACAGACATGCAGCAAATCTATTGGGCGGCTCATCGATAACCTGTTTTTTTCTTAAAAGAGAATAGGCGATCACTGATAAGATTAAAAGTAAGAATAGAATGATTATGATACTAAACATGGAACTCCTCCATCTAAGTACTATAGAAGACCATACGACTGATATGTCATTCATCATTATTGTACCAATAGGAAATAGGCAATTCAATGAATTATTTCCTATATTTGTATTTAAAAATCAAGACAGGTTTGATCGAAGTAAGAATGGAGCAGGCAGCCGGGGAAAATAAGTGTTGAAAATGGAAGATGACTTCAAATGATTTCATGTATAATTGAGAACATACAAAAAAACCCTAGAAATCCTTGAACAATCAAGGGATCTAGGGTTTGTTTGCTCTCTCTTAGAGAAGTAATGAAATTAACGAGAGTAGAACTCAACGATTAGTTGTTCGCTGATTTCAGGCGCTAATTCAGAACGCTCTGGAAGACGAGTGAAAGTTCCTTCAAGCTTTTCAGCATCGAAAGAAAGGTATTCAGGAACGAAGTTGTTTACTTCAACTGATTCTTTCACTACTGCAAGGTTTTGAGATTTCTCACGAAGAGCAATCGTTTGACCTGGTTTCACAGAGAAAGATGGGATGTCTACACGGCTTCCATCAACAAGGATGTGACCATGGTTTACTAGCTGACGAGCTTGGCGGCGAGTACGAGCAAGGCCAAGACGGTATACTAGGTTGTCAAGGCGAGTTTCAAGAAGGATCATGAAGTTTTCACCTTGTTTACCAGGAAGTTTAGCAGCTTTGTCATATAGTGTACGGAATTGACGTTCGTTGACACCGTACATGTGACGAAGCTTTTGCTTCTCTTGTAATTGTAAACCGTATTCAGATAGTTTTTTGCGTTGTCCTGGACCATGTGGGCCTGGAGCGTAAGGGCGTTTTTCAAGTTCCTTACCTGTTCCGCTTAATGAAATGCCTAAACGGCGGGAAATCTTCCAACTTGGACCTGTATAGCGAGCCATAATGTGACTCCTCCTTATTGTTTTTATTTGTGAAAAATAAAAACCGTCTGTTCTTCCTCTTTTTCGTCATTATGTTTTCATGCATCCTCGCTCCAGCAGCAGGGAGTTACAAGATGCACCTTCATAATATAGAAGGAACAAAATGATACAAAAAAGCCGAACAAAAAGGCTGCCATATTTCACACAAACTCTATTATATGACGCTGGGTAGGAGAAGTCAACCTATTTAGAGGCAAAGGTGACGTTCTCCATTATATAAAGAAACATAAAAAAGCAGACAATGTGTCTGCTCTTTCTACATGATTACGCATCCGTAGAGACGGATAACGCCTGTTGGAGAATTTCTGTAAACTGAATAAGGTAGGTCTCATCTACTTCACTGAAGCGGTCTTTCACAGGGCTGTCAATATCGAGTACCCCAATGATCTGTCCATTGACCTTGAGCGGAATGACTATTTCAGATTGCGATGCGGCATCACAGGCAATATGTCCAGGGAATGCATGGACATCAGCGATACGCTGCACTTCACCTGTCGCAAAGGCTGTACCGCAAACGCCTTTTCCAGAAGGGATGCGCACACATGCAGGCAGTCCGTTAAATGGTCCAAGCACAAGCTCGCCGCCCTTTGCTAAATAAAACCCGGCCCAATTGACTTCAGGAAGTGAGTGATAGAGTAGCGCAGCTGCATTTGCCAAGTTGGCAATCAGATCAGGTTCACCATCTGTAATGGCTTCTACCTGTTTGACAAGCAATTGATAGTCTTTTGAAGGATCGCCAGACTGTTTTTCGACATGAAACATGAAAATCTCCTACTTTCTATCTTAAAAATACATAACTTGCGTCTCGCATGTGGGATTTGTCGAGCAATTGTAAAAGGAACTTCCGCCTTCATCTTGAAGTATGTACACATGAAGAGGGGTGAGCGGATGAAAACATCAACAACCGTGCAAACAAAAGATCGTATTATGGATGCTGCCATCAGACTTTTTAACCAAAAAGGATTTTCTGGAACCTCTGTCCGTGAGATTGCGAAGGAAGCAAACGTCAACGTTGCCCACATTTCTTATTACTTTCAAGGAAAAGGAGGGCTGCTTGAGCAGCTCGTATCCGATTTTTATGAAGGCTACATTCACATGATTGAATCACATCTCCATCACATGGAAACCCGTCATGCAAAAGAATGCTTACTACATGTGGTTTTTGATATTTTATCTTATCAGCACAAGCACCGTCAATTAACCCGTTTCGTTTATCGGGAGGTGACGATTGATTCGACACTCATCAGAGAAATCATGTCGACATATTTAACAAAAGAAAAGTATTTGTTTCAGCTCATCATTGAAAAAGGAAAAAGCACCCATGTCATTTGTGAGCAGCTTTCACTCGCATCCTTTATGATTCAGCTAAAATCACTTCTCATGATGCCATATTTACAGCCGCAATATTTAACAGAGGTGCTTTATTTGAACCCAAGTGAGCCGTATTTCTATCAAATGTACTTTAAGGAGCTGAGCCGCTCGCTTCATTATCTGTTAGAACCAAAAGAGCCGGCACTAGATTCTCATCTGAACCTCATGATGTCCTCGAATTGATCATACGCATATCCGAGATCTTCCGCTTGATGGGCATCAGAGCCGAATATGAGCGGAATTTTTTTCTTTTTTGCAAGCTCAATCATCCATTGATCTAAATAGATACTTCTGGCATATGTTTTACGAAGACCTGATGTATTAAAATCTAAGGACATGCCTTTTTTTGCCGTTTCTTCAAGGCAGAGGGTGACCTTTTGACAAAGTTCAGGTGACATTTCATATGGAAAAAGCTGTTTGAATTTCTGGACAAGGGTGATATGACCGATTCTCTTTGGCTTATATTGGCCTAAAGATGATAGAATAGAAGAATGAATTTGGTCATAGTAGCTTTGATAGACCTGTTCGATGCTGCCATAGATGCTTATTAGCTGCTGGAAGGCATGCTCGTCAAAATCAAGGCAAATATAATCATTGCCAGCAGGAAGAAAGTGAACAGATAAAATGGCGTCGTCTAGTTCTGGACCGTAGCAGTCTAAAAAGGTTCTTGTTTCCTCTTCATACTCTTTGATAAAGTCAACCTCAAGCCCAGTTTTTACTATTAATTGTCCTTTGTATTCTTGTTTCAGCTGAGCCAGTTTCGTTATATACGCTTCAAGGTCTTGGCGCTTCATGGCACTATCCTGCTCAGGTGTTGGATCTTGAAACGATGGAGGCAGCGGGGCGTGCTCGGTAAAGGTTATGGAATCAAATCCCTTTTTGATGGCTTTTTCAATATAAGAATGAAAAGAATCAAGCGAACCGTGCGGGCAAAACGGTGTATGTAGATGTGCATCTTGTTTCAGCATGTCGTCACCTCTTGTCGATATTTTGAAAAACGTGATGTTTATCAGCGAAAATAATGAAAAATCATGACCAAAAATGCTGGTTACATGGTATCATAATAACAATGAAAACGACAGCTTCCGCATACATAAAAGCAGGTCACATTGATACGTGTGATCAAATGATAGAAAGCGCACAAATACTTTCTTGAAAAAACATACATAAAACCGTGAATGGATGGTATTGGAAAACATACGATCCTGCTTATAAAAAACAAATGCAAAGCGGACACGAAAGGGTTCTCAGGTCTACTCGGGACACTTTTACCCTGACATCACTTAGATCACAACAAGGGGGCTCATTATGGAGTTAATCATCGGTTTAATTGTCATTTTGCTTGCTTTGTTTTCAGTCGGTTATTTCCTGCGAAAAAATATATATAAAGAGATTGACCGATTGGAAGCATGGAAAATTGAAATTTTAAACAGATCAATTGTAGAAGAAATTTCAAAGATCAAACATTTAAAAATGACCGGAGAAACAGAGCAATTTTTTGAAAGATGGCGTGCAGAGTGGGACGATATCGTCACAGCCCATCTTCCAAAGGTAGAGGAGCTATTATATGATGCAGAAGAGTATTCTGATAAATATCGATTCTCCAAAGCCAAGCAGGTTCTTACGCACATTGAGGACTTGCTGAGTGCTGCTGATTCGAACATTGAAGACATTTTAAAAGAGATTGCAGACCTTGTCACAAGCGAGGAGCAAAATCGCAAGGACATTGAAAAGGTCAAAGAACAATATCAAACAGTTCGAAAAAATCTGCTTGCGTACAGCCATTTATACGGCACCCTTTATGACAAAATGGAGCAGGACTTAGATGAAGCCTGGGAAGGGATCAAGCAGTACGAGGAAGAGACAGAAAACGGCAACTATATGAAAGCAAGAAAGATTTTGCTTGAGCAAGACCGCAGACTCGATCAGCTTCAGCTGTATATCAATGATGTACCGAAGCTCATTGCAGACTGCAAACAAACCGTACCAGGCCAGCTGACGAAGCTGAAAGACGGATATAAAGAAATGACAGACAAAGGCTACAAGCTCGAACACATCCAGATCACTAAAGAGCTTGAGAATTTAAACAAACAGCTGACCCGTGCGGAAAAACTGCTTATTGATGAACTCAATCTGGATGAGGCATCAAGCATTCTCCAAATGATTGATGATGCCATTCAGACGCTGTATGATCAGCTGGAAGCGGAAGTAGAAGCAGGTCAGGAAATCAAAAGCAAAATGCCTGAGCTGACGGAAGCGTTTGAAAAGCTAGAGCAGGATCACACCCAAACAAAGGCAGAAACAGCTCTTGTAAAAGAAAGCTACAAACTGACAGCCGGAGAGCTTGATCAACAGAAGGCGTTCGAAAAACGCTTAGAAGAAATTGAAAAGCTCATGAAACAAATTCGCGAGAAACTTGATCGTGATCATGTCGCATATTCCCTATTAATGAATGAAATCAATCAGCTTGAGACCTTTATCGATGATGCAAAAGCATTGCATGATACATTTAAGGATCATCTTCAATCATTAAGAAAAGAAGAGCTGCAAGCGAGAGAAACACTGGCTGAGCTCAAAACGATGCTGACAGATACAGTGCGTCAGCTGCAAAAAAGCAATATTCCAGGTGTACCTGCTGACATGAAAGAGCAGGCTGAAAAAGCGCAGGAGATGATTCAGCAAGTGCACGAGCAGCTGGAGAACCTGCCGCTCAACATGCCAGCTGTGAATGGGCAATTAAAAGAAGCCTCTGACACAGTGAGACATGTTGTGAATGAGACGGAAGAAATGCTCACAAAAGTGGATCAAATTGAACGAATCATTCAATATGGCAATCGTTTTAGAAGCCAAAATCATATTCTTTCAGAACAATTAAAAGAGGCAGAGCGAAGATTTTATGCGTATGATTATAACGGTTCATTTGATGTAGCAGCATCAGCTGTGGAAAAAGCATCACCTGGAGCCGTTCAGAAGCTATTAGCTCAGCACGAAAAAGAATATCAGCATCAATAAAAAAGCTGAAGTCCATTGATAGGACTTCAGCTTTTTTTGTATTATGATGCCTGCTTCTGACGTTCTTCTGAAGCAGAAGAAGTGAAAAGGGAGATCACGAACCCAATGGCGACTCCAAGTATCGCAGGGACAAGCCAGCCAATGCCAAGGTCATAAAAAGGCAGCACTGTTTGGAAAATGTCTTTTACTGGACCGATTGGAAGCTTTGCTGCTGCTAAGCCGTCAAATAAGCTCACGCACCCTGTCAAAATTAACGAGAGGACATATACAGGTCTTCTATGTCCAAGCCATTTATCAGCAAGTGATAGAACGATGATCACAATCGCCAGCGGATAAATCGCTGTTAAGACTGGAACAGAGAAAGCAACAATATGAGCAAGTCCAAAGTTAGAAATAATGAAACTAAACAATGTAACAAGTGTCACGACCATTTTATAAGAAAGCTTGGGAAGTAACTTTGAGAAATACTCTCCGCATGATGTGACAAGACCGATACTTGTTGTTAAACAAGCGACTGTAATAGCAGCTCCTAACACAATATTTCCTAGACTGCCGAAAAGGAATTGAGAAGACTGAGCTAAAATTTTGCTTCCATCTCCAACGAATCCAATGGCATGTGTACTAGAAGCACCTAGATATGCAAGTGACAGGTAAACGAAGGTTAATCCAGCAGCTGCAATCAAACCCGCTTTGATACAAGCAGAAGCCAGTGCCTTTTTACTTGTCACACCGCGTCCTTTAATCGCGTTGATGACAACAATTCCAAATACAATAGAAGCAAGAGCATCCATCGTTTTATAGCCCTCTAAAAATCCTTTGAAAAACGATCCGCTGCTATAAGATACATCTGGTGTACCAATGACGCCCATCGGTGTCAAAATGGCTTTGACAATGATAATAAAAATGATCGTAAATTTAATCGGTGTTAATATTTTCCCTACACGATCCACGATTTTCGTTGGATTTAAAGCAAGGTAATACGTAATACCGAAAAAGACGAGTGTAAATAAAAGAAGGGACAGCCAAGCTGGCACACTTGATAAAAATGGTAATGCCCCAATCTCATACGAAACTGTTCCTGTACGCGGAATAGCGAAAAGCGGCCCAATGGATAAATATAAAATGACGGTGAATGCTGTTCCAAACACTGGGTGAGCCTTATCTGCAAGTCCTTTTGCATCACGCCCTGTTAAAGCAATCGCAATAATCCCGAGTAGAGGTAAACCGACACCTGTTAATAAAAATCCGCCCATTGCTCTCCAGACATTTGTTCCGGCATATTGCCCAAGCTCTGGCGGATAAATCATATTTCCGGCGCCGAAGAATAAAGCAAATAACATAAAACCTATAATAATCGTATCTTTCGTCGACAATGTTGCCTTCATTGAATATAAAGCCTCCAATATTATGTTGAAATATTCTGTTAATTAGCTGCTAAAACGGTTCTTCATTAACATTCACTAATTATAAAGGATGTACGCCTGATGTCAACATGTGTTTTCATACAAAAGTCATGAATTTTTCTATTTTAGTATATGAAGAACAATAAAAAACATCCCCTTCTCCTATGAAGGGGATGTTTTTTGATTTGATGCTTGATTAAGCAGGCTGTTTAGGTGGGCTCGTAAACAAAGAAATAAGAAGACCAATAATGGCTCCAAGTACGGCAGGGATAGCCCAGCCGATCCCAAGTTTGTATAAAGGAACAGTAGCTTCTAAAATTTCATTTAAACCGCCAAGAGGAATCTTTGCTGCCACTAACCCGTCGATGACGGCAAACATACCTGTACAAATGAGTGAAGCGATATAAATAATCCGTCTTCCGTTGATCCAGCGATCAAGAAAAGATAAGAGAATGATCACGATGGCTAACGGATAAATCGCAACAAGAACCGGAACAGAGAGCGAAATAATTTGCGCCAGCCCAAGGTTTGCCACAAATGTACTGAATAAAGATACAACTAAAACAACAGTGCGATAAGAAAAGCGTGGAAATAGTGAAGAAAAATATTCCCCGCAGGATGAAACCAGTCCAATACTTGTGGTCAAACAGGCAAATAAAATTGCAGCCCCTAGCACAATATTACCAGCAGAACCAAATAAAAAGTTCGCCGCAAGCGAAAGGAGTTTTCCACCTTCATTTGCCCCGACCATACCTGTTGCCTCAGGACTTGATGCTCCGACATAAGCGAGTGATATGTACACAAGAGCTAGTCCAGCAGCTGCGACAAGCCCTGCTTTAATACAGGCTGCGGCAATCGATTTACGTTCTGTCATACCGCGCTCTTTCACAGCCGTGACAACGACAATTCCGAAAACGATTGAAGCAAGAGCATCCATCGTTTTGTAGCCTTCTAAAAAGCCGGTAAACAGCGGGCTTCCTTCATAAGTTGGATGCGGACTCCCAATTCCACCCATTGGTGTCGCGATCGCTTTGATCACAATTAAAGCAATGACAGCGAGTAAAATTGGTGTTAAAATTTTACCGATTCGGTCAACAAGCTTCGATGGATTTAAAGCAAGAGCATAGGTAATGCCGAAAAAAGCAATCGAAAACAAGAATAATGGAATCCATGATTCAGACTGCGCTTC
Source organism: Bacillus sp. FSL M7-0003 (assembly GCF_038628485.1). Classification (NCBI taxonomy): domain Bacteria; kingdom Bacillati; phylum Bacillota; class Bacilli; order Caryophanales; family Bacillaceae; genus Bacillus; species Bacillus sp. FSL M7-0003. The sequence continues at coordinate 2,633,750 of NZ_CP152024.1, read as the reverse complement.
AGACAGAAACGGCGCCAGCCCAATTTCATAAGAAACCGTTCCAGTACGAGGGATCGCAAAGAAAGGCCCAATGGATAAATATAAAATGACAGTGAAAATGGTACCGAATGTAGGATGAGCTTTGTCAGCAAGCCCCTTTGCACCAGTTCCTGTCAGGGCAACGGCGATGACACCTAAGAGTGGAAGCCCAACTCCGGTCAGTAAAAATCCACCGATCGCAAGCCATACGTTTTCACCTGCGTACTGTCCAAGTACAGGAGGGAATATCATATTGCCTGCGCCGAAAAAGAGTGCAAACAACATTAAGCCGATGGCTAATGTGTCTGTTTGACTTAACTTATTTTTCATAAGGTTATCCCCCTATTATTTTATTTTTCCGCCATGTTTAAATATTCTGTTAATTTAGGAAAAAATATGACAATGGCACTATGCATGATATAGTGAATTGATGAGGTTGTCAATATACCGCTTTATATTGAAATAAAAGGAATTCGGATCATATTAGTTAAACGCAAGAGGATAAGGAGTTTCGCAATGATGTATCTTGATAATAGTGCAACCACAAAACCGTACCCTGAGGTTTTACAAGTATATCAGCAAGTGAGTGAACGTTATTTTGGAAATCCATCTTCGCTTCATCAGCTCGGGATAGATGCAAGCCGGCTGTTAAATGAAACGAGAAAACAAATGCTTCACTACACGGGCTTGAAACAATATGAGATTATTTTTACGTCTGGTGCAACAGAAGCGAATAACATCGCCATTAAAGGAGCAGCACTTGCCAAAATGAACCGGGGCAAGCATATTGTGACCACAGAAATAGAGCATCCTTCTGTTATTGAATCGTTTGAACAGCTGAAGGCGTTATTTGGCTTTGACATCTCCTATATTCAAGTAAATGAGCATGGCCATGCAGATATGACTCATTTAAAAGAAGTGCTTCGCCCTGATACAGTGCTTGTCAGCATGATGCACGTCAATAACGAAACCGGTGCTATCCAGCCGATTGAAGAAGCTGCTGGTATCATTCGTGAGCATGCCGAAAACGCACTTTTTCATGTCGACGGGGTGCAGGGAATGTGCAAGGTCGCACTCAATAAACAGCTGGATGTAGACCTTTTGACGATGTCAGGCCATAAAATTCATGGATTAAAAGGCACAGGAGCACTCTTTTTAAAGAAAGATGTCACTCTCGCCCCTTTCATTACTGGGGGAGAGCAGGAATTAGGACTTCGTTCAGGTACTGAAAACCCTGCTGGAGCTGTCAGCTTAGCAAAAGCCATGAAACAATCATTTGAACAGCTTGACAAGTATCATAATGAGATGCTGAACTTAAAAACGCAGCTGCAAAAACAGCTTGGAGAGATAGAAGGTATTGTGATGAATACACCGAGGGCGCAAAGTGCGCCGCACATTGTGAATTTTTCAGTACCGGGTATTCAAATTGAGGTCCTCCTCCATATGCTTGAAAAAGAAGGCATATATGTTTCTACAACCTCTGCCTGTTCAGCCAAGAAAAAAGAGCCAAGCCGTGTACTGCTGGCAATGGGAAAACCAGAGGAAGTAGCCAAAAGCAGTATGAGAATCAGCTTGACGTATGGACAAGGACCAGAGCTAACGCCGCAAATCATCACATCGATCGCACAAAGTGTGAAAAAATTAAAAGGAATGAGATAACAGCATGAAATATGATCATATTTTAGTCCGTTTTGGTGAGATCTCAACAAAAGGGAAGAATAGAAAGAAATTTATTGAAAAACTAAGAAAGCACATTCGGTTCGTCTTAAAGGATTTTGAAGCATTAAAGGTTGCATCTGATAGAGACCACATCACGATTATGCTGAACGGAGAAGACCCTGAACCGATTTCAGAACAGCTCAAAAGTGTATTTGGTATTCAGAGCTTTAGTCTTGCGGTTAAATGCGAGACAAATCTAGATGCGATTAAAGAAGCGGCACTAACAGCAGTACAGGAAGTGTATGAACAAGGAAATACATTTAAAGTCTCAACGAAACGCTCTTATAAACAATTTGAACTTGATTCAAATGAAATGAACCGTGAAATTGGCGGACATGTTCTAAAGAATACGGAAAACTTAACGGTCAATGTGAAACAGCCGGATGTGCATTTACGCATAGAAATCAGAGAGCAAGCAACGTACATTACATTTAAAGATGTCAAAGGTGCAGGCGGCCTGCCGGTTGGTTCTAGCGGAAGAGCGATGCTCATGCTTTCAGGCGGCTTTGACAGCCCAGTTGCCGGCTATCAAGCAATGAAACGCGGAATTGAAATCGAAGCTGTGCATTTCTTTAGCCCGCCGTATACAAGTGAACGTGCCAAACAAAAGGTCATTGATCTTGCAGAATGCCTGGCAGCATATGGAGGCGAAGTGAAGCTTCACATCGTACCTTTTACAAAAATTCAAGAGCTGATCCATAAACAAGTACCTGAAAACTATACAATGACATCAACAAGAAGAATGATGCTGAAAATAGCTGACAAAATAAGAGAAAAGCGCGATGCCCTTGCGATTATTACCGGAGAAAGCCTTGGTCAAGTGGCAAGCCAGACACTTGAAAGCATGTATGCTATTAACCATGTGACCAATACACCAATCATCCGCCCGCTTATTGCTGTCGATAAAAATGACATTATTGATGAAGCGAGACGAATTGGCACATACGATACAAGCATTCAGCCTTTCGAGGATTGCTGTACGATTTTTACGCCGCCGTCTCCTAAAACCAAGCCAAAGCTTGAGAAGGTAGAACGCTACGAAAGCTTTGCTGATTTCGAGCCGATGCTGGACGAGGCAGTAGAGCAAATTGAAACAATTATTGTGACAAATGAAAAGAAAGCGGCAGACGAATTCGCTGATCTATTCTAAAACGAAAATTTCATAATAATTACCATAAAATCAATCGCATGAAGTCATGTGTTTCTACACATTCTATATTCACAAGGAGGTGAGAACACATGGCTCAACAAAACAGACAAAGCAGTTCTAACCAATTACTAGTACCAGGCGCTGCACAAGCTATCGACCAAATGAAGTACGAAATCGCTTCTGAATTTGGTGTAAACCTTGGTGCGGAAACTACATCTCGCGCTAACGGATCAGTTGGTGGAGAAATCACTAAGCGTCTTGTATCTTACGCTCAACAACATATGGGTGGCGGATCTTTCTAAGACACACAATTTAAAAGCTATGGCTTATGAGCGGGATCCTTCCCGCTCTTTTCTTTTTGTACATATAAATAGTTAGAATATTTTTAAAAAAGAAGACGGATTTAAAAAATTATGGCATAATACTAGGAGTAGGTCCTAATTCAAGCATTTTTCAGTTATGAGTGTTAGAATAGGTAAATTGAAACATGTTTCGTTTCATAAGAAAGAGGCTAAAAGGAGCTGTACCATGAAAAGAGAAGACTTAATTGCACCAGAACAATATAACTTAGTCAGTGAGATTGAAGCGTTCAGTCATGACAAGGAGAAAATGGCTCTGCACTGGCAGGACGGCAATGGCCACGAAGCACATGTGACGTATGCAGCATTAGTGGAAGAGGCAAATAAAATTGGACATGTTTTATTAAAAGCAGGCTTCAAAAAAGGCGATAAAATCATTGTGATGGTGCCGCGCATGCTCGAGGCATACAGCATTTATTTAGCAATTTTAAAAACAGGAATGGTCGTGATTCCTTGTTCTGAAATGCTGCGTGCGAAAGATTTAGATTACCGAATTGAACACGCAGAAGCAAAAGGAGCGATCGTCTACTCTTCATTCATTCAATCGTTCGACGGAACCAAAAAACCAAACGATTTTAAAACATTTTCAATCGGTGAAAACGATCATGGCTGGACAAACATTCTAGCGCAAAAGGAAGAGCAATCAAAGGAACTTGAATTGGCAGATACAAAGCGCACAGACATGGCGTTTTTATCCTATACATCAGGTACAACAGGGAACCCTAAAGGGGTTGTTCATACACACGGATGGGCGTATGCACATTTACGCACAGCTGCCAAAGCATGGCTCTCCATTAATGAAGGAGATAAAGTATGGGCGACAGCAGGACCAGGCTGGCAAAAATGGGTGTGGAGCCCCCTCTTATCTGTGTTAGGAAGTGGAGCAGAAGGCTTTGTATATGGAGGGAAATTCAATCCAAATACATACTTAGAGCTGCTTCAAAATAATGAAATCAATGTCCTATGCTGTACACCGACAGAATACCGCTTTATGGCAAAAGTAGATGATTTGAGTCAGTACGAGCTGCCGAAGCTGCATAGTGCTGTTTCTGCGGGAGAGCCGCTGAACCGTGAAGTCATTGATACATTCAAAAAGCATTTCGATATAGAAGTACGAGACGGCTATGGCCAAACTGAAAGCACACTGCTCGTAGGGGTATTAAAAGGAATGGACATCAAGCCAGGCAGTATGGGAAAACCAACCCCTGGCAACGAAGTAGATATCATTGATGAGGATGGAAACGTCTGCGCACCTGGAGAAATTGGTGACATTGCGGTGCATCTTGAAACGCCGGCTTTGTTTAAGGAATACTATAAAGACGAAGAGCGTACAAAAGCGCAGCGCCGCGGCAATTACTTTATTACGGGTGACCGCGCGAAAAAAGACGAAGATGGGTACTTCTGGTTTGAAAGCCGCAGAGATGACATCATTGTCAGCTCAGGCTATACAATTGGACCGTTTGAAGTAGAAGATGCACTGATCAAGCATCCAGCAGTGAAGGAATGTGCAGTTGTGGCGAGCCCAGATGAAATCAGAGGATCAATCGTCAAAGCATATGTCGTCCTTCGTGATGGAACTGATCAAAGTGATGAACTGATCAAAGAGCTGCAAACTCATGTGAAAAACACAACAGCACCGTACAAATACCCAAGAGAAATCGAATTCATTGACGAACTGCCAAAAACTCCGTCAGCGAAAATTCGCCGTGTAGAGCTGAGAGAAAGAGAGCTTGCACGAAAAGGTCAATAATAAAGAAGCGAGAAGCGTTCGGATGGAAGCATCCGGCGCTTTTTTTGTACGGAAAATGAAATTCGTTGAAAGCAAGCAGGGGGCTTTGTGTTAAAATATGTAGGAATTTCTGAAAAAGGAGAATGTTAGTAGATGTCCATTGCGATCATTCATGGAATTGTGCTTGCCTTTGGTCTCATTTTACCTTTGGGCGCACAAAATGTATTTGTATTTCAACAAGGAGCGCTGCAGCCTCGATTATATCGAGCAATGCCTGTCGTCATCACAGCTGCTCTTTGTGACACACTTTTAATTGCTTTAGCTGTCATAGGTGTTTCTGTTGTGGTGTTTACCATTCCTGTGCTGCAAATCGGCCTTTATATCATTGGTTTTTGTTTTTTAGTGTATATGGGATGGTCTGTATGGAACACAAGCTCATCTTCAGGTGACCAAGAGAAGCAGAAATTAATGCCTGCAAGAAAACAAATTGTATTTGCCTGTTCAGTTTCTCTTTTAAATCCCCATGCGATTCTCGATACGATAGGTGTCATTGGTACGAATTCGCTGCAATATAGCGGAGCAGAAAAGCTGGCGTTTACACTTGCCTGTATCATCGTGTCCTGGTTATGGTTTATGGGGCTCGCCCTTTTAGGGAAGATGTTAGGAAAGTTAGATACAAACGGCAAATGGATGAACCGTATCAATAAGGCTTCGGCGGTCATGATCTGGCTGGTAGCGTTATACATTGCGTATCAATTGATTGTGTAAAGGTACATAGAGAATCAAACAAAGAAGCGTTTGGACGTAATGATCCTGCGCTTTTTTATGTTGGAAGTGTAGCAGCCTTACAATATATCGGAATCAAACCTATGAAATTCTTTGAGTTTGGGATGATCGAAAGAACTATTTCAGAAACGTCTGCTCTTCATATATAAGATAAGTCACTTTTCTTCTAATTCGATCCTGTTCTGTTTTAAAATGTCATGGAGGCGGGGGCATTTATCCTCGTCATTTGAAAAGGGGGATATGGATGAAGAAAACATTGTTTAAAGATGCAGCTCTCTTAACACTGGATCCATCTTTAGGTTTTCTTGAAAAGGGAGATTTGTTAATTGAAGGGAAACATATTTTAGAAGTTAGGCCTTCAATTGAAGTAAGTGATGCAGACATCGTTGATGCATCTGATATGGTCATCATGCCAGGTCTTGTAGATACACATCGGCATGTGTGGCAGTCTGTCATCCGGGGCATAGGGACGGATTGGTCTTTGCAGACATATTTGAGCAAAATCTATTATGGCAACTATGGAGCGATGAGACGCCCATCCGACGATCGAATCGCCAATTATTTAGGGGCATTAGAGGCTTTAGATGCAGGTGTGACCACGTTTTTAGACTGGACGATGATCAATTCAATGGACCATACAGAAGAGCTCATTGAAGGATTAAAAGATGCGGGCATACGAGCTGTTTTTGCTTTTGGGTCCTCTGGAGATGCTGAATATTGGGATAGAGAGAGTACGCTCACTAATATGGAGGACGCAGCACGTGTGAAAAAAGCACATTTTCAATCATCAGATCAGCTTTTAACAATGGGACTTGCGATTCGTGGTCCAGAGTTTTCATCATGGGAGACGTCGGTATTTGAAATTGAAACAGCCCGTTCTCTAGATGCTCTATGCAGTATGCACATCGGCTTTGGGAATTGGGGAGCGGAGGATCGATCGATTGAGCGGCTTCACTTAGCAGGGTTACTCGGACCGGATTTGAACATGGTGCATATTAATGCAATTGATGCGGATCAAATGAAGATGCTGGCAGACAGCGGAAGCTCCATATCCATTACCCCTGAAATTGAAATGATGATGGGTCACGGTTATCCTGTCACAGGACTTGCGATTGAACAAGGTGTTCTTCCAACACTCGGTGTAGACGTAGTGACAGCGACAGGAGGAGATTTGTTTGCCCAAATGAAATTCGGACTTCAAGCAGAGCGCGCGATCCAAAATCAATCGTTGTTAATGGATGGGATCATGCCGGGGCCTGAACTTGGGCTGTCTGCTCATCAAATGCTTGAGGCTGCGACGATCAATGGGGCTCGTGCATTACAGCTCGATCATAAAATTGGGTCGCTTACACCTGGGAAAGAAGCTGATTTCATCCTAATCGACCGGACAAGCATGAATCTTCTGCCGATGACAGATCCGGCTGGCGCGGTTGTCCAAACGGCACACCCTTCAAATGTTGATTCTGTTTATGTGGCTGGAAAAGCAGTGAAACGAAACGGAAAGCTTGTTGATGTGAACCTAGAAGAGGTCAAACGAAAAGCTTATGCAGCAAGAGACCATATTTTATCACACAAGTTTGAATCGACACCTTCGTAAATAAAATAACCCCATAGGCGATGCCTATGGGGAATTGTTTACAAGGATTCTTTGATGACCTTTTTATAATATTGGACAGACAGGAATCCGAAGACAGAATAGAGGGCAGTGTAAATCGACATGACGATAAGCATTGGAGTCCACAATTCTCCGCCGAACAAAAACCAGCCTGATTGTACAGCAAAGTAGCTGTGCAGCAATCCGATGATGAGCGGAATCCCAAAGTTAAACAGCTGTTTAAGCCGGATGCCTTTTAATAGATCCTTCTCAGTAAAACCAAGCTTACGCAAGATCGTGTAGGAGCTTTGTTCCTCTTCACTTTCATTCATTTGTTTAAAGTATAAAATACAGCCTGAGGTGACAAGGAAGCTGAGACCTAAAAATCCGACCACAAACATCATTAGTCCTATTGTTTGTTTTTGCTGCTGAGCTGAAGCTAATTGAGACATGCTTTTGTCACTTAGTTTTAAAGATGTAAACACGCGATTTGCTTGTTCAAGATTTTTATTATCTTTTATATTGACTGCGTTATATTGGCTATTCTCAAACTGCAGCTTTGGATCTTTCTGTTTGTCGAGCTGCTCAAAAACATGTTGACTCACGACGGCAACAGGCAGACCGCCAAAAGTGAAGTTGTATGAAATGAGATAATCTTTCTTCATATCCATGACTTTCAAATCAACAGGCTCCTTGATGAGAAGCTTCACATCGCCTGAGCTTTGAATCGGCATGAATTTCTTTAATAGATCACTGTAGCCGCTTAAAATAACTTCGTTGTTCTCTACATGAATATTTGGTGCGTTTTTCTCACTGATCACAGGCAGTGTCAATACGCCTGGATCATTTTTCATATTTTTCAATTCTGAATCCATGATTTTTTTCGCATCAAATTTCGCTTGAATCACTTTGACGTGCTTTTGATCATAAGCAATATGTTTGTCAGAAAGTGCACGAGTGAAGGTTGCTGCTTCTTTTTCTGAGCCCATGACGAAATGAGCTGGAATTTGCTGCTCAGCGGTTTTTTCCGCTGAGTAATAAGAAATGTAGCTAAGAGCCAGCAAACCGATGGCAAGTGCAGATACGGTTGTAATAATCGTTAAAAGCAGTGCATTTGATTTTAGCCGGAACATAATGGATGACAATGATAACACTTCATGAATGGCGAGATAGCCATTTTTTCTTTTACGTACGATATTGGCAATGAAAGAAACAGAGCCTTTGTAAAAAAGAAAGGTACCGATGATGACAGAGGCTAGAATATAAATCATGGCTAAAAGTAACTCAAGCATCGACGTATATGAGCCGGTAAAAAGCTTAGAAGAAATATAATAGCCTGAGCTGATCAAGACAATACCGAAAACCCCAATGATGATTTCAAACACAGAGATCTTTTTCACACGCTGTTCTGTCGAAGATGTTGTTCTAAACAAAGATAAAATCGTCTGTTTTTTAATAAAACGCCTATTTCTCAGCATAATCAATCCATAGATAATGAAAAAGACAATAAGTGTTTGCAGAAGGGCCATGCCTGAAAAATGCAGATTGGCGATGGCGTTCACGCCGGTTACTTTAAATAACACCATCAGCATCAGCTTTGAACCGATAAAGCCGGCAATGATGCCGATAACCATAGCTGTCACGTATAGGATAAAGTTTTCTGCATTGAGCAGCCTGGCAATTTTTTGTTTCGTCATACCGATGAGCTGCAGGAGACCTATTTCTTTTCCTCTGCGTTTAATAAAAATGCTATTCGCATATAGCAGGAAAATACCGACGATCGCAATGAGCAGCACCGAAGCGGCTTTAATTGAAGCGCCGCCTTTAATGGAGCCTTTTACACCATCAAGTGCTGGCGAGTACTGCAAGGTGACAAAGGAAAAATAGAGCGCGACACTAAACACGAGAGCAAACACATATAAATAGTAATTCTTCAAATTTTTCTTCAAGTTACGGAAGATGAGCTGATTAATGTTCATGCTTCACACCGCCTAAGACACCTTGCGTTTTCATAATATCCTCGAAAAACATTTTTCTTTCTAAAGCGCCTTTATTCAACTGTGTATAAATCTGTCCATCCTTGATAAAAATGACGCGGCTTGAATAGCTGGCTGCGACAGGATCATGTGTCACCATCACAATGGTCGCTTTTCGTTTGCGATTGAAATCTTGCAGCTTGTTGAGCAGGTCAGATGCCGATTTGGAATCAAGTGCCCCTGTAGGTTCATCAGCGAAAATAAGACTTGGCTCATGAATGAAGGCACGAACCGCCGATGTCCGCTGCTTTTGTCCGCCAGAGAGTTCATTCGGGTATTTGTCTCTTAGTTCATAAATGCCCATGTCTTCTGCAAGCTGCTGAAAACGTTCAAAAGCTTCTTTTTTTGGCGTTTTGGATATGGATAAAGGCAAAAGAATATTTTCTTTGACTGTGAGTGTATCAAGTAAATTATAATCTTGAAAAACAAAGCCAAGCTGCTTTTTTCTAAATTCCGCAAGCTGCTGATCCTTCATTTGTGTCATCTCAGCATCTGCAATACGAATGGATCCGCTGGACACATGATCGATAGAGGACAATACGTTCAGAAGGGTTGTTTTCCCCGAGCCTGATGGCCCCATGATACTAACAAATTCCCCGGCTTCAATGGTCAAATCAATGCCGCTGAGCACCTCTTGTTTGTTGAATTTATTTCCATAGCTTTTATAAATTTTGCGAGCTTCTAAAATGTTCATTTGCTGAACCCCTTTTTCTTTTAATTGATAACTCTAGTATAAAAAGAAGCCTGCCAAACGTCCTTCGATTTGGCGAACAAAACAGACGAGCATGTGACATTGTTGTCACATGCTCGCAATATGAACAAAATCATTCTTTTTCGGAAAGATGAAGGTGAAAATTGTACCTTGATCTATCGTGGAGTTGACCTCGATCGTCATATGAAGAGCGTCTGCTCCTTTTTTCGTTAAATAGAGCCCCATTCCTGTTGAGGCGGTGTCATTGTGATGTCTAGTTGAGGTAAAGCCTTTTTCAAAAATACGAGAGATGTCTCTTGGATCAATTCCTCTCCCTTGATCTGTGATCTTCAGCATGACTTGGTCATTTATTTGCTTGCTTTCAATGACAATATCGGAAGAATGGCTGTATTTGACTGCATTTGTGAGTACCTGCCTGATCATAAAGGATAACCATTTTATATCACTTAATACGGTGCGTTCCTCCAGCGCCAGCTCAAAGCCGATTCCTTTTTGCATACACCATGATTGGAGCGCTTTGATTTCTTTCGCTATGATGCTTTGCAGGTCCAGCTTTTCAATGAATAAATCATTTTCGATATGACGTACTCTGCTTTGGTGCAGCTGGGCATCAAGTAATAAATGTATTCTGAGCCACTCATACGTCATATTTGATTTCAGCTGCTGATCTGTTAAGCGGTCAATCATTAAGCGCATCGCTGTAAGGGGGGTTTTGACCTCATGTATCCAAGAGAGCAATTCATCTTTTTCTTCTTCGAGAGCGATTTTCTGCTCTGCTGCCATCTGCCGGTAGCGTGCAATTTGCTCTGACGTTGCATCATGGATGAGCTGCTCAAATGGGGAAGAGGGGGTTAGCCGTATTTGATGTTCAATGTCATCATCCCATTCTTTCAACCTCTCATAATAAGCCGTTTCTTTTCGGTATCGGAAAAAGAGGAAGACAATCATAAGAAACGTAGACAATAGCACAATATAAAAAAGAGAAGCGATTGGAATGGTCGTATCCAAATAAGCAACAAACAGAATGAGGAGCTGCAAACTAAGAAAGAAAAGAATCCAGCTTCTTCGTTCTTTTAAAAATGCTTGCAGCATCATTGATCATCCTTTTCCTTTGCAAGATAGCCTTGACCCACTTTTGTCTCAATGAAGGCGCCAAGGGAGATCTCGTCTAGTTTTTTTCTGAGGCGGTTGACGTTTACAGTCAGTGTATTGTCACTGACAAAACGTTCATCCTCCCACAATGCTTGAATGAGTGATTCACGGCTGACGATATGATTTTTATGCTGAATCAATTCCTTGAGAATAAATAACTCATTTTTTGTTAATTCAACCTCACCATGATCATTTGTTACGGTATTTTTTTCTAGGTCAATCGCAGCGCCGCACCATACCTTTAGGCTGGCCGGTTCTGCATTATAATCATGCACGCGGCGAAGAACAGCACTTATTTTGGCAATGAGTACGTCAAAATGGAAGGGCTTTTGCACAAAATCATCGGCACCGAGCTGCATTGACATGACCATATCAGCTGGATGGTCTCTTGAGGAGAGGAAGATGATTGGAACATTTGAATGATGCCGAATCATCCGGCACCAGTGAAAGCCATCGTATTTTGGCAGCTGTATATCTATAATGACGAGATCAGGCTGGACAGACGTGAATTCCTGCAGCACCTGATGGAAATCTTGAATCCCATAGACATCATAGGACCAGTTGACTAGACGTTCTTTGATTTCCTGGAAGAGGGTTGTATCATCTTCAATTAGTAAAATCTTAAACAAAATCAGCACCACACTTTTTGTATTCGCTTGTTGTCATTGTAGCGGAAAAAAGGACCTGCCGCTAGAACCAGACAAGAAAAAAGCAAGGGAAGAGGTCCCTTGCTTCAGCTTATTTACCTAAAAAGTGCTTTTTAAAGAATGATAGTTGGAATTCAAGTGTAAGTGGGTCATTAAAATAGAATTCCTCTGCATTGGCTTCATACACACGATGTTTTTTGACAGCTGGGATGGACTTGTAAATTTCACTGTTTTGATAGGAATTGTCCATTTCGCTGTTTTTACTAATGATCATATAGTCTCCAGCAAATTCAGGAATGACTTCCTGTGAAACTGCGTAGTAGCCGGCTTTTAATGCTTTTTCTTTCACTTTCTCAGGCATTTTCAGTTTCATTGCTTGATAGAGAATTTCTGTTCCGCGGCCCCATGCATCTCCAAAAACGTAAAGATCTTTTGTGCCGCTTTCAAAGACAGAAACTGTTGCATCTTTTCCGATTTTTGCTTTGATTTCTTTTCCAGCTTCAGCTGCGCGTTTTTTGAAATCTTTTACCCAAGCTTTTGCTTCTTTTTCTTTGTTTAAAACTTTTCCAATTTCAATGTGCTGCTGAAGGTAATCAACTTTGTTATACGTAAACAAAACGGTTGGTGCGATTTTTTTGAGTTTTTCTACATTTTTAGTATTGCTTAAGCCAATGATGACATCAGGCTTTAGCTTCATGATTTTCTCTACATTTGCATCAGATACTTCTTCCACATTTTTTAATTTCTTTTGGAAACGCGGATTCTTTTTGGACCAAGAGTCAACGCCGACAAGGTTCACACCAAGTGACATGACATTCCCTGTGTAAGAACCGAGCACAACAACACGTTTTGGATGCGCTGGCAGCTTCACAGGCCCATTTTCAGATTGATATGTAATTTTGTCTGATGATGCTGATTGATTTCCTTTATTTGAGGAAGAGCTGCTGCTATTGCCACATGCGCTCAATGCAAGTACAAAGATGAGCATCAGAGGGAACAATATTTTCTTCATGAATGTAGACTCCTTTGAAATCGGCGCATAAGCCGGATATTGGTTGTATTAGTGATAATGATAATTATTATCACTTGGATATCATATCATAGGACTGTAGGTTGTTGTCAATGACATTTTGATAGCTGGTAATAAAAAATAAAGGGGGGATTTTCAATAAAAAAAGATCAAGGCAGCATGTGTCCTGATCTTTTTTCTTATTTAAACCAGCCTTTTTCTTTTGAGCGTGTAATGGCTTCGATGCGGTTTTTCACTTCCAGCTTATCTAAAATAATGGAAATGTAGTTCCGGACAGTGCCGCTTTTGATGCTGAGTTCTTTTGCAATTTCTTTTGTGTTTTTACCGTCTGCGACGAGTTCAAGGACCGATTTCTCTCGCTCCGTTAAAGGATTTTCATCACTATATAAGTCTTCCATCAATTCAGGGGCATACACCTTTTTCCCTTTCATCACACTGCGAATCGCACTTGCCAGCTCCTCGCTTGGACTGTCTTTCAGCATGTAGCCGCTGACGCCCGCTTTTAGCGCTCTTTGGAAATAACCGGAGCGGGCAAAGGTCGTTAAAATAATGATTTTCACATCTGATCCTTTGAGCTCTTCTGCTGCATCGAGTCCGGATTTTCCCGGCATTTCAATATCCATTAAGCAAATATCAACAGGATGTGTTTTGGCAAAATCGATGGCATCTTGGCCATTTGTACCTTTCCCAACAACCGTCATATCGTCTTCTAAATCGAGAAGTGAACCGAGTGCACCAAGCAGCATTTGCTGATCTTCTGCGATAAAGATGTTGATCATTTCATTCCCTCCTTTTCTTTTGCTGCTGAATCATTTGGAATGCTCATAATGAGCTTTGTCCCGTCCTTTGTTTCAATCCGCAGGCGGCCATTTGCAAATTCCAATCTTTCTCTTATTCCTAAAAGACCGTGACCCTTCGTTTGAGAGGATGGATAGTCGCCTTTAAATGTTCCGTCATCCTCAACGGTGATGATGGCTTCCTTTGACTTTTGGTGAATGGTGATTTTACAAACCGTTGCATCACTATGTTTGACAACATTCGTCACCGCCTCTTTGATACACATGCTCACAATGTTTTCGTTCAGAAGTGAGATGTGTTTCGGTGCTTCCTTTTCATCATAAATCAATTCAATTCCAGCTGCTTCGAGAATTTGCTCGATGTTCGACATTTCATCTTTAATTCGGATGCCTTTCATGGAGGAAACAATCTTCCGCACTTCATTGAGAGACGTTCTGGCGGTCTGCTGGACGCTTTTGAGTTCGGCACGAGCCTGTTCAGGGTCTTTATACACGAGTTTACGGGCAAGATCACTTTTTAAACCGATCAAAGAAAGCTTTTGTCCAAGGGTGTCATGCAGGTCGCGTGCAATGCGCTGCCGTTCTTCAAGCTTCACAAGATCTGCAATCCGTTCATTGGCATATTCTAATTTCTCCTCAAGCCGTTCACGTTCCTTCCTGCTCCGAATGCTGAGAGGAAGAAGAATGGCACTAATCAGAGTGATGACGACAAAAGGAATTTGTGTGAGAAACCAGCCCTTTTTTAAGATCAAACTAAAGTTCACTGCCACGGCGGCGCTCGCCAGATGGATATAGTACAAGATATAAAAGGGAACTTTTCGTTTAATATGTCCGTTAAAATAGGCGATGCAAAAAGCGAAATAAATATAGCTGTAGAGCATCACATAACCAGTTGAAATACCGATCAATAATAGGCCAAAGACATATAATGACCAGCCTTTTGCAACAAAGGCAAAACGATACACAGCGAAAAAGACGACGTTCAAAATAATGCCGATCACAATACCTAAAGTCGAAGGTGTCTTAAGGATAAAATAGAAGGGCAGGATGAAAAAAATGGCCCATATATAGGGGGAAATCCCATGCAATTTTTGAAGTTTAAACTGTTTTTTCATCCGTGTGCCACCTTTTTTCGTTTTTCATTGTTTTTCCTTACTTTATCAAATTCATCCTATTGGTGCATCCTGTAAATGACAACAAGCTCCTTCTCGTGTAAGAAAGAGCCTGCGCCGATTATGCATTTTTCTTGAGAATGTCTCCTTTGATAACAGGAACGTTCATCTTCTTAGCTTGCCGTGCTTCTCTAAACGTCACAAATGCTTTCGTTTCCTCATCCCACAGTCTAAATTTCATCGACTCAAGGCTTGTTTTCAACGTGATGGTCGGGACATTTTGCAGCGGTTCACTTTGGTCATGGGCATGCTCTAAAAGATAGTTCGGTACTCTTGGGCTTAAATGATGGACATGATGGTAGCCAATATTACCTGTTAACCATTGAAGAAGCTTTGGCAATTTGTAAAAGGAGCTTCCTTCAACAGCTGCCTGCACATAGTTCCAATGTTCATCTGCTTCAAAATAAGAGTCCTCAAACGTATGCTGTACATAAAACAACCATACACCGATAGATCCTGAGATCAGGAAGATCGGACCTTGAACAAGCAGGAATTCCTGCCAGCCAAAAAGAAGACATGTTGCGGCTGCTAACGCAATGATGCTCACGTTTGTGAAATACGTGTTCCAACGCTCTTTTTTACGAGCATTTTTGACGTTGAAACGGTTTTTTAAGAGAAAGACAAAGATCGGTCCTAAAATAAACATCACAAAAGGGTTACGATAAAATCTGTAGCGAAATTTCGTCCATGCTGATGCTTCTTGATATTCTTTGACTGTTAGGAGCCAAATGTCGCCAGTACCTCGTTTGTCTAAATTACTGCTTGTGGCATGGTGAATTGAATGATCTCGTTGCCATTGAAGATAAGGGAAAAGGGTGAGTACGCCCGTTAAAAAACCGAACAGGTGATTTAGCGGCTTCTGTTTAAAAAAGGATTGATGGCAGCAGTCGTGAAAAATAATAAAGACACGCACTAAAAAACCAGCTGCAATAACCGCAAAAAAGAGGGTTAAAAGGTAGGAGATATTCAGGCTATAATAGGCAAGAAACCAAAGCCCTAAAAATGGAATGAATGTATTAAAGAGTTGAATGATACTTTTTTTCGAATCAGCACCAGAGAATTGCCCCACTTGTTTTCTTAAAGTAGCTTGCTGCTGTGTGTTTGTTGAAGTCGTCATGAACGTTCAAGTCCTTTCCGTTTCTTTCTACTTCAAAGTATAGAAGGAAAGGTGTCATGCTCATAGTAGCACCCATCATGTATTCAATATGACATTTGTCATGTTTGTCATCAAAAAGGCTGATGGGATACGGTTTTGAGCTTATTTTAATATAAATAAAAAAAGTAAAGGCGCTGGGCCCTCACTTTTTATGAACGTGCTTCATGTACTTTTAACTGCTTGCCTTTAATGGTTGTGTGGCGCATGGCATTCAGCACAAGAGGGCCTTTGCCGTTTAAAATATCTACATATGTTTTTGTGTCTTGGATCGTAATAATCCCAATGTCATCGAATGCAACGCCTTCTATTTTGGCAATGGTCCCAACAAAATCAACAGCCCGCAGCTTCTTTTTCTTTCCGCCGTTAAAATAAAGCTTCATAATATCCTTCTCAACGCCTGCCTGTTTATTTTCCTTTTGAATAGGCGTTTCAATCTTTTCTTCAAAGCTTTCTACATGCTTTTCTGCTTCTTCCTTTGTCGGATAAGGCTGAGTTTGAAAGTCTATGCCGGCATCCTGCTTTAATTCATCAATGAGCGGTTTTGCATTCTTTGTCATAAACGCAATCGTTTTCCCGCTTTTTCCCGCTCTGCCTGTTCTGCCAGTCCGGTGAATATAGCGCTCTTTTTCATAAGGAAGATCATAATGAATGACATGTGTCATATCACTGACATCAATTCCCCGGGCTGCTATATCTGTTGCGATCAGATAACGGAATTCACCTTTTTTAAATTCATCCATCACATCAAAGCGGTCTTCCTGTCTCATACCGCCATGAATTTTGTCACAGGGCACATCCCATTCGTCCAGCTTCAGCGTGAGTTCATTCACCCTGTCTTGTGTATTACAGAAAATAATGCAGCTATCTGGATTTTCAATGACGATCGTACGCTGAAGAAGGGAGAATTTCGATTCTTCTTCCGTTTCAATGACGGTGTGGGTGATTTGCTGTACAGACGTTTCTTCATGTGCAATCTCAATGACTTTTGGTGATTGTAAAAACTGTTCGCTCAATTTCTTCATGTCATCAGACATTGTCGCTGAAAACAGCATCGACATGCGCTTTGGCGGCAGATACTGAATAATAGAAGAGACTTGATCGATAAATCCCATGTTCAGCATCTCATCCGCTTCATCTAACACGAAAAATTTGAGATTTTCTAAAGAAAGGGTGCCTTTCTCAAGGTGATCCAAAATGCGGCCTGGTGTCCCGCACACAATATGGTTTTTCTGTGAAAGCTCTATTTTCTGCGCTTGAAAAGAGGCTTTTCCATAAATGGCTGCGGCTTTGATTCGTTTGAATCGCCCAAGGCTTGTGAGGTCTTGTTTGACCTGCATGGCGAGTTCTCGTGTCGGAACGAGGATGAGGGCTTGAGGTTTATTTTCAGCCCAATCAACCATTTCACAAATCGGCAGACCATAGGCTGCGGTCTTGCCGCTGCCAGTCTGAGATTTGACGATTAAATCCTGCTTTGAAAAAGCAACGGATAATGTCTCGTGCTGAACGGGTGTAGGTGTATGGAAGCGAAGCGCTTCTAACGCTTGTTTCAATTCATCACTTAATGGATATTGATCAAAATGTTGTAATGTCATCGTGTTCTCCTTTTCGTACATTCATACTTGTGACATCATACCATAACCATGGCCGTGAATGAAAAGACATAAAAAAAGCCCCATAAAGGAGCTTTCAGCGTGCGGACAAATTCTCAAAGGAATCTGCGTTTTACTTTTTCCCAGTAAGAGTTGTCTTTTAATTTCACCGTTTTAATGACTTTTCCTGAAAGGCCAATGTCAATTTGTTTGACGTGTTTTGTGCCGAGCGCTTCGTTATCAAGCCCGATAATTGGATGATCGTTTCCATCCTGCACTACCTTGAGCGTCAGCTTGCGGTCACTGCTCAAGATGAAAGGAGCGCCTAATGTACGGTACGAGTTGTTATTCAGCGATGCAAGCTCTGTGACTTGCATACAAGGAAGCATCGGATCAACCACGGCGCCGCTCACGGATTTATTGTAAGCCGTTGAACCAGTCGGAGTGGAAATAATCATGCCGTCGCCTCTAAAAGTTTCAAAGTGGAAATCATCTATATACACATCGATCACAAATGTTTTAATAATGCTGGAGCGGATCGACAGTTCATTTAAGCAATGGAACTGGTTTGTGCTGTCAACGCTTACATCGATGATCGGATATTTTCTCACTTCAAGCTGTTCAGTGTTCATGGCATCAATCATTTTATCAAAATGCTCTAACGAGAAATCGCAGTATAAGTGCGTATTTTCTGATTTTGATACCCCTACATACAAGCAGTCATCCCGGAAGTTTGTTTTACGTACTGCTTGAAGAAATGTGCCATCCCCGCCAATTGAAGCAATAATATGGGCATCCTCTGCACGCTTGACGACGTGAAAGCCCTGATCGGTAGCGAGCTTCTCGAGAGAAGAAATGTGTCCATCCAATTCATGATCTTTTTTGTAAAAGAAAAATACATTGCGACGATTGTCTGTCATTGACGTTCTCCCCTTTGCTGTCAAAAATAATTTTCAATGATAAAGGGCTTACATGAAAACCCTTGCTCACATTTTACACTTTTTTCATATGAAAGTAAAAACTTTAGAAAGAACCGTCTGATGACCGGATTGCTTTATGAGAAATGAGTCGATGTGAGTGATTTGAAATGGCTGAATCCTGAGCATAATTGAATAGCCGTTTCTTTATGAAAGAATGGTTTAGGTGTTTCGTTGCGGTGGAGATATAGCCTATTAGGTGTAGGGAGAGGATAAAAAAGCCAATTTTTCGTCATGCGCTTGTCTAAGTAGACGACGTAAAGTTGATCGTTATTTAAGAGAGGTGCTATCATATGCCTACATGAAATGTAAAAAAACCACAATTCCTGTGAAACATTTCATGTGGGCATTCGTATGAATGAAGTGAGATAAAAAGGAGGAGAAAAAGATGAATGCGAAAAGATGGGTAGCGCTAATTATTGCACTTGGTGTTTTCGGATTTTCAATTGTGATTAGTGTCACGATGGCCTTGTTCGATAGCTTCAATGACAATAAAATGAGCTATCAATTCGGGGATGAAATAGAAGAGAAGGTACTAGAGAATGGCAGCGGTGCAGGCAAGATTGCTGTTCTTGAGATTAATGGAACCATTCAAGATAATGGCGGCGCATCGAGCCTATTAGGCGGAGAAGGTTATGATCATCGTGCATTCCTCAAGGAACTAGATAAAGCGAAAGAGGATGCTTCTGTAAAAGGTGTACTTCTGCGCGTAAACTCTCCTGGCGGCGGTGTCTATGAAAGTGCTGAAATACATAAAAAATTAGAAGAAGTGAAAAAAGCGAAGAAGCCGATTTACGTATCTATGGGTTCAATGGCAGCTTCTGGCGGCTACTACGTGTCAACTCCAGCGAAGAAAATCTTTGCTTCACCTGAAACATTAACAGGGTCGTTAGGGGTCATCATGCAAAGCTTGAATTATTCTAAGCTTGCAGATAATCTGGGTATTAAATATGAAACGATTAAGAGCGGGAAATTCAAAGATATCATGTCTCCAAACCGTGATATGACAAAAGATGAGCGCAACATCATGCAAAGCATGGTCGATAACTCTTATGAAGGATTTGTCAAAGTAATCTCGGAAGGACGCGGCATGTCAAAACAGGAAGTCAAGAAAATTGCCGACGGCCGAGTATATGACGGGACACAGGCAAAATCGAACGGATTAGTCGATGAGCTTGGGTATTATGATGATGCATTAAAAGCGATGAAGAAAAATGAAAAAGGCTTAAAAGGAGCAACAGTGGTCAGCTATTCTCAAAGCTTTGGCTGGAACTCTCTCTTCAACATGAGTGCAAGCAAGCTCTTTAAAAGCGAAATTGATTTTCTGAATTTAAAAGAAACACTGGCTGGCTCAAATGGGTCTAAACCGATGTATCTCTATTCAAAATAAAGGAGGGATCATAGATGGATTCTACATTCGATGAAGTAAGCGAAAGCCGCAGCCAAGAGGAAGAATCGAAGCCGGCCTTTGTGAAGCGCGCTTCAATTGAAGCACAGGCGTTTGCAGGTTTTTGGATTAGATTTTGGGCATTTATTCTTGATTGGCTCGTCGTCTGGGGTGTAAACCATTTGACGGTTTCTCCAATCTTTAGTCTGTTTGGCTGGTCCAAAGGAGGGGGATGGTTTTCTCCATTTTCCGTCACAACGACGATTGTATTCCTCCTTTATTTCGCCATCATGACGAAAATCTTTCAACAAACACTTGGCAAGATGGTGTTTGGAATTAAAGTGGTCTCACTTCAGCCTGAGAAGAAGCTGGCATGGGATGTCATTTTCTTTAGAGAGATTGTGGGGCGCTACATTAATACGATCTTTATTCTCTATGCTATCGTTGGGTTCTCACCGAAAAAGCAAGGGGTTCATGATTACTTTGCCGATACGGTGGTCGTCCATGAACATTTATATGAAAAAACAGAATCAAACGTATAATCAGAGGAGTTTGGCCGGGTACCGGTCAAACTCTTTTTTGTTGATTGGGTATAAAATCCAGAATGAGAGCCATAATCGTAGGGGAAGCATCATTTGTTATGGAGGAAGTGAGCACAGTGCTTTACGTTTGGATCGCAGCGTTTTTGTTTCTTGTGATCTTGTTGATTTTCATGAAAGTAACCATTTCGCTGGACTATTCGCATACAAACGACAATGACCACATTGCACTGAAGGTCATCACCTTATATGGATTGGTCAGACTCAAAAAAGATATTCCGATGGTGAGGGTCAATCCAGAAGACCAAACGATTGATATTCGTGAAAAGAAAATGGAAAGCGCTAAAAACCCTGATCACGAAAAAGAATCGATGCATAAAAAAGTAGGAAAGCGTGATATGAAGCAAATCCTTCATCAAATGGAGCGCATCACAAAAGAGATTGTCGATTTAAACCGGATCATGCGCAAGTTCTTCATTCACATAAAGGTTGTCTCATTTCACTGGTCGACATGGATCGGCTTTCATGACGCCGCTTTAACAGGTGTAGCAGCCGGCGGTGTGTGGTCAGTGAAAGGAGCACTGCTTGCCTTTATGCAGGAGCATCTCACCTTTAAGCATAAACCGGTGTATGAAGTCATTCCGGCCTTTCAGCACAATGTGTCACAGACTCAGTTTACATGTATAGCATATTTTCGTATTGGACATGCTATGCTTGCAGCCATTCGTTTACTTGTCCATTGGTTAAAAGGAAGAAAGGCGAGAAAAAGTGCCTCTCTTCAAGCAACGAAGAATGAATCATCTGTTTAAGGAGGAACCCGAAAATGGCAGATCATCCAATCCAAGGTCTCATGAAGACAGCGATGGAAAACTTAAAAGAAATGATAGATGTGAATACAATCATCGGCGATCCAGTCGAAACCCCTGACGGCAGTGTCATTCTCACTGTGTCAAAGGTTGGTTTTGGATTTGCAGCCGGCGGCAGTGAATTTAACGGGAACCAAAAGAAAGAGAAACGTTCTGATGAACAGGAACGAAAAGAGCCGAGACTCCCATTTGGCGGCGGAAGCGGCGGCGGGGTGTCGATTACACCAATCGCCTTCTTAATTGTAGGAACAAACGGAGTTCGAATGCTTCATTTGGATGAACACACACATCTGCTCGATAAAATATTGGATTCTGCTCCTCAAGCAATTGAACGTCTTCAGCACATGTTTAAGAAGGATGAGCGGGAGCACCGTCACAAAGAACGAAAACTAGATGACATAGACCTTTAAAAAGTTAGCTGCGCTGCAGTTAACTTTTTTTGCAAAAGGGACGATTAGGCTTTGCAGTTTTTTGCTTTCTCTACTATGATAGAACCATACATTTGAAAAGGGAGGAATTGTTTTGGCATCGATCACATTTAAAGGAAGTCCTGTCACGCTTGTAGGAAATGAAGTAAAAGTAGGCGAGCAGGCTCCTGATTTTACGGTATTAACGAACTCACTTGGAGAAGTTTCACTTTCTGATTTAGCAGGAAAAGTGACGATCATCTCAGTGATTCCTTCTATTGATACAGGTGTGTGTGACGCACAAACAAGACGTTTCAATGAAGAGGCAGCGGGTTTAGGTCCGGTCAATATTTATACGATTAGTGCAGACCTTCCATTTGCACAAGCACGCTGGTGCGGAGCAAACGGAATTGAAAATGTTGAAACATTATCTGATCACAGAGATATGTCATTTGGTGAAGCATTCGGAGTGTATATGAAAGAATTGCGTTTATTGGCGCGCGCAGTCTTTGTATTAGACCCTAACGGAAAAGTGGTTTACACTGAATACGTAAGTGAAGCAACGAATCATCCAAATTATGAAAAAGCCATTGAAGCTGCAAAATCACTGTTATAAAAGCAGCATCGACAAGAGCTCCGGCTTCAACCTGGGGCTCTTTTCAATGAGAACATATAGCTTTTAACAAAGCGAGGAGAGAAAAGCATTGCAGAAAGATCAAGTAAGTACTATTTTTGAACTGCTCGATACAGCTTCTATTCGATTAAAAAAGGAACAGGGCATTTCCTATATTGAAGCATTGGCAGAAGCAGGAGAAGCCTTTTTCCAAGCAAATGATCGAAACGGTTTATTAAAGGATTTAATAGAAAAGGCAGATTTTGCTTCTTATGATCATGAGCAGATTCGTAAAGCGTTTCAGCTCGCCGTATTGAAAGGTCAAAAGGATATTTCTCACCCAAATCGCCAGATGACACCAGATACGATTGGACTGTTTGTCAGCTATTTGGTGAATAAATTTTTAGACGGTCAAAAAGAGCTCGTAGTCTTTGATCCAGCAGCGGGAACAGGAAACTTACTTCTTGCTGTTTTAAATAATCTCACTGCAGAAACAAAACGCGGCTTTGCATCTGAAATTGATGATGTGCTCATTAAAATTGCTTGGGCCCAGGCGAATTTAGAGGAGAAAGAAGTTGAGCTTTTCCACCAGGACAGTCTTGAGCCGCTTCTGATCTCACCGGCAGATGTCACTGTATGCAGTCTCCCAGTGGGCTATTATCCAAATGATGAGCGTGCAGCAGACTTTGAACTAAAGGCAAAAGAAGGACATGCCTTTGCCCATTATTTATTCATTGAACAAAGCCTTCGCTACACAAAAGAAGGCGGCTTCTTATTCTTCATCATTCCAAATGATTTGTTTGAAGGAAAAGAGAGCGTACAATTAAAGGATTTCATCAAAGATCATGCGTATATGAATGCGTTAATTCAGCTGCCAGTGTCCATGTTTAAGGATAAAAAACACGCCAAAAGCTTATTTGTGATGCAAAAGAAAAAAGAAGGGCTGAAAGCACCAAAACGAATGCTGTTTGTCAATCTTCCATCTTTCTCACAGAAGGAAGCAATGGTCGGTGTGATGAGAAAATTAGACCAGTGGTTTATAGAAGAAAAAGAAACGAAAGAATAGCCAGAGTGATTTCTGGCTATTTCAGCGTGTAGACAAACCCTCGCATTCGCCCGCAGTTCTGCGCTCCGGTGCTCACGAATCCCAAATTCGCTCTACTCCGGTGCTCGCCCTTCCTAGAGCTGCAAAGGTTTTCTATCACGCTGAAAAGAAAACAAAGAGCTAAAATAAAAATCATTTCAGCTCTTTGTCAATAATCTGGATATTTTACTATTCAGAAAATAACGACTTATCGATGTAAGCGATAACAGTTTGAAGGTGCACTTGAAATGCAAAGTTTTCAATGTTTAAATGAAAAAGTCAGATATTTTTCGGACTTATCGTTAAACTATAAAAGACCCGTCAAACAGGTTGAATATAGCACCGGAAAAAACGTGAAACCTTATATAACAACTGAGTAAAAGGAGCGACAGTAATGTCCAAAATTATTGCAATCAACGCAGGAAGCTCATCTCTTAAATTCCAATTGTTCGACATGCCAGAAGAAACCGTTTTAACAAAAGGGCTTGTTGAAAGAATCGGAATGGACAACAGTATCTTCACGATTTCTGTAGATGGAGAAAAGAAAACAGAAGTGACAGATATTCCAGATCACGCAGTAGCGGTCAAAATGCTGCTTGAAAAACTAACTGAATTTCACATCATCAAAGACTTTAATGAAATTGATGGCGTAGGACACCGCGTTGTTCACGGCGGAGAGAAATTCAGCGATTCTGTTCTTTTAACTGATGAAGTGATCAATGACATTGATCAGCTTTCAGAGCTTGCACCACTTCACAATCCTGCAAACGTTGTAGGAATCAAAGCATTCAAACAAATTCTGCCTGACGTACCAGCGGTTGCTGTGTTCGATACAGCATTCCACCAAACTATGCCAGAGCAGTCTTACCTATACAGCCTTCCGTACGACTACTACAAAAACTTTGGTATTCGTAAATACGGATTCCACGGG
Organism: Bacillus sp. FSL M7-0003; assembly: GCF_038628485.1. Classification (NCBI taxonomy): domain Bacteria; kingdom Bacillati; phylum Bacillota; class Bacilli; order Caryophanales; family Bacillaceae; genus Bacillus; species Bacillus sp. FSL M7-0003. The sequence continues at coordinate 2,609,300 of NZ_CP152024.1, read as the reverse complement.
ACAAGCCACAAGTTCGTTACAGAGCGTGCAGCAGAGCTATTAGGCCGTCCGCTTGAAGAGCTTCGTCTAATTTCTTGCCACCTTGGAAATGGTGCGAGTATTGCAGCAGTTGAAGGCGGAAAATCAATCGATACATCTATGGGCTTTACACCACTTGCAGGTGTTGCAATGGGTACACGTTCTGGTAACATTGACCCTGCCCTTATTCCATTTATTATGGAAAAAACAGGACATACTGCTGAAGAAGTGCTTTCTACTTTGAATAAGAAGAGTGGTCTTTTAGGTGTGTCTGGTCTGTCAAGTGACCTTCGTGATATCGAAGAAGCAACAGAAGAAGGAAACGACCGTGCAGAAGTTGCTCTTGATATTTTTGCGAGCCGTATTCATAAATATATCGGTTCTTATGCAGCAAGAATGAATGGCGTAGATGCGATCATCTTCACAGCTGGAATCGGTGAAAACAGTTCAGAAGTAAGAGCACGTGTACTTCGTGGTCTAGAATTCATGGGCGTTTACTGGGATCCTTCCCTAAACAACATGAGAGGCGAAGAAGCATTCATCAGCTATCCGCACTCTCCTGTAAAAGTGATCGTCATCCCTACAAACGAAGAAGTAATGATTGCAAGAGACGTTATGCGTTTAGCGTAATCAAGTTTGAAAAGCTCTTTTCCAATAAGGAAAAGAGCTTTTTTCTGTTGAAAGCAGCATGCTATAATGTTGTCCAATATGAAGCAAAAGGGAGCGGTGCGAAAGATGAGCGTGACAGAACATAAACGTGAGGCGAAAGAAAGGCTTTATGTGAAAGTCATTACGGTCAGTGATACAAGAACGAAAGATACAGATAAAAGCGGCCGTCTGATGATTGATTTGCTCAAAGAACAGGGACATCTTGTTCTTGCATACGATATTGTAAAAGATGATATAGGATCGATTCAAGACGCTGTGCTCGAAGGAACAAGCGAACCGAAAATAGATGCCGTCTTGTTAAATGGCGGAACAGGTATTGCCGCAAGGGATGTGACCATTGAAGCGATCACTCCTCTTTTTTCCAAGGAACTGCCTGGCTTTGGTGAAATCTTCCGCATGCTCAGTTATACAGAAGACATAGGTTCAGCTGCTATTTTATCCAGGGCAACGGCAGGGGTCGTCAATCAAAAGGCTGTCTTTGCCACGCCGGGATCTACCGGAGCCGTTCGTTTAGCCATGACCAAACTCGTGATTCCAGAGCTTCCTCATGTCTTACGAGAGCTTGAAAAGGATCAAAAATAGCCCAAAATGACTCTGCCAAGAAAATTTGGCAGAGTTTTTTTCATAAAGGGGTTGAAAAAACAATTTTTCCTTGTTACAGTGTATACATACTAAATGCATGTTTATAAATTAAAACTTATTTTTATGCAAAAAACATTCACAGAATCAAAACAAGCGAGAGGAGCTTTTCAATCATGTCACAAAATAAAAAAGTCGTATTAGCATATTCCGGAGGTCTTGATACCTCTGTTGCAGTTAAATGGTTACAAGAGCAAGGATACGAAGTCGTTGCTTGCTGCCTGGACGTAGGTGAAGGAAAAGATTTAGCATTCGTTCAACAAAAAGCACTTCAAGTCGGAGCTGTTCAATCATACATGATTGACGCAAAAGAAGAATTTGCTGAAGAGTTTGCACTCACTGCATTACAAGCACACACAATGTATGAAGGAAAATATCCACTAGTATCTGCACTATCCCGTCCGCTTATTGCAAAAAAATTAGTGGAAGTAGCAGAAAAAGAAAATGCAGTAGCAGTTGCTCATGGATGTACTGGAAAAGGGAACGACCAAGTTCGTTTTGAAGTATCCATTAAAGCATTGAATCCAGACCTAGAAGTTCTTGCACCAGTGCGTGAATGGAAATGGTCTCGTGATGAAGAAATCGATTATGCACAAAAACACGGTATTCCAATTCCGATTAACTTAGACAGCCCATATTCAATCGACCAAAACCTTTGGGGCAGAAGTAACGAATGTGGCATTTTAGAAGATCCTTGGGCTGCGCCGCCAGAAGGTGCATACGATCTGACAAATCCACTTGAAAAAACGCCTGACACACCTGAAATCATTGAAATCACGTTTGAAAAAGGAAAACCGACAGCCATTGACGGTATCCAGTATTCATTATCTGATCTCATCCTTCATTTAAATGAAGTCGCTGGTCAGCATGGTGTTGGCAGAATCGATCACGTTGAAAACCGTCTTGTCGGCATCAAATCTCGCGAAGTGTACGAATGCCCAGGTGCAGTCACACTTCTAAAAGCGCATAAAGAGCTTGAAGACTTAACACTAGTCAAAGAAGTCGCACACTTTAAACCAATCGTAGAACAAAAAATGGCTGAATTAATATACAACGGCTTATGGTTCTCACCGCTTAAAGAAGCACTAGATGCATTCTTACAAGAAACACAGCAGAACGTAACGGGTGTTGTACGTGTGAAACTATTTAAAGGTCATGCCATTGTAGAAGGACGTAAATCACCATATTCACTTTATGATGAAAATCTAGCAACATATACAAAAGCAGATGAATTCGATCATGATGCAGCTGTAGGATTTATTAATCTTTGGGGCTTACCGACAAAAGTAAACAGCATCGTGAATAAAAAGGAGCAGGTTAAAGCATGAAAAAGCTTTGGGGAGGCCGATTTCAAAAAACACCAGAAAAATGGGTCGATGAGTTTGGCGCTTCCATTCATTTCGACAAACAATTAGTCAAAGAAGATCTGACCGGCTCCCTTGCTCATGCAAGTATGCTGAATAAATGCGGTATCCTCGGCGATGAGGAGGCCGCTGCCATCAAAGACGGACTAAATACGCTAATGAAAAAGGCAGAGGCGGATGAGCTGGAATTCTCAGTCGATTATGAGGACATTCATTTAAACCTTGAAAAAATGCTCATTGATGAGATTGGTCCGCTTGGCGGCAAATTGCACACAGCGAGAAGCCGGAATGATCAAGTTGCAACCGATATGCACTTGTATTTGAATAACCAAGTCGAGCATATCATTGAACTGATCTCTTCCTTTCAAACGGTGCTTGTAGAAAAGGCAGAACAGCACGTTGAAACGATTTTTCCAGGATATACGCACCTGCAGCGTGCACAGCCTATTTCGTTTGCCCATCATATGCTTGCCTATTTCTGGATGCTTGAGCGTGACAAAGCGCGCTTTCAAGATTCATTGAAGCGAATTAACGTGTCGCCGCTTGGATGCGGAGCGTTAGCAGGAACGACATTCCCGATTGATCGTGAATATACAGCAGAGCAGCTTGGCTTTGACCATATTTACGAAAACAGCCTCGATGGTGTGAGTGACCGGGATTTCATTTTAGAGTTTTTGTCTAATAGCAGTCTTGTGATGATGCACCTCTCACGTTTTTGTGAGGAAATCATTTTATGGTGCTCGCAAGAATTCAAATTCATTGAACTCGATGATACGTATGCAACAGGCAGCAGCATGATGCCGCAGAAGAAAAATCCGGATATGGCTGAATTAATCCGCGGGAAAACAGGCCGTGTGTATGGCAACCTGATGGGGCTTCTCACGATTATGAAAGGCTTGCCGCTTACGTATAACAAAGATCTGCAAGAAGATAAGGAAGGCATGTTTGATACAGTGAAAACCATCGCTGGCAGCCTGCAAATCTTCACAGGCATGATTCAAACGATGACAGTGAACGAAGATGTCATGAAAAAGGCAACAAAAGAAGATTTCTCAAATGCGACAGAAGTGGCTGACTACCTTGCGAAAAAAGGCATGCCATTCCGTGAAGCACACGAAATCGTTGGAAAGCTTGTGTATACATGTATTCAAAAAGGCATCTATCTAAGTGATCTTTCTTTTGAAACATTCACAGAAGCAAGCGATCTTTTTGAACAAGACATTTACACTGTTCTTGATCCATATGTTGCGGTTGAAAAAAGAACAAGTGCAGGCGGAACTGGATTCAAACAAATTCAGCTCGCTTTAGAAAAAGCAAAAGCCTGCCTGGCATAACTTATCATAACCATTCGTTTATACGGATGGTTTTTTTGTCATGGAAAAAGGAGATTGATGATCATTGGAGAAAATGAAAGCATACCTGCGTCAAGCAGAAGAGGGAGTGGCAGCAGATCATGAAGAAAACGCTTGAGGCTTTGTTTCATCAACCTATCGTATCAGTGAAAACGTTAGGAGAACAATATGACGGACGGGCTAATGATGTGTGGCTGATCTCCTTACAAGATAAAGCGGAATATGTAGTCAAATCTCCTAAAACTGCAAGAGAAGAAAGTGAATTTGTGTCTGGGATCAAGACGATCTATGGAGTAGATGACCGTACTGTAGAAGAGCATATCGATCAAATCAATCAAAAGCTGTCTCATACGAATTCCTTTCATGTTCCAGAAGTTGTTCGCAAAGTGAAGAAGGCAGGGAGACATTTTTATGTAATGGAAAAAGTAGAAGGAACACCTTGTACATCTTTTGAGGGACGTTCATCAGACTTTTATAAGGATTATGGGAGGAAACTAGCACATCTTCATTCATATCGTACTGACTTTTTTGGTGCAGTCTACGGAGCTAAAAAGAAGCATTTGAGAGAATTCCATGCTGTGTTAAAAAAGGCTGTATCCAAACTCATAGGCCGCTATTACGTTGATCAGCATGAATTTCACTGTTATGCAGAAATTGTGCTGCAAAAGATTGAAAAGCTAAAGCCCCCTGATTCAGCAAGTCTCATTTTAATTGATTTAGATCCGTCTCAATATATTGAAAAAGATGATCAAGTGACGAGTTTAGTTGATACAGAATATGTCGTATATGGACCAGCTGCGTTTGATTTTATTGCATTGGAATACCTTTTGACGAAAAAAGCTGCCCGCAATGTTCAGTTGGGCTATGAAGAGATTTGCCCGCTTCCTCATGATCTTTATGAGGTGAGAGAGTGCTATCGTTTTGTTTCTCTGCTGCTCGATATCCATGGCTCATGGGATTTGAAAAAGTGGATGAATCACCCTATATTGTTTGACTCATATCGATAAAGGGTTCATAAGTGCGCCAGATGCCGGTTTATAGTAAAGTAAAGATAACAAAAGAAACACGTGAACTTGCAACCTTTGCTTTAGGAGGAGATTGTGTGCGACACGCATTAATAACAGCGGGTTCTAAAGGGCTTGGCCGGAAAGTTACCGAGTCTTTACTGAATATGGGGTATTCTGTGACAGTGAATTATCGAAGTGATGATGAAGCTGTCCGGCAGATGAAAGAAGAATTACACCAGTACGAAGATAAGCTTCAATTTGTCCAAGGTGATGTGACAAAAAAAGAAGATTTGAAAAACATGGTAGAGCTGGCAGCAGAGCGATTTGGACGGATTGATGCCTTGATTAACAATGCTGGTCCTTATATTTTTGAACGAAAAAAACTGGCGGATTACTCTGAAGATGAATGGTATCAAATGATAGAAGGCAACCTATCAGCAGTATTCCATTTGTTCCGAATGGTCATCCCAACGATGAGAAAACAAGGCTTTGGCCGCATTATCACTTATGGCTTCCAAGGTGCAGACCATGCGCCAGGCTGGATGCACAGATCTGCCTTTGGAGCGGCAAAAGTGGGCCTTGCGTCATTGACGAAAACCATTGCGATTGAAGAAGCCGAAAATGGCATCACTGCTAATATGGTTTGTCCAGGCAAAATCGTTGGAGACATGAAAGAATCGACAATAGAGAAAGCCCGTCAAATCAAAGACGATGAAACGCCGATAGGCAGGTCTGGCACTGGTGAGGATATAGGGCGTATCATTTCATTTCTATGCGATGACCGTTCAGATCTCATTACAGGGACCGTCATTGAAGCAACAGGTGGTCTTAACGTGATTCACAGGTTTTAAGTTTTTCAGCTTTTTATAGAGGGAATAAATGATATGGGATCAAAATTGAAAGGTGGATATACTACATGAAAGCTACATATCATGGACATTCAGTTGTACACATTGAAACAAACGGATATCATATTTGGATTGACCCATTTTTAAATGGAAATAAGCACACAGAGATCAAACCGCAAGATGTGAAAGCGGATGTCATTTTACTGACACATGGACATGGAGATCACCTTGGTGACACCATTGAAATTGCTAAAAATAATGACGCTCTCGTCGTTGCGCCAAATGAGCTTGCCGTTTATTTAAGCTGGCAAGGGGTGAAAACGCACCCGCTTCATATCGGCGGCGGACGTGAGTTTGAATTTGGTAAAGTGAAGCTCACGCAAGCGTTTCATGGTTCAGCTGTCATTGATGAAGAGGCACAGACAATTACGTATACAGGGATGCCATCAGGTATTTTATTTACCGCAGAGGGTAAAACAATTTATCATGCAGGAGACACTGCACTCTTTTCAGATATGAAGCTGATCGGTGAACTGAATCATATTGAGCTCGCATTCCTTCCAATTGGTGATAACTTCACAATGGGACCAGAAGATGCAAGAATCGCAGCAGAATGGCTGCGGGCAAAACAGGTCGTTCCGATTCACTACAGCACATTCCCGCCAATTGAACAGGACCCGCATGCATTTGCAGACAGCCTGCATGGCGGCGTCGGTCATGTGTTAAACAGCGGGGAATCAATCGAAATTTAATCCTCATATGAAAAAAGCTGGCACACAAATGCCGGCTTTTTTTATTTGCCTTCATCTGCCGAAAGAAAAGACAAATTGCTATTAAAAGCCTCCTGCCCTTATAATGAAACATAGATGAAAACGCTGAAAACAAAAAGGGTGAACGGGATTGGCGACAAAGCATGAGCAAATTTTATCGTATATTGATTCATTAGATGTCGGAGAGAAAATTTCTGTCCGGCGCATAGCGAAAGAAATGAAAGTGAGTGAAGGTACCGCTTACCGGGCCATCAAAGATGCTGAAAATAAAGGATTCGTCAGTACCATTGAACGAGTCGGCACCATTCGAATTGAACAAAAGAAAAAAGAAAATATTGAAAAACTCACATATGCAGAAGTGGTCAATGTTATTGATGGTCAGGTCCTTGGAGGACGCGCTGGCTTACATAAAACGTTAAATAAATTTGTTATCGGAGCGATGGAGCTGGACGCAATGATGCGCTATACGGCTGCTGGCAACCTGCTCATCGTCGGAAACCGGATCAATGCCCATAGGCAGGCATTAGAGGCAGGGGCGGCTGTGCTGGTCACAGGCGGATTCTCAACAGATGATGAAATCATTCAGCTCGCAGATGAGCTGGAGCTGCCGATTTTATCAACAAGCTACGATACATTTACCGTAGCGGCTCTCATTAACAGAGCCATTTATGACCAATTAATTAAAAAAGAAATTGTGCTTGTAGAAGATATTTTAACGCCGATTGAACGCACCGTGTATTTATCACCAGAGGATAAGCTTGAAAAATGGTATGAAAAGAATTATGAAACTGGCCACGGCCGTTTCCCGGTCGCAGATGATCAAATGAAGATTCACGGAATCCTCACCTCAAAGGATATTGCGGGGCATGACCGCTCCACACCGATAGAAAAAGTGATGACGAAAAATCCGCTGACGGTCATTGGCAAAACATCTGTCGCTTCAGCTGCACAAATGATGGTGTGGGAAGGCATTGAGGTGCTGCCAGTTGTGGATGATCATGCGAAGCTGATCGGTATGATCAGCCGTCAGGATGTGCTCAAGGCGCTCCAAATGATTCAAAAGCAGCCGCAGGTCGGAGAAAAGCTGGATGATGTTGTCTCAAGAGGATTTAAAGAAGCCGATACAGAGAAACCAAAAGCGGATGCGGTTTATCAATACGAGGTTACCCCGCAAATGACGAACCAGCTTGGAAATATTTCATATGGGGTGTTCACACAAATTTTAATCGAATCTGCCAACCGCTTCTTAAAATCTCATAAAAAGGGCGAACTGATCGTCGAGAGTCTCTCTGTCTATTTCTTAAAGCCGGTCCAAATGGAATCCACCATCCAGATTAAGCCGAATATTTTAGAAGTAGGACGCAAGTTTGGAAAGCTGGAAGTGGAGGTTTATCACCAATCGAATATCGTAGGCAAAGCGATGCTGATGGTGCAGCTGATGGAAAGAGGATAATGATAAAAAGGGCGAACTCATGTCGCCCCTTTCCTTATTACGCGTGATCTTTTTCGCCTTCCTTTAAAAAGAGCGGAAGATAATGCTTGTAGGCTTTATACCCAGCCCACGTACTGCCGATACCAACAGCAACAAAAATAAATCCGATGACAAATGCGAGTGACGAGCGGTTTAAAAATAATTGATTCACACCGAAGAGCAGGACAAAGCAGCCAAGGGCCATACTGGATTTCGCCGACCAGAATTTTTTCTCGACTGGCCGGTTCGTACGGACATTTTTTGCTTTGTAGTATAAATAAAACATGGCAGAACAAATAATAAACACAATCAAAACAAGCATGTGCCAAGCCTCCATTGTAAGTGGTTACAACCCTATTTTAAACGTAAATAGGCTTGCTTACTAGAATAAATTGTCTATTCCTCACTTTTCCGTCACGATAGATTATGATTTAATAATAAAAAGAGTATCGCATGAGAAGGAGTTTTTATGAAAAAAGAACTGATTAGAACCATATCATTATATGACACCATCATCATCCATAGACATGTAAGACCAGATCCTGATGCGTATGGATCGCAGTGCGGCCTTACGGAAATCTTGCGTGCCACCTATCCAGAAAAAAATATTTATGCGACAGGAACGCCTGAGCCATCCCTTTCATTTTTATATGAACTCGATGAGGTACCAGATGACGTGTATAAAGGGGCCCTTGTCATTGTCTGTGATACGGCCAATCAAGCAAGAATCGATGATCAGCGCTATTTAATGGGCGATAAGCTGATGAAAATCGACCATCACCCGAATGAAGATCCTTATGGTGATTTGCTTTGGGTGGATACAGAGGCAAGCTCTGTGAGCGAGATGATTTATGAATTGTACTTAGAGGGGAAAGAAGAAGGATATCAGCTGAATACAAAGGCAGCTGAATTGATCTATGCCGGCATTGTAGGAGACACAGGCCGCTTCCTTTTCCCAAACACAACGAAAAAGACACTCAAATATGCAGGGGAGCTTATCGAATATCCATTTTCATCTTCAGATCTTTTCAATCAATTGTATGAGACAGATTTGAATGTCGTGAAATTAAATGGCTATATTTTTCAACATATTTCTTTGTCAGAGAACGGGGTTGCATCTGTTTTCATTAAGCGTGAAATTTTGGAATCGTTCCAAACAACAGCGCAGCAGGCCTCACAGCTTGTTGGGACACTAGGGAATATTGCAGGCATTAAGGCATGGGTCTTTTTTGTGGAAGAAAACGATCAGATTCGTGTGAGATTCCGCTCTAAAGGCGTCGTCATTAACACCATTGCGAAAAAATATCATGGAGGCGGCCACCCGCTTGCAGCCGGTGCGTCCATTTATGATTGGGCAGTAGCAGATGAGATTTTGCGTGATTTAGAAGAAGTATGTAAATCATCATCATAAGAGAGGAGGGATGTGAAGTCCCTTCTCTCTTTTTTTGTCATGGAGAAAAGGGTTACTTGCATACAGGGATAAACCAGCAGCCGATGTCTGTTGAATCTTCATAGGCTTGGAGATTTTGATGCTTTAATTCTTTTTTAATTAAATGAGCCATCATTTCTGTCTCAGCATAAGCACACATGCCGTCTTTGATCCGGCTTGCTTTGTCTCGTGCCATTTGACGATAGCTGTAAACCTCCATTGTCCTCACCTCTTTCTATTTAAGATCTCGTTCTACTTTTAGTGTATAAAAATGAAGCGTGAAAAGCGATCATTGAGGGCAGAAATTCATAAAAATTCCACAACCTCTTTATTCAGCAAATGAAATACGTACTTCAAGCGAAAGCTTCGTATAAATTGTCAGCTCTGTCACTTTGGCGCGATATGCCTTTTCCCGAATGGTATATTCTTTATTTTCTACTGTCCGTTTTAGTAATTCCTTTGTTTTATAGACACTTTCAATATCCTTTGTAATGACTTCTGAGATATCCTCCTTGACCTGATCTTCAAACTTTAGCGTATCTGGCTCTGGGATTTTATATTGCTCACGATTCACGAGATGAACATCTACGCTTTGGATCAGCAGCCGCTTCTTATTATCCTCATTTAACTTATGCAAATCTTCCCGATAGAGTGTGATTTGTTCTTTTAGACTGTCCATATGATGCTGCTGGCTTCTCAGCAGTGTTACTTGCTTTTCCTGAAAGGTTCCGTATGTAAAGAGAAAAATAAGCCAGCTTACAATCGCACCAAACATCATTCCTGCAAAAAAACGCTGCCAGCCTGGGCGTTTATACAGCTCCGGCACCCTCATGATGACACATGCTCCTGGGTAAGCCACGTAATAATGAGATACCCCGTTTGTGCACCGCCCATGGCAGAGATAATTAATAAAATCTGCTTGAAAATATCACGTGTGTTTCCTTCGAAAATGCCTCGTTCAAAGCTATAAACAGCATCAAATGTTCCGCCGATAGCGGCGACAAGCGCCCAAATCTTTAAACGGTTGGCAAGACTAGTAATAATGGATAAAGGCGGCTGACCAGATAAATAAGCACCAACACCGCCTATGATAGCACCACCCAAGATGACCCCTAGGGCGATAAAATAACAGCTGATAAAATTCGGAATAAAAGCTTCCTTCACATCCATTTTGTCCACCTCACTCTATTCAATATATGGCGTGTGCTGGACAAGTATGAACGGACAGAAAAGAAAGAACATTTGTTTCTCACCGCATCGCGTTTTATAATGAAAGAATGACTTTAGACGAAAGGAGTGGATTAAGCATGTCTTATGTTCATCTTCAGGTCCACAGTGGATACAGCTTGTTAAGCAGTGCAGCTAAAGTAAAGGAGCTTGTGCTGAAAGCAAAAGAACTTGGCTGCAAGGCGCTCGCTCTTACCGATGACCATGTGATGTATGGCACGGTTGAATTTTATAAGGAATGTAAAAAACATGGCATCAAGCCGGTTATCGGTTTAACAGCTTCTGTCTTCATAGATGAACAAGAGACAGAGGCTTATCCCTTGGTACTCCTTGCAAAAAACAATGAAGGCTATCAAAACCTAATCAAAATCAGCAGTGTGCTGAAATCAAAATCAAAAGCCGGACTGAAAGAAAAATGGCTTAAAAGCTATCACCGCGGGCTCATTGCCATCACACCAGGCGCATCTGGGTATATTGAAACGCTTTTGCAGCATGATCAGTTAGAAGAAGCGCGTGAAGCTGCCAACCAATTGAAGCATATATTTGGCGAGGGACATGTGTATATCGCACTTCAGCCATTTCAGCAGGACGAATCGCTCGCCGCCAAACTGCGGGACGTTTCACAAAGTACAGACATTCCTCTTGTTGCGACGGGTGATGTTCACTATATCAATCGAGAAGACAAAATGGCTTATACGTGCTTAAAAGCGATTAAAGCAGGTAAGCAGCTTTCAGAGATAGAGGAAGACCGAGGAGAAAAGCATTTCAGATCCTTTGAAGAAATGTTGGAATGGTATAAAGATGATCGAGAGCTGCTGACAAGAACGGTGGAGATTGCAAACCGCTGTGAAGTTGATTTAAATCTTGGGCAGACAAAACTCCCATCTTACCCGACTCCTGATCAATCAACAGCAGATCAGTTTTTACGCAGAGTGTGCGCAGAAGGGATGAAGCAAAGAAAGCTTGCTTCAAATGACATGTATGTCAAAAGGCTTGAATATGAGCTGAGCATTATCCAAAAAATGAATTTCAGTGATTATTTTCTCATTGTGTGGGATTTTATGAAGTATGCGCATGACAAAGGGATTGTCACAGGCCCTGGACGGGGATCAGCAGCGGGTTCACTTGTTGCATATGTTCTGTTTATTACAGATGTCGATCCGCTCCGTCACGGTCTTTTATTTGAGCGCTTCTTAAATCCAGAGCGGATCAGCATGCCAGATATTGATATTGATTTCCCCGACACGAGAAGAGATGAAATCATTTCTTATGTAAAAGACAAATACGGAGATATGCATGTGGCGCAAATTGTCACGTTTGGAACACTTGCAGCAAAAGCTGCTTTAAGGGATGTTGGTCGTGTGATGGGAATTGATTCAAAGGCAGCGGACCGTCTTGCCAAGCTGATTCCATCGAAGCCAGGAACGACGCTGAAAGAAGCGGTGACTGCATCTTCTGAATTAAAAGCGATGCTTCAGCAATCCGATGAGCTTCGAAAGGTCTTCCAAACTGCTTTAAAAGTAGAAGGCTTACCGAGACACACCTCGACACATGCAGCTGGCGTTGTGCTGAGCGAGGAGCCGCTGACAGAGGTCGTTCCAATTCAAGACGGCCATGAAGGTGTGTATTTAACGCAGTATGCCATGAATTATTTAGAAGATCTTGGACTTTTAAAGATGGATTTCTTAGGGCTCAGAAACTTAACATTAATTGAATCCATTAAAAACCAGATTGAAAGACAGGAAAACGTCCACATTAACTTTAGTGACATATCATATGAGGATCAGAAAACGTTTGAATTGTTATCTGCGGGAGATACAACTGGAATATTCCAGCTTGAATCACAGGGGATGCGTCAGGTGCTGAGGCGCCTAAAGCCGTCTAGTTTAGAAGACATCGTGGCGGTCAATGCTCTCTATCGTCCAGGTCCAATGGAAAATATCCCGCTTTTTATCGACCGAAAGCATGGCAGAGTCAAGGTCTCCTATCCTCATCCTGATTTGTATGACATATTAAAGGATACATATGGGGTCATCGTCTATCAGGAGCAAATCATGCTGATTGCAGCAAAGATGGCTGGTTTTCAGCTGGGAGAGGCAGATCTATTAAGAAGAGCTGTTTCAAAGAAGGATAAAAAGGTCCTTGATGAAGAGCGAAGCCATTTTGTTGAAGGATGCCTAAAAAAGGAGTATCCTGTTAACATTGCAAATGACGTTTATGACTTAATCGTCAAATTTGCAAACTATGGTTTTAATAGAAGCCATGCTGTTGCATATAGCATGATTGGCTTTCAGCTTGCTTATTTAAAAGCGCATTATCCGTTATATTTTATGTGCGGTCTTTTAACGAGTGTAATTGGAAATGAAGACAAAATTGCTCAATATTTCTATGAGGCGAAGGAAAAAGGGATATCAGTGTTGAAGCCTTCTATTAATAAGAGTGAGTTTCCATTTACGGTTGAAAAAGGGGAGATCCGCTACAGCTTAAGAGCGATCAAAAATGTCGGAGTGTCAGCTGTAAAGGATATATACAGAGCAAGACAGGAAAAGCCGTTTGAAGATTTATTTGATTTTTGCGCAAGAGTATCACCAAAGAGTGTCAACCGAAAAACGATTGAAGCGCTCATTTTTTCAGGGGCGATGGATGAGTTTTATCCCAATCGTGCTTCGTTATTAGCATCGATAGATATCGCGTTAGACCACGTGTCATTTTTAAATCCAGAGGATCAGCTGGACTTTCTTGGGGATACAACCTTCTCCATTAAGCCAAAATATGCGGAGATAGAAGAAATGCCGCTTGTTGATCTCCTGCAATTTGAAAAAGAGGCACTCGGGTTATATTTATCAAATCATCCAGTACAAGCGTACCGAGACCGCTTAAGAGAGAATGGTGCAGTGGAAATCATCAGACTTTCTTCCTGTATTAAGCGTAAAATCTCAATGGGTGGTCTTTTGACAAAAGTGAAATCGATTCGGACAAAAAATGGACAATCGATGGCATTTGTTACATTTGGGGATGAAACGGGAGAAATGGAAGGCGTCGTCTTTCCAGAGCAATTTAGAAAGCTGTCCCCCTTACTTGAGGAGGGCAACATGCTTTATGTTGAAGGCAGAGTAGAGGTCAGAAATGACAGCAGTCAAATCATCGTGCAAGAAGCTGCTTTGCTGGAAGAGATGGATGCAAAAAGAAAAGAGTCTGTCTACATTCGTGTGAAAGAAGAGAATCATACGCAGGAGCTGCTAGAGCAAGTAAAACGAATCCTTTCGATGCACAGCGGAGAAGCAGATGTCTATTTGTATTATGAGAAGCAAAAAAAGACGATGAGACTTCCAGATGCATACAAAGTTCATGCAGATCATGCTGTGATTTTCCAGTTAAAAGAGCTGCTCGGTGAACAAAACGTTGTGATTAAATGATGACAAATCGCCTGAATATGTTTTACAAATTCACCTATTGTGTTATCATTTTAAAGATTCTGTTTATTTAAAACTGCCAGTATGTGCTTATCAACTTAGCAAATCATTAAATCATTTTCCACTTGAAGGAGTGTTCATCACATGTCATTAAGAGAAGAAGCATTACATATGCACAAAGAGAATCAAGGCAAACTCGAATCAAAATCAAAAGTACAAGTGAAAAATGCGAAAGACTTGAGCTTGGCTTATTCACCTGGTGTTGCAGAACCATGTAAAGATATTTATGACGACACAAGCAAAGTGTATGATTATACAATGAAAGGCAATATGGTCGCTGTTGTCACAGACGGAAGCGCTGTTTTAGGACTTGGAAATATTGGTGCAGAAGCATCTCTTCCAGTAATGGAAGGGAAAGCTGTATTATTCAAAAGCTTTGCAGGCGTAGATGCCTTCCCAATCGCGCTTGCAACGAATGATGTAGACAAAATCGTTGAAACAGTGAAGCTCCTTGAGCCGACTTTTGGCGGTGTGAATCTTGAAGATATTGCAGCGCCTAACTGCTTTATCATCGAAGAGCGCTTGAAAAAAGAGACAAACATTCCAGTTTTCCACGATGATCAGCACGGAACAGCCATTGTGACAGTAGCAGGACTTGTGAATGCACTGAAGCTATCTGGAAAATCCATGTCTTCAATTAAAGTAGTGGCAAACGGCGCCGGAGCAGCAGGAATTGCGATTATCAAGCTTCTTTATCATTTCGGTGTACGTGATATCATTATGTGTGATACGAAAGGTGCTATTTACGAAGGCCGCCCGAACGGTATGAATGCAGTGAAAAACGAAGTAGCTAAATTCACGAACCAAGACCGCAAAGAAGGTTCATTAGAAGAGGTCATTGAAGGCGCAGACGTCTTTATCGGGGTTTCTGTAGCAGGCGCTTTAACAAAAGAAATGGTTGGAAAAATGG
Source organism: Bacillus sp. FSL M7-0003 (assembly GCF_038628485.1). Taxonomy (NCBI): domain Bacteria; kingdom Bacillati; phylum Bacillota; class Bacilli; order Caryophanales; family Bacillaceae; genus Bacillus; species Bacillus sp. FSL M7-0003. Next base: position 2,594,123 of record NZ_CP152024.1, on the reverse strand, counting down.
CAAAAGATCCTGTCATCTTTGCTATGGCTAATCCAAATCCAGAGATCATGCCAGAAGATGCACATGCAGCAGGAGCAAGTGTTGTAGGAACTGGCCGTTCTGACTTCCCGAACCAAGTGAACAACGTACTGGCATTCCCAGGAATTTTCCGCGGAGCATTAGATGTACGTGCAACTCACATTAACGAAGAAATGAAAATCGCAGCTGTTGAAGCAATTGCGTCTCTTGTTTCAGATGAAGAATTGTCAGCTGAATATGTTATCCCTGCACCATTTGATGCACGCGTAGCACCAGCGGTAGCAAAAGCGGTGGCAAAAGCAGCAATGGAAACTGGCGTTGCAAGAATCAAGGTCGACCCAGAAGCTGTCGCTGAAAAAACAAGAAAATTAACGATTATCGGCGAATAATCAACTGGAAAAGTGTGCACGTTCTTTCTGAAACTGGAGAAAAACGTGCACCATTTCCTCTCTTACGCGAAAATTTTTTCATCCGGAATGAGATTTTTTTGTAGACGTTCACAATTCAAACATATCAACTGCTCAGCGCCCCAAACACATACTCATTTCTCATCAATTCCCCACTGAAAAAATTGAATGAAGGATGACAGCGTTTGACAAAAAAAGTACAATAGTTTCGGTACAGTTATGACATGTCCTATAATAGTGGATGTGCGTGTAAAGAAAAAACCCTTCAAAAAGGGAGGTAGTCATTTGTCAATCAAGAATATTTTCAGTAAAAAGAAAAAATATGCATCTGTACCCTCTGAACAGGCAAGTCAAGATGTGCCTGAAGGCATCATGACCAAATGTCCGCAATGTAAAAAAATAATGCTCACCAAAGAACTAGATAAAAATTTACGTGTTTGTATGAATTGCGGCAGACATTTGCAAATGAATGCAAAACAGCGTATTGAAAGCCTTGTAGATGAAGGCACATTTGAAGAATTTAACGGGCACCTCATTTCATCAAACCCGCTCGGTTTCCCAGGCTACGAAGAAAAGCTTGAGAAAGACAGAGAAAAAACATCTTTGAATGAAGCCATTGTCACTGGTAAAGGTGAAATTGAAGGCCAAAGTGCTGTGATTGCTGTCATGGATGCCACGTTCCGTATGGGCAGCATGGGATCCGTTGTTGGTGAAAAGATCACGCTGGCGATCGAGAAAGCAAAAGCGGACAAGGTGCCATTTATTATCTTTACTGCTTCTGGCGGAGCGAGAATGCAAGAGGGAATTCTTAGTCTCATGCAGATGGCAAAAACAAGTTCAGCATTAAAACTGTTCAGCGAGGATCAAGGTTTGATTATCTCTGTGATGACGAACCCAACAACTGGCGGTGTATCAGCTAGTTTTGCGTCTCTCGGTGATTACAATTTTGCAGAACCTGGTGCTTTAATTGGTTTTGCAGGCCGCAGAATCATTGAACAAACGATTCGTGAAGACCTGCCAGAGGACTTCCAGACGGCTGAATTTTTAATGAAGCATGGACAGCTTGATGCTGTGATCCATCGTGCAGAAATGAAAGAAACACTAGGCCGAATCTTAGCACTACACAGCACAGGAGGTGAACGAGAGTGGCTGGAGAACTAGAATTTGAAAAACCTGTCATTGAACTTCGAGCGAAAATTGATGAACTGAAAAAGTTCACACAAAACTCAGAAATGGATTTAAGTGCAGAAATTGAGCGCCTTGAAACACGTCTGAGCAAGCTTGAAGCAGACATTTATACAAATTTAAAGCCGTGGGACAGAGTGCAGATTGCTCGTCATGCGATGCGCCCAACAACTCTCGATTACATTCAAGAGCTGTTTGACAACTTTTTCGAATGTCACGGTGACCGTTTTTATGGTGATGATGAAGCGATCGTTGGAGGAATTGCCACGTTTAAAGGGCTTCCTGTCACGGTTATTGGCCATCAGCGCGGTAAAGATACAAAAGAAAACTTGCGCCGTAATTTCGGAATGCCTCATCCAGAAGGCTACCGTAAAGCGCTGCGCTTGATGAAACAAGCAGATAAATTTAATCGCCCGATCATTTGCTTTATTGATACAAAAGGAGCTTATCCTGGTAAAGCAGCTGAAGAGCGCGGACAAAGTGAAGCAATTGCGAAAAACCTATTCGAAATGGCAGGACTTCGTGTACCGGTTGTCTGTATTGTCATTGGAGAAGGCGGAAGCGGCGGCGCACTAGGCTTAGGCGTAGGAAACCACCTATTCATGCTAGAAAACTCAACATATTCAGTGATTTCACCTGAAGGTGCAGCAGCACTGCTCTGGAAGGACTCATCACTTGCGAAAAAAGCTGCAGAATCAATGAAAATTACCGCTCCAGACCTAAAAGAATTAGATATTATAGATGATGTTATTAAAGAAGTGCAAGGTGGAGCACATCGAGACGTGAAACAACAAGCAGCTTACATGGAAAAAACATTAAAACAGTCACTTACATCTTTGCTCAAACTAACGCCTGAAGAACTAGTCGAACAAAGATATGAAAAATACAAAGCAATCGGGAAAGTCTCGATTGAAAATCAATATATTGGGGTAAACTAAATAAACGTACAGCCTTTTTGGCTGGCGTTTATTTTTTTCATCTTTTTTCATGAAAACCGTCTTCATGTAAGCGCTATTTGAAAATAATTTTCTTTTGTTTTCATAAAATTTGAAACGTCTGAAAACCTTGATATGACAAGGTTTATAGCACTTGCCTTTACAGATTTCAGAGAGATTTGCTTTCATGACGTTCTTAACTTTTGTTTAAAAACGGTTTATTTAATTGTATAATAAGTACGGTTTTAGAAATTCGTATTGAAAACATCCAAATTTGCTCATGATTGTTTTCAAGCAGTGGAAATGGTATGTTTAATTCATATATGGTCTCTGAGGTGAAAAAGATGAAGCGTATAGGAGTTTTAACAAGCGGTGGGGATTCCCCAGGAATGAATGCAGCTGTGCGCGCAGTTGTAAGGAAAGCAATTTACCATAATGTTGAAGTTTACGGTATTTATAATGGATACTCAGGTCTAATTAACGGTAAAATTGAGAAACTCGAAATAGGTTCAGTAGGCGATATCATTCATCGTGGAGGAACAAAACTTTACACGGCAAGATGTCCTGAATTCAAGACAGTTGAAGGTCGTGAAAAGGGAATCGAAAACTTAAAAAAATTCGGTATTGAAGGACTTGTAGTCATTGGTGGAGACGGGTCATTTATGGGAGCAAAGAAATTAACAGAGCTCGGTTTTCCATGTGTAGGTGTTCCAGGCACGATTGACAACGATATTCCAGGTACTGATTTCACTATTGGCTTTGATACAGCACTGAATACTGTCATTGATGCCATTGATAAAATTCGTGATACAGCCACATCTCATGAACGTACATACGTAGTGGAAGTAATGGGAAGACATGCTGGTGATATTGCTCTTTGGTCAGGTCTTGCGGGCGGAGCCGAATCTATTTTGATTCCTGAAGCAGACTATGACATGGACGAAATTATTGCTAGGTTAAGAAGAGGTCACGAACGCGGCAAGAAGCATAGTATCATCATCGTTGCAGAAGGCGTAGGCAGCGGTGTTGAATTTGGTAAGCGGATTGAAGAGGAGACAAGCCTTGAAACACGTGTATCTGTCTTAGGGCATATTCAGCGCGGAGGTTCTCCGAGTGCGTTTGACCGTGTACTGGCAAGCCGTTTAGGAGCATATGCAGTCGAGCTTCTTCTTGAAGGACAAGGCGGACGCTGTGTAGGCATTCAAAGCAATGAACTCGTTCATCACGATATTTTAGAAATCTTAGATAAAAAACATACAGTCGATAAAAATATGTACCGACTTTCACAAGAGCTCTCTATATAAAACGAGAAGACCTTAGGAGGAACAGTAATGAGAAAGACAAAAATCGTTTGTACAATCGGTCCAGCAAGTGAAAGCATTGAAAAGCTGACTGAATTGATTGAAGCAGGAATGAATGTAGCCAGACTAAACTTCTCCCATGGAGATTTTGAAGAGCATGGTGCACGCATTGAAAACATACGTAAAGCAGGTAAAACATTAGGCAAGGACATTGCGATCCTTCTAGATACAAAAGGTCCAGAGATCCGTACACGTACAGTTGAAAACGGCTCAATTGAGCTAGTCGCTGGTGCTGATCTTATCGTGAGTATGGAAGACATTGTTGGAAATACGGAAAAAATTAGTGTGACATACGAAGATTTAATTCATGATGTAGAAGTAGGTTCAACGATTCTATTAGATGATGGTCTGATTGGTTTAGAAGTAAAAGAAATTAACAAGGACCGCAAAGAAATCGTCACTAAAGTCATGAATACAGGCACGCTCAAAAACAAAAAAGGCGTCAACATCCCTGGCGTCAGTGTGAACCTGCCAGGTATTACAGAAAAGGATGCCAATGATATTCTGTTTGGAATTGAACAAGGCGTCGATTTCATCGCAGCTTCTTTTGTGAGACGAGCTTCTGATGTTCTTGAAATTCGTGAGCTTCTTGAAAAGAACAATGCGACTGATATTCAAATCATCCCTAAGATTGAAAACCAAGAGGGTGTTGATAACATCGACGAGATCCTTGAGGTATCTGACGGTTTAATGGTTGCGCGTGGAGATCTTGGTGTAGAGATCCCGGCAGAAGAAGTACCGCTTGTTCAAAAAATGCTGATCAAAAAATGCAATCGTTTAGGCAAGCCTGTCATCACAGCGACTCAAATGCTGGACAGCATGCAGCGTAACCCTCGTCCAACTCGTGCGGAAGCAAGTGACGTGGCAAATGCTATTTTTGACGGTACAGATGCGATTATGCTTTCTGGTGAAACAGCAGCAGGAACATATCCAGTAGAAGCCGTACAAACAATGCATAACATTGCATCACGTTCAGAAGAAGCACTAAATTATAAAGCCATTCTTTCTCGCAGAAGCGAAGAAGTAGAAGTCAGTATTACAGACGCGATCGGTCAATCTGTTGCACATACAGCAATGAAGCTTGATGTAGCAGCGATTGTGACACCGACGGAAAGCGGACATACAGCAAGAATGATTTCAAAATATAGACCAAAAGCACCAATCGTAGCAGTTACTGCAAACGAATCAGTTGCGAGAAAGCTATCTCTTGTATTCGGTGTATTTGCAAAGAGCGGCTCAAAAACGACGTCTACTGATGAAATGCTTGAGAATGCAGTAGAGAAGTCTATTGAAACAGGCTATGTAAGACACGGCGATTTAATTGTGATTACAGCCGGTGTGCCAGTTGGTGAAACAGGTACGACGAACTTAATGAAAGTATATGTTGTCGGTGACATTATTGCGAAAGGTCAAGGGATTGGCCGTAAATCTGCATTTGGACCGGTTGTCATTGCACAAAGCGGAAAAGAAGCAGAAGAAAAAATGTACGATGGTGCGATCCTAGTTGCAAACTGCACAGATCGTGATATGATGGGAGCTTTAGAAAAAGCATCTGCCCTTATCACAGAAGAAGGCGGTTTAACAAGCCATGCAGCAGTTGTTGGACTAAGCCTCGGCATTCCAGTGATTGTTGGTCTTGACAGCGCCACGACACTTTTAAAAGAAGGCGAAGAGATTACAGTAGATCCAGCACGCGGAGCGATCTACAAAGGCCGTGCGAGCGTCCTTTAAATCATCCAAGAGGGGAGTTGTCTGACTCCTCTCTTTTTTTATGTTACACTAAAAAAAGTAAACAGCTTTCGATGAAAGATACCCCATGAGGTGATATGGTTGAAGAAATATTTTCTACTATTATTAATTCTGTTCCCTGCGGTGGAAATTAGTTTATTTTTAATCTCAAGTAAAATTATTGGCATTTTGCCAACGATGCTGCTCATCGTGCTGACAAGTGCCTTAGGTGCTTATTTTGCAAGAAAACAAGGTATAGAAGCCTTCCAAAAAGTGCAGCGAGATTTGCAATATGGAAAGATGCCAGGGGGAGCGATTGTCGATGGTTTTTGCATTCTAATCGGCGGTCTGCTGCTGCTCATACCAGGCTTCTTATCGGATCTCATTGGGGCTTTGCTGCTCATTCCGGTGACGAGAAAGGGAATCAAGCCGCTCTTTGAACGCTGGCTTAGAAACATGTCTAATCGTAACCGCTACACGATCATTCGTTAAAGAGACCTTCAGGCTGAAGGTCTCTTTTATTTTTGCATGCCATACCGAATGTACTCATAAATATCTCTGAAAACTCCTGCATTACGGAACGCCTGCCACACGACAAGTGAGGCAGGGCCAATCACAAGTCCTAAGAAACCAAACCATTTTAACCCGACAAATAGCGCTACAAGCGTTGCTAAAGGATTAAGTCCGATGGATTTGCTTAAGACTTTTGGCTCTGATATTTGTCTTTGAATGAGGACGACAATATACAAAATGCCCAGTCCAATGGCGAGGGAAAGATTTCCTGTCATAGCAGAATAAATGATCCACGGTAGAAAAACAGTACCGCTCCCGATATATGGAAGTAAATCGACGAGCCCAATACATAAAGCAATCACAAGGGCGTGCTCAACTTTTAAAATGATGAGTCCAATCAATACAATACCAATCGTCATGGCCACAAGCAGGAGCTGGGCTTTCATAAAGCCAGTAATGGCTTTTTTGATTTCAGATAAAATGGCGCGTGTATGCTGCATCCATTTTGCGGGAAAGATACGTGAGCCATATGTTTTTAACGTAAACCAATCCTTCGTGATAAAAAAAGTTGCGAGAGCAGAAAATAACAGAGTGGCTGCTGCATCAGGCAAAAGACCTAAAAACGCTGGAATAAGCTCGAGTGTTTTCGAAAGAAAAGTCCCGATTTTTGCGGCCGCTTCATCACCGAGTGCTTGAATTTGTCCCAAAATCGATTCCTTTTGACCTGCTTGAAGCGTATTAAATTGGGCCGTCATATCATGATATAAAGGCAGAATCTTGTCTGTGAAAAATTGCTCTACAATACCAATCATTTGATCAAGATGGCCAGGCAGCACTTTTGCCAAATAAGCACTTCCTGAAATGATTTCCGCAACTAAAAGCGTCATTAAGCCGGCAGCTGCAACTAAAAAGAGCAAGAGCACAATGACCACAACAAATCCTCTCGGCATTCCGGTGATCTCTTCGATTTTGCATACGGCAGGATGAATTAAACAAGACACAATAAGGGCGATCCAAAAAGGATATAAAAACGGAAAAGACTGATATAAAAAGACAACCGCAAAAACAGCAATGCTGATCATCATCAAACTTCGCAGAAAAATGGCCACATAGGCGTGATTCACACAATCCCCTCCAAAAAACAAGCATGTCCGATACTTCATTTTATTCAAAAAGATTAGTAATATGAAAAGGTCGCAATAAAAAGAAAGAAAGGAGCGGCGTATGTTTACTCAAGCAAATTTATTTTTGGTACTTTTACTCGTTATTGCACTTATTGCAAAAAACAATTCGTTAATTGTAGCGGTCTCTGTGCTGATCGCGATTAAGCTGATTGGCCTGGATCAAAAAATTTTCCCGGTTCTCCAATCTAAAGGCATTAATTGGGGAGTCACTGTCATTACCATTGCTGTGCTGGTCCCGATTGCAACAGGTGACATTGGATTTAAGCAGCTTGGAGAAGCGATGAAATCTTCCTATGCTTGGATAGCTCTTGGAGCGGGTATATTAGTAGCATTAATTGCAAAAAACGGGATTGTGCTACTCGAAAATGATCCGCATATTACGGCAGCGCTTGTGTTCGGCACCATTTTAGCAGTCAGCTTATTTAAAGGAGTGGCTGTTGGGCCGCTTATCGGGGCAGGAATTGCTTATTTGGCGATGCAGGCTGTGAAATTTTTCAGCGGGTGAAAAGAGAGTGGTTCCTGCCACTTTCTTTTTTAAATTTTTTCTTGCGTGAGCTTTTGCAAAAAAACATAATTAAATATATTAAAAGAAGCAAAATCCCTTTATTCCATGCCTGATATGGGAGACTAGAAAAAAAAATATCAAAAAAAATTATAGTTAAACATTTAACAAATGTCTGATTATTGTTTATAATGGGAATAGGCTTAATTTTGAACTCATTGATCATACAAGAGATATGAGGCTAAAAGCGCTCTAACCGTATAGGTAAATGTAAGCATTTTCTTTTCTGAGCCTGTTATCTTATTCGGATTGGATAGCGCTTTCAAAAAGTGAGAATTCTGCAACGAAGGGGAATCTTTTTAAAAAGGGGAGATTGAACATGACAGCAACAAGAGGTCTTGAAGGTATCGTGGCAACAACTTCATCCGTAAGCTCAATTATTGATGATACTCTTACTTATGTAGGGTACAATATCGATGATTTAACTGAAAAAGCTACATTCGAAGAAATTGTCTACCTGTTATGGCACTTAAAGCTGCCGAATGAGCAGGAGCTGAGTGAATTAAAACAGCAGCTCAATGAAAATGCTCAGATTCCGCAAGAAATCATTGAGCATTTTAAATCTTATTCGCTCGATGGGGTTCATCCAATGTCTGCGATTCGTACAGCAGTATCCTTACTAGGTTTACTCGATGACGAATCAGAGATTATGGACAAAGAAGCGAATTACAGAAAGGCGATTCGCTTACAGGCGAAAATTTCTGGACTAGTCGCTGCGTTTTCACGTATTCGCAAGGGACTTGAGCCTGTACAGCCAAAAGAAGAATACAGCTATGCTGCAAACTTCTTGTATATGCTAAATGGCGAAGAGCCGTCACCAGTAGAAATTGAAGCCATTGATAAGGCACTTATTCTACATGCGGATCATGAATTAAACGCATCGACATTTACAGCACGTGTATGTGTTGCTACACTATCAGATATCTACTCTGGTGTAACAGCGGCTATCGGTGCGCTAAAAGGACCGCTTCATGGCGGCGCTAATGAAGGCGTGATGAAGATGCTTTCAGAAATTGGCGAAGTTGAAAACGTAGATTCCTATATTCATGGTAAGCTAGAGAAGAAAGAAAAAATTATGGGCTTTGGCCACCGCGTATACCGTCAAGGTGACCCGCGTGCAAAGCATCTAAAAGAAATGAGCCAGCGTTTAACAAACCTCACTGGCGAGCCGAAATGGTATGAAATGTCTGTTCGCGCAGAGGAAATCGTGACATCAGAGAAAAATCTTCCACCAAATGTTGATTTTTATTCTGCATCTGTATATCACAGTCTTGGGATTGATCATGACTTGTTTACACCAATTTTCGTGATCAGCCGATTCTCTGGATGGATTGCTCACATTCTAGAGCAATATGACAACAACCGTCTCATCCGTCCAAGAGCTGACTACATTGGACCTGATCTTCAAACCTTTGTTCCGATCAGTGAAAGAGACTAATGTTTATAGAATAAGCGGGGGCTGATTTCAAAAAGCCAATCAGCCTCCATATCAACAAAAAAACGAATCACGTGAAAAACTTTTTTGCTTGCAGACATCAAGCCAAGAAGTTTCAAATATTCACTACATAACCTGGGAGGTAATATCATTGTCACAAGGCGAAAAAATTACAGTTACTGGCGGCGTATTGAATGTACCAAATAATCCAATTATCCCGTTTATCGAAGGGGACGGAATCGGTCCTGACATTTGGAAAGCAGCATCAAGAGTACTTGAAGCAGCTGTAGAAAAAGCATATAAAGGTGAAAAGCAAATCACTTGGAAAGAAGTATATGCAGGTGAGAAAGCTTACAATAAAACTGGAGAGTGGCTTCCTGAGCAAACGCTTGAAGACATTCGTGAATACTTAATTGCGATTAAAGGACCACTAACAACACCAATTGGCGGAGGAATCCGTTCATTAAACGTGGCACTTAGACAAGAGCTTGATTTATTCACATGCTTACGTCCTGTTCGCTGGTTCAAAGGGGTACCTTCTCCTGTGAAACGTCCAGAAGACACAGATATGGTGATCTTCCGTGAGAACACAGAAGATATCTATGCTGGTATCGAGTATGCAAAAGGTTCAGACGAAGTGAAGAAGTTAATTGACTTCTTGAAAAACGAATTAGGTGTGAACAAAATCCGTTTCCCAGAAACGTCAGGTATCGGAATCAAGCCAGTTTCTGAAGAGGGTACATCCCGTCTTGTCAGAGCGGCTATCCAATATGCAATTGACCAAGGCCGTAAATCTGTGACGCTTGTTCACAAAGGAAACATCATGAAATTTACAGAAGGTGCCTTCAAAAACTGGGGCTACGAAGTGGCTGAAAAAGAGTTTGGCGACAAGGTCTTTACATGGGCACAATATGATCGTATTGTAGAACAAGATGGAAAAGATGCGGCAAACAAAGCGCAAAGTGAAGCAGAAGCTGCTGGCAAAATCATTGTCAAAGACAGCATTGCAGATATTTTCCTTCAACAAATCCTAACTCGTCCAGCTGAGTTTGATGTTGTGGCTACAATGAACTTAAATGGAGATTACATCTCTGATGCACTTGCAGCACAAGTTGGTGGAATTGGTATCGCACCGGGTGCGAACATCAACTACGAAACAGGACACGCTATTTTTGAAGCAACTCACGGAACAGCACCAAAATATGCTGGTCTTGATAAAGTGAATCCATCTTCTGTTCTTCTATCGGGCGTGCTTTTACTTGAGCACCTTGGCTGGCAGGAAGCAGCTGATCTAGTGATTCAATCTGTTGAAAAAACAATTGCATCTAAAGTCGTCACATACGATTTTGCTAGATTAATGGATGGCGCAACAGAAGTGAAATGTTCTGAGTTTGCTGACGAGCTCATCAAAAACTTGTCTTGATTCTTAAACTTTAAAGTTAAAGGGGAAAAAGGAAATGGCAAACAAGCGTAAAAAAGTATCTGTCATCGGAGCAGGTTTTACTGGAGCAACTACAGCATTTCTAACGGCTCAAAAAGAATTAGCGGATGTCGTATTAGTTGATATCCCGCAGCTTGAAAACCCAACAAAAGGGAAAGCTCTTGATATGCTGGAAGCAAGCCCTGTTCAAGGCTTCGATGCGAACATTACAGGCACTTCTAACTACGAAGATACAGCCGGTTCTGATGTCGTGGTCATTACGGCAGGAATTGCAAGAAAGCCGGGAATGAGCCGTGACGATCTCGTGTCCACAAATGAAAAAATCATGCGCAGCGTGACACGCGAAATCGTTAAATATTCTCCAGAAGCCATTATTGTTGTGTTAACAAACCCTGTTGATGCAATGACATATGCAGTTTATAAAGAATCAGGATTACCAAAAGAAAAAGTCATTGGACAATCGGGCATTCTTGATACAGCACGTTTCCGTACGTTTGTTGCTCAAGAATTAAACCTATCTGTCAAAGATGTGACGGGCTTTGTCCTTGGTGGACATGGCGATGACATGGTTCCGCTTGTTCGTTACTCTTATGCAGGCGGTATCCCGCTTGAAACATTGATTCCAAAAGATCGTATTGATGCGATTGTTGAAAGAACAAGAAAAGGCGGCGGCGAAATCGTAAACCTATTAGGTAACGGTAGTGCCTATTATGCACCTGCTGCTTCACTAGTAGAAATGGTTGAGGCGATTCTAAAAGATCAGCGCCGCGTCATCCCAACGATTGCATACCTTGAAGGTGAATATGGCTACGAAGGCATTTACCTTGGAGTACCAACAATCGTAGGTGGAAACGGCCTTGAGCAGATCATTGAGCTTGAGTTGACAGAAGAAGAAAGAAGTCAGCTTGACCGTTCTGTTGAATCTGTTAAGAACGTCATGAAAGTATTGTCTTAATATGAAAAAAAGAAGGCTTCTCTTATGAGGGGCCTTCTTTTTGTTTACAAAACAAATCTTGTCGAAATTTTAAATTGTCCTCTTGTTAAGCTTTCGTTAAAATGAAAGAGAAAGCATGACTTCTCGCTTTTCACATAAGATACAAAAAAACGGATGCAGGGGAAATCACTAATTGGAGGCACAACATGAATAAAAAAATATTAGTTGTGGATGATGAAGAATCGATTGTAACACTTCTAAGCTATAACCTTGAAAGGGCGGGCTATGATGTCGTCACAGCAAGAGATGGCGAAGAAGCGCTTGAAAAAGCAGCAAGTGAACAGCCTGATCTCATTGTATTAGATTTAATGCTTCCGAAGATGGACGGCATTGAAGTGTGCAAACAACTGAGAATTCAAAAAATGATGTTCCCTATTTTAATGCTGACAGCAAAGGACGATGAATTTGATAAGGTGCTCGGCCTTGAGCTTGGAGCCGATGATTACATGACAAAGCCATTTAGTCCTAGAGAAGTGGGTGCTCGGGTAAAAGCCATCTTGAGAAGAGCGCAGCAATCTCAGCCTGTCCCCGCGCAAGAGGAGAAGGAAGAGATCATTGCAGACCAAATCAAAATTGGTGAACTGCGCATTTTACCAGAACACTACGAAGTCTACTTCCAAGAAGAACGCCTAGAGCTTACGCCGAAGGAATTTGAACTGCTGCTTTATTTGGCCAAGCATAAAGGACGTGTCCTCACACGTGATCTGCTGCTAAGTGCCGTTTGGAATTATGACTTTGCAGGTGACACTCGTATTGTGGATGTACATATCAGCCACTTGCGGGACAAAATTGAAAAGAATACGAAAAAACCAACATACATTAAAACCATTCGCGGCTTAGGCTACAAATTGGAGGAGCCAAAGCCAAATGAGTAAAATTAGAACCCGTCTGTTTTCGGGCCTTATTTTTCTCCTTTTTATTGTGTTTGTTGCACTTGGCCTTTTTTTGGATCACATGTTCCATGTCTTTTATGAAACAAAATTAACGGAACGAATGGAAAATGAATCGAGCTTTCTTCTTTCTTCCATGGATGGTGATGATCTGCAGGCGAAGCAAAACAAGGAGATCCTCAATCAGGCAAAGCAGCATCTTGATATGAATGCGTCAATTGTGGACCTGAAGGGGAATATCATACATACAACAGGTCAAGCGGAGCAAAGGGGCATCATTCAAAACACACTGAACAATGAACGCCTTCAAACAAAAGGCGTCGTCATTGAGGATGAGAAGGATGCGCTGTTTCATTACGCCGTCCCTATCCTGAAACAAAACAAACCGGTGGGCTATTTATTTCTCCATGCGTCATTCCAGCCTTTAAATGAAATTGACGGCCAGCTTTGGCTCGCATTAGCCGTTTGTCTTGGCTCGGCGATTATTATTATCGTTTTCTTTGGATACCGCATGTCGATGAAATATGTAAAACCGATAGATTACGCCACAAAGGTAGCCAAACAGCTGGAACGCGGGAACTATGATACCAATCATTATGAAGAGCTCATCATCGAAACAAGTGAGCTTAATACATCAATGAAGCGCCTGGCAGAAAGCCTTCAAGAAATGACAAGCACTGGGGAAATGCAGCGGGACCGTCTGCAAACAGTCATTGAAAACATCGGTGCAGGAATTATTTTGATTGATAAGATGGGATATATCAACCTAGTCAATCGAACCTTCCGCAAGCAGTTTAAAGTGCAAAAGCACATTTACATGCACAAGCTGTACCATGAAGCATTTACTCATGAAGAAATTATTGAGCTGATTGACGAAATTTTCATGACAGAAACGAAGGTGCGGAAGTTTTTACGCCTGGCCGTTGACATTGAACGGCGCTACTTCCAGGTGGATGGTGTTCCCATTTTAAGTACAGACGATGAATGGAAAGGAATTGTCCTTGTATTTCATGACGTGACAGAAACAAAGCAGCTTGAGCAGATGCGAAAAGATTTTGTCGCCAATGTGTCTCACGAATTAAAGACACCGATTACGTCGATTAAAGGATTCTCCGAAACTCTTCTTGATGGAGCGATTGATGACAAAGAAGCGCTGACACAATTCCTTTCCATCATTCTAAAAGAGAGTGTCCGTCTCGAAACTCTCATTCAAGATTTACTCGATCTTTCCAAAATCGAGCAGCAGCATTTCAAACTGAATATTCAAGACGCCAATGCGACAGAAATCATTCAAGAGATTGAAGTCCTTTTAAAACAAAAGGCCGCAGAAAAAGGCATTCAATTACAAGTGCGAATCCCGAAAGAGCCTGTCTATGTGATGGCAGATCCGCTGAGGTTAAAGCAAATCTTCCTCAATCTCGTGAACAATGCCCTTACCTATACACCAGAGGGAGGGAGTGTCACCATTTCGGCAAGACCGCGGAAAGGCGCCTATGAATTTGATGTAGCAGATACAGGAATCGGCATGAAGAAAAGCGAGATTCCAAGAATATTTGAGAGATTTTATCGAATTGATAAAGATAGAAGTAGAAATTCAGGCGGTACAGGACTTGGTCTTGCCATTGTCAAACACCTTGTGGAGGCGCATGAAGGGACGATTTCGGTCCATAGCAAACAAGGTAAAGGAACGACTTTTACAGTGAGCCTGAAATCAAAATAGGGAAAAAAGGAAAGTCACGTTAAAATTTACATGATCTTTACAATGGATTCATGTTTAGTTAAACAATCATTGGTAGGATGAATAGGAACCCCTTCATCCAAGGAGCCAATTTTGTAAGGACGAAAACACTTGTTGTTTTCGTCCCTTTTTTTATGCAGGTTCGACTATTTTCTTTTCAAAATAAACTTTGATAAAATGATAATACAATGTGTGAAAGAGACGGCTGAAATGGCTCAGCCGATGGAGGATTAAAACATGACAGACAAAAAGAAATTAGTACTAGTGGATGGAAACAGTCTCGCATATCGAGCCTTTTTTGCATTGCCGCTATTATCAAATGATAAAGGCATCCACACAAATGCCATTTATGGCTTTGCGATGATCTTAATGAAGATGCTCGAGGACGAGAAGCCAACCCATATGCTTGTCGCATTTGATGCGGGAAAAACAACGTTCCGCCACGAGACATTTAAAGAATATAAAGGCGGAAGACAAAAAACGCCGCCAGAGCTATCAGAACAAATGCCGTTCATCCGTGAACTATTAGATGCCTATCAGGTAAAAAGGTACGAGCTTCCTCAATACGAGGCAGACGATATTATCGGGACATTGGCTGTGGAGGCAGAAAAAGACGGCTTTGAAGTCAAAATTTTCTCAGGAGATAAGGACTTAACGCAGCTCTCAACAGACCGTACGACGGTAGCAATTACGAAAAAAGGCATTACAGAAGTAGAATATTACACACCGGCTCATATTGAAGAGAAATATGGCCTGCGCCCAGATCAAATCATCGATATGAAAGGTTTGATGGGAGATTCCTCAGATAATATCCCAGGGGTGCCAGGTGTAGGTGAAAAAACAGCGATTAAATTGTTAAAGCAGTTTGAAACGGTTGAAAACCTGCTTGAACATATTGACGAAGTCAGCGGGAAAAAACTCAAAGAAAAGCTTGAAGAATATAAAGAGCAGGCAGTGATGAGTAAAAAACTCGCAACGATTCTTGTAGAAGCGCCAATTGATGTATCAAGCAAGGATCTCGCATATGAAGGTCCTCATATGGATCAAGTGATCTCTCTTTATAAAGAACTAGGCTTTCAAACGCTGCTAGAACGTCTAGGAGAAGCACCAGAAACAGGTGAACAGGTCGAAGTAGAAGCATTAGAAGTGAAAAAAATGACCGAAGTAACGGATGAGATGCTGACAGATCATGCCGCCCTTGTGGTAGAACAGCTTGGAGATAATTATCATGAAGCAGATTTGATTGGTTTTGCGATCCATAATGAAAATGGTGCGTTTTTTATCACGAAAGAAGATGCGCTTCAATCAGATGCATTTAAACAATGGGTACAGGATGAAACGAAGAAGAAATGGGTCTTTGATTCAAAAAGAGCAGTTGTCGCCCTCAGATGGCATGATGTCGATCTAAAAGGTGTCGATAACGATGTTCTGCTCGCTTCCTATGTCGTCAACCCTCAGAAATCGTATGAGGACGTTGCAAGTGTGGCGAAGGAATATGGTCTTAACATCGCTCTTTCTGATGAAAAAGTGTACGGAAAAGGAGCAAAGCAGGCGATTCCACCTGAAGATGAACTGAAGGAACATCTTGGACGAAAAGCAGCGGCGATCTCTGCTCTGCATGATTTAACACTTGAAGCGCTAGAAAAAAATGATCAGCATGAACTATATGAAGACTTAGAGCTGCCGCTTGCCCTCATCTTAGGTGAAATGGAATCCCTTGGCGTAAAGGTAGATATTGAGCGCCTAGAGAAGATGGGTGAAGAGTTAACGAAAAAGCTGAAAGAATATGAAGAAACCATTCACCGCTTAGCAGGTGAAACGTTTAACATCAATTCTCCTAAACAGCTTGGCGTGATTCTTTTTGAAAAATTAGGCCTGCCGATTATTAAAAAGACAAAGACGGGCTATTCGACATCTGCGGATGTTCTTGAAAAGCTTGAAGATAAGCACGAGATCATTCGGTCCATTCTGCATTACCGCCAAATTGGAAAGCTCCAATCGACCTATGTGGAAGGCTTAATGAAAGTAACGCGCAAGGATACCCATAAAGTGCATACACGATTTAATCAAGCGCTCACGCAAACAGGAAGACTAAGCTCAACAGATCCAAACCTTCAAAATATCCCGATTCGTTTAGAGGAAGGACGAAAGATTCGTCAAGCATTCGTCCCTTCAAAAGAAGGCTGGCTCATGTTTGCTGCTGACTATTCTCAAATTGAGCTGCGTGTACTCGCTCATATTTCTCAGGACGAGAATTTGATCGAAGCGTTTACGCAAGATATGGATATTCACACAAAGACAGCGATGGACGTGTTCCATGTCTCAGAAGAAGAAGTGACTTCCTCTATGAGAAGACAAGCCAAGGCAGTCAACTTCGGAATTGTATATGGAATCAGTGACTATGGATTATCTCAAAATCTTGGGATCACAAGAAAAGAAGCAGCTGCCTTTATCGAACGCTATTTAACAAGCTTTAAAGGCGTGAAAACCTATATGGAAGAGATCGTGCAGGAAGCGAAACAAAAAGGATATGTCACGACGCTTCTCAAACGCAGAAGGTATATCCCGGATATCACAAGCCGTAATTTTAATATCAAAAGCTTTGCCGAACGAACAGCCATGAACACACCGATCCAAGGAAGTGCAGCTGATATTATTAAAAAAGCCATGATTGATATGGCGCGAAAGTTAAAAGAAGAAAACTTGCAGGCAAATCTTTTATTACAGGTGCATGATGAATTGATCTTTGAAGCACCGAAAGAAGAAATTGCCATACTTGAAAAAATTGTCCCTGAAGTCATGGAAAATGCACTTCAGCTAGATGTGCCGCTAAAAGTTGATTTTGCTTCAGGCCCATCTTGGTACGACGCAAAATAATTAGAGAGAGAAAAAGGAGCGAGGAGCATGCCGGAATTACCAGAAGTTGAAACCGTCCGGCGCACACTCAAGCGGTTAGTCGAAGGAAAAACGATTGAAACGGTCGATATTAAATGGCCAAATATCATCAAACGTCCTGGGGAGCCGGAAGAGTTCGCAAGAAGGATGGTAGGAGAAACGATACAAACCATTGAAAGAAGAGGGAAGTTCCTGCTCTTTCATTTAGACCATTACGTGATGGTCTCCCATTTAAGGATGGAAGGGAAATACCGTGTACATGAAGCGCATGAGCCATACGATAAACATGTCCACGTTGTCTTTACGTTTACAGACGGTACTGAGCTTCGGTATCATGATGTGCGTAAATTTGGCACGATGCATTTATTTCAGCCGGGTGAAGAAGAAAAGGAACTCCCGCTCTCACAGCTGGGA
Organism: Bacillus sp. FSL M7-0003; assembly: GCF_038628485.1. NCBI lineage: Bacteria > Bacillati > Bacillota > Bacilli > Caryophanales > Bacillaceae > Bacillus > Bacillus sp. FSL M7-0003. Next base: position 2,576,423 of record NZ_CP152024.1, on the reverse strand, counting down.
TATGAGCCTTTTGATGATCAATTCACTCCGGAATATTTATGGGAGCAATTGAAAAAAACATCCCGTGTGGTCAAAACAGCGCTGCTTGATCAAAAGATTGTCGTGGGACTAGGTAATATTTATGTAGATGAGGTTTTGTTTAAAGCGGGCATTCATCCAGAAACAAAAGCGAATCAGCTCAGCCTTGAATCCTGTAAAGTGCTTCACAGGCATATTATCGATACACTTCAAGTGGCGGTAGATGCAGGAGGCAGCACGATTCGATCATATATCAATTCACAAGGTGATATTGGAACATTTCAGCTGCAGCTTCTTGTGTATGACCGGCGGGGAGAGCCTTGTCAAACATGCGGAAGCATCATTGAGAAAACAGTAGTCGGAGGGCGTGGCACTCATTTTTGTGTAACCTGCCAAAAACATCCTCAATAAAAATCAGCCATCAGCATGCTTCCTTTTTGCTGTGCATACGATAAAAAACATTCATTTTTCAGCAAGGTGTAGACTGACACACAGCCCACCTGCTCTTCATATAGTGAAGAAGAGTCTAAGGACGCCTAGAGACTCTTGATCATCGTTGCATGAACAGAAAGGAAGAGTTCAGGTATGATTTCGATTTCGCTCCTGTTTTTAGCTATTGCAGTCAGTATTGACAGCTTTTCTGTAGGCTTTACGTATGGCCTTCGTAAAATGAAGATTCCATTTAAAGCGATTGTCATTATTGCATGCTGTTCAGGGATTGTGCTGCTCATTTCCATGCTGATTGGCAGCCTGCTGACGACATTCCTCCCTGTCTCAGTGACAGATAAACTTGGTGGAGGCATTTTGATCGCCATTGGACTTTGGGTCCTTTATCAATTTTACAAACCAGCGAAAGAGCGTGATTTGCTTCTTCATGAAAAGACATTGCTTAATGTGGAAGTGCAATCGCTTGGTCTTGTCATTCAAATTTTGCGAAAGCCGACAAGTGCAGATATTGACCGTTCTGGGACGATCAATGGAATGGAAGCGGTGCTTCTTGGGATTGCTTTATCCATTGATGCATTTGGCGCAGGGATTGGCGCTGCGATTCTAGGCTTTTCTCCAATTGTCATGAGTATCACTGTGGCCGTGATGAGCTCACTCTTTGTGTGTATCGGGCTCCGTGCCGGTCATTACTTGGCCAATTGGCGCTGGATCGATAAACTTGCATGCTTACCAGGGCTTCTGCTCATTTTAATTGGGGTGTGGAAGCTGTAAAGGAGGAAATCAATTGACGCTTGTCATTGGATTAACAGGCGGGATTGCTAGTGGAAAAAGCACCGTCTCGCAAATGATAAAAGAGCAGGGCATCAGGGTCGTGGACGCAGATGTCATTGCAAAAGAAGCGGTTGCTAAAGGTACACCAGCTCTTCAACAAATCGTTCAAGCCTTTGGTGAGGATGTTCTCCTGCCAAATGGGGAGCTGAACCGGCAGCAGCTTGGAGCCATCATTTTTTCTGATGAAGAGAAAAGAAAGCAGCTGAATGCGATTGTTCATCCTGAAGTGAGAAAAGAAATGCTCAAACAGCGAGATGAAGGGGTTAGTCAGAAGGAAACCTTCGTTGTCCTCGATATCCCGCTTTTATTTGAAAGTCAGCTGGAAAGCCTCGTCGACCGCATCATTGTGGTGTATACAACGCCCGAATTGCAGCTGTCGCGGCTCATGAATCGAAATGACCTTAGCGAGGAAGAAGCGCTGAATCGTATTCACTCTCAGCAGCCTCTTGAGGAGAAATGTAAAAAAGCAGACCGCGTGATAGAGAACACACAAGATCTCGCGTTTATTAGAAAGCAATTGCAGAACATATTAAATGAATGGGAACATACAGATAAGTAAGAGTACATACACGTACTCTTCTTTTTTTATGCTTTATTCTGATTTCCTTTGAAAAGAACAGCCCTTTTTAGAAAATATACGTTTATATACTGGCAATTACATTCTAATGTGATATACTAATTTCATAAATAAATTTATTGAGTATAACACATAATAGAGGAGTGACCTGTTCATGAAGGTAAAAGCAGCGATCAATGGGTTTGGCAGAATTGGACGCATGGTCTTCAGAAAAGCAATGCTTGATGATCAAATTCAAATTGTAGCGGTGAACGCAAGCTATCCTGCCGAAACGCTAGCACATTTAATTAAATATGATACAAATCATGGACGTTACGAATGTGATGTGACAGCAGAAGATGACGCCTTGATTGTGAATGGCAAAAGAGTTCTTTTGCTTAATAATAGAGACCCAAAGCAGCTTCCATGGGGAGAGCTTGGGATTGATATCGTCATTGAAGCAACAGGTAAATTTAATTCAAAAGATCAAGCGATGGGCCATATAGATGCCGGAGCGAAAAAAGTCGTTCTAACAGCTCCAGGTAAAAATGAAGACATTACGATTGTGATGGGTGTCAATGAGGATGATCTTGATCCTGAAAAGCACGTCATTATTTCAAACGCATCTTGTACAACAAACTGTTTAGCACCAGTTGTGAAACTGTTAGATGATGAATTTGGCATCGACAATGGTTTAATGACAACGGTTCATGCTTATACAAATGATCAAAAAAATATCGATAACCCGCATAAGGATCTGCGCCGGGCGAGAGCATGTGCTCAGTCCATTATTCCAACTACGACGGGTGCCGCTAAAGCGCTTTCTTTAGTGCTTCCGCACATGAAAGGGAAATTACATGGACTTGCACTTCGCGTACCAGTTTCCAATGTGTCGATGGTTGATCTTGTCGTTGACTTGAAAAAAGATGTGACAGCAGAAGAAGTCAATGCAGCCTTCTCGAATGCATCTAAAACATCTCTTGCCGGTATTTTAGATTACACAGATGAGCCGCTTGTCTCTACGGACTTTAACACAAACCCTTATTCAGCAGTCGTTGATGGACTGACAACGATGGTAATGGAAGGGAGAAAAGTGAAAGTTCTTGCATGGTATGACAATGAATGGGGTTATTCATGCCGAGTGGTTGACCTTGTAAAGTTTGTCGGCGCACAGATGAAAGAGCTGTCTGCTGTTTGAAATGAAGAAGACGATCGTCCCTTTTCAAGAAATGAGAGAAAATCCCACTAAAAACACAGCTTGCAAAATGGGTCTAAACAAAGTATACTATTTTTCGTGAACTTCTTGTTCGCAGACTCATTCGGGTATACTTAAAGGGTTAGGACCTCTTAGGACTAACTTTCCCCCGTGGTATATGTCCGGTCCGGCTGCTTAGAACTTCACTCTTTCATTCTTGTTTAAAGGGGGGTCCATGATGGAAACAATCGGACGTCACGTTATCTCCGAGCTATGGGGATGCGACTGTGATAAACTGAACGACATGGATTTTATTGAAAAAACGTTTGTAAATGCAGCTTTGAAATCAGGAGCTGAGGTAAGAGAGGTTGCTTTTCACAAATTTGCACCTCAAGGAGTAAGTGGAGTTGTCATTATTTCTGAATCTCATCTGACAATTCACAGCTTTCCTGAACATGGTTATGCGAGCATAGATGTTTATACTTGCGGTGACCTAGATCCGAATATTGCAGCAGATCATATCGGAGATGAATTAGGTGCTGAAACAAGAGAAAACATCGAAATTCCTCGAGGCATGGGACCTGTACAAGTAAAACAGGCACAAGCCAAAGCACTGTAAACATAAAAAAGATTGCAATGGGAGCTGGCCAAAAGCATTGAATGCCTTTGTGTTATGCTCCTTTTTATATTTTTTTTGATAAAAAATCCAACATTCCCCAGCTTGTCTATACTTTTGTTCTAGGAAAACAAAGGTTTTTTTTATAAAATAAAGAAAGAGGCATTATGGCAAAGGGGATACGTGTATGACTTTAAGACAAAAGTTTAAGCGATTCATGTCAAACCATACAGAAACATCTGACGAGCATCCAGTGTCAGAACTGAAAAGCCATTACTACAAATCGACGAATGCACAAGTTTTTCAAGCGGTGGAAACCATTCTTTCCCGAAGCGATTCTTATCAAGTGACATCTGTTTCAGCAGAACGAGGTGAAATCAGCGCAAACATACGATTGCCGAAAAAAGCCTTTCTCGTGGCGACTGTCATTTCAATTCGTCCTTTTGAAACAGCTGTCGATTTTAATGTGACAACAGAAACGGCCCTGCCAACAGATTTCGGCTATAGTCAAAAGACCGTTCTGTCCCTTTATGATGAACTAGACAAACAACTTCCAAGAATAGATCGGAGCTGATGAAATGAAATGTCCCACATGTCAGCACCTTGGCACAAGGGTGCTTGATTCAAGACCAGTAGATGAAGGGAAATCCATCCGTCGTAGAAGAGAGTGCGAAAGCTGCCAATATCGCTTTACGACGTTTGAAAAATTAGAAGAATTACCGCTGATTGTGGTGAAAAAAGAAGGGATTCGAGAAGAATTCAGCCGGGAAAAAATGCTGAGAGGACTCATCAAAGCGTGTGAAAAGCGTCCTGTCGCTTTAAAGCAGCTGGAGGATGTCTGCTTTAATATCGAAAAAGAACTGCGCAATCAAGGCATGTCAGAGGTGAAAAGCGAGCTTGTAGGTGAAATGGTCATGGACGAGCTGGCGAAAATTGATGAAGTGTCTTACGTCAGGTTTGCCTCGGTTTACCGGCAGTTTAAAGACATCAATGTCTTTATTGATGAATTAAAAGATCTATTAAAGAAAGAACGCTAAAAAGAGCTGGAGATTCTTCATGCTCTTTTTCCTGCGTAAAGCGTAAAACGTAAAAAGAGTGTACAATGGAAACAATCGCAATTCATGGGGAGGATCAGCATATGACAGAGCATTGGAAGGAAGTGCTAGCCGTCGATCCGTATGTCGTCAAAAGCGCTTCATTGCTCGGTGACATCGATAGACAGCTCATCACTCTTTTATATCAGCCGCTTATTGGCATGTCCGCTTTCAGCTTATACATGACGCTGTGGGGTGAGCTGGAACAAAATCGTATGTGGGGGAAACCTGCACCTCATCGGCAGCTCATGGTCATGCTGCAGACGAATTTAAATGATATTTTTGAGGAACGTTTAAAGCTTGAAGCGATCGGCTTACTCCGCACATATGAACAGGAAACGGAAGAAGGCAGACTGTTTACATATGAGCTTGTACCGCCGCTAAGACCGGATGAGTTTTTCCAAGATGGTATGCTGAATGTTTTGCTGTACCATCGTGTAGAGAAAGCAAAATATATGCAGCTGCGTGATTATTTCTCTTATCCAGGTGTTCCTGCAGAAGCAAAGAACATTTCACGGTCGTTTGAAGAAGTCTTTCACGTATTGCAGCCAGGCGAGCGCAAGATGACAGAAGAAATTCATCAGGCGTCATCGCTTGAGCAAGGCTATGAATATGTGACCGTTGGATCGAGTCAGCCGGCACCGCTCTCAGACGAATCCTTTGATTTCGATCTATTATTAGCCGGTATGTCTGACATGATGATTCCAAGGAAGGCTTTGACAAAGCAGGTAAAAGAAACAATTAAGAAGTTAGCTGTTGTATACGGCATCACCCCGCTTCAAATGCAAAATATTGTAGCAGGTGCATGCGGTTCTGATCAAATGATCTCAACAGAAGAGCTGAGAAAAGCAGCAAGAGACTGGTACCAAATTGAATACAGAGGCGAACAGCCAAAGCTGATTGATCAAAAACAGCCAAGACACTTGCGACAAGATGCTTCAAAGACGCCGGCAGCGGATACTCCAGATGCAAAATTGATTGAAAAACTGGATCATATTTCGCCTAGAGAGCTGCTAAAAGACATGGCAGATGGCATTGAGCCAACGTATGCCGACTTAAGAATTGTCGAAGATATCATGCTCGAGCAGCAGCTAGAGCCAGGTGTCATGAATGTTCTCATCTACTATACATTACTTAAAACAGATATGAAGCTGTCAAAAACATATATGCAAAAAATCGCCGCTCATTGGGTGAGAAAGAAAATCAAAACCGTAGCAGCTGCCATGAAAATTGCTAAAGAAGAGAACAGACAAATGACAGAGTGGGCGCAGCAGAAAAAGCAGCGCAGCCCATATGGTACAGGAAAAGTCGTCAGGGAAGAGAAACTGCCTGACTGGATGAAAGAAACTGAAACAAAAGAACAGCCGGCAAAAGAGAAAACGGACAATCTGTCTACAGAAGACCTCGAACGAGAAAAAGAAAAACTGTTAGATCAGTTTAAAAATATGAAAAAGTACAATGCACATTAAGGTGAGGTGAGATGGGATGAAACCGATCGGTCGTTCATTTGAACAGCTAAAAGGACGAGTAGATTTTCGTGTGAGATACAATCAGATTAAGGAAAGTGTGTTATCTGATGAAGATGTGAAGGCTTTTTTACAGAAGCATCAAGAAGAGATACATGAAGACATGATCAATCGCAGCTTGAACCGGCTCTTTGAATATGTGCAGCAGTCGAAGGGCTGCTCTTACTGCTTAGATGACGAAAACGTTAATGCGATTTTAGATGGGTATCACCCGAAGCTTGTGATCAAAGGTCAGAGTATTGATATTGAATATTCCCCTTGTCCAGTCAAGCTGCGGCTCGATAGACAGAAGAAACAGCAAGAGCTGATGAAAAGCATGTATATTCCGCAAAATGTCCTTCAAGCGACGTTCGCTGATCTGAACGTTGTGGGAAGACAAGAGGTCATTCAAAAAGTAGGTCAATTCCTCCAAAGCTATGATGAGACTGGAAAAGGAAAAGGCTTGTATTTACACGGAAAGTTTGGAGTAGGAAAAACGTATATACTAGCAGCTATTGCGCAGCAGCTAGCGGAGAAAGAATACCCATCTCTCCTTGTTTACGTGCCTGAATTTGTAAGAGAGTTAAAAAATTCATTAGCCGATCATACGCTAGAAGAAAAGCTGAATATGGTCAAGTCCACTCCTATTTTAATGCTTGATGATATTGGGGCAGAATCGATGACAAGCTGGGTGCGGGATGAACTGCTCGGTACGATCTTACAATACCGTATGGCAGAGCAGCTGCCGACATTTTTCTCTTCTAATTTCTCACCAAACGAGCTGAAGCATCACTTTACGTACTCACAGCGGGGAGAAAAAGAAGAGGTCAAAGCCGCTCGTTTAATGGAACGGATTCTCTATTTAGCAGAGCCAGTGTTGCTCGAAGGAGAAAACCGCCGTCATTTATAAAAACGTATGTCACCTGAAGGAGGAGCAAATGAAATGAACAAAAGAAAATGGCTGCTTTTTCTTGGGATTGGCATTTTTGCTGCTGCGCTGTGGTGGCTGAATAAACAGCATCTTCAGCTGGCGCCGAAAGATGTGAAGAATTGGGTGCTTCAATTTGGGATGCTGGCTCCCTTTGTTTTTCTTTTCTTATCTCTTTTTCGCCCGTTTGTTCTCGTCCCGATTACCGTCTTTTCGTTGGCGGCAGGTTTGGCATTCGGCAGTGTCCTTGGGACGATTTATGCCCTCATTGGAGCGACAGCCGGGGCAACAGGCTCTTTCATGATTGCTTCAACCTTTCGTGCAAAAAAGAAGGAAACAGAATCAAACAGCCGAAAGCTGAAAGCGGTGACGTCCCGCATTCAGGAGCATGGATTTCTTTATATTTTGTTATTGCGTATTGCACCGATTCACTTTGATTTTGTCAGCTATGCGGCAGCTGCTTCACGTGCAAATTATCGTGCATTTGTGGCAGCCACCTTTTTAGGCTTAATACCGGGGACAATTGCGTTAAATGTTCTCGGCTCAAGCTTTGTCAGCGGCAATTATGCCGCCTTAGTGGTTGTTTGTTTGATTTATTTAATCTTTATCTCTGTTCCACTCATTTTAAAAAGAAAGATGCCTGATTTATTTTAGGCGTCTATTTTTTATGTTCCCCCCATATATATGTAACAGATGTCGTTAGGGGGGACAAACATGCTTGAAATAATCTTTGAAGATGAATATGATACCGCCGCTTTTTTACATCTTGCTGAACACTTAGACAGTCGGCATCACATGTCAATTCAACAAGGGAAAGACCGGCTTCTCATAGAGGCGAAGGAATCCGAAGAAGCACTTGAGCACATTGTGCGGCCATTATTGGTTCACTTTTTTTTGGAATGCAAAGAAAATGAGCGCATGCGCAGCATCCTTGAAAACACCTATTTGTTTAAAGATCCTGAAGAGCAGCACCAAATTCTTTCCATCGCACACAGTATCATGAACGGGGATTTAGATGATATTCCCGGCATTCAGCAAGACCCGTCAAGAGAAGCCCTTTTAAAAAAGGAGCTTGAGGCGATTTCTTTACAGCAAGGCGTTTTTTCAATTGGTTCATTTATGACATTTAGGCTGTCAGAGTATGACCGAAGGCTGAAGAACTATGTTGAAGTGTCCATTGAAGAATACAAAATGGAGCAGGAGTATCAAAACTTCATTCAATCGCTTCGAGACTATGTGATGGCAAGAGAGCCTAGGCTCGAAAAAGTACATGTTGTGCATCAGGAACGCCTGGTGATTTGGGAATTTCGCTACGCTTCTGAGCGTGATCAAAAACAATACATAGACAGACAGTTTGTAAGAGAGCATCCAATGTATATTGATTCGCAGCTGATTGCACCGCTTGTCTCCATTGCACCGCAAAAAATTGACCTATTTACAAATGATACAGGTCACTCGATGGTGCAAACCATTCAAAATATTTTTCAAGAAAGGGTCGAGGTGTTCCCGTCTCATTCATTCCAAGAGCAGAATGTTCAATTTGTACATGCTCATTTCAACAAGAAAAGTGAAAAGCTTTCTTGATTTTCACGAAAAAACGTTTTATAATACGGTGTAACTTCATACAGAGACCGTATTGATAAGGACATGAACAAATGAACACCCGCTTAAAGAGAGGGAAGCCGCGGCTGAAAGCTTCCTAGCAGAGGACCATTTGCTTTACCACCTTTGAACATCAGCTGTGAACTTTTTAGTAATGGCTGACGGGAATTCCCGTTATCGAACCGCAAGCCGTATTTGCTTATGAAAAAGCAAGCTGCAAATACGGGAAAAAGGGTGGAACCACGATTCCGTTTATTCAACCTCGTCCCTTTCCAGGGGGCGGGGTTTTTATATTGCCAAAAAAAGGAGTGACCAGAGATGTCAGAACAAATTCAACTTACATTTCCAGATGGAGCAGTCAAGGAGTTTGACAAAACAGCTACAACAGAAGACATCGCGGCATCAATTAGCCCGGGCCTAAAGAAAAAAGCACTTGCCGGTAAATTGAACGGTAAAGAAATAGATCTGCGTACGCCGCTATTAGAAAGTGGAACAATCGAGATCATCACGGATAAAAGTGAAGAAGCACTCGACATTATGCGCCACAGCACAGCTCATTTGCTAGCGCAGGCGATCAAACGTCTGTATGGAAAAGAGCATCACGTTCAGTTTGGCGTAGGTCCTGTCATCGAAAATGGCTTCTACTACGATGTAGACATCGATGTTGCCATCACACCTGAAGACTTACCAAAGATTGAAAAAGAAATGAAGAAAATCATTAACAGCAATCTACCAATTGAGCGAATTGAAGTATCAAGAGAAGAAGCGAAAAAGCGCTTTGAAGCGATTGGTGATGAATTGAAGCTTGAGCTGTTAGAGGCGATTCCAGAAGGTGAAGCTGTGACAATTTATGAGCAGGGTGAATTCTTTGACCTCTGCCGCGGGATTCACTTGCCGTCTACAGGGAAAATCAAAGAGTTTAAATTGTTAAGCCTTGCCGGTGCATACTGGAGAGGTGACAGTAACAACCAAATGCTTCAGCGTATTTACGGAACAGCTTTCTTCAGCAAAGAAGATTTAAATGAGCACTTACGTCTGCTGGAAGAAGCGAAAGAGCGCGATCACCGTAAGCTTGGAAAAGAGCTGAAACTGTTTGCGAATTCCCAAAAGGTTGGTCAAGGACTTCCGCTTTGGCTGCCAAAAGGCGCTACAATCCGCCGCGTCATTGAGCGTTATATTGTCGATAAAGAAGTGCGTCTTGGCTATGAACATGTGTACACACCAGTTCTTGCAAGTGTTGAATTGTATAAAACATCAGGACACTGGGCGCATTATCAAGAAGACATGTTCCCAGTAATGGAAATGGACAACGAAGATCTTGTTCTTCGTCCGATGAACTGTCCGCACCATATGATGATTTACAAAAACGAGCCGCACAGCTATCGCGAATTGCCAATTCGTATTGCAGAGCTTGGTACAATGCACCGCTATGAAATGTCAGGTGCCTTATCCGGCCTTCAGCGTGTTCGCGGTATGACATTAAACGATGCACACATCTTTGTTCGTCCAGATCAAATCAAAGACGAGTTCATCCGTACAGTTCGTTTAATTGAAGAAGTGTATCAAGACTTTGGCTTGAATGACTACACATTCCGCTTGTCTTATCGTGATCCAGAAGATACTGAGAAGTATTTCGATGACGATGCGATGTGGAATAAAGCACAATCGATGCTGAAGGATGCAATGGACGAGCTTGGTCACGACTACTATGAAGCAGAAGGCGAAGCGGCATTTTATGGGCCGAAGCTTGATGTACAAGTGAAGACAGCTCTTGGAAAAGAAGAGACATTATCCACTGTACAGCTTGATTTCTTACTTCCAGAACGCTTTGATCTCACATATATCGGAGAAGATGGAAAACACCATCGTCCAGTCGTGATTCATAGAGGCGTTGTTTCTACAATGGAACGCTTCGTTGCCTTCTTAATTGAAGAATACAAAGGAGCCCTTCCAACATGGCTGGCACCTGTACAATTTCAAGTCATCCCAGTTTCACCGTCTGTTCATTTAGACTATGCGAAAAAAGTACAAGAACGTTTGCAGCTTGAAGGTCTTCGTGTAGAGCTTGACAGCCGCGATGAAAAAATTGGGTACAAAATTAGAGAAGCGCAAATGCAAAAGATTCCGTACATGCTTGTCGTCGGAGATCAAGAAGCAGAAAATGGCGCTGTCAATGTAAGAAAATACGGGGAACAAGATTCAGAAACAATGGATCTTGAAGCCTTTGTGAAACATGCAGTAGCAGAAGCAAAGAAATAATAAGCACAGCCAGTGATTCTCTTTAGATCACTGGCTTTTTCTTTTTGGAGAACACTTCCACTAGTGATCCAATTTCTAAAAAGAGACGTTTAGATAGTACAAAAGTAAGGGTAAGTATGTACTATTGGTTCGAGACAAATTGGGGGAATGAAAGCGATGATGCAAACAACAAACAATTTATTGTCACATGTATTGGAGCAATCAGCTGTTCTTCGTGCATTAGAGCACTCGCTGGCAATGATTGAATTTAATGTGACAGGTGAAGTTCTATGGGTGAACGATATTTTTGCAAAAGCCATGGGATATTCTAAAGAAGAGATGATCGGTCTTAAACATAGACAGTTCTGTCCTCCACATATTATAGAACACACGAGCTATCACATGTTTTGGAAGCGTTTGAGAGAAGGTCAAGTCTTTCAGGAAAAAGTGCAGCGGATCACAAAAAATGGCAGCAGCTTATGGCTTGAAGCGACATATTCACCTGTTCAAGATGAAGAAGGAACTGTAGTGGGTGTTGTGAAAGTGGCAACAGATATTACGGAAAGAGAACATACAATGAAGCAAGTCGTAGAAGACCTAAAGGAGATGTCTGCGAAATTAATGCAACGAGCAGAAGTTGGCATTCAGCATAGTCAAAGTGTCAATGCCTCCTTTGATCATATAGCAAACGAAACCGATCAAAATATGAGCTTGTTAAAAGGATTAACGGAGCAGGTAGAGTCCATCAGCTCCATTGCGGCAACCATCAACAGCATTTCTTCACAAACCCAGCTGCTCTCCTTAAATGCAGCAATAGAAGCGGCACATGCGGGTTCCTATGGAAATGGCTTTAGTGTAGTGGCAGCAGAGATTCGAAAGCTTGCGACAAATTCAAAAGAAGCGATCGTCAAGGTAGATCAATATGTGAAGGCGATCCATGCAGAAGTAGAGAAAGTCAGCAGCGGCACAAGCCGGGCAAAGACAACCGTGTTTACAAACCGGGATCTTGTAAAGCAGGCAAGTGAGGAATTCATCGTTGTAGGAGAAGCAGCACGCGGCTTAGACCGGCAAGCGCAAAGTCTAGCGGCAATCATATAGCTCTAAAAATACAAAAACACCCAATCTCGTCAGGAGAAGGGTGTTTTTTTGTTCTATTTTAATATATCAAACAATTCATGTAAGTCTTTGATTTCATAATCAGGCGTCACATCTGTTTCATTTTTCTTGCCATGGCGATTGATCCAAACGGTTTGGATACCAACGCGAGATGCGCCGAGAATATCTGTTTTCGGATTATCTCCAACCATGATCACTTCGTCTTTTGTTAAGTTTAACAGCTGAAGGCAGTGCTCAAAGATACCCGGGTCAGGTTTGCCTTTCCCGTAATCTCCTGAAATCACGATTTCGTTAAAATAAGGTGCAAGCTCAGGAACACCTGCCAGTTTCTCCTTTTGAAGGCTAGGATCTCCGTTTGTTAAAAGGAGCAATTCGTAGCTGCCTTTCAGGCGGTTTAAAACAGGGTATGTTTCTTCATAGACATATGGGCGTTTTCTGCGTTCTGCTGCAAAGAAATCAGCCAAATATTGTCCAAATGCCTCATCGTCAATTCCCGCTGTCTTTAAGCCGTTGGTCCAAGCGTTTTTACGATACTCTGGTGCAATGGCGTTCAGCTTTTGAAAGCCTTCGCTAATCGGTTCACTAAAATTGGACCACAGTCCTTCGAAAGGATTAATGCCGATCATGACAGTATAATCATATGTTTCATAGGAAGAGTACAGCTTTCTTGCTTCTTCACGTACAATCTGTTCAAACGATTCTGGATCAAGTCCATATTTCTTTTCCGCTTCCCGGCAAGTTTCTTGAAAAGTTGTATGAATGCTTTTTTCGTCCCAAAGCAAAGTATCATCTAAATCGAAAAATACGGCTTTCATGATCTTCTCCCTTGTTATGTATGTGTTACCTTCAACTGCAAGTGACAGGCTCAAGTTCATTTTACAATAGAAGAAGGGGCCAATAAAGAAAAGATTTGAGAGATCTTTGATCATTGACCGCACATGATAGAATAGAAAGACAGTAGATATGACATACATCATTTGAGGTGGCCGGTTTGCTTCATTTAATTATCATGATGATCGAGCGTGTGGGGATCATCGTTATTTTAGGATTTGTGCTTGCTCATGTGAAGGGCTTTCGCAATCTATTGCTACATAATCAAGGGTTTCGGAAAAAGGCAATCCTTGTCTTCATTTTTGCTTCTTTTAGTATTATCAGCAATTACACAGGAATTGAAATTCAGCAGCAAATTGTCATGAATCATGAGTTTTCTTATCATCTCGGCTCGTCAAGCTCTATCGCCAATACGAGAATTATGGGGATCGAAATGGGTGGTTTGATCGGGGGGCCGTTTGTAGGGATTGGCGCAGGGCTTTTAGCTGGAATCCATCGCTATACCCTAGGGGGAAGCACCGCGCTCAGCTGTGCGATTTCTTCCATTTTAGCCGGTGTCATTGCAGGCTATGTCGGCAGCAGGTTTAAGCGGAGGAATCGAATGGTGACTCCTCGCCAAGCAGCCCTTTTTGGTGTAGCGATGGAATCATTACAGATGATCATCATCCTTCTGTTTGCAAAGCCATTTGCGGATGCATGGGGGCTTGTCAGTATCATCGCTTTGCCGATGATCTTTGTGAATGGAATCGGCAGCTTTATCTTTTTATCTATTTTACAGTCAGTCATTCGGCAAGAAGAGCAGGCAAAAGCGATGCAGACACATCGTGTATTTTCGATCGCCGATCAAACACTGCCTTTTTTCCGCCAAGGGTTAAATGAACAGTCATGTAAAAGTGTGGCGGAGATCATTCATCGGTTGACTGAAACAGATGCGGTCTCCTTAACAGACACAGAAAAGATTTTAGCGCATGTCGGAGATGGAACAGATCATCATATTCCATCTAAAAGCTTGATTACGGGGCTGTCGAAACAAGTATTGATGAGCGGCAAGATTATGAAAGCACATTCGAAGGACGAAATCAATTGTTCAGTCGCCCATTGCCCTCTTGAAGCCGCAATCGTGCTGCCGCTCACTTCTAACGGTCAAACGATTGGAACGTTAAAAATGTATTTCAATTCTCCGGTCGGATTAAGCAGGGTGGAAGAGGAGCTTGCAGAAGGTTTGGCGATGCTGTTTTCCACACAGCTTGAGCTTGGGGAGGCGGAAACTCAAAGCCGCCTGCTAAAAGATGCAGAAATTAAAGCACTTCAAGCACAAGTGAACCCGCACTTTTTATTTAACGCCATTAATACCATCTCTGTTTTATGCAGAACCAATGTGGAGATGGCAAGGAAGCTGCTGCTGCAGCTAAGTATTTATTTTCGTTCAAATATGCAAGGTGCCCGCCAGCTGCTGATTCCAATGCATAAAGAGATTCAGCATGTGGAGGCATATTTATCACTCGAACAAGCAAGGTTTCCAAATAAGTACCATGTGACCTTTCAAATTGAAAAGGAGCTGGAGCAGGTGATGATTCCGCCCTTTGTGCTTCAGGTGCTTGTTGAAAACGCAGTGAGACATGCTTTTCCTAAACATCAAACGAATTGTGAAGTCATCGTATCCGCTTTGATGAAAGATGGGCATGTTTATATGAAAGTGACAGATAATGGACAGGGGATTGAAGATGATAAGATGGCTCAGCTATTAAAAGCGCCTGTCAAATCACTAGAAGGAACAGGGACGGCCCTTTTTAATTTAGATCAGCGGTTAAGAGGAATTTTTGGCAGACAAGCCGCTTTATCCATTCATAGTGACCAAGGCACTGACATCTCATTTCGCATTCCGATGGACTATGTAAAAAAGGATGATTCTCGTTGATGAAAGTATTAATCGTAGATGATGAAGTGTTAGCAAGAGATGAATTAAAATACTTATTACGAAGAACGAAAGAGGATGTTCAAATAGAGGAAGCAGAAAATATAGAATCTGCTTTTGACCGGATGGTCGACCATAAGCCGGATCTGCTCTTTTTAGACATTGATTTATCTGGTGAGAACGGATTTGATATTGCCAAAAGGCTTAACCGGATGTCTGATCCGCCAGCGGTTGTATTTGCGACAGCCTTTGATCAATATGCGCTGAAGGCGTTTGAGGTAAGTGCGCTTGATTACTTAACAAAACCATTTGATGAAGAGCGGCTGCTCCAGACCATCCAGAAGTTTAAAAAATGGAAATCTGTTGAGACGAAAGAGCACCAGCTGTCAGATGAGAAAGCGCCCCGCCAGCAAAAATTAGCGATCTCAGTCGATGACTCAATTGTGATCCTGCAAGTTGAAGAGATCATGTATGTAGGACTTATCGAGGGGAAAAAGGTCGTGAAAACAAAAAATCACATGTATGAGGTCTCAGAACCGCTTGTGGTCATTGAAAAGAAACTTCCTGAGGCTTACTTTATGAGGGTTCATCGCAGCTATATCGTGAATACCTCTCATATGAAAGAAGTACAGCCGTGGTTTAATTCGACGTATAATCTGCATATGACAGACGGGTCCATCATTCCTGTCAGCCGTACATATGCGAAAGAATTAAAGAAGTCGCTCCTGCTAGAGTAGGAGGGCTTTTTTTGTTTGTATTTCAATACTCGTTTTTTGCATTTCAGTCATTGAATCCAGCGAGTTTTATTGTAAACGCTTCATTCATTTATTTCATGCCCTATACTGAGGGCAGTCAAAGAAAGAGGTGAAGGGGCATGAGTGCCACGAAAGTATATGGATTTCTATCTCAAGCATTTATTTTTGCAACCGTAATGTTCGTTTCTAATCTCATTTCAATGTATTTACCGATTCCGATGCCCGCATCCGTCATTGGTTTGGTTCTATTATTTGTTTTGTTAACAACGAAAATCGTCAAACTAGAGCAGGTGGAGCAATTAGGTACATCATTGACAGGACTCATTAGCTTTCTATTTGTTCCCTCTGGGATCTCCGTTATTCAATCATTAGGTGTCATGCAAGAAGTGGGTGTGCAAGTCGTCGGTGTCATTATCATTGCAACCATTATGCTACTTGCAGCGACAGGGCTGTTTTCGCAGCTTCTCATGCAATTATCAGAAAGACCGCAGAAACGTAAAGAGACAAAGGAGAGTAAATCTGCTCCTTCTCATTCAAATAAACCAGCTTCAAGTACGCATTAAAGGAGAGATGCAAAATGGGTACAAGTACGATGAGCCCTTATTTTGGCATAGTCGTCTCATTGGTCGCTTTTGGAATAGGGACATTCTTATTTAAAAAATCAAAAGGCTTCTTCTTGTTCACCCCGCTGTTTGTGGCGATGGTACTAGGCATTTTATTTTTGAAAGTTGGCGGTTTTTCCTACGCAGATTATAATGAGGGCGGCAAGATTATCAAATTTTTCTTAGAGCCTGCAACGATTGCTTTCGCTATCCCGCTTTATAAGCAGAGAGCCTTGCTTAAAAAATATTGGTGGCAAATTTTATCTGCTATTTTTGTAGGTTCACTTTGTTCCATTACGATCGTATATCTCGTAGCAAAAGGAATTCATTTAGATGCGGCTGTGATGAAAAGCATGCTTCCACAAGCAGCGACAACAGCGATTGCTCTTCCAATTGCAAAGGATATTGGCGGAATCGCAGATATCACAGCCTTTGCGGTCATATTTAACGCAGTCATTGTCTATGCACTAGGTGCTTTCTTCTTAAAATTGTTTCGCATTAAAAACCCAGTGGCAAAAGGTCTTGCACTTGGTACTTCAGGACATGCGCTTGGGGTTTCTGTTGGAATTGAGATGGGAGAAGTAGAAGCAGCGATGGCAAGTATCGCCGTTGTAGTCGTAGGAGTTGTGACCGTTATCGTCATCCCAATCTTTATGCAGTTGATTCTTTGATGGCGCATGGTGTGAAAAAGTCTTGCCCAATTCGTCTCATCGTGTTAAACTGAAAAAGTTGTTTCAAGAGTTCGGTTACTTGACGGACAAATGAAAATTGTGTAGAATAGTTAACGAATTGAATAGATATCACAAGCAGAAGCACCCGCTTCTCACCTGATTGACACATGTTTGTAGTTGACAGGTTGACCGTACATTTATTTTTTCATGCAAATGTTCGCAGTGTGGGTGTTTTATATGCCCACACTTTTTGTTTGCCTGTAAAACATACAACGAAATGGTCAAAATGAATTGTGAACTCAATTCAAAATCTCATGGAGGTGGCTCACTATTAGCAAAGATCAATTAGTTAATGAAGGTATTCGTGCGCGTGAAGTTCGTTTGATCGGACAAAATGGCGATCAGCTTGGGATTAAAACCCGCCAGGAAGCTCTGGAAATTGCTGCTAAAGCTAATCTTGACCTTGTGTTAGTTGCTGCAAATGCAAAACCACCTGTTTGCCGAATCATGGACTATGGTAAGTTCCGATTCGAACAGCAGAAGAAGGAAAAAGAGGCACGTAAGAATCAAAAAATCATTAGCTTAAAAGAAGTTCGGTTGAGCCCGACAATCGATGAACATGATTTTAACACGAAGCTCCGTAATGCAATCAAATTCCTTGAAAAGGGAGATAAAGTGAAAGCTTCTATCCGCTTTAAAGGCCGTGCGATTACGCATAAAGAAATCGGACAGCGCGTGTTAGACCGTTTCTCTGAAGCTTGCGCTGAAGTAGCAACAGTAGAAACAAAACCTAAGATGGACGGACGCAGCATGTTCCTCATGCTTGCACCAAAAGTCGAAAAGTAAAGTAACAGAGGGAGGAAACATCCAATGCCAAAAATGAAAACTCACCGCGGATCTGCTAAACGTTTCAAAAAAACAGGTTCTGGTAAACTTAAACGTTCTCATGCGTACACAAGTCACTTGTTCGCTAACAAATCTACAAAGCAAAAACGTAAATTGCGTAAGAGCGCAATCGTAAGTGCTGGAGATTTCAAACGTATCAAACAACAACTTGCAAACATCAAGTAATTTGGAATAGGAATCATAGGAGGGAATTACAATGCCAAGAGTAAAAGGCGGAACTGTGTCGCGTCAGCGTCGTAAAAAGGTTCTTAAATTAGCAAAAGGTTATTTCGGTTCAAAACATAGATTATACAAAGTAGCAAACCAACAGGTGATGAAATCTGGAAACTACGCTTTCCGTGACCGTCGTCAGAAAAAACGTGACTTCCGTAAACTATGGATCACTCGTATCAACGCTGCAGCTCGTATGAACGGTCTTTCTTACAGCCGTTTAATGCATGGCTTAAAGCTTTCTGGTATCGAAGTAAACCGCAAAATGCTTGCTGACCTTGCTGTGAATGACCTAAATGCATTCAATCAGCTTGCTGATGCTGCAAAAGCACAACTAGACAAGTAAGTTTTATAAAAGATCATTCCTTCGAGGGGTGATCTTTTTTTCTCATCATGTGAGGTGAATTGAATGAATATGGCTTTAATCCTGCTGCTTATTTTAGTGAATGGCTATGGCTTTTTTCTCATGGGTGAGGACAAACGCCGGGCCAAAGCACATAAATGGAGAATTTCAGAGGCGCATTTATGGAGTGCTGCGGTTCTTTTTGGCGCTGCCGGATCGTATCTAGGAATGCAGTATTTCCGGCATAAAACAAAGCATCCTGCCTTTCAAATCGGCATGCCTGTATTAATTATTTTGCAGTTGATTCTATTGGGATATATCCAAGTTATTTGAAAAAGGAGCAGACGCCATTAGGACGGCGTGTCTGCTCCTTTTTTTTGTTTGATTTTTTTAATAGGCTGATCCCAATCAATTTTTGTTTGAGGATAACGCTCGATAATGTTTTCCTCCAGTTTTTCAAAGTCTTCTAATGTAAATTCACTCAGCTTCTCAGGTGACTCCGTCCAAACGTAAATGGAGTGGACAAACAGAGGATGATCCTTAGAAGGAACATGCTTCTCCCCTTCAAACAAGACACCTTTATAGACGAAATTAAAATTTTTGCGCGCATTTTGCTGTTCGTCCATAAAATAAAAGCCTTCTTTTAATTGTGCTTGCTTCAGCTTTCTTCTCGGATTTGAGAAGAATTTTACCGCCATGTAGAAGATGTAGACAAGCAGTGCAACAAGAGCTAGTCTCATGAGGATTACAAACATGACAGGATGCACCTCCAATACCGTTATCTGATGTACTACGAATGAAAACGCCAAAAGGTTTCAACTTTTTTTAAAAAAATATTTCGTAAAACGAAAAAATATTCATAAAAAGATCGTATTGAACGAAAGAGGTTTTGTATAATAAGAATGCACCATGAAGATAAAGGAGGATAAATGGAATGACAAAGCTCGATCAAACATTAACTATGCTGAAAGACCTAACGGATGCAAAAGGGATTCCAGGAAATGAACGTGATGTCAAAAAAGTCATGCAGACATACATAGAATCATATGCAGATGAAGTCTCTACAGACCGCCTTGGCAGCTTGATCGCTAAAAAGGAAGGAAACGCTAACGGACCTAAAATTATGCTCGCTGGTCACTTAGATGAAGTAGGATTCATGGTGACAAAAATTGATGACAAAGGCTACATTCGTTTTCAAACAGTCGGCGGCTGGTGGTCACAAGTCATGCTCGCCCAGCGTGTCACCATTGTGACGAAAAAGGGAGAGATCACAGGGGTAATTGGTTCAAAGCCACCACACGTCTTGTCACCTGAAGCTCGTAAAAAGTCAATTGAGATTACGGATATGTTTATTGATATTGGGGCGTCAAGCAAAGAACAGGCAATGGAGTGGGGCGTGCTGCCTGGAGATCAAATCGTTCCTTACTTTGAGTTTACAGTCATGAATGATGAAAAAATGCTCCTTGCAAAAGCATGGGACAACCGTATTGGCTGTGCAGCGGCCATTGATGTCATGAAAAACTTACACAATGCTCAGCATGAGAATATTGCTTACAGCGTCGCAACTGTCCAAGAGGAAGTAGGCCTGCGCGGAGCCAAAACAGCAGCGGCTACAATTCAGCCGGATATTGGATTTGCCATTGATGTAGGTGTAGCAGGAGATACACCAGGCATCACTGAGAAAGAAGCAACTAGCAAACTTGGCAAAGGCCCAACGATTGTTGTATTTGATGCTTCAATGGTCTCTCATAAAGGACTTCGTGATTTTGTTGTCCAAACAGCTGATGAGCTGAACATTCCTTATCAATATGACTCAATGCCTGGCGGTGGGACAGATGCTGGCGGTATTCATTTAACAGGTCATGGAGTTCCATCACTATCTATCGGGATTCCGAGCAGATATATTCATACCCATGCTGCAATGATTCACCGAGATGATTATGAAAATGCAGTGAAGCTTTTAACAGAAGTGATCAAAAGACTTGATCAAAAAACCGTTGAACAGATTACGTACGGTTCTTAAGTAAGAATGCCTTTCCTCAGTACAGGGGAAAGGCTTTTTTTATTGAATTTCCCAGGAAATGAACGGTGTGTTCAAGTTGAGCCAAAAGAACTGTTTTTGGTAAAAGAAGAGAGTGTTTCCTAGTGAATAAGGCACATGTGATCGAGCGTTTATTTTTGTAAGATGAAAGCAATAAAAAGGACAGAGCTAGAATGCCCTGTCAAAAGAGAGTTTATGGAAGTAGGTGAAGCTACCTTAAGAATAAACACATTATTCTTATTTGTCAACTTGGTTTTAAAAGAAAGAAAAACCAATCAATTTATGTTATATTTGTAACAAATTGTTTATACAAAGGGGATGGTTAAATGAATGCGGTTACAATTGTAATAGGATCTATGTGTATTTTAGCGATTGCCTATCGTCTTTATGGCACATTTATGATGGTCAAGGTATTAAAGGTCACAGATGATCATCCTACACCGGCTCACACGCTAGAGGACGGGAAAGATTATGTGCCGACAAATAAATGGGTCACATTTGGGCATCACTTTGCTGCGATTGCAGCTGCTGGTCCGTTAGTGGGTCCGATTTTAGCCGCTCAATTTGGATATTTACCTGGTCTCCTTTGGCTTTTAATTGGTGCAGTCATAGGCGGAGCTGTACATGATCTAGTCGTCTTATTTGCGTCGATGCGAAAAAAGGGGAAATCATTATCAGAGGTAGCGAAGGAAGAGCTGGGACCTGTTGCCGGGTTTTGTACAGGGCTTGCGATGCTGTTTATTATTACCATCACAATGGCAGGTTTGTCTATGGTTGTGCTTCATGCTTTAGAACGTAACCCTTGGGGGACATTTGCAGTTGGAATCACGATTCCGATTGCAATGGGGGTTGGTCTGTATTATAAAAAAACAGGCAATTTAAAGCTGGCGACATCTGCGGGATTTATTTTGCTGATGTTTGGTGTATTCCTTGGGCCAAATATTCAAGGAACGGCACTAGGTGATTTTTTAACACTTGATACAAAAACGCTTGCTCTTGCCCTGCCGATCTATGCCTTTTTTGCTGCGGCTCTGCCAGTTTGGCTGCTGCTTGCACCGAGGGACTATTTAAGTAGTTTTATGAAAATTGGTGTATTCATTGCGCTGATTGCCGGAATCTTTGTCGTGAATCCGTCTATTCAATTCCCGGCGTTTACAGAGTTTGTGAATGGAGGAGGACCTGTATTAGCTGGTCCTGTCTGGCCATTTATTTCGATTACCATTGCTTGCGGTGCTATTTCTGGTTTCCACGCATTTGTTGGTTCAGGGACAACACCTAAGATGCTGGACCGATGGAGTGATATGAAGCCTGTTGCGTTTGGCGCAATGCTTGTGGAATGCTTAGTTGGGATTATGGCTTTAATTGCGGCTACTGCCCTGCATCCAGGAGATTATTTTGCGATAAACAGTACACCAGAAGTGTTCCGAACACTCGGTATGAGTGTCGAAAACCTTCCGCAGCTGAGTAAGGAAATCGGCCTTGACTTAGAAGGAAGAACGGGTGGTGCCGTGACATTGGCGGTAGGGATGGCGTATATCTTTACGGGGATTCCGTTCTTTAGTCATTTGGCTTCTTACTTCTTCCAGTTCGTCATTATGTTTGAGGCTGTCTTTATTTTAACTGCTATTGATGCGGGGACACGTGTGGCACGCTACTTGATTCAAGACTTCTTAGGTGAAGCATATAAACCGCTTAAACGAACTGACTGGGTACCTGGTTCGGTGTTTGCAAGTGCGCTTGCTTGTTTTATGTGGGGATACTTACTTTATTCAGGAGACATCGGGTCTATTTGGGCGCTGTTTGGGGTTTCAAATCAGTTAATGGCCTCGGTTGGTTTAATCATTGGGGCAACCGTTGTATTAAAAATTGCAGATAAAAGGCGATATATGCTGACTTGTTTAATTCCGCTTGCTTACTTATATGTGACGGTGAATTATGCAGGCTATTGGATGGTAGCGAATGTATATCTCAATCCTGAAGCATCCGGTTACAGCGTGCTGAATGCGGTGCTGTCGATCATTATGCTGATCTTAGGTTTTGTGATTATTGTGTTTGCGATGAAAAAATGGGTTGAAATCTGGCGTGATCCAGCGCTTCGAATGGAAACGCCTATCACTGGCTAAATGAAAAAGGCCGGCTTGCTTTTATAAGCAAACCGGCTTCTTTTATTGCTGCTGCTGAGGCTTTAAGCCTTGTTCTAATGTTTCAAGGATCTCATTTTTCTCGTTTTCTGATGCTTCTTGCCATAGCACTTCGAACAACACGCCAAGGCCTGGCAGCATTTTTTCCTCGCCACTTTGAATAGCATCTAAAATCGTATGCTCAAGCTGTTCTTGATTATGGCCAGTAATGTTTTGAATGACTGCGCCTCTTAAATTAAAATCCATTGCCCACACTCCTTTTTTGATGGTAATAGCCCTATTCTGTCTCAAAGACAGGTTTATTATGTAGTGTGCATGAGATATAATAAATTCATGATAATTAAAGGAGTTAACGTCGCTTGAAATATATAGAATCAGCTAAAAACACAAACATTAAACAGTGGAAGAAGCTCCATACGAAAAAAGAACGAACGAAAACGGGGCTGTTTCTCGTTGAGGGAATACATTTAGTCGAAGAAGCATTAAAGAGCGGGATCGTGAAGGAATTAATGGTCACCTCGCCCGATATGCTTCCTTCTCATATCCAGCCAGACATTGAGCTTTATGAACTGAGCGAAGAGGCCTTTTCTGCCATGACAGAAACAGAAACGCCTCAGCACATTGCCGCGGTCTGTGCAGTTCCTGTTTTTGAAGAAAAGAAGGTTGAACGGCTTCTTTTATTAGACGCAGTACAGGACCCTGGGAATTTAGGCACACTCATTCGAACAGCAGATGCCGCTGGCCTTGATGCCGTGATCGTAGGAGAAGGAACAGTTGATGCGTTTAACGGAAAAACGCTCCGTTCGGCACAAGGGTCTCATTTTCACCTGCCTATCTTAAAGCAAACTCTTCAACAGGCGATCACGGAGCTGAAAGAACGAGGCATACCTGTATACGGAAGTGCTTTAAAAGATGCGAAAGAGTATAGAAGCGTAACGGCAGAAGGTCCGTTTGCATTAATTGTTGGAAATGAAGGGGCTGGTATTGACCCAGAGATTCTGCAAATGACAGACCAAAATTTATATGTACCAATGTATGGGCAGGCAGAATCATTAAATGTAGCTGTTGCAGCCGCTGTTCTTGTTTATCATTTGCGTGGATAATGTTGCAACATGCGTTTATTTTCACTATAATAAAACTAATATTTTAAAAACCATGATAGAGGAAGATTGTTTCAAGAAGCGGCCTTTTAGGGAGAATGCATCGTAGACTGAAAGTGCATTTAAGGAATGCTGAAACAGGAATTCACCTCTGGAGTTGTCACCGGGACCGCAGGCTTTGCGTAAAGGTGGACCGGATTCGTTTGATTCCGTTATGTCAATGAAGCTTATTCGCACATGCATTTGTGCTTAACAAGGGTGGTACCGCGACCACAACTCGTCCCTTCTTTTATGGAGGAACGAGTTTTTTTATTGTCTTCAAACGATCAAACAGCCGTTTATCCGAGCGGTTTTGTATATCAAAAGGAGGATCACACTCATGCAAGAAACGTTAAAACAGCTTGAAACAGAGGCGATAGCGAAGGTTGAAGCAGCTAGCTCGCTCAAAGAGGTCAATGACATTCGTGTTCAATACTTAGGGAAAAAAGGACCGATTACAGAAGTACTTCGCGGAATGGGCAAGCTCTCCGCAGAAGAAAGACCGAAAATGGGTGCACTTGCAAACGAAGTAAGAGAGCAGATTGCTAGTGCCATTGCTGAAAAAAATGAACAGCTGGAAAAAGAAGAAGTGAAGAAAAAACTTGCTTCTCAAACGATCGATGTTACTTTGCCGGCAAGTCCAATCAAAATGGGAGCAAGACATCCATTAACGATAGTTGTCGAAGATATTGAAGATTTATTTATCGGAATGGGCTACACCGTTGAGGAAGGTCCTGAAGTGGAAACGGATTATTATAACTTTGAAGCATTGAATCTTCCAAAGGAGCATCCGGCACGTGATATGCAGGACAGCTTCTATATTACCGAAGATACACTGATGAGAACACAAACATCACCAGTACAAGCACGTACACTTGAGAAATATAAAGGACAAGGTCCTGTGAAGATCATCTGTCCTGGGAAAGTATATAGACGTGACAGTGATGACGCGACTCATTCACATCAATTTATGCAAATTGAAGGGCTTGTCGTCGATCACAATATTAGCATGAGTGATCTAAAAGGAACGCTGGAGACAGTCGCAAGAAAAATGTTTGGGGAAGATCGTGAAATTAGACTGCGTCCAAGCTTTTTCCCTTTCACAGAACCATCTGTCGAAGTCGATGTGTCTTGCTTTAAATGCGGCGGGAAGGGCTGTTCTGTATGTAAAGGAACAGGCTGGATTGAGATTTTAGGTGCAGGAATGGTTCATCCGAATGTCCTGAAAATGAGCGGGTTTGATCCAGAAACTTACCAAGGCTTTGCTTTTGGAATGGGTGTGGAACGGATCGCGATGCTGAAATACGGCATTGATGATATTCGCCATTTCTACACAAATGACATTAGATTCACAAAGCAATTCAAGCAGGACTAAGAGGAGGAAATCAACATGTTTGTTTCATATAAATGGTTAGAAGACTATGTCGATTTAGAAGGCATCAAGCCGGCTGAATTAGCAGAAAAAATCACAAGAAGCGGAATTGAAGTGGAAGCCGTTGAATATAAAGGCGAAGGCATCAAAGGAGTTGTCGTTGGACACGTCATTGAACGTGAACAGCATCCGAATGCGGATAAATTAAACAAATGTCTTGTTGATATCGGCGAAGACGCACCGGTGCAAATTATTTGCGGGGCTCCGAATGTGGAGAAAGGACAGTATGTGGCCGTCGCAACGGTTGGCGCAGTCCTTCCTGGCAACTTTAAAATTAAAAAAGCAAAACTGCGCGGTGAAGAGTCTCATGGCATGATTTGTTCTCTGCAAGAATTAGGCGTAGAGAGCAAGCTCGTACCAAAGGAATATGCAGAAGGGATTTTTGTTTTTCCGAATGACGTGAAACCAGGGGATGATGCTCTTCAAGCACTTCAATTAGATGATGCGGTACTTGAGCTTGGCTTAACACCAAACCGTGCCGATGCCCTGAATATGCTGGGTGTGGCTTATGAGGTTGCCGCCATTTTAGGAAGAGATATCAAGATTCCTGATACAGCACATGACACTTCTTCCGAAAAAGCAGCAGACTATATTTCTGTTAAAATTGAGGATCAAGAAGCGAATCCACTTTATGCAGCGAAGATCATTAAAAATGTAAAGGTTGGACCAGCACCGCTTTGGATGCAAACAAGATTGATGAATGCAGGCATCCGTCCAATTAACAACGTTGTGGATATTACAAACTTTGTACTGCTTGAATACGGCCAGCCGCTTCATGCCTTTGATTATGACCGCTTTGGTTCAAAGCAGGTGGTCGTTCGTAAAGCGTCTGACAGCGAAATCATTCAAACACTCGATGAGCAAGAGCGTACATTGTCATCAAAGCATCTTGTCATCACGAATGGAACGAAAGCGCACGCGGTAGCAGGCGTCATGGGCGGCTTCGAATCAGAGGTACGGGATGAGACGACGACGATTCTTTTAGAAGCGGCATATTTCAACGGTCAAACAGTCCGTCAAGCATCTAGAGACTTAGGGCTTCGCAGTGAATCAAGCACACGATTTGAAAAAGGCCTCGATCCGCAGCGTACGAAACCGGCAGCAGAAAGAGCAGCTCAATTGATCAGCATGTATGCAGGCGGTGAAGTGCTAAGCGGTACAGTTGAGGAAAATCACCTTGAAGCAAGTATGAATGTCATCCACGTATCAACTGAGCGTGTGAACAAGGTGCTTGGAATGAGCATTTCAAAAGAAGATATGATTCAGATTTTCAACAAATTAGGCTTTACAGTGGGCGAATCAAATGATGTTCTTGTCGTAACAGTTCCTTCCCGCAGAATGGATATTACGATTGAAGAAGACCTCATTGAAGAAGTCGCAAGATTATACGGCTACGATAATATTCCATCTACACTGCCTGCGACAGCCGGCACTGTTGGCGGTCTCACCCCATACCAAGTAAAGCGCAGAAAGGTAAGACGTTTCTTAGAGGGCGCAGGACTTTCTCAAGCGATTACGTATTCATTGACAAATCAGCATAAGTCCACAGCTTTTGCCCTGCATCCAGCTTATGAAACGAGACTTTCTCTGCCAATGAGTGAGGAACGCAGTGTGTTAAGACAAAGTCTTCTGCCAAACTTACTTGATTCTGTAGCATATAACTTGGCAAGACAAGCTGATTCATTTGGATTTTATGAAACGGGCTCTGTTTTCTTAGCAGAAGCTGAAGGGGCAAAACCAGTGGAAAAAGAACATGTCGCTGGTGCGCTGACAGGCTTATGGCATAAAAATCTTTGGCAGGGCGAGAAAAAAGCTGTCGACTTTTATGTAGCGAAAGGAATTGCTGAAGGATTGTTTGAAAAGCTTGGTGTGTCAGACCAAATCACATATGTTCAAGCAGAGCGTGAGGGTCTTCACCCAGGGCGAACTGCAGATGTTCACTTAAATGGTCAAGTCATTGGCTTTGTTGCCGCACTGCATCCAGTCGTTGAAAAGGAATTGGATTTAAAAGAAACGTATGTCTTCGAGTTTGATTTAACAGATGTGATGACATCTGAAACGAAGGATATGAAATATACAGCGATTCCGAGATTCCCTGCTGTGACAAGAGATATTGCACTTGTTGTCGATCAGCATATCTCAAGCGGACAGCTGGAGCGTGTGATCTATGAAGCAGGCGGTCAATTACTCACAGACCTATCTGTATTTGATGTATACGAAGGGGAACATATGGAAGAAGGCAAAAAATCTGTTGCATTCTCACTTCAATATTTAAACCCTGAACAAACGTTGACCGAGGAAGAAGTCACAGCTGTTCATACAAAAGTATTGAAAGCACTAGAAGATACGTATCAAGCCGTCTTACGCGGGTAAAGAAAAAAAGCTATGGCCTCATGGGGGACTGACCCCATAAGATGAGACAAATAAAAAACACCTTCAAGTTTGAAAACGGATCGTTGTAATCCGAAATAAAACATGGAGGTGTTTTTTCTATGGGGACAAGAGTGAGTTATCCGGTTGAAGTCAAACAGAAGGCTGTAGAAATGAGATTGGCAGGCGTATCAATGAAAGAGATTTTGCGGGAATTGAATATCAAAAATAAAACGCAGGTTCAGACATGGGTGAGGTGGCATAAGGCTGGGGATACACACCGGTTCGAACAGCCTGTTGGAAAACAATATACCCATAGAAAGGGTCCCGAGTACTCTTCCGAATTAGAGAGACTGCAGGCAGAAAATCGCTATCTGAGTCAACAGAATGAAGTTTTAAAAAAGTACAACGAATTGGAAAGGAAGTTGATAAGGAAACGTCAATCAAACTGGTAGAAGAATTGTGCAAAACAATGACAGTACAGGACATCTGTGTCCATTTAGGCGTCTCACGCGCTTCGTACTATAGATGGAAAAAGAATCTGAATCAGAATCATTCTAAAAGACAACTAGAGAAACAAATCGGCACGTTGTGCCGAGAGCACAAGTATCGATATGGATACCGAAAAATCACAGCCTTACTAAAAGTGAGAATGCGTATTAACCATAAAACTGTTCAACGTATCATGCAGAAAAACCAGTGGCAGTGCCGGGTTAAAATGAAAAAGCGTAAGAAAAATGGGCAGCCCTATGCTGTGGCTGGTAATATACTGGATCGGAACTTTCAGTCTGATCGCCCTCTTGAAAAACTAGTAACGGACATCACGTATTTGCCTTATGGACAGAAACAATTGTACCTTTCCAGTATATTGGATTTATATAATGGAGAAGTGATTGCGTTTACGATTGGTGATAAGCAGGACACAGACTTTATTTTAAACACACTTGATCAGCTCCCAGCACTGCCTGAAAACTGTGTGTTACATAGCGACCAAGGTTCTGTGTATACATCTTACGAGTATCAGAAAGCTGTTCATATAAAAGGCATTACCATGAGCATGTCCCGTAAAGGGACGCCCGCTGATAATGCCTCCATCGAATCGTTTCATTCCTCGCTAAAGTCTGAAACGTTCTATCTTAACAGTATTGATCGAACTACGACCACCATCGTAGAACGCACTGTCAAAGAATACATTTATTATTATAACAACATTCGTATTCAAACAAAACTAAACAACCAATCACCGATCAACTATCGGCAATTGGCTGTATAAAGGTGTTTTGATCCCTGTCTCAAAAACGGGGGTCAGTCCCTGGGCCCTAGCTTTTTTCATAGCATTTTTTTCGCTTTTTGTGTGTTGGCAAAATGCAGCTTTGTAAATTGACGTAAAGCATCTTCACCATGCATTTTGATGAGCTTGGCGGCGGCCTTATCTACATGAGGACCGGCCCCTTTTGGGATGTCAAAGCCTGCAGCCTGTGATAATTTGTCCATTTCAATTAAAAAGGCGTACCTTGCGATAATGGAAGCTGCAGCGACTGACAAATGGATGCCTTCTGCTTTTGTACTAAAATACGTCCGCTCCCGAATAATTTTTTTCCCGGCAAGATGCTTGAAATAAATGCCTGGTTCTGCAAATTGGTCAATCAAAATGGCTTCAGGCTGCTTTCCATCGAGTTTTTCTAGCACAGAAGTGATGACTTGGTTATGAAGCAGTGCCTTCATTTTTCCTTGACTCATGCCCTTTTCCTGCATCGTATTGTACTTTTCATTTCGGAGAACGAGAAGACTGAACGGAATGGTTTTGATGAGATCCTTGGCAATGTTGATAATTTGCGGATCCTTTAATCCTTTTGAGTCTTTTACGCCAAGCTCTTTCATTAAAGCAAGCTGGCTGGCATCAACATAGGCCGCACAGACTGTGATCGGTCCGAAATAATCACCTGTACCTACTTCATCTGAACCGACGACCGACATGGAAGCAATGCCGGGCGGCGGACTGTATTTTGTGACAGTAGGTGATTTTTGACTTTTCGTATCAGCTGCTTGTAAATGGCTGAATTGACTGGCTTCAGCTTCTGCCTTTTGCCCTTGAAAGAGCACTTTCCCAGATCGATAAGCTGTAATCGTACAGCCAGGGACTTTTGCTTGAAAGAGGGCGCCTGGCGGCAAAGTGTCTGTTAAATGGTGCGCATACGCGCTCTTCATTTTTTTGAGGTCTTCTGATGTTGCTTTTAAAACGGATTGGGGCACAGTGGATAACTCCTTTTTACCTTGATATCATTGATTTCTAAAGTGTACCATAACAGGTAAGGGCTCGTCTTTCCATTCAATGTCTAAACATGTTATGATAGAGACTAGGATTCTCGTGGAATGGAGGAGAAACGTTGTCTGACGGCGGTAAAACGAAAACAACAGTTGAGATATACGGACAGTCCTATACGATCATCGGTCAAGAAACGAAGATGCATATGCGGCATGTTGCGTCAATTGTTGATGATAAAATGAGAGAAATAAATGAAAAAAATCCATACCTTGATATAAACAAATTAGCTGTACTGACAGCAGTCAATGTCGTCCACGACTACTTGAAATTAAAAGAGCAATACGAAAAATTAGAGATTCAGCTAAAAGAAAAGGAATGAAATTACCGTGATCGATATCATCATTTTGTTTTTGCTTCTTATGGGAACGCTTGTCGGTCTAAAACGCGGGTTTATTCTTCAATTTATTAAATTGATCAGCTTTGTTGTTTCTATCTTAGTGGCGTCCATGTTTTATCAGTCACTGTCACCACAGCTTACGTGGATTCCGGCACCTAATTTTAGTGGCGGTCAACCGCAGCTCGCTTTCTTTAGCGGGAATCTAGAAACAGCTTATTATAATACCATTGCGTTTATCATTCTGTTTATCTTGACCAAAATCCTGCTCGCCATCATTGGCGGATTGCTCACAACCATTGCAAGTATACCTGTGATTAAACAGGTGAACAAACTGCTTGGCGGTGTTTTAGGATTTCTTGAAACCTATTTATTTGTGTTTATTCTATTGTTTGTCGCTGCATTACTTCCAGTAGATGCGCTGCAAACAATGATGAGCAAATCAATGTTAGCAGATGTGATCGTAAACAACACCCCTTACCTGTCCGGTCTTGTCAAAGACCTATGGTCGACGTATGGAGTTTAAAAACTTCTCCTTTCCTGGAGAAGTTTTTTCTCATTCCATGACAGAAAGTTGTAGGATGAAGGGAAAGTTTGTATATTTATATAGGAAGATGCCAAAGCGGCTGGAGGATGAGAGATGAATAAAAAAGATATTATCAAACTTCTTGAAACAATTGCAGTATATATGGAACTAAAAGGAGATAATCCTTTTAAAATTTCTGCCTTTCGTAAAGCAGCAGCGGCACTGGAACAAGACGACCGCAGCCTTTCTCAAATAGATGATCTATTAGCATTACCCGGCATTGGAAAAGGAACCTTTGCTGTGATCACAGAGTATATCGAAAAAGGACAATCAGAAACACTCGAACAATTAAAAAAGGAAGTGCCTGAAGGACTTGTCCCGCTCTTAAAATTGCAAGGACTTGGCGGGAAGAAGATTGCTAAGCTTTACCAAGAGCTTGGAGTCCATGATGCACAGTCATTAAAGGAAGCATGTGAAGCGGAAAAAGTA
Organism: Bacillus sp. FSL M7-0003; assembly: GCF_038628485.1. Classification (NCBI taxonomy): domain Bacteria; kingdom Bacillati; phylum Bacillota; class Bacilli; order Caryophanales; family Bacillaceae; genus Bacillus; species Bacillus sp. FSL M7-0003. Next base: position 2,545,246 of record NZ_CP152024.1, on the reverse strand, counting down.
CAAGCGCTTGCAGGCTTCGGTAAAAAAACAGAAGAAAAGATTCTCGCTGCTCTTGAGGAGGCCGGAAAGCAGCCAGAACGACTGCCAATTGGCTTTGCATTAGATGTGGCAGAGCGGATTGATCATGCGCTTGAACAGATGAAGGGTATTCTTCGTTTTTCTAGAGCTGGCAGTCTAAGACGTGCAAGGGAAACTGTCAAAGATCTAGATTATATCATTGCGACCAGCGATCCTGAACAAGTCAGAGAGCAGCTCGTTGCACTTGATGATGTCAAAGACGTTATCGCAAGCGGTGATACGAAGGTATCTGTCATTCTTGCCCTTGATTTTGAGATCAGTGTAGACTTCCGGCTTGTGACAACAGATCAATTTGCCACAACGCTGCATCATTTCACCGGCTCAAAAGATCACAATATTCGCATGCGCCAGCTTGCGAAGGAACGCGGAGAGCGTATTAGTGAATATGGTGTGGAAACAATTGAAACTGGGGAAGTCAAAACGTTTGAAGACGAGGCCGCTTTTTATGCGCATTTTGAACTTCCGCTCATTCCGCCAGAAATTCGTGAAACCGGAGCGGAGATTGATACGTATAAAGAAAGTATGCAATTTGTAGAGTTAAAAGATATCAAAGGCGACCTTCATATGCACTCGACTTGGAGTGACGGTGCATTTTCTATTCGCGAAATGGCAGAGGCATGTATCGCAAAAGGCTATGAATACATGGCGATTACAGACCACTCGCAATATTTAAAAGTAGCAAACGGTTTAACAAAAGAACGTTTACGTCTGCAAGCAAAAGAAATTGACAAGCTGAATCAAGAATTCCAGCATTTTCACATTTTCAAAGGGGTCGAAATGGATATTCTCCCGGATGGATCATTAGATTATGATGATGACTTTTTATCAGACATGGATTTTGTGATTGCGTCTATCCATTCGAGCTTTTCTCAGCCAGAGGAAGTCATCATGGAGCGCCTTGAAAATGCGCTGCGGAATCAGCATGTGGATTTAATTGCACATCCAACAGGCCGTTTGATCGGCAGACGGGACGGCTATGCCTTAAATATAGATCAGCTTATAGAGCTTGCGAAGAAAACGGGAACTGCACTAGAGCTCAACAGCAACCCGTCAAGACTTGATTTGAAAACAGAGCATTTAATGAAAGCAAACGAAGCAGGTGTAAACATCATGATCAATACAGATGCACACAATATCGCCATGCTGGATCATATGGAAGTTGGTGTAACAGCTGCAAGAAAAGGCTGGACACCAAAAGCAAATGTCGTGAATACTTTTTCTCTAAACGAGATCAAAAAGTTTTTAACGCGTGACAGGTAGTCGTTAGGAGGCTGGACCATGCTGCAACAAAAAGTGTTAGCATCATTAGAATTTCATAAAGTAAAAGAAAAAGTCATGTCCTATACCGCATCCTCATTAGGAAAAGAAAGAGCGCAGGATTTAACGCCGCTGACGGATATAGAAACCATTCAGCATTTGCTGGAAGAGGTAGCAGAAGCACAGGATGTTATCCGCTTAAAGGGATCGGCGCCATTTGGCGGGCTGACGGATATTAGACGCGGGGTCAAACGGGCAGAAATCGGCAGTACATTAAGCCCGTCTGAGCTCATGGAAATTGCAGGACTATTATATGCTGTGAAGAATATGAAGCATTTTCTCAAGTCCATGTATGAAGATGGTGTAGACATACCACGACTTCATACATATGCAGAGACACTGATTTTACTGCCTGAAGTCAGAAAAGAAATCGAAAGCTGTATTGGTGATAATGGAGAAGTTCTCGACCATGCCACCCCGGCACTTCGTTCATTGCGCATACAATTACGTTCACTTGAATCAAAAGTTCGAGATAAATTAGAATCCATGATTCGCTCACAATCTGCTTCGAAAATGCTGTCAGACACGATTGTCACTATTCGTAATGATCGGTTTGTGATTCCGGTAAAGCAGGAGTACCGCTCGAATTACGGCGGAATTGTTCACGATCAGTCATCATCTGGGGCAACCCTTTTTATCGAGCCGCAAGTGGTCGTGGATTTAAATAACACCTTGCAGCAAACCCGTTTAAAAGAAAAACAAGAGGTCGAAAAGATCCTGCAAATGCTGACAGAGAGTGTGTCAGAACACATTGAGGAACTGCTTCACAATGTAAAGGAGCTTCAGACGTTAGATTTTATTTTTGCTAAAGCAAAATATGCAAAGGCAGAAAAAGCCACAAAGCCTGCTGTGAACGATCAAGGGGAAATTTATTTAAAGCGGGCAAGACATCCTCTATTGCCTAGGGATCAGGTTGTGGCAAATGACATCGAGCTCGGCAAAGATTTTTCAACCATCGTCATTACTGGCCCAAATACAGGGGGTAAGACAGTTACCTTAAAAACGCTTGGTCTTCTCACGCTGATGACGCAGTCAGGCCTTCATATTCCAGTTGAAGAAGGATCGGAAGTGGCGGTGTTTGACCAAGTCTTTGCTGATATTGGAGATGAACAGTCGATTGAGCAAAGCTTGAGTACGTTCTCATCTCATATGGTCAATATTGTGGATATCTTAAAGAATTTGACATCTAACTCACTCGTGTTATTTGATGAATTAGGGGCAGGAACAGACCCTGCTGAAGGTGCCGCGCTGGCCATGAGTATCTTAGATGAAGTGCATCAAACAAATGCACGCGTCATCGCAACGACTCACTATCCTGAGCTGAAGGCTTACGGGTATAACCGAGAAGGTGTCACAAATGCGAGCGTGGAGTTTGACATTGAAACCTTATCACCAACGTACCGCTTGCTCATCGGTGTGCCCGGACGAAGTAATGCATTTGAAATTTCTAAACGTCTTGGTTTGCCAGATCACCTCATTGACCGGGCAAAAGCGGATATGCATGCCGAACATAATGAAGTAGACCAAATGATTGCTTCATTAGAAGACAGCAAGAAACAAGCAGAAGAAGAGCTGCATGAGACAGAAATCTATAGAAAAGAAGCAGAAAAGCTTCATAAAGAATTGCAGAGACAAATTCTTGAATGGAATGAGCAAAAGGACAAACTGCTAGAAGAAGCTGAACAAAAAGCGGCAGAAAAAATTGAACAAGCCTCAAAAGAAGCAGAAGATATTATTCAAGAGCTTCGGTCGATAAAAAATGAGCATCGCTCATTCAAAGAGCATGAACTCATCGATGCGAGAAAGCGTCTTGAAGAAGCAGTTCCTGAGTTTGACCGGAAGAAAAAGCCAGAGCCGGTGAAAAAAGCAGCAAGACAGCTAAAATCAGGCGACGAAGTGAAAGTGCTCACCTTCGGGCAAAAAGGAACGCTGCTTGAACAAACAGGTGACAAAGAATGGAGTGTCCAAATGGGCATTCTGAAAATGAAAGTAAAAGAAAAAGATATGGAATTTATCAAATCAGCACCTGAATTTAAGCAGGAAAAAGCCATTACGGCAGTCAAAGGAAAAGACTATCATGTATCGCTTGAGCTTGACTTAAGGGGCGAGCGTTATGAAAATGCCTTAAGCAGAGTCGAGAAATATTTAGATGATGCTGTCTTAGCTGGTTATCCGCGAGTGTCAATCATTCACGGAAAAGGAACTGGCGCCCTTAGAAAAGGGGTTCAGGAATTACTGAAACAGCACCGAAGTGTGAAAAATGCTCGTTTTGGGGAACAAGGCGAGGGAGGATCAGGCGTTACCATCGTCGAATTAAAGTAAAAAGGAGAAAACGCATGAAAGCCTTTTGGGAAAATGAACTTGTGGAAATTGCCGCCTATTACAGCGTGGCCGTCCTATGTCTTGTCTTATTTCTAACCATTTTTGAACTCGTTACCTCCTATAAAAACTGGGAGGAGATCCAGCGTGGGAACTTAGCTGTTGCCATGGCAACAGGCGGAAAGATTTTTGGGATTGCGAATGTGTTTCAGCATTCAATCGCACAGCACAATTCCCTTCTGCAAATGGTTGGATGGGGCGTATACGGCTTTGTGATGCTGCTTGTCAGCTATTTCATTTTTGAATTTTTAACACCGCGATTTAAAGTAGACAAAGAGATTGAGAATGATAATAGAGCGGTCGGGTTTATTTCACTCATTATTTCAGTTGGGCTGTCTTACGTAGTAGCAGCCGGCATTTAAGGAGACGACATGGAAAAGCTAGCAAAAGTATTAATCGTAGTTGCCTGCACTTTTGCGGTCATTGGTGCCGTTTACATGTTCCTGTGAAATGAAGAAGACAAAGTGAGAAAGCTGTCAGGGGTCCCTTGGCAGCTTTTATCTCACCCAAAGGCGGCGAATCACATGAAGAAAATTCTGCAAAAAGACGAACTCATAAAGCGCATTGATACATGTCTCCAAATGACATCCCTGCCAAGAGACATATATGAACCGTATATTGCACGCCCATTTCAAACGACTGGATTTTTTGATGATTTGAGCCCTTATATTCAAATCGATCCGAGTGGCTATATTCTCATTCAATATGAACGAGGAATCCAAATGCTGCATAAAAGAACAAAAGCGGCGGATGAAGTCATTTACTGGATTTTAGAAGACACGATCTTTCTTACAGTCTACATAGACATGATGAGGCAGTATCAAGTCGACAACATCCAGACGCATTTACCTAATGACCCGAGTATCCATCAACAGATCGTGGAGAGAGTAAATGAGTCATTCCGTGCAATTGGTGGATTATATGAACAGTGGCATCATGAAGGAAAAAGAGCATCGATCGAAACACCAGCGAAGAAATAAAGATGGCATGGAACCAAGCTCTATTTGAAAAAAGCAAACTGCCTTAAGGAAAAGTTTGCTATAATAAAATAGTACGAAAGTTCAGGAAGGAGGGTTTTTATGCAGTCAGATAAACGTTGGCTTCTGCATTACCCGAATCAAATTCCCCACGAACTCACCATCCCAAATGAGACGTTACAATCTTACTTATTCAGCTCCGCAGAGGCTGCACCTGAGCATACAGCCATTCATTTTCTAGGAAAAAACATCACCTATGAACAGCTCCAGGAAGAAGCATTGAAACTAGCTGGTTACCTGATGAAAATTGGCGTGAAAAAAGGCGACAGAGTAGCGATCATGCTGCCAAACTGTCCTCAATCTGTCATTTCTTATTATGCTGTTTTAATTGCAGGCGGCATTGTTGTTCAAACGAACCCGCTTTATACGGAGAAAGAACTGGCATATCAAATGGAGGACAGTGGCTCAAAAGTGCTGATTACACTGGATTTATTGTATCCAAAGGCCTATAAAATGAAAGCGCTGACAAGTATGGAGCACTTGATCATCACCAAACTACAGGATTATTTACCATTTCCGAAAAACATTCTGTTTCCTATCGTCCAAAAAAGAAAAAATAAAATGGTCATCCAAGTGGAGAAAAGTGAGACCATTCATCACTTCTCACAAATTATGAAAGAATCGTCAGAAGAACAGATTCCGGCGCTTGCCTTTGAACCGAAAGAGGATGTCGCTGTTTTGCAATATACAGGCGGAACGACTGGTTTACCAAAAGGGGTCATGCTGACGCATGAAAATATTTTAGCGAATACTGAAATGTGCGCTTCTTGGATGTATAAAACGACAAGAGGCAAAGAACGAATCCTCGGCATCATTCCGTTTTTTCATGTATACGGAATGACGACCGTATTAAATCTTGCTGTCAAAGAAGGGCATTCAATGATTCTCCTTCCGCGATTTGACGCAGCTGATACCCTCAAAACGATTGAAAAACAGAAACCGACGCTCTTTCCAGGTGCACCCACCATGTATATTGCCTTGCTGCATCATCCGAACATTGAAAAATATGACCTGTCGTCCATCACTGCATGTTTAAGCGGCTCGGCGGCTCTTCCTGTTGAAGTCAAACAGAGCTTTGAGAAATTAACAGGAGGGCGTTTAGTAGAGGGGTATGGTCTTTCAGAAACTTCACCAGTGACCCATTCTAACTTTTTATGGGGAGCGAACAAAACAGGCAGCATTGGCTGTCCGTGGCCTGGGACAGACGCAGGCATTTATTGCGAGGAAACGGGTGGCCTTAAAGAGCCGTATGAGCACGGAGAAATTATCGTCAAAGGGCCGCAAATTATGAAAGGCTATTGGAATCAGCCAGAGGAGACAGCAGCTGTATTAAGGGATGGATGGTTTTTCACCGGAGATATTGGGTATATGGATGAGGACGGTTTTTTCTATATCGTTGACCGGAAAAAAGATGTCATTATTGCGAGCGGTTATAATATTTACCCAAGAGAGGTCGAAGAAGCCCTATATGAGCATGAGCTTGTACAAGAAGTCGTTGTCGCAGGTATACCAGATCCTTATAGAGGCGAAACAGTAAAAGCGTTTGTTGTACCGAAAAAGGATGCTTATTTAACAGAGGATGAACTCGATCGCTTTGTCAGAACGAGAATTGCTTCATTTAAAGTACCGCGCGTGTATGAATTTAAAGAATCACTGCCTAAAACGGCTGTCGGAAAAATTTTGCGCAGAGTATTAATTGAAGAAGAAAAAAGAAAGCAAGCTTCATCATCTGAGACACCTGTCGATCAATTGAAGAAATAACGGCCTTCATCATCCGGTCGAGCGGCCGGATGATTTGAATGCTGACAGTCTGCTCTGGTATGATAAAGGTTGAAAAGAAAGAAGAAGATCTCTTGACAAATCACCCGTTTCTTTTTAACATAAAGTTATGAATGAATGCTCATTCAATTTAGAAAGGGACGAAGCACATTGAAGCAGAAAAGACCGAAGTACATGCAAATTATTGATGCAGCAGTTGTGGTGATTGCAGAGAATGGCTATCATCAATCACAAGTTTCAAAGATTGCGAAACAAGCAGGGGTGGCAGACGGAACCATTTATCTCTACTTCAAAAACAAAGAGGATATTCTCATCTCATTGTTCAAAGAAAAAATGGGACAATTCATCGAACGGATGGAGACAGATATTCAAAAGAAGCCGTCTGCCAAAGAAAAGCTTCTACTGTTGATTGAGGAGCATTTTCGCATGCTGGCGCAAAATCATCATTTGGCTCTTGTGACACAGCTTGAACTCAGGCAGTCAAACCTTGAGCTGCGGCAAAAAATCAATGAGGTGCTAAAAGGGTATTTAAATATGCTCGAGTCGATTTTAACAGAAGGAAAGAAAACAGGAGAATTCAGACAAAATTTAGATGTCCGCTTAGCGAGACAAATGGTATTTGGGACGATTGATGAAACCGCAACAACATGGGTCATGAATGATCAAAAGTATGATCTGCCTGCACTCGCAGAAAATGTACATGATCTACTGTTAAACGGAATACATCAATCCTAAAGACAATGTGAAAAAGGATGATTGACATGGAAAAAATACTCAGCTTACATCATGAAGGACAGACAGCGCTCATCACGATTCAGAACCCACCTGCAAATGCCTTATCCTCTCAGCTGCTCACAGAGCTTAATGACATGTTCGATGAGCTCGAACAGAATGAAGAAGTAAGAGCGATTGTGATCCACGGAGAAGGCAGATTCTTCTCAGCAGGTGCTGATATTAAAGAATTTACGACTTTACAGGAAGAGTCTGATTATGCAAGCCTCGCTGATAGAGGACAGCAAGTCTTTGAACGGATTGAACAGTGTCCAAAGCCAGTCATTGCCTCGATTCACGGAGCAGCATTAGGCGGAGGCCTTGAGCTTGCCATGTCTTGTGATATCCGAATCGCAACAAAAGATGCGAAGCTTGGACTGCCAGAACTAAACCTCGGCATCATTCCAGGATTCGGCGGCACACAGCGCCTCCCGCGCTACGTTGGTTCTGCTAAAGCGCTTGAAATGATGGGAACAGCTGAACCGATTACAGGTGAAGAAGCATTTACGTGCGGCCTTGTTACAAAGCTGGCAGAAACAGAGGAAGAAGCGCTCGAAGCGGCTAAAACACTTGCGGGGAAATTTGCAGCGAAAAGCCCAAAATCACTTGAATATGTGCTGGATTTATTGAACGCAACAAAATTGTATTCATATGACGGAGGAATGAAGCTGGAAGCCAAGAAATTTGGTGAGGTTTTCCAATCAAATGACGCCAAAGAAGGCATCCAGGCCTTTATCGAAAAGCGCAAACCGAACTTTAAAGGGGAATAAATAAGGGATAAGTACGACACAAGGGGGAGAAATAAATGAATATATTTGTTTTGATGAAGCGTACGTTTGACACGGAAGAGAAAATTTCTATTCAGTCTGGTGCAATTCAAGAAGATGGAGCAGAGTTCATTATTAATCCTTATGACGAGTATGCCATTGAAGAAGCCATTCAGCTTCGCGATGAGCACGGGGGAGAAGTGACCGTTGTGACAGTAGGCGGTGAGGATGCGGAGAAACAACTGAGAACAGCACTTGCTATGGGCTGTGACAGGGCCGTCTTATTAAACGTCGAAGATGACCTAGAAGAGTGGGACCAATATTCAGCTTCTACCATTCTTTATCACTATTTAAAAGACAAAGAGGCTTCCTTAATCTTAGCAGGGAATGTAGCAATTGACGGCGGCTCTGGACAGGTAGCCCCGCGTCTTGCTGAATTACTTGGCTTTTCATATGTAACAACAATAACAAGTATTCAAATTGACGGCAGCTCTGCGTCGATTGAACGAGATGCAGAGGGTGATGTGGAAGTCATTTCTGCCGAACTCCCGCTTGTCGTCACAGCGCAGCAAGGACTCAATGAGCCCCGCTATCCATCATTACCAGGCATTATGAAGGCAAAGAAAAAGCCTTTAGAAGAATTGGAACTTGATGATTTAGATCTAGATGAAGACGATGTACCATATAAAATCAAAACAATTGAACGTTTCTTACCGGAGAAAAAAGAGGGTGGCAAGGTGCTGAGCGGCGAGCTTCAGGATCAAGTCAAAGAACTGACAGATCTACTCAGAAATGAAGCAAAAGTCATCTAAACATCCACTTTACGATATCACGAGAACAAGGGGGAGCTTGAAGATGAGTAAAAAAGTTGTTGTACTTGGAGAAAGTCGTGACGGTAAATTAAGAAATGTGACATTTGAAGCCATTGCTGCCGCTCACAAAGTGGCAGATGGCGGTGAGGTCATTGGCGTGTTAATAGGGGATGACGTCAAAGGCCTAGCGGATGAACTGCTTTACTATGGAGCGAATCATGTGATGATTGTGGAGCATCCACACCTTTCATATTATACGTCAGATGGTTTTGCGCAGGCGCTTCAAGCCATATTAGATCAGGTTGATCCCGATGCTGTGCTATTTGGCCATACATCGATCGGAAAAGACTTGTCGCCGAAAATAGCCGCACGTCTCCAGACTGGCTTGATCTCAGATGCGATCGATGTAAGCGTTACCGGCGAACATCTTGTTTTCACTAGACCAATTTACTCTGGAAAAGCCTTTGAAAAAGTCATTTCGACAGACCGTCTGCTTCTAGCAACCATCCGGCCAAACAATGTGGCACCACTTGAACGGGATACGTCACGAGGCGGAGAAGTCACACCGGTTTCTGTCGATATTCAAAACCTTCGGACGATCGTGAAGGAAGTCATTAAAAAAACGTCAGAAGGTGTAGATTTATCTGAAGCAAAGGTCATTGTTGCTGGAGGGCGCGGGGTTAAGAGCAAGGAAGGCTTTGAACCGCTGAATGAACTCGCTGAGACGCTGGGGGCAGCAGTCGGAGCCTCGCGCGGCGCCTGTGACGCCGACTACTGTGATTATGCCCTGCAAATTGGCCAAACGGGAAAAGTCGTCACACCAGACCTTTATATTGCATGCGGGATATCAGGAGCGATTCAGCATTTAGCGGGAATGTCTAACAGTAAAGTCATTGTGGCAATCAACAAAGACCCCGAAGCGGAAATCTTCAAAATCGCCGATTACGGAATCGTTGGTGACTTGTTTGAAGTGGTACCGCTTTTGAATGAAGAGTTAAAAAAGATGAATATCCACTCGTAACGCTCATACACTCAGAATGCCTAGGTATTCTGGGTTTTTTTGTATGTGATCAAGCAGAAAAGGAGCGGTTGACAAGTGAAGGGGACAGTCAAAGTCAATGACGTGATCGGACACATTTCTAAACACATTTATGGGCACTTTCAGGAGCATTTAGGAAGAGGGATTTATGACGGGATATGGGTAGGAAAAGACTCAGAGATTGATCATATTGAGGGAATTCGTACCGATGTGCTGAAGGCCCTTCAAGCATTACATATTCCGGTGCTGAGGTGGCCGGGAGGCTGTTTCGCAGACGAGTATCACTGGGCAAATGGTGTAGGTGATCTCAGTGAACGAAAGCCGATGGTCAATACCCATTGGGGTGGTACGGTTGAATCCAATGCATTTGGTACGCATGAATTTATGACATTGTGTGAGCTGCTTGAATGTGAGCCTTATATTTGCGGCAATGTGGGAAGCGGGTCTGTTCAAGAATTAGCCGATTGGGTCGAATACATGACATTTCCAAATGGGACACCTATGTCAGACTGGCGCATTCAAAATGGAAAACAAGAGCCTTGGAAGCTGACCTATGTTGGTGTAGGCAATGAAAGCTGGGGCTGCGGCGGGAATATGACGCCTGAATACTATGCAGATTTATATAAACGCTATCAAACGTACGTAAGAGAATTTGCAGGGCAGCGTATTTATAAAATCGCCTGCGGCGCGAACTCTAATGACGTGAATTGGACGAAAGTATTGATGGAGCAGGCTGCACCGTGGATGGATGGGCTCAGTTTACATTATTACACCGTACCTGGTACATGGGAGAAAAAGGGGTCAGCAACTGAATTTGATGAAGATGAATGGTTTATCACGCTGAAAAAAGCCTATGAGATGGAACGGCTTGTCGAAGACCATGGAGAAATCATGGATCGTTATGACCCAGACAAGCGAATCGGGATGATTATTGATGAATGGGGGACATGGTATGACCCAGAGCCAGGGACAAATCCTGGGTTTTTATATCAGCAAAACACACTAAGAGACGCCCTTGTGGCCGCCCTCCATTTTCATATTTTTCATCGCCATTGCGAGCGGATTCATATGGCAAATATTGCTCAGACGGTCAATGTGCTGCAAGCGATGGTATTAACAAAGGACGAAAAGATGCTTCTGACGCCTACGTATCATGTATTTCACATGTTTCAAGTGCATCAAGAGGAAGAAGCGCTTGAAGTAGAGTTCGTTTCACCCCCGTATGAACGAAGAGGTGAAAAAATTCCTCAGGTCAGTGTGTCAGCCTCACGTTCATCAGGGAAGATGCATATTAGCTACTGTCACCTGAATCCGCATGAACAAACAGAGATATCCCTTGCCATTGCAGGGATTGATGAACAAACGAAAGTCACTGGACGTGTGCTGACGGCCGATCGCATGAATGCCCATAATACATTCGATGAACCTCATTCTGTTCAGCCAAAAGACTTTCAGCAAATGACTGTAAAGTCCGGCGAACTAACGGTGGAGCTGCCGCCAATGTCAGTGGTCATGATAACTGTCGACCTCGCTTAATTGCATATTTCGATGTTTGATGAGAAGAATGTTGGGGCATCATACATTGTAAATGAAGCGGAAAGGGTGTCATGTCATATGCTTAGAACCATTCTAATGATCATCGGTGCGATTGTTGTTATTGGTGCGATTATACGGTTTGTTTTTTAATTCATTTCCTAAAAAATGATTCGTAAGCATTTCATTCGCAAGTCACATTGGTAGATGCTATACTAAAAAGCATAATTTACATTGGAGGAATGAATAATGGCAATCGTAAAAGCTACTGACGCAACATTTTCACAAGAAACTGCAGAAGGTGTTGTTCTTGCAGACTTTTGGGCACCATGGTGTGGACCTTGTAAAATGATTGCTCCAGTTCTTGAAGAACTTGATCAAGAAATGGGCGACAAAATGAAAATTGTAAAAATTGATGTAGACGATAACCAAGAAACTGCTGGTAAATACGGCGTTATGAGTATCCCAACACTTCTTGTTTTAAAAGACGGTGAAGTTGTAGAAACTTCTGTTGGTTTCAAACCAAAAGAAGCACTTGCTGAACTTGTCAACAAACATCTATAAACCGATCTATGTCCAAGCGGCATAATCATTGAAGCGGTTCTCGTAAAGACGAGAGCCGCTTTTCTTTCAACATGGTATAAAACAAATGTTCGTGATACACTAGAAGGAGTGAAAGAGGAAAACAAGGACGGATGAAAATATGAACAAACTAATCAAAGAAAAGCTGTCAGTCCTGCCGGATCAACCAGGCTGTTACTTAATGAAAGATAGACAAAATACGATCATTTATGTAGGAAAGGCAAAGGTTTTAAAAAACAGGGTGCGCTCTTATTTCACTGGATCACATGACGCCAAAACGCAGCGGCTTGTCAGTGAAATTGAAGACTTTGAATACATTGTCACCTCTTCTAATATCGAGGCGCTCATTTTAGAGCTGAATTTAATCAAAAAATATGACCCAAAATACAATGTCATGCTCAAGGATGACAAGACATATCCTTTTATAAAAATTACGAATGAACGCCATCCTAAGCTGATCGTCACCCGCAATGTAAAAAAGGACAAAGGAAAATATTTCGGTCCATACCCAAACGTACAAGCAGCTCGAGAAACAAAAAAGCTGCTCGACCGCTTATATCCACTGAGAAAATGCGCCACCCTTCCTGACCGCGTCTGTCTTTATTATCATCTTGGACAATGTCTTGCGCCATGTGTGTATGACATTTCCGAGGAAACGAATAAGCAGCTCGTGGACGAAATCACAAGGTTTCTAAACGGGGGACATCAGCAAATCAAAAAAGAACTCACCGAAAAGATGCAGGAAGCTGCTGAAAATTTAGAGTTTGAACGGGCAAAAGAACTGAGAGACCAAATCGCATATATCGACTCAACGATGGAAAAACAGAAAATGACGATGAGTGATTTATCAGATCGAGATGTCTTTGCCTATGCCTATGATAAAGGCTGGATGTGTGTCCAAGTCTTCTTTATCAGACAGGGGAAATTGATTGAACGTGATGTCAGCCTGTTTCCAATGTATCAGGACCCTGAAGAGGAGTTCCTCACGTTCATGGGGCAATTTTATGAAAAGAACAACCATTTTCTGCCGAAAGAAATTCTGGTTCCGGACAGTGTCGATCAAGAGATGATTGAGCAATTGCTTGAGACGAACGTTCACCAGCCGAAAAAAGGAAAGAAAAAGGATCTGCTTTTACTTGCGCATCAAAATGCCAAAATCGCCTTAAAAGAAAAATTTTCGCTCATTGAGCGTGATGAAGAGCGGACAATTGGTGCGGTGAAGCAGCTCGGGGATGCGCTTAATATTTATATGCCATACAGAATCGAGGCATTTGATAACTCAAATATTCAAGGAGCAGACCCGGTTTCTGCCATGGTCGTCTTTCAGGACGGGAAGCCCTATAAAAAGGAATACCGAAAATACAAAATAAAAACCGTCTCAGGGCCAGATGATTATGCATCCATGCGTGAAGTCATTAGAAGACGATATACCCGTGTGTTAAAGGATGAACTGCCGCTGCCAGATTTAATTTTAATTGACGGAGGAAAAGGACAGATCAACGCAGCCATCGATGTGCTTGAAAATGAATTGAATCTGTCTGTCCCAGTCGCAGGTCTTGTAAAAGATGAAAAACACCGGACATCGAATCTCATGATAGGAGATACACTTGAAATTGTTGCGCTGGAGCGGAATAGCCAGGCCTTTTACTTATTGCAGCGCATTCAAGATGAAGTGCACCGCTTCGCTATTAGCTTTCACAGGCAGCTCCGCGGAAAAAATGCATTCCAGTCTATTTTAGACGATGTACCAGGTATCGGAGAAAAGCGTAAAAAGCAGCTCCTCAAACATTTTGGCTCTGTGAAAAAAATGAAAGAAGCCTCTATCCAAGACTTTCAGGAGGCTGGCATTCCGAAACAGACGGCTGAACTTTTAATGGAAGCATTAAAAAAATAGATTGTACTTTTATTAAAAGTCTGTTAAGATGTGACTAATTTAATAAATGAACGTGTTGTTTGTTGAAGATAGAGGTGCGAACTTCAAGAGTAAGCCTTCGGAGATCGATGGGATCTAAGAAGAGGGCTGAAAGGGGAGCGTCGCCGAAGTGAATAAAATCCACTCATTTTATTCGCTGGCTGTACATTGAAGAAATGTAGGGCTGTCAAGAATTCATTTCTTGGAGGGCTATCTCATTGTTTGCATCGTTTAATGATGATTTTAAAGCAATGGGAGATTTGTTCTCTCATTGCTTTTTTATTTGCAGTGAGCGGACAGTCTCCAAGCTGCCTCTTCTCTCACACGTGAACTTTTGAAAAAGGGTGGTAGACATGGGACTAATTGTACAAAAATTTGGCGGAACTTCCGTTGGGTCGACAGAAAAAATTCGCAATGCCGCAGAGAGAGTGATCGCTGAACGCGAGGCAGGACATGATGTGGTTGTGGTTGTATCAGCGATGGGCAAATCAACGGATGTTCTAGTAGACCTAGCGAAAGAACTCACAGACGATCCAAGCAAAAGAGAAATGGATATGCTGCTCGCAACTGGTGAGCAGGTGACCATTTCATTATTATCGATGGCGCTACAAGCAAGAGGTTATGATGCCATTTCCTTTACAGGCTGGCAGGCTGGTATGAAAACAGAGCATGTACACGGAAATGCAAGAATCGTGGACATTGATGAATCAAGAATAAAAGAGGAATTAAGTGCGGGGAAAGTCGTTGTTGTGGCAGGCTTCCAAGGAATTGCAGATAACTTACATATCACAACTCTTGGCCGCGGCGGATCAGATACAACAGCTGTGGCACTGGCTGCCGCACTAAAAGCTGATAAATGTGATATATACACAGATGTACCAGGAGTGTTTACGACAGATCCGCGTTATGTATCATCTGCGCGGAAACTTGCAGGCATTTCATACGATGAGATGCTTGAGCTGGCTAATTTAGGAGCTGGGGTTCTGCATCCAAGAGCTGTTGAATTTGCGAAAAATTATCAAGTCCCACTAGAAGTCCGTTCTAGTATTGAAAATGAATCGGGTACGTTAATTGAGGAGGAATCATCCATGGAACAAAACTTAGTCGTCAGAGGCATTGCATTTGAAGATCAGATTACACGTGTGACAGTGTGCGGGCTTTCAAGTGGTTTAACAACATTATCGACCATTTTTACGACGCTTGCGAAACAGAATATCAATGTCGATATCATCATTCAGTCTGTCACAAGCACCAATCAGACGTCGATTTCTTTCTCTGTCAAAACGGATGATTTGTCCAAAACAGTTGAAGTATTAGAAGAATATAAAGGGGCGCTTGGCTACGAACAGATTGAGACAGAAAGCAAATTAGCGAAAGTATCCATCGTGGGATCTGGAATGGTCTCAAATCCAGGGGTAGCTGCTGAAATGTTTGCTGTGTTAGCGCAAAAAGACATTCAAGTGAAAATGGTCAGTACGTCTGAAATCAAAGTCTCAACGGTCGTTGGCCGTGATGATATGGTCAAAGCGGTTGAAGCGCTGCATGACGCGTTTGATTTATCAAAGGTGAGCGCCGCTGCTCACTCTTAAAAAGGTAAAGAGGTGATCTCACGAAAGAGGGTCGCCTCTTTTTTCTATATGGAAACGGCTGAAACGGGCGTAAACCCATTCATTAAGTATGCTATGATAGATGTAGACATATAAAAAAGGCGTGACCTGAAGTCCGCGCCTTTTATCAAGAGTATTAGCTAGGGTCTCTTAAATCCCATTTAACAGTTAAAATGACTTTCTCAGCACGCTTTTTCACTTGTTCGTAGGATTCAGCCACGTGCTCATTCAGAAGCTGAATTTGTTCAGCAATAAAACCCGCTTCCATCTGAAAGCATGGCTCCTTTTGATAGGTGAGACGATTGGATACTAGTGGACCTTCGAGCTCAAACTCAATTTCCTGTTTTTTCGAATGGACCATCGTGAGAGTCCCCCATCCGGCATCATGGAAAAATTCGGGGATCTTTTCCCATGACTCTTGAGGAAATTTACGAGCAAGCAGTTTACCCGCAAAATACATCATAGATGAATGGTCCTGACCAAGAATATCAGGCAGCAGAACTTCGCGTATCAGCTCGTAGGCAAATCCATTGACTTCAATTTCTTTTAGCTGTTCTAAGTTAGATTCGAATTTATTCATTGTACGGCTCCCCTCTTTCAACAATTTATTATAGCTTATGTGGGCATATGATGACAGAGTTTTCCCTGAAGTCTAAGAAATTCTTATTGTAGTAAAACGAATTTTGATTTAAAACTTTTAAATTTCGGAAAATTTTAATTTATGTACGCGGTTTCTTGACGCTTTTTTGACATAGGAGTAAAATGAAATTGTCAATAAATTTGAATAAAGTGCTTACAATTGAAAGAAGCGGGGGTAAGACAATTTTCAAGCAATTGCACTTTTTTTACTAGGGGGTAAAGTAATGTCGGGGAACAAAGAATTTTTTTATCGGAGATTGCATTCTTTGCTTGGCGTCATTCCGGTCGGTCTATTTTTAATACAGCACTTAGTGGTTAACCACTTTGCGACAAATGGACCAGAGGCGTTTAACAAAGCTGCACACTTTATGGAACAGCTTCCTTTCAGATATGCACTTGAGCTGTTCGTGATTTTCTTACCACTGATCTATCATGCTGTTTATGGGGTGTACATAGCCTTTACGGCACAAAACAACACGTCTCGCTTCAGTTACTTAAGAAACTGGCTGTTCAGATTGCAAAGGATTTCAGGTATTATCACATTGATTTTTGTCTCTTGGCACGTATGGGAAACACGAATTCAAGCTCAGCTTGGAGCTGAAGTCAACTATGACATGATGGCGAATATTTTAAGCTCTCCATTTATGCTAGGCTTCTATATTGTCGGCGTTTTATCTACTATTTTCCACTTTGCTAATGGCTTGTGGTCATTTGCTGTCAGCTGGGGAATTACCGTTTCACCACGCTCACAACGAATCTCCACATATGTGACATTAGGTATATTTATAGCGCTTTCATATGTAGGGCTAAGAGCAATTTTCGCTTTTGTTTAAGAGGAAATAGATTAGTAGAAGAGGGAGAGGGGCTACAATGAGTAATTCTAGCATCATCGTTGTCGGAGGCGGCTTAGCTGGTCTCATGGCAACTATTAAAGCAGCAGAAGCGGGAACAGCTGTTCAACTATTTTCAATCGTACCTGTGAAACGTTCGCATTCTGTATGTGCACAGGGCGGAATCAACGGAGCGGTTAATACAAAAGGTGAAGGGGATTCACCTTATGAGCATTTTGATGACACGGTATACGGCGGAGATTTCTTAGCCAACCAGCCGCCAGTAAAGGCAATGTGTGAAGCAGCGCCGTCCATTATCCACTTACTTGATCGTATGGGTGTTATGTTTAATAGAACACCAGAGGGATTATTGGACTTCCGCCGCTTCGGGGGAACACAGCACCACCGTACAGCGTTTGCTGGAGCTACAACAGGCCAGCAGCTATTATACGCACTGGATGAGCAGGTTCGCCGCTATGAAGTAGCAGGACTTGTCACGAAATATGAAGGCTGGGAATTCCTTGGCGCTGTTTTAGATGACGAGGAAGTATGCCGCGGGATTGTCGCGCAAAACTTGACGACAATGGAAATTGAATCCTTCCGATCAGATGCAGTTATCATGGCAACAGGCGGTCCTGGAATCGTGTTCGGTAAATCAACAAACTCTATGATTAACACTGGATCTGCAGCATCTATCGTCTATCAGCAAGGTGCGCATTATGCAAATGGAGAATTCATTCAAATTCACCCGACAGCGATCCCAGGAGATGACAAGCTTCGTCTTATGAGTGAATCAGCTCGTGGTGAGGGCGGACGTGTTTGGACATATAAAGACGGGAAGCCTTGGTACTTCCTTGAAGAAAAATACCCAGCATACGGGAACCTTGTACCACGTGACATTGCAACGCGTGAAATCTTTGACGTATGTGTCGAGCAAAAGCTTGGCATCAACGGAGAGAACATGGTATATCTTGATCTTTCTCACAAAGATCCAAAAGAGC
This sequence comes from Bacillus sp. FSL M7-0003, assembly GCF_038628485.1. NCBI lineage: Bacteria > Bacillati > Bacillota > Bacilli > Caryophanales > Bacillaceae > Bacillus > Bacillus sp. FSL M7-0003. The sequence goes on along the minus strand of NZ_CP152024.1, from coordinate 2,527,163 downwards.
TTGATATTAAGCTTGGCGGAATCATTGAAATCTATGAAAAATTCATGGGTGACGACCCGCGTAAGCTGCCGATGAAAATCTTCCCGGCTGTTCATTACTCTATGGGCGGATTATGGGTCGATTATGATCAAATGACGAATATCAAAGGTCTATTCGCTGCCGGAGAATGTGATTACTCAATGCACGGCGGAAACAGACTTGGTGCAAACTCACTTCTTTCTGCGATTTACGGCGGAATGGTCGCTGGACCAAATGCGGTGAAGTACATTAACGGTCTTGAAAAATCTGCGGAAGACCTTTCTTCTGCACTATTTGACAGCGCCGTGAAGAAAGAGCAGGAGAAATGGGACAACATCCTCAGCATGGATGGTACTGAAAATGCGTACGTGCTTCATAAAGAGCTTGGAGAATGGATGACGGATAACGTTACAGTGGTTCGTTACAATGACAAACTCTTAAAAACAGATCAGAAGATCGAAGAACTAATGGAGCGCTACAAGAAGATCAACATCAATGATACCGCATCATGGAGCAACCAAGGCGCTGCCTTCACACGTCAGCTTGACAACATGCTTCAACTGGCAAGAGTCATTACGATTGGGGCATATAACCGGAATGAAAGCCGAGGCGCACACTATAAACCGGAATTCCCAGAAAGAAACGATGAAGAATTCCTTAAAACAACGATGGCTACGTTCAAAGGGAAAAATCAAAAGCCTGCATTCCACTATGAGGACGTCGATGTATCGTTAATTGCACCTCGTAAACGAGATTACTCGAAGAAAAAGGTGGAGAAATAAGATGAGTGAAAAAAACACAATTCATTTCATAATCACACGTCAAGATACAGCAGATGGAAAGTCTTATGATGAGGAATTTGAAATCCCTTACCGTCCGAATATGAACGTCATTTCTGCACTCATGGAAATTAGACGTAACCCGGTCAATAAACAAGGTGAAAAAACAACAGCGATCAACTGGGACATGAACTGTCTTGAAGAGGTGTGCGGAGCTTGTTCCATGGTTATTAATGGAACACCGCGCCAGTCATGTACAGCACTAATTGATCAGTTAGATCAGCCGATTCGTCTCCAGCCGATGAAGACATTCCCGGTCGTGAGAGACTTGCAGGTTGATAGAAGCCGCATGTTCAACTCCTTGAAAAAAGTAAAAGCATGGGTGCCGATCGATGGCACATATGATCTTGGACCTGGACCAAGAATGCCTGAGAAAAAACGTCAATGGGCGTATGAGCTTTCTAAATGTATGACATGTGGTGTCTGCCTTGAAGCTTGTCCAAACGTAAATGATAAGTCTTCCTTTATGGGCCCTGCTCCGCTTTCGCAAGTTCGTCTATTTAACGCACATCCGACAGGTGCGATGAATAAGTCTGACCGTCTAGAAGAAATTATGGGAGACGGCGGTCTTGCGAACTGCGGGAACTCTCAAAACTGTGTGCAGGCTTGTCCGAAAGGAATCCCGCTGACAACGTCAATTGCAGCACTTAACCGAGATACAACATTACAAGCTTTCCGTAACTTCTTCGGAAGCGATCACGCAGAATAACATCACATTCAGTCCTCTTTGCCAATCATGATGAGTGTTTACAAGAGGCTGGATGGAACACAAAATAAACGCCTCTTCCAATATGGGAGAGGCGTTTATTGATGAATAAGGAGATGATGAAGTGAGACTTCCATCATATATTGAGGAACCATTTGAAGAATGGAGAGCATCCTTTCGATTTTATGTCGAAACGACTGTCCGTTTTTCAGAAACGGATATGTTCGGCCATATGAACAATGTCACCCCTTTTGTGTATTTTGAAGAAGCACGGATTGCCTTTTTTCAAAAAACAGGAATTGTGGATAAACGAATGAAACGTGTGAAAGAGACGATTACAGTCGTGGCAAACCTGCAATGTGATTACATCAAACAGGTGGAGATTGGGGAGCGGCTTCGTGTGTATGTAAAGCCGGAAAAAGTCGGATCAAGCTCACTTATCCTTCATTATTTAGGAGAAAACGAGCAGCAGGAACCATGCTTTACAGGCTCAGTCACCATGGTGCAAATTAATAAAGAAACAGGCGCATCTGTCCCATTTACAGAGGAAGAAAAAGAGACATTTCAAGCTCAGCGAAATGGGTAGCATGCAGCCTCAGCAACGTGTAAGCTTCATTTTGTTATAATAAAAAGACCATATTAAGAAGAACAAAAGGAGAACACATGAAGATTTTTCAATATGACACCATTGATAGTACAAATAATGAAGCGAAAAGGCTCATTCAGCAAGGAGAAAAACCTTCATTTGCTGTCTATGCACATCAGCAGACTGAAGGAAGAGGCAGGCTAGGCAGGCCGTGGGAAACGCCTGCAGGGAATGTCGCTTTGACCATGACGGTTTTGCCGCCAGAAGAACTCTCCACCCAGTCAACGATTGCTCCGCTGACGGCACTAGCGATCTACGATGTACTCAAACCTCTCATAAGGGCTGAGGATCAGCTGGCGATCAAATGGCCAAATGATATTCTCATCAATGAAGCAAAGGTATCAGGCACATTGATTGAAGCGGACCGTACCGCCATTTATATCGGGGTTGGCATCAATGTGAAGACAAAGCCGGAGCACGTTCCGTACAAAACCATTTGCCTATCAGAGCTTACAGAGGTAAAAGCTGATCAGCTTGTGAAGGAACTTGCCGCCGCTTTTGAAAAATATCATACACGCTGGAAGAATGAAGGGTTTGAAGCACTCACTTCCCTCTATAACAAACGGTTATATCGTCTTCATAAACCGCTGCGGATCTCGTTAGACCGTGAAAAACAAACATGGGAAGAGGGCATTTGCTGCGGAGTCAACCGCTACGGTCATCTCCAGCTCAAAGATGAGAAAGGGCAAATAAAAGCTCATTCTGCCGGAGATATCGATGCACCGCTTCAGCATTAAAAAAAGCAGACGATATTCTCGTCTGCTCAGCGTGTAGACAAACCCTCGCATTCGTTGTCAGGTCTGCGCTCCGGTGCTCACGAATGTCACATTCGCTCCGCTCCTGTGCTCGTCCTTCCTAGACTTCAAAGGTTTTCTATCACGCTGAATAGAAGACAAAGGGCTAAAAGAAAACCCTTTTAGCCCTTTGTCAACAATCTGAGCAGACGATATTCTCGTCTGCTTAAGCTTCTCTTTTAATATGAGGCTGAATCACATAGTCTTGTTTTGTGAAAACAACTCCGTCTAGAATTTCTCTTGCAGTTCGAATGACTTTGACTCTGTTTTGAGAGATGTCAATTTCCGTTTGCATAATCCCGGCAGGATGCCCAATACGAAGGGTGTCATCTTGACCTTGGAACAGCTGAGAAGGAAGCGTTTCATCCAAGAAACAGCTGGCCGTCACACAGACAGAACCGGTAATGGCAAGTGCTTGGTGTGGCCTTTGCATCGATAGCATACGAACGATGATGTCCATATCTTCTGCTCGTCTCAAGATTCCATTTGTATCTACATAATCAGCAGGCTCGCTGATGAGCGCAAGCTTTGGAACAGCTGGAGACTGTAATGTGGCCATTTCTTTTGGTGCAAAGTGACACATTTCAGCAGCGAGGGAACGAATTTCTTCTAAATCATCCAGTAATTCGTCTGTAAACTCTTCAGGTAATTCAGTTCCTTTTAATTGAATATCTTTCGCGCGAATAAAGGCAATTGGATTTGCAATGTCAACGATCGAGATTGGAATCTCCCCAAACTTTGTTTGAATCGTATCAATTTTGTTTCCAGTCGGATAGGTTTTACCTGTGACAGCTCCTTCAGGTTTCTCAAAGGATAAATAAATGGGAGAACCAGTTCCTTTTACGCCTGGAATTTCTGCCTGTCCTTCAAATTTTACTTCCCCATTTTCAACTTCGACCTCTGCCGTAATGACTTTATTTGTATTGGTATTGAGGATACGTACAGTCGTAATGGGCTCAACTGCTTCAACAAGTCCTTTAATGATCGCATATGGTCCAACGGCTGATGAGATGTTCCCGCAGTTTCCTTTAAAGTCGACATATCTCTCATTAATACTGACCTGTGCAAATGTATAGTTCACATCCACATCCGGGCGTGTGGCTTTATCGATAATGGCCACTTTACTTGTTAAAGAATTACCGCCGCCGATCCCATCGACCTGCAGCCGGTCAGGACTGCCCATAATGTCTAATAGAAATGCCTCGAGCTCATCGTGTTCATATGGTGCATTGTCAGCGTGAATGAATACTCCTTTGCTTGTACCGCCTCGCATGATTGTGATTGGAACTTTTCTCATGACTCTCACCCTCAATTTTTAATTAACTGTTTATCTAACCAAAATGGTAAAGTATAATAAGAAATAAGTTAAATACATTATTTTAAGAGAAATCAATAAAAATATTTTATAATTAGTAAAAAAGGAGGGCATACAATGGATGAAAAAGATTGGCGGTTTTTAAAGGTACTTTATGAAGAAAAGAACATCACAAAAGCGGCAGAAAAATTATTTGTCTCTCAGCCTGCCTTAAGCTATCGATTGAAACAGCTTGAAGAGGAGTTTGATATGAAACTTTTCTTTAAAAGAAAACGAGGAATTGAATTTACATCAGAGGGCGAATACTTGGCTAAATACGCAAATGACATGCTCAAACAGCTGCAGCAAACGAAAGATGGCATGCTCAATATGCAAAAAAAGGTCAAAGGAACGATCCGGTTAGGGGTCTCAAGTAACTTTGCCCAGTATAAACTGCCAGAAATATTAAAAGAATTTTCTAAGCAGTATCCACATGTTCAATTTATGGTCAACACAGGCTGGAGCACAAAGGTAATGGATTTATTAGGAACATCAAGTGTGCATTTAGGGATTTTAAGAGGCGATTATGACTGGAATGGAGAGCGTTTTTTGCTTGATAAAGAGCGTCTTTGCATTATTTCAAAATCAGAAATTCAGCTAAAGGATCTCCCGAATCTGCCGCTCATTGACTATCATACAGACAGTTCATTAAAACGGCTGATTAACAGATGGTGGCAGGAAACATTCACAATGCCTCCGCTTGTCACGATGGAGACAGACCGTCAGGATACATCAAAAGAGATGGTGAAGCATGGTTTAGGCTATGCCATTGTCCCAGAAATTTGCCTCAGACCAAGTGATGAGTTATTTGTAAAAGGACTTTCGTATAAAGATGGACAGCCTGTTTTAAGAGATACATGGCTCATGTACCAGCCAGACTCACTTCATTTGTCTGTGGTGAAAGCGTTCATTGAGTTTTTAAGAAATCAGCAAGGTTGATTATAAAAGAAATTTATTGAATATACGAAAAAATCGATATTTTCATTATAAAAAAAGCTATTATATCCTTGAAATAGAAAGCGCTAACATATAGATCGCAAGTGCAAGGGGGCGCTTGCAGATCATGTAAAGAAGAGGATGGAGGGATATAAAGTGCTAGCTATTTTAGGGATCTTGATGGTCTTGACATTTACATTTCTCATTATGACAAAACGTATGCATCCGGTGGTGGCTCTAACCGTTGTACCTATCATATTTGCATTGATCGGCGGCTTTAACAAAGGGTTAGGGGACATGATGCTTGATGGACTGAAAACTGTTGCACCATCAGCTGCTTTATTGTTATTTGCGATTTTATTCTTCGGTGTCATGCTGGATGCTGGATTGTTTGATCCTCTGATTAAACTCATTCTACGTATTGTAAAAGGTGATCCTGTCAAAATTGCTTTTGGGGTAGCGATTTTGTCTATGCTTGTTGCATTAGATGGTGATGGAACAACAACGTACATGATTACCGTATCAGCTATGCTGCCACTTTTCTTAAGAATTGGGATGAACCCATTAATTTTAGGAACAATTTCATTATTATCATTAGGAATTATGAGCGGAATGACGCCATGGGGCGGTCCAGCTACTCGTGCAATCGCGGCGCTTGGATTAGATGCAGGCGAATTTTTCATTCCATTACTCCCAACGATGGTTGGAGGCGGTCTTTTTATACTTTTTACTGCTTATGTACTTGGGAAAAAAGAAAGAAAACGGATTGGGATTGCAGAGATTCAGTACAAAGAAGAGCCGTCCATCTCTCCTGAATTGGCTGCGTCAATTGAAGATGGAGTAGCCGATATCAAGAGACCGAATCTGATTTGGATTAACTTCTTCCTTACAGTTGCTGTCATGGTCACACTCGTCATGGATATCATACCAATTCCTGTACTCTTCTTAATTGGATTTGTCATCGCTCTGATGATCAACTATCCAAAGGTTGAAGATCAGCGCGAGCGAATTTTATCTCATGCAGGAAACGCATTAACGGTTATCACACTTGTATTTGCAGCAGGGATTTTCACAGGGATTTTTTCTGGAACAAAAATGGTTGAGTCCATTGCCAATTTGGTCATTTACATGATTCCGGATTCCTACAGCTCATTTTTCCCGCTGATTGTTGCTTTGACGAGTATGCCATTTACATTTGTGCTCTCAAACGATGCTTACTATTTCGGAGTACTGCCAATCCTGGCTGAAGCCGGCGCAGCTTACGGGATTGATCCGGTGGAAATTGCACGTGCCTCTATCATAGGGCAGCCTGTTCACTTACTGAGTCCGCTTGTAGCTTCAACATTGCTGCTTGTCAGTATGCTGAACAAAGATATTGGTGATTTGCAAAAATATGCACTGCTATGGACCGTGTTAACTGCCCTTTTTACAACACTTATTGCATTGTTAACAGGCGCCATTTCAATCTTTTAAATACCACGCAAAAAAGGACGATGTCTCGGGGAAGAGACTCGTCCTTTTTTGCGTGGAGGAAAGCGCATAAATTGGACGCTGATATGCGGGATTTCTTGATTTTAACGTCACCTACCTCAGGCACCCGGCATATGATATCTCGACTATACAGAATCCCATTCTATAGAGACTAGAGCTCTCACCTTAGCAAGGAGGGTTACAATACTTGAAGGAGAAAGAGTTTCAATCCAAGCCGCTATTAACCAAAAGAGAAAGAGAAGTATTCGAATTGCTCGTCCAAGATAAAACAACAAAAGAAATTGCAAGCGAGCTTTTTATTAGCGAAAAGACTGTTCGAAATCATATTTCGAATGCCATGCAAAAGCTAGGAGTCAAAGGCCGTTCACAGGCCGTAGTCGAGCTTCTGCGTATGGGTGAGCTAGAGCTCTAAAGTCAGCCGGTTTTCCTTCCATATTGGGGAGGAACCGGTTATTTCTATATGGTTTCCATGAGTCTCTTCTTGCATTTTCTTTAAAAAACGAGGAAAATAGACATATACGTTTTAATCAAAGTGAGATGCTATAGTGAGGTATCAATAAAATGGAAACGAATGAATCAGGCCATGTTGCAGAGATTGAAAAATCATTACGCCACATTGCCGCAATTATTAAGCAAAAAGGCAGAGAAATCCTCAATCAATATACGATTACACCTCCACAATTCATTGGGCTTCAGTGGCTTTATGAATTTGGAGATATGACCATAGGCGAGCTGTCACAAAAGATGTACTTGGCTTGCAGTACAACCACTGATTTAATTGATAGAATGGAAAAAAGTGAACTTGTCGAACGGGTGAAAGATCCATCTGACCGCCGCGTGGTTCGCATTCATTTATTGCCTGAAGGCGAGAGGATCATTCAAGAAGTGATTGCTAAACGCCAAGAATACGTCAGTGAACTTCTAGAGGCTTTCTCAGAAGAAGAAGCCATCGTTTTCAACCAATCCTTAACGAAACTACAGCAGCAAATGAAAAGAAAATGAGGCGATTTTGTTGGATCAACCAATCGGCGTCATTGATTCCGGCGTCGGCGGTTTAACCGTTGCAAAGGAAATCATGAGACAACTGCCAAAAGAAAAAATCATTTATGTAGGCGATACAAAACGATGTCCATATGGCCCGCGGAAAGAAGAAGAAGTTCTTCAATATACGTGGGAAATGGCGCACTACTTATTAAAACACCACCATATTAAAATGCTCGTCATTGCATGCAACACAGCAACGGCGATCGCACTGGATGAAATTAAAGCAACGCTTGATATTCCGGTTATTGGCGTCATTCAGCCTGGCGCCCGTACAGCGATCAAGGTGACAAACAATCAGCATATCGGCGTTATTGGCACAGTCAATACGATCAAAAGCGAGGCATACAAAGAAGCGCTGCTGTCATTAAAAGCAGGTCTAACAGTTCAAAGTCTGGCGTGTCCACTCCTTGTCCCATTTGTGGAAAGCGGTACGTTTTTAGATCAGACAGCAGAGGCAGTGGTGAAAGACTCCCTTGAACCGATGAAAGAAACAGGAATTGACACACTTATTCTTGGCTGCACACACTATCCAATTTTAAAAGAGCCGATTCAGCGCTTTATGGGCAGTGATGTCAGCATCATTTCATCAGGGGATGAGACAGCGAGAGAAGCGAGTACGATTCTTTCATATAAAGGGCTGTTAAATACCTCTAAAGAAGCACCTGTCCATACATTTTACACAACAGGGCAGCAGCAAAATTTTCAAAACATCGCTCGTGACTGGTTTGGCTACCTGCCAGGGAAGGTCGAAACCGTGTCACTTGAACACATCTTTCAGCAATAACCCCCTTCTATTTTGAAGTGGGTTATTTTTTTATGAAAAGGGTCTAATCCTCTGGGGGAGCTCGTATACATAGTAGTACAAACTACTAGAGGAGGGTGAAGTATGCTGAAAAAAGGATCTACAGCAGCTGTTACGTGTATCGCGTCAGCCATGCTTTTGTCAGGATGCGGATTGTTTCAAACAGACCAAGCGAAAACAGAGATTGATCCACCACAAAACGTCACATATGTGAAAGAAAATAAAGAAGATAAACAAACAGCCAAAGAAGGAAAAGAAGAGAAGCAGGCAGATACGGTGATGAGAGAATTATATTTAATTGATAAAAACGGGTATGTCGTATCTCAATCTATTCCGCTGCCGAAAAATGAAGGAAGTGCCAAACAAACCCTTGAATATCTCGTGGATGGGGGACCCATTTCTAACTTAATGCCGAATGGCTTCAGAGCAGTGCTGCCAGCGGACACGAGGGTATCTGTTGATATTAAAGACGGAACGGCGGTTGTCGATTTTTCAAATGAATTTAAAAACTATAAAAAAGAAGACGAGCAGCGCATTTTGCAATCTGTCACTTGGACGTTAACTCAGTTTGATTCCATAGCCAAAGTCAAATTGAAGATGAATGGACATGAACTAAAAGAAATGCCAGTGAACGGTACACCTATCTCAGATGATTTAAGCAGAGAAGACGGTATTAATATCCAGCACGAGGCTGCTGCTGATATGACAGCGACAAAGCCAGTGACGGTTTACTATTTAGCTGAATCTGATGAACAGACGTACTACGTTCCGGTGACCACAAGAGCGCCAAAAGACGAGGATGATCCGATTACAGCAGCGATTGATGAGCTCGTCTCTGGACCAAGCAAAAAAAGCCATCTGCTTACAGACTTCGATCAAGATGTGAAGCTGAATGATGTACCAAAAGTAAAAGATGGCCATGTGACACTTGATTTCAACGAATCTATTTTTGGCAGTGCGGATGAAAAGAAAAAGGTCATTTCACAAAAAGTTCTTGATAGCATTGTGCTCACATTAACCGAGCTGCCGGACGTCAAAAGCGTATCTGTCAAGGTGAACGGCAAGGCTGAGCTTGTGAACGAAAAAGGAGCAGAGCTCACAAAGCCGGTTTCACGACCAGAACAAGTGAATACAGGTAGTTTTTAACGTCACACATTGATATAATGGAGAAAAAGAGGCATGCATATTCGCTGCCTCTTTTTTATTCCAAGCGATTAGAACGAGCTGAGGTTGTCAAAGTTAGTAGGAGAACCCCGCTGGCACTCGCGAGGAATGTATATCGTAACGGAGGTAAAACATGAGATTAGATGAAAGACAATATGACGAATTGAGAAAAATTGAAATAGAGGCAGGCTACATCACGCATCCAGAAGGCTCTGTCTTAATCTCAGCGGGAAATACGAAGGTGATTTGTAACGCATCGATCGAAGACCGCGTACCTCCTTTTTTAAGAGGAGAAGGAAAAGGCTGGATCACAGCAGAATATAGCATGCTTCCAAGAGCAACTGCACAAAGAACGATAAGAGAATCATCTAAAGGAAAAGTCACAGGACGTACAATGGAGATTCAGCGTTTAATTGGACGAGCACTCCGAGCAGTCGTTGACTTAGAAAAGCTTGGCGAACGCACCATTTGGATTGATTGTGATGTCATTCAAGCAGACGGCGGCACACGCACAGCATCCATCACAGGTGCTTTTGTTGCCATGACACTTGCGATTCAAAAGCTAAGAGCTGAAGGAGTCATCAAAGAAAACCCGATTACTGATTATTTAGCGGCGATATCCGTCGGAATTGATTCTCAGCAAGGACTTCTGTTAGATTTAAACTATGAAGAAGATTCTTCTGCTGAAGTAGATATGAATGTCATTATGACAGGCGCTGGTCGCTTTGTTGAACTTCAAGGCACAGGCGAAGAAGCGACATTCTCAAGAGAACAGCTAAACGGACTGCTTGATTTAGCCGAAAAGGGCATCAAAGAATTAATTGAAAAGCAAAAAGCAGTAACAGGAAAAGTGATCGAATAAAGAGAAGGGTTTGATCAGGATGAAAACAGCCATCATTGCAACGCACAATGCGGGCAAAGCGAAAGAATTCAAAGCCATTCTTGAGCCAAAAGGATTCACGGTCAAAACACTAGCAGACATTGGCTTTACTGAAGAAATTGAAGAAACAGGACAAACCTTCGAAGAAAATGCCATCATCAAAGCCGAGGCCATTCAAGCCAAAGCAGGTGAAATGGTCATTGCAGACGATTCCGGTCTGTCCATTGATTATCTGGGCGGAAAACCTGGCGTGTATTCAGCGAGATACGCTGGTGAGCATAAAGACGATGCGGAGAATGTGGAAAAAGTGCTGAGCGAACTTCAAGGCATTGAAAAAGAAGACCGCACAGCCAGATTTAGATGTGCCCTTGCTGTCAGCATACCGGGAAAAGAAACAAAGACGGTAGAAGGATCAGTAGAAGGCTTCATCGCAGAAAAACCAATCGGCGAAAACGGCTTCGGATACGACCCAATTTTCATCGTCAAAGACAAAGACCAGACGATGGCCGAGTTATCACCAGAGGAGAAAAACAAGATCAGCCATCGAGCGGTCGCGCTTCAAAAGCTTTCATCACTGCTAGACGCAAATGAATAAGGGGGAATGAAGCCATGAAGATACTCATCATTAGTGACAGTCATGGACTCACAGACGAACTTCAAACCATTGCCAACCGGCATGCGGCTGAAGTTGACATGATGATTCACTGCGGAGATTCAGAACTCGAAACGAACCACCCAGCACTCGAAGGATACAAAGTCGTCAAAGGAAATTGTGACTTTATGGGCGATTTTGAAGAAGAGCTCCTGCTCCCACTTGATGGAGGCGGAAAACTATTTCTCACTCACGGACATCTGCATGGCATCAAACAATCCTTACTTCAAGTCTACTACCGTGCAGAAGAGCTGGGCGCAGACATTATCTGCTTTGGCCACTCGCACATTCCAGGCAGTGAACTGCTCAGAGGAAAACTGCTCATTAATCCAGGCAGCGTGCACTTGCCAAGAGTGCGAAAAGAGCGCAGCTATGCTATACTGACACTAGATGGAAGCGAAGCAAACGTACAGTTTTTCACGGACGAAGGTCTTGCCATACAAGACCTCGAAAACACTGTCACATTGGAAGGTATTTCATAAGGGTGCAGCATTTGCCCCTTATGAAAAAACTTTCGAAAAACCGTTGACTTTAAAGAACAATAGTAATATAATAAATCTTGTCGCTGAGGTAATACACCACAGCACACTACATAACAACATGTCCCAGTAGCTCAGCAGGATAGAGCAACGGCCTTCTAAGCCGTCGGTCGGGAGTTCGAATCTCTCCTGGGACGTACTAAATTAAAAGCCTGAAACCCTTTGTTATCAAGGATTTCAGGCTTTTTTGTTCTTTAGAACTTAAATTCGTAACTCGCTTCAAAACAGGGTTTTGAGAGCGGGATTATTTTTAAGTATTTCCGTTCCCTGTTTTTGTATCAAAGAAGCGTAAATTGACATAGTTGTATCCATTTTTGTATGCCTGCATAACTGCGATTTATTTAAATGATTGGATCATTCAGTTCGTAATTTGGGTAGCAATAATAAGGCGGTCTACGTCCAATTTCAGGCATTAGCCATGAATGCTCCATATAAACCATAGTGACTTTTTCCATTGAATGATTCACAAGTAATAACTCTACTTCTGGATTAAATTCATATCTCAATCCAATGACCTCCTTATATTAGGAATGTGTGGATTCCCCGCCGTCAACATGCAGCACTTGACCTGTAACAAAACGTGAATCATCAGAAGCTAGATAAACAAATGTTGGTGCGAGTTCAAATGGATGCGCAACTCGTTCCATTGGATTAAATGCTCCATATACAGCCACTTGGTCTGACGAGAAGCTTGCTGCAATGAGCGGCGTCCAGATTCGACCTGGGGCAACGGCGTTTACACGAATTCCTTGTTTTACAACATTTTTAGCCAAAGCACGTGTCCAACCAACAATTGCACCTTTTGTGGCTGTATAATCAATCATTTGTTGCTCCCCTACATACGTTACGACTGAAGAAGTACCGATAATAGAACTGCCTGGTTTTAAGTATGGAAGCGCTGCTCTGGTTGTGTAAAAATGTGAGTATATGTTGACTTTAAAGGTGTCATCGAATTGTTCGTCTGTAATGTCAAGAAGGCTTGGTTGTTGAAATTGGATACCAACGTGGTTACATAGAACATCTAGACGTCCGAAGGTTTTTACTGTTTTCTCTACAATGGTGATACATTGCCTTTTATCTCGCAAGTCTCCTGGCATCAATAAGCAACGGTGCCCGAGTTCTTCGATTCTTGCTTTTGTTCTATTAGCATCTTCGTGTTCATCTAAGTATGCAATCGCAACGTCAGCACTTTCCTTTGCGAAGGCAATGGCTACGGCTGCACCAATACCGCTATCTCCTCCTGTAATAAGAGCAACTTTTCTCGCTAACTTACCACTCCCTTTGTAATTTGTATTTTCAATAATTGGAAGTGGGGCCATTAAACCTTCTACACCAGGATGACGAAGTTGACGTTGTTCAGGTAAATTAATTGGGATTTCTTCATAGCGTGTGATTTTTCCGTAATTAGGGTACATGGGATAAGGTTGAGTTTTCATTTTCTCTAAAAACATCTGTTGCATTTGTTTTATTTGTTGCAACTTACGCTCATCAGAATCTTGTGCCATTTAATTCCCTCCAAACGTACTTATTCCCTTTTAATATCTATGTTGTTTACTGCTAATCCAAGTATTAATAATGAATAAACTTGTGAGGGAGTTATTTGAAGGGTTGCAGTAAGCTTTTATGAGTAGGTTGGAATTTATAGGTGTTTAAACACGCGTCAGCAATCTGAACGTAATAACAAAAAAGCCTGAAACCCTTTACTATAAAGGATTTCAGGCTTTTTTGTTTGTTGGAACTTAAGTGGCTGAACTATCGTAGTAGAAATTCCGTCTCATTCCAATCTATATAAGCTTGTACAATGAGACGGTAATAAGTTTAATTTATTACGTAGCAGCAATCTTGGTACATAACTTCACATTTATATGGACATCGGCATTCCTCTAATTGAAATGTTTCCTAATAAAGATAAATATCAGCTGTTTAAATAATGCCTTTAAAGAAATGGGTTGAATGTATTATTTTGTCGAATTGGAAAAAGTCTACTAGTTAGACATATTTCAAGCATAAGTCCAAGACGCAGAGCAGAAATAAAGGCGCCAGATGACAAGTGAAAGCTTACCAAAAGACTTATATTGAAGTAAAGCCCTTCCGACATGGAGGGGCTTTTCTTAGTTATTCATCACTGGCCAATTCCCATATTTTTTGACCGTCTGCCATATAAACTGCACTTGGTGTATCTTCATAAAGAGAGATCTCAAACAAAGTGTTTCCCTCAATTAACCAAGTATATAAACTGTCTTTTTCATTATTAAGGGGAGGCGATAAAATTTTATTTACTTGAAAGACTGTAGCGTAATATTCTTTATAATTGATGTCATCATCTTCTAGACCGTTATCAGTTTCAAAAAATGTATCAGTTCTACCGATTAGCCTTAATCCATTTTCATATTCCAATGTAAGGTCTCTATTTTTGTATTTTGATAATGTTTTAAATAAAGAATCAGGTTCCATGTCAATCCTCTTTTCTCATATTTATGATGGTTGTGAAGGCACGATGTGAGCGCCGTTTTTACTATAATGTATAATGCCTCTTGTAGTCTCTTCATACTTATTGGTCTCTGTATTGTAATGTTTTCCTATGACTTGACCAAAATCCACTCTTTCTTTATTTTTTGTTTTTAACATATCACCAGTACCTGCATGTTTATCAAGCAATTTTTGTGCTTTTTTATTATCTCCAAAGAAGATACTCTTTGTTTTACCATTAGCTATCTCCTGTTTATAGTTAGGTGCATCAGGAATATGTTTTTCTTGAGCGCCTGGTTTTACTTTTGCAGGGAAACCATTTACTTCACGATATGGACCTTTTGGTACGGAGTGTTTGCCGAAGGAAGGTGTTTTGACAATCTTCTTGGCTACTTTCTCTCCTTTCATTATTTTAAATACGTATTTTCCAACTTTAGCGATTTTAGCTCCGGGTATCATGTACAAGCTTGATACTAGTCGGTCCATGTCAGCGACTTTGTCACCTGTTACAGGGTCTCTTCCTGTGATGACTCGAATGGCATCATTTATTCCTGTAAACTCAACCGCTGTATTTAAGATGTTTGAGGTTTGTTCCCCCGTTTTCAAGTCGGAAATCTTTGTGATGCTTTCAATATTCACTTTGTTTTGCTCCGATATTCGTAACCGATATAGCATTCCGTCTCGAATAACTTCAACTGTTTTGGCATTTGCAAAGTCAATCTTTTCATTTGTATTATATACTTTTCCATTTACGAACACGGCGTTTTGATTGATTTTATTAGACGGTTTCTTCTTCACAAGAGTATCCACATTCGATTGCTCTTTATCATTCAGCTTGTTCAGCATGATCATCATTGGGTTTTCTTTAGGGTTGTCTATTTTTTCATTCAATCCGCTGATGTTGCTGCTGATTTTTTCTTCTTTTCCACCTTTGAAAATAGAGCCCTTTTGATAACTGGTAATCTCAATTTTCGGGCTAGTGAACATCGTGCTTAAGGTGTCCAAATATTGTTTCATTGTATGAAGCGAACTTTTTGTTTCATTTAGAGCACTTGTTTGTTCTCTGTCAAATGCATGAAGTAGTCCAATGGTTTTGGACGTCTCAAGCCAGGCTTTTTGATAGCTTTGTTGAAAAGCAGATTCATCTACATGAGGCAAATGAGCAATATGGCTGACCCTGCTGAGGGCTTGATTCACATCGGATACAATATCAGAAATAGTCCGTTCGGCTTTTTTTAACCCTTGGTCAAGCTCGTGTTCAATGAATGATTGAGAGATAAAACCATTCGGGTTTGATTCAAAAGCATGAAGTGCCTGTTTTGTCTTTTTTAGTGCACCACTGTATTCTTCAATGACGATCTGGTGCAAGAAAGGAATGTGACACTCGATATAAAAATCTTTTATCGCTTGTCCAGCGTCTCCCTTTAATGCGCCGTCTAAGGAGATGATTTGATTGATTTGTTTTTCTAGGGACTTCACATTCTGTGTTTGCTGCTTCAACTTGTTCAGCGTTTGGTCAATTCCATTTTTCAACTCAAAGACATCAAGGGTTTTCATTCTGTTCTCCTTTACTTTCTGTTAGTACTCGTAGCAATTAAGCGTCCACATAAAGAAAGGGAGCTGCATAAACGACAGCTCCCAAGTTGAGGAGTTAATTTTTCTTTTTTCTGTAGTCTTTTACTAAGCTTGAAACAACTAAACCCATCACACTAAAAGCCACAAGATAAAATAAAACATTTGTAACAGGTGTATCAATTTTCCCTAAGATCATCACAAGGGCAATCATAGCGCTGGGTAAAGTAATTAATAACATTTTGGATGGCGTGCTTTGCTGTGACACTTAATGACCTCCTGATTGATCCATTAAATAGATATTTTAGTTGATTTTAACATATGGAGATTATGCGAACAACATAAGGGGGATAGCAATCTACTTTAAGAGCGGACAAATGAAACTTACTGATTTTATGGAAATCATTTCAATTAAACCTTTTGTGTAATAAAATGTATATGATTTATACAAAGGGGTGAGTTGGCGGTGAAGCATCTTTTAACGGCAATCGTAGTGGGGATCATTGTATATGTTGCAGATAATCGTTTAAGCATGTTTCCGTTGATGCTGATTTTAGCGGTTGCGATCTATATCGTAAGCAGGATTAGCGAATCATTGATTAAGAAATACTTAAAAGAAAATAGTTAATAGCACCGCCCTCCATTGGAAGGGCATTTTTAAATTAACCTCCCTAATGAAAAAGGCATTGTAAAGCGGTAAATATGCAAAAGAGAGAATATTCTTTCTCCAACTAAAAAAAGTAAGGTGTATAAAATCAAAACGGAGAACCCGCTTGCCTTGTGACGGATTTTCTTATCATGCAATGACGAGAAACCCATGAAATTATGGGTTCTTTTATTTCTCTAGTCAAACTAAATTAAGGTGCCACCAATTCAACTTTCATTCTATCAGGATCTTCGAAATAAACTGCGTAATGTTTATCGCCGCCTGCGAAGGGGTGTGTATTGGCATAAAGAATTTTAACCCCCATGCTTTTTAATTTTTCAGTCATATCATCTACTTGCTGCCGGGAACTGGCATGAAAAGCCAGGTGGTTTAGACCTGCCCTGCGTCTATGATAGGGTATGTCCATAAATCGTTCCTCCGTTTGTACGAAAACGATATAAGTTTCTCCCAATTTCCAACTTCGACCGCTTTCCCAGGTTTGATAAGGCTCGTAGCCTAACTCCTCTAAAAACCACCCCCAAAAAATAATCGAATTCTTTAAATTCGAAACATTTAGTTCAATATGATGAATAAGTCCTTTTGACAATAGAAGAACCCCCATTTAGAAGATTAATTATTATATGACTTAATGTAACTTAATTCAGATGAATATGGAACTCTATTTAATGGTTTAACTGTTAATGAATAAATCTAAAGAAGAATATGCTGCTTCTCGACAGCTTTCAGCAATTTTAAGGCAAATTTAAGATCGGATTTCATTTCAAATGTATTAAATCTTTGTTACAATAAGACAGCTTTGCTCAAATGAGACGTTCCAAGGTTCGACATTTTTTTAGTATTTCTTAAAAATTTTATGGTTTGATATGAAACTCTTTGATTGAGTCATGCGTCTCTATAAGTGTCAAAAGAAAAGAGGTTATCAATATGCTATTCAAAAAGCTATCAGAAAATAAGTCTGTAAAATGGATAGGATATACAAGCTTTTACTTACTTATTTTGCTATTATTGTTCTTTATTTACGGATTCCACACAGCAAATACGGGATCATTCATTTACAACGATTTTTAATTGGAGATTAAATTATGAAACTATTACAAACGATTCATGAATACCAGCAAACGAAACCAACACAGCCAGCATTTGTTTCTCAACATGCGTCGATCACATATGATGAGCTTTGGCATTTATCAGACCAAATGGCTGGTGCGATCGATGCAGTCGCAGCTGGCAGTGAACCTGTCATTGTATACGGTCATATGGAGCCAGAGATGCTGATTTCTTTCTTAGGCAGTGTGAAATCAGGCAGACCGTATATTCCGGTCGATATCTCAATACCTGTCGAGCGCATCGTCTCAATTATTGAAAGCTCAAAAGCCAGTCTATTGATTTGTGCAAATGAGCAGAATGTATTAGATGTAGAAGAGCACATTGAAGTGAAGAGTGCGGCATCGCTTTTAGCACTTGAAAAAGAAGCACCGCCATCCACGCAGTGGGTTCAACAAGATGATGTTTTTTACATCATTTATACGTCTGGCAGTACCGGAAAACCGAAAGGCGTTCAGGTAACAGCCAATAATTTAGAAAGCTTTACAGAGTGGATGTGCCGCGACTTCCCAATTGGTGAGGGACGTACTTTCTTAAATCAAGCACCATTTTCTTTTGACTTATCAGTGATGGATCTCTATCCAGCGCTTCAATCAGGCGGCACGCTTTACTGTTTAGTGAAAAATCTTGTGAATAAGCCAAAGGATATGTTTGCAGCACTTGGTCAATCTGACGTTGAAGTGTGGACATCAACACCTTCTTTTGTGCAAATGTGCTTAATGGATCCTTCCTTTACAGGGGAGCTTTTACCTGAGCTGAAAGTTTTCTTGTTCTGCGGTGAGGCGCTTCCTGTAGCTGTAGCAAGTGCACTTCTGGAGCGTTTTCCAAAGGCGCAGGTCTTTAATACGTATGGTCCGACTGAAGCAACTGTTGCGATCACATCAATTGAAGTCACGCAGGCGATTCTTGATCAGCACGATTCTTTACCAGTCGGCTATGCCAAACCTGATACAGACATCGTCATTTTAGATGAAGAAGGCAAGAGTCTTCCTGATGGTGAAAAAGGGGAAATTGTCATCGTGGGGCCAAGCGTCAGCAATGGCTACTTAGGTGAACAAGCCTTGACAGATAAAGTGTTCTTTGAATACGAAGGACGTCCTGCTTACCGTACAGGTGACGCAGGTGTGGCGCAGGATGGATTAATTACGTGCCATGGTCGTCTCGACTATCAAATTAAGCTTCATGGATACCGGATGGAGCTTGAAGAAATTGAATATCATGTAAGCGAGACAACCTATGTCAATGCTTGTGTGATTGTGCCATTCCAGCCAAACGGTCATGTCGAGTACTTGATTGCAGCGATTGTTCCAGCAGCTCATTCATTTGAAAAAGAGTATCAGCTGACAAGTGCGATTAAGAAAGAAATGGCGGATTCACTGCCAGCGTACATGATTCCAAGAAAGTTTGTGTATCTTGAGCAGCTGTACATGACGCCAAACGGGAAGGTTGACCGTAAGAGAATCGCGAAAGAGGTTCTTCTATGATTCCGTTTAGTTCATTCTTTTTCTTCATTCTAATTGGTATTCTTCTTTTGCCGACGATCATCCTTGGTCTTCGCGGCAAAAGAATGCAGGGCTACAACATGTTTGCAACGGTTGTGGCGCTGGCGCTTATTTTCTCAAAGGATGCCCATGGCGCGCTGCTGCTCTTCTTGTTCACGGTGTGGCAAGTCATCATCATCCGCCTGTACCTTGCATACCGGTTAAAGGCGAATCAGGCATCCGTTTTCTATACAGCAGTGGTGGCATCTATTTTACCGCTTGTGCTGTCAAAGATTTTACCGTTCTTTTTAACTCATCAGCCGCACCAGCCGCCGCCAATGAACTGGCTGAGCTTTTTGGGGATCTCGTACTTAACATTTAAAGGTGTTCAGTTAATTATCGAGACAAGAGACGGCTTGATTAAGAAGAAAATTCCGGTTCACCGTTTGGTCTATTTCATTGTCTTTTTCCCGACGATTTCATCAGGTCCGATTGACCGTTACCGCCGATTTGAAAAGGATATGGATACGCCGCCTGAAAAGGAAGCATACAGTGATCTTCTATATGCCGGTATTCATAAAATTTTTATTGGCTTCTTATATAAGTTCATTATTGGGTATCTAATTCACACATATATTCTGATGAATATCCATCATATTAGCAGCAGTCACTTTGTTCAGCAGTTAACGTATATGTATGCTTACAGCATGTATTTGTTCTTTGACTTTGCTGGATATACAATGTTTGCTGTAGGTGTGAGTTATATTATGGGTATTAAATCGCCAGAGAACTTTAATAAACCGTTTATCAGCCGAAATATTAAAGACTTCTGGAATCGCTGGCACATGTCCCTGTCCTTCTGGTTCAGAGACTACGTGTTTATGAGATTTGTGTTCTTTATGACCAAAAAGAAGTGGATTAAGAACCGTATGGCTGTATCAAATATCGGGTACTTTGTCCTCTTTCTATTGATGGGTGCTTGGCATGGTCTTGCCCTTCAATATATTATTTACGGACTATATCATGCAGTTGTCATGTCCGGTTACAATTTATTTGAGAAATGGAATAAAAAGCACAAGTGGTGGCCGGATAATAAGGTCACAATGGTTGTGTCAATCATTATTACATTCCATGTGATTTGTTTCGGATTTTATATTTTTTCAGGAAAACCATTTCATCATTAATGATTAAGGGAGTAGAAAATTATGGAATTTAAAAATCAAGTATACGGTATTATTGCAGAGGTTTGTCAGGATGACGTTGTGAAAGAAAATCCAGAGATTGCGATTTTTGAAGAAGGTCTTCTTGATTCATTTGGTACAGTAGAACTGCTTATGGCAATTGAAAGTCAACTCGGAATCACTGTTCCGATTACAGAATTCGATCGTGATGTGTGGGATACGCCGAATCATATTGCTGAGCAGCTGGCAGAGATGAAGTAATGAAAAAGCGTTTTTTTGGGCCGCTTATTTTAGCGGCTGTTCTATTCATTGGTGTTCTTCTTGTACCAAATGCATGGCTCTCACACCTGATCCCAAAAGACAAATTACAAAAGTCAGCTACAGAATTAGATCCAGGGATGTTTCAAGGGCTTTATTTACAAGATGAAATGCTAAAAGATCCAACTTATTTGCCGATCTATGGATCTTCTGAACTATCACGTTTTGATCCATATCACCCTTCGAATTTCTTTCATGAGAATCCTCAAGGGTTTACACCTTATCTTATTGGAAAAGGTGGATCGCAATCATTAATTCATGCGATGAACTTCGCAGCGCATATGGATGAATTAAAAGGGAAGAAGCTTGTATTTATCGTGTCCCCGCAGTGGTTTGTGAAATGGGGATCTGACGAGAATCACTTTGCACCTAACTATTCAGCGCTTCAAGCACTTAATCTCGCCTATAATAAAGAAATTGATCCAACTGTGAAAAAAGAGCTCATCAAAAGAATCATGAAGTTTAAAGCAGTCAAAAATGACATGGTGATTACAGAGCTTTTTAAAGCAGAGCTATCTGGGAACAAGTTCGCTTATGGCGCGATTTCTCCTATTGCGAAAATGTACTATGGCATGCTTCAAAAGAAAGACATGTACTATACGATTGGATCGGGGCATGAGCGCAAGCTTCAACCGTCTCCTTCAGTCAAAGGAAAAACATGGGCTGAGCTTGAAAAAGAAGCGAGCATTTTTGGTGCGAAAAGAGCAGGGGACAACCCGTTTTATATTAACCAAAAACTGTTTGACCACAAGCTGAAACCGATCATGAAAAAGATGAAGGATTCCCGTGAAGGTCATTCTTATGCGGAATCACCAGAATACAAAGATTTTCAAATCATGCTGGATATTTTAAAACAGGCAGGGGCGAAGCCTTTGTTTGTGACGATTCCTGTCAACGGAAAGTGGTATGATTACACAGGTTTTCCGAAAGAAGGCCGTACAGGTTATTATGAAAAAATCAATCGTCAAATTCGAGATAATGGGTATGAAGTCGCGGATTTGACTAAGCATGAGTATGATCCATATTTCTTTAAAGATACGATTCATGTGTCTTATAAAGGATGGGTGTACATCGATAAGGCAATTGAAAAGTTTTACAAAGAGCAGTAGAATGCAGCAGCTTTCTGCTGCTTTTTGTTTGTCGAATCAGCGGATATCTTGTATAACTAAGGGAAAAGGGCTATGCTGTAGATGGAGGCGATATGATGAATCGTTCTGAGAAAAAAGAACTATTAAAGCGTTCGAAGAAGCATTTTAATGATCATGCCTTTTGGGAAAAGCTAAAAAAGACGGCCCAAAAAGCTGGTGTCTCTCTTGTCTATGCTGTGCTATTACTTTACTATACATTGCAAAAAACCGAAGTGCCGGTTAAAGCAAAGACCCTGATTATTGGAGCACTCGGCTATTTTATCCTTCCACTTGATCTCATTCCGGATACATTGGTTGGTGTCGGCTATACAGATGATTTAGGAGCCATTACATTTGCTTTGCTTCAAGTAGCAATGTACATTGATGATAATGTGAAAGGGAAAGCAAAAGACAGGCTGTCAAAATGGTTCGGCGAAAAAACCGATACGTCTTTGATTGATCAAAAGCTTGAGGATGGCGGTATGCCGTCTGTATAAAGAAAAGCCTCCGTTATTGGAGGCTTTTTTCTTTACCCTAAAAATTTCACGCAAACTGGATGAGGGACGGTAATGTCTGATTGTAAGACAGTGAGTCGTCCTGTTTCTTTGTCGCGTTTGTATAACACGAGATTGCTAGATTCTTGGTTTGAACCGACGAGGAATTCTTCTGTTGGATCAAGCACAAAATCTCTAGGCCAGTTACCTTCAGAAGAAGCAATCTCGACAAGACTTAATTGACCGTCAGCGTCTGTTTTAAAAATCGCAATGCTGTCATGACCGCGATTTCCTGCATAAACAAATTGTCCGTCTGAAGAGACATGAATGGCACTGCCTTGATTGTTCTCTGTAAAATCGCTTGGAATGGTCGCGATTGTTTGGATCTCTTCAAAATGACCATCTTCAAAGTAACGAAGCACAATGACCTCGGAGCTTAGTTCTGTCATTACATATGCCACAGGTTTCGTTGGGTGGAATGTGATATGACGAGGTCCGCTGCCTGGCTTTGTTTCAAATGTATGAGCAAGCTCAAGTTTGCCGTCTTCTTTCTTATACGTATAAATTCCATCTGTTCCAAGGTCAACAGCCACTGCAAATTGTTCATCTGGCGTGAGACCCATAAAGTGAGTGTGCGGTTTTTCCTGACGATCTTCGTTAGGGCCAGTTCCTTCATGCTGCGCCTGTGAGAGCGTGCGGATCACTGAGCCATTTTCAGCATCGATTTCATACATCTCTGCTGTCCCTTTATGATAATTCGCTGTATACGCTGTTTTCGTTTGACTGTCCACGCTGACGTGGCAAGGAGAAGCTCCATCGGCAAGCTCTTGGTTGATGAAGTGAAGTCTGCCTGTTGTCGAATCAATTTGATACGCAGCAAGGCCGCCCTGTGATCCTTTTTTCACAACAGCATAAACAAACTTTTGATCCTCTGACACGGTTAAATATGTAGGATTTTCAAGTTCAGCAGCGACTTCTACTTGCTCAATCTGCTGCTTGTCCGTATTTAATGTAAACGTATAAACGCCTTTACTGTCTCCCTTAGTATACGTACCGATATAACCTCTGATGTTAGCCATGTATTGCCCTCCTTCTATTAGATGCTCTCATTCTATCATAAATTCATAGGAAAACGCTTTAGAAAGGCATGCCAAAAGAAAAAACAAAGTCAATGAAATCTCACAATATTCATCAAAAATGTTGTGAAAAAATATCACAAAAGTTTTCTCAAAAGAAAACCGTTCATGTAAAGTAAATAAATTGAAGAAAAAATACAAAAAATTTTAAGTTTTTTCATTCCTTGTCTAGCAAAGGTGTAAGCGTATACATTTAATTTTGATTAGTCTAAATTGTCTAATAATTTTAAAAATGCTGTTGACACTGTATGGAAAGCGGCGTAAGATGGGTTCAACAAAAGCTAAACAAACACGCAGTGCAAGCGAGAGACACTTCAATATAAAGTGTCTGAAAATTCAACTACTTTTTGTTTGAAAGAGAGGGTGCTCACTGAAAATGGAAGACCAAAAGGAACAGTGGATCTTTTTAAACGATGAACTCGTGAAAAAAGAGGATGCGAAAATTTCAGTTTACGATCATGGCTTCTTATATGGCGACGGTGTTTTCGAAGGGATTCGCGTGTATAACGGAAATATCTTTCGAATGAAAGAACATTTAGACCGCCTGTATGATTCCGCTAGATCCATTATGCTGAACATTCCATATTCACTTGAGGAACTCACGGAAAAAATGATTCATACAGTTGAAAGGAACGGCTTAAAGGACGCCTATATCCGCCTTGTCGTCTCAAGAGGAGCAGGTGATCTTGGATTAGATCCTAACAACTGCGGGAGAGCCAATACAGTGATCATTGTAGAGCCGCTGGCCATTTTTCCAAAGCACCTATATGAAACGGGTATTGATATTGTGACGGTTCCAACAAGACGAAATCGTCCAGATGTCCTTAGCCCAAAAGTGAAATCATTAAACTATTTGAATAACATTCTTGTCCGAATCGAAGCCCATATGGCCGGTGTGAGTGAAGCGCTGATGCTGAACGATCAAGGGTACGTGGCGGAAGGTTCTGCAGACAACGTGTTTATTTATAAAAAAGGCAAGCTTTATACACCGCCAGGTTATATCGGCGCACTTGAAGGCATTACAAGAAATGCCATCATGGAGATTGCAGAAGACTTAGGCTACGAAGTGAAAGAAGAACCATTCACAAGACATGATGTGTATACAGCTGAAGAAGTATTTCTAACAGGAACCGCAGCCGAAGTCATCGCCGTTGTAAAAGTTGACGGCCGTACAATCGGTGAAGGAAAACCTGGGTTCCACACAAACAAACTTCTTGAACAATTCCGCAAGCGAGTAGTTGAAGAAGGAGAAAAAGTCGTTTTTACAGATGAAAACATTCATGCAAGTTAAATAGATATCGATAAACGTTGAAGAGGACTAGTAGCTTTAGAGTCAGTATCTACAGAGAGCCGGTGCTAGCTGGAAACCGGTGTTACTTTCTAAAGTGAACTCACCTCTGAGTGTCTGCTTGAAATGATAGTAGGGCAGACCGAGTGACATTGCTCACTCGTTACCAAAATGGACGAAAGATGTCCATGAGACGGCAGCAGGATATGCCGTGAACAAGGGTGGTACCGCGAAAAAACAAAGCTTTTTCGCCCCTTTGACCTAGTGAAAAGTAGTGTCATTGTGGGGTGAGAAGGCTTTTTTATATGGTCTCATATCTCTATCTTGAATAGAAAAGGGTGAAAGGACTTGACTGAAGCAAGACAAAGAGGAGGAAATCAAATGGGGACAAATGTACAAATGGAGACGGAAAAATCAAAAGCGCCACAAACGATGAACGGTGCACTCATGTTAATTGAAGCACTCAAAAGAGAAAAAGTAGAAGTCATTTTCGGCTATCCAGGCGGAGCAGTTTTACCAATCTACGATAAAATTTACGATTCTGGTTTATTTCATGTCCTGCCAAGACATGAGCAGGGAGCGATTCACGCAGCAGAAGGATACGCAAGAGTATCTGGTAAACCAGGTGTTGTCATTGCAACATCAGGGCCGGGAGCGACAAACCTTGTGACAGGGATTGCAGATGCAATGATTGATTCACTTCCCCTTGTTGTATTCACAGGGCAGGTGGCAACGTCAGTCATTGGATCGGATGCTTTCCAAGAAGCTGATGTACTCGGCATCACAATGCCAATTACAAAGCACAGCTACCAAGTAAGAAATCCAGAGGAATTACCGGGTGTCATTAAAGAGGCATTCCATATCGCAACAACAGGCAGACCTGGTCCAGTTTTGATTGATATTCCAAAAGATGTCGCAGGCATTGAAGGAACGTTTGAATATGATCAGCCAATTGATTTACCTGGTTATCAGCCAAAAGTAGAGCCGAACTATTTGCAAATTCGCAAATTGGTAGAAGCTGTCAGCAGAGCGAAAAAACCAGTCATTCTAGCAGGAGCCGGCGTACTTCATGGCAAAGCATCTGAAGAATTAAGACAGTATGTAGAGCAGCAGCAAATCCCAGTCGCTCATACACTGCTTGGACTTGGCGGATTCCCGGCAAAGCATCCTCTTTTCCTAGGGATGGCCGGTATGCATGGCACATATGCAGCGAACATGGCTCTTCATCAATGTGACCTGCTCATTTCAATCGGAGCAAGATTTGATGACAGGGTAACAGGCAACCTTAATCATTTTGCGAAACATGCGAAGGTGGCTCATATTGACATCGACCCAGCGGAAATCGGCAAGAACATTCATACCCATATCCCGGTTGTTGGAGACAGTAAGCTCGTTCTTAAAGAGCTGATCAAGCAGGACGGGAAGCAAGGGGAATCAGACGAATGGAAAAATCAATTAGATCAGTGGAAGGAAGAATATCCACTCTGGTACGTTGAAAACGAAGCAGAAGGCTTTAAGCCTCAAAAGCTGATTGAATACATTCATCAATTCACAAAAGGTGAAGCCATTGTCGCAACTGATGTCGGACAGCATCAAATGTGGGCGGCACAGTTCTATCCATTTGAAAATGCAGATAAGTGGGTCACATCTGGAGGTCTTGGCACAATGGGCTTTGGATTACCAGCAGCCATCGGCGCTCAGCTGGCTGATCAAGAGGCAACTGTTGTGGCAATTTTAGGAGACGGAGGTTTCCAAATGACCCTGCAAGAACTTGCCGTTATCCGTGAGCTGAACCTTCCAGTCAAAGTGATTGTACTCAATAATCACAGCCTTGGAATGGTAAGACAATGGCAAGAAATTTTCTACGAAGAACGCTACTCACATTCTAAATTTTCAGAGCAGCCAGACTTCGTCAAATTATCTGAAGCTTATGGCATTAAAGGAATCAGAATCTCATCAGACGAAGAGGCGAAAGAAAAGCTTGAAGAAGCCTTAACCTCTAGAGAGCCTGTTTTCATCGATGTCAATGTAGCGAGAGATGAAAAAGTATTCCCGATGGTAGCACCGGGGAAAGGACTTCATGAGATGGTGGGGGTGAAACCTTGAAAAGAATTATTGTGTTGACTGTATTAAATCGATCAGGCGTACTGAACAGAATCACAGGCCTCTTTACTAAAAGACACTACAACATTGAAAGCATTACGGTCGGCCATTCTGAGATTCAAGATGTATCACGCATCACGTTCGTCGTCCATGTAGACCAGGAGAAAGACATCGAGCAGCTGACAAAACAGCTGAACAAACAAATCGATGTTCTGAAGGTAACAGACATTACAAACCAATCAATCGTTCAGCGAGAGCTGGCTTTGATAAAAGTCGTATCTGCACCAGCATCTAGAATGGAGATCACGGGGGTCATTGAACCGTTTAGAGCTTCTATTGTAGATGTGAGCAGAGAGAGTGTCGTCATTCAGGTGACAGGTGAGTCTTCAAAAATTGAAGCACTCATTGAATTACTTAAGCCATACGGCATTAAAGAAGTCGCCAGAACTGGCACTACGGCCTTTGCGAGAGATAATCAGCAAAAGCTGCAAACAAATAAAACAATTTCAATTGTCTAAACAAAAGGAGAGAGTCAAATGGTAAAAGTATATTATAACGGTGATATTCAAGAAAACGTATTAAATGGTCAAAAGGTAGCAATCATTGGTTACGGTTCACAAGGTCATGCACATGCATTGAACTTAAAAGAAAGCGGCGTAGATGTGATCGTCGGCGTAAGAAAAGGTGGATCTTATACAAAAGCACAAGAAGACGGCCATCAAGTATTCACAGTAAAAGAAGCAGCAGCACAAGCAGACGTCGTGATGGTACTACTTCCAGATGAGCAGCAAAAGAAAGTATATGATGAAGAAATCAAAGATCAATTAGAAGCTGGCAACTCACTTGTATTCGCACACGGATTCAACGTTCACTTTCATCAAATTGTTCCTCCAAGTGACGTAGACGTGTATCTTGTAGCTCCAAAAGGTCCAGGACATCTTGTGAGAAGAACATATGAGCAAGGCGCTGGTGTACCTGCCCTATTTGCTATCTATCAAGACGTATCTGGCCAAGCAAAAGACAAAGCACTTGCTTATGCAAAAGCGATCGGCGGAGCAAGAGCGGGCGTTCTTGAAACAACATTTAAAGAAGAAACAGAAACGGATCTTTTTGGTGAGCAGGCAGTTCTTTGTGGAGGTCTTACTTCACTAGTAAAAGCAGGATTCGAAACGTTAACAGAAGCTGGTTATCAGCCAGAGCTCGCATACTTCGAGTGTCTGCATGAACTAAAATTGATCGTTGACCTTATGTATGAAGAAGGATTAGAAGGCATGAGATATTCAATCTCTGATACAGCACAATGGGGTGACTTCGTATCAGGACCACGTGTTGTGGATGCAAAAGTAAAAGAATCAATGAAAGCTGTTTTGACTGATATCCAAAACGGTACATTTGCAAAAGAATGGATTGTTGAAAACCAAGTGAATCGTCCACGTTTCAATGCGATCAATGCAAATGAAAATGAGCACCAAATTGAAATCGTTGGTAGAAAGCTTCGTGAAATGATGCCTTTCGTTAAACAAGGAAAGAAAAAGGAAGCGGTGAGCGTCGGTGCGGAAAATTAATTTTTTTGACACAACACTTCGAGATGGAGAGCAATCACCAGGAGTGAACTTAAATGCACAAGAAAAGCTAATCATTGCAAAGCAGCTTGAGCGCCTTGGGGTTAATATCATCGAAGCGGGTTTTCCCGCTTCATCCCGAGGGGATTTCTTAGGCGTACAAGAAATTGCAAGAACGATTAAAAACTGTTCTGTTGCTGGTCTTGCACGATGTGTGAAAGGTGACATTGATGCTGCATGGGAAGCATTAAAAGATGGAGTGGAGCCAAGGCTTCATGTCTTTATTGCCACTTCTGACATTCACCTGAAGCATAAACTAAAGAAAACACGTGAAGAAGTCGTAGAACAGGCAGTCGCAATGGTGAAATATGCGAAAGAACGTTTTCCAGTTGTCCAATGGTCAGCAGAAGATGCGTGCCGTACAGATCTTGCTTTCTTGGCAGAAATTGTAGAAAAGGTCATTGACGCTGGGGCGAGTGTCATTAACTTGCCAGATACAGTTGGATACCTAGCGCCAAAAGAGTACGGTAATATTTTTAAATATATGAAGGAACACGTTCCAAATATCGACCGCGTCAACTTGTCCGCTCACTGTCACGATGATCTAGGAATGGCTGTGGCAAACTCACTTGCTGCCATTGAAAATGGAGCAGATCAAATTGAAACGGCTGTCAACGGAATTGGCGAGCGCGCTGGAAATGCCGCGTTAGAAGAAATTGCAGTAGCTCTTCATATTCGAAAAGATTTTTACCAGGTGGAATCAACGATTCAATTGAATGAAATTAAGCGTACAAGTGATGTAGTGAGCAAATACTCAGGAATGATTGTGCCGCGTAATAAAGCAGTCGTTGGAAACAACGCATTTGCACATGAATCAGGTATTCACCAAGATGGTTTCCTCAAAGAAAAAACAACCTATGAAATTATTTCTCCAGAGCTTGTCGGCGTGACAACAGATGTGCTTGTCCTTGGAAAACACTCCGGAAGACACGCGTTTAAAGACCGCATGAAAACACTAGGCTTTAAACTAACGGAAGACGAAATCAATAAATTCTTTGAGACTTTCAAGAACTTGACAGAGAAGAAGAAAGAAATTACAGATGATGACTTGATCTCTATTATATTAGAAGAAAAAGTAGCAGATCGAAAAATCGGCTACGAATTTGAAAGTCTGCAAGTACACTATGGAACAGAACAAATGCCAACAGCAACAGTTTCTCTGAAAAATCAAGAAACACAGGAAGTCATTCAAGAAGCAGCTACAGGTGCAGGCAGTGTAGAGGCTGTGTACAACACGCTTGAGCGCTGTATGGAAGAAAGAATTCATTTGCTGGACTACCGCATTCAATCAAATGGAAAAGGCAGAGATGCACTAGCAGAAGTATATGTCACTGTTTCAATAGAAGGAAAAGAAACAGCAGGACGCGGTGTAGCGCAAGATGTGCTTGAAGCATCGGCGAAAGCTTACGTCAATGCGGTGAACAGGCATTTAATCTTCAAATCAAATCTGATTGAAATTGAGAAACATCACGCGATCTCATAGGAAAGGAGGAAGGTTCTCATGAAAAAGAAAATTGCACTTTTGCCCGGCGATGGAATCGGACCGGAAGTCGTGACATCTGCAGTCGCAGTCCTTCAAGAGACAGCGGCTCAATTTAGGCACGAATTCGAATTTGAAACTGCGCTTATTGGCGGTATCGCAATAGATGAAAAAAACAACCCGCTTCCAAAGGAAACAGTAGATGTATGCAAAAACGCTGATGCGATTTTATTAGGAGCAGTCGGCGGACCAAAGTGGGATCAAAACCCGCCAGAGCTCCGTCCAGAAAAAGGCCTGCTCGCCATTCGTAAACAGCTGGACTTATTTGCCAACATTCGCCCTGTAAAGGTGTTCGATAGCTTAAGCGAGGCATCTCCGTTAAAACAGGATCACATTAACGGAGTTGATTTCGTCATCGTTCGTGAATTAACAGGTGGTCTCTATTTTGGTGAACCAAGCGAACGCTATACGGATGATGAAGGAAAAGAAGCTGCCGTTGACACGCTCTTTTATACAAAGGAAGAAATTGTCCGCGTATTAAAAGAAGCGTTCGACATGGCCTTAACAAGACGGAAAAAAGTGACGTCTGTGGATAAAGCGAATGTTCTTGCTTCTAGTAAACTATGGCGGGATGCAGTAGAAGAAGTTGCTGCTCAATATCCAGAAGTTGAATTTGAGCATATGCTCGTCGACAATGCTGCCATGCAGCTGATTTACAAACCCGCTCAATTTGATGTCATTGTGACGGAGAATATGTTCGGTGATATTTTAAGTGACGAAGCTTCTATGATTACTGGATCACTCGGCATGCTGCCATCTGCTAGTTTATCAAGCACAGGCCTTCATTTATATGAGCCAATTCATGGTTCAGCACCCGATATTGCGGGGCAAAACGTTGCAAACCCTCTGGCAACCATTTTATCAGCAGCAAGCTTGCTTAGAACTTCCTTTGCATTAGAAGACGAAGCGGCTGCAATAGAAGAAGCTGTGGAAACTGTTCTTGCCTCTGGCAAACGAACAAAAGATTTAGCAGCAAAAGAGGGAACTTATCAAACGACTGAAGAAATCACTAATGCGGTTGTAGACGCACTCAAGCAGCGCGTGCAAACCATTGTAAAATAGAATCTTGTGGAATTAGATAGAGGGAGGAAAAGGGTTATGCCTCGAACAATCATCGAAAAAATATGGGATCAGCATGTAGTCAAAAGCGGCGAGGGGAAACCAGACCTTTTATATATTGATCTGCACTTGGTGCATGAAGTGACATCACCTCAAGCATTTGAAGGATTAAGACAAAAAGGGCGCAAGGTGAGAAGACCTCAAAACACGTTTGCGACGATGGATCACAACATCCCAACTGTGAATCGATTTGTGATCAAAGATGAGATTGCTAAAAAGCAAGTGAGTGCTTTAGAGCGCAACTGTGCGGAATTTGGCGTTCGTCTTGCTGACCTTCACAGTGTTGACCAAGGAATCGTCCATGTCGTTGGACCTGAGCTTGGATTGACACTTCCGGGGAAAACAATCGTTTGTGGAGATAGTCATACATCAACTCACGGCGCGTTTGGTGCACTTGCCTTTGGGATCGGTACAAGTGAGGTTGAACATGTACTTTCTACACAAACACTTTGGCAGCAGCGTCCGAAAACGCTAGAAATTAGAGTAGACGGAAAGCTTCAAAAAGGGGTAACCGCCAAAGATGTCATTTTAGCCGTCATTGGTGCGCACGGCGTGAAGTTCGGCTCAGGTTATGTCATTGAATACACTGGGGAAGTATTCAGAAACATGACAATGGATGAGCGGATGACCGTTTGTAATATGTCAATTGAAGCAGGCGCAAGAGCAGGATTGATTGCACCTGATGAAATCACCTTCGAATATTGCCGCGGCCGCAAATATGCACCGCAGGGCGAAGACTTCGAAGCAGCTATTAAAGAATGGGAAGAACTTAGAACAGATCCAGGTGCAACCTACGATAAAACCATTGTGTTAGATGGAAATAAGATTTCACCAATGGTTACGTGGGGAATTAATCCAGGAATGGTACTGCCTGTGGATGCATCGATCCCAGGACCTGAGGACTTTGCACAAGAAGATGATCAAAAAGAAGCGATTCGTGCTTATGAATACATGGGTGTCCATCCGCATCAGCGTATAGAAGATATTACGATTGAGCATGTCTTTATCGGCTCATGTACGAACTCAAGAATGACTGATTTACGCCAAGCCGCTTCTATGATTGAAGGACAAAAAGTAGCAGATCATGTCAGAGCGATTGTGGTGCCAGGCTCTCAAAGTGTCAAATTGCAAGCAGAAAAAGAAGGTCTTCATGAAATCTTCCTTGAAGCAGGATTTGAATGGAGAGAATCAGGCTGCAGTATGTGCCTTAGTATGAATAACGATGTGGTACCGGAGGGCGAACGCTGCGCGTCCACATCAAACCGTAACTTTGAAGGGCGTCAAGGGAAGGGTGCGAGAACGCATCTTGTCAGCCCGGCAATGGCTGCAATGGCTGCGATACATGGCCGATTTGTCGATGTCAGGAAGTTTAATCAAGAGAAAACAGTCGTGTAAGGAGTTGTCATAGATGGAGCCTTTAGTCACTCATAAAGGAAAAGCCGCTGTGCTTAACCGAATCAATGTAGATACAGATCAAATTATTCCGAAGCAATTTTTAAAAAGAATCGAACGAACAGGATATGGCCGCTTTGCCTTTTTCGACTGGCGTTATTTAGCCGATGGCAGCCCAAATCCAGATTTCGAACTGAATCAGCCAATCTATGAAGGAGCATCCATTTTGATCGCAGGGGAGAACTTTGGCTGCGGATCATCTAGGGAACATGCTCCTTGGGCGCTTGATGATTATGGCTTTAAAATTGTCATCGCACCATCATTCGCAGATATATTTCATCAAAACTGCTTTAAAAATGGGATGCTTCCGATTCGCCTTGATTATGATGTGTGGAAAACCTTCGCTGCGTCATATGAGAACAAAGGGTATGAGATGACGGTTGATCTTGAAAAACAGCAGATAGAAGATCACGAAGGGAATATCACCCCTTTTCAAGTCGACCCTCACTGGAGAGAAATGCTCCTAAATGGTTATGATGAGATTTCATTAACATTACTACTAGAAGATGACATTCAAGCATTTGAAGAAAAGCGCAGCAGCTGGCTGCGCGCTTAAGCAACGAGAAGCTGTCCGCCCGAGGTGTGACGGCTTCTTTTTTGCATGAAAACCTCTCGTTACTTGTGTTTACTAATCTTCGTTGGTAAACTGATAAAAAATATGCGCCCGAAAGGAACGTAAGCATGAAGCATGACAAGAAGAAAGATAATGTCATTTTGTTTCCTGGTCTGAAAGAAAGACTGATTGAAAAAGGAATGGCAGCATTAAAAGATAAACAGTATCAAGAGGCGCTTCACTTGTTTTCAGAAGCTAAATCGTACGATGACGATGAAGAATCCGATATTCACCTCGGAATGGCCATTTGTTTTCTGGAGCTGGGTGAGCTGCAGGATGCAAAGCGTGTTTGTGAAAAAATGCTGCATGAAGGATATGGCCACTATTTCACTGTGCTCCAAGTGTATATGACGATCCTCATTCAGCTGAAAGAATATGAAGAAGTCAAACAGACGATTGAGGCTGTGCTTGAGGAAAACCACCTTCCGGCAGAAAGTGCGGAGCATTTTTACAAGCTGCTCGAATTTAGCAGAAAAATGATTGAATCACCTGAAGAGATTTTAGATGAAGATGAGGACGCCGGAAGTGAGGTCAACATAGATGATATGCTGAAGCGGCCGGAAGAACAGGTCCAGTTCATCCATTCATTGAAAGACCGGAATATTACACCGCACATGGGTCTATTAAATACCATCTTACAAAACCCTGATGGGAACCCTTTGGTCAAATCAATGATCCTGCAGCTTCTGGCAGATCATGATGTGGCAAAGCCGGTTCATGTGACAAAATTCGGTGATTCATTAACACTTATTCCTTCTGAGGCAGTAAAGCCAGAGCAGATGCCACTTCTTCAGCAAGTCCTTCGTATGCTTGATCACACGCTTGGCAATGAGAATCCGACCCTTTACCAAGGCGTGGAAGAGTTATGGCGCCGGCACTTATTTGTGCTGTATCCATTTCTTCCTAAATACACAGATCCAAGTCTTTGGGCAGCGGCACTTCATAAAGTCGGCTATGAAATGCATGGGATTGAGATTGAACTCCAAGAATTGCATTTATTGTATGAATTTAACGAACGAGAGCTGAGAGAAGCTTGCACAATGCTGAAAGATATTGAAGAAATTTCTTATTTGTAATTTGTCGATTTAGTTGAAAGACGGACTTGTTATGTTATAATATAATGGTTGTATTTGTGCATATATAGTGCAGTTGTCAGATTCCAACGGTTGAAAGACGATATGTATAATCAAGTCAAATGTTGTATACATAATGCAAGCTTCTTAGCGGAGTGCGTGGTTTTTGATTGGACGAAGTCTTTATGATGCTTTAGAATGGAGCAACGCACAATCTGAATAGATTTTTGGAGGGAAACACACATGTCAGTAAAATGGGAAAAACAAGAAGGTAACGAAGGCGTACTAACTGTAGAAGTTGACGCTGAAACATTTAACAAAGCACTTGATGATGCATTTAAGAAAGTGGTTAAGCAAGTATCGATCCCTGGATTCCGTAAAGGGAAAGTACCACGTGGTCTTTTCGAGCAGCGTTTTGGTGTAGAATCTCTTTATCAAGATGCATTAGATATTCTTCTTCCGGTTGAATATCCAAAAGCAATCGACGAAGCTGGTATCGAGCCAGTTGACCGCCCTGAAATCGATGTTGAGAAAATCGAAAAAGGCGAAAACTTAATCTTCACTGCAAAAGTAACAGTGAAGCCTGAAGTAAAACTTGGTGACTACAAAGGTCTTAACGTAGAAAAAGACGACACAGCTGTCACTGATGAAGATGTACAAGAAGAGCTAAAAGGCATGCAAAACCGTCAAGCTGAGCTTGTTGTCAAAGAAGAAGGCGCAATCGAAAACGGCGATACAGTTGTTCTTGATTTCGAAGGATTCGTTGATGGAGAAGCATTCGAAGGCGGAAAAGCTGAGAACTACTCTCTTGAAGTAGGTTCTGGTTCATTCATCCCTGGTTTCGAAGAGCAATTAGTTGGTCTTGAAGCTGGCGCTGAAAAAGACGTAGAAGTTACATTCCCAGAAGAATACCATGCTGAAGACCTTGCAGGTAAACCAGCTGTATTCAAAGTGAAAATTCATGAAATCAAAGCAAAAGAACTTCCAGCACTTGACGATGAGTTCGCTAAAGATGTTGATGAAGAAGTAGAAACGCTTGCTGAGTTAACTGAAAAAACGAAGAAACGTCTT
Organism: Bacillus sp. FSL M7-0003; assembly: GCF_038628485.1. Taxonomy (NCBI): domain Bacteria; kingdom Bacillati; phylum Bacillota; class Bacilli; order Caryophanales; family Bacillaceae; genus Bacillus; species Bacillus sp. FSL M7-0003. The sequence goes on along the minus strand of NZ_CP152024.1, from coordinate 2,491,868 downwards.
GAAGAAGCAAAAGAAAACGAAGCAGAAGGAAAACTTCGTGAAGAGCTAGTTGCGAAAGCTTCTGAAAATGCGGAAGTTGACATCCCACAAGCGATGGTTGACACTGAGCTAGACCGCATGATGAAAGAATTTGAACAACGTCTTCAAATGCAAGGAATGAACCTTGAGCTTTACTTCCAATTCTCTGGACAAGATGAAGATGCGCTGAAAGAACAAATGAAAGAAGATGCTGCTAAACGCGTAAAATCTAACCTAACACTTGAAGCAATTGCTGCTGCAGAAAACTTACAAGTGTCTGACGAAGAAGTGGAAGAAGAACTTTCAAAAATGGCTGAAGCATACAACATGCCACTTGAAAATATCAAACAAGCGATCGGATCTACTGAAGCAATGAAAGAAGATCTAAAAGTTCGTAAAGCAATTGATTTTCTTGTAGAAAACCGTTAATATGGTGCATAATAATAAAACAGGGCGCGAGTGACTCGTGCCTTGTTTTGTACAATTTTTGACTTATCATCGCTTCTTTTGGAAACGATAGTGTAAGTCGCATCTTTCTGTCATACATATCTCAATGTGCAGTGTTAGAAACACATCGTTACCGTCTTTTAGGAAAGTATGGTAAAATGCATACATACTGGACCCAGAAAGGTAGCTGACTGTTAGCTACAGGCAAGTGAAGAAGAATAAGGGGTGAAAGAATGTTTAAATTCAACGAGGAAAAAGGTCAATTAAAATGCTCGTTTTGCGGAAAAACGCAAGATCAAGTGCGTAAACTGGTCGCAGGACCTGGCGTATATATATGTGATGAATGTATCGAGCTTTGCACGGAAATAGTTGAAGAAGAGCTCGGCACAGAGGAAGAAGTTGAATTCAAGGATGTTCCGAAGCCTCATGAAATTCGGGAGATTCTTGATGAATATGTCATCGGACAAGACAATGCGAAAAAATCCTTAGCTGTAGCGGTGTATAACCACTACAAACGGATCAATTCCAACAGCAAGATTGATGATGTTGAGCTTTCGAAAAGTAATATTTCTATGATTGGACCAACAGGAAGCGGTAAAACATTACTTGCTCAAACACTTGCTCGTATTTTAAATGTTCCATTTGCGATCGCAGATGCAACATCATTAACTGAAGCAGGTTATGTTGGTGAAGACGTAGAGAATATTTTACTAAAGCTGATTCAGGCAGCGGATTATGATGTAGAAAAAGCGGAAAAAGGCATTATCTACATCGATGAGATCGATAAAGTAGCAAGAAAATCAGAAAACCCTTCTATCACTCGCGATGTATCTGGGGAAGGTGTCCAGCAAGCCCTTTTGAAAATTCTTGAAGGAACAGTCGCTAGTGTACCGCCTCAAGGTGGACGTAAGCATCCGCATCAAGAATTCATTCAAATTGATACGACGAACATCCTCTTCATTTGTGGAGGAGCCTTTGACGGGATTGAGCAAATCATCAAACGCCGCTTAGGTCAAAAAGTCATTGGATTCGGTGCGGAAAATAAAGTCGAAGATCTTGAAAAAGAAGTCCTTCTATCAAAAGTACTGCCAGAAGACTTGCTTCGCTTCGGTTTAATTCCAGAATTCATCGGCCGCCTGCCGGTTATTGCAAGCCTAGAGCCGTTAGATGAAAAAGCACTTGTAGAAATCTTGACGAAGCCTAAAAATGCGCTTGTTAAGCAATATACAAAAATGCTTGAGCTTGACGATGTAGAGCTTGAATTTGAAGAAGATGCTCTTAGCGAAATTGCGAAAAAGGCAATTGAGCGTAAAACAGGGGCTCGTGGTCTTCGCTCAATCATTGAAGGCATCATGCTTGATGTCATGTTTGACCTTCCATCTCGTGATGATATTGAAAAATGTGTCATCACTGGTGCAACGGTTGCTGACGGTGAGCCGCCGCGTCTTGTGTTAAAGGATGGCACAGTCGTCAATAAAGATACAAAAACATCTGCATAAGAGAAGTCTCACTCCTGAATCATTTTGATTCAGGAGTTTTTTATTTATCGCAGAAGACGTGTTTATTCCGTCCAGCTCTAGGAAATACTAGCAGACAGAAACCAATACATACGATAGATGAAGGAGGGAGCACCGATTGAGCTGGACAGGAATCGTATTATTTATACAGCTGTTCTTTGGTATCGTCATCGGGCTGTACTTTTGGAACTTACTGCGAAATCAGCGCACACAAAAGGTGACGATAGACAAAGAATCAAAGAAAGAAATGGAAGCACTCAGAAAGATGCGGTCAATCAAGCTGAGTGAGCCTTTATCAGAGAGAGTCCGGCCAAAGGGATTTCAAGATATTGTAGGGCAGGAAGACGGCATTCGTGCTCTAAAAGCAGCGCTGTGCGGACCGAATCCTCAGCATGTCATTGTCTACGGACCACCGGGGGTTGGAAAAACAGCCGCTGCCCGTCTTGTCATGGAAGAAGCGAAACGTCATGCTGATTCACCGTTTAAGAAAGATGCGGTATTTGTGGAGCTCGATGCAACAACCGCAAGATTCGATGAACGGGGCATCGCAGACCCGCTCATTGGTTCCGTGCATGACCCGATTTACCAAGGGGCGGGAGCGATGGGACAGGCAGGCATTCCGCAGCCAAAACAAGGAGCCGTTACGCATGCACATGGCGGGGTTCTGTTTATCGATGAAATTGGGGAACTGCATCCGATTCAAATGAACAAAATGCTGAAAGTCCTTGAAGATCGGAAAGTATTTTTAGATAGTGCCTACTACAGCGAGGAAAACACCCAAATTCCGAATCACATTCATGACATTTTTCAAAATGGGCTTCCGGCTGATTTTCGATTGATTGGTGCTACGACAAGAACACCTGAAGAAATTCCACCAGCGATTCGATCGAGGTGTTTGGAAATTTTCTTTAAGGACCTTGACCAGCATGAACTGAAAATTGTTGCTGCTAAGGCTGTCAAGAAAATCCAAAAGGAATTATGTGATGAAGGGCTGAACCTGTTAACCTCTTATGTGAAAAATGGCCGTGAAGCAGTCAATATGGTGCAGATTGCCGCTGGAATGGCCGTCACGGAAAACAGAAAAGACATCACGATCGCCGATGTCGAGTGGGTCATTCACTCAAGCCAGCTGACACCAAGATATGAACAAAAAGTACCGGAAAAGCCAAAAGTCGGTGTAGTGAATGGTCTGGCAGTCTACGGACCAAACAGCGGTGCCTTGCTCGAGATTGAAGTGAATATATGTAAGGCACTCGAAAAAGGAAGTATCAACATTACAGGCATTGCAGAAGAAGAAAGTATTGGCAGTCAGTCTAAATCTATTCGACGAAAAAGTATGGCAAAAGGATCTGTTGAAAATGTATTAACAGTGCTGAGAAACTTGGGCATACGGACAAATGAATATGACATCCATATTAATTTTCCAGGCGGTGCCCCTATTGATGGACCGTCTGCTGGGATTGCCATGGCGGCGGCGATTTTCTCTGCCATTCATCAAATCCCGATTGATCATCTGACAGCGATGACAGGTGAAATCGGGTTGCAGGGTCAGGTGAAGCCGATCGGCGGTGTGATACCGAAGATTAAGGCGGCGAAACAAGCTGGTGCCACAACCGTGATTATTCCTTATGACAACCAGCAGTCGATCTTAAAAGAGATTGAAGGCGTCACCATTGTGCCTGTGAAGCACTTCCAAGAGGTGCTGGATCAGTGTTTGGTCAACCCGCCAGACGAGAAGAAAGATGGACTAGAAGAGGAAATGAAAAGAAAATCTGTTTAATCCCCATCACATATGGGGATTTTTTAGTGAAATAGATCTTTTTTTCTTTTTCAAGATAAAAAGAAAGGGTATACTACGGTAAGATCATCATTTCTCAAGTCTTTTACATTGTACAAGACTGAAACAGGTATATTATAATGATTCATACTAGTGACGGAGGTGTCAATCAACATGGCAGATGAAATCAAAAAGAATGTTCCGCTCCTCCCATTGCGAGGCTTGCTTGTTTATCCAACAATGGTCTTGCATTTGGACGTTGGACGCGAGAAGTCTGTTCAAGCTTTAGAACAGGCGATGATGAACGATCATATGATTTTTCTAGCAACACAGCGGGAAATTTCAATAGATGAACCAGGTGAAGAGGAAATTTTCAAAGTCGGCACCTACACAAAAATCAAACAAATGCTGAAGCTGCCGAATGGAACGATTCGTGTACTCGTTGAAGGCTTAAATCGAGCGCAGATCGAGTCATATGTGGAGCTTGAGGACTATACGTCCGTCGATATTAAAGAATTGGCAGAAGAAGAGTTAAAGGACGCAGAAGCAGAAGCACTCATGCGCACTTTGTTAGATCATTTTGATCAGTACATAAAAATTTCAAAAAAAATCTCAGCTGAAACATATGCAACGGTGACGGATATTGAGGAACCGGGGAGAATGGCAGATATCGTTGCTTCTCACCTGCCGCTCAAATTAAAGGACAAACAAGAAGTACTGGAAACAGTGGATGTCAAAAAACGTCTGAATCGTGTCATCAGCTTAATCCACAATGAAAAAGAAGTGCTGGAAATTGAAAAGAAAATTGGCCAGCGCGTCAAACGTTCAATGGAACGAACGCAAAAAGAATATTATTTGCGTGAACAAATGAAAGCCATTCAAAAGGAGCTTGGAGACAAGGAAGGAAAAACAGGCGAAGTCAGTTCATTAATGTCTAAAATCGAAGAGTCCAGCATGCCTGAGTCTGTTCGTGAAACGGCGTTAAAAGAATTGAACCGTTATGAAAAAATTCCTTCAAGCTCTGCGGAGAGCTCTGTCATTCGAAATTATATTGATTGGCTGATCAATCTTCCATGGGGCATCTATACAGAAGATCGTCTAGATTTAAAGCTTGCAAGTGAAATTTTAGATGATGAGCATCATGGGCTGGAAAAAGTCAAGGAACGTGTGCTTGAATACCTTGCTGTACAGAAGCTGACCAATTCATTAAAAGGACCGATTCTTTGCTTAGCAGGACCTCCTGGGGTAGGGAAAACGTCACTTGCCAAATCGATTGCTAAATCACTTGATCGAAAGTTTATCCGTATCTCTCTTGGCGGGGTGCGTGATGAATCTGAAATTCGCGGACATAGAAGAACATATGTAGGGGCGATGCCAGGCCGTATCATTCGCGGGATGAGTAAGGCAGGCACAATGAATCCAGTGTTTCTTTTAGATGAAATCGATAAGATGTCCTCTGATTTTAGAGGTGATCCGTCTTCTGCGATGCTTGAAGTGCTGGATCCAGAGCAAAATCACAACTTTAGCGATCACTATATTGAAGAGACATTTGATTTATCGCAGGTGTTATTTATTGCCACTGCCAACAATTTAGCAACCATTCCAGGTCCACTTCGTGATAGAATGGAGATTATCACGATTGCAGGGTATACAGAGGTTGAAAAAGCAGAGATTGTGAAAGATCATCTTCTGCCGAAGCAGCTAAAGGAGCACGGATTAAAGAAAGGGAACTTGCAGCTTCGTGAAGCAGCGATTTATGATATGATTCGCTATTACACAAGAGAAGCAGGAGTTCGTGGATTAGAGCGTCAGCTTGCGGCCATTTGCCGAAAAGCGGCAAGAGCGATTGTGGCTGAAGACCGCAAGCGCATCACAGTGACGGAAAAGAACTTATCTGAATTTCTCGGAAAAAGACTTTACCGTTATGGTCAGGCTGAAACGACAGACCAAGTCGGGGTTGTCACAGGACTTGCGTATACGACTGTTGGCGGAGACACCTTATCAATTGAGGTATCGCTTTCTCCTGGTAAAGGCAAGCTCTTGTTAACAGGTAAGCTTGGTGATGTCATGAGAGAATCTGCACAGGCGGCATTCAGTTATATTCGATCCAAAGCAGATGAACTGAACATTGATCCTAATTTTAATGAAAAGCACGATATTCATATCCATGTTCCAGAGGGTGCGGTTCCAAAGGACGGGCCATCAGCTGGTATCACCATTGCGACGGCTCTTGTATCAGCACTCACAGGACGTCCTGTGTCAAAAGAGGTTGGTATGACAGGAGAGATAACGTTAAGAGGAAGAGTGCTTCCGATTGGCGGACTAAAAGAAAAAGCATTAGGCGCACATCGTGCAGGATTGAAAACCATTATTCTTCCAAAGGACAATGAGAAGGATATTGATGATATTCCTGAAAGTGTGAGAGAAGGACTAACCTTTATTCCGGTCTCACATTTAGATGAGGTGCTTGAGAAAGCGTTGGTAGGAGAGGGAAGATGAAAGTAACAAAATCAGATATCGTCATTAGTGCGGTGAAACCAGAGCAGTACCCGAGCGGCGGACTGCCTGAAATTGCGCTTGCTGGACGATCAAATGTTGGAAAGTCCTCGTTCATCAACTCATTGATTAATCGTAAAAATTTAGCGCGTACGTCTTCTAAACCAGGTAAGACCCAGACGCTTAATTTCTACATTATTAATGATATGCTCCATTTTGTGGACGTTCCGGGCTACGGTTTTGCCAAAGTATCAAAAACAGAGCGCGAAGCCTGGGGTAGAATGATCGAAACGTATATTACAATGCGTGAAGAATTAAAAGCAGTCGTCCAAATTGTGGATCTGCGCCATAAGCCATCAGTAGATGATGTGAACATGTATGAGTTCCTTAAATATTACGGAGTTCCAGTGATCGTCATCGCAACAAAAGCGGATAAAATTCCAAAAGGCAAATGGGAAAAACATGCGAAAGTCGTCAAAAAGACGCTCGACATTGACCCATCAGATGAACTCATCTTATTCTCTTCTGAAACAAAAAAGGGAAAAGATGAAGCCTGGAATGCGATCCTTGCGAAGGTAAACGGCTAAAAAAAGCATCTGCGATGAGCAGATGCTTTTTTATCTTTGTCTTCTTTTCAGTGTGATAAGAAAACTCTTGAAGTCTAGAAAGGACGAGTACTGGCGCGGAGCGAATTTGTTATTCGTGAGCACCAGCACGCAGGACTGACACCGAATGCGAGGGTTTGTCTTTACGCTGAAGGCATCTGCCATGAGCAGATGCCTTTTTTATTGTATAAGTTATTTCCTTTTTAAAAATAATAAGAGGAGACTGACAGCAATCAGTACATAAGGCCAGTACAATTCAAAGCCGGAAGTAGGGATCGAAAGGGAACTTAGCTGTTTTGTAATTTGCTGAAAGAAATAAAGGAACAAACCGAGTGCGATCAGCACAACACTTTCAATTCGATATTCTTTTTTCTGAGATGATTTCACAAAGAGTGCAAGTCCTACGATGAACACAATCATTGTAAATGTGTCAGGCCAGTGGTCCAATTTAGGCTGTAGAATAAAGTGTAGCGAAAGGCCTGTCATGAGCATACCGATAAACACATGAGCGCTTTCTTGCTCCTTTTTTCCTTGATATAAGAACGCGAGGCCAAAAAGCAGTACAAGTGTATACCATTTCTCTTGATCCTTCCAAATGTCAAATTGACCTCCTGAGAGAATGGCATATAGCGCTACAGCCAATAAAGTGAGCGGCAGCAAAATGGATTTCTTCTTCAAAGATGTCACCTTCTTTTAAGCAGATCATTTGTCCGCACGCGCCAAATCTGGTAAATTGCTTGAAGTGATGATATGGCATAATTGGTGTCGAACATTTTTCTACTATATCACAACATTTTTGAAATCTGTTCACAATTTTTATCCAGTTAAAAATGAATATATGTTATAATCATTATAAATAATAAATTCTATATTGTAATTATTATAAATTAGACAGGGCGTTGGGGGTGCAAGCTGAAGTTATGCATATTCTTGTTGTGGGTTTAGATTATAAAACAGCCCCTGTTGAGATACGGGAACAGCTGAGCTTTGAACCGAGTGAGCTCGGAACAGCGATGTCCAAGCTTAAAGAAGAAAAAAGCATTCTAGAGAATATCGTCATCTCAACATGTAATCGAACAGAGATCTACGCAGTAGTAGATCAGCTTCATACTGGACGGTTTTATATAAAAAGATTTTTAGCCGATTGGTTCGGTTTAGAAAAGGAAGATGTCTCTCCATATTTGAAGTTTTATGAAAACGATGGAGCGGTTGAGCATTTATTCCGTGTGGCTTGTGGACTTGATTCCATGGTCATTGGTGAAACGCAAATACTCGGTCAAGTACGTTCCAGCTTTAAAGTAGCTCAAGAGGAGAAGACCATTGGTACCGTTTTCAATTATTTATTTAAACAGGCGGTAACCGTTGCAAAGCGCTCTCATGCGGAAACGGATATTGCGTCTAATGCCGTATCTGTCAGCTATGCAGCTGTTGAGCTTGCCAAAAAAATCTTTGGACGTCTTTCTGATAAGCATGTCCTGATTCTTGGTGCGGGCAAAATGGGCGAACTGGCGGCTCAAAACCTTCAAGGTCAAGGAATTGGCCAAGTAACGGTCATCAACCGAACGTTTGAGAAGGCAAAGGAATTGGCCGGTCGTTTTTCAGGAGAGCCTAAGAGCTTAAACCAATTAGAAAAAACATTATCCGAAGCGGACATTTTAATCAGCTCAACAGGAGCGAAACAATTTGTCATTACAAAAGAAATGGTCGAAGGTGCGAATAAAAAGCGGAAGGGCAGACCTCTATTTATGGTGGATATTGCTGTACCCCGTGATTTAGATCCAGCTATTTCTGAAGTAGAAGGTGCTTTTTTGTATGACATTGATGACCTTGAAGGCATCGTGGCTGCCAACTTAAAAGAGCGCCGTGCAGTGGCTGAGCAGGTTGAGCTTCTGATTGAAGCAGAAATTGTGGAATTTAAGCAATGGCTGAATACGTTAGGTGTTGTTCCGGTCATTTCTGCACTTAGAGAAAAAGCACTCACGATTCAAGCCGATACGATGCAGAGTATTGAGCGGAAGCTTCCAAACCTCACAAACCGTGAAATGAAGCTGTTAAATAAACATACGAAAAGCATCATCAACCAAATGCTGAAAGATCCTATCTTAAAGGCAAAAGAAATTGCCGCGGAGCCGAATGCAGAGGAAAAGCTTTTACTCTTTAAAGAAATCTTTGATTTACAGGTTGAAGATGAAGAGCAAAAGGTCGAGCCGATGCAGGTGGAGCAAGGATCATTTCAGCTGTTCAAACCAAATATGGCGCAAGGCTTTGCTACAGTTGCCAGTGAGTGATTAAGCGATGATGGAATCCATTGTAGCGAGACTCAATGAAGCAACGATCTTAATCTATGCACTAAGTGTCTTGTTCTATTTCATAGATTTTCTTCAACACAACCGGAAGGCTGGAAAAATGGCTTTCTGGTTGCTTTCTATTGTCTGGCTGCTGCAAACAGTCTACATGTTCTATATTATGATGGAAACAGACCGATTCCCTGTGTTGAATGTAGCAGAGGGGTTATATTTTTATACGTGGGTGCTTGTGACACTGTCTCTTGTGCTCACAAAGGTATTGCGCGTTGAATTTATTGTCTTTTTTACAAATGTGATCGGTTTTTCCATGATGGCGATTCACACCTTTACACCATCTGATCTCCATTCAGCAGAACTAACGGGGAAGCTGACGAGTGAACTGCTCGTGATTCATATTACGATGGCGATTTTATCCTACGGTGCCTTTTCACTTTCATTTGCGTTTTCACTGCTTTATCTCTTTCAATATCGTTTGCTGAAAAAGAAAAAATGGGGAAAATGGCTTCTGAGAATTGAAGACTTATCAAAGCTGGATCATATGGCGTACGTATTAAACATTATTGGTGTGCCTATGCTCTTGCTTAGTTTAATTCTTGGCATCATATGGGCATATATTTCGTATGATACGTTGTACTGGACAGATGCAAAGGTGCTTGGTTCGTTTATTATGCTGTTTTTATATGGCTTTTACTTATATATCAGATTGGTGAGAAATATGCAGGGCAAAATCGTGGCATTTTGGAATGTCGCTTCATTTCTTGTGCTGATGATCAATTATTTTCTGCTTGGTAGCTTATCAACCTTTCATTGGTTTCAATAATGATGAGTCTTAAAGGCATTGTCGGGAGGAAGACGTATTGCGTACAATTAAAGTAGGTTCTAGACGAAGTAAGCTGGCAATTACACAAACAAAATGGGTCATTCAAAAGCTGTCTGAACTAAACCCTTCTTATTCTTTTGAAATAAAAGAAATTGTGACAAAGGGTGATCAAATTTTAGATGTGACTTTATCTAAGGTTGGCGGAAAAGGACTGTTTGTTAAAGAGATCGAGCAGGCGATGCTGAATCATGATATCGATATGGCGGTGCACAGCATGAAGGATATGCCGGCTGCTCTTCCAGAAGGTTTAGTTATTGGCTGTATTCCTGAGCGTGAAGATGTGCGGGATGCACTTATTTCGAAGGATCATCTAAGTCTCAGCGAACTGCCTAAGGGCGCAATTGTAGGAACAAGCAGCTTACGGCGCAGCGCCCAGCTTCTTCAGGAAAGACCAGATCTTGAGATTAAATGGATTCGAGGAAACATTGATACGAGATTGGAAAAGCTGAAAAATGAAGAGTATGATGCCATTATTCTAGCGGCTGCCGGTCTGTCCAGAATGGGATGGAGCAAAGAGGTCGTGTCGGAATTTTTATCTCCTGAGACTTGCCTTCCTGCCGTTGGACAAGGCGCGCTATCGATTGAGTGCCGCGGGGATGATGAAGAACTGCTTAAGCTTCTTGCTCAATTTACGAATGAATATACGAAGAAAACGGTCCTTGCAGAAAGAGCTTTCCTCAAACAAATGGATGGAAGCTGTCAGGTGCCGATCGCTGGCTATGCAACGATGAATGAGCATCATGAAATTGAACTAACAGGTCTTGTTGCATCTGCTGATGGCCACACGATTATTCGAGAAACCGTCACAGGTACTGACCCTGAAGCCATTGGAACAGCGTGTGCGAAGCAGATGGCCGATAAGGGAGCAAAGGATTTGATCGACAAGGTGAAAAAGGATCTGTCTCAATGAGCATAGGCAAATCGCTTCACGGACAGACGGTGCTTGTCACTCGAAATGAACGTCAAGCGGGCGTGTTTCAGCAAAAGATCGAAGCGCTGAACGGTCATGCGGTTTTAACCTCTCTTATTCGGTTTGAGCCTACGCTCACAAAAGAAAAAGCGCAGGCCTTTTTAAAGGACTTACAAAATAGCCACTGGCTTGTTTTCACGAGTGTGAATGGTGCGTCTTTTTTTCTGAATTACATAAAAGACCATCATTTACATAAGAGCTTAACCCATTTGAAAGTGGCTGCTGTAGGAGAGAAAACCTCTGCCTATCTTGAGCAGCACGGCTTGAAGGTGGATGTGGTGCCAGAACGATTTATAGCGGAGGAACTGGCAGATGCATTACTTGACCATGTACGCCCAGGAGAGCGTGTGTTTGTAGCAAAAGGGCATCTGTCACGAGATGTGGTGAAAGAGACCCTCATTCCGCTCGGCATAGAGGTAAAAGAATGGATTTTATATGAAACAGTCAAGGATGAGGAAGGAATTGCTGCTCTTAAATCGGCAATGACGAAGCAATCATTTGATTTTATTACATTTACGAGCTCTTCCACTGTTCATTCTTTTATGCATGTGATGGAACAAGACGCAGCAAAGCTTGCTGCATCTGACACCTGTTTTGTGACGATCGGTCCTCTGACAAAAGAGGCACTGCTTCAATACGGGATTTCTTCTGAAACCCCAGATACTTATACGATAGACGGAATGCTTGATTTAATGTGCCGTTTATCTGAAAGGAAGTTGAACCATTGATGAAATTTAATAGACACCGCAGATTGCGGACAAGCGCAGGAATGAGAGAATTAGTCAGAGAAACCTTTTTAAGACCATCTGATTTCATTTACCCGATCTTTTTTGTAGAGGGAGAAAATGTCCGAAAAGAAGTCTCTTCAATGCCTGGTGTATATCACATTTCTGTAGACCTCGTGAAAGAAGAAGTCCAAGAGCTTGTTGATCTTGGCATTAAATCGATCATTGTATTTGGTGTGCCGGATCATAAAGATCATGTAGGCAGTGAGGCGTATCACGATCATGGCATTGTTCAAAGAGCAACGCTTGAAATCAAAAAGCATTTCCCAGAGCTCGTGGTCATTGCAGACACTTGCTTATGCCAATATACAGATCACGGACATTGCGGAATCGTTGAAGATGGAGAAATTTTAAATGATGAATCTCTTCAGCTATTAGCGAAAACGGCTGTCAGCCAAGCGCGTGCAGGTGCAGATATCATCGCGCCTTCAAATATGATGGACGGATTTGTTGTTGCCATTCGTGAGGCACTTGATGAAGCAGGCTTTATTCATGTACCTGTCATGTCATATGCGGTGAAATATGCAAGTGCTTTTTACGGTCCGTTTCGTGATGCGGCACATAGTACACCGCAGTTTGGAGATCGTAAAACATATCAAATGGACCCTGCAAACCGTTTAGAGGCACTAAGAGAAGCGCAATCTGATGTAGAAGAGGGAGCTGACTTCTTGATTGTCAAACCATCTCTTTCTTACTTAGACATTATGCGTGATGTGAAAAATGAATTTACACTCCCTGTTGTTGCTTATAATGTGAGCGGAGAGTATGCGATGGTGAAAGCCGCCGCTCAAAATGGCTGGATTTCTGAAAAAGAGCTTGTTCTTGAAATGCTGACAAGTATGAAACGTGCAGGAGCAGAACTCATCATTACGTATCATGCAAAAGATGCAGCAAAATGGCTCTCAGAATAAAGAACGGATAGACAGGAGGACGTTGAAATGGGACGTAGCTATGAAAAATCAAAGCAAGCATTTGAAGAAGCACAGCATTTAATGCCTGGTGGTGTCAACAGCCCTGTGCGTGCATTTAAATCAGTCAACACAGACCCGATTTTTATGGAACGGGGCAAAGGCGCCAAGATCTATGATATTGATGGAAATGAATACATCGATTATGTCTTATCATGGGGACCGCTTATTTTAGGACATACGAATGACCGTGTCGTTGAAAGCATTCAGCGAGTAGCGGAAAATGGGACAAGCTTCGGTGCTTCTACGTTAGTTGAAAATGAATTAGCTAAACTTGTATCAGAACGGGTTCCTTCCATCGAAGTTATTCGCATGGTCAGCTCTGGTACAGAGGCGACGATGAGTGCACTTCGTCTAGCTCGTGGTTTTACAGGCAGAAATAAAATTGTGAAATTTGAAGGCTGCTATCATGGCCACGGTGATTCTTTGCTCATTAAAGCGGGTTCTGGAGTAGCAACGCTTGGACTGCCGGATAGTCCTGGTGTTCCTGAAGGGACTGCAAGTAACACAATCACAGTACCGTACAATGATTTAGAAAGTATTCAAGTTGCTTTTCAAGAATTTGGAGATGATATCGCTGGTGTTATTGTAGAGCCGGTTGCAGGAAATATGGGGGTTGTCCCTCCGCAAGAAGGTTTCTTGCAAGGACTAAGAGACATCACGGAGCAATATGGATCATTGCTTATTTTTGATGAGGTCATGACAGGCTTCCGTGTGGATTATCACTGCGCGCAAGGCTATTTTGGCATCACACCTGATCTGACGTGCCTTGGTAAAGTGATTGGAGGCGGTCTTCCGGTCGGTGCTTATGGCGGAAGAGCGGATATTATGAGACAAATTGCGCCAAGTGGTCCAATATACCAAGCAGGAACGTTATCTGGTAACCCTCTTGCGATGACAGCAGGCTTAGAAACCCTAAAACAGCTGACACCTGAGTCTTATGAAGAATTTAAACGAAAAGGTGACCGTTTAGAAGAAGGCATTTCGAAAGCGGCAAAAGTATACGGAATTCCATTAACGTTTAACCGGGCGGGTTCCATGATCGGATTCTTCTTTACAAATGAAGAAGTGATCAATTATGACAAAGCGAAAACAGCTGATCTTGCTTTATTCGCTGAATTTTACAAGGAAATGGCCGATCACGGCATCTTCCTTCCGCCTTCTCAATTTGAAGGACTATTCCTGTCAACAGCTCATACAGATGAAGACATCGAATATACGATTGAGACAGTGGAAAAGGTTTTTCAAAAACTACGTCGATAAAACAAAAGGCCGATATGGAGACATATCGGCTTTTTTGCATTAGAGAAAACCAATCATATTTTCACTACCTCCTTCATACAACTGTATTGACATCTAATTTTATTTTTTAAGGATTAGATGAAAGGAGGACACCGACTTGTCTCAAAACAATCGATTACAGTTTTCGGTAGAAGAATCCATTTATTTCAAAAGCGGACAGGAAGTCAGTGAGCTGCTGTCAATTTCTCTCGACCCTGACATTCTCGTTCAAGAAGTGAATGATTATGTTTCTATTAGAGGTTCACTCGAGCTAACAGGAGAATACAACATAAATCAAGAGGAGCTATTGGGTGAATTGAGTTCCTTTCCAACATACAGGGAAGCAGATGAGGTAAAGGTCAGAGAAGACGGAACGGCGGAGCTTCTGCATCAATTTCCAGTCGATATCACCATTCCGAAGAACAAAATTAGTCATTTAAATGATGTGTTTGTGTTTATTGATGCGTTTGATTACCAGCTGACAGAGAATCGTTTGCTCACCATTCAGGCTGATTTAGCCATTGAGGGCTTGTTAGACGAGGAAACGGCTCAAGCGCCTGTAGAGGAGCCGTATGAATTTGTTCATCGTCCTGAAGTGGATTTTGGCGATATGGCCTACGATTATCAATTGCAGCCGGAACAAGAAGAACAAGAAGAGCTGCAAGACGAAGAACGTGAGCATGATGAGAATCAGCCTGTATTCCAACATGACACGCGCGCGGAGCAAGAGGAACAGGAAGTGCAGGAAGTACAAGAAGAAGAGGAAGAAGAAATTAAGATAGAATTGGTGAACAGGGAAGTAGAGGAAGCGTCCGACGAACCTGAAGAATTAGAAGAACCTGAAGAGCCAGAACAGCCAGAACAGCCAGAACAGCCGAATAATCAAGAAGAAGCTGTGGCGCTTGGTTATCGATCCATCCCTGAAGCTCAGGTGCAGGAACCGCCATTTTTTGAACCGCCAAAGCTATTAGAAGAAGAGGAGCGGGAAGAGCCGTTCTTTGAAGTGGAAGTAAGAAAGGATCCGGAAGCTGCTGAAGAGCAGGAAGAAACGGTACAGTCGTATCCGGCTTTTGAATCACCTGCTGATCAAGTGGAGCCTGAGCTTGAGGCGCACGATGATGAATATCAGCTCGGGCGGTTATATGAACGGGAAGCACCTAAAATATATGAGTCAGCTCAAGAAGAAGAGGAGCTTGAAGAAGACGTGAGAGAAACGTCTGGCAGTGAGAATTCTCTTTATTTAACAAAGCTGTTCGCTAAGCAGGAGGAGGAAGATTTTTCCCGCATGAAAATATGTATAGTTCAGCAAGAAGATACGGTCGATCGTATTTGTGAGAGATATCAGTTGAATGTGCAGCAGCTTCTTCGCACAAACTCATTATCGATTGATGCGGAGCTTGAGGAAGGGCAGATTCTTTATATTCCTGAATATCAAAAAAGCAATGCATAGCAAGCGATGACTGACCGAGAAAATGTGGTGAGTGAACGTGGATGAAATCCAATCTGTCTTATACGAATACGGACTTGAGGCTGAATATATTGAACCTGTCAGTCCTGCTGTCATCAAGGTATATACAAAGCAGGGTGTATTTGCTCTAAAGCGAGTAAAAGCCAGCCGGCATATGCAATTTACAGAACAAATGCTTGAACTGGAATCAAAGGGCTATCGCTCCTTTGTGCCGATTTATCGGACGACGAGCGGTTCCTTTTTCTCAAGTCATCGGGAAAGCCAGTATGCATACTATCTGATGCCGTGGCTGACGAATGAAAAGAGAGAAGAGCAGGACGATAAGCACGAATATTTATTTCAAGAGATTGCAAGACTTCATAAGCGGACTGAAGTCATGATGGATATCACAGAGCAAGAGATAGAAGCACATTACACACAAATCAAGACCAAATGGGAAACAGAGAAAGACATGTATGAACGATTCATAGAGCGGGCAGAACAAACGTGGTATATGTCGCCATTTGAGCTGGCCGCTGCTATGTATTTTTCAGAGGCGATGTCTGCCAGTGAATTTGCGCTTGAACGTTTAGAAGATTGGCATGAAGAAATGAAAGACAAAGAGACAACGCGTGTTGTGCTAAATCATGGGCAGCTATCGATCCATCACTTTTTGTATAATGATGTAGGGACAGGACATTTCACCAATTTCGAGCGGTCTAAAAAAGCCTCCCCCATTTATGATCTTCTGACCTTTTACTTTCGGACTTTCAAAACCTATCCTACGTCTTGTCCTGAATGTACTTCTTTGTTTTATACGTATCAAAAAGGAAACCCTCTTCGGGAGGAAGAACTGCATTTGTTCCTAAGCTACCTCGCTTATCCGCAAGGGCTGTTTGATACAGTAAAAGCCTATGAAGCAGGCGGGCAGGATGAAATGGAAAGCTGCCAGCAGCTGTTAAGAGCGTATTGGCAGATGAAAAATTCTGAGCCGACCGTCATGAAAATTCACGAAATTGAGCAGGCTAGACGGCTTGAAGAAGAACAAAGTGCCTCGTCATCGGCGGAATGACGAGGTTATACTGCGTTGGCTTTATATGGGCAGGTACATAATGATGAGTTTTTAAAACCAATCAAGATGAAAGGCACAGGCGAGAAAAATAAGAATACCTAGAATGAGGACGTCAAATGTCGTAGGGAAAATGATCGTACGAAATCCTTGAAATATAGCAATCGGGAGAACGACTTGGGAAGCAACTGCCCGAATTTGTCTCAGCCAGGGGGGAAGTGTGTAAGGATTGATCTTCTTCAAATCAAACGCCCTCCTTCTTCATTTTGTTATTATCATATGGGCAAAAGGGCGAAGGGTGCCTGCCCAATTTGTATAAAGAAGAAGAAAAGCGGAAAAGATGATTGACGAAAACAAAAGGCATTTAGTAATATTAATAAAAGATGAGTATGTGCTGATGAACGTGATATATCGTAAGCGTGGATCAGGAAGAGTACGAGCAAGACCCTAAAGAGAGGGAAGCCAAGAGCTGAAAGGTTTCCTAGGATGTACTTGTTTGGAAGGTCGCCTGTGAGCTTAATTTCTTGAATGAACAAGTAGAGAAATTCGGGAGAACCCCGTTATCCTTTAGAGTGTATGGGACACGTGTATGTGTCTCGTGAAAAAAGGTGGTACCGCGAAAAAGCTTTTTCGTCCTTTTATAAGGATGGAAAGGCTTTTTTATGTTTCATCAGCCGAAAAAATGTGGAGGTTACACAAATGGGAACAAATAATCAAGAAATGCCAACAAAGTACGATCCAAATGCGATTGAAAAAGACCGCTATACGTACTGGCTTGAAGGGAAATTCTTCGAAGCACAAAATGACAAAACGAAAGATCCATATACAGTCGTCATTCCTCCACCAAACGTGACAGGAAAACTGCACCTTGGGCATGCATGGGATTCTACACTCCAAGACATCGTGACACGTATGAAACGGATGCAGGGCTATGACGTTCTTTGGCTTCCAGGTATGGACCATGCCGGTATTGCGACTCAAGCAAAAGTCGAGGCAAAGCTTCGCGAAGAAGGTGTAAGCCGATATGACCTTGGCAGGGAGAAATTTGTGGAAGAAACGTGGAAGTGGAAAGAAGAATATGCAGATTTTATTCGCAGCCAGTGGGCGAAAATGGGACTTGGCCTCGATTACTCCCGTGAACGTTTTACTTTAGATGAAGGTCTGAATAAAGCCGTTCGCCAAGTGTTTGTTCAATTGTATGAAAAAGGGCTTATTTATCGCGGAGAGTACATCATTAACTGGGATCCAGCAACGAAAACGGCACTTTCTGATATTGAAGTGATTTATAAGGATGTTCAAGGTGCATTTTATCACTTGAGATATCCGCTTTCAGATGGAACAGGTTCAATTGAAATTGCGACAACAAGACCTGAAACTATGCTGGGAGATACAGCCGTAGCCGTACACCCTGATGACGAACGCTATCAGCATTTGATTGGAAAAACAGTGGTTTTACCAATCACAGGCCGTGAAATCCCAATCGTCGGTGATGATTATGTCGATATGGAGTTTGGCTCAGGTGCTGTGAAAATTACACCTGCTCATGACCCGAATGACTTTGAGCTTGGAAACCGCCACGGGCTAGAGCGTATTCTTGTCATGAATGAAGATGGCACAATGAATGCGAATGCCCTGAAATACAAAGGAATGGACCGTTTCGAATGCCGCAAACAGCTTGTGAAGGATTTACAAGAGGAAGGCATTTTGTTCAAAATTGAAGACCACATGCATTCAGTTGGTCATAGTGAGCGAAGTGGAGCTGTCGTTGAACCGTATTTATCGACACAATGGTTTGTGAAAATGCAGCCGCTGGCAGACGAAGCCATTCATCTGCAAAAAGGAGACGACCAAGTTCAATTTGTTCCAGACCGATTTGAAAAGACATATTTACATTGGATGGAAAATATCCGTGACTGGTGTATTTCTCGTCAGCTATGGTGGGGACACCGCATTCCGGCTTGGTATCATAAAGAAACGAAAGAAGTATACGTTGGACTTGAAGCGCCAGAAGATATTGAGAACTGGGAACAGGATAACGATGTACTTGATACATGGTTTAGTTCAGCGCTGTGGCCGTTTTCTACAATGGGCTGGCCAGATGCAGACAGTGAAGACTTCAAGCGCTACTACCCAACCAATCTGCTTGTAACAGGCTATGACATCATTTTCTTCTGGGTATCCCGCATGATCTTCCAAGGTCTTGAATTCACAGGAGAAAAACCGTTTAAAGATGTCCTCATTCATGGGCTCATCCGCGACGAACAAGGACGTAAAATGAGTAAGTCGCTTGGCAACGGAATTGATCCAATGGAGGTCATCGACAAATACGGTGCGGATTCATTAAGATATTTCTTAGCGACTGGAAGCTCACCAGGTCAGGATCTTCGTTTTAGCTTTGAAAAGGTTGAATCCACTTGGAACTTTGCGAACAAAATTTGGAACGCATCCCGTTTTGCTTTAATGAATATGGATGGTTTAACGTATGATGAGCTTGATTTATCAGGAGAAAAATCAGTTGCTGATCAATGGATTTTAACACGCTTAAATGAAACAATTGAAAGTGTCACACAGCTTGCTGACAAGTATGAATTCGGTGAAGTGGGCAGACATTTATACAACTTCATTTGGGATGATTTCTGTGATTGGTACATTGAAATGGCGAAGCTTCCGCTTTATGGTGAAGACGAAGCAGCAAAGAAAACGACTCGTTCGATCCTTGCGTATGTATTAGATCAAACAATGAGACTTTTACATCCGTTTATGCCGTTCTTAACAGAAGAAATCTGGCAGCATCTACCGCATGAAGGTGAGTCTATTACTGTAGCGGCATGGCCTGAAGTGAAGCCGGAGCTTTCCAACGAACAAGCTTCTGCTGATATGAAGCTGCTTGTTGAACTCATTCGTTCTGTTCGTAACATTCGCAGTGAAGTGAACACGCCAATGAGCAAACAAGTTGAGCTTTACATTAAAGCATCTACGTCTGATGTTCAGGAACGTTTAGAGAAAAATCGTTCATATATTGAGCGATTCACGAACCCAAGTGTTCTTGAAATTGGCACAGATGTCCCAGCTAGTGATAAAGCGATGACGGCTGTCATTTCTGGAGCAGAACTCATTCTGCCGCTTGAAGGCTTAATCAACTTAGATGAAGAAATTGCTCGTCTGCAAAAAGAGCTTGATAAACTGACAAAAGAAGTGGAACGAGTTCAGAAAAAGCTTGGCAATGAAGGCTTTATGAAAAAAGCGCCTGAAAGTGTCGTAGAAGAAGAGCGTGCGAAAGAACGTGATTATGTCGCAAAACGCGAAGCTGTTCAAAAGCGTATTGAAGAGCTGAAAGCATAAGAGTGAAAAAGACGGCTCCTAATGAAATGGAGTCGTCTTTTTTGAAAATTTCGTATGAAATGAGAGATGACATTGTTTACAAACTACCATGAAGCAATTGAGTGGATTCACAGCAGACTGGCCTTTGGCGTAAAACCGGGTCTTGAACGAATGAAATGGCTGATGAACAGACTAGGAAATCCGGAACAAAGCATAAAAGCAGTACATGTTGCAGGTACAAATGGCAAAGGATCAACCATTGCGTTTACACGTTCTGTTTTACAGGAAGCCGGCTATTCAGTCGGAACCTTCACCTCTCCGTTTATACTAACGTTCAATGAAAGAATCAGCGTGAACGGAGCGCCTATAGAGGATGAAGAATGGCTGAGTTTGGTGAATGAAATCAAGCCTCTTGTTGATGAATTAGATCAAACAGAGCTTGGCGCAGCAACAGAATTTGAAATCATTACAGCATGTGCATTTGCTTATTTTGCTCATGTGCATCAAGTAGACTTTGTCCTCTTGGAAACAGGGCTTGGCGGAAGGCTTGATTCTACAAATATTGCTGTGCCAATCTTAACAGCGATTACGTCGATTGGTCATGATCATATGGCCATTTTAGGTGACACACTTGAACAGATTGCAGCTGAAAAAGCGGGTATTATCAAAGAGGGTATTCCAATGATTACGGCAGTCCACCAGCCAGAAGCTCTTGCTGTCATTCAAAACACAGCAAAAGAAAAGAATGCCGAATGTATTTCCTTGCATGATACTTGCAGCTTTGATGAGCAGCAGCCGACAGAAACAGGTGAACGTTTCACGTTACGCACATCAAAAAGGCAGTATCCTCAGCTTGAAACAGGATTAATTGGAACGCATCAAAGGCAAAATGCTTCCCTTGCTGTTTTACTCATTGAATGGCTGGAGCAAGAAGACTATATTAGCGTGACAGAAGAGCAAATATATGAAGGCATTCGGCAGGCAGTTTGGGCTGGGAGGTTTGAAAAGGTCAAAGATCATCCTCCAGTGTATTTAGACGGCGCACATAATGAAGAAGGGATCGACCGTTTAATTGAAACCGTACAAGCTCATTTTTCTAGTAAACAGGTGCATATTTGTTTTAGTGCTTTAAAAGATAAGCCGTACAAGAAAATGATTCAAAAGCTTGAAGCTGTAAGTTCTTCTATCCATTTTGTTTCATTTGATTTTCCAAGAGCCGAATCAGCTGAAAAGCTTTATGTATGCAGTCATTTAGACGCAAAGTCGTATGATGATGACCCTCGTACAGTGCTTGAGTTCATTCAGAAAAAAAGTGATGATCCTTCAGCGGTGATTCTTGTGACTGGCTCTCTTTATTTTATTTCAGATATAAGAAATCGTATGATCGGATAACAAAAAAACGCAAATGGCTTCAATGCCTCTTGCGTTTTTTTATTTTGATACGCAGAAGAGAAGTAAAATCATATTCTTGCTATGTGCACAATGAATACGGTCATGGTAAAATCCGGTCTATCTTATTCTCGGAAGGGGTCACGATATATGATAGGCATTTTTGTGTTTCTTGCGGGCGTCACCATGGGGTCATTCTTTCATCTAGTCGGTGAAAGGCTGCCACTGAAGCGGTCTATTCTTTTTCCTCGTTCTCACTGCACAGACTGTAAACAGCCGCTTTCCTTGCGCGAGATGATTCCGCTAGTTTCGTATGCATTATTGAGGGGGACTTGTAAACATTGCGGCACTCGGCTGCCAATGCTATATCCACTGATTGAGCTGCTGTCAGGCAGTCTTTTTTTGCTCATGTATAGAATCGCTGGTATTTCGTTTGAAGGTCTTTTTCTTGTAATTCTTTGTAGTTTATTTGTGATTGCTGTCGTGAGCGATCTCCTTTATATGAGGGTGCCAAACGAGCTGTTTCTCTTCTTTTTCCCTCTTTTCGTCATATACCGCACGCTTGAACCTCTTCTTATTTGGTGGGAAGGAGCGGCTTCGCTTCTTTTTTGCTTTCTCTTGTTTTATAGTTTAGATCGTTTCAAGCCAAATAGCATGGGTGGAGCTGATATGAAGCTGTTCGGTGTGCTTGCATTTTGCTTAGGATTCAAGCCATTCCTTCTCATTCTTTTCCTCTCGTGTATCGCTGGAATCGTCTATGCGAAGGTTTTTTCTTTTCGATTAGATGAGCCATTTCCCTTTGTTCCTGCGATCTCTTTTTCTTTTTGGCTGTATCTCTATGGAGCTCATGTCATGCTCCCGTTCGCCGGGTCGATCGGTTGAAAAAATTGGCGAACACTTTTTTTCCGTGCCGACAAAAGTCTTGTTCTTTTTTTTATCCGCTATGTTAAAGTGTGAAACAGAAAGAAGGACGGGTTACATTCGCGCTGATTCATTGGACAAAAAGGTCTTTCTTACAAACAATGTCAGAAAGCGGGGAATGACAGTGAAAAAAAGGCAGGCAAAAAAACAAGGGTTAAAAGTCAATATTAATGGCAAAGAAGAAATGCTTCATGAAGATGACCACCAGCCGCCAAAACAGCAAGAGGATGATCAAGTGACGTTTTCGAATTGGGAGGAAAAAAGGCAGTCAGAACAGGAGACAGCTGCTTCCGAGGAAGAACCGGCTAAACCGAAAGAAGAAGACTTCCAGTGGGATGACGCAGCTGATCATATTTATCATTCTGACCCAAAGGTCGTCACACCTTATCAAAAGAAAAAAGGCTCCTTTGACCAGAAGTTCGGTAAAAACCGCGGCCCGTTTAAGAGAGTGATGACAACGATTGTGTTTGCAGTGGTTCTTGGGACAGGCCTTGGTGTGTTTGCACTTAGCTTAAGTCAAGATGGTTCTCAGAATCCATCAGGTGGAGATATCAGCGTTTCAGCGTCCGGAAATCAATCATCAATGAAAGCGGGCGGGGATGCGCCGCCAGCAGATACTGCTGATGAATCAAAAGAGAATAAGGATGAAAAAAGCGCCTCTGGCAGCTTTTCAACCTATGTCGTACAGGCTGGAAAGTTTTCCTCTGAAAAAGGAGCAGATGAATTAGTTGGCAGTTTAAAAGAAGCAGGATATGCGGGGAAAAAGGTCTCGATGGATGATGGCTATTATGTCATTGCCGGGCTTGCGACAGAACAGGGCATGACAAGTGCTGTTGGGAAGAAGCTGATTGATCAGCACTTTGAGGCGTGGGGAGGCAAGGAGCTCTCATTTCAAGTACCGGAGGAACTGACTAGTTTAATAGAAAAGGCATCTGTTTTATCCTCTAAGGTCATTGCAGGGGATGATGTGGATCAAAAGGACGTTGCGCAGCTAATCTCTGAGCTTGAAAGTGCCAAAACAACGGATGCACCAGCTAAAAGCAGTTTGCTGAAAGCGGTGCAGCTGTTAAATGAACCTACTGCTGAAAACGGGTGGAAATCTCAGCAGGCACTGCTTGATCAATTAAATACGTAAAATCATATTTTAAGAAACCAAACTAGTCAAAAAATGACTAGTTTTTTTCTTTTGCATCCAACATAATGATGAAGGAACATGAAAAATGAATTTTCGTAAATTGTCGGTAAGATGTACATTTGATAGGATGAATGGGTATCTTACTTCTTAGGCTAAACCCTGAAAGGATGAACAAACATGAACCAATTGATTCTCGCATCTCAATCCCCTAGAAGAAAAGAATTGCTTGATCTAGCAGGGTTTTCTTATGACATTCAAGCAAGTCAATTAAAAGAAGAAATAAATCGAAACTTTTCTCCTGCAGAGAACGTCCAATGGTTGGCAGAACAAAAAGCAAGTGATATTCAAAGATTATATCCCGAAGCTGTGATTATTGGTGCAGATACGATTGTTGCAATTGACGGCAAATGTCTTGGGAAACCAAAAGACAAGGAAGAAGCGGCCTCAATGCTTCAATTATTGTCAGGAAAGACACATCAAGTCTTGACGGGTGTCACGATTCAGTCAGAGAATAGAAAAGAAACATTTTATGAACAGACAGAAGTGACGTTTTGGACACTTACGCAAAATGAAATAGACCGCTATATCGAAACGGGAGAACCGCTTGATAAAGCGGGAAGCTATGGCATTCAAGGAAAAGGCGCACTGTTTGTTCAAAAAATAGATGGTGATTATTTTTCCGTTGTAGGTCTCCCTATTGCCAAAACAGTTAGAGTGCTCGAAACATTTGGAATCACCCCTTTTTGATGACAGGAAGGAATCTAAAAGGAGTGGGCATCATGAACGATTTCCCTATGTTGCTAAAGCATTTTCCTCAAGATGAAAAGCCGAGAGAACGATTGATCAAATATGGTCCCGGCAGTCTGTCAAACCATGAACTTGTTGCGATTCTTTTAAGGACAGGCACAAAAAAGGAATCAGTTCTTCAAATTTCTGCAAGACTTCTGCAAACATTTGGCGGTCTTCGCACGATAAGAGAAGCCTCAATTGAAGAAATGTCGAAGATTCGAGGAGTTGGAAAGGCGAAGGCGGTCTCTCTTTTAGCTGCTTTAGAACTCGGCACTAGATTACACCATCAAACGACGGACAACCGCTATGTGATCCGCACACCAGAGGATGGGGCAAACTTTGTGATGGAAGATATGAGGTTTTTACAACAGGAAAATTTCGTTTGTCTTTATCTCAATACTAAAAATCAAGTCCTTCATAAACATACCGTGTTTATTGGAAGTTTGAACTCATCCATCGTTCACCCGCGTGAAATTTTCAAAGAGGCCTTTAAACGGTCCGCTGCTTCATTTATATGTGTGCACAACCATCCATCTGGAGATCCGACGCCGAGCAGGGAAGATATTGAAGTCACACAGCGACTTTTTGAATGTGGAAAGCTGATTGGAATACAGCTGCTTGATCATCTTGTCATAGGTGATCAAAAATTTGTGAGTTTGAAGGAAAAAGGGTATTTGTAACACTTTTTTTTTCAATGTTTTACGATATAATAGAGTTTATGAGTTTTTCCCTAAGGGAATTTTGGTTTAAGAAAGGAAGATACATACATATGTTTGGAATTGGTACAAAAGACCTTGGAATAGATCTTGGCACAGCGAATACGCTTGTTTTTATTAAAGGAAAAGGCATTGTTGTAAGAGAACCTTCGGTCGTAGCCTTGGAAACTGATACGAAGTCTATAGTGGCAGTCGGAAATGATGCTAGAAACATGATTGGCCGTACACCTGGTAATGTTGTGGCACTACGCCCAATGAAAGACGGTGTCATTGCAGATTACGAGACGACAGCAACAATGATGAAATATTACATTAATCAAGCATTAAAAGGCAAAGGGCTTTTTGCTCGTAAACCTTACGTCATGGTATGTGTACCATCTGGTATTACAGCTGTAGAAGAGCGTGCAGTCATTGATGCAACAAGACAAGCTGGTGCACGTGACGCATACCCTATTGAAGAACCATTTGCTGCGGCAATCGGTGCTAACCTTCCTGTATGGGAACCAACAGGAAGTATGGTTGTGGATATTGGCGGCGGTACAACAGAAGTAGCGATTATTTCTCTTGGCGGCATTGTGACATCACAATCAATCCGTGTGGCAGGAGATGAAATGGATGATGCGATCAGCAGCTACATCCGTAAAACGTATAATCTAATGATCGGTGATCGTACATCAGAAGCGATTAAAATGGAAATCGGTTCTGCGCAGCCTGACGTACATGATGAGATGGACATTCGCGGACGTGACCTTTTAACAGGTCTGCCAAAAACAATCTCTATTACGGCAGAAGAGATTGCAAAAGCGCTTCGCGATACGGTGGAAACAATTGTCGATGCAGTGAAAATGACTCTTGAAAAAACCCCGCCTGAGCTCGCAGCAGATATTATGGACCGCGGAATTGTTTTAACAGGAGGCGGTGCATTACTGCGTAATCTTGACAAAGTCATTAGCGATGAAACGAAAATGCCAGTCATTATTGCAGAAGACCCGCTTGACTGTGTGGCAATCGGGACAGGGAAAGCACTAGAACATATTCATTTGTTCAAAGGAAAATCAAAAGATAATCGATAATCGGGCGTAATTAAAGAGGTGTAAGACATGCCGCAGTTTTTTATGAATAAAAGATTAATGTTGCTCCTTGTCTGTGTCATCGTACTGGTGGCCATGATTGGTTTTTCAGTGAAAAGCGGCAGAGGTGCTTCATGGCCGGAAAAATTAGTGGGGGATACGACAGGCTTTTTTCAAGGTGTCTTTCATAAACCATCACAATTTATTGCCGGTATTTATGGGAACGTACAAGATTTAAAGAACACATATGATGAAAACGAGCGTCTTCGAAAAAAACTTGATGGCCAAACTCAATATGAGGCGAAACTTCAAGAACTAGAAGATGAGAACAAAAAGCTTCGCAAACAGCTTGGCTATGTGAACTCTATTCGTGACTACACGCCAATTCTATCAACTGTTATCGCAAGAAACCCTTCTCTTTGGGATAGCTTTGTGATGATTGATAAAGGGAAAAAACAAGGCGTGGAAAAAGATATGGCAGTCACTAATGAGAGTGGCGCATTAATTGGGAAGATTGAAAGTGATAAGCTTAACAATTTTACTTCGACTGTAAGATTGCTAAGCTCTACTGACCAAAATAATAGAATTTCAACGAAAATTTTTGCGAAAAAGGGCAAAGAAGAACTCAATGGAATCATTAACGGTTATGACAGCAAGAAAAAAATGCTGACTATGAATATTCTGAAATCCGATGCAGATGGGGATGTCAAAAAAGGAGATCTTGTTGAAACATCTGGAGCAGGGGGCGTATTCCCGCAAGGCTTAACGATTGGTAAGGTAAGTGAAATCGAGCCAGACCATTACGGCCTGACAAAGATCATTTACGTAGAACCAGCGGCTGAACTCAACAATTTAGACCGTGTGATTGTGGTGAATCGCAGCACAAGTACAGCAGATGCATCTGAATTGACGAAGGAGGAAGGCTCGTGAAACGTGTCCTTCTTGCTTTCGTCATGTTGTTTATCTTCGTATTTGACAGCATTTTTGTTGATTTAGTGAAGCTCCCATTTGTTTCAGAGAATCAAATTTTAGCTCCTCATTTCATTTTACTCGCACTTGCATTTATGACTGCTTTTGTGAATCAAAAATATGGTGTGATTTACGGATTTATCTTTGGACTTTTATATGATATTTCATATACAGGCATACTTGGTGTTCATATGTTTGGCTTTGGGGCGCTTTGCTATTTGTTAGCAAAAGCCTTTAAAGTTCTGCAAACGAATATGTTAGTCGTTGTCTTTCTGTCGATTATTGCTGTTTCCGTGATGGAGTTTTATGTATACGGCGTTCAAGCGACAATTCAACCAGGGATTATGCCGTTTAATACGTATGTCATCGAACGCTTTATTCCAACGATTCTTTTAAATACTGCTGCGTCTCTCATACTTGTTGTGCCGTTTAGGCTCTTTTTCACCCACGTGAAACAAGGACTGATCGACGAATAAAAGCAGGAGTTTGTCCAATTACGGCGAAATGAGTATGTTGTTGAGGTGAGCATCTTGAAAACTCAAAAACAGCAATATGTGACGATAAAAGGTACAAAAAACGGATTAACATTACAGTTAAATGATGACTGTTCGTTTGATGACCTTCTTTCCGGCTTGCGAGAGGTTCTATTACTTGAGCAATATACAGATGGAAGAGAAGGACATAAGGTCAATGTGCATATTAAGCTTGGTTTTCGGTATTTAACAGAGGATCAGGAGACGCGTTTGACTGAAGCGGTGTCTGAAAATGAACATCTCGTCATCCACTCCATTGAAAGTGAAGTCATGTCAACTGAAGAGGCGAGACGATTAAAAGCAGAGGCTGAAATTACTTCTGTAGCAAAAATTGTGCGCTCTGGACAGGTGCTGCATGTCGAAGGAGATCTTTTATTAATAGGAGATGTCAATCCTGGCGGAACGATTCGCGCAGGAGGAAATATTTTTGTGCTTGGCGCTTTAAAAGGTGTGGCGCATGCTGGATGTAATGGCAACAAACAGGCTGTTATTGCGGCATCTCATATGATTCCAACACAGCTTCGCATCGCACAAGTTTTTAACCGCGCGCCAGACCAAAAAGAAGATGGAAATGAAATGGAATGTGCTTATTTAGATATAGATGGCAATATGATCATTGAACGCCTGCAGCAATTGGCTCATATAAGACCTAATCTGACAAGGCTTGAGGGAGGAATGTGAAATTGGGCGAGGCTATTGTGATTACCTCAGGAAAAGGCGGCGTTGGCAAAACAACAACATCTGCAAACTTAGGCACAGCACTAGCAATTCAAGGGAAAAAAGTGTGTCTAGTTGATACCGATATCGGCCTTCGGAATCTGGATGTCGTGATGGGGCTAGAAAACCGCATTATTTATGATCTAGTCGATGTAGTAGAAGGAAGATGCAAAATTCATCAAGCGCTTGTAAAAGATAAGCGTTTCGAGGATCTTTTGTATCTTTTACCTGCTGCTCAAACAAGTGATAAAACGGCTGTAGAGCCGGAACAGATCAAAGAATTAATTCAATCATTGAAACAAGACTTTGATTATGTTGTTATTGACTGCCCTGCTGGAATTGAGCAAGGCTTTAAAAATGCTGTATCCGGTGCAGACAAGGCCATTGTCGTGACGACGCCTGAAATCTCAGCTGTGAGAGATGCGGACCGAATCATCGGTTTGTTAGAACAAGAAGATATCGAACCGCCTCGTTTGATTGTCAATCGTATTCGTACACACATGGCGAAAAATGGCGATTCAATGGATGTAGATGAAGTGGTACATCACTTATCGATTGATCTACTTGGCATTGTAGCAGATGATGATGATGTGATTAAGGCTTCAAACAATGGTGAACCAATTGTTATGGATGCTAAAAACAAAGTATCGATTGCCTATCGCAATATTGCCCGCCGGGTACTAGGCGAATCTGTTCCGCTTCAATCTTTTGAAGAAGAAAACAAGGGAATGTTTGCAAAGCTCAAAGCATTTTTTGGTGTAAGAGCATAATCACTGAACCGTGATAGAAAACCTTTGCAGTCTAGGAAAGACGGCTACCTTTGCGAAGCGAATTTGACATTCGTGAGTACCGGAGCGCAGACCTGACACCGAATGCGAGGGTTTGTCTGCACGCAGAGGCCGATTCGATGAGAATCGGTCTTTTTGTTGCATATCAGATGGGGTTGTCACATAAAATGTACAAACTGTTTGTATGTAAAGGGTGATCTCATGAAAAGAGTGGACGAGTACCGAAAGAAAATCGCACAGCGCCGCAAAATGATGCAGCCAGCTGCTCCCCCTAAGAAGACGGCTTTCAAGAAAAAAGAAGATATCCCGCCATGGGTTATGCTGACAGAGGAAGAAAAGCATTCTGGCTCGACCTCCTATGAATCGGCGTCCCATCAGCCAAAGAAATATCGTCATCCCTTATTTAACCCGAATACCTTTGTGCTTAAATGCTTATTATCAGCGTCCCTTGTTTTGATTGCAGCCATTTCATTTAAAGGTCAGACAGGTCCGTTTCAGCAGCTGAAGCCGATGATTACTCAGACTTTTGAGCAAGATTTTCAATTTGCTGCTGCTAACCGCTGGTTTGAAAAAACAGTTGGACATCCGCTGGCCTTTTTAACAGAGAAAAAAGATGGCCAAAAGGACGTACAAGCGAATCAAGAACTAGCTGTTCCTGCCTCTGGTAAAGTGCAGGAATCCTTTACGCAAAATGGAGCAGGTGTCAAAGTGGAGACATCCGCTGAAGCCATTGATAGTATGAAGGAAGGCTACGTGGTCGAGGTGAAAAAGCAAAGCGATACAGGGCTTACTGTTGTAGTGCAGCATGCAGATAACAGCTATAGCTGGTACGGTCAATTAAAGAAAGCCGATGTGGCCTTATACGATTTTGTCGATAAGGGTGAAAAAATTGGCCAGATTTCACTTGATGATCAAGGGAAGGGCACGTATTACTTTGCCATTAAGCAAAATGAACAATTTATCGATCCTATTCAGGTGATGACCTTTGAATAGATGGCTGCTCATGCTGACGAAAATTCACATCCATCCGCTGCTGTGGATTGTGATGGCGTTTGCGATTCTGTCAGGTCAAATCAAGCCGCTGCTTTGTCTGCTCGTGATTGTCTGTGTCCATGAACTTGGACATGCAGCGGCTGCCTGCTATTATCATTGGCGCATTCGGCGGATTTTTTTACTGCCATTTGGCGGAACGGTGGAAGTAGAGGAACATGGGAACCGTCCGTTAAAAGAAGAGCTGGCGGTCATTTTGTGCGGGCCGCTTCAGCATATACCGCTCCAGCTCATGGCATGGCTTTTCATGGAGGCTTCTCTTATCTCGCACGATGTCTTTACCATGTTTACCTTTTATAATATAGCGATTTTCCTTGTGAATCTTTTGCCCGTTTGGCCGCTTGATGGCGGAAAATTATTCTTTTTGCTCTTATCTGTTTTTTACCCTTTCCAACGTGCACATGCCCTAGCAATAAAAGGCTCACTTGTCTTTTTCGGTCTATTGACAGGAGGGTTACTTTTATTTGCACCGCTGCAATTCAATGGCTGGGTGCTGCTTACTTTTTTAGCTTATTCACTCGTGATGGAACACAGGCAGCGGCATTACGTCAGGGTTCGCTTCTTACTAGAACGGTATTACGGTAAAAAAGAGCAGAAGGTAGAAAAACTGATTCCGCTGAGAGCAAGTGCAGAGGAAAAAGTATACGAAGTGATGGCACGATTTCAAAGGGGCTGCAAGCATCCGATTATTATTGAAAGAGATGGCGTGAAGATGAGCCAGCTTGATGAAAATGAACTGCTCCATGCGTATTTTTCAGATCGCAGAACCACCTCCTCAATGGAAGAGCTTCTTTTACCGTACTAATAGTGAAAATACATTGACATTCTGCGTCTAGTTTGATATATTTTTTAATGTTATGGATATGTAGCACCCGTGCTACAACCGCGCGGAGCAGGTGTAAAGTGCCTATGGCCCCCTGTATTCGGCGAGTCTGAGTTTATTAGGAGGTGCAGAGATGTACGCAATTATCGAAACTGGTGGTAAACAAGTAAAAGTTGAAGAAGGTCAAACTGTTTATGTTGAAAAACTAGCTGCTGAAGCAGGTGAAACAGTAACTTTCGAAAACGTATTGTTTGTCGGCGGAGACACTGTCAAAGTGGGTAACCCTTCAGTTGCTGGAGCAACAGTAACGGCTAAAGTTGAAAAACAAGGTCGCGGTAAGAAAATTACTGTGTTCAAGTACAAACCGAAGAAAAACAACCACAAGAAACAAGGTCATCGTCAACCTTACACTAAAGTTGTTATCGAAAAAATCAACGCTTAAGGCGTGTGAGTGATATGATCAAAGCAACCATTACTCGGTCTTCAGCAGATGAAAGCATTACGTCTTTTCAGATGACTGGACATGCCGAGTTTGCTGAAAAAGGTCAGGATCTCGTTTGTGCAGGTGTATCTGCTGTTGTTTTTGGCTCAGTCAATTCAATTATTGCACTGACAGGATTGGACCCACTGCTTGATATTGGTGAAGATGGCGGCTACTTCTCTTTTGAACTGCCGGCTGATACAGATCCAGTATCCTTTGAAAAAGCCCAGCTGCTTTTAGAAGGCATGGTCGTTTCCTTAGAGACAATTGAACGAGATTATCACGATTATGTGAGAATATCAACAAAAAAATAGGAGGTGAACTTCATGCTTAGATTAGATCTTCAATTTTTCGCATCTAAAAAAGGGGTAGGTTCTACAAAGAACGGACGTGACTCTGAGTCTAAACGTTTAGGCGCTAAACGTGCTGATGGTCAATTCGTAACTGGTGGTTCTATCCTTTATCGTCAACGTGGAACGAAAATCTATCCAGGTGAAAACGTTGGACGCGGAGGCGACGACACTCTTTTCGCTAAAATCGACGGAACAGTTAAATTCGAACGTTTCGGTCGTGACCGTAAAAAAGTGAGCGTATATCCTGCGGCACAATAATTGCTAAAAACTCCGGTCATTGACTGGAGTTTTTTCACTTTTTACAAGCAGTACCGAAGATGATAAAAGAAGATGCACTCCATAAATATCAAAGAACGTTTGCTGACTTTGCCTCATTTTCTCCTATACGATCAGAAAAAACAACCTTTCCTCACATAACTAGTGTTTTTCTATGCTGTCTTCTCTGTTATAATTCAGGGAGACATATTGATGATAAGACTCCTAAAAGAGAGACCAAACGATTGGGAGTGCGATAATGGAAGAGATACCAAGTAAAGAAAATGAAAAATTAACTCACGTTGCATTAACAAATGAATTGATCTATCTGCTCAGTCGTTCAAGACACGACTGGATGAATAAATTACAGCTGATCAAAGGCAACTTGACATTAGAAAAATATGACCGCGTGTTTGAAATTATAGAAGAAATGGTCATTGAAGCACAGCATGAATCCAAACTCTCAAATTTAAAAATTCCCCAATTGGCCTATTACTTTCTAACATTTAATTGGGAGTCGCATTTTATCACCTTAGAATATGAAGTGCTTGGTGAAACCCGAGACTTATCAGCATATGAATCGCAGCTGCTAACGGTATCACAGGAGTTGTTTTCGATATTCGATCAATCAGTTTGCCAAAAAACTGAAAATCATTTAACGGTCACTTTCCAAACAGATCATGAAGAAAATGATGTGATCTTATATTTTGATTTCAAAGGAAAATTAACAAGTTTGGATGCGTTAAATGCGTTTCATGACGCAAACTATTCATGTATGAGTATAACGCAATTTCATGTGACGCCTCATGAGTCCATGATTGAGCTTTGTTTGAGGCAAGAACGAGATATGTGATGCAGAGAAACGGAGGAAGTTATGTTTGTAGATCAGGTTAAAGTGTATGTTAAAGGCGGTGACGGCGGAAACGGTATGGTGGCGTTCCGTCGTGAAAAATATGTACCAAAGGGCGGCCCAGCAGGCGGCGACGGCGGAAATGGTGCAGATGTTGTATTTGAAGTAGACGAAGGACTTAGAACGTTAATGGACTTTCGTTATAAGCGCCATTTCAAGGCTGACCGCGGCGAGCACGGAATGAGTAAAAACCAGCATGGCCGAAATGCGGAAGAAATGATTGTCAAAGTTCCGCCGGGTACGGTTGTGACAGATGCAGAGACGGAACAAGTACTAGCTGACTTGACAGAGCATGGGCAGCGGGCTGTAATTGCCAAAGGCGGACGTGGCGGACGTGGGAATTCACGCTTCGCAACACCAGCAAACCCTGCACCACAGCTGTCTGAAAACGGTGAGCCAGGTAAAGAACGTGACGTCATCTTAGAATTAAAAGTACTTGCAGATGTTGGACTTGTTGGTTTCCCAAGTGTCGGGAAGTCAACGCTGCTCTCGATTGTCTCTTCTGCGAAACCAAAAATTGCGGATTATCATTTTACAACGCTTGTACCGAACCTCGGGGTTGTTGAAACAGACGATAACCGAAGCTTTGTTATGGCGGATCTGCCAGGACTGATCGAAGGAGCGCACGAAGGCGTTGGCTTAGGTCATCAATTTTTACGTCATATTGAGCGTACACGTGTCATTGTCCATGTCATTGATATGTCTGGACTTGAAGGGCGTGACCCATACGAAGACTACGTGACGATTAATGAAGAGCTTGAGCAGTACAATATGAGATTGACAGAGCGTCCGCAAATCATTGTTGCGAACAAAATGGACATGCCAGATGCAGCTGACAATCTAGAGGCATTTAAAGAAAAATTAACGGATGACTATAAAGTGTTCCCGATTAGTGCGATCACAAGAGAAGGGCTTCGTGAGCTCTTATTTGAAATCGCCAATCAGCTTGAAACAACACCGGAATTCCCGCTCTATAATGAAGAGGAGCTGTCGGATAACCGCGTGATGTACAGGTTTGATGAAGGCGATGCACCATTTGAGATCTCTAGAGATCCTGATGGCACATTTGTCTTAACGGGTAAAGCACTTGAGCGTCTGTTTAAGATGACAGACTTCTCAAGAGATGAATCTGTTAAACGATTCTCTAGACAGCTGCGCGGAATGGGTGTCGATGATGCCTTGCGTGAGCGTGGAGCAAAAGATGGCGACATCATTCGTCTGCTTGAATTTGAATTCGAATTTATTGATTGATCAAAAGGAGGGTCCAGACCATGGGCTCTCCCGTTTTTAAAAGGGGAGAAAACAGGTGAAAGAAGAAACGTTCTATTTAGTAAGAGAGGATGTACTTCCAGATGCGATGCGAAAAACGCTTGAAGTCAAAAAGCTTCTCGATCGCAAAAAAGCGGATTCAGTTGCCGATGCTGTTCAAAAAGCGGATTTAAGCCGCAGTGCTTTTTATAAATACCGAGATGCTGTTTTTCCATTTTATACAATGGTGAAAGAGCAGATCATCACATTGTTTTTCCACCTTGAGGATCGGTCTGGGGCTTTATCAAGACTGCTTCAAATTGTGGCTGACTCTGGCTGTAATGTGTTATCCATTCACCAAACGATTCCGCTGCAAGGAAGAGCGAATGTCACCTTATCAATTAGTACAGCTGGTATGGCAGATGATATCAACACCGTCATGAATCAATTAAGAAAGCTTGAATTTGTCGAAAAAGTCGAAATTCTCGGTTCTGGGGCGTAAAAGGAGAGATCATAGCAGATGAAGCAATTAACTGTAGGTTATTTTGGACCAGAAGCAACATTTACTCATTTGGCCGTATGCTCTTGTTTTCCAAAAGATGCGGTGCAGCGTGCCTATGCAACGATTCCGCAATGTATGGATGCTGTGTCAAAAGGCGAAGTCGATTTGGCGGTCGTTCCACTTGAAAATGCACTCGAAGGCTCTGTGAACTTAACGATTGATTATTTAATTCATGAAGAAGCGCTGTCCATTGTGGGGGAGATGACAGCACCAATTCGGCAGCATTTGCTTGTCCACCCATCAAGAGCGGAGAGCTGGGAGACGTTAGATGTCATTCAATCGCATCCTCACGCGATTGCCCAGTGTCATCAATTTCTGAAAAAGCAGTACCCTCATATTCCTCATCGGCCAGTGGAATCAACAGGCTATGCAGCAAAATACATCAGTGAGCATCCAGATGAAGCTGTCGGGGCTATTGCCAATGAAATTGCCGCAAAAACGTATGGTTTGACGATTGCAAAAAAAGACATTCATGATTATCCGCACAACCATACACGCTTTGTGATTTTACATAAAGATCCTAACGCATCGTTCCCAATGAATTCTGGTTTCTCATCAAAGCCAAAAACGACCATTGTGGTCAGTCTGCCTAAGGATGACCAATCAGGCGCATTGCACCGCGTGCTGTCTGCTTTTTCTTGGCGGAATCTCAACTTGTCAAAAATTGAATCTCGTCCGACAAAAACAGGTCTTGGACATTATTTATTTATTATTGACATTGAAAAAGAAATGGATGATGTCCTCGTCCCCGGTGCGATTCAAGAATTAGAAGCGATTGGCTGTGAGGTCAAGCTGCTTGGCAGCTATCAAACATATGAATTAACGAATGAAAAATAGTGTCCCGTGAGGACACTATTTTTTTAGTCTTTTATTAAAAACCCAGCATCATCCAGCGCTTGAATGGCTTGGTCAAGCTGCTTTTGGCTGTAAGAAGTGAGAGTATGCAGATGCACGCCGTCTGTTAGTTCTGACAAGTAGGACGCGCCGGTGTTAGAAATATGATGGACAAAATCAGCGACTTGTTTCCGTGTGCTGACGCGAATAGAGGCCGTCAGTTCACCATAAACAGGGTGCTCAATGATCACATCTTTCACCGTCACTCCAAAGTCTACAATCAATGTCAGTTCCTCTTCTGTACGAGCAGGATCATGTTTGCAGGCGATGATTTGTTCAATTTCTCTTTCTGGCGCATGCTGCGCTGCCATATACACATAGCCTTGGCTTGTGGCAATAATGGGTTCGTTTTTTGCTTTTAATAATGAAATATCTTGTACAATGACTTGCCGAGAGACAGCCGCCTTTTTAGCTAAAAAGCTTCCAGTAAGCGGTGTGTCTGTTTCTTTCAGCCACTCTAAAATGGCGTTTCTTCTTTCTTCGCCAATGAGTTTCCTCTCTTGCTCCACGTCCTAAGCTCCCTTCTTCTCCTTTTGCAAATGCTCAAATGTATGCAAAAGCTGATCGATGTCATCTTTTGATGACTGATATCCAAATGATAGTCGAATAAATTGTAGGGCATCACGATCTGATACACGCAATGCCTTCACAGCAGGGGAAGGATGGTGATAACCGGAAGCACATGCGCTTCCAGTAGATAGACAAATCCCATGCCGGTTACATGCTAACATTACATATTGTCCTTCAAACCCTTCAAAAAAACAACCAATAATATGAGGAAGCGTGCGGCGATTGTCATTGTCCTGAAATGTATGAACTGGCAGCTGTCTTATTTTTAACTGCTGAAGAAAATAATCACGCAGCTGCTTATCTAATTTTTGCTGTTCATCCAGCCTAAGCATCGCTTGTTCACTTGCGGCAGCAAAAGCACCGATACATGGAACGTTTACTGTCCCTGGACGTAAGCCATTTTCCTGAACTGCTCCTGTATATAAAGGTTTCCAAGGAACATGAGCGCCCATATAAACGGCACCAGCGCCTTTAGGAGCATACACTTTATGACTTGAGATGGACACAGCATCGACTCCAAGTTCTTTGATGGACACACGAATCTTTCCAAATGTTTGCACAGCATCTGTATGAAAAAGAATGTTCCTTTCTTTTAAAAGAGGCGCTAATTCAGCAAGCGGCTGGATAATTCCTGTTTCTGAATTAGCATGCTGAATAGATACTAGTCCTGTTTCAGGCAATAATGCTTTTTTGAGAATGTCCTTTGTTATGATTCCATCCTGATTCGGTTCAATGATCGTGACTTTTACGCCAAGACGCTCTAAGCTGCTAACTGCATAATGAACAGAAGGATGCTCAACTGAAGTTGTGATGACATGCTGTTGATGTGCTGGCAGTCCATTGATGATCGATTGAATCGCAAGGAGATTGGATTCAGTTCCACCGCTTGTAAAATAGATCCCATCCGGTTCACCCTCGATCATGGCAGCGAGTGATTGTCTGCTGTAAGTCAATATGTCATTTGCTTTTCCCCCAGCATCATGAAGGCTGCTTGCATTTCCGTAGAAATTTTTGCTTAGCTGCTCAAAAACATGCAGCGCTTCCTCTGAAACAGGTGTAGAAGCTGCGTAATCTAAATAAACCAACCCATCCATCTCCCGTGTGAAAATTTTTTCTTGTATTTATTTTAGTGTTGTGTAATGATATGTGTCAAGACATGTGTAAATGACAGGAGGGGCGATGGTGTCATCAATCAAAAAAGTTATTGTGGTGGGGTCAGGCATTGCAGCGCTTTCCTTTGCAAAAACCATTTCGAAAAGCTGCCAGGTCATCATGATGACAAAAAAACAATGTTCATCTAGTAATTCCATGCTGGCACAAGGAGGAATCGCTGCTGCCTTTTCAGCACATGATTCAGCTGAGCAGCATGTGCAAGATACACTAGCTGCCGGCTGTGATCACAATGATGAAAGAACGGTACAAGAAATCGTGAGACTTGGAAAACACCTTGTGGAGCAGCTCGTAGCAGAAGGCTGTCCATTTGATCAAGATGAGGCAGGAGAGCCGCAATTAGGCAAAGAGGGAGCACATACCACTCATCGCATCTTGCATGCAGGAGGAGATCAATCAGGTAAAACTCTTGTACAGTTTCTGAAAAGTCAGCTCGGCTCACATATTCATTTATACGAATATCATCATGTCATTGATCTATTGATTCATGAAGGGACATGTACGGGTGTTGTATGGAAAGACGAGACAGGACACGTACATACGATGACCGCAGATGCCGTTGTTTTATCAACTGGCGGCTGCGGCTCCCTATATGAGACAAACACAAATGATCCTTCTATAACAGGAGACGGACTGATGATGGCCTATCGAGCCGGGGCACAATTAGTGGATCTCGAATTTGTTCAATTCCATCCAACTCTTTTAACAATCGCTGGAAAAGCAGTTGGCCTCATTTCAGAGGCAGTACGGGGAGAGGGAGCTTATTTAGAAGATGAAACAGGCAGGCGGATCATGAAAGGTATTCACCCACAAGCTGATTTAGCACCTAGAGATGTGGTCGCTAGAGCTATTTTTCATGAGCAGCAATTAGGTCATCAATTGTATCTTAACATCCATGATATCCCGCATTTTTCAGCTCGTTTTCCAGCCATAGCTCAGATGTGCCAGCGTGCAGGCGTCGATATGGAAAGCGGCAGACTGCCAATTTCCCCCGGTATGCACTTTTTAATGGGCGGCATCAGCGTCAATGAATATGGAGAAACGACTGTTCCAGCGCTATTTGCCATTGGAGAAGCGGCCTGTACTGGCTTACACGGTGCGAATCGATTGGCGAGTAATTCTCTTCTGGAAGGTCTCGTGTTAGGCAGCAAAGCGGCACAGAGAATTGAACAACTGCCTAAACAGAAAGAAACAAGTCCACCTTTTTCAATTCAAGAAATATGGATGGTCCCAATGATTTCAACATCTCAACTGAGACAATGGATGACTACATATGCAGCCATTGTGAGAGATGAAAAAGGTTTACAGACTTTGCTTCATTCGTTGCAGCGTGTCAATTTTCAGCAAATTAATGTGAAGGATATCACAAATGAACAGATCGAATTAAGCAATCAATGGGCATTAGCGGTTTGCCTTGCCAAATCTGCATTACTCCGTACAGAAAGCAGAGGCGGCCATTATCGAATGGATTATCCAGAGCGGAGCGATGCGTTGTGGCGGGGCAGGCAGATTGTTCATGAAAAAGGTCACATTCATATTATGAAAAATGAAAGGATCGGTGCCAAATGGAACGTTTACAGTTAAAACAAATGCTCACTCATTTTTTCACAGAAGATATTGGCTTTGGAGATGTATCAGCAGATGCCATCTTTGGAGACAAGAAGGGAACAGCTTTTATCATTGCGAAACAATCTGGTGTATTGGCAGGATCACAAGTGATTGATCTAGGGTACCGCCTGTTGAATGAACAGATTCAAACGGAGCTGTATTTTCAAGAAGGTGATTGGATTCATTCAGGCGCTGTACTGGCGAAAATAAAGGGCCCAGTCAACGACTTATTAAAGGGAGAGAGAGTCATTTTAAATCTTTTGCAGCGAATGACAGGTATCGCCACCTTAACACATGAGGCGGTCCGCAGATTAGCTGACCCGTCTATTACGATTTGTGATACGAGAAAAACGACACCCGGCCTGCGTATGTTAGAAAAATACGCAGTAAAGACAGGCGGTGGAAAGAATCATCGCTTTGGCTTATCGGATGGGGTGATGATTAAAGATAATCATATCGCGGCATGCGGTTCTATCCGTGAAGCTGTAGAGAAAGCAAGAGCATATGCCGGTCATATGGTGAAAATTGAAGTGGAAATTGAATCAGAAACGCAGCTTATAGAAGCCATTGATGCAAAAGCGGATGTCATTATGTTTGATAACTGCTCTCCAGACGAAGTAAAACGTTTTAAACAAATGACGCCAGAGTCCATTCTGACAGAGGCTTCAGGAGGCATCACGCTAGAGACATTGCCAAGCTACAGGGGGACAGGAGTCGACCTTATTTCACTTGGCTTTCTGACACATTCTGCTCCAGCATTTGATTTTAGTATGAATATGGAATTCAGTCATAAAGGGGGAACAACTCATGTCCATGCTTAATGTATTAGCCAATCAACATGCAGTCATGATGCCAGATGAATATAAACACCGCTCTGATGATGAGATGAAGCAGCGAGTGTTAGACATTAAGCGGGCTTTTGGTTCAAAGCTTTTTATACCAGGCCACCATTATCAAAAGGATGAGGTCATTGAATTTGCAGATGCAACAGGAGATTCATTGCAGCTGGCACAAATAGCGGCTGACAATCATGAGGCTGAATACATTGTATTCTGCGGTGTTCATTTTATGGCAGAAACGGCAGATATGCTGTCAAACAAGAATCAGAGCGTTGTATTGCCAGATATGAGGGCAGGCTGTTCAATGGCAGATATGGCAAATATGAAACAAACAGACAGAGCATGGGAGCAGCTCACTGATTTGTTTGGGGATACAATACTTCCGCTTACGTATGTCAATTCAACAGCAGACATTAAAGCATTTGTTGGCAAACATGGCGGGGCAACAGTGACTTCATCAAATGCTAAAAAAGTACTCGAGTGGGCGCTGACACAAAAAGAGCGGATTCTATTTCTCCCTGATCAGCACCTAGGGCGTAATACGGCTTTTGATTTAGGTATTCCGCTAGAAGAAATGGCTGTGTGGGATCAGATAGAAGAAAAGCTTATCACCGATCAGCCGCTTTCCCGGATCAAGATGATTTTATGGAAAGGCCATTGCTCCGTACATGAGAAGTTTACCGTTCGGAATATAGAAGAAATGAGAAAAAAAGACCGTGACATTCAAATTCTTGTCCATCCTGAATGCACGCATGAGGTCGTAAGGGCTTCTGACCTAGCAGGTTCAACGAAATTTATTATTGATACGATCAAACAGGCGCCAGCAGGAAGCAAATGGGCGATTGGAACAGAGATGAATTTAGTCAAACGGATCATAGCGCAGCACCCAGATAAACAAATTGAATCTCTTAACCCAGATATGTGTCCATGTTTGACTATGAACCGGATTGATCTGCCTCATTTGCTATGGTCACTGGAAAGCATTGAGAAGGGTCAGCCGGCCGGGTTGATACAGGTCAATGAAGACATCACGAAAGACGCTTTGCTTGCACTCGAGAAAATGCTCGCCATTAAATAATGAATCAGCCCCTCCTATCAGAAAACAAGTTTTTATCATATCGGCTTGTAAATAGGCATAAATTTATGTTGAAACATATTGTACTTCTGACATAACCGTTACGTTCACGTTTTGCATAGGAGGGGAAAACGTTGAAAATTCATATTGTGCAAAAAGGAGACTCCCTTTGGAAAATTTCAAAGAAATACGGAGTCGACTTTCAAGAATTGAAAAAACTAAATTCACAGCTCAGTAATCCTGATTTAATCATGCCGGGTATGAAGATTAAAATTCCATCTAGTGGTGTTCCTGTAAAAACAGATCATCACAAAGCAAAAGAAATGCCAAAAACGAAAGAACATCCGTATGTGAAAGAAAAGCCAAAAGATGTCGTGCAAGTGCAAGATACGAAACCGAAGGAAAAGCCAAATGAACCGGTACCATATGTACCGCCAGTGCCAAAAATCGAGCAGCCAGTTTTTCCGCAAGTGGATGTGAACTATTATCAGACCAATCTCTACCAGCCATTCACACCTCCTCCCAAAAAAGATCATCACGAGAAAAAAGATCACGTTCATGAGAAGAAAGATCATGTTCATGACAAAAAGGATCACAAGGATCATTTTCATCATGAAAATAAAGACCACAAAGATAACAAGGGTCATGTCCATCATGAAAATAAGGAACATAAAGATCACAAGGACCATTTTCATCATGAAAATAAAGGTCATCTAAAAGATGAAGTGGCAAAGGGATATGAGCCGTTTATTCATATTCCGCATCAAAAAGAGGAGGGAAAAGACATGGAGCATGGCAATTATCCGAACCTTCCTAACTTCCCGCAAATGCCAAATGTGGGAGGGGCAGCGGTAGGGGGAGTGGCTGAAAATAACGAGCATCATCACCAGCATCATCATCATGAACCATATGATCCTTATTTTGGTTATGGTCATGGTCATTACATGCCGGCGATGTATCCATATCCGCAGCAAATGGTGCCGGCATCGCCAATTTTACCGGGATCAGGCTTATGTTATCCTATCCATCCATTTTATCACCATCATATGATGCCATATCCATACCCGGCTCATCCGTATTATCCTGCGTATCAAGCGCCTGCTTACTACGGAGAAAATCATGAGCACCATGCAAACGACGGACATCACTGGCATCACCATACGCATCCAAACGCCAATGCAAATGCCAACGCAAATCAAGGCTTTTATCCAAACGTTTCAAATGCAGCATATGGCAAGGAAGATTGCGGATGCGATGATGGCATGAAGCATCATCAGCCTTGGCCAGGACATTATCCGAATCCTGTTCCTTATGGCCAAATGGGGGCTTATCCAGCTCAGCCTTACATGCAGCCATATCCAGGTCAATCCGTTTTTGCAAGGCCGGAGGAAGAAGAAGAAGATTAATGACAGAAGGAACGATCTCAATCGTTCCTTTCAGCGTGTAGACAAACCCTCGCATTCGGTGTCAGGTCTGCGCGCCGGTACTCACGAATGTCAAATTCGCTCCGTTCCGGTGCTCGCCTCCTAGATTGCAAAGGTTTTCTATTACGCTGAAAAGAAGACAAATGGCTAAAATCAAGAACATTTTAGCATTTGTCACCAGTCGGAAGGAACGATCTCAATCGTTCCTTTTTTTGTTTATAACTGACAGCTTGATTTTTTTCCTAACTGTACATGCTAAAACAGAGCCTGTTTCGCGCTCATGAGATTGAATTTGTACAGGGGGTTTTTCGTTTGAGACAAAAATGGCAAAAAACAATCGCATTAGTGCTTCTTCCTATTGGTTTAACGGCATGTGGTGCAAATAATAACGCAGGTGTCGATACACGTCATAATCAATCAGGCCAGCCGGTTGGTTATCATTCGAATCAACGAGCGGAAGACAACAACCAAGATCATCAAGGACCAGTTTCTGAACTCATGGAGGGAATGAACGGGAGAAATACAACAAATGTTGATTACCGTACACGTCCTCAAGCTGATGATCGAATGCCTCTCACAGGTGGAGATGGACGCTACAGTCATGGAGATATGAACTATCATAACCAAATGTCGTTCTCAGGCTACGATAAACAAGAGAACATCCAGCGTTCAAGAAAAATTGCCAACCGCATCAATAAAATGAATCACGTGGCAGACTCTCAAGTCATGGTGACGGATGAGAATGTGTATATTGCCATTAAATCAGATGGCCGCCTGACGTCAGAAGGCGTATCACAAGTAGAAGAAGCAGCGACTCGTTATGCGGATGGAAGAGCAGTCCAAGTCATAAAAGATGAAGGTGCATTCACACGCTTTAGAGACATGAGAAGAACGCAATTTGAAACAGGCCAAACAGGCATGAC
Source organism: Bacillus sp. FSL M7-0003 (assembly GCF_038628485.1). NCBI lineage: Bacteria > Bacillati > Bacillota > Bacilli > Caryophanales > Bacillaceae > Bacillus > Bacillus sp. FSL M7-0003. Next base: position 2,448,769 of record NZ_CP152024.1, on the reverse strand, counting down.
CCGATAGTTTGACACAAAAAGGCTAAAGTTCATTACGAACTTTAGCCTTTTCTTAAAAATAAACCTTGATGCCTATATAAAATTCGTAAAAGAAATAACAGCCAAACCCTAGTAATAAAATACCAGCAATAATGGATGTCCACTTGATCATCGTTCGATTCATCACTTTTCTTGTTAAGGATACAAGTGTGAGAAGACCGATGTCATGAAGGAGAATCCCTGCCAAAATACCGCCGGCAGCCAGCATAAATTCAGATGAATCTGTTTTTGTATACGCATCCGCAAGTACAGCACCAAAAACAGAAACCCAGAACACAAGATTTCCAGGAGATACCGCCACGAGCAAGCCGTTTCGATATGTTTTTGCGAATGATTTATTGACCTTTTCTCCTGCTAAATGGATATCTTGATCCGCATTTTTAATGGAATCGTATGCGAGAATCATTAAAAATACAGCTCCGATCAGCCAGAGCGGGATTTGAACAAACGGCAAAGATAAAAACTGAGCAAATCCAGCATATAAAGCCAAAATAAGTAATAAGTCTATGGTCATACCGCCTGCTCCGACAGTTAAACCATGAAAGAATCCGTTTTTGAGTCCCTGTTTTGTCATTTCAACCGTGATTGCTCCAACAGGCAGAGCAATTGAGAATCCTACGACGATAAATGTGAGAAATGTTTGCAATCGACTAGAACTTCCTTTGATTAAATTGTATAAAAATTCTCCGTTTAGATTAATTATACATAATAGGAGGAAAGGATCAATGTTTATTTCAGATTTGATTGAAATGATAGAGATAGATGATGTATAGAAGACTGTATATCAACATGATCCATAACGCTTGTAGGGGAAAGGAACTATTTTCCTGAATCTTCTTTTCTTCATGATGTCTCTATGCTACACTGATGTGGAAATCAATAAAAGTGACTAGGGGTGCCCGTAAATGGGCTGAGAGAGAAGCATAAACTTCTTAACCCTTTGGACCTGATCTGGCTCGTACCAGCGTGGGGAAGTTGAAGATGATGCATGTATCCTATCAATGATATGCATGTTTATTTCTGACGACGAAACCAGGTTCTTTAAATAGAGCCTGGTTTTTTGCTGGTGCTGATTCCATCCTGTCCGTGACAAGAAGAAAAGGAGAGAACAGCAAATGAAGGAAAAGAAAAGTGTCCCATCCAACCAATCATTATTATCCAGCTTTGACGGAAGCCGAAAGGTGTATGAGAAAGGATCAAGGCCCGATATCTTAGTGCCGAAAAGAGAGATTGCGCTCTCACATACTGTGACAGAGGCGGGCGACATAAAAAATGAACCAGTCCGTGTATACGATACGAGTGGACCGTACACTGATGAGAACGTTCATATTGACGTCACAAAAGGATTAAAGCGTCTTAGGGCAGCATGGATTGAAGAAAGAGGAGATACAGAAAGCTATGAAGGGCGTCATGTAAAACCGGAAGATAACGGATATCGTTCAAGGGAGAAGGAGTCCTTCCATTCTGTCCAAACTGATTTTCATCATAAGCCGCTCCGCGCGAAACAAGGAGCGCGCGTGACGCAAATGCATTATGCCAAAAAAGGCATCATTACGCCTGAAATGGAGTTTATCGCAATAAGAGAAGAGCTAAGCCCTGAGTTTGTTAGAGAGGAAGTAGCGAGCGGAAGAGCCGTTATTCCTTCGAATATTAACCATCCAGAAAGTGAACCAATGATTATCGGAAGGAATTTTCATGTCAAAATCAATGCGAATATTGGCAATTCAGCTGTCACGTCATCCATTAATGAAGAGGTAGAAAAGATGACATGGGCGATCAGATGGGGGGCAGACACAATGATGGATCTGTCTACTGGAAAGGATATTCATACAACGAGAGAATGGATCATTCGGAATTGCCCAGTTCCAGTAGGAACCGTTCCTATTTATCAGGCCCTTGAAAAAGTGAATGGAGTCGCAGAAGATTTGACGTGGGACGTGTACAGAGACACATTAATTGAACAAGCAGAACAAGGTGTAGATTATTTTACAATTCATGCGGGCGTGCTGTTAAGATATATTCCGCTCACAGTTGATCGGGTGACCGGAATTGTTTCAAGAGGCGGGGCAATTATGGCAAGATGGTGTCTTGCTCATCATCAAGAGAATTTCCTCTACACGCACTTCGAAGACATTTGTGAAATTATGAAAACGTATGATATTGCCTTTTCACTTGGAGATGGACTTAGACCAGGTTCGATTGCTGATGCCAATGATAAGGCGCAGTTTGCAGAGCTGGAAACGTTAGGTGAGTTAACAGAGATCGCTTGGAAACATGATGTGCAGGTGATGATTGAAGGACCCGGCCATGTCCCAATGGATAAAATTAAAGAGAATGTGGACAAGCAAATGGACATTTGCAAGGAAGCCCCATTTTATACGTTAGGGCCTCTTACAACAGATATTGCGCCGGGGTATGATCACATTACATCCGCCATCGGTGCGGCCATGATCGGCTGGTACGGCACAGCCATGCTATGTTATGTAACGCCAAAAGAGCATTTAGGTCTGCCGAATAAAGAAGATGTGAGAGAAGGCGTGATCGCCTATAAAATTGCCGCACATGCCGCTGATCTAGCAAAAGGACATCCTGCGGCTCAAAAGCGCGATGATGCATTATCAAAAGCGAGATTTGAATTTAGGTGGCGGGACCAATTTAACCTGTCACTTGATCCAGAAAGAGCCTTGGCGTTCCATGATGAAACATTGCCTGCCGAAGGTGCTAAGACCGCTCACTTTTGCTCGATGTGCGGACCGAAGTTTTGCAGTATGAAAATTTCTCATGATATCCGCAATCAATCTGAAGAAGTGAAAAGAGAGATGGAAAAGAAGGCGAAGGAGTTTGTCAGCCAGGGAAGTCAAATTTATCAGCCCTAAAAAAAGAACCTCGCACGATGCTGTGCGGGGTTTTATCAAACGGCTGAGAAGGCTTTTCTTAAAAGGTGAAAAAATGCCTTTACTGCATATGCCATCATGTCCACACTCGGAATGAGGGCATCTGTTAAATGAAAAAAGACTGTTTTTCTTTCTGGAGATGTTCGTTTCTTTTTCTGCTTCATCAAGGGCAGCCTCCTTTTTAACTAATATACTTCTTTGTAGATTTGAGAGATAGATGTTTGTGTGAATTTAAACAAAATTTAAACTTCTTGGGTTTGAATGGAAACAAGGAGGGGAAACGAGTTCAATAGAGAATGAATGAAAAGAGCTGATCTATTTGACCAGCGAACAAGAAGAGTGGAAGGTGATCTTATGATGAAAGTATTTAAGGTAACATTTCATATGAACAATGGGGAAGTGCTTGATTTCGAGCTCAAACGTCCAGCTACCTATGATGTGTATAAAAAAATTGAAGAAGCCAATCATTGGTTTAAGCTGAATAATGAAATCATTAACCTATTAAACGTCAATAGTATCCATGTAGAAACAGAATAACGCAGAAAGCCGCTCAGATAGAGCGGCTTTCATTATGCAGAAAAATCATTTCGATTATTAAGCTGCCCGCGGGACAGCCAGTTCTTTTTATACAAATAAGCAATAACTTCAAGCCACAGACGCGGTGCTTTTTTAGGGAAAAAAGGTTTTTGGTAATAGGCATAAGCGGCTTTTAAATCATCCCATTGATGACATGCTTTCGTTTGCGTGAACCTGGCAACGTCAATGACCCTGATCCGCCCTTCTTTTGTTAAGATCAGATTGCGCAGATGAATATCAGAAGGATTCAATCCTTTCTCGCGCGCTTCCTCCAGCGCATCATCGACTTGTTCAATCATTTGTTTTTTAATAGGAATTCCTTTTGTAAGGCATTCATAGAATGTGTAGCCTTTAATATATTCCATTAAAATATACTGATCCCCAGACTCATAAATCTCAGGGTAGTAAGACGAACCAGAAAGTTTTTCGTAAATGGCAGCCTCTTTGCGGGCAATATGCTGATAAGAAGGGAAAAAGACTTTTAGTGCCATTTTCTTGCCGTCTTTTTTGTATAAAAAGACATAGGCACTTCTTCCTTTGCCGCACAGTTCAAGCTCTGCCGGTTTATAGGCAAGCTTATGAAAACGTTTCTCTTCATGATACTGAATCGATTCGGCTAATCTTTTGACCTCTGACATTGACTTCACCTTCTTTGGTTTCAGTTTATGCGGCTGAAAAACGAATGATGAAAAAACCGTGTCATTCGATAAAGCAATGGATTGTATAAAACATAACATTTACGAATGAAGGATACAACGAAAGACTCTTAACATACATTTGAATCATCGATTTGGTTAATGTTTAGAAAAATGGGTCAAACTACATATGTCATGCATCGATCTCATGTTCTAAAGAGGTGTAAATAGTGAAAGTGAAGATGAAATGTTTCGTTACAGGACTTATCATGACAAGTGTGCTTTTTTTCGCTGCGGATATGGAAGGAAAAGAACACTTGCAAAAGCAGTCAAACTCTATTACCGTCCAGCTTGAAAAAGTCTATCTAGACGGCGATGTGAGTATTGAAAGACACCGGGCATCATTAGAAGACAAAGACACATTCTGGGCGCAGTATAAAGGCTGGACGCTGGTAGAACAAAAAGAGGATTTTGCCCTTTTTAGAAAGCAAATTGATGATATCTCTCCATTAAGTAAAGCAAATGGATATATCGGATTATCAGAGGACGGTGTGATTTCTACGTTTCATGGAAGGCCTGACGGCTGGGCGGAGCCTATTCATCTCTTTTTTCAAATTGATACGTCCCGTTTAGAAAGCCATGTGGAAAAGCAGCTTGAGCAAGGCATTCCTTTTCGAACAAAGGATGAATTTGAGCATGTGCTTGAAGTCATGAAGCCTTATCGAAATGAAATATCGTTTTAAAGCGTGTAACAGCTTGCTGGTGTGAAGACCGCAAGCTGTTTTTCGTGATTTCATCATAAAAATGTACTGAGCGAACGTATGTTAACTTTTATTGCGGTTTTCTCTTCGATTTATGTTACAATGAAGAACAGTCAAAGAGGTGAAAACGGTGATAGAGTTTGTAAAAGGGACCATTGATTATGTGTGCCCGCAATATGTTGTCATTGAAAACGGCGGAGTGGGATATCAAGTCTATACCCCAAACCCGTTTATCTATCGAGTAAATAAACAAGAAACGATTTATACGTATCATTACATAAAGGAAGACGCCTTTTCGTTATACGGTTTTCAAACACGAGAAGAAAAAGCGCTGTTCACAAAACTGTTAAATGTCACAGGGATTGGGCCAAAGGGTGCACTCGCGATTCTTGCTTCCGGTGATCCTGGCGCTGTCATTTCAGCGATAGAACGTGAAGATGAAGCCTTCCTGATTAAATTCCCTGGTGTGGGCAAAAAAACAGCACGTCAAATCATTCTGGATCTAAAAGGAAAACTGGCAGATGTGGTGCCAGAAATGATTGGCAACTTATTTAATCACGAGGACCACATTCAGGTCGAAACGCAGCAAACTGCATTAGATGAAGCACTTGAAGCCTTAAGTGTCCTTGGATACGGTGATCGTGAAATCAAAAAGGTTCTTCCATTATTAAAAGAAGAAAAGAATCTCACAACCGATCAATATGTGAAAAAAGCTTTACAAAAAATGTTGAAATAGGGTGATGTCTCATGGATGAACGGCTCGTCTCAACTGAAGCAGACAACCATGAATCAGCCATTGAGCAAAGTCTGCGGCCACAGACACTTAGCCAATATATCGGTCAGCAAAAAGTAAAGGATAACCTCAGCGTATTTATTGAAGCTGCCCGCATGCGGCAGGAAACGCTTGATCACGTCCTTTTATATGGACCTCCTGGACTTGGGAAAACAACGCTTGCATCGATCATTGCCAATGAAATGAATGTTCAGCTGCGTACAACGTCAGGACCAGCGATTGAGCGTCCTGGTGATTTGGCGGCCATCTTAACATCTCTTGAGCCAGGTGATGTATTGTTTATTGATGAAATTCACCGCTTGCAGCGCTCAATTGAAGAAGTGCTGTACCCAGCAATGGAGGATTTTTGTTTAGATATTGTTATTGGAAAAGGAGATACAGCACGCTCTGTACGGCTTGATTTACCGCCATTTACGCTTGTAGGTGCAACGACTCGTGTCGGGCTGTTAACAGCGCCGCTTCGTGATAGGTTTGGGGTACATGCAAGATTGGAATACTATGAGCAAAGAGATTTGGCTCACATTGTGGCAAGAACAGCCGAGCTGTTTGAGATTGGGATCGATATTCGCTCTGCCGAAGAGATTGCGAGACGTTCCCGGGGAACACCGAGGGTTGCCAATCGTTTGCTCAGAAGAGTAAGAGATTTTGCGCAGGTGCTTGGGAATCATGCCATTACGCAGGACATTGCGGAAGATGCCCTTGAGCGTCTTCAAGTCGACAGGTTAGGCCTCGATCATATAGACCATAAGCTCCTTTTAAGTATGATCGAAAAATTTAGAGGCGGTCCTGTTGGGCTTGATACGATCTCAGCGACAATAGGAGAAGAATCACATACGATTGAAGATGTGTACGAACCGTACTTACTGCAAATTGGTTTCCTGCAAAGAACGCCAAGAGGACGTGTCGTCACAAGAGAAGCGTATGAACATTTTCAAATGGAGGTTCCGATTCGTGACTGAATTCCCTAAAATATTAATGATTTTAGGTGGTGTCCTTTTTGCCGCAGGATTAGTGTTTCAATTGGTTGGTAAGCTTCCAGGTGATATTTTTGTGAAAAAAGGGAATGTAACGTTCTTTTTTCCTGTCATTACCTGCATCGTCATTAGTATCGTACTGACCATATTACTGAATATCTTTGGACGGATGAAATAACGTTAACTAGTTAACTACAGAATAGGTGAAGGAAATGAAGCTAGAACTATTTGATTTTGATTTACCAGAAAGATTAATTGCACAAGTGCCGCTTGAAAAAAGAGATGCATCAAGACTGATGGTCTTAAACAAACAAACGGGTGCGATTACACATGATACATTCTCACAAATCATCGATTATTTTCAAAAGGGTGATTGTCTCGTTCTAAACAACACGCGCGTTCTGCCTGCACGTCTGTTTGGGATGAAAGAGGATACAGGTGCCAAAGTTGAACTTCTTCTATTGAAACAAGAAGAAGGAGACAACTGGGAAACACTTGTCAAACCAGCCAAACGGGTGAAAAAAGGGACGGTTATCACGTTTGGTGATGGACGGCTCCAAGCTGTATGTACAGAGGAAATGGAACATGGCGGAAGAAAAGTCGAGTTTCAATATACAGGCATTTTTTATGAAGTGCTTGAATCCCTTGGTGAAATGCCGCTGCCTCCATATATTAAAGAGCAGCTTGACGACCGTGAACGCTATCAAACCGTTTATTCAAAAGAGGTTGGCTCCGCTGCTGCGCCAACTGCCGGTCTCCACTTTACAACCGAGCTGCTGGATGCGCTGAAAGCGAAAGGTGTACACATTGCTTTCATTACGCTGCACGTAGGGCTTGGTACGTTTCGTCCGGTAAGTGCAGAACGTATTGAAGAACACGAAATGCACGCAGAGTTTTATGAAATGAATGAAGAAACAGCTGATGAGCTTAATCGCGTTCGCAAGGAAGGCGGACGGATTATTTCAGTCGGTACAACGTCGACAAGAACGCTTGAAACCATTGCAAGTGCACATGATGGTGAGTTCAAAGCCTCAAGCGGCTGGACGTCGATCTTTATTTACCCTGGCTACACATTCAAGGCAATTGATGGCATGATCACGAATTTCCATCTGCCAAAATCCTCGTTAATTATGCTTGTCAGCGCATTAGCTGGACGAGAGCACGTACTAAAAGCGTACAATGAGGCTGTGAAAGAGGAATACCGATTCTTCAGCTTTGGCGATGCCATGCTGATTCAATAACATTATACAACGAAGACAGGAGGGCTCATTTTTGTCGCAATTACCGATACGTTATGAGTTCATTAAATCATGCAAACAAACAGGTGCACGTCTTGGCCGCGTTCATACACCGCACGGCTCTTTTGAAACACCTGTATTTATGCCAGTAGGTACACTGGCTACAGTCAAGACAATGGCGCCTGAAGAATTAAAGGCAATGGATGCAGGCATCATCTTAAGCAATACGTACCACTTATGGCTCCGTCCAGGTCACGATATCGTAAAAGAAGCAGGCGGTCTGCACAAATTTATGAACTGGGATCGAGCAATTCTAACTGATTCAGGCGGATTCCAAGTTTTTTCATTGAGTGAATTTAGAAAAATTGAAGAAGAAGGCGTTCACTTCCGTAATCATTTAAACGGAGACAAGCTGTTCCTATCTCCTGAAAAAGCGATGGACATTCAAAATGCACTTGGCTCTGATATTATGATGGCATTTGATGAATGCCCGCCGTATCCTGCAGAGTACGATTACATGAAACGTTCTGTGGAGCGGACAAGCAGGTGGGCAGAGCGCTGTCTAACAGCGCACCAGCGTCCTGAAGATCAAGGGCTGTTTGGAATTGTCCAAGGCGGAGAATACGAAGAGCTTCGAAAACAAAGTGCAAAAGACCTTGTTTCACTTGATTTCCCAGGCTACGCCATCGGAGGCTTATCTGTAGGGGAACCAAAAGATGTGATGAATCGTGTACTTGAATTTACAACACCATTCTTACCAGCAGACAAACCGAGATACTTAATGGGTGTCGGCTCACCAGATTCCTTAATTGACGGCGCCATTCGCGGTGTAGATATGTTTGATTGCGTACTGCCGACGCGAATTGCAAGAAACGGTACCTTAATGACAAGTGAAGGCCGTCTTGTTGTGAAAAATGCAAAATATGAGCGTGACTTTAGACCAATCGATGAAAACTGCGACTGCTATACATGTAAAAACTATACACGCGCCTATATTAGACATTTAATTCGAACAAATGAAACGTTCGGAATTCGATTAACAACTTATCATAATCTTCATTTTCTGTTAAAATTAATGGAGCAAGTGAGAGAAGCTATCCGTGAGGATCGTTTAGGTGATTTTAAAGAAGAGTTTTTTGAGCGTTACGGCTTTAACAAACCGAATGCGAAAAACTTTTAACGCATAAACGAAAGGCTTTACAATGCTTTAGAAAGGGGTGAAATAGAATGGATGGTGGTATGGGTTCAATCATTATGATTGTTGTCATGTTTGCTGTGCTTTACTTCTTGTTAATCCGTCCACAGCAAAAGCAACAGAAAGCTGTGCGTCAGATGCAGCAATCTTTATCAAAAGGCGATAAAATCGTCACAATCGGTGGTTTACACGGTGAAATCGACTCAATTGATGAATCAAAAGTGGTCATCAAAACAAGCGAAAACAACCGTTTAACTTTCGATCGTCGTGCTATTAGAGAATTAGCTGACAAAGGCTAATCCTCTGATACATAGCCATAAAAAAAGAGCGATATGACCGCTCTTTTTTTATTTGCCTCGAAGATTGACGCCAATCATTCCCCCCAGCATACAAATGCCTAAAAATGCTCCATGATAGATAAACTGCTCTGGTGAAAACGTTTTTCCAAACCCTAAATATTGAAATAAAAATACAGTGAGAGAAAAAATGATAGATGTGACCGCACCAATCAGCCAGCCGCGCTCCTTTGCTTTCCCGCCAGAAATGATGCCTCCTAATAAAAGGGCAGCAAAGGACAAAATCATAATCATCCATTTAAATGATGATTCCTGCATACTTGTGAATGTAAGCATGAGCGACACAAGTAAACTTGTGACAACCATCACGACAAAAATGGCAATTAAGCCGGATAAAATGCCTTTTCCAATTTGTTTCGTTTCCTGCATGTAGATTCGTCTCCTCTCCAATTGAACGAAGCTTGTCTTTTACTAAAATGTATTCACAGTGAAGAAAAAATAGACATGTTTCAGACGTTTCTTTTCTACATAAATAAAGTGTTTTGACACAAGCTATGTTGGAGAAGGAGGGTTTACATCACATGCAGGACATCTTGATCATTTCCATGAGAACCATCATCTTATATTTTCTTATTTGGTTTATATTTCGCTTAATGGGCAAAAGGGAGATTGGCGAGCTGAGCATTTTAGATCTAGTCATTTTTATGATGATCGCAGAAATTGCAGTTCTCGCCATAGAAGAAGTAGAGGATCACATGTTACATACGGTATGGCCAATCCTGCTGTTAACCTTCATTCAAATCACACTTGCCTACCTCTCATTAAAATTTCAAGGTGTCCGGCGCTTTCTTGACGGAAAACCGGCCCTGCTTATCATCAATGGGAAAATAGACGAAGGTGCAATGAGAAAACAGCGATACAATTTTGATGATCTGCTCATTCAATTAAGAGAAAATAACATCGACAGCATTCAGGATGTCTCTTACGCCATTTTAGAGCCGTCTGGAAAGCTCGCCGTCGTTGAAAAAGAAAACAAGCGCAAACATGCAGCGCTTGAGCTTCCACTTGTTGCGGATGGTGTGGTGCAGCATGACCACCTAAAGCAAATCAATCAAAATGAACAGTGGCTGAAAGATGAGCTTGCTAAAAGAGGCTATCATGATATCGAACAAATCTCTTACTGCAGCTTTAATCAAAAAACATTTTATATTGATTTGAAAGATGAAGTGATCAAAAAGAGATGAGCTAAAACAGCTTCCCAATGAACGGGATGCGGCGCAGCTCTTCTCGTTTCACTAGACCTAGGCAGATTAATAGAATGACATACAGCGTGCACGTAACAAAAATGAGCGTCACAAGTTCAATAGGAGCAGAAAAGAGTCCATTTACTTGAGATTTCAGCCAAAGGCTGACAGCCCCCGTACCGATAATCACAAGGACGCATAGTCCATATTCCTTTAATGGTAAATGAATAGGCAGCACCTTTCCAACAGTTGCCGCATGGAGCAGTGTGACAAGGATGATACCGATTAATATCGCCAGTGCAGCGCCCATAATGCCAAAGCCTGGCTGTGAAGCAAGAACAAAAATCATCCCTGTTTTTACAATAGCGCCAATCAGGCTGTTGGTCATCGCCGCACCAGCTAAATTGAGTGCTTGAAGCACGGCTTGAAGGGGCCCCTGAAAATAATATAGAAGGAAAAATGGCGCCATGAATTTCACATAAATGGCCGCGTGCGATGAACCATACATAAAGAGCGTTAAATCTTCGGCGTAAACGAAAAGAATAATACATGAAATGCCTCCGCTGAGTAAACATAGGCGCATCGCCTGCTTCAGGCGGTATTCGACCGTTTTACGTTTGTTCTGCTCCATTCCTTCACTGATCGCCGGAACTAATGCAGTGGAGAGTGAATACGTAATAAAACTAGGCAGTGTCAAAAGGGTCAGAGCAAGTCCGGTCAACTCCCCGTACTGTCTTGTCGCCTCTACAGCCGCATAACCAGCAATAGCAAGACTTTGCGCGACAACAATCGGCTCTAAAAACCACGAAATATTCCCGATAAAACGGCTGCCTGTTGTTGGCAGGGCAATGCTCATCAGCTGTTTAAATGTGTCCTTCCCGTCATGAATCGCTTTAAAAAATCGTTTTCGAATACGAATGGTCTTTTTATAGCGAAATGCGATCAGTAAGTAAGCAAGGGAAATCATCTCTCCAATCACAGATGACACCATCGCACCTGCTGCCGCAAATTCAATCCCGTAAGGAAGGAAAGCCGTTGTACATACCGCCACTAGCGAAATTCTTGCGACCTGCTCCAGAACTTGAGACATCGCAAGCGGACTCATTTGCTGTCTGCCCTGGAAATAGCCTCTTAACACACTGGAAATGGCGATGACTGGTACGACAGGTGTAATAGCCAGCAGTGGATAGACCGTTCTAGGGTCTGTCAGCATATTTTCTGCCATGATGGGCGCAAACCATAAAAAGAGCGGCGTGAAAATCAGACTGAGTGTTCCTGTTATCGCAAGGGACATGACCAGAATACGTTTTGTTTTCTGTTTGTCACCCCGGGCTTCTGCTTCTGCGACAAGCTTACTAATGGCGACAGGCAGTCCGAATTGTGTGAGCGTCACGGCGAGAAAAAAGGTTGGTGCAGCCATCATATAAAGCCCGACCCCTTCTTCGCCAATGAACCTCGCAATGACAATTCGATTGACAAAACCCAATATTCTCGTGATAAAACCTGCTAAAATTAAAATAATGGTCCCCTTTAAAAACGTTTGCTTCGTCAAATCACAGATCACCTGCCTTCTCAAACGACATAGAATCATATACAATAAGATATGCGTGTATATCGTCCAAGCATGACAAGTCTCTCGATAAAAAACTGAAAAGGGGGAGCTACGCAATGACACAACACCCAGCTGCTATTTACAAAGACCATTTAAAGCCTTTTCTGTTCAGTAAGCTTGAAGAATTCATCGTTTTGGGCTATAAAGATGTAGATTTAGAGGAATTATGGTCATACTTAGAGAATAAGAAGTGGAAGAAAAAACAAGAGTATCCGATTCATGAAATGGTTGCAGATATTTTATCTGTGAAAATAGGCGAATTTATGAACTATGCAACCGTTCAGTCGTTTAAAACGTCTGCTTTTTTGGACAGTGAAGATGGCAAGAATATGCTTGATGAACTGTTGAAATAAGCCATCTTAATGGATTTAGGTGTTTAAGGAGGAAATACATAATGAAAAAAGGGCGCATTCTTGCGTTTTTCTTAGTGGTTCTGTTAATCGGAACTGGCGTGGGCTTACTGACAAAGCCTGTTGCGAAAGATATGACGCTAGGGCTGGATTTACAGGGTGGATTTGAAGTCCTGTATGAAGTACATCCAGTGAAAAAAGAGGACAAGATCACAAATAGTGTTCTCGTTAGTACAGTGGAGGCTCTTAACCGAAGAGCGAACGTGCTTGGTGTAAGTGAGCCGAACATCTCGATTGAAGGCAACAACCGTATCCGCGTGCAGCTTGCGGGGGTAAAAGATCAAAACAGAGCAAGGGAAATTCTTTCCACTGAAGCGCAGCTATCCTTCAGAGATACGAATGATAAAGAACTCCTTAACGGGGCTGACCTAGTCGAAAACAGTGCAAAACAAACATTCAGTCAAACGAATGAGCCAATTGTGACGGTTAAACTAAAAGATGCGAAAAAATTTGGTGACGTCACAAGAAAAGTAGCAGCGATGGCACCAAATAATCAGCTTGTCATTTGGCTTGATTACGACAAAGGAGATTCCTTCAAAAAAGAAGTCTCAAAATCAAACCACAAGTATGTATCTGCACCAAATGTGAATCAAGAGATTAACAGCAGTGACGTACAAATTGAAGGGAAATTTACTGTCCAAGAGGCAAAAGACCTTGCAAGTATTTTAAATGCTGGTGCATTGCCAGTAAAATTAACAGAAAAATATTCCACATCTGTAAGTGCACAGTTTGGTGAACAAGCACTGAACGAAACAGTGTTCGCAGGAATAGTAGGAATCGCATTTATCTTCTTATTCATGCTGTTTTATTACCGATTACCTGGTCTTATTGCAGTCATCACACTCTCAGCTTATATCTACATTACGCTGCAAGTGTTTGACTGGATGGGTGCGGTCATGACACTGCCTGGAATTGCTGCACTGATTCTAGGGGTAGCGATGGCTGTCGATGCCAACATTATTACTTATGAGCGGATCAAAGAAGAGCTGAAACTCGGCAAATCTGTCCGGTCTGCTTTTAGATCAGGGAACCGCAGATCATTTGCGACCATCTTTGATGCCAACTTAACAAGTATTATTGCCGGCGGAGTGCTGTTCTTCTTCGGGACAAGCTCTGTAAAAGGATTTGCAACAATGCTCATCCTCTCAATTTTAACAAGCTTTATCACAGCTGTTTTCCTATCAAGATTCCTTCTTGGACTGCTTGTAGAGAGCCGCGCGCTCGACCGCAAAAAAGGCTGGTTTGGTGTCCGCAAAAAAGACATCATGAATATCCACGAAACAACAGAAAATACCGAACCGAAAACGCCATTTGATAAATGGGATTTCGTCAGCAAACGTAAAGGCTTTATGATTTTCTCAATAGCTGTTACCATTGCGGGAATCATCGTCCTTTCGATCTTCAAGCTTAATGCTGGTATTGACTTTGCTAGTGGAACGAGAATTGATGTTCAAAGCGATCACAAGCTGACAACTGCACAAGTAGAGCAAGACTTTAAAAAGCTTGACCTTGAAGCAGACAGTGTTGTGCTATCGGGGCAAAATGAAAATCAGGCAGCGGTTCGATTTGTCGGTGTGCCGAATAAAGAAAAAATTGCTGAAGTAAAAGATTACTTCAAAGATAAATACGGCACTGAACCGAACGTAAGTACAGTATCACCGACTGTCGGAAAAGAGCTTGCCCGTAATGCGCTATATGCCGTCATCATTGCTTCAATTGGGATCATTATATATGTATCCATCCGCTTTGAATATAAAATGGCGATTGCGGCGATTGCCTCATTGCTGTATGATGCATTCTTTATTGTCGCCTTCTTTAGTATTACGCGCTTAGAGGTGGATGTCACCTTCATTGCCGCGATCCTCACAGTCATTGGATACTCGATCAACGACACGATCGTTACCTTCGACAGGGTTCGTGAACAAATGAAGAAACGTAAACCGAAAACCATTGAAGATCTATCGTACATTGTGAACTTAAGCTTACAGCAAACCTTTACGCGATCTGTCAACACGGTGCTGACTGTAGTTGTCGTTGTTATCGCACTGCTTATCTTCGGATCAGCGTCGATTACAAACTTCTCCATCGCCTTACTTGTCGGCTTATTAACAGGGGTATACTCATCCCTTTACATCGCGGCACAAATTTGGCTGATGTGGAAAGGCCGTGAGCTGAAAAAACCAGCTAAGATAGATACAGATCAAGATATTTAATCTAGAAAGACTGCCTTCTCGGCAGTCTCAGCGTGTAGACAAACCCTCGCATTCTTTGTCAGTCCTGCGCGCTGGTGCTCACGAATGTTCAATTCGCTCCGCGCCAGTGCTCGTCCTTCCTAGACTGCAAAGGTTTTCTATCACGCTGAAAAGAAGACAAAGGGCTAAAATAAAAATCATTTTAGCCCTTTTTCAACAATCTGAGACTGCCTTCTCGGCAGTCTTTTTCTATTGGTTTTTCCGAAAAGTAGACGCTTTGAAAAAACATTTTGGGTTTCATTGATCTTGAAATGGTCTTTTGCTATAATGACTTACGTTTAGACCAGTATAGAAAGCAAGTGTCTGTTTAGGGCATTTGGCTTTATTCATTGGAGGGGCTGTTATGAAGGTTCGGGAAACTGAACTGCCAGGTATCGGTCATAAAGCCGAAATGATCACAAGAAATAATGAGAAGCTTGCCATCATTACACATGATGACGGCAGAAGAGAAATGTATCATTTTCAGGAGGACGACCACGAAGAAACGATTTCTGGCATCCTGCTAAACGATGAAGAAGCAAGACAAATCGCGGCTATTTTAGGCGGCATGGTCTATAAGCCGAAAGCGCTTGAAACCGTAGAGGTAGCCATTGATGAACTGGTGATTGAATGGTTTAAAATTGAAAAGAATGCACCAGCTGTTCAGAAAAGCATCGGTGACCTCAATGTTCGCCAAAACTATCAAGTAACAGTCATCGCCATTGTGAGAAAATCACATGAGAAGATTTTAAATCCAGGACCAGATACCATCATCGAAGAAGGGGATACCCTTGTCATTTCTGGAGAAAGAAAAGAATTAAAGAATCTGATTAAAGAAAAACTCAGCAGCTGATCATGCCCATGCTGATAGGTTTTCTTCCACTGCTTTCTTTCGGTGTTTAAAAAAGGCAGTGAAAAGGGAAGAATAAAAGAAAAAGCTTGGGGGATTTGTAGATGAACAAACAACAATGGACCATCATACTCGCATTTATTTTCGTATTAATTGTCTCAGTATTTGCCGTGATTAATGTACGGCCTGTCGAGGTACACTACTTATTTGGAACGGCTGAATGGCCGCTGATCCTTGTCATTATCGGTTCAGTTTTAATGGGCGGACTGATT
The DNA here is from genome assembly GCF_038628485.1 of Bacillus sp. FSL M7-0003. Taxonomy (NCBI): domain Bacteria; kingdom Bacillati; phylum Bacillota; class Bacilli; order Caryophanales; family Bacillaceae; genus Bacillus; species Bacillus sp. FSL M7-0003. The sequence goes on along the minus strand of NZ_CP152024.1, from coordinate 2,432,749 downwards.
GTGGCATTTGCAGGGATCTTCCAAATTGTGAAACTGAAACGTGAATTAAAGGCATTAAAAGCTGAGCGTGCAGCCGCTGCACCTGCTGCTTCGACGAAAAAGGCAGACAAAGATCTTCAAAAAAAATCTCATGTCACGCCTTTAAAAGAACAGCCAGCATCATTTGACCGGAAGGAAAAATAATCTTCCAGCACAATTTCATAAAATAAAAATTGAAACCCCTCAGGCCACTCTAGTATAATAGTGTGGTTGAGGGGTGAATTTATGTTATTATCCAAAATGCGCTGGGAATATGAACATCCAAGCGAAGAAAAAGTGAAATCACTCTCTGAAAATCTAAATATTTCAGCGCTGACTGCATCGCTTCTCGTAAAAAGAGGATTTGAAGAAGTAGAAGAGGCGAGGTCTTTTTTATTTGATCAAAAAGCCGAATTTCATGATCCATTCCTATTAAAAGGAATGAAAGAAGCAGTAGAGCGCATCAACAAAGCGATCGAAGAGCAGGAATCGATTGTGATCTTCGGAGACTATGATGCAGATGGTGTGACAAGTACGTCTGTACTTTTACATACATTAAAAGAGCGGTCTGCGATAGTAGACTTTTATATTCCAGATCGATTTAAAGAAGGCTATGGACCTAATGAACAGGCTTTTCGATATATCAAGGAGCAAGGAGCATCGCTTGTCATCACGGTCGATACAGGCATTGCTGCTGTAAATGAAGCACGTATTGCAAAAGAAATAGGGTTAGACCTGATCATTACAGATCACCATGAACCAAGTGAGGAGCTGCCTGAGGCACTGGCCATTGTCCATCCTAAGCAGCCTGGCTGTGAATATCCCTTTAAAGAACTTGCTGGTGTAGGTGTCGCGTTTAAAGTGGCGCATGCACTTCTTGGAGAGCTGCCAGTTCAGCTGTTAGATCTTGCAGCAATCGGGACAATCGCGGATCTTGTACCGCTTCACGATGAGAATAGATGGCTCGCCAAAAAAGGCCTTATGCAGCTTCGGCAGTCGAATAGACCGGGGCTGAAAGCGTTATTGAAAGAAGCTGGAGCCACTCTAGAAGAAGCGAGCGAGGAAACGGTCGGCTTTCAAATTGCGCCAAGGCTGAATGCTGTTGGGCGAATTGAACAGGCAGATCCAGCCGTTCATCTTCTAATGACTGAGGATAAGGATGAAGCGGAAGAGCTCGCTCGTTTTGTACAGGAACTGAATAAAGAACGACAAAAGATTGTCAGTACGATCACAGAAGAAGCCATTCAAATGGTGGAAGAGGCAGGTGATGACCAGTCTGCGATTGTTGTAGCGAAAGCTGGCTGGAATCCGGGCGTTGTCGGAATTGTTGCCTCTAAATTGACGGATACTTTTTCTCGTCCGGCGATTGTGCTTGGAATAGATGAAGAGACGCAAATGGCAAAAGGATCAGCCCGGAGTATTCCTGGCTTCGATCTATTTTTCCATCTAAGCAAATGTCGCGACATCCTGCCGCATTTCGGCGGGCATCCGATGGCAGCAGGGATGACACTTCGAGCGGATGATGTATCTTTACTAAGGGAAAGATTAAATCAATATGCAAATGAAACATTGACGGAAGAAGATTTTATTCCAATTCAGCGGGTCGATGCCGTGTGCAAGGTAGACGAATTGACGGTTCAAGCGATTGAAGAAGCGGGGATGCTGTCACCATTTGGTATGTCAAACCCAAAACCGTTTATTATGATTGAAGATGCGAAGCTTGAAGATATCCGAACGATTGGGGCAAATCACAACCATATTAAAATGTCTCTGAAAGACGAAGACACACTGCTTGACTGTGTTGGCTTTCACCAAGGGAAATTAAAAGAGGAAATTGTTCCAGGAAGCCGCATTTCTGTGATTGGAGAAATGTCTGTCAATGAATGGAATAACCGGAAGAAGCCCCAGCTGATGTTAAAAGATGCACGAGTTGATGAATGGCAGCTGTTTGATCTGCGCGGGAAAAAGGATTGGGAGAAGAAAGTTTCGACACTTGATTCAGAAAATTCATTGGTTGTCTGTTTTGATGAAACAACAAAACAGGACGTCGATCTCCCCATTCATCATGTTCATGCAGAAAATGTATCAACATTTGATGTACAAGGAAAGTATGTGGTCTTTGCGGATGTTCCCGCAGATGAGCAATTGCTGAAGCAGCTTTTAGAAAATCAAAAGCCTGCGAGAATTTATACGGTTTTTCAAAGAAAAGAAGATCATTTTATGTCCTCTTTCCCAAGCCGTGACCAATTCAAATGGTTTTATGGGTTCTTGTTTAAACGGGGAAGTTTTCCTATTAAAGAACAAGGAATGGAGCTTGCCAAACATAGAGGCTGGACAAAAGATACAATCATTTTTATGACAAAGGTGTTTTTTGAACTCGGTTTTGTTAAAATAGAGAATGGTGTGCTGTCAATAGTACTTGATGCCCCTAAAAAAGATTTAACGGCGTCAGCGTCCTATACAGCAAAACAACGATTGATGGAACTCGATCAAACACTAACATATTCCTCAGCTAAAGAGCTGAAGGAATGGCTGAATAGCATGATGAGCGAAGTCTCACCTGTGCTTTGACGTACGAGGAGGAAAAGGAAAAGATGGATTTAAAACAATATGTGACAGTTGTACCTGACTACCCAAAGGAAGGTGTACAATTTAAAGATATTACAACGTTAATGGATAAAGGCGAAGTGTACCGTTATGCAACGGATCAAATCGTTGAATACGCGAAGGAAAGAGACATTGATCTCATTGTTGGACCTGAAGCGCGTGGATTCATTATTGGCTGCCCTGTAGCATACGCACTTGGTGTAGGTTTTGCACCGGTTCGTAAAGAAGGAAAGCTTCCTCGTGAAGTCATTAAAGTCGATTACGGCTTGGAATATGGTAAAGATGTATTAACGATTCATAAAGATGCGATTCGTCCTGGTCAGCGTGTCCTAATTACAGATGACTTACTGGCAACTGGTGGAACAATTGAAGCGTCCATCAAGCTTGTAGAGGAATTAGGCGGCGTTGTGGCAGGGATTGCATTTTTGATTGAGCTGACGTATCTGGACGGCAGAAAGAAGCTTGACGGCTACGACATCATGACGTTAATGCAATACTAATGGAGTTTTTCGTAAAAAGCACTCAGTAAGAAGGGTGCTTTTTTCCTATCAAAAATCTTTTAGCGGACTTCTTCTCTTTACATCTATCGAATTTTTCTTGATAATAAACTACAATACAGTTTTCATTTAAAAAGGTGATTCCATGGCGAACGAACAAGTTTTAACGGCGCAGCAGGTCATTGACAAGGCAAGAGAATACCTGTCCGCTGAACATATTCAATTTATAGAGCGAGCATATGAATATGCTGAAAATGCACACAAGGAGCAATACCGGAAATCTGGTGAGCCCTATATTATCCATCCAATTCAAGTGGCGGGTATTCTTGTTGATCTTGAAATGGACCCATCAACCATTGCAGGCGGTTTCCTGCACGATGTAGTTGAGGATACAGATGTGACATTACAGGATTTAAAAGAGCATTTTAACGAAGAAGTAGCAATGCTTGTTGATGGTGTCACAAAGCTCGGGAAGATTAAATATAAATCACAAGAAGAACAGCAGGCCGAAAACCATCGAAAAATGTTTGTTGCAATGGCGCAGGATATTCGCGTGATCTTGATTAAGCTGGCAGACCGTCTTCATAATATGAGAACGCTCAAACACCTTCCGCAGGAAAAGCAGCGGAGAATTTCAAATGAAACACTTGAAATCTTTGCACCGCTTGCGCACAGATTAGGGATTTCAAAGATTAAGTGGGAGCTTGAAGATACAGCACTCCGCTATTTAAATCCGCAGCAATATTACCGGATTGTGAATCTGATGAAGCGCAAACGAGCGGAACGTGAGGAATACTTGGACGAGGTCGTCAATGAAGTGAAAGACCGCGTGTCTGAGGTGAACATCAAGGCTGAATTTTCCGGCAGACCAAAACATATTTATAGTATTTATCGCAAAATGGTCTTGCAAAATAAGCAGTTTAATGAAATTTATGATCTGCTTGCCGTTCGTATTTTGGTTGACAGCATTAAAGACTGTTATGCTGTGCTCGGGATTATCCATACGTGCTGGAAGCCGATGCCAGGCAGGTTTAAGGATTATATTGCGATGCCAAAGCCGAACATGTACCAGTCTCTTCATACAACGGTGATTGGGCCAAAAGGCGATCCGCTTGAAGTTCAGATCCGTACAGTGGAAATGCATGAAATTGCAGAATACGGGATTGCGGCACACTGGGCATACAAAGAAGGCAAAGAGTCAGCAGAATCAACGGAAGAAGCGGTCTTCCAGAAGAAGCTCTCTTGGTTTAGAGAAATTCTTGAATTCCAAAATGAGTCCACAGATGCAGAAGAATTTATGGAGTCGTTAAAGATTGATCTTTTCTCTGATATGGTGTTTGTGTTTACACCAAAAGGAGACGTCATTGAACTGCCGTCGGGCTCAGTTCCGATTGATTTCTCTTACCGGATTCACTCGGAAATTGGGAATAAAACGATCGGTGCCAAGGTCAATGGCAAGATGGTCACACTCGATCACAAACTAAAAACAGGTGACATTATTGAAATTCTGACATCAAAGCACAGCTACGGGCCAAGTCAGGATTGGGTCAAGCTTGCCCAAACCTCCCAAGCGAAGCACAAGATCAGACAGTTTTTCAAAAAACAGCGCCGTGAAGAAAATGTCGAAAAAGGCCGAGAGCTCGTGGAAAAAGAAATCAAAAACCTTGAGTTTGACGTCAAAGACATTCTGACCGCTGAAAACCTGCAAAAAGTGGCTGACAAATTTAATTTTTCAAACGAAGAGGACATGTATGCAGCTGTTGGATATAACGGCATTACTGCACTGCAGGTCGCCAATCGTTTAACGGAAAAAGAAAGAAAACAAAGAGACCAAGAAGAGCAAGAGAAAACCGTTCAAGAAGTGACGGTGGAACCAAAGACGTATCACGGGAAAAAACGAGAAGCTGGCGTAAGGGTCAAAGGGATTGATAACCTGCTTGTCCGCTTATCTAAGTGCTGTAATCCTGTTCCTGGTGATAGCATTGTCGGTTTTATTACGAAGGGCCGAGGTGTATCTGTTCACCGCGAGGACTGTCCGAACGTAAAGACAGGAGAAGCACAGGAGCGGTTAATTCCGGTCGAGTGGGAGCATGAGCAGCCTGCTCAAAACCGTAAAGAATACAATGTGGAAATTGAAATATTAGGATATGATAGACGCGGCTTACTCAATGAGGTGCTTCAAGCAGTCAACGAAACCAAAACGAACATCTCCTCTGTTTCTGGGAAGTCTGACCGTAACAAAGTGGCGACGATCCATATGGCGATCTTTATCCAAAATATTAACCATTTGCACAAAGTGGTCGAACGCATTAAGCAAATCAAAGACATTTACTCTGTTCGCCGATTCATGAATTAGAAAGGAAGTATATCGTCTATGAGGCTTGTTGTGCAGCGTGTGACAAATGCATCTGTTAAGGTAGAAGAAGAGATCACAGGTGCCATCAACGAAGGTTATATGGTGCTTGTTGGTGTCACACACGAAGATACAGAAGAAGATGTGCTCTACTTAGCTGAAAAGCTTGCACATTTACGTATTTTTGAAGATGAAAACGGGAAAATGAATCGTTCATTATTGGACATAAAAGGAAGCGTTCTGTCTGTATCTCAATTTACCCTTTATGGTGATACGAGAAAGGGCAGACGGCCGAATTTTATGAAAGCCGCCAAGCCGGATGCAGCCAATTCGCTTTACGAATGTTTCAATAAAACCCTTAGAGAAAAAGGCATCCATGTCGAAACTGGCCGTTTTGGTGCGATGATGGACGTGTCATTGACCAATTCAGGACCGGTCACGATCTTGATGGACAGCAAAGAATAGATTCTCTTTAGACTGTAGATGAACTCATGCGGGAGTTTGTTTAGAGTCTTTTTCTTTTGCAATCAAACAAAAAAGAGGCGCAGAGGCCTCTTTCTTTTTAACGGAAATATTGTTTTAATCCTTCAGTCATTCCTTCTGTGACTCGTTCTTGGTAAGAGGCGCTATAAATGATCGCTTCCTCCTGTGGATTGCTTAAGTACCCGAGTTCATATAAAAGGGAAGGGCGTTTGTTTTCTCTTAAAACAAAGTAATCTCCGAATTTGACACCCTTATCAGGGATTTGAGAGCGTTTTGCGACTTCGGAATGAACGCTTGACGCTAACTGCTGATCTTTTGCTGCATGATAATAATACGCAGTACTTCCTCTAACACTTTGGTCCATAAAACTATCATAATGAAGACTAATAAATGCATCTGCATTTCGATAATGAGAGGTTGCCACCCTTGATTGAAGGCTGATAAAGGTATCATCACTTCTTGTTAAATATACATTTGCACCTGAAGCCCTTAATTTGCCTGCCAGTAAATTGGCGGTTTTGATGGTGATGTTCTTTTCAAAAGCACCGTCTGCGCCAATCGTGCCGCTGTCTTTTCCGCCATGACCAGGATCAAGAACAATCGTTTTTCCTTTTAAAGAACCAGTTCCAGACGATGAATCCTGCTGAGGTCTTGGCGCTTCGCTGCTATTTTTCTTCGTTTGAACGACCCAGCTCGCCACGTAGCCAGTTCCGCTGTTTGATAGTGTCACCTCGTACCAGTCACCTTGCGTCCGAACAATTTGATAGGCAGCTCCTTTTGTTGCTCTTTCTGCAATCCCAGCAGAGGTAGAAGCGCTTTTTCGAATGTTGGTGCCGTCATAGACAATGTATGCTTTTTGCTCAGAAGCCGAAGAGGATGAACTCTTTTCAGGTGCAGAGCCTGCTCCTTTGCCTGTGACAATGTAATAGCTTGCAACCCAGCCTTTTACGCCTTTCCCCTCAATTTCATACCAGCCGTTCTGCTCTCGCAAAATGGTGATCTGTGTGTTGCGGGCAAGAGAAGTGATGACTTGTGCATTTGGTGCGGCCGATTGTCGTACATTCAAGCTCGATACGCCAACTGTGCCTGTCTCGTTAGAGCGAGAGGACTCGCCGGAGCTTGATTGAGAAGTTTTCTGCCCCCCTGAAACATAATCAGAGTGAACCCAGCCTTCTGCTTGTTTATACGAAATTTTCGTCCATTCGCCGCTTGTCTCGAGCTTTTTAGCGGTAGCGCCTTGCGGGAAAGTACCAATCACTTGATAGGAAGTCCCAGGGCCTGTCCGGATGCGAAGATCGGAAGCTGTCGATGTAATTGTACTGCCTCCAGCCGTGCTTTGACCTTGCGCCTTTGGCTTCGCGGATTTTTGAGCGCCGGATGATGTGGTAATCAGCCATGAGACGACCCAGCCTTTTTGTCCGTTTGATAATTGGATCTGCACCCATTCTCCTTGTTCAGTGAGAATAGGATAACTTTCGCCGCGTTTCACAACAGCTGCAATTCCGTAGCTTAAACCAGGGCCCGTTCTCACATTGATTTCATCTGTTGCGACAACAGCTTGATCTGTTTGTGCTGTAGCATGTGTCATAGGCAAAGAACTCGCGATGAGAACAAAACAAGTAAGCAGCATCATCATTTGATTGTGTTTTTTCAGATTCAAAACGGTGTTTTCCCCTCCCTTGTAAAACCGATGAATGTTAATTCGTTATGTAGTGGATGAATTCCTTGCAGTTTCCCTAATAAAAATGAATCAATCTGTTTATACTAAATAAAAATGTGATAAAAGGATGTACAAACATGAGATTAAGCAGAAAATTAGGACGAGTGCAATATAATGGACATCGTGATATCGACCGCTGGCAGCACGACGAAATGGATCAGCCAGGCTTCCTTGAAGAGACCGCATCTGAATACGGATGTACGTCAAAAGAAGAGCTGGAAAAGAAAAAGAGGCACGGCAAGGGTTGACAGAGTGGCAGCACCGACCTTATTATAATATAAATCAACACACTTGAAAATTTAAAATGTGGAACTGATGATAGAGAATAGTAGGGTAAATTGCGTGAGCAGAGAGGACTCGCCTTAGGCTGAAAGCGAATCCGCATGGCATTTATCACGAAAGAACACTCTGTAGGTTTCCTGCTGAACGCTCTGAAAATGAGTCAATAGGCGGAGAACGTGAATCTGCGTTAAGGATTTGAGCGGGAACATGCTTATTCATGTTCCAACTAGGGTGGCACCACGGGTATAACTCTCGTCCCTACTATACACATAGTAGAGGCGGGGGTTTTTTATATGTCCACATAAAAAATGAATGATGGTCGTAGGAGGACGAAAAATGAGTTTTAATATTCCAAGAGGCACACAGGATATTTTACCTGGAGAGTCAGAACGCTGGCAGTATGTTGAACAAATTGCGAGAGATACATGTGCAGCCTTTCAATACAAAGAAATCCGCACACCGATTTTTGAGCATACAGAGCTGTTTGCACGGGGAGTAGGCGAATCAACTGATATCGTTCAAAAAGAAATGTACACATTTGAAGACAAAAAAGGACGCAGCATCACACTTCGTCCAGAGGGAACAGCTTCAACTGTACGCTCTTATGTTGAAAATAAATTGTTCGCACAGCCGGCTCAGCCAACAAAGCTTTATTACATCGGACCAATGTTCCGCTATGAACGTCCGCAAACCGGAAGATATCGTCAATTTTATCAATTTGGAATCGAAGCGATTGGTTCCAAGGATCCTGCTATTGATGCAGAGGTCATTTCGCTTGCGATGAGTGTGTATGAGAAAGCAGGCCTTTCTAACTTAAAGCTCGTCATTAACAGCCTTGGTGACAAAGAGAGCCGTGCAGACTACCGCACAGCACTGGTCAAGCACTTTGAACCAAGAATTGAGGAATTCTGTCACGACTGTCAAACGCGTTTACATCAAAATCCGCTGCGCATTCTTGATTGTAAAAAGGATCGTGACCATGAACTGATGGCAACAGCCCCATCCATTCAAGATTACTTAAATGAAGAATCTCGGACGTATTTTGAAAAGGTCAAACAATACTTATCAGATATAGGCATTGAGTATGTCGTCGATCCAAATTTAGTACGCGGTCTTGATTACTACAATCACACAGCATTTGAGATCATGAGTAATGCAGAAGGCTTTGGTGCGATTACAACATTAGCCGGCGGCGGCCGTTATGATGGACTCGTTGAAGGAATTGGCGGTCCTGAATCACCAGGGATTGGATTTGCGATGAGTATTGAGCGTTTTTTATCTGCGATCGATGCTGAAGGAATTGAGCTTCCTCTCCAGGATGGTATTGATCTATACATTGCTGCTCTCGGAGATGAAGCGAAGGATTATTCTGTTTCATTATTAAACCGTCTGAGAAAAGAAGGTATCTCAAGTGAAATGGACTATACAGGGAAGAAACTAAAAGGACAATTTAAAGCGGCTGATCGATTAAAAGCCAAATTTATTGCAGTTCTTGGTGAAGATGAGCTAGCGCAGCAAATTGTGAATGTGAAAGATACAACAACGGGTGAACAAATTGAAGTGAAGCTTGATGAGCTGATTCAAATGTTGAAGGCCCACCAGAAAGCGTAAAGAAGGAGTGGAATGTTTGTGTTTGGTAGAACTTTTTATTGTGGAGAAGTAACAGAAGACCAAATTGGTCAGTCAGTTGTATTAAAAGGATGGGTTCAAAAAAGGCGTGACCTAGGCGGATTAATCTTTATTGATTTGCGCGATCGTACAGGGATTGTACAAGTTGTCTTCAATCCAGACTTATCAAGAGAGGCGCTTGAGACAGCAGAATCAATTCGTAATGAATATGTCCTTGATATTAAAGGAACGGTTGTCGCAAGAGAAGAAGCAACGATCAATCCAAATTTAAAAACGGGCAAAATTGAAATTCAAGTCGAAACGGTTACCGTTTTAAATGAAGCGAAGACTCCTCCATTTGTGATTTCAGATCAAGCAGACGAGGTATCAGAAGATGTTCGTTTAAAATATCGTTACCTGGATCTTCGCCGCCCTGCAATGTTTGAAACAATGAAAATGCGACATGAAGTCACAAAAGCATTCCGCCATTTCTTAGACGACAACGGCTTTCTAGACATTGAAACGCCCATTTTAACAAAAAGTACGCCAGAAGGTGCGCGTGACTATCTTGTTCCAAGCCGTGTACACGAGGGAGAATTTTATGCACTGCCTCAGTCTCCGCAGTTATTTAAACAATTGCTGATGGTTTCTGGGATGGACCGTTATTATCAAATTGCCCGCTGCTTTAGAGATGAAGATTTGCGTGCTGACCGTCAGCCGGAATTTACACAAGTCGATATTGAAATGTCCTTCATGAGTCAAGAGGACATCATGACGCTTGCTGAAGAGATGATGGCGAAGGTGATGAAAGATGTCAAAGGTGTAGACCTTACATTGCCATTACCTCGTATGACATATGATGAAGCGATGAATTCCTATGGATCCGATAAGCCGGATACTCGCTTTGAGATGAAGCTGGTGAACATTTCAGACACGGTAAAAGACTCCGATTTCAAAGTGTTTAGCGGAGCTGTGAAAAATGGTGGAGCTGTGAAAGCCATCAATGTCAAAGGGGCTGCAGCGAACTACTCAAGAAAAGACATTGATGCACTTGGTGCATTTGCAGCGAACTACGGTGCAAAAGGTCTAGCTTGGCTAAAAGCAGAAGGGACTGAATTAAAAGGTCCGATCGCTAAATTCTTTGATGAAGCAAAGCAAGCTGAATTAAAAGAACAGCTGCAAGTTGAAGAAGGCGACCTTTTACTCTTTGTTGCAGATAAGACGTCTGTTGTCCATGATGCGCTTGGTGCACTTCGCTTAAAACTTGGTAAAGAGCTTGAACTGATTGATGAGTCTGTATTTAATTTCTTATGGGTTGTCGATTGGCCGCTGCTTGAAAAGGATGAAGAAGAAGGCCGCTTCTATGCTGCCCATCATCCATTCACAATGCCGGTTCGCGATGATCTTGAATTAATTGAAACAAGCCCAGAAGACATGAAGGCCCAGGCTTACGATCTTGTGCTGAATGGCTACGAGCTTGGCGGAGGTTCTATTCGTATTTTCGAAAAGGACATTCAAGAAAAGATGTTTGGCTTACTTGGTTTTTCAAAAGAAGAGGCTTACGAACAATTTGGCTTCCTGCTGGATGCGTTTGAGCATGGTGTTCCTCCGCATGGCGGAATCGCGCTTGGGCTTGACCGTTTAGTGATGCTGCTTGCAGGCCGCTCTAACTTAAGAGATACGATTGCATTCCCTAAAACGGCAAGTGCGAGCTGCGTTCTTACAGATGCCCCTGGCCATGTAAGCGAGGCGCAGCTTGATGAGCTGAGTTTAGCGATTAAAACAAAAGTAAAACAGTAAAATAGGCGCATGTTTATAGGTATGTAAACGCTTGAAAAAGAAATATGCCTATGATATGCTTTCATCAATCAATAAATAAAGTCCTGATACGTACGGTGGTTACCTAGTTTTGACCGAACATTTTTTTATACGGGAGCTTGCCTTTCCTTTCTGCATAAATGCCTCTTTAGAGGACTTATAAAGTCAGGAAGAAAGCACCCACCTGCATGGTGCGGGGTTCAAAACGAAGGAAATGCTGGCGGCGTCATCGGGACTTTTTTGTGTTTTTTTCTTTTAGAGAAGGATGACGGAGAAGTCTGAATATGATATGATTCTTTCGATTCATTTTAAATAAAGGTGGAGTGAGGCACTTGTTACATCAGTTTTCAAGAAACGAGCTTGCCATTGGCAAGGAAGGCTTAAATATACTAAAAAACAGTACAGTTGCAGTGCTTGGTGTGGGCGGCGTTGGTTCATTCGCAGTAGAGGCACTCGCGCGTTCAGGCGTTGGCCGTATTGTTCTTGTTGATAAAGATGATATTGATATTACAAATGTAAACCGTCAGCTTCCAGCATTGCTATCAACAGTTGGCCAGCCAAAGGTTGACTTAATGCAGGCGAGAATCGCTGATATTAATCCAGAATGTGAAGTTGTTGCGCTGAAGATGTTTTATACAGAGGAAACATACGAGCAATTTTTTGAGTATCCGCTTGATTATGTCATTGATGCCTCAGATACCATTCACTATAAAATTCATTTAATGAAAGAGTGTCTGAAACGAGGTGTGAACATCATTTCAAGTATGGGAGCTGCGAACAAAACAGATCCGACACGCTTCAAAATTGATGATATTTCAAAAACACATACCGATCCTATTGCAAAAGTTGTGAGAACACGTTTGCGTAAGGAAGGGATTCGTAAAGGAATTGAAGTCATTTTCTCTGATGAAAGTCCAATTGTCATTCGCGAAGATGTCAGAAAAGAAGTTGGAAATGATGAAGCGAAGATTCGCAAGGCGCAAATGCCGCCATCATCTAATGCATTCGTTCCGTCTGTTGCCGGACTGATCATGGGTGGTCATGTCATTATGAAGCTTTTAAAAGATATTCCGATTACACGTGTGAAGGATAAATAAACAGCCCGCCTGCTAACATGCAGGGGGCTTTTTTTATTTCTGGCGTTTTAAATTTTCATAGACCTGTTTCAATGCACCTTCAAATTTTCCGGTTTGTTTCGGTACATAGTATTGCTTGTTTTTCAGCGGATCAGGTAAATATTGCTGCTTCACCCAGCCGTTTTCGTAATCATGTGGGTATAAGTAATCGACGCCTCTTCCGAGTGCTGTGGCGCCTTTGTAGTGAGCATCCTTTAAATGAACTGGAACTTCTCCAATTTTCCCTGTACGAATGTCACCAAGTGCCGCATCAATCGCCTTATATGCCGAATTAGACTTAGGAGAAAGACACAGCTCAATCACTGCGTTCGCCAGCGGAATCCGTGCTTCTGGGAAACCGATTCTTTCTGCTGTTTGTACTGCGCTTAACACGCGGGGGCCTGCCTGCGGACTGGCTAAGCCAATGTCCTCGTAAGCCATCACGAGTAATCTCCTTGTAATGCTTTCAAGGTCTCCTGCTTCGATCAGTCTGGCAAGGTAATGCAGCGCCGCATCTGTATCAGATCCTCTAATGGATTTTTGAAAAGCCGAGAGGACATCATAATGAGCATCACCATTCTTGTCATGTGAGAAGCTCTTTTTTTGTAAGCATTCTTCTGCTGCGGCAAGAGTGATTGTGATATGCCCTGTCTCATCAGCTTTTGTCGATAAGACAGCGAGCTCGAGTGCATTTAAAGCAGAACGCACATCTCCTCCGCATCCATTGGCAAAATGATTCATCGCTTCATCGTCCACTGTCACCTCATAGCCGCCAAGCCCGCGATGCTCATCCTGTAAGGCTCTTGTTAACGCAGCTTTGATTTGCTCTGTTTCAAGCGGCTTCAGCTCGAATATTTGTGTCCGGCTTCGAATGGCAGGATTGATCGCATGATAGGGATTAGCCGTTGTTGCCCCAATTAAAATGATCATGCCATTTTCTAAATAAGGAAGAAGAAAATCCTGCTTTCCTTTATCAAGCCGGTGGACTTCGTCTAAAATAAGGATCACCTGGCCGCTCATTTTCGCTTCAGCGGCAACAGCTTCCATATCCTTTTTGTTATGAATGACCGCATTCAGCGTTCGAAAAGCAATGCTTGTACTGCCAGCAATCGCGGTTGCAATCGATGTTTTGCCGATGCCCGGCGGTCCATATAAAATCATCGAGGATAAATGTTTTGCCTCGACCATTCGCCTAATAATTTGACCTTCTCCAACAAGATGCTCCTGCCCAATAATGTCTTCAATATGACTTGGGCGCATCCGGTACGCTAAAGGTTTCATAATTATCTCTCCTATAGCAATGTCTTGTTTGTATAGAGTACCGAAATTTCTTCAAATAGAAAAGGGATTCGTCCTTCTATCATGCTCAGAACCCGTAAATGAAAGTTGGCTGAAAGTATGATATAATTGCTTTTGGTCTATATATCAGCGTATATGAAATCAGAAAAATAATTGATGACATAGAATAGAAAACGCAGAGGTGTTTAACTTGAAAATATCAACTAAAGGCAGATACGGTCTGACGATCATGATCGAATTAGCCAAAAAACATGGCGAAGGCCCTACATCATTAAAATCAATCGCTCAAAACAATGATTTGTCTGAGCATTATTTAGAGCAGCTTGTATCACCACTCCGCAATGCCCGTCTTGTAAAAAGTATCCGCGGAGCGTATGGCGGCTATGTTCTTGCACATGAACCAAACGAGATCACAGCAGGTGATATTATTCGTGTATTAGAAGGACCCATTAGTCCTGTTGAAGTCATCGAAAACGAAGAACCAGCAAAGCGTGAACTATGGATTCGTATTCGTGATGCAGTAAAAGACGTACTAGACAATACAACTCTTGAAGACTTGGCAAGCTACACAGATGACGGGGATCAAGACTCGTATATGTTCTATATTTAGATCAGAGGTGTACCGGAAATGGAACGAATCTATTTAGATCATGCGGCCACTACGCCGATGGATCAGCGTATTGTGGACAAGATGATGCCGTACTTTACAGAGATATTTGGCAATCCCTCTAGTATTCATTCATATGGGCGCGAGGCAAGAAAGTGGCTCGATGAAGCAAGAGAAGTCATTGCAGGAGAATTACACTGTAAACCGCAGGAGATCATCCTCACAAGCGGTGGAACCGAGGCGGACAACCTGGCAATTACAGGTGTTGCCATGGCAAGACAGCATGAAGGAAAACATATCATCACAGTGAAAACAGAGCATCATGCGGTGCTGCATACATGTGAACGCCTAGAAAAACTAGGATTTGAAGTGACATATTTAGATGTGGACGAAACAGGATTGATTCATCTTGATCAATTAAAACAAGCATTGAGAGATGATACAATTCTTGTGACCGTCATGTACGGCAATAATGAAACAGGTGTGATTCAGCCAATCAAAGCCATTGGCGAACTTCTGCGTGATCACACGGCTCATTTTCATACAGACGCAGTGCAGGCGTTTGGCACAGTGCCTATTGATGCAGCAGATCTCCATATTGATCTTTTATCTGCTTCTGGCCATAAGCTGAATGGTCCGATGGGAACAGGTTTTTTATATGTAAACGAAGGCGTGAAGCTTTCTCCGCAAATATTCGGAGGCGAACAAGAAAGAAAGCGCCGTGCTGGCACTGAAAATGTGGCAGGAATTGTTGGGCTTGCAGAAGCTGTTCAATTAACGAAGCAAAATAGAAGAGAAAAAGCGATGCATTATGGTAAGCTCAAAGAAACCATGCTGCAAGTATTCGAAGAGGAATCTCTCAATTTCTCTATCAATGGACATCCGAAAGAGACATTGCCGCACATTTTAAATGTTCATTTCCCGGGCGTCTCCATTGAATCGCTGCTTGTGAATTTAGATATGGAAGGAATTGCTGTTTCAAGCGGATCGGCATGTACGGCTGGATCTGTCCTTCCTTCGCACGTGTTAAGCGCCATGTATGGCGAAGAAGCAAAAGAGCTGACGTCCTCAGTCAGAATAAGCTTCGGTCTTGGGAATGAAGAGGATCATGTGAAGCAGGCGGCACGTAAGATAGCGGCTGTTGTCAAACGCCTAGCCAAATAAATACTTCCTTTTGTTCGTGTGTGAAAAATGAAACAGCGAAGCACCTGAAGAACGAAACGCGCATGTTGTTTCATTGAAATTGGAGTTGATGAAGATGACAAAAAGACCAGAAGATACAAGAGTTGTGGTCGGTATGTCCGGAGGAGTCGATTCATCAGTTGCCGCTCTTATGTTAAAGGAGCAAGGCTATGATGTCATCGGCATATTTATGAAAAACTGGGATGACACTGATGAAAATGGTGTTTGCACAGCAACGGAAGACTATGAGGATGTCATCCGCGTATGTAACCAAATTGGAATCCCTTATTATGCAGTGAATTTCGAGAAGCAATATTGGGACAAAGTGTTTCAATATTTTCTTGATGAATATAAAGCCGGCAGAACGCCAAACCCAGATGTCATGTGTAACAAAGAAATTAAGTTCAAGGCTTTCCTTGAGCATGCATTGTCACTTGGTGCGGATTACTTGGCAACAGGACACTATGCCCGTGTTGACAGAACAGGCGATGAAGTCAAAATGCTGCGAGGTCTTGATGCAAACAAAGACCAAACGTATTTCTTAAATCAGCTGACTCAGGAACAACTTGATAAAGTCATGTTCCCAATCGGTGATTTAGAGAAAAAAAGGGTTCGTGAATTAGCTAAAGAAGCAGAGCTCGCAACAGCAGCGAAAAAAGATTCAACTGGTATCTGCTTTATCGGAGAAAGAAACTTTAAAACGTTCCTTAGTCAATATTTGCCTGCACAGCCTGGTGTGATGCAGACAATGGACGGAGAAGTAAAAGGGGAGCACGATGGACTGATGTATTACACGATCGGTCAGCGCCAAGGACTTGGCATTGGCGGCAGCGGTGATCCTTGGTTTGTCGTTGGAAAAGACTTGGAGAAAAACATCTTGTTTGTTGAACAAGGCTTCCACAATCCACTTTTATACTCTGAAAGCATTTCAGCCGTTAATATCAGCTGGACTCGTCCTCATATTGTCGGAGAAAACGGTGAATTAACCTGCACAGCAAAATTCAGATACCGTCAAGAAGATCACCATGTGAAGGTCAAAATGACAGGTGAGCAAGAAGCGATGGTTATTTTTGATGAACCTGTTCGTGCTGTTACCCCGGGACAAGCGGTTGTTTTTTATGATGGCGACGAATGTCTTGGCGGCGGTACAATTGACGATGTCTTCAAAGATGGTCAAAAGCTGTCGTATGTGTAGCATGTTTCAAAACCTCAACGTCGCTGTTGAGGTTTTTTAATGAAAGGATGAGAGAGCGAATGAATCATAACGAAATCGGCATAGAAGCCTTGAATCAATGGAATATCGAAAAAGCAGCTGAAGCTTTTACAAAAGCGATCGAAGAAAGCCCGAAGGATCCGGTTCCATATATTAACTTTGCGAACTTACTTTCAAGTATCAATGAATTTGAACGTGCTTTAAACTTTTTTCAAAAAGCAATTGAACTTGATCATACCGCAGCTGCAGCCTATTATGGAGCAGGAAATGTATATACATTAAAAGAAGACTTTATGAAAGCGAAAGACTATTTTGAACAAGCACTAAAAGCCGGCATGGAAAATAGTGATTTGTTTTATATGCTCGGGCAGACGCTCATCAAATTAGAGCAGCCAAAGCTTGCGATGCCATATCTTCAGCGTGCCGTTGAACTAAACGAAGAGGATAATGAAGCAAGATTCCAATTTGGCATGTGTTTAGCCAATGAACACATGCTGGAAGAAGCGGTGACAACTTTTACTGAAGTCATTACGCGTGATCCGCAGCATGCAGATGCCTTTTATAATTTAGGGGTTGCGTATGCGTACTTAGAGAAAAAAGACGAAGCACTTGAGATGCTGGGTAAAGCCATTGACGTGCAGCCTGACCATATGCTGGCACTACATGCACAAAAGCTGATTCAAGAGGCAGAATAGATGGAAGGAGGGAAGACCTGTGCAGGAACATCCAGATCAAATGAAGCTTGAGGACGAACCGTTTTTAAAGGGGACCATTCAAGCCGTTATTTTCCATAATGAAAGTAATTTATACTCGGTGTTAAAGGTAAAAGTCATTGAAACATCGGAAAACTTAGAGGAAAAAACTGCATCTGTCACAGGCTACTTCCCCGCACTTCATGAGGAGGAAACCTACACCTTTTATGGCAAAGTGACAAGCCATCCGAAATTTGGTGAACAGTTTCAGGCCACTCATTTTCAAAAGGAAGTGCCGACAACGAAGCAAGGCATCATACATTATCTCTCAAGTGATTTATTTGAGGGGATAGGAAAAAAGACGGCGGAAGAAATTGTGGGACAGCTTGGCAATCAGACGCTTCATAAGATTATGCGTGACCCAGCTGTTTTGTATGATGTACCGCGCTTATCAAAAAAGAAGGCGGATAAGCTTGCCGCAGCGCTTCAGGAGCATCAAGGGCTGGAACAAATCATGATCAGCCTGAATCAGTATGGCTTTGGTCCGCAGCTCAGCATGAAGATTTACCAAGTATACGAGAGTGAAACACTGCAGAAAATCGAGGAAAATCCCTATCAGCTCGTTAAGGATGTTGAGGGAATCGGGTTTATTAAGGCGGATGAGCTTGGCGCTAGAACAGGCATCTCAGGAAATGACCCAGAACGGATTCGCGCCGCCTTGCTATATACAGTGGAGACAGCCAGTCTACAAGACGGTCATACGTACATACAAACGAAAGATTTGATCGTCGAAACCCGCAAGCTGCTCAACCAAACCGGCAATGATTACAAAGTGACTGAAATGGATGTTGCCAATCAGATCATTGCACTTGGCGAAGGAAAAGAAATGATCATTGAAGATGACCGCTGCTATCATCCATCCTTATTTTATGCGGAGCAAAGTGTCGCCAAACGCATTCAAAAAATCGTCTCCCAAACAGAATATGCAGATCAATTTCCTGAATCAGAATTCCTGCTAGCACTTGGCGAGCTGGAGGAGCGGTTAGGCGTCCAATATGCACCGACACAAAAGGAAGCGATTCAAAAGGCACTCATGTCCCCGATGCTGCTTTTAACAGGCGGGCCTGGAACAGGGAAGACGACGGTCATTAAAGGAATTGTCGAGCTTTACAGTGATCTTCACGGTGTTTCTCTTGATCCGAGTGATTATAAAAAAGATGAATCCTTCCCATTTGTGCTTGCGGCACCAACTGGACGGGCGGCTAAACGGATGACAGAATCAACAGGGCTTCCAGCTGTCACCATTCACCGGCTGCTAGGCTGGAACGGTTCGGAGGGCTTCTCTCATGATGAGGAACAGCCGATTGAAGGAAAGCTTGTCATCATTGATGAATCAAGTATGCTGGATATTTGGCTGGCGAATCATTTGTTTAAAGCGATTCCTGATCATATCCAAGTGATTATGGTAGGGGATGAACATCAGCTGCCATCTGTCGGACCAGGCCAAGTTTTACGGGATTTGCTTGCCTCAAAAGCCGTGCCGGCTGTTACCCTGACAGATATTTACCGGCAGGCAGACGGCTCAACCATTGTTGAACTTGCACATGATATGAAAAATGGTGTGCTGCCAAAGGATATCACTGCACGCTCAAAGGATCGGTCCTTCATTCAGTGTTCAGCTGATCAAATGAAAGAAGTTATTGAGAAAGTTGTCAGCAATGCTGCTCAAAAAGGGTTTTCAGCAAAGGATATTCAAGTGCTGGCACCGATGTATAAAGGAAAAGCAGGCATCAATGAGCTCAACAAAATGCTGCAGCACATTTTGAATCCTAAAAAACCAAAGGGCAGAGAAATCCCGTTTGGTGATGTGGTGTACCGGACAGGTGATAAGGTGCTTCAGCTTGTGAATCAGCCGGAGAACAACATTTTTAACGGCGATATCGGTGAAATTGTCTCGATTTTTTATGCAAAAGAAAATACAGAAAAAGAAGACATGGCTGTGATCTCCTTTGATGGAAATGAAATCACCTTTACAAAAAAAGATTTTCATCAATTTACACATGCTTATTGCTGCTCTATTCACAAATCACAAGGAAGTGAATTCCCGATTGTTGTGCTGCCAGTCGTCAGGAGCTACTACCGAATGCTTCGGCGGAATCTGCTGTACACAGCCATTACACGCAGTAAAAAGTTTTTAATACTGTGCGGCGAGGAATCAGCGCTGGAGTGGGGCGTGAAAAACAATGAGGATTCCCTCAGACAAACGTCCTTAACGATGCGGCTAGTACAAACCGAACAAATCATGGATGCAGAACTTGAAGCGCTCCAAAAAGAGCTTCCGTTTAGCGTACATGACGCAAATATTGGCATGGAGGGAATCACTCCATTTGATTTTATGCATGAGTAGAAGGTTCAGATTGTTGACAAAGGGCTAAAATGATTTTTATTTTAGCCCTTTGTCTTCTTTTAGCGTGAAAAGAACTTCACCCATTCCGTTCATGGAAGCCATTTCTTCGTATGAGTCATGAAGCAAACGCACACGATAAGACTGTTCCGCAAAAGGTGGTTGAGCACATTTTGAGAACATGCCGAGAACTTGAAGGAATGACGATCTATACAGATGAGCTGTCCCAATCGCTTGGTTCCATAAAAGATATTTGCTTTTTAGCCGGAGGCAGCTGCGGAGGATATGTGTTAGAGGGGAAAAAGAAAGACTGTGCACTCGTTCCATTTTCTGCTTTTGATCAGCTGACAGACAAAGGTTTGTATGTGAGCTGCCAGGAGGGAGTGGGCATGGATTCCTCTGCTCCATTCTTGTTATTTTCGAAATTAAAGAAGAAAATGATGCAGTCGCCTGATGGTGAAAATTTAGGTATTTTGGAAGATGTATACTTTTGCTCAAATTCGGGCACAATCGTAGCATATGAACTCTCGGATGGCTTCTTTACAGAGCTATCAGGGATTCGGAAACAGCTGCAGGCTGCCGGAACCTTGATGAACGTTCAAAAGGAAGCACTGGTTCTAAACCGAACGTAAAGAGGTGCTGATTATGCTCATTTGCCCAAATTGCAAATGTAAAGACATCGGAAAAATTGGGGTCAATCAATATTATTGCTGGGGCTGTTTTATTGAATTGACGCTGTCAAAAGGCAAAATATCTACACACCAAGTGGAGGAAGACGGGACACTAAGCAGCTTAGATGATCTGTTTAGTGACGATGAACGTTCAATTCAACTATAAGTGTTAAGGGGGAATTTCGAATGGGCAAAATGACTTCTTCACTATTAACGCTTGGTGCAGGTGCACTCGCATATCACTTTGCAAGCCGATATGATATGCCATCAAAGCGGGATATGAAAAAGCTAAGAAAACGTGTTATGAGAATGATGTAAACAAAAAGGGCTAAAATGATCTTCATTTTAGCCCTTTGTTTTGCGTGATAGCCAACCGGTCTATACGCTGGCATTCGCCAAGAGCGGATGTTCTTTTTATGCCTGCCTGTATTCTAATCGTCTTGCAAGAATGGATAAGCTGAAATTGACGACAAAATACATCATAGCTGCCAATAAGAAAATCGGCAGTAAATAGGATTGGCTTTGACCGTTTAATATTTGAGCGTGATGTAATAATTCTGGAAGCGCAATGACAACGGCAAGCGACGTATCTTTCAAAAGAGATATGAACTGACTGACAATTGGCGGCACCATTCGGCGCAGAGCCTGCGGCATAATAATCATTTTTAATGTTTGAATATAGGTTAAACCAGAAGACCTGGCTGCTTCGATCTGCCCCTTATCAATTGATTTAAGACCGCTCCGAATAATTTCTGACAGCATCGCGGATTCAAACACGGTTAAAGCCGCAATAGCAGAGGCTGTGATACTCAGCTTGATGCCGATCTCAGGCAATGCAAAATACGTGAAAAAGATGATCAGCAAAAGCGGCAGGTTCCGAATGGTTTCTACAACAACCGCAAGCACCTTTGATAAAACCGGAATTTGAGCGAACCGTAATGTGCCAACGACTAATCCAATGATAAAGCTCAAAATGATGGAGATAAAAGCCACTTTTAAGGTGACAGCAAATCCTTCAAGTAAAAAGGCGAGATGATCAGGCTGGTAGGCACCTATAAAATCCATGATGTTTCCTCCTTTCTAGTGGCTTCTTGCTAATCTTCTTTCTAAATAACCAACACCTAGACTGAGCGGAATGGTTAATAGCAGATAGAACATCGCAACAAAGATGTAGACATCAAACGTCACAAATGTTCTAGATGCAATAAGGTCTCCTTGATACATGAGATCAAACCCTGCAATGACACCTAAAATAGAGGAGTTTTTAACAAGGTTTATAAATTGATTCCCAAGAGGAGGAATGACGATTTTAATTGCCTGCGGCAAAATGATATACCGCATCGTCCCACCATATGACAGACCTGAGGCGCGGGCTGCTTCCATTTGTCCAAGGGGCACAGCTTGTATCCCTGCACGAATGGCTTCAGCAATAAAGGCAGAGGTATAAATGGCAAGAGCAATCGTACCAGCAGTAAAGCCATCTGCTACAATACCTAACACGGGTAAACCAAAGAAGAAAACAAAGGTGATCAATAATAACGGAATATTCCGAATAAATTCCACGTAAGCCGTCCCTAACCAGTTAAGCGGCCTGAGTGGCGCAATTCTCATAATGGCAATGAGTGTACCGATCAAAAAGCTTCCAATCAGAGCAATCACACTTGCACCAATGGTATATTTAAAGCCTTCTAAATAAAGATGAACATTTTCAGTGAGAATGGAAAACCGCAGCAATCAGTTCACTTCCTTCCTGATCAACAGGGGAGCCATGGAGCGGCTCACCTGAGGCATCGATCTTGACGAAACAAACGTTATTCTTTGATCCATTTTTTAAGAATCTTGTCATACTCTCCATTGTCTTTTAACGTTTTTAAGGCTTTATTGATCGCATCTGTTAATTCTTGATCGCCTTTTTTCACAGCAATGCCATAAGGCTCATCTGTAAAGGTGCCGCCGACCACTTCGTAATTTGAATCCTCATCTGCCATACCAAATAAGATCGCATTATCAGTTGTCAGCACTTGCCCTTGATTTGATTTTAATGCTGTAAAAGCCTCCTGATAGTTCTCAAATTCTAATACGGATGCTTCAGGTGCTTTCTCGCGGATATTTTGAGAAGAAGTAGATCCTTTCACGGCCAGCACCTTCGTTCCTTTTTTAAGATCATCAATGGATTGAATGTCGCTTCCTTTTTTCACAAGCAGTGATTGTCCTGCTTCAAAGTAAACATCTGAGAAATTGACTTCTTTTTTACGCTCTTCTGTAATTGTCATGGTCGCAACAATCGCATGGATATCCCCTTTTTGAAGCAAAGGAATTCTTGTTTTAGATGTCACTTCCTTAAATTCTGCTTTTCCTTCATCGCCGAGTATTTCTTTTGTAATGGCTTTTGCAATGTCAATATCAAATCCTTCAATATCACCGCTGCTCGGATTTTTTAAACCGAATAAACGTGTGTCATTTTTTACACCGAAAATGATTTTTTTGTCTTTCTTAATGGCTTCTAAAGAACTTCCTTGTTTTGCATCAGTTGACCCTTTTTCAGTAGATCCACAAGCAGCCAAAGCGGCGATGCAGCAAGTCATAAAGAGCAGCAGGCCAAAGCGTTTCATTTTTTTCATCAAACCATTCCCCCTAGTGATTTAATATACGGCTTAAAAATAATTGAGCACGTTTCTCTTGCGGTTTTTCATAAAATGCAGCCGGTGTTGATTCTTCAAGAATTCTGCCTTCATCAATAAAGACAATACGGTCAGCCACTTCGCGGGCAAAGCCCATCTCATGTGTGACGACAACCATGGTCATGCCTTCACGAGCCAGCTGCTTCATCACATCTAATACCTCGCCGATCATCTCTGGATCAAGTGCAGATGTCGGTTCGTCGAAAAGCATCACCTCCGGCTTCATCGCAAGCCCTCTTGCAATGGCAACGCGCTGCTGCTGTCCGCCCGAGAGTCGTGAAGGGTAGGTGTCTGCCTTTTCAGGAATGCCGACTTTATTTAAATAAAATTCAGCTGTTTCCTTTGCTTCTTCCTTGCTCACTTTTTTGACCTTCATCGGCGCAAGCATAATGTTTTCAAGCACCGTCTTATGCGGATAGAGGTGAAAATGCTGAAAGACCATTCCGATATTTTGCCTGACAAGATTGATGTTGGTCTTCGGATGCTGAACAGACACTTGGTTGACGAGAACTTTTCCCGCATCAATGCTTTCAAGACGATTGATACACCTGAGCATCGTGCTTTTACCAGACCCTGAAGGACCGATGATCACAACAACCTCCCCTTTTTGAATATGTAGGTTAATGTCCTTAAGTACATGGAACTGGCCATAATGCTTGTTGACTTCTTCGAATGTGATCATGAAGAACCTCCTCTTGTGTTTCATTGGCTAAAGCTAAAGTGGATTCTAGCACAACTTGTGTAAAAAGAAGTAAATAATGGAATATTTTCTGACGAGATTTTACAGCAAACAGTGACTTTGGATGGAGCTGTATGTTTCATGTGTATTCATTTTTAACAAAGTTAGGACAAATTTTATTTACGTGGATAATTGCAGAAGATGGTTAAACAATAAGAAAAGAGGTGAAAAAGGTGAAGAAACGTCCGATCCAATTTCTAATATATGCTGCAGGGGTCCTGCTTGTCCTTGCATCCTTGCTCATTTTACTGCAGCTCGACGAGTTATGGATGCCTGTTTTTTTATTGCTGAAGGCGGTTCTCATTCCGCTTCTCATCGCTATTTTTATTTCTTATCTGCTTTATCCGATTGTGGAAAGACTGCATGCACGAGGGCTGCCGAGAACAGTCAGTCTCTTACTCATCTATGTCCTGTTTTTTGGCGGGATTGGTTTTGCGGTATATAAAGGAGCGCCTGTTATGATCGCACAGTTAAATGAGCTGTCAGAACAAATTCCTGTCATCGCTGAAACGTATAATGGCGCATTATCACATATTCATCATCATACGAGCCACTGGCCTGACGGACTTCATGACCGCTTGGACCGCTTCATTGTTCAATCGGAGACATATGCAGCCAATAGCGCTGAGCGGATGATTCTTAGCTGTAAAGTTTTATTTGATTACGCTTTAGTTGCAGCACTCATCCCTTTTCTTGTTTTTTATATGGTAAAAGACATGAACACGATGAAGCGGGCGGCATGGTATTTAACGCCGCCGTCATTTAGGAAGAGGGGGCATGCCTTTGTGAAAGCAGTGGATGAATCGCTTGGTGATTATATTCGAGGGCAGCTGCTTGTCTGTTCTTTAATCGGGGGTGCAGCAGCCATTGTGCTTTGGCTTTTTCATATCCCGTATCCGCTCGTTCTTGGCATGCTGATAGGAGCAACGAACGTGATTCCGTATTTTGGACCGATAATTGGCGCAGTTCCTGCCATCTTTATTGCGTTTACTATTTCGGTGAAATCGGTCATCATTGTATTGATCACAGTAGCAGTGCTGCAATTTTTAGAGAGCAATGTTCTCAGCCCGATCATTGTAGGACGAAGTCTTCATATGCATCCTGTCGTTATTATGCTTGTCTTGCTTGCAGGAGGGGAGCTGTTTGGCTTAATTGGGATGATTTTAGCTGTACCAGCAGCTGCGATTATCAGGGTGATCATTGTGCAATATATCCTGATGAGACGAAGCGTTCATTGACAAGACGAGCCGAGTTGTCTATAATAATTTCGATTCATACATATTGAAATTCAATGACGGACCCGAGTACGTTAAAAAGCTGTTGCAGAGAGAGGCTTTATTTGCTGAGAAAAGCCTTATCAGACCTTTAACGGAAGCTAGTCCCGAGTGCAGATAAACACTGCCGCTCTCTTCCGGCGTTATCGGATGTGAAGGTGATAGACGAATGTGTCTATAATCAGGGTGGTACCGCGAGAACATCTCGTCCCTGTGTAAGTCGTTTTGTGCTTGCATAGGGCGGGATGTTTTTTCGTTTGTGTGGAGATTGATGAATGATAAGGGAGGATTTTTGAATGAAAACTTTAACTTCAGCTCAAGTACGTCAAATGTTTTTAGACTTTTTTAAAGAAAAAGGACATGCTGTAGAACCGAGTGCGTCACTTGTACCGCATGACGATCCAACACTTTTATGGATCAACAGTGGGGTGGCAACATTAAAAAAATACTTTGATGGCCGCGTCGTACCTGACAATCCGCGTATTTGCAACGCGCAAAAATCGATTCGTACGAATGATATTGAAAATGTAGGGAAGACAGCACGTCATCACACGTTCTTTGAAATGCTTGGCAACTTCTCTATTGGTGATTATTTTAAAGAAGAGGCCATTGAATGGGCGTGGGAATTCCTCACAAGTGAAGAGTGGATTGGCTTTGATCCGAATTTGTTATCTGTGACAGTCCACCCAGAGGACGAAGAAGCATATATCCTTTGGAGAGATAAAATTGGTGTGCCTGAAGAACGTATTATTCGTCTTGAAGGCAACTTCTGGGATATTGGCGAGGGCCCAAGCGGACCGAATACAGAAATTTTCTATGACCGCGGTGAATCATACGGTGACGACATGAACGATCCAGAATTATATCCAGGCGGAGAAAACGAGCGTTATCTAGAAGTATGGAATCTCGTGTTCTCTGAATTCAACCATAATCCAGATGGATCATACACTCCACTGCCGAAGAAAAACATTGATACAGGGATGGGCCTTGAACGAATGGTATCTGTCATTCAAAATGTGCCAACGAACTTCGATACAGACCTTTTCATGCCGATTATTCGTGCAGTCGAAACCATTTCTGGAGAAAGCTATGGTTTGGCGAAGGAAAAAGATACAGCATTTAAAGTCATTGCTGACCACATCCGGACAGTTGCCTTTGCTGTAAGTGACGGAGCACTTCCTTCCAATGAAGGCCGCGGATATGTATTAAGACGTTTGCTGCGCCGCGCTGTGCGTTATGCAAAAACGATCCATATCCACCGTCCGTTTATGTATGATCTAGTGCCAGTTGTTGCTGAGATCATGAAGGATTTCTACCCAGATGTACAAGCAAAAGAAGAATTTATTGCGAAAGTCATCAAAAACGAAGAGGAACGTTTCCACGAAACACTGAACGAAGGGTTAGCTATTTTGTCAGAAGTGATTAAAAAAGAAAGAGACAAAGGAAGCTCACAGATTTCAGGTGAAGATGTATTTAAGCTGTATGACACGTATGGATTCCCTGTCGAGCTGACAGAAGAATATGCAGAAGATGAGAACATGACAGTTGATCGAGAAGGCTTTCAAGCGGAAATGGAGAAGCAGCGTGAACGGGCAAGAAATGCGAGACAAGATGTCGGCAGTATGCAGGTTCAAGGCGGCGCATTAGGCGATATTAAAGTGGAAAGTACCTTTGTTGGCTACGAAAATTTAACTGCGGATACTCGCATTATCGAATTGCTTCAAAATGGTGAAATTGTCTCGGAAGCACATGAAGGAGACACGGTGCAAATCTTGTTAGATGAAACACCTTTCTATGCGGAAAGCGGCGGACAAGTAGCGGATAAAGGAACACTAAAAAGTGCAGAAGCCATCATTGAGATCAAAGATGTGAAAAAAGCGCCAAACGGTCAGCATGTCCATGAAGGAGTCGTTGTAAGCGGTACGGCTCAAAAAGGTCTCGAGGTCACTGCTGAAGTGGAATCAGCTCTTCGAAAAGGGATTGTCAAAAACCATACAGCGACACACCTTCTGCATCAGGCGCTCAAAGATGTATTAGGAAGCCACGTAAACCAAGCAGGTTCATTGGTAAATGAAAACAGACTTCGCTTTGATTTCTCTCACTTTGGACAAGTGACGAAAGAAGAATTGTCTCAAATTGAAAAAATCGTCAACGAAAAAATTTGGGAAGGCATCTCTGTTGCCATTGACCTGAAACCAATTGCTGAAGCAAAAGAAATGGGTGCAATGGCGCTCTTTGGCGAGAAGTATGGCGATATTGTCCGTGTTGTCCAAGTGGGCGATTACAGCATCGAGCTATGCGGCGGCTGTCACGTGCAAAACACTGCGGAAATCGGTTTGTTTAAAATTGCATCTGAGTCGGGTATTGGTGCTGGAACACGCCGTATTGAAGCTGTGACTGGTAAAGGCGCTTATGAAGAATTAAATGACCAGCTGGCGATTTTAGAACAGGCAGCAAATGAGCTGAAGTCAAATACGAAGGATGTACCAAAACGGATTGCTTCATTACAGGCAGATTTAAAAGAGGCTCAAAGAGAAAACGAATCTCTCCTTGCGAAATTAAGCCAAGCAGAAGCTGGCTCTATTTTAGAGAAAGTGACAGAAGTTGGCGGAGTGAAAGTATTAACTGAAAAAGTAAATGCTAAAGACATGAACCATTTAAGAACAATGGTTGATGACTTAAAAGCTAAATTAGGATCAGCTGTCATCGTCCTGGGAGCCGTTCAAAACGGAAAAGTAAACATTTCAGCAGGAGTAACAAAAGACGTGATCGAAAAAGGTCTGCATGCAGGGAAGCTTGTGAAGCAAGCAGCTGAAATCTGCGGCGGAGGCGGAGGCGGACGTCCAGACATGGCACAAGCAGGCGGAAAACAACCAGAAAAGCTTGAAGAAGCACTGGCAACTGTCGAAGAATCTGTCAAATCCGTTTTATAATCAGGCAATGTAGTGTAGAATAATGGTATTAGATGAGCGGTTAGAAAAAAGCTTGCTAGTAGAATGTTGGAAGAGAGGTGCAAGAAGCAGTGAGTTCATTTGATAAGACAATGAAGTTTAACTTCTCTGATGATTCAGCTGAAACCAATGTGAATGAAGTGCTCATTACAGTTCATGACGCACTCCAAGAAAAAGGATACAACCCGATCAATCAAATTGTCGGATACTTGCTGTCAGGCGACCCTGCTTATATTCCAAGACATCAGGATGCACGCAACCTAATTCGTAAACTAGAACGAGACGAATTAATTGAGGAATTGGTTAAATCGTACTTAGAGACACATAAAGAGGCGTAAAACATGAGAATTTTGGGCTTAGATTTAGGCACGAAAACCCTTGGTGTTGCGATCAGTGATGAAATGGGATGGACAGCGCAAGGGGTTGAAACAATTAAAATTGATGAAGCAGGCGGAGACTTTGGTCTCAGCCGCCTGTCTGAGATCATAGCGGAATACGGAGCGGATAAAATTGTACTTGGCTTTCCAAAAAATATGAACGGTACGGTCGGTCCTAGAGGCGAAGCCAGCCAATCATTTGCGAAAGTGCTAGAAAACACGTACAATGTTCCTGTTGTGCTTTGGGACGAGCGTCTGTCAACAATGGCAGCGGAAAAAATGCTCATCTCTGCAGATGTGAGCAGACAAAAGCGTAAAAAAGTCATTGATAAAATGGCGGCTGTCATGATCCTGCAAGGATATTTAGACAGCTTAAATTAAAATGAGGTGAATCAAATGGAACACGGAGAAAAGCAAATTACAATCGTTGATGATAATGGAAATGAACAGCTTTGCGAAGTACTATTTACTTTTGAAAGCGACCATTTTAACAAATCGTATGTCCTTTACTACCCAATTTCTGAACAAGACAATGAGGAAATTGAAATTCATGCATCAAGCTTTACACCGAATGAAGACGGTGAAGATGGCGAGCTAGAGCCGATTGAAACAGATGAAGAATGGGACATGATTGAAGAAACGTTAAATACGTTCTTAGATCAAGAAGACGAAGAATAGAACAAATAAAAGGCCTGTGAACAGATCTTCTTGATCTTTCTTCACAGGTCTTTTTTTACGATCAATATGTTAACTTAATTTTATTTTATGTTGACATAATGAATTGTACCTTTTACTCTGTTTTTAACAATAAATTGAGTGAGGGGCATGGAGATTGAAAATACAAGATATGATGCAAATAGCGTTAATGACAGCGGTCATCGGGATGTTAGGCTTGATCCCGCCGATTTTACTTACATTTACACCTGTACCGATTACATTGCAAACCGCAGGTCTTTTGCTTGCTGGGGGGCTGTTAAAGCCAAAACAAGCACTGATCAGTTTATGTCTTTTTCTTTTGGTTGTGGCAGCAGGCGCACCTCTTTTGTCAGGCGGGAGAGGCGGGATAGGGGTCTTCTTTGGTCCAAGCGGTGGTTTTCTTCTTGCTTATCCTGTTGCTGCCTTCATGATCAGCTTATGGGTGAACCGGCTGAAAAAAGTAACCGCACTGCGTCTTTTTGTGATCTATGCGGTTTGCAGTATTGTGATTTTGTATATGTGCGGCATCCCCTTTCAAGCCATGATGATGCATATTAAGGTGTCGCAGGCCGCTTTCCTTAGTTTGATTTATCTTCCAGGTGATCTCATCAAAGCGGGAATGTGTGCTGTCTTTACGGTTAAAATCATACAGGCCATGTCATATCGAAAAAGGGATCTGCATAAAGGGAGGCGTGCGGTTTGATCAGAATAACGGAAAGCTATGCAGTACATGCAGAAATGAAACCAGATCAGATTGCCATCATAGATGAGCAAGAAAGCATTACATATCAAGATTGGTACGAACGTGTACAGAGATCAGCGCAGTGGTTACAAGGAACGGCTCATCAGCAAAAAAGAATCGCTTTTTTATTATCAAATGGTGCTTCTTTTTTGCAACTATTTGCGGGCGCTGCTTGTGCAGGGTGGACAGCCGTTCCGCTTGATCCGAGATGGAGTCATGAAGAATGTGTTGAAAAGCTCTTGTTAAGTGAGGCGGATCTCGCCATTATAGAGGATCGATTGATGAAAAGATTTGAACAAAGCAGCGTAGACATACCGATTATTTCTTTATCTGAATGGAAGGAAAGAATGAGCCTTCTCACAGACAGTCCAGATAACAGCTGCGATACCGAGAAGGATCCTGTCTTTTATATGGGATTTACGTCAGGATCAACAGGCTCACCGAAAGCCTTTATTAGGCGTCAGCAGTCTTGGATCGAGAGCTTTCGAATGACCACCGCTTCATTTGGAATCACTCATCAAGATCATGCTCTTATATTAGGTACACTTTTAT
This sequence comes from Bacillus sp. FSL M7-0003, assembly GCF_038628485.1. NCBI lineage: Bacteria > Bacillati > Bacillota > Bacilli > Caryophanales > Bacillaceae > Bacillus > Bacillus sp. FSL M7-0003. The sequence goes on along the minus strand of NZ_CP152024.1, from coordinate 2,402,168 downwards.
CCTCTCACTTTTTATATGGTGCCATCAGTACATTATACTTTGGCGGCACAGTGACGCTTTTAGAAAAATTTGTGCCAGTAAAAGCGAAGAAAGCCTTAGAGACAGGTGATATCACCGTGATGTATACTGTCCCAACAATGACAGAAACGTTACTACAAATCGAAGCTTTTAGAGAAGACAATCCGCTTCTTGTCATGTCATCGGGAGCAGATTGGAGCATCTCTTCAAAAGAACAGCTCGTCACCAATTATCCACATGTCACTTTTTTTGATTTTTATGGCACATCAGAGTTAAGTTTTGTCTCTTATTTGTCTTCAAATGACTTTATGCAAAAACCTTCTTCTGTTGGACGGCCTTTCTCCTCCATTCAAGTAGAAGTAAGGCGGCCTGATCAATCTGTCTGTCAGCCAAATGAAACAGGAAGAATTTATGTAAAGAGCCCAATGACTTTTTCAGGTTACTTGCATGAGCAGAAACCGCCGGAGGAGTGGCTGACAGTTTACGATATGGGATGGTTGGATGAAGACGGTTATCTGTATATGAGCGGTCGTGAAAATGGCATGATTGTCTATGGAGGACTAAATATTTTCCCAGAGGAAATTGAGCGTGTGCTAAATGAACAGCCAGAGGTAAAACGGTCGATTGTGGTTGGCGTTCCTGACCCATATTGGGGTGAAATCCCTGTTGCCATACTGGAGCAAGTGCCGCAAATAAAGGCGGTTCGACTAGCTGTTAAAGAAAAGCTGGCGGCCTACAAGGTACCAAAAAAATGGCTTGTGATTGATCAAATGATTGAAACATCCGGCGGAAAAATAGCCCGCGCGAGCATGAAAAAGTGGGCGGAGGAGCAATTGTCATGCAAGCAGTGATCGTAGAAGCAAAACGAACACCCTTCGGTGACAAAAATGGGATGCTGAAAAATTATCGCCCAGAGCAATTAGCCGCTCCCCTTATTCGGCATTTGTCTCAGATCATGACACCGGATGACGTCATATTAGGCAATGTCGTCGGAGGCGGTGGAAATATGGCCCGTCTGTCCTCATTAGAAGCAGGTCTTCCTTTACACGTTCCTGGTATGACAATTGACAGGCAGTGTGCCTCTGGTCTTGAAGCGATCCGAACAGCTTGCGTCATGGTTCAATCGGGGGAGGGCACGATGTATATCGCTGGCGGGACTGAGAGCATTTCCAGCTCACCAATGAAAGAGAGAGCACGCTTTTCACCGGAGCGGATAGGAGATCCGCATATGGGAGAAGCAGCAGAGCTGACCGCGTCGGCATTTTCTGTTACGAGAAAAGAACAAGATGACTATGCCCTTTTGAGCTGGGAAAGAAGTTTAGCGGCATTCACACATGGTACATATTCAGAAGAAATCGTTTCGATTGACGGGATGAACATAGATGAAGCGGCTGCTAAAATAAGACCGATGGCAAAGCTGATCAAGCGGGCAAAGTCTGTATTTTTACCGGGAAAAGGAACTGTGACTGCCGCCAATAGCTGTAAGGAAGCAGACGGAGCAGCCGCCGTCGCTGTGATGGAAAGATCGCTAGCGGAAGCAAGTGGATATAAGGTGATGCTACGGTATGCCGGAAGTGCTGTGACAGCGATACATCCTCATTTTCCAGCTGCTTCACCAATTGATGCGATCAAGAAGCTTTTACATCAAGAGAACATCAAGGCAGAGGAAGTGGCGCTATTTGAAATCAATGAAGCGTTTGCGCTGAAAGCTGCACTTATTGCCCGGACGCTAGGGATACCATATGACCGAATCAATAGAAGAGGCGGTGCACTTTGCCTTGGGCATCCTTACAGCGCGTCAGGAGCTGCTATGATGGTGAGATTATTTTATGAAGGGCGCGCCTTACCGAATGGAAGCTATGTCATGGCTGCTATTGGAAGTGGTGGCGGCATTGGTTTAGCCGTGTTATGTCAAGTTCTGTCATGACATGCATAAGCAAGGAATTGCCGAACTCCGTCGAATCATGTACTATAAAAGCTAGATGTGAGGAGGGCCATGCATGTTTTCAGAACAAAAGAAACGACCATTCTTCAAGAGAAAAATGGGGATCGTCCTGTTATCTGTCCTTGCTGTCATCATCATTGCAGCATTATCAGGCTTTTTATATGTTAAATCAGCACTCGGACCGGTCGATCAAAAAAGCAAACAAACCATTAATATTCATATTCCAAATGGGACATCTGTCCGCGAAATTGCAGGCATTTTAAAAGAAAATGGGCTCATTTCGAATGACACGATTTTCACTTATTATGCAAAATACAAAAAGGCGTCCGGCTTTAAAGCGGGATATTTCCATTTAAAACAAACAATGGACGCAGACACGCTGATCAAAAAGCTGACATCTGGCGGGACAGATTACGCCTTTCAGCTTGTGATTCCAGAGGGAAGACAGCTGTCTGATATTGCAGTCATTATTGCAAATCAGACGAATTTTTCAGCGAAGGAAGTTGAAGCGAAGCTGGATGATCCTGCTTTTATTCAAACGTTAATGAAAAAATATCCGAAAACCGTGACATCACAAGTGAATGGAAAACAGGTGAAACATCCGTTGGAAGGTTATTTATTCCCTGCTACGTATCCATTTTATCGTGAGGATGAATCGCTCGAAACGATCATTGAAACGATGATTAAACAAACAGATCAATACGTGAAAACGTATGAAAAAGACATGAAAAAGAGAAACATGTCCATACATGATGTGTTAACGATGGCTTCACTGATTGAAATGGAAGCAACAGAAAAGACAGATCGGGCAAAAATCTCAAGTGTATTCTATAACCGGTTGAAAAAAGATATGCCGCTTCAAACTGATCCAACCGTTCTTTATGCACTTGGTGAGCATAAAACCCGCGTGTATTACAAAGACCTAAAAGTGAAATCTCCTTATAACACGTATAACAACAAAGGGCTGCCGCCTGGACCTATTGCAAATGCGGGTGAATCCTCTTGGAAAGCCGCACTGCTTCCAGAGAAAACGGATTACGTTTACTTCCTTGCGAAGAAAAATGGAGAAGTCGTATTTACGAAAACGTTAAATGAGCATAATAAAGCAAAAGCGAAATACATCACAGGCAGCAATTAATGGACAAGTGAATCGAAAAAGACTGTAGACAATATGAGATTGCCTGCAGTTTTTTTCGTTGGAATCTCCATTTTATAGGTTCGCAATTGCCACTTCTTTGTGGTAAAATATATCGGGTTGTTTTTACTTAGATGAACGAAAGATTGACGAGAAAGAGAGCTGCAATAGGCAGGACTCTTCTTTTTCAGGTCATGAAGGAGCTAGACAGATAATGACTATCGAAGATGATCGAATAAATGATTATATTGAACATTTAATTCACCCAAGTCCTGATGCAATCGCTCAATTAGAGATCTATGCAAAAGAGCATCATGTACCAATTATGGAAAAGGTGAGCATCGAGCTTTTATTGCAGCTGCTTTCGATGAAACAGCCGAAGAAAATTCTTGAGGTCGGGACAGCGATTGGCTATTCAGCAATTCGAATGGCAACAGCTCTTCCAGATGCTGAGATTTATACGATTGAGCGAAATGCAAAGCGCTATGAAGAAGCAACACGGAACATTGAGGAATTAAAGTTAAAAGAAAGAATACACGTGTTTTTTGGTGATGCGATGGAATCGGCTAAAACGGTCCAAACGATGGCGCCCTATGATGTGATCTTTATTGATGCCGCAAAAGGGCAGTACAAGCGTTTCTTTGAATTGTTTGAACCGATGCTCGCTCACGACGGAATGATTATCACAGACAATGTCTTATTCAAAGGCTTAGTGGCAACGAATTATGAAGAAGAAATTGAAGATAAACGAAAAAAACAATTAATTGGAAAAATTGATCGATACAATCAATGGCTCGTGTCAAACCCTGATTTCCAAACGTGCATTATTCCAGTTGGAGACGGGATCGCCATTAGTACAAAAAGAGGTGACCAATCATGAAGAAACCAGAATTGCTTGTGACGCCAAGCAGCGTGTCAGACGTACTGCCATTAATTGAGGCAGGAGCTGATGCATTCTTAATAGGCGAACAAACATACGGTATTCGTCTTGCAGGTGAGTTTTCAAGAGAAGATGTGAAACAAACGGCTCTGCTTGCACATGCCCATCACAAAAAAGTGTATGTAGCGATGAATGCGATTTTTCATAATGACCGCGTGCAGCTGCTTGGAGATTATTTAACCTTTCTCGATTCATTAAACGTGGACGGCGTCGTCTTTGGAGACCCAGCCGTGATCATGGCCGCAAAGGAAACAGGAGTGAACCTGAATCTTCACTGGAGTACAGAAACGACTGGGACAAACTATTACACTTGTAACTACTGGGGCAGAAAAGGCGCATCGCGTGCTGTTCTTGCAAAAGAGCTGAATATGGACAGTGTGATCGACATCAAAGAAAATGCTGAGGTGGAGATTGAAATTCAAGTCCATGGCATGACATGTATGTTTCAATCGAAACGTACGCTCATCGGCAACTACTTTGAATACCAGGGCAAACAAATGGACGTCGAAGGCAGAAATATGGAGGAAGGGCTATTCCTGCATGACCAAGAGCGTCAAAACAAATATCCTATTTTCGAGGATGCAAACGGAACACATATTATGAGTCCAAATGATGTGTGTATGATTGACGAATTAGAAGAGTTTGTTGACGCAGGCATTGACTCATTTAAAATTGACGGAATTTTAAAGTCACTTTCTTATATGACAGAGGTGACATCACTTTATAGAAAAGCAATTGATTTACTAACGACTGACAAAGACGCGTATGAAGATCAGAAAGAGGACTGGGTGAAGCGGATTGAAGAGATTCAGCCAGTGAATCGTTCGATTGATACAGGGTTCTTCTTTAAAGAAACGGTTTATTAAGATAAGAGGAGGCAGAGGAAATGGCATTATTGAAAGATGGTATTTCTGAAATGATTGATGGGAAACGTGTCATTACAAAAAAACCAGAACTGCTTGCACCCGCAGGAAACTTGGAAAAACTGAAAATTGCTGTACATTACGGAGCTGACGCTGTTTTTATTGGCGGGAAAGAATTTGGACTTCGCTCAAATGCAGATAACTTTTCAATTGAAGAAATGGCAGAAGGTGTCGCATTTGCAAACAAATATGGCGCACGCATTTATGTGACAACAAATATCTTCGCCCACAATGAAAACATGGACGGGCTGGAGGAATACCTTCAAGGGATCGAAGGCGCTGGAGTAGCAGGCATTATCGTAGCTGATCCACTGATCATTGAAACATGTAAACGTGTTGCACCGAAACTTGAAGTCCATTTAAGCACACAGCAGTCTCTTTCAAATTGGAAAGCTGTTCAGTTTTGGAAGGAAGAAGGGCTTGAGCGTGTGGTGCTCGCACGTGAAACTAGTGCGCTAGAAATTAGAGAAATGAAAGAAAAGGTCGATATTGAAATCGAAACATTCATTCACGGTGCGATGTGTATCGCATACTCTGGCCGCTGCGTGCTCAGTAACCATATGACGGCAAGAGATTCTAACCGCGGAGGCTGCTGCCAGTCCTGCCGCTGGGATTATGATCTTTATAAACTAGAAGGTTCTGAGGAAGCGCCTTTATTTGGTGAGGAAGATGCGCCATTTGCAATGAGTCCAAAAGATTTGAAGCTTGTTGAATCCATTCCTCAAATGATTGAAATGGGAATTGACAGCTTAAAAATCGAAGGACGGATGAAATCCATTCATTATGTTGCCACTGTTGTAAGTGTGTATCGTAAAGTCATCGATGCGTATTGTGCTGATCCAGACAATTTTGTCATTCAGCAGGAATGGTTAGATGAATTAGATAAATGCGCAAACCGTGACACAGCACCAGCCTTTTTCGAAGGCATACCAGGAACGGATGAACAAATGTTTGGCATCCATGGGAAGAAAACGACATTTGATTTCGCAGGTCTTGTTCTTCATTATGATGAAAAAGAACAAATCGTGACATTGCAGCAGCGTAACTTCTTTAAGCAAGGCGACGAAGTCGAATTCTTCGGACCAGAAATTGAGAATTTCACATGCAAAATTGAGACGATTTGGGATGAAAAAGGAAATGAACTAGATGCCGCTCGTCATCCGCTGCAAATCGTCAAATTCAAGCTTGATCAAAAAGTATACCCTAGCAACATGATGAGAAAGGGGAAATAACAGCCACATGAGGAGTAAACCAGTTGTCATTGGTATTGCTGGCGGCTCGGGTTCGGGTAAAACGAGCGTCACCAATTCAATCTATGAAAAATTTAAAGGACATTCCATCCTCATGCTTCAGCAAGATCTATATTACAAAAATCAAAGTCATATGCCATTTGAAGAGCGCCTGCTCACGAACTATGATCATCCGCTTGCATTCGACAATGACCTGATGTTTGAGCATTTGGAACAGCTCCTAAGATACGAATCCATTGAAAAACCAATATACGATTTTAAACTAAATACACGTTCAGAAGAGACGGTTCATGTTGAGCCGAAGGATGTCATTATCGTTGAAGGTATCTTTGCGCTCGAAGACGAACGTTTGAGAGACTTAATGGATATTAAACTGTATGTTGATACAGATGCAGACCTTCGCATCATCCGCCGCATTTTACGCGATACGAAGGAAAGAGGCCGGTCGATCGATTCTGTGATTGAACAATATGTATCTGTTGTCAGACCGATGCATAATCAATTTATTGAACCGACGAAACGATACGCCGATATCATCATCCCAGAAGGCGGCCAAAACCATGTGGCGATAGACTTAATGGTGACAAAAATTCAAACGATTCTTCAAAACCGAGCAGAGTAAATGGTGGAGAAGAAAAAGACCTTTACAGTGTAAAGGTCTTTTCAGCATCATCTTACCAAACTCTCACAAAAACTTGTCCTAAGACAGACGTCCCTTTATAAAGAGTGATAGTGGCATCGCCACGTGAATGAGCGGTCACTATTCCAAAAGAGTTAACAGATGCAACTCTCTGGTTGTCTGTCCAATAACGTGTTGCTGCAGCATTATAGACTGAGCACTCCTGACCAACTTTCATAGGTAAATCGTAATTTTGAATTGAAATCACATCTAATGTTTTCAATCCAGAAGTGCATATATTATTGTTATTGACTGTGAAATCCGCTGTTTCTTTGGCCGAAGCCATGCCCATTAGTGAAAAAGATAAGGTAGAGATGGATAGAACAGAAACAATTGTTTTCTTCATGTTCATTTAAAACACTCCCTAGCATGTATTTGGTCTTGCATTGATAGAATTCAACAAAAACCAAATATTACCTTGTAAATATTTGTTAATAATATGTGAACATTTATAAAAGCAGCATTCTCGGAAAAAATCTTAAGGGTTTGATATGATAAGAAAACAATGAAGAAAAGAAGAGATGGAGAAATCACTACCACATAGCGAAAGAATGAAGTTGAAAAAGTATATTAAAAAAACGACAAACAAATCATCACAAATTTTCAAACAATTCTTGATCAAAATGCAATTTTGTAATAATATAGCATAGACATATCGTACACTGACCATATTATGTATTGGAAGATGGAGAATGGATAAGCTATTCTTCTACATATGATCGAAATGGCCGAACGAGGTACAGGAGCTTCCTGTGCCTTTCCACAGTTTGTGCGATTTTAGACCGCTGCGAGTGGTCCTGTCTAATAAAAGGCATAATAGTTGCATCTAAAAGGGACGCCATGTAAGATGGACTTTTACGAATATGGTACAGAAGGAATGAGGGCCTGAACATGTCCTCATTCTTGTATATTTCAGTCGTCACTCACGTGCAGAAAGTTTGTATGGTGAGGATTAATAGAAGGAGTGAATGATTCATGGCACAAGAGAAAGTATTTCCAATGACAGAAGAAGGAAAACGTAAATTAGAAGAAGAGCTTGAATATTTGAAAACGGTTAAACGTAAAGAGGTTGTAGAGCGTATTAAAATCGCTAGAAGTTTTGGAGACCTCTCTGAAAACTCGGAGTATGATTCTGCTAAAGAAGAGCAGGCGTTTGTAGAAGGCCGTATTACAACGCTTGATAATATGATTCGTAATGCTAAAATTATCGAAGATGAAGGAAACTCAAATGTGGTTTCACTTGGTAAAACGGTGACATTCGTTGAATTACCAGACGGGGAAGAAGAGTCTTACACAATTGTTGGAAGTGCAGAAGCTGACCCGTTCGAAGGCAAGATTTCAAACGATTCACCTATTGCAAAAAGCCTTTTAGGTAAACAAGTAGACGACAAAGTAACCGTTCAAACACCTGGCGGAGAAATGTTCGTCCAAATTGTAAAAATTTCTTAATCACGTTTATCAGGTAAACACCTCGTCCACAATAGGGACGAGGTGTTTTTATGCGCAAAAAAAGAAGAATTCAATGGACAGGTGCGATTATTTTTATACTATTGCTCGGTCTTCTGATGAGACTGGCAGAAATTCAGCTGTTCTTTACAGAATCGTTTTCAAAGCTTGATATCAATTTAATACAAGAAAGTGTCAAACAGCGAACAGAAGAAGTCGTTATTTCAGACGGGCGCGGTGAGTTTTTAGATCGAAACGGCCAAGCACTTCTTACAAAAGAACAGCCTGCGGTTATCTTATTTCCTTTCCTGCAATATGATCTTCCACGCTTACAGCAAACCGCCTCTATTCTTGAGATGGAAGAGGATGAACTCAAAAAACAGTTAACAGAAACGAAAAAACCTCTCATTTTAAAAGATGACATCACGAAAAAAAAGCTGAAAGACATCAATGATATGAAATATTCAGGTGTGTACGGCGTATATATGAAAGAGAAGGACAAAAAAAGACTTGCCCTCCACACACTAGGCTTCACAAGCGAAAATCCAGAACTATTGAGAAAGCGTTATCCTGACAAAAAAGAGCTTTCCATACGTACTGAAATCGGCACATTTGGGCTGGAAAGCACCTTTGACGAATTTCTATTACCCGAGCAAGACACAAAATTGTTATATCATGTGGATGGAAGGGGAAACCCTTTGTTCGGTATGGACGTCAAATATACAGCAGAAGCTCATTCCTTTTATCCACTTCAGGTACAGACAACAATAGATGAAGACATGCAGGCTGAAATGGAGAAGGTGCTCAAAGAACAAGGCGTTGAAAAAGGCGGTGCCGTTCTGCTCGACATTGAAAGCAGCAGTGTACTCGCGATGGCGAGTACCCCAAATGTCACAAGTAAAAACCGGCATGAGGCAAGAAATTACATGCTGACAGCGATTGCACCAGGCTCTGTCTTTAAAACGGCTGTACTTGCCGCAGCAATCGAAAAAAATCTTGACCAGCCACAAACCATGTATGACTGTCGAAAGAATTTATATGGAGAGCCTGAAGGAAAACAAGAAGTGCTGAATCTGACTGATAGTTTCTCGCAGAGCTGCAATTATACCTTTGCGACACTTGCTGAAAGGCTCATTCAAACAGATGATCAAATCATCGAAAAGACGGCTGCAAAGCTTGGACTCATAGATCGAGCTGGCTGGGAAGGGGATGTCTATCATAAGCAGCACTTCAAACAGTTTGATCGTGAAGAAACAGGCAGTGTGTGGGGAGATAAAAGAGACAAGCATGTCAAAAAAGCCATTGCACAAACCGCAATAGGACAAAAAAATGTGAAAACGACGCCTCTGCAAATCGCGAATATGATGGCTACGATCGCAAGAGGAGGAGAACGAAAAGAAGTGAAAATCGCAGAAAAAGTGCTGTATCAAAACGGAACAACGATGCTGTCCTTTCAAAACAAACGGCCTGAAGGGGGCAGCATAGACCGCTATACAGCTCAAAAGCTGCAAAAATTCTTAAGGCAGGTGGTGACCTCTGACAAGGGAACCGGAAGAAGGTTTCAAGATTTGCCATACGATGTAGCGGGAAAATCAGGTACTGCCCAAACCGGCAGTCAAGACAAAAAGGGGAATCCGCTTTATCATAAGTGGTTTGCTGGATACTTTCCGGTAGAAAAACCAAAATACGCCCTTGTTGTTGTTCACCTTGATGAGACAAGTGGCCGGGCTAAGACAAATGATGCGTTTTATGATATTGTAAAAAAGGTCAATGAAATTGAAAAGAAACAGACATAGAACATCCCTTCATGACATGTTAGAATAGTAACGACTTAGGGAACAGAGGCAAAGGAGTGCAGAGATTTTGAGTAGAAATTCTCGATTTGAACATCGTGATAAGCGCAGAAAGGCAAATATGGTGCTTAACATATTAATTGGTATCGTTGTGGTGCTTATTTTGGTTGTCGCATCGAGTTTGTTAATTTTTAATAAGCCGAAAGATCCTGATGTAGCGGATGCGCCATCAAAAACGGCACCTGCAACAAGTGAAAATAAACAAAACTCACAAGAAGATGTGAAAGATCCAAAGAAAGACACATCCGATGATTCAGATGCAAAAAAAGATGATTCATCTGATCAAGACGACGAAACGAAGAAGACAGATGATGAAGAAAAACCTAATAAAGATGCGTTAAAAGACGCCAAAGAAACAGATGGCGGCAAAACGAGTGATGTAGACAAAACATACGAAAATGATGACTGGGAGCCTGTAGGAACAGAGCAATCCGGTTCACATACAGCAACCTATGATTCCAGCTCAAAAGACTGGAAAGAAATGATCAAAGCCATGTCCTATGCGACAGGAATTTCAGAAGATCAAATGACCGTTCTTTGGTTAGGAAATAACGGAGGTCCTCAAGATGCAAAAGGAACCATCCGTGATAAATCAACAGGTGAACGCTACCGCGTGGAAATTACGTGGGTAGATGAAAAAGGCTGGAAACCTGTGAAGGTTGAAAAATTAAGATAAACACGAAAAAAGATAGCAGATTGTTGACAAAGGGCTAAAATGATGTTTATTTTAGCCCTTTGTCTTCTTTTCAGCGTGATAGAAAACCTTTGCAGTCTAGGAAGGACGAGTACTGGAGCGGAGCGAATTTGACATTCGTGAGCACCGGCACGCAGAACTGACAACGAATGCGAGGGTTTGTCTATACGCTGAGATAGCAGATCTGCTATCTTTTTTGTTTAAACATTTGCTTTAAAATGAACAACTGCTGTATACAAAATCCGCTCATCGATCACAGTCGTTTGATGACTGACAGAATGAACAGTCAGCAGAATCGCCTGATTATGTTCAATTTGTTTTTGGATCTTTTGTTCAAGTTCTTTTAAAGATGTTGCTTCAAAAAATTCTATTTTATCCTTTAAAAAATCCAGCTGAAAATCCATTTGATTCACCTCTCTATACTCTTCATTCATCTTAATCTCTCTCCCTCAGAAGGGCAAATGTTTTTCTGTCTCTCCCAGTATTTTTTAGTAGGAAAGAAACAGAAGTTGTGGTAGGATAGGAACTGTTCGACGGAATAAAACATACTATACGCATAGGAATAAATAGATAAAGTGGAGGGAAAGAAAATGGGACGTGAATTTCTTTCTTTATTTGATCATTGGGCTGACTCTTATGACGACACGGTAAGTGGTCATGACGAGCAGTATAAAGAAGTGTTTCGCCGGTATCCGGCTATTTTAAAAGAGATTGTCCGCCTTTCAGGCCAAAATGTTCTTGAGTTTGGAAGCGGTACGGGGAATCTAACAGCGCTGCTCCTTGCAGCTGATAAAAACGTGTTTGGTGTTGAACCATCAGATGCCATGAAGAAAGCGGCTCTTCAAAAAGGACTGCCAGATCTATTTCATGATGGGGATTTTTTATCATTTCCAGCGCCGCCTTTTGAGCCAGATACGATCGTCAGCTCATATGCATTCCACCATTTAACGGATGAAGAAAAAAAACAAGCCATTCACACCTATAGCAACATCCTTCACTCAGATGGTAAAATAGTTTTTGCTGATACAATGTTTCAAAATCAAGCAGCACATCAAGCTCAGATCGACAACGCGAGAGCCGCAGGGTTCGATCAGCTTGCAGAGGATTTAGAAACGGAATATTATCCATCCATTGATGTGCTAAAGCAAATCTTTGAAGAAGAAGGTTTTAGCACGTCCTTTCATCAAATGAATGATTTTGTTTGGATCGTAGAAGCGAAGAAAAGGGAATGAAAGGATGTTTTTGATTTGAAAATCGCAGTTATAGGTGCAATGGAAGAAGAAGTGACGATTTTAAGAGATCAACTAAAAAATGCTACACAAGAAAACATCGCTGGGTGTGAATTTACAACAGGTGTTTATGAAGATAAAGAAGTGATTTTATTAAAATCAGGAATTGGAAAAGTAAATGCAGCGGTCAGCACAACATTACTGCTTGACCGCTTTCAGCCAGATTATGTGATCAATACAGGATCTGCTGGCGGTTTTCACCACTCATTAAATGTAGGTGATATTGTCATCTCTACTGATGTGAGACATCATGATGTAGATGTGACCATCTTTGATTACGAATATGGACAAGTGCCGGGACTTCCAGCTGCTTTCATTGCAGATGAAAAGCTTGTGAAGCTGGCAGAAGAATCTGCTTTAGAAATTGATCATATTCAAGTGGCAAAAGGAACGATTGCAACAGGAGATTCGTTTATGAATGATCCGGATCGTGTAGCGTTTGTGAGAGAGAAGTTTCCAGAGCTATATGCGGTGGAAATGGAAGCCGCAGCCGTTGCACAGGTCTGCCAGCTCTTTGGTACGCCATTTGTTGTCGTTCGTGCGCTATCGGATATTGCAGGGAAAGAATCCAACATCTCCTTTGATCAATTCCTTGAGCAAGCAGCGATTCACTCAACCGACCTTGTCTTGCGTATGATAAAGCAAACACAATAAAAGAAGGGGGTTCCCCTTCTTTTCCATGCAAAGGAAGGGAATCATATGGCTGTCATAAAGGATATTACTGAATTAATTGGCCGCACACCGCTTTTAAAGCTATCAGGGATTGGCGTCCCAGAAGGCGTTGAGGTGTATGCAAAGCTTGAGATGATGAATCCAGGTGGAAGTATTAAGGATCGTTTAGGTGACATGCTCATCAGAGAAGCATTAGCAACTGGCAAACTGCGTCCAGGCGGAACTATTATTGAAGCAACTGCTGGAAACACAGGAATTGGGCTTGCCCTAAGTGCAAGAAAGCATCAATTGCAAACCATTTTTTGTGTACCAGAACATTTTAGTCAAGAAAAACAACAACTGATGAAGGCGCTCGGTGCAGAGATTATTCATACGCCCAGAAAAGAAGGCATGAAGGGTGCGATTGATCGAGCCCTTGAATTAGAGGCAAGCCTTGACAATGCCTATTGTGTTTTACAATTCAAAAACCAAGTAAATCCATTGACTTACTACAGAACGCTCGGTCCCGAATTATGGTCCGACTTAAAAGGGAATATCGATGTATTCGTGGCGGGAGCAGGATCTGGCGGAACTTTTCAAGGTTGTGCCGCCTATTTAAAAGAGCAGAATCAGGCGTTAAAAACAGTGGTTGTGGAGCCTGAAGGATCAATTTTAAATGGAGGGGACCCGGGGCCGCATAGAACGGAAGGAATTGGCCTTGAATTTATCCCAGATTATATGGAGCAGGCTTTATTTGATGAGATTTACACTGTCAGTGATGATGATGCGTTTCGAATGGTGAAAGAAGCAGCTGAAAAAGAAGGTGTTCTCATCGGCAGCTCTTCTGGTTCCGCTTTATTTGCCGCTTTAGAGGAAGCAAAGAAAGCAGCACCTGGGACAGTCATTGTCACCATTTTTCCTGACAGCAGTGAGCGATATTTAAGTAAAGGAATTTATGAGGGAGGAAAATAGAATGAAACCAAAAACAATGATGATTCACAGTGGAACAACGGGTGATGAGAGAACAGGCGCCGTGTCTGTGCCGATTTACCAAGTGAGTACTTATAAGCAGCCGAAAGCAGGCGAACATACGGGGTATGAATACTCCAGAACAGCAAATCCAACAAGAACTGCCCTGGAAACAGTCATTCGTGATCTTGAAGGAGGAGCCAGCGGCTACGCATTTGGTTCAGGGATGGCAGCCATTACGGCTGTGATGATGCTGTTTAACAGCGGAGATCATATTGTGCTGACAGATGACGTGTACGGCGGAACCTACCGCGTCATCACAAAGGTGCTAAACCGCATTGGCATTACTGCAACCTTTGTTGACACAAGTGATCCTGAAGCAGTGAAAAAAGCCATTTTACCTGAAACAAAAGCCGTTTACATTGAATCGCCAACCAATCCTTTACTCAAAATGACGGATCTAAAAGCCATCGGCGAATTGACAAAGGAAGCCAACATCTTGATGATTGTCGACAATACATTTTTCACACCGTATTTCCAAAAGCCGATTGAATATGGCGCAGACATTGTCTTGCACAGTGCGACTAAGTATTTAGGCGGCCATAGTGATGTTGTAGGCGGGCTTGTCGTCACAGCGACGAAAGAGCTTGGAGAAGAACTGCACTTTGTTCAAAACTCGACAGGCGGAATTCTTGGACCGCAGGATTCATGGCTTCTCATGAGAGGGATGAAAACGCTTGGACTACGAATGGAAGCACATCAACAAAATGCACAGAAAATCGCTGAGTTTTTAAAGCAACATGCAGCCGTCACACGTGTTTATTATCCAGGTCTCGATACTCACCCTGGACATGAACTTGCGAAAACACAAGCATCCGGCTTCGGCGGCATGATCTCTTTTGATATTGGAAAAGAAGAACATGTCGATGTATTTTTGAGCCAACTTAAGCTGTTTACAATCGCAGAAAGCCTTGGAGCGGTTGAAAGCTTAATTTCTGTCCCTGCCCGGATGACCCATGCGTCCATTCCAAAAGACCGCCGGGAAGAGCTTGGCATCACAGATGGTTTAATTCGTATTTCCGTCGGAATTGAAGATGTGGATGATTTACTACATGATATCAAGCAAGGACTAAGCGCACTGGCGAATGGATAGATTTACATGCTCCTCGCTTTCTCTCACTATGTTAAGCTATGAATAGACATTGATAACTGGAAGGTGAAACAAGTGAAGAAAAAGTGGAGTGATTTAGTGACAGATTACAAGCAGTACGCTTTTATTTTGCTTGCTGTCAGCACCTTTTTATATATTGGTACGATCTTACCGAACCAGCACATCGAAGCATCTCCAAAAATGCTGATGATGGGAATAGATTGTGTTTTCTTATTAGCAGCTTTTGTTTGTGTTAAACGCGCGATTTTCTTTCAAAAGAAACTGCAAGAATTAGATGAAGATTAATTCGAAAGCCTCCTCATTTGCCTGAGGAGGCTTTTTTTATTGTATTGGACAATCGGACAAGAATAACTGTAGAAATTTAGTCAAAAACACAAAATTCATCTATATTACTAAAAACAGGTTTACAAAATGGTGCTTGCTGGATATACTTACAAAGTAATTAAAAAAACGTAAAGGAGGCTGAAGAATATGTTATTCGTATCTACTTGTGATCAATTCAACCAACAATTTCATCATGTCATCAGCCTGTGGAAGAGTTCGTGTCCTTCCTTTGCCTTATACGGTGCACGCTTCAAAACTGTTTAAGTAAACGAGGATTTCACACGTATCATCCATTGCAGGTTGGAAGACACTGTCTTTTGATCTGCATTTTTGTGTGCCCGCAGGTCAACTGATAAAGAAGATCTGCGGGCTATTTCGCGTGCTGCGAACTGAAGGGAGGTGAGCGTATATGACAATCCATTTATTTTTTATTACTTTGACGATTAAGCGGAAATACAAGGACATTGAGACCGTTCTTTACGAACAAGAAGTCGAAACAATTTATGAAGAAATGAAACAGAAACAACTAAAGTATATGAACTAAAACAGGAAATGAAAAATGTGAAAAGGAGGAGATTGACATGTTTATGATGCTTGCAATGCTTGATTGTTATACGATGGAGAAGGACCAGGTTTAGACACGCTCCACATTGATCACCTGCACATATGATACCGTAAAAGGTGATTGTGAGGTGATCAATGAATGTCGATGTCACCATATATGAGATTTCCGTCTGTGGGGCACGGGTATGCATCTATTCCGCATTCCTTAAAGCACGGATACGGCAATCCATACCGCATGCAAAGAGAGCAAGAGGAAATGCTCAGACGTTATATGTATCAGTACCGGACTTATTGGTATTAAAGAAAAGGAGCAGGAAACCATGACGTTTCCTGCTCCTTTTACGTTAGCAAATCCAGCTTGCACCAATGATGATCAACAAAATGAACAGTACAACAAGCAATGCGAATCCGCCTGCAAAACCGCCACCGTAGCCACCGCAGTAGCCTCCAGAATAACCGCCAAAGCCCATAATCTAGCACCACCTTTATCTAATCAAGATACATTTATAAATTATGCAGCTCATGCAGAAAACGAAATCAATCTGAGCACAAATAATGAAAACGCCTATTCAGGTTAAAAAAATTTTCACTTTCTGCGAAACATTTTCTGAAAAGGAGCGTCTTATAAGAGACAAATAAATTAGGACTAGGTCTTAATTTTTGTAAGGTGAGAGCCGATATGAAAAGTAAGGAAATTTGTAAATAGTTTTATTTACTGGTGAAAAGCAGGTGTTAACATTGATTCAAAGCTGGATTGGAAAACAAATGAGGGAACCAAAAGGCTTGTTCTCAAAATGGGTTGCCCGCTATATGGAAAAAAATCATCATAATATCAATGAATGGACGATTCAACTCTTAAATATACAAGAAAATGACCGAATTTTAGAAATTGGGACTGGAAGAGGCATCACCTTATCAAAGGTAGCTGAAAAACTTGACCGCGGAAAAGTATATGGAGTGGATGCCTCTCGCCATATGATTAAATATGCAAAAAGAAAACATAAGAAGCTTGCGGAACAGGACAAAGCCGTCATTACGCTTGGTAAGGCTGAGCAATTACCTTTTGAAGACAGATCATTCAATAAATTATTTACGGTGCAGACGATCTATTACTTGAAGGATATTGAGCAAGTCATGAAGGAAGTGTACCGCGTCCTTCAAGTGGATGGAGAAGTATTTTTATCTTTCCAAAAGCAGGAGCTGATCAACGAACAAAAACGGTCAACATCTTTTTCATCGTACAGTGAAGAAGAGATCAGCCGTCTGTTTTCAGCATATCACTTTAGAGAAGTCTCGGTTTATCACTATGATACATACATCTGTATCAAAGCCTTAAAATGATGAAAATATTTCCCAGGTAATGAACAAGCACTCAAAAAAGAGGCTCTTCGTCAGAGGAGCCTCTTTGCCTGCAATAAAAAAAGGTTCTTCATCAGAAGAGCCTTTTGTATGTGATATAGGCGCCAGCCAGGTGTGTAAGGAATGATAGTATATATAAGGAATTTGTTTGTCGATTAAGGATACCTGTCTGGCTTATTTCTTATATCGACACCGTTCTGCAAAAGTTTAGCTTTTTTTTCAATATTTTCTTTTTTATTTCGCTGAAAGACACATTTTTCTTTCTCACATAGACATGTGACTCCCTCTTTTTCACATAATGTGCTGTTTGAAGAAGGAAATTGCTTAAGAAATAGAGAAAATTGTAGAGACTTCATTTTTAAACAAAAGGGAGGAATGAAATCATGTCGGGAAACAAAGGTGTCGTTTATAAAGGAGCAGGAAAAGTAGCAGTTGAGGATATTGGATACCCTGATTTGGTCTTAAAAGACGGCCCGGGTGTACCTAAAGCCAATGTGGGGCGCAAATGTGAGCATGGCGTCATTTTAAAAGTAGTGACGACGAATATTTGCGGAAGTGATCAGCACATGGTGAGAGGGCGTACGACTGCACCTGAAGGACTTGTCCTTGGTCATGAAATTACAGGTGAAGTCGTGGAAGTTGGGCGAGATGTAGAGTTTATTCAAAAAGGAGATCTCGTGTCCGTTCCGTTTAATATTGCATGCGGACGCTGCGTCATGTGTAAGGAACAAAAAACCCATGTGTGCTTAAATGTAAACCCGGACCGCCCTGGCTCTGCCTATGGATATGTAGATATGGGCGGATGGGTTGGCGGCCAATCCGAGTATGTCATGGTTCCATATGCAGATTTTCAACTGCTCAAATTTCCAGACAAAGATCAAGCGATGGAAAAAATACTTGATCTCACGATGCTTTCCGATATTTTCCCGACAGGTTTTCATGGTGCTTATACGGCTGGAGTAAAGCCTGGTTCGACCGTATATATTGCAGGTGCTGGGCCAGTAGGTCTTGCAGCAGCACATTCGGCTCAGCTTCTTGGCGCATCTGCTGTGATTGTTGGAGATCTGAATGAGCAAAGACTGGAACAGGCAAGAAGCTTCGGCTGTGAGACGATCAATCTACGAAAACATGATCGAATCGGCGAACAAATTACGAATATTTTAGGGGAGCCAGAAGTTGATTGTGCCGTCGATTGTGTCGGCTTTGAAGCTTCGGGTCATGGAGACCAGGGAGAAGCACCAGCAACTGTTTTAAATACGATTATGGATATTACTAAAGTTGGCGGCAAGCTTGGAATTCCAGGGCTTTATGTCACAGAAGATCCAGGAGCAGTGGATGCCGATGCAAAAGTCGGTTCTCTGAAAGTGCGAATTGGACTTGGCTGGGCGAAAGCTCATACCTTTGTGACAGGTCAAACCCCTGTTATGCAATATCATCGCAGTCTAATGAAATCCATTTTAAGCGGCAGAGCACAGATCGCTAAAGCCGTCAATGCGACCGTCATTGACCTTGATCAAGCCCCTAAAGGATATAGTGACTTTGATTCGGGTGTGGCGAAGAAATTTGTCATTGACCCGCACGGGATGCTTTCTCGATAATTTTTAACATGAAAGGAGCCGCTCAATAAAATGGGACGGCTCTTTATTGTGGAAAATCACATAGAATATACAAATCCATTTCAAGGGGGAGGAATTAGATGAATTCAGATCAAGCCAAAAGAAGGGTTGTAGAACAATTTGGGAGAAATGCAGAAAAGTATGTGACGAGTCAAACTCATGCAAAGGGAGCAGACCTGGATCTAATCGTTGAATGGACAGCTCCAAAAGAAAGCTGGATCGTCCTCGATATAGCAACTGGTGGCGGGCATACCGCAAAAGCATTGGCTCCATATGTGAATCAAGTATTTGCGACGGATTTAACGAAAGAGATGCTTTCTCATACATCACTTCATTTAAAAGCGTATCCACAAATTTTTTATGTAGTAGCGGATGCAGAAAGCCTTCCTTTTTTAGATGGCACATTTGATATGGTCACATGCCGAATTGCAGCACACCATTTCCCGCACCCTGAACAGTTTGCCAAAGAGGCATCTCGCGTATTAAAGTCAAATGGTCTGTTTTTCTTTATTGATAATGTTTCGCCAAATGATGAAGAGCTTGCACTATTTATCAATGAGCTGGAAAGATTGAGAGACCCAAGTCATGTGTCCTGTCTATCTACAGAACAATGGCGGGAATTGTTTTATAAAGAGGGAATAAAAGAAGTAAGATCAATGGAACGAAAAAAACGTTACCCTTTTCAAGAATGGGTCAAGCGAACAACGAAAACTTTAAAGGAAGAAGAGATCGTTACAAAATACATGCTAGATGCTAACGAGAAAATAAAGCAATATTATAGATTGAACATGACAGAGGATCAAATAGAATCAATAGAGGTGGATGACTGGATTGCTCTTTTCAGGAAAGAATAAAAATGTCGATTAAACTTTGTGGAAAAAGCAGGGTCAAACATTTGTGAGTGGTGATCCCCCTTCTGTGATGTAATATGACTGAAATTAGTATTTGATCCGCATATATTGATTAAAAAACTTACAAGAACCTCTTGTAAGTTTTTTTGTGTTTTCAACATTTATAAAAGTCTGTACTATTCTCCTGCATTCCGTAACATGTTAAAATGAACGGATTGGAAATATTGATATTTAGTAGAATTTTATACCATATATTATAATTTGATTGGATGGTAAATATTTTTAGGTTTTTTATGTAAGAGAACGATATGCCGAATAGAGGAGAGAGATAGGTTGCTAAAAGTACATGACATTAAGAAAAATTATGAGAATAAGCAGGTATTAAAAGGGGTAACCTTTCACTTAAAAAAAGGAGAATCATTTGGTCTATTGGGACCGAATGGTGCTGGGAAATCCACATTAATTGGCATCTTGACAGGGCTTATCCGAGCAACTAGCGGCTCTGTAACGATTGAAGGTTTAGATTTAAACAAAGAAACAAATAGAGCACAGCAAATGATTGGTATTGTCCCGCAAGAGATCGCGTTATATTTACATTTGACAGCAAAAGAAAATTTAATATTTTGGGGGAGAATGTACGGACTCAAAGGAAAGGAGTTAAAAAGCAGAGTACAAGAAACACTTCAGTTAATTGGTCTTGAAGATAGAGCAAATGACAAAGTGAAAGTATTCTCTGGAGGAATGAAAAGAAGAGTGAATATCGGATGCTCGATTTTGCATCAACCGAAACTATTAATCATGGATGAACCGACTGTAGGTATAGATCCACAATCAAGAAATCACATACTAGAAACAGTAAAAATGTTAAATAATGAAGGGATGACAATTATATATACTAGTCATTACATGGAAGAAGTCGAATATTTATGTGAAAGAATGGCTATTTTGGACCACGGATCCATCATTGCAATGGGGGATCAACATGAATTAAGTGAGCTTGTCGGCAATCAAAGGGAAATTATTTTTACTATTAAACGTGAACATGGACAGAGCGAAATAGATCGTGTTTGCCAATACATAAATGATGAAGATCCGTTAAAGGAAATCGTGATTCATGGAAATCAAATTAAAATATTTGATCAACATCCTCAGCAGCTATTAAGTCGTCTCATTCAAGGTGTGACTGCATTAAATGTTCAAATTATTTCAGCAGAAATCGTAGAACCAAACTTAGAAAATGTTTTTTTATATTTAACTAGTAAAAAATTGAGGGATTAGGCTGTCTGGAGGTGAGCATATGAGCATTTGGGTTGTACTGAAAGATCTATTATTGTTTTTTAGGGATAAGAAAAGCTTTTTTACACTTTTTTTTATGCCTATCATATTAATTGCTATTTTAGGTGCAGCATTTGGAGATAACATGCAGAAAGATAGTGAAATCAGGATCAATTCATTTCGAGTAGGAATAACAGATCAAGATAAGTCCGCTACAAGTAAAATGTTTCTTTCAACAGTGTCTAAGAGTGAACTAAGTGACATATTTGATGTGAAGGTCACCTCGAAAAATCAGCTAGAGAAAGATTTAAATAGTAGAGACATTACAATGGGGATAATCATCAAGCCGAATTTTGAAAAAAGCCTATTGAATCATGATCATGTGCAATTGAATATTTTGAAAGGACCTAATTCAAACTTACAGGAAATGGTTCTGGAAAATGTGGTTTTGCAATTCTTTCAAAATTATCATATGAATCGTATTCTGGTGCCGCTGAATCAAGGTAAAGAAGTGGAGATCGTGTCTGATCAACTGAAAAAAGACCTGGTGAACGAGAGAAATATTCATATCAACAGCCAGCCGATTACATCCTTCCAATACTACGCAGGCGGGATGGGTGTGCTTTTTTTATTAATGACTGTTGTTTTTCTAGTTGGAAGTATGATAGAGGAAAAAGAGGAAGATGTTTATAAAAGGCTGATTGTATCAAAATTAAGCAATACTAGTTACATCGTTGGAAAGTTATTAGGTATTGTTTTGATGAGTATGATTCAACTTGCGGTCATTATTTTATTTACTAGTTTTGTCTTTAAGGTGAACTGGGGAGAGCCTTTTACTGTTGTTATGATCGGATGTAGTTTTATATTAAATGCTGCGGGTTTCGGGGTACTGATTGGTTCTTTTATCAATAGAGAAAAAACGTTTAACAGTGTGGGGATTTTAGGAACTCAAGTGTTAGCTGCTTTAGGTGGGAGTATGGTGCCCTTATACTTATTCCCGCAATGGGTAATTGATATCAGCTATTTTTTACCTAATTCTCTTGCACTTCAAATGTTTTTGAAAAGTATGGCAGGTGCTGATTTTAGTGAAATTCAAAGCGGATTATTACTTAGCTGTGGGATGGGACTAGCTTTCTTCATCATTGCTTTATTAAGAATGTCTTTTGAAAGGAAGCATCGTTATGCATAAAATATTAGCCATTATAACGTTAAAGTTAAAAGAAACATTAAAGTCCCCATTGACCCTCATTTTTTTATTTGTTATGCCAATCGTATTTAGTTTTATCTTTGGCAGTACCGCATCTGATTCAAAGAAACCTACAGTTGCTTTTATTCTAGAGCCTAGTCAAGGGAAACTGGATCAAGAAATTTTTCGAATTCTCGAAAAAAACACCAAATTTCTCTGGGTAAAGGCGACTGAAAGAGACGCAAAAGATTTAGTATCTGAAGAAAAGGTAGTGGCGTCTGTAAAAGTCGCAAACCAATTAAAGTCCCATCTAAAAGAAAATAAAGAAATTTTTGATGTGACAGTTTATAAGAAAACTGAAGAATATGCAGTCTTATCTCCTTATTTAAAAGAGACAGCTACCATCATTTATCAAATCAATCAGGGTGTGAAAGAGCAGAAAAGTGTTTCTCTCACTAATGCATTGAACAAGTTAAATGAATCTGGCACCATTTCATTTATTGAAAAAAATCAAGATGATCAAGCAAGCCAGCAGCCAAACTTAATACCGCTTGGCTTTACCATTATGTTTATGATGTTTGCGATTTCAAGCTCTGTGTCATCTATTCATTTGGAATATAAAGATTATACATGGCAAAGATTGCTTTCGAGTCCAATTCATAAAATATATGTGCTTCTGGGCTATTTAGTGGCTTATTTCCTCCTTGGATGGATACAACTGGGTGTTCTTTTGACTGTCTTATCTGTGTTCTTTCATGTGTACTTAGGCAACGTAATTCATATTCTAGTGTTTGGATCATTTGTTATAGGGCTAGTCGTGAGTTTAGGTTTTATGATTGCCACCTTATCTCATACAAAAAAGCAAGCTGAAGTATTTAGTGCAATTGTCATTGTAGGATCGTGTATGCTGGGTGGTATTTATTGGCCTTTAGATATCGTTCCAGACATTATGAAGAAGATCTCTTTGGCTATACCGCAAACGTGGATGATGTCTGGTTTTGGTGAGATCATGAGTGGTACGGTCAACCAATCAATCTTATTATTAGACATAACAGTTTTAGCAGCTTTTACGATTGTTTTTATGGTGATTGGTTTGAAAAATATTAGATCCTATTAATCATTTTTCTTCGTTCCATTTGAGTTTTTAAAAAATCCCTCTATTACTCTCAATTGCGATAAAGGGGTTTTTTATTCATGCGTACTCCTCAAAATGATATGATAGACGACAACATCTCATGGAGAAAGGATTGGATGAATGATGAATTTTCAACATAAAACCGTCATCATCACAGGTGCAGCCAATGGTATTGGTGAAGCGGTCGCCTGCGGTTATGCAAAAGAAGGGGCGCGTGTGGTGCTTGCGGATATAGATGAAGAGAAGGGGAAGCGTTTGGAGGAGCAGCTGAGAAAAGAGTCCTTTGAAGTTTATTTCATTAAAACAGATGTGAAACAGGAGAAGGATATTCAGCGCTTAATGTCGTTTGCGGTGGAGCACTGCAAAACAATTGATATTCTTATTAATAATGCCGGCGTCATGTGCACAGCATCGCCTTATGAGTTAACGGTCGATGAGTGGGATCATGTGCTGCATACAAATGTAAGAGGGACTTTTTTATGCGCTAGAGAAGCAGCACGTTATATCAAAGAGAATCCAAACGGCGGTTCCATTGTGAACATTTCATCTACCCGTGCGACCATGTCAGAGCCCTATACAGAAGCATATGCTGCATCAAAAGGCGGCATTTCCGCGCTTACTCATGCCTTGGCAGTTTCTTTTAGTCAGGATCACATTACGGTCAATAGCATTTCCCCTGGATGGATTGAAACGAAAGATGAGAAAAGTCTTCGAGAAATTGACCATCAGCAGCATCTTTCCAATCGAGTCGGCACGCCAAAGGATATTGTGAAAGCCTGTTTTTATTTAACAGATGAAGACAATCAATTTGTGACCGGCACAGATTTGGTTGTTGATGGCGGCATGACTAGGAAAATGATTTATGCGGATTAACATGAAAAAAACATTGACGCTTTGATCGAGGCGCAGTACAATATGTAACAATTCAGCTGAAGATCGTGATGAAAAAAAGACAAAGCGCAAATAGAGAAGAGTACATCATAGCTACCCCACACAGAGAACTCCGTGAAGCTGAGAAGGAGCTGGGAAGCATGATGGAACCAAGCCTCTTAGCTCTGCACCGGATTCCCTCGGATGGTGGTGCAGCGAACTTCTCCCGTTACAGAGAAGGGTGAATGATCACCCGCTAAGGTTCATCTGGCAACAGATGAATGAACTGAGGTGGCAACGCGGAGTAAATCCCGTCCTCAAGACAGACATGTCTTGGGGGCGGGATTTTTTTATGACAAATAGGGGGGACAATGATGAAAAAACATTGGCGGGATATGAGTATTTTACTTGGAGCCATCGGGATCGCGAACATAGGAGAATGGATTTATATGATTGTCCTCCATCTGCTTATTTTTCAAGAAACGGGCTCTGTACTTGCTGTAACAGCAGTTTATTTGCTAAGACCGGCTGCTGCTCTTTTGACCAATAGCTGGTCCGGCAGTTTGATTGACAGGCTGAATCAGCGGAAAGTGATGATCAGTTTAGATATTACCCGTGCTCTGCTCATTGCATGCATCCCTTTTGCCTTATTTTCAGGACATCTGCTCATTCTGTATGTCATGGTGTTTTTCATACAGATGGCACAAGCGATGTTTCATCCAGCGTCGATGGTGTATATGACAGGACTCATCCCGGCGGATAACCGAAAACGGTTTAATGCCATTCGCTCTTTATTACAATCCGGTGGATTTTTACTTGGGCCCGCAGCAGCAGGTCTGCTCTTTCTCATCGGGACGCCTGTTCTTTCAATTTATGTAAATGCCATCTGCCTGTTGATATCTGCACTGTTAACGATGTGTTTACCGAATTTGCTCAAAACAGATGCTGCCCAAAAGCGGTTTTCCCTTTCAATGTTAAAAGAGGATGCAAAGCTTGTTCTGCGATTTAGTCTGACGTCACGCCAGATCATGACGGTATATTTATTATTTAGTGCGGCGATAACGGTCCTTCCTACGGCCATAGACTCACTTGAAACAGCCTTTGCAAAAGAAGTATTAATGCTGACTGATACACAATATGGCCTTCTTGTCAGTATAGCTGGAGCGGGTATCATTGCAGGGGCAAGTCTTAATTCGGTCATTGTTGAAAGGCTGTCAGTTTCGCTGATGCTTGGAATCGGCAGTTTGTTTGTGGCGTTTGGCTATCTTATTTATGCATTTTCCAGCAGCCTAGTTGCAGCTGCCGGTGGATTTTTTATATTAGCCTTCTTTTTAGCATTTGCGAACACAGGATTTATGACGTACTATCAAACGAATATTCCTGTGGAGGTGATGGGGAGGGTAGCCAGTTTTTATGCTTTGGTTGAAGCTATTCTAACGATGACCATGACAGGAATATTTGGCGGACTCGCTCATATTTTATCGATCAGAATCTCCGTCATCATTGGGTGTATATGTATGCTTCTTATCTGTCTATTGTTATGTTTTGTCATCTTTCGTCCATTGACTGTCAAAAAAATAGTGCATCCTACTTAGAAAATTAAAAAAATTATGTTATCATTATTTAAGTAAGTTAATTAAATTGATGAGAAAAGGAGTCTTACAAATGAAAGCACTACGCTGGCACGATCAAAAGGACATTCGACTAGAGGAAATTGATGAACCAACAGTTGCTCCAGGAAAAGTGAAACTGAAAGTAAAATGGTGCGGCATTTGCGGTAGTGATTTACATGAATATTTAGGCGGACCGATCTTCATTCCTGTGAATGAACCTCATCCACTTACAAAAGAAAAAGCACCAATTACACTGGGACACGAGTTCTCTGGTGAAGTTGTTGAAGTAGGAGAAGGCGTGAGCAATTATAAAGTAGGCGACCGAGTGGTTGTTGAACCTATTTTTGCAACTCACGGACATCAAGGTGCTTATAACTTAGATGAAAACATGGGCTTTTTAGGACTTGCCGGAGGCGGCGGTGGATTCTCTGAATATGTATCAGTCGATGAAGAATTACTTCATTTATTACCAGACGAAATCTCATATGAGCAAGGCGCGCTTGTCGAGCCTTCTGCGGTTGCTTTATATGCGGTTCGTTCTAGTAAAGTACAAGCTGGGGATACAGCGGCTGTGTTTGGCTGCGGACCAATTGGTTTACTTGTCATTGAAGCATTAAAAGCAGCTGGTGCTACTGATATTTATGCAGTTGAATTATCAAAAGAACGTCAAGAGAAAGCAAAAGAGCTTGGAGCGATCATTGTTGATCCTTCTCAGTATGAAGATGTTGTTCAAGAAATTGCACGCCGCACAAACGGTGGCGTCGATGTTTCTTTTGAAGTGACAGGTGTACCTGTTGTATTGAAGCAAGCAATCCAATCAACTAGAATTTCAGGCGAAACAGTCATTGTAAGCATTTGGGAAAAAGGCGCTGAAATTATGCCGAATGACATTGTCATTAAAGAACGTACAGTAAAAGGAATTATCGGCTACAGAGACGTATTCCCATCTGTATTAAACTTAATGAGAAAAGGCTATTTCTCTGCAGACACACTCGTCACGAAAAAAATCAAGCTGGACGATGTGATCGAGGATGGCTTCCATGCATTAATCAATGAAAAAGATCAAGTGAAAATTTTAGTCAGTGCTGAATAAGTAAGATAACAAAGAGGATGGCATAAGCCGTTCTCTTTTTTTATGTATTCAGATCTTTTTCATAAAGGGAGCTGCGGTCGAATAGTGATAAGTGAAAAGATGTTTTTGATAAGGGAGATGACATCATGTTTTATCACATCAAAGAATTGCAATATGAAGCAAAGCCCTCAAAGCCTGATCCGGTGTATGCAAAGAAATTACAAGAAGTATTAGGCGGTCAATATGGTGAAATCAGTGTAATGATGCAATATTTATTTCAAGGCTTTAATTGCCGGGCAGACCAAAAATATAGAGATCTGTTATTTGATGTTGGAACCGAGGAAATTGGTCATGTCGAAATGCTGGCAACGATGATCGCACGTTTATTAGATAATGCACCCGTCAAAGACCAAGAACAGGCGTATCAAAGTGATCCAGCACTTGCGGCTGTTATGGGCGGAATGAACCCGCAGCATGCAATTGTTGCCGGTTTAGGGGCAATGGCAGCGGATAGTCAAGGATACCCGTGGAATGCCAAATACATCATTTCAAGCGGAAATTTAATGGCGGATTTCAGAGCAAATTTAAATGCAGAATCACAAGGGAGACTCCAGGTCACAAGACTCTACGAAATGACAGATGACCGCGGCGTCAAAGATATGCTCTCCTTCCTCATTGCTCGTGATACATACCATCAAAATATGTGGCTTGCTGCAATTAAAGAATTAGAAGAGCGAGAAGGGGATGTCGTCGTACCAACCACCTTCCCTCGTTCATTAGAGAAACAGCAAGTATCCTATGACTTGTTTAACTTCTCAAGAGGGGAAGAAAGTAAGCAAGGCAGATGGGCACATGGCCGCAGCATGGATGGGAAAGGAGAGTTCAGATATATTTCTGCACCTGTCGTGTTCGGCTCTGCACCAAAGCTCAAACCCGCACCAAAAGAACTGTTTAACACACCAAAAAAGGGTGAATAAAAAAGTCGATCAGGTTTTTGTGCCTGATCGACTTTTTAACGTCCGAGAGTTCTTCCGTATACGCTGACACGTTTCTCTAATAATGCAAAGGCTAATTCAAAGACAATGCTCAGCAGCCAATAGATCAAAGCAGAGACGAGATAAGTTTCTAAAAACTGATAGCCGTCATTTGCAATGATCCGGGAAATACCCATGATTTCGAGTACCCCAATTGTAAACGCAAGAGATGTCGCTTTTAATAACTGAACGAGCTGATTGCCTAGGTTTGGTAAGGCCACAACAAATGCCTGCGGCAAAATAATGCGTATCATCGCCTGACGTGTGGTCATGCCTACAATTTTTGCCGCTTCAAGCTGCCCTTTGTCTACTGCCAGAAGTGCACTTCGGACCACCTCTGTTAAATGAGCGGCTGAATGCAGGCTGAAGGTAATAAGAGCCACAGCTAAAGGGGAGACCATATCCGGATGAAAGGTCAGTCCGAATGTGCCGTTCATACTGGTTAGAAGAAAAGGGAGTCCATAAAAGAAAGCGAACAGTTGAACAATAAGCGGCGTTCCTCTAAAAAAGGAGACGTATAGCGTAACGAGCTGTCTGAGTACAGGGATGCGAAAGAGGCGAATGAAAGCAAAAAAAGATCCGATCACAAGACTCACAGCCATAGAAACTAGTGCAATGAATAAGGTGAAAGGAACACCTTTTAGAATATGTGGAACTTGGTCAATCGCAAATGGAATATCAATGGTTTGCATCAAATCGCCTCCTTAACGTGACAGACTGGTACGGCCTTTTACAAATTTCTTTTCAAGCAGCATGGTGACTAGTTCAATGCTCATACAAATGAGCCAGTACACAAGCGCGATGATCACATACACTTCAAACATGCCGATTCCATAGTTATTTCCTAAGATGATCTTCACCTGTCCCATAATATCGATGAGTCCGATCGTAAAGGCAATCGCCGTGTCTTTCACAAGATCAATGGTGTAATTTCCGAGGTTTGGCAGGGCTATGAGAAAGGCCTGCGGGATAATGATCCTGATCAAGGCCTGTGTATCTGTCATCCCAACAATGTAGGCGGCTTCCAGCTGATCCTTCCCAACAGACGAATACGCACTGCGAAAAACTTCAGATAAATAAGCCCCCGTATGTAAAGAGAACGTCATCATCACAAATAACACACGATCCCAATGATTGATTTGAATTCCTGCCACAAGTAAAAGCTGAGGAAGTCCAAAATAAATTAAGAATAACTGAACAATTAATGGCGTACTTCGTGTAAAAGATAAATAGATAACAGCCAATTGCTTCAGCACTGGGATTTGTTTTATACGAATGCATGCAAATAAGAGCCCTATTATGATGGCGAAAAACAATGACACCACAATAATGAGAAAAGTGAGTGGCAGGCGTTCAAGCACCTGTAAAAAAATTCGCAGCCAATCTCCAGCTGTAAACGTCATGACGCTTCCTTCCTTTCTTCATATTGATAGCCTTGCTCTGAGATGTAGTCAATATTTTGAAAGAAATCAACCCCAAACCACTTTTTCGCAAGCTTAGGCAGTGTTCCATCATCAATCATCTCTTGTGTGACCTGGTCCAAGTCTGCTGCAAGCTGCTTCTCACTTGGCTGTAAGACAAGATAGATCGGCTCTTTTGACACGATCCCGCCCACTTTGACCTTCAGATTCAGATGCTTTTGAATGGTATCGAAGGTCGAAATATTCATAAAGG
This sequence comes from Bacillus sp. FSL M7-0003, assembly GCF_038628485.1. Lineage (NCBI taxonomy): Bacteria > Bacillati > Bacillota > Bacilli > Caryophanales > Bacillaceae > Bacillus > Bacillus sp. FSL M7-0003. The sequence goes on along the minus strand of NZ_CP152024.1, from coordinate 2,372,632 downwards.
CCGCATCGGACCGTCCGCTTTCAACACGCTTTAAGTTGAGTTCATTTGAAGGGCTTTCAATGGTTGTCAGCGGAATATCTGGATCATGTTCTTCATTATATTGATTTAATATGGAACGCAATCCGCCGCTAGGACTGACAGGAGCGAGCTTTTTTGATGTCATATCGTCAAGCGATTGAATATCCCGGTTTGATTCTTTCACAATTAATCCTGTCATCGAATAGCCGTACGGAACTTGAGGGTAAAGAAACCGTTTTTCACGTTCAGGGTTACTGAAAAACCAATTAGCTGCCATTTCAAACTTCCCCGCGCCAACACCAATTAAATTGGATTCTTCCTCGCCAAATATGTAATCAAAATGTATGTGTGGAAGTCTTTTTTCCACTTCATTTAAATAATCAATGTTATAGCCAATCGGTTCGTTTTGGTCATTTGTGGCTAAAAAGGGTGGATTGACCTCTGCACTCAGAGCGACTTTCACAATTTGTTTTCCATCATCTGTTGTTGTTTTCACACTGCTGCAGCCAATCAGAGAGAGGAGAATCAGAAGGACACCAGCTGTCATGAATGCTGCCTTTTGCTTCATATGTCTTCCTCCGATCCTTGCCACATTCCGCGATGAATCCTGGATAAAAATTGTTTTGTTCGTTCATGCTGAGGCTTCATGAGGACGTCTTCTGGTGAGCCTTTTTCAACGATTTCTCCATCTGCCATAAAGATCACCGTATCCGCTACGTCTTTTGCAAACGAAATTTCATGCGTCACAATGACCATCGTCATTCCTTGGCTCGCAATATCTTTGATCATTTCAAGGATTTCTCCGACCATCTCTGGGTCCAATGCGGACGTTGGTTCATCAAACAAAAGCACCGCAGGATTCATCGCAAGAGCGCGGGCAATTCCAATCCGCTGCTGCTGACCGCCAGATAATTCACTTGGAAATGCATCCTTTTTATGAAGCAGTCCAATCCGCTCTAAAAATTGCTCTCCAACCTTTTCTGCTTCTTTTTTAGACATGTTTTGGGACACAATCAATCCCTCTGTAATATTTTCAAGTGCGCGTTTATTTTGAAACAAGTGATAATGCTGAAATACCATGGAAGATTGCTGCCTTAGTTTTAAAAGATCTTTTTTATGATATCGTTCAAATTGAATCGTGGCTTCTCCAACAGTCAGCTCTCCTTTGTCTGGAATATCGAGGCTGTTTAAACTGCGGAGAAGTGTTGTTTTTCCTGATCCGCTCGGTCCAATAATTGCGACCACTTCACCTTCTTGTACGGTGAAATCAATGCCTTTTAACACATGGGTCTGCCCATAAGATTTATGTAGATTAGTAGCTGAGATCATAAAAGCATCACGTTCCTTTGACAGATGTACTTAATATTGATAAAATTTAACACATTAAATCCTATAAGTAAAGTGTGTTTTATTCATTCCGATTGGAAAAATGAGATATCATAGATTGTGAGAAACAGAGGAGTTGGATACGTTTTGTCTAAAGCATTATTTGTCGATACCGATTTTCAAAAAACATGGCTCAATCAGCTGGAATCTCTTCGTGAAACGATCGAACAAAACGCAAAAAAACATGATGAAGGCGCTTATTTTCCTAAACAGAATATCGAATCATTAGTAAACATGGGATATACAGCCCTGTCTCTTCCCGCTGAATATGGAGGCGGGGGTCAATCTGTAACGGATATGGTTCTATTTCAAGAAACGCTTGGCAGCATGGACGGAGCGACTGCCTTATCGATTGGCTGGCACCAAGGAGTTGTTGGTGAAATTTATGAAAAGAAACTATGGAATGAGAAGCAGCTGCAATTCTTTGCGGAAGAAGTGAAGAAGGGCGCCCTTGTCAACCGCGCTGTAAGTGAGGCGCAGACAGGCAGTCCAACAAGAGGCGGCAAGCCTGGGACAACAGCGATGAAATCAGGTGATCGCTGGGTGATCAACGGACGTAAAATTTTCACTACGATGTCACCAGCTCTCACATACTTTTTAGTCGGCGTATGGATCGAAGAAAAAGAAGCCATGGGATTTTTCTTAATTCACCGTGATACAGAAGGTGTTTCTATAGAAGAAACATGGGATGTTGTCGGTATGAGAGGAACAGAAAGCCATGATTTAATCTTAGATCAGGTTGTGGTTTCAGATGACATGCTTGTTGAAGTGCAAAAAGGACCTCGGGGCGGTACGTTAAACCCTTGGATCGCACATATTCCTTCCTGTTATTTGGGGATTGCGCAAGCGGCAAGAGATTATGCAGTTCAGTATGCCATCACACATTCACCGAACAGTATCAGCGGAACGATTAGCGAACTGCCAAATGTCCAAACACTGATTGGCGAAATTGATTTACTATTAAAGCAAGCACGCCACGTCATGTATTCAACGACAACATTGTATGAAAAGCCTGAGAAAAGAGCACTGTTAATCAATGAATTCGGTGCTGTGAAGCATACAGTCGTTAATCATAGTCTGCAAGTGGTTGATAAAGCCATGCGTTTAGTCGGTGCAAAAAGCTTGAGCCTTGGCTGTCCGCTTCAGCGTTACTATCGAGATATTCGTGCTGGGCTCCATAACCCGCCAATGGATGATATGACGATTTCAAAAATCGCGAGGCAGGCCATAGAAGAGAAAAAAGAAAGCTAATCTGATCAGAAAGCCGGATGAAACCGGCTTTTTTTATTTGGCAGAAAAGAGGACAAGCGTACCTTATGTCTCATCACTCAGGCATGCTACAATCGATACAAATCATAGGAAAAGGAGCGGTTTCTTTGAAGAAAAAGCATATAAAATGGCTGTTTTCAGGCTTCATGTTGATGGCACTTTGTATCGGCCAACCTTCATCAAGTGAGGGAACATCACCAGCTTGGTCAGTAGATGAATTCATGAAAGACCGGGAAGGCACATTTGTCATCCAAGAAGTAAAAGAAAAATCGCCATGGGTGTATAACAAAAAAAGAGCGAACAAGCGCTTTGCCCCACAATCGACATTTAAAGTGGCAAATGCCCTCATCGGACTCCAAACAGGCGCAGTGAGAGATGAATATGACATCAAATATTGGGACGGAGTAAATAGAGAAATTGATAACTGGAATAAGGATCATACACTGGGCTCTGGTATGAGAGATTCAGTCGTCTGGTACTATCAAGCCATGGCGCGTGACATCGGAGAAGAACGCATGAATCATTGGGTGAAAGCCATTCATTATGGGAATGAAGACATATCTGGCGGAATCGATCAATTTTGGTTAAGTAGTTCATTGCGCATTTCTCCAGTAGAACAAGTCCATTTCCTTAAACGGTTATATGAAGAAAGTCTTCCATTTGACCTATCTGTCATGAGAAAGGTCAAACGAATGATGATCCAAGAAGAAGAGAAACATGCCACCCTATACGGAAAAACAGGCTCCGGCTCAGGCATCGGCTGGTACGCAGGCTTCATCAAACATGAAAACAAAACCTACATCTTCGCCACAAATATCGAAGGCACCGGTCTAGAAGCAAAAGAAATCACCTATCGTATTTTGAAAAAATATCATTTGATTGAAGCATCCGTTTAGGATGTTTTTGTTTTCATAAATCAAAAAATTTGACGAGTAAGAGTATAGATAATGATAGTTGAATAAAGAGTTGTCATATAAATTAGTGAATAGACAAACATAAATGATGCCCACTTCTCGGAATTCATTCGCTTGTAACCAATAATACTTAAACAAATCCATATAAGGCCTAAGAAAAAAGACAAAATCACAAGCCCTATGCTTAAAGAACGGAAAAGAAAACTGCTTAAGGTAATTGCTAAGATATAAAGATTCGTTTGCAAGTATGTTCTTTTCATTCCTTTTACAACAGGTAACATGGGAATGTTTGCTGCCTTGTATTCATTTTGCTTTCTAATAGCTATTGAGTAAAAATGCGGCATCTGCCAAATAATTGTAATGAAAAATAACCCCAGAATAGCTGGGTGTGAGATGTCTGGTGAAATAGCCGTCCAACCAATGAGAGGCGGCATTGCCCCAGAAATGCTACCAATTTCTGTGTTGTAAACGGTTTTTCTTTTACTCCACATTGTATAAGGGAAAATATAAAAAAGTAAACCAATCAATCCTATAATAGCTGCTACATAGGTTGTAAATGCTAAAAAAACCAATCCTAAAATAGACATTAAGATACTAAGCCATAGAACTTTTTTAAGATTGACTTCTTCTGTTACAGTAGGTCTGTTTTTTGTTCTATTCATCACGGAATCTATGTCCCTATCATACAAATTGTTTAAAGCTCCAGCAGCACCAATTAATAAAATTGAACCTGCAAATGCAAATAGTATCTCAATAGATTTATGAAGGATGTCAATTTGATAAGTGTATAATGCCAAGGTTAAGCCAGCACACATTGGGATTAAATTTGATTTAATGATTCCTGATTTAACTGTTTGAGCTATTATGTCCATTTTGGTTTTGTGAATTTTTTTCCCCATCTTTCGCATTGTTTTGCTCCTTTTTAATAGCGATTAATTATTTATGCTGTACAGCAAGATATATACCTTGTTGAACTTATATACTAATTGGTATATTAATTCTATATGGCGTGATTGTCAATATAAGGAGGTTAAGGAATGATTATACAAAGAAAAAGGCAAAGTGAAAGGAAAGATGAAACACGAAAATTACTCATAAATTCAGCAGTTGAGAATTTCGCCAAGTATGGTTTTCATGGGGTCTCCATTGATAAATTGGCAGAATGTGCGGGATTTAGCAAAGGGGCCTTTTATGCGCATTTTCATTCAAAGGAAGAGATCTTTTTGGCTCTATTGGAACAACAAATGCAATTACATGTAGAAAAAATCAATGCTTTATTAGCAGAACAGCCTTCTCTTTTGCACTTTCCTGAAAAAATGAATCAACAGTCTATTCAAAGACGTGAAGAAAATCGGACGTGGAGCCTGCTAAATATGGAATTTCTTTTGTATTCAATGAGAAATGAGGAAGCAAGGCGTCAGTGGTCAAATATGATCTTACAATCGGTAAAACAAATCTCTCAATCCATTGAGAATTTAATAAATAAAGAGAACCTTACATCTACTCTTTCATCTGAGGAAATGGCATGGACAATTCTTTCATTGGAAAATGGAATAGCAATATTTCACTTTATTAGTCAAGACCATATACCACATGATTTATTAGAAAAATCTTTAAAAAGAATAATTTCCTCTAAATAGAAATGAAGGTTCCTTAGTTTGAATGTGGTGGAGATAGTGATTCTAGAAAGGGGGATTTTAAGAAGTGTATTTGGAAAATTTACAATTAATGTCAGATGACGATCGTGGAATTTTAGCTAGCCAATCCCTTTGTATTACTGAAATGTTTTTATACGAATTAGAAAAGAAATTTCAAAAGAAAGATTGTGAGGCTATTGTTTTGATTTGTGGATCTTTTAAAGACTACAAATTAATTAGTACTTCAAAAGATGAACCTGACATCTTATTTTTAAAAAATACGTACGAGCTGGAAGTACCCTTTAGTTATAGTGAATTTGAAAATGCAACCAATAAGAAAAAAATCTTAGCTGATACTTTGGAAAAATCGTTGCTATATCTGTGTGAATTAAAAAATGGGATAGTCAGCTAGTCAAAGCTACATTTAAGAAAATGAAAGAGAAGGAATATAAATCGGAAATTAAAGGCAAAACAAAACTGAGTACCGATAAAAAAAAGAAAGCTTACCCACTTATTGAATTAGATTTAAAGCAGTTTACTCTTTATCTTGTAGTTGAAGACAATAAAAGAAATATCTTAGATAAAAAATTAATTGCTGAAACCGATACCTACTTAGAAGAAATTTCGTATCATATGCGAGAGTTTAAGTGGCTAACGGATAATGAAGTGGCACTTTTCAAACGTGCACATAAAACAGTTTATACAAGTATACGATTATAGGAAAGACCGTGTAGAAGTCGAGGGGAAAATTCAGGGTGTAATTGTGAAAAATACAAATAAGTATTATTGGAAATGTGCCTTATATTATGATATTCAATATAAGGCATATTTTTAGTTAATCAATTAAAGAAATAAATGATAACCAATGATGAATGTAATTCTAGGAGGTTACTGAGCATGTCTCTTTATGGTCTTAGAGGTTACTGATCCAAAAATGACTAAATTTTTTAACCTGATGGTAGATGTAGCAAATACACTATTGAAAGCATTTTTTCTTTATATTTTAAAGGTATGTTAATGGAGGAAATTATCAAATATAAATTCTATAGTTCGCTCAAATATTGGAGAAAATATAAGAAAAAGTTGATTTTTCGTCATTCTGTTTTAGAGAGAAGGTAATTAATGTAAATTAAAAAAGAACTGGAATCAACAATACATTTGAATGTAAACTAACGATATTCATACTTTATAAAAAAAATTGAAAGACTGATTATCTTAAAAGCATTGAGAGAAAGGTGTAAAGATCCATGAACATCAGCCAAGATAAAACAGCATTAATCAATGATTTGAAGCAGCGCTATCAATATTGTTTTCATTCAGATTACCCTGAAGAGATCCTATCTTTTGAGGAGGAAACTGGTCTGTGGTCCGATGATTTTTATGAATTTTTCACTCTTGTGACAGGCAGCTTAAGTTATGTGATCGATAATAAACGAATTCCAAAAAAACAGCTAAACGTGCTGCGTCAGTCATTTGAAGAGCAATATCCTCAAATCAAATCGTTTCAACACATCCTTGAATCGTATCCTTTATTACATTCCTATATCCAGTACCATGAAGAAACAAGAAAACGAATCATTGCATTTATAAGCTATGACATTGATTTTTAGATGGAAAAATCCAGAATCTAATTCCCGATTTCGATGTCAACCCTTTAGAGCAAATCAATGAATTTCACCACTTTAAGGAGTATAATAAATATTACGACTTGACCAATTGTTTTGCACGTGCACATCCCATATGAATCTAGTATCGAATTGAATCGTGCTAGTTTATCTACATATCTGCTACTCATGCTCCCCCATCCCAACACAGAAAGGTGCAATGACATTGAATCGAATCATGAAATGGCTCTTATTTGCGGCGGTCATCGCTGGTTTATTGGTATGCGCATTCTTTGTGTTCCGTTTCAACCAGCCTAAGCCGACAACCAATATCCATTATGCAGACACACAAAATAAACAGCAAACACTCGATATGTATATGCCAAAGGGCAAAGATGAAGACAAAAAGAAGAAGCATCCTGTGATGATCTATCTCCATGGCGGAGGCTGGACAGGCGGCGATAAGAATAGAGTCGCTTCAAAGGCTGATTATTTTACAGGTCAAGGGTATGTGTTTGTTTCGATGAATTACAGGCTTCACCCTGATGCTAATTACGAGCAGATGGCAGATGATACAGCAAACGCCATTAAATGGGTGAAGGATCATGCGGATGAATATCAAATTGATTCATCAAAAATCAATGTCATGGGTCACTCAGCGGGCGGTCATTTGACGGCGCTGGTTGCCACAGATTCGACCTACTTAAAACGTGTGGGGCTGTCGCCAAAAGCGATCAATTCCATCGTGATTTTAGATGGGCCGTTAAACCTCAATCAATTTATACAAGCCATCCCATCGTACAAAAAAGTCTTTGGCAAACAAGAGAAGAACTGGACAAAGGCATCACCTGTCACTTATATGAATCAAGCGAATGTACCGCCTGTCTATTTGGTGACGGGCTGGGAAAATCCTGAGGTGTACCGATTTGCAGAAAAACTAAATCATGACAAAGGCTCTCGGTTTGTTTTTCGGGTGCATACGCTGAGCCACAGTGACCTGAACAAATGGTTTGGATCAGACAGAGCGCCAAAAGAAGCACAAAAAATGACAGAGGCTGTGATGGCTTTTGTCAAAAAACAAAATCAATAATGAAGACCGTATGCTCGGGCAATTCTTTTTGCCGCAGTATAATGATAAAGTGGTTTGAAATTAAAGGAGTGTATGTTGTTGTCATCACGAATGGAAAATAAAGTGTTCAATTGCGAAAAAGAGCTGACGCTGAATATTATCGGCGGTAAGTGGAAAATGCTGATTTTATGGCACCTTGGCAGAGAAGGGACAAAACGTTTTGGTGAGTTAAAGTCGTTAATGCCTGGGATTACGCAAAGAATGCTTGTCAATCAGCTAAGAGAATTAGAGGAAGATCACATTGTGCACCGGGAGGTTTATCCTGTCGTTCCGCCAAAGGTTGAGTATTCTCTCACAGAATTAGGAGAAAGCTTAATGCCGATTTTAGAGGCTATGTATGATTGGGGAAAGCAATATCTCGACAGCAATTTCTTAAAAGATGATAAATAGAAAGATGACCGATTGTAGACAAAGGGCTAAAATAACTTTATTTTAGCCCTTTGTCTTTACCCTGAGATACTGGCCAAAAGACAGTATCTTTTTTGTAACCATATGCGGAAAAGTATAGTATGTAAAAAAAAAGTGCGTACTTACATTGCGTCATTCCTGTTGTTATACTCATTTCATCGTTCAAGATGCATCATCCGCGGAGCGCTTGAAGATGAGATGAAAAACGGGAGTGAAAGTTGATGAAATTACAATTAGCATTAGATTTAGTGAATATACCAGAGGCGATTGAGCTGATCAAAGAAGTAGAAGCATCCATTGATGTGGTCGAAATTGGGACACCTGTTGTGATTAACGAAGGGCTTCGTGCTGTAAAAGAAGTCAAGCAGGCTTTTCCGAATTTACGTGTACTCGCTGATCTGAAAATTATGGATGCTGCCGGCTATGAAGTGCAGCAGGCATCTGAAGCAGGAGCAGATATCGTCACCATTCTTGCAGCGGCAGAAGATATGTCCATTCAAGGAGCAGTGAAAGAAGCGAAAGCAAGAGGGAAACAAATATTAGTTGATATGATTGGCATCAAAGATATCGCAGGCCGTGCAAAAGAGCTGGATGCGCTTGGAGTCGATTATATTTGTGTGCATACAGGCTATGATCTGCAAGCGGTTGGTCAAAACTCATTTGCTGATCTTATGACGATTAAACAAGTTGTCAAGCAGGCGAAAACAGCGATTGCAGGTGGAATTAAGCTCGATACGTTACCTGAAGTCGTGAAATTAAACCCTGATTTAATCATTGTAGGCGGCGGTATCGCAAGCCAGGACAATAAAGCAGAAGTGGCTGCACAAATGAAGCAGCTGATCGCACAATCATGAAAACCAGCGACTATGTGAAAGCCATTTTAAATGAGCTTTCTGATCATTCGTCTGCCATTCAAGACGAACAAGCAGAGCGCCTGGTCACAAGTATTTTATCTGCACAAAAAGTCTTTGTGACAGGTGCAGGCAGATCTGGCTTGATGGGAAAATCGTTTGCGATGAGACTTACGCATATTGGCGTCAAGGCATATGTAATTGGAGAAACGAATACGCCTTCCTTTACAGAAGAGGATCTTTTGATTGTGGGGAGCGGCTCTGGCCGTACAGAGTCTTTACTGGTCCTTGCAAAAAAGGCAAAAGCAATTGGCGGAAAAGTGGCAGCGTTCACGCTTTCTGCTGAGTCACCTTTAGCTGATCTATCGGATGAAGTCATCTTATTGTCAGGTGCACCGAAGGATCAACAGGATGGAAACCATCATACCATTCAGCCAATGGGCTCACTATTTGAGCAGTCGCTTCTTCTGACATACGATGCGGTCATTTTAAGGTTAATGGAAATAAAAGAGCTCGACACACATACAATGTACGGTCACCATGCAAATTTAGAGTAGATATTTTCAAAGCCTTTCCTTTCATAAAAGGAAAGGTTTTTTCATTTATCAAGAACAGAATCTTGACATCATCTATTTGATGTAACTATAATTGTTACATCGTTAAAGAAAAAGTGCAGCACGGAAGGAAGATGAACATGAAAGTACAAATTTGGTCAGATATCGCCTGTCCTTTTTGTTATATAGGAAAAAAACAGCTGGAAACAGCGCTAGAACAATTCCCAGAGAAGGATCAGGTAGAGATAGAGTTTAAAAGCTTTGAGCTTGATCCCCACGCACCTGTTGATGTCGATCATGACGTTCATGATATGCTCGTCAAAAAATATGGCATGAGCCGCAGCCAGGCCATGGCGATGAATGAGCAGGTGAAGCAGGCCGGCAAAGAGAAAGGGATCGATTTTCAATTTGATCCGCTCGTGTTGACCAACACCTTTGATGCCCATCGATTGGCGCAATATGCTGGTCAAATGGGGAAAGGCGATTTCGTTATGGGAGAGCTGTTTCAAGCATATTTTACAGATGGAAAGCATGTTGGTGACCGTCAAACTCTTTTAGACATTGCAGAAAAAGCTGGTCTTGATGAGAAGGAAATACAGCAAGTTTTGGGCAGCGAAGCATTTGCCGATCATGTCCGAAAAGATGAACAAGAAGCGAGACAGCTTGGGATCAATGCTGTTCCGTTTTTCTTGATCAATGACAAGTATTCAGTTGCAGGTGCGCAGCCAGCCGATACGTTCCTGGGTGCACTTGAAACAGCTTGGAAAGAGGAAGCAGCTCAGGCAGAGAAAGCTGCTGACAATGCGTTTGAAGCGGCATGTGCAGATGGCGTATGTGCGGTGCCTTCCCCTAAAGAAGAGGCGTAATAGATATGTTCCCTATCTTTTTATAAGATGGGGATTTTTTATTGTTTAAGGATGAGGGGAAACCCATGTCTTTCATTTCAGGGATCCGACCTATTCACGCCTTATGCTGGAATTCTAAAATAAAATGAGCCACTTGGAGTAAGGGCTCATTTTATTCGTTTGATCGTTTCACCTGGAACCAATTCAGGCTCGTAAAACGTTTGATCAGGGAGATTCTTTTTTCCTTGTACTTTTTTAATCATCCAGTCTGCTGCATCACGGCCCATTTGCTCCTGAGGATGGGTCAGTGTTGTCAGCTTCACATGGGCATTTTTCTGGGCGATATACGAATTATCCTGTCCAATAATCGAGAGATCATCTGGAATGGACAGCCCGATTTCGCTGCATACATTGGCGACTTCTAAACCCACCTCATCGTTATAGCAAACAAGGGCAGTCAGCTCATGCTGGTGCGCCATCAGGAATGTGTGAATTTGCTCCCCCAAATGCTGCTTCGATTCTGTATCGAAAAAGAGCACATGCTCAGGCAGGAAATTAAGCTTAGCTTCACCTAACGCTTGAATATAGCCCTTCATCCGATATTTTCCCTGTAAATCATCTGTTTTTGAAATAAGTCCAATTTGTTGATGACCCGAGGTGATCAGCTCTTTTGTGGCTAAATAGCTGGATTTTACATCATCTAAACAGAGAAAAGGAACCTCTAGCTGCTCATAATAGGCATTGATCATAATGAGCGGTACATCCTGTTCTTTAAAGGATAAGTAGTACGAAATGTTTGGATTATATAAATTGCTTTTCGTCGGCTCGACAATAAGTCCGTCTACACCAAATGACAGCATCATTTCCAGCGCTTTTTTCTCCTGCTCAACATCGTTATTTGTACTTGCCAGTAACAAGGAATAGTTCTCTTCGTTTAATCGGCTTTCAATGCCTCGAATGATAGAAGGGAAAATGTAATCGGATATGTATGTTGTAATGACCCCAATCGTTTTCATATGTGCATGTCCCGCAGGTTTTGTTTGATATTGATTGGTTACAAATGTGCCTGAACCTTTTTCGCTGCGCAAAAATCCTTCGCTGGACAATTCCAAGATGGCTTTTCGAACTGTATGTCTGCTTACTTGATACATGTCTTGCAGGCTTGATTCGGTTGGAATACGCTCCCCGATCCGATAATCTCCTGTGAGTATTTTGCTTTTTATATCATCAATAATGATCTGGTACTTCTTTTTCATCGTTTCACTTCTTTCTCAGTTGATCATCTACTCGGATTGAGAAGAAATTGTATGGACATATTTTAACATGGTTGTCGGATCAAAAACAGGCGCTTCCCTTTTCTGTTATGACCCCCTTCAGAAAAAATGAAAGTTTTTGTCGCATTATGTATGTACAACTATATTTATTATTGACATATGTACGTACAAATATTATATTGTGATTGTACCAGAGAATCAATGAATCTCGAAAAAGAAAATTGAAACCGCTATCAAAAATGGGGGTGAACGTAGAGTGGATCACAAAGAGACGGCCAAAGCCTTGAAAGAAGGACGGACATCTTTAGGCATTGAATTTGGTTCAACACGAATTAAAGCGATTTTAATAGATGAGAAATTTCAGCCAATTGCACAAGGTGCATATGAATGGGAAAGTTTTCTCGAGGATGGAATATGGACGTACAACTTAATTGATATCATTACAGGTCTGCAAGTGTCGTATCGAGAGATGAAAGAGCAGGCCGAGCAAAAGTATGGTGTGACCATTCAAACCATTGGCTCAATCGGGGTATCAGCGATGATGCATGGCTATGTGGCATGTGATCATACAGGAGAGGTTCTCGTTCCGTTCCGAACATGGCGGAATGCAACGACCATCGAGGCGAGTCAAAAGCTGACAGACGTACTTCAATTTCATATTCCAGAAAGATGGAGCATTGCCCATTTGTATCAAGCGGTATTAGAAGATGAAAAACATCTATCCCGATTAGAATATATGACCACTTTGTCAGGATATATTCACTGGCTGTTAACCGGAAAGCAGGCCATTGGTATTGGCGATGCGTCAGGGATGTTTCCGATTGATGAACAAACGAAGGACTACAATGAAGAAATGCTCCAGCAATTTGAAGCATTGATTGCAGAAAAAGGCTATCCGTGGAAGCTTCGCCACCTTCTGCCGCGTGTCTATTTAGCAGGCGAAGAAGCTGGCGTGTTAACGGCAGCAGGGGCAGCCATTTTGGATCAAGGAAAACATTTGCAGCCAGGCATTCCATTTTGCCCGCCGGAAGGTGACGCTGGAACGGGCATGGTGGCGACAAACAGTGTAGAAAGACGGACGGGGAATATTTCTGTTGGGACGTCGGTTTTTGCCATGATTGTGCTGGATCAGGATCTAAAAGGTGTGTATCCAGAAGTAGACATGGTCACGACGCCGGATGGACTGCCAGTTGCCATGGTTCATGCAAATAACTGTACAAGTGACCTAAACGCTTGGATGAATATATTCAGAGAGGCATTTGAAGCACTTGGCCTGCAAGTGGAGTCAGAAAGGTTATACGAATCCTTATTGCAGCAAGCTTTAGAAGCAGATCGAGATGGCGGCGGACTCTTAAGCTATGGCTATTACTCTGGTGAAAATATTACGAGACTGCCAGAAGGAAGACCTCTTTTTGTCAGGTCTCCTGAAAGCCGCTTTAATCTTGCTAATTTCATGCGCACCCATTTGTTCTCTGCTTTTGGTGCTATGAAAATAGGCATGGACCGATTAAAGGAACAGGAACATGTATTGATTGACCGCTTACTAGGGCATGGGGGATTATTTAAAACACCGCTCGTTGGACAAAAAATGGTTGCCGCAGCGCTGAATACACCTGTATCAGTCGTTTCAACAGCTGGAGAAGGCGGTGCGTTTGGGATGGCTGTCCTTGCTTCATATATGGTCCATCATCAGCAGCAAACATTGGCTGAATTTCTCACCCATCGCGTATTTGCCCATACATCAGAAGAGCTCATGGAGCCCGATCCACTCGATGTCAAAGGCTTTGACGAATTTTTAAAGCGCTATCAAAATGGGCTTGCGATTGAAGAAGCGGCGGTAGCACATCTGATGCCAACGAAAGGAGTGACGACGGTATGCTAGATCGCTTAAAAGAAGAAGTGTATCAAGCAAATTTAGATTTGCCAAAATACGGACTTGTGAAATTTACATGGGGTAATGTCAGTGCATGTGATCGTGACAGTGGTTTGTTTGTGATTAAGCCGAGCGGCATAGCGTATGACCAACTATCAGCAAAAGATATGGTCGTGGTGAACTTTGATGGTGAAGTGGTGGAAGGAGAATTGAGTCCTTCGTCAGATACAGCTACACATGCAGTTCTTTACAAATACTTTGAGGAAATTGGCGGCATTTCACATAGCCATTCCATGTGGGCAACCGTTTGGGCGCAGGCAGGACTTGATTTACCAGCAATGGGCACAACACATGCCGATACATTTTACGGTGCCGTTCCGTGCGCTCGTTTTCTAACAGAAGAAGAAGTCAATCGGGGTTATGAGGTAGAAACGGGCAAGCTGATTATCGAAACGTTTGAGAAAAGAAACCTAGATGTGATGGCGGTGCCGGGTGTATTGCTTCAAGGGCATGGTCCATTTACATGGGGGAAGGATGCTAAAAGTGCGGTCACAAACAGTGTGATTTTAGATGAAGTCGCCAAAATGAATCTTTTTGCCAAGCAATTGAACGAATTTGCTGAGCCATTGCCGCAGCGAATTTTAGATAAACATTACTTAAGAAAACATGGAAAGCATGCGTACTATGGACAAAAACCTTCAACATAAAGAAACGAGGGATATCTATGTTAACAAGCCTGAAAAAAGAGTTTTGGTTTATCGTTGGGTCACAACATTTATATGGTGATGAAGCACTGAAAAAAGTAAAAGCAGATGCACAGAAGATGACGGATGCTTTAAATGAGAGCGGTTTACTTCCTTATCCAGTGATCTTGCAGGAACTGGCTGTCAGTGCCGATCAAATCACAAAGCTTATGAAAGAGGTCAATTATCGCGATGAAGTTGTCGGTGTGATGACGTGGATGCATACATTTTCTCCAGCAAAAATGTGGATACGCGGCACCAGTCTTTTGCAAAAGCCTCTTTTGCATCTTGTTACACAATATTATGAAAAGATTCCGTGGGACACGATCGACATGGACTATATGAATCTCCATCAATCCGCACATGGAGACAGAGAATATGGCTATATCAATGCACGTTTAAATAAACAAAACCAAATTGTGACCGGTCATTGGTCTAAGCCGGAAGTGCAGCAGCAAATTGCTGATTGGATGGACGTTGCGGCTGCCTATCATGAGAGCTTTTACATCAAAGTAGCCCGGTTTGGTGACAACATGCGGCATGTGGCTGTGACAGAAGGCGATAAAATCGAAGCGCAGATTCAATTAGGATGGACCGTTGACTACTTTGGAATAGGCGATCTCGTCGAATATGTAAATGCAGTAGAAGACGAAGAGGTAGATGCATTATTTGCTGAGTATTTAACGCAATATGATGTGAATTATGGAACGTATTCAGTTGAAGAGTGGGAAAAAAGTGTCAAGGTGCAGGCGCGATATGAGATCGCCATCAAACGTTTCTTAGATGAAGGCGGCTATCATGCCTTTACAACAAACTTTGAAGACTTACATGGGATGAAGCAGCTGCCTGGACTTGCGGTACAGCGGCTGATGGCAAAGGGATACGGCTTTGCTGGAGAAGGTGATTGGAAAACGGCCGCACTGGACCGCTTATTAAAGGTGATGAGTCATCATCAATCCACTGGATTTATGGAGGACTACACGTATGAAATGACGTCTGGAGAGGAAGCAGTGCTGCAATCTCATATGCTGGAAGTTGATCCAGCGCTCGCTCATACAAAACCTGTCATTGTCGTGTCTCCACTTGGGATCGGAAACCGGGAAGATCCAGCACGTCTTGTGTTTGATGGAAAAGCAGGCGAGGGTGTCGTTGTCTCTATAGCGGATTTTGGAACACATTTCAAATGGCTCATACAAGAAGTCGAAGCCTTTGAGCCAGAGGAAGCAGCACCTCATTTACCAGTTGCGCGTGTATTGTGGAAAATCAAACCGAATTTTCAGGATGGCGTCAAAGCATGGATTAAAGAAGGCGGAGGCCACCATACAGTCGTGTCTCTCAATTTAACGGTTGATCAAATTGTTCATTTTGCAAAGCTTGTCAATGCAGAATATGTGGTTTTATAGAATGGGGAAAGGTCTTCTGCTGGTTACAACAGTAGAAGCACTGGGTGAAATGAAAGCGGTTAATTAAGTGAGGGGGTCATCCACTTGGAGAAAAAAGTGTCAAGCAAATTTATCTTCTTTTTCGGGTCTTTTGCAGGCATCTTATTTGGATATGATATTGGTATTATTGCAGGGGCGGAAGGACATATTCAGGAAGAATTTCAGCTCAGCCCATTATGGCTTGGAATCGTTGTCTCTTCATTAATGGGCGGGGCCATTATTGGCTCCATCTTAAGCGGTCTGTTAGGGGATAAATTTGGCCGCAGAAAACTCATTTTGGTCTCATCCGTGATCTTTTTTGTCGGGGCGATCGGATCAGCTGTCGCACCAGAAGAGATTTCACTCACCATCGCTCGAATCTTTTTAGGGACAGCAGTAGGAACAGCTTCATCTTTGGTTCCGGCTTACATGTCTGAAATCGCTCCTGCTAAAATCCGCGGGAAATTATCTGGACTCAATCAGCTTATGATTGTAACTGGACTATTACTCAGCTATATTGTTGCATTTGTGTTTGAGCCCATCCCGGACAGCTGGCGCTGGATGCTGGGAAGTGCCGCTTTATTTGCGATCGTGCTTTATATTGGCATGCTGAAGCTTCCTGAATCTCCGAGATATTTGATTAAACACGGAATGGCTCATAAAGCACGGGAAGTATTAGGATCACTGCGTTCTTCCCGTGAAGAAATCGAATCAGAAATGCAGGAAATTTTAGAAGTCGCCAAAGAAGAACGCTCGGGGATTCGTCAATTGTTTCAAAAGAAATTCAGAATGGCTCTTTTCATTGGGGTTGGAATGGCAACCCTTCAGCAAATTCAAGGCGCGAACTCCATTGTCTATTATGCAACGAGTATCGCTCGGAATGTAGGGCTTGCACCTCAGGTTGCCGCAGGTTTTACAGTCATTGTCGGTGTCATTTTTGTCGTCACGACCGTGATCTTTTTACAATTTGTTGACCGCTTCGACCGCCGAACGATTCTCACCGTAGGAGGATCGGGCATGGCTCTTTCTTTCTTTGCTCCCGCCGCATTAGGGGCACTTGGCGTCAGTGAAGGAATTTTAAACTGGGTAACATTGATTTCGCTTTGCTGTTTTATTTTGTGCTATGCCTTCTCGTGGGCACCGATCACTTGGATCATCATCGGCGAAATCTTCCCGCTTTCTGTCAGAGGTATCGGAGCAGGTATCTCTTCTGCCTTTAACTGGACCGGATCGTTAGCAGTTGGACTCGTTTTCCCTATTTTGGCTGATCAATTCAGCTTTGGGGTCATTTTCTCCTCATTCGGAGTCATCTGCTTAATCGGGCTGTTATTCACCCGATTTGTGCTAGTCGAGACAAAGGGAAGAAGCTTAGAGCAAATCGAAACCGATATGGCAGCTCGTGTATAAATAAAGAAAACCATCTATCCCATGTGGGTAGATGGTTTTTTACTCAAGTGTCTGTTTAAGCTCATCTGGCAGTAAATCAATCAATTGATCATAGGAAGACAAATCCAGCACTTCAAGCAGCGCGTAATATTTCGCATAGATTTCACTCAGCTGATCAGGATGGTTTGTTTGATATTGATTCAGATGTAATTGAGTTAGTTCAAGTGCAATGTCTAGCTTGTTTCGTTCGAATGGCTGTGTCGTGTTGATCATATCGTTCACCTCTTATTTGATAATGAGTGGAAAAAATGCATTGAATAAAAAGAGCTGATGTTTTAATTTTCATGGATGACCTGTCTTCGTAAGATATCATTTGTATAATATGTTAAAATTGTCCTTTTGTAAAGAAAGAGAAAAATAGATAGAAAGTGGATTTTTTTTAAAATAGACATGCATCTAATCACGAAAGGTAACTCTGACATACGATAGAGTGTAAGTGAAAGACAACTTGAAGGGGTGTTAAGATGAGCCGAAATCGATTAGATGATTTCTTCTTTGGACCTCGCAGAGGAAACCAAGGAGGAGACGAAACGGTTGTTTTCCCCACACGTCAAATTGTCAACACAAGAACGAATGAACAAACGATCAGAAAAATTCACCCAACGCATATCACAAACGTCAATAAAAACATCAAAAGAATCGAAAACTACTATCCGGTCACTGAATCGACTCACAACGAGTACATTGTAGAAGAATACGATTGCGGCAGTGATATCAAAAACCCTTGCTGCCGTCCGGTGAAGCGCTGTAAGTGGTAATGAAGGGGGCATCCTTTTATAGGATGCCTTTTTATATTCAGAAATAAAATTTTGATCAAAATCTCCTTTCAAGATAAAATTAGAAGTATCCATCATTCTTTTGGAGGCGATTTTCTGAATATTCGATTGTTAACACCAGATGATGCTGAAGAATATGCAGCACTCAGACTAGAAGCACTGCAATTAAATCCAGAGGGCTTTGCGATGAGCTATGAGGAAGAGCCAATCAATATAGAGGATAAATATAAAGTGCGTTTTGCTTCGTCGAAATCTATGTGGACTTTTGGTGCTTTTCATCAAGGGCAGCTTGTGGGGGCAGTCACGCTCATCCAAGAAACCTTGCAGAAGTTAAAGCACCGAGCGAATCTGACTGCGATGTATGTAACACCTAGTGCACGCGGAAAAGGAGCAGGCCAGTCCTTGATGACAAAAGCTCTTTCCTTCGCGCGAGAACAGGAGGATATCGAGCAAATGTATTTATCAGTGGTGACAACTAATCACTCAGCCAAACGCCTCTATCGCTCCGTTGGATTTGAGTCGTACGCTGTCGAAGAAAAAGCGCTAAAATGGACTGATACATATGCAGATGAGGAAAAAATGGTTTTATTTTTATCATAGTCTGGAGGAGATAGAAGTGGATCAACAGGCCATGCGTATCATATTAGCAGCAGGACCCAATAGTGAGCTGGAATCTTTTGCCCTGCGTGCAGCACTTGAAAACTTCGGCGTGAAAGTCGATATGCATTGGATTGGAAGACCGAATGATCTGATTCATGTGTTATCTGGTAGAGTTAGAGGAGAAATAGATTACCTTCTTTTATCGTTTCACGGTGAAGAAGGAGCATTTATCATGCCTGAATTAGGGGAAGATGTTTACGAAGATGAGGAGCCTAGAGATACTGCCTTTGGAGCGGATGAAATCAAGCGGTATGCCTCCTTAGAAGGAGTTCATGTCATCTCTACAGGCTGCACACTAGGAGAGAAAAATTTAGCAGATGCTTTTTTAGAGGCAGGGGCTACATCTTATTCGGCGCCGGACGATTACATTGATGGGAATGCAGCATTTATCTTTGTGCTGACCATGCTGTACGAGCTTATTAACAATACAAAGACAGTCAGAGCGGCATTTGATCGAGCGCGTTCCATTGATGAAGAAACGAAATTATTTCAACTATATATGCAAAAGTAATCAAAGGACTGAGAAATCAAGTCCTTTTTTTATTCCTCTCTAAAAATGTGTCGAAAATGTGACAATTGTGTGATTTGCAAACTAAAAAGGGGGCATGCAAAGTCTATCCTACAAACACACGTCATTCAGGCATGACGGCATCACGAGAGGAGAATCATTGTGTCAATTAAATGGAAAGTCAGTCTCGTCCTATGCGGACTTGCGATGATCATCGGAATCGCTGCGTTTTATCATAATCAGCAGGCAAGCGGGACAGAGAAGAAGAAGGTAGAACCAGATGCGAGCTATAAAGAAGTTGAAATTGTGACCCTCGTGAATGACGGGAGATACTTGAGATATGCTGTGAACTATCCTGTGTTTCATCAAAAAAAGCTAGATCAAGAGATGAAAAGATTTGCAGAAACAGCGCTGGACAAATTCAAAACATCGTTTAGTGAAGCAAGTGATGTCGATGAAGATCATCGATACGAATTAAACATAGATTATGAGATTACTCATTATGCCAAACAAACTGCTGCGATCAAATTCAATACATATGAATGGAAAGGCGGAGTAAAAGGCGCACATGAAACGAAGATATTCAATTTTGATTTCAAGAAACAGCAGTTTTTATCAATAGATGATCTATTTTTATCAAAGAAAAAAAGTCTGCAAAAACTGTCTCAAATGACATTTGAGGAGTTGAAAAAAGATCGCTCTCTTGCGGAAAACGAGCATTTGCTTAAACAAGGAACATCTCCTGAGGCAGAGCATTATCAGTATTTTGCCATCAAAGATCGTTTTATTGAATTCTACTTTCCAGCAGGGCAAATTGCACCAGACAAAAAAGGTCCTCAAGTGCTGGCGATTAAGAAAACACTGCTTAAAGGAATGTTAAAGCCAGAATACATTAATAAAGAAAAGAACAAAAACGAGAAAAAAGAACCGATCGCAAAAAGAAAGATCGTAAAACTGCCAAAACAGGGAGGATTCAACCCAAATCAAAAAGCCATTGCCCTTACATTTGATGATGGACCAAATCCATCAACAACTTCAAAAATCTTAACAGCTTTAAAAGAAAACAAAGGACATGCAACATTTTTTGTGTTAGGAAGCAGGGTTCAATATTATCCCGATATGCTAGGTGAAATCAGAAAAGGTGGAAATGAAATCGGAAATCATTCCTATAACCACCCTTTACTCACAAGACTGCCATTAAAACAAGCCATCAAACAAGTAGAAGATACGCAGCAAATCATTGAAAAAGCAGGCGGGTTCACACCGACTCACTTTAGACCGCCATATGGTGGAACAAACGGACAGATCAACTCGGCTGTCAACATGAAAGTTACGCTTTGGGATGTAGATCCCGAAGATTGGAAATATCGCAACAGCCAATACGTTGCCAACTACATTCTTACACATGCGTCTAGCGGAGAAACCGTCTTAATGCACGACATCTATGACACCTCTGCCAACGCGGCTGTCACGATCATCAAGGAATTGACCAAACAAGGATATCAATTACTAACAGTCTCGGAGCTTGAGCAGTGGAAGGAAGCACGGGCGAAGAAGGTGAATTGAATACGTAAAAAAGATGCGAATCTTAATGGATTCGCATCTTTTTTAAAGCCAATTATGAGAATGAAGGGAAAATATGTTAAAGTGATTGTAGAAAGGGAGGGCTTCGTATGGTATTGATGAGGTTGATCAGCATATATATGCTGACAGCGTTTAGTTTGGGATTTGTCGTAAACTATGTACCTGGTTTGATGCTGCCCATCTATATTCTTGCGATGATTGGGCTCATTTTATGTCTCGCTCATATTGCGCTTCATTATATTCGGCGAATCAGAAATATGTTATTTGATGAGTAAGGGGAAGATTTCTCCTATGGCAAAAACCTCCTGCTAGATGCGAGAGGTTTTATTTTTTCGGTTTTTACTGTTCTAACAGTCGGATGATTTTCTCGTTGGACGCTTTGATTTGTCTCAAAAGAGAAACGATATTTTCTGTGAATCCCACGAGCACAACCAGTATAATAAGAATGTCTCAAATGAACAGTTCGTGTCATATATCCGGCAATTGATGTGAATGGAGAATGTTGAGGGGGATTTATTTGAAACGAGTAGACGTGGTTTCAGCTATTATTTATGACGAGGAAGCAAATCTTTTAACAGTCAAGAATGTAAAGGGATATTGGGAACTTCCAGGCGGTGCTGTGGAAAAAGGTGAACACCTGCAGCAGGCTGTCATCCGTGAAGTAAAAGAAGAGACAGGGTATGTTGTCAAAGTAAATGAACTTCATTCGGTTCGAGAAGCGTTCTTTCAAGATAAAAAACATCATGCGCTTATTTTTACGTTCTTTGCGGAAATGATCGGGGGAGAGATGAACATTCTAGATCCGGATCAGGATATTGAAGAAGTAAAATGGGTCAGCACTCAAACCTTTCAAAAGCTAAACCCAAAGCTATATCACATGCTAAAATTAAACCAACAAACACAAGCTTTTTATGATTTTGAGGGAAATAGAACAATTGGTTAAATCCAAATTGATATAGGCATGAAGGAGCGATATTGATGTTTTTATACTACGGGCCTACAGGAGCTCCAGTAGAAAATCCGGGAGAAGAATTCATGAAAAGGATCTTCTTTCAGGAGGGTGAAGAGTATTGGAAACAAGGAAACGGAGAATCTTCCATTGAGATAGAGGAAGAGTGGGAAAGTGAAAGTCTAGTTTTCTTTTATACTGAACCGTATGGATTCTTTATCATCAGATATCCAGATTTTTTAGTCCCTTTTCAAAAGGTAGAAAAGATTGAAACGATCGAGCATTTGATCGCTGGATCACCATTGTATGTGCCATCGTGCAGCTATGTCGACCGCAATCAGGCGTATGAAATCGTTCAACATTTTTTGACGACAAAAAAGGTATCTGATCTTGTTGAATGGGTCGAGTTGAGGAATATTGATTTTCAGCATGGTGTGAAAAGGTAGGGGAGTAAGGTGAAGTGTGTACAGATGAAAGGATACATAGTTTAGATGAGAGTATACATTTACATGTAGGATATTATGAGCAAGGTTTTGATTATGAAGGCGTGTTTTTTAAGAGTGTAGAAACAGGAAGATGGTTATTGTTTTTTGATGAGAAAAGTTACGGGTTGAATCTCTTAAAGAATTATGAGGAATATAATCATTTAGGCTTATTCATTGGGGAATATTCAATTGAAGATGCTCAAATCGAAGAGAAAGGTCAGCAATTATTTGAGCATTTTTTAAAAGAAAACAACATAGTGGGATAAATGAATGGATCTTTAACAGACCTTACTTTTCATAAGAATGTACTGATTTTAACTTTCTACCGATAAAATTAGCAGATACAGGTGTTAATTGTTTTTCTCTTGCCCAAACAGAAAGTTGACCGATATGGTGAATTTCGTGGGCAATTATATGATGTAATATTTCATTTTTAGTGTATTCATCTTCATCCCAAGGAACTATTACCATTCGATCTTGTTTTTCATCTAAATGAGATTTTAAAAATTCAACTATTTCATGTCGTAAAGTCATTGAGAGTGTTTTTACTTTCGCCAGAGTCTTGTAATCATCAAAATCTAATACCACGTCTTCTTTACCCTGAATACCACGAATCCAACTATATTCAACATCAATAATGTGAAAAAGAGTGTATAAAATACTCCCTACTCCACCTATGCGGTCTTGTAACAACTCTTCTGTCGTTAGTTGATTACACCAGTTAACCCATTCGTCTCTAACCTGCCAGTTGTACTCAAAAAACTTAATCATTATGATCACTCCAAAGTTAAATTGTTTGTTTAATTACTGCTATTTCTTAAAGATACTCTTGTAGAATTAAACGACACAATGTACATGATTTGGTGTCAGTTTAGAAACAATCATACTATCAACCTTGTTTTTATAACATGGCCCTTGGAAACTGAAACTGTTACGTTTATAGGGTCTCTTGCAGAAAGTTGTTCTTTTTGGTAAGTGGTAGTTTATCTACAATTACTAAACGTCTTGCTTCTAACGACCCGAATGTTTGTTCTTATATTGATTATACTAAGTTTTCTGACAGGTATCAAATAACAACATTTAAAATTGATTAGCAAGAATACACGAAGCATTATATTTTATTTTTTCGTATTTACTTTTTTTAAGCTGCAGCTCTCTATATAGTGGGGCATGATGAATTGATTTCCTTCATGTCTTAGTTCATGAACATGATCAAAATCTTGCCATTGTTCTTGAAGGCTAAGGCGGCAGCTATTATCAAAAGAAATGAAGCGAGACAGTAGCTTATTGCCGAAATAAAAACAGACCTAGTGAGGTCTGTTTTTGTTAGAAGTTAGGGTATTCATTTTCACTTCCCTTTCTCCCTTTTCCGTTTTTCCTTCTCCGCCCGGTAAAACTCATGAAACATCTTCATCAGCGCGCGCTTCTCAATACGTGACACATAGCTCCGCGATATCCCAAGCTCTTTGGCTATTTCCCGCTGCGTTTTTTCTTTCTTTAAATCAAGGCCGAACCGGCCGACGATCACTTCTTTTTCTCGGCCGTCGAGAATGTCGATATACTCCTTTACTTTTTCAAGCTCCATGTTGAGCTGAATGGTATCGATCACATCTTCATTTTCGGATTTTAAGACATCGATTAATGAAATTTCATTGCCTTCTTTATCCTGACCGATGGGGTCATGCAAGGAGACGTCCTTTTTTGTTTTTTTGAGCGCGCGTAAGTGCATGAGAATTTCATTTTCAATACACCGCGCCGCATACGTTGCCAGCTTTGTTCCTTTTCCAGAGGAATAGCTTTCGATGGCTTTAATGAGTCCGATCGTCCCGATGGAGATGAGGTCTTCAGCGTCTTCCCCGGTATTTTCAAATTTCTTTACAATATGGGCGACGAGCCGAAGGTTATGTTCAATCAGCATGTTTCTTGCGTGTTCATCCCCCTGTGCCATGAGGGCTAAGTATTTTTTTTCATCATCTCCCGAAAGGGGCTGTGGAAAGGCATTGTTTTTGACATAGGACACTAAAAACACCAATTCTTTGACCATCAATCCCATCGCTGTAAATACTCCTGCCACGATTTTCACCTCCACCATGTTTAGGCCGCTGCCTATATCCTCAAATGTATGTGAAGGAGGGATTGTCTGTGTCTGTACGATGAAAAAATCATCTTTTTCAAAAAAATCGTGCTTCAGTTCGTCTCTTTTTTATGTTTGCGGTTTCTTTGCGGTGCTTGGCGGTCAAGAAGCGTGCTAAAATATGTAATATTAGACCGAAAAGGAAGGGGTAATTTCGGAACATGGGGAAGGTTCTATCTTCACATGTAGGTATGAAAATTAATGAATGGTATCGAATGATACGGCAGTTCAGTGTTCCAGATGCGGAAATCTTGAAAGCGGAAGTTGAAGCGGAAATTGAACAAATGGAAGAGGACCAGCATTTACTGATTTATTATCAGCTCATGTGTTTTCGGCACCAAATCATGCTTGACTATATACACCCTTCAAAATATCAACCTTTCTCAGTATCTAATCTAGTCGATAAAATCGAAAACTCCAATCATGAGTTATCTGATATGCTGCATTATTACCATGCATTTTTTCGTGGCATGCATGAATTTAGTCAAAAAGAATATTTAGAAGCCGTCAAATATTATCGAGTCGCAGAAAAGCAGCTGTCCATGGTATTTGATGATATTGAGCAGGCAGAGTTTCATTTTAAAGTGGCAGAAGCCTACTATATAATGAAACAAACACATGTCTCCATGCACCATATTTTAAAGGCGCTGGAAATATACGATCAGCATGATGCGTATACGATTCGCATCATTCAATGTCTCTTTGTCATCTCAGGAAATTATCAAGATTTAAAACGAAAAGACCGGGCACTGCCTCATTTAAAAAAGGCAAAACAGCTCGCATCTCAAATTGATCACCCGCGCATTTACAGTTCAGCGCTCTATAATTTAGGAAAATGTTATGGCGAGCTTGGCTATAGAGAAGAAGCGGAACGATATTTAACGGAATCCGCTGATCTTGCCCGCAAAGAGCTGCTCCCAACGCTTCCGCATACGCTCTATACGCTGGCGAAGCTGCTTTTTAGACAGAATGAACAGGCGGATGCCCTGCGCATATTAGAAGATGGGAAATTGGCTGCAAAGAAGCATGAAGACCAGCTGTTCTGTCATATGTTTGAGTATCTGGATGCTTTATATGTTCAGGAAATCAATGAAGACCAACTGCAAAAAACCATTGATTATTTGGAAAAACTTAGCCTATACTCTTATATAGAGGATATCTCACTAGAAATTGCGACAGCCTTAGAAGCCTCTCAACAATACAAAAAGTCCAACCAGTATTATCAGAAATTATTATGGGCTCAAAATCAAATCCAAGAAGGAGAGTGTCTGTATGAATTCTAAGCAACGTTCGACAGTTGAAGAGAGAAACCAAACGTGAAACAAAGAGCGGGCCGATATGGCCGGCTTTTTTTATTTGAAAAAGAAGCAGATATCACCATGAAGCTTGCATGAATTGATGCGAAAGCGGGCAATTTATCGGTAATGATGTTCGGTGGAGGAGGCGGTCGAATGAGAGGGCTGCATATCTTGATGTGTATATGGCTGCTATGTGCTTTTGTTCCTAATGAAGTAGAGGCACATACATTAAAACGAGTCGATCTTGAAAAAACGGGACGTGCCTTTTGGGACATGAGAGCGGAACGGAAAAAGATTGCGATCACCTTTGATGATGGACCTCATCCAGTGTATACAAATCAAATATTAGATGTGCTGAAGGAGCATCAAGTGAATGCAAGCTTTTTTGTGATAGGGAGCAGAATCCATGCTTATCCAATGATCGCAGAACGGATTGTGGACGAAGGGAATGAACTCGGCAATCATACGATGAATCATACGTATTTTGACCTTTTGTCGTCAAAGGAGATCAAGCAGGAATTAAAAGAATCAGCGGCTCATATCGCTTCACTCCAGCCTGGCGGTCCCTTATTATTTCGCCCTCCTGGTGGACGCTTAACAATGAAATCATTCCGCATTCTGTCAAAGCAAGGGTACGATGTGGTCATGTGGTCCTTTACGCAAGATCCGAAGGACTGGTCAAGACCAGGCGCACGTAAAATTGCAAGCCGAATTATTGAGCATATTCAAGGCGGCGATATTATCCTTTTACATGATGGCGGGGGAAATCGCAAGCAAACGGTAGAAGCATTGAAACAAGTGATTCCTGAGTTGAAGAAGAGGGGCTATGAATTTGTAAAAGTAAGTGAACTGCTGCACCACGACAAAGCATATATGCCTGTTCAGATGCAATAGGCAGCATTCGTCAAAAACATTCATTCATTGAAACCAAAAGTCTTGTCGTTTACTATATGAAGAGGGCTTTTGGAGGTGAATGTTGTGAAGAAATATGTTTTCCTTTTCATCCTATTATGTGTTGCTGCTGGGTGCTCTAAGCCAGTACAAGAAAGCGTCATTGCATTTGGTGACAGCAATACAAGAGGATCAAACTGGGACTTTCGAGATTATCCAACATCTGAAAAATGGGTGAATCTCATGAAAAACGTCGAGCGCGGCCAAATTCAAGTGAAGAATGCAGGCATTGGCGGGCAGACGACTGAAGACGCGAAACTGCGCTTTGAGCAGGATATTTTAAAACAGAAACCAACTTACGTCCTCATCATGTTCGGTACGAATGATGCGGCGATTTTAGACGGGAAACATCCCCGAGTGACGAAAAAACGGTTTAAAGAAAATTTAACCTACTTCATTTCTGAAAGTAGAAAAGAAGGCATTACCCCGATTCTCATGACCTGTGTGCCTGTTGTAGAAGGCGGGAAAAAGGGCTTGTATTATTACTCCAGATATAAGTCATCTTATTTTGCCGGGAGAGGCGGGGCAAGAGCTTGGCAAAACTCTTATAATGACATCACAAGAGAAGTAGCGAAGGATGAGCAGGTACCGCTTGTCGACAACTGGAAAGCTTTCATCCGAGAAGCTGGAGAAGATAGTGATCATGCCCTGATTCAGTCAGGCTTGATCGACCCTTCTGGCAATCATATGACACCAAAAGGGGCGAGAATTATTTATAACGAAATCAAAGAGCGTGATGTCATCAAACATTTTTAAATGATGGCCATCTGCCTAAACAAGACCATCCATCCAGCATAGTCTAACAGTATATCTTCCTAGAAGGAGGTAACTGATATGTGGGGATGTCCTTATCCTTACCCTGCGTGTTCGCCTTATCTAGCACAAGGAGCAGGAATCGGTTACGCTTTTCTTGTTGTGTTCCTTGTGGTCATTTTAGTCCTAGGCGGAGGGTTATGGTTTTGGAATGAACAGCCTTGCAATTAAGACACCTCTTCTTTCATCAGAAGGGGTGTTTTTTACGGAAAATAGTAGTAAGCCTATAGCGCAAGTGATATAATATCAGTCACCTGAGTTTAAAAAAGGAGAGTGCTCGGGAGGCATGGTTCCTGTGATATGGAATTAAGAGGAAACAGAGAGCATATGCCCGAGCGAACGTCTTTTCATTTCTGTCTCAATTAATTCAATGAAGTCGCGATTTAAGTTCATTTCATTTGCTTTATAATACGATTCTATAAGTAAATCATCTGACAGCTTTTTCATACTAGAAACCCATATGATGGGAAAAACACCTCCCCTGAAAAAGTTGGCATAAAATTTGAGAAAAAGACATATCATCATAGGTTGATCGACTGTCTTTGAAGTACCTTTAATCTACCATGAATGGGAAACAAGAACAATCGTTCTGTTATCCACATGGTTAAGTGGATAACTTGTGGGTAGAGTGTTTATAATTGAATGAAAGCATGATGAAATATAGGTGGATAATGTGTGTAAAATTATCCACACCTGTTGAAGGTCCTCATCATATGTCGAAAACTTTTTCATTGTATTCGATAGACAGACAAATTGTGATTTGATTCGACACAATCGCTGAAAACCAATGGAAGAAAGGGTGCAAATTGTGCTAAAGAAGTATTTCTTACCGGATGAATTTGTGAAAAGTATTTTCCACATTTCGCCGCAAAAATTAAAAGAACGAAATGTAAAAGGAATTATTACCGATCTAGATAACACACTAGTAGAATGGGACCGTCCAAGTGCGACACCGCGCTTAATTGAATGGTTTCAAGAAATGAAAGATCACGGGATACAAGTGACGATTGTATCAAACAATAATGAAAAAAGGGTCAAGCTTTTTTCTGAACCGGTTCATATCCCGTTTATTTATAAAGCGCGAAAGCCTATGGGAAGAGCCTTTAATAAGGCAGTCGCTGATATGCAGTTGAAAAAAGAAGATGTGGTTGTCATTGGGGATCAGCTCATGACAGATGTTCTTGGCGGGAATCGTCATGGCTTCCATACGATTTTGGTCGTTCCTGTTGCTGCCTCGGACGGATTTTTCACAAAGTTTAACAGGCAGATTGAACGCAGAATTTTAGGAGCCTTAAAGCGTAAGGGCCACATTCAGTGGGAGGAAGAGTAATAATGGAAAAGGTTGTTTGTATTGGCTGCGGTGTAGCCATTCAGACGGAAGATAAAGATCAATTAGGATATGCGCCGGCAGCATCTCTATTGAAAGAAGATGTGATCTGTCAGCGCTGTTTTAGGTTAAAGAACTACAATGAGATTCAGGATGTTTCTTTAACAGAGGACGACTTTTTAAATATATTGCACAGCATTGGAGAGACAGATTCTCTCATTGTGAAGGTCGTTGATATTTTTGACTTTAACGGAAGCTGGATCAATGGGCTGAACCGTATTGTCGGCGGTAATCCGATTTTACTTGTCGGCAACAAAGTGGATATTTTACCGAAATCCGTGAAAAAAGATCGTCTGATTCATTGGATGAAACGGGAAGCAAAGGAAAACGGATTAAACCCTATCGATGTTTTCTTAATCAGTGCAAGCAGAGGCCAGGGTGTGCCTGAGGTGATGGAAGCGATCGATCATTACCGCGAGGGAAGAAATGTCTATGTCGTCGGTTGTACGAATGTTGGAAAATCAACATTTATCAATCGAATCATCAAAGAAGTATCTGGCGAAGAGAACGTCATTACTACATCCCAATATCCAGGTACTACACTTGATGCGATTGAAATCCCGCTTGATGACGGTTCTGCTTTATTCGATACGCCGGGCATCATCAACCGCCATCAAATGGCGCACTATGTCAGCAAAAATGACTTAAAGATTTTAACGCCGAAAAAAGAATTGAAACCGAGAACGTTCCAATTAAACGAAGCACAAACGCTTTATTTTGGCGGACTGGCTCGATTTGATTATGTAAAAGGCGGCAGAACATCATTTGTCTGCTATATGCCAAATGAGCTGAACATTCACCGGACAAAGCTGGAGAACGCAGATGATTTATATGAAAAACATGCAGGGGAACTGCTGTCACCGCCATCAAAAGAGGGAATGGAAGATTTCCCGCCGCTCGTTCCGCATACCTTTACCATTGATCAGCCAAAAATGGACATCGTCTTTTCAGGTTTAGGCTGGGTTACTGCAAATGATGCGGGCAAGCAAATCAAAGTTTATGCGCCAAAAGGCGTTCATGTGTTTATGAGACGTTCGTTAATTTAAATGTTCAAAGGGGGAGAGACCTTGAAACCTTTATACGGAGTAATCGGTAACCCTGTTGGCCACTCAATGTCTCCGGATATTCATAATGCAGCACTAAAGGACGCTGGAATTGATGGACATTATCATGGCTTTCAAGTAGAAAATGATGACCTGAAAGATGCGATTAGCGGCATGAAGGCGTTAGGAATCAGCGGCATTAACGTCACTGTTCCTCACAAGGTAGAAATCATGAAGTACCTTGACAAAATTGATGTGACAGCTGAACGCCTCGGTGCCGTCAATACGGTGCGGCTCGAAGGGGATCAGCTCGTTGGGTACAATACAGATGGAGAAGGCTTTCTTCATTCATTGCTTGAAGCCTTGGATCAGCCGTTATCAGAGCTGTCATTTCTCTTGATTGGTGCTGGCGGAGCCGCAAGAGCGATTTATACGACAATTGCTCAGTATGCACCGAAGAGCTTTGATATTACGAACCGCACCATTGAAAAAGCTGAAGCTTTAATTGAAACTGCAGAGGGAAAAATCACATCTCAAGCAATCACATTAAATGCAGCAGAAGAGCGGCTTGGGGAATATGATGTCATCATCCATACGACCTCGATCGGCATGTATCCGAATGTTGAAGAAACCCCGATTTCTTTAGCGAACGCAAAAAAAACAGCGGTCGTTTGTGATATTGTGTATAATCCAATAGAAACAAAACTGCTTAGGGAAGCAGCAGGTTTAGGCTTGAAAACAGTGGATGGGGTTGGCATGTTTGTCGGACAAGCAGTAAGAGCCTTTGAACTGTGGACAGGCATTACGCCTGACGCCGGAAAAATGAAGTCAATTGTCATAGAGAAATTAGGAGGAACACCATGTTAAAAGGTAAGCAAAAACGTTTTTTACGTGCGCAAGCACATCATTTATCACCTATTTTTCAAGTTGGAAAAGGCGGGGTAAATGACAATATGGTCAAGCAAATTTCCGAGGCGCTTGAAGCAAGAGAACTGTTAAAGGTCAGCGTATTGCAAAATTGTGACGAGGACAAAACAGAAGTTGCGAAAGCACTTGTAAAAGGTGCAAAGGCTGAGCTCGTTCAAACGATCGGAAATGTGATTGTCCTTTACAAAGAATCTAAGGAAAATAAACAAATTAAGCTGCCGTAAAGGTGGATGCGATATGAAAAAAATAGGGTTGTTCGGCGGTACGTTTGATCCTCCCCATAACGGGCATTTGCTGATGGCAAGTGAGGTGCGGATTCAAGTGGGGCTTGATGAAATTTGGTTTATCCCAAACCATATACCTCCTCATAAAACTGGACGGAAACGAGCAGATAGTCATCACCGCATAAAAATGGTGGAGTCAGCGATTCAATCAAATCCATATTTTCGGCTCGAGCTCATTGAAATGGAGCGGGAGGGTCCGTCTTATACGGTAGATACAGTCGATCTGTTAAAGAAGCGTCATCCAGAAGATCAGTTCTTTTTTATGATAGGAGCGGACATGGTCGAGTATTTGCCAAAATGGCATCGGATCAATGATTTGCTTCAAATGATCACCTTTATTGGGATGAAAAGGCCGGGTTACGTTGGAAGTACGGCATATCCTCTTTTATTTGCAGATGTTCCAGCTTTTGATGTATCATCGACATTGATTAGGCAGCGAATAGAGCAGGGGAACCCTGTCGATTATTTGATTCCGAAAGCTGTTGAGCGTTATATAAAGGAGCATCATTTATATGAATCGTGAAGAAGCATTGAACTGTGTCAAAGAGCAGTTAACAGAGCATAGATATACACATACACTCGGGGTCATGGAGACAGCCATTTCATTAGCGGAACGGTTCGGTGCAGATGTGAAAAAAGCAGAGATCGCCGCTATTTTTCATGATTATGCGAAATTTAGACCAAAAGAAGAAATGAAGGGGATTATCCAAAAAGAACAGATGAACCCTTTATTGCTTGAATATTCGCCCGAGCTTTGGCACGCCCCGGTTGGTGCCTATTTGGTCAAAACAGAAGCTGGAATTGACGATCAAGATGTGTTAACAGCTATTGAATTTCATACTTCCGGCAGACCAGACATGACCTTACTTGAAAAAGTCATTTATGTCGCAGATTATATTGAACCAGGACGTCATTTCCCTGGTGTCGAAGAAGTAAGGGAATTAGCAGAAAATGATCTAGATCGTGCACTGATCCAATCATTAAAAAACACCATCAGTTTTCTAATGAAAAAGAATCAGCCAGTCTTTCCAGATACGCTTGCTACTTACAATTCGCTTGTGCATAAGAACAACTAAGGAGGAATTTTGGATGGATTCATCATCAATTTTAAACGTCGCAGCAGGAGCATGCGATGATAAACGGGCTGAGGATATTATTGCCCTTAATATGCAAGGAATCTCACTTGTTGCGGATTATTTTCTCATTTGTCACGGGAATTCTGATAAACAAGTGCAAGCCATTGCAAGAGAAGTAAAACATCTTGCAGAGGAAAGCGGAATCGAAGTGAAGAAGATGGAAGGCTTTGATGAAGCAAGA
Source organism: Bacillus sp. FSL M7-0003 (assembly GCF_038628485.1). Lineage (NCBI taxonomy): Bacteria > Bacillati > Bacillota > Bacilli > Caryophanales > Bacillaceae > Bacillus > Bacillus sp. FSL M7-0003. The sequence continues at coordinate 2,340,144 of NZ_CP152024.1, read as the reverse complement.
TGGGTATTGATTGACCTAGGTGATGTCATTGCCCATGTGTTCCACAAAGAAGAAAGAGGATACTACAATCTAGAAAAGCTATGGGGAGATGCGCCGAGAGAAACGCTTTCACTTGGCATTAACTCATGATTTATCAAGGGTTTGCAGGTGTGTATGACGAGCTCATGACACATGCACCTTATGATGAATGGGTTCAGTGGATCCAGCAGTATATGAAGCCGAATGCTGCCATCCTCGATGTAGGCTGTGGAACTGGAGAGATTTCTCTTCGGTTAGCTGAAAAGGGCCACAAGGTCACAGGAATTGACCTCAGTGAAGAAATGCTGGCCTTTGCGCAGCAAAAAGCGCAGGCGAAAAATCAGTCGATTCAATTTTTACATCAAGATATGAGAGAGGTTACGGGCTTTGAGCAAGCCTTCCAAGCAGCCGTTATTTGCTGTGATTCCTTGAATTACTTAAAAAACGAAAATGACGTCAAAAAAACCTTTAAAAACATGTTTCAGCTTTTAGAGGCAGGTGGGGTTTTACTTTTTGATGTTCATACGCCTTATAAAATGGAAGAGGTATTCCCAGGTTCGACTTATGCAGATCAAGATGAAGAGATCAGCTATATTTGGCAGAGTGATAAAGGGGATGACATGTATTCGGTCATACATGATTTAAGCTTTTTTGTAAAAGACGGAGACATGTATCAACGTTATGATGAGACACATGAACAGCGCACATTTCCATTTGAAACATATGCAGCGTTCCTTGAGTCCGCTGGCTTTGAACAAATAGAAGTGACTGCTGATTTTACAAATGAAGCCCCCGGTGAATTCGCCGAAAGATATTTCATCTCAGCTAAGAAACCAAAAACCATCGTTTAATAGAACGATGGTTTTTTAAAACCCTTTTTTCGCTTGTTGCAAAGATGATTAATTTCTGCGATCATCAGTGAACACACTTGGCGGATATTGATGCGCAACTGCTTCTAGATCTTCATCGAATTTTTCATGGGTATTTTGAAAGAGACGGTGAAACATATCTTGCACACCTGCTTCAAGTGCTTTAATGCCTTCGCCAGTGACGCCGCCTTTCACACATACTTTGTCTTGCAGTGTCGGAAGGGTATAGACTCTTTTTTCAATCAAACGGCCAAGACCAACAAGCATATCCTCTGATAAGGTGGTGGCTTCTTCTTTGGAAATATCCGTTTCTTCTACGGCTGCTTCAATCATTTTCTGAACGAGAAAACTGATAAAAGCAGGTCCGCAGCTGACAATATCGGAAGCCGCTCTAGTAATTGAATGATGGATCTCGATAGGTGTTGAAATACACGAAGCTAACTGTCTTAACGCAGTTTTCGTCGCGGCATTGCATGATGAACCAAAAGTTAAAAGTGATGCGCCTGATAAAGCGCGGTTTGTAATGCTTGGAATCAGCCTGGCTGTTTGACAAGGAACGATATCCTGAAGCTGTTCAGGATGAACCGGACTTGTAATGATGACAATGGTTTGCTGCTCCGTTAAAAGAGGGCTCAGCTCTTTTAAAAGTGGATAAATATCAAGTGGTTTGACACAAACAAAAATGAAATCTTTATTCGTGACAGCCCCTGAAAGCTGTTTCGTTACTTCAAGCTCTGGATGGTTCTTTTTTATATTGAACGCTTTTTCAATGGTTCGGTTTGTAATGGTAATCGATGAGGGATTGACTGCCTTTGATTCAATAAATGCCTCAGTAAGTATGGTACCCATGTTTCCTGTACCGATTAACCCTATATTCAAACGTTCTCCCTCCTTAGACGCATAGGATCTGTTATCTTCTAAACAGTATGTTGAGCAGTAGAAAAATATGATTGAAAGAAGCGTGAGTAAGTGAAACGACTCATTTCATTAAACAAATACAGTCTTTATATCGCCGCTGGACTCATAGTCGTGATCATCTTCAGTTTCTTCTTTTTCACTGGAAAAGGAGAGGGCAGCAGAGAGCCAAGTGTATTGAAGGAAAATAAAGACATACAAGTCACATTAGAAGACAAACAAGAAAAGACAGAAAAAGAGCCATCGACGATTTTTGTAGAGGTCAAAGGAGCTGTAAGGAAGCCAGGTGTTTATACGTTTCAATCTGATGCTCGGGTAGAGGAAGCGATTCAAAGGGCAGGAGGCTTTACCAGCAAAGCAGACTCGATTGAAATCAACCAAGCAGCTAAATTAGAGGATAGTATGATGATTTATGTTCGGAAGCAGGGAGAAGCGGAAAGAGAAACGCAAACAGCATCAGCTGACGCATCAGCGGGCGTTGAAAAGAGTGAAGGTGTGAATGTCAATCAGGCCGATGCAGCCGAATTGCAAACCATTAACGGCATAGGACCAGCTAAAGCCGAAGCTATCATTACGTATAGAGAGGAACACGGAGAATTTCAACAAATTGAAGACTTGCGGAACATTTCAGGTTTTGGGGAAAAGACGATTGAACGGCTGAAAAGTCAATTGACCGTGAAGTAGAATTGACGGTAGAGAAGAAAGGCATGTACACTTAATATCAACCATCATTCTGGAGGGATCAGCTCGTGGAAAGAATTTCATGGAATCAATATTTTATGGCACAAAGCCATTTGCTTGCTTTACGAAGCACCTGTGAGCGGTTAGCTGTTGGGGCGACCATCGTAAGGGACAAGCGCATCATTGCAGGGGGGTATAATGGCTCCATTGCCGGTGATGTTCATTGTGCGGATGTAGGGTGCTATGTCATTGATCATCACTGTGTTCGCACCATTCATGCGGAAATGAATGCTATTTTACAATGTGCCAAATTTGGTGCACCTACAGCTGATGCTGAAATATATGTCACACATTTTCCCTGTTTACAGTGCTGTAAAGCCATCATTCAAGCGGGCATACGAACAGTGTACTATGCAAAGGATTATAAAAATCATCCATATGCGATTGATTTATTCGAGCAGGCGGGTGTTCAAACAGAGCAAGTTGAATTAGATGAAATGATCATCGACTTAAAAAATCAAGAAAAATTGGCCTTTGTTGCAGATTTAATTGGGAAGCTGAGTGAATCAGGACTTAGCGAAACAGAAATCCGCGATATGCATGAGAAGGCGAATCAATTATTTACTTCCTATGTTTAAATATTTGCCGTTTGGGGCAATTTCAGCAGCTGTTGGAATTGCTCTGGCTGCATATCATCTTCATATGTATTTCCTTCTCTTTCTTCTCATCATATTACTTCTAAGCCTACTGAAAAAAATGCCTCAGCTCTTTTTAATGGTCAGCCTATGCGGTGCTGTCTATATACTCATTTTTATGATTCATGAGTCTCTTGAAACGGATCAACCCGTACTAGAAAAATTCCTATCTGGTTCCGTTGTGATTGAAAGTATTCCGAAAACAGATGGCAATCGTTTTTCAGCGACTGTTTCAACAGACCATGAACAACTAGCCACTTTTTATACAATCCAAACAGAGCGCGAAAGGGAGGCATTAAAAGAGGTAGAACCTGGTATGAGCTGTCACATGACAGGTGATGTTCGTCCAGCAAAGCACGCAACCATTCCTAACGGGTTTCAATACGATCAATTTTTAAAATCAAAAGGCATTGACGCCATTTTTCTGCCACAGTTGATCAAAAACTGTACAAAAAAAGACAGTTCTTCCTATTATCTTCAAGTGATAAGGCAAAAGGGGTTGAAATTTTTAGAAGATCATGTGCCTAAACACTCTGTTGGCATTGTACAGGCACTTATTTTTGGCGATCGTGAGTTGATAGACCCTGACACATTAAGAGATTATCAAATGCTTGGCATTATTCATTTACTAGCGATCTCAGGATTGCATGTACAAACGCTTCTTGCATGTTTATTTTGGTGTCTCCTTCGTGCGGGCGTGACAAGAGAGACAGCACGTATTCTTCTATTATGCTTTCTTCCTATTTATGCTTGTTTGACAGGTGCTGCACCATCTGTTTTAAGAGCTTGCCTTATGGCAGGAATCTATTTAGTGATGACTAGTCTGCCAAAAGAAATGAAACAGCCTTCTGCTGTGGTATTAAGTGCAACGTTTTTACTCTTATTAGCAATTCATCCTCTTTATTTATTTGATATCGGATTTCAGCTTTCATTCGCGGTCACGTTTTTTATTTTGTTATCGACTAGGATTTTATCAAAAGCAAAAAGTTCAGTCATGCAATTATTCCTGATTTCCTTTATTGCACAGCTTGCTTCACTTCCTGTTCTTTTATATCATTTTCACCAATTCTCTTTACTGAGCGTACCTTTGAACATGATATTTGTTCCTTTATATACGACGGTCGTTATGCCGCTATCCTTACTCTTTTTTATTCTCACTACCATTTATCTTCCGCTTGGACAAACATTGTTTCAGCTGCTTGATTCGGTGATTCAGCTTAGTCATCAATTATCAGCCTATATGGCTGTTTTTGATGAATTCAACTTGATTTTTATGAAGTCTGCTTGGTGGCATATTCTTCTTGAGGTGAGCGCGTTAATTGTTCTGTTATTTGTGATGGAGTGCAAAACTTCTGTGAAATCCTATGCACTGCCGATCCTTTTTCTTATTGGTGTCTTGAGTGCACACTATTTCACCCCGAATTTTTTCGAAAAAGGGGAAGTGACGATGCTGGATGTAGGACAGGGGGATAGTTTGTTTATTCAGCTGCCCTATCGAAAGGGGCACCTGCTTGTGGATACAGGAGGCAGACTTTCTTTTGAAGAAGAACCGTGGAAGAAAAGGCGTAAAGTGTCTTCGATCGGTGATCAAACGCTGATCCCGTTTCTGCATTCTAAAGGTATTGCAAAACTTGATGTTCTTATTCTTACACATGCGGATCAAGATCATATGGGAGAAGCAGCTCGTTTAATCAAACGAAATAAAGTAAGGCGGCTGGCTATTCCAAAAGGCTTTGCACGGAGTCCAGAGGATGCGGAGCTGTTAAAAGAAGCAGTTGATCAAGGGATCATGATTGATGAATTAGAGAGAGGAGATCAGCTTCAGATTGGAGAGCAAATATTTAAGGTCCTTCATCCATCGCGTGATCGGGTAACAACTAAGAATAATGATTCACTCGTTTTGACATTCACTCTAGGCGGGAAGCGGTTTATGCTCACTGGAGATCTTGAACAAGAAGGGGAGCGAGACATTATAGAAGCCTTTCCTCATCTGCGGGCAGATATCTTAAAGGTTGGTCATCACGGTAGTAAAGGGTCAACAAGCGAAGAATGGCTTCAGCATCTCAAGCCCTCACATGCACTCATTTCAGCAGGTGAACGCAATCGTTATCAGCATCCACATCAGGAAGTTTTGAAAAAATTAAAGGACCAGCAAATGAAGGTGTATCGAACAGATACCGACGGGAGCGTGACGTATGAATTTCTCGATGAGGAAGGAACGTTTTACACTCACCCTCCATATGATATCTTACAAACTCAATAAAAAAACTGCCAAAACGGCAGTCATGTAACCTTCATGAAGTTAAGATCCAACGAGGTGTATAATGGTTGCCAAAATAAACATTGAGGCGAAAAATCCGAATGTGACGATAAAACCAACGGCTGAGTCGGTCACATCATTCCGCTTGCTTTGAACATTTTTTTCAAATTCATTCATTTTCATCCCTCCTGGCTAATTTTAGTATACTTGAACTCATTTGGAATTGCTAGAAGGTAAAGTAACCGTTTTCCATTTTATGATCATTTTATGAATATCGTCTGACAGCAGGCTGACCCGGGAGCTTGCGCCGGACGTTTACTATAAATGAGGAGGCGGCACTTTCAGCTTCCTCTTTACTAATGTCTTCACACACTTTAGGATAGAGGAGGAAGTGAAAGAGAGGGATTCAATTGATGGTCTTTGATGTATGGAACAATTTAAAACGAGGGGATATCCATCCCGTTTATTGCTTATATGGGAAAGAAACATATTTACTGCAAGAAACCGCTGCTAAATTGAGACAAGCTGTAGTAGACGAAGAAACGAAGGATTTTAATTACTCCGTCTTCGATATGGAAGAAGTACCGCTTGAACAGGCTGTAACGGATGCAGAAACATTTCCGTTTATGGGAGAAAGACGTCTCGTCGTGATCAAGAATCCTTATTTTCTTACAGCTGAAAAGAAAAAGGAAAAGATTGAGCATGAGCTTTCTGTATTAGAAGCTTATTTAGAAAAGCCAGCGCCCTATACCATTCTCGTGTTATTGGCACCATATGAAAAGCTGGATGAGCGTAAAAAAATCACCAAATTGCTAAAAAAGAAAGCTGCTGTCGTTGAGGCGAAAGAGTTAAACCCAAAAGAAACAACTGATTTCACCATCACACTGGTGAAGACAGAAGGAAAGACGATTACATCTGAAGCGGCTGAGCAGCTTGTGATGCTATGCGGCGGGAGTCTCTCCTCTCTATTCCAAGAGGTTCGGAAGCTAAGTACATATATTGGAGAGCGGGAGGAAATTGAGTTAGCGGATGTCAATCAGCTCGTTGCAAGAAGCTTAGAGCAAAATATTTTCGAGCTGATTAATCAAATTGTAAACAGACGCCGCTCTGAGGCCATGCAGATGTTTTATGACCTGCTGAAGCAAAATGAGGAACCCATTAAAATATTAGCACTCATTTCAACTCAATTTCGATTGATTTTGCAGACGAAGTACTTCGCTCAGCAAGGCTATGGACAAAAACAAATTGCTTCAAATCTAAAAGTCCATCCATTCCGGGTCAAACTTGCGATGGATCAGGCAAGACTGTTTTCAGAAGAAGAGCTTAAGCAGATCGTCAAAGAGCTTTCAACGATTGATTACGAAATGAAAACGGGTAAAAAGGACAAGCAGCTGCTGTTAGAATTGTTCCTGCTTCGTTTGTTAGGCGCTTGAATATAAAAAAACGACCTTCTAAAAAGAGGGTCGTTTTTGTTTAGATGTATAATTGCCAGTCTGTCCTTAAGGCTCGGCCGGTCAGGACGGACGTACAGTTAAACAGGTGCCTCATCACTGAGGCGTTGCAAGCATTATGCAGAAAGTCCGTTTACTTGTTTAGCAAGTCTTGATTTGTAACGCGCAGCTGCGTTTTTGTGTACAAGACCAGTTTTAACGGCTTTGTCAATGCGTTTTGCAGCAGAAGCAAGAGCAGCTTTTGCTTGCTCAGCATCGTTGTTAGCTACAGAAACTTCAACTTGTTTAATCGCAGTACGCATCGCAGACTTGATTGTTACGTTATGTGCACGGCGTTCGTTATTCGTTTTTGTACGTTTGATCGCTGATTTAATATTTGGCATGTGTTTCACCTCCTAAGATACAACCTAAACACAATTGTCTTAAGGTTAAATCTTCACAATAGAACAAATTGTATTCTATCAAACACACCTTTAGAATGCAATATAAATGTAAAGTATTTTTCATTGATGACGTGCTCGAATGTTTCTTTCAAGAGATGGAAAGACTACTGTTAATTACTTGGTGGAAGGAGTCTTTTTATGGAGAAACAGAAACTCGATTTAAGCGTTTATCAAATCCGGACAGACCTCGCTGTTGAAACAAAAGAGATACTAGAACAAGAGAACGATCCGAAAGTCGTCAAAAAGGACGGGATCCAAGGGATTGTCGAAAAGGAAAAAGAAGAGCAAGGCATCCGCATACGTACTGTGGAAATCACGAAAGAAGGGGAGGAGCTGACCGGCAAAAAGGCAGGGACATACTTGACGTTTGAGGCACAAGGCATTCGGGAGAAAGACTCTGAGATGCAAGAAAAAGTCGTTGAAGTCTTTGCCCATCATTTTGCTCAGTTTCTAAAAGACAGAGGCATTCAGGCTGATGCAAGCTGCCTTGTAGTAGGGCTGGGAAACTGGAATGTTACGCCAGATGCATTAGGTCCTCTCACAGTTGAAAACCTGCTTGTAACCCGCCATCTCTTTGAATTGCAGCCGGAAAATGTTCAGGAAGGCTATCGCCCGGTTTCCTCTTTGTCTCCAGGGGTGATGGGACTGACCGGTATTGAAACAAGTGACATTATCCAAGGCGTGATCGAGCGGTCTAAGCCTGATTTTGTCATTGCGGTCGATGCCCTTGCTGCTCGAGCAGTAGAACGAGTGAATACAACCATTCAAATTTCTGATACAGGTATCCATCCCGGCTCTGGTGTAGGGAATAAGCGAAAAGAATTAAGCAAAGAAACATTAGGCATTCCAGTGATTGCGATTGGCGTTCCGACAGTGGTGGATGCAGTAACGATTGCTAGTGACACAATTGATTATGTCTTAAAGCATTTTGGTAGAGAACTAAAAGATGATAGACCATCCCGCTCTCTTGTGCCGGCTGGTTTGACATTCGGGAAGAAAAAAGTACTTAACGAAGAAGACTTGCCAGATGAAGAAACGCGTCAGTCATTCTTAGGCATCGTAGGAACCCTTCCTGAAGAAGAAAAAAGGCAGCTGATCCACGAAGTGCTTGCGCCCCTGGGGCAAAATTTAATGGTCACGCCTAAGGAAGTCGATACATTCATTGATGATATGGCAAACGTACTTGCCAACGGATTAAACACAGCGCTTCATCAAAAAATCACTCAAGATAATATGGGTTCATATAATCATTAATCGGTTCTACTTTCTCTAGCTCGCTCATAGTGTAATTACTAGAAAGCGTGCTGGAGGGAGTAAATCATGAAAAAAAGACCCCGCCGTCCTCGACAGTTGGTCGTTGCGATTAATGGAACGAAAGTAGTAAAAAGCATCTTCTTATTTATTGCCTCTCTTGTTGTGGTGTTTGTGATGTCAGGGGCTTTGACCTCTTTAAAACCCGAGCTGAGGCCGCAAGCCTCGTTATATGGTGTAGCTGATGAGCTCTCTGGCGCATTTTTTGCCACATTAATGGGCATGGAAAACCAATATTTCGCCTCAGCAGTTCCAGAAGATCAAAAAGGATTTCATTTCTCTGGGCTGTCATTGAAGCTTGCAACCAGTATTAATTTAGAAGACCCGCGCAGTTTCCTAGGAAGAGAGCTCCCAGGCTTTGAACATTTTGATACAAAAATCATCTTAGCGGGTGAAGGAACAGACTATACCAATATGCCGATGGAATCGCCGCCGCCTAGTGAAGTGATCCAAGATGAAAAAGAAGCAAATTTGGCTGAGCTGGACAAGCTCGATGATGATACGCCGAAAAAGCCTGCCAAAGAACCGGACCGGTCAACAGGAAAACGAAAAGCTGTGTACATTTACCACACACATAATACGGAATCATATTTACCATTTTTAAAAGGAGAAACGAATCCAAATAATGCACGGCACTCAAAAGTGAATGTCACCCTTGTCGGCGACATGTTTGGAAAGGCGCTTGATCAGCAAGGAATCGGCAATACAGTCGACAAAACGGAAATTGAAAAAAGACTGGTGAAAAAAGGATTAAAGTATCCGCAGTCTTATAATGAATCAAGATTGGTCGTGAAAGAAGCCTTAGCGAAAAATGATGACCTCGATTATTTAATTGATATTCACCGGGACTCAAGAAGAAAGAAAGATACGACTGTCGAAATCAAAGGGAAGAAATATGCGAGAATTGCGTTTGTTGTTGGGAAGAAGAATCAAAGCTATGAGAAAAACTTAAAGCTTGCGACAGAGTTCCACCATTTGATGGAGAAAAAATATAAAGGTCTTAGTGTCGGTGTGTTTGCCAAAGGAGAAATTGGCGATAATGGAATCTATAATCAAGATTTATCCGACAAAGCCCTTCTTTTAGAATTTGGTGGAGTAGATAATAATATGGAAGAATTAAGAAATGCATCCAATGCGGCAGCTGATGTATTCAGCGACATTTTCTGGGACGCGGAAAAGGTGGACGGCAATGCAAAGGATGAGAAAAAACGCTCTTAAGGTGGTGACGGGGATGGGCTCATTTATTGGAAAAACCATTATTTTAGGATTGGTCTTGCTGTTTGGTGTCTTTTTAGGAATGCAGCAAGCGAATAATGGCATGCTGCAAATGAAGGGCTACCATGATCCGCAATTAAAAGGAGCTTTCTCCATTCAAATAAACGACAATGAAGAGAAGGAAGCTTCTATCTTAGGAACGGCTGTTACAGAAAAGGATCTTGCCGAAAAACAAAAACAGCTGGAGGAAATAGAGGGCTTTAATGCCTTTTCCAAGGCAGGAAAAGCCCTGTCTGATGGCATGACACATGCAGCCCGTTCTCTTTATGATTGGGTGAATGGGAAATAAACGAATTTCATGAGATATCACCCTTTTGATCAAAGCCGCTGACCGATAAGCGGCTTTTCTTGATTTCGATTGAATCTTTACAGCCCTATTGATATAATCTAACCTAGCGCAACCCGCGTTTTATAGTAGGAGTGATAGATTGTGACAGATAAAGAAAAACGATTAGAACGGCAATCAAGAATTCGAAATTTCTCCATTATCGCCCATATTGACCATGGGAAATCCACATTGGCGGACCGTATTTTGGAAAAAACAGCGGCGATTACTCAACGGGAAATGAAAGAACAATTGCTTGATTCCATGGATTTAGAGCGTGAACGCGGCATAACGATTAAATTAAACTCTGTCCAGCTGAAGTATAAGGCGAAGGATGGGGAAGAATATATCATGCACCTGATTGATACACCAGGGCATGTCGACTTCACCTATGAGGTATCTCGAAGCCTAGCTGCCTGTGAGGGTGCGATTCTTGTAGTAGATGCAGCACAAGGAATTGAAGCACAGACACTTGCGAACGTTTATTTAGCTCTTGATAACAACTTAGAAATTCTTCCGATTATCAACAAAATCGATCTGCCAAGTGCAGAGCCTGAGCGTGTAAGAGAAGAAATTGAAGATGTCATCGGGTTGGATGCGTCTGAAGCTGTTCTTACCTCTGCTAAGGCGGGTATTGGAATCGAGGATATTTTAGAACAAATCGTTGAAAAGGTGCCGGCTCCCGCTGGAGATCCAGAAGCACCACTTCAAGCCCTTATTTTTGATTCTCTTTACGATGCGTATCGCGGCGTTATTGCTTACATACGAATTGTCGAAGGAACCGTCAGACCGGGTCAGAAAATTAAAATGATGGCGACGGGGAAAGAATTTGAAGTACTTGAAGTTGGCGTTTTCACACCAAAAGCCATGCCAACAGACGAACTCACCGTTGGAGATGTTGGCTACTTAACCGCTGCGATTAAAAATGTCGGTGATACACGTGTAGGGGATACGATTACAAGCGCGGAAAACCCTGCGAAAGAAGCACTGCCGGGATACAGAAAGCTAAACCCAATGGTATACTGTGGACTTTATCCAATTGATACAGCGAAATACAACGACTTACGTGAAGCGTTAGAAAAGCTTGAATTAAATGATTCTTCACTTCAATATGAGGCAGAGACATCCCAAGCACTTGGCTTCGGTTTCCGCTGCGGCTTCCTTGGAATGCTTCATATGGAAATCATCCAGGAACGGATTGAACGTGAATTTAAAATTGATCTGATTACGACAGCGCCAAGTGTTATTTATGATGTATATATGACAGATGGAGAAAAAATTGTCGTAGATAACCCGTCCAATCTGCCTGATCCGCAAAAGATTGAGCGAATTGAAGAACCGTATGTAAAAGCAACAATGATGGTGCCGAATGATTATGTAGGCTCTGTGATGGAGCTTTGCCAAGGAAAGCGCGGGAATTTCATTGATATGCAATATCTTGATGCGAACCGCGTGAGCATTGTGTACGAAATTCCTTTGGCAGAGATCGTATACGAATTCTTTGATCAGCTTAAGTCCAACACAAAAGGCTATGCGTCCTTTGATTATGAGCTGATTGGCTATCGTCCTTCGACGCTGGTGAAGATGGATATCATGCTGAATGGCGAAAAAATCGATGCCCTTTCCTTTATTGTTCACCGCGATTATGCATATGAACGAGGCAAGATCATCGTAGAAAAGCTAAAAGAACTGATTCCACGCCAGCACTTTGAAGTGCCGGTTCAAGCAGCGATCGGTCAAAAAATCGTTGCTCGTTCCACCATTAAAGCGATGCGTAAAAACGTACTTGCTAAATGTTATGGTGGAGACATTTCCCGGAAAAGAAAGCTTCTTGAGAAGCAAAAAGAAGGGAAAAAGCGCATGAAGCAAGTGGGCTCTGTTGAAGTCCCGCAAGAAGCATTTATGGCTGTGCTGAAGATGGACGACAGCACACCAAAAAAATAACATCCTCAAGGCTACCTGCTTTACAATGTCTGCCTTGACGTTTATAGTCGATAACAAACAAAGACGCCGCAGCGATAAACTGCGGCTCTTTACCTGTAAAGAAGGTGTCATCTAATGAAAGCAGCATACATTCACATTCCATTTTGTGAGCATATTTGCCACTATTGTGATTTCAATAAATTTTTCATCAAAACGCAGCCAGTCGACGAATACTTAGCGGCTCTTGAGAAAGAGATGCAGCACACGATCGAGCAAAAAGGCGAGCAGGAACTAAAGACAATTTTTATTGGCGGGGGAACTCCGACATCACTGACTGTCAGTCAGCTAGACAAGCTCATGAACAGCATTCACAGCGTATTAAAGCCGACAAAAAATCTGATTGAATTTGCAGTAGAAGCAAACCCAGATGAATTATCGCTTGAGAAACTGCATGTGCTTAAAGCAGCCGGCGTGAATCGGCTGAGCTTTGGCGTTCAAACTTTTGAAGACGATTTACTCAAGAAAATTGGACGAGTTCATCAAAAGAAGGATGTCCTTACATCCTTTGAGCGAGCTAGAGCGGTTGGATTTGACAATATTAGCCTCGATCTCATGTTTGGCTTGCCGCATCAAGAAAAGCATCATGTGATGAATTCACTTGAGACGGCTTTCTCGCTGGGGGCAGAGCATTATTCGGTTTACTCACTCATCGTCGAGCCGAAAACCGTTTTTTATAACTTAATGCAAAAAGGAAAACTTCATTTACCGCCGCAAGAACGTGAGGCTGAAATGTATGAGCTTGTGATGGATGAAATGGAGCGCCATGGATTAAAGCAGTACGAAATTAGCAACTACGCCAAACCTGGCTTTGAAAGCCAGCATAACCTGACCTATTGGAGCAATGAAGATTACTTCGGTTTTGGTGCAGGCGCACACGGGTATGTAGATGGCATCCGAAATGTGAACGCAGGGCCGGTGAAACATTATTTGGAGCTGATTGACCAAACAGGGTTTCCGTATAAGGAAACACATCAGGTCACAAAAGCAGAGCAAATAGAAGAGGAAATGTTTTTAGGTCTTCGAAAAATCGAAGGGGTGAAAAGCGCTGATTTCCAAGCAAAATATGGTGCTGCACCAGAAGCACTTTTTTCCACTGTTCTTGAAGATTTAGAAGAAAAAGGCCTCATTGTAAAAGATGACAAGGGGATACGTTTAACAAGAAAAGGAAAATTGTTAGGCAATGAAGTATTTCAAGCGTTTCTCGGTGAGTTATAATTGACATTTTAATTTGAGTTTGGTAATTTTGTTTATACAATTAGCACTCGTTGAAAGAGAGTGCTAACAGGGGTGATGATGATGTTAACAAATCGTCAGCTTTTGATTCTGCAAGTCATCATTAATGACTTTATTCGTTCGGCGCAGCCAGTTGGATCAAGGACTCTTTCTAAAAAAGAAGACATTACATTCAGCTCTGCGACGATTAGAAACGAAATGGCTGATTTGGAGGAACTTGGTTTTATTGAAAAGACCCATTCTTCATCAGGAAGAATTCCTTCCGAAAAAGGATATCGTTATTATGTAGATCATTTGCTCTCTCCGCGAAAACTGTCGTCTAAAGAGCTTGTGCTCATCCAGTCGGCCTTTCAGGAGAAAATTTTTGAGCTGGAAAAGACAGTTCAAAAATCGGCGGAAATTTTATCAGATCTCACAAACTATACATCGATTGTGCTTGGTCCAAAGCTAAGTGAAAATCGATTAAAGCAAATTCAGCTTGTCCCTGTTCAGCCAAACAAAGCAGTGGCGATCATGATTACAGACAGCGGACATGTTGAAAACAAAACCATTACCTTCTCTGAGCATCTCGATGTCTCCGATATTGAGAAGCTGATGAATATTTTAAACAGCCGCCTAGCCGGAGTGCCGATGGATCAGCTGAAGGACAGAATGTATAAAGAAGTTGTGATGCTTCTTCGTACGCATTTAAAAGATTATGATCATATTTTAGATGCACTCGGCAATACATTTACATCGACTCAAAATGAATCAAAACTTTTCTTTGGCGGGAAGATTAATATGTTGAATCAGCCGGAGTTTCATGACATTGACCGCATCCGTTCACTCATGATGCTTATTGAGCAAAAGAATGATGTCATGCAGCTGTTTCATCCAAATCAACAAGGAATCACCATTAAAATCGGTTCAGAAAACAATTTGGAAGCGATGGAGAACTGCAGCTTAATCACAGCTACTTATTCGATTGATCAAAAATCACTCGGCTCCATTGCCGTCATTGGTCCAACCCGTATGGATTATGGCAGGGTTGTCAGTCTCTTGCATCATGTATCAAAAGACTTGTCAAACGCACTTTCCAATTTGTATGATGAGTAGGGTGATAAAAGATAGGGGCACAGCCCCTTCGTATTTTTGAATCTTTTGAGGGAGGTGAACACAATGTCAGAAGAAAAACAGACACCTGAGCAAGAAGCAGAGGTTGAAGCACAAGAAGAAGCAGTTCAAGCAGATACTGAGGAAGTAACAAATGATGAACAGTCTGCCTTCCAAGAAAAAATCGATGAATTGCAGCAGCTTCTAGATGAAAAAGAAAACAAAATTCTGCGTGTTCAAGCAGATTTTGAAAACTATAAACGCCGTGCTCGAACTGAAGTGGAGACCGTGCAAAAATATCGTTCTCAACATGTTGTCAGTGATCTTCTCCCAGCTCTTGATAACTTTGAAAGAGCGCTTGGAATTGATCCAGACAATGAGCAGACGAAAAGTTTGTTAGAAGGAATGCAAATGGTTTACCGCCAGCTGGTAGAAGCGTTGAAAAATGAAGGCGTTGAACCAATTGAAGCTGTCGGCAAAGAGTTCGATCCAAACCTTCATCAAGCCGTCATGCAAGTTGAAGATGAAAACTACGATTCAAATATCGTTGTAGAAGAATTGCAAAAGGGCTATAAACTCAAAGACCGAGTTATTCGTCCATCAATGGTAAAAGTAAATCAATAACTACATAATGGGAGGTCATCGAATATGAGTAAAATCATTGGGATTGACTTAGGAACAACAAACTCATGTGTTGCAGTACTTGAAGGCGGCGAGCCAAAAGTCATTGCTAACGCTGAAGGAGCACGTACAACACCATCTGTTGTCGCTTTTAAAAACGGAGAGCGCCAAGTGGGTGAAGTAGCAAAACGTCAATCAATTACAAACCCGAACACGATCATGTCTGTTAAAAGACATATGGGTACTGATTATAAAGTAGAAGTTGAAGGCAAGAACTATACACCGCAGGAAATCTCTGCGATTATTCTTCAGCACCTTAAATCTTACGCTGAAGGCTATCTTGGCGAAGAAGTAACAAAAGCTGTTATCACAGTTCCTGCTTACTTCAACGATGCAGAACGTCAAGCAACGAAAGATGCTGGTAAAATTGCTGGTCTTGAAGTAGAACGTATCATCAACGAACCAACAGCAGCTGCACTTGCGTATGGTTTAGATAAAACAGAAGAAGATCAAACGATTCTTGTATACGACCTTGGCGGCGGTACATTTGACGTATCGATCCTTGAGCTTGGAGACGGCGTCTTTGAAGTGCGCTCAACTGCTGGGGACAACCGTCTAGGTGGAGACGATTTTGACCAAGTTATCATTGATCACCTAGTGGCTGAATTCAAAAAAGAAAATGGCATTGACCTTTCTAAAGATAAAATGGCGCTTCAGCGTTTAAAAGATGCTGCTGAAAAAGCGAAAAAAGATCTTTCTGGTGTATCTTCTACACAAATCTCACTGCCATTTATCACAGCTGGAGAAGCAGGACCTCTTCACCTTGAATTAACGTTAACACGTGCTAAATTCGAAGAGCTTTCTGCAGATCTTGTAGAGCGTACAATGACACCTGTACGTCAAGCACTGAAAGATGCTGGTTTATCTGCTAGCGAGATTGATAAAGTCATCCTTGTTGGTGGATCAACTCGTATTCCTGCAGTACAAGAAGCAATCAAAAAAGAAACAGGCAAAGAGCCTCATAAAGGTGTAAACCCTGATGAAGTAGTTGCACTTGGTGCAGCGATCCAAGGTGGAGTGATCACAGGGGATGTCAAAGACGTTGTTCTTCTTGACGTAACACCACTTTCTTTAGGAATTGAAACAATGGGCGGCGTATTCACGAAGCTGATTGAACGCAATACAACAATTCCAACAAGTAAATCTCAAGTATTCTCAACAGCTGCTGACAACCAAACAGCTGTAGATATCCATGTCCTGCAAGGTGAGCGCCCAATGGCTGCAGATAACAAAACATTAGGCCGCTTCCAATTGACTGATATCCCGCCAGCACCACGCGGCGTACCGCAAATCGAAGTATCTTTTGATATCGATAAAAACGGTATTGTCAACGTACGTGCGAAAGATATGGGTACAGGCAAAGAGCAAAACATCACAATCAAATCTTCTTCAGGTCTTTCTGATGATGAGATCGAAAAAATGGTAAAAGAAGCAGAAGAAAATGCTGAAGCAGATGCGAAGAAAAAAGAAGAAATCGAAGTGCGCAACGAAGCAGATCAATTAGTGTTTACAACTGAAAAAACATTAAAAGATCTAGAAGGCAAAATCGATGAAGAGCAAGTGAAAAAAGCAAATGACGCGAAAGATGCGCTAAAAGCTGCGATCGAAAAAGGCGAGTTTGAAGACATCAAAGCGAAAAAAGATGAGCTGCAAACAATCGTTCAAGAATTAACGACAAAGCTCTATGAAGAAGCTGCAAAACAAGCACAAGCTCAGCAAGAAGGCGCTGAAGGTGCTCAAAAAGCAGATGACAATGTAGTGGATGCAGAATACGAAGAAGTAAACGACGATCAAGAGAAAAAATAATCACCTTTACTTTTGAAAAAGACTGCTGAAACGTACTCGTCAGAAAGTCAAAGTCAGGATCTCTTGGCTTTGACTTTTTTTCTTTTCAACGATGAAAGGAATTGAAAAAGGTTAAATCAAAATGATACAATCGTATTTATGTGAGAAAATCGGGAGTGTGAAGAGATGAGTAAGCGTGATTACTATGAAGTGCTTGGCGTAAGTAAGAGCGCCTCAAAGGACGAAATCAAAAAGGCATACCGCAAGCTTTCAAAAAAGTATCACCCTGATATTAATAAAGAAGCTGGCTCAGATGAGAAATTCAAAGAAGTAAAAGAAGCCTATGAAACCCTTTCTGATGATCAAAAACGTTCGCATTATGACCAGTTCGGTCATACCGATCCTAACCAAGGCTTTGGCGGCGGCGGTTTTGGCGGGGGAGGAGACTTTGGCGGCTTCGGCGGCTTTGATGACATCTTCTCTAGTATTTTTGGCGGCGGAGCCAGAAGAAGAGATCCAAATGCACCGCGCCAAGGAGCGGATCTGCAATATACAATGACGCTTTCGTTTGAAGAAGCGGCATTTGGAAAAGAAGCAACCATTGAAATCCCTCGTGAAGAAACTTGTGAAACATGTCATGGATCAGGTGCAAAGCCTGGTACGCAGGCAAAAACCTGTTCACATTGCGGCGGCTCTGGTCAATTAAATGTTGAGCAATCCACTCCGTTTGGTAAAGTGGTCAACCGCAGAGTATGTAACTACTGCAGCGGAACAGGGAAACAAATTGACCATAAATGTTCAACATGCGGCGGATCTGGCAAAGTGCGTAAGCGTAAGAAAATTAACGTGACGATCCCTGCAGGTGTTGATGATGGCCAGCAGCTCAGAGTGTCTGGCCAAGGTGAACCAGGTGTAAATGGCGGACCTCCAGGCGATCTATTTGTTGTGTTCCATGTGCGTGCGCATGAATTCTTCGAACGTGATGGAGATGACATTTACTGCGAGATGCCGCTCACCTTTGCCCAAGCTGCACTAGGTGACGAAATTGAAGTGCCGACATTACACGGAAAAGTAAAATTAAAAGTTCCTGCTGGCACTCAAACTG
The DNA here is from genome assembly GCF_038628485.1 of Bacillus sp. FSL M7-0003. NCBI lineage: Bacteria > Bacillati > Bacillota > Bacilli > Caryophanales > Bacillaceae > Bacillus > Bacillus sp. FSL M7-0003. Next base: position 2,322,022 of record NZ_CP152024.1, on the reverse strand, counting down.
GCACGAAGTTTAGACTCAAAGGAAAAGGTGTGAAAAATGTACGCGGCTACGGCCAAGGCGATCAGCATATCGTTGTACGTGTTGTCACACCGACAAATTTAACAGACAATCAAAAAGATATCATTAGAAAATTTGCTGAAGTGAGCGGAAATAAACCAGACGAACAAGAAATGAGCTTTTTCGATAAGGTAAAACGCGCATTTAAAGGCGAGTAAGACGGATAAGGAGTTGGTAGTATTGAAGTGGTCAGAAATTAGCGTCCATACAACAAATGAAGCGGTGGAACCGATCACCAATATTTTGCATGAAGCAGGTGCAAGTGGTGTCGTGATTGAGGACCCGCTTGATTTAGTCAAGGAACGTGAAAATGTATACGGTGAGATCTACCAGCTCGATCCGAATGACTATCCGGATGAAGGTGTCATTGTGAAAGCCTATCTTCCAATGAACAGCTTTTTGATGGAAACGGTAGATGAGATCAAAGAAGCCATCAACAATCTTCTTCTATACGATATTGACCTTGGACGCAATACACTGTCAATTTGTGAAGTAAATGAAGAAGAATGGGCCACCGCCTGGAAGAAATACTATCATCCTGTGAAAATCTCTGAAAAATTCACCATCGTTCCAACGTGGGAAGAATATACACCGGTTCATTCTGATGAACTGATTATTGAAATGGATCCTGGAATGGCATTTGGAACAGGTACGCATCCAACAACCGTCCTTTGCATTCAGGCGCTTGAGCGCTACGTGAAGGAAAACGATACGGTGATTGATGTTGGAACAGGCTCTGGAATTTTAAGTGTGGCAGCAGCGATGCTTGGTGCAAAGGACATTCAAGCCTTTGATCTCGACACCGTTGCGGTAGAAAGTGCGAAACAAAACATCGAATTAAATGGTGTAAGTGAACAAGTGACGGTCAAACAAAACAATTTGCTTGATGGGATTTCAGGTGAGCGTGATGTGATTGTCGCCAACATTCTGGCAGAAGTGATTTTGCGCTTTACAGATCAAGCCTATGACCTATTGAAGAAAGATGGCTATTTCATTACATCAGGCATCATTGGACAAAAGAAATTACAGGTCAAAACAGCATTAGAAGAAGCAGGTTTTGACATTGTTGAAGTGCTGTCAATGGAAGATTGGGTCAGCATTATAGCGAAAAAATAAAGCGAGTAGGTGTCAGGACACGTATGCAACGATATTTTATCGACCTCACGAAAGAAGAAGTGACGTTAAAGGGAGCCATCGTTATAAAAGGTGAAGATGTACATCATCTTTCCAATGTCATGCGGATGAAAGTAGGGCAGGAAATCCTTTGTTTAACGACAGACGGCTTTGAAGCGCTCAGTAAAATTGATACAATAACAAAGGAAGAAGTGATTTGCCACCTTGAAAGCTGGACAAATCAGAACAGAGAACTTCCGATTAGGGTGACGATTGCAAGCGGTCTTCCAAAAGGAGATAAGCTTGAGCTCATTATCCAAAAAGGCACAGAGCTTGGCGCAAGTGCTTTTATCCCGTTTCAAGCGGCTCGTTCTATTACAAAACTTGACCAAAAAAAGTCACATAAAAAACGAGAGCGCTGGGAGAAAATTGCGAAAGAAGCAGCCGAGCAGTCCTACCGGAATATCATTCCCCGTGTTTATTCAGTATCAACGTTTAAAGAGCTGACGCAATTAGCTGGTGAATTCGATAAATGTGTCGTTGCATACGAAGAATCATCGAAAGAAGGAGAGCAAAGCCGTTTTCAAACTGTGCTTCAACAGATGAAAGGCGGACAAACCTTGCTAGTGGTTTTTGGCCCTGAAGGCGGTTTGGCAGAAAAGGAGATTGAAGAGCTTGAAACGCTTGGTGCAGTCATTTGCGGGCTTGGACCACGCATTTTAAGAACAGAAACTGCTCCTTTATATGCGCTTTCTGCTATATCTTATCAAACAGAGTTATTAAGAGGTGAATCATGATGGGAACAGTAGCGTTCCATACACTTGGCTGTAAGGTCAACCACTATGAAACAGAGGCGATCTGGCAGCTGTTTAAAGAAGCTGGCTATGAAAGAAAAGAGTATGAATCAAAAGCAGACGTATATGTCATTAATACATGTACGGTCACGAATACAGGCGATAAGAAAAGCCGCCAAGTCATTAGAAGAGCCATTCGTCATAACCCGGATGGTGTCATTTGTGTAACAGGCTGCTATGCGCAAACATCACCAGCAGAAATCATGGCGATTCCTGGTGTTGATATTGTGGTTGGAACACAGGACCGACATAAATTACTAGGCTATATTGAAGAATACCGCAGAGAAAGACAGCCGATCAACGGGGTTGGCAATATCATGAAAGCACGTGTGTTTGAAGAACTTGATGTTCCTGCCTTCACAGACAGAACGCGCGCTTCATTAAAAATCCAAGAAGGCTGTAACAATTTCTGTACATTCTGCATTATTCCTTGGGCGCGCGGCCTTCTTCGTTCTCGTGATCCAGAAGAGGTCATCAATCAAGCGCAGCAGCTTGTTGATGCGGGCTATAAAGAAATTGTGCTTACAGGTATTCACACAGGCGGATACGGAGAAGACTTAAAGGATTATAACTTTGCAAAGCTTCTGAGAGAATTAGATGAACGTGTTATTGGCTTGAAACGAATCCGTATTTCATCTATTGAAGCAAGTCAAATTACAGATGAAGTGATTGAAGTGCTTGATCAGTCAGATAAAATTGTCAGACACTTACACATCCCGCTTCAATCTGGCTCAAATACTGTGCTGAAAAGAATGCGCCGTAAATATACGATGGAATTCTTTGCGGAGCGTTTAACAAAGCTGAAAAAAGCATTGCCAGGACTTGCTGTCACCTCTGATGTAATCGTTGGATTCCCTGGGGAAACAGAAGAAGAGTTCTTGGAAACGTACAATTTTGTCAAAGACCATCAATTCTCTGAGCTGCATGTATTCCCTTACAGCAAACGTACAGGTACCCCGGCTGCAAGAATGGAAGATCAAGTGGATGAGAATGTGAAAAACGAACGTGTCCACCGTTTGATCGCTCTTTCTGACCAGCTTGCGAAAGAGTATGCATCAGCATACGAAGGTGATGTGCTAGAGATTATTCCGGAAGAATCCTTCAAAGAACAAGAAGGAAACCACAATCTTTATGTTGGTTATACCGATAACTACATGAAAGTTGTTTTTGAAGGGACAGAGGACATGATCGGCCGTCTGGTCAAAGTGAAAATTACGAAAGCGGGCTATCCTTATAACGAAGGACAATTCGTTCGCATCAGCGATGATGTGCAGCCAGACAAAGTGAGAATGACCTCATAATAGATAAAAAACCGGCAGCCAAAAGGGCAAGCCGGTTTCTTTTATTTTGACTGATTCGGCATGAGACACAAGATCAATCCGTGAAAAGGTCGAATGAACGGAAAGAAGAGGAGAGAGCTTGCCACATTAAACAGCAGGCTGAAATGCGCAATCTGCTGGGCAGGAGAACTTGCGAGAAGGGCGACAACCTCTGTGATCAGGGCGAGAAACGGCAGGCATAAAAGAACCCCAAGCACATTAAACACGACGTGTGCATAAGCCGTTTGACGTGCTGCGTAGCCGCCGGATATCGCAGCCATCACAGCCGTAATACATGTCCCAATATTGGACCCCAACACAAAGCTGATACCTTCCTGAAGTGCCACAGTTCCCTCATTCATAAATCCCATTAAAATACCGATACAGACTGAGCTCGAATGAACTATTGCTGTGAAAATGGTACCCGAAAGCAGCGCTGTCCAGTCTGAATGCTGCATCATTTCAAGAAAACGCAATGTCTCAGGCTGGCTTGTCATCATCCCTGCAATTTTCGAAAAGCCTTGTATGCAAAAAAAGATCATCCCGAGCCCAAATAAACTTTTACCTGCATGTCTAAAAGATGTCCTGCCAAAAAGGATAAATACAAGACCGGCTATGATCAAAACCCACATGAACACGTCCATTTTAATGGCGATAAATTCTGTCGTAAACGTGGAGCCGATATTGGTTCCAAGAATCATTGGGATCGATTTTTTAAAAGAGAGAATGCCAGTACTGACAAAGCCAATGACGATAACCATAAACGCTGAACTGCTTTGTAGAACCCCTGTAAACACAATGCTGACCAAGAATGCTTTGACCGGGTGATCTGTAAAGAGAAGAAGTGATTTCTCAATACGAGACGAAGCAAGCGCCATTAATCCTTTTCTCAGCAAGCCCATTGACCATAAAAAAATGAAAATAAGTGCACAAAAATAAATGATCGCCATCATAGAAAAGTCCTCCTCTTACCAATGAATATATGGACTTGTCTACCTGCTCATGACGAAAATATATTTCCAAATCACTTAGTTGACCTCACACTGGGCTTATATTATAATGTCTAGGTACATGTTTTGCATGTATATCTTTTTTTAATGCAGTCGATTGGTGTATTCGGAGGGAGGGAAAGAGAATGTCAAAAACGGTCGTTAGAAAAAACGAATCGCTTGAAGATGCTCTTCGTCGCTTTAAACGCAGTGTATCCAAAACTGGAACATTGCAAGAAGCAAGAAAGCGTGAATTTTATGAAAAGCCTAGCGTAAAGCGCAAGAAAAAGTCTGAAGCTGCTAGAAAACGTAAATTCTAAAGAGGGTGGATTTTATGAGTCTTCTTGAGCAATTAAATTCTGATATGAAGCTTATGATGAAAAACCGTGAGAAAGACAAGCTTGTTGTCATTCGTATGGTAAAGGCTTCGCTGCAAAATGAAGCAATTAAGCTTAAGAAAGACAGTTTGACCGGCGATGAGGAACTAACCGTCCTTTCCCGCGAGATTAAGCAACGTAAAGACTCCCTCCATGAATTTTCGAAAGCTAATCGCTTAGATTTAGTAGATAAAGTTCAAAAAGAGATTGACATATTAGACGTTTATTTACCTGAACAGCTTTCTGAAGAAGAACTGCAAACGATCGTGAAAGAAACGATTACTGAAACAGGTGCTTCCTCGAAGGCTGATATGGGTAAAGTCATGAGCGCTATTATGCCAAAAGTAAAAGGTAAAGCTGATGGAGCTGTCATTAACAGACTTGTCAGCGAGCAGCTGTCTCAATAAAAAAGTATCCTTCTATTGTTAGAAGGGTACTTTTTTTATGCCCTCGTGATTCTGTCATATAAAAATGAAACCTATGATACATTTGTAACGTATGTAAAGGAACGGTAAAATGGAAGAAAGAGAGGAGGGATCACCAAATAGATGAAAAAAATAAAAATTTCTATTGCTCTCTTCAGTTGTTTTATAATATGCTTGTTATTAGGGGTTCAATTGACCGCGAAATCAGCAGATCAGAAAGTTCATGTTATCCCAATTGAAGATACAGTAGAAAAAGGACTTTCTAAATTCATTGAACGATCGTTTGAGCAGGCAAAGTCGGAGCGGGCGAAGCATATTATTCTCGACATCAATACACCGGGTGGTGCAGTCGATGCAGCGCTTGAGATCGCAGATACGATTCGTGCTTCCGATATCCCAGTGACAGCGTTTGTCAATCATAGAGCGCTTTCAGCCGGGGCCTTCATCGCGCTAAATGCCGATCAAATTTATATGACCCCGAATGGAAAGATGGGGGCTGCTGCGATCATCGATGGAGAAGGCAATGCTGCCGATCAAAAATCTGAATCTCTATGGCTTGCTGAAATGAGTGATGCTGCCGAAAAGCAGGGGCGTGATCCGAAGTATGCTCTTGCCATGGCGGATATAGATATAGACGCAAAAGAAGCCGGTGCACCAAAAGGAGAATTGCTCACCTTCAACACAGACCGGGCGCTTAAATTCGGTTATGCAGAAGGAGAAGCAAAAAATATGGATGACTTGCTTCAGAAGCTGAAATTAAAAGATGCTTCTGTTCAATACGATGAAGTGAGCTTTGCTGAAAAGGTTGCGCGTTTTCTTACGCACCCAATTGTCATTCCAATCCTTTTATCCATTGCAAGTTTAGGGTTAGTTGTTGAACTCTATTCTCCTGGCTTTGGGGTCCCGGGCACCATGGGAGTGACAGCGCTTCTTCTATTCTTTTATGGTCATCTCGTGGCAGGTTTTGCAGGATATGAGACGTTGTTCCTGTTTTTAGCAGGGATTGCACTCATCATTTTGGAATTGTTTTTGCCAGGGGGAATCGTAGGTGTCATTGGACTGATCTGTGTCGTTGTCAGCTTATTTTTAGCAGCTGGAAGCTTTACAGAAATGGCGATTTCCATCTTGATTGCCACTGCTGTTTCAATCATAGCAGTTATTTTATTGACAAAGGTGTTGGGGAAACGTATGAAATTCTTTAAAAAGTTCATTTTAACCGATTCAACCAATAAGGAAAGCGGTTATGTCTCAAATGAAACAAGAGAAGATCTTGTTGGGCAAATCGCAGTGACAGCCACTGCACTTCGTCCATCTGGTACGATCGTACTCGGAGATGAGCGCATTGATGTAGTGTCAGAAGGTGCATTTATCGATAAAGATGAACAAGTAAAAATTGTGAAAGCGGAAGGCTCACGCATTGTCGTGAGGAAAGTATAGATATACTGATTTTAGAGGAGGAATAAAATGGATCCATCTACTTTACTATTATTTGTGATTATCGCAGCAGGTTTGATTGTTCTATCGATCTTTTTCACCTTTGTACCGGTGATGCTGTGGATTTCTGCCCTAGCGGCTGGCGTAAAAGTGAGCATTTTTACACTTGTAGGAATGAGACTGCGCCGAGTGATTCCAAACCGAGTGGTCAACCCGCTCATCAAAGCACATAAAGCAGGTCTTGATGTGACGATTAACCAGCTGGAGAGCCACTATCTTGCAGGTGGTAACGTGGACCGAGTTGTGAACGCATTAATTGCAGCTCAACGCGCGAATATCGAATTGAACTTTGCCCGCTGTGCAGCCATCGACCTAGCAGGCCGTGATGTACTTGAAGCAGTTCAAATGAGTGTAAATCCTAAAGTCATTGAAACACCATTTATCTCTGGTGTTGCGATGGACGGGATTGAAGTCAAAGCAAAAGCACGTATTACAGTTCGTGCAAACATCGACCGACTTGTCGGTGGTGCAGGGGAAGAAACAATTATTGCCCGTGTAGGTGAAGGGATTGTCTCTACAATCGGTTCATCAGATAATCATAAAAAGGTTCTTGAGAATCCTGATATGATTTCTCAAACGGTTCTTGGGAAAGGATTAGATTCAGGTACTGCATTTGAAATTCTCTCGATTGATATCGCAGATGTTGATATCGGTAAGAACATCGGGGCAATTCTGCAAACAGACCAAGCAGAAGCAGACAAAAACATTGCACAGGCGAAAGCAGAAGAACGCCGCGCAATGGCTGTTGCACAAGAACAAGAGATGCGTGCGAAAGTTGAAGAAATGCGCGCGAAAGTCGTTGAAGCAGAGGCTGAAGTACCACTTGCAATGGCTGAAGCATTACGTGAAGGCAATATTGGTGTCATGGACTACATGAACATTAAGAATATCGATGCTGATACGGATATGAGAGATTCATTTGGCAAAATGACAAAAGGTCCATCTGATAATGAAAACAAATAAGCATCCTCTCACGCTTTAAGGAGGGAGCCCATTGGACATTTTATTTGAAAATCCGCTACTAATTGCGATTATCATCGGTATCATCTCTGCCGTCTTTGGGAAGATCGGCAAACAAGAGGAGAACGAAGGGCAGAATCAGCAAAAGAAGCCCGCTCCTCAGCGTAAGCAGGTGCCCCAAAAGCAAACAAAGCAAACAAGACCAGATCCAGTCGTGACCGATCAGCTGGACGATTTCGGCGATGTGCATGATCATGGCGGGATGAAGAAAAAAACTTCTCAGTCCTTACAAGATCGCTATACGGCTACACTTGCCGAAATGGAAGAAAGAAAAAACGAGCTGAACAAAGAGTTCCAATCGCTTGAAAGAGAGCTGACAAGGCCAAAGGCTGCATCTGCTGAAATGAGGCCAAAATTCATTGAGAAGCTGAACCAAGATACAATTGTTCAAGGAATGATCCTTGGAGAAGTATTTGGAGAGCCGCGCGCGAAAAAGCCGCACAGAACGATGAAACGGCCATATAAAAGATAAAGAAGAAAGCCCCCTTTTTCATAAAGGGGGCTTTTTTTGCCTGATGACGATTTTTCTTAAAGAAAATGCTGAAAAGGCTATTTTACGGGATTCATTAGCATGATATGAACCCCTGAGGAATAGGATGATATAGAGGCTTTCTCATCAGTCTCACCATCTTTCAGTTTGATCTCATACACATGAGGTGGGAAGGGGTTCTTATTGAATGGGAAAAAGAAAAAATCGACTTAAAGCATGGCTGACAAGAACACTTGAAATCCCTCCAGACGTGATGATGGATCTTCCCCGTATTACGATGGTTGGCAGACTCCACATTTACATAGAGAACCATAAAGGGCTTTTGCTTTTCAGTGATCAAGAGGTAAGGCTGATGCTCAAACAGGGACAATGCATTATTTCAGGGAAAGATTTTGTGATTAAAACGATTTTGCCAGAAGAGATTTTATTAGAAGGGAAAATCGATGAGGTCCGTTATATTGATTCTTAACTGACGGAGGGGAGAAGCGTGAAGAATAAATGGTTCGCCTATTTTATTGGCAGAGTGGAAGTGGAGATCAAAGGAAATGGCATTGAGCGGCTCATTAATGAGTGCACGAGGCAGGGGATCACAATGTTTCAAGTGAGCCGCCGTCAAGACAGCGTGCGCTTATTTATTCGCTTATCAGATGTACATGCCTTCAGAAAGGTACGCAGACATCATGACGTGACATGTTCATTTCATCAAAAAAAGGGCTTTCCATTTCTACTCCTATGGTCAAGGAAGAATATCGGATTTACCCTTGGGATTGTATGCTTTCTAGTGACGATATTGGCGCTTTCAAACATGGTATGGAAAATTGATATTAAAGGAGCCAATCCAGAAACTGAACATCAAATGAGAAAGCATTTAGATGACATCGGGGTGCAAAAAGGACGTTTTCAGTTTCTAATGGGAACACCTGAAAAAATTCAAAAATCCCTGACAACCAATATTCCAAGCATCACATGGGTTGGCGTTGAACTAAACGGCACAACCTTTCAAATGAAAGTTGTGGAAAAAAATGAACCTGAAAAAGAAAAATACACGAGTCCTCAGCATATCGTCGCCAAGAAAAAGGCTGTCATCACGAGAATGTATGTGGAAAAAGGAGAGCCGCTTGCCGCGGTTGATGAACATGTAAAGAAAGGACAGATGCTTGTCTCTGGACTCATTGGCAGCGAAGATCAGCAAAAAACGGTAGGAGCCAAAGCGAAAATCTATGGTGAAACGTGGTATCGTTCTGAAGTTTCTGTCCCTCTTCGAACATCTTTTGACGTCTTTACGGGTAAAATGAAGACAAAGCACAAGCTCTCCGCATTTGGAGGCTCACTGCCATTTTGGGGCTTTTCTTTTAAAAAGGATGATTTTAAGCAGCCAAAAACAGAAACAGAAGTTCATCCGCTTCATTTCTTAAACATGCAGCTCCCATTCTCTTATGAAAAGGAAATTACACGCGAAAGTGAGAAAATAAATCGAGAATACACAAATAAAGAAGCGGTTCAAGCAGGGATTAAAATGGGTAAAAAAGAATTAGAAGAGAAGCTAGGTCAAACAGGAGAGGTGAAAAGTGAAAAAGTTTTGCACGAGACAACAGGGAATGGTAAAGTTAAGTTAATCATCCTTTACCAAGTAATAGAAGATATTGTTCAACCAACACCTATTGTTCAGGGAGACTAGAGAATGACAGAACATTTACTTGAGATTCAACAAAAATTGGATAGCCCAAACGAAGCGATTGCTTTATTTGGCAATCAAGATGCTTATCTGAAACTAATGGAAAACGAGCTGAACGTCTCCATTATTACGCGTGGAGAAAAAGTGTATGTTTCTGGTGAGGAAGCATCAAGAGATACAGTAAGCCGTTTGATCACATCTCTTTTACATCTCATCCGTAAAGGAATTGAGATATCTGAACGGGATGTCGTTTATGCTATTAAAATGGCGCAAAAAAACAAGCTGAATTATTTTGAAAATATGTATGAAGATGAAATTACGAAAAATGCCAAAGGAAAATCGATCAGGGTGAAAACAATCGGCCAGCGGGAATATGCTGCGGCGATGAAAAAAGATGACCTGGTCTTTGGAATTGGACCCGCTGGTACAGGGAAGACGTATTTGGCAGTCGTCAATGCGGTCCATTCACTGAAAAATGGACATGTAAAACGGATTATCCTGACAAGACCAGCTGTTGAAGCAGGAGAGAGCCTTGGCTTTTTACCAGGTGATCTAAAGGAAAAAGTAGATCCTTATTTAAGACCACTATATGATGCCCTGCATGATGTGCTTGGCAGTGATCATACGGAACGTTTAATCGAGCGCGGCGTGATTGAAATAGCGCCCCTTGCCTATATGAGAGGCCGGACGCTTGATGATGCATTTGTGATTTTAGATGAAGCGCAGAATACAACACCTGCCCAAATGAAAATGTTTTTGACGAGACTTGGGTTTGGCTCTAAAATGGTCATTACAGGAGATATTACACAGATTGATCTGCCAAAGGGCATGCAGTCAGGTCTTGCGGCTGCAAAGGACATGCTTGCAGAGATCAAGGGCATCTCATTTATTGAATTAGATCAGACAGATGTGGTCAGACACCCGCTTGTGGCGAAGATCATTGGCGCATACGAAAAGCAAAAATGAACTGAGTGACCCGATCGTCTTCATCGGGTCATTTTGTTTCGATCGTGGTTTAAAGTAAAAAAGGAGGTACTTTCCTTGAGAAAGAATCAAAAAGGCAGTAAGCGCAAAAGAATGCTGTCTAAAAAAGAACCTCAGAAAATGGAGCGCTCACGTTATTTAAATGTTTTGCTGTACGCTGGTTTAGCAGCCATTTTATTCGTGGTACTCTTCTTCCATGTAAAGCCTGAATCGCTCGACTTAGATTTATTTTCAGTGAGCGAACAGACCATCTATTCTCCGTCAACCGTTGATGATCAAGAAGCGACAGAAGAAAAGAAACAAGAAGCAACAGATCATGTAGAAGATCAATATACGCTCAAAAAAGCGTATTCTGATAATCGCGTAGACCTCATCTCATCCCTCTTTGAAGCCATTAAAGAAGAGAAGAAAGCAGCTGATGATAAAGAGAACGCGCCATCAGATCAAGAAATGGTCAAGCGTGTCAAAGAAAAGCTCACAACAGATATGCAGGAGGCTGTTTCGGATCAATCCATCAAAGCACTGCTCCAGGCAAGTGATGAAAATCTCTCATTTACTAAGGATTCCATCATCACAGTGGTGAATTCACTGATGAGTAAAGAAATCACAGCAGCGAAATTACAAGATGAGAAAAAACAAGTCAAAACAGAGCTTAAAAACAATTCAATTCCATCAAAATACTTAAATGCAGCGACAGAAATCGGTGAATTTGCGATCATTCCAAACTATGTATTTGACCCAGTGGCAACAGAAAAGAAAAGACAGGAAGCGGCTGACAATATTCAGCCTGTGCAAATTAAGCAGGGGCAAATCTTAGTTGAAGAAGGAGAGCTCATCGACCGGGAAGTTTATCGCAAATTAGAACTGACGGGTCTGTTAAACAGCTCAAATTTATTTAAGCCTGTAAGTGGTCTTCTCATATTAATTGGACTTTTCTTAGCAGCGATTATTCATTCCCTTGAATCGAGGAAAAAATCGCTTGTCCATAAGAATAAGTCATTACTGCTTTACTCGCTTATTTTCACGATTATATTAATTATCATGGAAGTGTTCAGCCTCTTCCAGGAAACGAAGTATACGACGATAGGCTATGTCGTGCCAGTGGCACTTGGCACGATGCTGATCAAGCTGCTCATTAATGAGCGGTTAGCGATCTTCTCCGGTCTTGTATTTGCTCTTTGCGGCAGTATGATGTTTAATCAAGGAGTAACCGGCGTCTTTAACTATGTGATCTGCGCTTATTATCTTGTGAGCGGGATGGCTGGTATTTTATTTTTAAGAAAACATAATGCAAGATCAAAAATATTGCAGGCCGGGCTTTTGGTGGCTTTGGTGAATGTACTTGTGGTTTTATCTATTACACTGATCCAAAACTCTTCACCATCAGGGCTTGAAATCGGTGTGAACCTCATGATGGCGATTGTGTCAGGGTTTGCATCATCTATCTTGGTCATTGGGTTAATGCCTGTTTTTGAGAGCATGTTTGGTATTCTTTCCACAATGAAACTGATTGAATTATCCAATCCAAATCATCCGCTGCTCAAAAAGATTTTAACCGAGACACCAGGTACATATCATCATAGTGTCATGGTGGCGAATTTAGCGGATGCCGCATGTGAAGCAGTCGGCGCAAATGGTCTTTTAGCAAGGGTCGGCGCTTATTATCATGACATTGGGAAAACGAAAAGACCGCAATACTTTATCGAAAACCAAATGAACATTGATAATCCGCATGACAAGCTTTCTCCTCAGCTGAGTAAAAATATTATTATTGCCCATACGACAGATGGCGCTGATATGCTGAGAGAAAAGAAGTTTCCTGAAGAACTTGTCGACATTGCCGAACAGCATCACGGGAAGTCTCTTTTAAAGTTCTTTTACTATAAGGCGAAAGAGCGTGATGATCAGGTGACAGAAGAAGAATTCCGTTACCCTGGTCCAAAGCCGCAGTCAAAAGAAGCAGCGATTATTTCTGTGGCTGACAGCGTTGAAGCGGCGGTTCGTTCCATGCATAATCCAAATCCAGAGCGGATTGAAAAGCTTGTCAAAGGCATTATTTCAGATAAAATGCAGGACGGGCAATTTAGTGAATGTGACCTCACATTTAAAGAATTAAATATTATCAGCCAAACGATTTGTACAACATTAAAGGGGATTTTCCATTCTCGGATTGAATATCCAGATGCCCCGAAGCAGAAGGTGAAGTAAATGACATTGTTAATCGATTTAATAGATGAAACAGGACAAGTATCAAAAGAGCAGCTTGAAGAAGTGGAAAAGCTTCTTCAGTTTGCTGCAGACGAACTTGAGGTCAAGGAGCAAGCGGAAGTGTCAGTGACGATCGTTTCGAATGAAGAGATTCATCAAATCAATAAAGAATACCGCGGAAAAGACGCACCAACGGATGTGATCTCCTTTGCACTTGAGGAAGAAGGAGAAGGGGAGATTGAAATCATAGGAGCGGATGATATCCCGCCTGTACTTGGTGACATTATCATTAGTGTGGATCGAACGAAAGAGCAGGCAGAGGAATATGGACATTCCTTTATGAGAGAGCTTGGATTCTTAACGATTCATGGCTTCCTCCATTTGCTCGGGTACGATCATATGACAGAGGAAGATGAAAAAGAAATGTTCGCCAAACAGACAAAAATTTTGGATGATTATGGCCTTTCGAGATCATCGTAAGAAAAGAAGGCCGCTCGCCCGTTTTTTTCGGAGTTTTTACTATGCATTTAGAGGAATATGGCGAACTTTCTTGAATGAACGGAATTTTCGATTTCACACAGTCGCAGCCATCATCGTGGTGATCTGCGGCTTTTGGTTCCGCATTGACCCATTTGAATGGCTGATCGTTCTTCTTCTTTGCGGGGGGATGTTTGCGCTTGAACTTGTCAATACAGCCATTGAACATACAGTGGATCTGATGACAGAAGAAAGACACCCGCTTGCAGAGAGAGCGAAGGACGCTGCGGCAGGCGCTGTTTGCGTTTACGCCGCGATTTCGGTTATGATTGGGTTGATCATCTTCTTACCGAAGATCATGCAATAGAACAATATTACTATTTATTAACATTTTTAGAAATGGGCGTGAAAATGTCACGTGAATTATGTAAAATATAAATGTGACAGTGGTACCATTTCTTCTGAAAGTGGGAACTAGGAATGAACAAACAAGAATTGATTTCAGAAGCAATCAAAGCAAGAGATTTTGCATATGTACCCTATTCTAAATTCAAAGTCGGTGCAGCATTACTGTCGAATGATGGAAAAGTGTATGGCGGCTGCAACATTGAAAATGCAGCATATGGTATGTGTAATTGTGCGGAAAGAACAGCACTTTTTAAAGCCTATTCAGAAGGCATTACATCTTTTCAAATGTTAGCAGTGGTGGCTGATACAGACCGGCCTGTTTCGCCGTGCGGCGCATGCAGACAGGTCATTTCAGAGCTATGTGCACCTGATATGCCAGTGATTCTAACGAACTTAAAAGGCCATATATACGAAACAACAGTAAACGAACTATTGCCAGGCGCATTTTCACCGGAGGATTTAAATGACTAACGAAAGCTTCAAATCAGGATTTGTATCAATTATTGGAAGACCAAATGTAGGGAAATCAACTTTTCTTAATCGTGTCATTGGACAAAAGATCGCCATCATGAGCGATAAGCCCCAAACGACGCGAAACAAAGTGCAAGGTGTTCTGACAACAAACACATCACAAACGATCTTTATCGATACACCGGGGATTCATAAACCTAAGCATAAGCTTGGTGATTTTATGATGAGGGTGGCTCAAAATACACTGAAGGAAGTCGACCTGATCTTGTTTATGATCAACGCACAGGAAGGCTATGGCAAAGGTGATGAATTCATCATTGAACGACTAAAGCAAACATCTACACCGGTGTTCCTAGTCGTCAATAAAATTGACCAAATTCATCCAGATGAACTGTTCCTTTTAATTGATGAATACCGCACACGTTATCCATTCAAGGAAATTGTGCCCATTTCAGCTCTTGAAGGAAACAATATCGACACGCTTCTTCAGCAGATTGAAGGTTATCTTCCAGAGGGCCCTCAATTTTATCCGGCAGATCAAGTAACAGATCATCCAGAACGGTTTATTATTTCTGAATTAATTCGTGAAAAAGTGCTGCATTTAACGAGAGAAGAGATTCCGCACAGTATTGCGGTTGCGATTGAATCGATTAAGCCAGATGAAAATGGCAAGATCCATGTCGCGGCGACCATTGTCGTAGAACGTGATTCGCAAAAAGGGATCGTCATTGGTAAACGAGGCAGCTTGTTAAAAGAAGTGGGACAAAAAGCGCGCAGAGACATTGAAGCACTTCTAGGCTCAAAAGTGTATTTAGAGCTTTGGGTCAAAGTTCAGAAGGACTGGCGTAATAAATCCACTCACCTGCGTGACTTCGGATTTAGAGAAGACGAATATTAAAAAATCGCTGCATTTGTCAGCAAATATGACAATGGTGCGGTTCGATTAGTAAAAATTGTTTATCATGAAATGGAGGTAGCCTGGTCAAGATAAAATTAATATGTTGGATGTAGCGTTGCTGCTTCTAATAAAGAAAGGTGGGGTTTTTATGTTGAATTTTACATGGAACGTATTTTCACAAACAGGAAGCGTTGACACGTATCTGCTTTTCAAAGAGTTAGAAAAGGAGAACCTGGAAAGACCCGATGTACTTGAAGAAGAAATAGCACGATTTGATTTTCCAATCTTATAATTCTTGACCCCCTCCAGCGCTCGGAGTGTAGACAAATGCTCATTAAAAGTGAAGGAATCGTCCTTAGAACAACAGATTATGGCGAAACAAACAAAATTGTCACGCTGCTCACTAGAGAACATGGAAAAATTGGTGTGATGGCCAGAGGCGCTAAAAAATCAAACAGCCGCCTGTCAGCCATAAGCCAGCCGTTTTTATACGGCACCTTTCTCATCCAATCATCAACAGGACTTGGAACGCTCCAGCAAGGCGAAATGATTGAAAGTATGCGGGCCATTCGGGAAGACTTATTTCTCACCGCATATGCCGCATATATGACGGAATTGATGGATAAAGGGACAGAAGAAAAAAAGCCAAACCCTTATTTGTTTGAGCTTCTGCTTCAATCTCTGCGTCATCTCAACGAAGGCACAGATGCTGATATTATTTTATTTATCGTAGAGGTCAAAATGTTATCAGTGATGGGGATGAAGCCTGAACTTGATCAATGTGTCCACTGTGGTCAAAAAGAAGGGCAGTTCCATTTCTCGATAAGAGATAACGGCTTCATTTGCCAAAATTGTTTTTCGAAAGATCCATATAAACTGCCCTTATCCCCCGCAGCTGCAAGGCTGCTCCGTTTGTTTCATTATTTTGATTTATCAAGGCTTGGTCAGGTTGATGTGAAACAGCAGACGAAACAAGAAATTCGTCAAGTGCTTGATCACTACTATGACGAATATTCCGGCCTGTATTTAAAATCAAAAAAATTCATGAATCAGATGGAATCCATGAAAAAGCTAATGGGTGACGAAAACAAAAGTTGACATCTCCCATGACTTTTTGTAAGATCATCTAAGATAAAATATGTTGCATTGACAGAAAGAAGTACTTACGTAAAATCCATAAAAGCGACCTTAGGGCGGTGTGAGCTAAGGATGGAGGCGTAATGAAAGGCATTCTTGAGCAACGTAAAACAAAGCGGCTGGGTGCTACGACACCAGCAAATAGGGTGGAACCGCGGGAAAAAACTCTCGTCCCTATGTTTGCAAGAACCTTGCGAGCATAGAGACGGGAGTTTTTGTGTTCTCTTACAAGGTTCTAATCCCACCCGCCATACATAGCGGTTGGTCTAGAAAAGATGGAGGTGCGATCATTGAATATTCAAGACATGATTTTGACGCTGCAAAAGCATTGGTCAAATGAAGGCTGCGTATTAATGCAGGCGTATGACACAGAAAAAGGTGCCGGAACGATGAGTCCATACACGTTCCTCAGAAGCATTGGCCCAGAGCCGTGGAAGGTAGCATATGTAGAGCCTTCAAGACGCCCAGCTGATGGCAGATATGGAGAAAACCCAAATAGATTGTATCAGCATCACCAATTTCAAGTGATTATTAAGCCATCACCTGACAATATTCAAGAGCTATATCTTGAATCATTGAAGGCACTTGGCATTGACCCGCTGAAACATGATATTCGTTTTGTGGAAGACAACTGGGAAAATCCATCTCTTGGCTGTGCAGGACTGGGCTGGGAAGTATGGCTTGATGGGATGGAAATTACGCAGTTCACGTATTTCCAACAAGTCGGCGGCTTAGAATGTAAGCCCGTTTCTGTTGAAATCACATACGGTATTGAACGTCTTGCTTCTTACATCCAGGACAAAGAAAATGTCTTCGATCTTGAATGGACAGACGGATTTACGGTCAGAGATTTATTCTTAATGGCTGAATACGAGCACTCTGTTTATACATTTGAAACATCTAATACTGACATGCTGTTTGAGCTATTTACAACCTATGAGAAAGAAGCACATAGCCAAATGGACAAAGGGCTTGTTCACCCGGCATACGATTATGTCCTCAAATGCTCTCATACGTTTAACCTACTCGATGCAAAGGGTGCTATTTCTGTGACTGAGCGAACTGGTTATATCGGAAGAGTACGTCAGTTAGCAAGAAAAGTAGCCAAAACCTATTATGAAGAACGCGAAAAACTGGGATTCCCTATGCTAAAAGAGGAGGCGGCTTCTCATGAATAAACAAGATGTATTACTTGAAATCGGCTTAGAAGAGATGCCGGCTCGTTTCATGCCAGAGAGCACAAAGCAGCTAGGTGAAAAAGTAAAAGCATGGTTTGAAACGCAAAATATTTCATTTGAAGAGACTGCTTTATTTAACTCACCTAGACGTCTTGCTGTACTTGTGAAAGGTGTCGCAGAAAAACAAGAAGACATCAAAGAAGAAGCAAAAGGGCCGGCTAAAAAAATTGCCCAAGATACTGAAGGCAATTGGACAAAAGCAGCTGAAGGCTTTGCCAGAGGACAAGGTGCTTCAACAGATGATCTCTATTTCAAAGAGATCAAAGGAGTGGATTATGTCCATGTCCAAAAATTTCAAGAAGGAAAGCAAGTCAAAGACCTTCTGCCAGCGTTAGGTGAAATCGCTGCTTCATTAAGTTTTCCAAAGAACATGAGATGGGGAAGCGAGGATTTACGCTATATCCGTCCGATTAAATGGATTGTTTGTTTATTTGGAAAAGAGATTGTACCTGTTGAAATTGCTGGGGTGAAAAGCGGCCGTGAGACTAGAGGACACCGTTTCCTTGGAACGACAGCCAGCATTGACACACCTGCTTCCTATGAACAAACATTGCGCGATCAATTTGTGATTGCAGACTCAGAGAAAAGAAAACAATTCATTACTGAACAGCTAGATGCGCTATCTACAGAAAAAGGCTGGGTCATTCCTGTTGATCCTGAACTTTTAGAAGAAGTGAACGACCTTGTAGAATATCCAACTGTGCTGTCTGGTTCCTTTGAAGAAGAGTTTCTTGCATTGCCGGAAGAAGTATTGGTGACGACAATGAAAGAGCATCAGCGCTACTTCCCTGTGAAAAATGAGCAAGGGGAATTATTGCCGCACTTTATTACAGTCAGAAATGGAAACAGTGAGGCGCTGGAAAATGTCGCAAGAGGGAATGAAAAAGTACTTCGTGCGCGTTTATCAGATGCTGCATTCTTCTATAAAGAAGACGAAAAACTAGTGATTGAAGACAATATTAAAAAGCTTGATAAAGTGGTATTCCATGAGAAACTTGGAACAATCGGCGACAAGCTGAAAAGAGTGACAGACATTGCAACCCGTCTAGCGGCGCATGTCGGAGCAGATGACGAAACCACTAAACGTGTGGCGAGAGCAGCAAGTATTTCGAAGTTTGACCTTGTGACTCAAATGGTCTATGAATTCCCAGAATTACAAGGAATCATGGGTGAGAAATATGCAAGAGCTCTTGGTGAACATGAAGAAGTAGCAAGAAGCATCAACGAGCACTATATGCCGCGCTTTGCTGGTGACGAGGCGCCATCCACTTTGATTGGTGCGATTGTGGCAGTAGCAGATAAGCTTGATTCTATTTGTTCATTCTTCTCAATTGATGTGATCCCAACGGGTTCTCAAGACCCTTATGGACTTAGAAGACAAGCGAGCGGTATCGTTCAAATCCTGCTCGACCGTCATTGGAATATTTCATTTAAAGAGCTGTTAGCACTTGCTCAAGTAAAGGCAGAACATGAAGCTGCTCTGATTGAATTTTTAACGCATCGTTTAAAATATGTTCTTCAAGCAGAGCATATCCGCCATGATGTTGTTGATGCAGTGCTGGATGTGGAAAATATTGAGCCATATGCAGTCGTCAAAAAAGCAGCTGTTCTTGAAGAGAGTGTCAAACAAGAAAGCTTCAAAGAAACGGCTGAAGCATTGGGTCGCGTCATTTCAATCAGTAAAAAAGGGGAAGACGCAGAGATTCAGCCTGAACTGTTTGAAAATGAACATGAGCAAAAGCTGTTTGAGGCGTATCGGCAAGTAGAGAAAGCTGTAAAGGAACATGTAGCAGCAGGGCAATACAGCTTGGCACTTGAGGCACTTGATACGTTAAAAACACCGATTGTTCATTATTTCGATCATACAATGGTTCATGCGGATGATGAGAAACTGAAGCGAAATCGTTTGGCACAAATGGTCAAACTAGCCAAAGTCATTCAATCATTTGCGAATATGAACAATTTAATTGTAAAATAAATACCTAAGAACGGTTGCCTTTTCCGAAGGGCAATCGTTTTTTACTCATTTAATTCACGGTTTTTGAGTGGATTTTTGTTTCATTCGGACAAAGATGCGCTATAATATGATGAGTTATGAAAATGATATACATAAAATAAAGATTTCGCTCTCTCTATTTAAAGGTGGTGAGTACAATCGAGTTAAATAAACGGCAAGAGCAGATTTTACAGATTGTCAAAGAGAATGGTCCGATCACTGGAGAGCATATCGCCGATCGGCTGAACTTAACAAGGGCGACCCTCAGACCGGATTTAGCCATTTTAACAATGTCAGGCTTTTTAGAAGCAAGACCAAGGGTCGGCTACTTTTTCACAGGAAAAACAGGCACGCAGCTTCTCGCAGATAAGCTGAAAAAACTTCAAGTGAAAGACTTTCAATCCATTCCAGTGGTGATACATGAGAATGTTTCGGTTTATGATGCGATTTGTACGATGTTTTTAGAGGATGTGGGCACATTATTCGTTGTGGACGATCACTCTATTTTAACAGGTGTGTTATCAAGAAAAGACCTCCTTCGTGCAAGTATAGGGAAACAGGAGCTTCCATCTATCCCTGTCCATATTATTATGACAAGAATGCCGAACATCACCGTTTGCCGCAAGGAAGATTTCATTATGGATGTGGCGAAGCACTTGATTGAAAAGCAAATAGATGCACTTCCTGTGATAAAAGATACGGATAAAGGTTTTGAAGTGGTCGGAAGAATTACGAAAACAAACATGACGAAAATACTTGTCAGCTTATCGGAGAACGAAATAATCTAATGACAGAAGACTGCGAGGGGATGTTATGAGTAATCGCGTAATTTTTGTGGTATCAGATTCAGTTGGAGAAACGGCAGAGCTCGTGGTCAAAGCGGCACTTAGCCAATTTGATGGCGGCTCATCAGACCATTCAAATATCAGAAGAATCCCGTATGTAGAGGATGTTGGTACGATTAAAGAAGTCATTTCACTGGCGAAAGCAGATAATGGGATCGTCTGCTTTACTCTTGTTGTGCCAGAAATGCGCCAATTCTTAATCGAGGAAGCAGAAGCAAACGGTGTCGTTTATTATGACATCATCGGTCCGCTCATTGATAAAATGGAGACGGCATATGGAAATGAAGCGAAACATGAGCCGGGTCGTGTACGTCAATTAGATGAGGACTATTTTAAAAAGGTAGAAGCCATCGAGTTCGCTGTGAAATACGATGACGGCAGAGACCCTAGAGGTATTCTAAAGGCTGATATTGTACTCATTGGTGTATCACGCACGTCTAAGACACCATTATCTCAATATTTGGCACATAAACGGCTGAAGGTAGCGAACGTTCCAATTGTACCTGAAGTTGATCCGCCAGAAGAGTTATTTTCAGTTGATCCGAAGAAATGTATCGGTTTGAAAATTAGTCCAGACAAACTAAATCATATTCGCAAAGAGCGTTTAAAATCTCTTGGTTTAAATGATCGCGCTATTTATGCGAACATTGAGCGGATTAAAGAGGAACTAGAGTATTTTGAAAAAGTGGTTGACCGCATTAACTGTCAAGTCGTTGATGTATCGAATAAAGCAGTTGAGGAAACGGCAAATGTCATTCATCAAATGCTGACCAAAAGAGGTTCCGAATAAACTCAGGATGCTCCTCCTGGGTTTTTCCTATGGTGGGAAACGGGTAAACAAAAACAATGGCATATTTGCTGCATTTGTATTATAATAAAAAATTGTGATAAAATGATTGATTTTAGGTTTAAGTTAAGTCAAGAACGAATAAACTAATATTGGCAGAAGTCAAGTGATTCTGAACATAACTTTTCGACAAAATGAGTTTTACTGTTGATTGCTTTATAGGGGAAAAGTATGGTCTTTTTGCTTCTCTAAAGCAGGAATAAGGTGGAGGGATGGAGAATTAGTCACCTGAATGAACGTAAAAAAGAGAGGACGATTTATGTCGATGCAGATGCTTGTCCTGTAAAAGACGAAATCCTTTCTGTCGCATCTCAATTTCAAGTACCAGTGACGTTCATTGCTTCATATGAGCATTTTCAAACCAAAAGATCTCCACTTGAAGATTGGCGGTTTGTAGATACACATAAGGAAGCAGCGGATTTAGTCATTGCAAACTCAGCTGCCGCACATGATATTGTCGTCACCCAAGATATTGGTCTTGCCTCCTTACTGCTTCCGAGACAGGTCATTGTTCTGTCTGAAAGAGGACGAATGTACACAAACGAAACAATTGATTTTGATTTGGAACGCAGGCATGTTTCCAGCAAACAGCGAAGAAAAGGTGTATACGGAAAAGGTCCCAAAAAGCTTTTAGAAGAGGATAAGAAGCGATTTATGGCGCAACTACAAAAAATCCTGTCGAATCATGAAGGATTTTTAAATTAAAAGGCGAATAATGTACGACGGAGTGTTATTAGGATGAGCAAACGTATACCAGATGAACTTTTGGAGCAGATCCAAAAAAACGCAGACATTGTCGAAGTGATTGGAGAATACGTACAGCTTAGAAAGCAAGGTCGAAATTACTTCGGTCTTTGTCCATTCCATGGTGAAAATACTCCTTCATTCTCTGTTTCAGCAGATAAGCAAATCTTCCATTGTTTTGGCTGTGGTGCAGGAGGCAATGTGTTTTCGTTCCTCAGACAAATGGAAGGCTACTCATTTATTGAAGCCGTTTCACATGTGGCTGATAAGTACCATATTGATCTGCCTGATCAGGTGGCGAATGCTCAGATGAGTTCCTCTCAGCAAGAGGACACTGCAGATCATAAAATGATTGAGGCCCATGAGCTTCTTAAGAAATTTTACCACCATTTGCTGGTAAATACAAAGGAAGGTCAAAACGCACTCGATTATTTACGGTCCAGAGGCTTTACGGATGAAACAATTGCCAAGTTTGAGATCGGGTATGCTCTTGATTCTTGGGATTTCGTGACCAAGTTTTTAGAAAAACGAGGATTTGATCCTGTGATGATGGAGAAGGCTGGTCTTTTGATTCAACGTGAAAACGGCACAGGCTTTTTTGACCGCTTTAGAGATCGTGTCATGTTTCCCATTCATGATCATCATGGAACGGTCATCGCTTTTTCCGGAAGATCGCTTGGTGATCAGCAGCCTAAATATATGAATAGTCCTGAAACGCCGCTTTTTCATAAAAGTAAGCTGCTTTATCACTTTCATGACGCACGTATGCATATTCGCAAACGCGAACGGGCGGTTCTTTTTGAAGGATTCGCAGACGTCATCTCAGCTGTTACATCAGGTGTCGGTGAAAGTGTTGCAACAATGGGTACGTCTCTTACAGAAGAGCACGTAAAGCTTCTCAGGCGGAACGTAGAAGAGATCATCCTTTGCTATGACTCTGATACGGCCGGATACGAAGCGACCATGAAAGCATCAGATTTGCTTGGAAAAAGAGGATGTAAAGTTCGCGTTGCCATGATACCAGATGGACTTGATCCAGATGATTACATTCGTAAATATGGCGGCGAGAAATTTAGGAATGACATCATAGATGCAAGTGTGACATTAATGACGTTTAAGATGAATTTTTTCCGAAGAGGAAAAAACTTATCAGACGAAGGAGACCGTCTTACTTATATGAAGCAGGTTCTCCGAGAAATCAGCCGGTTAAACGGCTCTTTGGAGCAAGAGATTTACATGAAACAGCTTGCTGGGGAGTTTTCGATCTCACTTGATTCATTAAAAGAACAACTGGAGCTGTTTGAAAAACAGCAGCGGCAAGAAACCAAAAGCACGCAGGAAGAAAACGGGCTTGAAAAACGGCGTGCACATCTGTCAACACAAGTGAGAAGAAAGCGTCTGCGGCCGGCATATGAAAATGCAGAGCGAATGCTGCTTGCTCATATGTTAAAAAGCGATGACGTGATCCGCAAAGTACTTGACAGAATCGGGATTGAATTTAATATAGATTCGCACAGGGCGCTGGCAACGTACATTTATGCCTTGTATGAAGAAGGCAAAGAACCAACGCCGCAGCACCTGATGAACCGGATAGAAGATGATGTCATGAATCAGCTGTTGACGGATATATTGATGATTCAAGTCGGAGACGAACTAAGTGAAGCTGAATTAAGTGATTATGTAAAAAAAGTGTTGAATCATCGGAATTTGTCAATGATAAAGGAAAAAGAACTAGAACGTGCAGAAGCGGAGAGGCAAAAAGATTTCTTCAAAGCGGCAACACTTGCAAAAGAAATTATTCAGTTGAACCGTTCGCTGAAGTAATACGTCTATTATTAATGACAGGACTTACGGCTGGCAATGAATCCTTTACGGGAGGAGCATAAGACCGCAAGCATCTTGCCTTCATCATTATTTATTTTATTTCCTATTTGCTTCGTCATCTGTTTGATAGAGAGAGAAAAGCAGGGCGGAAGTAAATCGCAAGTTACTTTAGAATTCGTTGCAAGCTTTGGAAGGAGGGATCCATAATGGCTGATAAACAAGCCCACGAAACCGAAACTGAATTAACCTTTGAACAGGTGAGAGATAAGCTCACTGAAACGGGTAAAAAACGGGGCGTTTTAACATACGAAGAAATTGCAGAGCGTATGTCTAGCTTTGAAATTGAATCAGACCAAATGGATGAATACTATGAATACTTAGGCGAACAGGGTGTAGAGCTCATTAGTGAAAACGAAGAGACAGAAGACCCAAATGTTCAGCAGCTGGCTAAAGCAGAAGAAGAATTTGACCTGAATGATTTAAGCGTACCACCAGGTGTCAAAATCAATGATCCTGTTCGTATGTACCTAAAAGAAATCGGACGCGTCAATTTGTTATCTGCTAAAGAAGAAATTACGTATGCTCAAAAGATCGAAGAGGGCGATGAGGAATCAAAAAGAAGATTAGCGGAAGCGAACCTTCGTCTCGTTGTCAGCATTGCGAAACGCTATGTCGGTCGTGGTATGCTGTTCCTTGACTTGATTCAAGAAGGAAACATGGGTCTGATGAAGGCTGTTGAGAAGTTTGATTACCGCAAAGGATATAAATTCTCAACATATGCGACTTGGTGGATTAGACAGGCGATCACACGTGCGATTGCCGATCAGGCGAGAACAATCCGGATCCCGGTTCATATGGTGGAAACGATTAATAAATTGATCCGTGTTCAAAGACAGCTTCTGCAAGACCTAGGCAGAGAACCAACGCCTGAGGAAATTGCTGAAGACATGGATTTAACGCCAGAAAAGGTAAGAGAGATTCTTAAAATTGCGCAAGAGCCTGTATCTTTAGAAACACCTATTGGTGAAGAAGATGACTCGCATCTTGGTGATTTTATCGAAGACCAAGAGGCGACATCTCCATCTGACCACGCTGCGTACGAACTCTTAAAAGAGCAGCTTGAAGATGTATTAGACACGCTGACGGACCGTGAAGAAAATGTGCTAAGACTACGTTTCGGACTAGACGACGGAAGAACTCGCACGTTAGAAGAGGTTGGAAAGGTGTTCGGCGTAACAAGAGAGCGTATCAGACAAATTGAAGCGAAAGCTCTTCGTAAATTAAGACACCCAAGCAGAAGTAAACGATTAAAAGACTTCTTAGAGTAGAAACCGGACGGATCTTGAAAGAGATCCGTTCTTTCTTATCAAAAATGAAAACGCTTTTTTCAATCTGATTATATTTTACTGAATAACAAATGAATTTGCAACGTTCTTAGAAAAAAGATGTATAAAAAATACATCTAAATGTGCTGAAGACTTCATTTCTCATCTAGAATCATTTTTGTCTAATCTGTGAACTTGACCAAAGTTTTGTATCATAATTCGTTTACTTTTTGTAAAATTAAAGTAGAATTAGAATTGTTTGCATAGTCTCAAAGGGGTTTTCACAAAGGGGAGGATGAAAGAAATGAAACGGAATCCACTTATACCATTTTTATTGATTGCCATTTTAGGTATTGGACTCACTTTTTTCTTATCAATGAAGGGGCTGAAAGATGAAGAAAAAATTGCCTCTGGGGGCAAAGAGCAAAAGCAAGAAGAGACAGCAAATGCAACGCCGGAAGAATTGTATAAGCAGAACTGCATAAGCTGTCACGGGGAAAACTATGAAGGCGGCGCAGGTCCTGCATTAAAAGGTGTTGGAGACAAGCTTGAAGTAGCTGACATCAAGAAGAAAATTCAAGAAGGCGGCAACGGGATGCCAGGCGGGCTGATTCCAAATGAAAAGCTCGATGAAATGGCGGAATGGGTGTCTAAAATTAAATAATCTTACACAAAAAGCTCTTTTTCAAAAGAAGAGCTTTTTTCATTTGAAAACGACTTTTAAAAAGTCCATAATTTATATAAGATAGACAAGTATGAACATTAAAGAAAAGTAGTGATACGTATGAATGAAATGAATTTATCGAAACGATTAAAAAAAGTCGCATACTTTTTACCAGATGAGGCAGTCTTCGCTGATATCGGCTCAGACCATGCCTATTTGCCATGCTATGCGATCCTGCATCAAAAAGCCGTGAAAGCCATTGCTGGTGAAATTACCGATGGACCGCTTCAATCGGCGCAGCAGCAAGTACATAGACTTGAATTAGATGAACAGATATCGGTCAGAAAAGGAAATGGCCTTGAAGTCATTGAAAAAGGCGAAGTGAATGCAGTGACGATTGCAGGTATGGGCGGGGCACTCATCGCAAGCATTCTAAATGAAGGAAGGCATAAGCTCGCAGGCCATGAGCGGCTCATTCTTCAGCCGAATATCCATGCCCACCATATTCGTTTATGGCTTTATCAAGAGGGGTATGAATTGATAGATGAAGTCATTTTAGAAGAGGACGGCAAAATATACGAAATCATCATCGCAGAAAAAGGCGATAAAGATAAAGCCTATAAAGGAATGTCACTTGAAGCAGGCATGCTGGTTGGCCCGTTTCTTGCGAAAGAGCAAAATGACGTTTTCCAGCGCAAGTGGATGCAAGAGCTTCAGCATATGGAGAAGATAGAAAGTCAAATTCAGCAGGCGGCGCGGACAGAAGAAAATAAAGAACGTCTTGAAGAGCTGAATGCGAAAATAAAGATGCTAAAGGAGGTTTTGACTGTTGGCTAAAACAGTAAACGGGCATGAAATCATCCAATTGTTTGAACAATTTTCACCAAAGGTATACGCCATGGAAGGGGATAAAATTGGTCTTCAGATTGGGACTTTAAATAAAAAAGTAACCAATGTGATGATCACCTTGGATGTATTAGAGAATGTAGTAGATGAGGCGATCGAGCGAAAAGTGGATCTTATTATTGCTCACCATCCGCCGATTTTTCGACCATTAAAACATGTAGCTACGGATCAGCCGGCTGGACGGATCATTGAAAAATGCATCAAACATGATATTGCGGTATATGTGGCACATACGAATTTAGACGTAGCTGATGGCGGAGTCAACGACCTGCTTGCTGAGGCCTTAGAGCTTGAAGAAACAAGAGTGTTAGTGCCGACATACGAAGATCCAATCAAACAGCTTGCTCTGTATGTCCCAGAGGAATTTGAAGAGGCCATCCGGACAGCTTTAGGAAATGCGGGCGCCGGCCATATTGGCAACTACAGCCATTGTGCGTTTTCAAATGAAGGGACAGGCAGCTTTTTGCCATCAGAAGAAGCTGAGCCGTTTATTGGTGAATCGGGTCAATTAGAATTTGTGAAAGAAGTGCGGATTGAAACCATTTTCCCAGCAAGTATAGAAAAACAAGTGATTCGCGAAATGATCAAAGCACATCCTTATGAAGAAGTCGCCTATAGTGTACACACGACAGATCTTCCTCCTATTCAAAAAGGTCTTGGCCGTATTGGAGAGCTAAATGAGCCAATGACACTGAGAGATTTCACACAATTTGTAAAAACGAAGCTAGATGTGAATGGTGCTCGTTTTGTAGGAGACCAAAACGCTGTTGTGAAAAAAGTGGCGGTGCTTGGCGGAGACGGAAATAAATACATCCATCAAGCAAAAAGAATGGGTGCAGATGTGTATGTGACAGGAGACCTTTATTTCCATGTTGCGCACGATGCCATGATGCTAGGGCTGAACGTTGTGGACCCAGGACATTATGCTGAAAAGATTATGAAAGAGGGCGTAAAGGCGAAGCTTCAATCGCTATGTGCGGATAAAAAATATGACGTACAGCTCTTTGTTTCTGAATCGAACACAAACCCTTTTCAATTTATGTAAACAAAAAACGTCAGAGCATATCCGCTCTGACGTTTTCTTATTTCTTTGTTTTGACGCGAGGTAAAATTTTAGAAAGAGGAACGGTTCGTTCAATCTTCCAAGTTGTTTCATCATCTGGTTCATAGTTTTCTAAGAAACGAATGACTTCCTTTGTAATAGGTGTTGGTGTTGAAGCACCAGCAGTAACGGCAACGGTTTTGACGCCCTGCAGCCATTCCAGCTTGAGTTCACTTAAGTCGCCAATACGGTAAGCCTGCGTTCCGGCAATCTCCATTGACACTTGTGCGAGACGGTTAGAGTTATTACTTTTTGGATCGCCGACAACAATGGTTAAATCGGCTTGGCCAGCTTGCTGCGATACAGCTTCCTGACGCACCTGTGTCGCAAGGCAAATTTCTTGATGATACTCGACGTGAGGGTATTTCTCTTTAATCAGCTCCATCAGGTCGTGGACATCCCATTGAGACATCGTCGTTTGGTTCGTGATGAGCAGTTTTTCTGATGTTAAATCGAGTGCCTCAATGTCAGCTTCTGTTTCGACAAGATGTACCTTTTCAGGGGCTACTCCGACAGCTCCTTCTGGCTCAGGATGACCCTTTTTCCCAATATAAATAATGTCATAGCCATCGGCTGTTTTCTCTGAAATGAGTTCGTGTGTTTTCGTTACATCGGGACAGGTCGCATCAATGGCGACAAGGCCTTTTTCTTCTGCGATTTGACGAACCTCAGGAGAAACGCCGTGAGCTGTGAAAATGACTGTTCCACTTTCAACCTGCTTTAAAATGTCTAAGCGGTTTGGACCGTCCAGTGTGTAAATGCCATCTTCTTCGAAGGCATCAGTGACATGTTTGTTGTGCACAATCATACCTAATATATAAATTGGGCGTGGCAAGTTCTTATCAAGTGCGGCATTTTTAGCAATGACCATTGCATCCACAACGCCATAGCAATAGCCACGCGGCGATATTTTAATTACATTCATTTATTCGTCCTCCTGTAGGGAAGTGCTGCTAGAGAAGAACAATATAAAAAGCCGTAAAAAACGGCTTTTTATCATTCTCTTGCTTCCATTATAGCCAAAGTAAGCGTATATATCAAAGATTGTTATACGCAGTGAACACTTCGCCGTTAAAAGATCACTAGACATATAGTTTTGGAACAGAGCTGCCAGATCTTTTTTTCGGTTTTGCTTCAGGAACAGATGATGTGTGAGGTGCTGTTTTTTTGACGAGGATGTCTTCTGGTTCTTTATTTTTTTCTATTTCGTCAGTTTGTGCTTCTTCCTCGTGCACTTCTGTTTCCGCGCTAGTCTCCGTTGATTCTACATCAGCATCATTTGCACTTTCTTCATCATCATCCGCACTGCCAAGCTGGCTGTACAGTTTAATCATCGCCGGCAAATTTCTCACTAAAGGACCGTATTGCTGAATCATTGGCGTAAATTGCTGCGCCATCCCGAGCACTTTTTGAACATTTCCTAACATGCTTGAGAGGGTCGCAGGATTTGTGAAGCTCTGGATTCCTTGTAATCCCGCACCACCTCCAGAGACTCCAGCTCCTCCTGCGCCAGGAAGAAATTTAGAGAGCATGCCTTTAATTCCTGCTCCGCCGCCTAGTGCACGGCTCTCACCTCCTGGAATTCCGCCCATCCCGGGTAAACCGCCTCCCTGTACAGACGGGGAGCGAGGCATCATTTGCTGAAATGGATTGCCTTGCCCTTGAAAAGGCTGTTGGATAGGAGGCTGCTGCCCTCTTTGAAATATTCCGGGCTGTCCGCCATTTCCAAGGTGCCGGCGTGAGGGACGGCGCGGCTGAAAATCGCCCATAGGCCTTTGCCCTAACATACTTGTACCTCCCTTACTGCATTCTCTTTCTCTTCATAGGTTATGCAAGGAAGCACCAATTGGTTTCCTGTAGGAAAAGCGGACATGGTTTTTTTACTGAAAATCAGCTATAATGAGGAGATGAGCAAAAAGGCACTGCCTTAAGGAGTGAAAACATGAAAGAAACGAAATTTACGACATATGAATTAAAGCCTTTTATTATAGATGCTATTCATGAACTAGGCTTTTATGAGCCGACTGATATTCAAAAAAGAATCATCCCTGCTGTTTTAAAAGGAGAAAGCGTGATTGGCCAGTCACAAACCGGAACAGGAAAAACTCATGCCTACTTACTGCCGCTGATTCATTCAATTGATCCAAGCAAAGAACAGGTACAAGTGGTGATTACTGCACCTACAAGAGAATTAGCCAATCAAATTTTCAAAGAAGCTCAAACGATTTTAAAGAATGCTTCTCCAGAAGAAGAGATCAAAGCAAAGCTTTACATTGGCGGAACGGACAAGCAGAAATCAATTCAAAAGCTAAAAAACCAGCCGCATTTGGTGGTCGGTACACCTGGACGTATTGCTGACCTCATTCATGAGCAGGCGCTGAATGTTTACAAAGCGACCTCTCTTGTTATTGATGAAGCTGATTTAATGCTGGATATGGGATTTTTAGAAGATGTGGACCGTATTGGTGCACAAATGCCAGAACAGCTGCAAATGCTTGTGTTCTCTGCAACCATCCCAGAAAAACTAAAGCCTTTCCTGAAAAAATATATGGACAATCCAAAGTATGCGCATGTTGAACCAAGACGGATTACAGCTGAAAACATTCAGCATATTTTAGTTCCGTCTAAACAGCGTGATAAATTAAAATTGCTCCATGAAATGGTGACGAATGTACAGCCATATTTAGGGATCATTTTTGCCAATACAAAAACAACTGTTGATGAAATCGCATCGTTCCTACAAGAAAAAGGAATGAAAATCGGTGTGCTCCATGGCGGATTGACGCCGCGCGAACGTAAAAAAGTCATGAAACAAATTGAAGATTTGGAGTTCACTTATATTGTGGCATCTGATCTTGCAGCTCGCGGGATTGACATTAAAGGCGTCAGCCACGTGATTAACTATGAACTTCCATCTGATCTTGATTTTTATGTGCACCGCGTTGGAAGAACAGCTCGTGCGGGTTCATCTGGAATTGCCATGACCATTTATGAGCTGGCTGATGAGGATGCACTCATTCAAATTGAGAAAATGGGCGTTGTGTTTGAAAACAAAACCATTGTTCATGGCGAATGGCGAGATGCAGATGACCGTCTGAAGCGTCAAAGACGTAAAAAAGCCCCAAATGAAATTGAAGAAAAAGCAAAACGTCTTGTGAGAAAACCGAAAGCCGTCAAACCTGGATATAAAAAGAAAATGACACGTGAGATGGATAAAATCAAAAGACAGGAACGTAGAAAGTCAAAGCGTAATGGAAAGTAGGGGGAAACATTGTTAAAGATTGGTTCACATGTATCCATGAGCGGAAAACATATGCTTCTTGCAGCGAGTGAGGAAGCTGCCTCTTATGGTTCGAATACGTTTATGATTTATACAGGTGCACCGCAAAATACGCGCCGTAAAAAAATTGAAGACCTCAATATTGAAGCTGGACAAGCGCATATGAAAGAGCATGGCATGACGGATATCGTCGTGCATGCTCCGTATATTATCAATATTGGAAATACAGTGAATCCAGCGACATTTGAGCTTGGTGTAGACTTCCTTCGCTCTGAGATTGAGCGTACGGAAGCGCTGGGAGCACGACAAATTGTTCTCCACCCGGGTGCGCATGTCGGAGCAGGGGCAGAAGCAGGAATACAAAAAATCATTGAAGGTTTAAACGAAGTCATTGTGAAAGGTCAAGAGGTTCAAATTGCACTTGAAACAATGGCGGGAAAAGGATCAGAATGCGGAAGAAGCTTTGAAGAGCTTGCCCAAATTATCGACGGAGTGACACATAACGAAGCTCTTTCTGTCTGCTTTGATACGTGTCACACGCACGATGCTGGTTATCCGATTGTGAGTGACTTTGATGGTGTATTAGAAGAATTTGATCGAATCGTTGGTATTGACCGAATCAAAGTTCTTCATATTAATGACAGTAAAAACGTGCAAGGCGCAAGAAAAGACCGACATGAAAATATCGGTTTTGGTGAAATTGGTTTCGATGCACTGAGCTATATTGTGCATCATCCGCAGCTTCAAGATGTGCCGAAAATTCTAGAAACGCCTTATGTAGGTGAAGATAAAAAGAACAAAAAACCACCTTACAAATTCGAAATTGCCATGCTGAAAGAAAAGCAATTTGATGAAGGCTTACTAGATAAAATTACGGGTCAGTAAAAAAGGATGCAAGATGTTGAGGTGCCGCTAAATGCGGCCCTTTTTTGCTTAACTTGTAAACTGGTTAAACAAATCATTCACAGTCTGTGCTGTCTGTTTAGAAGTAATCGCTTCCACTTGCTTAAGAAGCCGGTTACGCTCTGAGTCATTAAAAATATTGATGTTTTTCCCGTTCATGAGTTTGGCCACCTCAGCAGCTTGATGAGACGTTAAACTGACGCCATACTGTTTCGCATACCTTAACAGATCGCTTGCTGTGATCTGATTGAGCCGCTGCAGGACAATTTTTTGAATTAAAATCAATTCCATTCCTCCCCTCTGTAACAATGTATGGGCGAAAACGGAAAATGTGCAAAAAATTTTATTTTATTCTGTGAAATGATAAAATAGTAAAGTGGATAAAATGTTCATTGAAAATTTAACATGTGTAGAAGGGAGAACGTATGGCAAATAGTAAACAGCATAGAAAGGAATCGGTGCCTCATTTTATTTTGAGAATTTTTCTGATTCTAGTAGGAGCTGCATGTGCAGCAGTCAGCATTGAATTATTTTTAGTGCCAAACAATATTATTGATGGGGGCATCATCGGCATTTCGCTTATTTTGGATTATCTCTTTACAGATAACCCGTTTATTAACTTTGCGACGATTGTTGTCATTTTAAATATTCCATTTATGATATCAGGATACAAGCATATTGGGAAAACCTTTCTCATTTCCACTGTGATTGGGATTGTCAGCTTAGCCGTGATTGAATCTTCGCTTCATCATGTGGAGGCATTTACAACACAGCCGATCTTAGCCACTGTATTTGGCGGGCTATTACTTGGATTTGGTGTTGGACTTGTCATCCGTAATGGAGGTTCAATGGATGGAACAGAGATCTTGGGAATTCTTCTGACGAAAAAAATTCCTTTCTCCGTCGGTGAGTTTGTCATGATCGTCAATGTGTTCATTTTTATTTGGGCGGGCTTTGTTTTCGGACCAGAGCAGGCTATGTATTCTGTCATGACATATTATTTGGCAATGAAAACAATTGATGCTGTTATTCAAGGGCTTGATGAAACAAAAGCTGTCATTATCGTCTCAGACTATTATGATGAAATTTCAGATGCGATTCTGCATCGACTCGGCAGGGGAACGACAAAGCTGAGAGGAAAAGGCGGCTATACAGATGAAGAAAAAGATGTCATCTACGCCGTTGTCACAAGGCTTGAAATTACAAAGCTGAAATCCATTGTATTTGAAATTGATGACCAAGCATTTATCACGATTATGGATACGCATGAAACAAAAGGCGGTAAGTTCAAAACAGCCATTCATTAGCTTTTATTTTACTTTTTTATCTTTCTTTTATATAATGAAATGTATGTATGGACAGAGAAAATGGCAAAAGCCATTTTCTTTTTGTTGTATAAATCGTAATCATTCTTTTTATATTGATTAAAGGTGGAAAGATTCATGGCAAAGCCAATTATTGAAATGAAGGACATTTCGTACTCGTATGGACAGCGAAATGTCATTGATCACATTCATTTAACAGTAGAGGAAGGAAACTTCCTAGCACTTGTTGGACCGAACGGTTCTGGTAAAACAACCTTATTAAAATGCCTGCTTGGGCTCATTAAACCGCAGCAGGGTGAATTAAAGCTATTTGGCACGCCTGTCTCAAAATTTAGAGACTGGGATCAAATTGGATTTGTTTCTCAAAAGGCGAATAGCTTTAATACAGGTTTCCCTGCTTCTGTATATGAGGTCGTCGCAAGCGGACTGACCGCAAAAATTGGTTTGTTTAAACGAATGAGCAAACAGGATAAATGGCAAGTGGAAGATGCCATTCGCTCAGTTGGCATACAGGATTTAAAGCATCAAAATATCGGTGAGCTTTCTGGCGGCCAGCAGCAGCGTGCATTTATTGCCCGTGCGCTTGTCAGTCAGCCGAAGCTGCTCATTTTGGATGAGCCTACGGTTGGGGTTGACCAGCGGACAGTAGAAGGCTTTTACCAGCTGCTCGAAACATTGAACAAAGAAAAAGGAATGTCTTTAATTCTCGTCACACACGACGTTGGCACCGTTTCTGATAAAGTCACCCATGTGGCTTGTTTAAATCAGACACTGCATTTCCACGGGGATGCAGAAGCGTTTGATTCAATGGATGATCAGGCGCTATCCCAATTTTACGGGCATGACATTCAAGTGATTCATCACGATCATCACCATCATGGGGGACATGAATAATGCTATTTCCATTTTTTCATTATGAATTTTTACAAAATGCGTTTATCGCAGGGTTACTGATTGGTTTTATTGCGCCCTTACTTGGTGTATTTATTGTCGTAAGAAGGCTTTCGCTTATTGCAGATGCCCTCAGTCACGTATCACTTGCCGGCATTGCCGCAAGTCTATTTCTTGATAAAAAGTTTGGTCTTTTGACAGGGGTAAGCCCGCTCTACTTAGGGATGGCTTTTTCTGTTGCCGGTTCATTGTTTATTGAGCGCCTGCGCTCTGTGTATAAGCATTATCAGGAGCTTGCCATTCCCATCATCTTATCAGGTGGTATTGGGATTTCCGTCATCTTCATTTCACTAGCGAATGGCTTTAATACAGATTTGTTTAGTTATTTATTCGGAAGTGTAAGTGCGGTTTCAAGACTTGATCTTTGGCTTATTGTAGGGATCTCACTCGTTGTTGTGTTAGTTGTTGTGCTTTTATATAAAGAATTGTTTCTGCTTTCTTTTGATGAAGAGCATGCAAAGGCTTCTGGTATTTCAGCAAAATGGATTCATTTTATTTTTATCTTAGTCGTTGCACTTGTCATTGCAGCATCGATGCGGATCGTCGGTACACTGCTTGTGTCGGCGCTCATGACGCTTCCTGTTGCAGCAAGTATCCGCATTGCCAAAGGATTCAAACAGGCGATTTTCCTTTCGATCTTGTTTGGTGAATTGTCTGTATTGGCCGGATTGATTTTAAGCTATTATCTTGATTTAGCGCCAGGCGGAACCATTGTGATGCTGTCTATCTTGATTTTAATCGGGTGTATTAGTATTGGGAAATTCAGAAGGGGGAATCAACATGAACGTACAAGAAGCGCTTGATTTATTAAAGGAAAAAGGCTACAAATATACAAGCAAACGTGAAGATATGCTTCAATTGTTTTCTGATTCTGATAAATACTTGACTGCTAAAAATGTGCTGACGGCACTAAGTGAAGATTACCCGGGTCTCAGCTTTGATACGATTTATCGAAACTTGTCACTATATGAAGACCTTGGAATATTAGAAACAACGGAATTGTCAGGGGAGAAATTATTCCGTTTTAAATGTTCATTTTCCCATCATCACCACCACTTTATTTGTCTTACATGCGGGAAAACAAAAGAGATCGATGCCTGCCCTATGGACAAGCTCGACGCCGATTTAGAGGATTATCATATTAGCGGACATAAATTTGAAATATATGGAACGTGTCCTTCTTGCGAACCGAAGGAAGTTCACTCATGAAAAAGTCAGCCATGGAGCTGGCTTTTTTGTTTTGTCTTTTGAAAACGTTTTACAAAGGGAGGCTGTTTCATTAAAATGAGATCAAGGTACTACTTTTTAAAGTAAAGGGAGGGTTAAAAGTGGCCTATTACGTCGTGTTTGATGTAGGCGGGACGAGAACAAAACATGGATTAATGGATCAGGTTGGGGAGCTTGTTACAAGTGGTGACTATGAAACGAACTGCCGGCAGCTTGAACCGTTTTTAGAAGCCATGGCGGATGTGGTCAGGCAATATCAAAGGATGCAGGATGTCAGCGGTATCGCCATCAGTCTTCCAGGTTTTGTGGACAGTGAATCAGGTTATACAGAATTTGCAGGCGCCATCATCGCCTTAAATGGCCAAAATGTAAAAACACTTTTAGAAGAGAAAACGTCTATTCGTGTAGAAGTGGAAAATGATGCGAACTGTGCAGCTCTCGCAGAAAAATACAGCGGGCATGCAAAAGATTGTGACAGCTTTATTTGTATGACAATTGGCACTGGTGTCGGCGGAGGTATTTTTGCTAATGGTCAGCTTGTGCGCGGTGCATCCTTCCGCGGTGGTGAATTCGGCATGATGCTGACAGAGACGGAAAATGGCCAGTTTACAACTCTTAACAGCAGCGCTTCAACGGCTGGATTAATTCGGAGCTATAAAGAAAAGCAAGGAATACCGCAAAGTACTCAAATAGACGGTCAAGAAATTTTTGAAAAGGCGAAGCATGATCCGGCCATTGAGAAGCTGGTAGATCAATGGTACAAGCGAATAGCCATTGGCGTTTACAATGTAGCGACTGTTCTTAACCCGGAGAAAATCCTCATTGGCGGAGGCGTAAGTGCAAGACCAAATTTATTACAAAATATTGAAAAACATTTACATACACTGCATGCGTGGAAGAACATTCAGGTGAAGCTGGAAACTTGCTACTACTTAAATCAGGCAGGCATGAAGGGGGCACTTTACCATTTCCTCATGAAAGAAGGGCAGCTTGCTCCATCAAAAAAGCCGATACATTAAATGTATCGGCTTCAGCGTGTAGACAAATCCTCGTGTTTGTTCCGCTTCGGTGCTCGCTCAGTTACATTAATAAGCAGTTTGCAGATGCTGCTCATATTGTTTGATCCACTTAGATGCTTCCTGCCAGTTGTTTACGCGTATAATTCTGTCGTCAATTGGCATCTGGTTATAAGGGGAGTTAAAAAGTATAACCGGGATGTCAGCCTCTTTTGCAATCATTGTGGCATTGCCATGATGGTCTTCAAAAAATACATCAATTTTGTGCTTTTGAACGGCTTCCAGCTTATGATGACCGCCAACCAGCTCAATAGCATCATAGTGCACATCATGTTCTTGAAACCACTTGTAGGTGATATCCGAATGCTGCTGCCTTCTTGCGGTAATATAAATCAGTCTGTGCTGCTGCTTCATTTCGTCGAGGATCTCTTTTGCACCCTCAGCAGGCTTTGCCTGTTTATAAATAAGAGGCTCGTGCTGATCCATCCAGCCCCAAAATTCTTCTTGAGAAATTTTTAAAAGCTTCGTCAAATCATACTCTGTCATATCATCTAGTGTCATGGCACATTGGAACGACTCATTTAAGTAGGGAACAAAGGTGTCCTGTGCCGTCACTGTACCATCAATATCAATTCCTAAACGTAACATGCCCACACTCCTCATTTTTATACTCTTAAAGTGTAACATAATCAATTCACAATTCCAGCAAGTTTTAGCAATCATGAAACAGACATTTTTGCTCATACTAAAAAAGCTCCTTTCTATTAACCAAAAGGGGGAATTGATCATGGAAAGAGACGAGGATTTCAGAAGAAATGATCGTGAAATCGACACACACTTTAGTAATGATGATGGCTATTTAGAGGAAACAGCTGCTGAAATTGCAGAGCCATATCAAGCTTCAAGAGATCGAGAAGATAGACGAGGACGTGACCAAGCAGGTGACGAATCAGGCAGTAAAGGGATAGGCTATACAGCACTCGCGATTGCGATTATCTCATTATTTGTCTTGCCGGTGCTATTAGGGGTAGCGGCAATCGTCGTTGGTTATATTGCAAGAAGAAAAGGAGCACATGCGCTTGGCGCGTGGTCAATTGGGATCGGAATTGTTTCCGTCATCCTAGGCATATTTATCACCCCGTTCTTTTAATAAGAACAGAAAAACGCCTGACTATGACGTCAGGCGTTTTTTGTTAGGCATTCGCTTGTTTTTCTTTTTCAGCTTCCATTTTCGCATAATGTTCTTCAGCGATTTTATCGATTTCTTTTTTCAGTTCTTCGACCATTGTTTCTTCCGGTACTTTACGAACAATTTCACCTTTACGGAACAATAAGCCTTCGCCTCTAGCGCCTGCGATTCCGATGTCCGCTTCACGTGCTTCACCTGGACCGTTAACAGCGCAGCCGAGAACTGCTACTTTAATCGGTGCTTTGATTTTAGAAATATATTCTTCGACTTCATTTGCAATGCTGATGAGGTCAATTTCAATTCGTCCACAAGTTGGGCAGGAGATCAGTGTTGCTGCATTTGATGCAAGACCAAATGATTTCAACAATTCACGTGCTACTTTTACTTCCTCAACTGGGTCAGCACTTAATGAAATACGGAGGGTGTTCCCAATCCCCATATTCAAAATAGCGCCAAGTCCAGCTGCACTTTTGACTGTACCTGCAAATAACGTACCTGATTCTGTAATCCCAAGGTGAAGAGGATAATCAAAGGCTTTAGCCGCTTTTTCGTATGCTTCAATTGCAAGGTTTACATCAGATGCTTTCATACTGACGATGATGTCATGAAAGTCTAGGTCTTCTAGAATTTTAATGTGATGCAGTGCACTTTCGACCATACCATCTGCTGTTGGATAGCCGTATTTATCGAGAATTTTTTTCTCTAATGAACCAGCGTTTACGCCAATACGGATTGGAATGCCTTTTTCTTTTGCTGCTTTGACAACAGCTTCGACTTTTTCTCTTCTTCCGATGTTTCCTGGATTGATTCGGATTTTGTCTGCGCCTGCTTCAATCGCTTTCAGTGCAAGCTTGTAGTCAAAATGAATATCCACAACAAGCGGGATGTTAATTTGTTTTTTAATGTCCGCAATTGCATTTGCTGCACGCTCATCTGGACATGCGACACGCACGATTTGACAGCCTGCCTCTTCTAAACGTTTAATTTCAGCGACTGTCGCTTCGACATCATGTGTTTTGGTTGTTGCCATACTTTGAATGACAACCTCATTATTTCCACCTATAGTTAAAGGTCCCACTTTGACGGGACGCGTTTTAGTACGATGTGTGACTTCACTCACTTGTCAATCGCTCCTTAGTGTACAAGCAATTCTTTGCCGTGTACGTCGTGTTTTACAGTTCATATTGTAACAGTCTCTTTGTATGAATGACAAGGAATTAACGTTTTATCTCTTATAGACAGGAAACTTATACGTGCTGCCTGCCCTGATTTCGTTCGCTTTAACACCTTGATTCAGCTCCTCGAAATCCTTAATGACATCATCAAGTGGCTTGCTTGTATGTACGATGGAGAGGACTGTTTCACCTTGTTTAACAGTGACATTCTTATAAGCCTTTTTCTCAGCTGTTTGAAACGCACTTGCTGGGACAGCTGGGTTTTCCTCAACAGGGATGGTTCCATTTTTCAAATCAAAAAAGATAATAAAGAGGACAAACAAACTGATTAGTAAAAAAAGAATTCGCCGCATTTTACTCACCGCTTTTAAGAGTTTACTTCAGTCTATGCATGTCCTGAAATGATAGAACCAAAAAGAGGAGAAAAGCTGGAAAGGGTGGTTCTAGTTCGTTCTAGTATGTCTTGTAATAAAACTGCTTGGGTCGTTGGTGTAAATAGGAGAGCAAGCTCATATGACGGTTATGATAAAATAAGAAAGGGGGAGATTTAATGAAGAAAGTTAGTCAGCATATATATGTAAGAACACTAACAGAAAATGATGCAGAATCACTTTTAACATTAGAGCTTGAGAATCGCTCATATTTTCAGGAATTTACACCTTTGGTCAAAGATGATTTCTTCACGTTACCTCGTCAAATTGAACGAATTCAGCGGAGTAGGCAAAGAATTGCACAAGATGAATCTTACATGCATGGTATTTTCTTAAATGAAACCGATGCTTTAATTGGGACGATCTCATTAAGTTCTGTCGTAAGAGGTCCGATAGAAGGTGCTTGGCTTGGGTATGTACTCGATCAAAGGCAGGGCGGAAATGGATATATGACAGAAGCCATTCGTTTAATCATTGACTATGCCTTTTTTGAGTTGAATCTCCATCGTATTGAGGCTGGAGTAAAGCCAAGTAATAAAGGTTCCATTCGTGTACTTGAAAAGACAGGTTTTGAAAATGAGGGACTAAATCGTAAAAAAGTAAAGATTAATGGAGTGTGGGAGGATCACTATTTGTTTGCGATCATCCATCCAGATGAGTCCTAGCATGAATATACATAAAAAGCTCCTCCGAGCCGGGGGAGCTTTCATTGTTGGATGGATCATTTGCTTTTTTTTGCAGGAATTTCTTTCACAACAAGATATAAAAAGATAAAGTTAATGACCCAATTTAATAAAAATGAGTTTGCAACAGGCGTGTTTAATGCACTCATGATGGCGAAAAAGACCGTTGTTAATGTGAGTGAATAAGCAGAGAGCTTCCAAAGCATTTGGAAGGACAGCTCTTTTTGCTGCATTCGTTTAATAAATGTACCAAGCATCGCAAGGAATGTTGCGCTGATAAACATGAGAGCCGCAGTTGATAGATATAGCAGTACACAGATGACAGGGATGATAATCGCTTGGTTCTGATTTGTGACGCGGGCGAGTTCATCTTTTGTCAGCGTTCCACCAAGGAGCTGGTATGGAATATCTGTCATTTGTCCATCAATGGCAATCACTGCTTTTTCCTTTAACAAAGCGATAGCCGTTTGCTTTGATTCAAGCTCACTTGCTTTTATTTTTTCAGCAGGATCAAAGATGATCGTGATGCCGTTTTCTTCTTTTTCTATTGGTTCACTTTGATCCGCTTGAAGCTTTCCTTTTTCGATTGAAAAGTCGGGTAAATCTTTTTTGATCACATGCTGAAATCCTGACATCGCATTCGAGATCTCTTGGCTCATATGATACCCCTGAGGAACTGCTGCGATAATTGAGAGGATAAAAATGAATAAAATGGCTTTACCGATCCCTGTAAAACGGGCTTTCGCAATATCTTTTGGTGAATAAATTCCTTTTAACAATAGATTAAATACGTTCAATACCTATTCACTTCCTACATTCTTTTCTATTTCTCATATTGTATCAATGTCTATCCATCAAGTACAAGTATGGCCTTCATTACTGGTTAAGATAGAGGGAATGAGGCATAATGTATACAGCATATAAAAAGGAGGCGGCAGGGTCTTGGACATTCTGTATTGGATACTGATTGGCTGTGCATTTATCATTGCGTTTGTTGGACTGGTTTATCCAATTATCCCGAGTGTGGTCTTTATGGTTCTCGGATTTATTCTATATGGCTTCTTCTTTAGCTTCGAGCCGCTTACCCTGACGTTCTGGCTCATTCAAGCCATGTTTACTGCCGTCTTATTTGCGGCAGATTATGTCTCAAACCTTATTGGGGTAAAGCGCTTTGGCGGCAGCAAGGCAGCTATTTGGGGAAGCACCATTGGGTTATTAGCTGGTCCTTTTGTGATACCCATTGCAGGAATTATTATTGGTCCATTTCTTGGGAGTGTCATTGCAGAGCTACTTGTTCATCAAAAAGATCTGAAAACGAGTGTGAAAGTCGGATTAGGCTCATTAATTGGTTTTGTATCAGGTGTTTTTGCAAAAGGATTGATTCAAGCGCTGATGCTGGGGATCTTTTTATTTTATGTCCTTCGCTAAGTGAAAAAGGGTGTTTAAAACTTTTTCAAAAGGGCTAAATACAAAATAAACACTGAAATGTTTCAGAACATGAGCAATAACGTTGAAACAAGCTGTTTCTTTTGATACTCTTTGAGTAGGGTGAATTGCTGACTTACAGAGGAAGCATTTCAGTACATACATTTTAAGGAGGAATTTAACCATGGCTTTTAAACTTCCAGAATTACCATATGCTTACGATGCATTAGAACCACATATCGACAAGGAAACAATGACGATTCACCACACAAAACACCACAACACATATGTAACAAACTTAAACAAAGCAATCGAAGGTGTATCAGCTCTTGAAGATCAATCAATTGAAGAGCTAGTGGCTAACTTAAACTCAGTGCCTGAAAACATTCGTACAGCTGTACGTAACAATGGCGGAGGACATGCGAACCACTCATTATTCTGGACGCTTCTTTCACCAAACGGTGGCGGCGCACCAACTGGTGAACTTGCAGATGCAATCGAAAAAGAATTAGGCGGATTTGAAAAATTCAAATCTGATTTCGCTGCAGCAGCTGCAGGACGCTTTGGTTCTGGTTGGGCATGGCTTGTTGTGAACAACGGAAAACTTGAAATCACAAGCACGCCAAACCAAGATTCTCCTTTAACTGAAGGAAAAACGCCAATTCTAGGACTAGACGTTTGGGAGCATGCTTACTACCTAAACTACCAAAACCGTCGTCCTGATTACATTTCAGCATTCTGGAATGTTGTGAACTGGGATGAAGTAGCTCGCCTTTACAGCGAAGCTAAATAAATCATTTGATTTGAAAAGACCTGCTCTTTAGAGAAGCAGGTCTTTTTATATTTTCCCTCCTTTTTTTACATATCTGCCTTTTGATGAGACAGACTATTGTGTAGAAAAGGAGAATGAATGGTATGAGCAGATTAAAGAAAATGTTCGGGGACATGGATGTTACAAAAGATTTATTGCTCCTCCTCACGATTGGCGGGTTATACGCACTTGCCATTGCGCTTTCGAATACGTTTGTAAATGTGTACTTATGGAAACAGTCTGGGAAATTCACGGATCTTGCGATTTATAACTTGGCCATTGTGGTGCTTCAGCCCATTACGTTTTTATTCGCTGGCCGGCTCGCAAAAAAAATAGACCGGGCGTTTGTCCTTCGTTTCGGTGTCATCTTTTTAGCCGCTTTTTATTTAATTGTCTTAATGGCAGGAGAACAAGCGGCCGCACGGCTTGTTTTGTTGGGAAGTGTCCTTGGGATCGGCTATGGTTTTTACTGGCTTGCTTTTAACGTACTCACCTTTGAGATCACCGAGCCTGAAACAAGAGACTTCTTTAATGGATTTCTCGGTGTGCTTTCCTCAACTGCCGGCATGATCGGTCCTCTCATTGCGGGGATTGTCATTTCTCAGTTAAAGGATGATACAGGCTACACAGTCATTTTCACATTATCGCTTTTTTTGTTTTCACTAGCGGTTGTGATGAGCTTTTTCCTCAAAAGAAGGCAGTCTAAAGGCAAATTTATGATCAAACAAATTTGGAAAGAACGTCATGCAGACGAGAATTGGCGTAGGATTACAACAGCTCACTTTTTTCAAGGGCTTCGTGAAGGGGTCTTTGTCTTCTTAATCAGTGTCTTTGTGTTTATTGCAACAAACAGTGAGCTTGCTCTCGGGACGTTTGGTTTAGTGAATTCAGGTGTTGCCTTTTTTGCTTATTTCTTCGCTACACGTTTGATTAAGAAAAAGTGGCGGAAGAAGGCCATCATGCTTGGCGGGCTGATTTTATACGGCGCCTTGTTTTTAATCGTTTTCCACTTGTCCTATGTATCACTTC
The DNA here is from genome assembly GCF_038628485.1 of Bacillus sp. FSL M7-0003. Taxonomy (NCBI): domain Bacteria; kingdom Bacillati; phylum Bacillota; class Bacilli; order Caryophanales; family Bacillaceae; genus Bacillus; species Bacillus sp. FSL M7-0003. Next base: position 2,278,690 of record NZ_CP152024.1, on the reverse strand, counting down.
TGATGTATGCGGTAGCCATTGCAATAGGATATCCGCTCCTGCTTGTTCCTTATGTATCCTTAACATATGATGTCATTGGCCATGCAAGGTACGCCAGAAAGGCCCGAATTGAATATATTGTGGTCAGAGAGCTATTTTTAAATGCCGGCCGTATTTGTTCGATTGTTTTGTTCCTGCTGTCTGTCACCTTACTAGGTGATGAGCTCGGAATCCCTGCATCACTTGTTGTGCTCGGAGCGGGACACACCCTCATTTATTACTTTGTAAAAGATATTCATTTGAAAGAAAAAACAGCTGATATGAAAGAGGCTGACGGTCAAAAGCCAGTTTCTCAAACGAACCTTATTAAGGGAGAAAGGTAAAATTTCTTACCTATGGAACATCAAATTTCTAGATAAATGATAGAAAAACCGCTAAAATGATGATGGCACCTTTTATACACAAAAAGGGGTGCCATTTCTTTCTTGATAGAAAAGGTGATGTGATGAGAAACAAGAAAAACAAAAAAGACGCGAAGGAAGGGCGCAAAACACTTCCGATCCGGCTGAATTTATTATTTTTAGCTGCCTTTATTATTTTTACCGGTGTTGTCGTTAGACTCGGATTTGTGCAAATTGTCAATGGAGAAGATTATAAAAAGCAGGCAGAAAAACAAGAGGATGTGAATGTCAGCTCATCTGCTCCGCGCGGAAAAATTTATGATCGAAACTACAATACGATTGTCAGCAATAAAGCGCTGAATGCCATTACATATACGAGAACCTCGACGACTTCACAAGAAGAGCGGCTCAAAGTGGCATCAAAATTAGCGGATATGATTCATGTGAGTACGAAAAAAATCACAGATCGTGACAAAAAAGATTTCTGGATCTTAACGCATCCAAATGAAGCGAAAAAGCTTGTTCAAAAGGAATCAGAATTAAAGGGTGACGATAAGGTCTCTGATGATAAACTATATGAGCTTCAGCTAAAACGCATCACAGACAAGGAATTAAATCAACTGACGAAAAAAGATTTACAAGTGCTTGCCATTAAAAGGCAGATGGATGGAGGCTATGCACTTACGCCTCAATTTATTAAAAATGAAGATGTAAAGCCAAGCGAAATTGCTTACGTCTCTGAGCATTTGGACGAGCTTCCAGGTGTTGATGTGACGACAGACTGGTCACGCAGCTATCCGTATAAAGGACTGCTCCGCAGTATGCTCGGCAGTGTGTCTTCGAGTGATGAAGGTCTTCCGCAGTCACTTCTTGAGCATTATCTATCACTCGGCTACAGCCGAAATGACCGTGTAGGAAAAAGCTATCTCGAATATCAATATGAAGATGTCCTGCAGGGCCAAAAGGAAAAAGAACAGAGTACAACTGATAAACAGGGCAATGTCACAAGCTCTAAAGTGTTAACAGAAGGTAAGAGCGGGAAAGACCTTGTGCTGACAATTGATATTCAGCTACAAAAAGCGGTTGAAAAAATTATTGAAAAGAACTTGAGAAGTGCGAAACAAAGAGGGGGAACTGAGCTTCTTGACCGCGCATTTGTTGTCATGATGGACCCGAGAAATGGAGAGGTTCTCTCTGTTGCGGGTAAGCAGATTTCAAACAAAAACGGAAAATACAAATTCGATGACTACGCATTAGGAACGATGACATCCTCATATGCGATGGGATCAGCCGTAAAAGGGGCAACGGTATTGACTGGATATAAAACAGGCGCTATTCATATTGGAAGTACCCAATACGATGAACCTCTCTATATCGCCCAGTCGCCGCCAAAGAAATCCTATCAAAATATGGGACTCATTAATGATTTAACTGCACTAGAGCGTTCATCAAACGTATATATGTTCAAAACCGCAATCGCCATTGGGAAAAGCGAATATCGTAAGAATCAGGCGCTCCCAATTGATCCGAAAGCATTTGATACGTTCCGCTACAATTTCAGTAAATTTGGTCTTGGCGTCAAAACAGGTATTGACCTGCCAAACGAAGCAACAGGCTACAGAGGAACGTCTACACAATCGGGGCTCTTACTTGACTATGCGATTGGACAGTATGATACGTTTACACCGCTGCAAATGGCGCAATACGTTTCAACCATTGCAAACGGCGGATATCGTTTACGTCCGCAGCTTGTCAAAGAAGTGAGAGAGCCAGACCCGCAGCGCGGTATTGGAGCTGTGACGGAATCCGTCAAACCGGATGTATTGAATAAGCTAGACATGACAAGTGATGAAATCAAGCGTGTCCAGCAAGGCTTCAAGCTTGTGATGCAGAACCCAAGAGGGACAGCCTATTCAAACTTTGGCAACAAAAAGTATAATCCAGCTGGCAAAACAGGAACCGCTCAATCATTCTATGACGGTCCAATTAAAAGCAAGCGCGGTACACCGACGTATAACACAACTCTTGTTGCGTATGCGCCTGCTGATAATCCAGAAGTGGCTATTTCCGTTGTCGTGCCATGGGTGTATCAAGACTACAACCAGCGCTATCCAATTACAAATGATATTGGTGAACAAGTATTAGATAAGTACTTTGAACTGAAATCAAAACAGGAAAGCAATGATACACAGGCGAAAAACAAAAACAAAATTGAAAATGAAGCAGAAACAAATAACTAGACCTTTCATAGGTAAAAACGCTCACTTTTTGTGGGCGTTTTTTTACGTTTTCTTCAAAAATTCCGATATAAATTGACAAAATTCATAAAAAACGCCGCAATTTCTCTACAAAACTTCGACATTTACAAAACCTTAACATTCCATTTAAACGAAATTAATAAAGAACCTTTAATGTATTACTCGTAGGACAAATTATTCAGGGGGTATTCTTGAAATGAAAAAGAACAAATTATGGCTGCTTACTTTCCTTACTATCGCATTGTTAGCATTCGTCACAGCATGCGGAAACAGCAGCTCAAGCGGAGATTCAAAAGACAGTAAAGGAAATGCTTCAAACAAAGATGAGGCATCAGGTTCCATTACCATCTCAGGATCATCTGCGATGCAGCCTTTAGTTCTTGCGGCAGCAGAAAAATTCATGGATAAACATCCAAAAGCCGATATTCAAGTACAAGCCGGCGGTTCAGGAACAGGACTTTCTCAAGTTTCAGAAGGATCTGTACAAATTGGTAACTCAGATGTATTCGCTGAAGAGAAAGACGGAGTCGACGCAAAAGCTTTAAAAGACCACAAAGTAGCAGTTGTTGGAATGGCCGCAGCTGTAAACCCTGAAGTGGGTGTCAAAGACATCACAAAGGACGAATTGAAAAAAATCTTCACTGGTAAAATCAAAAACTGGAAAGAGCTTGGCGGGAAAGACCAAAAAATCACGCTTGTTAACAGACCTGATTCTTCAGGAACACGTGCAACATTTGTGAAATATGCACTTGATGGTGCAACACCTGCAGAAGGAATCACAGAAGATTCTTCAAACACAGTGAAAAAGCTGATTGCAGAAACACCAGGTGCGATTGGATACCTAGCATTCTCTTATTTAACAGATGACAAAATTACACCGCTTAGCATTGATGGTGTGAAACCAGAAGAAAGCAATGTAGAAAGCGGTAAATATACAATTTGGGCATACGAGCACTCTTATACAAAAGGTGAGGCGGAAGGTCTAGCAAAACAATTCTTAGATTACCTTATGAGTGACGAAGTACAAAAAGAAATCGTCAAAGACCAAGGCTACATCTCAGTTTCTAATATGAAAGTAGAAAGAGACGCAACAGGCAAACAATCGGATAAGTAAGAGGTCTTGAATTGCTGATGAAGGAAAAGTGGAGCATTTCACTTTTCCTTTTATGACATTCATAGGAGTGTAGAAAAAGATGAAGCAGATAGAACATACAGAAGCGAGCGATCGGCTGATCAGCTCGAAGAAAAATAGGCAAATGGATGAAGTAAGAGGAAGTATTTTGGTGAAATTCTGCGCATTCTTAATGATTGCAGTATCCATCGCCATCACAATATTCCTTGGCATTAAGGGTTTACAATCTTTCATCGTAAATGGTGTAAGCCCAATTGAGTTCTTAACCAGTATCAATTGGAACCCAACAGCAGAAAACCCGGAGTACGGCGCATTTCCTTTTATCTTTGGATCGATCGCCGTCACGCTTCTATCGGCACTTATTGCAGCGCCGCTAGGCATCGCAGGAGCGATCTTTATGACAGAAATTGCACCTGCATGGGGCCGGAAAATTCTCCAGCCAGTCATTGAATTGCTTGTAGGGATTCCATCCGTTGTTTACGGATTCATAGGTCTTACAGTATTGGTGCCGTTTATCGGACATTTCAAGTCAAGTGGCTCAGGGCATAGCGTGTTAGCAGGAACGATTGTCCTGTCTATTATGATTCTGCCAACCGTTACATCTATTGCAACTGATGCAATGGCTTCCCTTCCAAAAAGTTTACGTGAGGGATCCTATGCACTTGGCGCTACAAGATGGCAAACGATTAGACGTGTGCTTGTACCGGCAGCTCTTCCAACATTAATGACAGCAGTCGTTCTTGGAATGGCAAGAGCATTTGGTGAAGCCCTTGCCGTTCAAATGGTCATTGGAAACACGCGTAATTTACCAGAGAGCATTATGGATACAGCTGGTACATTAACAACCATTATTACGTTAAACATGGGTCACACAACGTATGGAAGTGTTGAAAACAATACACTTTGGTCAATGGGTCTTGTCCTTCTAGTTGTATCGTTTATGTTCATACTCATTATCAGATACTTGTCGTCTAGGAGGAAGATTTAATGAATAGCAAAATGACCGATCGTTTTGCCACGTTTGTTTTTGGATTATGTGCCGCCATTATTACGGCGATCCTAGTTGGTTTGTTTTCTTATATCATCTTCAACGGTGCAAAAGAATTAAATTTTGACTTTTTGACAACCCGCTCAAGTGCAATTGGCTCTGGCGGCGGTATTAGGGATCAGCTGTTTAACTCGTTTTACATTTTGTTTATAACAATGCTGATCACAGTACCACTTGGTGTCGGCGGTGGAGTGTACATGGCTGAATATGCGCCTCAAAACAAAGTCACTGATTTTATTCGCACATGTATTGAAGTGTTGTCTTCACTTCCTTCTATTGTCATTGGTATGTTTGGTTTACTCATGTTTGTCAATTTAACAGGCTGGGGCTATACGATCATCGGAGGAGCTCTTGCGCTCACGGTGTTTAACTTGCCAGTGATGGTCAGGGTGACAGAAGACGCGCTTCGCTCTGTACCGAAGGATCAAAAGGAAGCATCACTTGCGCTTGGTGTGACGAAATGGCATACAGTGAAGACAGTCCTGATTCCTGGTGCGATTCCTTCTATTATTACCGGTGCGATTTTAGCATCAGGAAGAGTCTTTGGGGAGGCAGCAGCGCTTCTTTTCACAGCAGGTCTCACCACACCGCGTCTTGATTTTACAAACTGGAGTCCATTTTCTGATACGTCACCGCTGAATATTTTTAGACCGGCAGAAACATTAGCCGTTCATATATGGAACGTCAATACACAAGGAATCATTCCAGATGCAGAGGCCATTGCAAATGGTGCATCAGCCGTACTTGTGCTTTCAGTTTTAGTATTTAACTTAGCAGCTAGATGGCTTGGTTCATTTATTCATAAAAAGCTTACGTCAAAATAATGTGAGAGAGGTGTGAAGGGGATATGGTTCAAATGCTAGCAGAAAAAAAAGAGATTGCAGCAAAAAAGGCTCCACTTCAAGCGGAACAGATTTTACAGGTGCAGGATTTAAGCATTTATTATGGTGAAAAAAGAGCGGTCAATCACATTTCATTTGAAATTGAGAAGAACGCAATTACCGCATTAATCGGCCCATCTGGCTGCGGGAAATCAACCTTTTTACGCAGCATTAACCGCATGAACGACTTGATCCCAGGTGCGAGAAGTGAAGGGGCGATCATGTACGAAGGACTCAATATTTTGGATGACCGCATTAATGTGGTGAATTTAAGAAGAGAAATCGGCATGGTTTTCCAAAAACCAAACCCATTTCCTAAATCGATCTACAATAACATTACCCATGCGTTAAAGTATGCGGGTGAAAAAAGAAAATCAGTGCTTGATGATGCAGTAGAGGAAAGCTTAACAAAAGCAGCGCTGTGGGATGAAGTCAAAGATCGTCTGCACCGCTCGGCTTTGTCATTATCCGGCGGTCAGCAGCAGCGCCTTTGTATTGCGCGTACACTTGCGATGAAGCCCAGCGTTCTTTTGTTAGATGAACCCGCTTCTGCCCTAGACCCAATCTCAAATGCAAAAATTGAAGAGCTATTATCAGATTTGAAAAATGATTATTCGATCGTCATTGTGACACACAACATGCAGCAAGCGTTACGTGTATCTGATCATACGGCCTTTTTCCTGAACGGTGATCTAGTAGAATATGATGCCACTGAACGTATCTTTACACGTCCTGCGCAGCAAAAAACAGAAGACTATATCAATGGTCGATTTGGATAAGGCGGGTGGATTTTGATGAATGCAGTAGCAACTGAAACAGCAAAAAAAGAAGTGTTTCGTGTGAATGATATGAACCTTTGGTACGGACAGCATCACGCACTGAAGCATATTGATTTAGACATTAAAGAGCATGAAGTCACAGCAATTATCGGTCCGTCAGGCTGCGGAAAGTCAACGTTTATCAAGACCTTAAATCTTATGGTCAAAACAGTGCCAGGTGTGAAAATCACCGGGGATATGATGTATAACGGCGACAATATTTTAAAAGGCCGCGTTGATCTAGTGGAACTGCGTAAAAACGTCGGGATGGTCTTTCAAAAAGGAAACCCATTCCCTCAGTCTATCTTTGATAATGTCGTCTACGGACCAAGAATTCATGGCGTGAAGAGCAAGCAGCAATTGAAAGAAATCGCTGAAAAAGCGCTTCGTGATGTTGCCCTTTGGGATGAAGTGAAAGATCGATTAAGTGCACCAGCATTAGGTCTTTCCGGCGGTCAGCAGCAGCGTCTTTGTATCGCAAGAGCTATTGCTACAAGCCCAGACATTTTACTAATGGATGAACCAACATCAGCGCTTGATCCTGTCTCAACATTAAAGATTGAAGAATTAATTATGAAATTAAAAGAGAAATACACGATTGCCATTGTGACGCATAACATGCAGCAAGCGGCGAGGGTATCAGATAGAACAGCCTTCTTTTTAATGGGAGAGCTTGTTGAGGTCAATGATACGAATGTGATGTTCTCAGAGCCAAATGATCAAAGAACAAATGATTATATATCTGGTCGATTTGGATAGATAATAAAACCCCCTGGAGGTCAGCGCCGCCAGGGGGTATTGTTGTTATTTTGTTAAGGCTTTGACGATTTGTTTGAACGTCATCCCTGTTTTTAAATTGAACTTGCCTGCACGAATTTCTTTATGGTAGCCGGCGTCAATCACGTAATCATTAAAATCTTTAGACGAGTTGATGATTCCGTCCTTTTCAAGCATGTCTGAAACATCACTTGTGCTCATCCCGTTTTTAATAACAAATTTGACCGATTTGCCTTTAGGCTTGTCCGATGTTTCTTTATCATTTTTAGAATCGCCGTCTTCATTTGCTTTCAGTGCTTTTTCTTTATAATCAAGAAGCTGCTGATATGTTTCACGGCTGACAGAGACTTCTTTTTTAGAGTCTAAATAGTTTTTCACATCGGTGTCTGTTACTTTCGCTGCGAGCGTTTCTTTTGTGGTTGTATCAGCCGCCGCTTCATCTTTTCCAGTGAGGAAAAAAACGATCGCCAGAACACCAGTTGCAAGAATCATACCTGCCGCAAACGTTTGGATGCTTTTTTTCGTCATACAAGCACCTTCTCATTGTCTTTAATGATCATGTTGACTTCATCTACAGATACATGCTCAGCGCGCGCAATGGCCTCAGGAGACATGCCATTTTGATGCTTTGAAATGATTTGTCTTGCGATAGATGGATCAATTTCTGAATGTTTGCGGACGACGATGTTTGTTTCAAGCAATTCTTCTTCAAGAACCTTCATTTTCTTTTTCAGTTTATAGATTTCTTGCATTGCAGATAGTTGAAGTGTTTCAAGTTCCTGCTCGACTTCTTTAATCGGCTCTCTTTGAAAATATGAGAATGCGATCAGTACGATACTGACAACAAGCAATCCGATAATTGCAATTTCCATGTTTCATCACCTTTTATTCATATTTTAATGCTGAAAGCCATAAAAGGCTTTCATGATTGTTTCAGACAGTTTTCGACCCTTCTTTTTTATACCATAAAAAAGCTAGTTTCAAAAGGAATTGCTGAAAAAATCACCTTTTTTTCATCTTTTTTCTTTTTATATGAAAAACGAGTATGAAAATCTTGCTCGCTGTCAAAATAAAAGAGGGCTTCTCATGTATACAGTACGACAAAGATTGAGGTTTTATAGGGGAGCAGGCTATTTTTCATGAAATGACCGTGCGATATGGATCAGAACGCGGATGGATTGCACTGAAAATCAAATTGGTGAAAAAACATTCTAGCATTCCTAAGCTAGAAGTGGTATTATAGTTAGGTCTGAATGTGAATTGATTTTAGTTTGGAGGGAAAAACATGCGCGTAAATATTACTCTAGCTTGCACTGAATGCGGTGAGCGTAACTATATTACTAAAAAGAATAAGCGAAACAATCCAGATCGCGTTGAATTCAAAAAGTATTGCTCACGTGATAAAAAACAAACTTTACATCGTGAAACAAAGTAAGCAGCAGGGAATTTTCCTGCTGTTTTTTTATGATGGGAGATGATCTGTGTGAAAAAGGAACTTCGCCTTCAAACATTAGCCAAGCTGGACCAGATGAGTGCCGAAGAATTCAAGCGAAGCACCGCTTTACTTCATGAGCGCTTGTTTCAACTGCCAGCATGGAAACAAGCGAATACGGTTGCACTTACCATGTCTAGAGGAAAAGAGGTACCGACAATGCCTCTCATTGAAAAAGCATGGCGGGAGGGGAAAACAGTATGTGTACCCACCTGTTTTCCGGAAACAAAAGAGATGACGTTTTATGAATATACACCAGAAACGAAAATGATCTCCCGCTACTTTGGGCTATTGGAGCCAGATCCTCTGATGTCGGCCGCTGCATCTAAAGAATCAATCGATTTGATCATTGTGCCTGGTGTGTGCTTCGATCGACAAGGCTACCGTATCGGATATGGGGGCGGCTATTATGACCGCTACTTAGCTGACTATCACGGCGATACGCTTGCCCTTTGTTTGACAGTACAGCAAACCGAGCATATTCCGGCTGAAACGCACGACATCCCGGTCTCAATCATGGTCAGTGAGAAAGGTACCATATTTCCAAAATAAAGTCCGCTGCTTATACAGATGAACGGGCTTTTTGTGTTGAGCGAAGGTGCTCGCTTATGATCAAAAGTCACATACACGATAGCGATCAACATTCTTCATTAAAAGGCATTTTAGCTGACGAGGAATATGTTTTGAAAAAATTTCGTGGAAAGAAAAGATACTTCCGTAATATGTGGGAGGAAGTGAATACTTGTGACTTAAAACTTGATCGTGATTCATGGTTTTATTTTTGGCATACGCACCTTGATTTTTTTGGAGTCGGGAAAAATAGCTTAAAAATAAGAAGAGAGCATATCAAAGCTCATATCGCTTTATATCATAGGCGGCTAAAACAGCTTGAAAGCTTTGAAAAGTCCATACCAAACTTGGATTTGTATTCACGAACATGACCTTGGTTTAGACGCTGTATATGTTCATACACCAAATCCATACGACAGTTACTTCCCGTACAAGGTGGAGGAGTTAGAGCGAAATTGTAGGCTGCCTTATACTTTCAAGGATTTAATCGACCTTCTCAATTTGACGTTTCTTATGATCAATCAGAGTGCGGATATGAAAGGAACCTTTTAAGCGATAAAAACGATGGTTCATGCATAAACAAATCCTATTTAAGCCACGATACGAACATAGGAGGGAATATGATGAATAAAATGATTTGGAGCATTGTGTTCACACTGTTTGCATTCGTTCTCGTGCAAAATCGTTATCGGCTCATGAATTTGGTTTTAGGGCAAAATCAAGTCCGGCACTTTTTGATTAAATGGCTGATGAAAATCCCATATTTTCGGACGAAATTTATTCGCCAAGCATTCTAATCCCGCAAAAGCCGGGATTTTTTTGTTTAGAAATGCGGATAAGAACGATTCTTGCTATAATAATGTAAAAAATGGAGCGCGAATGTATGAATGTCATAGATAGTTTATTTTGGCGAGTTGTTGATGAACTTAGACAAAAAGGATACGAGATGATTCAAAGTCCGTACCCAGAAGATGAAATATTTTTTGAAGCACCACGAAACTCAGGTTATGATCTCATCCGTCTATATAGAAAAGATGTGAATTTCAGGCAAGAGATCGTTCGAGATATCAAGGAGCAAACATATCGGATCAATCAGCTGAGAGAAGCTATGCGTAAACGATCTCTTCATCTCCTGCAGCTGCAATTTACAACTGATGTTCCAGTAGATGATTGGGAAGACCTAAACGGTCAGCCGCAAAAAGAGAATAAGGTGACAGTTACTCCTGTATTACTCAGTGCAGACACGCTTCAAAACGATGTAAACGAACTGCAAAAATGGCTGAATACATCGCTTGCAGTAGATGTAGAAGAAGCGAAGAAAGATACAGCTGAGAATGCAATGCAGCTGAAAAGGAACGTGCTTCAGGCATTTGATGATCAGGAAAAACAGCGAGAACGAGAACGGGCCGTGTTTCAAAATGGGAGACCCATTTTTACCTACTTGCTGATTGCTGTCCAAGTGGTGATGTTTCTTTTACTTGAGCTGTCAGGCGGAAGTACCAATACCGCAACTTTAACAGCATTTGGTGCTAAAAATAATGTGCTGATTTTAGAGGGTGAATGGTGGCGCCTGATGACACCAATGTTTTTACATATTGGCTTGACGCACTTACTCTTTAATACTTTTGCTCTTTGGTCCGTTGGAGCGGCTGTTGAGAGAATTTATGGGTCGGGAAGATTTTTGCTCATCTATTTGATTTCCGGCATTTTTGGCTCTATAGCGAGCTTTGTGTTTAATACGGCAATTGCAGCAGGCGCTTCTGGCGCGATCTTTGGCTGCTTAGGCGCACTGTTATATTTAGCCATCTCAAACCGAAAGCTTTTCTTTCGGACGATGGGGACAAATATTATTGTCATTATCCTCATCAACCTAGGAATAGGCTTCACTGTATCAGGTATTGATAACGCAGGGCATCTTGGCGGCCTGGTTGGCGGTTTTTTCACCGCATTAGCTGTCCGTCTGCCTAAACAGATCCAGCCTGTCAAAATGCTTCTTGCGAGTGCTGCTTTGCTCTTTATTGGTGGTTTTGGATTGTATACAGGGTTTCATTCTGACGATCAAAAGCAAGCAGCGGCAACAAGTGAGGCAGCAAGTTTATTTGATGAGAAAAAGTATAGCGAAGCAAGTGAACGACTAGAGGAATATGTGCACGATAAAGATGCATCAGCTGAGGCACTTCATATCTATGCACTATCGGAAGCGCAGCAGGGCCAACTTGATAAGGCTATTCAATTTTTACAAAAGTCGCTTGAAAAAGATCCAGATGATCCAAATAAACTGTATCATTTATCGCTTTTATACGTAGAAAAAGGAGAGACAGCGAAAGCAGAGGATCTATTAGCGAAAGCGTTAAAACAAGATCCTCAAAATGATCAATTTTTAAAGCTGAAACAATATATCGAAAATAGTCAAACACGTTGAATGACTTGACTGAAAGCGCATTTATGAATACGCTTATCCTATCTGTTGATGAAAAGAAATGGTGGAAACAATGAAAACGTTATATGATGTACAGCAGCTGCTCATGAGATTTGGAAATTATGTGTATTTCGGAGATCGTGAAGTAGAATTAGAATTTATGGCAGACGAATTGAAGGAAATGTATACAGCGGGCATCATTGACCGGACCGAATGGTCAAACGCAATGACGATTCTTCAAATGGAGCTAGCCAAATTAAATCGAAAAACAATGTGAAGGTGGAGGGCATATGACAGGGGATTGGTTTGTAGGTATTGATCTTGGCGGTACGACAATTAAGCTTGCGTTCATTAATCTTTATGGTGAAATTCAGCATAAGTGGGAGATTCCTACGGATAAATCCGGGCAGACGATCACAGTCGATATTGCCAAATCAATTGACCATAAACTGGTTGAGATCAGTATGCCGAAATCAGCACTTATTGGGATCGGCATGGGTGCACCTGGACCTGTAGATAAAGTATCTGGCATCGTCTATAAAACAACGAATCTGGGCTGGACAAACTACCCCTTGAAAGATCACCTAGAGGCAGAGACGGGACTTCCATCTGTCATTGAGAATGATGCGAATATTGCTGCACTCGGTGAAATGTGGAAGGGTGCAGGCGATGGCGCAAAAAATATCCTGATGGTCACACTTGGAACAGGGGTTGGCGGCGGCATCATCGTCAATGGTGAAGTTGTTCAAGGGGAGACAGGTGCTGGCGGAGAAATTGGCCATATTTGTGCCGTCCCATTTCAAGGAGCACCGTGTAACTGCGGAAGAACAGGCTGTATTGAAACGATCGCATCTGCAACTGGCATCGTCCGGATTGCAAAGGATAAATTAGAAACCGAGCAGCATACATCTTCACTTGGCAAGCTCGCTTCGCTATCGGCAAAGAATGTATTTGAAGCGGCAGAAAACGGAGATGATCTTGCAATGCGTGTCGTAGAAGAAGTGACGACACATCTTGGACTTGTCCTAGCGAATCTTGCTAGTGCTTTAAACCCAACAAAAATTGTAATTGGCGGCGGTGTTTCAAAAGCAGGTGAGCTTCTTCGCAGTAAAGTAGAGCGCATTGTGAAACAACATGCTTTCCCGCCTTGCGCTGACGATGTTGAAGTGGTAATTGCATCACTCGGGAACGATGCGGGTGTTATCGGCGGTGCATGGATGGCAAAAACCAAATGGCTGTCTTGAACAAAAAAGTCATAATGATGTCATTTTTATTAAAAAAAGCGATAGATAGGCATGAAATTGGATGTTTAGCATATTCATAAGTTTGTCATGAGGAAAAAGACATTGATTTTCCATCATATACAGGATAAGATATACTTTAGTTATTTTTCTAGAAGCACCAATAATTAGGGTATATCTAGAGCCTGGGTGCGCGCTTAGCATAAGGAGGTTACAATGCGAAAGAATAGATTAAAGGCGATTTCATTTTTACTGATTGCGACATTGCTGATGTGGGTTAAAACCTATGTTATCTATAAATCTAGCTTCAATATTAAAATTGAAAATTTCATGCAGGAGTTTATCCTGTTTATTAATCCGCTTAGCTTTCTCTTGTTTATCTTCGGTATCGGTTTATTTTTCAAAGAAAAAAATCGCAATCGATATATCATCGTGACAAGCTTTATCCTAACATTCGTTTTGTTAGCCAACATTGTGTTTTATCGATTCTATAGTGATTTTCTAACCATCCCCGTCCTATTTCAAACAAACAATATGGGTGACCTCGGGTCCAGTATTACCTCTTTAATTGAACCAGTCGATTTACTGATGTTTGTTGATATCATCATTTTAATTTGGCTCTATAAAAAACAGCCTTCCTTTAGAACAGATGTCACCGTTTCACGAAAAGAACGAGCAGCATATTACTTATTTGTGGTAGCTACATTTTTCTTTAACCTTGGTTTAGCTGAAACAGAAAGACCAGAACTGCTTACTCGCTCATTTGACCGTGAGATGCTGGTGAAAAATATCAGCTTATATAACTTCCATATTTATGATGGGGTATTGCAATCGAAGCAGTCCGCCCAACGAGCCCTTGCTGACAGCAATAGCTTAACTGAAATTGAAAACTATGTAAGCGCAAATCAAACGGACCGTAATGAAAAGACATTTGGTCAAGCAAAAGGACGAAATGTCATTCTTGTATCACTTGAATCGACACAGAGTTTCGTGATCAATGAAAAATTAAACGGGAAAGAAATTACTCCATTTTTAAACAAATTGATCAAGAAGAGCTATAACTTTACTAATTTTTATCACCAAACAGGTCAAGGGAAAACATCTGATTCAGAGTTTATTGTAGATAATTCTCTTTATCCACTTGGAAGAGGGGCTGTGTTCTTCACAAATCCAAGTAATGAGTTTACAGCGACACCTGAGCTGTTAAAGGATGAGGGCTACCACTCTTCTGTTATTCATGCGAATAACAAAAGCTTCTGGAACCGTGACCTTATCTACGATAGCTTTGGCTACGATAAGTTCTTTGATATTAAATCATTTGATGTGAATGAAGAAAACTCAGTTGGCTGGGGACTGAAAGATGGTCCGTTCTTTGAGCAGTCCGCTGAATTAATGAAATCGATCCCGCAGCCTTTCTATACGAGATTGATTACATTAACGAACCATTTCCCTTTTGATTTAGATGAGGAAGATAAGCTCATTGATGAATATGATTCAAAGAGCAAAACACTGAACAAGTACTTCCCTACAGTGCGTTATCAAGATGAAGCCCTTAAGCTTTTCTTTAAAAAGATGAAGGAAGCTGGGTTATACGATAACTCCATTTTTGTTTTGTATGGGGATCACTACGGAATTTCTGAAAACCATAACGAAGCCATGGGACAATTCTTAAATAAAGAGATTACGCCATTTGAAGAAGTGCAGCTTCAAAAAGTCCCGTTTGTTGTACACATTCCAGGGGTAACGGATCAACATCCAAAAGAAATTGATACGGTAGGCGGTCAGGTCGATATCCGTCCAACTGTACTCAATCTTCTAGGGATTGATACAAGTAAACAAATTCAATTTGGTCATGACCTTTTATCAAAAGATACGAATGACTTTACAGTACTCCGTGATGGAAGCTTTATTACGAAGGACAGCATTTTTACAGATGGTGTTTGCTACAATAAAGAGACAGGCGAGCCAGCAGATGATAAAAATGTGTGTCAGTCTTATGAAGAGAAAGCGAAGCAGGAGCTTCAATTTTCTGATCAAATCATCTACGGAGATCTCCTTAGATTTTATGATCGAAACAGCCCGGACCATTCACCATCCAAAAAAGAAGGTGAAACGGAGCTGAAAAAGGCGTCCTAATAGATGAAAAAACCTCTGCTATTTTAGAAGCAGAGGTTTTCTTTTTTTGTCTGACGGCTCATATAGTATGAGAGGAGGGATGTAAATGAAGACAACGTCGTTTGGAAAAATTGAATGGCAGCTGGATGAAGCAGGGAGGGATGCTGTGGCAAAGCAGCTTGGTATTGGCAAAGCTGCTTTTAATTTATCTAATCAATCAAGCACTGATAACCTTCTTTTACCGGGATATAGACTTCCAGAAGGAGTCCATGTATTTGATTCGATAGGTGATGTGCAGAGATTTATTGCACCTTACAGACTGCAACAATCCGATGATTGGATTAATGGAACATTTGAATATGATAGCGCTCGATTAGAAGAAGAGCTGAGCCGCTTGAAAGCCGTATTTCCTTTTCTTCATATCAGTGTTATTGGCCATTCAGTGCTTGATACACCTATTTATGAGATCCGAACAGAGCCTGTTCAGCATTTACATTCTATTCATCTCAATGCCTCTTTTCATGCAAATGAATGGATCACGACGTCTGTTTTATTAAAATGGTTGAAATCGCTTTGCTTAGCAGCGTCAGATCCGGTTCAGGCAAGACATTATGAAGCGGTTCATATTCTGCAGACCACCGCTTTATCCATCGTGCCAATGGTCAATCCAGATGGAGTGGATTTGGTTCGTAATGGACCGGAGTCACTAGGTCTTCATCGTGAAGAATTCACACTGCTAAACGAGGGATATTCCGATTACCGGGAATGGAAAGCAAATATTCGAGGGGTGGATTTAAACAATCAATTCCCTGCTTATTGGGAGATCGAGTACTATCGTCATCAGTCGAAGGCACCGTCCTACCGGGATTATCCTGGGCGCGAGCCATTAACAGAACCAGAAGCGAAAGCGATGGCCAATCTTGCGTTGCGAAAACGATTTGACCGGCTGATCGCCCTTCATACACAAGGAGAAGAGATCTATTGGGGGTTTCTTGGCCATGAGCCAGCTATCTCAAAAGAAACGGTCAAACGATTCGAACTAGTGAGCGGCTACAAACCGATCCAATATCTCGACAGCTATGCAGGCTATCGCGATTGGTTTATTTATCAATTTCATAGTGAGGGCTATACAGTCGAGCTTGGTCTAGGGAAAAATCCTCTTTCTATGGATCAATTTGATTCGATCTATGAAAAAACAAAGCGGCTTTTGTGGGAAGCGTGTAAATGTTAAAAGCACCTGTCTGGTGCTTTTTCATATTTTGAGAAAATCAATTGCTTATGGTCAATAAAAACAATGTTGAAGCAATTGACGAAGGCCTCCTAGTAAGCTATTGTGAAAGATATGGATGTAAAAAAAAGGATATGATTTAGGGAGATGTCGACTATTGAGTGCTCAAAGCCTGTGGAAAAGAAATTTTACTTATTTATTTGTTTCTAAAATGTGCAAAATTACGGCTGATAGTTTATCTTTCAACACCATCTTGTGGCTTTTAGTACTAGGAGGGAAAGGGGCCATAGGGACAGCTTTTTTTATTGCAGTCAGCTTTGTTCCTCAAGCGATTGTTGGACCATTTATTACGCCTATGATGAAGCCGCATCAATTGAAATTTTGGATGTGTTTTGCTGATTTAACACGAGGAGCGATTATCCTTGTAATCGTGGTTAGTTACTTTTATGGTTTCACACCATTATTCCTCATCATTGGCTGTATGCTGCTGCATTCGGCGACAGGAGGCTCCTATGAACCGGCATCTGTATCGATTATCCCAAAGCTTGTTCATGAGGACCTCATACAAAAAGCGAATGCAACGATCCAATCAGCAAGTCATGTAGTAAGACTTGTGACGGTCACGATTTGTGGTGTCATGATTGCATTTGTAGGCGTAGGTTATACAATGCTTGTGATCATTCCTCTTTACCTTTTGTCCGCTTTATTGGTGGTCATGATTTCATATCAAACAGAAGTCATCATCGATAAAGCCAAAAAAGGGTTATCTTACGGCAAAAGATTAATTCGAGGTTTTTCACTTGTGAGAAGCCATCATATTTTGTTTCCATTAGCGATTTTTTGTGTCTGCTCAAACTTTGCTGCGGCACCATGGGAAGCATTGTCTGTTATTTATTTAACGGAAGACTTACATAGTGGACCGGTCGTCTATTCATTCATCAAAGTCACAACCGCACTAGGCGCATTTTTGATGGGGTTTGTTTTGACAAAGATAAAAGTGAATCGGTATGGATTGCTGTTTATAGGTGCTGGGATTGTTGATGGAATCGCCTTCTTTATCACAGGTATGAACGCATTGTTACCACTTGTGTTTATATCAGCTTTTGCTTTAGGAGCAGCCATTAGTGCAGTTAACGTACCCGAACATACGATGATTCAATTGTCAGTAAAGGCAGAGGATCAGCCGCAAGTGTATGCGATCATCAACATGATTTCCTACTTGATGATTCCGTTAGGCGCCCTCATTGGCGGTTATATGGCAACCCTGTTTGGATCTGGGTATGTCATTGCGGCTGGCGGCATCATTGAAGCTGTTTCAGGTATATGTCTGCTTCTGTTTACAAAGATCGGGAAGGTAGAGAGAGCGGATTTGACGATAGAACGAGACAAACCTGCCGTAAACGCAACGTAAGCATGGCATGATTGAATGAGGATAGGTTACAATGAGGACGAGAAAACATGAGAATTTAAAATTGAAAGGGGAAAAACGATGGCTATAGCAGACGTCACCATCATTCCGATAGGCACTGAAACACCAAGTGTCAGTGCTTATGTAGCAGATGTACAAAGAATTTTAGAAGGCTTTCAACAAGAAGGGAAAATCAAATATCAATTAACACCGATGAATACGTTAATTGAAGGCGAATTATCCGTTTTATTTGAGGTCATTCAGCGCATTCATGAAGCCCCTTTTGAAAAGGGATTGCACCGAGTAGCGACCAATATTCGCATCGATGACAGACGGGATCAAACCACAACACTTACAAGCAAATTAGAAAGCGTGAATAAGCATTTAAATCAATAAAAAAAGCCTGCTAAATGCAGGCTTTTTAATGTGCAGTTGGATAACCGCTATAGATGATGGTCATGACAGTGAACCATCCAAAAACCAAAAATGTAGCGCCTGCAAAAGCGATGGCAAGTACATTCACTTTTTTTAGTGAGCGATAGATACCGAGCGCAGCTAAAATCGTGACTAGACCAAAAATAATGACGAGCATCATGTGAAAGTCCCCCTTTGTCATCAATCCCCTTGATTTCCTTTCTTTTCATTTTAACCGTTTTCATAAAGCTTGTCGAGTAGATTCCAGTTGACGATTGTTTGAATTTTTATTGAATAGCCTTCATAATAAAAAAGAATGAATAAAGTAGGTGATGAAAATGAATTGGAGAAGAATGCCACTAGGCTATGTACAAGCGAACGCATATATTTGGAAAAATGAGCAGGGAGAATGCTTAATTTTTGATCCAGGCGGTGAAGCGCAAAAGCTGATTTCCTATGTAAAAGAAAAACAGCTTACACCACTTGCTGTCTTATTGACACATGCTCATTTTGATCATATTGGCGCGGCAGATGAGGTGCGCGAAGAGTGGGGAGTGCCGCTGTATGTACACGAAAATGAAAAAGAATGGCTCACAAACGCTGAATTAAACGGTTCAGCTCGATTGATTGGGAATGGAATTACGGTCAAAGAAGCTGAAAAATTGATTACGTCAGAAGGAACGCTTCAAATTGGATCGTTTACATTAGAAATGTTCCATACACCAGGGCATTCACCAGGCAGTGTGTCTTACTATTCGGCGGAAGAGGGCTTTGTTATTTCTGGTGACACGCTATTTGAAGGCGGCATCGGGAGAACAGATTTAGTAGGCGGCAGTCAGGAAGTGCTGCTACAATCAATCCATCAAAAATTATTGTCATTGCCAGAATCAACTCTTGTTTTAAGCGGACATGGCGGGGAAACGACTGTGCTGACGGAACAGGAGCAAAATCCGTTTATTAATGGTTTTTCTCTTTAATTGCAGGCATGAAAAAAGCATCTCTTTCAAAGAGATGCTTTTTTCAATTAATGTCCGGTACCGGGAACCATGATGAAAATCGAATAATATGTAAATCCGGCAAAGAAAATCGTCAAGTACGCTCCGAAAATGTAAATATACATTCTTTCGGATAAATTCAAGTAGGATAAAAATACAAAAAGAACGGTTTGACCGAAGAACAGCAGCGATGCATCTTTCATATGTCCTAAATAGAACATGACAGCAAAAATACCCGTCCAAAAGCCAAGCACGCGGAACATGCGATTCATTTCTTTCCCTCCCCTTAAAAACCCCTTTGATTCATATTATAGCTGATCATCACTTGTTATGTAAACATTTACATTTTTGACATCATGTGAACAATTTATTTTGAATGTAGAAAAAATTTTTTTTGAAAAAATGATGAAAAAGTGTTTATGCTGAAAAGCATGAGGGTACTTACTCCATAAGAGAAAAGGTTAACGACCTAAGGAGGAAGACTAATGAGTGACATTACTTTTTATTCATACCCGAGCTGCACGTCTTGCCGCAAAACAAAACATTGGTTAAAGGCGAATCAAATTGATTTTAAAGAGCGTCACCTTTTCAGAGAAACGCCAACACTAGATGAATTAAAAAAGATTCTTTCTTTAACAACAGAAGGAATGGATGAAATTTTAGCCACACGAAGTCAGGCTTTTAAAAGCTTAAATTTAAATATTAATGACTTAAAAGTAAACGAGGTCTTACAGCTTCTCATTGAAAAACCAAAGCTGCTCCGGAGACCAATCATCATTGATGGGAATAAATTAGTGGTCGGCTATAATCCAGGAGAACTCATGAAAATATCAAAGAAGAAAGCGATTCATCAATCGGTTTCCTAATAAAAAACGAAGATCAGCTGAAACAAGCTTCAGCCGTCTTCGTTTTTGTGCTGAACTGGGCTAGCTGGGTTCGAACCAACGATCACGGAGTCAAAGTCCATTGCCTTACCACTTGGCTATAGCCCAATATCAAACGTGTAATGTTATTGTTCACCATCTGCGGTCATTTATACATAAAAGTTGTATGTCACGAGTTTTAGTGAAAAAGGAGCGAAAGAAATAAATGAAAAATGAAAAATCAAAGCAATTATACGAGTTTATCCTAAAAGAAGCCCCTGTCATGACCGAAGAATGGCTAAAAACAAGAACAGAAGAAGGCTCATTATATTCTAAACATGCTTCAGAGGAAACGGAAAAGAAGCTGAAGGAACAGAACACAGCGTTTATTCAAACCATTGCAGCCACGCTTGTGACACTGTCTGACAAAGTAGAAAACCATTTGAAAAAGTGGTCTGTTGATATTGCACGTGATCGAGCAGTGCACGAGGTGCCGTTATATGAAATCATTGGACAGTTTAAGATTTTCCGCCACATTTTCTGTTCGAGAATTGAGACATTCACCCAAGAAACAGAGCTTGAAGTGACGCTGCAAGATGTGTGTCAGTGGAATCAGCACTTTCACGCCACATTTGATGACATGATTGAGCGTTTATCAGAAGAATATGACCGTGTGACACTTAGTCAGCTGAATGCACAAAGAGAGATGATTCAAGAACTAAGTGCCCCAGTTATTCCAGTATCAAAGGAAATTGGGATTTTGCCGCTGATTGGAGAGATCGATACGTACCGGGCCAAAATCATTCTGGAATCCGTACTAGAACAGGCTTCAAGACTGCGTCTAACGCATTTATTTATTGATATTTCTGGTGTTCCCGTTGTTGATACGATGGTGGCCTATCAGCTGTTTAAAGTGGTCGATAGTGCGAAGCTGCTAGGAATTGAGACGATTATTTCAGGCATCCGCCCAGAGATCGCTCAAACTGTAGTGAAACTCGGCATTGATTTCTCAAAAGTAAATACAGAACACAGCCTTGCAAAAGCTTTAGAAAAAAGAGGATTTCGTATCTTTGAAGAGCAGCCGCAAGAAGCCACATCATGACCAAAAAACCTGTACTTGTAAAAGTCAGGTTTTTTTATATGCTCTTTTCTAAAAAATGATGTAATGCATCGTGAGTTGAGGGTTTTCATCATTTATTAGTCATGAAAATCATAAATTGCTCTTTTGTCATTCACGTTCCGCCATTCTACAATGTGATCAGAGAAAGGAGTGATCCACTTGTATGGGATTGAATATTTAAGGCAAGAGCTGCTAGAAGAAGCATGCCGCATGAGGGCTTCTGATGTGCATATTGTGCCAAAAGAAAAGGAAGCTTCGGTGTCATTTCGTGTTGACTCAGATTTAATCCAGCAGCGAACCATTGATAAAAAAAGCGGAGAGCGGCTTATTGCACATTTTAAGTTTTTATCTTCTATGGATATCGGGGAAAAAAGGAGGCCGCAAAATGGCTCACTAGCTGTGATGCTAAGAAACGGTCAAGTGTTTATTCGGATGTCTACCTTGCCGACAGTGAATGATGAGAGTTTAGTGATTAGAATTTTACCGCAGGATCATGTTCCGAAAATAAAACATCTATCATTATTTCCGAAAGCCTCAGCCAGATTATTATCCTTTTTAAACCACTCGCATGGGCTCATTTTATTTACCGGTCCAACCAATTCGGGGAAAACAACAACCCTCTATTCACTGATCCAGTTTGCAAAAAAGAATTTTAACCGAAATATTATTACCCTTGAAGATCCTGTGGAAACAAGAAATGAAGAAGTATTACAGGTTCAAGTAAATGAAAAAGCCGGCATCACATATGCCGCTGGATTACGCGCTATATTAAGACATGATCCAGATGTGATTGTGCTAGGAGAAATAAGAGATGCTGAAACGGCCAGAACGGCGATTAGAGCAGCGCTGACAGGCCATTTAGTATTGAGTACGCTCCATGCAAAAAATGCAAAAGGAGCCCTTTACCGCATGCTTGAATTTGGTGTCACGATGAATGAACTTGAGCAAACGATGGTTGCGATTGCTGCGCAGCGATTAATCGAGCTCACCTGTCCTTTTTGCGGAGAAAGATGTCAGCTTTACTGTAAATTAAATCGACCGATCAGACGAACAAATGTATTTGAACTGCTGTTCGGAAAAGAGCTTGGTGAGTGTATCAAGGAGGCTAAAGGAGAATATGCTCACTCGTCATATGAAACACTGCAAAGATTAATTCGTAAAGGAGTGGCACTCGGCTATTTATCAAAAAACACTTATCATCGCTGGGTTTATGAAGAAGCGAGTCTCTAAAGTATGGTCTAAAAAGGACCAAGCTGAATGCCTATCAAAACTAGCTCAGTTGATTCAGGCTGGATATACATTGATTGAGGCATTAGTGATGGTGAATATCCAGTTATCAAAACAACAGCGGCAGCAATTAAAACTAGGTATTCAGTGGCTTCACGAAGGCGAGCCTTTTTATGTAGTGCTGGAGAGACTCCATTTTCAGCGGGAAGTCATCGCTATACTATGTTTTTCTGAGAAGCATGGCAGTCTAGCCCGTGCTTTAGAACAAAGCGCCCGTTTTTTAGAGAAAAAAATCAAACAGTTAGACACGTTTAAACGTATGTTACGTTACCCGCTTTTCCTCATCTTCACGGTTTTGGTCGTGTTGGTACTCGTTCAGCAAATGATCATTCCTCAATTTTCTGTTTTGTACTCATCGATGGATACCCGCATGTCTTGGCTGATTCAAGGGATGTTTGGACTATTTCAATTCCTTCATGCTTTTCTTCTCATCACTAGTTGTCTGTGTATCTGTCTTATTGGATATTATGCTGTTTTTTTTAGGAAAAAGTCGACCCTTGAGAAATTGAGGGTGATGAGTAAGCTGCCTTTTTTATATAAAGGGATGCAGCTGATGCATACGTACCTTTTTTCTCTTCAGCTCAGCGGACTGCTTCAAGCTGGATTATCGATGTACGAAGGTTTGCAAGCTTTTAAACAGCAAAGCTACCTGCCTTTTCTTCAAGAAATAGGTGAACAAATGATGGAAGAGTTAAGAAAAGGAGAAAGCATGGCCCATCAAGTAAGCGTGTCTCCTTTTTTCGAAAAACATTTTGCAGCCATTATCAAGCATGGTGAAGCCAGCGGAATGCTTGCGAGAGAAATGTACACGTACAGCCAATTTCTATTAGAGAATGCAGAGCTAAAAATTGAAAAATGGATTTCTTGGCTGCAGCCAGTTATTTATGGGGTAACAGCACTTCTTATACTCATCGTGTATTTATCTATTCTTTTACCAATGTATCAACTAATGGAGCAAGTGTAAGAAGGAGGACAGAGACATGAATGATAAAGGATTTACCCTGTTAGAAATGTTAATAGTCATGCTCGTAATATCCATTCTTTTACTCATTACCATACCGAATATCACACGTCATCACCAAGCGATTCAGGCAAAGGGCTGTGAAGGGCTTAAATCAATGGTCAGCACACAAGTGATGGCATATGAATTGGAGCATGATGGGAAGACGCCATCTTTAGCTGAATTAGAAAAAGAAGGTTATGTCAAAAAGGGATTAACTTGTCCTAATGGAAAAGCGATTGTCATTCAAAACGGCAACGTGAAGCATGAATAAATTATTTTTACATGAGAAGGGTTTTACCCTGATTGAACAGCTGTTGATTTTACTTGTTTTATCGATTTTATTGTCGATCATGGGAGGGAAAATCCCAAATATAATAGAGAGCGCTGAAGCCAAAAGACAAGTAAACATCATGAAACAAGATCTTCAATTGGCATCATATACTGCATTTATCAAAAAAACACGTGTACATGTTGGGATCCATCCGCCTCATGTATCTTATCAGGTAATAGACCAAAAGAGTAACGAAGTCATTGCTTCATATCAACATAAAAAGGGCAGCATCAAAACTTCTACATTCTCGCAAGGTATCTATTTTAATGCAAACGGACATCCAAGCAGCGGTGGATCTCTCATTGTCGAATTTGGCAGTCAATCGTATAAACTGACGATTTATTTAGGAAGCGGGCGAATCCATGTTCAAAAACAATAGAGGATTTAGTACGTTTGAAACACTGTTTGCCTGTCATCTCTTTCTATTTGCTGCCTTAGTGCTCATGCCAGCCTATGAAGAACTCATGATGGGGAAAAAGGAAGTGAGAGCCAAGCTTGAAGCTTATCAGGTTTTACATGAACAGATGAATGAAGCGTTTATAAATGGGACAACATCTTCCATCAAAAAGAAGAGAGGCGAGATCACGTATGTTTTCAATTGGCGTAAACAGAAGGGATGTGTTTCATACAAAGTACAAAAAAAAGAGACCATATGCTTTCAGCATGTGGAGCGATGACAAAGCTTTTACCCTTTTACAAGCTTTGTGGCAGTTGACGCTCTTTCTATTTCTTTCTTTTGGCTGTGGGCTGATCTTTTCAGCAGTGGAGAAAGCTCGTCCATTTGAAGACATCAACGGATTTTCCCAAATGGAGTGGAAACAGACTGTTCTGCAATTAGATGAGGAATTAAGTCGTGCCGATGCTGTGAAATCAGTGAAAGATGGAAAAGCGTTAGAGTATATTTCTGATCAAGGGCGAGTGGTAACGATTGAGCCATATCAAGAGATGCTTCGAAAACGAACGGATCAAGCTGGGCATCTTCCTTTATTGCATAAGGTGAAACAATTTCACGTGAGAACGAGTCAGCATAGAGCGATTCTAAAAGTCACAGATGGATCTGGTAAAGTGTATGAAGCCGTTTTTTTCACACATAAAGGAGTGGTTCGTAAATCGTGAAAAGAGAGGAAGGGTTTATCTATCCGCATGCACTTGCGGCGATTTTATTTTTTCTCTTGATCCTAGGGGCAATAACGATGGGGTTTCAAAAAGAACTGAAAAGTGCAGAGCTGACGATTTCCTTTTATAAAAAACAGCAGCTTTTTAGGGTGGGTGTGAGTCAAGCTGCCAGCACAGTAGAACGTATTTGTGCGAAACAGAAAACCCATATTGATACTGAAGAAGGCCGTGTGACACTGAAGCGGATGAAATGCGATCATAAGAAAAAACTTGTCCTTGTTTTGGTGAAGGTGAAAACAAAAGATGGTTTATCCGATGAGCGTGAACTGATGCTGGATTGGAAGACCGGTGAAATCATGAGATGGGCAAATCCTGATTAGCCAGTGTATAAAATCATCCTCTTCCTGGAAAGACTTGAAGGAAGAAGAGGTGAATGTGCTTGAAAACAAATGACTATGTAAAATATATGACGCAGGAAATCATTAAATATATGAATACACCACGTGACGAACGGAAGGAACACAAACAAGAAAAAATAGAAACGAAACCGCCGTTTTCACAGCGTTTATTTGGGGTTCTGCCGTTTGGCTTATCCATGATGCTTAAAGAACGCCAGCGCCATCGACGAAAGTAAAAAGCCGCCCAGCAGGCGGTTTTTTTATGCCACTTTAGCTGTATTCCTCCACAACAATCACTTTATTCACCTTGTTTGAGTAAGGGTTATAGGAAATGGTGACGAATACCCCAAATTCCTTTGTATGGTCTTTTAACGTAATATGATACTGTTTCACAGATTCCTTATCGCGGTGGCGGTCCCATACTTTTTGTTTAAATAATACTTGCGTTAGCGGGTATCTTTTTTTTGCTTCTTTGACTGCCCGCGTTTCCCATTGATCTGCGGCAGCAGTCAAACCTCTCGCATCAACGGGTTTGACCTCTAGAATCATAGAACTCAGCAGTAAACTGAGCATGATTATGATTTTTCCATATTTCACTTAACATCACCTCACCTCTTCATATCCTGACCAAATCCTACATTTTTATGTAAGTTTTAAGAAGTACAAATGTCACACAAAAAAATATTGAATATGGTGAAAAAATGAGAAAATGGGAGAATTTTCTCGTAATGGTTCTTGTTTAAGAACAAAATGGACTAATTTGACGTTTTGGGTTTTATAGGTATTTCCTTATACTGTATATAATCGTTCTTTTTAAAGAACAGTTGTTCAAGGAGTTGAAGGAATGAATGAAACAGTCGCTCTTTGTACTCTTTTGTGCCATTTGTTTGATTTTGACGTCTTCCATCATGACACCAACGAATGCTTCTTTTAACGATGTTGAGCACAAAAAATTTGTCATGAAAACATGTGAAAATTTTGAACAGACAGATCAGCATTGTCAGCCTAAAAAATGGGATCAAAGTCAATTGGAGCTTATCGATCAAACGATGATCGAAGGAACAGTCTGCGCACCTCAAAAGCTGAGCATGACACTAAAAAATAGTGGACAGCCTATTGCGTACTCTGAATGGAAGTGGGAATTACATAAAATAGGAAATGGTCAGAAGCCATTACAAGATGGTCATATTCTTGAAAAGGGCTCCATAAAGTCCGTGTTATCGCAAGAAACAGCGACTGTCACGACAGATAAAGCAAAAACAAATGGAAGCTATGCATTTAAAATCTATTATCCTAAAGGGTTTAGCGCATCTGATCAGGCGTACTTTTGGTCTAAACCGATGGTGCTCTCAAAGTGTCAAGAAAAGACGTCCTAAATGGCGCTGTCTTTTAAAGTGAAAAAATGATAGGCGAAGGGGAGAAGGGGTTATGAAAAAATGGATGAAGATGTCTGGGAGTATTCTTTATGTGATGGTGTTCACGGTGATGATAGCCTCTATTATTGTCGTGTTGTCATCAAGAACAACAGGGGGAGAACCTCAGATCTTCGGTTATCAATTGAAGCAAGTATTATCAGGTTCGATGGAACCAGAATTTTCAGCTGGGTCACTGATTGTTGTAAAACAGGTCGCCTCACCTGAGACGCTCAAAAAAGGAGATATTATTACGTTTCAAACAAAGCAGGATCAGTCCTTTGTGACCCACCGAATTGTTGGGGTGAAGGGAAAGGGTGCAAATAAAGCGTTTGAGACGAAGGGTGACAATAATATGTATCAGGACGGTACGCTGGTTAAAGCGGATCAGGTAACTGCGCAGTATATGGGAGTGAACATTCCTTATGCAGGAAAGCTTCTTTCGTATGCAGGGACATCAGCTGGAACTGCTTTGCTCCTTATTATACCAGGTGTCATGCTGCTCGTTTATTCAACCATTCATTTTGTGGGCGCAGCAAAACATCGTAGACACACGGCTGATGTACATATCTCAGAGGAACAAGCTTAAATCGTTTGTAACCTAATCAGGTTTCAATAAAACAATATATTAGGGGGTTTATTCATGGCAATGAAGAAATCAATTCGTTTAGGTGTATTATCAGGGGCTTTAGGTCTTGCATTAATTGGCGGGGGAACATGGGCGGCGTTTAATGATATTGAAAAGGCAAACGCGGTCTACTCGACAGGAGAGCTGAATTTATCTGCTAAAGAGAACTCCGGCGCTATCAACCTTTCGAACTTAAAACCTGGTGATCGGATCAAGAAAGAATTTCATTTTGATAATAAGGGATCACTAGCGATAAACCAAGTGCTGATGAGTCTTGATTACAGCCAGTTTACAGATGGATCTTCCGCGAAGAATGGCGGTAAAAATACAGCTGAAGAATTTCTCAGCCAGTTTCAGGTGAGTGTTCTTACGGTTGGAGCCGAAGGTGGAAATGGTTATCCGAAAAATATTATTTTAGACCATGCAAACCTGCTTGACTTGCATCAATTAACGTCAAAACAGGATCAGACCGCATTTGAAAAGCTTCGTCATGCCGTCGATGAGAAGTTTTTACATGAAAGTGGGAAAATTAATGTAGCAACTGTTGATGGAACAGTGGCTCCAGAGTATGACGGCATTCCAAAGAATCCGTTTGATTACGATAAAATGGAAATGATCATTGAATTTGTCAATGACCAGACGAAGGATAAAGCTGGTCACTATATCCAAAATAAATACCAAGGCGATGCGATTCAAATTGATCTTTCCTTCGAAGCGACTCAGTGGAATGGTTTAACGATCAATCCAAAAAAGCATACGGATGAAAAAGGCTACGTGAAAGAAAACGAAAAAGCACACAGCGAAGATAAAAAATAAAGCCAGTCTTTAGGCTGATATCAAGGTCTGCATAGCAATTGGAGGAGTATGCGCTAAAACGTGCGCTTTACTCCTCTTCTTGCTTTTTTCTCCAGATTTGATAATCTAAAAATTCACGAAATTGCTTTTTCGAAACCCCTGATGTCATTGCATCTCGAACTAGTTTTTCCCATTCACTATCTAATTGACCATCGTATTCGGTTTCATCTTTTTCGTTTAAAAGTGTATGAACCGAGACGTCCAGAACAGCGGAGACTTTTTCAAGAAATTGAATGGAGGGGTTTGTTTGCAAGTTTCTTTCTATTGAGCTTAAATAAGACTTCGCTACCCCAGCCTTTTCGGCCAGTTCTGATAGTGAGTAGCCTTTTTCATTGCGGTATTGTTTAATACGCTGGCCAATCAATGTCATCACCTTCCTTTCGATATTATAGCACATTCAGAAAGGTTTGATAGAATGACTTCTTACCAGAGGGGGAGACTCAGAGGACTTTTCATTTGATTTGAGGAAATGACGGACTTCTTCAACTGTTAATCCTGCCTTGCGAGCTTCGCGTAATAATTGAACCCATTCACTGTCTAATTTGTTCGTTTTCTTTTCCATACAAATACCCTCCTAAAATACTGAATCATGTATTTCAGGCACTTAACGCATGAAATGGAAAGACATAGGTGGTAAGACCTCATAGTTTGCTTGCGTCATGTTTCCGCCCAATACAAACAGACAAACTTAGCTTTAGACTGATCGAAAATCGTATGTCACATAAAAGGGGAGGGGACCATGAGTCAACCTCCTCTTTTTTGCTGTAAGTAAAAAAGTCCGCCATTTTCAATCGTAAGACTGATTTTTGGTTCGTATAAAGTTTTGAGTGCTTGTCTTTCTATTTCATATTCTACAGATGTGTCTGAAGTCCCTTCATAAAATTGGTTTAAAAGTTCGAAGTCTTCCTTCCATTTTTGAACGGCTCGCACTGCCCAGTCGTCCGGCTCCTCATGGGCATAATGCTCCATAAGGCTGTAGAGCCGTTTGATTCCGCTCTCTGGCTTAATCATTGTGCTCATCGTAAAGCAATAATCGGGAATTTGAGACGACAGCTCACGAGCTTCCAGCTTCTCTTGAAATTGTTCAATGACTTCTCCGCGAATGAGATGAAGGCCTAATGATAAAAGTTTATCCTTCTTCCGGTCTGCAAGGTAAGAAATTTTTACATTGAGACCAAGCCATGGCTCAAGGGCGATCTGGTTGTTCGTTAGCGGGCTGACTCGTTCATAAAGCCGGATAAAACGGCCCTGCTCTTTGACCGTCTCAAATATTTGAAATAACCGAGGGGAGCCGAAATGAATGAATTCACCACTGATCGTATCACCCGCTTTTTTTTGATCTGTGATCAAAGTCAATTGCCGCGGTTCAGGTACACCGCCAGTTTTTTCAAGCCAGTGCCAATAAAAAGGACGGTTCATAATCAATTTATCCATTTCAATTGTCAGCTGTACGGTCATATGTCCTGCACTTTCTTCTAATATGCTGCATTGATTCGCCTTGAAAAAACGGAGAAGAAAGGTGTGAATGTCATGCTGCTCCATTGATCAACTCTCCTTTATGAGCCTTGCTGTCTTTTTTCTAAAAGTGGTGTTTGTGCTTCAGTTAAATAAGAAGCAAACTGGGTTAATTTCTTTTTCATGTCTCCGCCTGGTTCATGCTGGAAGAGGATTTGATGCAATTCTGTTTCGACATCTTTAATATCAATTCTTGTTAAAATATCATCTAAATCGCCTATGACGTTTTCAAACAACTGAATTTTTTCATATAAAAGCTTTAAAATATGCTCTTCAACTGTTCCGCTCGTTGCCATATTGTAAATGTGGACATCTCGCTCTTGGCCAAGGCGGTGGATACGTCCAATTCTCTGTTCTAAACGCATCGGGTTCCACGGGAGGTCGTAGTTAATGATTTGGTTACAAAACTGAAGGTTGATCCCTTCGCCGCCAGCTTCTGTCGCAATTAACACTTGCGCCCGTTCTCTGAATAAATCTTTCATCCAATCTTTTTTGCCCCGCTTAAAGCCGCCCCGAAATGGCACAGAGCTGATGCCATTTTGCTGTAGAAACCATTGTAAATAAATTTGTGTGGCGCGGTATTCGGTGAAAATAATGACCTTCTCATTTAACTGCTGAATGAGTTTGACCACTTCAAGCGCCTTTGAGTTTTGCTCCACTTGATTGATTTTCTCCATGATTTGCGTTATTGCAGAAGATCCGAGAATATGCTTTTCTTCTTCCTGCATTTTCTTAATCGTCATATAAACTGCTTCACGGCTTGAACAGCATTCTCGTTCCAAGGTCATAATGGAAAACATATGCTTTGTATAAGAAGGATTCTCTTTCAGCTTGCAGATTTCATCATACAATGCTTGTTCTGTCGGAGAGAAATCAATGGAAATCGTTTTGACATGCCGCTTTGTCCACTCGATGCCTGTGTCTTGTCTTCGGTTTCGAATCATCACTTTATTGACGAGCTGTTTTAATCGGTCATGGTCTTCAAGCTGCAAGTCCTTTTTGGCAAAGATATCTTTAAATTGATGTTCATTTCCTAGGTGGCCTGGCTTCAGAAGAGAAACAAGATTAAATATTTCTCCGATCCGGTTTTGAATAGGTGTGGCTGTCAGCAGCAGGCAGAACTTCTTATTCAGGTTTCTCACAAATTCATAGTTTTTCGTTTTATTGTTTTTCAGTTTGTGTGCTTCATCGATAATGACCATATCGTAGGCAATCGATAAAATCGTGTCTCGATGCGGCTGTCTTTTGGCTGTGTCAATAGAGGAAACGACTACGTCACACTGTTCCCATACATAGCTCTTTTTTTGTTCAACAGCATCAATATAAAATTTCGTCCGCAGCTCCTGTACCCACTGAGATACAAGAGAGGCGGGGACGAGAATGAGAATCTTTTTGGCAAGTCCACGAATCATGTATTCTTTGATAATGAGTCCTGCTTCTACGGTTTTTCCAAGTCCCACTTCATCTGCTAGAATGGCTTTCCCATTCATTTCTTCTACGACTCTTCTGGCTACTTCAAGCTGGTGCTTTAAAGGTGTGAATGCAGGCAGGTGCGCGGGAGCTTGCAGTCCCTCGAATGAATCAATGGCTGTGACTTTTTGAACCTGCGTCGCTAAACGATACATATCCCAGTTCGCCCAGGGGCCGTCTGCTGAAAGCCGCTGCTGAAATTCATTTGCCCATTCCTGATCAAAAATCGTTTGAATATTCATTGTGGTCGCCTGCCTTTCTTTCTAGTAGGATCTGATAAAATTGTTCTGTTTTTAAACGCTTCATTTTTTTGGAGGTCTCTAAAAGACTAGATATATGAATAAAAGCGAACGATATCGAAGGATTATTTTAAAAATGTTAATGATTTTTCTGTTGCTCTTCATCCATTTCTAATGGTAGGATGTTGATAAGTGATCTAGAAAATAAGTCACCCATTTTGATAGTATGTCCAATAAATGTGAAAAATATGAGCGGATGATGGTATGGGGAGAGACTTGGCGGTTATTTTGCACTGGCAGGCGCCGAAGGAGCAAGCTGAATGATTCAGTGAATCTCTCAGGCAAAAGTACTCTTACCGGACGCAACTCTGGAGAGTGTTTGCTTAAGGGTTTTAGCAAACCACCAAAGGGGAAAACGCACAATGATATTGTGCTGTAAACTTTCAGGTGCAAGGACAGAGACTTCTTTTTGATAAAAGGGAGCGCTCTGTCCTTTTTTGCTGTGATTTTTTCTGAAAATTCAGCTTGCATTTGCACTGTGAGAAAAAAGGGGGAAAAGATTGATGTTGAAACGAACACCGCTTTTTCATGCGTATGAAACGTTTGGCGCAAAAACCATTGACTTCGGGGGCTGGGAATTACCTGTCCAATTTTCTTCCATTAAAGAAGAACATGAAGCTGTTCGAACAAAAGCAGGGCTTTTTGATGTGTCTCACATGGGTGAGGTGGACGTCAAAGGTCAAGATGCCCTTCCTTTTTTACAAAGGTTATTAACCAATGATGTGTCTAAGCTGACAGACGGTAAGGCACTATATACAGCCATGTGCTATGAAGATGGCGGAACGGTAGATGACCTGCTCGTCTACCAAAAAGAAAAGAACCACTATTTACTTGTCATCAATGCATCAAATATCGATAAAGACGTGGATTGGCTTTTGAAGCACCAAGAGAAGGATGACGTATTGATCAAAAATATATCTGATCAAACCGCCTTGCTAGCGCTACAAGGACCTCTTGCAGCTGACATCATCAAAGAGGTGGCGGATGAAGAGGTGACATCGCTTAAACCTTTTACGTTTTTATCAAAAGCTGAGGTCGCAAATAAAGAAGTGCTCGTTTCCAGAACAGGCTACACAGGGGAAGATGGCTTTGAAATCTACTGCCAGTCAGAAGATGCGGTTCACCTGTGGTCAGCTTTATTAAAAGCAGGGCAACCAAAAGGGTTAATACCGTGCGGACTCGGTGCACGTGACACCTTGAGATTTGAAGCAAGGCTTCCGCTTTATGGCCAGGAGCTGACAAAGGATATCTCTCCATTAGAAGGTGGGATTGGTTTTGCTGTCAAAACGGATAAAGAAGCTGATTTTATCGGAAAAGCTGCACTTAAAAAACAAAAAGAAGAGGGACTGAAGCGAAAGCTTGTCGGCATTGAAATGATTGATAAAGGGATTCCGCGTACAGACTATCCAGTCTTTTCAGGAGAAAAGCAGGTTGGGATTGTCACAACGGGCACTCAATCCCCAACATTAAAGAAAAATGTCGGGCTTGCTTTGATCGAAACCTCAGAGGCGGAGCTTGGATCAGAGGTGGAAGTACAAGTTCGCAAAAAACGTTTAAAAGCCAAAATCGTCGCAACACCATTTTATAAAAGAGCCAAATAACGAGGGGGAATAGAGGATGAAGCACAGGTATTTGCCGCAAACAGAGCAAGATCAAAAAGAAATGCTGGATGTCATCGGCGTTCAGTCGATTGATGAGCTTTTTTCAGATATCCCAGAGAAAGTTAGATTCAAAGGAGCATACAACATCAAAGAAGCCGCATCTGAAACAGCGCTTGTCAGGGAATTATCCCGACTAGCTGCAAAGAATAAGGATACAGTTTCCTATGCATCGTTTCTTGGTGCAGGTGTATATGATCATTACCAGCCTGTCATTGTCGATCATGTGATCTCACGCTCTGAATTTTATACAGCGTATACACCTTATCAGCCGGAGATTTCGCAAGGTGAGTTGCAAGCCATCTTTGAATTTCAAACAATGATTGCTGAGCTGACTGGTATGGATTTTGCCAACTCCTCGATGTATGATGGCGGGACGGCACTGGCTGAAG
Source organism: Bacillus sp. FSL M7-0003 (assembly GCF_038628485.1). Classification (NCBI taxonomy): domain Bacteria; kingdom Bacillati; phylum Bacillota; class Bacilli; order Caryophanales; family Bacillaceae; genus Bacillus; species Bacillus sp. FSL M7-0003. Next base: position 2,245,167 of record NZ_CP152024.1, on the reverse strand, counting down.
CGGCAATGCTCGCTGCGGGACACACAAAGAAGAAAAAAGTGGTTGTTTCTGAAACGGTTCATCCTGAATCAAGAGCGGTGCTGAAAACATATGCCAAAGGACAAAACATTGAAGTTGTTGAAGTGCCTGCGAAAAAAGGGCAGACAGATCTAGCTGCATTGGAAAAAGCGGTCTGCGATGATACAGCAGCAGTTCTCGTGCAATATCCAAACTTTTTTGGTGTCGTCGAGCCGTTAAAAGACATTGAACCCATTGCACATAAAGGAAAAAGCCTATTCATTGTCTCTAGTAATCCCCTCGCACTCGGACTATTGACGCCGCCTGGAAAACTCGGGGCAGATATTGTCGTTGGTGATGAGCAGCCGTTCGGCATCCCGGCTGCATTTGGCGGACCTCACTGCGGATATTTTGCTGTGACGAAAAAGTTGATGAGAAAAGTGCCAGGTCGTTTAGTCGGACAGACAGAAGATGAAAATGGTGTTCGTGGATTTGTTCTGACCCTTCAAGCGCGTGAGCAGCACATTCGAAGAGATAAAGCGACGTCAAATATTTGCTCAAACCAAGCATTAAATGCATTAGCTGCTTCTGTTGCCATGACGGCACTAGGGAAAACAGGCATAAAAGATATCGCCTATCAAAACGTGCAAAAAGCCCATTATGCCAAGACGCAGGCAGAAAAATATGGACTGCAGGCGGATGTAGATGGGGCTCATTTTAATGAATTTGTGATCAAGTTACAGGAGCCTGTGAAAGAAGCCAATAAACGATTGCTTGAAAAAGGAATCATCGGCGGCTACGACTTGGGGCTAGACTACCCAGAGCTTCAGCAGCACATGCTTGTAGCCGTGACAGAGCTAAGAACAAAAGAAGAAATTGATACGTTTATCAAGGAATTGGGGGATCGCCATGAATAAACAAGATCAGCCGCTTATTTTTGAATTATCTAAAGAAGGAAGAATAGGGTACAGCCTGCCTGATTTAGATGTACCTGAACAGGAGATCCCGTCTTTATTTGATGAGACATACATCCGTGATGAGGATGCTGAGCTTCCTGAAGTATCTGAGCTTGATATTATGCGTCATTATACAGCATTATCAAGACGCAATCATGGGGTTGATTCCGGATTTTATCCTCTTGGCTCTTGCACGATGAAATATAATCCAAAGATTAATGAAAAGGTTGCACGCCTTGCAGGGTTCTCGCAGGTTCATCCGCTACAAGAGGCAGACACTGTACAAGGTGCATTAGAATTACTATACGATCTAGGTGAACATCTTGAAGAAATTACGGGAATGGACGCTGTGACATTACAGCCGGCGGCAGGAGCACATGGCGAGTGGACGGGACTCATGATGATCCGTGCGTATCATGAAGCAAGGGGAGATCATCAGCGTACAAAAGTCATTGTGCCTGATTCTGCTCATGGAACGAACCCGGCATCTGCGACAGTCGCTGGATTTGAAACCATTACCGTCGCATCTGACGAAAACGGGCTTGTTGATTTAGAAGATTTACGCCGCGTTGTTAATGAAGAAACAGCTGCTTTAATGCTTACAAACCCGAATACACTAGGCCTCTTTGAAGAAAATATTTTAGAAATGGCTGAAATCGTTCACGGAGCGGGCGGTAAGCTTTATTATGACGGAGCCAACTTGAACGCTGTTTTAAGCAGAGCAAGACCAGGAGATATGGGATTTGATGTTGTCCACTTAAATCTTCACAAAACCTTTACAGGCCCGCACGGAGGCGGAGGTCCTGGTTCAGGTCCAGTTGGCGTTAAAAAGGATTTAATTCCGTATTTACCAAAGCCGGTGCTTGTGAAGAAGGAAGGCCGTTTTTACTTTGATCATGACCGTCCAGAATCAATTGGACGCGTGAAGCCATTCTATGGCAACTTTGGCATTAACGTTAGAGCTTATGCGTACATCCGCTCTATGGGGCCAGACGGTTTAAAGGCTGTAACCGATAATGCCGTGTTAAATGCGAACTATATGATGCGCCGCTTAAGTGCTCATTATGATTTGCCGTTTGATCGTCACTGTAAGCATGAATTTGTCCTTTCAGGTAAACGTCAGAAAAAATTAGGTGTGCGGACACTGGATATTGCCAAACGATTACTTGATTTCGGCTACCATCCGCCAACGATCTACTTCCCGCTCAATGTAGAGGAATGTATCATGATTGAACCGACTGAAACAGAATCAAAAGAAACACTTGATGCATTCATCGAAGCAATGATTCAGATAGCGAAAGAAGCAGAAGAGAATCCTGAAGTGGTGCAGGAAGCGCCGCATACAACGGTTGTCAAACGTATGGATGAAACAAAGGCCGCACGGAATCCAGTTCTCGTTTTTGAAAGAAAATAAAGAAAAAAGACTCGGGGGGAATCATGCTCCCAGAGTCTTTTTAGTTAGTTCTTCGTTTTAATGCGGCCGCCCCATTTTTTAAAGCCGCCTTTTAAATTATAAATCTCACGGCAGCCGTTTTTACGTAAAGTTTGGGCTGCTTTTCCGCTTCTAAAATTATTTTGACAATAGAGATAAACAGGCTTGTCAGGACGTATTTCATTTTTGCGCTGCTTTAGTTGGGAAAGGGGGATATTTCTTGCCCCTAAAATATGTCCGCCTTCAAACTCATTTGGCTCTCTCACATCAATGAGCTGGGCTTTGCGGTAACCTTTAATAAATTCTTCTTCCGTCAGCGTTTTCATAATGCGCTGCTGATAAATGTAGCTGCCGATGGAATAAAGAACGAAAAGTCCACAAAGTGCGAGGACGATATAGTTGAATATTGACAATACAACTCGACTCCTTCTTGAGCATCAGCACAGTAGCCTGTCTGATGGTACGTTTTAGACAAATACTATTATAGTAAAGCATAAGAAACTTGTCATCATAAATGGTAAGAATTATTTTCAATTCCGTCCCTATTTGATAGACTGATGAAGAGAGAAAACCGGTGGTCACCACCATCATCTAACATTGACTACGTAAAAGAGAAGGGATTTTATATGCAAAAAGAGAAATGGTGTTTCATTGATTCAGGAAACCAAGACCCTGCCTTTAACATGGCAATGGACGAAGCCTTGCTTTATTGGCATAGCGAGAAGCTCATTCCGCCTGTTATCCGCTTTTATGGATGGAATCCGGCGACATTATCTGTTGGGTATTTTCAGAACGTTGAAAAAGAAATCAACCTAGAAGCCGTCAAGCGATATGGTCTTGGATTTGTCCGCAGACCAACCGGAGGACGGGGAGTACTTCATGACCAGGAGCTGACCTACAGCGTGATTGTGTCAGAGGAACATCCAGAAATGCCAGCGACGGTGACAGAGGCGTACCGCGTTATTTCAGAAGGCATTTTAGAGGGCTTTAAAGAGCTGGGACTCGATGCGTATTTTGCCATTCCTCGTACAGATAAAGAAAAGGAAAGCTTAAAGAACCCAAGATCATCTGTATGCTTTGATGCCCCTTCTTGGTACGAGCTTGTTGTAGAAGGAAGAAAGGTAGCGGGCAGTGCTCAGACGAGACAAAAAGGTGTCATTCTCCAGCATGGATCTATTTTAATTGACCTTGATGAGGACAAATTGTTCGATTTGTTCCTTTATCCAAACGACCGGGTGAGAGAGCGGATGCAGCGAAGCTTTAAAAACAAAGCGGTTGCCATCAATGAAATCTCAGACCGAACATGTACAATAGACGATGCGCGTGCTGCGTTTAAAAGAGGGTTTGAAAAAGGATTAAATATTGAGCTTGAACCTTATGAGCTGACAGATGAAGAATTAGCGTTTGTCCATCATCTCGCAAAAACGAAATATGCCTCAGATGATTGGAATTACAAGCGTTAAGCCGAAGGACACTCCTTGTTTTTTAATGAACGATGGTGTAGAATTGGGTTGATTATTAAGTAAAGGTGCATTATGGAGGGGTTTTATGACTACACCTAGTATGGAAGATTACATTGAACAAATTTATATGCTGATAGAAGATAAAGGATATGCCAGAGTCTCTGATATTGCAGAAGCACTCGCTGTCCATCCCTCCTCTGTAACAAAAATGGTTCAGAAGCTAGATAAAGATGAATACCTCATTTATGAGAAGTATCGTGGTCTAATTTTAACCCCGAAAGGCAAAAAAATTGGAAAACGTCTCGTATACAGACATGAACTGCTAGAGCAATTTTTAAGAATCATTGGTGTAGATGAAGAGAAAATTTATGATGATGTAGAAGGCATTGAACATCATCTCAGCTGGAACAGCATTGACCGCATCGGCGATCTCGTTCAATTTTTTGAAGAAAACGATGAGCGATCTGTTCAGCTGAAAGCGATTCAAAAGAAAAACGAACAAACAAATCAAGAATCTTAATCAAAAAGGACACCCTCAGCATGGGTGTCCTTTTTGATTAAAGTTCTAATTGAAAGCAAAAGCTCCTACACTATTATTAGCGTGAAATCAAAGGGGGCTCCTTGATGAAGATAGATGGTGTGTTCTCAGGTGGAGGCATTAAGGGGGCAGCGCTTGCAGGTGCCTATGAAGCGCTTGAAGCAAGAGGATTTCAATTTGTCCGTCTTGCTGGTACAAGTGCTGGAGCAATCATTGCTTCACTCATCGCAGCAGGTTTTACAAGCCAGGAAATTCGCACGCTTTTAGATGAAATGGATGAGCATCAATTGCTTGATAGGAGATGTCAATTCATCCCGTTTAAAATGCTCAGGTGGGTATCCATTTACTGGCGTCTCGGTCTTTATAAAGGAGACCGGCTGGAAAAATGGCTGACCGATGTGCTAAAACGAAAAGGGGTCACCGTGTTTGGAGACCTCAAAAAAGATTCACTGAAAATCGTTGCGTCCGATTTAACGAATGGAAAAATCCTTGTTCTGCCAGACGACCTTCCTTCATATGGATTAAATCCAGAACGGTTTTCCGTGGCGAGGGCCATTCGAATGAGCTGCAGCCTGCCGTATTTTTTCGAACCTGTCAAACTGAAGTCATCAAAAGGCATTTGTACCATTGTAGATGGAGGAGTGCTGAGCAATTTTCCAATTTGGCTGTTTGCTGAAGAGAAAAAAAGACCGTTCGTCGGTGTCACATTAACGCCAAACGAAAAAGAACGCCCTCAACACTCCATCCGCAATGCGTTTGAACTGTTTGGCGCTCTTTTTGAAACGATGCGTGGTGCTCATGACGAAAGACATATCGCCACAAAACACGAACGTCATATTATTTTTATTCCTGTAGAACACGTCATTGCCACTGATTTTCAACTCATGACAGAAAAGAAAAAGGCGCTCGTCGATCTAGGCAGACAGAAGGCCGAGCAATTTTTAAAAAGCTGGACATTTTAAAATAAGGCGCGATTCTTCTTTTTGTTTTTCTTGCCTTCAATCACAGTCAAATGTGTTTGGCTTTTCTTTTTGAGAAGGACGGGCTTAGACTTGTGGTCAGTCGGCACGCTTCGCAAATGAGTGACCCGATTTTTCATCTGGCTTTTCGTTTTTGGTTTAGGCTGCTGGTAGCGACGTTTTGATTGTTTGACTGCTTTACGATAAAGATTGCCCTCTGTTCCAGTTCTTCGATTCATCAGCCATCTAAATAGGAAAAACAAAACCGCTCCAATGATCACAACAGACAGCAGCATGGTAAAAAGTCTGCCTGGGTTCGTTGTGAGTAAGTACACAAATCCCAAAACACCTAAAGCGAAAATAATGGTAAAAGCAGGATGTACTCGGCGATTCATAACTGTCCACCTCCGAAGGAATTTACCGGATTTATAAGTTAGATCACTTGATGAGCAGAATCTGACGCTTGTTTCAGAGATACTTCCTCTAAACGAAGAAGTTCATTAAAACTTGCAATGGCTACCTCGACTTGATCGTCAGAAGGTTCTTTTGTTGTGAGCAATTGCAGCCAAAGGCCAGGATAGCCAAGCGCTTTAAGCACAGGCACTTCTCGGAGTTTGTTCGTGAATTGAAGCACTTCAAATGAAATGCCCAGAACAACCGGAATAAGTGCCAAGCGGTTCAGAACTCTCACCCATAAAGGATCTGTCGGTACGAGTAAATAGACGAACATCCCGACAATGACAGTGAATAAAATAAAGCTGCTGCCGCATCGATAATGCAGACGGGATTGCTTTTGGACATTTTCCACTGTGATGTCAAGGTTCTGTTCATAGCAGTTTATGACTTTATGTTCTGCCCCATGATATTGAAATACTCTTTTAATTAAAGGGGTCATGGAAATAAAGTAAATATAGCCTAATAAAAGGACCAATTTGAAGAATGTTTCCACTGCGATTTGTGCGAAATTCCCTGAAAAGATGGGACGCACAAGCTCTGCTAAAAAGACAGGTACCAGGGTAAAGACAAATTTACTAAAGAGTAGAGAGAGAACTCCGATCACAGCAATGCCGAAGATCATGGATAATTTCGAGCTTTTTTGTTCTTTTTCAAGAGTATGATCTTCAGAAGGATCTAAGTCATATCGCTCACTGGAGAAGTTTAAGTGCTTACTGCCGTTTGCGCTTGCTTCAACAAGTGCAGCAACACCCCTGACAAAGGGGATTTTCTTGAGAAAGGCGGTTCGTTTATTGGAGGTCCGGGGAAGCTTCAAAAACTCAATGGACTGGTCCTTTCGCCGAATCGCTGTCACATAGTTCTTCTTACCTCCGAACATGACACCTTCGACAACTGCCTGCCCTCCATAAGCTGGAGGTTTTGTTTGATTGGACATATTTCATCAACCTGCCTGTTTCCTGTAATTTACATGCATTTCCTTATACCTTTATTGTACAGGAAATGAGGGGAAATCACTAGCTCACAGGTCGATTATCTACTAGAATTCTATCTACCTCTTTTTAGCCAGTATACCCTGTTTTAAAAATTTTACACTCACGCATGGAAATCCTTTTTTTTCATGACATTTTGGACATACTACTTGCTGGAGGTGTTCACAAATGAAACGTGATGAAAAGAAAAACCAAGAAGAAAAAAATCAGTCCGTGCAAACGACATCACTTGTGGCAAGAGCCGCTGCTACAGGCTTTGTCGGCGGTGTTTTTTGGGGCTTTATCGGGTTTCTAACCCATGTGTTTCATTTTTCAGAGGTGAGTCCCAATATGCTGCTTCAGCCATTTGTGCTTGGAGAATGGAAAAAGGGAGGACTTGGTACTTTTATCAGTATTGTGCTGTTAGGAGTTTTATCGATTGGAGCCGCCTTTATTTATTTTGGGCTTTTAAAAAGGATCAAAGGCTTTTGGATGGGTTTAGTATATGGCGGGCTTTTATGGCTGCTCGTTTTTTACGTATTTAATCCCATTTTCCCAGATGTAAAGCAAGTACAAGAGTTGCAGCAAAGCACCATTGTCACGACATTTTGCCTATATATTTTATATGGCATGTTTGTCGGGTACAGCATTTCGTTTGAATATAATGAATTGACGAGTCAGAAGCTTGCGAGGGCACTCGGGAAAAAGACAGAATAAAGTGTAAATCACCTATTCATATGATAAAATATTTTTGGAAACGAAAGGTTTCTAAGGAAAAAGAAACAGATCTCGATATAGATTGAATTAGGGTGAAGGAGTGGTCATATGCCTCATTTTCTTGTACTGAATGGACCCAATTTAAATAGGCTTGGCAAAAGAGAGCCTGCTGTTTATGGAAGTAAGACGCTGACAGATTTAGAGACGGATTTGTTCCAGTTCGCAGAACGAGCAAACATCCAATTAACGTTCTTTCAATCAAATCACGAAGGGGATTTGATTGATGCGCTCCATGAAGCAGAAGATCAATACGATGGTGTCGTGTTTAACCCGGGTGCATTTACCCACTACAGCTATGCGCTGAGAGATGCCATTGCAAGTATTTCTTTATCAGTCATTGAAGTACATATCACAAATGTTCATAAGAGAGAGGAATTCCGCCATCATTCTGTACTTGCTCCAGTATGCCAAGGACAAATCGTTGGGCTTGGCTTAGAAGGGTATAAATTGGCGATTCGTTATTTAGTCAGTGAAGGGGGAGCAGTATCATGAAACTTGAAAAACTAAGAGCACTTTTAAGTGAATTAGAGATCGATGGCCTTGTCATTACGAGCAGTTTTAATTTACAGTATATGACCAGCTTTACCGGATCAGCCGGTCTTGCTGTCGTTTCAAAGGACCGGGCAGCTTTTATCACGGACTTTCGCTATACAGAGCAAGCGAAGGATCAAGTCAAAGGCTATGACATCATTGAACATAAAGGAAACATTGTGGAAACGGCTGCTCAAACGGCAAAGGAATTTGGAGTGAAACGCCTTGGGTTCGAACAAAACCATATGACATTTGCCACGTATCAGCAGTACGCAGCCAAAGCAGGCGGTATAGAGCTTGTTCCAGTCTCTGAATCAGTTGAAAAGTTGCGCTTGATTAAGTCTAGTGAAGAGATTAAGATATTAGAGGAAGCTGCGAAGATTGCAGATCACGCCTTTGATCATATTCTCACTTACATCAAGCCGGGCCTGACGGAAATTGCTGTCATGAACGAGCTTGAATTTTTCATGAGAAAAGAAGGTGCTGAAGGATCTTCATTCGATATGATAGTTGCCTCAGGTGTTCGTTCAAGCCTGCCTCACGGAAGAGCGAGTGAAAAGGTGATTGAATCTGGTGATTTAGTGACACTCGATTTTGGTGCTTACTATAAAGGCTATTGTTCTGATATGACAAGAACGATTGCTGTCGGAACACCAAGCGACAAGCTAAAGGAAATTTATCATATCGTATTAGAAGCAGAAAACGCTGGTGTGGATAGAATCAAGCCAGGCTTAACAGGAAAAGAAGCTGATCGCATCACACGAGACATCATTGAAAAGTATGGCTATGGTCAATACTTCGGGCATTCAACCGGGCACGGGCTAGGTATGGAAGTGCATGAAGCGCCAGGCCTTTCCTCACGATCAGAGGTCGTTTTAGAAGAGGGAATGGTCGTCACAGTTGAGCCGGGGATTTACTTGCCAGATGTCGGCGGCGTGAGAATTGAGGATGATATTGTCCTGACAGCTGACGGCAATAAACGATTGACCCACTCACCGAAAGAACTTATCATATTATGATGGTGAAATGTAGGAGGATGACAAAATGATTTCAGTAAACGATTTTCGTACTGGCCTGACAATTGAAGTGGACGGCGGTATTTGGCGAGTAGTGGATTTTCAGCACGTAAAACCAGGGAAAGGCGCAGCGTTTGTTCGTTCGAAACTGCGTAACCTGCGTACAGGTGCCATTCAAGAAAAAACATTCCGCGCAGGCGAAAAAGTAGCGAAAGCACAAATCGAAACAAAAACAATGCAATACTTGTATGCAAATGGCGATCAGCATGTCTTCATGGATACAAGTTCTTATGAGCAGCTTGAACTAAGTGAAGCACAAATTAAAGATGAGCTGAAATATTTACTTGAAAATATGTCTGTTCAAATCGTGATGTACGGTGCTGAAACTCTTGGAGTAGAACTTCCAAACACAGTAGAACTAGAAGTAGTAGAAACAGAGCCTGGTATTAAAGGTGACACAACATCAGGCGGATCAAAACCTGCAAAAACTGAAACTGGTTTAATCGTCAACGTTCCTTTCTTTGTGAACCAAGGAGATAAACTAGTGATTAATACATCTGACGGCTCATACGTTTCAAGAGCGTAATGAACGAAAAAAGACTGTAAACCTCGTGTTTACAGTCTTTTTTTATTGGAAAAATGACTCCTCAAGGCAGGCCTTCTCTCAATTCTCTCATTCATCTCTCTTCCTCCCTGAAAAACAAGACTACTTCCAGCTGGTCAAGCATATAGTGTAAAAAAAGCTGGAGGTTCTATATGAAACAATTTCTCCCAGGTCTTCACCCGTCAGTCGCTGCAATGGCAGGCATGAGATTCTTATCCGCCGCCATTGAACTGACGGCAGCCATCCTTATTTTAATCACCAATGATGTACGGAAAGCGGTAGTCATCAATAGTATATTGGCAATCATCGGGCCGCTCATTTTTATTATCACGATGACGATTGGAATCTATCAAATTGCCGGGCAGCTATCCTATGCAAAGCTCGTGTTCATTTTCATTGGTGTCGTGTTTATCCTTGTTGGGATCTATAAGTGAAACGGCTTGGCATAATTAACGGCTCACATCATACATTTTAGAGAAGAAAAAAAGGAGGGGAATTCGTTGCGGAGTTTGTTGGATATTCTCCCGCACTCGATTGGACAAGAACTCAGGCTGCTAAAAGAGGCAGAATGGGCGCAAATAGAAGAAATCCGCATTCGCACGGATCGTCCTATTGAATTAATGCAGGGAGGAAAACCACGTTTCCTTTCTTATCACACCACCTGGGAAGATGCGTCTCAGCTATTAGGCAGGCTGAGCAATTACAGCATGTACACACTTGAGGAAGAGCTAAAACAGGGCTATATCACGATATCTGGCGGACACCGGGTAGGACTTGCTGGAAAGGTGATCGTTGAAAACGGATTTGTCAAAGGGTTAAGAGATATCTCTTCATTTAATATCCGCATTGCCAAAGAAAAAATCGGGATTGCGCTTCCTTTTCTTCCTTATTTATATGAAGAGCACTGGCACAATACACTCATCATCGGTCCCCCGCAAACGGGGAAAACCACATTGCTCCGGGATATAGCACGTCTTGCTAGTACAGGCACAAAAACCATTCCTCCTAGAAAAACAGGCATTATTGATGAGCGTTCTGAAATCGCCGGATGTATCAGAGGAGTGCCGCAGCACCATTTTGGCCACCGGATTGATGTACTCGATGCGTGTCCAAAGGCTGAAGGATTGATGATGATGATTCGGTCTATGAGCCCAGAGGTCATGATTGTCGATGAAATCGGAAAAAGTGAGGATGTCGAGGCACTTTTAGAAGCGATTCATGCCGGAGTCAACATCATCGTCTCAGCTCATGGATATTCACTTGAAGATGTATATAAACGGCCTTCTTTTAAACCGTTATGGGAGCTTCGTGTGTTTGAACGATATGTTGAATTAAATCGAAACAATGGGCCTGGCACGATCGGGCGAATGTACGGCGGGGACGGCCAAGAGATGAAATGGAGGCGGGGAGTGGACGTATGTTAAAGCTCATTGGCGCTATTTTCATTGTCGCGGCCACGACTTGGGGAGGATTCGAGTTTGCCAAACGATATAGCGACAGACCTAAACAAATTCGGCAACTGCGGTTTGCTCTCCAGTCTCTTGAAGCTGAAATTATGTATGGTCAAACCCCTTTAGCACGGGCGGCAGAGCAAATTGCAGCGCAGGTAGGTCCACCTGTGAATCAGCTGTTTGAACAATTTGCAGAAAAGCTGAAAGTGGGGACCTTTTCTGCACGCCATGCATGGAACGAAAGTCTTGAAGATGTTTGGAAAAAAACCGTATTGAAAAAAGGCGAATATGAGGCGTTGAAGCACTTTGGAGAAACACTTGGCCAGCATGATGTCACTTCTCAGCAAAAGTATATCAAGCTTGCTTTAGGCCATTTGGAATCAGAGGAGAAAGAAGCTGAAATCGCCCAAGCGAAAAATGAAAAAATGGTCAGAAGCCTCGGATTTTTAAGCGGATTACTACTGATTCTTTTATTGATGTGAGAGGAAGGGAGTCGAGAGCATGGGCGTTGATGTAAACGTCATTTTTCAAATTGCCGGAGTAGGCATCGTCGTGGCCTTTCTCCATACGATTTTAGACCAAATGGGGAAGAAAGAGTACGCTCAGTGGGTGACGCTGCTTGGGTTTATCTACATTTTGTTTATGGTGGCAACTATTGTAGACGATTTGTTTAAAAAGATTAAAGCCGTATTTCTATTTCAAGGATAGGGGAGGGCTTACAAATCGAAATCATACAAATTGTTGGACTTGGTTTAATCGCTACTTTTTTAGCATTAATCGTCAAAGAACAAAAGCCAACCTTCGCCTTTATGCTTGTTGTTTTTACCGGATGTGTCATTTTTCTTTATTTAATTGATCAAATCTATGCCATTATCTCGATGATTGAAAAAATTGCAGCAAGTGCCGGCGTCAATATGAAGTATGTTGAAACCATATTGAAGATTATTGGCATTGCCTATATTGCGGAATTTGGCGCTCAGCTGACGAAGGATGCTGGACAAGGCGCCATTGCATCCAAAATAGAGCTAGGCGGCAAGATTCTCATCTTGGTGATGGCCGTCCCGATTTTAACAGTCATCATTGAGACGATCTTAGGAATGATCCCGTCCATGACGTAAATGAAAAGAGGTGATGACAATGAAACGGGTGACCGCTGTAATGGGATTGATGCTTTTCTTTTGGCTGATTGCTCCGCATGCAGGGGCAGAAGAAAAAGAACCTTTATCTAATGAACAGCCAGCAGCACAGGAAGTGGCGAATGGACAGGCTGATGCACTTGAGCTTCATTCCATCAGTGACTTTTGGGAAACCATTTTGGACGAGTATGGCGGCTTTTTGCCAGAAAGCCAAAAGGGCACAGTGAAGGAAATGATTGACGGCGATAAAGAGCTGTCTCCCCAAACATGGCTGAAAGCCTTTGTACATTATCTGTTTCACGAGGTCATTGCAAACGGAAAGCTTCTAGGTACTCTGATTTTACTCACCATCTTTTGTTCGCTTTTGCAGCTTTTACAAAATGCCTTTGAACAAAGCACCGTCAGCAAAGTCGCATATGCTCTTGTTTACATGGTGCTGATTATTATTGCACTTAACAGCTTTCATGTGGCGATTTCCTATGCTACAGAAGCCATTCAAACGATGACCAGTTTTATTCTTGCTCTTATTCCTCTTTTACTAGCGCTTATTGCTTCATCAGGCGGGCTTGTCTCAGCCGGATTCTTTCATCCCGTTATTATATTTTTAATGAACACGAGCGGTATTTTCATTCAGTATGTCGTTCTCCCGCTCATCTTTTTATCTGCAATATTGAGCATTATCAGTACGCTGACCGAACAATACAAGGTAACCCAGCTTGCCCAGCTGTTAAGAAATGTGGCAATTGGCGGGCTTGCCGTTTTTTTAACCGTTTTTCTCGGCGTCATTTCCGTTCAGGGTGCATCTGCGGCCGTTACGGATGGAATCGCTCTTCGTACAGCCAAATTCATTACCGGAAACTTCATCCCTGTCCTAGGCAGAATGTTTACAGATGCGACCGATACTGTGATCAGCGCCTCTGTTTTACTCAAAAATACAGTCGGACTAGTTGGGGTCGCCATTTTGATTTCAATTGCTGCTTTCCCGGCGATTAAAGTCCTTTCGTTAGCCCTTATCTATAAGCTTGCTGCTGCCATCCTTCAGCCGTTAGGGGGCGGACCCATCATCAGCTGTCTTGATGTCATTTCAAAAAGTGTGCTGTATATATTTGCCGCACTTGCTGTAGTGTCGCTCATGTTCTTTTTAAGCATTACCGTCATCATCACTGCGGGTAACCTGACCATGATGATGAAGTAAGGAGGGGACACCTTTTGAGTTTTCTCACGGAATGGATCACAAGTATTATTCTTTTTATCTTATTTGCGATTGTTATTGATCTTCTGCTTCCCAATTCGAGCATGCAAAAGTATGCAAAAATGGTCGTCAGCCTGCTGCTCATCGTGGTGATGCTCAATCCGATTTTTGCTTTATTTCGAGCAGATCCTGATCAAATTTTTTCAGAATTGATGAAAGGGAAGGAAGAAGCGCAGTCAGAAGAAATAAAAAATCAGATGAATTTAGAAAAAAAAGAAATACAAGCCTCTCAGCGTGCATATATTTTAAAGCAAATGGCTGTCCAACTAGAAAAAAGCGCAAAGGAGCCACTGGAGAAGGAGAGCTATGTAATGAAACACGTAGAAGTGCTGGCTGATGAGGAGCATCTGGATCAGAATATGGAGGCGGATCAATTTCGCATCAAAGCAGTTCTTTCCCCGCTCACAGGTGATGCTGTAGAAACGGTGGCAAAGGTGGACATTGATCTCTCCAAGCAAAAGGAGGAAAGCGCTGGATCTTCTAGCAAAGAGATCACGAGGGTGAAAGAGACACTTGCTGATGTTTGGAATACGAGTCCTGAGCACATCGCGCTGAACATTGAGGGAGGTGACGCAGCAGATCATGAATAACAAGGACTGGAAACAAAAGCTGAAATCATTCTTCCAGCCGCCTGAAAAAGGTGAAGGGAAACCCAAATTAACGAAGCACCATTACTTGCTGCTTGTATTCATTATCGGCGTATCTTTCATGTTAGTCAGTCAGATCTTGTCACCGCCATCAAGCAAACAACAAGCTGCTGTTCCTGCTTCTAAAAAAACATCCTCAGAAGAGCAGGAGGTATTCAAACCGGCATCCTCAGGTAAACCAAAAAATTCAATTGAGGATGTGGAGCAAGAATACGAAAATCAGCTGAAAGAAATTTTAGAGACCATCATCGGCGTTGAGGATGTATCCATTGTGGTCAATGTAGATGCAACGTCTTTAAAAGTGTTTGAAAAAAACAAATCCAATAAAAGTACAACGACCGAGGAAACAGATAAAGAAGGCGGCGTACGAAGTGTCACCGATCAAACAAAAGAAGAAGAAGTCGTCATCATCAAAAATGGCAATGAAGAAACACCAGTCGTTGTTCAAACGAAAAAACCAGAAATCCGAGGTGTCCTCGTTGTTGCTCAAGGAGTAGACAACGTTCAAATAAAGAAAACCATCATTGAAGCGGTTACACGAGTGCTTGATGTACCGACCCATAGAGTGGCTGTTGCCCCTAAAAAAATCAAGGAGGATTCGGAATGATGTTAAAAAAACAAACGGTTTGGCTATTAACGATGCTAAGTTTAGTTGTCGTATTAAGTGTGTACTATATCATGTCTCCACAGGGTGAAAATGCAGTGACAGTAGAAGATACGAAATCAAAAGGCACTGAAGAGAAAAAGGTTGAAACAGAAAAAGGGACGGACAAAGGCATGGAAAAAGGCGCTGATAAGAAATCCACTGACAAAGAAACAAACGGCAAACAAGAGGATATCGAAACAAGCGGTGAAGAAGGAAAGGCTGTGTCAGAGCAAACAGACGATGAGCTTTTTACAACATACAGACTAGAGCTTGAAGATAAACGAAGCAAGCAGCGCGAAGAATACAACGAAATTGTCTCCAGTGACGATGCAACAGCGCAAGAAAAAAGTGAAGCATACGATCAAATGACTGCGCTCAGTGAAGCAGAAGGAACTGAGCGTCAGCTTGAGACATTGATCAAAACAAAAGGCTATAAAGATGCGCTCGTAAGTGCTGAAGGGGATAAAGTGAGCATCACGGTTCGTTCTGATAAAAAATCAAAATCTCAAGCGGCCGATATTATTGATATGGTCACAAAAGAAATGAGAGGTCTTGATAACGTAGCTGTCACTTTTGAGCCCACTAATCAATAAAAATGAACTGGCGCCCTTTGCGGAAAAGGGCGTTTTTTGATGCGGCTTGACGCCCTCTCCAAGGTACTTACGCGAGGCGCTTCACCACAATAGTAGTTGAATTCATCGAAATCCTCCTGTAAGATGGTTATAGTATGTACTTTTAGTACTAGCCTATAATAAAAAGATAAATCCATACATAGGGGTGCAAATCCATGTTAAAAATCGAAGAAATTCATGAACTGATTAAATTAATTGACGACTCTACTATCGATGAGTTTACGTACGAAAACGAAGGTGCAAAAATCAAACTGAAGAAAAATAAAGAAGTCGTTCAGCAAGTTGCGGCACAAGCACCAGTGGCTCCAGTCCAAGCAGCTCCAGCTCAACAAGCTCCTAAAGCACAAGCTCCAGCTCAGACCGAAGCCCCTGCACAAGAGGCAGCTGCGTCTGAAAATCTGCATAAAATCACATCCCCAATGGTTGGTACATTTTATGCTTCCTCTTCACCAGAAGCAGATCCATACGTGACAACAGGTTCCAAGGTGAAGGAAAACACTGTTGTATGTATCGTGGAAGCGATGAAACTGTTTAATGAAATCGAAGCAGAAGTAAAAGGTGAAATCGTCGAAGTATTAGCTGAAAACGGTCAGCTTGTAGAATTCGGACAACCCCTCTTTCTAGTGAAAGCAGAGTAAGGAGTACGATCATGATTAAAAAGCTATTAATTGCAAACAGAGGAGAAATCGCAGTTAGAATTATCCGCGCTTGTAAAGAGCTTGGAATTGAAACTGTTGCGGTATTTTCTGAAGCGGATCGCGATGCGCTGCATGTACAAATGGCTGATGAAGCATATTGCATCGGACCGACTGCTTCTAAAGATAGTTATTTAAATGTCACGAATATTGTCAGCGTAGCAAAATTAACAGGGACAGATGCCATCCATCCAGGATACGGCTTTTTAGCAGAAAATGCAGACTTTGCAGAGCTTTGCGAGGAATGTAATGTAATCTTTGTTGGACCAACTGCGTCAGCGATTTCCAAAATGGGAACGAAAGATGTCGCGCGAGAAACAATGAAGAATGCAGGCGTTCCGATCGTCCCTGGTTCTCAAGGAATTGTAAAAGATCTTGATGATGCTGTTTCAACAGCAGCTAGTATTGGGTATCCTGTGATTATTAAAGCAACTGCAGGCGGAGGCGGTAAAGGGATCCGTGTGGCTCGTACAGAAGAAGAGCTTATTAACGGAGTCACCATCACGCAGCAGGAAGCGGCGCAAAACTTTGGGAACCCTGGTGTCTATTTAGAAAAGTTCATTGAAGACTTTAGACATGTGGAAATTCAAGTGCTTGCAGATCAGCATGGCAATACGATTCATTTAGGAGAGCGTGATTGCTCGATCCAAAGAAGAATGCAAAAGCTTCTTGAAGAAACGCCATCACCAGCACTAAATGCAGACATTCGTGAGCAAATGGGTGAAGCAGCTGTAAAAGCAGCAGAAGCTGTTGAATACACAGGTGCTGGAACAGTCGAATTCATTTATGATTATAATGAAGAGAAGTTCTACTTCATGGAAATGAATACTCGTATTCAAGTAGAGCATCCTGTGACAGAAATGGTCACAGGTGTAGACTTGATCAAAGAACAGATCAAGGTTGCATCAGGTGAGAAGCTTTCTCTTACACAAGAGGATGTCGTATATGAAGGCTGGGCGATCGAATGCCGCATCAATGCAGAGAACCCAGAGAAAAACTTCATGCCTTCAGCTGGTGAAATTAAAATGTATCTTCCGCCAGGCGGTTTAGGTGTACGTGTTGATTCTGCCGCTTATCCGGGCTATGTGATTCCGCCATATTATGACAGCATGATTGCAAAAGTGATTACATATGGTAAGACGAGAGAAGAAGCGATTGCGAAAATGAAACGTGCGCTTCAAGAATTCGTCATTGAAGGAGTCTACACAACGATTCCATTCCACCTTAGATTGCTCGAGCATGAAACATTTGTGAGCGGTAACTTTAATACGAAGTTTTTAGAAACATACCAAATCATGAAATAATCACAGCTTTCGGAGGTGAATGATCGTGTCAGAAAACAATTTGCTTGAAATGAACCTTGATGAAGATCAATTGGGAAAAGTGCAAATTGCACCAGAAGTGATTGAAGTCATTGCTGGGATCGCCGCTTCAGAAGTCGAAGGCATTGCCGAAATGCGCGGCAATTTCGCTGCTGATGTAGCAGAACGCTTTGGTAAGAAAAATCACCGTAAAGGTGTAAAAGTAGATGTCTCTGATGAAGGCATCACAATCGATGTGTATTGTGTGGTTGAATTTGGCCTATCCATTCCAAAGGTATCCACTGCTGTACAAGAAAATATCCGTCAAACCCTTTTGAACATGACTGCCTTAACGATTAATGAAATTAACATTCATGTCGTTGGCATTCAATTTGAAACAAAAGCACCTGAGGCTGAAGTAGATCAAGAAATGTAAAATAGGGTTCAAGTGAAACCAAGGAGGCATTGCCTCTTTGGTTTTTTAAAGCCCATTTTTGAGTAATTTCCGAATATTGATAACGTGACGCGTGGATTGATTCGTTTTTCGTCACAGCTCGCATGGATCTTGGTGCGACCACGGTCAAAATATGTTATGATCTCTGTATGGCTTAACGACAAGCGGATAAAGTGGTTAAAGGAGTAAATAATGAAAAGAAGAACTGCAAGAGAAAAGGCGCTACAAACATTATTTCAAATTGATGTGAGCAATATTGATCCGAAAGAGGCCATTACACATGCGCTGGATGAACAAGAATCAGATCCTTTTTTCGAGGAACTGGTTTTCGGTGTGCTTGAACAAAAGGACAAGCTTGATGACATGATCTCACAGCATCTAGTGAATTGGAAACTCGATCGTATTGCAAACGTAGACAGAGCCATTTTAAGGCTGTCTGTGTACGAGATGGTGTATCAAGAAGACATCCCAGTTAGTGTCTCAATGAATGAAGCGATTGAACTCGCCAAATTATTCGGCGATGATAAAGCACCGAAATTTGTAAATGGTGTACTTTCGAACATTAAAAACGACCTAAAGCAGCAATAGGAGGATTCGACATGACAGCAACAATCATCGATGGGAAAGAAACAGCAAAAGAAAAACGTGAACAATTAGCAAAAGAAGTAGAAGAGCTAAAACAAAAAGGAGTCACACCTGGTCTTGCCGTTATTCTAATCGGTGATGATCCGGCTTCACTTTCTTACGTACGCGGGAAGAAAAAAGCAGCAGAAGCAATGGGCATGCACTTTCAGCTTGATCATTTAGATGCTTCTTTAACAGAAGAAGAATTGCTTCAGCTGATTGATCAGTACAATGCGAACGATCAATTCCACGGGATTCTTGTTCAACTTCCACTGCCAAAACATATTTCTGAAAAAGCCGTTATTGAACGTATTTCACCTGAGAAAGATGTAGATGGTTTCCATCCATTAAATATCGGGAAAATGCTGCTTGGAGAAGATACATTCCTACCTTGTACACCAGCAGGCATTGTTGAATTACTGAACAAAACGGGTGTCAGTCTTTCTGGAAAAGAAGTGGTTGTTGTAGGGCGCAGCAATATTGTCGGCAAACCAGTGGGACAATTGCTATTAAACGAAAATGCAACGGTTACTTACTGCCATTCAAGAACGGCGAATATTTCAGAACATACATTAAAAGCGGACATTTTAGTTGTTGCCGTCGGTCGAGCAAACTTTATAAAAGCTGACCAAATCAAAGAAGGTGCAATTGTCATCGATGTAGGAGTCAATCGTTTAGATACTGGGAAGCTTGTTGGGGATGTTGATTTTGAAGAAGCGAAAGAAAAAGCTTCTTACATCACACCAGTCCCTGGCGGAGTCGGTCCAATGACGATTACGATGCTTGCACACAATACGGTTAAATCAGCAAAACGTACATTAGCATAAGCTTTATCCATTCATCCACCCGCATGCTGCCGGTGGATGAATGTGCGTTTTTGAAGAGGAGGAATACGTCATGAGTGAAAAAGCCTTTGTGACGGTCACAGCCCTTACAAAATACATAAAAAGAAAATTTGATGTTGATCCGCATTTAGAAGATATTTGGATCAAAGGTGAGTTATCCAATGTGAAGATTCATTCAAGAGGTCATGTGTACTTCACCTTAAAAGACGAAAACGCACGCATGCAAGCTGTCATGTTCCAGCGTTCCGCAGCAAAGCTGCCTTTTTCACCAAAAAGCGGAATGAAAGTGTTTGTACGCGGCGGGATTCAAGTATATGAACCAAGCGGCAACTATCAATTATATGCAAAAGAAATGCAGCCTGATGGTGTTGGTGCTCTTCATCTCGCTTATGAAGAGCTGAAGAAAAAGCTGGCAAGTGAAGGCTTATTTGATGCGCGCTATAAAAAACCAATTCCTGAATATCCAGAGGTTGTTGGTGTCATTACATCCCCAACAGGAGCGGCTGTTCGAGATGTCATCACAACGATTAACCGGCGTTATCAGCAGGCGAAAATCATTGTGCTTCCGGCGCTTGTCCAAGGTGAAAATGCCGTCCGTTCAATCGTAGAGCGGATCAAAGAAGCAAATGAAAAACAGATCTGTGATGTCTTGATTGTCGGAAGAGGAGGCGGTTCGATCGAAGAACTTTGGGCCTTTAATGAAGAAGCTGTCGCAAGAGCAATCTTCGCATCAGACATTCCAATCATTTCTGCAGTGGGGCATGAAACGGACTTTACGATCAGTGATTTCACTGCAGACATGAGAGCACCCACACCAACAGGAGCAGCCGAGCTCGCTGTTCCAAGCACAGCCGATTTAATAGAACGAATCAAATCCATCGACATTCGGCTTACAAGGGCCGTGAAGAACCGAACATCACAAGCGAAAGACCGTCTTGTGGCGCTGCAATCCTCTTATGCCTTCCGTTTTCCAAAACGATTGCAGGAGCAAAAAGAGCAGCAATTCGATTTGGTATTTGACCGTTTTCAAAAACAGCTGACGAGACAAATTGAACAAAAACGCAGTCAACTAGACCGCCAGACATACAGGCTGAAGCCGCTTCATCCAAAAGAGCAGCTGCTGCAGGCGAAAAAACGCCACACCAATGAAACAGAACAGCTCATCCGCAGCATGAATGTGCAAATGAAAACAATTCATTCGCAGTTCCAATCTGTTCTTGGTAAACTAAATGCATTAAATCCACTTCAAGTGATGGAAAGAGGCTACAGTTTAGCCTATAAAGACAATGAACTGATTAAAAGTGTGAACCAAGTCGATACGAAGGATCAATTGGCTATCACCATGAAGGATGGACGTCTGATTTGTGAGGTTATTGAGAAGGAGGGGCAATCATCATGACAGAATCAAATAAACAAAAAGAAGAACAAATGACATTTGAAGAAGCGATGAAAGGTCTTGAGGAGATCGTTGGGAAGCTCGAAGAAGGAGATGTACCACTTGAGCAAGCCATTCATTATTTCCAAGAAGGCATGACACTTTCAAAGCTTTGCCATGAAAAATTACAGCACGTTGAAAAGCAGATGGATTTCATTTTAAAAGAGGACGGTGAACTGGCTCCTTTCTCGGTGAAGGAGGCAGATGCTGGTGACAAGTAATTTGCAGGATTTTTTAACAACACGAAAACAGGCCATTGAAGAGTATTTATTTACATATGTTCAGGAATTGAAGATTCCAGAAGAACTAAAATCTTCGATGCTTTACTCTCTTGAAGCTGGAGGGAAAAGACTTCGCCCTGTTCTCGTTCTTGCTTTATTACATGCTTACGGAAAAAACGAAGAAGATGGCATACCGGTTGGCTGTGCTGTAGAAATGATTCATACGTATTCATTGATACATGACGACCTTCCTTGCATGGACGATGATGACCTTCGCAGAGGAAAGCCGACTAACCATAAAGTATACGGGGAAGCAACAGCGGTTCTCGCTGGTGATGCACTTTTAACGGAAAGCTTCCGCCTCATTACATCGCAGCTATCTAGCAGCGTCTCTCCTGACCAAAAGCTTAGAATCGTAGATGAGCTTGTGCGGTCAGCAGGTGCACTAGGAATGGTTGGCGGTCAATTTGATGACATGGAAGCAGAGCAAAAACAAGTCCCGCTTGCTGAACTAGAATCCATTCATGCCCGGAAAACAGGAAAGCTTCTCTCATTCAGCGTCACAGCAGGTGCAATGCTGGCAGGAGCATCAGATGAGGATATCGAAAAACTAAGAGAATTCAGTTATCATATTGGCATTGCTTTTCAAATCCGTGATGACATTTTAGACCTCGAAGGAAGCGAAGAAAAAATAGGAAAACGAGTCGGCTCTGATACAGCGAATGAAAAGTCGACATATCCTTCTTTATTAACGCTTACAGGAGCAAAAGAAAAGCTGCACGAGCACATCACACGTGCAAAAGAAATTGTCTCAAATCTTGAATTAGAGCAGCAATTGCTGCATGAGTTATGTGATCTGATCGCCTCAAGAGATCATTAAAAACAGCATAGATTTGAGGGTCTTCGAGCAATTGTGGTAAACTGTAAACAGTTTATCATGATGAGACAACTCTTATTCCCGCTTGGTTTTCATAGGAATAAGGCATTATATATGTAGATAGAAATTTTGTTGAAAGCGAGTTGATCCTGATTGGATCTTTTATCAATAAAAAATCCAACGTTTCTAAAAGGAATGTCAAATGCAGAATTAGAGGAGCTTAGTGCTGACATTCGCATGTTTTTAATTGAGTCCTTGGCTAACTCTGGCGGGCATATCGGTCCAAACCTGGGTGTCGTTGAACTCACGGTTGCCCTTCATAAAGTATTTGACAGCCCGAAAGACAAATTCCTTTGGGATGTTGGACATCAGTCTTATGTTCACAAGCTGTTAACTGGAAGAGGGGCGGAGTTTGATACACTTCGTCAATATAAAGGACTTTGCGGTTTTCCTAAACGAAATGAAAGTGAGCATGATGTTTGGGAAACAGGCCACAGCTCAACGTCATTATCTGGCGCGATGGGTATGGCGGCGGCGCGGGATATTAAAGGGACAGATGAATATATCCTGCCGATTATCGGAGATGGTGCATTAACCGGAGGTATGGCGCTTGAAGCTCTGAATCATATCGGTGATGAAAAGAAAGACATGATCGTTATCTTAAACGATAATGAAATGAGTATTGCACCAAACGTCGGTGCAATTCACACCATGCTTGGCAGACTGCGCACAGCAGGCAAGTACCAATGGGTAAAGGACGAGCTCGAGTATTTATTTAAGCGGATCCCAGCTGTAGGCGGAAAGCTTGCTGCCACAGCAGAGCGTATTAAAGACAGCCTCAAGTATTTACTAGTGTCTGGCATGTTCTTTGAGGAAATGGGATTCACTTACTTAGGTCCTGTTGATGGACATTCTTATGAAGATCTTTTTGAAAACCTTGAATATGCAAAGAAAACAAAAGGTCCTGTCCTGCTGCATGTCATCACGAAAAAAGGAAAAGGCTATCAGCCGGCAGAATCCGATAAAATCGGGACTTGGCACGGCACAGGTCCATACAAAATTGATACAGGTGATTTTGTAAAACCAGCAGCTGCTGCACCGTCATGGAGTGGTCTTGTCAGTGAAACAGTCAGAAAGCTTGCGCGGAAAGATGAGCGAATTGTCGCCATCACGCCTGCGATGCCTGTTGGCTCAAAACTTGAAGGCTTTGCAAAGGAATTTCCAGAGCGAATGTTTGATGTAGGAATTGCTGAGCAGCATGCAGCCACAATGGCAGCTGGGCTTGCGACGCAGGATATGAAGCCATTTTTAGCGATTTATTCAACGTTCCTGCAAAGAGCTTATGATCAAGTGCTGCATGATATTTGCCGCCAAAACCTCAATGTATTTATCGGAATTGACCGTGCGGGTCTTGTCGGTGCCGATGGAGAAACGCATCAAGGTGTGTTTGATATTGCCTTCATGCGTCATATGCCGAATATGGTGCTCATGATGCCGAAGGATGAAAATGAAGGCCAGCACATGGTCAATACAGCCATTCAGTATGATGACGGTCCTATTGCCATGCGTTTCCCGCGCGGAAATGGCCTTGGTGTGAAAATGGATGAACAGCTGAAAACCATTCCGATTGGGTCTTGGGAGGTTCTTCGTCCAGGGAAGGATGCCGTCATCTTAACATTCGGAACGACGATTAAAATGGCGCTGCAAGCAGCTGAGGAGCTTCAAAAAGAAGGGAAATCAATTCGTGTCGTCAACGCTCGGTTTATTAAGCCGCTTGATGAAGTGATGCTACATGACATTCTTTCTGAAGGGATTCCGATTTTAACGATTGAAGAAGCTGTGCTTCAAGGCGGGTTTGGCAGCAGCGTATTAGAATATTTACACGACAAGAAAGCATCACATATCAAAGTAGAACGTATGGGTATCCCAGATCAATTTATTGAGCATGGAAGTGTTGATGCCCTGCTTGAAGAAATTGGACTGACGAAAGCACAGGTTGCTGAGACTTTACGTGACCTGCTTCCAGCAGCACCAAGAAAAGGAATTGGATCATGACATCAAAGAAAGAACGACTTGACGTTTTATTAGTCGAACAAGGACTAATGGAAACAAGAGAGAAAGCAAAGCGTGCCATCATGGCAGGGATCGTTTACTCAAATGAAACCCGTTTGGATAAACCAGGCGAGAAAATTGCTCGTGATACGCCGCTTACAGTGAAGGGGAACCCTCTCAAATACGTAAGCCGCGGCGGGTTAAAGCTTGAAAAAGCGCTTAAAGAATTTGATCTGACAGTTGAAGGGAAATTGCTGATTGATATTGGCTCATCAACAGGCGGATTTACAGATTGTGCTCTTCAAAATGGAGCAGTCAAATCATATGCTGTAGACGTTGGCTACAATCAGCTTGCGTGGAAATTAAGGCAGGATGACAGGGTCATCGTCATGGAGCGCACTAATTTCCGCCATTCCGTTCCAGCTGATTTTACTGAAGGATTGCCAGAAGTGGCATCGATTGATGTATCTTTTATCTCACTCAAACTCATTCTGCCGGCTTTAAAGCATATTCTTGTTCCGGGTGGTGACTGTATTGCGCTCGTCAAGCCTCAATTTGAAGCAGGCAGAGAGCTTGTTGGGAAAAAAGGCATCGTACGTGAGCCGTCTGTCCACCTTGGTGTACTAGAAGAGATGAATCAATTTGCTGCAAAAGAAGGCTATGATGTAAAGGATGTATCATTTTCGCCTATCACTGGTGGAGATGGAAATATTGAATTTCTGTTTCATTTAGTGCTTCATCCTGATCAAGAAGAAAATGCGGCACTCCCTGCTTCAGAACTTGAGAAGGTCGTCAAGGAAGCCCATTCCGTATTGAAAGAAAAGAAAAACAGCCCTGAGCCGGCTGACACATGAGATGATACAAAAGGAATAATAGCTCGCTATTATTCCTTTTTACATGGTCAAAAGACAAGAATTGGCCGTATCTCACGTAATGCTTGTTTTTTGAAGTGTGCATCATATAACATAGAACGTAAAGACAAACTGAGAATGAAACGCCTAGGGGGGTCAAATATGAATAAAGGTCAAAGGCATATTAA
This sequence comes from Bacillus sp. FSL M7-0003, assembly GCF_038628485.1. Lineage (NCBI taxonomy): Bacteria > Bacillati > Bacillota > Bacilli > Caryophanales > Bacillaceae > Bacillus > Bacillus sp. FSL M7-0003. The sequence continues at coordinate 2,220,163 of NZ_CP152024.1, read as the reverse complement.
AATAAGAGAAATCATTGCAAGCCAAGAAATTGAAACACAAGATGAATTGGTCGATATTTTGAAAGCCGATGGATATAACATCACACAAGCGACCGTTTCTAGGGATATTAAAGAGTTGCATTTAGTGAAAGTTCCGACGAACAATGGAACATATAAATACAGTCTTCCTGCAGATCAGCGGTTTAATCCGCTGTCAAAGCTTAAGCGGTCCCTAATGGATGCATTTATTAAAATGGATGCTGCCAGTCATTTAATTGTTCTGAAAACAATGCCGGGTAATGCTCAGGCGATTGGTGCTTTAATGGATAATTTAGATTGGGAAGAAATTATGGGAACAATTTGCGGGGATGATACCATTTTAATCATTTGCCGCACCCCAGATGATACAGAGACAGTTTCGAGCAAAATTTTAGAGCTTCTATAAAGAATCAGGTTTACTAAAAGAGGTGTCAAATGAGTGTTAGCAGAACTAACCATTAAAAACTTTGCAATCATTGAAGAGTTAACGGTTTCATTTGAAAAAGGACTCACGGTTCTAACGGGGGAAACAGGTGCCGGAAAATCCATCATGATTGACGCTGTCTCACTTCTCGTGGGAGGAAGAGGATCCTCTGAATTTGTCCGCTACGGTGAAAAAAAGGCAGAGCTGGAAGGGCTTTTTCTTGTACCAGCCGATCACCCTGTATTTGCTCTATGCGAAGAGCAGGGAATTGACGCATCAGATGAAATGATGATCCTCCGCCGTGATATTAATAACAGCGGGAAAAGCATTTGCCGGATTAATGGAAAGCTTGTCACCATCTCACTTTTACGGGAAGTAGGACGGCTTTTGCTTGATATACATGGACAGCACGATAACCAGCTGCTCATGGAAGATGAAAATCATCTGCATTTGCTCGATCAATTTGGAGCAGAAGACATTGCACCGGCTCTCTTGCAGTATCAAGAAGCATATGATCAATATATGAAGACGGCCCAAAAGCTAAGGCAGCTGTCTGAGAATGAGCAGGAAATGGTGCACCGCTTAGATTTACTGCAATTTCAGCTAGAGGAGATTGAGGCGGCACAATTAGAGCCGGGAGAAGATGAGAAGCTTCAGGAAGAACGTCATCAAATCAGCAACTACGAAAAAATCTATTCTTCACTCCAAAACGCGTATAACGCTCTGCGTAATGAGCAAGGAGGACTAGATTGGGTTGGTATGTCCTCAAGCGAGCTTGATCAGGTGTCTGAGATCAACGATGATTTGAAAAAGCTATCTGAACAAGTGTCGAACTCCTACTACTTATTAGAGGATTCAACCTTCCAAATGCGAAGCATGCTGGATCAATTAGAATTCGACCCGGCTCGTCTTGATTTTATTGAATCCAGGCTGAATGAAATGAAGCAGCTAAAACGAAAATACGGCACAACCGTTGAGGAAATTTTGGAGTATGCGGCGAAGATTGAAGAAGAAATAGATCAAATCCAAAATCGAGACAGCCATCTGCAGACGCTCAAAAATAAATTAGATGCGATGAGTCGTGATGCCCTGCTCGAAGCACTTAACGTTTCGGAGCTGCGTAAAAAATGGGCCAAAAAGCTAGCGAAGCAAATCCAAACAGAGCTCAAGGATTTGTATATGGAGAAGTCATCATTTGACACAGCTTTTTCTGTTCGATATGCGCCATTTGGCAGCACCGATTGTCCGCTATTAGACGGAAAACCTGTGCAGCTCGGGAAAAATGGAATCGACCAAGCACAATTTGTCATTTCTACAAATACAGGAGAACCGATGAAATCTTTATCGAAAGTAGCCTCAGGTGGAGAAATTTCACGTGTCATGCTCGCTGTGAAGAGTATTTTCTCAGCTAAACAAGACGTCACATCCATTATTTTCGATGAAGTTGATACAGGCGTCAGCGGCAGAGTGGCACAAGCCATTGCTGAGAAAATTTACAAAGTTGCGTCTGGATCACAAGTGCTCTGTATTACACACCTGCCTCAAGTAGCCGCAATGGCTGACACACATCTCTTCATTTCGAAACGCTCGAAAGCGGGCAGAACACTGACGAGTGTCAAACCATTAAGTCATGAAGAAAAAGTGAGTGAAATTGGCCGGATGATTGCCGGTGTGGAAGTGACTGAGCTGACAAAACAGCATGCAAAAGAACTATTGCACCAAGCAAATGATGTCAAAACAACAGGGTAGCTGAATCATCAGCTGCCTTTTTTATATGTTGTGTAAAAGCCGGCGTATATACCCATAAAATCGTCTTTTTCTTTTATCAATTTATCCAATCATTTTCTAAAGCTGCCGGTTATAAATCCTCTCGAAGAAGGCAAAAGTAAAGATGTAGCCAAAACATGAGTGTTCTGGTGTGGGTAAGGAGCGAGGAGAGTGAAAAATGAATGCCCGAAAAGATGAGAAAAGCCATTGGTGTGATTCTCCTTGTTTCTTTAATAAGTACAGGGTTTATGAGCATAGTGAAGGAATACATCAGCATTCCAACAAATGTTGCTGTATTTGAAAAACAGAAGCACTCAATTGACACATCGATTGAAGCGTCAGCCAATGCTTCTTCACCAGCCTTTAGCCTTTCAGAGAAAAAGAATCAGCTGGATATTACAGGACAAAAGGCGGGAAAAGCCGAAATTGTTTATGATTTTAAAGGATTTCCTATTAAGAAAACAAAAGTTGACGTTCTCCCTGAATTAAAAGTCATTCCTGGAGGTCAATCCATTGGCGTCAAGCTCCACTCTGTAGGAGTTCTCGTTGTAGGTTTTCATCAAATCACAACAGCAGACGGCAAAAAATCACCAGGTGAAGCCGCAGGCATTCAATCAGGGGATATGATCATTGAAATCAATGGTCAAAAAATGGAGAAAATGAATGACCTCACCCCATTTATTCAGAAAGCAGGGAAAACGGGTGAAACGCTTCGTTTGCTCATAAAGAGAGATCATAAAACCTTTCAAACAACATTAACACCCGCAAAAGATGCAAGTGAAGGCATCTATCGAATTGGTCTTTACATTCGTGATTCTGCAGCAGGAATCGGCACGATGACCTTTTTTGAACCTTCATCTAAAAAATATGGTGCCCTTGGGCATGTGATTTCTGACATGGATACAAAAAAACCAATTGTTGTCGACAATGGTGAAATTGTTAGATCAACCGTGACATCGATTGAAAAAGGCACAGGAGGCAATCCTGGAGAAAAATTGGCGAGATTCTCTTCCGAAAGAAAAACAATAGGAGATATCTCCCGCAACAGCCCTTTTGGTATCTTTGGTACGTTAACCGAAAAGCTTGAAAATCATGTAGCAGATAAACCACTTCCAGTCGCTTTATCAAATGAAGTAAAAGAAGGCCCAGCAGAAATTTTAACCGTTGTGGATCATGATAAAGTGGAGAAGTTTGATATTAAAATCGTCAGCACAACACCGCAGAAATTCCCAGCAACTAAAGGAATGGTATTGAAGGTAACAGATGAGCGGCTCTTAAGCAAAACGGGCGGAATCGTCCAAGGAATGAGCGGAAGCCCCATCATCCAAAATGGCAAAGTCATTGGAGCTGTCACACACGTATTTGTCAATGATCCGACTAGCGGGTACGGCGTACACATTGAATGGATGCTGTCAGAAGCAGGAATCGACCTTTATCAAAAAAACAAAAAAGCAAGCTGATCATAAACTGCCGCGAATCTTCCGGCAGTTTTTTTCTACCCTTTCTTTCTCTTCCATCATGTTATAAAATAAGGAAAAAGAGATTTTTCGACAAAATGGAAAAAAGCATGTTGTCAAATTGCAATAATCGTCGATTCGTTAAGAAAAACGTAGAAAAAGCTAGATAATGCTCTATTATTCGGAAAATTAAAGTTTTTTAAAGGGGATAGCATGGTTTTGTCGAATTGAACACTCAGAAGAGAAATGCAAAAGACTAAAGGAATCGACATTGGGGAGGAAAGAACGTGGAGAAAATTAAAGTGTGTGTAGCTGATGACAATCGAGAGCTTGTTGGCCTTTTGACAGAGTATATTGAGGGACAGGAAGATATGGAAGTACTTGGCGTGGCGTATAATGGTCAGGAATGCCTGACATTATTTAAAGATAAAGAGCCCGACGTTCTCCTCTTAGACATTATCATGCCTCATTTAGACGGTCTTGCTGTACTAGAACGCCTCCGTGAAAACAATGAAATGACAAAACAGCCAAGTGTGATTATGCTAACGGCATTTGGACAAGAAGATGTCACGAAAAAAGCAGTTGATTTAGGCGCATCCTATTTCATTTTAAAGCCATTTGATATGGAAAACCTAGTAGGTCATATTCGTCAAGTCAGTGGAAACGGCACACAAGTTACCCATCGCTCTTCATCAATCCAAAACAGTGTTCTTCGTAACAAACCTGAACCGAAACGTAAAAACTTAGATGCGAGCATTACGACCATTATTCATGAAATTGGCGTGCCCGCTCATATTAAAGGCTATTTATACTTAAGAGAAGCCATTTCTATGGTGTACAATGACATTGAGCTTCTCGGAAGCATCACTAAAGTGTTGTACCCAGACATTGCAAAGAAATTTAACACGACTGCCAGCAGGGTAGAACGAGCGATTCGTCATGCCATTGAAGTCGCTTGGAGCAGAGGAAACATTGATTCCATTTCCTCACTCTTTGGTTATACTGTCAGCATGTCAAAAGCGAAACCAACCAATTCAGAATTTATTGCCATGGTAGCTGATCGTTTGCGATTAGAGCATAGAGCAAGCTAGAATCTTTTTCATAAAAAAACGTTTCTTCATTGAGACGTTTTTTTATTTTGAAACATGTTGTCAAAAATTGGTTAGGTTGATAAAATCATCTTAATGTTTAAATTGGACAAACGGGCTGCTTTATTTTCAGAATAAAATGAAAAATAAAGCATGAAAAAAATAAAAAAGACATAAAGTAGTGGTAATCAGCTGCGCCAATCGATCATGAAGTCTTCAAAATAGAAGAAGAAAACGCTCATTCGTAAGAAAAAGGATGAGAGGAAAAGGTCTCATGGATTTGGTAATTAAAGCAAACGAGATCGAAAGTTCTATTTCTATTGACCTGATTGGTTGGCGTTTTAAAGTCACTGGCTTCTTAGAGATTGTGCCATTTGAACTGAATATTCCCATTGTCGAATTTAATAATTTTCACATTCTTTTACTATGCTATAATAATGAAAAGAAGAGGGTGAGGTTATGGGAAAGCTGAAAATCCACTCTGCTGAGGTTGCGAACGAAATTAGCAAGTGGACGAGGGTCATTTCTCAGAATGACTTAGAAAAATCTGCTGTCTATAAAGAGAAAATTCAGAATTTGCTAAAAAATACAGATGAAGACCGTGAAGTTCTCCTTTATTATCAGCTTGTTGACGGCAGACATGAAATGTTACTTGGAAATATCGAAAAAGCCAATCAAATTATGAAAAGTGTCGGAACGCTCGATGAGAAGGCAGATGACATTATTAATTTTTATTTTTACTTTTACAAAGGCCAATATGCTGCATATGTGAAAAAGTATGATGAAGCCATTAGCTTTTACAAAATTGCAGAACAGCGGCTAAAACGTGTGAATGAAGACCTGGAAGTAGGAACTTTTCACCATAAGGTTGCTTCAATCTATTACGAACTGAAACAAAATTTCATATCCATTAATCATATTAAAAAAGCCATCGATACATTCAAAGCGCATGAAGAGTACACAGCGCAGGCGATTGACAGCTTAATTTTACATGCAAGTAATTGCATTGATTTGTTCCAATTCGATGAAGCAGAGAAAAAGTATAAAGAAGCACTTGAGAAAAGTAAGCGCATTAACAATGAAGTGCTGATTGGGAAATGCTATCACAATTTAGCGGTTCTTTATTATGCAAAGCATGATTATAAAAAAAGCGCACATTATGCCAAAAAAGGAATGAGCATTCAAATTCACCGTGACAATAGCCATTATTACATCCAATCTTTATATGTTCTGGCCAATGCCTTGGTTCATTTAGGAGATCAAGAGGCGAGGGAATATATTAAAGAGGGTATTTTGTATAGTTGCGATATCCAAAATAATGAATATATAGTAAAATTTGAAATTTTAGATTTGATGTGCGAGAATAGTGGGGCAGCAGACGTATTCTCAGAAAAATTAGACTACATAGAAAAAAATAGATTATATGTGGAGCTTGAGGATTTGTCTGAACAAATATCGAAATACTTCAAGGAACGAAATGATTATCAAAATGCCATTCGTTTTCTTGAAAAGAAATTCGATGCACAAATACTTCAAAAGAAAGTGGAGGTTATCTTATGAAAAAGTTGTTGTTAGGTGTAACCGTTGTTACAGCAGTCGCAGTTGTTTCTTCCCTTTTTGCTCTTGACGCAGAGACGACAGAGCAAGCCATCAGAGCGATTACGTGATCGAATTTATCTGTCAACCTCTTCGTATGAATCAGAAGAGGTTTTTTTTATGCGCTCAAAACTGGAAAAACGAAAAAAGACACGTCATAATGTAAGGAAGCATCATATTTAGAGGTGACCTATGACGAAAATTTTTGCACACAGAGGCTTTAAAGGCATTTATCCTGAAAACACTATGATAGCCTTCGAGCATGCACTCCATTCGGGAGCTGACGGAATTGAGCTGGATGTTCAGCTGACGAAAGACGGCAGACTTGCTGTCATTCACGATGAGAAACTGAACAGAACAACGAACATGAAAGGTTTAGTGAAAGACCATACATATGAAGAATTAAAAGCGGGAGATGCGAGTCATTCTTTCTACGAAGAAACCGGTGCTGTATCCATTCCTCTTTTGGAGGAAGTATTAGAGCTAGTGACGCAGCAATCATCATTGATCATCAATATTGAACTAAAAAACTCCATTTATCGATATCCGGGTATCGAAGAGAAAGTAAAAAAACAAATCGAGCATTTTCAAATAGAAGACCGTGTACTTGTTTCATCGTTTCATCACGGCAGTTTAGCTCTTTTTCACAAACTGATGCCGCATGTTGAACTTGCGGTTCTCACAATGGATGTGATTCATCAGCCGGAGATGTATATAAAAACAGTACCAGCAAGGGGCTATCATCCAAATATCAAGGGTGCCGGCGTGACCAAAGAGGTTGTGGCAGCTCTCCATGCATCTCAGCAAGTGATCAGGCCGTTTACAGTAAATAGTGAAAAGCAAATGAAAAACATGTTTTCCTTAGGTGTCGATGGCATTTTTACTGATTTTCCTGACCGAGCCGTGAAAATAAGAGAAGAAATGAAATAAAGACCTGCTCAAAATCAGCGGGTCTTTTTTCACGTTTTATCTCTGCTTAAAGCGAGCAGTCACTTTATTTCGTTTACGGTCTCTATATAAAATAAAGCCAGCCACTACATAAAGACCTCCCCCTAAAAATAACAACCCTGCAATTCCTTGCAGCCATAAATATGGAAATGGTGCAATGATGATGCCGAAAACAGTGTCACGCAGCAGCTTAATCCCAAGTGCTGCAAGCGCGCCAGGTATTAAAATAATCACTAGTGCAAGTATTCTCCCCATCAAATGTCCCCTTAAACGTCATTTACTTCCATTGTCTAATTCAAAAAATATTTTGTCAAGAAAGGAAAACGTGGTAATATAAGAGTTGTGCAATTTTTTGCAACGGAAAAATATGGTGTGCAAATTTTTTCATATAAAGGGGTAACGGGATGCAGAGAGTCTTGATTGTCGGTGCAGGACAGGGTGGATCAGCATTGCTTGAAACATTGCTGAAAACAAATATGATTCAAATCATTGCGATCGCCGACCTTGATCTTGAGGCACCGGGGATGGTAGAAGCGAAAAAGAATGGAATTGATACGACAACGGATTGGAAAGAATACATAAAAGATGACATTGATATCATCATTGAAACAACAGGCAGTTCAGTAGTGCTGAAAGAACTAATTGAAAAAAAGCCAGAGCACGCAGTCATTGTTCCAAGTTCAATGGCTTACGTGATATCAGAATTAATGTCAGAAAAACAGCAGCTGATCCAAATATTAAAGGAACAAACCTATAAGCATGACCGCATTTTTAATGCAACGAACGACGGGATGATTTTTATAAACATGAATGAAGAAGTCGTCCTGTTTAATCGATCAGCGGCCAAAATGGTTGGATGTTCGCAAAAAGATGCGATTGGCCGTCATATACGAGAAGTGATCCCAAATACAAAGCTTCCCGACATTTTAAGATCGAGAGAGCCAGAATTTAATCAAAAACAATTTTTGAATCAGCAAATACAAATTGTTACAACGCGTTTGCCAATTATTGATGACGCGGGGAGAATGCTAGGTGCTTTATCCATCTTTAAAGATATTACAGATGCCGTTGAGCTTGCGGAGGAAGTAACCAATCTTAAAGAAGTGCGAACGATGCTGGAGGCGATCATTCAATCGTCGGATGAAGCCATATCAGTTGTTGATGAGCAGGGAAAAGGCATCCTAATCAACCGGGCTTATACGAAAATGACTGGATTAACAGATAAAGAAGTTGTGGGGAAACCAGCAGGTGCAGATATTTCTGAAGGAGAAAGCATGCATTTGAAGGTACTTGAAACAAGAAGACCCGTTCGAGGCGTCAGAATGAAAGTCGGACCGAATAAAAAAGATGTGATTGTCAACGTAGCGCCAGTCATTGTTGATGGTATTTTAAAAGGCAGTGTCGGGGTCATTCATGACGTATCAGAAATTCAATCACTCACAAATGAATTAAATAAAGCAAGGCAGCTCATCCGTACACTTGAAGCAAAGTACACATTTGAAGACATCATTGGAGAGAGTGAGCAAATGCTTGTGGCGCTTGAGCAGGCGAAGCTAGGCGCGAAAACGCCAGCCACCATTTTACTCCGGGGAGAATCAGGTACTGGAAAAGAGCTGTTTGCGCACGCCATTCATAATGAAAGTGACCGAAAATATAATCGCTTTGTACGGGTCAACTGTGCAGCCTTATCTGAGACCCTTTTAGAGTCAGAGCTTTTTGGCTATGAAGAAGGAGCATTTTCTGGTGCAAGGCGAGGCGGGAAAAAAGGGCTGTTTGAAGAGGCGAATCAAGGCAGCATTTTTTTAGATGAAATTGGCGAAATGACGCCAAGTACACAGGCGAAGCTGCTTCGTGTGATGCAGGAGAAAGAAATAGTAAGGGTAGGCGGAACAAAGGCTATACCGGTCGATGTTCGTGTGATCACGGCGACAAATGTCAATATTGAAAAAGCGATGGCGGAAGGAAAGTTCAGAGAAGATTTATATTATCGAATGAACAGATACCCGATCTCCATCCCGCCGCTAAGGCAGCGCCTTGAGGATATTGACTCGTTAAGCAAACGTCTCATCCAAAAGATCAATTTAGACTATGGACGGAACGTGAGCGGGTTAACGGAACAGGCACTTAATAGACTGCGATCATATAAGTGGCCAGGAAACGTAAGAGAGCTTGAAAATGTACTTGGACGAGCCATGATCTTTTTGAACCCGCAAGAAGAATGGATTGATGAAGGGCATATTTCTTTCATGGAGTCAGAAGATCAGGAAGAAAAAGAGCAGCAGGAACTGACTGTCAGTCAATTTGAGGGAGAGACGCTTTCGGATGCTGTTGAGGCATTTGAAGCGCAGCTGATTAAACAAACCCTTGAAAAGCATCAATTCAATCGCACGAAAACAGCGAAAACGTTAGGGATCAGCATTCGGAACCTTTACTATAAAATGGACAAATATCAACTTGCAAAAGATAGCATGCAATAAAATGCATGTAACCTGCAAAAGATTGCACGAATGTCATGCGAATTGCCTCATATTCACTGCATTTCAAACTGGCACGGAACTTGCATATAAAACATGAACCGAGCACAAGGAAAGGTGGGCATATATGAAGCTTGACGATCTGATTATGAAAGCCGCCCAGCTGCAGAACAAAACGGCGGCTGTGGCTCATGCAGAAGACGAAGAAGTGCTTCATGCCATCAAGATGGCAATTAAGCGAAAGGTCGCTCGCTTTCTCCTGGTTGGGAACAAACGCAACCTGAAGGAGCTAGTGAAGCAGCATGAAATCAATGAGGACTGGATAGATATTATTCATTCAGATTCTCCCGAAGAATCTGCCAAGATTGCCGTTCAGGCAGTGAGCGAGAAGCATGCAGATATTTTGATGAAGGGGCATGTCCCGACAGCCGTTCTTTTAAAAGCGGTATTGAATAAAGAATATGGGCTCAGGACGACCAGTGTCCTATCACATGTTGCGGCATTTGAAGTACCGGGCTTTGACCGCTTTATTTATGTCACGGATTCTGCGATGAACATCGCGCCCGATTTAAATATGCTGAAAGAGATTACGATCAACTCTGTTCAAGTAGCACAAGCTGTCGGAAACGACATGCCAAAGGTTGCAGTGCTCTCTGCGGTGGAGGTCGTGAATCCGGCAATGGATTCAACTTTAACTGCGGCAAGTCTTGCGCAAATGAACCGGCGCGGGCAAATTTCTGGTTGCCTGATTGATGGGCCTCTTGCTTTAGATAATGCCATTTCTCAAACGGCAGCTTCTCATAAAAATATTACGAGTGATGTAGCCGGCCATGCAGATATTTTGCTTGTGCCAACAATTGAGGCAGGAAACATTCTTTATAAATCTCTCATCTACTTTGCACATGCGAAGGTGGGAGCTGTGGTGGCAGGAGCGAAGGCGCCGATTGCTTTAACAAGCCGGTCTGATTCAGCCGAAAGTAAGCTTTATTCAATTGCGCTTGCCATCTGTACATCAAATTAAGCGGAAGTAATAGGAGGAATAACACGATGGAACTTTTTAAATATATGGAACGATACGATTATGAACAGCTTGTATTTTGTCAGGATGAGCAGTCTGGCTTAAAAGCGATTATTGCGATTCATGATACAACACTTGGGCCGGCACTAGGCGGAACGAGAATGTGGACGTATGAAAACGAAGAAGCAGCCATTGAGGATGCACTGCGTCTAGCTAGAGGAATGACTTATAAAAACGCGGCAGCAGGACTTAATCTTGGCGGCGGAAAAACGGTCATCATCGGTGATCCGAGAAAAGACAAAAATGAAGAAATGTTCCGTGCATTTGGACGTTATATTCAAGGGCTGAATGGCCGCTATATTACAGCAGAAGATGTCGGTACAACGGTAGAAGACATGGATCTCATTCATGAAGAAACCGATTTTGTCACAGGGATCTCTCCTGCATTTGGTTCTTCTGGAAATCCGTCTCCGGTCACTGCTTACGGTGTATACAAAGGGATGAAAGCCGCTGCCAAAGCTGCATTTGGGACCGATTCATTAGAAGGAAAAACAATTGCCGTCCAAGGCGTAGGAAATGTCGCTTACAACTTGTGTAAACATCTGCATGAAGAAGGCGCGCAGCTCATTGTCACAGATATCAACAAAGACTCTGTCAAACGAGCTGTTGAAGACTTTGGGGCAAAAGCAGTCGACCCTGACGATATTTACGATCAAGCATGTGATATTTATGCACCGTGCGCACTTGGTGCAACCATTAACGATGTGACCATTCCTAAGTTAAAAGCAAAGGTGATTGCAGGTGCTGCAAATAACCAGCTAAGAGAAACGCATCACGGAGACCTTATCCATGAGATGGGAATTGTATATGCTCCTGACTATGTGATCAATGCAGGCGGTGTGATTAACGTGGCTGATGAGCTTTATGGCTATAATGCAGATCGTGCGATGAAAAAAGTCGAAGGCATTTATCAAAATATTGAACGTGTAATTGAAATTTCAAACCGTGATGCCATTCCAACTTATAAAGCGGCAGACCGATTGGCTGAAGAGCGAATTGAAAGAATGCGCAAATCAAGAAGTCAATTCTTGCAAAATGGTCAACATATTTTAAGCCGTCGCTAATTTGAAGAATGAGTTGAAACGGAGGTTTTGTTTTTGCTGACAAAAGAATGGCGTATTCTCACGATTAATCCTGGCTCTACTTCAACAAAAATCGGTGTGTTTCATAATGAACGGTCTATTTTTGAAACGACACTTAGACATACAGATGAGGAATTAAAGCAGTTTCCTCATATTATTGATCAATTCTCATTCCGTAAAGAAACCATTTTGAAAACACTGCATGAACAGGGGATGAATATCTCAAAGTTTGATGCAGTTTGTGCGCGCGGCGGTCTCCTTCGTCCGATTGAAGGAGGCACATATGAAGTCAATGAGCAAATGGTGGAAGACCTAAAAGAAGGATATGCCGGCCAGCACGCATCCAATCTCGGTGGAATCATCGCGAGAGAAATTGCACTTGGCCTGAATATCCCGGCTTTTATTGTCGATCCAGTTGTAGTGGATGAACTAAAACCAATTGCTCGTATTTCAGGGCTGCCAACGATCGAAAGAAAAAGCATTTTTCATGCATTAAATCAAAAAGCAGTCGCAAGAAAAACAGCGGCTTCTTTTGGAAAAAGTTACGAAGATTTGAACATGATTATTACTCATATGGGCGGCGGTATCACCATTGGTGTTCATGAAAAAGGAAAAGTCATCGATGTGAATAACGGTCTGCATGGCGAAGGTCCTTTCAGCCCAGAGCGTGCGGGAACCTTGCCGACAGGTGATCTTGTGAATCTTTGTTTTTCGGGGGAGTATACCCAAGAAGAAATGCTCAAACGCATTATTGGTGAAGGCGGGCTTGCGGGCTATCTTGGCACGACAGACGCTGTGAAAGTGGAACGCATGATTGAAGCGGGTGATGAGCGGGCGGCGCTCATTTATGAAGCGATGTGCTATCAGATTGCCAAGGAAATTGGTGCGGCTAGCGCTGTCTTAAAAGGAGCAGTTGACGTCATTGTATTAACAGGCGGACTTGCATACAGCAAACAAATTACGTCAAGTATTCGCGGCTATATTGACTGGATTTCAGATGTTGTTGTGTTTCCAGGTGAAAATGAGCTGCAATCGTTAGCAGAAGGTGCGCTTCGCATTTTAAAAGAAGAAGAATCACCGAAAGAATACCCAAATGATCAACAGGAAAAGAAAGGAGTGACAAGTCATGGCAACTGAATATGACCTCGTCATTCTTGGTGGAGGCACAGGCGGCTATGTAGCAGCCATCCGTGCCTCACAGCTTGGATTGAAAACAGCAGTTGTAGAAAAAGAAAAGCTCGGCGGAACATGTCTTCATAAAGGCTGCATCCCGTCTAAAGCGCTGCTCAGAAGTGCAGAAGTTTATCAAACCGTCAAACGCGCAGCTGATTTTGGTGTTGAGGCAGGAGGCGTTGCCTTGCAATTTGCCAATGTGCAGAAAAGAAAAACAGAGATCGTCGAAAAACTAGCAGGCGGCGTCAAACATTTAATGAAACAAGGAAGAATTGATGTATATGAAGGGATCGGCCGTATTCTTGGCCCATCTATCTTTTCGCCAATGCCAGGAACGATCTCCGTAGAAATGGCAAATGGAGAGGAAAATGAAATGCTCATTCCAAAGCAGGTCATCATCGCGACAGGATCAAGACCGCGTGTGCTGCCAGGGCTTGAAGCAGATGGAACACACATCCTCACTTCAGATGATGCACTTGAACTGCCAGAGCTTCCGCAGTCAATGCTAATTGTGGGGGGCGGAGTGATCGGAATCGAGTGGGCTTCCATGCTCAATGATTTTGGTGTGAACGTCACTGTTCTTGAGTTTGCAGACCGCATTTTGCCAACAGAGGATCATGACATTTCTAAAGAAATGGAAAAGCTATTATCTAAAAAAGGCATCACTTTTGTGACTAATGCGAAGGTACTGCCAGATAGCGTAGAAAAGCAGGAAAATCTCGTGACAATTCAAGCGGAAAAGGATGGAGACATTCAGACCTTTGAAGCGGAAAAACTCCTTCTTTCAGTCGGCAGAGTACCTAATATCGAAGGCATAGGTCTTGAAAACACGGATATCCAAACCGAAAAACAAGGCATTGTCGTAAATGAACATTATCAAACGAAAGAATCACATATTTACGCAATAGGAGATGTCATTGGCGGGCTTCAGCTGGCACATGTCGCTTCTCACGAAGGGATGATTGCTGTAGAACATATGGCTGGGAAAGATCCAAAGCCGCTCGATGAAACGCTCGTATCTAAATGTGTTTACTCTCACCCAGAAACCGCTAGTGTTGGACTCACTGAACAGACGGCAAAAGAGCAGGGCTTTGAAGTCAAAATAGGGAAATTTCCATTTATGGCGATTGGAAAAGCACTTGTGTACGGGGAGTCTGATGGATTCGTCAAAATCATTGCCGATCAAAAGACAGATGATATTTTAGGAATTCATATGATTGGTCCTCATGTAACAGATATGATATCTGAAGCTGGATTAGCCAAAGTACTTGATGCAACCCCGTGGGAAGTGGGGCAGACGATACACCCGCATCCGACCTTATCAGAGGCGATTGGCGAGGCAGCCCTTGCTGTTGACGGGAAGGCGATCCATTTTTAATCAAGGAGGGAAACATGATGAGTAACATGCGTCATCAGGAATTAGGATTATCAGATGAACAAGCAATTGAGATATACAGAACAATGCTTCTAGCAAGAAAAATCGATGAACGGATGTGGCTTTTAAACCGTTCCGGGAAAATTCCATTCGTTATTTCTTGTCAAGGGCAGGAAGCGCAGCAAGTCGGCGCTGCATTTGCTCTTAATAGAGAAGAAGATTACGTCTTACCTTACTATCGTGATATGGGGGTTGTCCTTGCTTTTGGGATGACAGCAAAAGATTTAATGATGTCTGGTTTCGCAAAACAAGACGATCCAAACTCAGGCGGAAGACAAATGCCGGGGCATTTTGGGCAAAGAGCAAATCGAATTGTGACTGGGTCGTCACCTGTAACAACGCAGGTTCCTCACGCGGTGGGAATTGCCCTTGCTGGACGATTAGAGCAGAAAAACTTTGTCAGCTTTGTCACGTTCGGTGAAGGCTCATCAAACCAAGGTGATTTCCACGAAGGCGCAAACTTTGCTGCTGTTCATAAACTGCCTGTTATTTTCATGTGTGAAAACAATAAGTATGCGATTTCCGTGCCATATGACAAACAAGTAGCCTGTGAACGCATTTCAGATCGTGCGGTTGGATATGGTATGCCTGGTGTCACTGTAGATGGAAATGATCCGCTTGAAGTATATGCCGCTGTCAAAGAAGCAAGAGACCGTGCGGCTAGAGGCGAAGGCCCGACATTGATTGAAACAATCTCTTACCGTTTAACTGCGCATTCAAGTGATGACGATGATTCAAGCTATCGAGAAAAAGAAGAAGTGCTCGAAGCAAGAAAGAAAGATCCGCTCATCCAATATGAAACGTATTTAATCGAAGGAAACGTCATGACTTCTGAAATGAAAGAAGAGATGACAAAAGAAATCATGCAAATCGTAAACGAAGCTACTGATGAAGCGGAAAACGCAGCTTATGCTGAGGCAGAAAGCGCACTTCGTTACGTGTATGCGGAGTAAGGGGGAAGAAAAATGCCTGTTATGTCATATATAGACGCTATTACACTGGCGATGAAAGAAGAAATGGAACGAGATCCGAAAGTGTTTGTGCTCGGAGAGGATGTCGGGAAAAAAGGCGGCGTATTTAAAGCGACAGCGGGTCTTTACGAGCAATTTGGAGAAGCGCGCGTCATGGATACACCTCTTGCAGAATCAGCCATTGCGGGTGTAGGTATTGGGGCAGCGATGTATGGAATGCGCCCAATTGCAGAAATGCAATTTGCGGATTTTATTATGCCTGCAATCAACCAAATCATTTCAGAGGCTGCAAAAATTAGATACCGTTCAAATAATGATTGGAGCTGTCCAATGGTCATCCGCGCACCTTACGGGGGCGGAGTACACGGGGCGCTTTATCATTCACAATCGGTCGAAGCTATTTTTGCTAACCAGCCTGGTTTGAAGATTGTGATGCCTTCTACACCTTATGATGTCAAAGGTCTTTTAAAGGCTGCAGTGCGTGATCCAGATCCTGTATTGTTCTTTGAACATAAACGTGCATACCGCCTTATTAAAGGAGAAGTGCCTGAAGAGGATTACACTCTTCCGATTGGAAAAGCAGATGTGAAGCGTGAAGGCGATGATATCACGGTCATTACATATGGCCTTTGTGTCCATTTTGCGCTGCAAGCAGCAGACCGCCTTGCAAAAGACGGCATTTCCGCTCATATTCTCGATTTGAGAACAGTGTACCCGCTTGATCAGGAAGCGATTATAGAAGCGGCTTCTAAAACAGGGAAAGTGCTTCTGTTAACGGAAGATACAAAAGAAGGCAGCATCATGAGTGAGGTTGCGGCAATCATCTCGGAGCATTGCTTATTTGATTTAGACGCACCAATCAAACGCCTGGCAGGACCAGATATTCCGGCAATGCCTTATGCACCGACAATGGAGAAATTCTTCATGGTCAACCCGGATAAGGTAGAAGCTGAAATGAGAGAGCTGGCGGCGTTTTAAGAAAGAGGAGGGTTTCAAAGTGGCAATTGAACAAATGAAAATGCCTCAGCTAGGTGAAAGTGTAACAGAAGGAACCATTAGTAAATGGCTGGTTTCACCTGGCGATCATGTGAATAAATACGATCCGATTGCGGAAGTCATGACAGATAAAGTGAACGCAGAAGTCCCGTCATCTTTTACAGGAACGATTACAAAGCTATCGGCTGAGGAAGGCGAAACGCTGCAAGTAGGAGAAGTGTTCTGTGAAATTGAGATAGAAGGAAGCGAGCAGCAGAGTGTGAAAGAAGAAGCAGCACCTGAGCAAAGCGAAGCGCCTGAAGCAGATCAAACAAATGAGAATCAAAGTCAAAAGAAACGTTACTCTCCAGCCGTTCTTCGTTTAGCAGATGAGCATGGCATTGATTTAGCGGCTGTTCAAGGTACGGGAGCAGGCGGCCGAATTACTAGAAAAGATTTGCTGCAGCTCATTGAAAACGACGGCGTTAAAGAGAAGACAGCACCTGTCAATGAACGTGCCGTTCAACCGGAGCCTGCGCAGCCATCTCAAGCAAAAGCGGCACCTGCCGTCCCTTCTATGCCTGGTGATGTTGAGCTGCCAGTCACGCCGATCCGTCAGGCAATTGCAGCCAATATGCTGAGAAGCAAACATGAAATTCCGCATGCATGGACGATGATGGAAGTCGATGTGACAAATCTTGTGACAAGAAGAAATCAGCTGAAGGATCAGTTTAAAGCAAAAGAAGGCTTTAACTTGACGTTCTTTGCGTTCTTTGTCAAAGCAGTGGCTCAGGCCTTAAAGGAATTCCCTGAAATGAACAGCATGTGGGCCGGAGATAAAATTGTGCAAAAGAAAGCAATCAATGTTTCGATTGCTGTCGCTACAGATGACGCTCTTTTTGTTCCAGTCATTAAGGATGCGGATGAAAAGACCATTAAGGGCATTGCCAAAGAAATTCATGAGCTGGCGTCTAAGGTGAGACAAGGGACGCTTAAGCAAAGTGATATGGAAGGCGGTACCTTCACTGTCAACAACACGGGATCATTTGGTTCGGTACAATCAATGGGAATCATTAATTATCCGCAAGCGGCGATTTTACAAGTAGAATCGATCGTGAAGCGTCCAATGATAGTAAACGGAATGATTGCGGCAAGAGACATGGTCAATCTTTGTCTTTCATTAGATCACAGAGTACTAGATGGGCTTGTATGCGGCAGATTCCTTCAGCGAATTAAACAAATCCTTGAAGGCATTGACGAGCAGACATCTGTTTATTAAAACAACAATTTTCCCCCTCCCGGCATGAGAGGGGGATTTCCACATCTAGGAGAAAGGAGCGATGATATGTCTGGACTAGATTTTTTTGCTTTTCTAACGATTGGTCTCATGTTTATCACAGCGATTGCCTTCGCTTTTCTGCGGTACATTTCTAAATCACGCAATCATCCTGAACGATTACTGCTTATCATATCGATCGTTTCAATCATTCAAATCGTGTACTGTCTGCTGATTGTCGGCGGATTTAAAGGAGCAGCCAATAGCTTTTTAGGAATATCACTTCTCGCTGGGACACTTCTCGGATATGCACTTGAATATTTATACAGACGATATATCAAAAAAACGCCCGAATCAAAATGATGTCGGGCATTTTTTTATTCTGCTGGAACAATAAAGGTCAAATGCTGTTTTAACACTTCTAAAGAAGAAGGGGCTGTCATATAAACCTCACCATCTGTATCAGCATCCATTTCCTCTTTTGTGTGGATATGAATACTGGACGCTTGAATGAGAGACAGATCGCCGGTGAAATCCTCCAGCTCCTCCCGGTTCATTGAGAAGATTTCTTTTAAAGCAGAGAAACTCGTATTTCTGCAAATTAAGATTTCTGCTTTTCCATCATCAATGGCTGCATGAGGCAAATCAATTCTATTTGTACCGATAAAATGTCCATTCATGACAAGAACGATGACAGCTTCCTCATCCCAGCTTTCCTCTTCTGTCTCAATACGTACGTGAAAAGGATCTGTTTGCTGCAAGGTGCGCAGCGCACTTGTGAAGTAACTGATTTTGCCGAGTACGGCTTTTTCCTTGTCGTTAATATTGTTGGACGTGTCTGCGATCAGCCCAATTCCCCAAAAGTTTAACACGTATCGATCTTCTGCTTTGATTAAGTCAACCTTTTTTTCTACGCCGTCTACAATCATTTGAGCGGCTTTTTGCATTTGTTGAGGAATACCTAGTGTTCTAGAAAAATCATTGCATGTCCCGCCTGGCAATATCGCTACAGCGGGCCTTTTTTCTAAACCTCCAATACCGTTCATGCATTCATGCACGGTACCGTCTCCGCCTAATATGATGAGCAATTCCACCGTTTCATCAATTTGACGGCAGAAATCATAAGCATCATTTGGCTGCTTTGTTGGTTTCAAAATGAGTTCATCAATATGTAGAGAAAGAAGAGGCACTGTTTGACCGAGTGTTTTTTCCATGTTTTTTTGTCCAGCATTTCCATTATAAATGAGCATCGCTTTTTTGAATTGTGCCATCACGCAGTTCTCCCTTTCATCTCTTTAACATCACTTTTCCCCAATTTGAAAGCTCATAAACGATGTTTGGAAAAAGAGGCGAAGGAAAAGACAACACATTTGCCCGCAGGCGTTTTCCTTGATATGATGGAGTTAAAATGGTTTTGGTACGCAAAAGGAGTGGACGGACATGAATATTGATTTTAATTTATTTATGAATGATATTGTGAAACAAGCGAGAGAAGAAATTAAGCAGGCAGGCTACACTGAGCTCACGTCAGCTGAAGAAGTTGACGAAGCACTGACTAAAAAAGGAACGGCACTTGTCATGGTGAATTCAGTATGCGGCTGTGCAGGCGGTATTGCAAGACCAGCTGCCGGCTATTCTGTTCATTACGATAAGCGTCCAGATCAATTGCTGACAGTGTTTGCTGGGCAGGACAAAGAGGCAACAGCAAGAGCGCGTGAATACTTTGAAGGCTTCCCGCCATCTTCACCATCTTTCGCCTTATTAAAAGATGGAAAAATCATCAAAATGGTCGAGCGTCATGAAATTGAAGGGCACGAGCCAATGGAAGTCGTTTCAAAACTACAAGCCGCTTTTGATGAGCATTGCGAAGAAATCTAATATATGACTTTTGAATGAATAAATATAAAGCAGTCCGGTCTTTAGATCGGTCTGCTTTTTGTTTTATAAGACAATAGAATCAAAATAATTTTAGCAAAATACTATTGCATCTTAAAAAGAAAGTGTTTAAAATACATTATAGTGAATAAATATTCAAATCAATACATGATTTTAAATACTGGGAGGCATCATCATATGAAAAAGTGGTTATTATTACTTATGACAGCTGGTCTTGCAGCTGCACTCGCAGCATGCGGAACTTCTTCTAATAATTCAAACGCATCAGGAGATGACAAGACACTTGTTATGGCGACATCAGCAGATTATCCGCCATTTGAATCAAAAGACGGAGATAAAATTGTCGGTTTTGATGTAGATCTTGCAACAGCACTAGCGAAAAAGAACGGCTACAAGCTAGAAATTCAAGATATGGACTTTGCTAGCCTTGTATCAGCTCTTAAAACAAACAAAGCTGATATTGTCCTTGCAGGAATGACGCCTACAGAAAAACGTAAAAAGCAAGTTGATTTTTCTGATGTTTATTACAATGCTAAAAACTTGGTTGTATCAAAGAAATCTAGCGGTATTAAGGCAGAGAAAGATTTAAAAGACAAAACAGTCGGCGTTCAATTAGGTTCCATTCAGCAGGATGAAGCAAATGGACTGCAAAAGAAATATAACCTAACAGTTGAAGACCGTAATAAAATTTCTGATATCATTCAAGAGATTAAAGCAGGCCGTTTTGATGCAGCAATTATTGAAGATAAAGTAGCTGCTGGTTACTTGAAAAAGGAAAAAGACTTCCAAGCATTTGGGTTGAACAGCTCAAACGAAGGTTCAGCCATTGCATTCAAGAAAAACAGCGACTTAACAGCGAAATTTAATAAATCATTAAAAGAAATGAAAGATAATGGCGAACTTGATAAATTAATTAAAAAATGGTTTGCCGATGAAAAGTAAGTCAGGAAAAGGATCAGCGTCATTCCAGAAAATCAAGTAGAAAAGCGCTGAAAAGTTCAACTCATGTTGAACTTTTTTCCTGTTTTGTATGAAGGCAGAAAAAAGGAGAATGTCATGTTTGATTTTAAAGATGTAATACCTCAGATGCCCTTTATTCTAGAAGGACTTAAGGTCACGCTTTCTATAGTAGTGGTATCCCTTTTACTTGGATTTATCTTAGGAATTTTATTAACGCTTTGTAAAATTAGTGTGTTTAAACCGCTCATTTGGCTTGCAGATTTTTATACGTCAATTTTCCGAGGCACACCGCTTGTGCTTCAATTGCTCATTATTTATTTTGGTCTGCCTCAGCTTCTTGGGTTTCAAATCGACCAATACTGGGCTGCTGTAGCGGCATTTTCACTCAACTCGGCGGCATACGTATCTGAAATTATTCGTGCGGGGATTAATGCCATTGATAAAGGTCAAAAAGAAGCAGCCGTTGCTTTAGGCATCCCTTATGCTAAAATGATGAAGGACTTATTGCTTCCGCAGGCGTTTAAAAATATTTCACCTGCACTTGTGAATGAGACGATTACACTGACAAAAGAATCAGCGATTGTAACAGTCATCGGACTGGGTGATGTCATGAGACGAGCCTATCAAGCAGGGGCCGTCACGTATAATTATCTTGAACCGCTTATTTTTGCGGGTCTTATCTATTATGTCATCGTGCTTGTTCTCACCTTTGTCGGCAAATCGGTGGAAAGGAAGTTAAAATCAAATGATTAAAATAGAGAAACTCACAAAATCTTTTGGTAAAAACGAAGTTTTAAAGGGGATCGACACCACCATTAAAGAAGGGGAAGTTGTTGCGGTTATTGGACCATCTGGTTCAGGAAAATCGACGTTCCTCCGCTGCATGAATTTACTTGAAAAGCCGACTTCTGGTGTCATTACGATTAAGGACACCGAAATCACCAATCCAAAAACGAATGCACTAAAAGTGCGTGAGAACATCGGAATGGTGTTTCAGCATTTCCATCTCTTCCCGCATAAAACGGTGCTGGAAAATATCACGTATGCGCCAATGAATGTGAAGAATCAATCGAAGGAAGACAGCATCAAACAAGCTGAAGAGCTGCTCAAAAAGGTAGGGCTTTTAGAGAAAAAAGATGATTTCCCGAACCGTCTGTCAGGCGGTCAAAAGCAGCGTGTAGCGATTGCGCGTGCGCTTGCGATGACACCAGACATTATGCTGTTTGACGAACCAACGTCTGCTCTTGATCCAGAAATGGTCAAGGAAGTATTAGAAGTCATGAAAGAGCTGGCTCAATCTGGAATGACACTCGTCATCGTCACACATGAAATGGGTTTTGCAAAAGAAGTGGCTGACCGCGTGATCTTTATGGATGATGGGAAAATTGTAGAGGATGCAAACCCTGTACAATTTTTTGAATCACCGTCTTCACAGCGCGCAAAAGACTTTTTACAAAAAATATTATAAAGAAATAAGAGAAGGAGACTTAACATCTCCTTCTTTTTTTGATTATAATGGGGAAAGTAAAAAAAGTTCATCATTTCACAAAAGTGAATGGAAACAAGACAGAAAAGAGTGAATCACATCATGTTTAAAATCGGCTACCGAACGCTGAAAACAGCATTAGGAACAGCGATCGCTATTTATATTGCACAATTGCTTGGCTTGCAAAATTATTCAGCTGCCGGGATTATTACGATCCTGTGTATTCAGGTGACAAAGAAAAGATCCCTCTTAGCATCGGGAGCCCGCTTTGCAGCATGCAGTCTTGCTATTTTATTTTCTTATTTATTTTTCGATCTGATTGGGTATCATCCTTTCGTGATCGGTTTGATGCTGCTTGTCTTTATTCCGACAACGGTTTTGCTTCGAATTAAAGAAGGGATTGTCACAAGTTCAGTCATCATTCTCCATTTATACATGTCTGGCGGGATTACCCTGCACCTCATCTGGAACGAGCTGCTGCTGATTACCATTGGTGTTGGGGTAGCGCTGATTATGAACCTCTATATGCCAAGTGTTGATAAAAAACTTAAACGCTACAGCGAACAGATTGAAGCCAACTTTGCTAAAATCTTTGAGGAAATCGAGCAATACTTAATGACAGGGAAACAAGACTGGACAGGAAAAGAAATACCAGAGACACATCAATTGATCAAAGAAGCGAAAGCTCTTGCATATCGTGATGTTGAAAACCATGTATTAAGACATGAAAACCTGTATTACCATTATTTCAACATGAGACAAAAGCAATTTGAAATCATTGAGCGTGTGCTGCCCAAAATTACGTCGATTTCCGTCACAACGGAGCATGGACAAATCATTGCAGAATACATTAGAGACTTACGCGAACATATTCACCCAGGGAACACAGCGCATAAGTTTTTAAGACGTCTCATTGATATGAAAGAAGAGTTCGATGCACTTCCGCTCCCGCAAACAAGAGAAGAATTTGAGGCAAGAGCGGCACTTTTTCATTTCCTCGGTGAAATGGAACAATATTTAGTACTGAAAAGCTATTTTAAAGGGATGAAAGAATAGAGACGCATGAGTTCCTCCTTCATTGGTCAATCTAATGAAAAAGGAGGAGCCTATGCGTCTTTTATTTTATACCGTACTGACCATGTCCCTTTCACCTATCTGGCCGCTTGGACAAAACCCGCTTCCAGGTGACCCGTTTGTCATTATTAATAAACAAACGAATGAACTTGCCTTTATTGATCAAGGGAAAATTCAAAAAGTATATCCTGCTTCAACAGGAAAAACAACCGATTTAACGCCAGAAGGTGAATTTACGATTATGATCAAAGCGAAAGATCCCTATTATAGAAGAAAGAATATTGAAGGGGGTGCAAAGAATAACCCTCTTGGGCGAAGATGGATTGGATTTGATGCACGAGGAACAGATGGCAGAACCTACGGAATTCACGGAACGAGTGACGAAACATCGATTGGGAAATTTATCACAGCAGGCTGTGTAAGGCTTCATAATCATGATGTAGAGCTTTTGTTTGATCAGCTTCCAATTGGCACCAAGGTATGGATTACAACATCAAGCGATTCCTTTGAAAAGCTTGCCAAAGACAAACAGGCCATTCGTTGATATCGCGAATCACCTGCTTGTCTGCTTTTATTCAAACCTTATAAAAAGGCTGCTGCTCCTGCTAAAAGTGAAGAAACTAACAGCAGGCTAATCATAAGCAATACCATAAATTTCATGAATTTTTGAGACATATCGCACCCCTATAACCGAAGATTTTTGCGACAAGCGCACTTGTCTTTATTTTATCTGGTTTTTTCATATGCGACAAGTGATCAGCAAAGGAAGTGAACGGATGAACCAAATCGATCATATTGCCATTGCCGTCTTTTCTATTAAAGCAACATCTCAAACGCTTCATCAGCTATTTAACTGGCATTTTTCAGACATACAAGAGATTCCTGAGCAGGAGATTAAAGCGTCCTTCGCTTCACTTGATGATCTGCACATTGAATTAATTGAGCCCATCTCAGCCGGCAGTAAACTACATACCTTTTTAACAAAAAGAGGAGAGGGCCTTCATCATATTGCGTTAAAGTCAGATGACATTCAAACGGATCTTAGCCGTCTCGATCACCTTGGCGTGCAGCTTCTCCAAAAAACAGCACAGATGGGCGCCAGCGGAAAGCAGATTGCCTTTATTTCACCTAAAGAAACGTCAGGTGTGTTATTTGAATTATGCGGGTCCTTGAAAGGAGAGAAATATTGCGATGAATGAATCGTTCAATGACTTGTCTGAATGGCGGAATAAAGCGTTAATGGGCGGCGGCGAAAAACGAGCAGCGGCTCACAGAAGCAAAGGAAAGCTGACGGTTCGAGAGCGGCTGCATGAACTTCTTGACGAGGGCAGCTTGATGGAAATTCAGTCATTTGCAACAGGCGGTCTGTCAGAGCATGTTGGTGACGGCGTCGTCATTGGAACGGGACTCATTCACGGTAAGCCTGTCTGTGTTTATGCACAAGATGCAACTGTATATGGGGGCTCATTAGGCGAAATGCATGCGAAAAAAATTGCCTCTTTGATGGATCTGGCAGCTAAAAATCAGATGCCGGTCATCGGTCTAAAAGACTCAGGTGGTGCGAGAATTCAAGAGGGTGTGGTATCATTAGAAGGATACGGACAGATTTTTAAACGGAATGTGCTGTACTCTGGTCGAATCCCGCAAATATCAGTTATTTTAGGCTCATGTGCTGGAGGTGCAGTTTATTCTCCTGCATTGACTGATTTTGTCTTCATGACAGAGCAAACAGCTCATATGTTTTTAACTGGTCCGAAAGTAATAGAAAAGGCAACAGGAGAAACGGTCTGTCCTGACCGTCTTGGCGGTGCAAGTGTTCAGCATCAGACGAGCGGGAATGTGCACTATACTGGGAAAGATGAGAAGGACGTGTTAGAAGCGGTTCGAACTCTTTTAACGTACATACAAACGAAACAGCAGGCTGTCACACGCGCTGGGACGCGAAAGCATGATACCGCCGATCCAGGCAGCATCTTGCCAAAGGATCCATCACGCACTTATGATGTCAAACAAGTGGTGACAGCGATAACCGATCCAGACTCATTCTTTGAAACGCAGCCTTGTTTCTCAAAAAATATTGTCACAGGTTTTGCCAGATTACAAGGAGCCTCCATTGGTGTTGTTGCCAATCAGCCAAAGGTGCTGGCAGGCAGCCTTGATCTTGACGCTGCCGATAAAGCGGCCAGGTTTATTCGATTTTGTGATGCGTTTCATATTCCGATCTTAACCCTTGTGGACGTTCCTGGTTTTTTACCAGGAGAAAAAGCCGAGCATGCGGGAATTATCCGCCATGGGGCAAAGCTTTTATATGCGTACGCTGAAGCAACCGTTCCAAAAATCACTGTGATTTTAAGAAAGGCGTTTGGCGGTGCATATGTCGCGATGAATAGCAAGGGCTTAGGAGCTGACTTTGTTTATGCATGGCCAGAAGCCGAAATTGATGTCATGGGGAAAACGTTCGCAGACGAAATCGTTCATCCTGCTTCGCGCAAGTCTGAAAACAAACCAAGTGTATGGAAAGCGGCTCAGGCAGGTCTGATAGATGATATTTTCATGCCCGCTGAAACGAGAGAGCGATTGATCCGCTCATTTGATGTGCTTCGCAGTAAGGAAGAAGATAGACCGTTAAAAAAGCATGGCAACATGCCGCTATAAGAGGAGGAGCATCATCATGATCAATGAAAAACGCCTACTAGACGAATTTTTAGAATTAGTTCAGATTGATTCAGAAACAAAACACGAAGAGAAAATTGTTGAAGTATTAAAAGAAAAATTCTCGCAGCTTGGTCTAAAAGTGATTGAAGACGATTCAAAAGCGGCAACAGGCCACGGTGCAGGCAATCTTGTCTGTACTTTAGAAGGGAATCAAGAGGCAGATACAATTTATTTCACTTCTCATATGGATACAGTTGTACCAGGGAATGGCGTAAAACCAGTCATTGAGGACGGCTATGTGAAAACAGATGGAACAACGATTCTTGGTGCTGACGATAAAACAGGACTTGCTGCTATGTTTGAGGCGATCCGCGTGCTGAAAGAGAAAAGTTTACCGCATGGAACAATTGAATTTGTGATCACAGCAGGCGAGGAATCAGGACTTGTTGGAGCAAAAGCGTTAGATCCGAATTTGATGACAGCGAAATACGGCTATGCCCTTGATTCAGATGGCAAGGTTGGCACGATTATTGTAGCTGCACCAACACAGGCAAAAGTACGCGCAACGATTTACGGAAAAACCGCTCACGCAGGTGTCGCGCCAGAAAAAGGTGTGTCTGCGATTACCATTGCATCAAAAGCAATTGCCAGCATGCCGCTTGGCCGGATTGATGAAGAAACAACGGCGAATATCGGCCGTTTTGAAGGCGGAACACAAACGAATATTGTGTGCGATCAAGTCGATATTTTGGCGGAAGCACGCTCTTTAGAACCAGCAAAAATGGAGGCTCAAGTAGCGAAGATGAAAGAAGCCTTTGAAAAAACCGCTAAAGAAATGGGCGGAAGTGCCGATGTACAAATTGACATCATGTATCCAGGCTTCAAATTCTCACACGGCGATCAAGTCGTAGAAGTGGCGAAAAAAGCGGCAGCAAAAATTGGCCGTCCTTCAGAACTGCAGACGAGCGGCGGAGGCAGTGATGCAAACGTCATTGCAGGCAACGGCGTCCCAACTGTCAACCTAGCTGTTGGATATGAAGATATTCATACGAAAAATGAGAAAATGCCGATTGAAGAATTAGTCAAAACAGCTGAAATGGTTCTCGCCATTATCGAAGAAACGACAAATCTATCGTAAAGGCAGGAGACTCTGTGAGCACGCAAAAGATTATTATTTTTCAGGTGGGGCAAGAGGAGTTTGGCATCAGTGTAGAGCATATTCGTTCGATTGAGAAGGTCCCTTACTTACAAGAAGTATCGAACCTACCAAAAGAAATTAAAGGGCTGATGTCATTAAGAGGAGAGGTCATTCCTGTCAGTGATACAGGCGTGATGCTTCACGGAAAGCCTCTTGATGTGAACGAGCAGTCCAAGGTGCTGCTATTTGAAGTAAACGATCAAATGATTGGCTGTCTTGTCTCAGATGCAAAAGATATCATCGATATCGAGCAAAGCGAGATCAAGCCATTTCATATGAACACGAAGGCCTCTGAATATTTCTTCGGCGTTGTGGAGAGAGAAAACAAAATGATTTTACAAGTGGACCCAAATAAGTTCCTTGGGAAAATTGAGGACCTCGATCAATTGCCAGACCGGTTGAAAGAAGAATTGGCATAATGAAAAACCCCTTATCTAAAGATAAGGGGTTTATTTTTATTCAGCAGCTGGTTTGGCTTGTTCGTTAGCCGCAGCTTTCGTTTTTGATTTTTGGTACATGACATTTAAAATAATCGTTTGAATCGTGAGTAATAGTCCGCTTGTCATCCAGTATAAAGGAAGAGCAGCGGGTGCATTGATTGAAAGAAACAGCATCATGATTGGGAAAATCATGCCCATTACTTTCGCTTGCTTCAGCGCAGCCTCTGTCTGGGTGCCTGATTGCTTCGCATATTTTTGTGTGACATAAAATTGCAAGAAATACATAGCCCCTGCAAAGACTGCCACCAATAAATCGGTTTGTCCCAAGTTAAACCATAAGAACGTATGAGTTGCGATCTCAGGTGTTGAGCGGATCGCCGAGTAAAAGCCAAGAACAATTGGAATTTGAATCAGCATAGGCAGACAGCCCATTGCCAGCGGGTTCACATTGTTCTCTTTATATACTTTCATCATTTCCATTTGCAGTTCTTTTTGTTTTTCAGGATCTTTTGTTTTCTTCAGTTTGCTTTGTATTTGGTCAATCTGAGGTTTCACCAGTGCCATTTTTTCCTGCATGACTCGTTGCTTCTTAAATTGGTTCGCAAAAAGCGGGAAAATCAGCAGGCGCACAATCAAGGTGACAAACATAATGGATAAACCATAATCATCATGGAAAAAGTTCGCAAGCCAAATGATCAGCTCAGAAAAAGGCTGAACAAAATAATGATGGAAAAACCCATTAGAGCTCGTATTCGTTTGCGCACTCGCTGCAAATGCAGGTGACGCAATCATCATCAAACAAAAAGTCGTAAAAACAGTCAATAAACGTTTCAATTCGTTTCCTCCTCATGATTAAAAAAATTTAATTAGTGAGAGGAAGCGAATGGTCTTCATCATCATTAGATGATCGTTTCATTCGAATGACTTTACTAATCCAAGTTGTAATGCGATCATATATGATAAACAGAAAGTCTGTTCGATTCAAGCAAGATGCGTCCAACTCTTCCAAACGATGTCCACCAAGATGTTCGTTCATACGGCAGTCTTTTAGCAAAAACGCAATGCCGATGGCCGTCAGCGCTGGAAGAATAATCGTAAAGAATTCAACAAGGAAAAAGACTTCATTGAATGTATCAATAATCATGATTATCACATCCATTTCATTACTCACAGTGTACTATACACATGGTTAAATGTCTAACAGAACCGTGTGTATTTCCATTAAATAAAATTCCTTATTTTGTATAAAATAGTAAATGTCATCCAAACTTCATATTTCCTATCCTATAATGAGGGGGATAAAAGAAATGGAGGTTTTGAATATGACAAGTATTTACCCAAAGTTTCGAGCAGCTGCCGTGCAAGCAGCACCTGTCTACTTAAATTTGGAAGCAAGCGTTGAGAAATCATGTGAACTGATCGACGAGGCAGCTTCAAATGGTGCAAAGCTTGTGGCATTCCCAGAAGCATTTTTACCTGGTTATCCTTGGTTTGCTTTTATTGGTCATCCAGAATATACGAGAAAGTTCTATCATGAATTATATAAAAATGCCGTTGAAATCCCTAGCTTAGCCATTCAAAAAATCAGTGAGGCAGCAAAAAGAAATGAAACGTATGTTTGTATATCATGCAGTGAAAAAGATGGCGGCTCCCTCTATTTAGCTCAGCTTTGGTTTAATCCAAATGGGGATTTAATAGGAAAACACCGGAAAATGAGAGCTTCTGTAGCAGAAAGACTCATTTGGGGGGATGGAAGTGGAAGTATGATGCCAGTCTTTCATACTGACATTGGAAACCTTGGCGGATTGATGTGCTGGGAGCATCAAGTCCCGCTTGATCTTATGGCGATGAATGCTCAAAATGAGCAAGTACATGTAGCCTCTTGGCCAGGTTATTTTGACGATGAAATTTCAAGCAGATATTATGCCATCGCGACACAGACATTTGTGCTGATGACATCATCTATATATACGGAAGAAATGAAAGAAATGATTTGTTTAACGCAGGAGCAAAGAGATTACTTTGAAACATTTAAGAGCGGGCATACGTGCATTTACGGGCCGGACGGGGAACCGATCAGTGATATGGTTCCTGCTGAAACGGAAGGAATTGCTTACGGTGAAATTGATGTAGAAAGAGTCATTGATTACAAGTATTATATTGATCCAGCTGGACACTACTCCAATCAAAGTTTGAGTATGAATTTTCATCAGCAGCCCACTCCGGTTGTAAAACATTTACATCATCAAAAAAATGAAGTATTCACATATGAGGACATTCAATATCAACATGGTATACTTGAAGAAAAAGTGTAAATGAACGTGAACCCTTCTCTTTTTTAGAGAAGGTTTTTTTGAGGAAAGATGAAATAAATCAATGTATAATCAAAAATAGCTGATCAAAATTTAGGTAGACAAGAAAATGGGGTTATGCCAATGTCAAATATTATTTTTCATATAGACATGAATGCTTTTTATGCCAATGTAGAAATGGCGTATGATCCTTCTTTGCGAGGGAAACCTTTAGCCATCAGCGGAAATGCAAAAGAGCGTAAAGGGATTGTTGTGACGTGCAGCTACGAGGCAAGAGCACTAGGTGTGAAGCCCCCGATGCCTTTGTGGGAGGCGAAGCGGCTATGTCCGGGACTCATTGTCCGCACACCGAACTTTGACCGGTACCGCAGCTCCTCACAAGAGATGTTTACAATACTAAGAGAATACAGTGATTTAGTCGAACCTGTATCGATTGATGAGGGCTATATTGATTTAACACATACGCCATATGCCGAGCATGCGGTAAAAACGGCTCATGATATTCAAACAAGGCTTGTAGAGGAACTGATGCTTCCTTCAAGTATCGGCATTGCACCGAATAAATTTTTAGCGAAAATGGCGTCTAATTGGAAAAAGCCAATGGGCATCACCATATTGCGTAAACGAGATGTTCCGAACATGCTCTGGCCGCTCCCTGCTGGTGATATGCACGGGGTTGGACAAAAAACGGCAGAGAAATTAAAAAAAATCGGAATTCATACCATTGAAGACTTAGCGAAAGCGAATGAGTATACGCTAAAAGAATTGCTTGGCATTAATGGACCGAGATTAAAGCAAAAGGCGAATGGTGAACATGACGGCATCGTAGACCCAGAAAGAATATACGAATTTAAATCCGTCGGCAATTCATCCACTCTTCCTCATGATTCGGATGATTCAGATGAACTTGTCACGTTAATTGATAAGCTGTCACAATCTGTGAGTGCAAGGTTAAGGAGAAAAGAAGTGATGGCGAACCGGCTGCTCATCATGATTCGGTATGCAAGCTGGAAAAATATCACGCGAAGTGTCATGCTCACAAATCCAACGGATCGAAAAGAAGACATATTTGAAGCGGCAAAGCAGTTATTCCTTAAACATTGGAATGACCAGCCAGTGAGGCTCTTAGGTGTGACGGGGACAGACCTTGTCGAACGAAAAGCAGCTGTTAAACAGCTTGATTTATTTTCATATACAGAAGATGCAAAAGAAGAGCCTCTCCAAACCATTTTAGATGGACTGAAAGAAAAATATGGAAAGTCATTGGTGCAAAGAGGGATCACTATTAAGGAAAAAGAGAGCAAAACAAGCGGGACAAGTTTTAATAAAGATTTTTTTCAGGACGAAAGAGGAAATGACTAGCCTGAAAACTTGATAAAAGAGGTGATGTTGTGGTAATTTCAAAGGGTACATCATTTCAGCAGTAATCAATATAGTGTGTTAGAAGGGACGTCAGAATTATGTCAAAACAACAAATCGGTGTGGTTGGACTAGCCGTTATGGGGAAAAACCTTGCCCTCAATATTGAAAGCCGCGGTTTCTCCGTATCCGTTTATAACAGATCTAGCAGCAAAACAGAAGAGTTTCTTCAAGAAGCAGAAGGAAAAAACGTTGTTGGCACATACAGCATCGAAGAATTTGTTCAGTCGCTTGAAACACCGCGTAAAATTCTTTTGATGGTAAAAGCTGGTGCAGCAACAGATGCAACCATTCAATCATTACTTCCTCACCTAGAGAAAGGTGACATTTTAATTGATGGTGGAAATACATATTACAAGGATACACAAAGACGTAACCAAGAGCTTGCAGAAAGTGGCATTCACTTTATTGGTACAGGTGTTTCCGGCGGTGAAGAAGGCGCGCTAAAAGGTCCTTCCATCATGCCAGGCGGTCAAAAAGAAGCGCATGAGCTAGTGAAACCAATTTTAGAAGCGATCTCTGCGAAAGTAGATGGCGAGCCTTGTACAACGTATATCGGCCCAGATGGAGCAGGACATTATGTCAAAATGGTTCATAACGGTATCGAGTACGGAGATATGCAATTGATCTCTGAATCATACTTTATCTTGAAGCATGTTGCTGGATTATCAGCAGGGGAGCTTCATGAAGTATTCTCAGAGTGGAATAAAGGCGAGCTTGACAGCTATTTAATCGAAATTACAGCTGACATTTTCACAAAAGTGGATGAGGAAACAAACCAGCCGCTTGTGGATGTGATCTTAGATAAAGCTGGTCAAAAAGGAACTGGAAAATGGACAAGCAAAAGCTCACTTGATCTAGGTGTCCCGCTTCCAATCATTACTGAGTCTGTTTTTGCGCGCTACATTTCAGCAATGAAAGATGAGCGTGTGGAAGCAAGTCAATTGATCGAAGGTCCAGAGCCAGCACAATCAGCTGAGAATAAACAAGAGCTGATCGAAGCAGTTAGAAAAGCCCTATTCATGAGTAAAATCTGCTCTTACGCACAAGGCTTTGCTCAAATGAAAGCAGCGTCTGATGAATATAACTGGGATTTAAAATACGGTGAAATTGCGATGATCTTCCGCGGCGGATGTATCATTCGTGCAGCCTTCTTACAACAAATTAAAGAAGCATATGACCGTAATCCTGAACTGAAAAACCTATTGCTTGATCCATACTTTAAGGATATTGCTCAAAACTATCAATCATCACTTCGTAAAGTCATTTCACTTGCAGTGGAACAAGGAGTTCCTGTTCCTTCATTCTCAAGTGCACTTGCTTACTTTGATAGCTATCGCACAGCTGTCCTTCCAGCGAATTTAATTCAAGCACAGCGTGACTATTTCGGTGCACATACGTATGAGCGTACAGATAAAGAAGGCGTATTCCATACTGAATGGATGAAATAAACAGAGAACGACTGAAAAACCTTACCTTTGGTAAGGTTTTTTTGTTTGCATCTTTTCGGCTAAAAATGTGAAAAAGAGGGATGCTATGTAAAAAAGACAAGAAAGTAGGGATAGAAGTGGGCATCTTATATGCACTTCTCCCAGCGATATTTTGGGGAAGTATTGTTCTCATCAGTGTCAAACTAGGCGGGAATGCGTATCAGCAAACCCTTGGCATTACGCTCGGCGCGTTTTTATTTTCGATTGCTGCCTTTTTCATCAAAATGCCAGAGCTGACACCGCTTATTTTTGCGGTTTCCGTCATTTCAGGCATCTTCTGGAGTATTGGACAAATGAATCAGCTTTCAAGTGTTGCTTTTCTCGGTGTGTCTAAAGCGGTTCCTTTATCAACGGGCATGCAGCTTGTGAGCACAACGCTATTTGGCGTCATGGTCTTCAAAGAATGGCAGACGATGACGGTCATACTCATTGGTTCTTGCGCCATTTTACTGATCATTGCAGGGGTTGTCATGACATCGCTCGGTCAAAAAAAGAATGGCGGCGGGAATGGCAGAGGCAATTTTAAAAAAGGGATCATTATTCTGCTCATCTCAACCGTTGGCTACGTCGGATATGTCGTCATTTTAAGATGGTTTGATATTGATGGCTGGTCTGCACTTGTCCCGCAATCCGTCGGCATGCTGCTTTCATCCTTAGCGATTAGTTTAAAGCAGGACCCATTTAGTAAATATACGTTTAGAAATATCATTGCCGGTCTTGTTTGGTCAACAGGAAATCTTGGTCTGCTTTTGGCCATTCCATTAATCGGCGTAGCCGTCAGCTTTTCGATGTCACAAACAGGGATTGTCATCTCAACACTAGGCGGCATTTACTTATTAAAAGAGAAAGCATCTAGAAAAAGCTTTGTCATTGCAGGCTGCTTGATGATTATTGCAGGCGGTGTGCTGCTAGGCTTTACAAAATAGGAGGTTACACGAATGTATCCAGATTTAGAAGGAAAAACAGTTCTGATTACAGGTGCAGGTACAGGGATTGGTCAAGCGATGGCCCGCCGATTTGGACAAGAAAAAGCCAATGTGGTGATTAATTACTTCTCTGATAAAGAAAATCCAGATGATACCATTGCAGAAATTCAAAAACATGGCGGAAAGGCTGTGAAAATCAAGGGAGACGTATCAAAGGAAGAGGATATGCAGGCGATGATTGATAAAGCCGTTGATACATTCGGCAGTCTTGATGTGATGATCAATAACGCAGGCATTGAAAATGAAGTACCCTCTACAGAAATGACGCTGGATAATTGGAACAAAGTAATGTCTACCAATTTAACAGGCATGTTTCTAGGGTGCCGTGATGCACTGAAGTATATGACGGATCATGGAATAGAAGGCTCGATCATTAATATGTCGTCGGTTCATCAGCAAATTCCTTGGCCTCATTTTGTCCATTATGCAGCTAGTAAAGGAGGCGCAAAGCTTTTGACAGAAACATTGGCGCTTGAATATGCCCCTAAAAAAATCCGTGTAAACAGCATTGCACCAGGCGCTATTGATACCCCGATTAATGCGGAGAAATTCGATGATCCAGCATTGAAAAAAGGCGTGATTGAGCTGATTCCAATCGGCTATATTGGAAAACCAGAAGAAGTGGCAGCATGCGCTGTCTGGCTGGCATCAAAAGAGGCGAGCTATGTCACAGGCCTGACGTTATATGTAGACGGCGGCATGACAAAGTATCCTGGGTTCCAGGCAGGAAAAGGATAAGATAATTAAGAAAAAGAGCGTATTGTACGCTCTTTTTTATATTAAATACAGACAAATGAAATTAAATGTCTAGACATTTAAAAATAAAAATATATAATATTAATTGGAAGCGCTTTTATTACAACAATGGGGTGAGAGAAATGAAACGTATTTTATTAGCATGCAGTTCGGGAATGTCTACGAGTTTACTAGTGACAAAAATGAAAGCACATGCCGATTCAATTGGGGACGAAGCAGAAATTTGGGCAGTTGGTCAAGATCAAGCAAAAAAAGAAATGGCGAATGCAGATGTTGTGTTAATCGGACCGCAAATGAGCTTTTTAAAAGGAGACCTCCAAAAAGAAGCAACAAAATACGGGATTGAGGTAGAGGTCATTGATATGCAGGCATACGGGCTTGCCGATGGACAAAAAGCATATGAACAGGCACTTACATTGATGGGGGAATCTTAAAGGATGGAAAAGAAAACACTGGAAGGGCTCACGGAGGAACAAGTGAGCTTTCAATTGATCTTACACAGCGGGAATGCACGCAGCAAATTGCTTCAGGCTCTGAAACAATATCGAGAAGGTCTAGAAGAAGAAGCTTTTAGTCATATGAAAGAAGCGGAAGAAGATTTACGGCTTGCACATGACATCCATTTTCAACTCGTGCAGAAAGAGGCAGGAGGAGAAACAACATCCTTTTCCCTATTGCTCATGCACGCTGAAGATCATTTAATGTCGACCATTACCATCAAGGAGCTTGTGGGAGAGCTTCTGCCGATATTCCAATCGCTTAAACAATAAAGGGTGTAAACAAGGGGGGAAACCAATGTTTGATAAAATAAGTGCCATTTTGGTTCCGATTGCTGGGAGATTGAACAACAACCGATATTTAGGCGTATTACGTGATGCCTTTATGCTTGCGTTCCCGCTCACCATCTTTGGTTCCATTATGGTTGTGCTGATGAATTTGCCATTTTTAGATAGAATCATGAGTAAAACCGTACTGGAGGGCGTCCAGTCTGCACTGAATATCGCACCAAGTGCGACCATCAGCATTATGAGTGTGTTTGTTGTATTTGGGATTGGCTACTATTTATCAAAAAGCTATGATGTAGAAGCTGTCTTTGGCGGCGTGATTGCTTTAGCCTCTTTCTTGCTTCTAACTCCGTTTTTACTAGAACAAGAAGGCGGTGCAACGATTGCAGGCGTTATCCCAGTTGATCGTTTAGGTGCAAAGGGGATGTTCCTAGGAATGATCACAGGCTTTTTGTCTGCTGAAATTTATCGTTATTTTGTCCAAAAGAAATTTGTGATCAATATGCCGCAAGGGGTTCCGCCAGCTGTTTCCAAGTCTTTTGCTGCACTGATCCCGGCTACTTTGACACTTACAACCTTTTTGCTCATTAATATCATCATTACACAAGGCTTCAAAACAAATATGCATGATTTAATTTATCATGCCATTCAGGCGCCGCTTGTCGGTCTTGGAAGCGGTATTATTCCGACGTTGATCGCTGTTTTCTTTATACAAATTCTTTGGTTCTTTGGGCTTCATGGCCAAATTATTATCAACTCTGTCATGGATCCGATTTGGAATACATTGTCCATTCAAAACCTAGAGAGCTACACAAAAACAGGTGAGGTTCCTAATATCATCAGCAAGCAGTTTATTGAAATCTATACGGTTGGAATGGGTGGAACCGGTATGACGCTTGCTGTTGTGTTTACGATTTTAATTTTCCTGAAAAGTAAGCAATTAAAACAAGTAGCCAAGCTAGGCTTAGGACCAGGATTATTTAACGTCAATGAACCGATTATCTTCGGTTTACCGATTGTCATGAATCCACTTATTCTCATTCCGTGGATTTTGGCGCCAATGGTCATTACATGTATTACTTATTTTGCGATGGCATCAGGCATTGTACCGCCTCCGACAGGCGTGAATATCCCATGGACAGTGCCGATCTTTATTAGCGGAATGATGGCAACTAATTCACTAGCGGGCGGTCTGCTTCAGTTGTTTAACCTGATGATTGTGTTTGTCATTTGGTTCCCGTTCCTGAAATTTATTGACCGTATGAATGTAAAAAATGAAAAAATAACGACAACAGAAAAAACGAAGGCAGCAAACATCAAAGGTGAAGGAGACTCAATACATGTCGATGGAAACTAATAAGCAATCATATACATTTCCAGAAGGTTTCTGGTGGGGATCTTCTGCTTCTGCGACGCAAACAGAAGGCAGCGTCCCCGGCGATGGAAAGGGACCGAACATTTGGGATCATTGGTTTGAACAAGAGCCAACTCGTTTTTTTGATGGCGTAGGACCAGACGTGACATCTCAATTTTATCGAAAATATAAAGAGGATATCCGTCTCATGAAAGAAATTGGCCACAATTCATTTCGGCTGTCGATTTCATGGTCACGCCTTTTACCAGAAGGAACAGGTGCTGTGAATGAAGAAGCGGTGTCTTTTTATAATGATGTGATCAATGAACTGATTGCACATGATATCGAGCCGTTTGTGAACCTATACCATTTCGATATGCCAATGGCACTGCAGGAGAAAGGCGGCTGGGTGAACAGACAGGTGGTTGACGACTATGTGAGCTATGCAACATTATGCTTCCAATTATTTGGCGACCGGGTGAAAAAATGGTTTACCCATAACGAACCGATTGTTCCTGTAGAAGGCGGATATATGTATAGCTTTCATTATCCAAACGAAGTTGATTTCCAAAAGGCTGTACAGGTCGGTTTTCATGAACTTTTATCAAATGCGAAGGCGATTGCGGCTTATAAAAAGCTGCAGCAAGGCGGTAAGATTGGCATCATCCTAAACCTGACTCCTTCGTACCCGCGAAGCCAGCATCCGCGCGATGTAGAAGCAGCAGAGATGGCCGATGCTTTCTTTAACCGTTCCTTCTTAGATCCTGCGGTGAAGGGGCATTTCCCGGAAAAGCTAGTAGAAGTCTTAAAGAAAGAAGGCTTTATGCCAAGTATGGAAGAAGGGGACCTTGAGCTCATTCGAGAGAATACGATTGATCTTCTAGGCATCAACTATTATCAGCCAAGAAGAGTGAAAGCGAAAGAGCATATGCCGCATCCTCAAGCACCATTTATGCCAAACCATTATTTTGATTCTTTTGAGATGCCGGGAAGAAAAATGAATGTGTACCGAGGCTGGGAAATCTATGAAAAGGGCATTTACGACATATTGAAAAAAGTCCAAACAGACTATGATAATATTGAATGCTTTATATCTGAAAATGGAATGGGCGTCGAAGGAGAAGAGCGGTTTAAGGATGAAGAAGGAATGATTCATGACGATTACCGCATTGACTTTATTTCTGAGCATCTCAAATGGGTGCATCAAGCCATTCAAGAAGGAAGCAATGTGAAAGGCTATCATCTATGGACCTTTATGGACAACTGGTCCTGGTCGAATGCATATAAAAATCGTTATGGATTTGTCTCAGTTGATCTTCAAAAAGACGGGAAACGAACGATTAAGAAAAGCGGATACTGGTTTCAATCCGTTTCAAAGAATAACGGTTTTTAATCAAAATACTTGCTCTTTCCTTGAAAAGAGCAAGTATTTTTCTTATGTGACGGTAAGTGGATGAAACAAAAATGGCTGGCACCTTTTAAGCTCACATCCCTTAGTGTAAAATGAGAGGAAGGCTAAAAAACGCCATATTTCCTTCTAGAATAAAGCGCTATGAAAAAACAAGTCAGTTGGTGGTGTGAGATGAAGAAGTACGAACTCATTTCAGAAGAAATCAGAAAACGAATAGGAACAGCCTATTATCCAGAAGATCAACCCATTCCAGATGAAAACTCGCTTGCCGCCGAATTTCAATGCAGCAGAATGACAATGAAACGTGCGCTTGATCTTCTCGTTGCAGAAGGTCTGCTCTTTAGAAAAAGAGGCCACGGTACATTTATTGTAAAGGCAGCGCTCAATCAAGGAGCAATCAATGTATCAGGCCATGAAAATAAAGGGTTCACAAAGGTCATGGCGGATAAAAACGTCACGACTCAAATCATTCATTTTGATGTCCATTTTCCAAGCGAAGAGGTGGCAGCCCATCTATCTATTGACTCAACCACACCTGTTTATGATATCATCCGGCTCCGTCTTGTGGATGAAGAGCCTTACGTATTAGAAAAAACGTTTATGCCTGTCAATCTCATTAAGGGCATAGATGAAGAAGTTCTACTGGGTTCTATCTATGGCTACATTTCAAATCAGCTTCATTTAAAAATAGCAGGTGCGCACAAGAAAATTAGGGCGGCTAAATCAGATCAGCTGGATCAGCAGTATTTAGGGTGTGACCCAACAGATCCTGTGCTTGAAGTCGAGCAGGTTGCTTATTTAAACGCAGGGCAGCCGTTTGAATACTCATTTAGCCATCATCGCTATGATAAATTTGACTTTTCAACGGTTGAAATCACGAAAACAGGACGTTAAAAAAAGAGCAGAACCCCCAAGGGAGACTGCTCTTTTTTCATTTGATTTTATATATTCCACCAATGGTATCCATCTTTTTCTAGAAGCTCATCAGCTTCTTTCGGTCCCATAGAACCAGCAGGATAGTTTGGTTTTAATGTTTTGCTTTCTGCCCATTTCTCAGAAATCGGATCAACGAAGTTCCAAGAAAGTGCCACCTCGTCCCAGTGAGCAAAGTTTGTTGCATCGCCTAGCAAGCAGTCATGAATCAGCTTTTCATATGCTTCTGGTGTATTCATGATGTCGTTATAGTTTGTTTGGTAGTCAAGCTTAATCGGTTTCGCATACGTGCCGCCATCGAGCTTGCGAGCATTCAGGTGAAGGGTGATGCCTTCATCTGGCTGAATATGAATGACGAGTAAGTTTGGATGCATGGCATTTCCGTTTCCATAGTATAGGTTCATTGGAATGTCTTTAAATTGAACTACGATTTGAGTAGATTTCTTTTCTAACCGTTTTCCTGTCCGAATGTAAAATGGCACCCCGGCCCATCTAAAGTTATCAATCAGCAGTTTCCCTGCCACAAATGTTTCTGTGTTTGAGTTCGGGTCAACATTTTGCTCTTTCAGATAAGAAGGAACCTCGCTGCCATCAATCGTACCAGTATCATACTGTCCGCGGACAAAGAATTGATCGACCTCATCTTTAGAAAAAGGACGAAGAGCGCGCAATACTTTCCGTTTTTCGCTGCGGATTTCCTCTGTATTGAGTTTAATTGGCGGCTCCATTGCTAAAAGGGCAACCATTTGAAGCATATGGTTTTGGACCATATCTCTTAGTGCACCAGAATTTTCGTAATATCGAGCCCGGTCTTCAACCCCTAAGGATTCACTGGATGTAATTTGAATGTTTGAGATATAGCGGTTTGTCCAAAGCGGTTCAAAGATAGCATTCGCAAAGCGGATGACCTCAATGTTTTGAACCATTTGTTTACCAAGGTAGTGGTCAATACGATAAATTTGATCTTCTGTGAATGCATCACGAATTTCTTCATTTAATGTTTTGGCACTTGGCAGATCATGCCCAAATGGCTTTTCAATGACAAGTCGTGACCAGCCGGTTGTTTCTGATACGCCCTCACTCTTTAGGAACTTCGCAATCGTTCCGAAGAATTCCGGTGCCATAGCTAAATAGAACATGCGGTTATTTGGAATACTGTACGTATCTTCAAGACCTGTTAGAAGCGTGTTAAGCGATTGATAGGAAGCAGGGCTTGATACGTCAAAATCGTGATAATAGAAATGTGAAATGAATTCTTCTGTTTTCGCTTCTGCATCATCAGAAGAAACAGATTCTTTTACCACAGCTCTGAGGTCCTCATGAGACCATGGACGGCGTCCAACTCCGACAACAGCGAATTGATCACCTAGCTTTCCGCTATGATAAAGTCTATGTATAGAAGGGTAGAGCTTGCGTTTGGCAAGGTCTCCTGTTGCGCCAAAAATGACAATGACTGCTTTAGGGTTGTTAGTTTCTGTATTCACGAGAAGTACCTCACTTTATTCGTAGCATTGTTGTAAAAACCGAGAATGTATGTACATTTTCTTTATTTTAAAGCTTCATTGTTCGTAAAGCAAACATTTGATTCGACTTTTTCTGCTCTCGTTTCACTTTTTTCAAAAATTCCGCTGAATTCACATTTACCTTGTCTTCATGTATTCTATATGAATGAAGATATTGTATACCGGCTTTAGGAGGAAAAGTAATGGAACTGCTCTTTTTAGGAACAGGTGCAGGCATTCCTGCAAAAACAAGAAACGTCACTTGCACAGCGCTAAAGCTTTTAGAAGAAAGAAATGCAGTGTGGCTTTTTGATTGCGGAGAAGCAACGCAGCACCAAATCTTACATACAACGATTAAACCGAGAAAGATCGAGAAAATATTTATCACACATATGCACGGTGATCATGTATATGGCCTTCCGGGGCTCCTTGGCAGCAGATCCTTTCAAGGCGGGGAGGATGAATTGACGATCTATGGACCAAAGGGCATTAAGGCCTTTGTGAACGCAGCACTTTCAGCTACACAAACGCATTTGACATATCCGCTGCATATCATAGAAATAGATGAAGGGGTCGTGTTTGAAGACGATACCTTTCAAGTAGAAGCAAGAAGAGTCTCTCACGGGATTCCAGCTTACGGCTATCGGGTTGTGGAAAAAGATATGCCTGGTTCATTAAAAGCGGAAGACCTAAAAGAAATCGGTGTAAAACCTGGACCTTTGTATCAGAAGTTGAAAAATGGGGAAACCGTGACACTCGAAGATGGAAGAACCATTGATGGAACCGATTATTTGGAACCCCCTAAAAAAGGGAGAATCGTTGCATTTTCAGGAGATACCCGTTTGTGCGAGAATATAACAAGGCTTGCCAAAAATGCGGATGTGTTAGTCCATGAAGCAACATTCGGTAAAGAAGATGCAGATTTAGCCTACAATTATTATCACAGTACAACAGAACAAGCAGCGAAAACAGCAGAGGAAGCAGGCGCAAAAAGGCTCATTTTGACCCATATAAGTGCACGTTACCAAGGAGAAGAGGCACTGAAACAACTGTTGAAAGAAGCCCGCGATATATTCCCGCTGACAGAAGCTGCACATGATTTCTCTTCTTTCCCCATTGAACGAAGCCTGTAAAAATTGGATGAATCGTCAAAAAAAGTTGTGTGATTTTTTTGATATTTATGATGACGCTCTTTTTCAGGTAGTGGTAAAATGGTGAAGAAAAAACAAATGACGAATTAAACTATGAAGAATACGGGAGGCACAATCAAAGATGAGCGGTTTTACAGCATTAAGTGAAGCAGAATTGAATGACCTATATGTGGCACTACAAAATGAGTATGAAACTTACAAAAGTAAAAACTTGCACTTAGACATGTCTAGAGGGAAGCCTTCACCAAAACAGCTCGATTTGTCTATGGGCATGCTCGATGTTGTGACATCAAAGGATGCAATGACAGCTGAAGATGGCACAGATGTGCGAAACTATGGCGGCTTGACAGGCCTTCCTGAAACGAAGAAATTTTTTGCAGATGTACTCAATTTAAAGCCAGAACAAATCATCATCGGCGGTAATTCAAGCCTGAATATGATGCATGATACCATTGCACGTGCGATGACTCACGGCGTATGTGACAGCAAAACACCTTGGGGAGAGCTGCCAAAGGTAAAATTCCTTGCACCAAGCCCAGGGTATGACCGTCATTTTGCCATTTGTGAGCTATTTAACATAGAGATGATCACGGTCGATATGAAGGCTGATGGACCTGATATGGATCAGGTAGAAAAATTGGTCGCAGAAGATGAAGCGATTAAAGGCATTTGGTGTGTACCTAAATATAGCAATCCAGACGGCATTACGTATTCAGATGAAGTCGTTGACCGCCTAGCTTCAATGAAAACAAAAGCAGACGACTTCCGCATTTTTTGGGATGATGCATATGCAGTCCACCATCTAACGGATACACCTGATACGTTAAAAGATATTTTTCAAGCAATTGAAGAGGCAGGATACCCGAACCGTGTGTTTATGTTTGCGTCTACGTCTAAAATTACATTCCCAGGCTCAGGTGTTGCACTGATGGCGTCTAGCCCTGACAATGTAAGCTTCACTCAAAAGCAATTATCGATTCAAACGATCGGACCAGACAAAATTAATCAACTAAGACATCTTCGTTTCTTCCAAAATCCAGAAGGTTTGAAGGAACATATGAAAAAGCATGCAGCGATCATTAAGCCAAAATTTGATCTCGTTCTTTCCATTCTTGACGAAAAACTTGGCGGGAAAGACATTGCTGAATGGCACAAGCCAAATGGCGGATATTTCATTAGTTTAAATACACTTGATCATTGTGCAAAAGCTGTTGTGCAAAAAGCAAAAGAAGCAGGTGTCACAATGACAGGTGCAGGTGCAACATACCCATATGGAAAAGATCCGCTTGATCGTAACATTCGCATTGCACCAACATTCCCGGCTCTTGAAGAACTAGAGCAAGCGATTGACATCTTTACATTATGTGTTCAGCTTGTCAGTATTGAAAAGCTGCTTTCAGAAAAAAGTCAATCTGCTCCAACGGCATAAATAAAAGAAACTCCTTGACTCATAATGGGTCAAGGAGTTTTTTATTTTAATTAGCAGTTTGATAATAGGAGACAGGTTGTTTGGCTGCGCACCATACATCATAGATAGCAAGCTGTACAATATGCGGTTCATCATGATGAATATAGTGCGAGCTGTTTTGCGCCTGAATCCATCCGCTTTGGGATGACAAAGACAGCATGCGTTTATGAAGTCTGAGCCAAGCTTCATGAGCCGGGTGAAACAATCGGCTCTTACCTGATGAAATGACAAGAAGCGGCATCATTCCATAATGGGTTTGCTCCTCTTTGATTGTGCTTAGCATTTGCTGAAAGTCCTCATGCGTACATTCTGCTGTAAACTGCGCCATATATGAAGTGCGTTCTTCCTTTGATAAAAGAGGCAGGATCACCTGCTCTTGCTCCTCACTTGCCGGATCTAACAGCACCATACCAATGACATCATCTCCTCTGCGGCTTGCCCATAACCGGCTGACAAGAGAGCCAAATGAGTGAGCGACAATAAGAAATGGCGGCTGAATATTGGCTTCTTTCAGCAGTGCATCTAAATCATCAGCGAGGTCATGCAAGGTTCTTCCTTCACCGCTCTCACTGCTCTTTCCATTTCCTAAACGGTCGTATAAGAAAACCCCAAGCTCTGGGTCAATATCACGTGCCATATTCGACCACGTATCACTAGAAATGCCGTAGCCTGCTTCAAAGATAATCGTGGCTTGCCTTTTGCCTTGACGATGTTTTGTATAAAAGTGGTGTCCATCTATATGATACATTTTTTCAATCATTGCCGAATTCATCTTTCCATCTCCTCTAAGTGGTTCTTTAGCTAAAAGACGGCACAAAAGGCAGATATGTTTCTCTTAAAAACAAAAAAGATGCCTATTTCGAAAAATAGACACCTTTTTTCCTAAGAGCTTTTACCAAGCGCGATCATATTGACGCGGGCTTTCGATGGATGTACGGAGCTCTTGAGCAGCTGTTTTCGGGAAGTATGGATCCCGTAAAAATTCTCTGCCGATAAAGATCAAATCCGCACGCTGATTTTGTAAAATCTCCTCTGCCTGTACACCAGATGTAATCAGACCGACAGCTGCTGTTTGAATGCCGGCTCCTTCTTTTATTTTCTCTGCAAATGTTACTTGGTAGCCGGGGAATGTGTTGAT
The DNA here is from genome assembly GCF_038628485.1 of Bacillus sp. FSL M7-0003. Classification (NCBI taxonomy): domain Bacteria; kingdom Bacillati; phylum Bacillota; class Bacilli; order Caryophanales; family Bacillaceae; genus Bacillus; species Bacillus sp. FSL M7-0003. The sequence goes on along the minus strand of NZ_CP152024.1, from coordinate 2,175,987 downwards.
TTTCGCCTGCACGACAGCACCTGAGCTGACATCAATTAAGTCGACACCTTGCTCTTTGAGCCAAGTGGCAATCCCAATATAATCTGCAATATCAAGTCCTTTTGTCGTGTAATCAGAAGCCGACACACGGACAAATAAAGGTCCGTCCCATACGGCGTTGACTGCGTCTACGACTTCTCTTAAGAAACGATAACGGTTCTCTGGTGAACCGCCATAGTCGTCTGTTCGGTGGTTCGCCAGCGGTGAAAGAAATTCATTGATCAAATAGCCATGTGCACCATGAATTTCAATGATGTCAAAACCCGCTTTTTTTGCCCGTACAGCTGCATCCTGAAACGCCTGAACGGTATCTTTGATTTGATCAACAGACATCTCGACAGGGGTTTTAGATGTTTCATCAAATGGGATGCTTGATGGTGCAAGAATGTCTCCATCAAGTTCAGCCTTACGTCCTGCATGGGCTAGCTGGATGGCTGTCTTCGTTCCGTATGCTTTGATTTGTTCGTTTAATGAAGCGAATCCTTCGATGTGCTCATCGCTCCAAATACCGAGGTCTTGATCACTAATTCTTCCCTCAGGAGATACAGCACTTGCTTCCACCATGATGAGACCAGCCTGACCTTGTGCACGGGAAATATAATGTGTGAAGTGGAAAGGCTGTAATTTCCCATCACGGTCATAGGATGAATACATACACATCGGGGACATCACGATGCGGTTTTTCAGTGTAACACCTTTTAATGTCCAAGGTGAAAAGAGTTTTGTTTCCAAATACCTTCGCCTCCTCATGGAATTGTATAGCCGATTATAACAGCCATTCAAACTTTCGTCATAAAAGGTGCTCAAAGAATATAGCTTTTATACACGTTTTTGTATAATGGAGAGATAGAGACATCAAAGGGGGAGAACGGATGAAATGGCAAACAGAGAGTGAACTAAGGGAGCTCCTGACAGCTCTTATGCAGTATGAAAGCATATCAGGTACAACAGGAGAAGTCGCGTTAGCGGAATATTTATATTATTTGTTAAGGGAGCGGCCTTATTTTGAGCAGAACCCTGATCATTTGGCTTTGCATCCGATGAAAGATGGCCGGTATTATTTAACGGCACTTGTGAAGCGCAGTACGCTGCGGCGTACCGTGCTGTTTCTTAGTCACTTTGATGTAGTCGATACAGAAGATTACGGCGAATTTCAAAACATGGCATGCAAGCCTGAAGAGTTAATGGCTTCCTTTTCGCAAAAAAGTGAGCTTCTTCCAAAGAGGGCAAGAGAGGACCTTGCTTCAGGCGACTGGCTGTTTGGAAGAGGGGCCATGGATATGAAAGCAGGTCTCACCGTGCAGCTTTCTATGCTGGAAAGGGCGATGACAGGAACATTTGATGGAAATGTCCTGCTCGTCACAGTTCCTGATGAAGAAGTGAATTCACAAGGAATGCTTGAGGCAGTGCCGAAATTAAAAGAGCTTAAAGAAAAACATGATCTTGACTATAGCGCGTGTTTAAACAGTGAGCCGATGTTTGAAAAGTATCCAGGGGATGAACATCATTATATGTATACAGGCAGTATAGGAAAGGTATTAGCCGGATTTTTCTGTAAAGGGATTGAAACACATGTAGGAGAGCCTTTCTCAGGCTTAAATGCGAATTTTATGGTATCTGAACTAAACAGGCTGTTAGAGCTCAATAGTGATTATTGTGAGGAAGTAGATGGTGAAGTAACACCGCCTCCAACGAACTTAATGCAAAAGGACTTGAAAGAAGCCTATTCCGTTCAAACACCTCACACAGCCGTATCTTTATTTAATGTGCTCATGATGAAACGTTCAAGTGAAGAACTGCACGGACTTCTCTATGAAACTGCGAAACAAGCAGCAGACCAAATCGAGGCCAATCTTCAGCAGAAAACAGCTGACTTTCAACGCTTTAAACACTTTACTCCAATTGACACTCAGGTGACGGTTCTTACGTATCACGAGCTGTATCAAAAAGCCGCAGAACGCTCTGGAGAACAGGAAGTCGAGCGCATTGTCAATTATGCATTCGCCAACCGAGGTGAACTTGGAGATCGTGATTTTTCAACGAAAATTGTCTCGGAGCTGACGACGCTATGTAAGGAAGAAGGACCGCTGATTGTTCTATTTTATAGTCCGCCATTTTACCCTTCGGTGTCCTCAACAGAAGATCCGCATATTCAGAAGACATTCAAGAAGATTCAAAAAGAGGCAAAAGAGGTATATGGACTTGAAGTAGAGGAAGTGAAATATTTCCCAGGATTGTCTGATTTAAGTTACTTACAGCTCGAGAAGCAGGAAGTAGGTCATTATACAACCAATATGCCGCTTTACCAAAAAGGCTATTCTTTACCACAAGGAGAAAAGGAAGCCCTTTACGTTCCAGTCATCAACGTAGGTCCACTAGGAAAGGACCCGCACAAATGGACAGAGCGGCTGCACGTCCCGTTCTCTTTTGGCATTTTGCCAGAATTGCTAGAATCAACGATTCATGCTTTATTAGAGAAAAAATAAGTAGATGTAATGAAGAGCTCTATCTTGATGATAGGGCTTCTATTTAATAAATAGAAGATGATATTAAAGAAGACTTACATTTATTTGAAGGGGGGTAAGAAAATTAAATGGAAACTGGGAAATTAACAAAAACAGACATCATCACATCGCTTCAGGAAAGTATGATTGAACTAGAGAAGCTAGTGGAGGCTTGTGATGACTATACACTGGATCGATCTTTAGGGGAGGAGAAATGGTCAATCAAGCAGCTTGCCGGGCATTTGTATGACACAGAAGAAGTCTGGTCAGAGCGGATAGAGCAGGCGATATCAGATCATCACACGCCCTTTCAATCATATGATCCTGAAATGTATGTGCAAGAAAGAGCGTATGAATGGTATAACGCAGAGGAGATCAAAGCATTGATCAAACGGATGAAAGAGAGAAGAAACAACACGCTTCGGCTATTAGAAAAAGATATATGGGAACAATCAGGTCTGCATCCGGAAGAAGGAGTGATGACCGTCCAAGTATTAGCTGAAACCATCGCTTTACATGAACAACATCATCTGGATCAAATCAAAGCCATCATGTCAATGAGGCAGTGAAAAGCACCTGTCATCAAAACAGGTGCTTTTCAATTTCATTTATACGTACTTGCTGAAAACATTTCGTTTAATTCTGCTGCGCGTTTAGTGGCTGTTTTGACACAATCGACAACGGCCTCTTCAAATTGATAGGCAGCCAGTGTGTTCAGGCCGGCTTCTGTTGTTCCGCCTTCACTTGTGATTTCTTTGCGCAGTTCGGCCGGCTCTTTTCCGCTGTCTTGAAGCATATTAGCGGCGCCCGCAATCATTTGGCAAATGAGTAATTTCGCAGTTGCTTGGTCCATTCCAAGTTCTGAGGCACCTCGCTCCATTCCTTCAATCAAATGATAAATGAAGGCAGGGCCGCTGCCTGCGATGGCTGTCACAGCATTTAGCTGCGATTCATCTAATACTGTGACATGCCCGATCGTTTCAAACAGCTCGACGGCCTTTTTCTTTTGCTCCTCTGTCACTTCATGACTTACGGCAATACCAGTTGCTGACTGCTGAATCGCCGCTGATGTATTTGGCATCGCACGAACGACTGCACTCTTTCCGCCAACATAGTGTTGAATCGTTTCAATAGAAATACCCGCTAAAATAGAAATGATCAGCTGTCCATGTAAATGAGGACGGACTTCAGAAATTCCGCTTTCTGCATCCTTCGGTTTTAAGGCAAAAACGAGAATATCCGCTTCTTCATAAATAAAGGACCGAGCGAAATCCGTTTTGACCCCATAACGCGCCTGTAATTCCTCTAATCGTTTTTCATTCGTTTTGTTTGTGACAATGATATCTTCATTCGACATCATGCCGCTTTTTAATAAACCTTTGATCATAGACTCTGCCATTGAGCCTGCACCGATAAATCCAATTTTACTCATAAGCTGCTCCTCCTTGTAGAAAAATAAAAAAACCTCTCGCCTGAAAAGGACGAAAGGTTTTTCGCGGTACCACCCTCAATTAGCATGCAAACATGCATACTCAGCTCTAGTCCCTTAACGCGGGAAACGTTTAGGTTTGCCTAACAGCTCAAAGGGCAGGTTTAGCAAATAAGAGGATGGTGAAGTCTTTCAGCCGGCGGACCTCACTCTCTTGCATCATTATTTTGCTTACTAATCCTTGTCATCGCGCATCATATATTTGTTGTTCATTATGCAACGATGGACAAGTTTATGTCAATAGGGGCAGTTAAAAAAATTGCCCGTCTAAACCGCATGACAGTCTGCCTTTTGCAAGATACAATGAAGTAAGAAGGCTTAAGTACCCACAATCATGAGTCAAAAAGCAGGAGATGACGTATAAAAGTGAAAGAAAACATCATTCAATTATCCATCCCGACGCCGTTTGCTGTTGGGGATGTGTATGCATATGTATTAAAAGGAGAGGCCGTAACCTTAGTTGATTGCGGGCCGATGACAGAAGAGGCAGAGCATGCTTTTGTCACGCAATTAAAGGAACATCGTTTATCGATAGACGATATTGATCAGGTGGTGCTGACCCATCATCATGCAGATCATGTCGGTCTGTTAAATCTGATGAAACCTCATGTCCGTGTGATCGGACACCAGCTAAATGAGCCGTATATTAGTCAGGATCCAGTGTTTAAGCAGCGCCAAGTGAACTTTATGATTCCTTTTTTTCAGCAGTTAGGTGTCCCGCTTCGGCAAAATGAGTGTGAAAAAATGGTGAAGCAATCTTATACATATTCTTGTACTTCACATGTAGATGAGATCATAAAAGAAGGTGATCGTTTAAGCGGGCATGAACACTTCTTTGTGATGGAAACACCCGGACACGCACAGTCTCATCTTTCCTTTTTAGATGAAAGAACGGGGAATTTTATTGGCGGCGACCTGCTTTTGACGACCATTTCTTCAAATCCGTTAATGGAAGCACCGGATGAGGGCGAGGAACGTCAAAAATCACTGCTTCAATATAAAGCATCACTCAATCGGTTATTGCGTCTGCCAATCAAGACGATTTATCCAGGACACGGTCAGCTCATCACGTCCCACCATGAATTGATTGAAGAAAGATTTAAGAAACAAGAGAAACGAGCAAATACGATGTATCAGCTGCTTAAACAAAAAGAAATGACGGCCTTTCATCTTTGCCGCAAGCTATTTCCTGTGATGTATGAAGAGGCCTTGTTTTTAACGATGTCTGAGACAGTCGGGCAGCTGGATGTGCTCTTAGAGGCTGGGCGAATTGAAGAAATGCAAAAAGACGGAATCGTCTATTACAGAGCAAACTAAGGAGTGAGACACATGGGGCGATTGACAGGAAAAAGGATTTGGATTACTGGCGCATCTGGGGGCATTGGTGAAAAAATGGCGTACTTGGCAGCAGAAGAAGGCGCAGAGGTCATTATTTCAGCAAGACGAGTGGAAAAGCTTACTAGTGTGAAAGAAAAAATTATGATTGCTGGCGGGGTGTGTCACATCACTCAGCTGGATGTCAGCCAGCTTGAGGACATTGATCGCGCGTATGAAGAAGTGGGGCCGGTCGATATTTTGGTCAACAATGCCGGCTTTGGCGTATTCGATCTCGTCGAAGATGCCTCCATAGAGGAAATGGTGTCGATGTTTGAGGTGAATGTGTTTGGCTTAATCGCCTGCACGAAAAAGGTCATCTCTGAGATGAAACAAAGAGGGCAGGGACATATTATCAATATCGCATCCCAGGCAGGAAAGATTGCGACACCCAAATCAGCGATTTATTCCGCATCAAAGCATGCCGTTCTTGGATTTTCAAACAGCCTCAGAATGGAGCTGGCAGACTCAGGCATTCACGTGACGACGGTCAACCCAGGACCAATTGCCACAGACTTCTTTACCATCGCTGACCGCAGCGGTGAATATGTGAAGAACGTTGATTTTATGATGCTGAGTGCGGACAAGGTGGCAGGGAAGGTCGTATCTGCCATGATGACGAAAAAGAGAGAGATTAATCTGCCTGGCTGGATGAACGCTGGCAGCAAATTGTATCAGTTATTCCCATTTTTATTTGAAAAAGCAGCACGAAAAGCGATGATGAAAAAATAACAAAAAAGAAACCGGTTTTGAACTGGTTTCTTTTTTTGAGGTATGGCTTCATTGTGACACTTTCTATATCCGTCTTGCCGCTTGCTGAAGCGGGTCCCATACACTGTTAAACGGCGGTGCATAGCTAATATCTAAATCTTCAAGATCTGTTATGGTCAGCTCTTGGTAAAGGGCAGCCGCCACGATATCGATCCGTTTATCTACACCGTTTCTGCCGATGATTTGGGCACCAAGCAAGGTATGGTCATCGCTTCTGTAAATCAGTTTCACTTTCATTTTCTGCGCTTCTGGGTAATACTTCGCGTGATCTGTACTATCAATGGTGATGACGGAGAAAGGAACGTCCGCCTCTTTTGCTTCTTTTTCTGATAAGCCTGTTCGTCCCGCTGTCACGTCCATAAATTTCATGACGGCTGTTCCAGTCACGCCTTGAAACGCCCGGTTTGTCCCTGTCATATGAAATCCTGCGATTCTCCCTTGTTTATTCGCAGTTGTGCCGAGCGGAATATAATCCAGTGATTTTTTGATGCGGTGATAGGTTGCAGCGCAATCACCGGCAGCATAAATGTCTTTTATATTGGTTTGCATGTATTCATTTACTGCAATAGCTCCATTTTGAAGACGCTTGATTCCGGTATTATGTAAAAAGGAGGTTTGCGGAGTGACACCGATGGCCATGATGACCATATCTGTTTGAATGGTTTGTTTGTCTGTGATAACAGCTGTGACATGTGACTTGCCTTCTAATTGCTGTACCGTTTCTCCAAGCGATACGTGAATGCCCTTGGCGTCAGCCTCTTCTTTAAGGTATTTTGCCATATCGGAGTCAAAGCCCGGGCCGAGTGCTGCTCCCCGCTGAATGATATGTACGTTTTTTTCGAGCGCTTTTAAATTTTCAGCCATTTCAAGGCCGATATATCCACCGCCAATGATCGTGACATGTGTGATGTCCTTTTTTAAATGGTCTAAAATGGACAGCGCATGCGGGATGGTTTTTAATACGTGTACGCCTTCTAATGGCTGGCTGTCTAAATCCAGTGTGACAGGGCTTGCTCCTGTCGCAATTAAGAGGCGGTCGTAGCTTTCTGTAAAGGGTTCTTTTGTTTTCGTATGATGACCCGACACTGTTTTTTGCTCTGGGTCAATGGAGGTCACTTCGTGTAAGCATCTGGCGTCAATTCCATATTTCTCACGAAAGGTTTCAGCACTGCGTGCGATCAGCTTTCTGTGATCATCAATGAGACCGCCGATCAAGTAGGGGAGTCCGCACTGTCCATATGAGAAAATCTCTCCTTTTTCAAAAGCGACAATGTATGCATTTGGATCCTCTCTATATATTTGCATAGCGCAGCTCATTCCAGCTGCATCTCCGCCAATCATCACATATTTCATTTAGTGTGCTCCCTTCTATCTATCGTACTGAATACTCTTATTTACCCTCATATTCCTTTTTTTAATGCTTTTTTTTCGCAAAACAAGCAAACTTTCGTTGAAAAATAAAGACAGCGCCTTCATTTTAAGCTACAATCGGATTATCGTCTTTTTGGGTTACGAGTTTAGTGAAGATTGGTGGGAAAGACTTTGAGTGACACGCGACTAGATTTTAATACGCTATACACGCGCCATACGAGAGAGGCCTGGGCAGCTCTTGGAGAATATATGCCGGTATCTGTTTCAGAAGAGGAAGCAAGAGCGCTGCAAGGGTTAAATGACTATTTATCGCTTGAAGAAGTTCGAGATATTTACATACCGCTTATTCGTTTTCTGACATTACATGTCTTTGCAGAAAAACAAAAAAACCAGCATGTGAATGCCTTTTTAAACTACCCGCATCATGCCAAAATTCCCTTTTTAATTGGGATTGCTGGAAGTGTAGCTGTCGGGAAAAGCACAACGGCTCGTATCATTGAAACGCTTTTATCGAGGCTTGGAGATGGGCTGAAGGTAAGTCTTGTAACAACAGATGGCTTTTTATATCCTCAAAAAGAATTAAAGGATCGAGGGCTGATGGAAAAGAAAGGCTTTCCGGAAAGCTATGATGTCAAAGCCCTGCTGTCTTTTTTGAATGAATTGAAATCAGGTAAACAAACTGTGCATGCCCCGGTATATTCGCATTTGACCTATGACCGGCTTGAAGGGGTGTATGAAACAGTAGAGGATGCGGATATTGTCATTATTGAAGGAATCAATGTGCTCCAATCACCAGCGCTGGATGATCTGAAGGATGAACCGCGTGTGTTTGTATCCGATTTCTTTGATTTTTCGATTTATGTAGACGCCGCTGAAACGCAAATTCAATCATGGTATAAAGAACGGTTTCGTTTGTTAAGAGAAACAGCCTTCCAAGACCCTGAATCCTTCTTTCATCAATATAAAGATTTGACGGATGAAGAGGCAGATCAAATGGCAAGCACCATTTGGAATACCGTGAACCGCCCTAATTTATATCAAAATATTTTACCGACAAAATATCGGGCTGATCTCATTTTGAAAAAAGGGGATCAGCATAAGGTGGAAGAGATCGCCATCCGCCGGGTATAAAGAAAAAACCGCTCAAACGAGAGAGCGGTTTTTTTAATGATCTCCACTTACTTTAACAGCTATGGCTGCTGCCGATCGCTTTTTTAGACGGTAATATCCAATGAGTAAGAATGGAACGCCTGCAATGGTGATCATTGACAAGACCGTAAAAATGGAGAGGGGATGGGCTGCGCCAAAATAGTCAATGCACAGTCCGCCGACAAATGGTCCGATGACACTGCCGAGCTGAGAAAATCCCATCGCCCCAAAGTACGATCCCTTCACTTCAGGCTTTGCAATATTGTCTACAAAAAGATCCATCATCGCAAACAGCAGAACCTCCCCAATCGTAAACACGACAATGATGAAAGCAAGCATGCCGAGACTTTGTGAAAAAGCAATGGCAAACAAACTGCCGGCAAGAAGAATATTCCCGGTGGTCAGCGACAAAATGGTGGAGTAGCGCTTCGCAATCATGATGAGCGGATATTGTACGACAATGACAACCACTGCATTTAAAGATAAAAGATATCCAAACAGTTTAGGACCATCCTCAATCATAGGTGACGCTGATAAGTATTGAGGCAGCGTTGAGCTTAAATGCGAATACCCGAACGAACATAAGGTAACGCCGATGAGGATGATGCTAAAGACCGTATCTTTTTGGATAATGGAAAGGGCTTTTTTGACGCTGATTTGTTTCGTACTTTCTGGAGCAGCAACTGGATGCTTCTGAAATTGCCAGGCCAGTGTTAATCCATATAACAAATAAATGAAGGCAGCGACAAGAAATGGAAACGTTGTTTTCGATGACCCGAGATATAAGCCAAGCAGCGGGCCGAAGATCACCCCGATATTAATGGCCGTATACCGTAAATTAAAAACAAACAACCGAATACTTGATGGGGTGACATCAGATAAGAGTGCCTTAGACGTCGGTTCAAACAGTGCCCGGCACAGTCCATTTAAAGCGTTCATGAGAAAGAAGACCCAAATGGCATCTGCAAACGCAAAGCCAACAAAGACAAGTGTCCAGCCGAAGATGGATAGAAGCATGACCTTTTTCCTGCCGATTCGGTCAGAAACATAGCCGCCGTAAAAACTCGCCACGATCCCAATAAGGGAGCTGACGGCAATGATTAACCCAGCTGAAGAAGCTGAAGCCCCTTTGACTTGTGTCAAATAAACGGCCAAAAAAGGAATGCTCATGGACGTCGCCATTCGGCCGAATATGGTGCCGATGATGATCGTCCAACTAAGTGGATGTAAAGTACGTAAGTTATTTTTCATGATGTTTCTCCCCTGAGTGTTAAGATGTTCCAATCATACATGAAAAATTGTGCAAATTAAATACACAATTTGATGGAGGAGACATCCGTCATATGGCAGAGAAGGCCCGAATAGCTCGCAAATTTGGAGAGCATGTTTTTTTCTCCCGGTGCTTCTATGTCTTTTAGTATGCTGATTCGTACGATCACTTAAAGACAATTTAATCAAGATCAATCGCGACAATTTGCTGCAAGGACAGGTGGAGAACATCTTCATCATTGACGATTTTTATGCGCTGCGTTTCATAATGAATGGTTTTCACCCAGCCCCAAAACTGCTGTTTCATACCTGCTGCAGCATATGTTACGCAAATCGCTTGGTCCTCTGTAATCGACTGTGTGATCAAAAAATTCATTTCCTCTAGTTGATCAGTGCTCAGCGGAGGAGGTGTGTATTCTTTTTTCTTTCGTTTTTGAGCAAGCAGCTGTTCACGGTGCTCTGGGAGCATCATTCGGCTTGATTCCCACATGATGTTGTATCCAGGTGTTAATTTATTGGGATTCATGGCTGTTCGCCTCCGTTATTTGTAATGTCCACCAATTTTTTCGGCGCGGTGATACGCCTGTCCTGCGCTTGTTAGTGACGAGGCGTGCAAGAGTGCAGCAGGTCCATACTTCATATGGATCGCATCAAATACTTTGCTGAGTCTGTCTTTTTTGAAATGGTGATCAAATAAACTCAGCTGATATTGGCTGTCAGGCTGCAGCTGCGAGAGAGTAATACCTACACTGCGAATGGGCTGGCCATCCCAGTGCTGCTGACATAGCTGAATAGCTGCGTCTGCAATATCTCTCCCGTACTGTGTGGGGGAATGGAGCTTGATTTGTCTATGAAATCCAGTCGGATGAGAAAAATCAGCGCCTCTTACGCCAACAGACACCGTTTGCCCAACATAATGCTTAAAGCGCGCACGTCTTGCCACTTCTTCACTCAATTCAAGAAGGGCGACTTTGATGTCCTCAAAGGACGCATAATCATGGGGAAGGGTCATATGATGCCCAACCGCTTTTTGCTGATCATGTGTGTGAAGAGTGACCGGGGAAGGGTCGTGTCCTAAAGCAGTTCGCTGCAGAAGCTCCCCGTTGATTCCCCAGCGTTTTTTTAGCCGGTCTAACGGATAAGTAGCAAGCGTCCCGATGGTACTGATGCCCATTCGTTTTAAATGGTGCTCCATCCGTTTGCCGACGCCAAATAATTTTCCAATCGGAAGCGGCCATAAATCAGCCGCAACCCGGTCTGCACGAAGTTCATAGATGCCAGATTTGTTTTTTTTAGCAAAATGGTCACAGGCCATTTTAGCGAGCACTTTATTAGGGCCAATCCCAACACGTGCGTAAATGCCTGTCTGGTTCATAATGGTCGTTTGTATATTTTGAGCGATCTCGCGCGGCGAACCGAGTAGTGTCACACTTCCCGTAATATCGAGAAACTGTTCATCAATTGAATAGGGTTCGACAAGATCTGTGTATTGTTCAAGCAGTTCTGTCATCATGACAGAGACATCAAGGTAGCGCTGCATACGTGGACGTACGACGACGGCTTCAGGGCATTTCTCCTTTGCTTCCCATAATCTTGATGCATTTTGTACGCCCCGTTTTTTAGCGAGCGGGCAGGCTGCAAGTACGACCCCGCTTCGCCGCTCGGGATCTCCTGAGACGATGAGCGGCACATCCTTCAAATGGGGAGCCTCCACTTTTTCGACTGACGCATAAAACGACTGCATATCCACAAGCAGAATGGCTCGTTCATTCATGATTTTCACCTCTTAGAACGTATGTTCTGTATACATTTTAACCGCCAGAAGGTGAAATTGATACTGGTAAATCATTCAAAGAGAAGAGTGTAAATCCATACAAAAAAGACGAAGTGTCTCCACTTCGTCTCATCTGGGTAAAATGAGTCATTTTAAGCATGTGCCAAGTTATTTGATGTTTGGAGCGGCTCAGAACGCAAACGATAGGCCGTTAGTTTTTTCTTAGGCTTATGGGTAAACTGCCGCACCACATCCACGTGGTCATCGTAATGATACAGATAAAGGGTTACATCGTGCTTGCCAAGCTTTGTTTGCATGGTAAGCGGCGCCGGCCCTTCCTGCGGATGAAGAAAACGCTCTTCGTCACCAGGATAAATATAATAGCGTTCAATAAAGATCGCATCATTAAAATGTTGAATAATTTCGGATGTTTGCTGATCATCGAGTGGACGTCCTTGAAACGTCATCGTTGTTTGATCACTTGTTACTTTTGTATGCACCGCATAACGACTAAAAAGGCGTTCAACAACACCCGAAGGCAGCGAAGTGACAAGCAGCTTTAAAAGACTAAACACAACAAGTGAAGTAACAATCCAAACCAATATCATCATCTCCAATAAACATTTGTTACATTTCTTATATGAACAATTTTAACATAACAAAAGAATGGATCTTTCGCATAAAAAGTGAACTTTTTGAAATAAGTGTGAAGATTTAAAAGGAGATGACAGCAAAAGAACGAAGAACCAACAAAGCTGAAAGGAAAAAGGCTGTTACATCACCTTTACAAACAATTGATCAGACAGGTAGACTATTGAAACAGTTGATTTTTTGTGAAAAAAGAGCGGTACAGCTAAAAATGAAAAGGGGCGAGGCCATCATGATACGTCAAGTGAAGCCGTCAGATTTTTATGCGGTCACATCCGTCATTCAAAGCTGGTGGGGAGGCAGAGATTTACGAGCGAAATTGCCAAAGCTATTTTTCGAACATTTTCAGCAAACAAGTTTTGTCGTTGTTGAAAAAGGTGAACTGATCGGCTTTCTAGTCGGTTTTTTATCGCAATCGCATTCAAATGAAGCGTATATTCACTTTGTTGGGGTACATCCAGACCACCGGAAATTGAAGATTGGCAAAATTCTCTATCAAGCGTTTTATGAAGCGGCTGAAAAGGAAGGAAGAACAACGATTAAGGCTATTACAGCTCCTGTCAATAAAGTCTCGATTGCTTACCATACAAAGCTCGGTTTTCAGATAGAAAAGGGAGATAAAACAGTGGATGGTATTTCAGTTTTTTCAGATTACGACGGCATTCATGAAGACCGGGTGCTATTTGTGAAAAAGCTGGAGGCGAAAGCATGATCATCAGACTGGATCAAAAAAATGAAGAACAAGCGAAAGAGCTGTTACATATCCAATTGGCTGCATATCAGCGGGAGGCAGAACAAATTGGTTATCAAGATTTACCGCCCTTAAAAGAAACAGTTCAAGACATAATAGAAACAGATGAGATTTTCATAGGCTTTGAAAAAGAGGGGCATTTGTTAGGAATCGCTTCATATGAACTGCATGATGATCGGATCATCCTCAGCCGGTTAGCTGTGCACCCACAACATGTCAATCAAGGAATCGGGACAGCGCTCCTGCAATCCATTATCCAGTATCAAAAAACAGTCGAGCTCACAACAGCAGAGGCAAATACACCAGCAATCAAGCTTTATGAAAAACTAGGGTTTAAACAGAAAGCCCGTTTGCAGGTGGAAAACAAGCTGATGTTAACAAAGATGGAACGTTTGATGCTTCGAAAGGTGGAAGTGATTGAATACCAATCGAGCTGGCCAAAACAATTTCAAGATGAGCATGACAAGCTGAAAAAGATAGTTGGCGACAACTGGGTATATGGCCACCATATTGGCAGTACGTCAGTCATAGGAATGGCGGCTAAGCCAATTATTGATATCTTGCTAGAGGTGAAGCATATCAGCACGTTAGATGAGTGTAACCACCTGTTTCGCCAGCTTGGATATGAACCGCTCGGAGAAAATGGACTCAAGGGAAGACGTTTTTTTAGAAAAGGCGGCTTGAACCGAACACATCACGTTCACGCCTATGAAGCCGGCCATGATGATGTAAAAAGGCATTTGGTGTTCCGAGATTATTTAAAAGCTGCACCTGATCGTGCCAAAGCCTATGCAGATAAAAAGCGTCAATTGGCAAAAGCCTATCCTGAAGATATGGCAAGTTATATCAAAGGAAAAGATGAGCTCATTAAAGAAATTGAACAAGAAGCGTACAATTGGTCAGACCAGTTAAAGACAAATGATCAGACATAAGAGCTAACAGGGCGTGAACATGTTTAATTGATGACTGATATGTTACAATGTAACAATCAACGAAAAAAGGATGTTCGGCATGTATATTCATATAACAGAACCAGCAGCAGCGTTCCTTACAAAACAACAAGCAGGGCATGAATCAAAAGAACTGCTCCTTCGATATGATTCAGATGGGTGCGGCTGTGCGGTAAGCGGTGTCCCAATGATTTGGCTCACAGGTGAAAGAACAGGCGAATGGGAAGAACTCAAGCATAATCAGCTCTTTAAGCTGTACATACACACAGCACAAAAGGTCTTTTTTGACGAGGAAATGACGATTGATTTTAACGAAAAAGCCAACACACTCATGTTGAAAAGTCCTCAACAAATACTCAGCCCGAGAATGGGTATACTTGTAAAGTAAGGTGGAAATGTAGTGGATCAAAAGCTAAAAGTGATACAAAATACGGCACAAAATAAAACATGGGTGTCGTTTTTAAATAACAATCATCCCTATAGCCTTTTGCACTGGTCAATAGGTGGAATGGATTCGGTGAAAAAGGACGTTTGGCTTCTTCAAGATGAAGTCACATTTGAAACAGAAGAATTTCCAACCCTCGAATTAGCTGTCAATTGGATCAAAGAGAATATGGACCAAGTAACAGATGTATTATAAAAGCCCTTTTTCGGAAGGGTTTTTTTCGTGCGTTCATCATCTCATCAAACCGCACGGCTGTCTAATCCGGAAAATGATCTTTTGGGAACGGAAAAAGCCGTTTTTCAACAAACAATTCGACAAAATGAGCAAGCTGGAAATAAAAAAATAATGGCTGTAAATGCCGAAAAATAGGCATTTGTAGCGTTAATTGCGGGATACCGAAAACTTTGCGAAAAATGACATTTCATATTTCTTCCATTCGAGGAAATGTGATAGAATACAACATGTATCGTATATGGGAAGGGAGGTGCTAAAGTGAATTGAAGCTCAAGCTGTCATCGCCTCAGGTTGGAATCAAAATAAACGAATGGTATAGGCAGATTTGCGGATTTCATGTGATGAAAGCAGAGAAGCTGAAGGCGGAGATCGAGCAGGAAATCCTGGAGATGGAGCAGGATCAAAACTTGTTATTGTTTTACCAGCTGATGGATTTTCGCCACAAGGTGATGCTTGAATATTTTGAACCGGCAAAGAAAGCCTCGAATGATGAAGAGATTAAGAATTTGCTAGAAACGATTGAACATTCACAAACGAAATTAACGGATATGCTTGAATACTATGTTCATTTTTTCACAGGAATGTTTGAATTTGAACAGAGAAACTATTTAAGTGCCATTGCTTATTACCGCTCAGCAGAAAAAAAGCTCAATCTCATATCAGATGATATAGAAAGAGCAGAATTTTACTTTAAATTAGCAGAAATTTACTACCACATGAAACAAACCCACTTTTCGATGCACTATGCCTTGCAAGCGTTAGATACGTATTCTGCCTACAGAACGTACACGCTGAGAATCATCCACTGTGAATTTGTCATTGGTGCAAACTATGATGATTTGAAATGCTATGAACATGCATTGCCCTACTTTAAAAATGCTCTAAAGCGAGCACGCTCAATTGGAAACCCTCGAGTCATAGGTTCGGCCCTTTTCAACTTAGGTAACTGTTATTATCAAATGAACGATCTTGCGGAAGCAAGCCGTTATCTGAAAGACTCTATTGAAGTGTTTGAAAAGGAGAATTTAACCCATCTTAATCGCTCTCTAGACCCACTATTTATGCTGACACAAATCCTGTTTAAACAAAAACAAATAGAAGAGTCGTTAACCCTCTATCAACAAGGTATTATGAAGGCCTGTGAATTAGAAGATGAAATTTACATCTGCAAATTTCAGTTCTTAAAAGCATTATACGTTGATGCAGACATAACAATCATAGACGATACATTAGACCTGCTCGAGGACAAGCGCTTATACCCAGATATTGAGGAATTGGCACTTGATGCGGCTCATTATTACAATGAGCTTGGACTGTTTGAAGTATCTACCCGGTTTTACGAAAGGAAAATTCAAGCCATATCAAAAATCCAAAATGGGGGTCATTTATATGAAAACGAGTTTGATAGTTCTTTTATTGGCAGCAACTGCAGGATTATCGGTCATGAGTCAGCAGCAATCGGAAGAGAGCCATATGGAGCTTGCGGGCAGACACCATACAACAGTGGTGACTATCGTATAAGTTAGCTCAAAAAGAGGGGACGAACTGCTGTTCATTCTCCTCTTTTATTTTCATTCAATTCAAATTTTTGAAGAAATGCTTGAATTTCTTGCTCATAAGCTTCCTTATTTTCGCTAAAAGACATTGCATGCGCACCGTGTGGCGCAATAAATAACTGTTTGTCACCCTTTTTTCGTGCATATAACTGCTGACTTTGCTCACAGGGGATATAGTCGTCATGGCGGCTATGAATAAAAAGTACAGGTTCTTTCACCTGATCAATCACATCAAGAGGGGAAACTTGCCGGATGCGGTATCCATCCCGCCATTTTAACACTTGATCACTTAGTGGAAGAATCCACTCTCCTGAAAGGCGAAAATCTGTTTTTAATCGATAAAGAAGCTGGTCCTCAAAAGAAGCAAAAGGGCAGTCTGCTATGTAAAAATTGGCGTTTGCTTCTGGCTTTGCAGCATATAACAAGGTCGTGACTGCACCCATTGATTCTCCGTGTATCCCAATGAGGGCACTTTCTCCGAGTTTTTGTCTGAGCCACTTTACGATCTTTGCTAGATCTTCTTTTTCATAATATCCATAACTTGTGGTTTTTCCGCCGCTCATCCCATGTCTTCTATGATCATAAAGCATTACATTCCATCCGAGCTTTTGGAATAATTTCATATACTTAACGGAGTTAATCAAGCTGACTGTAACACCGTGGCAAAGGACGATTGTGCGTGTTGTATGTGGATACGGCACAAAATAGCCATGGAGATCATAACCAAATGCTGAAGGAATACACACTTTCTCTTTTTTAAGCTGTTGAAATTCCTCATGATGATAATGGCCTCCATCTGATTCTCGTTTGATGAGCTCTTCATCCGTTAATTTTCGAATATACATCATTTTATTGGTGAAAAAAATGCCGATTGCAGCGAGTGGACATAATATGAAGGCAAATATAGCGATCCATTTCTTCATCTAGCCGATTCTTCCTTTCCGGAGTTTTTTCTATGACGATCATACCACATCTTGGGAGATTGGCGTGCCTCTTGCTCAGAAAATAAAACGGGTGATACACTAAGTCAAAAGGAGAGAGGCACAATGAAAAAGACCAAACAAGATCAAGCGAAATTAAAGGACGGCATAAACGATGATGTCAAACAGCAGCTTCTTCAAATGAAGCAGAACCTTGCCGTCGAGACAGAAAAAAGAGAAGAACAAAAACGACAAGACCTCCTTCGGCAGCAGAAAGAAAAAGAAAAAAACAAAAGCTTTTCAGAGCTGCTAGATGAAAGCCATTTAGACTGGAGAAAGTATAAAAGCTAAAAAAGAGGGCGATGATGCTCTCTTTTTTCATACCATCATTTTAAGATAGATCCACAGCAGAAACATAGAAGTGCTTAAAGAGAAAAGCGCTTCTTCCCTCTTCACATCACTTCATTTCAGAATTGTGACAGTATGATATCTACAGTCAAACGAACGAAATCCCATAACTTATGTTTAAGATAGAAGTAAAAAGGTGAGTATTGAATTATTTAAATTCCTTTTTATTGAAAATATGGTCATTAAGACCCTTTTGATAGAGGATCATTCTCCTTATAATGAAGGTGTATTACAAAATTTGGGAATGGGGATGATTCACATGAAATTAAGAAAAACAATGGCTGGAGTCGCTTTATCTTTAGGATTGCTTTTACCTGTTTCTGGACAAGCTCTTGCTACAAATGATTTAACGAATGCTGATTTGAGTACAAAGGCTACTTCAATTGTAGATTGTTCTGTAACCCCTTTTAAAGGCGCAAGTAATCGGCTATGTATGTATTCAGATAATGGTTCTTTTGCAAATAGTTTCAGTCGCTTTGGTACTACATTTTATCTTAAAGGCAAATCTGGAAATTATGCATATTATGAAAGTGCAAGATAAGGACAACGGGGCTTTTAGCCCCTCCTCATTTTTAATAGAGAAACACTAGTATCATACATACGCTAAAATAAAAAGATTGTAGAAAAACATGAGTTTTTCTACAATCTGAGAGATCACATCATATGATCTTTTTTGTTATTTGAACCGGTGCGTTTCATACACAGATGGTTTTGTATAGTAAGTTAATGCTTTGACTTCTTGGTCACTTAATGAACGTGCATTTGCTGCTGCTATATTTTCTTTTAACTGATCCACTGAGCTTGCACCAAATACAACGGAACTGACCGCAGAATGTTTCAGTATATACTGAATGGACAGTTCAGTGAGTGATAGGTCATAAGCGACTTTCTTTAAAGAAGGAATGAGCTGCTGAAGCTCTTCAAATGAATATTGAAGATAGCCGTTTTTTTGAATCGCTGCACTTGCTTGAGAAAGTGGCTTCTCAGTTAATAATCCTTTCGCTAAAGGACCTCTTGCGACGACACTAATGCTTTGTTCTTCAAGTAGAGAGAACCATTCTTCTGGGCGGCGGTCGAGTAAACTATATTGCATCATCACGCTTACGATATTGGACTTTTTGGCATATTCTTTAATGACATTTGGACGGATAGATGAAATGCCATAATAGCGAATTACGCCTTCCTCTACTAACTCTTCAAAAGCCTCAATCGTTTCATCAATGGGGTCATCAATCGTGCCTCCGTGCAATTGATATAAATCAATATAATCTGTTTGAAGCCGCTTTAGGCTTTGTTTTACTGCTTCCTTTATGTACGCTTTTGAAGGATCCCAGTCCCAGCCTGGTTTGCCTTTTTCAAAGCGGTTGCCGCCTTTTGTCGCCAAAATCAAATCCTGCCGTCTGTTTTTAATGGCTTCCCCGACAATTTCCTCATTTGTCCCAAAATCATATAAATCGGCTGTATCCAAATAGTTAATTCCGAGATCAATGGCCTCATCTAATAAAGAGAGCGCTTTTTCTTTTTCCGTCCCAAGAGACATGCATCCTAGTGCCGCCTCGCTTACTAAGAGATCTGAGGTGCCAATTCGTCTTTTTTTCAATTCCATCACACTCCTATCCTTTCACATTAAGTGAAAAAAATCAGGAATTCAAGCTAGGTGATTTCAAATGGCGCATTGTAGCAAGCGTTTCGCTTTTCGCTTCTCTTAAATCATCTATGTTAAAATAAGTGAAGTAAAAAGTGAAAGTAGAACGAGGAGCTGACAAAATTGAAGGACTTTGAAGAAAAAACATTATCGTCTAAAGAATTATACAACGGAAAAATCATTGATTTGGTTCTTGAAGATGTAGAATTGCCTAATGGAAAACAAGGCAAACGCGAAATCATTAAACATCCTGGTGCAGTAGCCGTCATTGCACGTACAGACGAAAATAAAATCATCTTGGTCAAACAATACCGTAAAGCACTAGAGAGAGCCATCGTTGAAATTCCGGCCGGAAAACTAGAAAAAGGGGAAGAGCCGGCACATACAGCATTAAGAGAATTAGAAGAAGAAACAGGATATACAACTCAGCAGCTTCAAAAGCTGACGGCCTTTTATACATCACCTGGTTTTGCAGATGAAATTGTTCACATCTATCTAGCAGATCAGCTAGTTCCGCTTGAAGAAAAAAGAGAGCTGGATGAAGATGAATTTGTCGAAGTAATGGAAGTTTCATTAGAAGAAGCCTTGCACCTCATTGAAGAGCAGCATATTTATGATGCAAAAACAGCCTATGCCATTCAGTACTTACAACTGCAAGAGGTACTTGAGTCAACAAAATGAAGGAATTTTTTGCAGACATCCATATCCATATTGGCAGAACAAGAACAGGCAGAGCTGTCAAAATTACAGGTGCAAGGTCACTGACAATTGATCAAATTCTTATTGAAGCAGCAGAAAGTAAAGGGATGGGGATGATTGGTGTGATTGATGCACAATCTCCAGAAGTCCTAGAAGAATTAATAGAAGGTGTAGAGGAAGGCAGGTACACTGAACTAAATGACGGCGGTCTATCATTTGGAGAGACAGTGCTGCTTTTAGGCAGTGAATTAGAAATCAATGATGACCATTCAAAGGGACCGATTCATGTGCTGGCATTTATGCCCACACTACACAAAATGTCTGAGTTTTCCGCATGGCTTTCGCTTCATATGAAAAATGTACATTTGAGTTCACAGCGCCTCTATGTTGATGGGAAAACACTTCAGCGCAAGGTTAAGGAGCTGGGAGGTTTGTTTATTCCTGCTCATATTTTTACGCCGCATAAAAGTCTATACGGCAAAGGGGTCAACACTTCTTTAACGGAAGTATTTGATCCTGACCTTATTGATGCTGTTGAGCTTGGTCTTAGCTGTGATACGTCAATGGCGTCCCAGTTGAGTGAGCTGAACCGGTATCCCTTTTTAACGAATTCAGATGCTCATTCTTTAGGGAAAATCGCGCGGGAATATACAAAAATCAAAATGGATCATGCCTCTTTTGCCGAATTCAAGCTAGCCCTTGAAGAAAAAGATGGCAGAGCTGTCACAGGAAATTATGGACTTGCTCCGCGGCTTGGGAAGTATTATCATACGACCTGCGAAAAATGCGGGGTTAGACCTCACGCACCAGATCAAAAAGAGTGCCATGTATGCGGACATACACGGATGACAAAAGGAGTAAGTGAACGTTTAGAAGAGCTTGCTGACCAAGAAAGTGAAAAAAGAACGAGACCTCCTTATGTTCATCAGCTTCCGCTTCAGTTTATTCCAGGTGTTGGACCTAAAACACTGGAGAAGCTAAAAGCCGTGTTTCACACAGAGATGAATATTTTACATCAAGCAACAGAACAAGAACTAAAAGCCGTTCTGCCAGAAAAGACAGCGGGCTACATCATCAAAGCAAGGAAGGGCGAAGTCGGACTCATCGCTGGTGGAGGCGGAGTGTACGGTAAGGTGGATATCAATCATGAGTCACATTAAATGGACATGTCACACATTTGAACAATTGTCAAAAGAGGATCTTTACTTGATTCTCATGGAAAGAGTCAACGTGTTTGTTGTAGAACAAACATGCCCTTACCCTGAAATTGATCACAGGGACCAAGAGGCGCTTCATCTCATCGCAAAAGAGAACGGCGTCATTGTGGCGTATTGCCGCATTTTCCAAAACGGGATCATGTACAAAGAGGCGTCCATCGGCCGCGTTCTTGTGACGCAGGCCGGCCGGAAAAAAGGCTATGGAAAGCTGCTGCTCATCAAGGCTTTAGAAAAGCTTAGCGAATTAGGTGAAACAAGTGTCAAGATACAGGCGCAAGCCTACCTGAAGTCATTTTACGAATCATTTGGTTTCAAGGCCGTCTCAGATGTTTATGACGAAGATGGGATTCCGCATCTTGATATGGTGAAAACAGAAAGATAGACGTGTATACGTCTATCTTTTTTATGAAACATCGTGTATCATAACGTCAACGAAAGGGGTTTTGCCAAATGGGAAAAAGCAGAGCAAAGAAAAAACGAGAGCATATCCAAAGGCAGCACAGCCGAAATCCAGAACTGTCGAGAGGAAACATGCCGCATTTTAGCACACACGAAAGGAAGACAAAAACAAAACAAGAAGCCTTGCAGCATATGATGAAAAAACATAAAGGACGAAATGCTTATGATCACTATCAAGAGGATCATAAGCATTTTTATTTTGCTTTTTTGTGACAACTAGATCAAATAAATGGAAAAATTTTAAAAAATAGGACAAACGGTCGTTTCTTTTTGTCTAAAAATGTAGTTAAATGACAAAAAGAAACGAAAGGGAGAGTGAGTATCGTGAACGTCAAGTCATTTGGAGCAGGGCTTTGTATGGCAAGTGTGCTTGTGGCATCGGTCATGTTTGGCGCGTCAGATATTTCTGCAAAGGAGCAAGCAAAAAAAGAGTACATGATCGGCTTTTCTTCTTCCGTTCAAGACAAAACCCAAAAACAGCTTGTAGAAGAAGCTGGCGGGCATGTGAAAGAATCCATAGAGCAAATAGATATGATGAAAGTGTCATTGAATGAGACTTCGAAAAAGAAACTGAATGAAGCAAAAGAAGTGACCTTCATCGAGGAAGACCAAAAAGCAAAAACGAGCGGTCAAACTGTTCCATACGGCATCAAAAGCATCAAAGCACAAAAGGTACATAAACAAGGATACGCTGGACAGAATGTCAAAGTAGCCGTTCTTGACAGCGGCATCGACGGTAAACATGAGGATTTACATGTCACCGGCGGGGTGAGCTTTGTACCGGCAGAGTCTGATCCGCTTGTTGATCCCCATGAACATGGAACGCATGTGGCAGGCACAATTGCCGCATTAGATAATAAGGTAGGTGTCGTTGGTGTTGCGCCAAAAGCTTCTATCTATGCTGTCAAGGTGGCAGATGAAAATGGTGACGGCTACTATAGCTGGATCATAAAAGGGATTGAATGGGCCATTGAGAATGACATGGATGTCATCAATATTAGTATGGGGGGAGCAAGTGAATCTGAGGCGCTGAAAGAAGCGGTAGATCGAGCGTATAATAAAGGGATTCTCATTGTGGCTTCTGCAGGGAATGAAGGAAGCTATGGCTCTCTCAATACGATTGACTATCCGGCTAAATACAGCTCAGTGATGGCGGTTGCCTCTGTTGACCAAAAAAAGCAAAGAGCCTTTGATTCATCTGTTGGCGAGGAAATCGAAGTCTCAGCACCAGGCGTTTCAACGCTGAGCACCATTCCTCATAACGAATACGGCTACATGAGCGGAACGTCAATGGCTTCACCGCATGTAGCGGGCGCTGCGGCTGTCATTCTATCAAAACATCCGAATCTGACAAACGATGAAGTACGCGAGAGATTGTCAAAAACGGCGACAAAGCTTGGAGAACCTTTTTATTACGGTGCCGGGCTTGTGAACGTACAAAAAGCCGCACGATAAATGAAAAAGAGAAAGCAGTGAGCAGGCTGCTTTCTCTTTTTTCTTTCGATAAAACTGTCATGTTTCGTAATCTCTCTCATAGAATCTAGTAACCTTACTATTTGGGAGGAAGACACATGCGGAAAAAGTCTTGGAAGGAGCATCTTCTTCAGCACGTAAAAGATCATCTCTCGATTTATTTATTTGTCTCTGTACTCTTTTTAATGGGTGTGATCTTCGGGGCCATCATTGTCAATAGCATGACATTCAGCCAGAAAGAGGATTTATTCTATTATTTAAATCAATTTTTTGGTCAGCTGACAAATGAGAAAGCAGCAGAATCAAAAGAAATGTTTTTACAAAGCTTCCTGCATCATATGAAATATTTAGGCCTTATGTGGATTCTGGGAATCTCCATCGTTGGTCTGCCGCTTATCTTTCTTATGATCTTTTTAAAAGGAATTGTTGTTGGGTTTACTGTTGGTTTTCTCGTGAATCAAATGGGGCTGAGTGGATTTTTTCTCTCGTTCGTATCGGTGCTTCCGCAAAACATTTTGCTCATTCCAGCCTATTTAGTAATTGGCACTTGTGCGATTGCGTTTTCCATCCGTCTCATTGGACAGCTCTTCATGAAAAAAACCATTAGTCAAGCACCCGTCCAGTGGTTTGGCCGGTATGCATCTGTTCTGCTGATGATTTTAGCGCTTGCTGCACTGTCGTCTTTTTTTGAATCGTACATATCATTCATGCTGATGAAAAAGCTGGCAGGTGTTATTTTATAATTGTTATTAATTAATAATCAATTTATTTATCAATTTAAAATGATTATAGTTGGCTCTCAGCACATCATTTGATATAATGATCAAGTAATGTGGCGTAGGAGGGAAAGTCAATGGAAAATAGGATTGATCGAATTAAGAAACAGCTTCATTCTTCCAGCTACAAGCTCACGCCACAGCGTGAAGCCACAGTAAGAGTACTGCTTGAGAATGAAGAAGACCATTTAAGTGCAGAAGATGTATACCTCCTCGTAAAAGAGAAGTCTCCTGAAATTGGTCTTGCTACTGTTTATCGGACGTTAGAATTGCTCACTGAACTGAAAGTTGTTGATAAAATTAACTTTGGAGACGGCGTTTCGCGATATGATCTTCGCAAAGAAGGAGCCGCTCACTTCCATCATCATCTTGTCTGCATGGAATGCGGAACAGTCGATGAGATAGAAGATGATTTATTAGAAGATGTCGAAGAGATTATTGAACGTGACTGGAAATTTAAAATTAAGGATCATAGATTGACATTCCATGGTATTTGCCATCGGTGTCATGATGATGAATCCGGCAAATAATCCGAATTGGAACCTTTTCATTTAAGATGAAGAGGTTTTTTGCATTTTCGCTGTATATTCCTTGTCCCACCTGGCATATGCTGAAGTAATGAGAAGGTGAGAAAGGACTTGAAGTTTATGCGAAAATGGCTCAAAACAACAGGTGAAGTGATCAAAGTATTTATCTTGTTCACTGGTTTTACCGTCCTGTTCTATTATGCTATGATATGGATAAATTCAGAATATGAAAGCTACCATCGTTATGATAAACCAGAGGGTGCAGCAATTAAAGTGATGGAAATGGATCAGCCGAATCAAGACAATTGGCAAGACCGATTGATTTATTTTTATCAAAACGGGGAGTAGAAATCATTGAACGATCAATTATCCGACTTTATTCATTTTATGACCGTAGAGAGAGGACTCTCTGAAAATACCATTGTTTCTTATAAAAGAGATTTACAGAACTACTTGTCTTTTTTAATGACACATGAACAGCTGACGGATATTAGCGATGTCACGCGTCTGCATATCATTCATTATTTAAAGCAGCTAAAAGAGGAAGGGAAATCGAGTAAAACGTCTGTACGGCATCTATCATCGATTCGTTCCTTTCATCAATTTCTGCTTCGGGAAAAAGTGACAACGGATGACCCGTCATGGAACATTGAAACGCAAAAAACAGAGCGGACTTTACCGAAAGTTCTATCATTAGGAGAGGTCGAAAAGCTGCTTGATACACCAAATCAGCACACTCCCTTTGACTACCGAGACAAAGCGATGCTTGAGCTCTTATATGCAACAGGCATTCGCGTCAGTGAAATGCTGGATCTGACCCTTGCCGATGTACACCTCACAATGGGCTTTGTCCGTTGTTTTGGAAAAGGAAGAAAAGAGCGTATTGTGCCAATCGGTGAAGCTGCTGCAAGCGCAATTGAAGAATATCTCGAAAAGGGAAGAAGCAAGCTGTTAAAAAAACAGCCGTCCGATGCCCTATTTCTCAATCATCACGGGAAAAAAATGTCGCGCCAGGGCTTCTGGAAGAACTTAAAAAAACGAGCCATCGAAGCAGGGATTCAAAAGGAACTAACGCCTCATACGCTCAGGCATTCATTTGCTACACACCTGCTTGAAAACGGTGCGGACTTAAGAGCTGTACAGGAGATGCTCGGACATGCCGATATCTCGACAACACAAATTTATACACATGTGACGAAAACAAGACTGAAAGATGTGTATCACAAATACCATCCAAGGGCATAAGTAAAGCATGACACAGTGAACGGGTGTCATGCTTTTTCATGTTTACACCGTTTATGGTTGTCAACTGGCTTGTAAACGGTTTATACTTGAGATGTCTGACCTCTCACTGTTTGTAAGGTCAAAAGACAAGAATATTGAAGGAGGCGCTTTTTAATGCCTGATTATCAGTATAAACGTATTTTCCTCGTCGTCATGGATTCAGTAGGAATTGGGGAAGCACCAGATGCTGCTGATTTTAATGATGTAGGTGCAGATACACTTGGACATATTGCTGAAAAAATGAACGGGCTTCATATGCCGAATATGGCGAAGCTTGGGCTGAGTCATATTAAAGAAATCAAAGGAATTCCAGCGGATAAAAAACCGCTTGCGTATTATGGAAAAATGCAAGAAGCATCAAATGGTAAAGACACAATGACAGGACACTGGGAAATCATGGGTCTTTACATAGACACACCGTTCAAAGTCTTTCCAGACGGATTCCCAGACGAACTATTAAATGAACTAAAAGAAAAAACAGGCCGAGGTATTATTGGCAATAAACCTGCGTCTGGTACGGAAATTTTAGATGAGCTTGGCGAAGAGCACATGAAAACAGGCGATTTAATCGTTTATACATCTGCGGATTCTGTGCTGCAAATTGCTGCGCACGAAGAAGTTGTGCCATTAGATGAGCTTTACCGTATTTGTGAAATTGCCCGTGAACTCACATTAGATGAAAAATATATGGTTGGACGGATTATCGCTCGTCCGTTTGTCGGAGAGCCTGGCGCATTTGTTAGAACGCCAAACCGTCATGACTATGCGTTAAAACCATTTGACCGTACAGTCATGAATGAACTGAAAGATGATGGACTCGATGTCATTGCGATCGGAAAAATCTCTGATATTTATGACGGCGAGGGGATCACATCATCTCTTAGAACAAAATCAAACATGGATGGAATGGACAAGCTGGTCGATACACTTAAAACAGACTTTACAGGACTCAGCTTTTTAAACCTTGTTGATTTTGACGCTCTTTACGGACATAGAAGAGATCCAGAGGGTTATGGAAAAGCACTAGAGGAATTTGACGCACGTCTTCCTGAAGTGTTTGACCTGTTGAAAGAGGATGATCTTCTTGTGATCACAGCAGATCATGGAAATGACCCGGTTCATCACGGAACAGATCATACAAGAGAATATGTTCCGCTCATTGCTTACAGCAAAAAGCATCAGGAAGCAAATGAACTGCCAACAGCAAAAACGTTTGCTGATCTTGGGGCAACCGTTGCAGATAATTTCAAGATAGCGATGCCAAAATACGGAACAAGCTTTTTATCTAAACTCAAATAGGGGGAAATCTCGTGAGAGCACAGTTTTCAGAAGCGGCGGCATACATTAAACAAGCATCGACATATGTACCAACAGTTGGATTGATTTTAGGATCAGGGCTTGGCATTTTAGCAGATGAGATTGAAAATCCAATCAAAATAAAATATGAAGATATTCCTGGATTCCCTGTTTCAACAGTAGAGGGACATGCAGGGCAGCTCGTGATCGGAACGCTGAAAGGCACTGTCGTTTGCGCGATGCAAGGACGTTTTCATTTCTATGAAGGATATGATATGAAGCAAGTGACGTTTCCTGTCCGAGTAATGAAAGAAATTGGCATTGACACATGCATTGTCACAAATGCAGCCGGCGGTGTGAATACGTCATTCCGTCCAGGAGATCTCATGCTGATCACAGATCATATCAATATGATGGGAACCAATCCATTAATTGGCCCAAATGACAGTCAAGGCGTTCGTTTCCCTGATATGTCTGCACCGTACGATAAAGAATTGCTGGCACTTGCAGAAGAAACAGCCCAGCGTTTAGGCATATCTGTACAGCAAGGGGTTTATGCAGGGATGACAGGCCCTTCATATGAAACACCTGCTGAAGTTCGTTTCTTAAGAACACTTGGAGCAGATGCTGTTGGCATGTCGACAGTTCCAGAAGTTATTGTTGCGCGTCATGCAGGAATGAAAGTGCTTGGCATTTCATGCATTTCCAATGCGGCATCTGGTATTTTGGATCAGCCGCTGTCTCATGATGAAGTGATCGAAGTAACGGAAAAAGTGAAAGCAAGTTTTCTTGATTTAGTAAAAGACATTGTCAAACAACTTTCATAGCATGTGTCCAGAAGCCTTCTGCTACCCAAGCAGAAGGCTTTTTTATTTGTAATCATACGATCTCTGAATAAAACAGCCTGTATGAGGAAAAAATAGAAAGGATTACGATAATGGAGGTCTGCCACTTGAAACGTCATATATGTGCATTGTTTATTTTAATGATCCTTATCTCAATGGTTTCACCATCAGCGATAGCAAAAGAAAAGATTGAAAAACCAGGAGAAAAACAAACATCAGAATTGGCACACGAAGCCAAATCAGCGATCTTAATAGAACGTGACACGGGAAAGGTGCTTTACAACAAAAACAGCGATGAAAAGCTTGCACCCGCAAGTATGACCAAAATCATGACGATGCTTCTCATCATGGAAGCTATTGATCAGGGTAAACTGAAAATGACAGACAAGGTCAGAACGAGCGACTATGCAGCGTCCATGGGAGGGTCGCAAATCTTCCTTGAACCAGGAGAAGAAATGACCGTGAAAGAAATGCTGAAAGGCATTGCGATTGCTTCAGGAAATGATGCTTCAGTTGCCATGGCAGAGCATATTGCAGGATCTGAAGAACAGTTCGTAGAGCAGATGAACAAAAGGGCGAAAGAGCTTGGCCTCACCTCAACAGTCTTTCAAAACCCAACAGGACTTCCTGAAAAAGACCATTACAGCACAGCTCACGATATGGCAATAATGGCAAAAGAGCTGTTGAAATACGAACAAATCACCAAATTCACAGGTGTCTACGAAGACTATCTCCGGCAAAACACAGATAAAAAATTCTGGCTTGTCAACACAAACCGTCTAATTAAATTTTATCCAGGGGTCGATGGGGTGAAAACAGGTTTTACAGGTGAAGCGAAATACTGTTTAACTGCATCTGCTAAAAAAGGTAACATGCGCGTCATTGCGGTTGTCTTTGGCGCAAGCACGCCGAAAGACAGAAACGCTCAGGTAGTCAAAATGTTAGACTACGCATTTAGTCAATATACGACTCACCCGCTTTACAAACGAGGGCAAGATGTGGCGGAGGTCAAAGTGAGCAAAGGGAAAAAGAAAAACATTCAGCTCGTTACTTCTGAACCGATCTCCCTTTTAACGAAAAAAGGCGAAAATGTGGATCAGATCAAAAAAGAAATCAAATTGTCTCATGATGTCAAGGCTCCATTTTCAAAAGGAACGGAACTTGGTACGATCGTCTTGAAAAAAGATGGAAAAGTGCTGCATGAAAGCCCTGTAGAAGCAAAAGAAGGAATGGAAAAGGCAAGCGTTTGGACTTTCTTCAAACGGGCGATGGCAGATTTTGTAAAATGGAAATAAAAGGCGAAAGGCTGCTGTAATTGGCAGTCTTTTTGCTATGAGGAAAAAGAAAAGAACATCTAAATGTGACGAATGGTCACTAGTTTTGTCATGGTGAAGGATTTACTTTATATAAAAGAGAAACACTCTTTATCCGAAATTAGAGCAAGGAGGAATAAAAAATGAGCCTTGGTATTGATTTTCAAGTAAAAGAGAGCGTACTTTGCATTCGGTTAACAGGAGAGCTCGATCATCACTCCGCAGAAACATTGAGACAAAAGGTGACGAATTATTTGGAAACAGAGGACATTCGCCACATTGTGCTGAATCTGGCTGATTTATCGTTTATGGACAGCTCTGGACTCGGAGTGATTTTAGGAAGATATAAAGAAATTAAGCAGCTTGGCGGGGAAATGGTCGTCTGTGCCATCTCGCCAGCAGTGAACCGGTTATTTGATATGTCTGGCTTGTTTAAAATTATTCGGATGGAGCCTTCTGAGCAAACGGCTTTGCAAACATTGGGGGTGGCATCATGAGAAATGAAATGAACCTGACGTTTTCGGCATTAAGCCAAAATGAATCGTTTGCGAGGGTAACAGTTGCGGCGTTTATCGCCCAGCTTGATCCGACTTTAGATGAATTGACAGAAATCAAGACCGTCGTATCAGAGGCAGTGACAAACTCCATCATCCATGGCTATGATGGGAATCCAGATGGCAAGGTGCATATTCATGTCACACTTGATGACCATGTCGTTTACCTCACCATCCGTGACGAAGGTATGGGTATTACAGATCTTGAGGAAGCAAGACAGCCGCTTTTTACAACAAAACCAGACTTAGAGCGCTCTGGAATGGGCTTTACCATCATGGAGAATTTTATGGATGATGTCATGGTGGACTCATCTCCAGAAATGGGCACGACCATCCGTTTAACAAAGCATCTATCAAAAAGCAAAGCGCTTTGTAATTAAAGGAGCTGCTCATATGGATGTGGAGGTAAAAAAGCAAGCTAAAAAAGCCCAGCTGTCAAATGATGAAGTCAAAGAGCTCATCAAAAAAAGCCAAGACGGTGATCAGCAAGCAAGAGACCTCCTCGTAGAAAAAAACATGCGTCTTGTTTGGTCCGTTGTTCAGCGCTTTTTAAATAGAGGATATGAACCAGATGATCTGTTTCAGATTGGCTGTATTGGACTGCTGAAATCTGTTGATAAATTTGATTTGTCATATGATGTAAAGTTTTCAACGTACGCCGTTCCCATGATCATTGGTGAAATTCAGCGGTTCATTCGGGATGATGGAACGGTCAAAGTCAGCCGGTCACTAAAGGAACTCGGAAATAAAATTCGGCGGGCAAGGGATGAATTGTCTAAGTCTCATGGAAGAATGCCGACCGTTCAGGAAATTGCCGAATATCTTGATATCACACCAGAGGATGTCGTCCTCGCCCAAGAAGCGGTGCGCTCCCCATCATCCATTCATGAAACGGTGTATGAAAATGATGGGGATCCGATTACATTGCTTGATCAAATTGCTGATCATTCTGAGGAAAGATGGTTTGACAAAATCGCACTGAAAGAAGCGATCAAGGAATTAGAAGAAAGAGAAAAACTCATTGTGTATTTAAGGTATTATAAAGACCAGACACAATCTGAGGTTGCAGAAAGACTTGGCATTTCACAAGTACAAGTCTCACGGCTTGAAAAGAAAATTTTAAAACAAATCCAAATGCAAATGGATCAAAAAGACAGCTAGCCAATTCGGCTGGCTTTTTTTGTGTGGTAATTACCGGTAAATCAAGTTCTATCAGTATGAGAACCATTTTTCACCACATACTATTTTTAACCCATCGTATAGGAAGTGACTTGGATGGACGGACAAATCTTTATTCGGCTGCGCCATCGAATCAAGACCGGTATTGATCAGCTCATTTATTTAGAGGATATCGCCCAAATCACCGGTGATGAGTTTGCTGTGCAAAAACTTAGTAAAATGCCAGTGTATCATGTCAGCAAAAAGGATCGTCACATTGCCGTTCTTGATATCATGCATGTCGTCAAAACGATCAAAAAAACGTGGCCAGATATCGACATTCAAACCGTTGGCGGCTCTGAGGCCATTGTTGAAATTGATACAGGTAAACGTCAGCTTTCTCCCGTTTTATTTGTGTTTGTATGGCTCCTATTATTTGTTGGAGCGTCGCTTGCCATTATGAATTTCCACGAGGATGTCAGTATGCGGCTCGTTCATATCCGTCTATATGAAATGATCACTGGAAAAACGGTTGAGCATCCGTATTTATTACAAATTCCATATAGTTTTGGACTCGGTTTTGGCATGATTTTGTTTTTCAATCATGTATTTAAAAAGCGTTTAAATGAAGAACCAAGTCCGCTCGAAGTGGAAATGTTTAAATATCAGCTCGATCTCGATCATTATGTCGCACTCAATGAAAATAAAGAAACATTGAAGGATATCCATGATCGGTAAGTGGCTTTTTGTCGTACTCGTTGGACTTGGCGGCGGTTTAACGGTCGGAGCAGGATTTGTGGCTTTTCTTACAGTGCTTGGCATCATTCCACGCTTAATGCAATTAACCAAAACGCAGCGCTTCATACAAGGGTACGAGGCGGCTGTCATTACCGGGGCGGTTGTTGGCGGCTGGGCCACCTTAAGTCAAATACATCTGCATTTAACCAAATGGCTGGCGATGCCGGTCGGTCTTTTATCAGGCATCTTCGTCGGCATGCTTGCAGCTGCACTCACTGAAGTATTAAATGTACTTCCTATATTAACGAAAAGAATTGGCATGGACGGGAAAATTGTTTTGCTGCTCATGGCCATCGTCTTAGGAAAGGTATTTGGTTCACTATTTCATTGGCTTATTTATATTTAAGAAATTGGAGGGAACAACACGTGTCGAGTTTAAAAGAGAACTATCCATCTAAGGTGAAACCGTATCAGCCCAAACCTCCTTATGTCCGCAACTGCATCAAGGCGTTTTTAGTTGGCGGCTTAATCTGTCTGATAGGTGAGGGGCTGCAAAATTTCTATATCCATTTTTTTGATTTTAACGAAAAGACAGCAGGGAATCCGACGGTGGCAACCCTCATTTTACTTTCTTCTCTATTAACGGGTATCGGTATTTACGATAGAATCGGCCAGTTTGCTGGAGCGGGATCGGCCGTACCGGTGACAGGCTTTGCTAACAGTATGACAAGTGCTGCCCTTGAGCATAAAAGTGAAGGGCTTGTTTTAGGTGTTGCCACAAATATGTTTAAACTCGCTGGGAACGTCATTGTGTTCGGTGTCGTTTCCGCATATGTCGTAGGGATCATTCGATACGTCTTTGAAAAGATGTTTTCGTAGGAGGAATGAAAGGTGAAACTAACAGGTAAACAATCTTGGGTATTTGAGCACAAGCTTTATGTCAATGCAGAAGGTACTGCTGCAGGACCGAAAGAAAAAGAAGGCCCGATTGGCCATTTAATCGATAAAACGTACGATGAAATGCACTGTGATCAAAAGAATTGGGAAATGGCTGAAAGGAAGCTCATGGATGATGCGATATCAACCGCTTTATCAAAAGCAAATTTGCAAAAAAGCGATATTGACCTGTTGCTGGCTGGAGATTTACTCAATCAGAACGTCACTGCAAACTATGTGGCAAGAGAGCTGAAGATCCCGTTTCTTTGTTTGTTTGGGGCCTGCTCGACTTCAATGGAATCGGTTGCCATTGCGTCAGCGCTCATTGATGGCGGATTTGCAAATAGAGCCATTGCAGCGACAAGCAGCCATAATGCGACGGCAGAACGCCAATTTCGTAATCCGACAGAATACGGCGGACAAAAGCCCGATACAGCAACAAGTACAGTGACAGGAAGCGGAGCCGTTATTATCAGCCAAGAAGTCTCTGACATTCAAATTACAAGCGCAACAGTGGGCAGGGTCATGGATCTTGGCATTACAGATCCATTTGATATGGGATCGGCCATGGCACCGGCAGCGGCAGACACCATCAAGCAGCATTTAGAAGACTTAGGAAGAACAGTAGATGATTACGATCTGATTTTAACTGGAGATTTATCAGGCATTGGTTCACCGATCTTAAAGGATCTCTTGAAAGAAGACGGCATTCAGCTTGGGAGAAAGCACGATGATTGCGGTTTAATCATCTATACACCCGATCAAAACGTATTCGCTGGAGGCAGCGGTTGTGCTTGTTCAGCTATAGTGACATTTAGTCATATCTTTCAAGAAATGAAAGCAGGGAATTTGCAAAGAGTACTCGTTGTGGCAACCGGGGCGTTACTCAGCCCGATGATGGTTCAGCAAAAAGAGACCATTCCAACCATTGCGCACGGTGTCGTATTTGAGCGTGCAGGAGGAGAGAGCTAATGGATTATCTTATCGCTTTTGTGGCAGGCGGACTTATTTGCGTCATTGGCCAGCTTTTACTAGACGTACTTAAACTCACGCCTGCACATGTCATGACTACTTTTGTTGTAGCGGGTACCATTTTAGATGGATTCGGTATTTATGATAAATTTATTGAATTTGCAGGTGCGGGCGCAACCGTACCAATCGTCAGCTTTGGTCATAGCTTGCTTCATGGGGCAATGCATCAGGCAGATGTACATGGATTCATCGGCATCGGTATCGGTATTTTTGAATTAACCTCTGCTGGAATATCAGCTGCGATTTTATTCTCATTTATTGTCGCGCTTATTTTTAAACCGAAAGGATAACCGAATATGGGGCAAAGACGGAAAGTCATTTTAGTGACAGACGGAGATATATATGCTGCCAAAACCATAGAGCTTGCTGCTAAAAACGTCGGCGGACGATGTATTTCCAGCTCAAAAGGAAATCCAAGCAAACGGACAGGACCTGAACTTGTTCAAATGATTTTAAAAACGCCGTATGATCCAGTCTTTGTGATGTTCGATGATTCTGGACTGACAGGTGAAGGAACAGGCGAGACAGCGATGAAACATGTGGCGCGCCACCCTGAAATCGAAGTCATTGGAGCGATTGCAGTTGCATCCAAAACGCACCAAGCCGAATGGACTAAGGTCCATGTCTCCATTGACAGGGAAGGTGAACTGACAGAATACGGTGTCGACAAACACGGTCTTCCCGAAATGGAGCCCCATAAAATGAGCGGTGATACAGTGTATTGTCTTGACTCCCTCAATCTTCCGTTAGTTGTCGGTATTGGAGATATTGGCAAGATGGGACGGAAAGATGATCTGAGCAAGGGATCTCCAATCACGATGAAAGCAGTGGAATTAATATTAGAAAGGAGTGGTTTCCATGAAGAAAGACAAGGTAAACGTGTACCGAGACCCGAAGAAAAATGAAGATTACTTCAAGGAAAATGTCGGAATGGGTCTCAGCTTTGACCTTGGTGTTCGGAAAATTTATATACACGATCAGGAAATCCAGCTTTACTATGTAAACGGATTGTGTGATACACAGTATATTATCTACTTATTAAAAGAGCTAATCGAAATCAATGACAACGAACCTGAATCCGATGATCTTGCACATGTAGTCGAGAACCGCCTCGTCAATCAGCAGGTCTCCAAGGTAGAAACGCTGGATGAAGCAGTGGATCAAGTACTGTCTGGGCTTGTAGCAGTCGTTGTAGAAGGTGAAAATTACGCCTTTATCATTGATGTTAGAAGCTATCCTGGCAGAATGCCTGAGGAGCCGGATACAGAAAAGGTGGTCAGGGGAGCAAGGGACGGCTTTGTTGAGAATATTATTGTGAATACAGCGCTTATTCGAAGAAGAGTGCGGGATGAAAAGCTGAGATACAAAATGCTCAAAGTAGGCGAACGTTCAAAAGCGGATGTTTGTGTTTGCTATATTGAAGATATTGCAGACCCTGACTTAGTAGATATTATAGAAAAAGAAGTATCAGGAATCAAAGTCGATGGGCTGACGATGTCTGATAAAACGATTGAAGAATTTATAATTAAGCAAGGATATAATCCCTTTCCGCTAGTGCGTTATACCGAGCGTCCGGATGTTGCCGCTAACCACATATTAGAAGGGCATGTCATCATCATTACGGATACATCCCCTAGTGTCATCATTACACCAACCACTATTTTTCACCACGTTCAGCATGCAGAAGAATACCGCCAGGCGCCTGCCGTTGGTACGTTCCTAAGATGGGTACGCTTTTTAGGCATATTATGTTCTACCTTTCTTTTGCCGATTTGGTTTCTTTTTATTCTCGAACCAAATCTCCTGCCTGACAATTTAAGCTATAT
This sequence comes from Bacillus sp. FSL M7-0003, assembly GCF_038628485.1. Taxonomy (NCBI): domain Bacteria; kingdom Bacillati; phylum Bacillota; class Bacilli; order Caryophanales; family Bacillaceae; genus Bacillus; species Bacillus sp. FSL M7-0003. The sequence goes on along the minus strand of NZ_CP152024.1, from coordinate 2,140,557 downwards.
TGGGTTTAATAAACCTTCTCATATCCCTGTGATTCTCCAAGTATTTCTTGCTGATTTCGGGGTGGAGTTTTTAAGGATGGCAGCCATTCATACGCCAACCGCATTGTCAACCGCCATGGGGTTGATCGCGGCTGTTTTAATTGGACAAATCGCCATTGATGTCGGTTTATTTACACCAGAGGTCATCTTATACGTCTCGCTGGCAGCGATCGGTACCTTTACAACGCCAAGCTATGAGCTGAGTGTCGCCAATAAGATTGTAAGGCTCATCATTCTAGCACTAGTGGCAATTTTTAAGCTGAATGGACTCATCATTGGTTTTACGTTGTTAATCATTTATTTAACATCCATTCGTTCATTGCAGACACCTTATATGTGGCCGTTCATTCCTTTCAATGGAAAGGCTTTATGGCAAGTACTGATTCGGACGTCTGTTCCTGGCTCAAAAGTAAGGCCGAGCATCGTTCACCCTCAAAACAGATCAAAAATTCCGCCAAATTCTTAACGCTCATTGAAAGTGGCTGAAGATTGTGATATTGTATTTTTAACTTTGAGACACGGCAAAAGGCAGCTCACGCAGCTGCCTTTTTTCAGCCGAAGTGGAGAAAGAGGGAATGACATTGTATTTACACGGCACTTGCAGACAAAATGAACTCGGTCATTTAGAAATTGGTGGTGTTGATGCTGTTTCTTTAGCTGAAACGTATGGGACACCACTTTATGTATATGATGTGGCTTTAATACGGGAGCGCGCAAAAAGCTTTCAAAAAGCATTTATAGAAGAAGAATTAACGGCACAGGTAGCATATGCGAGTAAAGCATTTTCCTCCATCGCCATGTTTCAGCTTGCCAAAGAAGAAGGATTATCTCTTGATGTCGTATCAGGCGGTGAGCTTCACACAGCCATTTGCGCTGGATTCCCAGTAGAAAAAATTCATTTCCATGGCAATAATAAAAGCAGAGAAGAATTAAAAATGGCTTTAGAGCATGGGATCGGCTGTATTGTTGTGGATAATTTCTATGAAATGAAGCTCATTGAACAGCTTGGTCAAGAGCTGTCAAAAAAAGTGAAAGTATTGCTCCGCATCACGCCTGGTGTCGAAGCGCATACGCATGATTACATTACGACAGGTCAAGAGGATTCAAAATTTGGCTTTGATCTTCACAATGGACAAGCAGATGAAGCGGTGAAACAAGTGCTTGGTTCAGAAGTGATCGAGCTTTTAGGTGTTCATTGTCATATCGGTTCACAAATTTTTGATACGGCTGGTTTTGTCCTTGCAGCAGATAAAATCTTTTTGAAGCTGGATGAATGGAGAAGATCATTTGGTTTTATTTCTACAGTATTAAACTTAGGCGGCGGCTTTGGGATTCGTTATACAGAAGAGGATGAACCACTTCCTGCGACAGAATATGTCGAAAAAATTATCCAAGCTGTGAAAGAGAACGTGGCCCGCTACCAGTTCGATATGCCAGAGATTTGGATAGAACCAGGCCGTTCTCTTGTTGGAGATGCAGGGACGACTCTTTATACGATCGGATCATCAAAACATGTACCTGGCATCCGTGATTATGTAGCGATAGATGGCGGAATGAGTGATAACATTCGTCCAGCTTTATATCAAGCGAAATATGAAGCCGCAAGTGCCAACAAAATGAGCCAAACGCATGATCAAACGGTTTCAATTGCCGGTAAATGCTGTGAAAGCGGAGATATGCTCATTTGGGATATCGATCTGCCAGAATTATCACAAGGGGATTTATTAGCTGTCTTTTGTACTGGAGCTTACGGCTATAGTATGTCAAACAACTATAACCGTATCCCGCGCCCAGCTGTTGTGTTTGTAGAAGACGGAGAAGCGCAGCTTGTGGTTGAGCGTGAAACATATGAGGACATTGTGAAACTTGATTTACCGTATCAATCAAAAGTGAAATCATCTACTTAAAAAAAGCCGCCTGGTGTTCAGGCAGCTTTTTTTCATGAATTATTTTCCTCCAGTGAATACAGAAACGATCGCATTCCAAATGGATACAAAGAAATCCCAAATCTTTTGAAGAAGGTTTTTCCCTTCATCCGATTCTATGAATTTAGTAATCTTGTCTTTTGCTTTATCAATTTGAGATCCTACTTGATTCCAATCGATATTGATGTTTTTCATTTTATCAAATAACGAGACAAGCTGATCTTTTTGATCCTGCGTCAGATTTAAGTTCAAATCAGAAGCAGCCTGATCCACTTTTTCTTCTACTTCTTTTGTGGTTTTAGGGACACCGTTTTTTGCAATGTCATCTTTGATTTTTGCAATAAGGGCAGAAGCGTTATCTTTCCCGATAGAGTCACCCAATTTAGAAGTTGTCACAAGCTCTTCGTTTGCCACCTGCTTCACATCTTCTGGAATGGCTTTGTCGCTTGACACCTCATACGCTTTTAGTAAGCCCGTCAGTGCGGCTGTACCAGATACTTCAAATGGAGCAGTCACGACAACCTTGGCATCTTTGACACCTGCTGTCATTAAAGCATTTAAATACATCTCATCTGTAATGGTCTTGATGTTGTGTGTATCCACAGTGAGACCAGTACCTGATTTTTCAATGGTGATCGATGAAGATGATAATGCTCTCGTCCCGATAGAAGAACGAGGGATGTATTTTCCTAAATATTCGTGCTCTTCTTTATTGGTTACTTCAATTTTTGTCGCATTTTCAGGTGGATTCAACTCGTCAAGCACCTTCTGGCGATCAGCCGGTGTTAAGTCTTGCCCGAGTGTGACGATGACATCGCCGACAGCTGCATCCGCTAAGCTGACTTTTGGCGCACCAATTAGGAAAAGGAGCGCTGCCATCATACCAAGCATCATTTTTTTAAACATGTTGACCTCCTTCAAGTCGAAAGCGTTCCCCTTTCAAGAGAAACTTTAGCTTTTGAGTACACGTAAAGTAGTGCACTCCATCATATAGACGTAACAAATTGGCTTGACGTTTCAATTTTCTTTTTAAGATGTGTTCCTGTTCCGATAAATGAAGACATGTCATTCAGTCAAATATCATTTTATTAGGAAAAAAGAATCAAGCAACCCTATTTTATCAATCATCAGCTAAGAGGTAAATGACAATCGAAGAGCAGGGGATGTTTAACATCACCGAAAATGTGCTATAATGAGCGTTGTTTAACCTGAAAGGAGAATGTGAAAAATGGCGAAAAAAGGATACATACAATTAACGAATGGAAAGAAAATTGAGTTTGAACTTTACCCAGAGGCTGCTCCAGGTACAGTAGCAAACTTTGAAAAATTAGCGAATGAAGGCTTCTACGATGGATTAAAATTCCACCGCGTGATCCCAGGCTTCGTCAGCCAAGGCGGCGACCCAAACGGTAATGGAACGGGTGGTCCTGGTTACACAATTAAATGTGAAACAGAAGGAAATCCACATCAGCACGAAAGAGGTTCATTATCAATGGCACATGCTGGTAAAGACACAGGCGGCAGCCAATTCTTTATCGTACATGACCCGCAGCCGCACTTAAACGGTGTTCACACTGTTTTTGGCAAAGTAACATCTGGTATCGAGGCTGTACTTGATATGGAGCAAGGGCAGGGCATGGAAAAAGTTGAAGTTGTAGATGCTTAATCTAAAACACCGCTTAATCGCGGTGTTTCAGCGTGTAGACAAACCCTTGCATTCGGTGTCAGGTCTGCGCTCCGGTACTCACGAATGTTAAATTCGCTCCGTTCCAGTGCTCGCCTTTCCTAGACTTCAATGGTTTTCAAACACGCTGAAAAGAAGACAAAGGGCTAAAATCAAGTTCATTTTAGCCCTTTGTCAACAATAAAAGACACCGCTTAATCGCGGTGTTTTTTTATTTTGTTTGTGAGACGACTGTGATTTGTTTCGTTAGGCGGTAGGTGATGAACCAATACAAAATGGCGAAAGCGCTGATAGAGGCACCAAAGAGACATACTCCGCCCCAGCCATAGGTCGCGTATATACTGGTTGAAACAATTGAACCGGTCGCACTGCCGATGGAGTAAAAAATCATGTAAGCCGCAGTAAGCCGGCTTCTCGCCTCAGCCCGTACTGTAAAAATCATACTCTGATTGGTCACATGAACTGCCTGCACAGATAGGTCAAGAAGGATAATGCCAATGACTAATGCAATAAGTGAATGTTCAGTCAAACTGATGAAAAACCATGAAATGAATAATAGGACAAGGGCTATACCAGTTGTGAACTGTCCAAAACCTCGATCAGCAAGGCTGCCAGCCCGAGCAGCCCCTAACGCTCCGGCTGCTCCAGCAAGACCAAATGCGCCAATTGCAGTATGTGAAAGAGAGTATGGCGGAGTACTGAGAGGCAGTACGAGTGAAGTCCATAACGTACCAAAGACGATAAAAATCAGAAGAGCCAAAATCCCACGGATGCGCAGGATTCGTTCTTGTATGAACAATATAAACATTGAACGAAGCAGATGAACATAGGATAATGACTCTCTTTTGCTGTCATCACGCGGGAGCACTCGGAACAATACGCCAGTTAGGATAAGCATGATGACGGCAGAAACAAGATAAACAGACCTCCAGCCAGCAAAATCGGTTAATACACCAGCAAAGGTTCGAGCGAGAAGAATGCCGGTTACGATTCCACTTTGCACCAAGCCGACTATACGGCCGCGTTCTTCTGGAGCAGCCCAACTTGCTGCAAACGCAACGAGTACCTGAGTGACTACAGCGAGCAGTCCGACCACTGCTAATCCTAGAAATAGGACGGTGACGATAGGAGCGATGCCGACTAGAATGAGGGCAAGCACAGATAAAAGCATCTGACCGATGATGAGCCGTCGTCGATTCAATAGATCACCAAGCGGTACTATCAGTAGCAGCCCCGCCGCATAACAAAGCTGAGTAATCGTAATGACAATACCAATGGATGAATACGTGATACCGAACTCGTCTGCCAGTGAATTTAGTAACGGTTGTGCGAAGTATATGTTTGCAACAGCCATCCCGCACGCTGCTGCAAAAAGTAGTGCCATATAGTGACTCATCTTTGATTCAGGTTTTAATCGAAAATTCATATTAGGATGATCTCTTGGAGTCATTTTATCTTTAACCATTCATTGCATCCTCTCCTTTTTGTATTAAAAAGTATAATATACCGATCGGTATAAAATGATTCCTGTTAAGGATAACCAACAAAATGTTTTAAAGTCAAGAGTTTCATCCGGTCATTCTAAGTTGATCTTGAAAGCAGAAAGACAGTTTGACAATTTTACATGAATAAAATAAAATTATAATGTACTGATTGGTAATAAAAAATGATATCCTTACAAATAAATGAATAATTGTTTTGGTGAAATGATTTTATTGTTGAAAAGAGGAATTGAGGATGGTTCGACAGCGTGAGTTTGATGAGGAAAAAGCGTTGGATGATGCAATGGTGCTTTTTTGGGAAAAGGGGTATAGAGCTACAACGTTAAGCGATTTGACTGCAAAAATGGGAATACAGCGGCCAAGCTTATACTCAGCCTTTGGAGATAAAGAGGAGTTATTTGAGGCTGCATTACGTAAATATACAAAGCAGCATGCAGCCAATATTCGAACAAAACTTCAAAACAATCAATCTGTAAAGAAAGCATTTCATACTTTATTTACAGATGTAGTGGAAGAGGAATATAGAGATGGCCCGAGTAAAGGCTGTTTTTGCATTAATACGATAGTGGAACTTGCTCCACACGAAGAGAAATTTGAAATTCTGACAAGAGAGCATCAGATGTATCTTTCGGTCATATTTGAAGAAAAGATTGTGCAAGGTATTCGCTCGGGTGAGCTTGAAAGCAGCTTGAATGCTAAAGCCTTAGCACAGACACTGGTCGTTTCTTTCATCGGGCTTACCGTCCTCATGAAGTCACGTCCAGAGCGTTCATTTGTAGATCATTCTGTAGCGACGATCCTATCCATTTTAAAATAAAATGGACAACACGCTATGACAGCTTCCATGAAAAATCATACAGCATAGTGAAAACGTATTTGATCCATTACATCAAAATACGCTTTTTCTTATAGGGCAGTCATGCGCAGAATGTATTTTTATGATATGATAGGAGAACAAACATTCGTATTTGCGGGGTGCCAGCACATCAGATGCAAATGAAGAAATCGGAAAGAAAGAAGGGGATACTTTGAAACCACTCACAAAAGAAGAGAAAAATCAAATGACGATGGCCATTCAGCGTTATTTTGCCGAAGAACGAGAAGAAGAGATTGGTGAATTAGCAGCCATTAATATACTAGAATTTATCACAAAAAACCTTGGAAGCTACTACTATAATCAAGGGGTTCGCGACAGCCGCAGCATCGCTGTTCAGCGGTCACAATTGTTAGAGGAAGACTTATTTGCACTCGAAAAAAGAATATAATGAAAAGCTTGCAGTATGGTGTGTTACGAACTAATAAACAGGAAAAAGACCCCCTTAATTAAGAACGCATATTCGTATCATATGTAATGATTAAGAGGTGGAACCAAAGGGCCATCTGAATCGTTATATAAGTAACCATTAATGAAAATCAGCTTTTTTGGTTTTATTTCAATAAAAGAAGGAATAAAACATACAAATAGGCGAAGTGCAGATGATGGAGGTTCTAAATATGGGGAAAATTAAATTAAAAATTGCGATCTTATTTGTTTTACTGCTTTGTTTAGGCGCAGGTTATTTATACATGAATGGCATGAAAATTGAAGATGTGCCAACAGCCATTGGCGAAAGCTTAACAAATAATGATAAAGATTACACCATCTATGAATATACCATTACGAAAATTGATGGAGATGAATATTACGGTCAAGCGAAGAATGGCACAAAAATCATTTTTAATGGTAAGAAATTTGAAGATGATGTGGCCGATCTGAAAAAAGGCGATCGTATTAAAGCCTACTTTAGTAATGAAAAAAGAATAGATGGACTGATAAAAGTAGTAAAAGTCGTAAATTAACATGTCTCCTTTCCTATAAGGAGGCTTTTTTGTGTGAAGAAATCTTGATTGTTGCATTTGACAACAAGGATCGCTATAATAGCCCCTAAGGACAGCTAAATATCGATTGTATCCTTCGGGGCAGGGTGAAAATCCCGACCGACGGTAATAAAGCAAATGCTTTACAGCCCGTGACCCGTTAATTTATTAACGGTTGATTCAGTGAAAAGCTGAAGCCGACAGTGAAAGTCTGGATGGGAGAAGGATAAAGAAAGCTATGAACGAAAAATATTTGTTGATCATAGTCTTATTTCTGATGCAAAAAAAACAAAGCCCCGGAATTTTTTCCGGGGCTTTCTGTATGATTTTGTCGTTAATAGACTGCATGCAGTGTTTATTAGGTGATCCCTCATCTACCTTGTATGGACCATAAAAAGCGACGAAGGTGCTCAATCGATCACATGTCCCTAACATCGCTTTTTTTAAAAGTGAGAAATACAAATGAAACGAAAGGGAGGATCACATGTTTACGGGGATAATTGAAGAAGTTGGCACCGTTCAGTCATTAAGTAAAAAGTCAGCAGATGCCATGGAAATTGTCATTACATGCAGCCGTGTGCTGGAAGATGTTCACCTCGGAGACAGTATTGCCATTAATGGAGTATGTCTCACAGTCACTAGCTTCACAAAAGAACAGTTCGCGGCAGATGTGATGCCAGAGACGGTCAAAGCGACATCGCTGGATCAGCTGACACTAGGCAGTCCAGTGAATTTAGAGCGAGCCATGTCCTCAAATGGACGATTTGGCGGCCATTTTGTCTCAGGCCATGTTGATGGAACGGCTGTCATTACCCGGATAGAAAAGAAGAGTAATGCCATTTACTATGATTTAAAGATGAACAAGACCCTCACAGATATGCTCACCCAAAAGGGTTCGATCGCAATAGATGGTGTCAGCTTGACCATTTTCGATTTGCGAGATTCACATGTCACAGTCTCTATTATTCCTCACACGCTTGAAGGAACTATTTTCCCGACTAAATCTATGGGGGATATCGTGAATATAGAGTGTGACATGATCGGTAAATACATTTATCGCTTTATAACAAAAGAGCAGAGCGAAAAACAGCCATCTCGATTGACCCCATCATTTCTAAAAGAGCACGGATTCTAGGAGGCGATTGTATGTATCATTCCGTTGATGAGGCAGTAAATGCCCTTAAACAAGGAGAAATCATTATCGTAGTGGATGATGAAGACAGAGAAAATGAAGGAGACTTTGTGGCACTTGCTGAGCATGCCACACCTGAGGTGATTAACTTCATGGCATTACATGGAAGAGGCCTCATTTGTACGCCAGTCCATGCGTCGATCGCCAAACACCTGAATCTGCATCCAATGGTTGAACATAATACGGATGCACACCATACAGCGTTTACAGTAAGCATCGACCATGTGACAACGACGACTGGTATTAGTGCTTTTGAGCGCTCCACGACCATGCTGGCCATGTTAAATAAAGACGCAAAACCAGAAGAGTTTGCCCGACCAGGACATGTTTTTCCGCTTATTGCAAAAGAGGGCGGCGTACTAGAAAGACCGGGTCATACAGAGGCGGCGGTTGATCTTGCTAAACTGGCAGGCTCAGAGCCAGCGGGTGTCATATGTGAAATTATGAATGCAGATGGATCAATGGCGCGCGTCCCTGAACTAAAGGAGATCCAAAAACAGCATGATTTAAAGATGCTGACAATCGAAGCATTACAGACATATTTAAACAACAATCGAACAGCCGCTATTGAAACAAAATAAAAATCACAAAAAAGGATGATCAACATATGAATACAATACAAGGCCATGTAGTAGCAGAAGGACTAAAATTTGCAATCGTTGTAGCGAGATTCAATGATTTTATTACAAGTAAACTGTTAGATGGAGCGGAAGATACATTACTAAGACACGGAGCAAATGGTGATGATATCGATGTTGTGTGGGTACCAGGCGCTTTTGAAATCCCGTACATGGCAAAAAAATTAGCAGAAACCAAAAAATATGATGCAGTCATCACACTTGGAACCGTGATCAGAGGCGCAACGACTCACTATGATTATGTTTGTAATGAAGCTGCTAAAGGAATTGCTCAGAGTGCTATGTCAACAGGGGTACCGATTATCTTTGGTGTACTCACAACAGAATCTATTGAACAAGCCATTGAAAGAGCTGGTACAAAAGCAGGAAATAAAGGCAGCGAATCGGCTGCAGCTGCTATTGAAATGGCGAATCTCAATCGAACGTTCTCTTAATTTAGTGAAAAAGAGTTTAAAAACGGTATAAAAATGTTTATAATGTGTGATGAGCAAATGAATCATAAGACATTTGCTAGAAATTAGGATAATTTGAATATTGAGGGGTATATATGTTAATTCGTTACAAGAGGTCTTTTGAAAAAATTGCCATGGGACTTCTGTCCTTTATGCCGGGTGAGAAAGACGTCAAACAGCTTCAGCAGACGATGAAGTCATATGAAATGGATGAAGATCGGCAGCTGTTCCTATGGAAAGATGGCGAGGATATTGTAGGTGCTATTGGTGTGTTGAAAACAGACGACCAAGTACAAATTGAGCATATTAGTGTGAATCCATCCCATCGTGATCAAGGAATCGGCAAGGAAATGGTTTTAGCCGTGGAAGAAATATTTAAAACCAAAACACTCATTCCAAATGAATTAACGCAAGGCTTCTTTCATAAGTGTCACAGCGAATCAAATTAAATATCACACATGTAAAAGCAGAGGCTACAGTCCTCTGCTTTTTTTACGTTCAATCTGCTTTTTTCGTTCCAGCAAAACTTCTGTCCGGTCACGGAGTCTATGTTTTTCGATTAAAAATGTATGGGATAAGTTGCTTTCCTGTCCAAAGAGCAGTCCTTCTTTTTTGGCCATTTCTTGGCATAAAGAAAGAAGTGCTTCATCTTTGATTGGCAGCTTCACACTTTCATAGGGCATATCTTCATCCATTTTCTTTTTCAGCATTCTCAGAAGCATCAGAAATGCCTCATCATCCAGACCGAGATTCGATAATACTGAACGGTTTGCTTCTAACAAATGAAGACTGTTAGAAATAAGCCGTTTTGCTCCTTTTCCATTTCCCCGCCTTTGATGATACAAGGCAACAGCGAGCTGGATGAGCCCAACCCAATATTCTTTGCGCTGCTCAGGGGGATCTTCTTTCCAATATTCCTCTAAAATTTCATGACACTCAAAATAATCTCTTGTCGTATGAAATTCGTGTAAAAAAGCCACGTACGCTTCAGGATACACAGCGGTCATCTCCTTTTCCACTCTCAGTCTAACATATCGAAAAGAAAAGAAGAAAGAGCGTCCCTTTAGTGAAAAGGACGCTCTGTTTCTTTAATAAACCCAAGCCGCGCCAACGATGATCAGCAAGATGAAAAGCACGACAATTAGCGCGAATCCTCCGCCGAAGTTATAGCCATCTCCCATAATGATACGGCCTCCTTTTTCATCAGTTCTGATTACAATGTATTCTATGTATAAATGCCCTTATTGGTATGGGCGGATCCACAGTTTTTCTCGATTTGCCTAAGGCATCATGGCCGAAATTATATTGGACGAGAGCTTTATCCTGTCTTATACTAAAGGTTAGCCGGTGAAACGGTACTTAGAAGACAGTAGAAATGGTGAGAAAAAGATGCTGGAATATCAGGTGAAAATAGATTCGTTCGAGGGTCCTTTGGACTTGCTTTTACATTTAATTAACCGGTTGGAAATTGATATTTATGATATTCCCGTCGCTAAAATTACGGAGCAGTATTTATTATATGTCCACACGATGAGGGAGCTTGAGCTCGATGTTGCGAGCGAATATTTGGTCATGGCTGCAACCCTCCTGAGTATTAAAAGCAGAATGCTTCTTCCGAAACAAGAGGAAGAGCTGTTTGATGAAGACCTGCTCGAAGAGGAAGAAGACCCTCGAGAAGAGCTGATTGGCAAATTGATTGAATACCGCAAGTATAAAAATGCAGCACAAGAACTAAAGGAACGCGAAGAAGAAAGGCAAAATGCCTTTACAAAACCACCGAGTGATTTAAGCGAATTTGCAAAAGAATCAGAAGCGAAGGACACAAATTTACACGTAACGGTGTATGATATGTTAGGTGCGTTCCAAAAGGTATTAAATCGAAAGAAAATAACGAAACCAGCACCATCAAAGATTACAAGACAAGAAATCCCGATTGAAGACAAAATGAATGAGATTATGAACCATTTAAGAAAAACAAAAAAGCGGACCAATTTCATGACTCTATTTCAACATGATCAAAAGGAACACCTTGTCGTGACGTTTCTTGCTGTTCTCGAATTGATGAAAAGTCATCAAATCATGCTAGAGCAGGAAGGGAACTTTGAAGACATTTATATCATAGGGAGTGAAACGATTCATGACGCTTGATATCGTGAATTGGAAAGCCATCTTAGAAGCGCTGCTGTATGCAGCAGGTGACGAAGGCTTAACAAGAAAACAGCTCATGTCTGTTCTTGAAGTAGATGAGTCGGTATTACTCGACATTATGTCTTCCGTAAAGGAAGAATATCAAAAACAAGAACGAGGGATTGAGCTCATTGAATATGCAGATTCATATATGCTGCTGACGAAAAAAGAATACAGCATGTATTTAAAAAAATTAGTCGAGACACCATCCAAGGGTTTGTCGCAGGCAGCGCTGGAGGTGCTTGCCATTGTTTCTTATAAACAGCCGATTACACGCAGTGAGGTAGAGGAGATCAGAGGAGTCAAATCAGAGCGTGTACTTCATAGTTTAGTAGCCAAAGCACTGCTCTGTGAAGTAGGACGTGCCGATGGTCCGGGACGAGCGATTCTGTATGGGACAACCCCTACCTTTTTAGAGCAATTTGGCTTAAAGGCTTTAGATGAATTACCGCCGCTTCCAGAGAATGTAGAAGCAGATGGAGTACAAGAAGAGGCCGATCTATTTTTTGAAAACTTCAATCAAACATTTGAAGACATAAAATAGTTCAAAAGAATGAAAAATGTATGATAAAATATAAAAAAGATTTTAGGTCTAAAATCTTTTGATGACAGATAAAATGGTGACAAAGCCATGAGGGGAAGGTAAACACGAAACAAATGGCACATATGAATGTAAAGGCTCAAGTTGATCAAGCAGGCGTCTTTTTATCAAAGGTTGCAATTGAAATGAATGGTTTTCTGAACGAAACCACCTTATCAAGCTTGAAACGATTAAACCCCGAAGCGGAAGCCTATTATTGTGACATATTGAGTACATTACGGAAGCTTGCAGTGTACAGCGAGGATGCAGCAGCAGTTTGCAGGAAAATGGGCCAGCAGCAGACATTCCCGCAGCAAGCCGCACAGCAGATGCTCCACCGTATTTATCATCAATGTATTGAAGAATTTTTCACGCCTAAAAAGGATACATGGTATGAAGACAGCCGTTCGGCCTATACAGGAAAAAGCAGCATTGTTTTTCACCATGAAGTATCCGCTGATATGAAACAATTATTTTCTTCATTAGAAAAAGACTTTTTAGCGATGAGAGAAGAGCTGGAATATACGACTTCTCATCAGCAAGTGAAAATGGTATAAGCAATTTGAAGAAGCGCCTCTATATGTAGAGGCGCTTTTTTTTATGGACGAGGCATCATAACTTTTTCAGCTGAGCATACACTTGTACAAAACGGACAAGGACGTGAATGAACATGCCCTATTTAAAAATTGGAACAGCAGTCCTTCTTCTATTTACACTCTTACTGCCTTTTTCCTCACATGCCAAAGCAGACATTTCATTATCAGTGAGTGCAAGAAGCGCCATTTTAATAGATGGACAGTCAGGCAGAGTCCTATTTGGAAAGGACGAGCACGAAAAAAGAAGAATCGCCAGTATTACAAAAATTATGACGGCTGTATTAGCCATTGAATCAGGAAAAATGAAAGATACTGTCAAAGTATCAAAACGTGCGATTCAGGCGGAGGGGTCATCCATTTATTTAAAGGAAGGGCAGAAGGTGAGCTTAGAAGATTTGACATACGGGCTCATGCTGCGTTCTGGAAATGATGCAGCTGTTGCCATTGCAGAGCATGTTGGCGGCAGCTTAGAAGGATTTATCTTTATGATGAACCAAAAGGCGGCTGAACTAGGAATGGAGAATACAAATTTTCAAAATCCGCACGGACTCGATGATCATAAAAATCATTATTCATCAGCCTATGACATGGCGATCCTAACAAAATACGCGATGAAACATAAACAATATCAAAAAATTGCCGGTACAACTTTCTATAAAGCGAAGACAATGGAAGGCTATTGGAAAAATAAAAACAAGCTGCTTACCGGTTTATACGAATATTCCACTGGAGGGAAAACAGGATATACAAAGCTTGCAAAACGAACACTTGTCTCCACCGCTGCAAAGGGTGATGCTCAGCTGATCGCTGTGACCATTAATGCACCTGACGACTGGAAGGACCATATTTCTATGTTTGAATATGCATTTGATCACTATAAAACGTATGTGCTTGCTGAAAAAGGAAGGCTTGCTTCGTTAAAAGGGACCTTTTACGAAAAAAAAGCGTTTATCAAGCGTGATGTGGACTATTTTTTAAATGAAGATGAGAAAAAACTTGTCAAAATTGAAACGGAAATGCTCACCCCTGAAAAGAAGTGGAAAAAAAACGCCGAAGCCATCCCAGATGTTGTAGGAAAAATGACGATTTTGTTAGATGGACAGGTGATCGAGCAATTACCGATTTTTTATGAAAATAAACGAAACCGCATGCCTCAAAAAAGCTTTCAAGAATTGTTTAAGTCTGTCTTTCAGACATCTATAGGCGGATCTTCATGGTCAATCTAATTTGGGTATTTCTCACTGTCATCGGTCTTGTCTATGCGATGTTTAATGGAACGATGCAGGAAGTGAACGAGGCTGTATTTAAAGGCTCAAAAGAAGCGGTTACTATTTCAATTGGTTTGATTAGTGTCCTCGTTTTTTGGCTCGGGCTCATGAAGATTGCCGAAGAGGCAGGGCTGTTAAAATTCTTTAGTAAATTGTGCCGGCCTTTTATTTCAAAGCTATTCCCGGATATTCCGCCTAATCATCCTGCAATGGGATATATTTTATCCAATCTCATGGCGAATTTCTTTGGTCTCGGGAATGCTGCTACACCGCTTGGAATTAAGGCGATGGAGCAGATGAAAGCATTAAACGGCGGAAAAAATGAGGCAAGCCGTTCTATGATTACATTTCTAGCGGTCAACACATCCTCTATCACACTTGTGCCAACAACCGTCATAGCAATAAGAATGACCTATGGGGCAGATCAGCCAACAGACATTGTAGGGCCAACCATTTTAGCAACACTCATTTCAGGAATCGGTGCAATTATCATCGATCGTTATTTCCACTATCGCAGAAGCAGGCGGGGGTGATCTTGTGGCATTTATTAACTGGCTGTCACTTGCTTTGATTCCACTGATCATCGCAGGAATTTTGATTGCTGGAACCATTAAAAAGGTACCAACCTATGAAACATTTGTGGAGGGAGGAAAAGAGGGCATTCAAATTGCCTTTTCAATCATTCCCTATTTAGTCGGTATGCTTGTAGCCATTACGATATTCCGTGCATCAGGTGCGCTTGATTTTGTTATGGGACTATTAAAACCAGTCTTTACAGCGATTGGTTTCCCGCCAGAAGTCGTGCCGCTTGCGTTTATTCGCCCGATATCAGGAACGGCTGCACTTGGAATGACATCAGACTTAATAGCGACGTATGGCCCAGATTCTTTTATTGGCCAGCTTGCAGCTGTCATGCAAGGGTCAACAGACACCACCCTTTACATCTTAACGGTCTATTTTGGAGCAGTTGGGATTAAAAAAATGGGAGATGCGCTGAAAGTAGGTTTGCTAGCAGATCTCATTGGTGTCATTGCCTCTGTGATTATCGTCAGTTTGTTATTTAGCGGCGCCTAATCAGGCGCTTTTTTGTATTTCATGGATGGAAAATCGCTTTTTAGCTGAAATTAGACAGACGAAACGCTTATTTTTCCACGAATGCTTGTTTGTTTTAAGTCAAGCAAGTAAGATAGTACATGAGGTGAAAGACAAATGGAACGTTTACAGAAAGTAATTGCACATGCCGGCGTCGCTTCAAGACGAAAGGCTGAAGAATTAATTAAAGAAGGACGAGTTACCGTTAATGGTCAAACAGTGACAGAGCTCGGAGTGAAGGTGGGCTCTTCAGATAAAATTGAAGTCAATGGATTAAAGCTTGAAAGAGAAGAACCGGTTTACTTTATGCTTTATAAACCGCGCGGCGTCATTTCTGCTGCCGAGGATGATAAAGGACGCAAGGTCGTCACAGATTTCTTTGATGATGTCCCGCAGCGCCTTTATCCAATCGGCCGGTTAGATTATGATACGAGCGGTTTGATTTTGATTACAAATGATGGGGAATTTGCCCATAAGCTCATGCACCCGAAATACGAAATTGATAAAACGTATGCAGCGAAGCTAAAAGGCATTCCATCAAAGGAACTGCTTAGAAAGCTAGAAAAAGGGATCATGTTAGATCATAAAAAAACAGCACCTGCTCGTGCGAAAATGCTTTCTATTGATAAACGAAAACAAACTTGTATTGTTCAATTAACCATTCACGAAGGCAGAAACAGACAGGTGCGCCGCATGTTTGAAGCGATTGGACATGATGTGTTAAAGCTAAAAAGGGAGCAGTATTCGTTCCTTCATATTGAAGGTATGAGACCAGGAGACCGCAGAGAATTGTCTCCGCATGAAGTAAAGCGCCTGAGAGCAATTGCCGATCATGGGAAAAGCGCTTTTTAATTTTCACATAAACTTCAAAAAATGAAGAAGCATCAAAAGAAGGAGAATGCTATAATTTACCTGAATGTCTATGGGGAAGGGGTACTTCAGATGAAAAAAAGACGGTTTTTCATACGGACGGGCATTCTCCTCGTGATGCTTGCTGCACTATGTTATACAATGTATAACTCAGTATTTGCCAAACAGGATCGAGTCAAAGAAGGATCTATTGCGCCAAACTTTGTCCTTCAATCTGTCGATGGGGATCGGATTGAGTTAAAGGACTTAAAAGGCAAAGGTGTCTTTCTTAATTTTTGGGGTACATGGTGTGGTCCGTGTAAACAGGAATTTCCTTATATGGCGAATCAATATGAAGTGTTCAAGGATCGCGGTGTGGAAATTGTTGCAGTCAATGTTGCGGAATCCAAGATTGCCGTGAAAAATTTTATGGAGTCCTATGGCGTGAATTTTCCTGTTGCCATGGACAAAGATCGTCAAGTGACAGAGGCATATGATATTACGCCGCTGCCAACCACATTTTTAATCAGTCCTGAAGGCAAGGTAATCAAAGTCATAAAGGGAACGATGACAGAACGTAATGTCTATGAATATATGAATTTGATTAAACCAAAGGGGTCATAGAATGAAAGAGGTAAAGTGCGAGTGTGGACATATTAATCCAATCGGTACTGTTCTATGTGAATCATGCGGGAATCCCATTGCGGCTAAAGAGAAAAACTCTTCAAAGCTGCTTGATATGAGATATGACGGCAGTGCAAGACGCTCGCAAACATACAACAAAACGATTGTTGATAAAGTATGGAACTTTTTTTCTTCCGTTAAAGTGGGTGTGTGGCTGATTGTCATTACACTGCTCGCTTCTTCGCTTGGAACGATTTTTCCGCAGGAGCGATTTATTCCGCCAGGTGCATCTGCTTCCACGTATTATGAAGAGCAATATGGATCGTTTGGCAAGCTGTATTACACACTTGGATTTCATGATCTTTATAATTCTTGGTGGTTTTTAGCTCTTGTCGCATCAATCGGAATCTCCCTTGTCATTTGCAGTCTCGACCGCGTTATTCCTCTTTATCGAGCACTCAAAAACCAAGGGGTTATCAAAAAAGAAGGCTTTATGAGAAGACAGCGTCTGTTTAGCGAGACAGACAAAACATTAGATCAGCATACATATGAAGGCATCATAAGAGCAATGAAACAAAAGCGTTACCGTGTGCGAGAAGAAAATGGGCATATTTTAGCCGAAAAAGGACGTTTTTCACGCTGGGGACCTTACGTCAATCACATTGGACTAATCATCTTTCTCATTGGAGCGATGCTCCGGTTTGTCCCGGGCATGTACGTGGATGAAACGCTTTGGGTCAGAGAAGGGGAAACTGCACCAATTCCAGGTACGGATGGTCAATACTTTTTGAAAAATAATGCGTTTTCAATTGATCGCTATGAAACTGGAAATGAAAAAGAAGTGTTTGAGAATGCCATTGAAAAAGCTGGCGACGGTCAAGTGGTGAAAAGCTATAAAACGGATGCTATTTTATACAAACGTGAAGGAGAAGTTGTATTTGGTGAAAAGCCCAAGCTGAAGCAGGTAACAGAACACGATATCAAAGTGAATGAACCGCTCAAGTTTGACAATTTCTCATTATATCAAGTAGATTTTAAGCAAAATGAACTCGATCAAATGGTCTTTCAGCTGATTCGTAAAGATACAGAAAAATCTTTCGGTACAGTGAAGATTAATCTGCTGGAGCCTAAGTCAGAATATGATCTTGGTAGCGGTTACAAAGTCAAGGTGATGAGCTATCTGCCTGATTTTTATTTTGACGATGATGGAACGCCGAGTACGAAAACAAGGAATCCGAATAATCCTGCTTTCGTGTTTGAAATGATTTCTCCTGAAAAACCTAAAGGTGAAAAAAGCTTTGTCGCCATTCAAGAGACAGTAGAGGGTTCTGATAACAATCTATATAAAATGAAGTTTGATCGGGTTGAAACGAAAAACGTTACAGGGTTAACAGTTAGAAAGGATTTAACACTTGGCGTGCTCATAGTAGGCGGAATCATCTTCATGATTGGTGTCGTGCAGGGGATGTATTGGCAGCATAGAAGAATCTGGCTGTCGGCAAAGGATGGAAAAGTATTGGTGGCAGGACATACAAACAAAAACTGGTTCGGCTTAAAGTCCGATATTGGAGTGTTACTGAACGGCAGTGGCATCAAACAGCCAGTTGATCAAAAAGAACTGCCTGATACAACAAGTATCAGCAAAAGCAAGGGGGAAGGATTAGATGGCGGCAGTCAGTGAAAATCTGTTATTTGCAGCTTTTCTATTTTATTTAGCGGCAGTTCCTTTTTTTGGTGGTGCCATTAAGGGAAAAAAGAAAGAGGAAGGACCGCGCAGGAATAAGGCGGCACTCATTGGCATTACGCTTACCATCATCGGTTTTTTGAGCCAGTTGGGCTATTTTATTTCAAGATGGATCGCATCTGGCCATGCACCAGTCAGTAATTTGTTTGAGTTCACAACGGCTTTTGGCATGATGCTGGTGCTTGCATTCATCATTTTATATTTTGTGTATCAAGTATCTGTACTTGGTTTATTCACACTTCCAATCGCTTTATTGATTATTGCCTATGCAAGTATGTTCCCATCAGATATTTCACCGCTGATTCCTTCACTTCAAAGTAATTGGCTTTATATTCACGTGACAACAGCAGCACTTGGCCAAGCCATTTTAGCCATCAGCTTTGTGGCAGGTGTCATCTTTCTATTAAAGCATGTGGATCAAACAAAGCCAGGGAAGAAGACGTTTGGTTTAGAGCTTGTCATGTTTATGATTGTGGTCACACTTGCATTTATCGCTGTTACGTCTATCTTTAGAATGACAGGATATGAAGCGACATTTAATTGGATCGATAAAAATAAAGAAAAAAGTGAGATGGTCTATGAGCTGCCAGCTCTTGTCGGACCTCATAAAGGGGAGCTTGTGACGGAAGATCGTTTGGAACCGTTTGTCGAGCTGCCGCCTGTTTTTTCAGGTAGAAAGGTCAATACGGTGTTATGGTCATTTGGCGTAGGGCTGATCATATACGGACTCATTCGATTGATCATTCGCAAACGGCTGAGCGCACTGCTTCAACCGCTAGTGAAACAGGTGAACTTAGATTTAGTTGATGAAATTGGGTATAGGGCGGTTTCGATTGGTTTCCCTGTATTTGCGTTAGGCGGGTTGATTTTTGCCATGATCTGGGCGCAAATTGCATGGACTAGGTTTTGGGGCTGGGACCCGAAGGAAGTATGGGCATTGATTACGTTTCTCTTTTATGCTGCCTATCTTCATCTTCGCTTGTCGCGGGGCTGGCATGGTGAAAAGTCCGCATGGCTTGCTGTGATCGGCTTCGCCATTATTATGTTTAATCTCATCTTT
Organism: Bacillus sp. FSL M7-0003; assembly: GCF_038628485.1. NCBI lineage: Bacteria > Bacillati > Bacillota > Bacilli > Caryophanales > Bacillaceae > Bacillus > Bacillus sp. FSL M7-0003. The sequence continues at coordinate 2,121,268 of NZ_CP152024.1, read as the reverse complement.
GTCAACCTTGTCATTGCGGGGCTTCATTCTTACGCATAATCACAAGGAAAAGCCAACTTTTATGATTCAATTCGGCTTTTTGTTAAAATGAATGTAACAACGGAGAAAGCAGGAGGACTGTCTAATGGAACACACAACTCAAACGAAAATATTAGTCGTAGATGATGAGGCAAGAATTCGCCGCCTTTTAAAAATGTATTTAGAACGTGAGAATTATGAAATCGATGAAGCGGAAAATGGAGATGAGGCGATTCAAAAAGGGCTTCAAACCGATTACGACCTCATTTTGCTCGATTTAATGATGCCTGGTACAGATGGAATCGAAGTGTGTAATCAAATTCGAGACAAAAAAGCGACTCCAATCATTATGCTGACGGCAAAAGGAGAAGAAGCCAACCGCGTTCAAGGATTTGAGGCAGGAACGGATGACTACATTGTCAAACCTTTCAGCCCGCGTGAAGTGGTTTTACGTGTAAAGGCATTGCTCAGAAGATCGTCTCAAACGTCTTATTTGAATACTGGGACAACAACAAAAGATGTTCTTGTGTTTTCTCATCTTTCTATTGACCATGATGCACATAGAGTGACGGCTGATGGCAAAGAAGTCAGCCTCACGCCGAAGGAATATGAGCTTTTATATTTCCTTGCAAAAACACCAGATAAGGTCTATGACAGAGAAAAGCTGCTAAAAGAAGTATGGCAATATGAATTCTTTGGAGACTTACGAACAGTTGATACGCATGTCAAACGACTTCGTGAAAAACTGAATAAAGTGTCACCAGAAGCAGCGAAAAAAATCGTAACTGTATGGGGTGTCGGGTACAAATTTGAGGTCGGCGCTGAATGAAACTGTGGAAAAGTGTTGTAGGAAAGCTATGGTTAACCATTCTTTTCCTCGTCCTGATCGTTTTATCTATTTTAACTGTGCTTCTTTTAGAGTTCATTGAAAATTATCATGTAGAAGAAGCAAAATCTGATTTAACACAAATGGCAAACAAAGTAGCGGTCATTTTAGAAAGCCATGAGGATCAATCGCTTGCAAGGTCGATTACATCAGAGCTCGCTGACAAATTGACGAGTATTGCGATCATCCAAGAGGACGGGCTAGAGTGGTATTCGTCTGAAAAAGACGGGAAGCTTCCTGCGATTACAAAGAAACAAATTGAAGCAGACAGCGATTTAAATCAAGCACTGAAAGATCGTAAAAAAATCAGTAAACGTGCAGAACCTGATGCAGGCAATCAAAAAGATGAACGGATTGTAGTCGGTGTTCCATATGAGGCGAATGGAAAAAAAGGCATGGTCTTTCTTTCTCAGTCACTCCTCGCTGTAGAACAAACAACGAAACATACGACACGCTACATCTTTTTAGCCGCCGGAATTGCGATTGTACTGACCACTATATTCGCTTTCTTCTTGTCAACACGTGTCACCTATCCTCTCAGAAAGATGAGAGAGGGTGCACAAGATTTGGCGAAAGGGAAATTTGATACAAAGATTCCTATTTTAACGCAAGATGAAATTGGAGAACTGGCGATCGCCTTTAATCAAATGGGGAAGCAGCTTAAATTCCATATCACAGCCTTAAATCAAGAAAAAGAACATTTATCTAATATTTTAAGCAGTATGGCTGATGGCGTCATCACCATCAATATTGATGGAACGATCTTGATGACAAATCCTCCAGCAGAACGATTTTTGCAGGCATGGTATTACGAGCAAAATATGAAGATCAAAGATGGAGATGAACTGCCGCCAGAAGCGCGCGAGCTATTTCATACAGCTGTCAGCACAGAAAAAGAGCAAATGATCGAAGTTACGCTGCAAGGGCGTACCTGGGTTCTTCTCATGTCTCCGCTGTATAATCAGCAGGATGTCAGGGGAGCAGTTGCAGTCCTTCGTGATATGACGGAGGAACGAAGACTTGATAAACTGAGAAAAGACTTCATTGCCAATGTCAGTCATGAGCTTCGTACGCCAATTGCCATGCTGCAAGGGTACAGCGAGGCAATTGTAGATGATATTGCAGGATCAGAAGAAGAAAAGAAAGAGATTGCGCAAATTATCTATGATGAATCACTTCGAATGGGACGTCTTGTGAATGACCTTCTAGATCTAGCGAGAATGGAAGCAGGTCATATTACACTGAATCTTGAATCAACAGATACGGAAGAGCTGACAGAGAAGATCTACCGCAAGTTTCTCGGGATTGCGAAAGAAAAACAAATCGACCTTACGTATGATATTCAAGTGGATGAACCGAACTTTGTATTCGATCCAGATAAGATTGAGCAAGTGTTTACGAATCTCATTGATAATGCCATTCGTCATACACCAGAGGGCGGCGAGGTTCACTTCTCGGTTCAATCGGTGGAGAACGGACTGAAAATGGATGTAAAAGATTCGGGGAGCGGAATTCCGGAAGAGGATCTGCCCTTTATTTTCGAACGCTTCTATAAAGCCGATAAAGCAAGGACAAGAGGACGTTCTGGTACTGGACTTGGCCTTGCGATTGTGAAGAACATCGTCGAGGCACATCAAGGCTCTATACATGCTCATAGCAAAGCGGGTGCAGGTACACACTTCACATTCTATATTCCGAGAAAAAAGCAGGAACTCGTCTAATCTTGACGAAGAATCTTGTTACATGAGAAACACTTCTTTTCGTAAAGAAAATGAAGTGTTTTTTCTATTTTCAAATTTTTAAGGAGAAGTTAAACAAAAAGCCCTTTCCAAACTGTCGAACTTGTAATATATTTGTCATAAAGTTGTAATGTAACGTTTTATAAGAGTCACTCGACAAAAATAAGTGAACGGAGGGGTTTCCTATGCATGAAACCTTTCAAAAAATATATGATTCGTACCATCAAGATTTGTACCAGTTTTTATTTTATATGGTTAAAGATAAAAATCAGGCAGAGGATCTCGTACAGGAGGTTTACATTCGGGTACTTCACTCATATAAAACTTTTGAAGGAAGAAGCAGCGAGAAAACATGGCTGTTTTCAATTGCAAGGCATGTGGCGATTGACTGGTTTCGCAAGCAGCAAACCATTAGACAACGGGTACTCGGCACGTTTGATTGGGATAAGCAGGATGTAAAAGACCCAGACTTGCTCCCAGACGAACTGGCTGTACAGGATGAAAATACTAAAGAAATTTATGCCGCGCTTGATCACTGCACGATTGATCAAAGAGCTGTCATCATTTTAAGGTTTATCCAGGGCTACTCAATCATGGAGACGGCAAAGGCGCTAAAGTTCTCGGAAAGCAAAGTCAAAACAACGCAGCACCGAGGCCTGAAAGTGCTCCGAAAACATATGGAGCTTTTGAAGGAGGAGCTAGTGAATGAAAACGAACAGGTCCGATTGGAGCGAAGAACGAATCAAGGTGTTACTAAGTCAGCTTCCAAAGGTGGAGGACAACCGTTCATCTAAGCAGATATACCAGCAGGTGCTGATGGCAAGCGGGAAGAAAAAGAAAAGTGTCAAATGGATCGGTCCAGCGGTGGCAACCGTTGTGGTTTTATTTATGGCGTTTTTAATTTCTCCTCATTTATTTCAGCCGGCTGCTCAAGAACAGCACCAACAGATGAAAATGGAATCAAGTGCTGATAAAGGTCAGGCAAATGCCACATTAGAGCCCGTCAAACAGGCAAATGGTACCACACACGTTGTTTCTCATGAAGACAAGCAAAAGTATATGACGGTTGCATACATAGATGAATCGACATCTCAAGTGGTTCCCATTAGTATTGAAAAAGAGAATGAACATGGCCATTTGCAGGAAATGATGAACACATATGAACAGGTGCAGCTGCCTGAAATGACAAAGCCTCTTCAATCTTATCTTGAGATGGTGGACCTTCGTGAAAATGGGAATACACTTGTTTTTCAGTTAAAAAATGATTTGTCCCTTGATACGATAAAGGAAGCCAATCGATTTAAAGATATGGTAAAAGAAACGCTCAAATGGAGCAGGTATAAACAAGTGGAGGTCAGGTCAGTTAAAGGTTCTCATCTTCAATTAGGGACTAGCAGCTTTGGCACGATATCAATTGATAAACAAACGAAGAAAGCTTATTACGTGTTAGAAAATAAGAGCGGGACTTTTTTGGTGCCCTCAAAAACACATTATTCTACTTATGAAGATGCGGTAGAGGCCATGAAACGCACGAGTGATTCTGGACTTAAACCATTAATTAAAGAAGAACCCATTAAAGAAGTGACATCAAAAGGTAAGCATGTAACCATCACGTTTGGAGCATCAGCGCAATTATCGGACTCAATTGATCATACTCTACTCATTGAAGGTCTGCTGCTCACAGCGAAAGATTTTGGTTTTACAGATGTCACCATTCAATATGCAGGAACAGATCAAGTAGGACCATATGAATTAAATGAACCAATAGAGGTGCCGGCTCTGCCGAATCCAGTTGTCATCAAAGAACGTTAAAGGACGCAAGCATTTCATTGCGTTCTTTTTTGATGTATAGAAAATGGTCTTCTTGCTGTATACTAAGCTGTCATGAAAAGAACCTCAAAGAAGGGGAGTCACTGATGAAAAGGTATTGCTTCATAGGTGCCAGCTGTTTTTTGCTCTTGATCTTAGCGCCATTTGCCCATGCGCAGAAGACAACCGAATGGGTGGAACCAGTGAAAGGAGAAGTCACTGACTTGTTTGGGACAAGGGGCGGTTCGCATAAGGGATTAGATATAGCTGCGCCAGAAGGAGAATCCATTTTTGCTGCAAGTGAAGGTGTGGTCACGCGTTCGTATGTATCGGCTACATATGGAGAAGTTGTATTTATTCAGCATCCAAACGGATACGAAACTGTCTATGCTCATTTACACGAGCGTTTTGTGAAAAAGGGTGACCATGTACAAGCGGGACAGCCGATTGGTATAATTGGCAACACAGGGGCCTCCAGAGGCACACATTTGCATTTTGAAGTACATCGTGGCAATTGGTCAGTCAGCAAAGAGGATGCGATAGATCCGCTCAAAATGATTGCTGTGGAACGCTTCCGAGAGCCGGCTCTTCATGTAAATGGACATGAAAAAAATACATATGTCATTAAACAAGGGGATACCCTTTGGTCGATAGCAAAGGCGCATGAAATGACTGTGGAACAATTGAAAAAGATCAATGAGCTGACCACTCACCTCATTCGAACAGGAGACCGTTTAATGGTTTCAACTAAATAAACCTCATGCAAAGCATGAGGTTTATCACTGTTTTTTATAGGTCAATCAGGCGGACAGAAAGAATATCCTGCACTTCAGTTAATTTGTTCACAATTTCGTCCTCTAGATGCTTGTCGAAAGAAAGCATCATAATGGCTTCGCCGCCTTTTTCTTTACGTCCCACCTGCATTGTTGCGATGTTGACATCATGGTCGCCTAAAATCTGTCCAACCTTTCCAATCACACCAGGTGCATCTGTATGCTGGATGTAGACAAGGTGTCCATCTGGGTAAAAATCAATATTAAAGCCATTAATAGAAACTACGCGTTCCCCTAAATGCGGAATGTAAGTCGCTTTAAGAGTAAAGGTTGAAAGATCACCTTTGACTTCAATAGAAATACTGTTCTCGTAACCAGATTCGCTGGAAGAAATTTTTTCACTAAAGCTAATGCCTCGTTCTTTTGCGACCATTCCAGCATTTACTTCATTCACAGTCGAATCAACACGCTCTTTTAAAAAGCCTGACAGGAGACTCTTTGTGATAAAGGATGTTTCGAGTTTTGAAATAGAGCCTTCATAAGAAATGCCTACTTCTTTTACAGGTTCTCTCATGGATTGAGAGACAAGACGTCCAAGTTTTCCTGCAAATTGATGATAAGGCTGAATCTTTTTGAACTCGTCTTTTGTCATCGCTGGTAGATTAATAGATGACATGACAGGAAGGCCTTTTGCAAATTGAAGGACTTCTTCAGATACTTGCGCCGCTACATTTAATTGTGCTTCTTTTGTAGAGGCACCAAGATGCGGAGTTGCAATGACGTGTGGATGATCCACAAGCGGATTATCAGTTGGAGGTTCTACCTCGAATACATCGAGTGCAGCTCCTGCGACATGGCCGCTTTCAAGTGCCTCAAGAAGGTCAGCTTCGTCAATAATGCCGCCGCGCGCACAGTTTACAAGGCGAACACCTTTTTTCGTTTTTGCAATCGTTTCTTTATTGAGAAGTCCTCTTGTTTCTTTTGTTAATGGCGTATGTACAGTAATGATATCTGATACTTCGAGTACTTCATCAAGTGATTTCGCATTGACGCCAATTTTTTCTGCACGTTCTTTTGTGAGAAATGGGTCAAACACGTTGACTGTCATGCCAAATGCTCTTGCACGCTGGGCGATTTCCCTTCCGATTCTGCCTAAACCGACAATCCCAAGAGATTTTCCGTAAAGCTCAGCACCAACATATGCACCTCTGTTCCATTCTTTTGATTTGACAGAAATATTGGCTTGCGGAATATGACGCATAAGTGATGAAATCATAGCAAACGTATGCTCAGCTGTCGAGATCGTATTACCGTTTGGTGCATTGATTACAATGACGCCATGCTTGGTCGCTTCATCAATGTCAATATTGTCTACTCCCACACCGGCACGGCCGACAATTTTTAATGAAGTCATTTTTTCATAAAGCTCTTTCGTTACTTTTGTGGCACTTCTGACAAGTAAGGCATCAAACGTGTGTAATTCATCTTCTGCTTCTGCTACATTTTTTTGGACAATTTCAACAAAATCTGATTCTAAAAGTGGTAGAAGACCATCATTGCTCATCTTATCTGAGACTAATACTCGAAACATCGTAAGATTTCCTCCTAAAATAAACGTCATAAATATCTGATAATTTACCATATTCCTTTTCACTGTGTCAATCAAATTAAAGCAGTAAAGTGAAAAAGAAAACACGAACATTTCTTTGTGTCTTTATAAAGAATGAACACCTTTAAACAAAAGATAACCAATTTTTGCGCATTTGTCATTAGAATTTTTGTGTTTTTTACGATTTCTTAAAACTGATGAATTTGCTCAGGATTTTTATCTGTACAAATGCTCATATATCATATATAATGATGTCGAATTGAATAATGATCAATCTTCGGGGCAGGGTGCAATTCCCTACCGGCGGTGATGAGCATAGTCTCTAAGCCCGCGAGCCTTTTTGGCAGGATTCGGTGTGATTCCGAAGCCGACAGTATAGTCTGGATGGGAGAAGATGGAGGTTCATAAACGTTGAAAACATTGATGTTCACACGTTTATTTGTCTAGCCCAATTTCCCCGCTCCTGTTTTCAAGGGCGGTTTTTTTGTGGCTAAAATGGAACAATCCTCTTTTCGAAAGATTTGATCGAAAAGGAGAGAGAATATTGAATCAAAGTAAAGTAAAGCGTTTAGTTGTAATCAGTATGCTTAGCAGTATTTCATTTGTTTTAATGTTATTAAACTTCCCGTTCCCTGGGCTTCCAGGATATTTGAAAATTGATTTCAGCGATATTCCAGCGATTATTGCGATTTTAATTTATGGGCCGGGTGCAGGTATTGCTGTTGAGGCGTTAAAAAATGTACTGCATTATCTCATTCATGGCAGTATGTCTGGTGTTCCTGTTGATCAAGTAGCGAACTTTACAGCAGGCGTATTGTTCATTTTACCAGTGGCCTTCATTTTCAAAAAAATCAAATCGGCAAAGGGAATTGTATGGTCTATGTTCTTGGGCACAGTGCTTATGACTGTGATGATGAGTATTTTAAATTACTTCCTGTTTCTGCCGGCTTACACATGGTTTTTAAATGCACCTCAACTTTCGGATAATATGCTCAAGGCGACGATAACAGCAGGGATATTGCCTTTTAATCTTATTAAAGGCATCATCATTACCATCGTGTTTAGCCTCATTTTTGTGAAAATGCGTCCATGGTTTGAAAATAAACGCCGACTTCAAAATAGTTAATATAAAAAAAGCCCCTGTATAAGGGGCTTTTATACTATTCATGCTTAAGCGGGTCACCATCGAAAGATTCGTCCGCAACTTTGATTGAATCTGTTGGACATCCTTCAAATGCATCAAGCATATCTTCTTCAAGTACTTCTGGAACTTCTACAGTCCCTTGGTTGTCATCAAGCGTAACAAATGCAATGCCTTCATCATCATAATCATAAATGTCTGGAGCAGCTGCACCGCATGCGCCGCAAGCAATACATGTGTCTTTGTCTACAATTGTATATTTTGCCATGTTAAAAAAATACCTCCCAGATTGTTCGATGGAACAAATGGTCTAACCTTTTTAGTTTCACCGATAAAAAACAATTTCCTCAAACCTTATTGTAATGATTTTAATTTCACATTTCAACTGTAAAGTGATTGAGAATGCTTATCACATAAGGGTTTGTTCATAACTTTCCCCCACAAATTGAGTTTAAACATTTCTTCTTCTATGAAATCTGTTAAAATAAAGGGAGAAAATATTCGAATTTTGTCAGGAAGACAGGTGCTTTGGCGAATGACTCTTCATTACTTGGATGTCATGTTAATGGACAGCGTATATAAATTGAACGGCGAACGCTCCATAAGTGCTGTCTACCATCTTTTTAAAGGAAAAAAATCATCACAAACCATACAGGATGCCAGTTTGTTTCAGCTTTCAAAGTATTTCGGCTGTTACCCGGGGTTTACGAGGGATCAGCTGAATCGCTCTACTATAAAGCTTGACGAAAAGCACTACATCAAAAAAGCAGGGGAGACATTCATTGTTACAGATGCAGGACAGCAAATGCTAAACCAGTATTTCTCAGAAAAACCGATGCCCGCTTATTTTCATGGTGCCAAATATCATGATAAAGCAAAGGTGTTATGGATGAGGCTCTCGTTACTTGTACAAGTGCTGTCTCACCATCTGGCTGGATCGCATCAATATGTCCCAATACAAAGAGATGTATCTGTACAAAGCTGGACGAAATCCTTCTTAAAACAGCATCACGAGAAGAATAAGCTATCGGAAGAGCTGCATCATGAACTCGAAAAGCTCCTTAGCCATATAAGTGATCAAGAGGCGCTGATATTTGTTTATTCATTGACCTCAAATGAAAGAATTGGGCGTACATATCAGCAAATGGCAGAGTGGCTAAAAGAAGATGTGTGGTATGTGTACCTGCTTTTTTGGAATGTCCTCCATTATTTTATTCATGCTGCCCAAAAAGGTGAGGCGCAGCTCATGCAAAAGCTCGTAGGTGACCTTGAATTCAAACGCGTGCTGACAACCTCTACTCACAAAACGCTCGAGCTTGTGCAAAAAGGCTTTGATATTGATCAAATTGCTCACATTCGCTCTTTAAAAAAGGCAACGATCGAAGACCATATAGTCGAGCTTTCCATACATGAACCGAGCTTCTCAATAGAGCCGTATGTGAGCGAAGAACAGCAGCAGGCCATTCATGCAGTAGCCAGAGAGCTTCAAACAAATAAGATGAAGCTGATTAAAGAAAAACTCGAACATCCATTTACTTATTTTCAAATACGATTGGCTCTGACAAGGATGGTGAAAGCAAATGGATAAGCTTCATCAGACGCTCATGCGATATTTTGGTTACGACTCATTTAAAACGGGTCAAGAGGACATTATTCAAAGTGTACTGAATCAAAAGGATACGGTGGCCATGCTGCCTACTGGCGGCGGGAAATCCATCTGCTATCAAATTCCCGGCTATATGACAGATGGATTAGTTCTCATTATTTCGCCGCTGTTATCGCTTATGGAGGATCAAGTCGAACGAATGAAAATGCGCGGAGAAAAACGAGTGGCGGCACTGAACAGCACATTGTCTTTTCAGGAGAGACGACATATCATTCGGCATTTGCCATCATATAAATTTTTATTCGTCGCCCCTGAGGCATTAATGTCAGAGGTGCTGCTAGAACAGCTCAAATCGATGCATATTGGTCTGTTCGTCGTCGATGAAGCCCATTGTATATCCGAATGGGGGCATGATTTCCGTCCGGAATATTCCAAGCTGGGAGAATGGAGAGAAGCGTTAGGTCATCCTGTCGCCTTAGCACTGACGGCAACTGCAACAAAACAAACGCTAAAAGATACTGTACAAACGTTAAGATTGCAGCATCCAGACTTTCATATCCATTCTGTCAACCGGCCAAACATCGCTTTAGTCAAAGAAGCGCACGAAACGAAAGAAGCAAAAGAAAAACGGGCTATTGAGCTTGTTGAATATCTGCAGGGCCCCGGTCTGATTTATTGTCCAACCCGGCAAATGACAGAAGATATGGCGCTCATTATGAAACAAAAAACCCATCAGCGTGTAGAGTATTACCATGGCGGGATGGATGCAGGAGACCGTATGCTTATTCAGCAGCAATTTATCAGCGGACAGCTTGATCTTATTTGTTGTACAAGTGCTTTTGGAATGGGAATTGATAAAGCAGATATACGATTTGTTATTCATATGAGCCCGCCGCAGTCAATTGAAGCATTTATGCAGGAAATTGGAAGAGCAGGACGGGACGGGAAAAAGAGTGTCAGCATTCTTTTATATACAGAAGAGGATGCGGATATTCAACAGCATTTAATACAAGCAGAGGGCTTTGATGAGCCAGAAATTGATTTCTTCTTAGCCAGGCTGACACAAATGCAGACAAATGATGAAAAGAAATTACGTGAACAATTGATGGAATCAGGGCTTCAGGAGACACGTGCAAGAATGCTGATCCATTATTACAGGATGTATCAGTCTGACGAGCCGCGTGTGCTGCTGATGAAACTGAAAGAGAAATTGCAGGACAGACAAACAGAAAAACTGAGAAAAGTGTGGCAATTTAAGGAGCGGATCACAGATCATGGCTGCTTTAGACAATCTCTGTTATCATACTTTTACGAACAGCTTGATCAACCAGAGAGCGCATTCTCTGGCAGCTGCTGCTCTTCTTGCGGACTTGACCTGTCTGATTATGAAAAAAAAGATCAACCATTGGAGCTGAATGAAATGAAACACTGGAAGACCGTGCTGGATCGTATGTTTCATCTGACAAAAGAGGCGCAGCATTGATTGAACAACATCGCCGGATCATCGAAAAATTAACCGATCGACAAGTGGTAGAACAGCTGTATTTCACGCAGCTGCTGATGCTGGTCATTTCCTTTTTACTAGGTATATTTATGTTCGATCATTGGACAGATTTCACATCTCTTTGGGAGATCCAAGATGCGCGGATACTGACCTATGGAATTGGCGGCGCTGCGGTTGTGATTATTGTGGATGCGATTGTCATGAAGGTGTTTCCTGCTCATATGTATGATGATGGCGGATTAAATGAAAAAATGTTCAAAAACCGCAGCATCCCGCATATTGTTTGGTTAACACTGCTCATCGCCTTTTCAGAGGAAATTCTATTCCGAGGGATCGTCCAGCAGCAATTTGGACTGGAAATTGCCAGTATTGTGTTTGCGCTCCTTCACTTTCGCTACTTATCAAAAATACTCTTGTTTATCCTTGTGGTTTCTATTAGTATTTTTTTAGGACTTTTATACGAGTGGACGGGGAATTTATTTGTTCCTGTCATGACCCATTTTGTCATTGACTTAGTCTTTGCTTGTCAAATTCGTTTGAAATATAGGGGGAGGGATGAACATGGAAGAAATGTCGAGAATGAAGAGAAAGAAGGAGCAGCTGACAAACATCCATGACGATGTAGAGGAAATTTTTGAAGAAGAAGTAGAGCCTTCAGATGACTCTCACTTTCCTACACGAGAAGATTTCCATGAATATAAAAAGCAGCGCACGAAAAAGGTGCGCAATCCATTGTTTACAACACTGGCTATTATCTTTCCTATTATTGTCGTCACGGTGTTCTTCCTTTTGATCTACTACACATCAAAGGAAATCAACCATAATAATAATCAAGATGTATATAATATTGATTCTACATCAAGTGCTGACACAGACCCAGTCCCGTCAGCACTTGCCGAAACAAAAAATGACTCAAGCGCTGATAAAGCGGATGCGTCTGATGATGAGAAGCAAAAGAAAGAGGAAGAAAAACAGCGATCGAAAGAAAAAGCTGAACAGAAGAAAAAAGAAAAAGCTGCTAAAGAGAAAGAAGAGCGTGAACAAGCAGCGAAAGAAAAAGAACGCGCGAGAGCTGAAGCTGCCAAAAAGCGTGAACAGCAGCAACTAGCCTTGCAAAAGCAGCAGGAAGAGAAAAAAAGAAAAGAAGCCGAAGAGAAAAAGAAGCAGGAAGAAAAGCCAGTCCGTGTCGTGCAGCACACTGTTGGTCCAGAGGAAAACCTGTATCGAATTTCAATGAAGTATTACAAAAACCGTTCGGGTGAAGAGAAAATTAGAGCCTATAATCACTTAAAAGGTAACAGCGTATACAGTGGTCAAGTGCTGAATATTCCACTAGAAAACTAATCACCTGACATGAATGAAGAAGCACGCACATACATATGTAGAAAAAAGGGACAGGGTGTATGTGATGACATTACACGCAATCAGCCGATATATGGATCAGCCGACGCAGAAGATGATGGAAACATTGATCAAAAGAAAGCATAAATATGAGGGTTTTGCCAAGCAGTGCAAAAGATGGCAATGGACAGCCCTTCTATCGCTGGCCATTCTTTTGTTTTATTTTGTGATCACGGCAAATGCGGGAGGCGGCTCGCTTCAGCCGGAAGCCATGATTGCCACACTGCTTGGGCATGAAGTATTTCTGTTTTGGATCATGGCCGAGGTCTTTGCTTTTTACGCATCTTATTACTATAAGAAAAAAGAAGAAAAGGCTGAGGATGAATATCATCGGCTTCGATGTGAAATTATACAAAAAAGCACAGATTTATGGCCGCAGTCAAATCAGTGGAAAGAGCGCGAGACGGTTTTTCACTATATGCAGAAGCAGTATGACATTAATCTCTATTATGAAAGTAAATAAATGAGAAAAAAGACGTTTAACAGTTGAAACGTCTTTTTTCTTTCAAGCGTCTTATGAAAGAAAGATACGTAAGGGAGCCATTTGTGATGAAATATGCCATCGGATTTACTGCCGCCATTGCGGCTGTTACAACAGGTGTGTGTGTAACGGCAAAAATGGTGAAAACGGCAAAACAAAACAACATCAAAAAGCATTATTTTACAATAGAAGCACTTCAATCAGACCGGCCTGCTGTCATTTTCTTTATTTCTGATACACACAGACGTCTCATCAGTGACACTTTATTAGCAGAAATCAGACAGGAAGAGCCAGATGTGATTATGATTGGCGGAGATTTAGCAGAAAAAGGTGTGCCCTACGCAAGGATTGAAGAAAATGTGAAACGTTTATCAAGAATTGCGCCGGTTTATTTTGTTTGGGGAAATAATGATCATGAGCTGCACCAGCAAAGGTTTAAAGAAATTCTTCATGCATACGATGTCACGACTTTGCAAAATGAAACGGCTGTATGGAATTTCGAAGGACAGCGAATTAAAATCGGAGGAATTGATGATATTCGGCTTGAAAAAGCAGATTATGAAGCCATACGGCCTGAGTTTGTGAAAGATGATGTCAATATTCTCTTATCACACAATCCAGATGTGCATCATTTGATGAGTGAAGAAGAGGGAATCGACCTTGTCCTGAGCGGTCATACGCATGGGGGACAGATCCGAATTGGGAAATTTGGTCCATATGAAAAAGGAAGAACAGGCCAGGTCAAAGGTGCGTTCTTTCTCATTAGTAATGGCTACGGGACAACAAAAATTCCCATGCGTCTCGGAGCAGAACCAGAAACCCATCTGATCTATTTAATGCCTCTAAAAACGCGTTAACTTGCGGCACCCTCAATATTTTCCATAAAAGTCACTGTAAGCATAGCTTCATGCTTGTCTTCCGTCTTGACACAGTGTAAACTGAATACAAAATTAAGAACCTATGACTCATCATCTCATATACTACAGTATGATGTGTGTTTAGAAGAGGCAGGAGGGAACGTTATGCGACTGGAGCGTCTGAATTATAATAAAATCAAAATTTTTCTCACACTAGATGACCTGACAGACCGAGGTCTTACGAAAGAAGACCTTTGGAAAGATTCGTTCAAAGTCCATCAGCTGTTTAAAGACATGATGAACGAGGCGAATCAGGAGCTCGGTTTTGAAGCGAATGGACCGATTGCTGTTGAAGTATTTTCTCTTCAGGCGCAGGGGATGGTCGTCATTGTCACAAAGAGTCAGCAGGAAGATGCTGATGATGAGTTTGATGAAGATTACATTGAGATGCAAGTCAAGCTCGACGAGAGTAAGCATGTGCTCTATCAATTTGCCTCGTTTGAAGATGTGATTCAACTGTCCCATAGTTTAAGTCGTATTGGACTTTTAGGGGGTACAGTTTACCATTATGAAGGTCAATATTACCTCAGCCTGGATGATGTTGGAGAATTATCTGCTGATACAGTCATTTCGATTTTAGCAGAGTTTGGCTCACCTACGACACTCACCATCCACCGGCTAAAAGAATATGGAAAAGTGATCATGCAAGACGATGCTGTGAAAACGATTCAAATGTATTTTTAATCACTTTTATCTATTATATTTAATACTGTTGTGATGAAACAACAGTATTTTTTTATATCCTTTTTTATATTTATAAACGCTGATATTTTATTTTGATAAAAAACGCTTTTTACCTTTGCTTTACCAGTACGAAGGTGTATACTATTGCTTGAAAGGGAGCAGTAGATCATGAAAGATTTCTAGGGGGTTTATTTTAATGGCAGCCGATCAAAACGCCGCTCATAACGCAGAAGATAAGCTAGATGTTTTAAAGTCAACTCAAACCGTCATACATAAAGCGCTAGACAAATTAGGGTATCCGCAGGAAGTGTATGAATTGCTGAAGGAGCCAATTCGTCTATTAACGGTCAAAATTCCAGTACGTATGGACGATGGATCCGTGAAAATTTTCACTGGTTACCGTGCACAGCACAATGATGCTGTCGGTCCAACAAAAGGCGGAATCCGTTTTCACCCGAACGTTACGGAAAAAGAAGTAAAAGCGCTTTCAATTTGGATGAGTTTAAAATGTGGAATTGTGGATCTTCCTTATGGCGGAGGAAAAGGCGGTATTATCTGTGATCCAAGAGAAATGTCATTCAGAGAGCTTGAAAAACTAAGCCGCGGCTATGTTCGCGCCATCAGTCAAATCGTTGGACCAACAAAAGATGTTCCAGCACCAGACGTGTTTACAAACTCTCAAATTATGGCATGGATGATGGATGAATATTCTAGAATTGATGAGTTTAACTCGCCAGGATTTATTACAGGAAAACCAATTGTTCTTGGAGGATCACACGGACGTGATACTGCAACAGCAAAAGGTGTGACGATCTGCATCAAAGAAGCGGCGAAGAAAAAAGGAATTGACATTAACGGAGCTCGTGTTGTCGTACAGGGATTCGGAAATGCAGGAAGCTACTTAGCTAAATTCATGTATGATGCTGGAGCAAAAATCGTAGGGATTTCAGATGCATACGGCGGATTATACGATGAAGATGGTCTAGACATTGACTACTTGCTTGACCGACGTGACAGCTTTGGAACCGTCACTAAACTATTTAACGATACAATTACAAACCAAGAGCTGCTTGAACTGGATTGTGATATCTTAGTACCTGCAGCCATTGAAAACCAAATCACAGAAGATAATGCGGCAAACATTAAAGCCAAAATTGTCGTAGAAGCAGCAAACGGTCCAACGACACTGGAAGGAACCAAAATTCTTTCAGATCGTGGTGTACTGCTTGTTCCAGACGTGCTTGCGAGCGCGGGTGGTGTAACTGTTTCTTACTTTGAATGGGTTCAGAATAACCAAGGGTTTTACTGGACAGAAGAAGAAGTTGAAACTCGTTTAGAAGATATGATGGTGAAATCATTTAATAATATTTATGAAATGGCGCAAAACCGCCGAATTGATATGCGTCTTGCTGCATATATGGTCGGTGTACGTAAAATGGCTGAAGCTTCTCGATTCAGAGGCTGGATTTAAGCGGCTGATTTGCATCGCGCCTTAAAATCTCCTATCCTTAAATAGGAGATTTTTTTATGGAATGGAACAAAGAATCAAACAGCCCGGCAATTGTTATTGCAGTGAAATGACAGGAGTGGAACAAATGAAACAAGAAAAAGCGATCATAATAGGAGGCGGCCCATGCGGGTTATCAGCTGCCATCGCATTCAAGCAAATTGGGATTGATGCACTTGTGATTGAAAAGGGGAATGTCGTGAACAGTATTTATCATTACCCAACACATCAAACCTTTTTTAGTACAAGTGAAAAGCTTGAAATCGGTGATGTCGCTTTTATTACTGAGAACCGTAAGCCCGTTCGTATTCAGGCACTTTCTTATTACCGAGAGGTCGTCAGACGAAAAAAACTGCGTGTACATGCTTTTGAAAAAGTAAACGCCGTGACGAAACAAGATGGCCGTTTTACGGTAAATACATCAAAAGACAACTATTCATGTGATTACGTCGTCATTGCGACTGGCTACTATGATCATCCAAACTATATGAACGTCAAAGGAGAAGACCTTCCCCACGTATATCACTATTTTAAAGAAGGACATCCATATTTTGATAAAGATGTGACGGTGATCGGCGGAAAGAACTCCAGTGTGGATGCTGCGCTAGAACTTGTGAAATGCGGAAGCAGAGTCACTGTGCTGTATAGAGGAACTGAATATTCATCCAGCATCAAGCCTTGGATACTACCAGAGTTTGAAGCGCTTGTCCGTAATGGAACAATTCGAATGGAGTTTGGTGCGCAGGTGAAAGAAATCACAGAAGAAGATGTGATCTTTACAAACCAGGAAAATCAAACGGATCGAGTGAAAAGTGACTATGTATTTGCTATGACTGGCTATCACCCAGATCATTCTTTCTTAGAAAAAATGGGTGTCACGATTGATCCAGAATCAGGCCGTCCAGCATTTGATGAACAGACGATGGAAACGAATGTTGAAGGTATTTTCATTGCGGGAGTCATTGCTGCTGGAAATAATGCCAATGAAATTTTCATTGAAAATGGAAGATTTCATGGCGGACTCATTGCAGAAGAAATCAACAAAAGAATCAACGGATAAAAAATGAACTGAATCCTTCAAAGGGGTTCGGTTCTTTTTTATATAAATTGGGATTATATAGAAAGATATTTTTAGAAAAATGGGCCCGAGTCATATAAAAAAAGGGTAAATCATGGTACGATAATGAAGGATAATGTAGGGAAAGAGGTCTGGTTATGATCGCAATCATCTCAGCAGGTTTAGCTCCCGGCATCGCACTTTTAAGTTATTTTTATTTGAAAGATCAGTACGACAATGAGCCGGTTCACATGGTCATCAGATCTTTTATGCTAGGTGTCATACTTGTGTTTCCAACCATGTTTATTCAATATGTCCTTCAAGAGGAAAATATCGCAACAAACCCTATCTTGATTTCATTTGTGACGTCGGGCTTTTTAGAGGAATCATTAAAATGGTTTATTTTAATGGTCAGCGTTTATGCACATGCCCAGTTTGACGAACACTATGACGGAATTGTGTATGGAACGAGTGTCTCACTTGGTTTTGCAACACTTGAAAATATCCTTTACTTAGTCGGTCACGGGGTCGAATATGCGTTTACCCGTGCTTTATTACCTGTATCAAGTCACGCATTATTTGGTGTTGTGATGGGTTTTTATATCGGAAAAGCCCGCTTCTCTGATAAAAAAGAGCAGCGCAAATGGCTGATCCTTTCTTTAACGCTCCCTGTGCTGTTTCACGGCCTGTATGATTTCATTCTATTAGGGATGAAAAACTGGGGATATATCATGGTGCCGTTCATGATTTTTTTATGGTGGTTTGGTTTAAGGAAAGCAAAAAAAGCCCGTGCGGTAAAAATGGTGCAAATTTAATTTTGGAAAACGTCCTATTTGTTTATAGGGCGTTTTTTTGTCTTTTCCATCCAATTCTCTCCTGTGTTGAATGTATAAAAATAGGGATCGGAAGAAACATATATTCAAACATCAAAAGTACAGGAGGATCAAATATGGATAAAGCTCGTTTCATGAAACAAATTGTTCTTATCTTCTCAATCGTTCTTCTTGCGTCTTCACTTTTGACAGTCAGTAAAAGTGAAGCCTTCACCGCCCAAGTCATCCAGCGCGGGGCAACAGGAGAAGATGTAGTCGAGCTGCAAGCGCGGCTCCAATACAATGGTTTTTACAATGGCAAAATCGATGGCGTCTATGGCTGGGGGACGTACTGGGCCGTTCGCAACTTTCAAAGCCAATTTGGCATGAAGAAGGTCGATGGACTTGTAGGTGAGAAAACAAAAAGCTTATTAGTTCAAAAGACGAAATACTACAAAGAGTTTGTTCAAAAGCAGCTGCAGGAAGGGAACCAGTTTACCCATTATGGCGGGAAGCCTCTTGATCAGCAAACAAAGGCTCCTGCGCAAAGAAGCTCGCAAAAAAAGACAGCCCAAGGTACAAACGAAAATCAAAAAAGTCAAGGTGGATCATCTGGGAAGTCTGGCAATCAGTCAGGCAGCCAGCAGGGAAATCAAACACCAAAACAGACAGCAGCCAACATGCCTGGTGGTTTTTCTAGTAATGACATTCAGCTCTTGTCGCAAGCTGTGTACAGTGAAGCAAGAGGTGAGCCGTATGAAGGACAGGTGGCCATCGCGGCCGTTATCTTAAACCGTTTGAACAATCCGACCTTTCCAAATACGATCGCAGGAGTCATTTTTGAACCGCTTGCGTTTACTGCTGTAGCAGATGGGCAATTTTATATGACGCCAGATGAAACGGCAAAAAAAGCTGTATTTGATGCAATCAATGGCTGGGATCCATCTGAGAGCGCCATCTATTACTTTAATCCTGATACAGCAACAAGTCCATGGATTTGGGGAAGACCACAAATTAAACGAATCGGGAAACATATATTCTGCGAATAAAAAGAGGTGTAAATAAATGATCAGAGGAATATTGATTGCTATTTTAGGAATTGCTGTCATCTCAACAGGTTACTGGGGCTATAAAGAACATCAAGAAAAAGACGCCGTACTGCTTCATGCTGAGAACAACTACCAAAGAGCATTCCATGATTTAACGTATCAGGTGGATCAGCTGCATGACAAACTGGGCGCAACACTTGCGATGAACAGCCAAACATCCATCTCACCAGCACTTGCAGATGTATGGAGAATGTCATCAGAAGCGCATAACAATGTCAGCCAGCTCCCGCTTACATTGATGCCTTTTAATAAAACGGAAGAATTCCTGGCGAATGTCGGAGATTTTAGCTACAAATCATCAGTCAAATCTTTATCAGATGAACCATTAAATAAAGATACGCACAAAACCATTACAGCTCTATATAATCAAGCGTCAGATATCCAAAACGAACTTAGACAAGTGCAGCACCTCGTACTTAATAAAAACTTAAAATGGATGGATGTTGAAATGGCGCTCGCTGACGGCGATCGAAAGAACGACAACACCATTATTGACGGGCTGAAAACAGTCGAGAGAAATGCAGATGCATTTGCAGATGTCGATCTTGGGCCTACAAATGTGTCCACAGAAAAAGAAACACAAGGCTACAATCATTTAAAAGGCGATAAGATTTCAAAAAAAGAAGCGATCCGCATTGCACAACAATTCACACCAGACCATAATCAACATTTTAAAGTGAGAAAAAGCGGCAGCAAAACCAATCGCGACGTGTACAGCTTATCGATGTCTGATCCAGACAGCCATGCAAACTTTTATCTAGACTTAACTGAAAAAGGAGGACACCCAGTCTACCTACTTCAGAATCGTGACGTGAAAAAACAGAAAATCAGTTTGAATGAGGCATCAGAAAAAGCACTCAGCTTCCTAAAGAAGCAAGGGTTTGACACAGAATCGTTCCATTTAGATGAAAGTGCACAATTTGATAATATCGGTGTATTTACCTATGTTCCTCTTCAGAAAAATGTTCTGCTTTATCCAGATAGTATACGCATGAAAGTCGCATTGGACGATGGTGAGGTTGTTGGGTTTTCAGCGAAGGATTACTTAACGAATCATAAAACACGCGACATTAAAGCACCTAAAATCTCGCAAAAAGAAGCGAAGAAAACATTAAATCAGCATGTAAAGATCGAAGATACTCATTTAGCGATTGTGCAAAATGATATGTCAGAGGAAGTTCTGTGCTATGAGTTCCTCGGAACGATAAAAAACGATACGTATCGCATGTTCATTAATGCAGATACTGGAAAAGAAGAACGAGTAGATAAACTAAAAAACGCAGAACCTATATATAAAGACCTATAGAAAAGGAAACGAGGAAAAGGCTAATAAGTCTTTTCCTTTTGTTTTAGACATGGTTTAATATAGGAGAGGATACGATTTCACAGATGAAAAGAGTGATGAGGAATGTTACAAATAGGGGATGCAATCACAATTGAATATGTCAATGAGAACAAAGAAGTGAAAACAGCAAAATCGAAGGTTTTGGAAAATAATAACGATGATATTTGCATTAATTATCCAGCTGATAAAGAAACGGGACGCACCATCTACTTAAACCAGCAAACAGAAATCACCGTCTTCTTTTTTGACGAAAACCAAATTCCATACAAATGTACAAGCGAAGTCATCGGAAAAAGAAAAGAAGATATTCCGATGATTGTCATTTCCATTCCGCCAAAAGAAGAAATGATTCGCCTTCAGCGAAGAGAATATCTGAGAGTGGATACGATGGTCAAAGCTACTATCATGCAAACGGACGAAGAGGCCTTTGAGACGTTTATTGTAAATATGAGTGCTGGCGGCGTAGCAATCTCTGTTCCTGAGGGCGTGTCATTGAAAGAATATGGAGAAGTGGTCACAGAGTTTGAACTTCCCCTAAAAGAGCCCGTGAAAATAAAAGCGGTTGCAGAGATGAATCGAGTATATGAAGATGAACAGTCTGGCAAAAAAAGAGCGATCATGGAGTTTTCAGAGATCACAAATGAGCACCAGCAGCACATCATGAAATACTGCTTCCAGCAGCAGCTTTTAACACGTGTGAAAAAAGCATAAGAATAAAGGGTGTAAAAAGCTTCCATACTAGAGAGGAAAGAATCTAGCGTGGAGGCTTTTTGTATGAAGACAATGGAAAGATGGTTATTGAAAGTGGTGCTCATTCAGCTTGTTTTATTGCTCACTGTTCAGATCACACTTCATTTGACGAAAGGAGAACTTTTTTTGTCAAAAGTCGTGCAGTATGAGGGTGTGAACAACATGAGCATTGAAGAATGGATTGAAACGTTTAAGCAGAAGGATTGATAGAAAATTCCCCCGTTTGAGCGGTGATCGTGTTACAATTCATAAGGGAGATTCAATCAAGGAGAGGTATTATGAAAAAGAAATTATCTATTGCAATTGACGGTCCTGCAGCAGCAGGCAAAAGCACTGTGGCAAAAATTGTCGCAGCCAAAAAATCATATATTTATATTGATACAGGTGCTATGTACCGCGCGATTACACTTGCGGCACTCAATCAAGGTGTAGACCTTGAAGACGAACAGGCACTTGATTCATTACTGAAAAAAACGGTCATTGAACTAGTCACAACAGACGAGGGTCAAAAAGTCCATCTAAACAATACGGATGTCACAGAGGATATTCGCACAGACCGCGTAAGCAACCAAGTATCGGTTGTTGCAAAGCACAGAGCTGTTCGGGAAGAAATGGTCCGCAGGCAGCAAGAGCTTGGCAAACGAGGCGGCGTCGTTATGGACGGAAGAGACATAGGCACTCACGTACTTCCAGATGCTGAAGTGAAAATTTTCTTGCTTGCATCAGTAGAAGAAAGAGCAAAACGCCGCTTTGAAGAGAATCAGAAAAAAGGCTACGATGTCAATTACGATCAGCTGATTGAAGAGATTGCAAGACGCGATAAGCTTGATTCTGAGCGCGAAGTTTCACCTTTGAAGAAAGCAGATGACGCCATTGAAATTGACACCACTTCCCTTTCTATTCAAGAGGTGGCAGGGAAAATTTTAGATGCAGCAGACCGCGTGGAGAAACAGTAAGAAATTTTAGAAAACTTTTATAAGTTAGAGGTTTATCTCTTGACAAACAAGGTCTTTTATTAGAAGTTTATACTAATACTATTTTTATTGATCATTCAAGCAATTATATTGATTTGAATGTTTCTATAATACATATTCGGCTGGCAATCATCATGCTTAAGACACATATTCGCCCAGTCGTTTTAACTAAGCTGTGTAGGTTTGGACCAAGGAGGTTATCGAAATGACAGAGGAAATGAATCAAATCGATGTTCAGGTACCAGAGGTTGGAGATGTAGTGAAAGGGATTGTTTCTAAAGTTGAGGACAAGCATGTCAATGTAGATATCGTCAATGTGAAACAACCTGGTATCATCCCAATCAGTGAATTATCAAGTCTTCACGTTGAAAAAGCATCAGATGTCGTGAAAGATGGCGACGAGTTAGAGCTTAAAGTAACAAAGGTCGAAGACGATGCTTTGATTTTATCTAAACGTGCTGTTGATGCAGACCGCGCTTGGGAAGACCTAGAGAAAAAGTTTGAAACAAAAGAAGTATTTGAAGCTGAAGTAAAAGACGTTGTAAAAGGTGGTCTTGTCGTTGACATTGGTGTGCGCGGATTTATTCCTGCATCTCTTGTAGAAGCACACTATGTAGAAGACTTCACAGATTACAAAGGGAAAACACTCTCACTTGTCGTGGTAGAACTTGACCGCGAAAAAAATCGCGTGATTCTCTCGCACCGTGCAGTCGTTGAGCAAGAGCAATTAGACAAAAAGCAAGACTTCCTGCAAAAGCTTGAAGTAGGCAGTGTGATTGATGGTAAAGTGCAGAGGCTTACTGATTTTGGTGCATTTGTTGACATTGGCGGCATTGATGGATTAGTTCACATTTCTCAACTATCCCATGCGCATGTTGAAAAGCCATCTGACGTAGTAGAAGAAGGACAGGAAGTCAAGGTCAAAGTACTTGCTGTTGATCGTGATAACGAACGTATCTCACTATCTATTAAAGAAACATTACCAGGACCTTGGAGCCAAATTGGTGAAAAGGTAAAACAAGGTGATGTGCTTGAAGGAACCGTTCAACGTCTTGTGAGCTTTGGTGCATTTGTTGAAATTCTGCCAGGTGTAGAAGGGCTTGTGCATATTTCCCAAATCTCTCATAAACATATCGGCACGCCGCAAGAAGTCCTTGAAGAAGGGCAGACTGTGAAAGTGAAAGTGCTTGATGTGAATGAAGACGAAGAGCGCATTTCACTAAGCATCCGTGATTTAGAAGAAAATCCTGAAAAACAAATCGAAGAGGATTATCGTCAGTATCAGACGAAAGAAGAAAACACAAGCGGCTTCCAGCTTGGTGACCTGATCGGCGATAAACTCAATAAACTAAAATAATTTGGTGATCAAAATTGACGCGAGCAGAAAGAAAGAAGCAGCATATTGAGCATGCGTTGTCCACTGGCCAGCATGCAGCAACAGGTTTAGATGATGTTTCCTTCGTTCACGCCAGTTTACCAGATCTTGCGACATCACAAATTGATACACATACGACAATTGGCGGACTGACTTTCGGTTCGCCAATTTTTATCAATGCAATGACTGGCGGAGGCGGAGAATCCACCTATGAGATCAACCGCTCTTTATCGATCGCAGCGAAGGAGACCAATATCCCAGTAGCAGTTGGATCACAAATGGCTGCACTGAAAGATAAAGAAGAAAGACGAACATATGAAGTCGTTCGTAAAGTCAATCCGGATGGAATTGTATTTGCGAATTTAGGCAGTGAAGCGACAATGAAGCAAGCTCAAGAAGCAGTCAACATGCTCGAGGCAAATATGCTCCAAATTCATCTGAATGTCATCCAAGAGATTGTCATGCCTGAAGGCGATCGCGATTTCAGGGGGGCGCTTGAGCGGATTGCAGCTATCGTTGAATCTGTTGGTGTGCCTGTTGTTGTAAAAGAAGTCGGATTTGGCATGAGTAAGGAGACGGCAGGAAAGTTATTCCATGCTGGGGTTGCAGCCGTTGATGTAGGCGGATTTGGTGGAACGAACTTTTCTAAGATTGAAAATCTCCGCCGCCAAAAAGCACTTCGTTATTTTGATCAATGGGGAATTCCAACTGCAGCGAGTCTTGCTGAAGTACATACAGCCTTTCCGAATCAAACGATTTTAGCCTCCGGAGGTATTCAAGATGCTCTTGATGTAACCAAATCAATGGCTCTTGGCGCATCTGCTGCTGGTCTAGCTGGATTTTTCTTAAAATCATTGACCAGTGGAGGAGAAAGCGGCCTCATCGCAGATATCATGGAACTTCAAGAAGATATCAAGATGATGATGACAGTGCTTGGCGTGAAGACGATTGAAGAACTGAGACAGGCTCAAGTTGTGATCTCAGGGGAAACAAGTCATTGGCTCAAAGAAAGAGGCGTTGACACAACGTACTATAGTAAGAGAGGCATGTGATATCACATGCCTCAGCGCGTAGACAAACCCTCGCATTCGGTGTCAGTCCTGCGTGCCGGTGCTCACGAATGTCCAATTCGCTCCGCTCCGGTACTCGTCCTTCCTAGGGCTGCAAAGGTTTTCTATCACGCTGAAAAGAAGACAAAGGGCTAAAATAAACATCATTTTAGCCCTTTGTCAACAAATCTAAGGCATGTCATGATCACATGCCTTTTTTTTATTGATTTCTTTTTCGAGCGCTTTCTGGACCTTCTAATGCTGTTGCACCCTTATGATGAATGGATTGATCGCGGTCAGATTCCACTCTTTTTGACGCCTTTAAACGCTTTTCCTGTCTATCTTTTCCCATCATGTATCCCTCCTCAGGTTATTAGGGTGTCACCTCTTGTTTATTTCATACAAAGCCGGTAACGATCCGCATGTTTAAAAATTGGAGATTTTCCCATAATGTAATTGAGGTGATGAGGCGTTGGAGGCTTTGTACTATTATTGGTCTATATGGTTCGTTTGGATTATGGTGACATTTATCATGGAAAAAAGTTTGTGGCGCACCGTGCTGGGCATCTGTGTACTTGTCCATATTATATTCAGTCATGTCATGATATCCGTTTTAGATATAAGCATCAATGCGGGTTTCTTGATGACTTTTTTATATGCATGTGCTGCTTTCGTCATATTCAGGCCTAGTTACCGAATGATGAGAATCATGCAATTGGGCTCGATGGTGAGCGCGTATGCCTTTTTTATGATATTTGCATTATATGACCCTGTTTGGTTCACGATAATAAAGGTGGATTGGGTCGTATTTGCCCTGCTGATCTTAATGTGTTTGACATATGGACAGCCGTTAACGGAAAGAATCACCTTATGGATGATGTCAGTATGTCTCGGCGAAGCCCTTTATGCGCTGACGATTCACCGCCTCACATCATCAATTGTCATAGGGGATCTCTCTTTTCTTTCCTTCGTTGTACAAGGAGCCGTCTTCCTATTAGGTGTCGATCAGTTTGAAAAGCTCTTGAACGCCCGTTCATCAAGAAAATCAGTAAAAGGGGCTGCAAAATCAACATGACAGACTATACGTTTCCTGTGATTATTGGTGTCATCTTTGGGATGGCGGCCAGACTTTACATGTTAAGAACGGATTACCGGCAATACCCTACGTATATTCATGGACAAGTGATTCACATTGCACTTGGTTTTATTGCGTCAGGATTAGGTGCGATCATTATGCCTGCACTAATTCAGGAGGAATTTACAGCGATTACCTTTCTCACTTTGGCAGCCACGCAATTTCGAGATGTCCGAAATATGGAAAGAAATACGTTAACCCAAATGGATTCGTATGAGCTTGTCTCACGAGGCAGTACATATATAGAAGGCATTGCCATTGCCTTTGAAAGTCGAAATTATATTGCGATTCTCACTGCACTTATTACAACGACAGCCTGTATTTTCTTCTCGCTTGTTGTTGGAACAGTAGTCGGTATTCTTTGTTTTTTCATGGCAAAGCTATTAATGTCAGGCAGTCAATTAAAGGATATCGTCAGCATTCAAAAAGGGGAACTTCACTTTGATGGGGCAGGGCTTTATGTAAATGATATATATATTATGAATATCGGGCTGCCTGAAAAGCAAAAGCTCATTTTAGAGCATGGGATGGGTTTTATTTTGACGCCGAAAAATTTCAACTCTGCTACAACGATTGCTAACCTTGGACAGCGGCAAGCCATTTTATTTGATTTATCGAACGTGCTTGGCGTGTACCGCGATTCTGGTGAACCATCGCTCTGTCCACTCGCAAAACGTGATCTGAATACCGGTACACTTGGTGTGTTCATTTTACCGCAATGGCAGCGTGAAGATTTGGCTGTCCGTGTATTAGAAGAGGTGCCTATTTTAGAAAATGCCATAAGAATGCCGACAGATTTCATTAAAAAGAAAGTGAGGTAATAGGGCATGGCGAACACCATTGAACAATTTATATTGGCTGTGGCAACAACTAATAAAGAGCGGGTCATTGGCGGAACAGCGGTTTTTTTCTGTGAAAATAAAGAAGAGCTCGACATGTATGCCATGAATTTAGAGGCCATTTTAGATGGAATTGCACACGGCATTGGAGAAGATCTTTACTTGATTGTCAAACATTTTTAAGTTATTCATTGTGGTCTGATTAAAAATTGATATAATATATAAGTTGAACCCTTCATGTTTGAAGGGTTTATTTCATAAAACTGAATGAAAATTATAAATCCCGGTTGAAACATGATGATGAACATATTGAATCGCGGCTGGATTGAAAGGAAGGGTACTATGGGTAAACCTGTCGTAGCCATTGTTGGAAGGCCCAACGTTGGAAAATCTACAATTTTTAATCGAATCGCAGGCGAAAGAATATCGATTGTAGAAGACACACCTGGTGTAACAAGAGATCGAATCTATAGCTCTGCTGAATGGTTAAATTATGACTTTAATTTAATAGATACTGGTGGAATTGATATTGGAGATGAGCCATTCTTGGCGCAAATTCGCCATCAGGCAGAAATCGCAATGGATGAAGCGGATGTCATTATCTTTATGGTGAATGGCCGAGATGGTGTGACATCTGCGGATGAAGAAGTCGCAAAAATTTTATATCGCACGAAAAAGCCAGTTGTACTTGCTGTCAATAAACTGGACAACCCTGAAATGAGAAGCGACGTGTATGACTTTTATGCACTCGGATTTGGCGAGCCGTATCCGATTTCTGGAACACACGGATTAGGTCTTGGTGATCTGCTTGATGCAGTGGCAGAACATTTTAAGAATTTACCGGATACGCAATATGATGAAGAAGTTGTCCAGTTCTGCTTAATTGGCCGTCCGAATGTAGGGAAATCTTCTTTAGTGAATGCGATGCTCGGAGAAGACCGCGTTATTGTCAGTAACATCGCTGGTACAACAAGAGATGCTGTCGATACGATGTTTACGTACAATCAGCGTGACTTTGTCATTGTTGATACAGCAGGTATGAGGAAAAAAGGGAAAGTATATGAAACAACAGAGAAATACAGTGTACTTCGTGCATTAAAAGCCATTGACCGCTCTGATGTTGTCGCTGTTGTACTTGACGGCGAGGAAGGCATTATTGAGCAGGATAAACGAATTGCTGGCTATGCACACGAAGCTGGTAAAGCTGTTGTCATCATTGTGAACAAATGGGATGCTGTTGAAAAAGATGAGCGTACGATGAAGGAATTTGAGCAAAACATCCGCGAGCATTTTCAATTCCTTGATTATGCACCTGTCTTGTTTATGTCTGCTCTTACGAAAAAGAGAATTCATACATTAATGCCGTCCATTATCACAGCAAGCGAAAACCATGCAATGCGCGTTCAAACCAATATTTTAAATGATATCATCATGGATGCGGTGGCGATGAATCCAACGCCGACCCATAACGGACAGCGCCTAAAGATTTACTATGCAACACAGGTGGCCATTAAGCCTCCTTCCTTCGTTGTGTTTGTCAACGATCCAGAGCTTATGCACTTTTCTTATGAGCGTTTCCTAGAAAACCGCATTCGAGATGCATTTGGTTTTGAAGGAACACCAATTAAAATATTTGCGAGAGCGAGAAAATAAAAAGGGTGAGCAGGATGAAGAAAATTTCAGTACTTGGAGCAGGCAGCTGGGGAACAGCTCTTGCGCTTGTATTAGCTGATAATCATCATGATGTACACATGTGGGGACATAGACAAGAGCTTATTGATCAAATCAATGAGAAGCATGAAAATCATGATTACTTGCCAAATGTCGAACTGCCAGCGTCTATTCAGGCGACAACCGATATGAAGCAGGCTTTAGAGGGGACAGAGGCGGTTATTGTCGCTGTGCCAACAAAGGCCATTCGTGAGGTATTGAAGCAGGCAAATGAGTTGATCTCATCGAAGGTGCCATTTGTCCATGTCAGTAAGGGAATTGAACCAGATACACTTCTTAGAATTTCTCAAATGATTGAACAAGAAGTCCCATCTGAGAAAAGAGAGGCTGTCGTTGTCCTATCAGGGCCGAGTCATGCAGAAGAAGTAGGTCTGCGTCATCCGACAACTGTCACTGTCTCGTCAGAAAACATTGAAGCAGCTCAATTTGTTCAAGATTTGTTCATGAACAATCATTTTAGAGTGTACACCAACCCTGATGTGATTGGGGTGGAAATTGGCGGCGCATTGAAAAATATCATTGCTCTTGCAGCTGGTATCACAGACGGACTTGGATATGGTGACAATGCAAAAGCGGCGCTTATCACAAGAGGACTTGCTGAAATCGCACGTCTTGGCACAAAAATGGGAGGGAATCCCCTTACATTTGCTGGATTGACAGGCGTTGGCGATTTGATCGTGACATGTACAAGTGTTCATTCACGTAACTGGCGCTGCGGGAATTTACTCGGTAAAGGATATAAGCTCGAAGAAGTGCTTGAAAAAATGGGCATGGTTGTCGAAGGTGTCCGCACAACAAAAGGCGCTTATCAGCTCTCCAAAGAATACAAGGTCAGCATGCCGATCACAGAGGCTCTTTACGGCGTCCTGTTTGAAGGGAAAAAGGTGGACGATGCTGTAGAATCATTGATGGCACGTGTGAAAACACATGAGATGGAAGACCTTGTGAACATGTTTGAAAACCAAACAAAATAAAAGGAAAGACTGAACTTAGGCATGTAGAGGATGCAAGAAGGGGAAGACTTGCATAACATAGCAATGAAGTTTGAATAGAGCTTTGCCTCTACAGAATGAGGAAAATAGTCGATCCAATGACTGAAGCAGAGTCCCCCTCTTTGCTTCAGTTTTTTTATGCGCTTTTTTCTGAATGATTGGAAAAATGATTGATATTTACCTTATTTTTGGTTTAAAATGAAATATAAACGCTTACAATTCGTTCGTTTTGAAGGGGGACAGGCACGATGAGTTTTGCTTTAATCAAGATGTGGTTTGCGCTTGGTTCAATGGGGCTCATGTTTTTAGCCGTAGTAACCATTTATCTCAGCAGGTTTAAGCTGAAAAGCAAATTTCTTAAAATAACGGCCTCGACCGTTGCATACAGCTTGATGCTGATATCAGGTATCATTGTGTTTTTAGTTGTCTTTAGCGGACCGGTCAATGAATAAAGAAAAAGGAAGAATGTGATGATCAAAGCAAAAGTCAGTGTCACACTGTTAGCACTTATTTTATTAACAGGATGTCTGTATCCAGAAAATCGCAAAGCTGAGAACCGGGTGCCATACGAAGAGCAGCTGCAAAGTGTACAGACAGCGATTGAGGAATTTCAAAAAGCAACAAATGGTCTTTTGCCTATAGAAACGAAAGAAGCAGACACGCCGGTTTATCAGAAATATGTCATCGACTTTAAGCGCTTGTCACCAAGATATTTACACGATGTACCGTCTACATCTTATGAAGGCGGGGGCGAATATATTTATGTCCTCACAGACGTCGAAAAGAAACCCACTGTGAAACTGCTTGATGTCAAAATGACGCAGACCATCAATGAATTACGGCTTAGAATCAAGATGTATCAAGATGAACATACATATCCGCCATACGGCAAAGTCGTATCAGCCAATTTATATACGTTAAATGAAAAAAAACTAGGATTAAAATCGCCGCCTGCGGTGATAAGTCCTGTGACAGGGAATTCCCTCCCACTACTGATTTCATCAAACGGTGACATCTATGTGGACTACCGCAGTGATTTTGCTCACATTTTGAAGAATACGAAGCAAAAGCTGAAACCAGGTGAAAACATTCAAGATGTATATTGGCAGGAAACCCCGTTTGTACCCGCGTTTTCTGTCCCATATACCATCAACAAAAAAGGTGAGCCTGCCTTTTTAGAAAAAAAGACGTCATAAACAAGAATGAACCTTTTTCCTCTGCATATAAATGAGGAGAAAGGTTTTTTTATGGCTAAACTTACTCTCAAAACAAAAAGGTGTCATATTCAAATAGGACAACGTCATACACATATATTGTCCAGACACCTTTCAAGCACAGTTTGATTGAAGAATAGAGTATTTAATTTGAAAACGAGGATAGCAAGTCCGGGAGGGGATCACTTGGAAAAAGTCGATATTTTCAAGGATATCGCTGAACGAACAGGAGGCGATATATATTTAGGAGTCGTTGGCGCTGTTCGTACAGGGAAATCTACGTTTATTAAAAAGTTTATGGAGCTCGTGGTGCTCCCGAATATCAATAATGAGGCAGATCGTGCAAGAGCACAGGATGAATTGCCGCAAAGCGCAGCAGGAAAAACCATTATGACCACAGAGCCAAAATTTGTACCGAATCAAGCAGCATCAATTCACGTGAGTGACGGCCTTGATGTCAACATCAGACTTGTCGATTGTGTGGGATACACTGTCCCTGGTGCGCGCGGGTATGAAGATGAAAATGGCCCAAGAATGATCAATACGCCGTGGTATGAAGAGCCAATCCCGTTTCATGAAGCAGCGGAAATTGGTACACGCAAGGTCATTCAAGAGCATTCAACAATAGGTGTAGTGATTACAACAGATGGTTCCATTGGAGAAATTCCAAGACATGATTATATTGAATCTGAAGAACGTGTAATTGATGAACTCAAAGAGGTTGGAAAGCCGTTTATTATGGTCATTAACTCTGTGAGGCCATATCATCCTGAAACAGAAGCGCTTCGGCAGGAACTTAGCCAAAAGTATGATATTCCAGTACTCGCCATGAGCGTAGAAAGTATGAGAGAGCAAGACGTACTCAGCGTTCTTCGTGAAGCATTAT
Source organism: Bacillus sp. FSL M7-0003 (assembly GCF_038628485.1). Lineage (NCBI taxonomy): Bacteria > Bacillati > Bacillota > Bacilli > Caryophanales > Bacillaceae > Bacillus > Bacillus sp. FSL M7-0003. The sequence goes on along the minus strand of NZ_CP152024.1, from coordinate 2,089,925 downwards.
ATGAATTCCCAGTTCTAGAGGTGAATGTGAACCTGCCAAGCTGGGTGATGGTGCTAAAAGAAGATCACTGGCTGAGAGAGAGCTATCAGGATTCAGTAAAGGAAACTGTAAAGGATATTAAAAGATTAAGAGATGTCGACCGTGTCGTTGGTCAGTTCAGTGAATTTGATTTTATCGAAAGAGCGGGTTTAGCAGGAATTGAAATGGGTCAGGGGATTGCGGAGATTGACCTGTATGCGCCAGATGATCTATATGATCATATTTTAAAAGAAGTGGTTGGTGTAGAAATTAGAGGAAAAGACCATCTTCTAGAGCTCATGCAAGACTTTGCTCATGCTAAGACAGAATATGATCAAGTATCAGACGCATTAAAAATGGTGAAGCAGACTGGTTACGGGATTGCAGCGCCAGCGTTATCAGATATGAGTTTAGATGAGCCAGAAATCATTAGGCAGGGATCAAGATTCGGCGTGAGATTAAAAGCGGTCGCTCCATCTATTCATATGATCAAAGTAGATGTAGAGAGCGAATTTGCACCGATTATCGGAACAGAAAAACAAAGTGAAGAGCTCGTCCGCTACTTAATGCAAGACTTTGAAGATGATCCGCTTTCGATCTGGAATTCAGATATATTTGGCCGTTCCCTCAGCTCCCTTGTCAGAGAAGGCATTCAAGCAAAGCTGTCTCTCATGCCGGAAAACGCAAGATATAAGCTGAAGGAAACGCTTGAAAGAATCATTAACGAAGGATCAGGCGGTTTGATCGCGATTATTTTATAGCAAGTGAGACCTCTCATTGATGGGGTCTTTTTTTGCGTGTAGAATGAGTCATAAAAAGACAATTGTATAAAGATTAGTCAGATTCAGGCTGAAATTAGGAATATTCGTTCGCAAAAGTGCCCTTAATCCTTGACGAATAAGGATTCTTCCCTTTAAAATGCTTGATATGGTATTTCATATGTGTTAATCTACTTACAGAAAATCTTCACTTTGTTGGACAAACATTCCTTCAAAGAGATGTTTTCTAATGAAAAGCCATGTATAACGCTTTCTAGACGCTCTTTTTTTCTGAAAAAGGGTATAGAAAGAAGATGAATTGTGAAGAAATGATAACAATCTACTGAATGCATATTTTTGGGAGGAGGTGAAAGGCATGAACAAGACAGAACTTATTAACGCGGTTGCTGAAGCAAGCGAGTTATCTAAAAAAGACGCGACAAAAGCAGTTGATTCTGTTTTTGATACAATTTTAGATGCACTTAAAAATGGTGACAAAATCCAACTTATTGGTTTTGGTAACTTTGAAGTACGTGAGCGTTCAGCTCGTAAAGGACGTAACCCACAAACTGGTGCAGAGATCGAAATCCCTGCAAGCAAAGTACCTGCTTTCAAACCAGGTAAAGCACTTAAAGACGCGGTGGCAGGTAAATAATCGTTATGTGTAATGATCCTGTTGAAGGAGTTATACATATACAGTTTCACACTGGTCTAGAAAAGCCCCTTTCATAAGGGGCTTTTCCTTTTGAATCAAAAGGTTCGTTTAGAACGCTCTCCTTTGCTTTTAGGATCTGAAGTGTGCTAGAATCTGAATGAAATGTAATCGCCTTTGGAGGATATAATACATGAGTGAAATAAATAAAGAATTAATTGAACACGCGGTACGCGATATATTAAAAGCAATCGGAGAAGATCCGGATCGTGAAGGACTTCTTGATACCCCAAAACGAGTCGCAAAAATGTATGAAGAAGTGTTCTCGGGATTAAATGAAGATCCAAAAGAACATTTTAAAACCATTTTTGGCGAAGACCACGAAGAACTCGTCCTTGTAAAAGATATTGCTTTCCATTCAATGTGTGAACACCACCTTGTACCTTTCTACGGGAAAGCCCATGTTGCTTATATTCCGCGCGGAGGAAAAGTAACGGGACTTAGTAAGCTGGCAAGAGCTGTAGAAGCCGTGGCTAAACGCCCGCAGCTTCAGGAACGCATTACATCAACCATTGCAGATAGTATGGTGGAAACACTTAATCCGCATGGCGTGATGATTGTCGTTGAAGCAGAGCATATGTGTATGACGATGCGCGGAGTGAAAAAGCCAGGCGCTAAAACAGTCACATCAGCCGTCCGCGGCACATTTGCAAATGATGCAGCCGCAAGAGCAGAAGTGCTTTCCTTTATTAAAAACGACTAATTCAATAGATGGAAGGTGAACAAAATGAGTGAAAATAAAGCATCTGATTTTGTGGTGATTAAAGCCATTGATAATGGTGTAAACGTCATCGGCCTAACAAGAGGCTCTGATACAAGATTTCACCATTCCGAGAAACTCGATAAAGGTGAAGTGATCATTGCACAATTTACTGAGCATACGTCAGCGATCAAAGTAAGAGGCGATGCTGTCATTCAAACAAGCTTCGGCGAAATTCAAAGCGAAGCAAAGAAATAAAGAACTTGTAGCACTTGATAGCATAAAAGTGAGAGCTGATATGGTATAATAAATCTCTATACAATGTGCAGGTCTACATATGAAACTGTAATTTTTGGGACAAGGGTGATATCTTTGCAAGACATCTACGGAATTTTATCTAATCTAAATATAAAATTAAATAAAAAGCTTTCTCATCCTTATTTGGCGAAGCATTTACGCGCACCACTCATCGATGAAGATAAGCTCCTTCTTTTTCATGCAATGTTTGAAGAAGCTCAAATTGATGCAGAGAAAAAAGAAAATTATATTTTAACGGCGATGCTTGTGCAAATTGCCCTTGATACCCATGACGAAGTCACAACTGCTGCAGCCATCAAGCAAGACGAATTCAAAAATCGTCAGCTGACCATCCTGGCAGGAGACTATTTCAGCGGTCTCTATTATTCTCTTCTCTCTGACATGAAAGACATTTATATGATCCGCACGCTCGCTACGGCGATCAAAGAGATCAATGAACATAAAATTAGACTGTATGACCGGTCCATTCAAGATGCAGCGCACTTTTACAAAAGTGTAGCTACAGTTGAATCTGCGCTTTTCCAAAGGATTTCTGAGCATTTTCAATTAACGCATTGGAATGAGATTGCAAGTCGTTTTCTTGTTTATAAACGCTTCATGAAACAAGCAGAAAATGACAAACATTTAAAACTTTTTTTGAACGATCGTTATACGGACGCCTATTCGTGCTTTGACAATTTTGAGAATGAAGGCTATGAAAAGGCCAAACGACCGATCAAGGAGCATCTTGTTTCATCTCCGGTCGTTCAAAAAGAGCTATTAAATCGCTTGGATCATATGAAAAATGAGCCTGCGTACCATCAGAAAGTGGAAGAAGGGTAAGTCATGCAGCAATCAAAAGAACAGCGAGTACACGGTGTATTTGAAAAAATTTATAAAAACTATGATCAAATGAACTCTGTCATCAGCTTTAAACAGCATAAAAAATGGCGCGATAAAACAATGAAACTTATGAATGTGCAAAAAGGGTCTAAAGCATTAGATGTATGCTGCGGGACAGCCGATTGGACAATTGCGCTTGCAGATGCTGTTGGTGAAAAAGGCGAGGTCAAAGGCCTTGATTTCAGTAAAAACATGCTGAGTGTTGGAGAAACGAAGGTGAAGACTGGGGGCTACAAACAAATTGAATTGCTTCATGGCAATGCGATGGAGCTCCCTTTTGAGGACAACTCATTTGATTATGTCACCATCGGTTTTGGACTTAGAAACGTTCCTGATTATTTAACGGTGCTAAAGGAAATGACAAGAGTAGTGAAGCCTGGCGGAATGGTTGTCTGTCTGGAGACTTCACAGCCTGAGATGATCGGCTTTAAACAGGGCTACTACATCTATTTCAAATACATTATGCCGCTCTTTGGTAAACTGTTTGCCAAAAGCTATCAGGAGTATTCATGGCTTCAAGAATCAGCCAAAACGTTCCCTGGCATGAAAGAGCTGGCAGCTCTGTTCGAAGAGGCCGGGTTGTCTGATGTCTCGTATCATCCATTTACAGGCGGTGTAGCAGCAACACATATCGGAAAGAAGCTTTGAATAAACGATATTTGGGTGAAGATAATGAAATTAAAAGCAATGATCTCTTTTTTAAATCATGATATCGATATAATTGAAAAAGAGCTTGAACAAACAGTTCGCTCTGATTATGCATTATTAAGTGAAGCAGGTCTTCATTTGCTGCAAGCGGGCGGAAAACGAATCCGCCCCGTTTTTGTTCTCCTTTCAGGCATGTTTGGTGACTATGACATTAATAAAATTAAATATGTTGCCGTTGCCCTCGAGCTGATTCATATGGCATCACTTGTTCACGATGATGTCATTGATGATGCAGAGCTGAGAAGAGGTAAACCAACGATAAAGGCAAAATGGGATAACAGAATTGCCATGTACACAGGGGATTATATGTTTGCGAGATCACTTGAATACATGACAAAAATCAATCACCCAATGGCACATGAAATTTTGTCAAAAATGGTCGTCGAGCTTTGTCTTGGTGAGATAGAGCAAGTGAAAGATAAATATAATATGGATCAAAACCTTCGTACATATTTAAGAAGAATCAAACGAAAAACAGCCTTGCTCATTGCAGGCAGCTGTCAATTAGGCGCCATTGCTGCAGGTACAGATGAAAAAACACATAAAGCCCTCTATTGGTTTGGATACTATGTCGGCATGTCCTATCAAATCATTGATGATGTCCTTGATTTCACATCAACTGAAGAGGAGCTGGGCAAGCCTGTCGGAGGAGACCTTTTACAAGGGAATGTCACACTCCCAGTCTTATATGCACTGAAAAATCCGACGCTACAAGGTCAATTGAAGCTGATCAATAGTGAAACGACGGAGAAGCAGCTGGAGCCTGTCATTGAAAGCCTCAAACAAACAGATGCGATCGACCGCTCGATTCGAGTGAGTGAAATGTATTTGAAAAAAGCTTTTGAACAGCTCGACAAACTTCCTCGAGGACGTGCGAGAACGTCACTCGCCTCCATTGCAAAATATATTGGGAAACGAAAATTCTAATCAACGTGATGTTGATTGGTTTTTTTGTGAAATTTTTTGTCAAAAATTGATTATTATAAAAAAAAATGATACGATCACTTTGTAACAATGTAAGCCTATACATACATAACGACGGGGTGGAAAACGTATATGGACAAAACATTTCTTATGGTCAAACCTGATGGTGTGGAAAGACAATTAATCGGTGACATTGTGTCAAGATTCGAAAAAAAGGGGCTTCAGCTTGTTGGTGCAAAACTAATGAGTATTACAAAGGAAGTAGCAGAAACCCATTACGGAGAGCATAAAGAAAAACCGTTTTTCGGGGAATTGGTTGACTTTATTACGTCAGGACCTGTATTTGCAATGGTATGGCAAGGTGAACAGGTAGTAGACGTGACAAGACAGATTATCGGCAAAACAAATCCGAAGGAAGCGCTTCCAGGCACAATAAGAGGAGACTATGGATTGACTGTTGGGAAAAACATTATCCATGGGTCAGACTCACCAGAAAGTGCTGAAAGAGAAATTAACTTATTCTTCAAACAAGAAGAACTCACAAGCTGGGATCAAACCATCTCAAGCTGGATTTATTAAGATTCAAGCCAAGGTGTTCATCTAATGAGCACTTTGGCTTTTTTTATATTGAACTTTCTACACGAAATTTCGCATGAGAAGATACAAATTTTCGATAAAAACAGCTATACTAGGACAAAGATAGATGAGACAGGAGAGGACATTGATGGATCCATATCAAGTATTTGTTGGAAAATGGAAAAAACTAACCGGGGTTGATCTAAATTTATATAAAGAAGCACAAATGAAACGGAGATTAACATCACTTTATGATAAAAAAGGATATAAAGATTTTGAAGCATTCGCGGCCGCGCTTGAAAAGGACAAAGCATTATTAGATGAGACGATGGACCGCATGACGATAAATGTGTCAGAATTTTACCGAAACTATCAGCGCTGGGAAGTACTTGATCAAAAAATCCTGCCGTTGCTTTCGAAAAATGGCGGCACCCTTAAGATTTGGAGTGCAGCATGTTCGACAGGAGAGGAGCCATATACACTCTCCATGCTGCTGTCAAGCCATCCTCTTGTGAAAGACTTCCAAATTATTGCAACTGATATTGATGATAAAGTTCTGCAGTCAGCTCAAAAAGGTAGATATCATGAACGCTCTCTGCAAGAGGTGCCAGATCATATCAAGCAAAAATATTTCACAAAAGAAGATTCTTCATTTTACACTGTGAAGGAAGAGGTTCGAAAGCATATTCAATTTAAGAAGCACAACCTTTTAGCAGATCCATATGAAAAACAGCTTGACCTCATCGTCTGCCGAAATGTACTGATTTACTTTACTGAAGAGGCAAAAGAAGAAATTTACTTAAAAATGAGCAGCAGTTTAAAACAAAATGGCGTATTATTTGTTGGTTCTACAGAGCAAATTTTTCACCCAGAAAAGTTTGGACTGACATCTGCTGATACTTTCTTTTATCAAAAGAAGGGTATGTAGCTGACTTTTTAGTAGCAAGTGTGTTATTATATTTTTACTTAAAAGCGTTAATGCGATGAAGGGAGATTGAGTCATGAGGTACTTAACAGCAGGTGAATCACATGGTCCACAACTGACCACAATTATTGAAGGAGTTCCAGCGGGACTTTACATAGAGCAGGATGACATCAATTATGAATTGGCTAGAAGACAAAAAGGTCATGGCCGCGGAAGAAGAATGCAGATTGAAAAAGACCAGGCGAAAGTGTTAAGTGGTGTTCGCCACGGAAGAACATTAGGTTCCCCAATCGCACTTGTTGTTGAAAACAACGACTGGAAGCATTGGACAAAGGTGATGGGGGCAGAGCCGATCACGGAAGAAGAAGAAAGTGAAATGAAGCGTCAAATCTCCCGTCCAAGACCAGGACATGCGGATTTAAATGGGGCGATCAAATATGGACACCGTGATATGAGAAACGTATTAGAGCGCTCATCAGCCCGCGAGACAACTGTTCGAGTAGCAGCAGGCGCAGTTGCCAAACAAATCTTGGCGCATCTAGGGATTAAAGTAGCTGGCCACGTTCTTGAAATTGGCGGAGTGAAAGCAGCTCATACAGCATATGAGTCTATTGAAGATTTGCAGAAGGTAACAGAAGAATCACCTGTTCGCTGCTATGACAGTGAAGCGGGTCAGAAAATGATGGATGCAATTGATGAAGCGAAGAAAAACGGCGATTCAATTGGTGGAATTGTTGAAGTCATCGTTGAAGGGATGCCGGTTGGGGTTGGCAGCTATGTTCATTACGACCGTAAATTGGACAGCAAGCTTGCTGGCGCTGTACTTAGTATCAACGCTTTTAAAGGGGTTGAATTCGGTATTGGCTTCGAGGCAGCCTCTAAAAATGGCAGTGAGGTCCATGATGAAATTATCTGGGATGAAGAAAAGGGCTATACGAGAAAAACAAATCGCCTAGGTGGTCTTGAAGGCGGAATGTCAACGGGTATGCCAATTGTCGTAAGAGGGGTTATGAAACCAATCCCAACGCTTTATAAGCCGCTTCAAAGCGTTGACATTGAAACAAAAGAACCTTTCTCTGCAAGTATTGAACGATCTGACAGCTGTGCTGTTCCTGCTGCAAGTGTTGTTGCAGAAGCAGTCGTTGCATGGGAAATTGCCAATGCAGTAGTAGAGCAGTTTGGCCTTGACCAAATCGACCGCATTAAAGAAAATGTTGAGAAAATGCGCCAGCTTCAGAGGGAATTTTAATGAAAACACTGGAAGTTAAGACGTCTTCAGCCACTTATCCTGTATTTATCGGTGATGGGATTAAACGCAATATCGTCGACTTGATAACTTCCACTGGGCATTCCTATACGAAGCTCTTAATCGTCACAGATGCAGCTGTTGATGCCATTTATGGTGATGAGATGGTTCGCTTACTTCAGCAGAAGTGGCCTGTGAACAAAGTGGTTGTGCCAAGCGGAGAGCAGTCAAAATCCTTTGCCGAATTTGAGCATATTCATACGAAAGCCATTCAATTTCAGCTTGATCGTTCCTCCTGCATCATTGCACTGGGAGGCGGCGTAATTGGAGATTTGGCTGGCTTTGCTGCTGCCACTTATATGAGAGGCATTGATTTTATCCAAGTGCCGACGACGCTGCTGGCACATGATAGTGCAGTTGGCGGGAAAACAGGGATCAACCATCCGCTCGGTAAAAATTTAATCGGTGCGTTTCATCAGCCGAAAGCTGTGATCTATGATACTAGTATGCTTGAGACACTATCGCAAATTGAACGAAGATCAGGTTTTGCAGAAGTCATCAAACATGCACTGATTTCAAGTGAAGCATTTTTATCAGAACTCATGGCCATTCGTTCTTTGACGGATTTATCAAAAAGCGAGCTGGCACATATGCTGTATCAAGGCATTCAAGTCAAAGCGTCAATCGTTCAAGAAGATGAAAAAGAACAAGGTGTGCGTGCATTTTTGAATTTAGGCCATACACTGGGGCATGCCATTGAAGCAGAGTATGGATATGGCGCCATCACGCACGGAGATGCCATTGCAATCGGCATGCAGTTTGCGCTGTATGTGAGCGAAAAGCAGCTGGGGCTCAGCCTTAATCGTTTGGAACTAAAAGAGTGGATGAAAGAGCTTGGATTCCCTGTACAAGTCACACAAGATATTTCCACGAAAACATTTGTTGACCGGATGATTGGTGATAAAAAAGCAAGAGGCGGCAGTGTTCAATTTGTTTTATTAAAACAGGTTGGAGACGTCACCTTACAGTCTTTCACAAAAGGTGAGCTGCACTACTGGCTCGAAGAATGGAAACGGGAGGAGGGATGTCTATGATGTTTCGCGGGATACGTGGGGCTACAACTGTGATAGAAGATACAGAAACAGAAGTGTTAAACAAAACGAAACAGCTGCTAGAAGCGATCATTTCAAGAAACCAAGTAGATCCAGAACGTGTCGTGCAGATCTTGATTTCAGCTACACAAGATATTCACTCCGTTTTTCCGGCAAAAGCACTTCGTCAGTTTGAAGGATGGACATATGTACCGGTTACTTGCATGCAGGAACTGGACATTGATGGCGGTTTAAAGCAATGTATTCGTGTCTTAATGACTGTCCAGACAGATACAAAGCAGGAAGACATACAGCATGTATACTTGGAAGAAGCTGTGACGCTTCGCCCTGATTTACAGTTGACAAAAAACAAGGAATTATAATACGATATGAACAGCCGAAGTTTACACACAGGTGTAAACGGCATTGCAAGCTTAGAGAAGATGAGAATGAGACTAGGGTAGTTGAGATGAGTAGAGTTGAGCAGAGATACGATACTTCTATTTAATCATACTGCCTAAAAGAGCAACCCTCTTTTAGGCTTATTTCGTATACTCATACAAACCCTCTATATGTCCCCTCATTCTCCTTAATCCCATTTAAGGAGTGTGCTTATGAATTCCCAATCAAACTTGACCCAATTTTTAAAGGACAGTGAGTCCCACAAAACGATCCCAATTGTTGAAACCATTACAGTCGATACGCTCTCACCGATTCAAATTGTTGAAAAACTCAAACAAGATATTGTGTATTTGCTAGAAAGCAAAGATGAGTCTTCCAGCTGGTCGAGATATTCTTTCATTGGATTGCACCCGTTTTTAACCTTACACGATGACCAAAACAAATACATTGCACGTGATGCTGCGGGGCGGGAAGTCATGCGAAAGCAAGAGCTGAAAGAACTGCTAGATTGGATGAAAGAGCAATATCAAATCAAAACGCCAGATATTGATATCCCATTTACAGGCGGGGCGGTTGGGTACTTAAGCTACGATCTGATCCCTAACATTGAACCCTCTGTCAGGCCTCACAGCAGCGCATCGCTGGCAGAAAATTGCACATTATTTGTCTGCCAAACGATGATTGCCTTTGATCATGAAACAAATCATGTTCATTTTATCCAGTACACCGAGCTAACCGGACATGAAACAGAAGACGAAAAAATACGCGCTTACAAAGAAAATCAAAAGCAGCTTGAACAGATGATTCACAAGCTCCATTCAAAGGTTGATATGAAAGAACTGATTTTATCAGGGAATATGAATGAGCCGCCGTCCTTTGAACATGTGACGTCCACCTATGAAAAAGCGCAATTTTTAAAAGACGTAGAAAAAATCAAAGACTACATTCGAGCGGGTGATATTTTCCAAGGCGTACTCTCACAGCGATTTGATATCCCTGTGTCAGTGAGTTCATTTGAGTTATACCGCGTGCTTCGGATTGTAAATCCATCTCCATATATGTATTTTATGAAATTAAAAGATCGTGATTTAGTCGGAAGCTCGCCAGAACGATTAATTCATGCTAAAAATGGGCATCTAGAAATTCATCCTATTGCTGGCACAAGAAAACGAGGAAGAACAAGAGAAGAGGATGCTGAGCTAGCAAGAGAACTGCTTGAAGATGAAAAGGAAAAAGCGGAGCATTACATGTTAGTGGATCTTGCCAGAAATGATGTAGGCCGTGTGGCAGAATACGGCAGTGTGTCCGTACCGACCTTTACAAAAGTAGTGAATTTTTCACATGTCATGCACATCATCTCCATTGTGACAGGAAAGTTAAAGCGGGATACACATCCAGTCGATGCGCTCATGTCCGCTTTCCCTGCAGGTACATTAACAGGTGCACCCAAAATAAGAGCGATGCAATTACTAAATGAAATGGAGCCTGAGCCAAGGGAAACGTATGGCGGCTGTATTGCTTATATTGGATTCGACGGTAATATCGACTCCTGTATTACGATTCGTACGATGAGCGTCAAAAATCAGACCGCTTCTATACAAGCAGGCGCCGGCATTGTGGCTGATTCTGTCCCAGAAAATGAATGGGAAGAGACTTGTAACAAGGCAGGAGCACTTCTGAAAGCCATTCAGCTTGCGGAACATATTTTCTCAGAAAAGGAGAGTGTGCAGGATGAATCACCGACTATCAGCTCTTGTTAATGGAGGCTTTCTATCAGAAAATGAAGCAAATAAACTCATGCAAGATATGATGAGCGGCTTTTTAACAGATGCTGAAGTCGCTGCGAGTCTCTCGATTTTAGCGCATAGAGGAGAAACCGCTGAAGAAATGACGGGTTTTGTGAAAGCCATGCGGCAAAATGCAGCACCAATGGAACGAGCGCTTGATGTAGTAGATACTTGCGGCACAGGAGGCGATGGACTCTCCACCTTTAATATATCAACTGCCGCTGCCATTGTCGCTTCCGCTGCTGGAGCCAAAATCGCCAAACACGGAAATCGATCAGTTTCTTCTAAAAGCGGGAGTGCCGATGTACTAGAGTGTCTTGGGATTCATATTCAATCCACACCAGAAGAAACAAGAAGACAAATACAAGAGAAAAACATGGGCTTTTTATTTGCACCATTGTATCATTCATCTATGAAACAAGTAGCCGCAGTCCGCAAGCAGCTCGGCTTCCGGACGGTATTTAATCTCTTAGGCCCGCTTTGCCACCCAATGCAAGCCAAAAAGCAAATCATCGGTGTCTACTCAAAGGAAAAGGCAAAATTGATGGCAGAAGCCCTTGCACCGTTAGAGCCAGAACATGTGCTGTTTGTTTGCGGAGAAGATGGACTGGATGAATTAACGATTACAGCAAATTCATATGTGATTGAACTCAAAAAAGATGTCATGACAGAATATACACTCAATCCAGAAGACTTTGGGCTGCAAAAAGGATATTTATCAGAAATTCAGGTCCAATCACCGGAAGAGAGTGCTAAATTGATTCAGAATATATTGAATCATCAAACAGAAGGGGCGCCGCTTCATATTACAGCCCTGAATGCTGGCGCCGCTTTATATGTCGCAGGGAAGTCAGAAAGCCTCATGGCCGGAACATTAAAAGCGATTGAAACAATTAAAAACGGCGCAGCCAAAGAACAATTGGCTCGATTAAAACAAAAAACGAGAGAGGAAGAGATCTATGCTTAATCAAATCATTGCCCGCAAAAAAGAACATATTCAAACATTGCAGTTACCAGTAGATGGACACTTTGAAAGACGATCATTTAAAGAAGCACTCATGAATCCTCATCGCTCAATTGGTCTCATTGCGGAGGTGAAAAAAGCGTCTCCTTCCAAAGGAATCATTCAACCGAATTTTGATCCTTTACAAACAGCAAAAGCTTACGAAAAATCAAACGCTGATTGCTTATCTGTTTTAACGGATGAACCGTTCTTTCAAGGGAAAAACGAATACTTATCCCTCATTAAAAAACACGTAGATCGTCCAATTTTAAGAAAAGATTTCATCATTGACTCCATACAGGTAGAAGAGTCAAGACGTATAGGGGCAGATGCCATTTTATTAATTGGAGAAGTACTTGAGCCGCAAAAGCTGCAAGAACTCTATGCTGAAGCGAAAGAGAAAGGCCTTGATGTCCTTGTCGAAGTACATGCAGCAGATACACTGGAAAATATTTTAAAGTTGTTCACTCCTGAAATCATTGGAGTGAACAACCGGAATTTAAATACATTTACAACAACTGTCGAACAAACAAAAGAGATCGCACCCCTTGTTCCAAAAGATGTTTTACTAGTGAGTGAGAGCGGTATTCAAACATTTGATGATCTGGCCTTTGTGAAGAAACATGGAGCGGGTGCAGTTCTTGTAGGAGAATCATTAATGAGAGAACAATCACAAGAAAAAGCCGTTCAGACATTGTTTGGAGAATGAACAGGGTGAAGCCTTATGTAAAATATTGCGGGGCAGTATCACAAGATGATGTGGAATGTATTGCGCAATCTCACGCAGATGCCATTGGATTTATTTTTGCTCCAAGTAAAAGACAAGTCCAGCCAGATCAAGTGAAACAATGGCTCATCCAAACAAAGTGTGAGAAAAAAATTGCCGGTGTTTTTGTAAATGAAAAGATCGAAAAAGTGTGTGAGATCACAAAACATATACCTTTAGATATCGTACAGCTTCATGGAGATGAAACGCAGGATGACGCTAAAGAAATCAAACAACAAACAGGGGCTGTCGTTTGGAAAGTGTTCCACCACGCATCCAATATCACAAACACGCTTGAAAAAATGACGGCATTTGCACCTGTTGTCGATGGCTTTCTCATTGATGCGAAAGTAAAAGGGATGAGAGGCGGCTCTGGAACAGCTTTTGCTTGGGAGGCGGTGCCTGCATACGTTAAGCATGCAAAACGGCTGGAGAAAACTTGCATAATTGCAGGCGGCATCACACCAGAAACGATAGCAGAGCTCCTTGCCTATGGTCCAGAAGCGATCGATCTTTCAAGCGGAATAGAAGAAAACGGAAAGAAAAGCAGCGCTAAGATCGAAGCGCTCGAAGAAAGGATGTTAAATAATGTACGCATATCCAAATGAGATTGGCAGATACGGAGAATTCGGAGGGAAATTTGTCCCGGAAACGCTCATGCAGCCACTTGCAGAAATCGAGCAGGCATTTCGTGAATTAAAAGAAGACCCTGCTTTTCAAGCAGAATATGTATCACTACTTCGAAACTATTCAGGCAGACCAACTGCGCTTACATATGCTGACCAATTATCAGCATACCTCGGCGGGGCAAAAATCTATTTAAAAAGAGAAGATTTAAACCACACGGGTGCTCATAAAATTAACAATGCGCTTGGTCAGGCCCTGCTTGCGAAAAAAATGGGGAAATCAAACATCATCGCAGAAACAGGCGCGGGCCAGCACGGAGTAGCTGCTGCAACGGTGGCCGCAAAGTTCGGGTTATCCTGCACGGTATTTATGGGAAAAGAAGATGTGGAAAGACAATCACTCAATGTCTTTCGAATGAAACTGCTGGGCGCTGAAGTCATACCTGTCACAAGCGGAAATGGCACACTAAAAGATGCAACCAACGAAGCCATCCGCTATTGGGTTCAGCACTGCAGTGATCATTTTTATATGATTGGCTCCGTTGTAGGCCCTCATCCGTATCCTCAAATCGTCAGCGAGTTCCAGCGCATGATTGGTGATGAAGCAAAAGAGCAGCTGTTTGAAAAAGAAGGAAGGCTTCCTCATAAAGTCATTGCCTGTGTTGGCGGCGGAAGTAATGCCATTGGAATGTACCGGGCATTTTTAGATGAAGAAGTAGATATCATTGGTGTAGAGGCAGCTGGAAAAGGAATCGATACGCCGCTCCATGCTGCAACCATCACGAAAGGAACCAAAGGTGTGATCCATGGGTCTTTGACATATTTAATTCAAGATGAATTTGGCCAAATTATTGAGCCATATTCTATTTCTGCTGGTTTAGATTATCCGGGAATTGGACCAGAACACGCATATTTACATGCGAGCGGACGGGTTGAATATGTGAGTGCGACAGATCAAGAAGCACTAGATGCACTAAAGCTGCTGACTGAAAAAGAAGGAATTCTGCCAGCAATTGAATCTGCACATGCGCTAGCCAAAGCGTTTGAGGTAAGCAAGACGATGAATGAAGACGAAATCGTCCTTGTCTGCCTGTCAGGAAGAGGCGATAAGGATGTGCATACATTAATGAACGTGCTCGAAAGTGAGGGGAAAACAAAATGATTAGATTTCAATTAGAGCAAGACGAAAAATTATTTATCCCATTTATCACAGCTGGAGATCCGTCAGAAGACATCACGATTGATTTAGCTATCTCCCTTCAAGCAGCCGGTGCACATGCGATTGAACTCGGTGTTCCTTATTCCGATCCATTAGCAGACGGTCCTGTCATTCAAAGAGCCTCCAAAAGAGCTCTAAATCATGGCATGAATATCGTAAAAGCGATAGAATTAGCAGGGAAGATGAAAAAAAACGGTGTAAAAATTCCTGTAATTCTATTTACGTATTATAATCCTGTGTTACAATTAGACACAGAATACTTTTTCGCTTTACTGCACAAAAATCATATTTCGGGACTCTTAACACCCGACTTGCCGTTTGAAGAGAGCAGCGAGCTGCAAAAGAACTGTCAAACACATGACATTTCATATATTTCACTCGTTGCACCAACAAGCAAGGAACGATTAGTAAACATTGTAGAGCAGGCAGAAGGTTTTGTGTATTGTGTTTCATCTCTTGGTGTAACAGGTGTCAGACAATCCTTTGACGCGTCAATTACAGATTTTATTCAACAAGTGAAACAGCTGAGTCACATACCGGTTGCGGTCGGTTTTGGCATCTCAACAAGAGAGCAGGTAGACTCAATGAATAAACTGAGTGACGGTGTTGTTGTCGGAAGTGCACTTGTGAAAAAAATTGAAGAGCTTCAAGAACAATTGCTGGCAAGTGATACACGTCAAGAGGCTTTAAGAGAATTTGAAACATATGCAAAAACATTTAGTCCCCTCTATTCATTCAAATGAGGTGAAACATTTTGCAAATCAAAGATCAATTAAAACAGCTAAAACCGTATCAACCTGGGAAACCAATTGAAGAGGTCAAAAAAGAATATCAATTAGACAAAATTGTGAAATTGGCTTCAAATGAAAACCCTTTTGGATGTTCTGTACATGCAAGAGAGGCAATACAAGCTGAGCTCGAACATCTAGCGATTTATCCGGATGGATACAGCGCAAGTTTAAGAACGGAGCTTGCTGAGTTTCTTCAAGTAAGTGAAAAACAATTAATTTTCGGGAACGGCTCAGATGAACTTGTGCAAATTATTGCGAGAGCATTCCTTGACCAACATACAAATACCGTCATCCCATCTCCATCTTTTCCGCAATATCGTCACAATGCAGTGATTGAACATGCTGAAATTCGAGAAGTGCCTCTTTTAGAAGGGGGAGCTCACGATCTGAAGGGCATGCTGGATGCGATCGATGAAAATACGAAGGTTGTCTGGGTATGTAATCCAAATAACCCAACAGGAAATCATTTGTCAGAATCTGAGATTGTGGCGTTTTTAGACGAAGTGCCAGCTCACGTGCTTGTTGTACTAGATGAAGCGTATTTTGAGTACGTTCGTGCGGAAGATTTTCCAAACAGTTTATCTTTATTACACAATTATCAAAATGTCATTGTACTTCGAACGTTTTCTAAAGCATATGGACTTGCAGCGCTTCGAGTAGGCTACGGAATTGCATCAGAAGAGCTGATTACTGCCATTGAACCAGCGAGAGAGCCGTTTAATACCAGCCGTATCGCTCAGGCAGCTGCTCGTGCAGCGATCAAAGATCAAGATTTCATACAATCATGCAGACAAAAAAACGAAGCAGGTCTCAAGCAATATCAAGATTTTGCAGACTGTTTTGGACTATATATCTATCCATCTCAAACAAACTTTGTGCTGATTGATTTTAAAAGAGATGCAGATGAATTGTTCAATGCATTATTGAAAAAAGGTTACATTGTTCGTTCCGGGAAAGCACTTGGGTTTCCGACTTCTTTACGTATTACCGTCGGAACAAAAGAGCAAAATGAAGACATTCTAAGTACACTTGCCGATTTACTGCAAGGCATTCGTGCGTAGCATAATCATAAAGTCATATCCTAAGGCAGGATATGGCTTTCATTGTACCAACCTCAATACATATAAGCTGTTGAAATAGGTTGTTTAATTTTCGTGAAAAATCAGGTGATGAATATGAATGATGCAAACGAAACAATATTAATCGCTGGACTCGGTTTAATTGGGGGATCCATTGCACTCTCGATTAAAAAAGAGTATCCTCATAAAAAAATTGTAGGATTTGATGTTTCCAAAGAGCAAATGGTTGCTGCAACAAAGCTGGGAATTATTGATGCAACAGCTGATTCGTTTCTGGCTGGTTTAGAAGAATCTTCGACCATTATTTTGGCAACACCTGTCCAGCAAACAGTAAAGATGCTTAGTGATATTGCAGACTCTGGAATTGAAAGAGAGCTCACAATCACTGATGTCGGCAGCACAAAGCAAAAAGTCGTCCATTTTGCTGAAAAAGCGCTGCCTGAGCAGTACCAATTTATTGGTGGACATCCAATGGCAGGCTCTCATAAGTCAGGTGTTATTGCAGCAAAAGACTTCTTATTTGAAAATGCGTTCTACATTTTAACGCCTGCAAAGGAAACAAACCGCCAAGCTGTTGATCGGTTGATGGATTTGCTAAAGGGGACAAATGCTCATTTCATCGAGATGACACCAGAAGAACATGATGCTGTGACAAGTGTAATTAGCCATTTTCCTCATATTGTTGCAGCCAGTCTTGTGCATCAAGCACATCATTTTGAAGAACAATTCCCACTTGTTAAACGGTTTGCTGCTGGAGGCTTTCGTGATATCACACGAATTGCTTCAAGCAATCCTGCAATGTGGAGGGATATCCTGCTGCACAATAAACACAAGATTTTAGACCGTTTTCATGAATGGAAAAAAGAGATTAACCGCATTGAAACCTTCGTAGAGCAAGAAGATGCTGAAGGATTGTTCTCTTATTTTCAAGATGCAAAGGAATATCGTGATGGACTGCCTCTAAGGAAAAAAGGAGCCATTCCTGCTTTTTATGATCTGTATGTCGATGTTCCGGATCACCCTGGGGTCATATCGGAGATTACAGGGCATCTAGCAAGTGAAAACATTAGTATTACAAATATCCGTATTATTGAGACGCGGGAAGACATTAATGGGATTTTACGCATTAGTTTTCAAACAGACGACGACCGCAAGCGTGCAGAAATCTGTATAAAAAATAGAGCGAATTACGATACATTTTATGCTGACTGAGGTGACAAACATGAAAATTCATAAAAATGCTCCTATGAATGGAGAAATTCATATCCCAGGTGATAAATCTATTTCACATAGATCAGTGATGTTTGGTGCAATTGCTGAAGGGACCACAGTAGTGAAAAACTTTCTTCCTGGAGCTGACTGTTTAAGTACGATTGATTGCTTTAGAAAGATGGGCGTTGAAATTGAACAAAAAGGGACAGATGTTGTCATTCATGGTAAAGGACTGAAAGAGCTCAAGGAGCCGTCTGACATTCTCGATGTTGGCAATTCTGGTACAACCATTCGATTAATGATGGGAATATTAGCTGGTTGTGAGTTTCACAGTACACTAATTGGTGATGAGAGTATTGCCAAAAGACCAATGAAACGTGTGACGGGTCCGCTGAAACAACTAGGAGCCAAAATAGACGGCAGAGCAAATGGCGAGTATACACCACTGTCTATTCGTGGCGGTCATTTAAAAGGCATAACTTATGAGTCTCCGGTGGCAAGTGCACAAATTAAGTCGGCTGTCCTTTTAGCTGGGCTGCAAGCAGAGGGTACAACAACATTAACTGAACCACATAAATCAAGAGATCATACAGAAAGAATGCTCTCTATGTTTGGTGTAAAACTAGATGAAGATGAACAAAGTGTTTCCATTGAAGGCGGCCAGACATTAACAGCAACCGATATATTTGTTCCTGGAGACATCTCTTCAGCTGCATTTTTCCTTGTAGCTGGATCAATCGTTCCTAACAGCCGGATTGTCTTAAAAAATGTCGGGCTAAACAAAACAAGAACAGGTATTATTGATGTGCTGAAACTTATGGGTGCAAACCTTGAGATCAATGAAGTAGATGCCAAAGGCGGAGAACCGTATGGTGATTTAACGATTTCTACTTCATCATTAAAAGGGATTGAAATTTCTGGTGACATGATTTCAAGACTCATCGATGAAATTCCGATTATTGCGCTTCTTGCGACCCAAGCAGAAGGAACAACGATCATTAAAGATGCTGCTGAGTTAAAAGTTAAAGAAACCAATCGAATTGATACAGTCGTATCAGAACTTAAAAAACTCGGTGCTGATATTGAAGCAACAGATGATGGTATGAAGATTCATGGTAAAACAACGCTTCAAGGCGGCGCAGTCGTCTCAAGCTACGGAGATCACCGTATCGGTATGATGCTGGGAATTGCCGCATGTGTGACAAAGCAAGCAATTGAGATTGAAGATACAGATGCTGTTCGTGTCTCATACCCGAATTTCTTTGAACACATTGAATATTTAACGAAAACAGTCTGAGGAGGTCCTCAGGCTTTTTCTTTCCTTTTGCATATTTGTCAGAAATATAGCATAGCTTGTCTCAAGGTGAAACCTTGAAAAAAAACATTTTGTCCGATGAAAATAGTGTCTGCAGTTTACAAATCATCAGTTTCGTATAGGATGAAATGAAAAACAGTCTTTAAAACACAAAAATGGGTTCATTTTAAAAGAGCAACATATTTGCTGGATGTGTACCTGTCGATTATGATATGAAGTAACAATAGTTTAGGTTTTTGGAAACAGAAAGGAACGGTTTGATTTGAATAGTTCATTACAAGAAGCCATAAAATTAGTTGAGGCGGGTGAGACTGAAAAAGGACTCCAAACACTTGCTCAAGCAGAGAAGCATTTGCATGATGAAGAAAAGGCGCAAGCGGCTCAATTATATTATGATTGGGGAGATATCGATAAAGCACGGCATCTCATCAGTGATTTACATGATTTATATCCAGAGGAAACAGGTTTAACGTGTTTTTATGCAGAGCTGTTGATTGACTCTGATGAAGAAGAGAAGGCGATAGCAGTATTAGAAACGATTCCTGAAGATGATGATGCGTACCCAGAGAGTTTATTGTTAATGGCAGATTTGTATCAAATGCAAGGACTATTTGAAGTCAGTGAACAAAAGCTTTTAAAAGCGAAAGAACTACTTCCGAATGAAGCCATCATCGATTTTGCATTAGGTGAGTTGTATTTTTCTCAAGGCCTTTCAAAAAAAGCGGCCGATTATTTCTACAAAGTGGCAGATCAGCAGCATGAGGTTGGCGGTGTCAATGTGTATCAGCGGCTCGCTGAATCGCTCAGCACAGCTGGAGAATTTGAGGATGCACTTGAATGGTACGAAAAGGCAGTAAAAGATCAAGCAGACCCAAATACTCTTTTTGGCTACGGATTTACAGCAATGAGGGCTGGCAGAACGAAAACAGCCATTCAGCAGCTTACAGAACTGAAAGATATTGATCCGTCCTATTCGTCACTTTATATGCCTTTAGCGAAAAGTTATGAGGAAGAAGGACTATATCACGAGGCTTTAGAAGTAGTAAAAGAGGGTATTAAAGTTGATGAGTATAACAAAGAATTATATTTATATGGTGCTAAGATTGATTTGAAAAATGGGGATTCAGAAGATGCGAAAAAACTGCTTCAAGAAGCACTTGCTCTCGATCCGGGTTATATTGAAGCAGTTCAAACATTGCTGGCGATCTATTTAAATGAAGAGCTGTTTGATGAAATTCTGGATGTTATTAAAGAGGTTAAAAGCTTTGGGGAAGATGATCCAAAATGGAATTGGTATGCTGCATCTGCTTCTGTCGGGCGAGAAGAATACAAAGAAGCTGCCGAGTATTTCAAGCTTGCCCTGCCTGATTTTGATGAGGAGCGTGACTTTTTATATGAATACGCTTCGTTCCTTTTAGAAGAGGGCAGACAAAAAGAAGCATTGCCGTTATTACGCAAAGTTCTAGAGAAAGATGGCACGAATGAAGAAATTGAAGAAACGATTTTAAGAATTGAAGACGAAATTTCCTTATAGTTTGCAGGAATGAAGAACTGGTTTGTTGAATAATTCATGTATAGCAATTTAATTTACGATAGAGGAGGGAATAACATGCAGACCCCTGTTTCTGTCAATGAAAAAAAGGAATTTATCCGGTGGTTCTTAAACCATTATCAGCTAAAGCGAAGAGAGTGTGTTTGGATATTAAATTATTTAATGAGTCACGACTCTTTGATGGAAAAGGTTCATTTTGTAGAGCAAGCAGAATTTTGCCCAAGGGGAATCATCATGTCAACACACTGTGTGGATGAAGTTCCCTTTAGATTTTATAAAGAAAACATCATGACGACAGATGCTGAAAAGTCATTTCATGATATTCGTTTGAATAAACAGCAGGATTTGTTTATTCAATTGAATTTCCGTTCTGCTTATCGTTCGCCGGAATATGCAGCTGTTCTTGAAACAAATCCTCATATTCCAAAGGATCTTTATGAGAACGAAAAAGATAAGGATCTTGCTGAGAAAGTGCTTGAGCATTCAATCGCAACTTTCCAAAAAGAACGGCTCATGAAAGAGATAGATGAAGCACTTGACCGTCATGATCAAGAAACATTTAATAAGCTGGCAAAAGAATTAAGCCTATTGTCATAAACTGAACGAATAAGCCTTGCCCTACACAGGCAGGGCTTATGTCATGAAAGAGGGGAAATTGATGAGGTTTCAATCAGAGGACGCGGATCGCTTTTTGCAATCTAAAGCTTACATTGATACCGCTATCATTCCATTAGTTGGGATTGATGCGGATCAAATGAAACAAACCGTGTCTTTAGGAGAGTTTACTATTCTTGTAGCAGATGAACTTGAAAGACAGTTAAAAGGGCGGGTTTTTCTTTTTCCGCCACATACATATTTGGAAGTGAGTGACCGGAAACAAGAAGATATACTCATAATGAAGCAGTCGCTCAAGGATCATTTTCAGCATGTCGTATTGATCACATCTGATCACCAGTGGAAAGAGCATACTGAGATCAGTGAATCGCTATTTTTGCTCAAGCCGGTTCCGCTGGAGCATTTGAAGGTTGAATTAAAGCAAAAAGTCATTCAAGACAGTGTAGAACAAATTTTGAACTTTTTGTTACAAAAATGGAACCCTTCATAAAAACCCTTACATTTGCATTGTACATAGCTTTTTAGAATGTTGACCTTGTGAATAGATTGATATATTATGAGGGTGTCCTAGTTTTATGAAATTTTTTCTAATTCAGTTATAAAGTAGCTGACGACCTGAGGGGGGGAGAAAAAAATGAGCGAGAAGAGACATGGAGTGTCCAGGCGTCAATTTTTGAATTACACGTTGACCGGCGTGGGGGGATTTATGGCCGCTGGAATGCTCATGCCTATGGTTCGCTTTGCGCTTGACCCTGTGCTAAAAGGAACAGAGGATCAGGATATGGTTCAAGTTGTCAGTGTAGATGAACTGACAAAGGAACCGAAGCGCTTTGACTTTAAAATTGATCAAGTAGATGCATGGTACGAGTCAAAGGAATCTAGGTCAGCATGGGTGTACAAAGAAGGGGATGAAATTGTCGCTTTATCGCCAATCTGTAAACATTTAGGATGTACAGTGAACTGGAACAGTGATCCGAAAAATCCAAACAAATTTTTCTGCCCGTGCCATTATGGGCTGTACGACAAGGATGGTACAAACGTACCCGGAACTCCACCGCTTGCACCGCTTGACCATTATAAGCAGCAAGTGAAGGACGGATACCTCTATCTTGGAAAAGCTGTGCCGAAAGGGGAAGGGTAACGATGCTTAACAAGATTTACGATTGGGTAGATGAGCGGCTGGACATTACACCAATATGGAGAGATATTGCGGATCACGAGGTGCCAGAGCACGTCAACCCAGCACATCATTTCTCCGCTTTTGTGTATTGTTTTGGCGGTTTAACGTTTTTTGTGACAGTCATTCAAGTCCTTTCGGGCATGTTTTTAACGATGTATTACGTGCCGGATATTAAAAATGCCTGGGAATCTGTCTATTATTTGCAAAATGAAGTGGCATTTGGCCAGATTGTCAGAGGGATGCACCACTGGGGTGCGAGTTTAGTCATCGTGATGATGTTTTTACATACGCTAAGGGTCTTTTTCCAAGGGGCGTATAAAAAGCCTAGAGAGCTGAACTGGATTGTTGGTGTGCTCATTTTCTTTGTGATGCTTGGACTTGGTTTTACAGGTTATCTTTTACCATGGGATATGAAGGCGCTGTTTGCGACGAAGGTTGGTCTTCAAATAGCAGAAGCAACACCTTTCATTGGTAAAGAGATCAAAACGCTGCTTGCAGGTCATCCTGACATTGTAGGGGCACAAACGCTGACGAGATTTTTCGCTATCCATGTCTTTTTCTTGCCAGCGGCATTATTTGGGCTGATGGCTGCCCACTTTATTATGATTCGTAAGCAAGGAATTTCTGGACCGCTATAAAATGCTGCGTTTGATGAATGTTCAATGAGGAGGGGATGACTTTGCATAGGGGAAAAGGGATGAAGTTTGTCGGAGATTCCAGAATACCGGCAGAAAGAAAACCTAACATACCTAAAGACTATTCCGAATATCCGGGAAAAACAGAAGCCTTTTGGCCGAACTTTCTTTTAAAGGAATGGCTTGTAGGTGCCGTTTTTTTAATTGGCTTTCTTGTCCTAACTGTTGTTCATGCGCCTCCGCTTGAGCGGATGGCTGATCCAACAGATACTGGCTATATTCCGCTGCCAGACTGGTATTTCCTATTTTTGTACCAGTTATTAAAATATGAATTTGCTGCAGGAAACTTCACTGTCGTCGGCGCGATGATTATGCCTGGAATTGCGTTTGGTGCACTTTTGCTCGCACCATTTCTTGATTCAGGTCCAGAACGCAGACCGTATAGAAGACCAATTGCAGTCGGGATGATGATTCTTGCAGTCGGCGCAGCAACATATTTAACGTGGGAGTCTGTTGCAACTCATGATTGGGAAGCAGCGGCAAAACAAGGTGAGATTAAGAAAGAAGCAGAGATTGATACTTCAGCTGAAGAGTATAAAATTTATCAAGAGCAGACATGTATCTCCTGCCACGGGGATAACATGCAGGGCGGAGCAGCCGGACCGTCACTTGTTGACAACGGTCTTTCGCCTGAGGAGATCGCTAAAATCGCTGTAGAAGGAAAAGGCAACATGCCGAAGGGTGTCTTTAAAGGCAGTGATGAAGAACTTGAGAAGCTCTCTAAATATTTATCTGAGGTCAAATCAAAATAATTCAGTTGTTTAAATGCAAGTACAAGGATATACTCAAAAGAGAAAAAGCTGGCGCTGTCAGCTTTTTTCTGATTTTAACAGATCGTGAGTGAAGAGACATATGAGATGGATTCAATATTTGCTAGCGACGCGCTACATGCTTGTGCTGGTGCTTATGATCAATTTCCTTGGCACTGTGTACGGCTACTATTGGTATATTCCGCAGCTCGTAGAGACACCGGCTGTCTTTTTAGCTTTTGTACCAGACAGTCCAACGGCCAGCTTTTTCTTTTTATTTGTATTACTTGCGTTTTTGATGAAACGAAATGCTCCTTATTTTGAAGCACTTGCTCTTGTGACCTTGATTAAATATGGGTTATGGGCGGTAGGAATGAATATCTTTGTGCTTTTATCTGTCGATGATTTTCCGTGGGAAGGATACATGCTGATTGGGTCTCACTTTGCGATGGCGGTTCAGGCTGTATTGTTTGCGCCATATTATCGTTTTCAAATGCGTCATCTCGTGGTAGCAGGCATTTGGATCTTACATAATGATGTAATTGATTATGTATTTGGTATGATGCCCCGTTATTCTATGCTGTCTGCTTACTCAAACGAGATCGGCTACGTGACGTTTTGGCTAAGTATTGCGGTTCTTCTTGTTTCGTATTATCTCGTTCTATCGAAAAAATCGGTCAAGCTTGAACTCCCTTAACAATGTTGGTCTAACCTTGTCCTTTTCTTCATACGCTGTAAGGAGAAGGGCTAGGAGGGACTTGCATGAAACGAAAGCCAATCGCGATGATTCTATTATTTTTTCTCGTATTACAGCCAGCAGTTGTCAAAGGTGAGGAAACAGCTGCTAACACGCTGCAAGAATTAACGGAACTATCAGATTCCATCTTTCAATTAACGAGACAAGCTAAATATGATGAGGCGTTACAAGTCGCATTGTATGTTGAAAAGACATTTAAAGCTGAGAATTGGCGTGGAACTTTGACGAATACGCAGATTCGGCAAATTACACTTGGCTATCAAGATATGATAAAAGGGCTGCCGCAGGAAGAATTGAATGAGCGCGAAAAGCTTCGTTATGCCTCTCAATTTAGAATGCTGCTTGATGCGATCCAGTCGGATTCTGAGCCTCTTTGGGGTTCGCTGGAGAAGCCTATTATGGGCTCTTTTCCTACTTTGAAAAAAGAAGTAAAAGATCCAGAATCGACGACATTTTATGAAACTTGGAATGAGCTGGTTTCTTTATACGATATGATCTATCCAAGTTTAACCATTGATATTTCGCCTGAAAAGCTGCAGACGATTAAGCAGCACATGGAAGTGATTGAGCAAGGTGAATTTTTAAAAGCATCAAGTGGGACAAAGCTTGAACGTCTCACGAAGCTGGAAGAGGATTTATCGAGTGTGTTTGCTCACGTCGATGAAGATGAAGCGGATCCATCGCTTTTATGGGTCATCTTAACAACCGGGAGTATCATTTTATTAACGTTAACGTATGTTGGATTTCGGAAATATCGTGCAGAAAAAGAAAAGAAGCAAAAACGTCAGGCTGATTATCCTAAATCATAAAAAAAGAAGCCCAAAACTGGTGCTTCTTTTTTAATGCGGATTGAGCGGCTTTTTGTGTTCATCTAATGTAAAGCCTTCACCGAGTACATCATGCACGTCACTGACAGATACAAACGCATGAGGATCGACTGAGGTCACGACGCTTTTAAGGTGGACAAGCTCGTTTTTCGGAACGACGCAATAAAGAACGTTGCGCTCCTGTTTCGTATAGGAACCGACCCCTTTTAAGATGGTGACACCGCGCTCCATTTCATCTGTGATTTTCTTTTGAATGATGTCATCTTTTTCAGAGATAATCATGGCGCCTTTGGCAGCGTAAGCGCCTTCTTGCATGAAGTCAATGACCTTCGCAGCAACAAACACTGCGACAAGTGTATACATCGCTTCTTTATAATTTAAGTAGGTCAAAGAGATGGTAATGACGCATGCGTCGAAGATGAACATTGTTCGTCCCATTGCCACCTGATAATGCTTGTTGATCAGTCTTGCAATGATGTCCACACCGCCTGTTGTACCGCCGAATTTAAAGATGATTCCGAGGCCTGTTCCGATAAATACACCTGCAAAGAGGGCGGCTAAGGCTAAATCGTGCTGGAGAGGCATATGTATTTGAAAGCGCTGGAAGATGGCAAGAAAGACAGAAAGACTCACTGTTCCTACAATTGTATAAGTAAACATCGTTCTGCCGAGCATTTTCCAGCCTATAAAAAAGATCGGAATGTTTAAGACAAGGTTTGAAATAGATGGGTCAATGTGAAATAGAAAATATAAAAGCAGTGTAATACCTGTAAATCCGCCTTCCGCCAAATTGTTCTGCATATTAAAATGAACAAGACCGAAAGAAAAAATCGCAGATCCTATTAAAATAAATACGATATTTTTAAGACGAATTTCTTTTAGCAAGAGACCACTCCTTTTTTTGCTTAGACAGCGATAATATTATATGGTATGGGAGAGAAACAAGCAAACTGAGTCTTAAACATTTGTCAAATATTTATGATTTCGCTAACATGTAAGAGATGGATAGGAGGATGAGCTTCATGACGAAAGAAAAAACGCTGCGTCACGTGCAGCAAGAAGTAGATGATTACATAGGACAATTTAAAGAAGGCTATTTCAGCCCGCTTGCCATGATGGCCCGCCTGACAGAAGAATTAGGGGAGCTGGCAAGAGAGGTTAACCATTACTATGGAGAAAAGCCGAAAAAAACAACGGAAACAGAAAAAAGCATGGAAGAAGAAATTGGCGATGTTTTGTTTGTGTTAACATGCCTTGCTAATTCACTTGATATTTCACTAGAAGAAGCACATGATCGTGTGATGCATAAATTCAACACAAGAGATAAAGACCGCTGGACGAAAAAAGAAGGGAAGTAGAGACGATGACGAACGAAACCATCAAAGTAGTAATCGCTGGAGCAAGAGGAAGAATGGGGATAGAGGCTGTGAAGCTGGCGGAAGAAACAGGCCATTTTGAGCTGGTGGCAGCACTTGATCACGCGCATGAAGGAAAAAAATTATCTGATGTGATTCATACGACATCTCATGCGCCAATTTATACGGATATTGATGTGTGTCTTTCAGAAACAACACCAGATGTATTAATTGATTTAACAACACCAGAAATCGGGAAAGTACATACAAAAAAAGCACTTGAACATGGCGTGCGTCCAGTCGTCGGAACAACTGGATTTTCAGAAGATGACCTAAAAGAGCTTCAGCAATTAACAGAAGAAAAGGGCATAGGCTGTATTATTGCACCAAACTTTGCTGTCGGTGCGGTCTTAATGATGAAATTTGCCAAAATGGCAGCGAATTATTTTCCTGACGTTGAAATCATTGAGCTTCACCATGATAAAAAACTAGATGCCCCAAGCGGTACGGGCTTAAAAACGGCTGAAATGATTGCAGAAGTAAGAGAAAGCAAAAAACAGGGACATCCAGAAGAGAAAGAATTAATCGAAGGTGCACGAGGAGCAGATTATGATGGTATCCGTCTGCACAGCGTGAGACTTCCTGGCATGATTGCACATCAAGAAGTGCTGTTTGGAATGGACGGACAGACGCTCACCATTCGTCATGATTCTTATAACCGTGCATCCTTTATGTCAGGCGTGAAACTTTCAGTAGAGCAGGTCATGCACATTGATCAGCTCGTTTATGGTTTAGAAAATATCATCGACTAATAAGGAGTGGATTCCTGATGAACATTGCTTTAATCGCTCATGATAAGAAAAAAAGTGACATGATTCAGTTTACCACTGCGTACCGTGATATTTTGGCAGATCATACACTTTACGCAACAGGGACAACAGGTTTGAGAGTGAAAGAAGCGACGGGGCTTCCCATTCATCGTTTCCAATCAGGACCACTTGGGGGAGATCAGCAGATCGGTGCTTTAATTGCTGATAATGCAATGGATCTTGTGCTCTTTTTTAGAGACCCGCTAACTGCGCAGCCGCATGAACCGGATGTATCTGCACTCATCCGGCTTTGCGATGTGTATACCATTCCATTAGCCACCAATATGGGAACTGCTGAAATTTTAGTCAGGAATTTAAATAAAGGTACGTTTGATTTTCGAGATGTAGCAAAAAACGGAGGAACAAATGAAACGACTTGATATCCTTGCATTCGGTGCCCATAGCGATGATGTAGAGATCGGAATGGGCGGAACGATTGCAAAATACGTAAAAAAAGGGGCGCGCGTCGGGATTTGCGACTTGACCCAGGCCGAATTATCTTCAAATGGAACAGTAGAGAGCCGCAAAGAAGAAGCAAAAGCCGCCGCCGCTATTTTAGGTGTCAGAGCGAGAATCCAGCTCACACTGCCAGATAGAGGGCTGTATCTAAATGATGAAGCGATGAAGGAAATTGCGGGCGTGATTCGAACTTACAAACCGAAACTGATTTTCGCTCCGTACCACCAAGATCGGCATCCAGATCATGGCCATGCGGGCTCACTTGTAGAAGAGGCCGCTTTTTCTGCAGGTATACATAAATTTGAAGATTCATACAAGCAGCCAGCGCATAAAATAACTCAAATGTATTATTACATGATTAATGGGCACCATCGTCCAGATTTTGTGATCG
This sequence comes from Bacillus sp. FSL M7-0003, assembly GCF_038628485.1. Taxonomy (NCBI): domain Bacteria; kingdom Bacillati; phylum Bacillota; class Bacilli; order Caryophanales; family Bacillaceae; genus Bacillus; species Bacillus sp. FSL M7-0003. The sequence goes on along the minus strand of NZ_CP152024.1, from coordinate 2,061,418 downwards.
ATATTTCTGAGGAAATGCACCAAAAAATTGATAGCCTGCATGCGTATAAAAGCCAATTTGTTAAATCGGCAAACTCAGTAGAGACACCTCTTGTGAACGGTTATATTGATTTTGTCAAAATGAGAGAGTCTATGTATGGAAGAGAAGTCAACAAAGCTTATGCAGAAGGGTTTATCACAAAGAAACCACTTTTGTTGGACGATGACTTACTTGGGGGGTAATTATGAAAAAACTGAAGGTCGGAATTACTTGTTATCCAAGTGTCGGCGGCTCAGGCATTATAGCCACGGAGCTTGGAAAACGTTTAGCTGAAAAAGGGCACGATGTTCATTTCATTACCTCTAGCATTCCGTTTAGGCTTAATAAAGTATATCCGAATATTTATTTTCATGAGGTGGATGTGAATCAATATGCAGTTTTTCAATATCCGCCTTATGACCTTGCGCTGGCAAGTAAATTGGCAGAAGTCGCAAAACGAGAAAAGCTTGATATTATTCATGCGCATTATGCAGTCCCGCACGCTGTCTGTGCGTTTCTAGCCAAACAAATGACTGGACACTCTGTGAAAGTCGTTACGACGCTTCATGGAACGGATATTACGGTTTTAGGCTATGATCCATCATTAAAAGAAGTGATTCGGTTCGCCATCGAATCATCGGATCGCGTAACAGCGGTATCGCATTCATTAGCTGCGCAGACATACGATCTCATCAAACCAGATAAAAAGATTGATACGATTCATAATTTTGTAGATGAACGGGTGTATTTGCGTGAAGATCACGATTTGCTAAAGACACATTATGGTCTTTTACCGAACGAAAAGGTCATCATTCATGTATCAAACTTTCGAAAGGTGAAACGGGTGCATGACGTGATTCATGTGTTTCAAAAGATTGCTGAACAGGTGCAGGCAAAGCTGCTGCTCATTGGTGATGGTCCTGAGAAATCGGTTGTATGTGAACTCGTGAAAAAATTAGGACTGACAGACCGCGTGTTATTTTTAGGCAAGCAAGAGAAGGTTGAGGAGCTATATTCAATAAGTGATTTGAAGCTGCTTCTTTCAGAGAAGGAGAGCTTTGGGCTTGTGCTTCTTGAAGCAATGGCGTGCGGTGTTCCTTGTATCGGTACGGATGTCGGCGGTATTCCAGAGGTCATTACACATGGAGAAACAGGTTTTCTTGTCCCGCTCGGCGATATAGACGGAGCAGCAAAGCACGCAGTGTCTCTGCTGAAAGACGAAGCGCTTCATGAAAAAGTGTCAGCGGCAGCTCAGTCTAGTGTTCAGGCTCATTTCTCCTCTGATAAGATTGTGAGTGAATATGAGAAGCTTTACCTAGAATTGATCGAAGGTGATGATGAAGATGAATGAACCATTCACACATGCGATCCCTATATTACATACACTGCACGAACATGGGCATCAGGCTTACTTTGTTGGCGGAGCGGTGAGAGATGTTCTATTAGGACGGGAAATCGGTGATATCGATATTGCGACAGATGCAACACCTGATAAGGTTGAGTCTTTATTTGAAAAAACAGTAGATGTCGGTAAGGAGCATGGCACTGTCATTGTGTTGCATGATGGTGTCAGCTATGAGGTCACGACGTTTCGAACGGAATCAGAATATGAAGATTTTCGCAGACCGAAAGAAGTGGCGTTTATTACGTCGCTTAAGGAAGATCTTTTAAGAAGAGATTTAACGATTAATGCAATGGCCATGGATATAAATGGAGAAATTATTGATCATGTAGGTGGTAAACAGGATATTAAGCGGAAACGAATTCAAACTGTTGGAGATCCTGCGTGCCGCTTTCAAGAAGATGCGCTTCGCATGATGAGAGCTGTCCGTTTTTTAAGCCAGCTTGGCTTTGAACTCGCTGATGAAACGGCTGAAGCTATGAAAAAGGATAAGCATCTGCTTGCCAACATATCAGTTGAGCGCAAAAAGATTGAAATGGAGAAGCTTTTAAAAGGCCGTCATTGTGAGCAGGCCATTCAAGTACTCATTTCAACCAATTTATATGAAGAATTGCCAGGTCTCAAAGAGGAGCGTCTTCATGAATCCTTTCAAGCCTTTCCATATTACTTACTGGATGGACTAGAAGAGGTATGGGGGGCTTGCATCCATTTGCTCGGCCTAGATGAAGCGGAGGCTGCGGCCTTCTTAAAAGAATGGAAGCTGTCAACCAAGCTTTTGAAAGAAGCAGTAGCCATTAGTAAATACGTTGATTGTGACTGGGATGCGGAAAACATGTTTGAAGCTGGTGAACACGTGCTCTTATCTAGTTTGAAGATCACACAGCTAAAACATGAGCGCCGCATTTTCTTTGATGAGCTGGAGGCAGCGAAGCGTTCTTATGATGCACTGCCGATTAAAAAGCTCCAAGACCTCGCTGTTTCAGGAAAAGATTTAATGGCCTTTCGGCAAAAGTCGTCTGGGAAATGGATTGCAGAGGAGCTCAATTTTGTGAAAAAAGCCGTTTTGCAAAACCGTTTAGAAAACCGAAAAGAAGCCATAGAGGAGTGGCTTAAAGCATGCGATCCGCAATTAGAAAACGATTAATTGAACTATTTACAGCATCCAGTGAGGATTTTGTCTCAAGTCAGCAGATTTGTGATGAACTTGGCTGTTCCCGAACAGCTGTGTGGAAGCATATGGAGGACTTGCGAAAAGAGGGGTATGAGGTAGAAGCAGTTAGAAGAAAAGGATACCGTCTGCTTCGTAAACCGGACAAAATTAGTGAGGACGAAATTCTGTTTGGTCTTGAAACAGAGAGCTTCGGCAGGCATATTTACTTTCAGAAAGAAGTCGCTTCAACTCAGCTGATTGCCCATGATCTTGTAAATGAAGGTGCGCCCCACGGCACGATCGTTGTCAGTGATCATCAGACAAACGGAAAAGGGCGTCTTCAAAGAACGTGGCATTCACCACATGGGACAGGCGTTTGGATGAGTCTCATTCTCCGGCCTGAAATTCCGCTGCATAAAGCGCCGCAAATGACGCTTTTGGCATCTGTAGCCATCGCAGAAGCAATTGCGCAGCAAACAGGACTCAGTCCATCTATTAAATGGCCAAACGATATTTTGTTGAATGGAAAAAAGGTCGTTGGCATTCTGACTGAATTAAAAGCAGAAGCTGACCAGGTTCATGCGGTCATTATTGGACCGGGCATAAATGTGAACCAAACAGCTGATGACTTTCCGGAAGAACTAAAGGATGTCGCCACAAGTCTGCGGATGGAACTGAATGAAAAAGTGGATCGTGCTGCACTTATACAACAGATCATGTCCACTTTTGAAAAAAGATATGATGATTATATGAAGCAAGGATTTGCGCCCATTAAACAATTATGGGAATCGTTTGCGATGACGATCGGTCAACATATTGTTGCCCGCACCGTCAATGGGCAATATACGGGGAAGGCGCTTGGCATCAATGAAGAAGGTGTTTTATTGCTTGAAACGGAGGACGGTATCCAAAAAATCTACTCCGCAGACATTGAGATCAAGTCAACTTGAGTGGAACACCCGGCACATTTTTGATATACTTCGTGTGGGCAGTATCTGCAAAGAACTGTACCTGTTAGGAAGAAAAATTCGATAAATTTCTGCCTTGATCCTAAGGGACTTGGACAGAGGGATGATTCGCCGCACATGAGAAATCAAAGCATGTGATGTGAGGCAAGCCATCTCCTCTCCAGAATGAGGAGGAACAAATGAAGACAAAGCTAGATTTTTTCAAAATGAAAGAACAAAACGAACCTATTGTGATGCTGACCGCATACGACTATCCAGCTGCAAAGCAAGCGGAAAAAGCGGAAGTCGACATGATCTTAGTTGGTGATTCACTTGGGATGGTTGTACTTGGACTAGATTCCACAGTTCAAGTCACGATGGATGATATGATCCATCACACAAAAGCAGTGAAAAGAGGCGCAAAAGACACATTTGTTGTGACTGATATGCCATTTATGTCTTACCATTATTCGTTAGAAGAAACAATGAAAAATGCTGCACGCATCATGCAAGAAAGTGGTGCCGATGCCTTAAAGCTAGAAGGCGGAGATGGAGTATTTGAATCCATTCAAGCTTTAACAAGAGGCGGAATTCCTGTCGTCAGTCATTTAGGCCTCACACCTCAATCAGTTGGTGTACTTGGCGGATATAAAGTGCAAGGAAAAGACCACGAAAGTGCTCAAAAATTGATTGAAGACAGCTTGAAATGTGAGGAAGCCGGTGCAATCGCTCTTGTGCTGGAATGCGTACCTGGCGAACTGACAAAACGAATTACCGACATGCTGAAGATTCCTGTGATCGGAATTGGTGCAGGAGCTGAGGCAGACGGACAAGTTCTCGTTTACCATGATGTGGTAGGATACGGGGTGTCTAGAACACCTAAGTTTGTGAAACAATACGCGCAAATTGATACTGTTTTAGAAGAAGCGCTCATTCAATATACGAAAGAAGTAAAAGCACGCACATTTCCAGAGGACATGCACACGTTTCATATCAAAGAAGAAGTCCTTGATGGCTTATATGGGGGAATCAAAAAATGAATGTTGTCACCCATATTCACGAGCTAAAAGAATTAATCAAGCAGCATCAAGAAAAACAGCATTCCATCGGCTTTGTCCCAACGATGGGTTTTCTTCATGAAGGACATCTGACGCTTGCGAAAGAGGCAAGAAGTCAAAATGACATTGTCGTGATGAGTATTTTTGTCAATCCGTTGCAATTTGGACCAAATGAAGACTTTGAATCCTATCCAAGGGATATGGAAAGAGACCAGCGTCTGGCAGAAGCAGCAGGGGTGGATATTTTATTTACACCTGATGTGAAGGAAATGTACCAAAATGAACCATCTATTACGATGACGGTTCAAAAGCGGACAGATGTCTTATGCGGAAAAAAACGTCCAGGACATTTTGACGGCGTTGTCACTGTGCTCACAAAGCTGTTTCATCTTGTGTCACCAACAAATGTCTACTTTGGACTAAAGGATGCACAGCAAGTCGCTGTGATCGATGCGATGATCAAGGATTTCTTCTTTGATCTTCACCTTGTATCTGTACCGACAGTCAGAGAAGAAGACGGTTTAGCGAAAAGCTCAAGGAATGTGTACTTGTCAGAAAAAGAAAGACAAGAAGCACCCGCTTTATACCGCGCATTAAAAAAAGGACGGTCAGCTGTTGAAAACGGTGAACGTGATGTCAGTCGTGTGTATCAGCTGATTGAAGAGGAACTTGTTCAGACGTGCGGAGAAATTGATTATATTGAGATCTATTCTTATCCAGAACTTGAGCCGCTTCAGCAGTTAGCAGGTCAAGTCATTATGGCGGTTGCGGTGAAATTCTCACGGGCAAGACTGATTGATAATGTGATTTTCCATGTTCCTGAAAGCGGTGAAAAACATGTATAGAACCTTTATGACATCTAAGCTTCATAAAGCAACGGTAACAGAAGCAAACTTACATTATGTAGGAAGTATTACAATTGACGAAGATTTACTTGATGCGGCAGGTATGATGGCAAATGAGAAAGTACAAATTGTCAATAATCATAATGGCGCGAGACTTGAAACATATATTATTCCCGGCGAAAGAAAGAGCGGTGTCATTTGTCTAAATGGGGCGGCGGCGAGATTGGTTCAGCCAGGGGATGAGGTCATTATTATCGCTTATGGGATGCTGTCAGAAGAAGAAGCTAAGACACATACACCAAAAGTGGTCGTGTTAAATAAACAAAATCAAATTGAACAAATGATTGGACAAGAGCCTGCGAGAACGATTTTATAACGCAGGCTCCGTGGAAACAGAACAGTTTCAGGAAGAGAGGCTGTTCTGTTTCATCTATTTTGTCCAGAGCGTGTTTCACTTTAGGGTGAAACGAGGAATTGAGGTGTCCATTTTATGACCGATCAAAGGTTTGTTGTCGTTGATATTGAAACCACCGGGAATTCACCTAAAAAGGGTGATAAAATCATTCAAATAGCTGCGGTGGTCATTGAAAATGGACAAATTGTCGAACGGTATTCAAAATATGTGAACCCGGGAAAAGCAATCCCAGGATTTATTGAACAGCTGACAGGCATTCAGCAGCACATGGTTGACGATGCGGTGTTTTTTGAGGACATTGCCCAAGAGGTGTATGATCTCATACAGGGTGCTTATTTTGTTGCGCACAATGTTCATTTTGACTTGAATTTTTTAAATGATGAACTAAAAGCATGCGGGAAAAATGAGCTGGATGTGCTAGCAATTGATACAGTTGAGATCTCTAGAATTCTTTATCCTGAGCTTGAAGGTTATAAGCTCACTGAATTAAGTGAAGAGCTCATGCTTCCACATGACCACCCGCATAGGGCGGATAGTGATGCGGAAGTTACTGCCATGTTATTTTTAACTTTATTACATCAATTAAAACATACACCGAAAAATGTGCTGAAGCAGCTGCGCAGATTATCCTCTTATCTCCTAAGTGATATAGGACTTTTAATTAAGCAGCTTGAAACAAGCCATGCTAGCTGGGAAGATTCTTTAGTGGAAGTCGGCTCTTTTGCTGTAAAAAATGTCACCAATCCTATCAGCAGGGCGACACATTCAGTAAGTGAAGATGATGAACAGCTGTTTGAGGAAATCAAAAAGAAGCTTCCGCAAACGGTAGAAGGCTATGAGGTAAGAGAAGGCCAGCTTACGATGATGAATAAAGTGAGAGACGTGTTTCATGAAAGAGCCTATGCATTAATTGAAGCGGCACCGGGTATTGGAAAAACGCTCGCTTACCTCATCCCAGCTGCTCTAGAAGCGAGGAAATCAGGAAAACCTGTCATTATTAGTACATATTCCATACTTTTGCAGCAGCAAATGCTTCAGCGCGATGTGCCGATGTTGAATCAATTGCTTCCGTTTGAGCCTGCTGCCTGTGTATTTAAAGGTCGGGCGCATTACATTTGTTTAGATAAGTTTGAGCATGTGCTTCATGAGGAAGATGATAACTATGATGTCGTCTTAACGAAGGCGCAAATTTTAATGTGGCTCCTTGTAACAGAAACAGGTGATTTATCTGAACTGAATTTACCGTCAGGAGCTGCCAATATAAAAGACCGCATTTCTTGTGTGCATATGCCGTTTACATCGAAAAAGCGCCGTTTTAAAGAGTATTGCTTTTATGAGCGCGCCAAAAAAAGGGCAAGAACAGCTGATATAATTTTAACGAATCATCGTCTGCTTTTATCACAAACGGAGGCATCGTCTATCTTTCAGCATGCTGACGTATATGTGATAGACGAAGCCCATCAATTTGAGAAAACAGCCAATGAAACACTAGGGGATAGTGCGTCTTATATCCAGCTTCACGCGAAATTAACGCAGCTTGGCTCCTTGCAAGGCGGACTGTTAAAGAAACTGAAAAAGAGATTTCATCATGCAGGGTTACAGACAGACACCTTTATTGAAATGGATGAGTATCTCAATCAGCTTCAAATGGAAAGTGACGCTTTCTTTAGCACCGTCCATTCATTTGTGAAAAGGACAAAACCAAAAGCCGACATCAATCGTCTCATTCATAGAGTACGTCATCATTCAAAGCATGCTCAGTGGAAACGGATTAAAGAAACGGCAAGTAAGCTTTGTTCCTTGTTAATTGCTTGTGAGAAACTGTATGAACAGCAAAAAAATGAGCTTCTTCAAAAAAGTGATCAGCTGACAGAACACTTTGCCTTTGAAGCAGAGGAATACGACCAAGTCATGTCGTTTATGCATACTTTTTGCAGTACACTGTACCGGTTTATCTTTGAACCGAAAAACGATGAAACGGTTTGGATTGAAATTGATGCAAAAGGTGCCAAAAACGCAGTCTTTATGCATGCACAGCCGTTAGATACTGGGGAGCTTTTGGCTGATCGTTTCTTTATGAACAAAAAGAGTGTTGTCCTCACATCAGGGACACTCACCATCAATCACCGCTTTGATTATTGCTTGGAACGGTTTGGCCTGCAAGATTTTTACCCTCATCTTGTGCAAATTGATTCACCTTTTGAACTTGAAAAACAGCTTAAGGTCATTGTTCCAGCAGACATGCCGCCGATTACAAACCGTGATGAACGAGATTATGTAAAGCAGGCTGCGCAATATATTAAGGTTATGGAAAAGCAGCAGCATGCAAAAATATTGGTTTTGTTTAATTCACATGAGATGTTAAAAGCAGTCTATGAAGAGCTAAAAACAGAAGGGATGCAGTCAGCCCTTTTTGCTCAAGGTTTGACAGGCGGAAGCCCCGTAAAATTAACGAAAATGTTCAAATTAGCAAAACAAGCTATTTTACTTGGTACGGGTAGTTTTTGGGAAGGTGTTGATTTTCCAGGCTCAGAGCTGACAACAGTCATCATGGCACGTCTTCCGTTCAGGCCGCCTGATTCTCCTCTCATTGAAGCCAAATGTGATGCAGCTAAAAAACAAGGGAAGAATCCGTTTAAAGCCGTCGCTTTACCAGAAGCTGTGTTAACCTTTAAGCAAGGAGCTGGACGCTTGCTGCGCTCTGAAAAAGACATAGGCACATTGCTGATTTTAGACCGCCGAGTGAAAACAGCTTCATATGGAAAACTATTTTTAGAATCACTCCCTCATGCGCCGGTTCACGAGATGTCAAAAGAGTCACTTGAGGCGTATATAGAAAACCTTAACAACGAAAAGCCGCTGTCATAAGCGGCCTTTAGCTGGTGTGGGTTTGGAGTTAATTTATCGTAACGGCTTTTTGTGTTCCGTTGTAAAAATAGTATCGGTTCCCGTGCAGAAAAGTATGACTAACAATATTTACGTACCGAGGAGGAATTAGAAGTGGAAAGTAAAATAGAGGTACTTTCAACTGTTCAAATTAAGCATTCAGAAGACCTATACAAAATCGTTGATTTATTGAACAGAACGCTTAAAAGAGAAGATCTCATGTTTGGATTAGCATTAGATCAAGAAGACCAAAATCAAGCGGTATTTACGATATATCGCACATAGGGGAAGCTTGACATGAAAAAAATAGTCTGGATTATTTCATCTGTAGTGGCTCTCGTTCTGCTTATTGGCATCATCAGCTTTACGTGGATTTATCAAATTGCCATGGGACAAAGAGAACAAGGGCATGAAGCAGCGATCGAACGAGCAAAAGAACAAGCAAACATCGTACAAGTGGAGCAAGTGGAAACCTTTGTCGGGAAAGAAAAACAATTTATTGTTGAAGGGAAAAACAAACAGAATGAAACGATCTACGTTTGGGTTCCTGCCAGCAAAAAAGAAAAAGTGATCGCAAAAAAAGCAAAAGAAGGCATTACCTCGAATCAAGCAGTACAAGCCGTTCAAAAGGAGAACACGGTCTCTAAGCTAAAAGAAGTCAAATTAGCGAGAGAAGGTGACGTACTTCTTTGGGAAGTGACATACTTAAATGAAAACAATCAATATAGCTTCAGCTATGTCGACTTCTCGACAGGACACGTGGAAAAAAATTTAACACCGTAGTTTCTCCTGTCTTGCGTTGACCATGCTGATTTAGAACGGTTATAATAAAATGTATGAAAAAAGATTCACACCTGTCTAAAGGTGAGTTTCTTTCTGGCTTTGGAGGGAATTATGTTGAAAACAACGATTAATCAAGTGTTCAAACACGTCGATCAAGAAGTAACAATCGGCGCATGGATTGCCAATAAACGTTCAAGCGGAAAAATTGCATTTTTGCAGCTGCGTGACGGGACAGGCTTTATTCAAGGAGTCGTAGTAAAAGCAGAAGTGGAAGAGGAAGTCTTTAAGCTTGCGAAATCAGTCACTCAAGAAACATCTGTCTATGTAACAGGTCAAGTGACAAAAGATGAGCGTTCACCGCTAGGTTTTGAATTGCAAGTGAAATCCATTGAAGTGATTCATGAAGCGACAGATTATCCAATTACACCAAAAGAGCATGGAACAGAATTCTTAATGGATCACCGTCATTTATGGCTTCGTTCTAAAAAACAGCATGCCATTATGAAAATCCGTAACGAAATTATTCGTGCTACATATGAATACTTCCATCAAGAAGGTTTCGTGAAAGTAGATCCGCCAATTTTAACTGGAAGTGCACCTGAAGGCACAACGGAACTGTTTGCTACGAAATATTTTGATGAAGATGCATACCTTTCTCAAAGTGGCCAGCTTTACATGGAAGCTGCAGCAATGGCACTCGGAAAAGTATTCTCATTTGGCCCAACATTTAGAGCTGAAAAATCTAAAACAAAACGTCATTTAATTGAGTTTTGGATGATCGAGCCGGAGATGGCTTTTGTCGAATTCAATGAAAACCTTGAGTATCAAGAAAATTATGTGTCTCATGTTGTACAAAGTGTACTTGAAAACTGTAAAGTGGAGCTGCAAACGCTAGGCCGTGATACAGCAAAATTAGAAAATATCAAAGCACCATTCCCGCGCATCACTTACGATGAAGCGATAAAATTCTTGCAGGAAAAAGGCTTTGATGATATCGAATGGGGAGATGACTTCGGTGCGCCTCACGAAACAGCGATCGCCGAAAGCTATGATAAACCAGTGTTTATCACTCATTACCCAACATCATTAAAACCGTTTTATATGCAGCCAGCACCGGATCGTGAAGATGTTGTCCTTTGTGCAGACTTGATTGCACCAGAAGGCTACGGAGAGATTATTGGCGGTTCTGAGCGTGTTCATGATTTAGAGCTTCTTGAAGCAAGATTGAAAGAACATGGGCTTGATCAAGAAACTTACAAATGGTATACAGAATTAAGACAATACGGTTCTGTACCGCATTCAGGTTTTGGTCTTGGACTTGAACGTACAGTTGCTTGGATTAGCGGAGCGCCGCATGTGCGTGAAACCATTCCTTTCCCAAGATTATTAAACCGTTTATACCCTTAAGACGTGAAAGCCTCCAACAAATGGAGGCTTTTTCAAACGTCTTTTTAGAGAGGCACGTGAAATAAAACGTGATATACTTAAAGTGAAGAGGTGTATCCGATGAATAGGCAGCAATTTATTAATATGCAGCAAATGGGGTCGACAAGTTTGCCTAATTTGCTGATTGCTCATTATGAGCAGTTAGGACTGAATGAATCACAGATGATGGTGATGCTCAAGATTAAAATGAATGAAGAACAAGGCGTTTTCTTTCAAACATTTGAAGAGCTTTCTCAAGGGATGACCATTTCAGCGGAAGAGTGCGCGTATATGGTTCAGCATCTGATTCAAAAAGGATTTATCTCGATTCAGCCATTTGAAGACAGGTCTGGTATTCAGCATGACCGTTACTCAGTAGAACCTTTATGGGGCGTGCTGTATGACTTTTTAGAAACAAAACAGGCGAAAGAAGTTCAAAAACAACAGGTGCAGGCTGAAAAATCTTTATATGCTTTATTTGAAGATGAATTCGGCAGACCGCTGTCACCTCTTGAAGGAGAAACACTTTCGATCTGGATGGATCAAGACCATCATGATGCTGAGATGATTCGGCTAGCACTAAGAGAAGCCGTTTTATCAGGGAAATTAAATTTCCGTTATATTGATCGAATTTTATTTGAGTGGAAAAAGAAAGGGCTGAAAACAGCGAAAGAAGCAAAAGAACATAGCCAGCACTTCCGTTCTCAGCAGAAAACGCCACCTTCAAATGAAGAGACGTCCACTTATAAACGACAAGTTCCTTTTTATAATTGGCTGGAACAATAACCAATAAAGGAGAAGGCATGTTATCAAAAAAACAAATCAATGAGTGTTTAGATATTATAGGAGATATGTTTCCAGAGGCTGAGTGTGAGCTTGTTCATGCCAACCCATTTGAGCTTGTGATTGCTGTTGCGCTCTCTGCTCAATGTACGGACGTGCTTGTAAACAAGGTCACCAAAACGTTATTTCAAAAATATAAAACACCAGAAGACTATTTAAGTGTACCGCTTGAAGAACTCCAGCAAGATATTCGCTCGATTGGTCTTTATCGAAATAAGGCTAAAAACATTCAAAAGTTGAGCAAAATGCTGATTGAAGAATATGGCGGTGAAGTACCAAAGGACCGGGACGAGCTTGTTAAGCTTCCTGGGGTTGGCCGGAAAACAGCAAATGTCGTCGTTTCAGTCGCTTTTGGAGTACCGGCAATAGCAGTAGATACACATGTAGAACGAGTCAGCAAGCGTCTAGGCATCTGCCGCTGGAAGGATTCTGTGCTTGAAGTAGAGCAAACCTTGATGAAAAAGGTGCCAAAAGAAGATTGGTCTGTGACGCATCACCGTCTAATCTTTTTTGGAAGATATCATTGTAAGGCGCAGCGGCCGCAGTGCGAATCGTGTCCACTTCTTGATATGTGCAGAGAAGGGCAGAAGAGGCTGAAAAAAGGATTGGTGAAGCTGGCATGAGCGGGGCAGCTGTTTTCACCTCATATGTCGAAAAGCTAAAAGAAAAAAAGGTAGAGATTAAAGGTGATCGAGTAGATATACTGAGAGCCAATCCGCTCGCATATGATCTATCTTCAGAAGTTTTAACAGACGAGTTTCCATGGCAGGAAACGGAAGGATTTGTTCCTGTGATGTTTGAGCTGTGGGACGAATTAAAAGAAAAAATGCTTCCTCGTTTCCAAACAAGAAAATCCCGCTGTGAAGAAGATGATATGCTGCAAGGAATCGTCAGTATGATTGCGATGTTTTACTGGATCAAAGGGGAGAGTGTCCAAACGTTTGAATGGGAACATATCAAGCAAGAGACATTTCCTGTTGCTCCGATTAATTGGACGGAACGTTTAGAGTTCATTTTGCTAAAACCAACTCAATATCACTGCTTTATTCAATTGGACGAGCTATACACGGAATTAAAAAAGCAGTATGGAAAATATGAAGCATTAAAAAAAATCAGACAGCAGCGTTAAAAAAAGCACTTGCCATAGGAGGCAAGTGCTTTTTCATTATTCATCTTCTTTTCGAGAAGTAGCATTTGATTGCGAATTGGAACTTTGAGAGTTGGCTTTCTCATCATCTTTCTTTTTATCTTTATTATCAGTTTGCGAGTTGCTGCTGTTCCCATTTGTACTGTCTGAGCCATTTTCTGAAGAACCATTATTTCCGTTTTCTGTATTTCCACCTTGGTCTTGATCCTTATCCTTATCTTGATCTTTTTTGTCATCAGGCTTTTGCTCATCAGTGCCAGGGGGCTGATTTTTGTTATTGTCAGTTTGGTCTGTCTGTTCGTCGTCAGGCTGCTGCGGTTCTTCTTCTTCTTTATTCTCATCATCCGCTTTTTCTTCCTCATCTGCGTCATCCTTAATGGTGAGGAAGGTAGAAGCCGCTTTACTTGTGACATCATCTACAGTGGCTGTCACTTGGAATTTATAAGTGGAGCCAGGCTTCACATCAGAGATGACCGCTTCTTTAGCAGAGCTGTTTTGAATATCTTTATAGCCGCCATTATCAACTGCTTGCTTGACATTAAATGTAGCATCAGCGTCGTCAGAATAGCCCCAAGTCAGTGTGATGGATTTTTTCTCTTCATCATACACCGCTTTTAAGTCAGAAGGCTTATCGGCTTCTTTTTTCTCAAAAGTGTCAGACACTTTTGTTGGAACCGTACCTTTTACAAAGTATTCTGTTGTCTTCTTGTCACTTGGTGTATTCGGTCCGGCTAATTTTGCAGGATCGGATCCTTTTTCAACCGTAGCTTCAACGACACTGTCTGGTTTTTCAAATGAGCCGCTTCCATCATCAATTTGAGAAATTAATCGCTGGAAGACAATTTTGGCAACACGCTGCTCGTTTTCATTCAGCCATACTTTGCCGTCTGCATCTTTTGAATTACCGATTCCAGTCCAAACGGCTGCTGTATATTGCGGCGTATAACCGACAAACCACGAATCTTTTGCACCGCCAGAAGGGATATTGTGTGTCTTAATATCTTTTTCTATAAAGTTCGTTGTACCTGTTTTACCAGCTACTTGAACGTTCGGTACTTGTGCAAGTGTACCAGTTCCAGATTGGACAGCAGTTTTCAGCATATCTGTGATCATAAATGCTGTATAATCACTCATTGCTGCTTTTGAGTCCGGCGTAAGGTCAAGTTTTGTACCGTCATTAAATTCAACAGACGTGACAGCATGCGGTTCGTTATAGTATCCGTTATTACCGAATGCACTAAATGCTCCAGCCATCTTCAGGGAGGAGACACCATCGTCAAATCCACCGATTGAGTAGGACTCTGGAATGTCAGAAGGTAAGTCCATACCTAAGTTATTAGCGAATTGAACGGCATTGTCTGTACCAGCTTCTTGGAAAGCTTTTAGGGCAGGAATGTTACGTGATTGTGCCAAAGCACTTCTCATCGACATTTTCCCTAAGTGTCTTCTGTCAAAGTTATTAATCGGCGTACCGTTTGAGTACGTATACGGTGCATCATCAATTTGCTGATATGTTGACCATTTTTTGTTTTCAATGACTGGGCCGTAATCTAAGATCGGTTTGATTGTGGACCCTGGCTGGCGTTTTGCATCCGTCGCATAATTAAAGCCGCCGGCTGGTACATCACGTCCACCGCCAATGGCGCGAATTTCACCATTTTTCGTATCAAGCAGGGTCACACCCGCCTGCATCCCTTTCGTAAATCCAACTGAATCTCCATTGATGATATCATTTAGATGATCCTGTGCATTTCGATCAAGGGAAGTATAGATTTTTAATCCATCAGTTGATGCATCCACTTTGGCTTTTTTCTGTACTTCTTCCATCACTTCTTCAATGTAGGCAGAGTACTTACTAGAGTTTTGGCTCTTATATTTACTAGCTGAAACAACTGTCTTACTGACAGGGGTTGCTTTTGCAACGTCATATTCTTTTTCTGAAATGTAGCCTTGTTTTTTCATAAGGCTTAAAACGATATTACGGCGTTTTTCCGCTGCCTCGGGATGTTTCACTGGGTTATAAGCAGAAGGACTCTGCGGCATACCTGCAAGTGTAGCAGCTTGTGCAACGGTTAGTTTATTTAAATCTGTGACTCCGAAAAATTGTTCAGCTGCTTTCCCAACTCCATAAGCATAAGGAGAGAAGAAAATCCGGTTTAAATACATTTCTAAAATTTCATCTTTAGAGTATTTTTGCTCAAGCTGAATCGAGAGCCATACTTCCTGTACTTTCCGTTTTAACGTCTTTTGATTGGTTAGGAGGGAGTTTTTCACAACCTGTTGTGTAATGGTACTTCCGCCCTCAGCACCAAAGCCGTCCTCAACGTTTGCGACAAGGGCACCGCCAATACGGATTGGATCAATCCCGTGGTGCTTATAAAAACGTGCATCTTCAGTCGCAATAAATGCGTCTTTTACCACATCGGGTATATCTTTTATCGAGACATACGTTCTTTTTTCTGCACCAACTTCTGCAAACACTTTCTTGTCTTTATCATAAAGCTTTGAAGAGTATGGTGTTTTAAGCTTACTATCATCAATAGAAGGAGCGCTTGATGCAAAAACGGCAAAAGTTGTGATTCCGGCAACTAAACAAAGTAGACCGATCACGAGTAAAGATAAAAATATTTTTTTAAATAGACCTGCTTTCTTTTTGCCTTTTTTGTTCTTTTGCTTCTTATTGTTAACTTGACTTGCTTTACGTCGCTGTTCACGACTTGTAAATTGATCAGACATCACATCTCAACCTTTCGTGTTAAACCTTTTTCGAACGTAATTGCTGATTGCTTTCATCCGAAAAATGAAGTGTCTCCACTACTTTAATATAATCAATTCTTGGCGAATATCCAAGTGTCATTATGTGGCCAGCTTCCATTAATTCGTCTTTGCTAATGGATTTACGGCCGTTTTTCTTCTGCCGCTCCCAGAAGTAAAAGAGATCTGAAGCGGGCAAATAATAAACGGAGCCAAAAGCGGATATAATAACGAAACAAATGCCGCCTTGCTTTTCAACCTGTTTCATATGCTCAATTTGATGGTCGTGGAAATTTTTGAGCGGAAACGAGGTAGTGCTTTTGGTTTCCTTTGCTTCAAAATCGATATAGCGGCCTTTGTACACCCCGTTATAGTCTGTTGTGGATGATTGTTTAAAATAGGCTTCTTTAATGACAGCAGCACTTCTTTTTGGGTAATCCACATTCACAATTTGAACTGGGGTAGGCTTTTTATGAATGACTGCGATCCCGTTGACCAAATAGTATTGGTTCGTTTCATTTAAATCAGCCTCAAGCGTCATCCCGCGGTTACTATAAGAGGATTCGCCGCTGATTCTTTTTTTTGTCCCAATTTGTTGAATGGGCTGATACGATTTTCCGTTTGGATACCGAATCATCAAGTTTCAGCCTCCTTTTAATGCATTTTGTATTGGAGAGATCACCATGTTGTCCCAAGAAGAGCACATCATCACTCAGCAAATTTTGCGTGAAACGAAAGCAAAAAATAAAGACAACCTGACGAGGACAAATGCTTACAAGCGCTTTTATGACCGGCATCCAGAGATGAAATGGTCGCTGCTCGCTTCCTTTGTCTCGAGAAATGCTGGGTGGTCCATGACGGATTTAAAGGGCGAGCTCTTCCATCCAGGTTTAACGGATCAGCAGGGGCACCTTTTTTTCACAGCATATGAAAGAGCGAATTGGCTGATCTTTTCGGATGCTTACCCTCAGCTTCTTTTGTATGAATGGTCTAAAAGGTGCAGTAAACCTTTGTTTCATCTGCTGCCTTATTTCTCCGTGTCTCGGTTTATGAGCGCTGAGTGGGAACGTTTCTGGCTAAAGCGTGACACAGAGCGTCTGCTATATGCACTCATCATAAATGAACAATATACTATACAATCTCCTATTATACAAAATCCTCTTCTGAAAAAGAATGTTTTTCACTCGATTCAATATCTTTTCAGCGAGTGGGGACATTTCCAAACCGTTGTTTTTCCAACGGTGGACGGGCATTTGTACGGCATAACCATACGGAAGTTTTCCAATGTAAAGGAGCGCATTACATTAGGTAAAAAACTAGCGAAACTATTATTTCGAGCCGATTTGTTTTCGGATTTTTATCATTTTTTGCATACCGTTCCGCATACGGGGTCTCGGTTTGATTTTGAGCCGTTTTTAGGGATCGCTAGAAGGTCAACACCTTTTCTTCGGACGGTTTATCCGGTGATGACACATTCATTAGACGATCAAAGGGAAGATTGGTTTCAAAAGAAATTGAGTCCATCTTTATTTGAGGCAGAGCCGCTGCCAAAGCAGATTGATCTGACCGACTGGTATTTCCATAAAAAAAGACAGCTTCGTTTTCTTTTCTCATTAGAGCACTATTTTTTGCATAAATAAAAAGCAGGGGGTGCCTGCTTTTTTTTACGTTGATGGACGATTAGGACCGCCGAGCTTTTTATCAAGCTGATCTGGACTGTTTTCTTTCCCTTTTGGCTTTTGCTCTTTTGGTGCTGGCTGCTTTTTCATGAAATCTACCTCCTTTTGTCCTTAGAATTTACACAATCGGACGCAATCATACAAAGAAGGACAAGCATCTGTCGAAAAGGAAGAAATAGCGCTCATCTACACTTAGATTGGCGATTTGCTTCTAGTTTTGTCATGTGTGAAGGAGGGGGAGAAAGAAAAGAGAATGTAACGAGAGACAATAAAGGAGGAATCTGATGATGAGCGAATTTGTATCAAAAGAATCCATTATGCAGTTGTTAGAGGAAATCGAGCGAAAAATTGATGCGGTGGAGGAAGAGCTGTCTCTTGCTGTGAAGCAGACGAAACGTGCAGCGATAGAAGAGCAAGAACAAATAATTGACCGGCTTGAATCAGAAGTAAAGGACTGTGAAGTGAAGCTTCATGCAGCCGAGTATAAACTGGCAGCAAGACCGGCATATCACGCCGGATAGCTTTTCTATTTGAGCAATAGGTAAACGTTTGATAGGATGGTTCATAGAGGTGAACACTTTGGATAATCAAACATTACTTGAACATACACAAAACTTGAGAATATGGATCGAAGAAGCGTATAAGCAGTACCAAAAGGGAAAGGCTGAAGAGGAATACCCATCGTATGATTTTTATACGGATATTCAGCCGGCCGTTGTTACATTTGATCAGAAAATGGAGGAGTGGCTCACCGCTGCGATCTCGTTTATTGAGCAGGCCAAACCTAGATATTTACACCAAGAACAGCTTGAAGCCGTAAAAGAAAATGGTAAAGAGGTTGTCCTGCAATCTTATTTTGGTAAACAGCACGCACCCCGTGTAAAAAATTTAGTTGAGTCAGTGGTTTACACTCTGAACCTTTTAATAGAAGAAATCAAAAAGCGCAGCTAAAGACATGATGCTGCGTTTTTCTTATGGCTTCTTTAGGCACATCTTCTGCTCTTGGTCATAATATATGAGTGACATCAATATGTGTTGAGAGCGAGAGGAGCGAGATAGATGTTCCCTTATTCAAACCAGCAGCCTTATGAATTCAATCAATTCAAGCAAAGGCCTTTTCCGTATCCAGAGATGCAGCAGCAGCCTCCGCAGCCTCCAGACTATTTCATGCCGCCGTATCAAGGTGGAGGGGGAATGAATCAGGCACCATCTACTGTTTATCAGCCGCCTTATGGATACCAAGAAAACGTGCCGCTTATGCAGCCGCCTGAAGCGATGAATCCACCCCAAATGCAGCCGCCTCCAGGCATGATGCCCATGCAGCCGCCTATGAACCCTTATCCATTGCCAAGGCCGCAAAAACAGCAGCCATCTCAATTTAAAAGTGTGCTGTCACAATTCAAAAAGACGAATGGGCAATACGATTTTAACAAAATGTTTGATACAGCTGGCCAAATGATGAGTACAATGAATCAAGTAGGCTCATTGGCGAAAGGATTTACAAGCATTTTTAAAGCATAGCTAAACCCAATAGATTGAACTATTGGGTTGTTTGCTTTGGCGCAGACACATGAAGCGATTGATCTTTCCACACACTCTTCATTTTTGTCTCATCTATTTTTGCCGGCATTAAAATCGTTTTAGTAAAACTTGAATACGAGGTAGTCGTATTCGTTTTGATTTTTTCCTGTACTGATAAGTGTAAATATTGGGCTTTTACTTCTAGCGCAATGTCTCCTTCGACAAAATGGTCTGGAAATTGAATCTCGATATACACATTCTGTTCATCCTCTGTCACATTGGTCGTAATGGATGCAAGTGAATGCGATGTGGTCATGAGTGCCTCTGCACTATTTAATATCTCGTGAAACGGGGAGGATGCAAAAAATTGTTCAATCGCTTCATATAGCATATCTTCATTTGCCAGCATTTCATGTTTTTTTTCGCCTTCATGTTTCATCTGAATCACCTCTCATCTACAGCCTATGCAGAGGGGGCTCAGGCGGTTATCAATTGATGAGAGGAAAAAATTATGATTAAATAGTGTTGAATGAAGCAAGGTGTATGGGCGTAAAGTTTCATACACGAAATAGATTTAGGAAGCAAAGCTTGAAGGGAGCAAATTGACATTGCTGAAAAAATTATTCGGTTTCGGAAAAAACCAAGATGATGTAAAGGAAGAAGTCATTTATTCTCCAGTTGATGGAGAGTTAATGGATATGACTGATGTACCAGATCCCGTCTTTTCTCAAAAGATGATGGGAGACGGCGTAGCAGTAAAACCAAAAAGTGGGACGATTGTGTCACCAGTAGAGGGTGAAATCATTCAGCTCTTCCATACAAAACATGCAATTGGCATTCGAACACTCTCGGGGCTTGAGCTTCTGATTCATATCGGACTTGAAACAGTTGGGTTAAATGGTGAAGGATTTGAAGCGCACATGAAAGAAGGGGATAAGGTGAAAATCGGGGATCCTCTTATTACGTGTGATTTAGAACTGATTGAAGAGAAAGCGTCAAGTACAGTGACACCGATTGTGATTATGAACGGTGACCTTATCGAACGACTTGATAAAGAACCAAAAGGCTCTGTAGAAAAGCAGACGTCCAAGCTCTTTACAGTGAAAATGAAATAGTTCATGAAAAAAAACTACCCATTGATAGGGTAGTTTTTTATTGAGGTGAGAACATTAATCCTCCATTGGAACCCAGCCTTGACTCGCTTCCATGACAGACCACAATCCTTCTGGAATAAGATACTTGTCTTTTTGGCTGCGTTTAATGACGGTTTCAATCTCTTGTTCTCTGCCTTCTTTAATTTTCTTTGCCCAATCTGGGTCGACGATCAGCTCTCGTGCGACAGCGATGAGAGGAATTCCTTGATTGTAAGCATGGAGTGCATCTTCAGCTGTAATGACGCTGCCTACTCCAATAAGCGGAAGAGCATCGCCGCAGCGTTCTTTTAGCAGTTCCATACGTGTCTTATTAGAATCTGCGCCTCGTCTTGCTTTAGAGCCAATCTCCATTAAAGAGATATGCAAATAATCGAGGCTTTTTGTTTTGAGAACATCCACTAATGTAAACGTCTCTGTCATTGTTAAACCAGGAGTTTCTGGTTCTTCAGGAGATAACCGGTATCCAAAGATAAACGGTTTAGCCGCATGCTCTTTGATGGCCTCTTTAACTGCATCTACAACAGCAATAGGGAAAGCTAGACGTTTTTCTTCGTTTCCTCCCCATTGATCTGTACGCTCATTGCTATGCGGTGAGTAAAATTGCTGTAATAAATAACCGTTTGCCCCGTGAATTTCCACGCCGTCAAACCCTGCTTGAACCGCTCGTCTTGCCGCTTCTTTAAAGGAGTCGATAATATGCGTAATTTCCTCTTCTTTTAAAGCGCGTGCAATTTGTTTTCCATCTTTAAACACATCACTTGGCGCAACCACATCACCGTTTGGAACTAAATGAGGGAGAGCCTGAGAGCCGCCGTGATGAATTTGAATGATGGCTTTTGTTCCTTTTGCCTGGATAGCTGAAGCCAGTTTTTTCAGGCCAGGGATATCTTCATCTCTTGCGATAGAAGGCTGTCCTTCAAATGCCTTCCCATCTGGAGTCACATTCGCACATGCTGTAATGACCATGCCCATTTCACTTGATCTAGCTGTAATGAAGTCAATTTCGTCTTTTGAAATGGTGCCGTCGTCATGAGAACCGAAGTGTGTCATTGGAGCAACCACTAACCGGCCATCAATAGAGGCGCCTCCTGGAAACGTAAATGGTTCAAATAAAGGCTTAAATTCGTTTTTCAATCTGATCATCTTCTTCCTTGATAAAATCATTTCACTTTAGAAGTGTAATAGATACTGTTACAACAGTTCAAAGTATTTGCTCATAAGTCCGCATCAAAAAATTGCCGCCTAGTCATGCAAACAAATATTCGGTACACTAGAATGAGAGGTGGACGCAATATGAAAAAGAAAACAATGAACGAACTGATAGAAGAATTAAAGAAAGACGAACAGGTAGAACATTGGCATGAAATTGAAGCAAAGCCTGCACAGACCTCACCCGTTCCTGAAAGAGTGGACGACAGGCTAAAAAAGGCGCTTGAAAAACGAGGCGTGAAAGAGCTGTATATTCATCAAAAAGAAGCCTTTGAACGAGTAATGAATGGTGAGCATGTAGTAACGGTTACACCAACAGCTTCAGGTAAAACGCTTTGCTACAATCTGCCTGTTCTTCAGTCGATTGCAGAAGACCAGACAAACCGCTCTCTTTATTTATTTCCAACAAAAGCGCTCGCACAGGATCAAAAGAGTGAACTTAACGAGATCATCCACGAGATGGATGTTCCGATTCATAGTGAAACATATGACGGGGACACCTCCCCGGCCATTCGGCAGCGAGTCAGACAAGCAGGACATATTGTCATCACAAACCCAGATATGCTGCATTCAGCTATTTTGCCTCATCATACGAAATGGGTCAGTTTATTTGAGAATTTGAAGTATATTGTCATTGATGAGCTTCATACATATCGAGGCGTTTTTGGCAGTCATGTGGCTAATGTGATTCGCAGGTTAAAACGTATTTGTGCATTTTATGGAAGTGATCCGATTTTCATTTGTACTTCCGCAACGATTGCAAATCCAAAAGAGCTGGCGCAGCAGCTCACAGGGAGCAAAGTGCATCTTATTGAACGAAACGGAGCGCCTAGCGGTAAAAAGAATTTTGTGTTTTATAACCCGCCGGTGGTGAATAAACCATTAAATATTAGACAAAGCGCTGCCACTGTCGTCAACCAATTGGCTAAAACATTTTTAAAAGAAAAAATTCAAACGATCGTTTTTGCTAGAAGCAGAGTACGAGTAGAAGTGATTTTAAGTCATATTCAAGAGCTTGTGAAAAAAGAAATTGGTCCAAAATCGATTCGCGGGTATCGCGGAGGCTATTTGCCAAAAGAGCGGCGCGTGATTGAAAAGGGGTTAAGAGAAGGAGACATTCTAGGTGTCGTGAGCACGAACGCACTAGAATTAGGGGTAGATATAGGTCAGCTAAAGGTATGCATTATGACGGGGTATCCTGGCAGTGTAGCGAGTACATGGCAGCAGGCAGGACGTGCTGGAAGGCGTCATGAGGAGGCGCTCATTATCATGGTGGCAAGTTCCTCACCCCTTGATCAATATATTGTCCGACACCCTGAATATTTCTTTAATAGACCGCCTGAAGCAGCCAGAATCAATCCTGAAAATCTCATTATTTTAGTGGATCATCTAAAATGTGCTTCCTACGAGCTGCCATTTCGGACGGATGAACAGTTTGGCGGCATGGAAGTAGAGGACATTTTGCAATACTTACATGAGGAAGGGGTTCTTCATTTTAGCGGGAACCGGTATTATTGGTCAGATCAATCGTTCCCAGCGCATGGCATCAGCCTGCGGTCTGCAAGCCAAGAAAATGTGGTAATTGTGGATCAATCCGACGTAGCGAATGTTCGGATTATTGGAGAGATGGATCGATTCAGTGCAATGACACTGCTTCATGATGAGGCGATTTATTTACATGAAGGGGTTCAGTATCAAGTAGAAAAGCTAGATTACGAGCATTTGAAGGCTTATGTGAAACAAGTAGATGTAGAATACTATACAGATGCGAATTTAGCTGTTCAGCTCAAGGTACTGGAAATCGATCAGACAACAGAGAAAGAAGCAGTATCTGTTCACTACGGTGATGTGACTGTCAACGCAATGCCAACAATTTTCAAAAAAATCCGGCTCAGTACTGGTGAAAATATCGGGTCTGGACCGATTCACTTACCGGAAGAAGAAATTCATACGAGTGCGGCTTGGTTTGAATTACACGAGGCAGAGCGGAGATTTGAAGAGAAGACACTTGAACAGCTGCTGCTTGGCATCGCAAATGTTCTTCAGCACATTGTACCTGCTTTTGTGATGTGTGACCGCTCAGATATTCATGTTGTTTCACAAATTAAAGCGGCACATACCGGTAAACCGACAGTCTTTTTATATGACCACTACCCTGGCGGAATCGGTTTAAGCAAAGAAGTCCAAGCTCGTTTCGATGAAATAGCAGGTGCAGCCATTCAGCTGATAGAGCGGTGCCGCTGTGAGAACGGCTGTCCATCCTGCATTGGCATGGAAATGAAAGAGGTGAGCGGAAAAAGCAGCATTGTTGAATTGATGTCTGTATTTTAAGGGGAAGGAGGAAGATACCTACTCATGTCTTTAAAAGGGAAATTAAATCGAATGAAGAAGCACCTATCGCACAACCAGCCAAACGAAAAAAGGCAAAAAGCAGTGGAAGGGCAACCTCAGCCTGTGACGGCCGAAAACATTCCATTTTTAAAGGAATGGGAGAAGTTAGGTGCAGCTCCTTATCACTTTGAGGATTCTTTTTGTCTCATTCGAGAAGTCACCTATTCATTAGATGATAAGCATGGACTCTACTCGTTTGCGGAACTGCCAAAGATCATCGAGGCATGGAACAAAAGCAGCATCCAGCATTCTCTATCGGCTAAAGGTTACAAGCCGCATGAACTGTTTTTCTTTGATACAGAAACAACTGGATTATCTGGCGGAACGGGAAATATGATCTTCTTGCTAGGACATGCGCGGGTCTTTGCTGACAAAGTAGTGGTGAAACAGCACCTGCTCACAAATCCGGGAAATGAAGCGGCTCTTTATAAAAGCTTTCTCGATGAAGTGAACGTAGAATCACTCGTTACATATAATGGAAAATCATTCGATTGGCCGCAAGTGAAAACGAGACATACTTTGCTGCGAGATCAAATCCCTGCGCTTCCAGAGTTTGGCCACTTTGATCTTCTGCATGGGTCAAGACGGTTGTGGAAGCATAAATATGAACGAATGGCGCTGTCTGTGGTTGAAAAAGAAGAGCTGCACGTTCACCGGGAAGGAGACACACCGGGTTTTTTGGCACCGATGAT
The DNA here is from genome assembly GCF_038628485.1 of Bacillus sp. FSL M7-0003. Taxonomy (NCBI): domain Bacteria; kingdom Bacillati; phylum Bacillota; class Bacilli; order Caryophanales; family Bacillaceae; genus Bacillus; species Bacillus sp. FSL M7-0003. The sequence goes on along the minus strand of NZ_CP152024.1, from coordinate 2,037,099 downwards.
CTATTTTCACTTTTTAAAGGAACAAAATCCGAAGCTCATTGAAGGGATTTTGACTCATAATGAATTAGACGTCCTTTCGTTAATCAGCCTCTACATTCATCTATCCAAAAAAATTCTATCTATGGATGCAGTAAAGGAGCACGATGAGAAATACGCGCTGGCTAGGTGGCATCTTGCGCATCGTGATGTACAGGAAGCTACGAAGCATTTGCGGGAATTAACAGGTGCTGATTTTGAACATGCCAATCAGGCGGCTTTTGATCTCTCCTTACAATATAAACGGCTAAACGAGTGGGATGAAGCAGTTCGAATTTGGGAAACATTATTTGAATCAAGTGATGTCCATTTAGCATTAAAAGCGGGTATAGAGCTTGCGAAGTGTAAAGAGCATCGCCAAAAAGATGCAAGGTCAGCTCTTTCCATCACGGAATCTTTATTATCTTTCTCATCGTTAAGCGAGCGAGACACAAAAGAGCTTGAGAAACGAAAAAAACGGCTATTGAGAAAAGCTGGGCAATGAAATATTATTACCCGGGAAAGCGCAAAAAATGACAACGTTCGGCTCTCGGCCGAAAATAAAAATTGTTTAGCACTTTTATTGTAGAAAGTCCGCGAATCCTGTAAAATAACGTTAGATATTGAAAGAGGAGCGTATAGCATGTATAAGGGTCTTTTCTACTTGTTTTTTCTTGTGGTCATTTTGGTCGCTTTTGTGTTTTCAAACTATAAAGATATTTTTCTTGCCAACTTTTAAAATAGGTTAATGCATTAGTACATGTACACCTCTTAATTCATACATTGTTAATGTAAGAAAATAAAGGAGAGGGGAATGCTACATGTACCATCATCACCATCATTGCCATCCGAATGTTACACAGCCAATTGTTCATCCGACGAATCATTGCTGTACACACAGCGAGTCAACAACAATTGTGCCGCATATCCACCCGCAGCATGTGACAAATGTTCACCACCATAATTTCAAACATGTTCACTACTTCCCGCATACGTTTTCTCAGGTGGACCCGACAACACATCAACACTTTAACTGCGGTGGACCTTGCTGTAACAGATAAAGTGAATGGGACTTTTATAAGTCCCATTTTTTAAAAGCAGGTGAAAAAATGAAAATTATTGCTGTCACAGGGTACAAGCCGTTTGAGCTTGGGATATTCAAACAAGACGAGCCTGCACTTCAATACATAAAAGCGGAGCTTCAAAAAAGGCTGACAGCCCTTATCGAAGAAGGTCTGGAATGGGTTCTCATATCAGGCCAGCTTGGGGCAGAAATTTGGACAGCCGAAGTGGTGTTTGAGCTTCAGGAGGAATATCCAGCGTTAAAACTTGCAGTCATTACGCCATTTTATGAACAGGAAGAGCGCTGGAATGAACAAAACAAAGTGTTGTATGAAGGAATTCTTGCACAGGCCGATTTTGTAGAAAGTGTCACGCATAGACCGTACGAAAGTCCGGCACAATTTAAACAAAAGAACCGCTTTTTTATTGAAAAAACAGATGGTCTTCTCGTCTTATATGATCCTGAGCATGAGGGATCGCCGAAGTATATGATCAGGGAGGCGGAAGCCTATACCGATTACCCGATTATGTACATCACGATGGATGATCTAAGAGCGCAGGTTGAGGCGGAAGATCCGTTTTTTGATTAAAAGCAAGAGAAAATTTGACAACGTCACGTATTTCTGAAAAAATATACTATGAATTCACGATATGAGGTGAAAAAGATGCTTGCTGATAAAGTAAAGCTTTCTGCGAAAGAAATTTTAGAAAAAGAATTTAAAACAGGTGTCAGAGGGTACAAACAAGAAGAAGTCGATAAATTTTTAGATATGGTCATTAAAGACTATGAGACATTCAACCAAGAAATCGAAAAACTTCAACAAGAAAACCTCCACTTGTCAAAACAGCTTGAAGAAGCTGTTGAACAAGGGAAAAGACAGCCTGCACAGTCTAATACAACAAACTTTGATATTTTAAAAAGACTATCGAACCTTGAGAAACACGTTTTCGGCAGCAAACTTTATGATTGAGTGTTGCTGAAAAAAGCTTGTGTCAGATGTCATTGTCGTTTATAATAACGCTTATTGATTAACGTTCGGGTAATCGCTGTAATGCTATTTAGGGCATTGCAGAGGAAAGTCCATGCTCGCACGGTGCTGAGATGCCCGTAGTGTTCGTGCCTGGCGAAAAAATAAGCCAGGGCAGCCTGGGAAAGGCTGACGGCAGGAAAAATGCCTACGTCCTTTTTAGGATATGGCAAAGTATCCTTGAAAGTGCCACAGTGACGAAGTCTCACTAGAAATGGTGAGAGTGGAACGCGGTAAACCCCTCGAGCGAGAAACCCAAACTTGGTAGGGGAACTTTCTCAAAGGAACCAAACGGAGAGAAGGACAGAGAATTCTGTAGATAGATGATTACCACCTGAGTACGAGGCATTTGCCGTTTGCAGTACGATGGAACAAAACATGGCTTACAGAACGTTAAATCCGTTATAATAAACATGATGAAACAAAGCTCTCCTATTTCAACATATGGAGAGCTTTTATCTTGAATACATAAAAGGACGAGAAAACAGGTGATAAATCAATGAAAACCTATACACTCATCGCAACAGCTCCAATGGGAATTGAAGCAATTGTTGCAAAAGAAGTAAGAGACCTTGGCTATGAGTGCACAGTCGACAACGGAAAAGTGATTTTCAAGGGGGATGCTCTTGCGATTTGCCGTGCAAACCTTTGGCTGCGTACAGCAGACCGGATCAAGGTACAAGTTGCTGAATTTTCGGCTAAAACATTTGATGAGCTTTTTGAACGGACGAAAGCGATTGACTGGGCCGCTTTTTTACCAAAAAACAGTACGTTTCCTGTCATCGGGAAATCTGTTAAATCTCAGCTTGCCAGTGTGCCGGACTGCCAGCGCATCGTCAAAAAAGCCATTGCGCAAAAGCTTAAATCCTCCTACAACATTCAGTCTGAATGGCTTGAAGAAACGGGACCTGAATATAAAATCGAGATCGCTCTTTTAAAAGATAAAGCGGTTCTTACGCTTGATACATCTGGTGTAGGTCTTCATAAACGCGGATACCGCATGGATCAAGGCGGAGCACCTATTAAAGAAACGCTTGCTGCTGCGCTCGTCTTATTAACGAACTGGACACCTGACCGTCCGTTTGTTGATCCTTTCTGCGGATCAGGAACAATCGCCATTGAAGCAGCGATGATAGGACAAAACATTGCCCCAGGATTTAACCGGGATTTTGCGTCTGAATCATGGGAATGGATCGGTGAAGACGTATGGAACAAAGCGCGTGTGGAAGTAGAAGAAAAAGCAAACTATGATCAGCCGCTCCGCATTATTGCAAGTGACATCGACCATCGTATGGTAGATATCGCAAAAATGAATGCAGAAGAAGCAGGACTGAGTGAACTGATTGAGTTTAAACAAATGCAAGTAAAAGACTTTCAAACAAAAGAAGAGTACGGTGTGATTGTCGGAAATCCTCCTTATGGTGAACGACTGAGTGATAAACCAGCAGTTGAAAAAATGTATCAAGGAATGGGTGAAGCGTTTAAGAACCTAGATACATGGTCCATTTACATCTTGACGTCACACGAAAAATTCGAAGAGTGCTTCGGAAGAAAAGCGACGAAAAAGAGAAAACTGTTTAACGGATTTATCAAAACAGACTATTATCAATATTGGGGAAAACGCCCGCCTAGAAAGCAATCAACTGAATCGTAATAAAGAGCCGCACCGAAAGAAGGTGCGGCTTTTTTATGCTGAAAAGGTATAACTCTCAGCAAGACGGAATAAACTGAACTTGATTTTAAAAAAAGAGGTGTCTTCATGATTCATTATGATCAAATTCAGTTAATCCAAAAAGCACTCGCTTCGACTGCTCAAGAAATTGAAGGGCATGAAGGTGGACAATCTGCTCAGCTTACGGCAGCCATTGAAGATTTGGCGCTGGCTCAGGCATACATAGAACGTTCTGAGCATGCATTTTTAATGAAGGAAAGCTATCAGCATCGCCTGCGCTCATAAAAAAAGATTGTTTTTCCCCAGCGTAAATGGTACTATTGAATGTCTGAATGATTCAAAAGTTGGGGGTTGAAGCAGGTGACAGCATCTCGTTTGCCTTTTTCATTATCAAAAGAACACAATTTTTACGAAGAACTGGGCAACTGGATTGGTGATGTGTTTTATGACATTTTGCCAGAAAAGGGCTTTGATCTTCGAGATGAACAAATATTTATGGCTTTTCAACTAGAAAGAGCCTTTAAAGAAAAAAGTGTGATGTTTGCCGAAGCTGGGGTAGGCACAGGCAAAACCATCGTCTATTTATTATTTGCCGTCACATATGCAAGGTATACAGGGAAGCCTGCGATTATTGCATGTGCAGACGAAACGTTAATTGAACAGCTCGTTAAACAAGAAGGTGATATCTATAAAATTGCCAATCACCTTGATATTCAAATAGATGCGAGATTAAGTAAATCGCATGATCAATATTTATGCTTAAAAAAGCTGGAGAAAACGATGCAGCGTGAAGATGATGAAAAGTGGCTCGATATTTATGAATCACTGCCTTCATTTGTTCATGAATCACATGGCATGCAAACCTTTTATCCGTATGGCGATCGAAAAGAGTATCCAGAGTTATCAAATGATGAATGGTCACTAATTGGCTATGACTCGTTTCAGGACTGCCTGACGTGCGATATGCGTCATCGCTGCGGTCTGAATTTATCAAGAGATCATTACCGGAAAGCGACAGATCTCATCATCTGTTCACATGATTTTTACATGGAGCATGTGTGGACGAAGGAATCCCGGAAACGTGAGGGTCAGCTTCCGCTGCTTCCTGAGCATAGCTCCGTCGTATTTGATGAGGGACATCTTCTCGAGTTTGCCGCACAAAAAGCGTTAACGTACCGAGTGAAGCAATCAACGCTCGAAACATTTTTGGAACGTCTTTTGCAAAACGACATACGCGAAGAATTTGCAGAGCTTGTTGAAGATGCACTTGCAACAAACGATGAGTTCTTTTATCTCTTAAAAACGCATGCCAAAGAAGTCAAAGGCTCGCACCGGCTTGAAATTGGGCGTGTCGATGAGGTGAAGCGTTCTGCAAGTGAATTGTGTGACTTGCTTGAAAAAATCGGAGAAGCGCTCGTGTTTGAATCTGAGATGTATACGATCGATCAATACGAATTATCTGTTGTGGAAGAATACATTGAACAAATGGCGTATTCTTTATCGCTTTATCAAAAAAATGCCATTAGCTGGCTGGAAAAACAGGAATTAGATACAACATTTGTTGTGATGCCGAAGACGGTCGCAGAGGTACTTGGCGAAAAAGTATTCTCTCAAAAAAGACCATATATTTTCTCTTCCGCTACATTGTCTGAGAATCAATCCTTTGATTATTTAGCTGAAAGTCTTGGGATTAAAGATTACTTATCAATGAGTGTCGCTTCGCCGTATGATTACGATGAACAAATGAAGATTTATTTCCATGGAATTCAGCAGCTCGCTGAGCAAGAGGCAAAAGCACAGCAAGTGATGACTCAGCTGAAAGAAAATGGAGGACGATCTCTGATTCTCTTCCCTTCATTTGATGAACTTCATTTCTTTAGAAAACAACTTGAAGCAGCAAATGAATCACTGCCGTTTGACGTATATTTTGAGGGAGACGAGGAAATCAGCACGATTGTTCAAAAGTTCCAAGCTGATGAGACATCCGTGTTATGCTCAGTTCATCTGTGGGAAGGGCTTGATATTCCAGGTGAATCATTAACGAATGTGATCATCTGGGGACTTCCTTATCCGCCGCATGATCCAGTATTTGAAGCGAAAAGGAATGAAGCAAAGGATGCACATGCTGAAGTTGACCTTCCGTATATGCTGCTTCGCTTACGCCAAGGGATCGGAAGACTGATCCGGACAAGCCAAGACGCAGGAAGCATTCATATTTACTTTGATCGTCAGGAAGATACTAAGCTTCAAAGTAAAATTGAATCCGTCCTGCCAGTGAAGCCCATCATCACATCTTAAATAGGTGAAAACTTGCAAATGAGGAGGATACCACGGTGTATCCTCCTTTTTCATTGACAAAAGAACATTCATTGAAGTAGCCTTGAAACGTACATACATATTTTATTGATTGGGGGAACAAACGCATGAGTCTTGAAGCAACTGAGAAAGCGTTTTATCAATTACTAGGGAAAATCGCCCATTATACAGAGGCGCTCCATTTACTTTATTGGGACTCTAGAACACAAGCACCTAAAAAAAGTGCGGATTTTAGAGCTGAAACGATCGGTCAATTATCAAGTGATATTTTTAATATGAAGACTTCTGATGAAATGAGAGATCTTCTTCTCGCATTAAACAAACATCGAGATGAGCTGTCAAAAGATACACAGAAGGCGCTCGAATTATCACAAAAAGAGTATGATGAAAACAGTAAAATTCCGAAAGAAGAATTTAAAGAATACTCGATTTTGCAATCAAAAGCGGAGCATGTATGGGTAGAAGCAAGGGAGAAATCAGACTTTTCACTCTTTGCACCATACTTAAAACAGCTTATTGACTTTAACAAGCGTTTCATCCAATATTGGGGCGTGAAAAAAACGCCTTATGATGTGCTGCTCAATAACTATGAGCCAGATATGACGGTTGAACAGCTTGATCAAAAATTTGGTGCACTTCGTGACGCTATTGTTCCTCTAGTGAAAAAAATCGAAGCCTCACCTAATAAGCCGGATACTTCATTTTTATCGAAAAGCTTCCCAATCGATAAACAAAAGGAATTGAGTCTCTTTTTCTTAAAAGAATTAGGATATGACTTTGACGCAGGCCGCCTTGATACAACAGTCCATCCTTTTGCTGTAACGTTAAGCAGAGGTGACGTACGTGTGACGACCCGTTATGATGAGCATGATTTTCGAATGGCGATCTTTGGCACGATTCATGAATGTGGTCATGCGATTTATGAGCAAAACATTGATGAAGCACTGAGCGGAACACTTTTATGTGATGGGACTTCGATGGGTATCCATGAATCACAGTCTCTTTTCTTTGAGAACTTTATCGGCAGACACGAAGATTTCTGGAAAACGTATTATCAAAAGCTGCAAGAAGCTTCTCCTGAGCAATTTAAAGATGTTTCTTTAGAAGACTTTGTGCATGCAGTGAATGAATCGAAGCCGACTTACATTCGAATTGAAGCCGATGAACTGACATATCCGCTTCACATTATCATCCGCTATGAAATTGAGAAAGCGATTTTCAATGAAGAAGTAGCAGTTGAAGATTTGCCTGCACTTTGGAATGAAAAATATCAAGCGTATCTTGGTATTACGCCTCCTAATGATGCACTCGGTATCTTGCAGGATGTTCACTGGTCTGATGGAAGCTTTGGCTATTTCCCTTCATATGCCCTTGGTTATATGTATGCAGCGCAATTAAAGCAGCAAATGATCAAAGATTTACCAAATTTTGATGAGCTCATTCAAACTGGGTCTTTTGCACCGATAAAAGAATGGCTGACGGAACATGTTCACCAGCATGGTAAACGGAAAAAGCCATCTGAAATTATTCAAGATGCAACAGGTGAAGAATTAAATGTGCAATATTTAATCGACTACTTAACGGATAAATATACGAAACTGTATTTATCATAAAAGAAGGGCACCCTTTCATGAGAGGGGTGCTTTTTTGATGCTTGAATATTCTAAAAACGAACATTTTGTTCTGATCTATTATTTAAGTTCGGTATTTTTCTAGAAAAGTGCTTTCCAAGCGTCTGAAATCTTGTTATAATTTGAACACTATAACACTCATATAATCGCGTGATGATGGCACGCAAGTTTCTACCGGACACCGATACGGTCCGACTATGAGTGAGCAAAATGAAACAGCTCTTGTTTGAGCTGAAGATCCGTTGATCGTTTTCGCATTGCTTGCTCCTCATGGACAGCAATGCTTTTTTTATACCAAAAATTGAATGTTTGCCAATATGCTAGGGGGAAGAATGATGGAATTGTTACGTCAAAAAATTGAGAACGAAGGAATCGTTCTGTCAAATCAAGTGTTAAAGGTAGATGCTTTTTTAAATCATCAAATTGATCCTGTGTTAATGCATGAGATCGGACAAGAGTTCGCTAGATTATTTCAGCATGATGGCATTACAAAAATCATCACAATTGAATCTTCTGGCATCGCACCTGCTGTGATGGCTGGACTTGCTCTTCAAGTACCTGTTGTGTTTGCAAGAAAACGTCAATCACTCACATTAACGGATAACCTGTTAACAGCCAGTGTGTACTCTTTTACAAAAAAAGTAGAAAGCACGATTGCTGTCTCAAATACGCATCTTAGTGAAAATGATTGTGTGTTAATCATCGATGACTTTTTAGCGAATGGTGAAGCTGCGAAAGGACTGGCTGCGATTGCAAAGCAGGCGAAGGCGAAAGTAGCCGGATTTGGCATTGTCATTGAAAAATCATTCCAGCCTGGAAGAAATGCGCTTGTGCAAATGGGCTACCGCGTTGAGTCGCTCGCACGTATTGAATCACTTGAGGAAGGGAAAGTCACGTTTGTACGGGAGGTACAATCATGAGTGCCGCTAAAAAAGTCAAAATGCTCTCACTGGGTATTCAGCATGTGCTGGCGATGTATGCCGGTGCTGTTCTTGTACCGCTCATTGTTGGAGATGCGCTCGGGCTCACGCCTGCACAGCTGACTTACTTAATCTCGGCGGATATTTTCATGTGCGGGGCTGCCACATTGCTTCAAGTATGGAAAAACCGCTTCTTTGGGATCGGTCTGCCCGTTGTATTAGGCTGTACATTTACTGCGGTTTCGCCTATGATTGCGATTGGCTCTAAGTATGGGATTTCGTCTATCTATGGAAGTATTATCGCTTCAGGATGTATTATCATTCTTCTTTCATTTTTCTTTGGAAAGCTTGTGAAATTTTTCCCGCCTGTTGTCACTGGTTCTGTCGTCACCATTATTGGTATCACCCTCATTCCTGTAGCGATGAACAATATGGCAGGAGGAGAAGGAAGTGCGGACTATGGTTCTTTTGAAAATCTAGGACTCGCTTTCCTTGTACTGTTTATCATTGTACTGCTCTATCGATTCACGAAAGGATTTATGAAGGCGATCGCCATTTTAATCGGTATTCTTCTTGGGACAGCAGTTGCTGCGTTTATGGGGAAAGTGGAAACAGCTGAGGTGGCAAACGCTCAGGTTTTCCGTATGATTGAGCCATTTTATTTTGGGATGCCGACCTTTGAATTTGCACCGATCATGACCATGACGTTAGTTGCGATTGTGTCATTAGTTGAATCAACAGGCGTTTATTTCGCATTAGGTGATTTAACAAACCGGTCATTAAAAGAGAAGGATTTGGCTAAAGGCTATCGGGCAGAGGGGATTGCTGTGTTATTAGGCGGAATCTTTAATGCTTTTCCGTATACAGCCTACTCGCAAAATGTTGGATTGATCCAGTTAACAGGCGTCAAGAAAAACCAAGTCATTGTCGTCACAGGGGCATTGCTCATGTTATTTGGTCTTTTTCCTAAAATCGCTGCCTTTACGACGATTATTCCAAAATCAGTTCTTGGCGGTGCAATGGTTGCCATGTTTGGCATGGTCATTGCATACGGTATTAAAATGCTCTCGCGCGTGGACTTTGCAAAGCAGGAGAACTTGCTGATCGTCGCTTGCTCCGTGGGAATCGGCTTAGGAGTTACTGTCGTACCGCAAATGTTTGAGCATCTGCCAGATTCGATTAAATTATTAACAAGTAACGGCATTGTGGCCGGAAGCTTTACCGCTATTTTGCTTCATATTATTTATCACATGATTCCTTTTAAAAAAGAAGCCGGGCATGACCTGGTAGAAGAACCTAAGCAATCTGTTATGTAAACCCCTCTCTTGGAGAGGGGTTCAGATGATGGACAAAGAGCTAAAATGACCTTTTATTTTAGCTCTTTGTCTTCTTTTTAGCTTGATAAAAAACCTTTGAAGTCCTAGGATCCTAGGAAGGAGCGTGTGAGGGTTTGTCTACAAGCTGAAAGCCCGCATCTTTTGGATACGGGCTTTTTGTGATTAGCACTATTCATGTTGTACCGGCGGCATTGTTTCGTTAATGACTGCAAATGTATAGCCCCTTGCTTTTAGCTGTATAATCAGGCTATCTAAATAGTTTGTGGTAGAGGGTTGATCATGCATTAATATAACTTTTGGTTCCCATGGTTTATTTTTCTCAAACATTTGCAATTGATTCAATACCTCTGGAACATATTGTGAGTTTTTATATCTCCAGTCAAGGCTATCAATCGTCCAGTCCCAGTAAATAAAGCCATTTTGGTTTAAACGTACTTTTTGATGATATGTTAAATTTGGAACACTGCCAAAGGGGGTTCTTACAAGACGGCTGTAGACGCCTGTAACAGAGGCAAGAATACGCTGAGCTTCTCTCATTTCATTTGCGGGAGACTCGCTGTTCTGATAAAAGAGGTTTATATCATGCGTCATGCCATGAAGACCTAATTGATGTCCTTCTTGATAAAGTCTTTTCACAGTTGATTGGTGTGCTTGAATTTGCGGTCCAAGCATGAAGAACGTCGCCTTCACGTGATGTGCTTTTAATACATTTAACAGCTGATTTGATGTAGCCGAAGGACCATCATCAAATGTTAAAAAGACCGTTTTATTCGTTGCCTGTTGGTTTGAATTGGCCTTAAAATGTGTATCCAATGTTCTTGTAGACTGATCTTTTGCTTTCAGACTGATGCTTGTGTCACGGAAGTCACTGCTGGCAACATTTTTTGCTTGCCCATTTGTCGCCTGCAAATGGGGTTTAGACATATCCCAGATAAAAAAGAGAAACAGTGTAAGAAGCACTAAACCAATTACTTTTGAGAGAAGTATCGTGTTGTAGGGTGTCTTTTTTTTGGAAACCTTTTTCATTACAATCACTCCAGTCAATGAAATTTAGAGCCGAACCATGTTGTAGATCCTTTCTTTTTTCACTGTTTTTCTTGGTACTCATATTGATTAAGTATATAGTGGAAAAAATCCTTTTTATATGGTTGTTACTTTGTGTTGATCAGCAAAAAAAGGTGATCCATTCATGTTTAAATAAAATCATTCCGAATAATGATCGAAACGTTAATATTTATACGCTAAGATAGCAGCAGATTTGCCCATAATTCGAAGCGAAAGGGAGATTCCTTATGAAAGTGTTGTATAATGACGAGTTCATTGAAAAAAGGGTGCTCATGTGGAAAGTGGAGACAGAGGCGATTAATCTCAAAAATCATAGAGAAAAGTTCTTACCACTACAAAATAAAGAAGAAACAAAAGAAATCAAAGTCAGTACAACTGAATCAGAGCTAACTTTTTATAGATCAAGAGATAAACCTGTCAAGCCTTACATTCGTCCGAGAATAGCAGCAGATTATTTTAAAAAGAATGAATGCGTGTATGGACGCATATTGTGCCCATATCGGCAAATTCTCTCTTACCGTACAACGACTAGAGAAGGATTTAAACAATATGTGTCCGGTTCAGAGGTTTGTAAAACTTGTTCTTTTCTAGATAACTGTACACAAAGTCAAAATCATACATGGAAAACACTATGTCCAGCGTAAACCCTTTATAATTATAGTGAAAACCCCACTTTTATTTAAAGTAAAGGGGGGATTCTACGGTCTGAACACTTCTCTTTTAGAAGTGTTTTTTTGCATAAAAAAGCAGGTTCGCTTGGCTTAGAACGAACCTGTGAAGGAGGAAAACTACATCATGTTTTCACCTATATTATCCAATATTTATCAATTGTCGTCAAGACAAAAAGTTAGCCGGAGGAAAATATTTTGACTGAATTGTGACGTTTTGGCATGTATATCCTTTTTTCGATAGGGGATATTAATCGAAAAAAGAGGTGAAGCCGATGGCGTACATTCTTTCTGTTGGAACGAGTCTGCCAAAACATCATGTGGATCAGAAAAAGGCGGCTGATTTTGCTAGATCCCAATTTAAACGATCGTTTAAAGATATCGACCGGCTGCTCAGAGCTTTTCAAAACGGAGAAATCGAGAGCAGACAGTTTGTGCAGCCAATTGAATGGTATCAGACGCACCACTCTTTTAAGGAGAAAAACAATCTCTATTTGGAAAAAGCATTGGCTCATGCAAAAGAAGCGATCATACACTGTCTTCATGAGAAGGCGTTCCTGAAAAAACCGATTTCGTTTGATGAGATCGATGCATTGTTTTTTATTTCAAGCACCGGACTTTCGACACCAAGTCTTGATGCAAAACTGATGAATGTTCTTCCTTTTTCGCCTTATACGAAACGAGTACCGATCTGGGGATTAGGGTGCGGGGGCGGAGCGGCAGGGTTGTCCCGGGCTTACGAATACATAAGGGCATTTCCAGAAGCAAAGGTGCTGGTTGTCGCCTGTGAACTGTGCAGTTTAACTTTCCAGCCGCAAGATCAATCAAAAAGCAATTTAATCGGGACATCTTTGTTCGGAGACGGGACAGCCGCGATACTCTTAACTGGAGAAAAAGGTGTATCAGAATATACCCATCTCAAAACAGTCCCTAAAGTGATTGGTACACAATCCGTCACAATGAAAGAGTCTGAGGATGTGATGGGCTGGGAATTTACAAGTGACGGCTTTCGGGTTATTTTCTCCCGTGACATTCCTTCCATTATTTCCGGCTGGTTAAAAGAGCAGGTTGATCAATTTTTAGAGCAGCAAGGGTATTCGGCAGAAGATCTATCAGTTTTTCTTGCTCATCCTGGAGGAAAAAAAGTGATTGACGCCTATATTGAAAGTCTATCCTTACAAGAGGATCAACTTTTTTCATCAAAAGAGGTACTTAAACAACACGGAAATATGTCCTCTGCCACAGTTTTGTATGTGATCAAACATTATCTTGAACATCAATCTGCTGAAGCGGGAGATATGGGTCTTTGCGGAGCGCTTGGCCCTGGCTTTTCCTCAGAACTTCTGCTCATGAAATGGGAGGAGGTTTTATCATGATCATTTGGCTCGTCATTGGTTTCTTCGTTTGTCAGCGGCTTATTGAAATGCTTGTGGCTAAAAGAAATGAAAAGAAAGTAAAAGCGATCGGTGCCATTGAATTTGGTGCAAGTCATTATCCTTATATGGTCGCTATGCATGCGGGCTTTTTTCTCTCACTTATGGTTGAGGTATGGGGATTAAACAGGCCGGCGTCGCGCTATTTTCTTGTGCTGCTCGTTTTCCTGCTGGCCACACAGGTGATTCGATACTGGGCATTATGTTCTCTTGGGACGTATTGGAATACAAAGATTTTAGTTGTACCAAATGCGATGATGGTGAAAAAAGGACCTTATCGCTGGTTAAAGCATCCTAACTATGTAGTGGTGGCAATTGAGCTTATGCTGATCCCGCTTTTGTTTAATGCTTATTTTACCGCCATTTTGTTCACATGTTTAAATGCATGGATGATGGCTGTGAGAATTCAAACAGAAGAGAAAGCGCTCAATCAGTATTTGTTAAATTAATATTGAAAATCATTATCAATTGTGATACACTTTCATTAATGATAAGCATTCTCAATCATGAAGGATGGACGGTGATCACATGACAATGGTTTTCTTACTCGGTACGGTCTGTGTATACAGCCTATTAATTGGCTTCGTATTAAAAGGTGTTTCTAAAAAATCTGCTTCCTGATCGCAGTCAATTGCGACTGATCGGGCAGCAGATTTTTTTTATTTCCTCAGATCAGAAGAAAAATCTCTTCATTTTGTGTAAAATGGTATCACATACATAACTGACTTTTCTAAAAACAAAGGGGTTTATCGTCATGGAAGACTTGTCTATTCGAGATTCGCTCGTTCAAACTACAGGTGCTTTATATCAAAGCCTTCTCAAAAGGGATGATCATGAACGCGCAGCCAAACTTGCATCAATTATCAAAAAGGAAGCAGAAGAAGAAGTGTATATCGCATTTACCGGCCACTATTCAGCTGGAAAGTCATCACTTGTGAATCATCTGCTTCATGATCACATCCTGCCAACGAGTCCAATTCCAACAAGTGCAAACTTGGTCGTCGTGAGGAAAGGGGAGAGTGAAGTAAAGCTTCACACCTCAGATGGCCGTTTTGCAAAAATGAGCGGTTCTTATGATAAAGAAGCAGTTCAGCGTTTTTGTAAGGATGGAGAACAGATTGAAATGGTGGAAATTAGCGGGGACTATAGAGGACTGGAAGAAAAGGTGGCAGTGATTGATACACCCGGAATTGATTCAACGGATCATGCTCACTTTTTATCTGCTGCGTCTATTCTTCATCAAGCAGATGCTCTTTTTTATGTCGTTCATTACAACCATGTTCATTCGGAGGAAAACATTCGTTTCATTCGCTCCATTAAAGAGAAAGTGCCAAATCTTTATTTCATCGTAAATCAAGTCGATCGACATGATGAGCATGAGACAGCGTTTGAAGACTACAAAAATCAAGTAGTTGATATGCTTCAAAAAGAAGGCATTGAAGAAGAACACCTATACTTTACATCTGTAACCGATGAGGCGCATCCAAGAAACGAAATGATTCGTTTAATCGAGAAACTGCAAGAATTACAAACATTGCCGAAAGCATCGCTTCGCGCCTATACCGAGCAGAAAATAGAGCACGTTTTAAAAGAACATATTGACTCATTAAAAGAAGATCTGCAGGAAGAGGGTCTTGATTTACAGCTTCAAGAAAAAAGAAAAGAAGTGAAGGAACTTGAAGCGAAAAGCAGCTTCATTGAAAATGGAGCAAAACAGTTAGAAGAAGAAGTGTCTTCTGAAGTCGAGAACATTTTAAAAAATGCAAATCTAACCCCATTTAAAATGAGGGAGCTAGCAAGTGATTATATTGAATCAAAAGCACCTGGCTTTAAGGTAGGTCTGCTGTTCGCGAAAAATAAAACTGAGCAGGAAAAAGAAAAGCGGGCGAACGAGTTCTTAGCAGATGTCAAAGCAAGAATGAAAGCAGAAGTAGACTGGCATATTGCTGAACTGCTCAAAAAAGAAGTCAAGAAGCATCAGCTTGGTGAAGAATTATTAAATCAAGTGATGGCGTTTGAAACGCCTGTAGAAGAATCACTGCTTGAAAACGTGATCCATCACGGTGCGACATTTTCAAATGAATACGTTTTGCAATATGCAAAAGATGCTGGTGAAGCACTGAAAAGACAGACGAAACAGAAAGCAATACCATTGATTGAACAAATGACCGAGATGCTGAAAACCCAGCTCCTGAATGAAAAGGGAAAGCAGCAAGATAAATGGGCCCAGGCAGCACAGGAGCTCCAAGCGCTGGAGCAATGCATGGAAAAAAATGATCAAATCAGAAAAGATATTGAGCATGTATGGGATATATGGCAAAACGGAACAAATGAGCAGATCGAAGAAGATTGGTTTTATGTGAAAAAACACCGGATGCAGCATGACGAGCTAAATCAGAATCAAGCATCAACTCATACGGAAGAAAGCGAAAAAGAAAATCAGCAGCAGATAAAGCTTGATCAAATGCGACAATCACAGCATATCTCGACAGCGCAGTCGATTGACCAGTTTGAGCAGCTTTCTCAAATTTTAATGCCATTAAACGCGCTTCAATCTCAAAGAAAGTCCTTTGAAAAACGAACAAAGCGGCTGCAAGCGAAGGAATTTACACTCGCCTTATTCGGTGCTTTTAGTTCGGGGAAATCTTCGTTTGCCAATGCCCTTGTTGGGAGAAAGGTGCTGCCATCATCTCCTACACCAACGACGGCCACGATCAATAAGCTGACCCGGCCGACAGAAGACCATCCGCATGAAAGTGTGAAAGTGGTGTTTAAAACCGAGCAGGAAATATTAGAAGAGCTCGATCAAATTCTCGGTTATTCTATAACAGAAGAAAAGGGAGATACGTTTCAAGCGAAACTCGAGCGAACGCTGAAAAAAAGAGAGCTTGAACAGGATCACCGCATCATTGTTGACCATTTTTTAAACGCTCATGAAAAGTTCCGTGATTCGATTCAAAAACAAACACCGCTCAATGTCACCCTGCAAGAATTAAAGCCATATGTGGCAGAAGAGGCTGTTTCTTGTGTGGTGAAGGAAGTGACGGTCTATTTAAGTACACCTTTAACAGATAAAGGACTGACGATTGTTGATACACCAGGCGCCAGCAGTATGAATAAACGTCACACAGAGATTGCCTTTCAATATATGAAGGATGCTGATGCCCTTCTTTATTTAACTTACTACCAGCATTCTTTCTCAAAAGCAGACCGGTCATTTTTGCGTAAACTCGGGCTTGTAAAAGATTCATTTAGCATGGATAAAATGTTTTTTATTATCAATGCAGCTGACCTCGCAAAGGATCAAACAGAGCTTGAAACCGTCTTTGACTATGTGAAAAATGAGCTCACAAAAGAAGGCATCCGGCATCCAAACCTTCATCACGTATCCAGTAAGGAAGAGATCGAAGGAAAGGGACAGTCGCCTTATAACCAGTATGCACAGCTTAGAACACAGCTCGACTATTTTATTGAGGAAGAATTAACAAAAGATGCGATTGAGCTGCTGTATTTTGAAGCCAGTACATTGTGTAGAACAGTCGACAAGCTGCATGAGACGCTGCATCAGTCGGAAGATGAAAAGCAAGCAGAAAAGAAAAAGATAAACACATCCTATGAAGCGATCGTTGATCAAATGAGCCATATTAAACGATCTAAGCTAGTAACAAAAAGTGTGAAAAAGGACTTGCACGAACAGCTGTACCACATTGTTCAGCGCTTGTCACTTTATGCAAACGATCTGTTAAAGACAGCCTTTTATCCTGGAATATCTCAAGGGGACTTCAGACAGGAGTTGAAAAAAGCACTTGAACAGGCGCTGAAGGATTATGAATTTGAATTTGTACAGGAGATAAAAGCGCTTGATATTCGAATGGAATCGTTTATCACTCAATATTTCAAAGAGGAGTGGGAGAAAGGGTTACAGGCTGCGTGTGCAGAAGATCCTTACTTTTCTCTCCGGCTGTCGCCGCCAGATGAGAAGAATGCCGAGCTGAAACAAATTGAAGTGGAAGCTGACCTGACGCCGTTTGAGCCGCTCTTAAAGAAGCAAAAATCAGCGAAAGCTTTCTTTGAACAGAACGGGAAGGCAGCGTTTATTGAAGCGATTCGAGATGTCCTTTTCCAATTAACGACGAAATGGGCAGATAAAGAAAAAGAAGAATTACAGAGCAGATACGATATGATGGTGAAGACCTTTACTGAAAGATATGAAACAGAAGCGCTCAAGCAGCTGAGTGAACAAAAACAAACATTTATCATGAGCTTGACGACAGATGCGAAAGAGCAAGCGATGATAGAACAAGTATACAAGCAAACAAATGAATGGAAGAACCAGTTGAAAACCATTTGATTCATGATAGACTATATAAAAAAGAAAGCAGTTGATAAAAAATGACGAGCGTACACGAAGAGATTTCCGCACATTCACAAAAACAGAATGCTCATATCAAGTCGTTTCTTGCGCTTGAGCAGAAAAGAGAGCAGGCAATAGAGACTGCTGTTTTCAAGTGTGAGCAAAACGAACCATTTACAACTGACGAGATCAATGAAATTACTTCGAAGATGAATGAGCTTGCACGAGGCGGAATTGTTCCGCTGCGTAAGCATGTCACGATTGATATGGTCAGGGAGTATGTCGAACGAAAACAGAAGTAAAGAGTAACTTTCTCTTTTTGGGTCATCTTAACAAGTGAACCGAGAAAGGGGAATGATGATGGAAAAAAAGCAGCATGCAAAAAAGCAGGATGAGCGTCACCCTAAACAAAAAGAGATGCCGTCCTACGCAGAAGCAGAATCGAAAAAAATGCAATACGGTCAAAAGTAATCCCTCAGGTGCCACTTCTTTTCCAAAAGAAGAAGGCGCCTTTTTTATGTCGAATTCGATGTTCTATGATAGAATAGGAGTATTGTTTTGAAAAAGGGAGTTTATAAGAATGAATAAACACGTTTTGCTTGTTGATGGCATGGCGCTTCTGTTCAGATCGTTTTATGCAACAGCTGTCCATCGAAATTTTATGATAAATGATCACGGCGTCCCGACGAATGGAGTAAATGGCTATTTGAAGCATTTATTAACCGCTGTTCAGACATTTGAGCCAACTCATATTGTTTGCTGCTGGGATATGGGAAGCCAAACATACCGAAATGAATTGTTTCAAGATTATAAAGCAAATCGAGGAGAGGCACCTGTCGAGCTCATTCCACAATTCGATTTAGCAAAAGAAGCGACAGAGGAACTAGGAATTGTAAACGTTGGTATAAAGGGCTTTGAGGCAGATGATTGTATCGGCACGCTGGCGGCACTCTATCAGAATGAAGCACGTGTCACTGTCCTAACTGGGGACAGAGATTTGCTGCAGATATTGAATGAACAAGTGACGGTTGCTCTAATGCAAAAAGGAATCGGGAACTATAAACATTATACAAAAGCCTTATTTGAAGAGGAAATGGGTATCTCTCCAAAGGCGCTGATCGATATGAAAGCACTTATGGGGGATTCAAGTGACAATTACCCAGGCGTGAAAGGAATCGGAGAAAAAACAGCATTAAAATTTATTCAAACATATCAAACCATTGACGGATTATTAGAAAATGTTCATGAACTAACGGCTGCCCAGCAAAAGAAAATGCAAGCAGGATTAGAAGATTTGAAGCTTTCTCGTCTATTGGCAGAGATCAAATGTGATGTCCCGCTGAGCTGTCCAATTGATGAGACGAAGGTGAACATCAATCAAGAACGGGCTGCTGCCATGCTGCGATACCATCAAATCAAAGGGATTGAACCAATGGTGAATCGATTAAGTAAAATAGAGATCAGCTAAGCCGATCTCTAAGGTCATCTTTTTGTATTGCTTTTCTTCGCTCTATTTTCGAGCTGAGATAGTGGCTGCTTATCTTTTGTTTGCGCATCACCTTGAGGGGTTGTCCCATTTGTGACACGACCTTTATTTTCTTTATCCAATCAGTATCACCTCATACATTAGCATAACCGAAAAAAAGCGATTCATCCTTTAGAAAGGTGAATCGCTTTTCTAGCGAGCTGATCAGCTACTTGATTTTCCTTGCTTGGAATCCACTTAATGAAAAATAAATCAAACTGGCTTTGAAGCTCGATCATCTCTTTTATAAAATGCTGAAAGGCTGGATTTTTAGCAAATCCTGCATTGGCCGCACGGTCAACTACCTGTGAATCTGTTCGAAACGAAACGGATCGCAGTCCTTTTTCTACGCAGATTTTCATCCCTTCAATGAGAGCGGTAAATTCTGCTTCGTGATTGCTCATTGATCCAAGAGGAATCGAGAAAGATTCTGCCTTTCCATCATATTTAATGAAAACGCCGATGCCAGAAGGACCCGGATTACCTGCGCTAGCACCATCAATGTATATTTCAGCTGGCAATTTATTTCCCCCTTTCATCAAGTGGAACCATTCTTTTCGCTGCATACGCGTATGGTGTCGCAATCGCGGCGACGATAAATTTAATCACATAAGTTGTGATGAAGATTTCGATCCATACATGAAATGGATAGGTGCCAAGAAAGGCAATGGTTGTGAAGATCAGTGTATCAAGCAGCTGGCTGATCATCGTACTTCCAGCGTTGCGCACCCAGAGCGCACCATCGGAAGGAAATATCCGGCGAATAAACGAATATACATAAACATCTAACATTTGACTGATGATATAAGCAGCAAGACTGCCAAGTGCGACCCTTGGCATAAAGCCAAATATGGTTTCCAGCGATGTTTGAGAAATGTCAGATGGAGCGGGATGGAAAAGTAAAGCCTCTTGCATGACAACGGTTAGCGTTAAAAGGGTGGCAAAGCCAATCCAGACAGCTTTTCTCGCTTCATTTTGTCCATATTTTTCATTCAATACGTCCGTTGCAAAGAATACACTGCCGTATAAAATGTTTCCAAGTGTTGCCGTTAAGCCAAACAATTCAACGGTTTTGACCACTTGTAAATTTGCAGCAACCGTCGCAAAGCCAATCCAGACGAAAAGGCCCATCTTGCCAAATCCTTTATAAAATAGAAGAACAATGATAAAATTAATGATCGCAAATAAGATCCAAATACCTTCATTAAACAAGTGACATGAACTTCCTTTCTCATTGTAAAATGTAACTTTTTGATTATAGCATAACGTATGTTTACCTTAAAAGCACGGGAAGGCGATGTGATCAATGAAATTAAGAGCACACTATACAATGAAAGTGAAATCGATTGGGTCCATTGCTTTTTTCCAAGAAGATTGGATGGAGCTAAAAGAGGCCTTGATTTTAGCCAAACATATCGATAAAAAAGAACCACAGTCCCTCCTATCATTTGAAGATGAAAAAGGGGCGATGTGGTCTATTAAAGAACTTGAAAAGCTAAATGAAGAACTAAAGCTTGAACCTGATCAGCTTCAGGTCTATTTTGATGCAAGTTTTCACAAAGAAACAGGCGACTCTGGTCTTGGGGTTGTCGTCTACTATAAGCTCGGAGAAGATGCTTATCGTTTGAGAAAAAATCAGCCCTTCAAAGGAATCACCAATAATGAAGCAGAGTATGCGGCTTTATTTGAGGCAGTCAAAGCATTAAAAGACCTTGGAGCAAGCAGAAATTCTGTCACGATTAGAGGCGATTCACTTGTTGTCATGAATCAATTAAAAGGAGAATGGCCTTGTTATGATGATATACATAACAAATGGCTCGACCGGATTGAATCGGCTTTAAAAGAGCTGAGGCTTACGCCAACCTATGAAGTCATCGATCGTAAACAAAATGCAGAAGCGGATCAGCTTGCAAGGCAGATGCTTGCAGACGTTCCAATTGAAAGTAAATTGAAATTAGAAGCAGACGGAGCTGAATAATGTGGATAAAAAAACAGCAGTACAAGAATTGACGGATCTCCAAGACACGTATTGTTCAGATTGTTTGATTAAGAAGCACTTTCGAAAAGAATATGGCAAAAAATACGCCCATTCCTTTTGTATTCAGCAATGCACAGTAGGAGAGAAAATAAAAGAATACGGACAGACGCTGCTTAAAAAATAAGCCGCTGCCGCCCCGGTTTTCCCTGCTCAAACATCCGCTCATGAAAAAAAACGGATAGAATGTGTAAAAAAAGAACATATTCTGAAAAATGAGCCGATATAACTATAGAAAGTTTTGGTTGAGTTACTTTTTGACTAAGTGACGGATAATAGAGGAAAAGGGGAAGGCCGGCATGGATAGTAAGGATTTCGAAACGGTATTACATCGAACATTTCAAGAGGTATACAGCGATCTAGAGCAGCTAGTAGATGTAGCAAAGAAGGGAAGACCTTTTCTCGAAAAAGATATTTCTGAAATTGAACAACGACTGAAGCAAAATATTTTAGCCATTGAAATTCAGCTGAAAATCAAATAAGAGAGGCATAAGCCTCTCTTTATTTTGTCGTTTCATCATTGATTTAGTTGATTAAAGTTTTGTTACGTTTGCAGCTTGAGGTCCACGATTACCTTCAACGATTTCAAAAGAAACTTCTTGTCCTTCTTCTAAAGACTTGTAGCCGTCACCTTCGATAGCTGTGAAGTGAACGAATACATCGTCTCCGCCTTCAACTTCAATGAAGCCGAAACCTTTTTCATTATTGAACCATTTTACTTTACCGTTTTGCATATTGCTTTTTCCTCCTAGTACTGTAGCACACCTTTTGGCATACTAAAAAAAATTTTCATCACCTAACGACTTTGCAGTTGTTAAATGATGGTTCCACTATACACCATCAAAAGTAAAGCGTCAAGCAGGCGAGCCAAATTTTGAGCAGAATGTTTGATTTTTTTGTTTTTTTGGTGAATAACAATGAAATATAAAACGTTCTTTTCGGAACCTCACGTGCAGCTTGTCCGTATATAAAAAAAATACAGAAAGAGGTGCAATCATGAATCGTTATACACTTGAAGAATTTGTTCAGAATACGCAGCAAGAAGATAAAGGAGAAGGTGTCTTCGAACTTGAAACATCAAGACTTTTAGAAATTAATTTGACTGACACGATTTGGGCAAAAACGGGTTCCATGGTTTCCTATCGAGGGAAAATCAAATTTGAACGTGAAGGTGTTTTTGAGCACGGCGTCTCAAAAATGTTCAAAAAAATGCTCTCAGGAGAAGGCACCTCACTAATGAAGGCGACAGGTGATGGGAAATTATATGTGGCAGATCAAGGTAAAAAAATCTCGATTCTTCGTTTGGCTCAAGGAGAATCCATTTTTGTGAATGGAAACGATCTGCTCGCGTTTGAACCATCTGTCCGATGGGATATCAAATTGATGAAAAAAGTGTCTGGCATGCTTGCAGGTGGATTATTTAATGTCAAATTAGAAGGGCCGGGCTTAGTAGCAATCACAAGTCATTATGAGCCGCTGACCCTCATTGTTCAGCCAGGTGACTCTGTTTATACAGATCCGAATGCGACTGTTGCGTGGTCAGGGGATTTAAAAACTGAATTTGTGACAGATGTTTCCTTTAAAACTTTTATTGGCAGGGGAAGCGGAGAGTCCATTCAAATGAAGTTTACCGGAAGTGGCTTTGTTGTCGTTCAGCCGTTTGAAGAAGTATACACAACAAATGGAAATCAAGGATAAGAAAAAGGTGTCCGTCAATGACGGACACCTTTTTATGATAATGCGCGAGCATAAGTTTTGTTATTCATGATGAGATCTGACTGCTCGACGATATCTTCCAAAATGGTTTGAGAAGATTGTTTTAAGTGCAGTTTTTTCATGTTTTGTTTCATTGTTTCTAATTTTTCTTCATCCTGAAGCAAGTTGGTCACAGATTCTAAAATGTCTTCATGTCTGTTAATGACAATGGCAGCGCCATAATCCTCAAAGAAAAGAGCATTTTCCTTTTCTTGACCAGGGACAGGCTTGTAAAGAATGACCGGGACACCGATTGCAGTTGCTTCTGTTAAAGTAATGCCGCCTGGTTTTGTAATCATACAATCTGTTACTCTGAACAATTCATCAATTTGTTCCACATATCCAAGCGCCTTCAATTGATCTGGGTGTGCTTGTTCAAGAACGCTAAGCGATTGTTTCAGCGCGGCGTTCTTTCCGCATACAACAACAATTTGTACTTCACTGTCGAGAAGCAGCGCCTCACATAATTCCTTCACATTTTTTAGTACACCGTGAGCACCGGCCATGATGAGAAGAACTTTTTTATCTGATGATAATCCATATTTCTTATAGATCATCGATTTTGGCACGTCTGCTTCAAACTGTGGTCTAATAGGAATACCTGTCACCTTGACATCGCTTGGATGTGTGCCGATTTCCACTAATTTTTGTTTCACATAATCGGTTGCAACATAGTATCGGTCGATGTTTTCATGTACCCAAATCTTATGGAGACAAAAATCTGTCATGACATTAAAAGTCGGAATCACTTTACCTGTTTTGTTTCGGTATTCTGGTACCACAATCATTGGGAATGTAATAATGATGATGTCCGGATTGTGTAACTGAATTAATTCATCGAGACGCTTATTTCCCATTTTTAAATAAATGTTAAATTTGCGTTTATTGTAAATTTTATCTACACCGTAATAAAACAAGCGATAAAATTGTTTCCCAATGGAAAAGCTCTTCAAGTATAAATATTGAGTCACTTCTGACACAATGGGATTCGATTCTTGATACAAATTAGAAACTACAACATGTTCAAATCCTTGGGATTTGCATTCATCATACAGTGTTTTTGCTACCTGCATATGTCCATTTCCATAATTTGCGGTCAAGATTAATATTTTTTTATTGGTATTCAAGAATATTCACCTCAAATGTAATCAACAACAACAAAACTTCGTACGAAAACTATTAATCTCATAGGTCTACATATACATAAAGATAACATATAAACAGTTAGAGCATATCATTCGTTACGAAAGAATTAAACTAATTTTAAAAAACAAACAGATTCAATTGATAATGGAAGACAGAGCCATTTGTATTTTAACACATTTTGACGATTTATCATCAGACCACAGTCTATTTTATTCCCAAACGTATGGTGTTTCTTGATAAACATAATAATTAAGCCAATTCATAAACAATAAGGTTGCATGGGCTTTCCAGCGATTTACTGGGATTAATGTGTCACCATCTTCTATAAAATAGTGGACAGGTTTTTGGACTGTATCATGTTTCAACAAATCTCTTTCATATTCCTGCATCAATGTATCTGTATCATATTCAGGATGTCCAGTTAAAAATACTTGTTTATCATCATCTGAAACAATTAAACAAACACCCGCTTCTTCAGACATACTCAAGACTTTCAAATTCGGCGTGTTTTTTAATTGTTCTGTATTAATATCTGTATGCCTAGAATGTGGGACATAGTATACTTCATCAAAACCTCTGACTAATCTTTCTTTTTTCTCTTTCACAATATGCTCAAATACGCCAAATTTTTTCTCAGGAAGCTTGATTTTCTCAATCCCGTAATGGTGATATAAACCTGCCTGTGCACCCCAGCAAATATGAAGAGTAGACGTCACATTGGTTTTACTCCAGTCCAAAATGTCCTGCAGCTCTTTCCAATAAGAGACTTCTTCAAAAGGTAAGTGCTCGATTGGTGCGCCAGTGATGATCATTCCATCAAATTTTTTATGGCGAATCGATTCAAAGGTCGTATAAAATTCATCTAGATGCTCTCTCGACGTATTCTTCGGTGTATGTGTACTTGGAATCAAAAACGTAAAGTACACTTGTAAAGGAGAATTTCCGAGCATTCTCAGCAGCTGCGTTTCAGTTTGTATTTTTTTTGGCATTAAATTTAAGATCACGATATTCAAAGGACGGATATCTTGCTTGAATGCCCTTGTCTCATCCATGACGAAAATATTTTCGCTCTCTAGTATTTGTTTTGCCGGCAGATGAACTGGTATGTTAATAGGCAACTCGCCACCCCCTGAACCAAAGCTAATTTCACTTCATTATAGGAACTTTCTGGCGATATTTCAATGTTTCAATTATGTTACAATGAAAAATAGAGTAAAAAAGAATGCTGTTTCTGTAAAAAAAGGAGGCCGTTTTGTTATGATCACAAAGCATTTATCAGATATTGACATTGCCCAAAAGGCTAAGCTGAGACCGATTCAAGACATCGCAGCAAAGCTGCAAATACATGACGAAGAATTAGAATGCTATGGTTTCACAAAAGCGAAAATTTCTTTGACTATTTTTGACCGTTTAAAGAAACAAAAAGAAGGACACGTGATTCTTGTCACTTCGATTAACCCTACGCCAGCAGGTGAGGGGAAATCCACCGTAACTGTCGGCCTTGGTCAAGCCTTCGAAAAAATTGGCAAAAAAGCGATCATTGCGATGCGTGAGCCATCATTAGGTCCTACAATGGGGATTAAAGGCGGAGCAGCGGGCGGAGGATATTCACAGGTGCTGCCAATGGAAGAAATCAATCTTCATTTCACAGGGGATTTTCATGCCATTACATCTGCACATAATGCCTTATCTGCATTTATTGATAACCATATCCATCACGGAAATGAACTCGGCATCGACACGCGGCGCATTGTGTGGAAGCGGGTGCTTGATTTAAACGATCGTGCCTTAAGACAGGTCGTTGTCGGACTTGGCGGTCAGTTAAATGGGTATCCTAGAGAAGACGGATTTGATATTACAGTGGCTTCCGAAATGATGGCGATCCTCTGTTTAGCAGAAGACTTAAACGACTTAAAAAAACGTCTTTCTTCTATTGTTGTTGCCTATAATCAAGAAGGCGAGCCAATCACAGTGGGAGCACTTGGATATGAAGGTGTTCTGACGCTACTTTTAAAAGATGCACTCAAACCGAACCTTGTTCAAACGATTGAAGGAACCCCAGCCCTTGTCCATGGAGGTCCTTTTGCTAATATTGCACATGGATGCAATAGTTTAATTGCAACCAAAATGGCAGCAAAATTAGCTGATTATGTCGTTACAGAAGCTGGATTTGGTGCAGACCTTGGAGCAGAAAAGTTCCTGCACATTAAAACAAGAGCTGGTGATTTCAAACCTAGTGCAGTTGTCATTGTCGCAACAGTGAGAGCATTAAAGATGCATGGCGGAATGAAGAAAACCGAACTCAAAGAAGAGAATGCACACGCCGTATTAGAAGGTATACATAATTTAGAAAAGCATATTGAAACCGTGCAAGCTTTTGGTCTTCCATATATTGTGGCGGTAAACCGGTTTATAACGGATACAAAAGAAGAGATTCAAGCGATAGAAGATTGGTGCGGCAAACATGGCCATCCAGTCAAAGCCGTGAATGTATGGGAAGAAGGAGGAGAAGGCGGGACAGCTCTTGCCGAGGAACTAGCAGCACTCATTGAAAAGAAAAAGAACAACTTTACCTATTTGTATGAAGAGAACGATTCCATCGAAGAAAAGTTATCTAAAGTGGCCAAAGTGGTTTACGGGGCAGATGGGGTCACGCTCACAACTAAAGCAAGAAAGCAGCTGGCTGCCATTGAGGAAAACGGCTGGGCTCATTTGCCGGTTTGTATGGCAAAAACACAATATTCTCTTTCAGATGATCCAGCTTTAATCGGCAGACCTAAAGGCTTTACCATTACGATTCGAGAGTTAAAGCCATCTGTAGGAGCAGGGTTTATTGTAGCTTTAACTGGAAGCATTTTGACAATGCCTGGCTTACCTAAAAAACCTGCGGCTCTCGAAATGGATTTATTAGAAGACGGCAGTGTGACAGGACTCTTTTAAACGGGAGCATAAAAAGCGATTTTCTAAAAGAAGCATGTTACGATAGGAAAAAGTGAATCCTAGGAGGCTATGAGATGTCAATTTATGATATTCAGGTCAAGACCATTAACGGTCAGGAAAAATCGATGGCAGATTACAAAGGAAAAGTGCTCATTATTGTAAACACAGCAAGCAAATGTGGACTGACTCCTCAATTTAAACAATTACAAGAGCTATATGATCAATATCATGAAAAGGGCCTTGAAATTTTAGGATTTCCGTGTAACCAATTTATGAACCAAGAGCCAGAAGGAGAAGAAGCCATTCAAGAGTTCTGTTCTTTGAATTATGGAGTGACCTTCCCTATGTTTGCGAAAGTAGATGTCAATGGCGAAGAGGCGCACCCGCTGTTCAAACATTTAACAAGTGAAGCGAAAGGTGTGCTTGGGACAAAAACAGTGAAATGGAATTTCACAAAATTTATCGTGGACCAAAACGGAGAAGTCACTGAACGATTCTCTCCGAAAACACCACCAAAAGAATTAGAAAGCTCAATCATTGCTCTGCTTAACAAATAAGATGGTGACAGTCATGCAACGAAAACAATTGGAGGCAGCAGCCTCCTTTGTTTCAGACAGGCTGAAGAATGAACCGACTGGACACGATGCGGCTCATGTTGCTCGTGTGCGTCAGCTTGCCGTTCGTATTGCAAATCAGGAAGGCGGCTCTCTTTTTATCATCGAAATGGCGGCGATTGTACATGATGTCATTGATGAAAAGCTGTCAAGTGAATGGAAGGTTACGAAGGAGCAGCTTGAGAACCAGCTCCTTTTGTGGCAATTGGACACGCGGGATATCCGCTATATCATGGACATTATTACAACGATGTCTTTTCGTCATCGGCATAAGCAGTTTAGGCCAATGACGTTAGAAGGGGCCATTGTTCAAGATGCGGATAGGCTGGATGCGATAGGAGCAAGCGGTATCGCTAGAGTGTTTACGTATGCTGGCGCTACAGGTGAGCCCCATTATACAGAGGACACGCAGCAGGGCTCTGTGCTAAAGCATATGGAAGAAAAACTGCTCAAATTAAAAGACTTGATGAACACTCATGCAGGAAAGCAGCTTGCTGATGAGCGGCATGAATTGATGAGTTTATTTATCAAGAAGTGGAAAGAAGAATGCGGCCTTACAGATGAGTAGGGTCTTTATGTGTGTAAGGAGGATATATCAATGAAAATAACAGCAATAGAACCAACGCCAAGTCCGAATACCATGAAGGTGATTTTGACAGAAGCACTTGCCGGCGGTAAAAGCAACAACTACAAAAAGGATCAAAAAGACGAAGCACCAGAAATGATCAAGCGTATTTTAAGCATTGAAGGTGTAAAAGGGGTTTATCATGTTGCAGATTTCTTAGCGGTTGAGCGAAATGCAAAGTTTGACTGGCAGGGTATTTTACAACAGGTCAGAGAAGCCTTTGGACAAGAAACAGAAGGTCTTCAGGAAGGATCGCAGTCAGGCGATGACACATTTGGTGAAGTGAAAGTGTTTGTCCAAATGTTTAATGGGATTCCAATGCAGGTCAAACTGTCAGATGGTGAAAGAGAAGAACGGTTTGGCATGCCTGAACGTTTTCAAGCAGCCATTTTAAAGCTTAGAAGCAGCTCAGACAATGTCGTGTTTGAACGTGTGTGGAAAGAACACGGCGTTCGTTTTGGAGAATTTGCTGATATCGGTCAGGAAGTCATAGAGGAGCTACAAGCAGCCTATGATGACGAGCGTTTAGCCCGATTAACAGAGGCGGTTAAAGAAGGTCAGGAAGCTGTAGATAGACAGGTGAACCGAAAGGCATATGATGTAACAGAAGAGATGCTGCAAGAGGAAGATTGGAAAAAACGTTTTGCCCATTTAGAGCAAATGCAGCCAGAGCTAAAGGACATACCTGTTTTAATGAAAGCAATGGAGGATCCAAAAACGTCTATTCGCAGACAAGCCGTTGTGAATGCTGGCATGATTGAAGATCCTGCCATTCTGCCTATTTTATATAAGGGGCTCGAAGACAAAACAGTGACGGTCCGCAGAACGGCTGGCGACTGTATTTCTGATCTTGGTGACCCAAGTGCTATCGAAGCCATGATCGCAGCATTAAAGGACCCGAGTAAGCTTGTACGCTGGCGTGCAGCTATGTTCCTTTATGAAGAAGGGGACGAAACGGCACTTGAAGCATTAAAAGAAGCAGAGCAAGACCCTGAGTTTGAAGTCAGTCTTCAAGTGAAAATGGCGATTGAGCGCATTGAGCATGGAGAAGAAGCAAAAGGTTCAGTATGGAAACAAATGACAGAAAGTAGAAAGAATGCATCAGAATGATGAGAAAGAAGAACAAGCTGCCAATGAAAAGCAGCTTGTTTTTCTAAAAACGATAGACAGAAAAATTTTTTTAGAAAAATTATTTTGAATATTGTTGAAATATGCGAAAAAACTCTATATAGTAGTACCAATATAGAATATTGGAGGTCAGATTTTATGACACGAACCTTGCTGAGCGCTTGCTTCAGCAGCCATGTTAGTCATCAGTCATTCATAGGTGGCTAAATAAACAGAAAATTTGTAAAATAAAATCAACTCAAAATCATGCAGTCAACAAGACTTGTAGTATAGGAGGCTTTTTAAACAGATGGCAGAACTACGCAGTAATATGATTAAACAAGGAATCGACAGAGCACCTCACCGAAGCTTACTAAGAGCGGCGGGGGTAAAGGATGAGGATTTCAGCAAGCCATTTATTGCCGTATGTAATTCCTATATTGATATTGTCCCAGGACATGTCCATCTTCAGGAATTCGGGAAGATTGTGAAGGAAGCCATTCGTGAAGCTGGCGGGGTTCCATTTGAATTCAATACGATTGGCGTCGATGATGGAATTGCCATGGGTCATATCGGGATGAGATATTCATTGCCAAGCCGTGAAATCATTGCGGACTCTGTGGAAACCGTTGTATCTGCTCATTGGTTTGATGGAATGGTTTGTATTCCTAACTGCGATAAAATCACACCAGGAATGATGATGGCAGCGATGCGTGTGAATATCCCGACTGTCTTTGTGAGCGGGGGACCGATGGAAGCGGGTAGAACAAGTGATGGCAGAAAAATTTCTCTTTCTTCTGTATTTGAAGGCGTTGGTGCATACCAGTCAGGTAAAATCAATGAAGAGGAATTAAATGAATTAGAGCAGTTTGGCTGTCCAACCTGTGGATCTTGTTCAGGTATGTTTACAGCTAACTCAATGAACTGTTTAGCGGAAGCACTCGGGATCGCTCTTCCTGGAAATGGAACGATTTTGGCGACATCACCAGAACGAAGAGAATTTGCGAAGAAGTCTGCAAAACAACTCATGGAGCTTATCAAAAAAGATATTAAACCACGGGATATTGTCACTGAAAAAGCAATTGATAATGCATTTGCATTAGATATGGCACTTGGTGGTTCAACCAATACCGTTCTTCACACATTGGCGATTGCGAATGAAGCAGGTGTTGAATATTCACTTGAACGTATCAATGAAGTAGCAGAACGTGTGCCTCATTTATCAAAACTTGCTCCAGCTTCAGACGTTTATATTGAGGATTTACATGAAGCAGGCGGCGTTACAGCAGCACTAAATGAATTGTCTAAAAAAGAAGGAGCTCTTCATTTAGATACAATGACCGTCACTGCGAAAACGCTTGGCGAGAACATTGCGGGGCATGAGGTAAAAGATTATAACGTCATTTATCCAATTGACAAGCCATTTACTGAAAAAGGCGGCTTAGCCGTTTTATTTGGAAACCTTGCGCCAGATGGAGCCATCATTAAAACGGGCGGGGTACAAGACGGGATCACACGCCACGAGGGACCTGCCATCGTATTTGAATCCCAAGAAGAAGCCCTTGAAGGTATCATTAATAGAAAAGTAGAAGCAGGACATGTTGTCATCATTCGCTACGAAGGACCTAAAGGCGGACCTGGCATGCCTGAAATGCTTGCACCTACTTCACAAATCGTCGGCATGGGTCTTGGACCAAAGGTTGCTTTAATTACAGACGGACGTTTTTCCGGCGCTTCTCGCGGTTTGTCTATTGGACACGTCTCTCCAGAGGCAGCTGAGGGCGGCCCGCTTGCCTTTGTTGAAAATGGTGACCATGTCGTTGTCGATATCGAACAGCGCATTTTAAGCGTAGATGTTCCAGAGGAAGAATGGGAAAGAAGAAAAGCAAACTGGAAAGGCTTTGAGCCAAAAGTAAAAACGGGTTATCTTGCTAGATATTCAAAACTTGTGACATCAGCCAATACAGGCGGCATTATGAAAATTTAATCTGATATCGAACATTTGAAAATTGGCTCTCTCTATAGTATCCTTTATTCACAACATAAGGATTATAGAGGGGGCTTTTTTATGTCAATGGCATATGAAGAATATATGCGCCAGCTCGTTGTACCGATGCGTCAAGAGCTGACAAGTGCAGGATTTCAAGAACTAACAACGGAAGAAGAAGTAGAACAAACGATGCAAGAAGCAGAAGGAACGACATTTGTCGTTGTCAATTCTGTATGCGGGTGCGCTGCCGGCTTAGCACGCCCAGCTGCTACACAAGCTGTGATGAAGGCAGAAAAAACACCAGATCGAATTGTCACAGTTTTTGCTGGTCAGGACAGGGAAGCAACGGCAAAAATGAGAGAATACTTCACAGGGGAAGAGCCATCGTCTCCATCTATGGCACTTTTAAAAGGAAATGAACTCGTTCATTTTATTCCGCGTGACGAAATTGAAGGTCATGAAATGGAAGACATCATGAACAACGTCTTATCTGCATTCGAAAAACATTGCTAATACACATGTTGAAATGTCCTGTGATCAAATCAGGGCATTTTTTCTTGATCATGATGGAGGAACCGCATGCTTATCACAACAAGCTTTAGAGCAAATGAACAAACAATTGAAATAGCAAAAGCCCTTGCAGAGGATTTACATGGTGAGTATGTTGAAAGGCGCAAACAATCCGTCAAGCAGCTTGCGATGAAACGAGGAGACGTCCTTGTTGTGGGGAAAGAAAGATTCGAATGGTATCAGCCAAATGGTGAAAAGTTCTTCTTCCATCCAAGCTCAGCAATGTTCAGGGTGAAGCGGCTCATGCGCGGAGAAAAGGATCCTTTAATCGAAGCCACGCAGCTTCGGCCAGGCGATTCCTTTTTAGATTGTACGCTTGGCCTAGGATCAGATGCCATTACAGCCAGCTTGCGAGTAGGTCCGAATGGAAGGGTCATTGGTATCGAAAAGAATCCCATGACAGCATTGTTAGTCCGAGAAGGATTAAACACATGGGAGACAGGGGTAAGAGAGGCAGATGAAGCGATGAAACGGATATCTGTTGTAAGTGGAGACAGTATCGAGCAGCTAAAAAAGCTCTCTGATGAATCAATTGATGTCGTCTATTTTGACCCGATGTTTGAGGAGGCGATTCAAGAATCTGCAAGTATCGCTCCGCTCCGTCATGCGGCAGAGTACCACTTTGATCACGAAACAGCCGTCCAAGAAGCGGTGAGAGTAGCGAGAAAAAGAGTGGTTTTAAAAGATCATTGGAAAAGCACCCGATTTCTAGCAGACTCCTATCAATTTCACGTTTTAAAACGAAAAACAGCCCAATTTCATTATGGATATATTGAGAAAGAAAAAAGCCCTCGCTAAAGGTTCAGCTGTGCAGACAATTCTTTTTAATTCCTTGTCAAGCATCTAAAAAAGCCCTTATTCAGGGCTTTTAATCTGTAATCTCCATATAGACAAAATAAAATAATGTCAGCAAGGAAGCCGTAATAAAAAACCCTTCAAGCATACCCATTCCTCCCAAATTTTAGTCGCCTTTACTGCCATTGTAAACGTTTTATTATAAAAAAGAAAGTCTCAAATCGGTGACCAAATTGAATGACTGAAAATTCATTATATGCTAGAATAGCAGTATGATAACTTATGGAAGGAATTAGATATCATGAAGATGTGGATGAGAAAAACGCTTGTTGTGCTCTTTACGATTGCAACTTTTGGTTTAGTCTCTCCTCCGTCGGCTTTGATGACAGACAAGCCCTCTGAACTTTCTTCATCTGATAAAACGCCTTATACAGCTGTTTATGATACATCAGATGAATTGCGCAGCTGGGAACTAACGCAAGAGGAAAGCAAAGAGCAGATAGATCCCTTTGAGCAATATAAGCAAGAGGTGCTGTCAAGTGCAGAAAATCAATCCTTTCTCAAATTTGGCCGTAAAATCACACCTGTCATTGAGGACGAGTACAGAGAAGAAATTCAGCCGAAGATTGAACAAGTGTTAACCGACTATTTAACAAATTTCAAAGATGACGAAAAATTTCAAGATGTTGTGATAACTGATCAGCCTTCAAGCGGAAATGGCGAAAAAATCTTCCACATTTACAACCGCAAGACCGGAGAAGATTTGCTCCGTTTTCATGTCAGAAGAGATCAGCCGCCTCACAGCGGATATTGGTTTAACTTTCATTACCATACAGCAGAAGATGGATTCCAGACGCATCATGAACTCGGTAATATTTACTGGGATAAAAACACCCCGCCGAGCTGGATGAGCCACTAGAAGGAGATGTCATGCCAATTGAAAAAATATACAATGAACGAAATGGTGCAGATTACAAAACAAATGTTAAACGATCGCGGAGTGAAAATTGAAGATATCGCACACATTGTGCTGAAGCTCCAAGAAAAATATCATCCAAACCTTCCACTTAGTGTCTGTATTGAAAATGTTGAAAAAGTGCTAAATAAAAGAGAAATTGTCCATGCAGTTTTAACAGGACTTGCCCTTGATCAGCTGGCAGAAAAAAAGCTTTTGCCAGAACCTTTACAGCACTTAGTTGAAACAGATGAGCCGCTATATGGAATTGATGAGATTATTCCGCTTTCCATTGTCAATGTATATGGATCAATCGGTTTGACCAACTTCGGTTATTTAGATAAAGAGAAATTTGGTATTATTCGTGAATTAGATGAAGGCCGTCCAGGGGAAGTGCATACTTTCCTTGATGACCTAGTCGCTGCACTTGCCGCAGCAGCTGCAAGCCGCATTGCTCACTCACACCAAGATATTAAGGATGAAGAGCAGGAACGAGTGAATCAAGCATAAAAAGAAAAACATGTCTGCTCATCATGCAGGCATGTTTTTTTGGTTTCAAGAAAAGCTGAAATAAGGTAAACTACAACAAGAACATAAATAAAGGATGAAAAAAATGAAACAATACAAAGAGTTATGCCGTCATGTATTACAGCACGGGGATGAAAAAGGTGACAGAACGGGTACAGGTACAATCAGCACGTTCGGTTACCAGATGAGATTTGATTTACAGGAAGGGTTTCCTCTTTTAACCACAAAGAAATTACACCTGAAATCAATCATTCATGAGTTGCTTTGGTTTTTAAAAGGTGATACAAATGTCAAATATCTTCAAGAAAATGGTGTCCGGATTTGGAACGAATGGGCAGATGAAAATGGAGAGCTGGGCCGTGTGTACGGTGCACAGTGGAGATCATGGGCGAGCGGAGACGGCGAGACAGTGGATCAGATCGCAAAGCTGATTCATGATATTGAGCACAACCCGAATTCAAGACGACTGATCGTCAGTGCTTGGAACCCGGGGGAAATTGATCAAATGGCGCTGCCTCCTTGTCATTGTCTGTTTCAATTTTACGTATCAAACGGGAAGCTTTCCTGCCAGCTATATCAAAGATCGGCAGATATCTTTTTAGGCGTGCCATTTAATATCGCTTCATATGCTCTTCTAACGATGATGATTGCCAAAGTCACAAATCTTGAGCCAGGAGAGTTTATTCATACACTCGGAGATGCTCATATTTACCAAAATCATCTTCCACAGGTGAAAATGCAGCTAGAGCGCGAGGAACGCACGCTTCCTACGCTTCGTATTACAAGAGATGTAAAGAGCATTTTTGATTTTACGTTTGATGATTTTGTGCTTGAGAACTATGATCCGCATCCGCATATTAAAGGAGAAGTCAGTGTATGATTTCCATGATTGTGGCGACAGGAGAAGACAGAGTCATTGGTCAAGATAATCAAATGCCTTGGCATTTACCAGCAGATTTAGCGTATTTTAAAAAAGTCACAGGCGGTCATACGATTGTCATGGGCAGAAAAACCTTTGAATCGATTGGACGAGCGCTGCCTAACCGCCGAAACATTGTGCTGACCACAAGTTCTTCTTTTAAAGCAGAAGAATGCGAGGTTGTTCATTCAATTGCTGACATTTTGGCAATTGCGGAAAGCGAGACAGAGCTATTTATCATTGGCGGGTCTAAGCTGTATGAAGAAATGATGCCATATGCGGATCGTCTCTATATCACGCACATTCACCATGCGTTTGAAGGAGACCGCTATTTCCCGTATTACAATGAAGATGAATGGACGATTGTATCACGCGAAAAAGGCCATCGTGACGAAAAGAACCCCTACAATTATGAATTTGTCGTCTATGACAAAAAAGGATAAGTGAGTAGGAGGAGTACGGTTGTTTCGTTATTGGTTTTTAACGATTTATGTTGTTGTATCCTTTTTAAAAAGTATGAGGCATTTGTACGATCATGAATTAACGGATCCACGCATTTCCTATACGAAACGAATGCATCTCATTCATGAGCATGCAAAAAGATTTGCCCGGGGATGTATTGATCAATCAGGATCAGTCATGACCATTCATCAGCAAAAGAAGCTGCCAGATGGCCCGGTTATTTATGTCACAAAAGAGCTGAATCCAGTCACAACGACATTATTGATCGGCCACCTTGAGAAGCCATTTGCTTTTATGGCAAAGCCGAAGCTCTTTCGGTATCCGATTATAAAACAATGGCTCAAAAAAATGGCGGTCATTCATCAGAATCAAACGGATGAGGTCTTATTAGAAGAAGCAAAGGAAAGAATCATGTCTGGGCAGAGTATCTTGCTTTCAGAAGCATATCGTCACATTGCAGAGGCGCTGGCTGAAGAATCCGATTGTCCGCTTGTACCGATTGAAACGAGCGGAACGGATCGTCTTTTAACTGGGAAGATCGTGAAAAGACTGCGTCCTGTTAATGTTGATATTCATATTAAAGCTCCTGTCATGATCAGTGATTACGCACAAAAGCGTGCATAGAAAAAACCAGCATCCGAATAGTGGATGCTGGTTTTTTTTCATGCAGCAGGAACGTTCACACAATAGAATAAAATGCAGAAGAACATCGAGGCGCTGCCGCCGAGAACAAAGCTGTGCCAAATCGCATGATGATAGGGGATTTTCCGCCAAATATAAAAGATGGTTCCGACCGAATATAAAATGCCGCCTAACAGTAAGAGGCCAAATCCTGCACCTGTTAATTGGATATAAAGCGGTTTGATGGCAATGATGATCATCCAGCCCATTAATAAATAGACAAGGGTAGATACGATAATAAAGCGTTTGACGAAAAAGATTTTAAAGACAATCCCACCAGCAGCAAGCGCCCATACAATCGCAAGGAGTGTATAACCCAGTGCACCTTTTAGTGGTCCAAGTAAAAAGGGTGTATATGTACCAGCAATCAATACATAAATAGCCGAGTGGTCGAGAATTTCAAAAATATCTTTTGTTTTTTGGTGCCGAATGCTATGAAGCAGGGTTGAGCTTAAATAGAGCAGCAGCATGGATGCACCAAATATCGAAAAGCTGATAATGTCTGTGACGGTGCCGTATTGAACAGCGAATAAGACGAGAAACACAATAGCTGGAATGGATAAAATAACACCAATGCCATGTGTAATGGCGTTTGCAATTTCTTCTTTTACAGTAAACAATGGATGTCCTCCTTTTATTGAACCGGTATATAACCATCAAGCGACTTCAGGAATGAAAGACCTTCAAGTGTAATCTTCGTTCCGGCCCTGCCTTTTCCTTTCGTCACGTATGCTTTTTTCTCAAGATCATCTAAGCGGTTTCGCACCTGCTGAGGGGTCAGCGGGATGTCTCCTTGTTTGCTTAATTCAGACAAGATACGCCTGCTGGCTGCTTCTCCTTTTTCATTGAGAGATTTAATTGCTTCCAGCAAGAAAACAAACTCTTGTTTTTCCATTAGTGTGAGCTGGTGTTCTTCCTTTTTTCCTTTTAAGGCTGAGGGAAGGGGTGCTAACACAAAGGGCGGTAAATGATGTAAAAATACCGTGTGGCCCTCGAGTATAGACGCAGCGTAATGAACAATATTTTTGAGTTCTTGGACATTTCCTTCAAATGGATACTGCTGCAAGGCCTCCCAAACACTTGGATCAATATCAGGTGCCATGTTCAGCTTTTGAAAGAAAGCATTTGTTAACACAGGAATATCTGTTTTTCGTTCGGCTAAAGCTGGAAGGGCCAAATGAAGAACATTCAGACGATAAAACAGCTCGGGTAAAAAGGTAGAAGAAACCCTGAGTGCCTCTATTGATAAAGACGAAGAAGCGATTACTTTTGTTGCAGGTGACGTTTCTAGAAAGTGAATGACCTGGTGCTGCATAGAAATACTCAATGCACCGATTTCATCTAAATAAAGAATTTGATTGTTTTTTTCTGTGAAGGCTTTCTGTAAGGTTTCTTCATTCAAGATGGGGCAATACATGTGTGTCAGTGATGCGTGTGGAACAGATACGTTCGCCATTTCTTGGGCGAATAGCGTTTTGCCTGTGCCGATGTCTCCTGTTATCAAGACCGGCTGTTCGTTTTTCGAAAATTGTTTTGCCAGATGAATTGCATGCTTGATATCTTGATGATCTCCATAGATAGACGCGAATGATTGAGTGGCCATTGGGTGATTCCTTTCTTTGTGGTTCTAATTGGTTCAATTGTAACACCCAATTAAAACAAATGTACAGGAAAACGAAAAAGTTTATAAAATTTATGATGGATCGTGATCTATTGGTTTATTTTTTGAATATTCATGTTATAATGACAAATTAAATAAGGTTAAAGAGAAAGGATCTTGTACATGAAACCGTTGCTCAAAGAAAATACGCTAATTCAAGTGAAAGACATCTTAAAAGCCCATCAAAATTTGAAGGATGTAGTCATTCATACACCACTTCAAAAAAATGAGCGACTTTCTGAACGATATGAATGCAATGTCTACTTAAAAAGAGAGGATCTTCAAGTAGTTCGTTCCTTTAAATTAAGAGGCGCTTTTAATAAAATGAGCCAGCTTCCAAAAGATAAACTAGAAAATGGCATTGTCTGTGCAAGTGCTGGAAATCACGCGCAGGGTGTTGCCTATTCTTGTAAATATTTAGGCATCCACGGGAAAATCTTTATGCCTGCTACGACGCCAAGGCAAAAAGTATCACAAGTGGAGCTGTTCGGAAAAGAATATGTTGAAATTATCTTAACCGGAGATACGTTTGATGATTCATATCATGAAGCCGTAAAATGCGGAGATGAAGAGAAGCGCGAATTTATCCATCCGTTTGATGATCTGGATGTGATGGCAGGACAAGGAACGACTGCTGTCGAAATCTTAAATGATATCGAAGTGGAGCCTCACTTTTTATTTGCAAGTGTCGGAGGTGGAGGTCTGTTATCTGGTGTTGGTACATATATCAAAAATATCTCACCAGAAACCGAAATCATTGCAGTCGAACCGCTTGGCGCAGCTTCACTGCATGCCTCGCATGAGAAGGGCGAGGTTGTGACACTTGATTCGATTGATAAGTTTGTAGACGGAGCAGCGGTTCAGCGGATTGGCGAAAAGACGTTTACATCGCTTCAGTCTGTTGTCGATAAAATCAGTCTTGTACCAGAAGGGAAAGTATGTACAACGATTTTAGAGCTGTATAATCAATGTGCAATTGTAGCAGAACCGGCTGGCGCATTGCCGATCGCAGCATTAGATGCTCATCGCGAGGAGATCAAAGGGAAAAATGTTGTCTGTATTGTCAGTGGAGGAAATAATGACATCGGCAGAATGCAGGAAATCAAAGAACGCTCGATGATCTATGAAGGGCTTCAACATTACTTTATTGTCAATTTTCCGCAAAGAGCAGGAGCGCTTCGTGAATTTTTAGATGAAGTGTTAGGGCCAAATGATGATATCTCACGCTTTGAATATACGAAAAAGAATAACCGAAGCAAAGGTCCTGCGCTAGTCGGCATCGAATTGAAAGAAAGAGATGACTATGCAGCGCTGATTGAGCGGATGGATAAAAAAGGATTCCACTATGTTGAAGTGAATAAAGATCAAGATTTATTCCACCTATTTATTTAGGCTTAACAGATAATTGGAAAAGAGGATTGATCGTTTGTGCTGCTCAAAACAATATGTTTTAGACGGATGGATGGAGCTCAGATCAAGGTAACAGAAGTCCCTGTTCTAAAGGGAGATGAGACGTATCGTTTCATGCTCACCTTTAGACTTGAAGCTTTCTTGAAAAAAGTCTATGTATCTAAAGGAAAGAGAGCTGTGTACTCTTTCAGAGAGGATGTGAAACGTAACGTCAAGTGGAGCACATATGAACAGATCTATCAGGAGCCTACATTGAAACACAATGCGTAAGCAGAAATCTTTGTCAAAAGGGGGAAGCAGCCATTTTGAAATGGCTGCTGCTCAGTTTGGCAAGGATTTTTTTCGTGACAAGAAGAAAATGTGACAATTTCAAAAACGTTAGGTCAGTTGTTTTCAAGTGTGCAGGAAATAAGGTAATATCATAAGTAAAGACTAAGACAGCAAGGATGAGACGATAGTGAAACAAATTAAAATTGTAACAGATTCAACTGTGGATCTTCCGCAAGAAAAAATCAATGATCTTTCCATTCACGTGATTCCGCTCAATATCTCCATTTCTGGAGTTGATTATATTGACCGAGTGAATATACAGCCAGATGAATTTATTGAAAAAATGGAGGCCGCTGAGGAACTGCCGAAAACGTCTCAACCTGCGATCGGTCAATTCGTCGAATTATATGAAAAGCTGACGGCAGATGGAAGCGAAGTGATCAGTATCCATTTAACTGGTGGAATGAGTGGTACTGTTCAAACTGCTGAAAGCGCTTCGAAAATGGTAGATGGAAATATCACGGTGATTGATTCGAATTTTATTTCCTATGGATTAGGATTTCAAGTCATCAAAGCAGCAGAACTAGCCAAAAAGGGTGCAAGCCGTGAAGATATTATCACAGAATTAGATAAAATCCGTCATCAAACAAAGCTATATGTCACGATCGATACATTAGAAAATCTCGTCAAAGGCGGCAGAATTGGAAGAGGAAAGGCGCTCATCGGCTCACTTCTTCACATCAAACCTATTGCCAGCTTAACAGACGGGGTATATACGCCAGAAGCGAATGTGAGAAGCTACTCTGCGCTTGTCCGCCATCTGACAAAACAGTATGTACAGGCGGTGAAGGGAAAAACAGTTCAAGCCATTGGGATCGCACATGCAGATGCATTAGAACTCGCTGAAAAGCTAAAAAAAGCGCTGCTTGATCACACACCTGAAGCACTGATTGACATTGCCTACACAACACCGATTATTTCGTGTCATACTGGAAAGGGCGCAATAGGTTTTACTTTTTATACCGATTGATAGAAAAAGGGGATGGACATATCATGTATAGAAAAAGGGGAGCCTTACTTGGTGCGCTTATGATGGTAAGCGTGCTTCTTTTAGTCTCATGTTCAAATGGACAAATCAAGGATGCTTTAAATTATCAAATAGAGCCGTTTGAGTTTGAAAACCAAGATGGCCAAAAGGTGTCATTGGATGATTTGAAGGGGAAAGTATGGGTAGCTGATTTTATTTTCACAAGCTGTGAAACGATTTGTCCGCCGATGACTGCTCATATGACAGAGCTGCAAAAACGGTTAACAGAAGAAAAATTGGATGCGCATATCATTTCCTTTAGCGTGGACCCAGAGGTCGATTCACCGAAAAAGCTAAAGGAATTTGCAAAAGCCTATCCATTGTCCTTTAAAAATTGGGATTTTCTCACTGGGTATTCACAGTCAGAAATTGAAAAATTCGCAATGAAAAGTTTTAAAACCATTGTAAAAAAACCTGAAGATGAAGACCAAGTGATTCATCAGTCCCTGTTTTTCCTTGTCAATCAAGATGGGAAAGTGATGAAAAACTATGATGGGGTGCAAAACACACCTTATGATGACATCATCAAGGACATCAAAACGCTGAACCGAAGCTAGCATAAGGATGTTCAAATGGGCGAAAACATGATACACTTTTTTAATCAGAAAAAGGAGGGACATCATCGTTTGAAGGCTCGTTTGATTTTGATTGTGATGTCTCTAGCTTTTGTTCTTTCTGCATGTTCCGCGCAAGAGGCTGGCATAAAGGATAAACTAGAAGACACACCAAAAGTAAAAGAACATATTACCATCGCAGCGGTTGGAGATTCCTTAACAGAAGGAATCGGAGATCAAGATAAAAAAGGCTATGCAGGCATGACCCGTGACAAGATAGAAGCAGTGGACGGCGTGCAGTCTGTCACATTAAAAAACTATGCCATTAAAGGCAGTAGAACAGTAGATTTATTAAAAAGATTAAAAGAAAAAAAGGTGCAGGACGGACTGAAAGACGCTGACTATATTTTCTTTACGATCGGCGGGAATGATCTCATGCATGTTGTCCGTCAAAATGTGCTTAATTTGACGTTTGCTCCTTTTCAAAAAGAGCAGGGTCCTTTTGAAGAGCGCTTTAAAACCATTCTTGCTCAACTGAGAGAACAGAATGCTCATGCGAAAATCATGTATGTCAGCATGTACAATCCTTTTAAATTCAGTTTGTCTGAGCTGCGAGATATTGATGAAGTCGTTCAAGACTGGAATGCCGCTGCCAAAAAGGAACTCAAAAAAGACGGCAATGCGGATATGGTCAATGTAGCAGATTTATTTGAAGAAGGTTCTGATGAAAAATTACTGGCAGAAGATGATTTCCACCCAAACCAAAAGGGGTACTCTCTTATGGCAAATCGTTTATTCTCCGAAGTGAAAAAAGAAGGACTGCCGAAGGAATAGGGTGAAACAGATGAAAAAATGGAAAAGCTTATTTTTTATTTTACTTGCAATCAATCTATTGATTGTGATTGGCTGCGGTATTTTGATGCTGCTGCCAGGCGGTCAATCCGCTTCAACCAAAGAAGTGAAAAGCGAATATGCTTTTAATATATCCAGCTCAAAGGAATCACTCACCAGCTTTGTGAATGATTATTTGAAAAATCAAGGATCAAATGATATGCCAGACTTTCATGTAGCAATCGATCAAGATGTGAAAGTAACAGGCGCAATTAAAGCTTTCTCTTCAACGATTGATGCAAACGTCTCATTTACGCCAACTGTTGAAGATAATGGTGATGTGCTTTTGAAAGTGGATGACTTTTCAATTGGACAATTGAGCATTCCGATTAGTTTTGTTTTAAGCTACATGGGTCAGTTCTATGAGCTGCCAGAGTTCGTTCATGTAAAACCGGATCAAAAAACGGTTGAAGTGCGTCTTTCAGAAATGCCGCTGACGAATGATATGTATGTGAAAGCGAACAAAATTGATCTACAGAACGATGAAATTGAATTTTCATATTATCATCCAAAGCAATAGAACGTGTGAGTCAGGAGTGTTATCATGAAGCGAGTCTATCAATATTTTAGTTTACTG
The DNA here is from genome assembly GCF_038628485.1 of Bacillus sp. FSL M7-0003. Classification (NCBI taxonomy): domain Bacteria; kingdom Bacillati; phylum Bacillota; class Bacilli; order Caryophanales; family Bacillaceae; genus Bacillus; species Bacillus sp. FSL M7-0003. The sequence goes on along the minus strand of NZ_CP152024.1, from coordinate 1,994,502 downwards.
TCGTTTTTATTTGCTGCGTACTTCGGCATAACAGCTGCCAATGCTTTAAAAGCAGAAAATATCGATCAGTTTTACTTAAATATTGCCTACTGTGCATTATTTCTTGGCACAATGATTCTTGCTTTTGATTTTCAAAAGCAAGAAAAAGCTGAAGATGTCTCGTAAGGAGCCTTTTCCATTTTAGGAAAGGCTCTTTTTTATAGTTGCCGAGACAAGACCACCTTTGCCATAAGTTCAGGATCTCCGTTAGCAAAACCATGAAGCAGAATCAGGTATGCACGCTTTGTTTGCAGATGAACTTTTGGGATATCAAGCAGTACACTTTGAGTGCCCGCGGCTTTCAATTCAAAATGATATTTGTTCGGGGAGAAATGATGAATGTGGGTGCTGTTTACATAATCAAGCTCCTTCGATATGATCCCTTGGTCTCGTTCATATATATCTATAGAAGGAAGGTCCGGAGACAGCTGTACAAATGCAAGTGCTGACAGGTCTTCTTGTTTGATCAAAGTAGCCTGCTGCTCAGTCAGCAGTGCAAAGCCTGCACGGGCACCTGTGATACATAATGTGTAGACCTCGCCGCTCTTAAATCGGATGCGGGAATGAAGAATTCTCTCATTTGTAGCCAGTTTGAATACTTCTATTTCATACATTCCCTCATCCCACTCCATATAAGCGGTCAAATGGCTGTAAGGCATTGGTTTCATTACCTGCTTCCGGTTCACATAAACAGCGAGCTCACTTAGATCTGGTGCAGCGTGAAATAATCGAATAAAGGCTTTTGATGAAGGGCTGCTTTGAAGATGCTCGTAGGTGTCAGCGAATGGTCGATATGGAAAGTCATGATAAAAGAGCTGCTGCATGTCATCAATCCCTTCTTTCTCATACAATGGTGTTTTTTGTAGCGTATGCATGAAAAAGGCGATCTGTATAGGCAAAAGAAGCATAGAAAAAAGCCTGACGTATTCCGTCAGGCCGGCATGTTAAGAAGGAGAAGAATATTGATGATATTCAGCTAGTTTAATGAACGTTTTTTCATCCTCAATTAAACCACAAACGCCGCACTGGACTTTCATTTGAGGACCTTGATAGCTCAAGTGAAAAGGAGACAGCTGTTCTCCTTCGTATCTTTCGACAACTGCTCCTGTTGCTGGATCTAGCTTGACAGGTTCTGAAAGCTGCTCAATGAGATTAAAGCGCGTTCTGTTTGTTTTACAGTTTGGACAAAGATAAGGGCTTGTCATGGTTCATTCCACCTCTTTTTATCCGTAGCATGTCCTGAGCGCTAAAATCTATGCTTAATCCTTTTGCCTTTTATCCAGCTTTTTAAATAATTTGATCATGGTTTTTAGTTCTTCGTCATCAAATGATTCAAATCGCTCCATAAAGTATTCCGTTTTCTTTTTCTCAAAATGCTCAGTAATTTCCTTACCCTTATCGGTTAAGTGGATTTTGATGATGCGGCGGTCCTCTTTTGAGCGGATACGGGTGATCCAGCCTTTTTCTACGAGTGTGTCAGTCACAGCGGTAATATGACTTGCTGACACTCCAAGAATGGAAGCGAATTCCGTTACTTTTTTTGCACCTTGCTCACGCAGCAGATTTAAAATAAGAAATTCATTCCGAGATAATTCGTTTTCGAGCAGGCTGTTAATTTCATAACGGATCTGCTTAAATACGGTTCTCAGTAAAGTGTCCATTTCGTACATCATTTGTTTTCTTTGTTCCAATCATTAAACCCCCATTATATTTTAAAGATACGACGTCATGCTTTCTTTTATTTTGGTATACAAGTCGTATCATTTTCATTATTTTTTATCATGTTATAATATGATGATACCATTTTTTAAATGAAGGGGGCACTAATATGTCTGAAAAACAAGAATTAGCCACATTTGCAGGAGGCTGCTTCTGGTGTATGGTTAAACCTTTTGATGAACAGCCGGGCATTATCAAAGTTGAATCAGGGTATACTGGCGGACATACAGTGAATCCGACCTATGAGGAAGTATGTACAAATACAACGGGTCATAGAGAAGCGGTTCAAATTACGTTTGACCCTGACGTGTTCCCGTATGAGAAGCTGCTAGAGCTGTATTGGCAGCAAATAGACCCAACAGACGATGGCGGGCAATTTGGCGATAGAGGGGAATCTTACCGTACAGGTATTTATGTTCATCATGACGAGCAGCGAAAGCTAGCTGAAGCATCGAAAGAGCAGCTGAGCCAAAGCGGGATTTTCAAAAAGCCAATCGTTACAGAAATTTTAGACGCAGGTCCTTTTTATCCAGCAGAGGAATATCATCAGCATTATTATAAGAAAAACAAAATGCACTACGAACGATATCATGTCGGTTCGGGCAGAGCCGGTTTTATTGAGTCCCATTGGAGTGATAAATAATGGCAAATGAAAAAGAAAAGCGTATAAAAGAATTAAATCGCATGCAGTACGAAGTCACGCAAAATAATGGCACAGAGCCGCCATTTCAAAATGAATTTTGGGATCATAAAGAAGAAGGTATCTATGTGGATATCATTTCAGGAAAGCCGCTTTTTTCTTCTTTAGATAAGTTTGATGCCCACTGCGGATGGCCAAGTTTTACAAAACCGCTTGAAGAGGAAGAAGTAGCAGAGAAGGTTGATACGAGTCATGGAATGGTGCGGACAGAGGTTCGCAGTAAAACAGCTGATTCTCATCTAGGTCATGTTTTTCCTGATGGACCAGGGCCAAACGGTCTTCGGTATTGTATTAACTCAGCCGCTTTAAAGTTTATCCCAAAGGATGATCTTGAAAAAGAAGGCTACGGGGATTTGAAACATCTATTTGATTGATCCATTTAAAAATCGTCACATGGAAAGCAGCTGCTTCCGTGTGACGATTTTTTATTTTTTATGATGTGTATGATGTAATTGTTCGATGATGTGGAACAGCTTTTCTTTTGTAATGAGCGGTGCTTCTTTTGAGGTGTAATTCGTTAAATCGACTTTTTGAAAGGCAGGGTGCAAATGTGGTCTCGGTAAAATGGCATAAAATTGTTCATGTTCAAACAGTGCATCTGCCTCGTGCGGAAATGTGAGCTCCTCGTGAAGCTTTTCGCCAGGTCTTTTTCCGACTACAAGAATATCCGGAGATTTAGCATTGATTTGAGCGGCATATTCATGAAACGCTTTTAGGAGATCGGCAAGCTGTAAGGACTCCATCTTGAGAATGAAGGTTTCGCCGCCTTTCATCATGATTGCTGCTTGAAGTGTGAGGGAAACAGCCTCTTCAATGGACATAAAAAAACGTGTCATATGAGGATCAGTCACGGTCAAAGGTTTTTCATTTAATAGCTGCTGGAGCATGATCGGAATAACGGAACCTCTAGATCCAAGCACATTGCCAAAGCGTACAGAGCAAAACCTCGTTTTTTGATTCGGAATACTTTCGTTTGCTTGGAAAAATAGTTTTTCTGAAATCAATTTTGTTGCACCCATGGCATTCGTTGGAGAAACCGCTTTGTCAGTTGAAATGTTGACGACATGACTCACTTCATGTTCGAGAGCGGCTTCAATGACGTGCTGCCCGCCGATGATATTCGTTTGAACGGCTTCGAACGGATTATCTTCACAAGTGGGTACTTGTTTTAAGGCCGCTGCATGGAAAATGATATCCACACCCTTGACGAGCTGTCTCACGCGGCTTGCATCCCGGACATCTCCTAAAGCGAATACGACCTCTGGATGATCTGCGTACTCATTTTTCATCATGTATTGTTTGCTGTCATCTTTACTGAAGACGATTATCTTCTTTGGAGAGCAACTTGTTAATTTATTCACGATTTGCCGGCCGATTGACCCCGTACCGCCTGTAACCAATATCGTTTTGTCACGAAAAAAGGTCTTCAAAGTCGTTTCTATCTGTTTGGACATATCTAATCCCCCAACTCTCATTTCTCTACTTTGCATCATATGTGAAAGAGCGGCATTCGTTTGAGGAAAAGAACCACTTCATGTATAAATTAGGTGAACAAATTATAACCATCTGCTTGTCGTCTTAATAGAATATGGAGAGATAAGAGATCAACTAGAAAAACGAGAGACCTGAATACTTCAGTACTGCGGTCAGCTCGGGCAGAGAAGAAAATTGTAGGGAGCTGTGCGCGAGGGGAGAAGAGAAGACATGTATAGGGGAAATCGTATTTTAGCCATGATACCTGCATTTAGAAGTCACGACGGCCGGCATGATGAACACATACGCATATTGGCTGAGAGGCCGCTTATCTATTGGACCATTCAGCCGTTACTGCAAATGATTGAATTAGATGAAGTCATCGTCTCCTCAGAGGATGTCAATACGCAAATCATTTCATCTCACTACGGAGCAAATGTGATTGAACTGCCAAGCACACATGTAACAGAACAAACGCCGTCACTGTTAGCTGTGAAGCATGCGCTTGCTTATTTAGAGCGGGAGGGAAAAACCTTTGATATTGTGCTGTATCTGCATCCATCGTCTCCTCTAAGACAGCCGGCAGATATCGAGAAGTGCTTGCAGCTTTTAGTGGAAGGGGGATATGACTGCACCGCATCTTTTACAGAGGCGTTAGAAAACCCAAATGAAACTTGGACACTGCATGAAAACAATGAAGCTACTTTATATAAGGACAATCATTACTTTTTCATGCCAAAGCATGAGCAGCCATATACGTATGGCCGGCTAAATGGTGCGATATATGCTTTTCATGCTCATTATGCCAAAGAATGCATTCATTCCTTTTTAGAAGGATCTGTCGGAGCATATATGATGGATCACACGCGGTCACTTGTGGTGAAACAGGAGGCAGATCGGAAAGAGGCAGAGAAAATCTTATTAGCTCGCCGAGATGCGGAAGATCATGCATAAGCTGGCATGCAACGAGAAAAAGCGCCCAGTCATAGGGCGCTTTCAGCGTGTAGACAAACCCTCGCATTCGGTGTCAGGTCTGCGCTCCGGTGCTCACGAATGTCAAATTCGCTCCGCTCCGGTACTCGCCCTTCCTACACTGCAAAGGTTTTCTATCACGCTGAAAAGAAGACAAAGGGCTAAAATCAAGAACATTTTAGCCCTTTGTCAACAATTTGAAAGCGCCCAGTTATAGGGCGCTTTTTACAATGTCATAAAGCCTTTGTGGCATCGTATCAAATGTATTCCAGCGAACGGCTTGCTCATAGTTGTTCAGTGCGGCCGCCTTTCTTTCACCTGCATTTGATCCATAGTATTCCACCTGTTTTATCAAATCATCCTCATCTTTGTAAAAAGCAAAGCTTGAAAAAGCAGGCGGTGGATGTAGATCCGTCAATTGAAAACTTCCAGTTGCAGCAATGTCAAATGCTCTGTTATTGAGGCTCATATTTTGAATCATGGCTTTGTTTTTGTTATACGCAAATTGAGCCGGCCTATGCGGATTCAGGACAATTGCTGTCTGCTGATAGATGTCCGCCATTTGCTGAGGACTCAGCCAATTCATTATCAGTGTGAAATCACGATAATGTCTCCGTGATTTATTTAAGTGACGGTGCCATTCCTTTCCTGCAACGAGAATACGCCATTTGTTTTGCTGCAAGAGTGTATCAATGGCTTTGATGCGGTTGGGATAAGGGTAGCCAATGAGAGCAATGTCATACGCGCACATCTCTTCTGGCGATTCATTTTTCTGAAAGACACGTGTATTTGCCGGAATGGGAAAGTAGTGCGTATTTAGAGCGCCTAATTGTTTATAAAATGGCAAAACCCCTTCATCAATCGTTAATATAAGCTGAGCTTCATGTGCGCAAGCAGCTGACACATCTGTATAAAAGGGATCTTCTGTCATCCAAAGAACAATCGGGATTTTTTCTTGTTTGAATTGATGAAGCACATCTTCCGGAACATGATCACCGATCATCATCAAAACAAAATCCGGAGAAAATGTCCGGATTTTGTGCATGTTAGTGGGTAGAGATTCTCTATCAATCTTTACACATGAAAAGGGGGAATCAATGAAGCTTTCTTCTACCCATTGATCAAACATGTGATAGATTCCGCCGTAGCCAGAACTGATATAAAGAAGCTTCATGATGATCCTCTCACATTAAGATGTGAATGTAACACTTTCAACTTTATCTACATCTAATAGAGTCGTTGCTGAGCCTGTAGGTGTGACAGAGCTTTCTTGTGTAACAAATACAACACCTGTTGAAGCATCGAATGATACAAATTGAACTGGCCCAATTAAATCTCCTGAGTCAGTGACAATGCTAATGACTGTTCCTGGTGCAAGTCTTGCAAAGATCCATCTTGCTGGCTGAGATACATCGAGTGTTGTAGCAGAATCTGAAGGTGATGCCTCAGCTGCCACTTCACTTAATAAATCGTTCAATTTTTCTTCCATTTGAACTCCTCCTTCTTCGAGATTAGCTGTTAATGCACGAGTAATTGGTTTGAAAAACACTTTCAATAGTTCCTTTTTTAATTCAGCACGCTTTTCGCTCATTTTTTCCCCATCCTTTCTTCATCAATTCAAACTCACCCCTATGTATATGCCGTTCATTTTTTTTGGCATAAGCAGAACGCTGATTCCTGATCTTTTTTTCATTTAATCACTTCACACATTTTTAAAAATGTTTTCAAATGCTGAGGCTAAATGAAGTGACGCTCATACTCTAGTAAAGATTAAATGTGAAGAGAGAGGGATTATGAATGGAATTTGAACAATTATTAGATGGTTGGAACGAAGAATTACTAGAGTCGGAAGGAGTGCTTGAAGTCATCTTGATTTTACTTCTTCTTCGTCTTTTAGAAGAAAGTGGGGAAGAGAATGTGTCAGACATCAAAGAATTACTTCGTCCATGGCTTGAGCTTGGCATTCCAGTGCCGCGTGTTCATTTAGTCAATGGAGATGTACTTCAAAACGTGGTTGTCGTGCAATTGTTTGATACGGTTGCAGTCTTTAAAAACGCGACAAATCAGCTAAGAGTGAGTGTTCCTTATGTGAACATTGTCAGCTGGGGGGCTTTTTAATCTAATCAAAAAGGATAATGATCATGAAAGTATCGGTGATTTTAACAAGCTACAATAAACCAGATTTCATTGATCGTGTGCTAAAGAGTATGGTAGATCAAACGTATCCGCATTGGGAGCTTTTGATTATGGATGATGGCTCAGAAGAGGGCACCATTCAAAAGATCCAGCCCTATTTAAGTGATGAACGCATTCAGCTGTATTCGCACACAGTTCATCCGGCAAAACGGCTGTTAACCGCACGATATGCGACGCTTATTAATGAAGCATTAACCCGTATAACAGGTGAGCTCATTTGTTATTTAACCGATGATACTGTGTACCATAAAGATCGTTTGCTTAAAATGGTGGATGTTTTTCGGTCGAAGCCTCACATAGATATTTTGTATTCCTCGCAGCGGGTCGTGCATGTTGATCAGCATTTAGTGGAAACGATGAGTTTTATTCGAGAAGCAGATCAAATCTTAGAGCATGCGTCCTTTCAAGTGGACCATTGTTCGGTCATGCACAGAAGCTGCTTGCTTCCACTGATCCATGAAAAATACGGACAATATTGGGATGATGAGCCAAAGCACTGGCATCATGCAGATTCTGTATTTTGGATGAGGCTGAATCATTTCGCTGCGTTTTTTCCATTAAAAGATGTACTGGATACAACGTATAAAACGCCTCATTCCTTTCATCATCTGTTTTCGAGTATGCCGTATGATTTAATTGACGGAACGGTCATTGAAAAAGAAGGAGATTATTATCAAATCGCAGACGGGAAACTTCATGGAATTGAAAAACGCTGGATCAATGAAAAGAACAGGCGTGCGATCCGTGTTCCGCTGTTATGTGAGATGAAATATGAAATGAAAGAGAAGCTGGCAGTACCCAATTATACAGTTGTCACCGCAGATAATGGGAAAACGTTCTTTTATATTGAAGATCAGAAAAAAAGACGGTTTGCTTCAAAACGTGACGTGCAATATTTTCAGTTTCATCCAAAGGAGATCTATACGATTTCAAATGATCAGCTCCAGGCATTTGAGGATGGCAGCATCATTCAAGCTTCTCCGGTTTTCAGTCCGCCAAACAGGCGCCTGTTTAAATGGAAACAAGAAGTTTATTTACTTGTGCATCATACCTTTTGCCGAATTGATCCTGAGATCGTGAAGCGATTTGCTTTTTATCATCAGCCGATTAAGCTGTACCCATCCCAATTTACGTTTTTTCAGGAAGGAAAGCCGATTGTGCCGCTGTATAGGGAATCGCTGCAAGAATTCGATATGTCTCTTTATCAAACATCCGGACGAAAGCACTCCTCATAAGAGGGGTGCTTTTTTCGCAATGATTGCAGGAAGTAGAAAGGAAAAAGCGAAACATGAAAAGGACAGGAACCTTTTAGAAATGATCAAGCCGCTGAAAACTCGGCAATTGATGCCGGTTTTTTGGCACTGAAAGTGAGGGGGAAAGAATGGGGAAGGTTGTCGAAAGAGCAGATTGGTTTGAATTGATTTTAGAAGCCATTGATGAAGCCATTCACGTTGTAGATGATCGAGGGATGACGATTTTTTACAATCATAATGCCGCTAAATTTGACTGTTTACAAAAAGAAGAGGTGATTGGCAAGTACATCCTTGATGTGTATCCCTCTTTAACTGAAAAAACAAGTACGCTCATGCATGTGTTGCGAACAGGAAAGCCCATTTATCATTCACTGCAAACCTATTTGAATAAAAATGGAGAAAAAATTGAAACCGTGAACACGACATTGCCTATTATCGAAGATAACAAGTTAATAGGCGCGGTCGAAGTTGCAAAAGATGTATCAAAGCTGTCGGCTCTTTCCAATCGGTTAGGGCAAAAAAAGCGAACACAGGACGCGGCTGAGGCCGTACAAATGCATGATTTTGCTTCATTTTTAACAAATGATCCGCTTTTAAAAGAAATGCTTGAAAGGGCAAAAAAAGCAGCTGCTTATCCATCATCAGTTGTTGTCTACGGGGAAACAGGGACAGGAAAAGAAGTGCTCGTTCAAGCCATTGTCCATGAATCTGACCGGAAAAATCAAGTGTTCATTCCGCAAAACTGCGCAGCACTCCCAGAATCATTACTTGAAAGTTTATTGTTCGGATCTGTCAAAGGGAGCTATACTGGTGCACTTGATCGCAAGGGACTTTTCGAATTAGCTGATGGGGGCACACTTTTTCTTGATGAGCTGCAAGCGATGCCGCTCACGCTGCAGACGAAATTATTACGGGTGTTAGAGGATGGCGTTGTCCGCCGGATCGGTGACGCAAAGTCCATTCAAGTGGATGTTCGGCTCATTACTGCGCTCAATATGGACCCATTCGAAGCAGTGAAAAAGCAAATTTTAAGAGAAGATTTATTTTATAGACTGCATGTATCATCTTTTCATATCCCGCCGCTTCGTGAAAGAAAGCAAGATATCACGCTGCTATCCCGCCACTTTATTCAAACCTATCATCAGCAGTTTTCAAAAAACGTCACACGCCTTTCTGAAGAAACGGAACGATTGTTTATGGTGCACCACTGGCCTGGGAATGTCAGAGAATTAAAACATACGATAGAGCATGCCGTGTTGATGATGCCAAAGGAAGCGGAAGAGATCATCCCTCTATACCTTCCGGCTCATTTACGTGAGCAAAAGCTGGAAAAAGATACATCTGAATCCTCCTTAAAAAATCAAGTGTCTTCATTTGAACAAACATTGATTCAAGAAGCTTTACATCAGCATCATGGAAATATTAAAAAAACCGCCGCTGCTTTAAAAATCCCTCGACAAACGCTGCAATATAAATTAAAGAAATATGCAGATGCCGAAATATAGGCACAACATCCAATTGAATATGACGGGTAAAAGCTCCTTTTGTAAAGAATAGGGGCATTTTCCCATGTTGGCACATAACTTGCATAGTATAAAGTGAATGCTGATAGGGGGAATGGATATGAATCAGAAATTGTATGAACCGGCACGTCACTGGAAGGACATTGAGCTTTGGAAGGATGTACCTGAGGAAAAGTGGAACGACTGGATTTGGCAGCTGACGCATACCGTGAAAACGCTTGAGGATTTAGAAAAAATCGTAAACTTAACAGAAGAGGAACGAGAAGGGGTGAAGATTTCCACCAAAACCATTCCACTCAACATTACACCCTACTATGCCTCACTGATGAATCCAGACGATCCAAGATGTCCAATACGTATGCAATCTGTGCCAATTGCAGAAGAGCTTCATAAAACAAAATATGATCTGGAAGACCCGCTGCATGAAGATGAGGACTCACCTGTCCCGGGGCTTACGCACCGATATCCAGATCGTGTGCTGTTTCTTGTGACAAATCAGTGCTCCATGTACTGCCGTTATTGTACGAGAAGACGTTTTTCCGGCCAGATTGGTATGGGTGTGCCGAAAAAGCAGTTAGATGCTGCAATTGGATATATTAGAGAAACACCTGAGGTGCGGGACGTGTTAATTTCTGGCGGAGATGGGCTGTTAATCAATGATCAAGTGCTTGAATACATTTTGAAAAACTTACGAGATATTCCACACGTTGAGATCATTCGGATTGGAACCCGCGCGCCGGTTGTCTTTCCGCAACGTATTACAGATGAGCTGTGCGAGATTTTGAAAAAATATCACCCAGTTTGGCTGAACACCCATTTCAATACAAGTATTGAAATCACAAAAGAAGCAAAAGAAGCGTGCGAACGTCTTGTGAATGCCGGCGTTCCTGTAGGGAATCAGGCTGTCATCCTTGCAGGTATTAACGACAGTGTGCCGATTATGAAGAAGCTGATGCACGATCTTGTGAAGATTCGGGTCAGACCATATTATATTTATCAATGTGATTTATCTGAGGGCATTGGCCACTTTAGAACGCCGGTATCAAAAGGGCTTGAAATCATTGAAGGCTTAAGAGGACATACGAGCGGTTATGCAGTACCAAGCTTTGTTGTCGATGCGCCAGGAGGCGGAGGGAAAATTGCCTTACAGCCAAATTATTTATTATCGCAAAGCCCTGACAAAGTCGTCCTTCGTAACTTTGAAGGTGTCATCACCTCTTATCCAGAACCAGAGCATTACGTCGCAGGCCAGGCAGATGCGTATTTTAATGAAATTTATGAAGAGAAACAAGAATCGGCAATTGGTATTACCGCACTATTTGAGGATGAAGCGAGATCGTTTACGCCTGAGAATTTAAGCCGAATGAAACGTAGAGAAGCATATGAGACAAATCCTGAGCATGACACACTTAAAAACAAACGTGAAAAACGAGACGAATTAAAAGAGAAGAAATATCAAGCGCAGCTCAAAAAAGAACAAACCGTAAAGGAGGAGAAATAGCCTTGCTGACATGTGATTGGTGTGAGGAAAACAAAGCAAATGCGGAGCAGACAACAGTCTATTGGGAACTGATCACGGGCACACAATCAATTGAAATCATCGAAACGCCGTCCATTTCCTGCACGCACTGCGGGATGATCTATCAAAAGGATGAGACGGTCAAAGAGATTGAAGATCAATTAATTTTAGTGGATCAGACAAAACTTCCAGAAAAAATCTCCTACGAAGAATTAATGAGCATGGAGCGGTTATTAAAGCGAAATTACTTTGACTTTTCATCATAAGTTGTACCTCCGCCTATACAAGTCATCAAATTGCTGTATAATATAACAACAAAATAGTGTGTCGCGGAGGGAAAAACAGGTGAAGTCGTTTTACCATTATTTAATGAAGTTCAGACATCCAAAACCGAAAGATGAAATCAGCCATTTTGCAAATGCTGCGTATGAGGATCACAGCTTTCCTAAAGCTTCCACAGATTATCATGAGCTGTGCGCTTATTTAGAATTAAATGGTGATTATTTAAGCTCAATGACAACATTTGACGAAGCGTTTGAGCAATACGAAGTAGAAGTCAAAAAAAAATAACACACAACCGCTTATCCGAATGGAGAAGCGGTTTTTTCATGAGAAATAAAATGGCGTTTTGCATGGTGTGGTTGCCCATGCAGAATTCCTTGCGCCGGCATACGATACGTTAAGACCAAAAGTCGGGCAAGGGGGAGACAGAATGAAGGCGAAAGCACCAAAATATCAAGTAGGGGATATTGTCGTCGTTGTCATGTACGGCACAGTCGGAACGATTACAAAAGTCCATCAAATTGACCAGCACTATTTATATGAGGTCAATCATAATGAGGTGCTTTATTTTGAAACATCACTTCAGCTTTACGATGAGTATAGTGGAGTGATTGTCGATACAGAAAAGCTGGACATTGAATATGAGTTCCTCATTGGCGATGTTGTATATGTAAAAGATTACGGAAAAGAGCTATTTAAAATCATCGGTCATCGGACTGAAATTTGGCGTTACCTTGAAGATGGCTGGGAAGATGTCATTTACGAACTCACGAGGCTGAAAGACGGAGAGTGGCTGGAAACAGAAGAGGAAGATCTAACGCTTGTCCTAAGAAAATATGAGATGGACCAGTTTGTTCATCAGCTTCTTTTTGTGCATTACGTCGGAGAAACCTCAAAAGAGTTAGAAGAAGATATGGTCCAAACGGCTTTATTGCAGCTAGAAGAGAAACAAGAAAGCGAATCTTCACTTGAATTTCTGGCTGTATCTATAGTGGATGAGCTTCTTGATATTTATAACGATTATAAAATTCTCTATGAATTTTTCAAAGATCCAGAATATAAGGATATGATGGATTTTATTTTGGAAAGTTTACACGAACATTTTGGTTAAAGAAAGACTTGTCCTAATACGAATAAAAAATAAGGCACACAGAAAAATGCAATCACATAAAACCATCCCCTCAAGATACGGCCCATCACCTGATCAAAAGTTTCTCCATCTAATATGCTTAACCACTTCATTCTTTCAAGCCCCTTTTCTTTTTGTTTACTGCATTTATATGTATGGAATGAGCCATTATGACAAACTGTAATAAAAAACAGCCGGCGTTCATACATCATAAAAAAGGAGGCGGAATGCAATGAAGGAAGCAGATTTGGTGATTGATACAGAGGAAATTGCGGAGTTCTTCTACGTGGAGCTGATCAAAAGAGGGTACATACCTGCTGAGCTTGAAACATTTGAGCTGGCTGACATTACATTTGAATATATGCTGAAAAAAGCAATGATAGTTGAAGAAGAGGCGTGGTAGGCACTATACTTTGAAGAGATTCTGAAGAGAGAGGGAGGGGAATCCTTCACGTGTACATCCTATTTCTTTTCATTTTATTTGGCGCCATTGCTGCGCTCATGGCATCTGGGGCTTTTCAAGATTTGGACAACCAGATTATCTTATGGTTTGAAAGCATCAGACTCCCTTTTTTAAATGATGTCATGCTGGCTTTGACGGACTTTGGCATCAGCGCGCTGCTCGTTCCAATCATGCTCATTTTTAGTGTGGTCTTGTTTATGTATAAGCGCTACTACTCTATCATGATGCTTTTTCTACTATATCTCACAGAAAAAACAATCAATCATGAATTAAAGGGGCTGTTTGCTAGAGAGCGTCCGGCCTTTGATCACCTTGTAGGTGAAACGTATTATAGCTTTCCGAGCGGACATTCGATGAATGCAGCCACCATCTACCCTTTTATTGCTTATCTATTAGTTGAAATGATCCCATGGCTGAAAGAAAGACAAAAAATCGTCTATTTGATCACAGGGCTTTGCGTTCTGGCCATCGGCATCAGCCGGATGTATATCGGGGTGCATTATTTGACAGATGTTGCAGGAGGCTTTGCGATAGGACTCGCTTTATTTCTCATTTGTAAAAAGATTGACGAAAGATTGCCTGTCATTCGACAAAAATAGAAGAAGGAAATTGACAGATCCCAGCCAATTTTATATAAAAGGGGAGGGATTTGAATGCAATTGACGTTGAGATTTTTTCAAAAGAAACCTTCAGCATTTCACTTAACCATTTATCAGACACCTGAATATGGCGCTGCAAGCGGGCATCAGCCTGTGTACCGGACAAAGATTGGCGGCAGAACACACCTTGATGTACTGGAAAAAGCATTCTCGACATTTAATGTACATGATACAGTCCCTAATGATTACAATGCGCGGTTTATCACAACAGGTGATATTGTTGTGATTGATGATAAGAAAAAGGGGAAGTGCTATTATCAGCTCTCTCCGGCAGGGTGGAAACGCAGTGAACGACTAATGACGATAGGTTAAATAGATAATGAATGATGCCAGCTTGAGATCCAGCTGGTATTTTCTTTTTTAAGCTCGATCGTTTATAATAAATAGGATAAAATACATAGTAAACGTAAGTGGAGGCTAAAAAATGAGTGTACATATTGGAGCAGAAAAAGGACAAATTGCAGAAACGGTATTGCTGCCAGGCGATCCGCTTCGTGCGAAATATATTGCAGATACATATTTAGAAGATGTTGAGTGCTATAACGAAGTGCGCGGAATGTATGGCTATACTGGAACCTATAAAGGAAAACGTGTTTCTGTACAGGGCACTGGAATGGGCGTACCGTCTATTTCAATTTATGTGAATGAACTCATTCAAAGCTATGATGTTCAAAACTTAATTCGCGTTGGATCTTGTGGAGCCATCAAAAGAGATGTCAATGTACGTGACGTCATTTTAGCCCAGACATCATCAACAGATTCACAAATGAATCGTGTCGCTTTTGGACCGATTGATTATGCGCCATGCGCTGATTTTGGCCTGCTCAAGAAAGCCTACGACACGGCTCAAGAAAAAAATGTCGCTGTACGTGTCGGAAATGTATTTACAGCAGACCAATTTTATAATGAAAAACCACTTGAGCTCATGGCTCAATATGGTATCCTAGCGATCGAAATGGAGACAACCGCTCTTTATTCTCTTGCAGCAAAATTTGATCGAAAAGCGTTATCAATTTTGACTGTGAGTGATCACGTTCTAACAGGAGAAGAAACAACGGCTGAAGAGCGTCAAACAACGTTTGATGAAATGATCTTAATTGCGCTAGACTCCGTTTTATAATAGTATAAAGGGTGTGCTACAATGTAGCGCATCTTTATTTTTTTAGAAGAGCAAAAGGAAGGTATGTCATGAAGAAAAGCTACAAAATACTCTCAATCGCATCGATTCTTGGTTTGACAGCCGCGCTATCAGGCTGCCAGTTGCTGGATCAAAAAAGCGGTACATCTGAATCAAACAAAACAAACGAACAAAAAAACGCAGCAAGTTCATCTCCCCAGCACAACTCAAACGATAAGGCAGATTCATCGAATCAAGAGCTGACGTTAAAGAGTGAATATTTCAATGACATCAAGGTTGTGAGCGGTCTGAAAACCATTCAAAATCCTGAAAATGTGCTAGCACTTGTCAACAAAGAATATGCATTACCAGGAACCTATAAACCTTCTGATCTCGTTGTACCAAAAGTAGAATTCTCTTTTTCGGAAGATATTGAAAAGCGATATATCCGCAAAGAAGCAGCGGAAGCGCTTGAGAAGTTATTCAAAGGTGCAAAAAAGGAAAACTTCGAGCTTGCTGCAGTATCTGGCTATCGCTCCTATGACCGTCAAAAAGTCATTTTTGATAGTGAGGTCAAATTAAAAGGCAAAGAAAAAGCACAAGAAGCAGTCGCTTTACCAGGCGAAAGTGAACATCAAACAGGTTTAGCCATGGACATTTCCTCAAAAAGTGCCGGTTTTGAGATCTCTGAAAAGTTTGGTGAAACACCAGATGGCAAATGGGTGGCTAAAAACGCCTATAAATATGGCTTTATCATCCGTTATCCAAAAGGAAAAGAAGACATTACGAAATACGAATATGAGCCGTGGCATCTGCGCTATGTGGGAAAAGAAGCCGCAAAAGCGATGCATGATCATGATTTAACATTTGAAGAATACATGAACAAAGTAAAGAAAATCTAAACAAGTTAAAGGCCTCCCAGCTATTCGGGAGGCCTTCTCTTATTCTTCTTTTAAAAAAAGAACAATCCTGCTAATGCGAAGCCGGTAATGAAACCGAGGCCGATGCCATACGCTGCACCCCAGCCATAATATCCGCCCCAATAGCCAAAGCCAAAGCCTCCGCGAGACCCGCCGACTGGGCGAATATAAACTTTGCGGTTTGTCACACGCTCAATGCGTCCGACGTGTACTCTGCCATTACGGTCAGTAATTCTAGCGACTTTCCCCATGTGCTGCTGACAAAGCTTGTAGTAGCGCTCCATGTTTTTCCTCCTTATGACAAACTCTTTTCACTCTTATCCTATGCGAGAGACTTCATAGAGTTTGGACAAAACATATAGGAGATTCGCTCATTTTATACGGTACATTCAAATAAAATGTGGCTTAGCTGCTTTCGGTGTGCTTGAATGAGATCGTAGTGTGTTTGCAGTGTCTCGTAAAGAGAAGGCGGTATGTGTTCAGATAATTCCATCTCTGTCGGTTCCTCCTGCACCATATGTTCATCGAATGAAAGAATCTGAATGTCACGGAAGCCTGCTGCTGTTAACTGCTCCTTCCATTCTTCAAGCGACAAGAGCGAGTGAAAGCCGTAAAAATTTCGAACAGCTGCCAGCTCTTCAGGCGTAAGAGGGGCTTTTAACACAGCTTCATTTGCAATCAGTTGACTGCCAGGAGCAAGCACACGTTGGATTTCAGCTAGTGCATCAGGCAGTTTGGTAAAGCTTAAAACAGATTCACTGATGAGTAAAGAGAACGCTTGATCTGGAAAGGGCAGCTGCTCAATGGATGCCTCTAAAGCACGGACCGGCAGTTCCTCCCGTTTGAATCGCAGGTTCGCCTTTTCAATCATCAATGGATGCGTATCAATGGCCTCCACCTGATAACCTATATTTCCCAAATAGGCGGCGGTCTGTCCTGTACCGCATCCAGCGTCCAGTATTCGTGCATGAGGCGGCAGTTTTATATGCTCAATCATCGTTTTTGTTAACTCAATTCCGCCAGGATGGGCACCTGATACGCCAAAATAAGCAAGCATTTCTACATAATCACTCATATAATCCCTTCTTTCCTTATCCTGTTCCTCTCTAAAGATTATGCAATAGAGGGGCAAATGGCTTATCTTTTCAAATAGAAGTTGATCCTTTGGTTGACGGATGAAGCCTCGTCCTTGATAATAATGAAAGGAGATAAAGGTGGTGTTTTTTTGAAAAAACAAATGAAGTTCGTGGTAGCCATTCTCGTGACTGCTGCACTGTCCTCAGCGATTACATTTGTGATCACAAAACAAGGTGCTGTCAGCGTCTCAGGAGACGAGAAGTTTAGTAAACTCATGGCTGCGTATACGAAGGTAAAGGATGAGTATTACGAAAAAACGGATGATCAAAAACTAGTAGATGGTGCGATCCAAGGAATGATTGCATCACTTGATGATCCATACTCTACATATATGGATCAGGAGGAAGCCGAAGGATTTAACAATACCATTTCTTCTTCATTTGAAGGAATTGGTGCACAAGTTGAAGAGAAGGATGGACAAATTTTAATTGTCGCGCCGATTAAAGGCTCTCCTGCTGAAAAAGCTGGTTTGAAACCTCATGATCATATTTTAAAAGTGGATGGAAAAAGCACCAAAGGAATGTCGGTCAATAAAGCAGTCTCTCTCATTAGAGGGAAAAAAGGAACGGATGTTAAGCTGCATCTTAACCGTCAAGGAGTCGGCAATGTAGATGTGACCATCACAAGAGACACGATTCCGCTTGAAACGGTGTATGCAAAACTCACAAAAGACAAAATAGGAGAAATCCAAATTACGTCCTTTGCTGAAACCACATCGAAAGAGCTGGATAAAGCAATTGATGACCTTGAGAAAAAAGGGGCAAAAGGTTTTGTCATTGACCTGAGAGATAATCCAGGCGGCATCATGACAGAAGCCATTGAAATGAGCAATGACTTTATTGATAAAGGGAAAGTCATCATGCAGGTTGAAGAAAAAGGGAAGAAACAAGTGTACAAGGCTGAAAAAGAACGCAAAGTCCATCAGCCGGCAGTTGTCCTTGTAAATGGCGGTTCAGCCAGCGCTGCTGAAATCATGGCGGCGGCTCTGCACCAATCTTCAGGCATTCAAATTGTGGGTGAAAAGACGTTTGGCAAAGGAACTGTTCAAAATGCGCAAAACTATAATGATGGTTCTAGTGTCAAGTTAACCATTGCAAAATGGCTGACACCAGACGGTTCTTGGATTCACAAAAAAGGTATCGAACCACAGGTGAAAGCAGCTCTCCCAAGTTATGCAAAGCTGCCGTACTTAAGCCCGAAAAAATCATATGAGCTAAATGACAATGGAGATGAAGTCAAAGCAGCTCAAAAAATGTTCCAAGCGCTTGGCTACAAAGCAAAAGCAAACGGTGAGTACGATCAAGCATTCCAGTCTATCGTCAAAAACTTCCAAACAGACAACGATCTCAAGGCAGACGGTATTCTGACAGGAGATACAACGACCGTTCTGATGACAAAGATCCAAGATAAGCTAAAGAACAACGATACACAAATGAAAAAAGCCATTGAAGTCTTGAAAAAAGAAATGAAATAAAAAAAAGCAGTCCTCATCAGGGGGACTGACCCCATAAGATGAGACAAATAAAAAACACCTTCAAGTTTGAAAACGGATCGTTGTAATCCGAAATAAAACATGGAGGTGTTTTTTCTATGGGGACAAGAGTGAGTTATCCGGTTGAAGTCAAACAGAAGGCTGTAGAAATGAGATTGGCAGGCGTATCAATGAAAGAGATTTTGCGGGAATTGAATATCAAAAATAAAACGCAGGTTCAGACATGGGTGAGGTGGCATAAGGCTGGGGATACACACCGGTTCGAACAGCCTGTTGGAAAACAATATACCCATAGAAAGGGTCCCGAGTACTCTTCCGAATTAGAGAGACTGCAGGCAGAAAATCGCTATCTGAGTCAACAGAATGAAGTTTTAAAAAAGTACAACGAATTGGAAAGGAAGTTGATAAGGAAACGTCAATCAAACTGGTAGAAGAATTGTGCAAAACAATGACAGTACAGGACATCTGTGTCCATTTAGGCGTCTCACGCGCTTCGTACTATAGATGGAAAAAAGATCTGACTCAGAATCATTCTAAAAAACAACTAGAGGAACAAATCGGCACGTTGTGCCGAGAGCACAAGTATCGATATGGATATCGAAAAATCACAGCCATACTAAAAATGAGGATGCATATTAACCATAAAACTGTTCAACGTATCATGCAGAAAAACCAGTGGCAGTGCCGGGTTAAAATGAAAAAGCGTAAGAAGAATGGGCAGCCCTATGCCGTGGCCGGTAATATACTGGATCGGAACTTTCAATCTGATCGCCCTCTTGAAAAACTAGTAACGGACATCACGTATTTGCCTTATGGACAGAAACAATTGTACCTTTCCAGTATATTGGATTTATATAATGGAGAAGTAATTGCGTTTACGATTGGTGATAAGCAGGACACAGACTTTATTTTAAACACACTTGATCAGCTCCCAGCACTGCCTGAAAACTGTGTGTTACATAGCGACCAAGGTTCTGTGTATACATCTTACGAGTATCAGAAAGCTGTTCATATAAAAGGCATTACCATGAGCATGTCCCGTAAAGGGACGCCCGCTGATAATGCCTCCATCGAATCGTTTCATTCCTCGCTAAAGTCTGAAACGTTCTATCTTAACAGCATTGATCGAACTACAACCAACATTGTAGAACGCACTGTCAAAGAATACATTTATTATTATAACAACATTCGTATTCAAACAAAACTAAACAACCAATCACCGATCAACTATCGGCAATTGGCTGTATAAAGGTGTTTTGATCCCTGTCTCAAAAACGGGGGTCAGTCCCAGGGGACTGCTTTTTCTTATCCTTACACTTCGTTTGTGATCACTTCTGTTTTTTCATCATCCTTTTCAAATAGATCATTCATGACAGAATTGGATGTGACCTTCTTTTGGAAGAATGGATTCAAGATCAAGATAACGACGACGTTTGCTAGTAAACCAAGAAAACCTTCATAAAGGCCGAACGTGACTTGTGAGATATTCGCTGTAAAGGTAACGATGATTCCAATGACTAACCCGGCAATCGTTGCTTCTCTCGATTGTTTTTTCCAGAACAAGCTGATGGCAATAGCTGGGAAGATTTGAACCATTCCTGAAACACCAATGAGCTGAAGCGTGACAAGTGCAGTTGGGAACAGCATCCCGAATAAAAGAGCGAGTCCGATGACGATAAACACCATCGAACGTGTAATGATGGTCAATCTTTTAGGTGACACATTCGGATGAATTAAGTCACGGTATAAATTATTGGCAAATAAATTTGATGCGCCAATGGCCATGATGGAGCATGGAATGAGGGAAGCCAGTGCAATCGTTGAATAAGCGAGCCCCTGCATCACGCCGCCATATGATGTTTGAATTAAATGAAGAAGAGCAAATCTTGGATTTGTATCTTCTGGTAAGACTAAAAAAGCAATAAATCCAAGGAAGATGACCAAAATCAATACAATATTATAAAGAGGCAAAAACATGCTGTTTTTACGGATGGCATCTGCGCTTTTGGCTGTAAAAACCCCAGTTGCTGCGTGTGCCCACATAAACAAAGCTAGAGCAGAAACGCCTGAAGCAGTAATGAACCATAAAATGCCCTTAGGACCGCCTTCAGGGATCGTTAGAAGCTGAGGGGCTTCTTTGGCTAACGTGTTCATCATCGGTGTCCAGCCGTTAAAATGAATAATTGGCAGTGAAACGACCATAAACAGCATGATCACCCAAACGAGAATATCCTTAATAATGGCTGTATATGTAGGACCTTTAATACCACTAAAAAATGTATAAAGTGCGACTAAAATAAACGATATAATAACTACTGCATTCACATTAATATAATTCGTTCCAGCGACAGTTAACGTATCTTGAATTCCGCTCAGCTGAAGACAAATATAAGGAATCAGCATAAGTACTCCAACAATCGCAATCAAACTGGATAACAGCTTGCTGTCAAACCGCTCACGTGCATAATCGGCAAGTGTTGTAAGGTTGTGATTTTTCGCAACCGTCCATAGTTTCGGTAAAAAGAAATAAGCAATAAAATAAGCTAGGACTGAATAAGGAATAGCGAAAAAAGCGACGCTTCCAGCTGTATAGGCTGTACTTGTAAGCCCTAAAAAGGTATAAGCTGTATATAAGTCTGCGCCAACGAGGAACCAGACGAGCAGTCCGCCAAATTTTCTTCCGCCGACAGACCATTCTTCTACTGACTGTCTTGATGATTTGTCACGACCAGCGGCAAATCCGATGACCACGACGATGAAAATAATACTTGCAGTAATCAATAAAGCTGTTAAATTTCCTTGCATTAGTCAGTTCCTCCATTTGAATGTTGCATCTTATAAATGATAAATGTGCAAATTGGTGTGAGTACAATCCATAGCAAGAGCCAGAAGTGGAAAAAGGGCAGGCCGATGACAAATGGATGAATGCGGTTCGCAAAAGGCAGCAATGCGAGCTGTCCGATGAATGGAATCGCGATTAGTAGTGCCAGCATCAATTTTTTGTTCATGATTTCCTCCTGAATATTTTGTAATTTCATAATAATAGCAGTTGTCAGATTAGATCACAAGACCATTTTCAGAAAAAACAATCATTTTAGTGAATATCATACTAATATAACGCTTTCATTCTTGAAAAAGGAGAAAGAGTGAAGTTGTAAAGAGGGGGAAGGTGAAAGAAAGTATGTAGAAATAATATTTAAAGCCAATAAAAAAGCCCCAGCATAAAGGCTGAGGCTTTGCCAATTTTTAAAGGAAATCAGAAACTTCTTCGATGTCGAAACGGTTGCTTTTATGAGCTTCTTTCGCTGCTTTACCAACTGAAATCAGCATAACCGGCTCGTAGCGGCCGCTTACATTGAATTCTTTGATGTACGCGTCTTTACTGAAACCACCCATTGCACATGTATCATAGCCCATTGCTTTTGCCGCAATCATTAATTGCATAGCAGCTAATGAAGCATTTGAATACGCTGCTTCGCGTGCATATTGCTCGCTTTGGTATGCGCCATTGATTTGAGTCATCAATGTTTCTTTAATGTCTTCTGTAATGAAGCCTTGTTCTGCCAGCTCACTGTAGATTTTTTCGCCATTTTGGTTAGCTTCAAGGTCACCTAGAACTGCAATAACAGCTGATGCCTGTGATACTTGCTTTTGGTTGTAAGCGATTGGAAGTAATTTTGCTTTTGCTTCAGCACTATGGAAAACAGTGAAATGCCAATGCTGAAGGTTCCAAGCAGATGGTGCTTTTGTTGTGATTTCAAGAAGCTCTGTTAACTCTTCTTTTGTCATTTCATGAGAAGTATCATACTCTTTTACTGAAGCTCTTTGTTTTAAGATGTCAATTGTTTTTTGATCGGTCGCCATATGGATATTTCCTCCCGTTTTTGCAAATAATATGGTACAATAACTAAAAAGTGAGAAACTTACTTATTGTAACTAGAGTTATTTTAAATTGTACACCGTTAGTTTGTCAAACAATCATGAAAAGAAAGGCTGAAATTTATGGAATTCCAATTATGTCCACACATTCAGCAAGCTTTTTTACTCCTAGGCAAAAGGTGGAACGGTCTCATTATACATGTATTGCTTGATGGACCAAAGCGTTTTAAAGACCTCTCAGACACGATCCCGTCGATCAGTCAAAAAATGCTCGCAGAGCGTTTAAAAGAGCTCGAGCAAGAAGGGATTATAGAGCGGACCGTCCTGCCTGAGACGCCTGTCAAAGTCATTTACAGTTTAACTGAAAAAGGGAATGCGTTACATGATGTGTTTCATGAGGTATCTCGGTGGGCAGGGGAGTATACAGACTCACACGGGAAAAAGGAGCAAGCCTAGTTTCGGGTTTGCCCAAACATTTTGACTCCTGATGAATATGCTGATGTTAGGCACATGACAAAGGAGGAGAAATGCATGTACCCTCATACTCCGTATTTTCGAGGCGGCGCCCCTGGCATTCCGCCATATGAATCCAGAGTCCCTTTGTTTTTTGGTTTTGGCGCTCCTTTAGTCGGCGGACTGCTTGGCGGATTTCTAGGAAGTGCGATTTTTAATTATCCCCGTCCATATTACCCGCCACCACCACCGCCTGCTCCACCACCTTATGGCGGCGGATATCCACCATATTATTAAGAAAAAAGAGTAAGCCTGCTTCCGTTCTTAAAGCAGGCTTTTTATAATGGAATATCAATTTCAGAAATTCCTGGATCATCATGCTTTAAAAACATAATTT
Source organism: Bacillus sp. FSL M7-0003 (assembly GCF_038628485.1). Classification (NCBI taxonomy): domain Bacteria; kingdom Bacillati; phylum Bacillota; class Bacilli; order Caryophanales; family Bacillaceae; genus Bacillus; species Bacillus sp. FSL M7-0003. The sequence continues at coordinate 1,971,180 of NZ_CP152024.1, read as the reverse complement.
CCAATATACCATCTTGATACGACGCCTTCGTTCCTTTTCGTTTCACAGCAGCAGGGAGGACGACTTTCTTCTGCGTCCCTTCTTCAGGAAAATGATCAATAAACAGCAGATTGGCTGTATGTTTGATTTTGACTTTTTCTGTGTTCGGACGAGCAAGTTCAATTTTGACAAACACATGATCAGTCGTCTCGAACACTTCGACTTCTGGCTCTTTTTCTTTTTCGGCATCACTTTCTCTCGTTTTTTGATTTTGAGAAAGGGGGTCCTGAAATGGGAACTGAGCAGGATAATTGGAGCCGAATACACTTTCCATGACTTGATTGACATACTGCTCAACGTCTTTAGGATCTGAATTCTTTAAGGCTTCTTTTGAGAACTGCTTTTGAAAAGGGAATAATCGGTTCCAGTCGAACATGCGAATCATCCTTTCTAAATGCCCTGAATTAGTATATGCCCATTCGCCTGCGTGCGTGCTATAATATACGTTAGATTTAGAAAGGGATGGTTACATTGAACGAACAGCAATCAAAAGGTGTTCTCTACACGGCAGCATCTTTTACTCTCTGGGGTTTATTCCCGTTATATTGGAAGCTGATGGAGCATATTTCGTCAGGCGAAATTTTAGCGCACAGAATTTTATGGTCATTTGTGTTTATGTGCGGTATTCTTTTGTATTTAAAACAAGTCCGCCCAGCAATGCAGACAGTGAAGGGACTCATACTGGATGGTAAAGCATTTTTTTCATTACTTTTATCTGCTATTTTAATTTCGGTCAACTGGTATGTTTACATTTGGGCAGTCAATCATGGTCTTATGCTAGAAGCAAGTTTAGGGTACTATATTAATCCGCTTGTATCCGTTCTATTAGGCATTATTTTCTTAAAAGAACGACTAAATAAATGGCAAACCATTGCCATCCTCATTGCCGCATTTGGGGTGATCCTTTCAACAGTTCAATACGGGTCATTTCCTGTCGTTGCTTTCTTATTAGCCCTTAGCTTCGGCTTTTATGGTTTGATCAAAAAAAGGATGAGCTTCACGAGCGCGATTGGTTTGACGATTGAAACGCTGCTTCTCGCACCGGCTGCACTTGTGTACTTATTATTTTTCTTAAAAGAACCTGTTGTGACTATGAATCCTAACAGCTTCGGGTCGCTCGGTCTCTTATTTTTTGCAGGCGTTTTTACAGCCGTGCCGCTTCTTTTATTCTCAGAAGGCGCAAAAAGAATTCCACTTTATCAAGTGGGCATTTTGCAATACATTGCACCGACAATTACGCTGTTTTTAGGGCTGTTTGTCTATCACGAACACTTATCCGCAGCTAAAATTGTGACGTTCCTTTGTATTTGGGTGGCGATTTTACTGTTTACCACCTCTCAATTACGCATGAAAAAAACAGCGAATTCTCATTAAGCCAATCGAGCAGTTTGCTTTTTTTTGCAGGCGGATCATGTCATAATAAGTTGTTACCAAAACTGTAGAGGTGATCATATGTCGTCAGCTCATGAGCTTGCAGCCGCCTATCAATCTTTATGGAAAAATCGTCAGCTTGATGTTGATGATATGTCTTCTTTACACGAGGCCATATGTGATGATTTACTTGATGCACGAACACATCCGCGGGCAAGGAAATCATTACACCAAAAGTATGTGCTTGCTGTGGAGAGAATTTTAGAAAGTGAGCTTAAGCATGATCATCAGCTGCAGCTGATCAGCTTACATACGAAAAAGCTGCGAGAATTAATTCAAAATGAAGGAAGGAACCACTCATGAAACCAATTCAAACGGAAGATGTCACAGCACATCTTGAATCGTTTTTAAATCGTCCAGTCTTCGTTCATCTTGAAACGACAACTGGTTCTTATTCAGCTCATGTAAATGAACAAAATATGACGGTTGTTGCGTATATCCGCAACGCGAAAGTCGTCTATTCACAGGCGAAAATAAAAGGACAAGGTCCATACCGTGTTGGAATGAAAACAGAAGATGGCTGGATTTACGCAGAAGGATTAACCGATTATGTGTTTGATGACCAAGGCCGCCTGCTATTAGCTGGACACTTGCCAGACGGCAAACTAGCGATCTCATTACAAATTAGTGAAACACCATTTCAGGTGTAGAAGAAAGGGTGACAAGTCATGAACGAACATGTACTAGTGATGCTGCCTCACCCCGATGATGAATCCTTTGGGGTTGCTGGTCTCATTGCACAAAGCAGAAAACGTGGAATTCCCGTCACATATGCATGCGGGACACTTGGGGAAATGGGCAGAAATATGGGAAGCCCAACATATGCTAACCGTGAAACACTTCCTGAATTAAGAAAACAGGAACTAATCAATGCCTGCAAAGAAATGGATATCACAGACTTACGTATGCTTGGACTGCGTGATAAAACATTGGAATTTGAAGACGACGAGTATTTGGCAGATGTGATGGAAACCATCATTGATGAAGTCAAACCTACACTCATTGTGACGTTTTATCCAGGACACGGTGTACATCCTGATCATGATGCGACAGGTGAAGCTGTGATTCGTGCTCTATACCGCAAGAAAAAAGAAGACCGTCCTGTCACATACTGCATGGCCATTACGAAGAATAGAGAAGAAGTGCTTGGACATGCGGATATTGTGATTGATATTACAGATGTGGCAGATATCAAATTAAATGCACTGAGAGCGCATAGAACGCAAACAGAGGGCATGCTGAGAGAGCTTGAACAAAAGCTGAAAAACAAAGAACCAGTTGTCCAAAAATGGTTTGATGAAGAAATTTTTTGGACGTATCAATGGAATGACTAAACAAAAAAGCAGCTGATCTATGTCAGCTGCTTTTTTGTGTTGTATTTAGTGATTCGATACATACCTGAGTTGACGTTTTTGAATCAATCTGAGACGGATAAAGAGGACGATGGCGCCTGCGGCAAGCCCGGCAATCAGTCCGATCCAATAACCAAACGCCCCAAAGGAGGTATATGTGCCAATGAGATAACCGGCAGGAAGACCGATGACCCAGTAAGAGACAAAAGCAGCAATCAGCGTATAATTCACATCTTTATAGCCGCGCAGAGCCCCTTGAATGGGTGCAGCAATCGCATCTGACAGCTGGAAAAAGATCGCGTAAATCAAAAAGTGCTGTGTCATTTGTAAAACAGCTGATTCAGCTGTATATAAACCAGCGATCTCTGGTCTGAATAGCAAGATGAGGGCCGCCGTACATAATGAGAATAATACCGCCGTTCCAATGCCGATATAGCTGTAGCTTTGCGCGTCTTTATACCTCTTAGCCCCCGCTTCAAACCCAACAACGATCGTTAATGCCATTGAGATACTAAGCGGTAAAATATAAAGAATAGAAGCAAAGTTCATCGCTGCTTGGTGACTGGCGATAGTAATGGTATCAAAGTGCCCCATTAATAGCGTCACTGCTGCAAAGATACTCGTTTCAAAAAAGATCGCAAACCCGATAGGAAGGCCAATTTTCAGTATTTGCCCTATACGGGAGATATTCATTCGAGGCAGTTTTTGAAACAAACGAAATGAGGCAAATGGTTCTGCTTTAATGACAATACAAATACTCATGATGAAAATCGCCCAGTACGTCATTGCAGATGCAAGACCGGCACCCGCGCCCCCAAGCTTTGGAAAGCCAAAATTCCCAAAAATCAATACGTAATTTAAAACAAAGTTAATAGGAAGTGCTGTGAGCGTGATGAACATTGTCACACGTGTTTTCCCTAATGCATCAATAAATGACCTTAGCACCGAATAACCAAACAGCGGAATGATGCCAAAAGCAAGAAAGCTGAGAAAATGCCGGGCAATATCCTCTACAGAGTGCTCGAGTCCAAGTCCTCCTAGTATGTAAGGAACGCTGATCGTACCAATGACAATCACAGCGATACTTAAAAGAAAGGATAAATAAATCGCCTGAAAGACAGCCCGGGGAACATCATCTTTATGCCCAGCGCCCATCAGCTGAGCCACAATCGGAGTAACGGCCATCAAAATCCCGGCAAGTCCCGTATAAACAGGTGTCCAAATACTAGAACCGATTGCAACACCCGCAAGGTCTTCTGCACTCACTTTTCCAGACATCACCGTATCTAAAAAGGTAATAAGCGAAAGACCTGCTTGGGTGATTAAAATCGGAATCAAAATGGTTAAAAATAGTGTCAGCTTTGCTCGAATGCTATTCGTTTCTCTCATCATAAGTTCCTCTCTGAACAGAAATAACGAGAGGAATTATATCATGCTATGTAAAAAAATCAATTCTCCGTCGGATTATTTTTCTTAGATGGCTTCGTTTTTTTAAACATTTGGGCATAAATAAAAGAAAGACTGACAACACCTAAAATGCTGCAAGCATATTGGATGATTTTCTGAATGGTCATATTAAGCTCACCTCCATACAAATAGAATGTGCACAATTTGCTATTTTATAACAACAAGCGAAAGAAGGAGGGAAAAGATCAGATGATCCATCGGACGAACGAAGAAGTGATATTTAAAGCCGGGATGAGAACACATTTAATGAACATTATGAAGGATGCTAGTGACATCATTGATTCTCTTGATGAAACAGAGCAGTGTTTACTTTGTGATCTCGAAGCATTGCATGATCAGTTTAATGAAATGCATGCAGAGGCCTCGTCGTTTTATCTACAAGCGTATATGGAAGAATTCACACCAGGATTTGCTCAATTTTCTTTAGCCATTGAGAATTTATCAAAACAAAAGCATGGAGCACTCATTGTGATCCAAAGACGCGATGAGGTTGAGGATTTTATTCAAAAAGGGACAAACCTTCATGCGAAAATTAGCGCTTCCTTAATAGAAAGCATTTTCTACCCGGGAAATCCACTGCATGACGGTGCTCTTTTAGTCAAAGAAAATACACTTGTTTCTGCTGCAAATGTGCTGCCGCTTACATCGAAAAAAGTGAGTCCTTCGCTTGGCACAAGGCACAGGGCAGCGATCGGACTCTCTGGTATGACAGATGCACTTGTTCTTGTCGTATCAGAAGAAACGGGAAAAATGTCGTTTGCGAAAGAAGGCGTGCTTTACCCGCTTACCGTAAAAGATCCGGAAATAAGAAAATAAAAACGAACGCTGCATTCTTCATTCGGAAGGATGCTTTTTTATTTGCGGAGAAAAATCGACCAATTAAGTAAAAAGTCATTTGATACAGAAAAATTTGTCATGTAGAATAGAACTATGAAACTAGCAGTGTGCTTGTTTTGACAAATTTCTAAACGTCAACTTAAAAATTCCTTAAAAAATGTTTATAAATACAACAAACAGCCGATAGAAACGATATGGCTTTGTTTTTTAGCATTTTGAGTTGGCTGCTTTAGCCTATTTGTTATTGCCCAACGTCTTCATGTCGAGTAATATAATAGAAATAAAGATAAAATAGTGCAAGAGAAGCAGAACCATTAAATGCTAAACTCAAAAACTAGTACATACGTCTTAATGGACAAAATCACGAAAGGCGGAGATTCCTCTATGAAGAAAAAAGTAGTAACCGGCCTCACAGTTTCAGCGATCGCTGGCTCAGCTGTGTTTGCTGCACCGGCAGAAGCACAGACGATCAAGGTGAAAAGCGGTGACTCACTTTGGAAGATTGCCGAACAGTACAATACAACTATTTCGGAGCTTCAATCTCTTAATCAATTAAAAACGACAATGATTTTTGCAGGGCAAAGCTTAAAAATTCCTGGTGAAAAAAGCAAGAAATCCAGTTCATCAACAGGGTCAAAAGCAAAGAAATCAAGTGCTTCAACGACTTCCAGCTATACTGTAAAGCTTGGCGATTCTTTATGGCTGATTGCAAAAAATCATAAAATGTCAGTTGCAAGCTTAAAGAGCCTAAACAGCTTAAACAGCGACTTGATTCGTCCTGGTCAAAAGCTAAAGGTATCTGGCAGCACGAAGACGAGCGGAAGCCAGTCATCAAATTCAAACTCATCTTCAAATTCCAGCTCAAGCAACAAGACAACGAACTCAAATAGTTCATCATCTTCAAGTACATACAAGGTTAAATTAGGGGATTCACTTTGGAAAATTGCGAATTCGCTAAATATGTCGATTGGTGAAATCAAAACATTGAACGGACTAAAATCTGATATGATTTATCCGAATCAAGTATTGAAAGTAAAAGGAACGGCTGCATCAAAACCAAGTCAGTCAAAACCTACTACACCAAGCAATTCAAACAGTAACCAGTCTTCTAGCGGGAAAACAACCTCTTATACTGTAAAATCAGGCGATTCGTTATGGAAAATTGCGAATCAATTCAAAGTACAGGTTCAATCAATCCGCACAGCCAACAACTTAAAAAGTGATGTGCTTAGAATTGGACAAGTATTAAAAATTAATGGTGCAGCTTCCGGCTCAACTGGATCGAATGGCTCTACGTCTAACGGTTCAACAAAGCCAGTCGACAATAACAAAAATGATGTACCAATGAATGCAAAGATCACGACAATGATTCAAGAGGGGAAAAAGCTGACAGGCGTTCCTTACAGATGGGGCGGTAATACACCAGCAGGATTTGACTGCAGCGGCTTTGTTTACTATCTTATTAACAAAGTTTCATCTGTATCCAGATTAAGCACAGCTGGCTACTGGAATATGATGACTCCTGTAAGCACACCACAAGTTGGAGATTTTGTTTATTTTACAACGTACAAAGCAGGCCCTTCTCATATGGGACTATACCTTGGCGGAGGAGATTTCCTTCATGCAAGTGACAATGGAGTAGGGATCTCGAACTTAAGCAACCCATATTGGAAAAAAGCCTACTTAGGTGCAAAACGTTTCTTCTAAAAAAAGCCGATTTTCGGCTTTTTTTGTTTGCCCGCTGCTGTGATTGTCCATACTGATAACAAAAGGGGGCAGTCATAAATGAAAAAGTCAGTGTGGATGATCATGATATGTTTGGTCTTTGCTGCGTCAGCATGTCATGCACCGCCGAAAAAAGAAACGACAGAAGAAACAAGCGAAGTTTCAGCACCTAAACAATCACCAGTCACGACGTCACTCATAAACGAAAGCGGGCAAAAAATAGGAAGCATTGAAATAAGAGAGTCCTCAGAAAATGGGCTGGATCTGCATGTGAAAGCGAAAGGGCTGCCGCCAGGTCCCCACGGTTTTCATATTCATGAAACAGGAATATGTGAAACGCCAGATTTTGAAACGGCAGGAGCTCACTTTAATCCAACCCATAGAGAGCATGGTTTTGACAATCCAAAGGGGCACCATGCTGGAGATATGCCTAATTTAGAGGTAGGGGCAGATGGACAAATTGATGTGGTTGTGAACGTACCAGATGTGACGTTAAAGGGAGGCCAGAATCAATTAATCGATCAAAATGGGCGAAGCTTTATCATTCATGCAGAAGCAGATGATTATTTAAGTAATCCTTCTGGAAACTCAGGGAAACGCATCGCTTGCGGATCGATCACAAAAGAAATGGTAAAATAACAGAAGTCTAACCTTTATGTATTGAGTGCATAAAGGTTTTTTTAGTATACTTGGTGAGGAAAATGATCGAAGAGAGGAATTAATCATACATGTTTAACGAACAATCACTCCCAGAAGAAATTCAAGCAATGATTGAAGCAAAAGCAAAAGTGCTGGAAGAAGAATTTCGTCCACTTATTGGAACAGGCGGCTATGAATCACAGGATACTTCTATTATTCAAGATGCCATGATTGCATTAGCACTAGGAAAAAACGTTCTTTTAAAGGGGCCGACCGGCTCAGGTAAAACAAAACTAGCAGAAACATTATCCGCTTTTTTTCAGCAGCCGATGCACAGTGTGAACTGCTCGGTTGATCTTGATGCTGAAAGCTTGATTGGCTATAAAACCATTCACAATGATGGTCAGGTGGCTTCGATTGAATTCATTGAAGGGCCTGTGACAAAAGCAATGAAAAAAGGCCATCTTTTATATATTGATGAAATCAACATGGCGAAGCCAGAAACACTTCCTATTTTAAATGGTGTACTCGACTACAGAAAAATGATGACAAACCCATTTACAGGTGAGGTTGTTCGAGCAGAAGAAGGCTTTGGCGTCATTGCGGCAATCAATGAAGGATATGTCGGCACAGTACCTCTAAATGAAGCGTTAAAAAACCGTTTTGTTGTCATTGACGTTCCATATATCGGCGGCGGTATCCTGAAAGATGTACTGCAATCTCAATCTGTTTTAAAGGATGAGCGGTTAATTGATCAATTCGTTCAGCTCTCATCAGACCTCATTACACAAGCTCATAACGGACAGGTGAGTGAAGAAGCAGCATCCATCCGCGCACTCCTGGATACTTGTGATCTTGCGCAGTACATCCCGCCGCTTCGTGCCGTTGAACGAGGCATTGTTGAAAAGCTGGAAGATGACCGGGAAAAAGCAGCGGTAAGAAATATCGCTCAAACATTATTCGAGTGAGGTTCTGACTTTTGAAATTCATCAAATTTAATGACAGCAGAATCGATTCATTTTTATTTATGGAATTAACGGATTTAGCCAAAACGTTAGCAAAAAGTGATGATGTCGAGCTTGAATACGGTGTACAGTCCTACTATGAACCGTTTGAAAAGAAAATTTTCATCAGTCATTTTTGGGATGATCGTAAACAAGAAGATATGCTAGCAGGGCTGAAAAGTGATGTGTTCCTTCGTGCAGTAGGCACGGTTTATAGTGATCTTACGGTATTTCAGGAGATCATTCGCTTTGCTCATACATTATCCATTCCTGATGTATGTAAACAATTGTTTATGCTGTTTGAAGATATCCGGATTGAAGAGCGGATTAAACATGACCGCCCAGGAACAAAAAAGGTATTTAAACGAAGAAGAGAGCTATACCGGCGTCACTTTAAGACACAATTAACGATTAACCAAGAACGAAGTATTTTAACAGATGCACTCTTTTGTGCGATTTATGTGAAGCTGACTGCTGATTCTCCGCTCGAAGAGATTCCGCTTCTTCACGAGCAGATCAACCCGATGATTCCGTTTATTGAGTCAAGTCTTGAACGTGTGTATGATGCGGGTTCAACAGCAGACATCGCAGCTATTGTCAAAGAATTGATGGAAGGCTTCGATGAACTCCTTGAAAAGGATATGCTGAATACGTACTTTTTCTTCCCTGAATTGGACTATGAACAAGCGGCAAAAGAACCGCTGTTCCATGACTTAAAAAGAAAACCTACATTAAGTGAGGACATTAAAGTCGACCGAGAAAAAGAAGGCGATGAAGACATTCACCAAGAGTATATGGAAGTGTGGCATCGAGAAACCGAAGCGCCATCCAAAAGCTTCCTTCAATTTGATTTAGAGCACGGCGGAAAAAGTGATCTTGGTAAGGATGCGGCAAGAGAAGGTGATGACGGAGATCAGGCACTTGGAACTGTCCAAGGCTCTGCAAAGCAAACACACCGAAAAGATTATTCAAAGCTTGAAGCGCTGGAAGAGGCTGAAGGTGAAGAAAGCGGAGCAGATGGTTATGAGAATGGAAAAGAAAACAAATATGCTTTTCCAGTCATGATTTCACCAGATCCTCCTAAGCCAGAACAAATCGATGTATACAAGCAGCATGCGAAGGAAATTGAGCCTTATCAGAAACGCTTAAAACAAATGATCCAAAAAACACTTGAACATAAAAAATCATGGCCTAAAACAGACCTTCATGCAGGACGTCTCAGTAAAAAGCTGATTCGCTACTTTACAGAGTCTAACCCGCGTCTTTTCTATAAAAAACAGGCACCGTCTTCTCAGATTGATGCTGTTTTCACCTTATTAGTAGACTGTTCAGCGAGCATGTTTGACAAGATGGATGAGACGAAAAAAGGCATTGTTCTCTTTCATGAAGCGTTAAAATCCGTGCAAGTCCCACATCAAATTGTTGGGTTTTGGGAAGATACAAACGACGCAACAGAAACAAGCCAGCCAAACTACTTCAACACAGTTGTGTCGTTTAAAGATTCTCTATTTGACGCAGGGCCTTCTATTATGTCTCTTGAGCCAGAAGAGGATAACCGGGATGGCTATGCGATTCGCCAAATGACAAAGATGATTTTAAAGAGAAGAGAAGAACAAAAGTTTCTGATTGTCTTTTCAGACGGAGAGCCAGCTGCGTTCAGCTACGAACAAAATGGGATTGTCGATACGCATGAAGCAGTTCTTGAAGCGAGGAAAAAGGGCATTGAGGTGATCAATGTGTTTTTATCCAATTCGCCGATAGAAGAAGCGCAGATGAAAACCATTCAAGATATGTACGGCAAGTTCAGCATTTTTGTACCAGATGTCGATACATTGCCAGATGTTTTATATCCATTACTGAAGAAACTGCTGCATAAAAGCATTGGGGCATAAGCTTTTGCCCCTTTCTTCAAATTATTTTTCGGAATGATTTAAATTTTTTGTTTTTCTGTGAATTTTTTATCTTTAATTGAACAAAGAATGTAGAAAGTAATCCAAAACAGTGGTAGAATATTATTGGAAGCGTTTTATTACATAAATTTGGTCATTGTGTTCTGGAAGTTATATCGAGATAGTGTTCAATCACTTGATGATCAAAGTTGGGGGTAGTGTTCAAAATGTTTCAAAATGATGTGAAACAACCGTTGAGTTGGGAAGAATTTCATGGTCCGAACCTCGGCTATGTGCTCGAGCTCTACGATCAGTATGTCCAGGATCCTACTAGTGTTGATGAAGATCTAAGAGGCATATTTGATGAACTTGGTGCACCACCGAGTGAAATGAAGGAGGAAATTGGGAAAAAAGAAAATAGCATAGTTACTTCTGAACAAATCCAAAAGATAGCATCAGTCGTTAAACTGGCAGAAGACATCAGAACGTATGGCCATTTAAATGCTTCCGTCAATCCTCTTCGCAAAGAAAAGGAATTACAAGAGCTGTTTCCTTTAAAGGAGTACGGTTTAACAGAAGAAGATGTCAAGAATATTCCGATATCTATTATTAGTCCGGATGCACCAAAACACATTTCAAACGGCATAGAAGCCATTAACCATTTGAGAAATACGTATAAACGTACCATTTCATTTGAGTTTGATCACGTGCATGACTTCGAAGAGCGAAACTGGCTCTCAAAATCAATCGAATCTGGTGAACTATTTAAGAAAAAACCAGCAGATAAACTAGTTTCTGTATTCAAGAGATTAACAGAAGTTGAGCAGTTCGAGCAGTTTCTTCATAAAACATTTGTTGGGCAAAAGCGCTTCTCTATAGAAGGTTTAGACGCACTTGTCCCAGTACTTGATGAAATTATTTCAGAGTCTGTTACACAAGGGACTTCAAATATTAACATTGGAATGGCACACAGAGGCCGTTTAAATGTATTAGCACATGTGTTAGGAAAGCCATATGAGATCATTTTCTCAGAATTCCAGCATGCGCCAAATAAAGAGCTCGTTCCATCAGAAGGCTCTATTGGCATCAGCTACGGATGGACAGGGGATGTTAAGTACCATCTTGGAGCTGACCGTCAAATTAAAGACGAAGATACAAAGAGTGCGAGAGTCACGCTTGCTAATAACCCAAGTCACTTGGAGTTCATTGATCCAATCATTGAAGGAAGCACGCGTGCCGCTCAGGAATCACGTACTCAAAAAGGCTACCCAGTTCAAGACGTTGAAAAAGCGTTAGCCATCTTAATTCATGGGGATGCAGCATTCCCTGGAGAAGGAATTGTGGCAGAAACATTAAATTTAAGCCAACTTGTAGGCTATCAAGTGGGCGGAACCATCCATATTATTGCCAATAATATGATCGGGTTTACAACAGAAAGCAATGAATCCCGCTCGACGAAATATGCGAGTGACCTTGCAAAAGGATTTGAGATCCCTATTGTTCACGTCAATGCAGATGATCCAGAAGCGTGTTTAGCGGCTGTTCAGCTAGCAGTAGAATACCGCAAACGCTTCAAGAAGGATTTCCTGATTGACTTGATCGGTTACCGCAGATACGGTCATAACGAAATGGATGAGCCTTCTACAACTCAGCCAATGCTGTACGATGCGGTCAGAAAGCACAAAACGGTCAAGAATATCTTTGCAGATAAACTTGTCTCAGAAGGTCTTTTGACAAAAGAGCAGCGTGAAGAAATCGAGCAGGCTGTGACGGCAAAAATAGAAGAAGCTTATAAAAAGGTGCCTTCAAAGAAAGAGCATACGATTCAAGAAATCGAACTGCCAGAGCCTGTATCAAACGGCTTCCCAGCAGTGGATACATCAGTAGAATTTGATGTATTGCGAAAGCTGAATGAAGAATTGATCAGCTGGCCGAATGATTTCCAAGTATTTGGTAAGCTGAAGCGGATCCTTGAAAAACGTGCAAAAGTGTTTACAGATGACCGTAAAGTAGAATGGTCACTTGGGGAAGCACTCGCATTTGCATCTATATTAAAAGACGGTACGCCAATTCGAATGACCGGACAGGATTCAGAGCGTGGTACTTTTGCTCAAAGAAACCTTGTTCTTCACGACAGTCAAACGGGAGATGAATTTATTGCTCTTCATGAACTAAGTGATGCGAATGCTTCGTTTACAGTTCATAACAGTCCACTGTCAGAAGGCTCAGTCATCGGGTTTGAATATGGTTATAATGTCTATTCTCCTGAAACGTTAGTGATTTGGGAAGCTCAATTCGGAGACTTCGCAAATGCGGCTCAAGTGTATTTCGATCAATTTATCTCAGCTGGCCGTGCAAAATGGGGACAAAAATCAGGTTTAGTCATGCTGCTGCCGCATGGATATGAAGGACAAGGTCCTGAGCATTCAAGTGGAAGAACAGAGCGTTTCCTGCAATCAGCTGCTGAGAATAACTGGACAGTTGCGAACCTGACAAGTGCAGCGCAATATTTCCATATTCTTAGAAGACAGGCGAAAATGCTGCTTCGTGAAGAGATTCGTCCGCTTGTCATTATGACACCGAAGAGTCTGCTTCGTAACCCGAACACATTGTCTGAAGTCCAGGAATTAACAGATGGACAGTTCCGTCCAGTTCTTGAACAGCCAGGTCTTGTACATGATCACGAAAAAGTATCGCGTCTCGTGCTATCTAGCGGGAAGGTATCCATTGATATTAGTGATCGTTTTACTCAAATGGAAGAGCCGAAGGATTGGCTTCACGTTGCAAGAGTGGAACAGCTATATCCGTTCCCAGCCAAAGATATTAAAGGAATTTTAACAAAGCTGACAAACTTAGAAGAAATCGTATGGGTGCAAGAAGAACCGCAAAATATGGGAGCTTGGGGATACATTGAGCCATATTTACGTGAAATTGCGCCTGAAAAAGTAAAAGTACGTTACATCGGCCGAAGAAGACGTTCAAGTACGGCTGAGGGTGATCCAACTGTGCATAAAAAAGAACAAGAACGAATTGTATCTGATAGCTTGACTCGCAAAAACTAAGGGGGAAATGAAAAATGGCGGAAATTAAAGTACCTGAATTAGCGGAATCAATCTCGGAAGGAACGATTGCTCAATGGCTAAAGCAGCCGGGCGATTATGTGGAGCAGGGGGAGTACCTGCTAGAACTTGAAACAGATAAAGTCAATGTCGAACTGACTGCTGAAGAATCTGGTGTATTAAAAGAAGTGCTGAAAGATTCTGGTGACACTGTACAAGTTGGAGAGGTCATCGGAACGATTGCAGCAGGTGAAGCTGGCGGAAGCGAGTCCGCAGCTCCAGCACCTGAGCAAGCTTCTGCACCAGCTTCGAAAGAAGAACCGGCAGCTGCTCAAAAAGAAGAAGCAGTGAAAGAAGAGCCGAAAGCTGGTAATGGCAGAACCATCGCTTCTCCTGCAGCTAGAAAATTAGCGAGAGAGAAGGGGTTAGACTTATCTGAGATTCCAACCGTAGATCCGCTGGGCAGGGTACGAAAGCAGGATGTCGCTTCTTATCAAAAGAATGAAGCACCTGCAAGTGCACCGAAAGCCGCGCCAAAAGCAAATGCTGCGGTGCAAACTGAACAACCAGGAAAGCCTATTGAACGTGAAAGAATGTCACGCCGCAGACAAACAATTGCAAAACGTTTAGTTGAAGTTCAACAAACGGCTGCGATGCTGACGACATTTAATGAAGTCGATATGACAGCAGTAATGGATTTAAGAAAGCGTCGTAAAGATGCCTTCCTAGAACAAAATGATGTCAAGCTTGGCTTCATGTCCTTCTTTACAAAAGCAGTTGTAGCAGCACTGAAGAAATATCCGCTGCTTAACGCAGAAATTCAAGGTGATGAGCTTGTCTTGAAGAAATTCTATGACATCGGCATCGCTGTTGCTGCAAACGAAGGACTTGTCGTACCGGTTGTCCGTGATGCAGACAGATTGTCATTTGCGGGGATTGAAAAAGAAATTGGTCATCTTGCGAAAAAAGCAAGAGATAACAAATTGTCTCTTAATGAGTTACAAGGTGGATCATTCACGATCACAAACGGCGGAACATTTGGTTCTCTGCTTTCAACTCCGATTTTAAACAGCCCGCAAGTTGGAATTTTAGGGATGCATAAAATTCAGCTTCGTCCGGTAGCGATTGATGAAGAACGTTTTGAAAACCGTCCGATGATGTATTTAGCTCTTTCTTACGACCACCGCATTGTCGATGGTAAAGAAGCAGTTGGATTCCTCGTTACGATTAAAAATCTGCTTGAAGATCCTGAGCAGCTATTACTTGAAGGATAATCTTCAATTATAAAAAGCTAGCACCCTAACAGGGGCTAGCTTTTTTTCTTTTCACTGTCATGTTGTCCTCGTTTTGACCAATACGTCGCAAGCCAGGAACCAGATAAATTATGCCACACACTAAAAATCGCACTTGGTACGGCTGCGAGCGGTGAGAAGTGTGCTGTTGCTAGCGCTGCACCGAGCCCGGAGTTTTGCATGCCTACTTCGATCGAGATCGCTCTACGAGAAGGGATATCCATTCTGCACCACTTTGCGATCAGGTAACCAAATAAGAGACCAAGTCCATTATGTAATATAACAACGGCAAATATCAGCAATCCAGATTGAAGAATCTGCTCTTTATTTGCACTGACAACTGCTGCAATGATCAACACAATTCCAGCAACAGATACAAGCGGCAATGCTTGAACTGCATAGTTTACTTGTTTTTTGAAAAATACCTTAACGATAACCCCTAAGATAATAGGAATTAGCACAACTTGGACAATCGACAAAAATAATGCCTCCGGTGATACAGGTAACCATGATCTTGCAAAAATATAGATAAAGAGAGGCGTTAAAAAGGGAGCAAGAAGGGTTGATATAGTTGTGACTGCTACGGATAATGCCATATTGCCTTTTGCCAAGAAGGTCATGACATTGGATGCTGTACCGCCTGGGCAGCAGCCCACAAGAATAACGCCTACTGCAATTTCAGACGGCAGCCGTAATCCGTAAGCTAATAGAAAGGCGATCAGCGGCATGAGTGTGTACTGCGCCAAAACCCCAATTAACACATAGAGAGGTTTACGAAAAAGCTCCTTAAAATCTTCACCAGATAACGTAAGCCCCATCCCAAACATAATGACACCTAGTAAAAAAGGGATACACGGTCCAATCTGAGAAAATACGTCAGGAAAAGCAAATCCAAGACATGCAAAGATAATGACCCAGATTGCAAAGGTTCTTCCTGCAAATTGACTAATGGTTAAAAGAATGTTCATTCATTGCTTCATCTCACTTTCCTCACATATCTTTCCTATTTTAAACGAATTTTCTGAAAAAACAACCCATTCTTTATAAAGGTGTTAATAATAAAATTATGTAAACTAAAAATACCCCATATAAGCATTAGCCTATATGGAGCATCGTCTTAAAAAGGGGTCCATCTCACTTGCTGTGCTTGCTTAAGCCTAGCTTCTGGCTCACGCCAGTCGACTACATTCCACCAACGATCTACGTATTTCGCTTTTTCATTCAGATATTGAAGGTAGTAGGCGTGCTCCCATACATCAAGGGCTAGAAGGGGGATCACGTCCCATTGTGACAAAAATTGATGGCGTTCTGCTTGTAAAATCTCTAATCGCTGAGATCTGGGCGCCCATACGAGAATAGCCCAGCCAACACCTTCTACTTGTTTGGCCGCTGCTGAAAATTGAGATTTAAATGCATCATAGCTGTCAAACGATTGTTCAATGAGACGAAGCATTTGTCCAGTGGGCTTTCGTTTTCCTGAAGGACTCATGGAAAACCAAAAAATACAATGTAAATAGTGCCCCGCACCATTGAAGGCAAGCTCCCGTTCCCAATGCTTGATCATTTTAAAATCATTGGTTCTTCTTGCATTTTTTAATGCAAGCTCAGCTTGGTTCAAACCATCAACATATGATTGATGATGCTTCTGGTGATGCAAATACATAATTTCTTTTGAAATAAACGGTTCTAGTGCATCATACCGGTAAGGGAGAGGAGGTAACTTGTGACTTCCAGCTGCTACCTCTCGCATGTCTTCTTGTGGGTTCATGTCCTCAGCAATACGTTCTGCCAGTTCGTACCACTCTTGTTCACTGGAATGTTCATCATCCATTGAGAACCATAAATGGTCTACTTTCTGACGGATGTTGTCATCTTGAATCGCGGGTTGAATGGAGCTAAGCCACTCTTTGAGCTGCAAACGGTACTCTTCCTTATTCATTCTTACGCCTCATTTCTTCTAAAAATGTGGAACAAGCCATCATCGGAAAGACAAATGGGTAGCTATGATAAGTGATGTAAAATTGCTTTGGCAGGCCAATGCCCACTGGATAGTGCAAGGCTTCATTCGTGTGCTGATGATGGATCAAAAATGAGATGGCTTTTAAAATCGTCTTGTCTTCTGGCTTCTCATATTGTAAAAGTGCCTCTACTGCCCAAGCCGTCTGAACCACTGTGCCAAACGGAAGGGGGACATACGTTTTTACCTCTGCACTTTTACATGATTCTCCGAAGCTGCCATCTTCTCGTTGAATCTGCTTTAAAAATCGGCATGCTTTTTGAACAGCAGGATGGGTGGAGGGGATGCCGGCAGCTTTTAGACCTGTTAATGCTGCCCACGTTCCATAAATATAGCAAACCCCCCATCTGCCAAACCATGATCCATTTTTCTCTTGATGATTTAGGAGCCATTTGACACATTGATCTTTTTGCCTCTGAATAGGCGGTGACATGTTTTTCTCTTCAAGACCAATGAGATGAAGCACGCGGCCTGTAATATCGGGAGTCGATGGATCAATTGCTGCATCCTCCGCAGATTCAAGCGGCAGATGTCGAAGCAGGAAGTGATCTTGATTTTTTTCAAAGGCAGAGAATCCGCCGTCACGGTTTTGCATGGAAAGAAGCCAATGAAACCCTCGCTTCCACTGAACTGGTGCGTATATTTTCGGAATGGCTTTTAATACAATTTGCGTATCATCACAATCAGGGTTATTCGTATTGATATCTGAAAAACCAAAGCCTCCCGGAGCAGCATGCCGGTTATGAATCGCCCAATCTGCTTTCTTCATTTGCTGCCGGTTCAATAAGTATGAGAAAGACTTTGTGATGATTGGGTCTTCTTGTTTTTTGCCAGCTTTTTGAGAAGCATAACTGACAAGCGCTGTATCCCAAACTGTGGATGTGGAATTTTCTGCATACATTCTGCCCTGACAGGCAGTGACTAGCTTTTTCATGCCTTTGACTGCTTTTAATATGAGATGATGTCCCGGCGAGTACCCAAGACTCATAAGTGCATAGACCATAAAAATACTTGCACTTAAATAGCTGTATAGTGTGCCATCTTTTTCGAGGCGGTCAAACATATATCGCTTTGCTGCTTCATATCCGAAAAAGTCCAGCCGGCTGTCAAGTGCTGTATACGATCGCATGTAAGTCAGAAAGTGATGAGTGGAACGTTCTTCTCTTGCCATAAACCAGTCAAATGGATTTTTAGTCATGTTTGCATCAAGGTGTGCTAGGCTTGGGAATTTCTCATGAGAGGTATATCGTTTGTTGAGTGCAATCATCATTGGCACAAAGTGAATTCTTGCATATGCACTAAGATGATAGAAGTGCAGCGGAAAGTATGTAGGGATGAGTAAAAAGGAAAGTGGTGCATAGAAGTACGGCCAAGGGTGCATGCCGTTGACGGCGAGCATCCACTTTGTCATAAAGTGAACGTTCTTTAATCCGCCTTTTGATCGAATATATTGCGCTGCTTTTTCCATATGAGGCTCATCTTGTTGAAACCTGCCTGAAACGAGCATTCCGCAATAGCCCTGCACAGTAGCTGTTACATGTCCCGTTTGATCATGATACAAAGAAAAAGACCCATCCTCATTTTGTTTTTCACGTATCGCTTCTGCTAATTGATGAACCAAAGCCTGATCCGAATCGCCGACAGCCTTTAACAGCATAATCAAAAAAGCATTTGTCATCATAGGACCTTCAAAGCAGAAAACAAAGGCACCATCTTCTCGTTGTCTTCGCTGCATTTCTATGTGCAATTCTTCAATAAATTCGTTTACTTTCAATTTAAAATCTTGCATATGCGGCCATGCTCCTTTCCTTTCATACTATATTCAGGAGCCGGCCTGTCACATGCAAACACAAAAAAAGCCGATGACAGGGTCACCGGCTCAGCGTGTAGACAAACCCTCGCATTCGGTGTCAGGTCTGCGCGCTGGTGCTCACGAATGTCAATTCGCTCCGCGCCAGTGCTCGTCCTTCCTAGACTGCAAAGGTTTTCTATCACGCTGAAAAGAAGACAAAGTGCTAAAATAAAAATCATTTTAGCACTTTGTCAACGATCTGAGCCGATGACAGGGTCACCGGCTTTCTTGACGTCATTAGTCTTGGAGATTAATCCATACACTTTTGACTTCTGTATAGTTGTTAAGGGCATATGATCCCATTTCTCTGCCAAGACCTGATTGCTTATATCCTCCAAACGGGGAGGCGGCATCAAAGACATTATAGCAGTTGACCCAAATTGTTCCTGCTTCAAGACGTGCAGCGATATCATGGGCATGCTTTAAGTTTTCTGTCCAAAGTCCTGCTGCTAATCCATATTCAGACTGGTTGGCTCGTTCGACCACTTCATCAATGGAATCGTAAGGAATGGCAGATAAGACAGGTCCAAAGATTTCTTCTTTGGCAATGGTCATTTCATCTTCTACATCTTTAAAAATAGTAGGGGAGACGAAATAGCCAGCCTCATAAGGGCAATCGCCCCCGACAACGGCTGTTGCCCCTTCGGATTTACCTTTTTCAATATAGCCTAACACGCGTTCGTGCTGTTCTTTACTTACAAGAGGTCCAATTTGCGTATCTTGATGAAGGCCAGCGCCTTGTTTGAGGGATCCTGCATATTTGGCCATTTGATCGACTACTTCATCATATTGGCTCCGGTGAACAAAGACTCTGGACCCTGCGCAGCATACTTGACCTTGGTTAAACATGACGCCATTTAAAGCACCTGGAATGGCTTTCTTTAAATCGGCATCAGGTAAAATAATATTCGGTGATTTTCCGCCAAGCTCTAATGTGACCCTCTTAATGGTTTTAGCCGCTTTCTCCATAATTAATTTCCCAACACTTGTTGACCCTGTGAAGGCCAGCTTGTTCACGTCAGGATGATCAGTTAAGGCTTCTCCGGCTGTTTCGCCAAATCCAGGAACGATGTTAATCACGCCTTCTGGGAAGCCGGCTTTGTCCACTAATTCTGCTAAGTAAAGAGCAGAGAGTGGAGTTTGTTCGGCTGGCTTTAAAACGATGGTGCACCCTGTTGCAAGTGCGGCGCCCATTTTCCACATAGCCATGAGCAGCGGGAAGTTCCATGGGATGATTTGTCCTACAACCCCAACCGGCTCATGGCGGGTATAATTAAAATATCCTTGACTGACAGGAATGGTTTGTCCATTCATTTTTGTCGTCCAGCCCGCATAATAGCGCATGTGCTCAATAGCGAGGGGGATATCTGCATTTGTTGTTTCATTAATTGGTTTTCCGTTATCTAAAGTTTCTAGCTGGGCAAGCTCTTGCTGATTTTCTTCCATTAAATCAGCAAGCTTGAACATGAGGCGGGCGCGTTCAGCGGCAGACATTGAGCGCCAAGGACCATGAAAGGCTTTTTTTGCAGCTTTTACGGCCTCATCAATATCTTTTGCACCTGCTTCATAAACATCAATAAGGGTTTCGCCTGTGGCTGGGTTAGGAGTAGCAAAGGTTTTGTTATCGTGACTTGTGACAAACTGACCATTAATGTAGAGTTTTTTCGTCCCTTGGAGAAAAGATTCGAGTTTTGAACTAATTTGAAGTGTTGTAGAGCTCATAAATAAACAAACCTCCTTAAAGATATGGATTGTTTTCTGCGAGTTCTAGGTGGGAAAAGCGGACATGCAACTTAAATTGTATACGCACAAAGATGTAAACGTATACAATTATCATATTACACGACCTGTTTGAAAGCAATCCATAACACTCATTGCATTTCGCGAAAATTTGGCTACAATTAATGTATAGATGAAAAAAGGAGTTTTTAAATCATGATCCATCAAAACTGGCAAACGGCTCAAACGTTAAAACAAGTAAAATGTGTACATACAAATGCGAAAAAATATATGGTCGACCGGGCATTAACGGTTGGAAGAACATATGAAGTGAAAAATGAAACAGAAGAATTCCTGTTTGTCGTAGACAATACGGGTAAAGTAGGCGGGTATTACAAGGAGTATTTCGAAGATATTTCAGCTGAATGATTTTGAGGGTCATCACTCATACTAAGAAAAACAGTAAAGGGTGATGATGATGAAAAAGCAGCAAAATGACGAGCAGAAAAATCAAAATGCATGGCATGAACACGAGGACGCTGATATGGCGATTACGCTTGAACAGATTTCCGATGTGTATGCCGAGGGAACGATTGATACACCAAAAGACGAATAGTTATTTAAAAACAGTGATTTGGCATAATCACTGTTTTTTTATTGGAATGATTCAGCATTTTTCTCGAAAAGAACTGAAACTTTTTTCCTGGTTTAACTGTCTAAATAAGTAGAGGAAAGAGCATCGGATCAAAAAGAAAAAGTTAAATGAAATTTAATCTATTCGTAATGGAATAACAACCATTTATAGCGTATTCTATAAGTGAGAATAAAACGTACCCACAGAGCCGTGTGGCCGTTTTGTCATAAAGGAATTTGATGCAGGAAGAGGGGGTTTACGTGGGTATTTTTTCTGTCAGTAAACAAAATGATAAGAAATTCGAATCCTTATTGATTGAAGGGGAAAGAATTGAGGCTGTTTACAGACTGCGTCACGACCAAATTTGCTTTACCAATAAACGACTGATCTTTGGCGATAACCGCGTATTTTCTAAGAAGAAAGTCAGGGTCTCCTTGCCGTATCGATCAATTGAAAGTTTTGCCATACAAGAAGCTGGCGTGTTTGATCAGGACACAGGTATGCTGCTTGTCACAAGCTCAAAAGTATTTGAACTCGACTTTTCCAAAGAGACGGATTTGAGTGATGTGCAAGCCATTTTGACAAAACATCTTTGCTGATCAATCTTGCGATTACATAGATCATATGCACTTTTCTCATTCTTCGTTCTTATTTTTATAGATCGCACATTGCTAAGTCCTTCCCATCTGATGAGAAGGGCTTTTTTCTGCTTAAGTGTTTGAATGATAGCAAAAAAGGATAAAGATGAAACAGATACAGAAAGGAGAATGAACAATGAAAGTATTAGTTGCAGGAGCAAATGGACATACAGGCAGACTTGTCGTTCGTTATTTAAAAGAAAAAGGACATGAGCCGCTTGCTCTCATTCGAGATGAAAAACAAGCTGATGCACTAAAAGAACTTGGTGCAGCACCTGTCATCGGTGATCTTGAAAAAGATGTGACAGATGCTGTGAAACAAGCAGACGCTGTCATCTTTGCAGCTGGTTCAGGCTCAAAAACAGGTGCAGATAAGACCATTGCGGTCGATCAAGAAGGGGCAAAACGCCTCGTTGATACAGCGAAAAAAGAAAACATACAGCATTTTGTTATGCTTAGTGCCTATAATGCAGATGATCCGAATCAAGGAAAAGGGCAAGGAAGTATGGAAACTTATTATGAAGCAAAAAGAAAAGCTGATGAGCACTTAAAACAGTCTGGTCTTTCCTATACGATTGTCCGCCCAGGTGCCCTGCTACATGAGGAGAAGACAGGAAAGATTGAAGCTGCCGAACATATTCCAGATGATCAAAACATCGAGATTTCAAGAGAGGACGTAGCCATTGTTCTTGTGGAGAGCTTAACAGAATCCAATGTGAAAAATAAGTCCTTTGACTTGATGAAAGGCGAAAAATCAGTAGAAGAAGCACTTCGTCATCTGTAAGAAAAGAAAGCTGCTGCCAAAGAGGCGGCGGCTTTTTTGATGTTTTCTTTTCTCTTTCAGCGGGAAGGTAATGAGAAAGGAGTGATTGACCGTGGGCTTAACGAAAGAACAACAAGCTGATTTATACGAAAGGTTGATTCAATTAAAAGAAGATGTGAAGGGATCAAAAAAGAAAGAAGAATCGATGCTCGTTGAATCGAGTGAGATTTCAAATGGTGTTGGGAATCATATCGCTGATCATGGGAGCATCTATTTAGACCGTATGACAGAACAAACGCTGGATCAGGTCGATGATCAGCTTGAAGGTGAAATCGATGCAGCACTGAAACGAATGGAAGACGGAACATATGGGATATGTGAGAAAACGGGAAAAGAGATTCCATACGAGCGTTTAAAAGCAGTTCCATATACACGTTATTCAATAGATGCAAAGAAAAATGAAGAAACCACTCAAGATCCAAACGAATTTGACCGTTCATTCTCCGATCAAATGCGCGATTTAACAAATAGAGAAACAATGGATCAGATGCATTCAGATACGTATGAAAGATTAGAGGAAGAGCAAGATGCTGATGTAGATGAGGAAAAATAGGATCATAAGCGAAGGTTAAATTTTTTCAGAATAATTTTTTCTTATGTACACATGAACAAATAACTTGTATACATGAGTATTTCATAGAAAAAAGATCTCTTGAAATTTAATAAACTTTCGTGTAATATAGTTTAAAGGCTGCGATGCGCGTAATGTTAATTAAGTTTTAACCTTTAAGCTGTAATAGGGAGTTTTATATTGAAGCCGGAATGTCATGCCTCCTTAGCGAGGAAGACAGGAACGTTTCTGCAAACACCCACTTTGAGGAGTGGTGGTTTAAAACTTTCTTACTTAGATTACGGCATCCGCAGCTTTTCCTAGGATGATTCAAGCCATTTTCCATTTTGGAAAATGGCTTTTTATTTTGTGAAAAAACGAAATTGCACAGTCAGCCGGAAGAGGCATGAATGTATGTTAAAATAGACAAAACAAAAGACGGAGAGGGAATTGGATGTTAGAACAAGCAGAAGCACTCCTGAAACAATACTTTGGCTTTGACGCCTTTAGGCAGGGACAGAAGCAAGCCATTGAATCGATTGTAAACAAACAGAAGGATACCGTCTGTATTATGCCGACAGGCGGGGGGAAATCGGTTTGCTACCAGATTCCTGCCCTGATGATGGAAGGAACAACGATCGTTGTATCCCCGCTAATTTCTTTAATGAAAGATCAAGTCGATGCACTAAATGAGATGGGCATACGATCGTCCTTTTTAAACAGCACACTTTCCGCAGCTGAAATGAATAAAAGGCTGAAAAAATGTGAAGATGGGGAATATCAGCTGCTTTATATCACACCTGAACGTTTACAAAATGAACGTTTTTTTCAGCTGCTTGATCGGTTAACGATCCCTTTAATTGCAATTGATGAAGCACACTGTATATCTGAGTGGGGGCATGATTTTAGGCCGAGCTACCGCTTTATTCAAGAATGCTTAAATCGGCTGACAAAAAGGCCAGTGATTGTCGCATTAACGGCTACAGCCACGAAAAAGGTTCACCGAGATATATGTGAACAGCTTGGCATGAACGAAGAAGAAACCATTTTTACTGGTTTTGCTAGAGAAAATTTATCTTTTCAGGTGGTCAAAGGAGAAAATAGTGACCGCTTTATCACACATTATATGAAGAAAAATAAGCTTGAGTCCGGCATTATCTATACTGCTACAAGAAAAGAAGCCGAAAATATTTACAATCGGCTAAAGAAACAAAAGATCAAAGCGGGCATTTATCATGGCGGGTTAGATGATGATGTGAGAGAAGAGCAGCAAAACCTGTTTTTAAATGATGACATCCAGGTTATGGTGGCTACATCTGCATTTGGCATGGGAATTAATAAGTCAAATGTCCGTTTTGTGATACATCATCAAATTCCAAGGGATATTGAAAGCTACTATCAAGAGGCTGGACGCGCCGGCAGAGACGGGCTCCAAAGTGAATGCATTTTACTGTTTTCGCCGCAGGGCGTACGAATGCAGCGATTCCTCATTGAACAGTCAACAGAAGATGAAGTGCGCTTTCAGCATGAGCTGCTTAAACTTAGACAAATGGTCGATTACTGTCACACTGAGCAATGTCTGCAGCAATTTGTGATGGACTACTTTGATCAATCAGCAAGTGCCCCTTGCCAAAAATGCAGTAATTGCCTTGATGAAAGAGAGCGTGAAGAGGTCACTCGAGAAGCGCAAATGGTTTTATCGTGTACGGTTAGAATGAACGAGCGCTTTGGAAAAATGATGATTGCTCAAGTACTGGCAGGCTCTAAAAATAAAAAAGTGCTTGACCTCGGTTTCGACCGTCTTCCTACATACGCTTTAATGAAGCAGCAATCCGCCCAGCAAATCAGTGATTTCATCGAATTTTTAATTACCGAAGAGTATTTGCACATGTCTGAAGGAGCTTATCCAACATTAAAAGTGACACATAAAGGAAAGAAAGTGTTAGTCGGGCAAGAGGCTGTGTATAAAAAGCAGGCAGTTAAAAGAGAGGCGATTCAAGAAAACGATGCATTATTTGAGCAGCTGAGAGCGGTGAGAATGAAGCTGGCAAGAGAGCAGGGCGTTCCGCCATTTGTTGTATTTTCTGATCAAACCTTGAAGGAAATGTCAGCCGTTCAGCCTAAAACAGAAGAAGAACTTCTCCATATTAAGGGAATAGGCGCTCAAAAAAGAGAGAAATACGGGGATGTTTTTTTAGAAGAAATCCATTTATTTATAGAAAAAGAGAAAAATAAAAAGGTTGAAGAAGAAAAATAAATTTTTTTCGCTGCGTTTGGACACGTTTTCAACAGGAGGTTTCTGATCCTTTCAAAACCTTGATATGGCGGGTAATCGAGCTGTTTTGTGGTCTGATTTACCAATGGAGAGAGATGTTTCATGTAAAGGAACTGTAATCTAAAACATATCGTTTTGTTATTGAATTGACATTTACATATGTTACGATAGCACTCGTTAGCCGCCATAAAAAGCTAACAAGGGAGGATTTACTTTATGAAGAAGACTATTATGTCCTTGGTTGCTGTTGCAGCAATCTCTACAACAGCATTTGGAGCACAGCAAGCTTCTGCAAAGGAAATCACTGTGAAGAAAGGTGATACACTTTGGGGAATCTCTCAAAAAAATGATGTGTCTCTAAAGGACCTAAAGGGTTGGAACAATTTATCTACAGACATGATTTATGTAGGTGATAAATTGACAATCTCTTCAAAAGAGAAAACTCAGGAGCAGTATAAAGTCCAGAAGGGGGACAGCCTCTGGAAAATCGCTCAAAAATTCAATGTGTCAATTAGCGATATTAAGTCTTGGAATAACTTAAACTCAGATATAATTATGATTGGTTCAACACTAAGTGTTGCTGGTCAAAGCTCAGCTCCGGTAAGCTCAGAGCCTGTACAAAAACAGGAGCCTGTCCAAAAAGAGCAAACAACACAAAAAGCTGCTCCTAAACAGGAAGCACCGAAAAAAGCTGCTCCTAAACAGGAAACAGCTAAAGCAGAATCATCTTCTGCTAGTCAAAGTGTACAAAAAGAAATGACTGTAACGGCTACGGCTTATACAGCAAATGATGGTGGCATCTCAGGTATTACTGCAACAGGGGTAAACTTAAACAAAAACCCAAATGCGAAAGTGATTGCAGTAGATCCTAATGTCATTCCATTAGGAAGTAAGGTTTATGTTGAAGGCTACGGTGAAGCCATCGCAGCAGATACTGGCGGCGCAATTAAAGGTAACAAAATTGATGTTCATGTACCAAGCAAATCCCAAGCAAAAAATTGGGGCGTAAAATCAGTCAAAGTGAAAGTACTTAACTAGTAACTTATTGTTTTTTGGAAGAAAGCATCAGGTGGCGGCCTGATGCTTTTATTGTACCCTTTTTTTGGTCAAAAAAACACACATTTTTCAGAAAAATTTGCATTTTCGACAAATAACAGCGTATATTCCATCATACACGCTGTTTTTTTGTCGTTAGCTGTCCACCCAATAAATTTCTCCGCTTTGTTCTTTCCAATTGATTTGGACATCAAATTGGTGCTTTTCATAAAAGTGAATCAATCGGTCTACGTGATTCCAATCTCTTTTGACGAGGTCACCTGTGATAACTGGGATGTTCTGCTCTCTTGCGATTTCTTTTAAATGCTTCATACAGATTGAGCCGTATCCATTATCGGGAGGGCCTTTTATATCAGCAATATGAATCTTTCCTTCTTCAGGATATTCAGCAATTAAGGAAAAATCAGATTGTCCGCGAAAAGCTTTTTCACAATCGGTCAGCATGATTTTACATGTATCAGCATTTTCAATGGCAGAGACAATCATCCATTCATCTTCTTTCGCCTGATCAATGCCAATGATCTTTGCCTTTTTCGAAATATCTTTCATGTTTTCTTGCATTCGATACATTTGGAACTGCAATTGCTGTAATTCTTGCTCTAACGCCTTCACATCTTTGGGTGTTTCCTGTAAGATTGACAAGTCCATTACTCCTTTCATATAAGAAATGATAAAAATCACATAAATTCCAATTTTAAAGGAAGTGGATGGATCTTTCAAGCCGTTAGAATGCCGATTATCGGCAAGTTTGTCTAAAATTCGACGAAGACAGCGAATTCATTGACTTTATAGAGAAAGTTAAATAACATACTCTTAGTCGGAACTAATAAAGAGAGGTTTTCAAACATGAACGAACAGAATCAAAAACCGAAAAATTTCACCGGCATTGTTGTCATTTTAACAATTGCCATAAACGGATTAATCGCTTTATTATTTTTAATGCCAAAATCAGATAAATTTAGTCATCTGGATATTACATTTCTGCCTTTACTGAATGCCGTGATGAACAGCTTTACGTTTATCTTCTTACTTTCAGCACTCATTATGATTAAACAAAAGAACATTAAAGCACATAGACGATTTATCTTTGCTGCATTTTCAACAACACTTGTCTTTTTAATTTCCTATGTGACATATCATTCAATGGCAGCTGATACACACTTCGGCGGAGAAGGGATCATCCGTCCAATTTACTTCTTTATTTTGATTACACATATTGTGCTTTCAGCAATTATTGTACCACTTGCATTGATTACACTATTTAGAGGCGCACAGATGCAGGTCGAGCGCCACCGTAAAATTGCCCGCTGGACGATGCCGCTTTGGCTCTATGTTAGTCTCACTGGCGTCATTGTCTATATCATGATTTCTCCATATTACAGCTAACGTATGTCCAACTGGACATACGTTCTTTTATTTACAAGATGAAGTGCTTTGGATAGAATGGAAATTGGATATCCGACTAGCACGGTATCTTCCCATCTATAGATTCACATCATTTCTGGCCGTTTGCTCGTTTGGAGATCAACAATTGGACGAAACGGGGGTTATATGATGACTGAACAATTGCAGTATAAACCGGGGCTTGAAGACATTGTGGCAAGCGAAACGTCCATATCATACTTAGATGTGGAGCAAGAGGAAATTGTGATTCGCGGGTACGACCTCATTGAGCTGGCACAAAACAAGACATATTTAGAAACAGCCTATCTGCTTATTTATGGAAGATTACCAGATAAGATGGAATATCACCAATTTCAGCAAGATATATCCTCACAAACGAACTTACATCCAACCATTCAAACCATATTAACGAATCTTCCAAAAACCACTCACCCTATGGATGCGATGAGAACGTGTTTATCTGCTCTTGCAGGGTATGATGACGCATTACATGATCGATCTGAAGCGTGCCAAGAAAGGCGTGCAGTTCGATTACTAGGACAGCTGCCGGCCATTGTTGCTGGAAGCTATTATATTCTCACAAAAGACGCCGCTATTTCTCCAGATCAGACCAAATCCTACACTGAAAACTTTTTATCCATGCTAACTGGACGCACCCCGACACAAGACGAAATTACCGCTTTTGACCAAACACTCACATTATATAGCGAACATGAGCTGCCGAATTCAACGTTTGCGGCTAGAGTGATTGCATCCACGCATTCTGACATGTACGGTGCATTTACTGGAGCGATCTCTTCATTAAAAGGTGACCTCCACGGAGGAGCAAATGAAGCTGTCATGCACATGCTTCTTGAAGGAAAAACAACAGAAGGATTTCTTGCGCTCATTGAACGAAAATTAGCTGCAAAAGAAAAAATGATGGGCTTTGGCCACAGAGTATACATGAGAAAAATGGACCCGCGAGCCGCTCTTTTAAAACGTTCATTGAAAACGCTTACTGAATCAAAGGGAGATACAACGCTATATGACATGTGTGTAGCAGGAGAGGCATACATGAAAGAGCAGAAAAACCTTTATCCAAATCTTGATTATTATGCTGCACCGATTTATTACGTGCTCGGAATTCCTATTTCACTTTATACACCCATTTTCTTTGCTGCAAGAGCTAGCGGATTAGCCGCACATGTTATTGAACAGCATTTGCATAATCGCATTTTTAGACCGAGAGTCCGGTATTTAGGGCCAAGAGGATTAAAGGTTTCAAATGATGATGGAAAAACGGGGGAATGAACATGAACAAAACAGCAGTCGCCAATCAAACAGATCAGCTATTAGAAGAAATCGCTGCCTATGCAGTAGACGGAGAAATTACAAGCAAAGAGGCCATTGAAACCGCGCGGTATGTGCTCATAGACACGCTCGGGTGCGGAATGCTGGCTCTTAATTTTCCAGAATGTACGAAGCACCTTGGACCTATCGTACCTGGAACTGTTGTGCCTAACGGAGCAAGAGTTCCAGGCACTTCATTTGTGCTAGATCCTGTTCAAGCGGCTTTTGATATTGGCTGTATGATCCGCTGGTTAGATTATAATGACACGTGGCTTGCACAGGAGTGGGGGCATCCGTCAGATAACTTAGGCGGAATATTAGCTGTAAGTGATTATATCAGCAGAACACGCCTTGCAAACGGAGAAGAGCCGCTAACGATGAATGACGTACTGCATGCAATCGTCAAGGCACATGAAATTCAAGGTGTCCTTGCTTTAGAAAATTGTCTAAATCGAAATGGATTGGACCATGTGTTATTTGTCAAAGTGGCAACAAGTGCAGTTGTGTGTGCAATGCTTGGCGGAACAAAGGAAGAGGTCCAGCATGTGTTATCACAAGCGTTTGTTGATAATTCCCCGCTTAGGACGTATCGCCACGCCCCAAACACAGGATCGAGGAAATCATGGGCAGCAGGGGATGCAACAAGCCGCGGAGTGAGGCTGGCAATGATGACACGTAAAGGGGAAATGGGTTATCAAACGCCTCTCAGTGCAGAGAAGTGGGGCTTTGAAGATGTTCTTATGAAAGGAAAACCACTTACGCTCGCCCAGCCCCTTGGATCATACGTCATAGAAAATGTTCTTTTCAAAATTGCTTATCCTGCTGAGTTTCATGCACAGACAGCTGCAGAGGCGGCTGTGATGCTGCATGACGCTGTAAAAGATCGTTTAGATGAAATTGACCGGGTAGAGATTACGACACATGAGTCAGCGATTCGGATTATTGATAAGAAAGGTCCGCTTTATAATCCGGCAGACCGTGATCATTGCTTGCAGTATATTACAGCTATTGGACTGATCTATGGTGAACTAACAGCTGACCATTATGAAGAAGAAACGGCGCAAAATCCAGCCATTGATCGTCTTCGTGACCGAATGATTGTGAAAGAGGATAAACGTTACACAGAGGATTATTTAGATCCGAAAAAGAGATCGATTGCAAACTGTGTACAAATTTTCTTTAAAGACGGGACGATGACAGACCGAATTGAAATTGAATACCCGCTTGGTCACCGCAGAAGAAGACAGGAAGGCATTCCGCTGCTTGAAAAGAAATGGGTCTATCATTTAAAGACAAGGTTTCCACAAAAGCAAGTGGATCAAATTGTGTCACTCTGCCAAAATCCAAATCAATTAAAAACAACAACAGTACCAGCATTTATGGACTTATTCGTCATATAAGGGGGAGCTAGCGTGTGGATCGTGAATGAAGAAAGAAGTCAGGCTGATTTAGCCGCAGCCTTTAAAGAACAAATGAACAAATCAGCTTTATTTCAAATTACAGGCGTTCACGATGGAATGTCTGCGCTCTATGCGAAAAAAATGGGCTTTCAAGGGCTCTATTTATCAGGTGCCGCTTTTTGTGCCAGCAAAGGACTGCCAGACCTCGGCATGATCCATTCAACAGAAATGGCTGAAAAAGCGAAGGAGATTATTCGAGCTTCCCAGCTGCCGCTTTTGGTCGATATGGACACAGGTTATGGCGGTGTTTTAAATGCAGCAAGAGCGGCAAAAGAAATGGTTGAGAGCAAAGTGGCAGCTGTTCAAATTGAAGATCAGCAAATGCCGAAAAAATGCGGGCATTTAAACGGGAAATCACTCGTTCCAGTAGAAGAAATGGTCGCAAAAATCAAAGCCATCAAACAAGCGGCACCAA
Source organism: Bacillus sp. FSL M7-0003 (assembly GCF_038628485.1). NCBI lineage: Bacteria > Bacillati > Bacillota > Bacilli > Caryophanales > Bacillaceae > Bacillus > Bacillus sp. FSL M7-0003. The sequence continues at coordinate 1,940,271 of NZ_CP152024.1, read as the reverse complement.
CGCTTTTGGTGATTGCGAGAACCGATGCAAAGTCCGTAAATGGAATGGAGGATGTCATCCGCCGGGCCAATCTTTACGTAGAAGCAGGAGCTGATGCTATTTTTCCTGAGGCACTCATTACAGCAGAGGACTTCACGCATGCGTCAAACCATATTAAAGGTCCGCTCCTTGCAAACATGACGGAGTTTGGCAAGACGCCTTATTATCATGCAGATGAATTTTCTATATTTGGCTTTCAAATGGTCATTTACCCTGTGTCATCACTTAGAGTTGCTGCAAAAGCGTATGAGCGTTTATTTACAGAAATCATGGAAAAGGGAACGCAGCAGGGGATACTTGGGGATATGCAAACGAGAAAAGAGCTGTATGAAACGATTCATTATGATGAATATGAGGAAATGGACCAGCATTTAGCAAAAACGATCCTCCCGGAAATTGGGAAAGAACAGCGATAAAATGAAAAGCACTTCCTTGACGGAAGTGCTTTTTTTACGATGATGGTGTGGATGAAGAAGCCAATTTCATCTTTTCTTCAACTGTTTTCGTTTTTTCTTTTACTTTTTCAGCGTAAGTGAAGTCACCGTAGCAATACGGATAGCGGAAGTTATCTTTATTGCCGCCGCACGTATAGACCTCGGGGTTTCGTTTCACTTGCTTTTTGGAGTATTGCTTTGCCAGTTTCTCGGAATGTTTTCCCCCGTTTTTTGCAACAAAATCAATATAGCCGATTCCCATGTTATAGCTTTGAATAATGGTTTCCAAATCAACGCCTTTTTTCTTCCCATGCTTGTACATAGTCGAAAAATGATGGACTCCTTGTTTAATGCTTTTCTCAGGGTCATTGATTTCATTTCGTTTCAAACCAAGAGATTCAGAGGCCTGCATTGGATCTCCGCCCCTGCCTTTTGATTCTTGATACATCATACCGAGGATTAACCCGGTATACTGATCTAAATCTTGATCTCTTAACTCTGTTTCTACAAGCGGTTTGTAATCATCCAATCTCGACAAAACAATTGATTCCGTATCAATCGGCAGCTTTTTTAACTCCTTTTGATTAAAGGAGATGGCAATGGCTGCTAATACGAAAACAAAGAGAAAAATCGTGAAACAGCCTGAAATGGCAAAACATCCTGTTTTTTTCTTTTTCAAGGTCAGTTCACCCCTGTTTTGCCCCGCTTTTAAAAGGGAAGTACAGCCTTTTCATTATGCCATATCCTGTGCAGGATACCAAGTGAAAACCTTATAATCAATCATATCCAAACGTAAATTCAGATCTTGTTTTCAGCCTGAAGCAGAAATAAACAAAACCGATAATTAGCCAAATCAAGCCAATGATTAATGCATTTGTACTGATGCTCGTTAACAGCCAAATGCAAAACGCCGTCCCGCATAGAGGGATCACGGCATATCTCAATGTATTCAGTACACCTCTTTGTTTTTGTTTGACGAAAAAGTACGCAAAAACAGACAAATTCACAAAGGTAAATCCAATTAAGGCGCCGAAGCTGATAAAGGAATAAATGACTTCAAGTTCGCCAACGACTGCGGTTAATGAGAAAGCTCCGATTAACAAAATATTAAAAACAGGGGTTTTTAATCTCGGATGAATATACCCGAAGAAACGCTTTGGTAACGATTGATCTCTTCCCATTGCATATAAAAGCCTTGCTGCACTCGCATGTGACGATAAGGAGGAAGAAATGACAGCGACCATTGTGCCAGCTAAAAAGAACGAGTGGAGAAATGCGCCGCCCACGAATTCTGCAATTTCAAGTGAGGCTGCATCAGGATGTTTGAACTGCTGAAAATTTGGAAACACCTGCTGCAAAAAATAAGACGTCAAAGTAAACAGTACGCCTCCAATCGCAACTGTTAAGAAAATGGCAAGCGGAATCGTCTTTTTTGGTTTAATGGTTTCCTCAGACATAGTGGAAATGGCATCAAATCCTAGAAAGGAGAAACATAAAATGGTCGCTCCTGAAAAAATAAGCGCTGGATCTAAGCTCGCTGAATAAAAAGGCCGGGCTGACAATAACTCTCCACTGCCAGCGTTTTGCGTGAGCCCATAAATAACAAATCCAACAAAGGTGACGGCGACAATGACCTGAAATGTCACAAACAGCGCCGTAATGTTGGCTGTAAGCCGTATACCGATGACATTGACAGTCGTTATGGCGATAGCAAGTATGATGATCCAAATGTAATGAGGTACATCAGGAAAGGCTGCGGTTAAATAAGCACTTCCGATCGCAAAATTCACCATAGGCAGAAATAAATAATCCAGTAAGAGTGTCCAGCCCACAAGGAAGCCGACATGAGGATGAATACTTTTTTGCGCATATGTATAAGCAGATCCTGCTTTTGGAAAAGCCTTCACCATATTCCCATAGCTAAGCGCTGTCAATAGTAATGCCAGCAACGTAAATATATAAGCTGCAGCGACGTGTCCTTTCGTCAGCTGAGCAACAATGCCGTATGAATCAAATACGACAAGTGGATCCATATAAGCAAGCCCGATCACAACAAGTGGAAAGACAGTCAGGCTGCGTTTTAGTCTTGGCTCTTCAGTCAATTTGCCTATCAGCTCCTCTAAAAATGAATAAATAATGCTCATTTTAAAAAGAATGCTACCAAGTGTCAATGCTATTTGAATAAATCTTTTGTTTAAAGTGTGCCCGCTTTGCACGCCGGACGTTTTAGTATATGATGATACATAGAATAAGTCGTGATTTGACTAACAAGAAAGGTGAAGCGAAATGAAGGAAGAACTGAATACAAATCAAGAACAGGAACGGATGGAGCTGGATGAAGAAAGTTTATTTCTTGTCTCCCAAACGTTTAAAGCCTTATCTGATCCGACACGTATTCGTATTCTGCACCTCTTGTCTCAAGGTGAATACTCGGTAAATGATATCGCAGAAACGCTGAATCTCATGCAATCAACAGTTTCTCATCAGCTGCGCTTTTTAAAAAACCTTCGTCTCGTGAAATCTAGACGAGCAGGGACATCGATCTTTTACAGTCCTGAAGATCAGCATGTGATGGAAGTACTTGAACAAATGATTCATCATGCACAGCATGACTAATAAAAACCTTCCTATATGAGTAGGAAGGTTTTTACGCATGATGCATACGTGTTGATCGTTTACCTGCTTTCATCATTTGATAAGAAAAAACGACATAGTAAGCAGCTAACAGAAAAAAGCTGAGCATGGTCATGGCATCATCACTCACAATATGCTGATACAGTTCAACGACACCAATCTTTGTGAGCGAATGGTTCGTCAGCTCACCCAGCTTAAAACTAAGTCGAGATAAAAATAAACATAAAATGAAGCTTTCAATCCATTTACTCGTTTTCACGTAAAGACGGCCATTTTCTTCTTTCATGCGGATCGTCTCATAGGCATGAACGGCCAGACTGCTTCCAAAGAGCATACCAATAGCGGCATAGATGAAAATGCTGTGATTTTGCCAGCCTTCTAATAAGAGAATAAGGGCAGTGAGTCCAAATACATACATTCTCATCAAAAGACTGATCGGGCGCACAAGCTGATATCGTCTCATTCGATTCATTCGAAAAATGATGCAGATCAGCATAATGCTCCCAATGATGAATAACTGCCACACGTGATGTGTCATGATGCAACCTCCTCCTGCATGTGCAGGGATGTAAACGAATGCTGGCTGTTCCTTATCTTTACCATTCTTTCATTTTTTATCAAATCAAAACCTACATTTATGAAAAAGAGGAAAAGGCATGAAAATCGATCGTATTTTGTCTATTGTGATGCTGCTCATTAGCAAAAAGCAAATACAAGCGAAAGACCTTGCTGAACTTCACGAAGTGAGCGTAAGGACGATTTATCGCGATATTGAGACCATCAATCAAGCCGGGATTCCTATTGTGACAACACAAGGAGCAGGCGGAGGCATTTCGCTTGTTGACGACTATCGTTTAGAGAAAAAATTATTTACCGATGATGACATTGAGCTTATTTTAACTGCCCTTGAAAGCATGACGAGTGCATACTCCTTTAAAGAAAGTGAACATGTACTGAAAAAAATCAAATCTCTCATTCCTCCACAAAGTGATGAAAGCGAGAAACAGCACCATGTCTTTATTGATTTAAGCTCATGGGGGAAAGACAGCCAGGCAGAAAAGAAGCTTCAGCTGATCCATACCGCTGCTTCCGCGCATCAATTCATTCAATTCACTTATCGCAACGCAAAAGGTGAAACACTTCCACGTAAAGTGGAGCCTTATACGCTTGTCTTAAAAGGAAGGCATTGGTACTTGTATGCGTTTTGTTGTGTGAAACATGATTTTCGTCTATTCAAGCTGACCAGAATGACAGACCTCATCACCATTTCAGCATATTTCAGGCCGAAAAGAATCAAAAATGAAGAGAAGCCTTGGAATGACTCTTGGCATGAAGAACCTTCAGTCACAACCCTCACGCTCAGGTTAACGGAAGCATCAGTTGGCAAAGTGAAGGAATGGGTGGATGAGAACGAATTGATCATATGTTCAGACGGAACCTATCTGGCAGCATTGACTGTGCCGCAAGATGATTGGCTGCACAGTTTCCTATTCCATTTAGGACCGGACGTCGACATTGTTTCACCTCAGCACATCAAGGAAGCATTTGATCTCCAATTAAAACAATTTATGAAGCGATTAGAAACTTGACACACTGTTGTCAGGTTTCTTTTTATATGATGGGAGAAAAGGAGATGAGAATGTATGTACGATATCGTCACATTAGAGAAACAATGGATCAAAGGGTTGTCTGTTCGAACAACAAATGAAATAGAGAAAACAAAAGAGCGGAAGATTGCGCCGCTCTGGCAGGATTTTTTTGCGCAGCAGCTACATGGGGGACAAGCTCCAGTCATAGGGCTGTATTCAGATTATGAAAAAGATGAACATGGTTCTTATTTATTTACAGCTGGGCAATTTGCGGATCAGCAGATCGAACATGTAAAAGAGATTCCTGCGTCCACCTACGCAAGATTTCAAACGAGAAAAGGACCGATTGAAGAGGTCGTGCTTGAAACATGGCACAAGATTTGGACGTGGGATCAGCGTCAATACCGCACTTATACAGGTGATTTTGAATGGTATGATGAAAGATCTATTGATCCAAAAGAAGCGCAAATTGATATTTATATTGCGGTTGATGAAAAAATGATTGCTAAAATTAATACCATTAGTTAATATAAAACTAACGATATTAGTTTTAGGAGGACAATCATGAGATTAACAACTTTTGACCGTCTGCACCAGCTTACATTGATGCCGCGATTATTTCCGGTAAATTGCTATGTCTTTGAGGAAGAGGAAGGACTCATCTTAATTGATGCTGCTTTAAAAATGGCGGCAAACTCGATCATCGAATTTGCCCGTAAAAAGAACAAACCTATTCATAAGATTATTCTCACTCATAGCCATATGGATCATATCGGCGCATTAGATGAGGTGAAGAAGGCTTTTCCAGAGGCAGTTGTCTATTTATCAAAACGTGATGCACGCCTTTTTGAAGGTGACTTTTCCTTGCTCCCTGATGAACCTCAGCAAAAAATTAAAGGCAGTTTTATGAAAAATATTCATACAAAACCAGATGTACTTGTCGAAGAAGGAGATGAGATTGGGCCGCTCAAAGTGATTGCAACACCAGGGCATACACCCGGCAGCATTTCTTTATACGATGAAAGGTCAGGAGTTGTCATTGCAGGGGATGCCCTTGTGACAAAAGGGGACTTATCGGTTACAGGTGAGTTTCGGTGGAGCTTCCCGTTCCCGGCATTTGCCACATGGGATGCAGAAACCGCATTAAAAAGCGCTGAAAAATTACTAGCGCTGAGCATATCCTGTCTTGCTGCAGGACATGGTGACCTTATCATAGAGCCTCATGAAAAGCTTCAAGCTGCCGTTAAAAAAAGACAGCACCAGCTAATAAAAGGAGGGCAGTAAACCGTGTCGCCAAGAATGGGAATTACACAAGAAAAAATTATGGATACAGCGGCTGCATTTGTTGATGAAGAGGGCTTCTCCGCTTTGACTATTGCTACATTGTCTAAAAGACTGAATATCAGGCCGCCTTCTCTTTATAATCATGTATCCGGCCTTCATGAGATTCAGGCAGCACTCGCAGTAAAGGGGCTCTCCATGCTTTGTGAGGAAGGGATGCAAGTCACAGAGGGGCTAGAAAAAGAAGAAGCTGTTTTAGCCTTTGCCAGACAATATGTGCAATTTGTCCGAACACACCCCGGTCTTTATGAAGCTGCCTTTTCACATATGAACGAAAAAGAAGTACGTCTTGCAGCAGAGCGCCTTGTTCAGTTTGTCCAATCCATTATGTCACGCTTTGGTGTAAAAGAAGAAATGACGCATGTCGTCAGAGGACTGAGAAGCTTACTGCACGGCTTCGGTGATATTTCTAATAAAAAGGGATTTCAACGAAAAGAACAGCTTGAAGAAAGTGTGAGCTATGCGGTTCGGCTCTATATCACAGGTGTATTGCAAAAAGAAGATCTGTCTATTTGACAGGTCTTTTTTTTACAGTGAACTGATATCATAGAGAAGCATCCTTCTGGAACCATTTTTTTGCGAGAAAAACGAATAAAGATTTGACAGTTTTGTGAAACATGGTATGCTTATTATGTGAAATAATTCACATAGAGGAGTAGAGGCAGATGAAAAGAAAGCCTGTTTATGTGGAAACAACCATTCATGCACCTTTAGAGAAAGTATGGGAATATACGCAAAATCCAAAGCTTCATGAACAGTGGGATTTGCGCTTTTCAACCATTTCATTAAATGGACCTCAAGATGAACAGCCCCAAACCTTTTTGTATGAAAAGCATCTTGGATTTGGTGTAAGTGTCACAGGGACAGGAGCATATCGAACAAGAATGATGGATGAACGGAATGAACGGGCATCCTCGCTTAAATTCAAATCGTCACACCCGTTGTCTTTTATCAAAGAAGGCGGCGGCTATTGGAAATATGTGAAAACGAACGATCATATTGTGTTTCAAACGCAATTTGATTATGAACCGAAAGAAGGAAAAGGATGGGCGTGGGCAGATCGATTTCTTTTTCGCCCGATGATGGGGTTTATGACGGCCTTTAGTTTTGGCGCACTAAAGACGTGGCTTGAAAAGGGTACGCACCCTCGGTTGTTACTGGAGAGAACACTTGCCCATTATGGAATTTGTTTGCTGTTTGCCATCGTTTGGCTATGTCAAGCGGTTATCCCTTTTTCACATTCTGCTTTTGATCATAGCACCGGATTTCGGTTGTTTTATGCCCTTATAGGCGTATCATGGCTGATACCTAAGCTATCAAAGAAATATTTGTTCATTCTTCAAAGTGTGTTTCTGCTGATGATGCTTTGTATCGGGATCCTATCCCCCCAAACGACACTCCATGAGCCGCTTGTGATGAGTGCATTTTTGATCCTATCCATTGCAGGAATGATTAATTTAAAAGATTGTATAGACGTATTTTCGATCAAACGAAAAAGGGGAGATAGACATGGTCGTTCATCGTCATCAAGTAAAGGAATACGATAAGCTTCATCCAAAATTAAAAGAGAGATACAACCGTGCGTTTACCGCTGAAGGCACTATGGAAGAAATAGGCGGCGGAACGAGGCTCATTCGATTTTTCTTCAAAATTGGTCCACTCTTTCGCTGTTTTTTCCCTGAGAGAGGAAAAAACATTCCTTTCCGGATTGTGAATAAACCCTTTATGACAAATAAGGGAGAGGAAGGCATGCACTGGTTTCGTACGTTTTATTTCCCAAAGAAGGAACGGCACTTTGATGCAGATATGATCATTGATGAGAAGAGTCATAAAGTACTAGACTATTTTGGAAAGCCTAGACTTCTTATGTCAGAGCTTCATTTTACAGTAACAAAGCATGGGTTCCTTCACATTCAATCCGGCCGGCAGAAGCTGTTGATGTTAGGACGTGAGTGGCCGCTGCCTTCATGGCTTTACGGTGTGTCAGATGTCACAGAAGGCTATGAGGAGCACACGGGTGAGTATACCATTGATGTGCATGTGAAAAATCGACTGTTTGGGACCCTTTTTACATATAAAGGCCGGTTTACTGAAAGGGTGATGTCTCATGATGAATAAATGGCATTTGTTATCAAGCCTCGTCTTCATGTGCTGTTTTATCGCCACCCGTTTGATGACAGGTCCGGTAGCAGAGTTATTTGTACTGATAGCCATTCTGTTTTACCTTCCTGCAGTTTTAGCCTTTTTTGTAAAGGAAGAGAGTGAGAATAAGCCGGGGATACTGCTCGGCTTTTTAATGAAAGCCTTTCCATTAGCTGCTCTTTGTGCAACGGCTGCATTTATCTATCATTCTGCCTTGTTTGCATCGGGATGGTTTTTGTATACGATTCTTTTGGCGTTATATGGCTTTACTCGTTTGCTGAAAAGGGGACTCTTTCCGCTTCATGAATTGATGACGGGTGGTGCATGGATGTATCTCGCTTTGGGCGGACTGTGGTTTTGGCTCTACACGGCAGATATACAGGTGATGACCTTTTCACCAATCATCGTGCTTTTGACCGCTATTCATTTTCATTACTCGGCTTTTTTTATCCCGCTTTTCTATGGATTATTAGGGAGACATCGAGAAAAAGAGACAGCTTTATACAAAGCGGCAGGCTGGGTAATTTTGCTGTCGCCTGTGATGATTGCTGTTGGGATTAGCTTCTCTCATCTATTTGATACGTTCAGCGTCACGCTATATGTCATTGCACTCTACTTGTACGGTATTCTTTGTATGAAAACAAGGTTTCGATCGACTGTGGCAAAAGTGCTGATTGTGTTTTCTAGCTGCGTCTTAATGGGAACGATCGTGCTATCTCTTCTTTATTCCGCTGGCATGCTCATGCGCGTGACCTACATCAGCATTGATCAGATGATTTGGTTTCATGGCAGTATTAATGCCTTTTTTGTTATTTTACCAGGTCTGATTGGATGGCTGATCGAAGGGCCAAAGGATCAATTGAAGCAGAAGGACTTTCCGATATCAAAAGTGCATGGCCGTTTTCATTTGCTCTCTTTTCAAAAGGAAAGAATGGGTGATCGAGAGAACCTCGGTTTAGTCGATTCACTTGATGATTTAAATGGAACGACATTTTCAGCTGATAGGGTGTCACCTGTGATTCGAAGGTTTTATGAGAATCCGATGGCGTTTACGTTAAAAGCAGCAGTCTGTTTTCATTGGTGGGTGAGGCCGTTTGTTTTTTTACTTCAGCCCATGTTTAAGAAAATAGGCCAGCTCTATTTGGGGACATCTCGTATCCCTTATAAAATGAAGGGGCGTCTGACTACATTTCAACATCCTAAAGAAGGGCGAAAGAATGTCAGGGCGTGGATTCGTTATAACGAAAAAGGAGAGCAGGTCTTTTTTGCACTTTATGCTCATCATCACGATGCAGCTGCGGGCTATATGAATATTGCGCTGCCGCTTCCATATTCTCAGCTGACCGCCATTTTAAAACCTTTTAATGAAAAGGAAGACTTTCTATTAAAAAGTGCATGTCCAAAAGGCAGTACCGGTGACGAAGGATTGTATTTGCATACGTCTTTTATCACCATGAAACTGCCAATGGAAGAAAGCTTTCATATGAAGCCGGAGACAGATAAAAGTCTCACAGCGGTTCATCAAATGAAGCTATTCGGTATTCTCTTTTTAACGATTCATTATCAAATTGACAGTGAAAGTCACCCTGTTAGTCAATGATGTCACATGGTTCACCGTGCCGAATGATGTTCACAATCGCTTGCCCATCACTCGGATGATGATCTGCATACTGGACTGGCAGCAGTGCAAAAAATACATAGTAGACTGAGAAGTAAGCAAATTGATAGAAAAATTGATGTTCTGGCAGGATGTCATTGGCGATCATTGTATTCAGTATGAGAACACTGAGCAGGTTGCATAATGATCCGCCTAGGTAGACAAGAATGTGCGAGAATCGGTTATTTTTCCTCATTTCTTCATAGTGGCAAAATGCATCTAGAAAATAGATTCGTCTAATTTCAACAACGCCTACTTTCAATACTTTTTTGCCTCTGCCAAGAGCAAAAGAAACCTTTGCGCCAAACATCCACGCGACCATAATATGGCCAAGCTGATGCAGGATGGCAACGATAGGAAGAATGACGAAAAACGACCAGCAAAACGTCCACATATCGGATAATGTAAACAAGTGTTAACCCCTCCCTGATATATTTGGGAGGAAGCAGTAGGATTATTTGCCATTTTACTGAATTCATTTTCAGGATGCAAACATTTAATACAAGACGATAAAAACATTATGTAAACTAAAGGGTGGTTTTTGCGGTGAATCGGCTTTTTGACTCACTTTTTTACGAAATGAATGTGCTACAATGAAAAAACAATAGATGACTCTAGTAAATGAACCTACCCTTGAATGAAAAGGAGAGAATCAGATGGCAGATATTGAACAGTTTTTGGCGTTAGATATTCGTGTTGGGACGGTCATTGAAGCAGAATTCTTTGCAGAGGCAAGAGTACCTGCATTGAAACTCAAGATTGATTTTGGTGAAGAGATTGGTCTAAAGCAATCCAGTGCTCAGCTGACAAAACGTTATACGGCTGAGAGTCTTATTGGCAGACAAATCGTAGCAGTCGTCAATTTTCCGCCAAGAAGAATTGCAGGGTTCAAATCAGAAGTGCTTGTCTTAGGGGGCATGCCGTCAAAAGAAGACGTGGTTTTACTAGCCACAGATGAGCCTGTTGAAAATGGAACAAAAATAGGATAAGAAAAAAGACATCTTCCTGAGAAGATGTCTTTTGCGTATTGAGGCGGAATAACCACACGCCACATTCGTGTGTGTCTCAAGGAGACATGTTACCCGACTTACACAATTCAGCTCATCGCTTGATAAATATAGCATGGGATGAGCTGAATTGCAACCATTAAATGATTCACTTCAGTTTTTCACGTCATTTCAGCCGGAAAAATGACAAGAAATCAATTATTTGGATTATTTTTTCAAAAAATATTGAAAAGTCAGATCAGATTTTATAAAATGAATTCATCTTAGTTTGTTTAGCCGATAAACTAAGATGAATTCCAAGTGATAATCCGGCCATTAAAGGGGATGATTCTGTCATTCAAATCATTTGCCGTGTATGTGGGCTAAGCTGAAAGGATCAGATGTTCAGCTTCATTTTTACAACAAATTGAAAGCGCTTTATATTCTTTGCATTGACTGCTGCTGCCCTCCATCATCTGTTTGTTAGAAGAGGCTAAGAGAAGAAGGGAGAAAGCTCATGGTAAGTGAGAATTTAAAAAAGATTCGTATGTCTGAAAAAGTGGGATATGCTTCAGGAGATTTCGCATGTAACTTAATTTATGCAACTGTCTCTACGTATCTATTATTTTTTTATACAGATGTGTATGGTTTATCAGCGGCGGCAGCAGGAACGATGTTTTTAGTTGTCCGCGCCATTGATGCGCTTGCAGATCCGTTTATTGGTGCATTGGTGGATCGAACGAACAGCCGTTTTGGCAGGTTTAGACCTTACTTGTTATTCGGTGCGTTTCCTTTTGTGGTACTTGCTATCCTTTGCTTTACAACACCTGATCTTTCTGAAATGGGTAAACTCGTTTATGCCTACATCACGTATGTTGGTTTATCGCTTACATACACATTCATCAATGTTCCTTATGGTGCTTTAACATCCGCAATGACAAGAAATAACCAAGAGGTTGTTAGTATTACGTCTGTTCGTATGCTTTTTGCTAATCTCGGAGGTCTAGTTGTTGCTTTTTTTGTTCCTTTTCTTGCGACTTTTTTGAGTGATAAAACAGGAAATACAGCCCTCGGCTGGCAGATGACGATGGCTTTTCTCGGCGTTCTTGGCGGTGCATTACTTATTTTCTGTTTTAAAAGCACGAATGAACGTGTCACGCTTCAAAAGCCGGAGGAAAAAATTAAGTTCAGTGATATCTTTGTGCAGTTACGTGTCAATCGTCCGCTTGTTGTATTAAGCATTTTCTTTATTATTATTTTTGGCGTGAATTCGATCAGTAATTCAGTTGGGATCTATTATGTGACGTATAACCTCGGCAGAGAAGATTTAGTGAAATGGTACGGACTCATTGGCAGTCTACCAGCATTAATGGTGCTGCCGTTTATTCCAAAACTGCACAAGCTGTTAGGAAAGAAAAAGCTGCTGAATTATTCATTATTGCTGAATATTGTAGGTCTTCTTGCATTACTTGTGATACCGCCGAGTCAAATCACTTTAATACTTGTTTTCAGGCTCGTCGCAGCTGCAGGGAGTATTACAGCCGGTGCTTACATGTGGGCGCTCATTCCTGAAACCGTTGAATATGGCGAATATAAAACAGGAAAAAGAATGGGCGGGCTCATCTATGCCATCATCGGATTTTTCTTTAAATTTGGGATGGCATTAGGCGGGATTGTGCCAGGGCTTGTACTCGATCGCTTTGGCTATGTTGCGAACCAAATGCAAACATCAGAAGCTTTACTGGGCATTTTAATCACGACAACGGTGATTCCTGTATGCTTACTGATTTTAGCGATGGTGGATATTAATTTTTATAACCTAGACGAAGAAAAACATAAAAAAGTCGTACGGGAGCTTGAGAATAGAGACAAAGTGTATATCGATCATATGGACGATTTTAAAATGTAGGTCTCTGAAAGAGGAGGAAGTTCAATGAAGATTACCAATCCAGTGCTCAAAGGGTTTAACCCTGATCCAAGTATTTGCCGTGTAGGAGAAGATTATTATATGGCTGTCTCTACATTTGAATGGTTTCCAGGGGTGCAAATTTATCATTCAAAGGATCTCGTCCATTGGCGCCTTGCTGCGCGTCCTTTGCAAAAAACGTCACAGCTGGATATGAAGGGAAATCCTGACTCTGGCGGGGTATGGGCCCCGTGCTTAAGCTATGCTGATGGGCAGTTTTGGCTTATTTATTCAGATATCAAAGTAGTGGATGGCCCATTTAAAGACGGTCATAATTATTTGGTCACGGCAAGTGAGGTGGACGGCGATTGGAGTGAACCGATCCGGCTCAACAGCTCCGGCTTTGATCCATCTTTATTCCATGATCACAGCGGGAAGAAATACGTCTTAAATATGCTGTGGGATCATAGGGAAAAGCATCATTCGTTTGCAGGTATTGCCTTGCAGGAATATAGTGTGGCAGAAAAGAAGCTCATCGGTCAAAGGAAGGTCATTTTTAAAGGCACACCGATTAAACTGACAGAAGCGCCGCATCTGTATCATATTGGTGACTACTACTATTTATTAACGGCAGAAGGAGGTACCCGGTATGAGCATGCAGCAACGATTGCCCGGTCCTCGCATATTGAAGGGCCTTATGAGGTTCATCCTGATAACCCGATTTTAAGTGCCTTTCATGTGCCTGAACATCCGCTTCAAAAATGCGGGCATGCTTCAATCGTTCAAACGCATACAAATGAATGGTATCTCGCTCATCTCACTGGCCGCCCGATTCAATCAAGCAAGGAATCTATTTTTCAACAGAGAGGGTGGTGCCCTTTAGGAAGAGAAACAGCGATACAAAAGCTTGAATGGAAGGATGGCTGGCCTTATGTTGTAGGCGGAAAAGAGGGGACGCTAGAGGTTGAAGCGCCAAAGATCGAAGAAAAGGTTTTTGCACCAACCTATCATACAGTCGATGAATTTAAAGAATCAACTCTAAATAGACACTTTCAAACATTAAGAATTCCGTTTACCGATCAGATTGGTTCGTTAACGGAGAAACCTCAGCATTTAAGGTTATTCGGCCACGAATCTTTAACGTCTAAGTTTACCCAAGCATTTGTTGCAAGACGCTGGCAAAGCTTTTATTTTGAAGCAGAGACAGCTGTTTCGTTCTTCCCAGAAAACTTTCAGCAATCAGCAGGTCTTGTGAATTATTATAATACGGAAAACTGGACAGCACTCCAGGTGACATATGATGAGGAACTTGGCCGCACGCTTGAACTATCTGTTTGTGAAAACCTTGCCTTTTCTCAGCCATTGACACATAAAATCATCATTCCAGACGAGGTCACTTATGTCTATTTAAAAGTGACCGTTCGGAAAGAGACATATAAATATTCTTATTCTTTTGATCAAAAAGAGTGGAAGGAAATTGATGTGCCGCTTGAATCCATCCATTTATCCGATGATTTCATTCGAGGTGGGGGGTTTTTTACAGGGGCATTTGTCGGTATGCAGTGCCAAGATACGAGCGGCGAGCGTCTTCCTGCTGATTTTCACTATTTTCGCTATGAGGAAACAGACGAATAAAAAAGACAACTCGCTACGAGCTGCCTCTTTTTGAAAAATATATAGATCATGTTGTGAGGGTGGCATCTTGCAGAAAAGCTTCTATGACAAGGGATGTCATCCCCAATACTGGTGCATTGTGTCCTAATGATGAAGGGAGCAGCTCTACATGTGAGCTGAATTGCGTATCCATTCGCGAGGATACCTCCTCCTCAATTACATGTAGAACCGCCTGATGTGATTCGATCACTTTGTTTCTTAAAATAATCGCTTGCGGGTTAAAGGTATGCAGGACGTTTGTGAGACCGACCCCAAGGTAAAAACCAAAGTTGCGCAGGGCATTGAGCGTTTTCATATCATTTAACTTGGCCAGCTGTTCCAGGTCTTGATGGGAGATGTGCTGATCATCTGTTTGAAGAGACTGAAACAAGGCTTTCTCAGAAGCATACAATTCCCAGCATCCACGGTTCCCGCAGCTGCATGTCGGTCCATTAAAATCGATTGTCATATGTCCCATTTCACCAGAAAAGCCGTACGCCCCTCTGTATAAATGATGATCGATGATGATTCCGATCCCGATGCCAGTGCCTATGCTTGCATAGATCAAATGGTCATAATGTTTAGCGGCACCAAAGATTTTTTCACCATATGCACCGGCATTTGCTTCATTTTCAATGAAGATCGGTACTTGGAATGTGTCTTGGAGCGTGGTTTTCAGATCAACGTTTTTCCATTTGGAATGAGGCGTAAACACGATTTGTTCACCTGCATCCACTAAACCATGTATGCATAGGCCAATGCCAATGAGCCCGTATGGGGAAGAGGGCATTTGTGTGATGAGCTGCTGTATTAATTCAATTAATTTACGTATTGTGACCTCAGGAGAGCTGGGTGGGAGCTTGATCTGCTCTTCGTAAAGAATAGACCCTTCAAGGTCAGTTAATATGCCATTGACGTAATCAACGCCGACATCGATTCCGATGGAGCAGCCAGCACGTTTATTAAACATCAGTAAAACCGGTCTTCTCCCGCCGCTAGACTCACCTTGACCGATTTCATAGACAAGATGTTCTTTCATTAACGTACTTACTTGAGAGGAAACAGTCGATTTATTTAATCCAGTGCGTTCAGATAATTTTGCTCTCGAAATGGGCGCATGCTGGAGAATTTCTTTTAATAATAGTTTTTGATTTATTTTTTTTACAAAGTTCTGATCAGCGATATCCACTTTATCCACTCCATTTGTTTCGTCTTTAGATTAAGTTGAGAAGAGCTGCTTTTTTTCACATGTATTTAGTAAGAAAGATGATTTTAACTTTATTATAACGAAAATATTTCTAAAAAACTAAAAAATATGGAAAATTCAAAGTGAGTTTCTCATAGATTGATCATTAGTTTGTTGAATCAACTTACAAAGTGTACTCAGGAGGAATGAAGAATGACCAAATCAAATATGAAAACGTTATACAGCTTAGAAGGAATCGGCAAAATTCAATATGAAGGAAAACAATCAAAAAATCCACTCGCCTTTCAATACTATAATCCAAGCGAAGTGATTGGCGGAAAAACAATGAAAGACCACCTGCGCTTTTCAGTTGCTTATTGGCATACATTGACTGCTGATGGAACAGACATGTTTGGAACTGGCACGATGCAGAGAGCATGGGATTCCTATAGCGGAATGGATTTAGCAAAAGCTAGATTGGAAGTCGCTTTTCAGCTTTTTGACCTATTGGATGTTCCGTATTTTTCATTCCATGACCGTGACATCGCGCCAGAGGGGGAGACGCTTCAAGAGACCAATCAACAATTAGACATCATTTTAGAAAGAATGAAAGAATACATGAAGCAAAGCGGAGTAAAGCTGCTGTGGAACACGGCCAATATGTTCAAGCATCCTAGATTTGTACACGGCGCTGCGACATCTTGTCATGCAGATGTCTTTGCCTATGCGGCCGCACAGGTCAAAAAAGGCATTGAAACCGCCAAAGAACTCGGTGCAGAAAATTATGTTTTCTGGGGTGGACGAGAAGGGTACGATACGCTGCTCAATACAGATATGAAAAGAGAGCTTGATCACATGGCGGCTTTCTTGCATATGGCTGTTGATTATGCAAAAGAAATTGGGTACACTGGGCAATTTTTAATCGAACCAAAGCCAAAGGAGCCAACCACTCATCAATACGACACAGATGCAGCGACATCCATCGCCTTTTTAAAACAATACGGATTAGATTCCCATTTTAAATTAAATATTGAGGCCAATCATGCGACACTGGCCGGCCATACGTTTGAGCATGAATTACGTGTCGCAAGAATTCATGGGCTGCTCGGTTCTGTTGATGCAAACCAAGGCAATTCGCTTCTTGGATGGGATACAGATGAATTTCCAACCGATCTGTATGCCACAACTCTTGCCATGTATGAAATTCTGCAAAATGGCGGTCTAGGGTCTGGCGGTCTTAATTTTGATGCAAAAGTGAGAAGAGCTTCCTTTGAACTTGAAGATATTTTATATGCCCATATTGCCGGGATGGATGCATTCGCAAAAGGACTGCGCGTCGCTCATAGACTCATAGAAGACCGTGTGTTTGAGGATGTCATAAAGCACCGGTATCGCAGCTTTTCTGAAGGAATTGGACGTGATATTTCAGAAGGAAAGGCAAACTTTCATACATTAGAAGAATATGCGCTGAAACATCCTTTAATCAGAAACGAATCGGGAAGAGAGGAACAGCTGAAAGCCCGTTTAAATCAATACTTGTTAGAAGATTAATTGAAGGGGCTGACCTGTTTTGAAGGAGTGAAAACATGAAATATGTGATGGGAATTGATCTTGGCACGAGCGGGGTCAAGGCGATATTAGTGGATGAGAGCGGGAAGGTGTGCTGCGAAGCCTCTAAGCCGTACCGCCTCATTCAAGAGAAGCCTGGATATTGTGAGCAGCACCCCGAGGATTGGGTAAACCAGACAATGGCTGTGATGAAAGAACTGATGGCAAAGCAGCCTGTTCATTCAAGACAAGTTGAAGGCATCAGCTTTTCCGGACAGATGCATGGTTTAGTTCTATTAAATGAATCTCGCGAAGTGCTCCGCCCTGCAATTTTATGGAATGATACACGAACGACAGCACAATGTGCACACATGACAAAAAAGCTGGGAGACCGGCTGCAAAAGATCACAAAAAACCAGGCGTTAGAAGGATTCACACTGCCAAAATTATTATGGGTAAAGGAACATGAACCACATATTGATCAGCAAATCGACATGTTTTTACTCCCAAAAGATTATGTCAGATTTCGTTTAACAGGCGCTGTCCATATGGATTATTCTGATGCGGCTGGCACTTTGCTGTTAAATATCGGTGAGCAGACGTGGAGTGAGGAGATTTGTCAGGCATTTGATATTTCTCCTCATATTTGCCCGCCGCTTGTCACATCAGAGGCGGAGGTTGGTACACTTCTGCCGCACATTGCACGTGAAGTTGGGATGAAAGAAGGCGCGAAAGTTTTTGCCGGCGGGGCAGATAATGCCTGCGGAGCAATTGGTGCTGGCATCTTGTCCTCTGACCGCACGTTATGCAGCATCGGCACATCTGGGGTGATTCTCTCCTACGAAGAGGATCATGAAAGGGAGCTTCAAGGGAATTTACATTTGTTTCATCATGCAAAAAAAGACGCTTTTTACACAATGGGTGTCACCCTTTCAGCAGGATATAGTCTTAACTGGGCAAAACACTTACTGGCTCCTGAGGAATCGTTCCAATCACTTTTAGAAGGTGCGGCTCATGTTGCACCAGGAGCGAAAGGATTGCTCTTTACACCCTATTTAGTCGGGGAAAGAACACCTCATGCGGATTCGACCATTCGCGGCAGCTTGATTGGATTAGACAGCAGGCATGAAAGGGCACATGTTGTCAGAGCTGTGTTAGAGGGAATTACCTTTTCGCTAAATGAATCTATCGCATTATTCCGGCAGGCAGGAAAAAACATAGATTCTATTGTGTCCATTGGCGGCGGTGCGAGAAGTCGGACTTGGCTTCAAATGCAAGCAGACATTTTTCAGGCTGAAGTCATCCAGTTAGACAATGAACAAGGGCCTGCTTTAGGTGCAGCGATGCTTGCCGCGGCTGGATGCGGATGGTATCCGTCACTTGAAGTATGTGCTAATCAATTGATCCATCAAGCCGCTGTTTATGAGCCAGAGCAGCAGCATGCGGAAGTATATGCTGATCTATTTCATTTGTATCAAAGGATTTATACACAAACAAAAGATATCCATGCCGGGTTAAAGCAGTATCGTTCCATCTAACTGAGAAGGCTGCATGAAAGGAGGTGATGGGTTTTTCACCTTAGGGATGACAGAACAATACGGATGAAAAAAGGAGAGGGATGGAAAATGAATTTGAAAAGATTGAGGCTTTTGTTTGTGGTGTGTATTGGATTTGTGCTGACACTGACGGCTGTGCCAGCTGATGCGAAAACGATTTATAATAATGAAATGGGTACACATAGCGGATACGATTATGAATTATGGAAGGATTATGGAAACACCTCGATGACACTCAATAACGGCGGGGCATTTACTGCAGGCTGGAACAGTATCGGAAATGCTTTATTTCGGAAAGGAAAGAAGTTTGATTCCACTAAAACTCATCATCAGCTTGGCAACATCTCCATCAATTACAACGCAAACTTTAACCCAGGCGGGAATTCCTATTTATGTGTCTATGGCTGGACACAATCTCCATTAGCAGAATACTACATTGTTGATTCATGGGGCACATATCGTCCAACAGGAGCGTATAAAGGATCATTCTATGCAGATGGAGGCACATATGACATTTATGAAACGACCCGCGTTAATCAGCCTTCCATTATCGGGATCGCGACCTTCAAGCAATATTGGAGTGTACGACAAACAAAGCGTACAAGCGGAACGGTCTCCGTCAGTGCGCATTTTAATAAATGGGAAAGCTTAGGCATGCCAATGGGTAAAATGTATGAAACAGCATTTACTGTAGAAGGCTACCAGAGCAGCGGAAGTGCGAATGTGATGACCAACCAGCTGTTTATTGGACGATAAAAGCTTATAAAAAAGCCAGCAGTTTTTGCTGGCTTTTACTTTTTCTATGATAATTTTTCAACTTCCACTCTGCCAGAAAAGAACGTCGCGCCGCCGCCCATATCTGCCAATCGATCAGGTGTTAATCCATTCACTAAATGCTTTTTGCCTTTTTGATCTGCCCATAAACCTTGACTGACCACAACACCAGATAATACATTTTGACCGACTGACACGACAAGCTCACACTCTCCTCGGTCGTTCAACACACGTACCATGTCACCATCTTCAATTTTTCTTTCCTTTGCATCCTGTTCATTCATGTGAAGCTTCGGAAATTTCTCTAGCTTTTGATGCTTTTCATGAAGTGAGAAGGTGGAATTCAGAAAATTATGGTTCGGTCCCGGTATAAAGGTAAGCGGATAATCGCTTTCCTGATAAAGGGGCACATAGGTTGGAAGTGCTGGATACCCGTCTTTTTTCATTTGTTCAGAATAAAGCTCAATTTTCCCGCTTGGGGTTTGAAGCTTTAATTCCTGGAAAGGTCCACGTTTCGCTTTGATCCATTTCTTTTCTTTTAATGCTTCGTATGAAATGTCCTCATAATGCGGATTTTCTGGATGATGAAGAGCTTGTTCCATCAGTTCAGCATCTGTCTCGCGGAAGGCTTCATCTTCAAAGCCCATCGCATGGGCAAGCAGGCGGAATACTTCAGTATTGGATTTGCTTTCTCCGTAGCGTTCTATCACGGGCTCCTGAATTTGAATATAATGATGCCAGTATGACGTATAGAAATCCTCGTTTTCAAAGGCTGATGTCGCCGGCAGGACAATGTCTGCATACGCCGCTGTCTCTGTCAGGAATAAATCATGAACCACTGTAAATAAATCCTCTCTCAGCAAACCTTCTCTGACTTTATTCGCTTCAGGTGTCACAACCGCTGGGTTGCACGAGTAGATAAAGAGAGAATCAACGGAAGGCTCTGCGCTTGTCAGCACGCTGCCCAGTTGATTCATATTAAATGATCTAGGTGTGCGTTCTTTTAATAAATCCGGCCGCTGAAGAGCTGTTTCATTATAACTGAGAAAAGAAGAGTTTGATTTCATCGCTCCGCCGCCCTTGTGCAGCCATTGACCAGTCAGGGCAGGGAGGCAGGAAATGGTTCTAATACTCATCCCGCCATTATCATGGTGCTGTAAACCATTCCCAATCCGAATAAGAGAGGGCGATGTCTCAGCGTACATTCTTGCAAGTGTAATGATATCGCCTTTAGGAACACCCGTGATCCGCTCAACTGTGTCTGGATCATACTGCTTTACATGCTCGCGCAGCTCCTTATGGCCGACCGTGTAAGCCTCTAAAAAGGCTTCATCTGTACGTTCCTCTTTAAAAAGGACGTGCATGATGCCAAGGGCAAGTGCACTGTCAGTACCAGGCCGAAGCGGAATGAACCAATCTGCCATCCGGCCGGTTTGGTTCTTGTGAACATCAATTACGACAATCTTCGCTCCTTGCTTTCGTGCTTTTTGTGCCAAGGTGATTTGGTGCATATTTGTCGATACGGCATTGATGCCCCAAAAGATAAATAGTTTCGTATGAATGGTTTCTTCAGGATCTGTCCCAATGCTTGCACCCATTGTATATTTATAGCCAGTCGTTCCCGCAGACTGACAGATCGTTCGGTCTAACTGACTTGAACCAAGACGATAAAAAAAGCGGCGGTCCATTCCTTCTGCGTTGAGATTGCCCATGTTTCCATAGAAGCTGTAAGGCAGAATGCTTTCTGGTCCTTTTTCTTCGATCAGCTTTGTCCATTTTTGCCGAATGGTTTCAATGGCTTCTTCCCACGTAATCGGTGCAAACTGACCTTCGCCTTTTTGGCCAACACGTTTTAAAGGAGTGGTCAGCCTTTTTTCATCATATAAACGGGCTGTGACATTACGCACTTTGTTGCAAATGTTTCCTTGTGTGACAGGGTGGTCCGGATCTCCCTGCACTTTCACGATCTTTCCATTTTCTTTATGTATTAAAAGACCGCACTGATCCGGGCAATCTAACGAACAAACTGATTTGAATATTCCGTCTTTCATCGCTGTATAATCGGTCATGAGTTTTCGGCTTCCTTTCTGCATTCCGTTATCACTTTGTATGGATTTTATTTTAGCATGTTCGGAGGAGGAAGGTAAGAAAGAGATGATGAATTGAAGAAAATGAAAAAAAGCCCCTGAAAAGGGACTTTTAAAAACGGGTGACTTGTACAGGAAATTCTTTTACCCCAAAAACAAACGTGCTTTGAATAGGTTTTAGCTGATCTGTAGCGCAGGTGATGTCTTGAAACGTATGGAGTAAAACGTCAAGCGCAATGTTGCTTTCAAGCCGGGCAAGCGGTGCACCGAGACAAAAGTGGATGCCAAACCCAAAGCTCATATGTGGATTTGATTTTCGGTCAAGCCGGAACGTATCTGGATCTTCAAATTTCTGTTCATCCCGATTTGCTGAAGCAACCCAGCTGATGAGATAGTCTCCTTTTTCAATGTGCGCGCCTGCAATTTCAACATCTTCTGCAGCGATTCGGCCAATGGCTTGAACAGGGGGATAATACCGTAACGTTTCCTCAGTCAATTGAGGAATAAGAGAGGGGTCCTGCCGAACTGATTCAGCGATATGCGGCTGCTCTGTCAGCAGTCGTACGGCATTGGTTATTAAATTGGTCGTTGTCTCATTGCCTGCAACGAGTAGTAGAATACAAAAGCCAAGCAGTTCATTTTCCGTTAAACGCTCTCCATCAATTTCCGCTTGAATGAGAAGCGAGATCAAGTCATCGGCTGGTGTTTCTTTTCGTTTTTTGATCAAATGAGCAAAATAAACGGACAGCTCCTCTTCAGCGCGTTTCTGCATATCTACAACAGCCTGAATGGCTTCTTTTGATTCATCCTTAGCACCTGCCACAAGGGCATCAGAATGTTTTTTAATCAGCTCTCTGTCCTGCACCTCTGCACCGAGAAGCTCAGCGATGATCATCACTGGCAGGGGAGCTGCTAAATCTTGCACAATATCAAACGTACGTTGGTCCTTAACTTGATTTAATAGATCATGTGTCAAGTCTTTGATCTTATCTTCTAATTGCTTGATCGCTTTTGGGGTGAACGCTTTATTCACAAGCGCTCTCATCTTTGTATGTTTTGGAGGATCCATCGTTAAAATACTTGTTTTAGACGTGCTTCTTCCTCGCTGTGAAGAGAACACTTTAGGCTGTTTTAGAACAGACTGGATATCCGAATATCGAAAGAGATCCCAACACTTTCTTGTCTCATCATATCTAATATCACTCTCTGCACGCAGCTCATTGTAAATAGGGAATGGGAAAAGAAGGTCATCGGTAGAACGGATTTCTTTCATTGGAATCACATTGACATAGTTTTCTTTCACTTTCATTATGAACGCTCCTTTTTCACATGATTTCTCTTTCACGGTATCACCAGTAAAATATCATTTCAACGGACATGTTTTCTAAAATATGTCAATAGTCTAATCGAAAGATTCAAGCACATTCACTATATAGGAAAATAGAAAGTCATTAAAATGAGAGCGCTTTCTGAAAAATAGAATTGAAGTCACCGAAACCAAAAATAAATTGGTGAATCCAGTCGAACGAAAGGGTCCTATGATTCAAATGAACATAGTTCTTTTGATCTAAATTACTGTATTTGAAAAACACGGCTAACATACTTGCAGCAAGCTGCCGGCCATGCATTCGGGACTTTTGAAAAGCGCTGGCTCTTTCTTGACACGATTTCTCATCATGTTACGATTACTAACGTGCGAAAAACACGAACAAAAAGCGAACAAGGGAGAGGATCAATATCATTGATCAAAAGAAAGTTGCTTTCATTGGAGCAGGTTCTATGGCGGAAGGAATGATTGCAGGGATTGTGCGATCAGGACAGATGCCGCTAGACCAAATTTACGCAACAAACAGACAAAATCAACTTCGATTGAATGAACTAACGAAACGATACGGAATCCAAACAGCCGCAATGGATTCATTTCCTTTTGAAGAAATGGATATGTTGATCCTGGCCATGAAGCCAAAGGATGCTGAAGCAGCCCTTGAATCATTAAAACCTCGTATTCAGCCAGATCAGCTCATCATGTCTGTCCTTGCAGGTGTTAAGCTATCGTATATTGAAGACATGCTGCATGAAGGCCAGCCTGTTATGAGGGTCATGCCAAATACATCAAGTACGATCGGAGCATCAGCGACTGCTTTATCTGCTGGACGTTACGTGAAAAACGACCATATGAGCATAAGCCAGGCTCTTTTATCTGAAATGGGCGAAGTCTATACCATTCAGGAAGAGCAAATGGATATTTTTACTGGAATTGCTGGAAGCGGGCCCGCCTACTTTTATTTCTTAATGGAAAGAATCGAAGAAGCAGGAGAAGAGGCAGGTTTATCAAAGGAATTGTCTCGCCAAATTGGCGCGCAGACACTCCTCGGTGCGGCAAAAATGCTGCAAGAAACAGAGGAAAATCCTTCTGTCCTAAGAGAGAAAATTACGTCACCAAATGGAACAACTGCTGCAGGACTCAATGCATTAGATGATTTTGGCGGAGGAGAAGCGATCAAGCAGGCTGTCAAGCATGCTGCCAATCGATCAAAAGAGATAAGCAATCAGCAAAAACAAAAAGTATCTATATAAATAGAGCTCAGGTACAGGAGTGATTAGGTGTACGCAGATAAAGAGAGAAAACGAATTGTTGTGAAAATCGGAAGCAGCTCTCTTACTAGCTTTCAAGGTGAGATTAGTTTGAAAAAACTAGAAAACCTCGTCAATCAAATTGTGAAACTCAAAGATGAAGGACATGAAGTCATTTTGGTTTCATCTGGTGCGGTTGCAGCTGGTTACCGAAAACTAGGATTTATTGATAGACCCAAAACACTGCCGGAAAAGCAGGCATCTGCCTCAATTGGGCAAGGGCTTTTAATGGAATCATATTCTACTTTATTTTTATCACACGGTTATATTGCCTCACAGCTCTTAATTACAAGAAGTGATTTTTCTGATGAAACGCGCTATCAAAATGTGCGTAACACAATGAACGTGTTATTAGATCGAGGCATCATCCCAATTATTAATGAAAATGATACAGTGACGATCAATCGGTTGAAGTTTGGAGACAACGATACATTGTCTGCAAAAGTAGCTGGACTCATTGATGCGGATTTCCTTGCCATTTTATCTGATATTGATGGCTTGTATGAAGATAATCCTCATACAAATCCAAATGCGAAGAGAATTCTTGAAGTGACAGACATCACAGAAGACATCGAAGCAGCTGCTGGAGACGCAGGCAGCAGCGTAGGTACAGGCGGAATGAAATCAAAGCTCGATGCGTTTAAAATATCAATGGCCGCAGGGATCAACGGCTTTTTAGGAAAAGCAGATACGCCTGACATTTTAGACAAAGCCATCAATGGGACAGAGGACGGTACTTATTTTACCGCTGACGAAAATGTAGCGCCGCTCAATTATAAGAAGCAGTGGATTGCCTTTCATTCTGGACCAAAGGGTGAGATCGTGGTTCAAGAGAAAACACAGGAATTCCTCATGCACCGAGAGGGAAGCCTTGATTCTGATGGGATTGTCAACGTAAAAGGTTCGTTTAAAAAAGGCGATGTGGTCCGTATTTTAGATCAAGATGGAAGAGAAATAGGTCTTGGCATTGTGAATTATGCGTCAGATGAACTCGCACGTAAGAGTGATTTGTTACAAGATGAAATCGTGCATGTCGTCGATCTTGAAGCATTTGTTTGTCATTTAGATTTATCGATTCCAGTTTGTTAACCAAAAGGGAGGAATTCCATGACACTGACAGCTGAAGTTGTCACATCGGTCAAAGAAAAAGCGAAAAAAGCAAAGCATGTTTCAAAAAAACTAAGTTTACTTCAAACAGAGGAAAAGAATGACGCGCTTCTTAAAATGGCAGAAGCATTAGAGCGAAACAGCCGCTTCATTTTACAGGAGAATCAAAAGGATTTAGATGCTGGGAAAGAAAAGGGCTTCACAGAGGCACTCTTGGATCGATTAATGTTAAATGAAGAAAGAATTCATGAGTTTGCTGAAAGTTTGCGGCTCGTGACGAGATTAACAGATCCTGTTGGAGAAATATTGGATGAATGGACTCTTGATAACGGCTTACACGTAAAAAGCCGAAGAGTACCGCTCGGTGTGATCGGGATGATCTATGAAGCGAGACCGAACGTCACTGTCGATGCAGCAGGCCTTGCCTTAAAGGCAGGCAACTCAGTGATTTTAAAAGGCGGTTCCTCCGCTATTTCTTCCAACAAAGCCATTGTCAGTGTGATCCATGAAGCATTGGATCAAACAAAGATTCCTCGTGATGCGGTGCAATTGATTGAACAAACAGATCGTTCATCCGTTCAGGCGATGTTTCAACTAAAAGAGTGGATCGATGTTTTAATTCCGCGAGGTGGAGCATCTTTAATCAAAACAGTGGTAGAAGAATCCACTATCCCAGTGCTTGAAACAGGGACAGGGAACTGTCATGTCTTTATTGATCAAACCGCAAATGTGAAAAAAGCCATTGAAATTGTGATCAATGCAAAAACGAATCGTCCGGCTGTATGTAATGCACTTGAGACGCTGATCATTCATCGCGAATGGCTGAAAGAGAATGCAGCCTCATTAAATGAAGCTTTGCAGGAGCATCGTGTCACTGTACATGGCGACCAGGCAGCAGAGTCTTACTTTTCAAACGCGGTTCCTGCTGGAGAAGTGGATTGGACAGATGAGTATTTAAGTCTGGATCTTGCAGTAAAGGTAGTCGATTCACTCGAGGAAGCGATCAGCCATATCGATCAGTACGGCACAAAACATTCAGAAGCCATCGTGACAGAAGATGAAAAAAATGTACTCACGTTTCTAAACGAAGTCGATGCGGCGGCTGTTTATCATAACGCATCGACTCGCTTTACAGACGGCGGTGCACTTGGCTATGGAGCTGAAATCGGCATTTCCACGCAAAAGCTGCACGCCAGAGGGCCGATGGGACTTCCTGCACTCACGACAACTAAGCTGCTTCTGTGTGGTGACGGTCAGATTAGAAGCTAGAAAGATTCAAGAAACACTACCTTTTTTATGAGGTAGTGTTTTTTAGTGAGTTTATACGAATGAGTGAAAATTTAAATCACAATCTATATATTTACTTTTAAAACTATAATTGGTAGTCTGATTACAAATGTTGATTAACTATGGAGAATAGTAGGTTTCGTTAGAGAATAAATCAAAAATTTAGCTGAGTTATAAAAGGAGAAATGAGATGGATTCACTTATATTTTATGGAACAAGCGATGCTCAAGGGGTACCTAGATTGTTATGCAAGTGTCCAGTTTGTAAATCGGGCTTACCAGACAATCAACGAACTAGACCGAGTTGTGAATTTCATTTAGGCAACAAGAGCTATCTTATCGATATTTCACCCGATTTCAAGATCCAGTTTCAAACTTATAATAACAGAACAATTCCTTCAGTTGTGTTTATAACTCATTCTCATAACGATCATATCGGTGGTTTAGGTGATTTTGCAGATTTATGCTTCTGGCATAATCAACAAGTACAAATAGTGAGTCCTCCAGATGTAATTAATCAGTTAAAGGAGCGATTTCCTTACTTAAACAATAGAAAAGGGCTAACTTTTGTAGGAACAACGAAATGGGTAAGTGATGGCAATAAAATTTCTTTTCATTAAGTAAATCATGGTCATAACGGTTCGTCTTATGGAATTTTAGTTCAAAAAATAAATGGATATAAATGGGCCTATTTAACTGATTCCTTTCAAGTAACTGATGAGCAATGGCTGCCTTTCTACCACCTTGATTCATTGATATTCGGGACTTCTTTCTGGAAAGAAAATCAACCGCCCAATAAAAGGTCGGTTTATGATGTGAATGAAGCAATGGAGTTAAAACAAAAGTTACAACCGAAAAAAATGATCTTAACACACTTATCACATGACATAGACATCATTCAACGAGGTGAATACTTACCTAAGGATATGATGTTTGCATATGACGGTTTTAAAATAACGCTAGATTAATAAAAATCATAAAGTCGATCTTCGAATAGTAGAAGGATCGACTTTTGTGGTTGAAAGGATCTCAATTATGTTGTTATTGGTTTCATGACCTTCTCAAATTTAAAAAATTCAAATTCCTCAGGTGCTAAAGGTTCATTGCCTGGATCTGCTGCTTCATGAGGTGCGTTTGGGTCTGGATGGTGTAAGTGATAAAATTCAACTATTTGAAAGCCGCACTTATTGACATAAAAATGAATGTTGCGTTTTTCAAAGTATGGAGTCACAACCTCCCATACAATCGTTTCTGGATATTGCGCCTCGATGGCTTTCCATGCTGCCTGACCAATGCCCCGGCCGTGAAAGGATGATGAAATGTATAGCAAATCAACCGAGTTGTGATGTGTCTCTTGGTTGATTTTGATCACAACGCCGCCTGCCTTTTCACCATTTAGCATAATATGATAAACAATGTGTTCAATTGAATGAAAGGATTCATCAATCACTTCATCTGGAGGAATTGGTCCACCATGCGCATCGCCAAATGCATCGATCACGCCAGCTGTAAAAGCTTTCTGGAGCTCTTTTTTCATTGAAGGGAAGTCCTCTTTATTTGCTTGTGCTAATGTTACTTCATGTTGAGTTATTTTGTTCATTTTTTTATCCTTTCCATGCGTAGTGATGTTTCTGGATGTTATAATAAAGGATGGAGTTACTCCATAGTCAAGAAAGGAGCCTTCATCATGATCAATGATGTGCAAAAAACGTTTTTCACTGGAGAATTTGCCAAGCTATTTGATGTCAAAAAAGATACGCTTCTTTATTATGATAAAATCGATTTATTTAAGCCGGCTGGTGTTCACGAAAATGGATACCGCTACTATACACTTGAGCAATTTGACCATTTTATTGCGATTCAATCCTTGCGGGCTGTTCAATTTCCGATCAAAGAGTTAAAACAATATTTCACAGAACCTTCCCGCGAAAGACTGCAAAGCCTAGCGGCCGACCAAATAAAAAAGGTCAAACAAGAGATTGAAAAACTTCAAGACATCCAGGCTTTTCTTATGCGGGTGATGGAGACGACACATGAATTAGCAAATGTGAAAATAGGGGAGGTCCTGTTTCAAGAGCTGCCAGAAGAACCTGTTGTACTAAGTGCATCAAACCCGATCGACTTCAATACACCTGTAGAAGAAATATCACGTATTGTAGGGGAATTTTTAAAGGGAGTTGGCATAAAAGGGGCTGCGGCAAATGGTTCTGTCTTAAAAAAGGAGCAGTTCCGTAAGCGGCACTATCATCAGTCAGATCAGCTGTTCTGCCGAATGGATGGCCCGGGGGCAGTCAAAAAACCTGGCGGGCTCTATGCGGTGATGTATGATCAAGGAACATTTGATGAGATCGAATCTGCTTATTCGCATTTGTTAGATGAAATCGAGAAAGAAGGCATGATGCTGGATGGAGATGTATTTGAGGAGTATTTACTTCATTCGCTCATGTCTAAAGATGAAGCAGAGTATATAACGAAGCTCAGTGTAAAAGTAAAGAAGCGAGCAGATGACAATTGAAAAGAGGATAGACAGCATGTGACATGCGTGTCTATCCTCTTTTTTTGATGTTATCCCACTTGATTTTCGGCAAATTGACTCATATATAAGTCTGCATAGAAGCCTTTTTGTTTTAAAAGTTCGCTGTGCGATCCTTTTTCAATGATGCTTCCATCCTTCATGACTAAAATAAGGTCTGCATCCTTGATTGTTGAAAGTCTGTGTGCAATCACGAAGCTCGTTCTGCCTTTCATCAATTCATTCATTGCTTTTTGAATATGCATCTCTGTCCGTGTATCCACACTGCTTGTTGCTTCATCTAATATCAAGATCTTTGGATCAGATAAAATGGCACGGGCGATGGTTAACAGCTGGCGCTGACCTTGAGACAGGTTGCCTGCATCTTCTGTTAACAGTGTGTCATATCCATCTGGAAGCGTGCGGATGAAATCATCTGCATAGGCATGTTTGGCGGCTTTGATGACATCCTCTTTGGAAACGTGCTGCCTGCCATAGGCAATGTTGTCGTAAATCGTTCCTTCAAAGAGCCATGTATCTTGAAGAACCATCGCAAATAATTCTCGTACTTGCTGACGGCTGAGGTCAGTTGTTTTGATACCGCCAATGCGTATGGATCCTTGATCTAATTCGTAAAAACGCATTAAAAGATTAATGATGGTCGTTTTTCCCGCACCTGTTGGTCCGACAATGGCAACCGTCTGTCCTTCTTGCACATCTAAATTCAAATCTTTAATAATCGGATGACCTTTTTCATATCCGAATTGAACTTGTTCAAAGCTCACATCACCTGAGAGTGATGCAAGATCAATTGCCGCATCTTCTTCGGTACTTTCTTCTTCCTCATCGAGAATTTCAAACACCCTTTCAGCAGAAGCGATCGCCGATTGAACTAAGTTTGCGACGCTTGATGCTTGCACAAGCGGCTGAGACATTTGCTGTGTGTATTGGATAAACGCCTGCACATCCCCGACACGAATATTCCCGTTAATGACAAGAATCCCGCCGGCTACACTGACTGCCACATAGCCAAGGTTCCCGATAAAGGTCATCATTGGCATCATTAAACCAGAAATGAACTGCGCTTTCCTTGATGATTCATACAGCTTTTCATTTAATTCATCAAATGTATCGATTGCTTTCTTTTCGTAGCCATACGCACGAACTGTCTGATGTCCTGTGAACATCTCATTGATATGTCCATTGATCGTGCCAAGCTCTTTTTGCTGCGCTTTAAAATGCTTTTGAGAAAATGACGTAATACCGCGAATCGCAAACATGCTGAGTGGCAGCGTCAAACAAACAAGCAATGTAAGCAGCGGACTGATGAAGAGCATCATGACGACAATCCCAATGACTGTAATCACAGATGTAATCACTTGGGTGAGCGCCTGCTGAAGCGATGTATTAATATTATCGATATCATTCATCACACGGCTTAGCGTGTCCCCGTGGGTTGTTTTATCAAAATAACGAAGGGGGAGACGTGTGAGCTTGTCATTTGCTTCCTGCCGTAATTCAGCAATGGTCTGTTGAGAGACACCAGCCATGACATATTGCTGAACGAATGAAAAGAGGGAAGCAACGACGTACAGCACGACAAGCAGCAATAAAATCCGTGAAATGACGTCAAATTGAACGGCTGTTCCATTCGTAAAGCTGTCAAATAGGGAAGAGGTGGCATCCCCAAGCAGCTTTGGACTAATGACGTTAAAGACAGTTGAACCAATCGCTGCAATAAAGACGATGATCAGCTGAAATTTCCTTGGTTTTAAATAGCCTGTCAAACGTAGCAGTGTTTTCTTAAATTCCTTCGGTTTTGCGGCTGGCCCTTTAGGGTGGCCGCCTTTATGGCCCATGCCAGAAGACATTTTCTTACTCATCCTCGCTCACCTCCTGACCTTCCTGAGAGGCGACAATCTCTTGGTATACAAGATTGTCCTTTAATAATTGTTCATGTGTTCCGATACCTGCGATTTTCCCTTCATCAAGTACAATGATTTTATCACTATGTTTCACTGTACTGATTCGTTGAGCCACAATGATGAGGGCTGCATGAGCTTTTTCTGCTTCTAATGATGCCCGCAGTTTCGCATCTGTTTTGTAATCAAGTGCTGAAAAGCTATCGTCAAACAGATAGAATGATGGTCTTCTCACTAGCGCCCTTGCAATGGAAAGCCGCTGCTTTTGGCCGCCGGATAGATTGGAACCACCTTGATCAATTTCTGCATCAATTCCGCCATCTTTTTGCAAAACAAATTCTTCGGCCTGCGCAGTTCGCAGCGCCTGCCAGATGTCTTCATCGCTTGCATCCTGTTTGCCAAAGCGTACATTCTCGGCAATGGTTCCGCTGAATAAAACAGCTTTTTGAGAGACATAGCCCATTTGGTTTCTCAGTTTCTCCTGAGGCAGTTCTCTAATGTCTACACCATCTAGTGTAATCCGGCCTTCAGACACTTCATAAAAGCGCGTCATCAGCTGGAGAAGCGTTGTTTTCCCAGAACCCGTACTTCCGATGATGGCTGTCGTTTCACCAGTTTTGGCTTCAAACGTGATACCTTGAACGGCCGGTTTCTCAGCATTTGAGTAATAAAATGACACATCCTCAAAGCGAATGGATTGAGCGGGCTCGTGAAGCTCAGTCATAGATTCTTCTTTATCTTTAATCTTTGGTTCCATGTTTAACACTTCATTCATGCGTTTAGCTGATGCTTGTGCTCTTGGGACCATAATAAAGCTCATCGACAGCATAATAAGTGCCATTAAAATCATCATCGCATATTGAATGAAGGCAATGAGATTCCCAACTTCCATTTCTCCGGCATCAATTCGGTTTGCACCAAGCCAGACAATACCGATATTCGTGAAGTTCATGATGATCAGCATAAATGGAAACAAGTAAGCCATTAAACGGTTGACTTTAAGACCAGTGTCCTTATAGGACGTGTTGGCTTCTTGGAATCGCTCCTTTTCATCATCCACACGGTTAAATGCACGAATAACGCGGATGCCTGAAAGAGATTCCCGCATAATTAAATTCAGCCGGTCTGTTTTTTTCTGAAGCTGGCCGAATAGAGGGATGGCTTTTCTTGACACCAAATAGATGAATCCGCCAAGAAGGGGGAGGGCCGCTAAAAAGATAAGAGACAGGACAGCATCCCTGGAAACAGCCAAAATAATTCCGCCCACAAGCATGAGCGGGGCCCGCGTCATCATTTGTAAAATCATAATCGTCACATCTTGGACTTGTTTCACATCATTTGTTGATCTAGTAATAAAGGAAGATGTGCCGATCTTTTGAAATTCTTCTAATGAAAATTGCTCGACATGCACAAACAGCTGTCTTCTCATATCACGGCCGAAGCCAAGTGCTGTCTTTGATGACAAGTAAGACTTCCAAATGGTGAGCAAAATGGCGAGTAAAGAACAAGCCACCATCCAGCCACCAACCTTCCATATGTAAGCAATATCTCCCTGGACGATACCGACATCAACGATATCTGCTGTTAACGTCGGTAAATACAGCTGGAGCATACTGCTTAAAAAGGTGAGAATGACAATGGACACTACGGACAGCCGATACGGCTTTAAAAACGATAAAATTGATTTCATACGAATACCTTTCTTCCATATAGTCTTTTGTTCTGTAACCCATCATATACAAAGAGGGATTATTTCTACAAATGAAATGTCTTCTTTTAATGAATTATTTATATTGTTCAATTTTAG
Organism: Bacillus sp. FSL M7-0003; assembly: GCF_038628485.1. Taxonomy (NCBI): domain Bacteria; kingdom Bacillati; phylum Bacillota; class Bacilli; order Caryophanales; family Bacillaceae; genus Bacillus; species Bacillus sp. FSL M7-0003. Next base: position 1,907,471 of record NZ_CP152024.1, on the reverse strand, counting down.
AAAAGAAATCCTTCACAAACACATAAAAATCATGGGCAGAAGGAGACATTTCGCGCGTTTTAGATGCAATAATGCCAACCGTTCGTCTCACTTGAGGAAAATCGATCGGAATTTTCACTGTAAATCGCGGTGTTGTTTCATAAAAGGCGCTTTCGGGTAATAAGGTAACACCCATACCTGCCGAGACGAGACCTTTAATCGCATCCAAATCTTCTCCTTCAGATGAAATGGTAGGCTCATAGCCTGCCTGCTTGCAAGCATCAACCGCAATTTGTCTCAGCACATACCCTTCAGGAAATAAAACGAAATGATCCCTTCTTAAATCACTTAAATGAATACTCCTTTGTCCGCTAAAGGGGTGGCTAACCGGTAAAAGGGCATATATGCTTTCGGAAAATAAAATATTTCCTTCTATTTGAGAATCGTTTGTCGGTACGGGTCCTAAAAAGGCGAGATCGATATCTCGATTTTTGACCGCTTCAATGAGAAATTTATAGGATCCTTGACGAAGTAAAAAATCGACCTCTGGATATTCCTGCTTAAAGGCGGAGATGACAGAAGGGAGTACTTGGCTTGCTAGACTTGTAGGAAAGCCAATATTCACCGTTCCTTTGTGTGGATCTAAGTATTCATCAATTTGCTCTTTCGCATAATCAATGGCTTTGAGTGCAGTTCTGACATGATCTAAAAATTGTCTGCCGATCTTCGTTAATTTGATATTTCGTCCTTCTCGTTCGAATAAGGCCACTCCAAGCTCTTCTTCTAAATTCGCAATCTGCCGGCTGATGGCAGATTGGGCAACATGTAAGTTTTCAGCCGCTTCTGACACGTGTTCACGGTCTGCGACTTCTACAAAATAACGTAACTGACGAAGCTCCATTTTTGCACTTCACACCCATCTATCTCAAAAAGAGATTGTTTTGATCTAAATTATATATTGTTTATATCAATTTGAAAACTTAAAATAAGTTACAGAGTTTGTGAGATTTTATTACTGTGAAAAAACGGATCTTTTAAACGGGGGAGAGAAACGATGACTTATAATCAACTACCACAACCACAAGGTCTCTACCGTCCTGAATTTGAACATGATGCATGTGGAATCGGACTGTACGCCCATTTAAAAGGGGAGGCGACACATAGCATCGTCAAAAAGGGATTACAAATGCTGTGCCAGCTTGATCATCGCGGCGGGCAAGGCAGTGATCCGTATACAGGTGATGGTGCCGGTTTAATGGTACAGCTGCCAGACGCTTTCTTTAGAAAGAACTGCAAAGAATTTGCACTTCCTGAAAAAGGCCGTTACGGGGTAGGAATGGTCTTCTTTTCAAAAGATGATGACGAAAAAACGCGTCAAGCCATCGAACAGAAAATCAACGGGTTCATTAAACAAGAAGGTCAAACATTAATTGGCTGGAGAACGGTTCCTGTCGATCCAGGAAAAATTGGTACTGTCGCAGCGAAGAGCTGTCCGGTTGTGAGACAGGTCTTTATCGGAGCAAACGACAACATCACAGATCGTTTGTCATTTGAACGAAAATTATATGTCATCCGAAAGCAGGCTGAGAACTGGGGAACAAGAGAGGAAAAGCAATTTTACTTTGTCAGCCTGTCGAGTCAAACCATCGTATACAAGGGGCTTTTAACATCAGATCAAGTCGATGCTTTTTATCTTGATCTACAGGATGAAACATTTGTTTCTGCATTTTCACTTGTTCATTCAAGATTTAGTACAAATACATTTCCTACATGGGAAAGAGCCCATCCAAACCGTTACTTAATTCACAACGGAGAAATCAACACATTAAGAGGAAACATCAATTGGATGAGAGCAAGAGAACAACAATTCGTATCTGAAGCCTTCGGAGACGATTTAGACAAGATTTTGCCAGTGCTGAATGCAGACGGAAGTGATTCATCCATTTTAGACAATGCCTTTGAATTCTTTGTGCTTGCAGGCCGTACACCTGCTCATACAGCAATGATGCTGATTCCTGAGCCTTGGACGGAAAACACGCACATGTCGAAAGAGAAACGGGCATTTTATGAATACCATAGTTCTCTCATGGAGCCGTGGGATGGACCAACAGCCATTTCCTTTACGGACGGGAAACAAATCGGAGCGATCTTAGACCGAAACGGATTGAGACCGGCAAGATATTATGTCACGAATGATGATCATATCATTTTCTCTTCTGAGGTTGGCGTAATTGACACAAATGAAGAAGATGTGAAGTATAAAGATCGTCTTGAGCCTGGAAAAATGCTGCTCATTGATCTAGAAGAAGGACGAATTATTTCTGACGAAGAAGTGAAATCGACCATTGCGAATGAACTGCCTTATCAAAAATGGCTCGATGAAGAAATGGTTCACGTCAATCGCTCGGAAGAAAATTCAGAAAATTCTAGTATAATGGATGATTTATTGACGCGTCAGCGTGCGTTCCATTATACGTATGAAGACATTCAAAAGTATTTAATTCCTTTACTAGAGGAAGGCAAGGACCCAATCGGTTCAATGGGAAGTGACACACCGCTTGCTGTGTTATCAGATCGTGCGCAGTCTCTTTTTCATTATTTTAAGCAGCTGTTTGCACAAGTCACAAACCCGCCGATCGATGCCATTCGTGAGCAGCTCGTGACATCAACCATGACTTGGTTAGGAGCCGAAGGCGATATTTTACATCCGAATGAATATTCATGCCGAAGAATTAAACTTTATACACCGGTCTTAACGAGCGGACAATTTAACGGCTTGAAAACGATTGTTCATAATGCCTTTAAAAGCAAAACAATCCATACACTTTTCACCGATGATTTAAAGCGCGGACTGGATGCGATGTTTGAAGAGGCGGAAAAAGCGATCAGAGAAGGTGTCTCTTTATTAATCCTTTCAGATCGTGAAATGACAGCACAAAAAGTACCGATTCCACCACTTCTTGCGCTAAGTGCACTTCATCAGCATCTTGTGCGTCAAGGTCTACGGACAAAGGTCAGTCTGATCGTTGAATCTGGAGAGGTGAGAGAGGTCCATCATTTTGCCGCACTAATTGGCTACGGCGCAGATGCGATTCACCCTTACCTTGTCTATGAAACGTACAAACAGCTGATTGCAGACGAAGCGATTTCGATCAGCTTTGATGAAGCTGTTACAAAGTTTGGTAAAAGTGTGACAGAAGGTGTCGTCAAAGTCATGTCCAAAGTGGGAATTTCCACTGTGCAGAGCTATAGAGGCGCGCAAATCTTTGAAGCGGTCGGGATTAGTGAAGACGTCATTCAAGCGTATTTCACAGGAACAGCTTCTCAGCTTGGCGGGATTGATCTTGACACCATTGCTCATGAGGCAAAACTCCGCCATGAAGCAGGGTATCAAGCAGCAACTGACCAGACACTTGAATCAGGCAGTGAATTCCAGTGGAGAAAAAATGGAGAGCATCATGCCTTTAACCCAAAAACGATCCATACGCTCCAGTGGGCATGCCGTAATGAAGATTACGATCTATTTAAACAATATACAAAAGCAGCAGATGAAGAAAGAATCGGCTTCCTCAGAAACTTGTTTGCATTTCAGCCAAAACAAAAGCCGGTTCGTCTGGAAGAGGTTGAATCTGCTGAATCCATCGTGCGCCGCTTTAAGACAGGTGCCATGTCATTTGGATCTTTAAGTAAAGAAGCGCATGAGGCACTTGCGATTGCGATGAACCGAATTGGCGGTAAAAGTAACAGCGGAGAAGGCGGAGAAGATCCTGCCCGCTTTACAGTAGATGAACACGGTGATGACCGCAGAAGTGCGATTAAACAAATCGCTTCTGGCCGATTTGGTGTGAAAAGTCATTACTTGGTCAATGCAGATGAACTGCAAATTAAAATGGCGCAAGGAGCAAAACCTGGAGAAGGCGGACAGCTGCCAGGAAATAAAGTGTATCCTTGGGTGGCCGATGTACGTGGTTCTACGCCAGGTGTCGGATTGATTTCACCACCGCCGCATCATGATATTTATTCCATTGAGGATTTGGCACAGCTGATTCATGATTTGAAAAACGCGAACCGTGATGCACGCATCAGTGTCAAGCTTGTATCTAAAGCCGGCGTTGGCACGATTGCAGCAGGTGTAGCAAAAGGAACTGCGGACGTCATTGTCATCAGTGGTTATGATGGCGGTACAGGAGCTTCACCGAAAACAAGTATTAAACACACAGGGCTTCCTTGGGAGCTTGGATTGGCAGAGGCGCATCAAACCCTTGTGTTAAATGGTCTACGCGAGAGAGTCGTTCTTGAAACAGACGGAAAGTTAATGACTGGCCGCGACGTTGTGATGGCTGCGATTTTAGGAGCAGAAGAATACGGCTTTGCGACAGCTCCACTTGTCGTGCTGGGCTGCGTGATGATGAGAGCATGTCATTTAGATACTTGCCCAGTCGGTGTTGCCACACAAAATCCAGAGCTTCGCAAAAAGTTCATGGGTAACCCTGATCACATTGTGAACTTCATGATGTTTATTGCAGAGGAAGTAAGAGAAATCTTAGCGGAACTTGGCTTTACATCAATGGATGAATTAATCGGACGTACGGACGTCCTAGCGGTCAGTGAACGAGTAAAAGCTCACTGGAAAGCAGGCCAGCTAAACCTTGAAACACTGCTTTATCAGCCAGAAGGAGCGCGGACATTCAGAACACCGCAAAATCATAAAATTGACGAATCGCTGGATATGAATGAAATCCTTCCTTATGTGCAAGAAGCGCTGAATCATCAAACACCGGTTGATCTATCATTGAACATTCGCAATATCAACCGTGTGGCCGGAACCATTACTGGCAGTGAAGTGTCTAAGCGCTACGGGGAAGAGGGCTTGCCAGAGGATACGATCACACTCAGATTCACTGGTTCAGCTGGACAAAGCTTTGGCGCATTTGTGCCAAAGGGCATGTCTCTCTATTTAACAGGTGATTCAAATGACTATATCGGCAAAGGACTCTCAGGAGGCAAAATTGCTGTTAAAACGTCTGATCATTTTGTACAAAATGGACATGAAAACGTCATTGTAGGAAACGTTGCATTTTACGGTGCAACTAGCGGAAAAGCTTATATTAACGGGCGTGCTGGTGAACGATTTGCTGTTCGTAATTCAGGTGTACATGTGGTTGTTGAAGGAATTGGAGATCACGGCTGTGAATACATGACTGGCGGACGTGTCGTTATTTTAGGAGACGTTGGGAAAAACTTTGGTGCAGGTATGTCTGGCGGTGTGGCTTACATCCATACATCAGATGCAAAACAGTTCAAAAGAATGTGCAATATGGAAATGATCATGTTTGAAAAGCTCACAGATCATGAAGAAGAACTAGAAGTAAAGCAAATGATCAAGGAACACCTTGATTATACAAACAGCTCAAAAGCAGCAGCACTTCTTGAAAACTGGGAGCAAGAAAAGGATCAATTCATCAAAGTCATTCCGAGAAATTACAAAATGATGCTTCAAAGTATTGAAGAACAAAAACAAGCGGGCCTCAGTCATGAAGAAGCGGTGATGTTTGCCTTTGAAGCAAACACAAGACCGAAAAATCAAGAAACGGCAAACGGGCAAAAAGCAGCCCTCGCTCATTAAGAAAGGGGAGAGGACAATGGGCAAAGCAACAGGTTTTATGGATTATAAAAGAGAAAAGCCAAATGAACGTGACCCTCTCACTCGTCAAAATGACTGGAAAGAATATTCAGCTCCTTATACAGATGACGTATTGAAAAAGCAGGGCGCTAGATGTATGGATTGCGGAACACCGTTTTGTCAAATTGGGATGGAGATCAGGGGCGGCGTGTCTGGCTGCCCGATCTACAACTTAATTCCAGAATGGAATGATCTTGTCTATCGCGGGAGATGGAAGGAAGCACTCGAAAGACTGCAAAAAACAAATAATTTCCCAGAGTTTACTGGGAGAGTATGTCCTGCACCTTGTGAAGGGTCATGTACAGTCGCTATCAATGATCCGGCTGTTTCGATTAAAAATATCGAACGCACGATCATTGATAAAGGTTTTGAAAATGGATGGATCACACCAAGAATCCCTTCAAGCCGTACAGGGAAGAAAATTGCCATTGTCGGCTCAGGACCAGCAGGACTTGCAAGTGCTGATCAATTAAACCAAGCAGGGCACGCTGTCACAGTGTTCGAGCGTTCTGACCGTCTTGGCGGACTGCTGACATACGGGATTCCGAATATGAAGCTCGACAAAGAAGTGGTCGAGCGAAGAGTCAAACTTCTAAGACAAGAAGGCATTGACTTTGTGACGAACACAGAAATCGGCGTAGATATAACTGCCGACGAACTGAAAGAGCAGTTTGATGCAGTTATCCTTTGTACAGGTGCACAAAAGCAGCGTGATCTGTTGATTGAGGGCCGGGAAGCAAAAGGGATTCACCTTGCGATGGATTATTTAACCCTTGCAACGAAAAGCATGCTTGATTCAGGATTTAAAGACAAAAACTTCATTGATGCAAAAGGAAAAGACGTGATTGTGATCGGCGGAGGAGATACAGGTGCAGACTGCGTTGCAACTGCACTTCGCCAAAAAGCAAAAAGTGTTGTTCAATTCGGGAAGCATCCAAAGCTTCCGGATACACGTGTAGGGGATAACATGTGGCCAGAACAGCCTTATGTTTTCTCGCTGGATTATGCTTATGAAGAAGCACAAGCAAAATTCGGAGAAGATCCGCGTCAATATTCAATTCAAACCACAAAGATTGTGGCAGATAAAAATGGGAAATTAAAAGAGCTTCATACCATTCAAATGGAAAAGGTGAAAAACGAACAAGGGAAGTTTGAATTTCATGAAATTCCAGGGACAGAAAAGGTATGGCCTGCTCAGCTCGTCTTTATTGCAATTGGTTTTGAGGGAACTGAACAGCCGCTTGTGAAACACTTTGGCTTGGACAGCAAAAACAATCGCATTGACGCAAAATATGGGGAATATACAACAAATGTAGAAGGCGTATTTGCAGCGGGAGATGCAAGACGCGGGCAAAGCTTGATTGTCTGGGCAATTAATGAAGGCAGACAAGTGGCGCACGAGGTAGACCGTTATTTAATGGGGAGTTCGGTTCTGCCAAAATAGGTCAAACAAAGGGTGTTACAATATAAAGAAAAGCCATGACCAACGTGTGGTCATGGCTTTTTATGATTCAGAAATGGTACGGTTGATCAACACTTTTTTACGTTTAAGCTGCGATACGACTAAACAGAGGAAGACAATCAGAACAAAAAGGGAAATGGTCAAAAAGCCAAACGTATATGAGCCAGTCAATTCTTTTAAACTGCCAAGAATATTAGGTAAAATGAATCCGCCAATGCCTCCAGCAGCCCCAACAATTCCGGTCACAATCCCAATTTCTTTATGAAATACTTGAGGCACCAGCTGAAAAACAGCGCCATTTCCCATCCCAAGGCACATCATCCCTACAAATAAAAGCGCAATGACCACAGGTAAAGCTGGAAGACTGCTCACTCCTCCTAAGCAGATGCCGATGATTCCGAATAATCCAAGCAGTACTTTCATTCCGCCTATTTTATCGGCAATGAGACCGCCCACAGGCCGAAAGAAGCTGCCTGCCGCCACACAAAGTGTCACAAAATCACCAGCATGAATCTTTGAAACCCCATATTGATCTACAAAGAAAATACTGAGGAAACTGGAAAGCCCGACAAATCCTCCGAATGTGATCGCATAAAGCAAACAGAAAAACCATGTCGATTTCACTTGAAATACTGAAAAGTACGACCGGATCGGCTGAGGAGCGGGCTGATTTGGTGCATCTTTTGCAGTGAAAATAAAAAACAAAAAGACAAGACTTAACGGAATCAAAGCGAGCCCCATTACGGCATGCCACCCGTAAATCTCCGCAAGCCTTGGACCAAATAAGGTGGAGATTAGTGTTCCACTATTCCCGGCGCCTGCAATCCCCATGGCTACTCCTTGTAAGTGAGGAGGATACCAGCGGCTTGCCATTGGCAAAGCAACAGCAAAACTTGCTCCTGCTACTCCAAGCAAAATCCCAATCAGTACGAGCTCTGAAAGGGTTGTACCAGCGATAAACCCCCAAATAAGCGGAATCGTCGTTAAAAGCATTCCTATCACTGCGGTCTTTTTAGGTCCTATTCGATCGGTGAATAAACCAAGCACAATCCGAAAAAAAGAACCAGATAGAATTGGAATGGCCACAATCATGCCTTTCTCTACGGTTGATAAAGCAAAATCTTGTGCAATAAAAGCACCCAGCGCCCCTAACAAAACCCAAATCATAAAGCTCACATCAAAATATAAAAAGGAACCAAACAATGTTTTAGGATGACCACTTGATTTTAATTCTGAGAGTTTCATAAAACGCCTCCTCTATTTTGAATTTTCTGACTTAAAGATAGCGAGTTCACTTATGTAATGAAAGTATTATGTGAGAAAAATTGACATGAATAAACACTTTTTTACAAGTGTGTGCCATAATCAATCCATACAATGTGCTCGAGCAAGAGGCTTAGAAAGGTTGATTTCAGATGGCAAAACGCAAACTTGTGTTTATCGGAAACGGCATGGCGAGTATGAAATGTATCGAAGAGATCATTCAAAAGCAGCCAGAACATTATGCCATAACAGTCATTGGAAAAGAGAAGCACTCTGCCTACAATCGAATAAAACTTTCGTCGATTTTACAAAAAAGCGAATCATTCGCTGAAATTCAACTAAAGGAAAAAGAATGGTACACCGCGCATGACATTACATTGTACAAAGGAGAATCAGTTGTACATATCGATACAAATCGAAAGTGTGTCATGACAGATGCGCGCCGGGAAATTCCCTATGACAAGCTCGTCATTGCAACGGGTTCATCGCCGAATTTTCTTCCTATTCAGGGTGTATCCAAAAAAGGGATATACGCTTTTCGGACAATTGATGATTATGAGGCCATTTGTGCGGATGCGGTGCATTATCAACAAGCAGCAGTGATCGGAGGCGGCGTGCTTGGTGTGGAGGTAGCAGCCGGTCTGCAGCTGGCGGGGCTTGAAACGACCATCATTCATTATACGGAGCGGCTGATGCAGCGCCAATTAGATGAAACAGCAGCCGGATTATTACAGCGAAAATTCATAAGAAAAGGCATTCAGGTGAAAACAAATGCCCATACCATTGCATGCTTAGGCGGTGAGAGGGTAGAGGGCGTCCTATTGAAAAATGGCGACATCGTGGATGCTGATCTTGTTGTTTTTACAACAGGTATCCGTCCGAATATACAGCTTGCAGAGAATCATGGCATACACACGAGAAAAGCCATTGTTGTCAATGACGTGATGGAGACTAATATCCCGAATATTTATGCGATTGGAGAATGTGCAGAGCACCAAGGGATGGTGCATAGCCTTGTTCAGCCCATTTATGAACAAGCAAGCGTGCTCGCTAAGCATCTTTTAGGAGAAAAAATCACACATACACCAAAGCCCATTTACTCAACAAAATTAAAAGTACCTGATTTGCCGATTTATTCTGCTGGATGTATTGAACATCATTCTCCGTTTATGTCAGCTGTGACTTATTTAGATGAAGAGCAAGAGGTGTATAAAAAATTCGTCTTTGAACGTCAGGCGCTGGCAGGTATTTTATTCGTCGGAGAGCTGGGGAATGCCGATCAGCTTTTGCAAGATGTAAAAGTGGGACGTGATAAAAGTGTGGTCATGAAAGCCCTTCATGAAAAGCCATCATCCCCACTAGATTCATTAAAAATGGAAGACCTCGTCTGCCAATGTCAAACCGTTACAAAAGGGACGATTTTAAAAAGCATTTTGGTTCATCAGCTGACAAACTTAGAAGAGGTGAAAAAAAAGACAGGGGCAGCAACTGGGTGCGGCGGCTGTCAAGAGCTCGTCCGTGCTTGCTGCCAGTTATCATCACATGAACAAACGGAATCGCAGGCCTTTTTTTGTCCATGTACAGAAGTAGAGGAGCAGACCATTTTTTCGTTTATTAAAAAGCAGCAGCCGGTGAATGCTGAAGAAATAAAAAGACATTTTCAATGGAAAACGAATCACGGCTGCGGTATCTGCCGGCCGGCCATTCAATACTATCTCGAGCAATTTCAAGGATCGGTGGAAAAAATAGGCGCTGCTGAACAGGAAGACATGTTGATTCCTCAATTATATGGAGGCCGGCTTGATCTGGATTTTTTGAAAATCATTACGTCTTTGTTAGAGAACAGGCTGATTGAGCAGGCAGAGCTGACAAGGCATAAACGAATACGGCTCATCGGTGTGTCAAAACATGCGGCACAAATCGTCAAAAATCATTGGCCAATTATGCCTAATGAGAAAAGAAGACTATCTCATATCCTTTCATGCGACTGTGACGATCCAGCTGTCACGTCACTTGTGATGGAGCTGGAAAGACAAGTGGAAGATACACTTTTACCAGCTGTCACCTCCATTCATATCACAGGTGCTTCTTGCACGTGTAAACTTGCTCCAATTGATGGCATCTGTCTGAAAAAGCAGCTGGGTGAATGGAACATTTATATAGGAGGCCAGCTTTTTTACACCTTGGCTCATTCAAGTGGGCTTATTCCTTTTTTAAAAGCGCTGCTTGAAGAGTATAGAAAAAATGCTTACTTTCAAGAATCTATTGGCGATTGGCTGTCACGGCAAGGAAACATTTCTATTCGAGAAAAGTTACTTGATGAGGAAATAAGAGAAGAGCTCTGTGCGCAATTTGACCAAAGCAGACAAGGAAATGTAAGACATAAGGATGTGAAGGTATGAGTCAATCTTTTTTACAATATGCCCAGCAAAAATCAAAGCAGGAAGAACAAAAGCGCGTATTCCCAGCCCAATGTCCTTTTTGCAGTATGCAGTGCAAAATGCAATTAATCGAGCAGCATGTGGAAGGGCGAACACGTTACCAAACGATTGGTGTACACAATCCAACTACGCACGGAAGACTTTGTATGAAAGGACAGCATGCCCACCAGCACGCGCTTCATAAAGATCGCCTGAATCACCCGCTGATCAAAAGAAACGGACAATTTGTAAAAGCAACATGGCAGGAGGCTCTCGAAGAAATCAAAACAAACATAGAATCCCTTCAGCTGTCGCATGGCCATGATGTGATCAGTGTGTACGGAAGCGCATCAATTACAAATGAGGAAGCGTACTTACTCGGGAAATTTGCAAGAGTGGCGCTGAAAACGAAATACATCGATTATAACGGCAGACTATGTATGTCTTCGGCAGCAACTGCCGCAAATCAAACATTCGGACTTGACCGTGGTCTGACCTTTCCTTTAAGCGACATCAAGCATGCACGGGTGTTGATATTGGTTGGAACGAATATAGCGGAATGTCAGCCAACCTTCCTGCCCTACATTGAAGAGGCAAAAAACAATGGTGCATTTCTCATCGTCATTGATCCGCGCAAAACTCCGACAGCCCAATTAGCCGATTTACATGTCAGCCTAAAACCAGGGTCAGATGCCGCTCTGGCAAACGGCATATTGCACATCATGCTGCATGAGCATTTAATCGATGAATCATTTATTCATCAACGAACATCAGGTTTCCAAAAACTAAAGGAGCACATCTCACGCATCTCCTTGCCAGACATTGCTGAGCAAACTGGCGTGACGATTGATGTGATGCAGAAAATAGCAAGGAAATTCGCGCAAGAAAAGACAGGCATGATTTTTACAGCAAGAGGCATTGAGCAGCAAATAGACGGTACAGCCTCTGTCCGTAATTTCCTGAATATTCTGCTTGTTACTGGGAAGATCGGCCGCTTTGGATGCGGCTACGGGGCAATAACCGGCCAGGGAAATGGCCAGGGAGCAAGAGAGCATGGGCAAAAAGCAGATCAGCTTCCAGGATATCGAGATATCTCAAACCCTGCTCACAGAAAAGAAATGGCTGAACGATGGAACATTGATGAAAAAGAACTTCCAGGAAAGGGTGTGTCTGCTTTTGAAATGTTTGAAAAAATGCAGGCAGGTGAAATCAAAGCGCTCTTTTTAATGTGCTCAAATCCTGTCCAGTCAGGGCCAAATGCGCACTTGATTCAGCAAGCCATCAAGAACTTGTCCTTTTTTGTTGCCGTTGATTTATTTATGTCTGAGACAGCTGCGCTGGCAGATGTAATTTTACCTGCTTCGTCATATTTAGAGGATGAAGGTACCGTGACAAACGTAGAGGGGCGCGTTACGCTTAGAGAAGCAACATATCCACTTAAACACCAAAGAAAGCACGATTGGCAAATCATTTGTGAAATAGCAGCTGTATTAGGCAAAGGCAGCCATTTTTCCTTTTCATCCGCAGAAGAGATCTTTGAGGAATTAAGAGCCGTAACGAAAGGTGCAAAGGCTGATTATTCAGGCATAACCTATGAAAGACTAAGGAAGGAACAAGGCATAAGGTGGCCTTGTACTCATTTAGAAGACCCGGGAACTGAAAGATTATTTGAACATGCATTCTCACATTCTGACAGTTTAGCGAAGTTTGCCGTCGTCACACACGATAAAAAGGCTGCAAAGGAACCCGTCAGTCAAGAATACCCTCTTTATTTAACGACCGGCAGGGTGATGGCTCATTACCAAACAGGCGTTCAAACAAGAAGGAGCACCTCTCTTGTTGCCAGACAGTTTGAAGCATATGCAGAGCTTCATCCTGATACAGCGAAAACGTATGGACTTCAGCACGGGGAGCTCGTGACCATCAAGTCAAAAAAAGGAAGTGTCATCATCAGATGCCGCATATCAGACACCATTCGAACAGATACCGTATTTGTTCCATTTCACTGGAGCAAACATCAATCAATTAATCAATTAATTGATGATCAACTAGATCCGCACAGTAAAATGCCAGGCTTTAAATATTGTCCTGTACAGCTGTCAGCCTACGTGAATGAAAAACTATGTGAGAAATTTTAACATGTATTTTCCATCTATGTTTAGAGTGTGGTACTTTCTAAAAAATGATCACATGAGGGGTGTTTTTTCATGAAAGAAAAACTCGTATTAGTGGGGAACGGTATGGCCGGCATTCGAAGCCTTGAAAACATTTTAAAAACAGACGGCGAACGATTCGACATGACGGTATTTGGGACTGAACCGCATCCTAACTATAACCGAATTCTTTTATCGAAAGTGCTTCAAGGGGATACGAAAGTCGAAGATATTACGTTAAACGATTGGAACTGGTATCAAAAGCATGATATTCAGCTGTTTACAAACGAGACCATTGTGAAGATCGATACAGAGAACCAAACAGTCACCAGTGATCAAGGACGGACCGTATATTATGACCGATTGATTTTAGCAACAGGGTCACTTCCATTTATCCTGCCAATTCCAGGGAGTGATAAAAAAGGCGTAACGGCTTTTCGTACATTGCAAGACACTGAGGAAATGGTCAATGCCTCTACTATGTACAAAAAAGCAGCAGTCATTGGAGGCGGACTCCTTGGGCTTGAAGCAGCACGCGGTCTATTAAACTTAGGCATGGAAGTGAATGTCATTCACCTCGGCTCTCATTTAATGGAACGCCAGCTAGACCCTATTGCAGGACAGCTTCTTCAAAAAGCATTAGAAGAACAGGGGATGAAATTCCTGCTTGGAAAACAGACAAATGAGATTTTAGGAGATACAAGAGTAGAAGGTTTATCATTTTCAGACGGCACTACAATTGAGGCAGACCTAGTTGTCATGGCTGCGGGAATTAAACCGAGTAAAATGCTTGCAGAAATAAGCGGGCTTGAAGTGAACCGTGGGATTATCGTCAATGATTTTATGGAAACGAGTGTCCCGGGCATTTATGCCGTCGGAGAATGTGTGGAACACAGGGGACAAACGTACGGATTAGTTGCTCCTTTGTACGATCAAGCGGCTGTACTTGCCAAGTATGTATGCGGCTTGAACCCTGCTTCATATGAAGGCTCTGTTCTGTCAACACAGCTGAAAGTATCAGGAGTTGATGTATTTTCAGCTGGTGATTTTGTTGAAAACGATGAGAAAAAGGCGATTAAAATTTTTGACGAACAAAAAGGCATCTATCAAAAACTCGTCTTCCAGCAAAACCGATTAGTAGGCGCCGTCATGTTTGGAGAAACAAGCGACGGACCTCGTTTATTCTCGTACATTAAAGAAGGAATAGATATGTCGGATATGGAGAAGGTATCTGTCTTAACCTCCAATGATCCGGCGCAAGAAAGCACGATTGACAGCATGGCAAACGACCATATCGTTTGCGGCTGTAATGGCGTGTCAAAAGGGCAAATTGTAGAAGCCATTCAGAAAGAAGGCTTAACAACGTTTCAGGAAGTCAAGCAATGTACAAGTGCCTCACGATCTTGCGGAGGCTGTCAGCCTGTTGTCGAAGAGATTCTATGGTATACGCTAGGTGAGGATGCAAGCCGGACAGCCCAAAAAGAAACCATCTGCGCCTGCACCACTCTTTCACGAGATGAAGTCATTCATGAAATCAAAGAAAAAGGCTTGCAGCATGTCAAAGAAGTGATGAATGTACTTGACTGGAATACAGAAGAGGGCTGTTCAAAATGCCGACCTGCACTGAATTATTATTTAGGCATGCTTTATCCACTTGAATACAAAGATGAAAAGAGCTCACGCTTTGTAAATGAACGCATGCATGCCAATATTCAAAACGATGGTACCTATTCAGTTGTTCCGCGAATGTACGGCGGCGTCACCAATGCAAATGACTTGAGGAAAATAGCCGATGTCGTCGACAAATATGAAATACCGCTTGTGAAAATGACTGGCGGTCAGCGTATCGATCTTCTAGGTGTCAAAAAAGAAGATTTACCAAAAGTGTGGGCGGATCTAGATATGCCATCGGGTTATGCATATGGGAAATCTTTAAGAACAGTTAAAACTTGTGTTGGAGAACAATTTTGCAGGTTCGGCACGCAGGACTCCATGGCTCTTGGAATTGCACTAGAAAAGAAATTTGAAGGTCTTGCTACACCGCATAAAGTAAAAATGGCCGTCTCTGCTTGTCCGAGAAACTGTGCAGAGTCCGGAATTAAAGACCTCGGTATCGTGGGGATAGATGGAGGGTTTGAATTGTACGCCGGCGGAAATGGCGGCACACACCTGCGGGCTGGAGATTTATTAATGAAGGTCAGTACAGCAGAAGAAGTAGAGCAAATGGCCGCAGCATACCTTCAATATTACAGAGAAACGGCAAATTATTTAGAAAGAACCTCTGCTTGGGTTGAGCGACTTGGGTTAGAGCATATTCAATCAGTACTCCTGGATGATGAAAAACGAGCAGCCTTAATCGAAAGAATGGACATTGCGCTTTCAACATATGAAGAGCCTTGGCAGGAGCTTCGCGAGAGCCAAAAAGACACGAGACAATTATTTCAAAAAGCGACGGCTTCCGTATAAATCAATTGAAGGGATGAGATCATATGACAGTTTCAGTTGTTAAAGTTCACATTGGCACCCTATCAGATTTTCCGCTCCAGCTAGGGAAAACAGTTGAAGCCGGTACACTTGAATTAGCTGTTTTTCAAACCTCTAATAAGCAGTTCAAAGCCATTGAAAATCGCTGTCCACATAAAGGCGGCGTTCTGGCTGAAGGCATGGTCAGCGGCAATCACGTTTTCTGTCCAATGCATGATTGGAAAATTGATCTTTCATCAGGAAACGTACAAGCACCAGACCAGGGATGCGTTAAAACATATGAAACATTCGTTGAAGGGGACGATGTCTTTATTTTATTGCCTTCATAAATGGTTTAGATCCTTCCTTTCATGTAAATGCTGTATATAAATGCAGCAAGAAAGGAAGGAATTTTTGTGCCGTTCGTTAATATTTTGATTGAACTCTTAATCGGATTTTTCGCTTTATTTTTTATTACAAAATTATTAGGGAAAACACAATTTGCACAAATCACACCGTTTGATTTCATTTCTGCACTAATTTTAGGCGAAATGGTCGGAAACGCTATTTTTGATCCGGAAGTCAGGATTCAGCACATTTTATTTGCTGTTGCAGTATGGGGCGTTCTCATTTATACAGTTGAATGGCTTTCACAGCGCTTTAAATCCATTCGCGCTTTTTTAGAAGGAAGACCTACTCTTGTGATTGATAAGGGGAAGATTCACTACAACCGGTTGAAGAAAAATATGCTTGATATCAATCAGCTGCAGACACTGGTTCGCGCAAAAGGCCATTTTGCCCTGAATGAAATTGAATATGCTATTTTGGAAACGGACGGCTCTGTCAGCGTTCTTCCGAAAATGAAATACGCCCCAGCCACAGCCGAAGATGTGAACGTGAAGGGAAAAGAAGTGAAATTGCCTAGAACGTTTATTATTGACGGCGAAATTTTAAAAAAAGATCTTCAAGAAGCCGGCTTTGATGAATCTTGGCTGAATGAGCAATTAAAAAAGCAGCATATTTCCTCTTATCGAGACGTTCTATTTTGTGAATGGATTGAAAATGAAGGGATTTATGCGATGCAATATGAAAAGTCTAAAAAAACATCCACAACATAAAAACGTGGGTGTTTTTTTGTGCGTGTACGGAATAGGATCAAAAAGAATGTTTGATGAAAACGTTCACAAAATGAGGGGGAGATATGTGATGAAATTTAGAAACATATGGATGGTCATGGTCTTGTCTTTCTTTCTTTTTGACCCAGCTTCACTTCAAGCAGCAGAAGCCGGGCATAACCGCGTCCTTGTTGTTGATCAAAAGGGAAGCGGGACATACCGCACCGTTCAGTCTGCCATTGATGCGATTCCAGCAAACAATCAACAACCGGCAACGATCTATATTAAAAATGGCGTATATAAAGAAAAAATATTGCTTCCGCAAAATAAACCACACGTATCCTTTATTGGCGAAAACCAGCACAAAACGATTCTTACGTATGATGATACAAATGCAAGCACCGGCAGTACAACAAACAGCTCAAGCACAATGATTCGTGCAAACGATTTTTATGCAGAAAATATCACTTTTCAAAATACAGCTGGCAGACATGCGGGTCAGGCAGTTGCGCTATATGTGTCTGGCGACCGGGCTGTGTTCAAACAAATACGTGTGTTAGGCTATCAAGATACACTTTATGCAACAGGCACAGGGAGGCAATATTACGAAAACTGCTATATTGAAGGCACGGTCGATTTTATTTTTGGATCAGCCACAGCTGTGTTTAAAAGAGCTGAAATAAAAAGTCTTGGAAATGGGTATATTACTGCAGCATCCACAACAGAAGCACAAAGGTACGGCTATGTATTCATAGATTCTACGTTGAAAAAGGGAACGGCAGCTGCGCAATCGGTTTATTTAGGACGTCCGTGGAGACCTTATTCGGCTGTGACATTCCTCCATACAAAAATGGATGACCATATAAAAGCCGAGGGATGGCATAACTGGGATAACCGTGACAACGAAAGAACGGCAAGGTACAAAGAATTTGGATCGACAGGAGCAGGAAGCAGCCCAGCAAACCGCGTAAAATGGTCAACCATTTTAACCCAAAATGAAGCAAGTCAAATCACAGTTCAGGCTGTTCTTGGCGGAGCCGATGGCTGGAATCCAGAAAAGAGGTAAAGGGCTTGTCAGTTTTCGTCAAAGAAAGCTGACTTTTCTGTTTAAAAAACCTTTGAGAACAAACGTTCTTTTGTGTATAATGAACATATTCTTCTAAAATTGGCTGCAACAAAAAGGAGGGATTGCGTGAAACGTTTTTCACAGCTCATGTTTTTACAAATATGTATCCTGTCGATTTTATTTCTCCCTTTTTCAGCGAAAGATGAACAACTCAAAGCTCGTGACGATTCCCTTCATTGGATCACAGCTTTAGACGAATTCATACGAACAGCACCTGATTTAGAGGGCGCGATCTCTGGCATCAGCGTCCGCGATACTTCTGACACATCTCTTCTTTATGAACATCAAGCCGATATTCGTCTCACTCCTGCTTCTAATATGAAACTGCTCACATCAGCCATCGCACTTGATATACTTGGAGAAACACACACATTCCCTACAGACATCTGGATGGATGGTTCCATTCAAAAGAAAACGCTACATGGCAGCCTTTATCTTCGTGGCACCGGCGATCCAACTTTATTAGAGGAGGATTTTGCAGCACTCGCCAAACAGGTCAAAAAGGCCGGAATACATACCATTCGCGGACAGCTTGCGGCAGATGACACTTGGTTTGATGACACGAGATACTCGATTGACCTGCCTTGGAGTGATGAGGATCAATATTACGGGGCACAAATTTCTGCTCTTACGGCTTCACCGAATCAAGATTATGATGCAGGGACCGTGATTCTCGAAGTAAAACCAGGAAAAAAAGCAGGACAGAAAGCCGCCTATGATATGATTCCGAAAACGGATGTCGCTCAAGTCATCAATCAAGTGAAAACAGTTCCAGAAGGCGGAAAAAAGAAAATTTCTTTTAAGCGCTCTCACGGAACCAACAAGATTACGCTGACTGGAACCATTCCGGTTAAAGCAAGCTCATCTAAACAATGGGTAGCTTTATGGGATCCGGCCGCCTATGCTTTAGACTTAATGAAACGAGCGTTAAAGGCGGAAGGGATTCAAGTAAAGGGACCGCTGAAATCAAAACAAGTTCCTAAACAAGCCAAAAAAATTGCTTCCCATACATCGATGCCATTATCAGAGCTGCTTGTTCCTATGATGAAATTAAGCAACAATACCCATGCAGAAATTTTGCTAAAGGAACTAGGCAAAAAAGTGAAGAACAAAGGGAGCTTTGAAGCTGGGCTGGACGTCATGAATGAACGGCTTCCTGCGTTTGGCGTTGATCCTTCGCTTGCAGTGCTGCGTGACGGATCGGGGATATCACCTATTAACCTTGTCTCTGCTAACCAGTTCACTTTATTTTTGACAAACATTCAAAAGGAAAAATGGTTTAAAACCTATGAACATGCGCTCCCTTTAGCAGGGGCAAGTGAACGAATGGTGGGGGGAACGTTAAGGAACAGATTGAAGGAACCAGCTACACTAGAAAAAGTACGTGCAAAAACAGGGTCGTTAACAACGGTCAGTACACTTTCTGGATATATTGACACGCAGGGCGGAAAAACGCTCGCTTTTTCCATTTTATTAAATCACCTTGTTGATGACGAAAAAGGGAAAGAGATAGAAGACCGTATTGTCAGCATACTAGCTGAGAATCTTTAGATTTAGAGAGAGAAGGAGAACCATCATGACGTTAGATAATAATCAATCTTTAGTAAAAACCATGTCCATTTTTCTCATCCCGCTTTTGCTAAGTAATATTTTGCAATCGATCGGACAATTAGTGTCAATTGTTCTTGTCGGAAGATGGATTGGAGAGGATGCAGTAGCTGCCATTTCTGCATTCTTTCCGCTTTTCTTTTTACTCGTTTCTTTTTCCATTGGCATTGGATCGGGAAGCTCGATCCTTATTGGACAAGCGTATGGAGCAAAAAATGAACAGAAATTAAAAGAAATTATTGGCACAACGCTTTCATTCACTTTTTTAATCGGAGTATCTTTAGCGATCATTGGAGGTTTTTTCGCAACTGATATCTTAAACCTCATGGGAACACCCGCTAATATCGTGGAGGAAAGTGCGGCATATGCCAGAATTCTATTCATCTCAATGCCGATCTTATTTCTTTATTTTGTTTATACGACCTTCTTGAGGGGAACAGGGGATTCGAAAACACCTTTTTATTTCTTAATGATTAGTACGGCAACGAATATTTTGATGCTGCCCATTTTATTATTTGGCTGGCTGGGACTGCCGGCGTTCGGCTTATATGGCGCTGCGTATGCTTCTGTGATTTCAACAATTGTGACGTTTATCATTCTACATATCTACTTATATAAGACAAAGCACCCGCTTCGCATTGATGCATCGGTGAGAAAGCATTTATTGATGAAAGGGGATCTATTAAAAACGTTATTAAAGCTTAGTATCCCATCAAGCATTAATATGATCCTCATTTCTTTATCAGAAATTGCCGTTATTTCTTTCGTCAACGATTATGGATCACAGGCGACAGCTGCCTATGGTGTTGTCAATCAAGTCGTGAGTTATGTGCAGATGCCGGCAGTGAGTCTTGGTATTGCGGTCTCGATCTTTGCAGCACAATTCATTGGTGCAGGGAATATGAATCGACTGAAAGATGTCATTAAAATTGGGTTAGGTCTTAACTTTGCCATAGGCGGATGTATCATTATTTTCGTTTATATTTTTGCACCGCAGATTTTATCTATCTTTTTAACAGATCCTAAGACGATAGACATTGCCTATAGTTTGGTCGTCATTACACTATGGAGCTATCTCATTTTTGGAACGGCCCAAATTGTTGCAGCCACAATGAGAGCAAGCGGGACGGTTCTTTGGCCGACGATCTTTAGTATTTGTTCCATTTGGCTTGTAGAAGTACCAGTCGCTTATGTGCTATCACACTATACATCTCTTGGCATTAAAGGAATATGGATTGGCTACCCAGCTGCTTTTTTTGTGAACTTACTCCTCCAATACAGCTACTATCAGCTCGTATGGAAGAAAAAACAAATTATCTCGCTTGTTCAATCATAATGTAAAGGTGTGAGGCAGCATATACATACGAAGATCTCTCACTTTTAAGGAGGCCGAATCTTCTATGTATTTGAATCAAAGAAGTGAACTGAGCTCGTACAATATCGGTGACTTTTCTTATGCCGGGCCAGATTTCCAAGTGTTGACTTGGGGGGAAGGAACGACATTACATATTGGGAAGTTTTGTTCCATTGCAAACGAGGTGAAAATTTTTCTAGGCGGGGAACACCGTACTGATTGGGTCACAACGTATCCGTTTAATCAAATTTTTAAAGAAGCTGCCCATATTAAAGGACATCCCAAATCGAAGGGGGATGTTCATATTGGACATGACGTATGGATTGGATATGGTGCAACGATTATGTCAGGAGTATGTATAGGAAACGGGGCCGTGATCGGGGCAAATAGTGTGATCACAAAAGATGTGCCGCCATATGCAATTGCCGCAGGAAATCCCCAGCAGCTCATGAAATATCGATTTTCATCCGAAATAATCGAAAAACTGCAGTTATTAGAATGGTGGAATTTAGAGTTTTCAATCATCCAATCTATATTTCACCTTTTGCAATCCCATGATATTGAACGTTGTATAACTGTAATAGAAGATATAAAAAAGAAAGGCTGAGAAAGCCTTTCTTTTTTTGTTTAGCTAAGCCGTATGATGGTCAAGCTAGCACCTGCAGCACCGCCCCCGCCAACTAAAATAGCTGTGACAACTGCCCCAAAAAACTGCAGCGAAATGGTGCTTCCAGCTGTTATATTGACGATTAAAGTATTATTGAGAAACGAAGTAGAGATAACCGGTGATTGAACAGAACCAGACACAGTATCTCCATTTAAAAGCAAACGTGTATTAATTAAAAGAGCTGTGGTGGTATTAACTTGATACGTAATATAATATTTGCCAGTTTGCAAAACGGTAAAAACAGTGCTCGTTCCGTTTGCTGTAAAACCAGTAATGTTTTGAAAGTTTGGCAGAGGAATATTGGTTCCACCAGCTACAGTGATAATGGTAGGTCCAGAACTATTAGCAGCATAAAGTGCTGTATCCGTAAAACCACCTGTTCCAGTAGCCCCAGTGACACCAGTAACACCGGTCGCGCCAGTAGGTCCGGTTGATCCGGTGATACCTGTAGCGCCAGTACGACCAGTAGCCCCAGTGATCCCCGTGGCGCCCGTGATGCCTGTAGCGCCAGTAGGCCCAGTTGGTCCAGTACTACCCGTTGCGCCAGTAGGCCCGGTTGGTCCAGTACTACCCGTTGCGCCAGTAGGCCCGGTTGACCCAGTAATCCCAGTGGCACCAGTAGGCCCGGTTGATCCGGTAATCCCCGTGGCACCGGTAGGACCAGTAGACCCGGTAATCCCCGTTGCGCCTGTAGCACCAGTAGACCCGGTTGATCCGGTAATCCCTGTTGCACCAGTAGGTCCGGTAGCTCCAGTGATCCCCGTTGCGCCTGTAGGTCCAGTAGCTCCAGTAATCCCCGTTGCGCCTGTAGGCCCGGTAGCTCCAGTAATCCCAGTAGCACCAGTAGGTCCGGTAGCTCCAGTGATCCCCGTGGCACCGGTAGCTCCAGTTGATCCGGTGATCCCCGTGGCACCGGTAGGCCCGGTAGCTCCAGTAATCCCAGTGGCACCGGTAGGTCCGGTAGACCCAGTGGCACCAGTAGGTCCGGTAGACTCCAGTTGATCCGGTGATCCCCGTGGCACCAGTAGGCCCGGTTGATCCAGTACTACCCGTTGCGCCAGTAGGCCCGGTTGACCCAGTAATCCCAGTGGCACCAGTAGGCCCGGTTGATCCGGTAATCCCCGTGGCACCGGTAGGACCAGTAGACCCGGTAATCCCCGTTGCGCCTGTAGCACCAGTAGACCCGGTTGATCCGGTAATCCCTGTTGCACCAGTAGGTCCGGTAGCTCCAGTGATCCCCGTTGCGCCTGTAGGTCCAGTAGCTCCAGTAATCCCCGTTGCGCCTGTAGGCCCGGTAGCTCCAGTAATCCCAGTAGCACCAGTAGGTCCGGTAGCTCCAGTGATCCCCGTGGCACCGGTAGCTCCAGTTGATCCGGTGATCCCCGTGGCACCGGTAGGCCCGGTAGCTCCAGTAATCCCAGTGGCACCGGTAGGTCCGGTAGACCCAGTGGCACCAGTAGGTCCGGTAGACCCAGTAATCCCAGTAGCGCCGGTATCTCCAGTTGGTCCAGTGCTACCCGTGGCACCAGTAGGCCCAGTTGCTCCAGTGATACCTGTAGCCCCAGTAGGTCCAGTTGATCCGGTAATCCCAGTGGCACCGGTATCTCCAGTTGCTCCAGTAATCCCAGTAGCGCCGGTATCTCCAGTTGGTCCAGTGCTACCCGTGGCACCAGTAGGCCCAGTTGCTCCAGTGATACCTGTAGCCCCAGTAGGTCCAGTTGATCCGGTAATCCCCGTGGCACCGGTATCTCCAGTTGCTCCAGTGATACCTGTAGCCCCGGTAAATCCAGTTGACCCAGTAATCCCAGTGGCACCAGTAGGTCCGGTAGCTCCAGTGATCCCCGTTGCGCCTGTAGCACCAGTAGACCCGGTTGATCCGGTAATCCCTGTTGCACCAGTAGACCCGGTAGCTCCAGTAATCCCCGTAGCACCGGTAGGTCCGGTAGCCCCAGTTGTTCCGGTGATTCCCGTGGCACCAGTAGGACCAGTTTCTCCAGTAATCCCTGTGGCACCGGTATCTCCAGTTGATCCGGTAATCCCCGTGGCACCAGTAGGCCCGGTAGCTCCAGTAATCCCCGTGGCACCGGTATCTCCAGTTGCTCCAGTAATCCCAGTAGCGCCGGTATCTCCAGTTGGTCCAGTGCTACCCGTGGCACCAGTAGGCCCAGTTGCTCCAGTGATACCTGTAGCCCCAGTAGGTCCAGTTGATCCGGTAATCCCCGTGGCACCGGTATCTCCAGTTGCTCCAGTGATACCTGTAGCCCCGGTAAATCCAGTTGACCCAGTAATCCCCGTGGCACCAGTAGGTCCGGTTAATCCGGTGATCCCAGTGGCGCCGGTAGGCCCAGTTGGTCCAATGATACCAGTTGCACCAGTAGACCCGGTAGCTCCAGTAATCCCAGTAGCACCGGTAGGTCCGGTAGACCCAGTGGCACCAGTAGGTCCGGTAGCTCCAGTGATCCCCGTTGCGCCAGTAGGTCCGGTATCTCCAGTTGCTCCAGTAATCCCAGTAGCGCCGGTATCTCCAGTTGGTCCAGTGCTACCCGTGGCACCAGTAGGACCAGTAGCTCCCGTAATCCCTGTTGCGCCAGTAGGCCCTGTTGATCCGGTGATACCTGTCACCCCAGTAGGCCCTGTTGGTCCAGTGCTGCCTGTAGCACCCGTATCTCCAGTTGATCCGGTGATCCCCGTCGCACCGGTAGGTCCAGTTGATCCGGTAATCCCCGTGGCACCGGTAGGTCCAGTAGACCCGGTGATCCCAGTGGCGCCGGTAGACCCGGTTGGTCCAGTGCTACCAGTGGCACCCGTATCTCCAGTTGACCCAGTGATACCTGTAGCCCCGGTAGGTCCAGTTGATCCGGTAATACCTGTAGCCCCGGTAGGCCCAGTTGGTCCAGTGTTACCTGTGGTACCCGCCGCACCGGTAGGGCCAGTTTCACCTGGTGCTGCTAAAAGTGTGTAATCTGGCGACGTATCTGGCGTACCTGAAGGTGGTGCAGAATCCACAATATACGTACCACCACCATAAGTGACCACCTGACCTACTGTATATGTTGGTGCCATAACAGGATCATAGGCTTCAATACCACTTAATCCGATCCCAGTAGGACCCGTAGGACCAGTTTCTCCAGAAGCAGCCAAAAGGGTGTAGTCGGGGGAGAGTCCAGGTATTCCTGATGGAGCGTCAACATTGGCAATGTAAGTACTGCCATCAAACGTGACCACTTGCCCTGCATCGTAATCTTGTGATTGTGAGGGATTAAAAGGAAGGGCGCCGGTTAACCCGCCAGCAGGTCCAGTAGATCCGGTTGGTCCAGGGGGACCTGCTGGACCTGCCGGGCCTCTTGGTCCAGCTCTTTGATTTTGTTTTGATTGTTTTATTCCTTTTGCAATGTGGCAAGGTTGATTCCCTTGAGATGTATTTTGTTTTGAATATTCTTGTTTAATGAATGGACAGTCTCTTTTTCGAGGACGGTCATGACGTGATCTTTTGTAATGAGGCTGTTCATGGTATTTACCGCAAAAGGGACATTTGTGTTCGAATTGATTGTACAAATTGTCCATCTCCTAGAATTGATATTTCATTCTATGTGCAATTTTTCAAATTGGAAGTAAAACCTAGAAAATCATCATTTCGAAAATCATCGAATCAAATCATTTAAATCTTTCATTGATTTGTGTTATGGTGTTGAAAGTATAAAATAGTATGATTTTTGACAGAAATGGGGACATCATATATGAGTCAATCAGTTTTACAAGGCAAAGCCTATTCCGTTTTAAATTTATCCTCAGTGACAGAAGGAGGTACCATTAAAGAATCTTTTGATCGTAGTATGGATTTAGCAAAGAAGGCGGAGAAGTGGGGTTATCATAGATACTGGCTGGCAGAACACCATAACATGGAAGGGGTAGCGAGCTCTGCAACGTCTGTTTTAATTGGATATATTGCGGGAGGAACCGAAAAAATTCGAGTAGGATCTGGCGGGATTATGCTGCCAAACCACTCTTCACTTGTCATTGCCGAACAATTTGGCACACTTGAGACATTGTATCCAGGGAGAATTGATTTAGGTCTTGGCAGAGCACCAGGGACAGATCAGTTAACAGCAAGAGCGCTTAGACGTAATCTTCATAACGGAGAAGATTTCCCTGAGCAGCTTGAAGAACTTCGTCAATATTTCAAGCCGACCGGTCAGGTTAAAAAACATGTAAGAGCTGTTCCAGGAGAAGGCCTGGACATTCCAATTTGGCTCCTTGGTTCAAGCGGTTTTAGCGCTAGACTTGCAGGAGAACTTGGCTTGCCATTTGCCTTTGCAGCACATTTCTCACCTAAAAATACAATTCCCGCGTTAGAGTTGTACAGACAGTCATTTAGAGCTTCTGATGTATTAAAAGAGCCTTATGCCATGGTCGGTGTGACGGTTTTTGCTGCAGATCAAACAGAACGGGCTGAATATTTGGCAACCTCTCATTATCAGCGGTTTTTAAGTCTCATTCGCAACACACCAGGAAAACTGAAGGCGCCTGTCGACAGCATGGACGGTCTTTGGAGTCCATATGAAAAGGCAATGGTGGATGAACAATTAAGCTCGACTATCATTGGGGATAAAGAAAAGGTGAAAACAGAATTAGAAGCCTTTATAGAAGCTACTCAAGCAGATGAAGTGATGATTAATTCGGATATGTTTGACCATCAAGAAAGAATGCGCTCGTATGAAATCATCGGAGAGATTTTTCAAGAGGCACAAGAAAAATAAACATAAAA
Source organism: Bacillus sp. FSL M7-0003 (assembly GCF_038628485.1). Lineage (NCBI taxonomy): Bacteria > Bacillati > Bacillota > Bacilli > Caryophanales > Bacillaceae > Bacillus > Bacillus sp. FSL M7-0003. Next base: position 1,881,413 of record NZ_CP152024.1, on the reverse strand, counting down.
AAAGAACTGCACAGAGCAGTTCTTTTTTATTTAAGCTTTTGTAAAAATGCGAAATGGTTGTCCTATTGGCAGAACAATACGGCCAAAATGTGTATTAAGAACAACAGCTGCAGAACCATAAAATGAAAGCAGAGAAATGATCAATTCTGCAATACCAGCCATGGTATGAGTCACATCATACATCACACCAAATGTACTAAGGGAAAGACCAATGAATAAGAAATCAATAAAGACGAAAATCAAAAATAACACTTTATGTGTTTCCATTGCACCAATCGTCATAAACAAGCTGAAAATCAAATAGCCAATAAACGCAAAGCCTAGCTGTTTTGGATCTGCTGCTCCCGCAAGCGTTTTCCCAAAGACGCCGGCTTGAATGAGCCAAGTTGTTCCAACGCCCATCCAGAAAAGACCGAATGCGCCAAAAGCAGTGGCTCCAAAAATATTATGATGCTTTGAATCTTGTATGGACGCGATCAGCTGCGCGATTCCTCCAAGGAAGATAGCCCAAGGTAAAATAAGAGAAGTGCCATCTGTGATTCCTAGTTTTTGTGAGGACGCAACGAGCGTCACCATTGCTAAACCAAACAAACCAAGTGGTGTTGGGTCTGCAATTGATAATCGAATTGCTTGAACATTCTGTTTTTCCATAATGACCTCCTACAATTTGCACTTACAAAAGATACTCGAATTCGATAGAAACGTCAAGCTCTTTTTTAGTAGACACTTGCATCGTCTTCCAAATAAATCTATATTTAATACATATCAAATGTGATAGAAAAAGAGGGATAACATGAGTAAAGGCTTATCTGGAAAAACGATTGCCATTTGTGGAACAAGAAAAACAGAAGAAATGCGTACACTTGTCGAAAAACAAGGAGGACAAGCCGTTATTCGCTCTCTTCAAGGAACCGTATTTTTAGCCAAAGAGGATTTAAAGCCAGGCATTGAGACCTTTGTGAAAAAAGGGGCCGACTGGGTGATCTTGACAACAGGCATCGGTACAGATACATTGATTGAGAGTGCAGAAGAGCTGCAGCTTGGTAAAGAATTTATGAACATTCTATCAAACGCACATATTGCTTCAAGAGGGTATAAAACCTTTGCTGCGCTGAAAAAACGCGGAATTCAGCCAGAGGTCTCTGATGAAGACGGAACGGTTCGTGACTTGATTTCAAAGCTTGAAGACAAGGAGTTTCAAGGAAAACGCGTGATGGTGCAGCTTCATGGTGAAAATGCACCAGCTCTCATTCAGTTTTTACATGACAAGGGGGCAGATGTTTTGCCGCTTTTACCATATCAGCACACACCTCCTGAACCAGAGGCAGCTGAAACGCTGCTGCAAGAAATGAAAGATGGACAAGTTCATGCCGTCTGTTTTACAACCGCTGTCCAGGTCCACGCCTTTTTCAATTTAGCCGCAGAATGGGGCAGAAAAGAAGAATTGCAAGCATTATTCGAGCAGCACGTGCTGGCAGTAGCTGTCGGAAAAGTCACGGCTGAAGCTTTAAATGAAGAAGGAATAGACCGAATTCTTGCCCCGTCACTTGAGAGAATGGGAGCAATGATTATAGAATTATCTCAATATATTAAAAAACAATCAGCACACAAATAAAAAAACGCCTTTCACCAGATCAGTGAAAGGCGTTTTTGTTAGATTGTCCGTTTTCGATTCGTCCGAATTTTTTTGAGTACAAAGTAGAGAACAATCAGGACGATGGCAATGACCATAATGGGGGTTGTATAAGCATGAGCAACACTTTGAATATGATCCCATTTCGTCCCAAGCTGCATGCCAAGATAGATAAATAAGATAGACCAAGGGATGGCAGCTAATCCTGTCAAGAAAACAAATTTCAAAAAAGGCATCTTGGCAATACCCGCTGGAATCGAGATGGCATGACGGACAACAGGGATAAAGCGGGCGGTAAAGACTACACCGGTTCCATACCGATCAAACCAGCGCTCTGCAGTCGCGATATGATGTTCATGGATGAATAAATACTTTCCATACTTTGTTAAAAAAGGTCGTCCGCCGTACAGACCGATCCAGTAAATAAAACACTGGGCGAGCGTACCACCGATGACGCCGGCAATCACAGCTCCTACAAAACCAATTGTGCCTGTTGATACCATATATCCGCCATAGGCAAGTACAATTTCACTCGGAATGATTTCAATCATCAGTCCAAGTGCAACACCCGCGTAACCTAGGCTTGTCAGCCAGGTTAAAATTTCATTAAACAAGGTTCCCATTCATTTCACTCTGCCTTTAAATACGAATTTTCTTCAAGCATCCTTATAAGAGCCTATGCTTGTTTTTCTTCTCTCATGAGTATGCTTTGCATATATGCTAGCATGGCTGGCCGCATATCATGACGCATTAATCCAAGTTCTGCCGCTGCCTTAAACGAGCCGAGCTTATCACCAACATCAAATCTCATCCCATCTAATTGTGTTGCATAAATGGGTGATTCATGTGCGATGATTTTCAGCGCATCTGTCAGCTGGATTTCGTTCCCGGTACCTCTCTCGATTCCTTGTAAAATTGGAAAAATCGATGGTGTTAACAGGTACCTGCCCATCACGGCTAAATCGGAAGGAGCTTCATGAATTGCTGGCTTTTCCACTAAGTCTGTGACTTCAAACACTTGACCGTCTATTCTAGCTGGTCTTATCATACCATACTTACTGACATCTAGACGATCTACTTGCTGGACGCCAATGACCTCTCTTTGTTTGTCTTCAAAGACTTCCATGAGCTGAGAGAGTGCAGGTCTTTCTGACACCATGACATCATCACCTAAAAGGACCGCAAAAGGATCATTGCCAGTAAAATGACGTGCACATAATACCGCATGTCCAAGACCTAAGGGCTCCTTTTGACGAATATAATGAATATTGGCCATATCCGCAATATGTTTGATTTCAGCCAGCTGTTCTTCTTTCCCTTTTTCAAGCAAATTCTGTTCTAGCTCAATCGAACGGTCAAAGTGATCTTCAATCGATTTTTTATTTCTTCCTGTGATAATCAGTATATCTTCAATGCCTGATTGAACAGCCTCTTCAACTATGTATTGAATGGCGGGTTTGTCGATAATAGGCAGCATTTCCTTTGGCTGTGCTTTCGTTGCGGGTAAAAAACGTGTGCCTAATCCGGCTGCTGGTATGACGGCTTTTTTAATGTTCATTGAATCATCGCTCCATTTCTGATGGTTTATTTTCTGATGGAAAAACCCATAGGCGGCTTCCAGTAAAAGTAATCATCATGCCAAGAAGAGTACCAATCGCTTTACTAATGAATAATGAGAAACCTGCTTGCTGTATGACATATAAGACAACATAGGTGAGGAGGCACGCTGCGCCGTTGACTGTGGCCCACTTGATCCATTCCCACTTGTCAGCTTTCTTTTTCACTTGGAACGTCCATTTTCGATTCCAAACATAACTGTTCAGCATTCCTGCGGTATAGGACAAGCACTGTGCAAGAAAAGAGGGAACAAAGCAAGCAGTTAAAAAAAAGAAGAACAGAAAGTCAATCATCGTATTGCTAGCGCCTACAGTTAAAAATGCGGCATAGATCCGAATATTTTTCTTTGTCATGCGAAGGATCATCACCTCCTAGTGTTTGAGTGGGTGTATGAATACTGTACAAAAGTGAGTTGACGAATCAGTGAAGAAAAGATGAAAAAAACATGAACAAGCGATATCTGTTTTTTCACCAGCTCGTGATATAATTTGCTAGATGAAACGAACGGGTGGTGCACAAACATGTATTTAACAATCGCAGAAACAGCTGAATACTTAGAAGTATCTGAAGCATATGTTGAAAAATTAATCCAGCAAAAAAAGATTCGTTACGTATTTGACGGGGAATCTTATCTCATTTATCAAGGGCAGTTTCAAACGCATTTAAAGCAGCTCGAGCAATATAAAGAGCTCGTCCAAGAGATCTTAAATGAACCGATTCCGGAAGACCCCGATGTAAAAGATGAAGATTAGAAGATCGTTATTTCTTCATTTGAAACAATATGGACGAATGGCCGCGGTTATAGAAAGAATGATTTCTATTTCACCTTAAGCTTGCTCCAATGAAAGAAGCAGAATAGCAGTAAAAGGAAGTGAAAACGCAACTACTTTATGTGAAGCCTGTCAAAAAAACGAAATGAACGTTGTAGAATCGTCTGATGAACAGAAACAGCCTTATCAATTATGCCATCAATGCAACGAAAGATTACTCAGCTATTCATTACGGCCTATTGAATGGTATAACCTAGCTGTTCTCCATTCTCCTAAACAATTTTTACTCCCGCGATGATTTTTATGGAGAGGACGGACAGGCTTTTCAATTAGAGGAGAATGTCGTCATCACCAAAAGCGAGAAAGCTCCAACATTAAAAGCCGTTAGGCATGATTTGGTGTCTATATTAGACTTTTCAATCACTAGCTGGTTTCTTGAGGATGATGTCATCGATGCTTTGAAACAGCACGATCAGCAAAAATCTTGCATTCTATTCAAAGTAGGTTTCATGAAACGGAGCATGCCGAAGTGAATGTTAGAGATCACGGCTGATGTTCTAGATACATTTGCCGCTGAATGGGTCAGGGAACTTTTGGATCACGAGGACGAAGAATTCCTTTACCCACTTTCGTGGGCAGCAGCCGGCAGTTTGCCGGGAGATGAGGGATTACACCATATATTAGAAAAATTGAAATCGATTAGTGAAAAAGAATTGCCGTTAGAGGCTTTTATTTGCCTGCATCGTTTCCGTTCTCACAAAATTTTGGATTGGATGGAGTCAAATTGCACCCATTTTCACGATCAGTGGGAAAGGCTGGCAGCCGTCAGCTGCCCAACCTGGGAGAGAATGAAATCTTGGCTAAACAAAAGAAGACCTTTCTGCTTCATTGCACTAGATACAATGGCAAACTGTGCAAAAGGGAATAGACCGGCTCTTGTGGAAAAATTTCACCTAAAATTCTTAGAACTGATAAAAATGAAGTAGAAAAGATTTTACATGATGTTCATCAAAAAGATCCGGTTCCACGAGTGAAAATGAAAGTGTCCAACATCTTGGAGAACAAGCAAGACATATTTGAATAAGCCTTTTTATTGGCTGACTCCGGTTTGAACAATCTTCATGTGGCATTTAACTTGTACATCTGCATCAGGATAAATGCTTTTCCACTTTTCTGGTGTTACTGCTTTGTCTTTTGATCTATACCTCAGGCCCAGCCCAAGCGGATCTATGTTTTGCTTTTTAAAGGATTGAACAAGGTCTTGTCCTTGCTGAGCGACACGTTTTTCTACTTCTTTTTCAACATGGTCCAATATAGATGGTTTATCAATTTTTTTGGACTTCATGAATTCTTTTAATTCACCTTTCAGTTTGATATCAATCATGATCTGAGGCTTCTTTGTTAGGTTTTCCGTTGGTTTAATTCGGTAAGACACATGGGATTTGATATTTTCAATGACGACATGGGTCTTTGCATGATCAGCCAATTGAAATTCGTAGATGCCATTTTTATGATTTTCAATCATCGCTTTAAATGTGAACGTGTCTTTTCCAGGGATATGACCGATCATTTTTTCATGATCAAACAGAGCGACTCCTGTGATCTTAATGCCATTGCCTTTTTTCTTAATGTAAGGGAGGTATGCATCGACCCCTTTTGCCAGCATCTGATTCATAAAAATATGCTGATTGGTGACAGGTTCATTGCCATTTCGCATATTTTGGGCCAACATGTCAGAGAGATATACACCTATATTTAAGTTCGTTTGATTCATTTTTGTGTATAATAACTCTTCAACTTCTCCGCCTACAATCGCAAACACTTGGCGTGAACCAATGATAGGATCACGATAAATATAATTCATTAAATCGATCATGCCGACTTCTTTTGCTAACTTTTCACTGACTAAAATAACGAGCACCTGGCCCATGACTACTGGAAAAGGTGATTCTTCTGACACGAGAAATTGAATATTACTAATGGTGTTTGACTTTGCGCTTAATATTTGATAACTTCCTTGCTCTTGACTTTTAAAGACAGGGAAGACAAAGAAGCCCTTCATTTCTCCATCTTCCAATAAATCAAATCCTGCCGCCTGAGAGATATTTAATTCATCTAAAAGGCGGGGCTCTGCACAGCTGGTTAACAAAAGACTACACAACATGAGGCCCGTAAGTATATAACGTTTCATGCTCGTTTTTTCCCCCTCCTTTTTTTCAGCATCAGTCCAATGACCATACAGATAATCAATCCATAGATCAGAATGAATCCGCTAAATTCCACCCATTGATTAAAGGTTTCAAAAGAAGTTGCACTGGCAAAAAACGAAAACATGATCAGAATGAGGATGCTGAGCCCGATGAACGTGACGCGCTGGCTCGTATGAAGCATTTTTTTTGCCATTCGGCTCGCTGCCCATAATGGAATCGTGATATTAGGAATGATCAGAAGCAGCCAAAGAGACACTTCAATAAATTCAAAGCGCTGGATAAACGGAAGCTTCACAATGCTCGTTAACGTTAGCGTCGGCCATTTTGTTAATTTGAGCTGAGCACTTGAGTAATACGCTATAGAGACGAGAAAAGTGAGCAAGTTTAAGCATGTCGTAAATAATACCCCCATGTGAGCAAATTTTTGAGATGTCTGAGCTTGTTTAATAAAGGGATAATAGACAAGCAGCGTGCCAAAACCAAACATGGATAAGGATGCATCTTTGACTCCCACAAGCATTTGCGAAAATGTATGATCAAACATTGGGAACATGAAACGAATGTGACTATATTTCATGGCATAAAAACAGATAAACGTCATCCAATACGTCAGTACAACACTAAAAAATGCCCATCCAGCAATGGTTCTAAAGCCGCCAGTATGAATGTAATACACAAGCAGCAGCAGTACAGACGCAAACAAAAGACCAGGAATTTCTTTAAACAGCCATACATGGATCACATCCATGTAATGGATAAGAACGGTCAGCGACAAAGAAGCAAAATATAAGATATAAAGAATGTTGAATAATTGCCCAATCCATTTGCCAAATACATATTGCGTGATTTCACCAAATTCATCCGAAGGGGCCTTTTTAAACATCAAGTACATGAGAAAGACCATCACATTGACGCTCATGCCAGAAATCAAAATAGCGATCCATCCATCATTATTGATAGAACGAACAAGGTTTGTTTGAAAGTTTAAAATGCTGACACCGACTTGATTGGCATTGATGAGAAAAAACACAAAATAAGGGGATACCTGAAATTTCTCTTTGACAGAAGAAGAGCTCATGCCTTCACTTCCTTATTCATAAAAATCATTTTTCCCCTTACGGCCTTGCTTCGGCTTAGAGCGATGGATGGTTTCATTTTGCGGACGTAAATTTTCCGGCCTTTTGTTCAAAAAACGGAGCTGAGGACGAATCAAACTGCCCTTTAAATCAGCAAGGCGCATTGGAAAAATAGGCTCTAAATACGGCCGGCCAATTGAAGTTAATTTCATTAAATGGGTGAGCAGAAAAGATCCCATCACAGCAATACCTAATGCGCCCCAAACCTGTGCTGCAACTAAAAAAGGAAATCGCAGCAGCCGAATGGTACTGCCCATTTTGTATATAGGCGTGACAAATGAGGCGAGAGCAGACAGGGCAACAATAATGAGTAAAATATTGCTCGTTAAGCCTGCTGCTACAGCAGCCTGTCCAATGACAATCCCTCCAACAATCCCGAGCGTTTGACCGACTTTAGCTGGGAGCCTTGAACCTGCTTCTCTTAGTAATTCAATCGAAATCTCTAAAAATAGTGCCTCAATGATCGGAGGAAATGGCACAAGATAGCGCGAGGAGACAATGGTTTCTAATAAATCCTTTGGGATCAGCTCATAATGAAAGGTTAAAACGGCGACATATAAAGGTGTCGCAAAAATGGAAAATATCACAGCAAATATGCGTAACAGCCTAAAGCAAGAAGCCGCAATCCATGACATATTGTAGTCTTCCATCGTGGAAAAATACTCAAGTAAAATAGTTGGGGCAAGCAAGACATGAGGCGAACCATCAACTAATATGGCAATTTTCCCTTCTGATAAGCCTGAAGACACGCGGTCGGGTCTTTCTGTATTCAAAAACAACGGAAAGATCGTATTGGATACATCATAAAGCATTTGAGCGAGGTAATTCGCATCTAAAATCTGATCATAATCAACGTCCTCAATTCGCTGAAGAACCGTTTCGATGTTTTCTGGGTTGGCGATTTCTTCAATATATAACACGGCAACTTTTGTTTGAGAGAGCGTACCAACCGTCTTTTCCTCAACTTTCAGGTTAGGCGTCGGCAGCCGCCGTCTGACCAAATTTAAATTGGTATCTAAAACCTCCACAAATGCTTCCTGTGCACTGATAATCCCAAATTCAATTTCAGGCGGACCTATTTGTCTGCCTTTCTTTTCTTCAATCGGCAAGAGAAGCGTTTTGCCCCAGTCTGTCTCAAGTCTAATCGCAATGCTGCCCCGGTGAAGGGCTTCTTGCACTTTTTGAAGATCGCTCGTGATGACAGCCTGCTCAATGGGAATTCGTTCTTTCAGCTCTTCAAGAGTGGGTGACAGGTGCAGTTGTTTGAGGGAGGGGAGAATTTGTTCATGTAGAAGATGTCCATTAATCAATGAACGAAAAAAGGAAATCCTATACAGAAAATCTCCATTTCGAGACAGCTCATTTGTAAAATCAGCAGAACGTGACAATGCTTCAAATACTGAATTCGGGTCCTTTTGTTGTTTGTTTTTCTTCAGCATTTGGACCAGCTCCTTCGGCGATTTGCCTCTATTATCTAACCGATTGTCTAAAGATGCGTTCAGCTTGATGGGCTGGACGCTTTTTTTCCATATAGAACGGCTTCTAATAATAAATCAGCTAGATGGACGGCACGCATGCTCGGTGAGTGCCCTGAGCGTTTGATGCCTGCTGCCATTTGCAGCTGACAGCCTGGATTAGACGTAACGATGGCAGCGGCCTTTGTTTGAGTGGCTTCTGTCATTTTATGATCTAAGATTTGCATCGACATCTTTGGCTGCAAGATGTTGTAAATGCCAGCTGAGCCGCAGCACCGGCCCGAATCCTTCATTTCTTTAAATGATACACCTTGAATGGCCTTCATCAGCACCCTTGGTGCATGCTGTACACCCATTCCGTTCCGCAAATGACAAGAATCCTGATAGGTGATGACCTGCTCTGGCAAAGCAAGCGGCATGCGGCGGTGAAATTCCAGCTCCACTAAAATGTCTGATATATCCATGATTTTCTTTGAGAAAGCTTCACTTCGCTTTTGAAAATCCGGATCATCACAAAGCAAATGATCATAATCACTTAAAAAAGCGCCACAACCGCCTGCATTCATGACTATGGCATCCGCATCTATCTCTTCAAACGCTTCAATATTCCGCTTTGCTAACTGTTTCGCTTGTTCTTTTTCACCGCTATGGCCATGGAGCGCTCCGCAGCACGTCTGAATAGGAGGGACGATGACGTCACAGCCTGCCAGCTGCAAAAGCTGGATGGTCGCTTCGTTTGTGCTGGAAAAAACGGTGTCCATTAAACAGCCAGTAAAAAAGGCGACCCGTTTTCTCGCTGGGCCGGCGGCTTTGTATTCCGTCAAACGGCTTTTTCGTTGACGCGGCACCTTTGGAAGCGCCTGTTCCATCAGGCGTAAGTGCGGTGGAAGCACCTTCAGCATGCCAGTTTTACGGGCAGCCGTTTGCAGACCAGATGTTTGATAAAAGCGAAGAAGGCCTGCTGCTTTCCGCATTCGGCTTTGTGAAGGAAAAAGACCTTTAAACACGACACGTCTTACAAGTTTGACAGGGATGGATTGTTTTTTGTGCTGCTGAATGATGTCTCTTGCATCTTCAAGTAACCGTCCATATTTAACGCCGGAAGGGCAGACCGGTTCACATGCACGGCAGCCAAGACAAAGATTCAGTGAATGCTCGACATCTTCATCTGGCTCAATGACGCCGTCTCTCACCGCCTTCATTAAAGCAATTCGGCCGCGGGGAGAGTGTGTTTCTTGTTGACCAGATTCAATATAAGTCGGGCAGGAAGGAAGGCAGAATCCGCAGCGCATGCAATTGAGCAGCTCTTTTTCGTCCATTTGCTGCTGAAATGCTTGCTGAATCTCTGTTTGTTTAGAACTCATGAGACCACCACCCGCTTTCTTGCGGCTTTTCCGAACACTTTATCAGGGTTCATGATATTTTCCGGGTCTAGCGCATGTTTGATCGCTTTCATTGCCGCAATGCCTTCTTTTTTAACCTTCAGTTCTAAGTAAGGAGCTTTCATAAGACCCACGCCATGTTCACCCGTAATGGTGCCGCCAAGTGAGACTGCTTTTTCAAAAATGGCCTGAAAGGCTTCTTCCACCCGTTTCATTTCTTCTTCATTTCTTGCATCTGTTGCACAAGTAGGATGCAAATTGCCATCACCTGCATGACCAAATGTACAGATTTTCACTTTGTACTGCTTCGCAATGTCTTCGATCGCCCGCACCATGCTGGCAATTTCAGACCGGGGAACTGTGGCATCTTCTAAAATGGTCGTCGGGCTTAAGCGGGCGAGGGCAGATAAAGCGGATCGTCTCGCTGTTAAAAGTGCATTTGCCTCTTCTTCAGAATGTGCGATATTCACTTCTTTTGCACCATGCTGCTGACACACTTTTGCGATGCGCTGCATATCACGGGCAACCGCTTCAGGATGGCCGTCTTGTTCGATTAACAGCACCGCTTGAACGTCAGTCGGCAAACCGATTTTTGCAAAGTCTTCAACGACTTCCAGAGTCGGCTGATCCATAAATTCTAATGTGGCGGGGATGATACGCTCTGCAATAATCGCCGACACTGAAGCGGCGGCTTCCTCTAAACTTTCATATAAGCAAAGCATCGTTTGTTTTGTTTCTGGAAGCGGCAAAAGCTTCAGCGTGGCTTCAGTGACAATCCCGAGCGTTCCTTCTGAACCTACGAACAAACGGGTCATATCATACCCGGCCACGTCCTTTGCAAGCTTTCCGCCTGTTTTGATGATGTCACCGTTTGGCAGAACGACTTCAAGTCCAAGGACATAATCTCTCGTCACTCCATACTTTAACCCCCTTAGACCACCTGAATTTTCATTAATATTTCCGCCTAATGTAGAGATTTTCATAGAGCTTGGATCAGGTGGATAGAAGAGGCCTTTCGCCTCTACTTGGTGAATGAGTTCCTGTGTGATCAATCCAGGCTGCACCGTTGCTGTCAGGTTTTCTTCATCTATTTCTATTAATTGGTTCATTCTTGTAAACAGCAGCACAAGTCCGCCTTGAGTGGGACATGTGCCTGCACAAAGGTTCGTTCCTGATCCTCTTGGCACGATCGGTATGTTATATGAGGCGCAGAGCCGGACAATTTGCTGGATTTCCTCAGCCGTATGCGGGCTTACGATGACATCTGGCATATGCTGAAAATTTGGTGTTGCATCATAAGAGTAGGCAAGCCGATCGGCTTTACTGTCCTGCACGTAAGACGCGCCAACAATCTTTTTTAATTGATTTAAAAATTCAGAATGTAACATACGCATTCAACTCCTATTGATGAGACGTATCGTTTCTTTCAGTATAAAAAAAGAATCGCCTCATGCCTATGGACGATTCTACAAAATATCGGGCTGTTCACTTCGTTTTTTTGGATCATCATCTAATAGCATGAAGGCTAAATAAAAGAGCATGGCATCTTGCATGCGCTTTGGATCAAGTGTCGTTAAATCTTGGATTCGTTTTAGCCTGTAATGCAGTGTATTGATATGGACATGCATCGCTTCTGCGGTATATTTCAATGAACAATCTGAGGTCATGAGTACCCGCAATGTTTTCACTAATTCAGGATAGGGAAGAAGAGGGGCGATCGTTCGATCAAGAAACACTTCTTTTGTTTCCTGACTTACTTCCTCCATAAAAAGTTCGAGCGTTAAATCTTCATCAAATACAATCGGCGTATCAGCATGTGCCATTTTTAATGCTCGAAAGGCTTGTTGAAACGATTGCTTCATCAAATGAGCAGCTGCTGGTTTTCCCGCCCCAATCAAAACCCCGGGAGAGCTCCGCGCCGTAAGGGAGGCATGGATGTGAAACAGGCGCTGCTGCAGGGCTTTACGATCATCTGCTGTTGTTTGCAGCATGAGTAAAAAGCGGCCATGCCCCCAGCGGACGATGATCTCCTGGCTGTTGAGATGCAGCGTTTCCTTCAATTCTTTGTATTGATTTTGCTTCATAAACGATTCATCCTGACAATCGATCAGAACAACTGCGCGCTCCTTGTTGATATCAAGCTGAAGCCGCGACGCTTTTTCAGTGAGATCAATCGCTGTCTCTGGCAGATGAAGCCAGTCGAATACAAACGCTTCGAGCTGACGTTCATCCGTTTCAGTTTCTTGAAAAAATTCATGTTCATGAATAAGCAGCTCGGTCATTTTTCTTAATATTTCGCCAAAAGGAGACACATGTACAGGATCTCCTGTCATTCCAATGACCCCGATGACCTCTTGCTTAAAATAAATAGGCAGATTGATGCCAGCTTTGACGCCTTTCATGTGCTGCTGGTCATCCTTTGTGAGAATTCGTTTCTGTCCTTCAACAGATGTCAGATACGCTCCTTCATGAAATTGTCCAACGCGCGCTGGATCTGTTGCTGCAATGATGGTGCCGTTTGTTTGTGCGATGATGATTTCCTCAGTCAGCACCTTTTTAACCTCATCTACGATTTTTTCTGCCAGTGTCATTGTGAGCAAAACGTACCCCTCCGAGATGTTTCTTTTGACACTATCATACCATCATATGCTGGGACATATCTTTCTTTTCATGAGTTATGCTAAAATAATAAACACACATGAAGGAGAAGAAAGGAGACATAGCCATGTCACTGCAAAATCGCTTACAAGACTTACTGAAAGAAGGACAGGCGCTGACCGACTTTGAATATGATGAAGCGGCGCGCCGCAATTGGACATTAGAAGGGGCGAGAATAAAAGAAGAAGCCCGTTTTGGCGATGTATATATAGAGCGTGTAGACAAGGAATCAGAGAACATGATTCAAACAGAAAACGCCTCATTTCTAAACACACCGCTTACATATGTGAAAAAACATCAAAAAGAATTCATTTATATCGAATCCAAGTGGTTTGATGTCGTGAAAGTGGATGGCTTGGCCATTGAATGGGATGAAGTGTTTCAAACGTATACCGTCCTATTTGGTTTAAAACGTCCTAAAAAAGACACGAATATTCTAAAGGACATGCTATCGCCATTAAATGGTGCTCAGCTTCAATTTAATGGACAAGATGGCTTATTTGATGTGAATTTGCAGCTTCTTGAGCTTGAGGATATCCACGAAGATACGGCTTTCATTGACGTCATCTCGGCCGTGTATCGATTTTTATTCCATATGATCATACAGCTTGAAATCAATGAATCAAAAAACGGCTCAAATTCCTGAGCCGTTTTTTTGTCCATCTATTCATTTGATGAAGGTGTGACAAACCGTACATCATGCTCTTTTCCATATTGAAGATAATCTTCATTTGGCTCCTGATTGGTCACGACGATATCAATCTCGTGCAAATCACAAAACGTGGTCAAGGCGTAATGATCGAATTTGCTATCATCCACTAATAAAAAGGTTTTGGCACTTTTTTGAACAAGCGTCTTTTTAATATCGGTTTCAAGCGGAGACGAATTCGTGACTCCGTGATCAATGGATAAACCAGTTGATGCGATAAAGGCTTTATTGACATTGTAAGCTTTCAAGCGCTCAACACTTTGATAACCAACGAAAGAATTCGTTTTTCTTTCAAGCATCCCGCCAGTGGAAAAGATGGTGAGATTTTCATAAGGCATTGCCTGTGTAATGAAATCCACATTATTGGTCACAATGGTCACCTGTTTCTCCGTCAAATAGGGGAGCATCTCAAGCGTTGTCGTACCAGAATCAATAAAAATCATATCCCCGTTTTCCACAAAAGTGGCAGCCGTCTGACCGATCAATTGCTTTTTACTGAGCTGACGGATCTTTCGCTCCTGATACACCACTAACGTTGAGTGGTTCACAGCCACTCCGCCATACACTTTTTTGAGTACGCCGGACTCGACCAATGCCTGTACATCTCGGCGTATCGTGTTTTTTGAGACACCAAAATGCGCCACAAGCTCATCAAGTGAGGCAGATTCCCGGTCAAACACATACTCTTTGATTTGCTGAATCCGTTTTGTTTTTATCATACTTCATATCTCCAATCAATCCGAATGTCCTTTTTCCATTATACCAATAAATTCTCTTACATGGATTAGGTCAATTGATTCTCTTTTCTCCTTTGATATAAAAGCGTATGATAGAAAAAAGAAAGAAACCAGAAAGGAACTTTCACTTCTATGAATCAATCAAACAACCCATTTTCAAAGCTTGCGAATTTTAGAGAAGTAGGGGGGCTTCAAACAACAGATGGGATGGTGATCAAACAGGGAATGATTTATCGATCCGCAGACTTATCCCGTTTGTCGAAACAAGACATCGAGATATTCTCAGCACTCGGAATTCAAACCGTTTGTGACCTCCGTACAGCCTCAGAACGTAAATCACATCCGCCAAAGATCAAGGAACACGACAAAATCGTCCATATTCCGATGCAGCCTGACAGTAAGATGCCAAGTAAATGGACCATGTTTCGTATGCTGGTAACAGAAGGGAAGTCTCTCTCATTTACACCGATCATGAAAGAGTTATATCAAAGCATGCTGACAGAGCGTAAAGAAGAGATTCGGCAGCTGTTCACACTGCTTTCAGATCAAAGCCATTACCCGCTGATGCTTCACTGCACGAGTGGCAAGGACCGTACAGGTTTTTTATCTGCCCTGATTCAGTTGGTGGCAGGTGTACCGCAGGCTGTCGTTTTAAGTGAATACATGCGTTCCAATGAAGGCGTGCAAATGCTCGTCAGAAGGCAGGAACGATTTGTCCGATTGATGAGTTTATACCGGGTGTCAAAAGAACAAATTCAGCCGCTTGTCGGTGTGCAGCAAGATTATCTTGAAGATGTGCTGCACGAAATGCTGGAGACATACGGGAGTGCAGAGCGGTATTTAATTGAAGCCTGCAAAGTCCCTGAAGCTCAGCTCAATGAAATGAAAAACATTCTGCTTACACCATCTGCTGGCATTCCATCACAAAAAGCGGAATAAACTTAAGATGAGGTGATGCAAAACATGCTGAAAAAGATCAGTATGACAGTTTTAACACTGATGTTGATGTTTGTATTTTTATTGATTCCTTCTAGCAGTCTAGCAGCTCGTGCAGTGCCAAAAGGGAAGCTTGAGAGCACAAGAGAGATGCGCGCGGTATGGATTGCATCTGTTTATAACTTAGATTGGCCCTCAAAGAAGGGGCTGCCTGTAGCAGAGCAGAAGCAAGAGTTTATTCGTTTGTTAGACGAAATCAAAGCGATGAATATGAATGCCGTCATTATGCAAATTAAACCAACAGCAGATGCCTTTTATCCTTCAGCATACGGGCCGTGGTCAGAATATTTGACTGGAACACAAGGGAAAGATCCGGGGTACGATCCGCTTGAGTTTATGATCGAAGAAGCTCATAAACGCGGCCTTGAATTTCACGCTTGGTTTAACCCTTACCGAATCACAATGAATCATACTGATCTCAGCCGTTTGTCTGCCGATCACCCTGCAAGACAACATCCTGATTGGACGATTGCGTATGGTAATCAGCTTTATTACAATCCTGGTATTCCTGAAACTCAGGACTTCATTATCGGCGGTATAGAAGAAGTTGTGAAAAACTACGATATTGATGCAGTACATATGGATGATTATTTTTATCCATATAAAATAGCCGGTGTACCATTTCCAGATCAAGAAACGTATGAAACATATGGAAAAAAAGCATTTACTCATATAGAAGATTGGCGAAGAGATAATGTGAATCAGCTGGTGAAGCAAATCAATGACACCATTAAGAAAGAAAAACCGTATGTGAAATTTGGTATTAGTCCATTCGGGGTATGGCGCAACATAAAAGATGACCCGACTGGTTCAAACACCACTGCAGGAATGACCAACTACGATGATTTGTATGCTGATACAAGAGAGTGGATTCAGCAGCACGATATTGATTATGTTACTCCGCAAATTTACTGGAGCATCGGCTTTCAAGCTGCCGCTTATGATGTGCTGACGAAATGGTGGTCAAATGAGGTGAAAGGGGAGCCGGTTCACCTGTACATTGGGCAGGCGGCATATAAAATTAATCAAAACAGTGACCCTGCTTGGTCTGACCCGGAAGAATATTTTAGGCAGATTGAGCTGAACAGGCAGTCACAGCTTGTGCAGGGAAGCATGCATTTCAGCCTGAAGGATCTCAATCGCAACCCTTTGAATGTAAAGGATCGATTGATAGAAGAGTCATACAGCAAACCAGCTCTCATTCCAGAAATGCCTTGGCTTCATCAGAAAGCACCTAAAAAACCAATCATTCAATCTGTGAAAAAGACATCGGATGGTGCGGCTTTACAAATCAAAAATGATCCGCATTCTACCGTATCCTATTATGCGGTCTATCGATTAACAAATAAAGGAACATATGAATTGCTGCAAACGGTTAGAAAAGAAAAAGGCGCCATAACAACGATTAAAGACCTCCCAGTCAATCAAAAGAAAATGGATACTTACAAGATTACGGCTCTGAATCGTCTTCATCACGAAAGCAAGCCTTCTACAAAAATAGTGAAATAACAGAAAAAGCATGAGTGAGATTTTCTTCGTTCATGCTTTTTTTCTATTTTTTAATTTTCTGAATTCAATCAAGCTTGGCATGAAGCAGCTGCTTGATTAATAAATATGATAGAAAAGAGCTAAAGGGGGAAGCAAGATGGATTTTGAATTAACGAAAGAACAACAAATGATCCGCCAGATGGTCAAAGATTTCGCCAAAGCAGAAATTGCACCACTCGCTCAAACCATTGATAAACAGGCCGTATTCCCAGCCAAAACGTTTCAAAAAATGGGGGAGCTCGGCTTTATGGGCATCCCCTTTCCAGAGAAATACGGCGGCTCAGGAGGAGATACGATATCATATGCACTCGCTGTAGAAGAAATCGGAAAACAGTGTGCCAGTACAGGTCTTAGCTATGCCGCAGCCGTCTCCTTAGGCGCAAGCCCGCTTTATTACTTTGGTACAGAGGAACAAAAGATGGACCACCTTGTCCCGCTGGCTTCTGGAACAGCACTTGGTTCCTTCGGATTAACAGAACCAAATGCAGGGTCAGATGCAAAAGGGACGAAAACAAAAGCAGTCAAAGACGGACAAGAGTATGTCATTAGCGGGGAAAAGTGCTGGATCACAAACGCCAATTTTGCCAGAACCATTATCGTCACTGCTGTCTCGGATCAAGATGAAAACGGCCGCCCGATCATCTCCGCCTTCATTGTGGAGAAAGGGCAAAAAGGGCTGACCATTACAAATCCATATGACAAAATGGGCGTGCGCGGTTCAGATACAGCAGAAATCATTTTAGACGGTGTACGTGTACCAGCCCAGAATATTTTAGGAGACCCAGCGAAAGGCTTTAAGCAATTTTTATATACATTAGACGGGGGGCGCATTTCAATTGCTGCGTTATCAGTTGGCATCGCACAAGCTGCACTAGATGCTTCGCTCTCGCATGCAAAAGAAAGAAAGCAATTTGGGCAGACCCTTTCTTCCTTCCAAGCGATTCAATTTAAGCTGGCAGATATGGCGATGCAAATAGAGCTCGCTAGACAAATGGTTTGGAAAGCCGCTTGGCTGAAAGATCACGGCAAGCCGTTTACAAAAGAAGCTGCCTATGCCAAACTCTTCGCTTCTGAAATGGCGACAAAAGCAAGTCTTGATGCTGTTCAAATCCACGGGGGAACAGGCTACATGAAAGAATGTGGTGTAGAACGGCTTGTGAGAGATGCCAAGCTAATGGAAATTGGAGAAGGGACCTCTGAAATTCAGCGTCTAGTCATCGCAAGACAACTGTTAGCGTAATCCGATAATGAAAACGCTTACCATCAATGGAGGAGGAAAGCCATGATGTCGATTCATCCACAGACAATCGGCTCGTTATTAAAAGAGAAAAGGGAGCAGCATCCAGGACATGAAGCCATTGTGTATCCAGAACGTTCTTTACGTTATTCATATGAAGCGTTTTATCGAGAAGTCAAGGAAACCGGAAAAGGTCTTATGGCATTAGGGGTTCAAAAAGGGGATCATATCGCCATCATGGCGCCCAATGTACCCGAATGGCTCATGCTGCAATTCGCCTGCGCGTCGATTGGAGCCGTTCTTGTCACCGTGAATACAAACTTTCAATCACAAGAACTCGCTTATTTACTCAAGCACTCTGATAGTAGCATGCTGTTTATCGTAGACGGGTTCAAAGAGACATCCTATGTCAAAATGCTTGATGAACTCATACCGGAGCTTCAAAACGCTCATCAAGGAGAGATCACATCCTCATCTTTTCCTTATTTAAAAAGTGTCGTCTATATAGGTGAGCACACGCCAAAGGGCATGCGCAGCTGGAACAGTATTCAAGCAGCTGCCAAAAGAACAGAGGATCATGAGTGGGAGAAACGAATGGATGAGCTTGCACCGGATGACGTCATTAATATGCAATATACCTCAGGCACAAGCGGCTATCCAAAAGGAGTCATGCTCAGCCATACAAACATTGTCTGCAATGCCAGCCAAATCGCAGATTGTATGAAGCTCACCCAAAAGGACCGAATGTGTATCCCTGTTCCTTTCTTTCATTGCTTTGGATCCGTCCTTGGCGTGCTTGCATGTCTCACAAAAGGAGGAACGATCATTCCAATTGAATCCTTCCACCCAGAGCGAGTTCTTCAAACCGTAGAAAAAGAGAAGTGCACCGTCCTTCACGGCGTCCCGACAATGTTCATTGCAGAGCTCGACCATCCGAATTTTCACCAATACGATCTGTCCACATTACGAACGGGCATTATGGCAGGATCTCTTTGCCCATCCCATGTGATGAAAGCCGTCATTGAACAAATGGGACTGAAGGAGCTCACGATTGCTTACGGCCAGACCGAAAGCTCTCCTGTCATTACCCAAACAAGAACGGATGATTCATTTGAAAGGCGGGTTCAAACGGTCGGCCGGGCGCTTCCTCACATTGAAGTGAAAATCACCGTTCCAGGCACGCCGGAGGAAGTACCAAGAGGAGAACAAGGAGAGCTGTGTACAAGAGGCTATCATGTGATGAAAGGCTACTATAAAAATGAAGAAGCCACAAATGAAGTGATTGACCAGGACGGCTGGCTTCATACGGGTGATTTAGCAGAGATGGATGAGGACGGCTATGTGAAAATCACAGGACGGCTGAAAGATATGATCATTAGAGGCGGGGAGAATGTTTATCCAAAAGAGATTGAGGATGTTCTTTATACTCATCCGGATATTCTTGATGCACAGGTCGTTGGTATACCTGACGAGACGTATGGAGAAGAAGCCGCCGCATTCATTCGGCTTAAAAAAGGTAGGACGGTGACAATTGAGACACTCACCAGCTATTGTCAGTCGCAAATGGCACGCTATAAAATTCCTAAATATTTTTTCATCACTGACGAGTATCCGATGACCGCATCAGGGAAGATTCAAAAATTTCGTCTGAAAAAGCAGGCGCTTGATCTAATAAAGGAGTGAAGGCAGTGATGTTTCTAAAAGTACTGATTGCAAATCGAGGCGAAATTGCCCGGCGAATTATTCGAACGTGTAAAAGGCTCGGGATCCACACCGTTGCCGTTTATTCAGAAGCAGATCAGCATGCACTTCATGTGCAAGAAGCAGACAGCGCCTATCTGATTGGAGGCGCGAAAGTATCTGAAAGCTATTTAAACATGGAAGCCATCATTCGTGTAGCCAAACAGACACATACAGATGCCATCCACCCAGGATATGGCCTCTTATCAGAAAATGCAGCCTTTGCAGAACGCTGCCGCAGCGAAGGAATCGCCTTTATTGGCCCATCCGCACAAGTCATTCAGCGAATGGGGAATAAAATTGAAGCAAGAAAAACGATGGCTCAAGCAGGTATCCCCATTGTACCAGGCGTTTCAGCTCCGCTGCATGATGCAGAAGAAGGGGTCAGTCAAGCGCAGTCACTCGGTTATCCGATTATGCTCAAGGCATCAAGCGGGGGCGGAGGAATTGGCATGCAGCTCGTGCAAAATGACGAGGAGCTGTACAGGGCTTTTGAAGGGAATCAAAAAAGAGCGCAAAGCTTTTTCAACGATGGGACGCTGTATATGGAAAAGGTCATTGAAAACGCTCGGCACATTGAAATTCAGGTCCTTTTTGATTCCTTCGGCCATGGGGTTCACTTATTTGAGCGCGACTGTTCACTCCAGCGAAGACATCAAAAAATCATTGAAGAAGCACCAGCCGTCTGTCTCGATGAATCGGTGAGACATCAGATGGGGGAGATGGCCGTCAAAGCAGCCAAAGCGATTGGGTATGAAAATGCAGGAACGATTGAATGTTTAGTCGATCAGCATCAACAATTTTATTTCCTAGAAATGAACACAAGATTACAAGTAGAGCACCCTGTCACAGAAGAAATTACAGGCATTGACCTTGTCGAGGAGCAGCTGAAAATCGCTGCATGTGAGCCGCTTTCCTTTAATCAGGAGGATATTCATCAAATCGGCCATGCCATCGAGGTTAGAATTTATGCGGAAGATCCCGTCACCTTTTATCCATCACCAGGAACGATCACTCGGCTTTCCACACCTGAAGCTCCGTATATCCGTCATGAGTCAAGCGTGACAAATGGAAGCATCATTACCCCTTTTTACGATCCAATGATTGCGAAAATGATCGTTTACGGTGATACACGAAAACTTGCAATAGAACGATTAAAAGGGGCATTACAAGCATATGAAATAGAAGGGATCAAAACCAACTTACCGCTTTTAAGGGAAATGGCCGGATCTTCTGCTTTCTTACAAGGCAGCATCACCACCGATTTTCTCATGAAAAAAAGGGAGGAAAACCGTTCATGAAAACTGTCACAATTCAAATGGCCGGAAACTTGTGGAAGCTTCTTGTGAAACAAGGCGATGAAGTGCAAAAAGGACAGGAGGTTGCCATCTTAGAATCAATGAAAATGGAGATTCCGATCGTTGCTGAAGAGGGCGGGATCATCAGTAAAGTGTATAAGGCAGAGGGAGAGTTTGTCGATGAAGGAGAGGTTCTTTTAGAACTATCAGAATAGGAGGGAGCCAGATGGCATTACCAAAGAGTGTGCTTATCAGGGAGGTCGGGCCGCGGGACGGACTGCAAAATGAATCAGTCTGGCTTGACACAGGCGAGAAGCGAACGTGGATTGATCTGCTCGCAGCAGCCCAGCTCCCTTATATTGAAATCACATCATTTGTTCATCCTAAATGGGTTCCAGCCTTAAAAGATGCCAAAGAACTCACCCAATCCTTTAACAAAAAAGACGGCATCACCTATGCAGCACTCATTCCCAATGAAAAAGGCTTAGCTCATTTTTTTGAAGCCAATCTTGACACAGGCGCTATGTTCATCTCTTCGAGTGAAACACATAACAAGAAAAATATGAATCAATCCATCCACGAAACACTTCCTGTTATCAAACAAATGACAGCTGATTTAAAAGCAGCAGGAAAAAACACGCGCGCGTATATTTCCACCGTGTTTGGCTGCCCATATGAAAAACAAGTGCCAATGGATCAAGTCCTCCGGTTAACGGATATTTTGCTTTCTTATGGCATTGATGAAATATCTCTCGGTGACACCATCGGTGAAGCCCATCCGCTTCAAGTAGAAAGACGCTTAGACATTTTACTCGAACGTTTTCCTGCTGATAAAATCGCTCTTCATTTTCATGATACGAAGGGGATGGCTCTTGCGAATATTTATACGGCATTAAAAGCAGGGATCACCATATTTGACTCCTCCAGCGGCGGGCTTGGCGGATGTCCCTATGCACCTGGTTCCAGCGGAAATGTGGCGACAGAAGATGTGGTGCATATGCTTCAAAAAATAGGAATTGAGACAAATATTCACCTTCCTGCATTAATTAAAGCGGCAGAATGGATTGAAGCGAAAGTAGATCGAACCCTGCCTAGTCACTGTTTACGTGCTTTTCACTCTCAGACTACTTCATAAAGGATGAATAACATGACATCATTGGTCCATTTTTCGATACAAGGTGAACAGATCGGCATCATGACCTTAAACAGGCCAGAACAAGCGAATTCCCTATCTGCTCCAATGCTGGAGGAGATCAATCAAATCATTCAAGAAATCAAACACGATGAAAGCATTCGCTGTCTTCTCATTACAGGAGCCGGTTCAAAAGTCTTTTGTGCTGGAGCAGATTTAAAAGAAAGACGATTGATGACAGAAGCAGAAGCAAAAGGCGCTGTTCTTTCGATTCAGCAAACTTTTATCGAGATTGAATCTATTCCTGTACCTGTCATTGCAGTGATAAATGGACACGCACTGGGCGGAGGACTTGAGCTCGCGCTCGCTTGTGATCTCCGCATTTCACGAGCCGGAGCAAGACTCGGCCTGCCAGAAACAGGACTAGCTATCATACCAGGAGCCGGAGGGACGCAGCGCCTTCCGCGCCTCATTGGACTCGGTAAAGCAAAAGAACTTATCTTCACAGGCGCATCATTACAAGCAGAAGAAGCCATTCAAATCGGGCTGATTGAGCATATCTCTTTAGCAGATTCCCTCATGAACGATGCCATCTCTCTTGCAAAACAAATCATCAAAAATGGCCCGCTTGCCTTAAAAGAAGCGAAACAAGCGATTCAATCAAGCCTTGATCACGATTTGCATACAGGTTTGACAAAGGAATACGAAGCGTATCTACGGCTCATTGAGACAGAAGATCGAACGGAAGGTCTTCGAGCCTTCCAAGAAAAACGCACGCCTCAATACAGAGGCAGGTAGCAAGAAAGGGGAATGGGTATGATCGAAGGATATGAACTAAAAAAACAGCAGATTCTGAAAGGCGGGGCAGACCGATACCATCAAAAAAACAAAGAAAAAGGAAAATTGTTTGTCCGTGACCGCCTCCAGTTGTTATTAGATGAGGATTCTTTCATTGAGGATGCCATGTTTGCCGAGTGTCAAAATGAACATTTACCAGCAGATGGTGTTGTCACAGGGACAGGGCGGATGAATGGGCAGACTGTTTGCGTTATGGCAAATGATTCTACCGTCAAAGCAGGATCATGGGGCGTCAAAACGGTAGAAAAAATCATTAGAATCCAGGAAACAGCCGAAAAGCTCAACTGCCCAATGCTGTATTTAGTTGACTCTGCGGGTGCTAGAATCACCGATCAAATCGCCATGTTTCCAGGCAGAAGGGGTGCAGGCCGCATTTTTTATAACCAGGTGAAGCTGTCTGGACGTACTCCGCAAATTTGTTTACTATTTGGTCCTTCGGCAGCCGGAGGTGCTTACATTCCTGCTTTTTGTGACATCGTCGTCATGGTCGAAGGGAATGCCTCAATGTACTTAGGCTCACCGCGAATGGCCGAAATGGTGATTGGAGAGAAAGTATCACTTGAAGAAATGGGCGGAGCAAAAATGCATTGCAGCATTTCTGGATGCGGCGATATTTTAGCACAAACAGAGGAAGAAGCCATTCAAATCGCCCGCACTTATTTAACTTACATGCCTGCCAACTATACAGAAAAACCAAAACCGGCAGCCGCAATCGCACCTAAACCATCAGAGATCACTCTCCAAGACCTTATCCCTAAAGGGCAGAATACCCCTTTTGATATGTATCAGCTCATTGATTTACTCATTGATGAAGGATCATTTTTTGAAATCAAAAAGCTGTTTGCCGCAGAGCTGATCACAGGTTTTGGCCGCATGAATGGTCAGCCTGTCGGTCTTATTGCCAATCAGCCGAGGGTAAAAGGCGGTGTTTTATTCCATGACTCAGCCGACAAAGCCGCCAAATTTATTCAGCTATGTGACGCCTTTCATATTCCACTCCTTTTCCTTGCAGATATACCGGGGTTTATGATCGGAACAAAAGTGGAACAAGCAGGTATTATCAGGCACGGGGCGAAGATGATCTCCGCCATGTCAGAGGCAACCGTTCCGAAAATATCCGTCATTGTTCGTAAAGCATACGGTGCAGGTTTATATGCAATGGCAGGACCGGCCTTTGAACCGGACTGCTGTCTCGCACTTCCATCAGCACAAATTGCTGTCATGGGGCCAGAAGCCGCTGTAAATGCTGTCTATGCGAATAAAATTGCCGAACTGCCTGCTGAGGAAAGAGCAGCATTTATTCAAGAGAAACGCAAGGAATACCAGGAAGATATGAATATATATGAGCTTGCCTCTGAAATGATTGTCGATGGTGTCATCCCATTTGACCATTTGCGAGATGAGCTTTGTCATAGATTACAAGCCTATACCTCTAAAGAGATGACATTTACAAGACGAAAACACCCGGTTTATCCGGTCTAAAGGGGGCGGCCTCATGATGAACCTAAAACCAGCGTGGATACCCGAAGAACAGATGATGAAACAAACACGCCTTTACAAATGGATGCATTCACTTGGTTTTTCTACTTATGATGCGTTCTATCAAGCTAGTATCGAGCGGACCGATTGGTTTTGGAGAGAAGCCGAAAAGGCGGTTGGCATCGTGTGGAAGAAGCGGTATGAAGCCGCATTAGGCCAAGATTCATTCATGTGGCCCAATTGGTATAAAGGCGGCCGGCTCAACGTGGTCGAAACGGCTGTTGACAAATGGGCAGAGAATGAAGAAACCCAGCATCAACCAGCTGTGATGTGGAGAAATGAAGCGGGAGAAGAGAGAAGATGGTCGTTCCTCGAACTTCAAGAAAAGGTCAATCGTCTCGCTGCTGGTTTTTTGAAGAAGGGAATACAAAAAGGGGATGTAGCGGTCATTTATATGCCGATGCTTCCGGAAACGGCTGCTGTCATGCTTGCCTTTGCAAAGATTGGTGTCATCTTTAGCCCGGTTTTTTCTGGCTATGGAAGCGAGCCTCTTGCCGTACGTATTCGTGCATCAGGTGCAACCATTGTCGTCACAGGCTCAAGCGTGACGCGCCGGGGAAAGACGATCAACATGCGTGAATGTGCGGCAAAAGCGATCGACAAAACCAAGACTGTCCAAACAGTCATTGTACATGCTTCCTCTTCTACTGGATATAAAGAGGATATTCAGCTAAACGATTTGTTAAAAGAGGAACCACTGAGTAAAACGACTTATCTTTCAAATGAAGATCCACTTATGATCTTATACACGTCTGGAACAACCGGTACACCAAAAGGGGCTGTTCATACACACGCAGGCTTTCCTGTAAAAGCGGCTTTTGATGCCGGTCTTTGTATGGACGTTGCAAAAGGAGATCGTTTGTTTTGGCTCACAGACATGGGATGGATGATGGGGCCCTTTCTCGTCTTTGGCGGCTTGATCAATGGAGCTGCAATTGTTTTATATGACGGCGCCCCCGATTATCCAGATGAACAGCACCTTTGGTCATTCATCCACGAGCAAAAAGTCACCCATTTTGGACTTTCACCTACTTTTGTTCGATCTGCGATGCAGCAAAACCTTTCAGACATTGAGCTGCCGCATGTGAAAGCCATCATATCTACAGGTGAACCGTGGAATGAAGCACCATGGCAATGGCTTTTTGACACCATTGGTCAAAAGCACATTCCAATCTTAAATTACTCAGGGGGAACAGAGGTTTCTGGCGGTATTGTAGGAAGTACGCTGCTTCGTCCAATCAAACCGATCCTTTTTAATGCGGCAATCTTAGGAATGGCGGCAGATGTGTATAATGAGGCAGGAGAGAGCGTTCTGAATGAGGTAGGGGAGCTTGTTGTGAAAAAGCCGTGGGTCGGCATGACATGTGGGTTTTGGAAAGATCCGGAGCGATATGAAGACACCTATTTTAAACGATTTGATGGGGTGTGGACGCACGGTGATTGGGTGATGCAATCAGAGGATGGCTCATTCCATATCACGGGCAGATCGGATGATGTCATTAATACAGCAGGTAAACGCATTGGTCCAGCTGAAATTGAATCCATTCTTGTCGGGCATCCAGCCGTACATGAGGCTGCTGTGATTGGAGTAAAGGATGAGGTGAAGGGAGAAGCACTAGTTTGTTTCATTGTGGCCAGTTCACAGACTTTTGAAGAAGCAGCACTCATTCAAGAGCTCAAAATACATGTTGGTTCATATGCGGGAAAAGCGCTCACACCAAAGGAAATTCATCTCATTTCAGCTTTACCGAAAACTAGAAACGGAAAAATCGTCCGGCGTTTATTAAAAGGAGCTTATGAACAGCAGCCTTCACCAGATCTTTCGTCTCTAGATAATCCTGATGTGCATAACAGCATTTGCGAATACTTGAAAAGAAAACAAAGTCCATAAAAAAAAGACAGGAGAGCGTCCTGTCTTTTTATTGCACATGAAAATTCGTGCCATCTGTTGTTTCTTTTACAATACCTGCCCGAATCACAAAATCACCGAAATGTTCATGCTCATTGCGTTCTTTTGCATAGCGGGGGAGAAGCGAGCCAAGCTCGTTTAAAATGTCTTCTTCTCCTACATTTTCTCGGTACAGTTTACTTAATCTGCTGCCATCAAACGCAGCGCCAAGATACATGTTGTATTTACCAGGTGATTTCCCGATAAAGCCAATTTCACCAAGCGCATGACGGGCGCATCCATTTGGACATCCAGTCATACGAATCGTGATTTCTTTATCACTTAAGCCATTTTCTTCGACAATCTCTTCAATTTTGTCAATTAAGCGCGGGAGGTAGCGTTCTGCCTCTGCCATCGCTAAGCCGCATGTCGGAAGAGCAACACAGGCCATTGAACTGCGGCGCAGTGCAGAGTGCTGCTGTCCATCTGACAAACCAAACTCCTGAATGAGCTGCTCGATTTGTTTCTTTTTATGAGATGTGACGTTTCCAATGATCAAATTTTGATTCGCTGTTAAGCGGAAGTCACCTGTATGAATCTTTGCGATTTCACGAATGCCTGTCATCAGCGGATAATCATCGTAATCCGTGATACGTCCGCCTTCTACAAACATCGTATAATGCCATCTGCCATTAATGCCTTTTACCCAGCCATAGCGGTCACCGTTATGATCGAAGTGATAATCTCTTGCGTCTAATAGGGTAAATCCAAGGCGGCGCTCAAGCTCTTCTTTTACATTCTCAAGACCGAGGCGGTCCACTGTATATTTAAAGCGGGCATTTTTTCTCACCGAACGGTTTCCGTAGTCCCGCTGGATGGTGATCACTTGTTTGGCAATCTCTACAACTTGTTCCGGTGTACAAAAGCCAATTACTTTTGCAAGCTGAGGATAGGTCGCTGTATCACCATGAGTCATGCCCATTCCACCACCAATCGCGACATTAAAACCGACTAATTGATCATTTTCAATAATCGCAATGAAGCCTAAATCCTGCGAAAAAACATCAATATCGTTAGCAGGAGGGACCGCCACACCAATCTTGAATTTTCTTGGCAAATAAAGTGGACCATACATCGGCTCAACCTCTGTATCAGGCGTTGCTGCTACCTTTTCCTCATCAAGCCAAATTTCATGATACGCTCTTGTTTGCGGAAGCAGGTCATCACTTAATTTTTTGGCAAGCTCGTATACATCATGGTGCACTTCTGATTGATAGGGGTTTGATGTACACATGACATTACGGTTCACATCGCCGCAAGCAGCGATCGTATCAAGCATAGTGGAATGAATGTCTTGAATGGTCTTTTTCATGTTCCATTTTAAAATACCGTGAAGCTGAAAGGTTTCACGAGTTGTCAGTTTTAACGTACCGTTTCCATATTTATGAGCAAGCTCATCCATCACAAGCCACTGTTTGGATGTAGCGATTCCACCAGGCAGGCGGACGCGCAGCATAAATTGATAGGCAGGCTCAAGCTTTTGTTTTTGCCGTTCATTTCTCAGGTCACGATCATCCTGTAAATAACTGCCGTGATGCTTCATCAGACGGTTATCATCATCAGGAATACCCGCTGAAATCGGATCAAGCATCACTTCTTTTAAAGTACCCCGTAAATAATCACTTTTTTCTTTGATTTCCTCTACGTCGCTCGGAGGTCCATCCGGCGCTGTTAATGCTGTCTTCACCATGTAAGTAAAAGCTCCTTTCTTTCAAGCATTCAATCAATATACGTCACGCTGATAGCGTTTTTGCTGCTGCAAGTTGGCTAGATAGCTTTCTGCTTTCTCTTTGCTCATCGCACCTTCTTCTTGGATGATTGATAGAAGGGTATTATGAACATCATGCGCCATATGTTTTTCATCTCCGCATACATATACATAGGCACCTTGCTCCAGCCATTCGAATAATTCTTTACTTTGTTTCTTCATTTGGTGCTGGACATATACTTTTTCCTCTGAATCTCTTGAAAAAGCCACATCCATTTTCGTTAACACACCATCTTTTAACCACTTTTGCCATTCGGTTTGATATAAGAAATCCGTCACAAAGTGCTGATCACCGAAGAACAACCATGACTTTCCGTCTGCACCGACTTCCTCGCGCTCCTGCATAAAGGAACGGAAAGGGGCGATGCCTGTGCCTGGTCCTACCATAATGATCGGTGCTTCAGGGTTTTCAGGAAGCTTAAAGTTTTGATTGTGCTGGATATAAACAGGCAGCTTATCACCTGGCTCTAAGCGCTCCGCACATAAGATTGAGCAGACACCTTGACGTTCTCTTCCGTGAGCATCATATCTCACAGCACCGATCGTCAAATGAACTTCTTCTTCATTTGCTTTCAGGCTGCTTGCAATGGAATAAAGGCGAGCCGGAATTTTTCTTAAAATGGCAGTGAAGTCTGCCGCTGTTCCTTCAAAAGGACCGAAATCACGAGCAGCATCTACTAAATCTCTTCCTGCTATATATGCTTTTAACTTTTCTTCGTTTCCTTCTTCTAAAAGGGCCTGCAAGGCTTCGCTTTTTGTAAAGGACGCCATCTTTTGAAGAAGAGGTTTTGTCAATACGGTAATCTCAAAATGAGAGGTAAGTGCTTCTTTTAAAGGAAGCGTGTCGCCGTTTTTATGAACGGTTACGGCTTCCTCTGCATTCCATCCGCATGTTGTGATCAATTCATCAACAAGCGCAGGATCATTTGTTGGATAAATACCAAGGCTGTCACCCGGCTCATAAACAAGTCCTGATCCTTCAAGAGAAAGCTCCAAATGACGGGTTTCTTTGTTAGAACCGCGGCCATTTAGATTGATATTTTCAAGCACTTCAGCATAAAAAGGATTTGTTCTTGAGTATTCAGATGCAGCCGTTTGAGTGTTTGCTTCAGCTGATTCCTGCGGGGCTGCTGCAGCTCCGCCTTCGCTAAGTGATGATGCCACCCCTTGAAGCCATTCAGAAAACGGCTCATCATAATCAAGATCACAGTCCACTCGATCGAAAAGACGCGTTCCGCCAAGCTCTTTTAAGCGCTCATCAAATTCTTTACCTGTTTGACAGAAGAATTCGTAAGAGCTGTCACCAAGTGATAGGACAGAAAAGCTTAAATGATCGAGCTTTGGTGCACGTCTGCCGTGAACATATTCATGGAAAGAAAGGGCATTATCAGGCGGATCTCCCTCGCCATGTGTGCTGACGATAATCAGTAAATTGTTTATTTTTTTCAGACTATTTGGTTTAAAATCTGACATAGAAGAGAGCGTCACTTGAAAACCTTTCTCTTCAAGATGCTGAGCTGTCTTTTTTGCTAACCCTTCAGAATTGCCTGTTTGTGAGCCATAAAGGACGGTCACATCTTTGCTGATAGGCTGCGCTGGTGCTGCGGCAGAAAGAGAAGGGGCTAGGGCAGTATTTTCTGATCCGGCTAAAGCTGCCTGTGCTGATAAATAACCGGTAAGCCAAATTTTTTGCTGATCTGTTAAAGTCGGAAACAGCTGATTAAGCAGTTCTGCCTGCTCCTGACTAAACGGACTGTTCAATACATGAAGTTGCAACGATATCCACCTCACAAGGAATATAAACATAGATTAATTCGATAGGAATTATATATATAGGTTCAATTTGAACTTTACCGAAAGTTTGCCATTAAGTAAAATATATAATATTGATTGTCATGATTAAGATTTCTAATACCTTTGCAAAGTGACAGAACTTGAAGGTCAATCGCTTAACTGTATAAAGAACCTTAAGAAAAATGGGCCGTTTTGAATGAAGAGACGATCGTAAGGGATTGAAAAGGGGTGTATGAAAGTTGATGCAGATAAAGTTTAAAAATATAAAATGTTTTCGGCTTGTCATCTTGATTTTTCTCATTTTATTAGTAGCGTGCAATTCTCCAAAGGACAATATAAAAGATTCATACAATCAGAATAAAACAACAGCACCTTTTTCAAAAAAAGGCATCCTGCTAAGAAAAGGGGAGACGAATTTACTTCTTATAAACAATAAAACGCCATTAAAAAGCGATGATTCATTGAAAACTCATCTTCTTATTGAAAAGTATAAAAATGATCTTATCGTTATGGATTTAACAAAAGTAGATTCTAAAGAGCTGTCACAGGGTCAAACGATTGAGGTTTGGTTTGATGAGTTACAAGAATCGTTTCCTCCTAAAGCAACGGTCGAAAAATATAAAATCATGATGGATAAGTAGGGAGCAGGGGGGCAGATTCTTTCTATCATAAAAAAGGAGAAAAACTTTAGAGTTTTTCTCCTTTTTTCAAATTATGCTGTTGGAAGTCCCATCACAGCTTTCACTTCTAAATATTCCTCGATCCCAAAGTCTCCCCATTCTCTTCCGATACCAGATTGCTTAAAGCCGCCAAACGGGGCAAAGTAATCTGTTTCGGCATTGTTAATGGTAATTTGACCGGCACGAATATGTTCAGCTACATATTTTAATGTTTTTTCATCTTTTCCAACCGCATAGCCAGCAAGGCCGTATACTGTATCATTGGCAATCTCAAGGGCATGATCCAAGTCTTGATATGTGATCACACTCATGACGGGTCCGAATATTTCCTCTTGCGCAATGGTCATATCATTTTTCACATTTGTGAAAATAGTATGCTTGGCGAAATATCCTTTGTCTAGTCCGTCCGGCTTACCAGTTCCCCCAGCAAGCAGGTGAGCACCTTCTTCAATTCCTTTTTCAATATAAGACTGCACGGTATCCCATTGCTTTTTGGAGACAAGCGGACCAGTGGCGTGATCTTCTCGCGGATCACCAACTGTAAACTTCGGCAGAGCATTCAGCAGCGCTTTTTCAAATGCGTCTTTCATTGATTCAGGAATCAGCACACGTGTAGCTGCGGAACATACTTGACCTGTATTCATCGCAATATGATGAACGGCTGTTTCGGCTGCCTCATCCACATCTGCATCATCTAAGATGATAAGAGGGGATTTCCCGCCGAGCTCAAGAGCCACTTTCTTAATATTGTCTGCAGCATTTTCCATTATTTTAGAACCGACAGCACCTGATCCCGTAAATGAAACAAAGTCAATATCAGGGTGTGAGCTAATGCCGTCACCAATGACATCACCAGTTCCGTTAACTAGGTTGAAGACGCCTTTCGGTACGCCAGCTTCATCAATGATGTCTGCAAGAATCATTGCGGCAAAAGGTGTAATTTCCGCAGGCTTTAAGACAACTGGTGAGCCTGCTGCAATGGCACCCGCGATTTTAAGTGATGTTTGATTTGTTGGGAAATTCCAAGGTGTAATCAATCCGCTGACACCAATCGCTTCTTTTATAATAGTGTGTCCGCCGCGGTCCTCAGTAAATGTATACGATTTAAGTGCTTCCGCTGCTTTAGAAAAATGTTCATGTCCCATTTTGTAATGAACCTCTTCCGATACTTTCAGCGGTGCACCGAGCTCTTGTGTCATGACTTCAATTAGTTCATCCTTACGCTTTTCGTAGCCGCGCACAATGTTTTCCAGCATCTTTACGCGTTCATTTCGAGATGTTTTTGAGAAAGAAGGAAAGGCGGCACGAGCAGCTTTGACTGCCTTATCTAAATCTTCTTTTGTACCTAAACTAATGGTGCCAATGACTTCCTCTGTAGCAGGATTGATGACTTCCGTCGTTTCGTTTCCTGTTGATGCGATCCATTCTCCGTTAATAAAATGTTTCTCTTGATTTCTCATTCTGACATGTCTCCTTTTTATATGTGATTCCATTCAATATTCTGTTTTCAGGTGATATAAAACTGTACCCACTGTGAAAAATCTAAAACGATGCAACTGTAAAAGAAAAAGTTTCTGATATAATACGCAAAGTGGGACATATGTCCTTTTCAACATCAGGGCATCTATCTTTTAATGGAACTAGACTGAAAAAGAAGGAGCATTTGAACGAATGAAAGGTGTTATTTTCGCTTTATTAGGAGGCGCTTGTATTACACTGCAAGGCGTAGCAAACGCAAGGATCAGCCAGGATATCGGGACATGGCAGGCGGCAACCATCACGCAGCTGACCGGCTTTATGATCGCACTGATCATTTTACTGATCGTACGTGACGGACACTTCAGGGAATATCAAAAGGTGCAGCCGCTTTATTTAGTAGGCGGTGCATTTGCAGCCATTATTATTTTCAATGAAGTGACTGCGATTCAAATGATCGGTGTCACACTGACCATCGCTGCTTTACTCATTGCTCAGCTTGCTTTCACCTTTGCAATCGATGCAAAAGGATGGTTTGGTGTACAGAAGAAGAAAATGAAATGGCAGCATTATGCAGGAATTCTATTGATGATCGCAGGCGTAATCATTTTAAAGCTATAAAGGAGGGCGTCAGATGGAGGAGCTTCATGATGAATCTCTATTTTCCTCTTATCTCAAGGCACATGAATTAGAAAACGTCTTTCATCAGAAACTCATATCACACGTCAGCTTATGGCGCTATGAGCAAGGTGAGCTGATTTGTTCAAAGGGAGATCAGAGGGAGCACTGTACTTGTTAGTAAAAGGAAAATTAAAGATTTTCACCACCACAAAAGAAGGAAAGACCTTCATTCTTTGTTTTAAACATCCTCTTGAAGCGATTGGAGATATTGAATACGTTCAGCAGACTGATATGGTCAATACAGTGGAGGCTGTCACAGAAGTACATATGCTAAGGATTTCTCATCAAGCGCTCATGCGCCATGCGAAGGATGACTCCCGCGTGTTAACCTTTTTACTAAAGGGCATCACAAACAAATTTTATACGAAATCAAACGATTTGAGCTTCCACCTTTTATACCCTGTAGAGGTCAGACTCGCAAGCTACTTATTGTCTGTGTTAACAGGGGATAACAGCGCGAGCGCACTGCGTCTTACTGATGCGGCGAGCTTAATTGGTACAAGCTACCGTCATATTAACCGGGTGATTCAGCAATTTTGTGAAAAAGGGCTGATAGAGAGGCGAAGAGGGAAGATTACGATTCTTGACCGGGAAGGACTCTTAGAAATAGCGGAGCGAAACATTTATGAATAGAAGAAATGAAGGGATTCAGACATGATCATAGGAATAGGATTAGCCATCACGGCTGGCGCACTCGTCAGCTTACAAACCATTTTTAACAGTAAGGTCAATGAGCAGACAGGCTCTTGGTCAACGACCACTCTCGTTCTAGGTATGGGCTTTATTGCTTCACTTTTGATGGGTCTTTTGGTAGAAGGAACCGGCATGTTTCAATTAAGACATATGGAAGCGTGGTACTGGATTAGCGGAGCCATTGGAGTAGGGGTGGTCATCTGCCTCGTTCAAAGCATCAAACGTCTCGGTCCGACTTATGGAATCTCGATTGTCCTGATTTCACAGCTCGGCTCCGCGCTTTTGTTCGATTCGCTTGGCTGGCTTGGGTTAGAAAAAGTGGAATTTTCTCCCGCAAAACTATTAGGTGTCATTGTGATTGTTGCGGGGATCCTGGTGTTTAAATTGACCAAATTGGAGTCAGCAGAAGAGGATCAATCAGAAGAAAAAGGGCTGCCACAAGAGTAAGCTGCCCTTTAGATCAACCGCCGCCATAGAACAGTTATCGCGGATAAACCATTTAAAAGGAGCCTTTTCATCAAAGGCTTTTTTTTCTGCCCATAGGACTCCGCTTTATAGGCTGCTTTGTCCTTCGCGACAAGTATACTATAGGCGATTTTACGTTCTATTGCCTGAGTAAGTGATAGCGCAAAAGGGGCACTATCAATGACCAAAATTGACTCTGTATTTAAAAAACTAGACCTCGCATCTAAATTATATGTGCCAATAATACTTAAATAATCATCAATGACCATTGATTTCGCATGAATGGAATACGGACCTTCATATTCGTACAAATGAACGCCTGTTTTCATCAGTTCCTTTTTCGTGCTTAAGTAACCTGCAAAAGCTAACGGATTTGGCGTCGCTGTAAGAGAATTCGTGACAACTGTCGTTTGAATCCCGCTGCCTAAGGGAGTGAGGCCGTCTTTCATGGGTCGTGTGGGGATGACATAAGGCGTCTGTATGAGCACAGAACGCTTTGCCCGATG
This sequence comes from Bacillus sp. FSL M7-0003, assembly GCF_038628485.1. Lineage (NCBI taxonomy): Bacteria > Bacillati > Bacillota > Bacilli > Caryophanales > Bacillaceae > Bacillus > Bacillus sp. FSL M7-0003. Next base: position 1,846,727 of record NZ_CP152024.1, on the reverse strand, counting down.
AGCTAGATCGTTTAGTTTTTTGAGCACAAGAGGACGCTTATTGAAGCGCTCCACAGGATTTGTAAAAAATGCAATCTGCTTTACTGAGGTGCCATCTGCTGCCCAATTAAAGGACGACATCACAAAAGGTTCTTTCGCATGCACTGCCTCCTGATAGGATCTAAGCAGTTTCTTTCTTAGTTTTAAGCCTTTCTTTGCTTTTTGTTTAGAGAACACAGCTTTTGTTCTTTTCGTAAAGTCATGATTCCATAAATAAACGAAGTATTGCTCCATTTCATCTAATACTTTTCCTTTTTTGTCGTTATAAAGCAGCACATCGCGGTCAAATGCAAAGTCTTTCGGCGGCTGATCTGCAAAGTATTTATCACCGATATTTCTTCCGCCCATCACAGCCACTCGGCCATCTGCCAGCAGCAGCTTATCATGAAGGCGGTTATGCCACGTCCATGGCTTAAATAACCGAAAAGGCTCATAAAAACGAATGGCCATGTTCGGGTGATTTGCCACGGCATATCGTAAATCTTTTAGCGGTCCACGCAAACTGTGGCAGATGCCGTCTAAAAGCAGCTGAACTTTCACCCCTCGATCAGCAGCTTCAATTAAAGCACCTAGTACCCATTCGGCTGTTTTTCCCTTTTGAATGGAATAATAACTTAGGCGGATCATCCTCTTTGCCTCACGAATCATTTGGATTCTGGCCTGACCGGACACAAATCCATCGTCAAGAAGCATCACTTGATTTGTGCCCTGATCGTCTCCTGAGATCGAAGAGGCTTTATAGATACAATGTTCTTTGCATGTTTTTTGGATCGGTAAATAAAACAAAACAAATGCGGTCAAAAAGACATAAACGACATAGAGAAGGATCAGATAAAACAAAAGATGAAGCATACGGATCAGCTCCTTTCACATAGACACAACTTTTCTTTAGTTTATGTCAAAAATAAAATTTCACTCATTTTCGCCTTTCATCTAAATACATGACAAAAGAATCATCTTGTTTTTATTGGGCATTTAATTATAGTATGAAATGAATAAGGGGGAATCGATTTGAATGAATCATTATTTAACATCCCAAGTGATGTATATCAAACGTTAAGTGAAACAGAACGATATTTACTCAATTATATTCACCAGCATTTAGAGGATATCTCCACCTTATCCATTGTCACTTTAAGCGAAAGAGCCAATGTATCAACGGCCACGATTGTCAGACTGATGAAAAAAATTGGCTATAACGGCTATACATCCTTTAAATATCGATTGAAACAAGAAAAGAAAATGACAGATGCAAGCGACCAGCTCAAAAATATTGATGAAGACATCAAACTAGCAATTCGGAAAAATGAAGAAGAGGTTTTAAAAACGATACAGCTGCAAAGTATTGGACAAATTGAAGATGCCGTTCAAAAAATACATAATGCAGACAAAATTTATATTTTCGGCAGAGGCTTCTCAGAGATGATTGCCAAAGAGATGACCATCAAATTACAGCTCATCGGGAAAACATGTGAAGTACACGACGATCCGAATATCATTCGGCTGAAATCGCGAGACATTGAAAAAAGCGAGCTTGCCATCTTTGTTTCATTAAATGGCGAAACAGCTGAGCTTGTTGAAGCGTGTCAAAACCTCAGTATGAAGCAAGTCACAACCATTACGGTGACGACAAGAATAGATTCTACATTAAGCAAAATATCAGATATGACACTAGTCGGATATAAAGGGGAACAATCTTTCTTCCCAGATTATGAAGTCAGATCCCGCCTGTCTCTTCATGTCATTGCCCGCATTTTACTCGATGCCTATGTGATCCGAATGAAATAACCAATAAGAAAGCCTTCGAGACTTTGATCTGGAAGGCTTTTTCTCATGAAAACCTTTACACATTCTGAAAACATTTTCACTGAATCGTATGAGATACTTTCTTTAGAGAAAAGAAAGAAGGTGAAACCAATTGATTTATACCTGCACCTTAAATCCTGCTATTGACCTATATATTGCATTAAAAGAAATGCGGGCAAATGCAGTCAATCGCACAGAAGATGAAGATTATCAGCCGAATGGAAAAGGCGTGAACGTGTCAATTATGCTAAAGAAATATGGCTTCACCAGCACTGCACTAGGATTTATTGCTGGGTTTTCAGGCTCTTATATTGAACAATCTTTAAAGGATCTCTCCATTCAGACCGATTTTATCTCGGTTGAAGGCATTACACGCATTAATGTTTTTATTAATACGACAGAAGAATACAAGCTCGTGAATCAAGGCCCAGCGATTGAAGAAAAAGCGCTTCACGCCTTTCGTGAGAAAATTGCGGCTATCCCGCAGGGAGGCATCCTTATCATGTCAGGCAGTCTGCCAAAAGGCGTTCCTGCCAGCATTTTTTCAGAAGTAGCAGCTATTTGTCATCAACAGAAGGTCAAGTTCATTTTAGACACAAGCTCAGCAGCAGTTCTTGAGACGCTTCAATACAAGCCGTATTTACTAAAACCGAATGAAGAAGAAATTGCTGCTTTTTTCGGTAAAACACATCCTTTGTCAGAAAAAGAACTCATTCAATCAGGAGAGAAACTCATTGAGATGGGTGCAGAGCAAGTGCTTATTTCCCGCGGGGGAGAAGGGGCTTTATTCATTACGAAGGACGCAGTGTTTAAAGGAAACGCACCAACAGGCACTGTCGTAAACACAGCTTGTTCTGGAGATGCAATGCTCGCAGCTTTTCTTAGTAAACATCTTGAAGGACATTCGCCTGAAGAATGCTTACGCTACGGCATTGCAACGGGAGCATCCACTGCGTTTTCAAAAGGCTTAAGTGATTTACATGATATTGATTCATTGATTGAGCAAGTACACATTCAGAAGATATAAGGGGGAATAACACATGAGCCGTAAAAAAATTGTCGCTGCAACCGGCTGTCCAACAGGTATTGCACACACATTTATGGCAGCTGAAGCATTAAAAATCGCTGCTGAGCAGCTAGGGGTCGACATTAAAGTCGAAACGCATGGTCAAGTAGGAATTGAAAACGCTTTAACTGATCAAGACATTATGGAAGCAGATGGGGTCATCGTGGCAGCCGATAAAGATGTGCATACAGATCGTTTTCACGGTAAACCACTCATTGAAGTGCCTGTAGCCAAAGGCATTCGCACACCTACTGAGCTGATTCAGAGCATTATAAATGGAGATGCTCCCGTTCATCAAGTGAAAGGAAGAGCTTCTGGAACAGAGAAACCATCTGCTCCTTCATCCTCTCAACAAAAGTCGGCAAATAAATGGATACACACTATTTATAAGCACTTAATGAACGGTGTATCACACATGCTGCCATTTGTTGTTGGAGGCGGTGTCTTAATTGCCCTTTCTTTCTTATTTGGTATCTACTCTGCTGATCCTAAGCACGAAACGTATCATCCATTTGCTGCCTATTTGAAAAGCATTGGCGGACTTGGCTTCAGCTTAATGGTACCAATTTTAGCAGCATTTATCGCTGATTCGATCGCTAGACGCCCGGGGATGGTCGTCGGATTTATAGGGGGTCTCCTTGCAAATGATGGAGGTGCTGGATTCTTAGGCGGTATTATCGCAGGTTTTGCAGCAGGATATATCATTTTATTGCTTCAATTCTTGCTTCAAAAATTACCAGCATCACTTGATGGATTAAAATCAATTTTCATCTATCCTGTCATCGGTATTTTCTTAATTGGGGCTGTCATGACCCCGTTGTTAGTTCCAATTACAGGGCTAAATAATTCCTTAATGGACTTTCTTTCATCTGTACAATCCACTAATCCGCTGCTTTTAGGCTTAATTGTTGGAGCAATGTGTGGATTTGATATGGGCGGACCCTTTAACAAAGCAGCCTATGTCACAGGAACGGCTTTACTTGCAGAAGGTAACCTTTACTTCATGGCAGGTGTGTCAGCAGCATGTATCACACCGCCGCTTATCATTGCGATTGCCACAACGATTTTCCGAAAACATTTCACGCCACAAGAACGAAATGCAGGGGCAATCAACTATATTCTAGGAGCGACACATATTACAGAAGGAGCCATCCCATTTGCGGCCAAAAACCCGGTCGTTGTCCTGCCAATTATCATGTTTGGTTCCGCCATCTCTGCTATATTGACGTATCTCTTTGGCGTACAGGTTCCAGCTCCGCATGGTGGATTCCTTGTTCTTCCAGTCGTCACAGGTGCATTCCAATGGGTGCTTTCCATACTAATCGGCTCACTCGTAGGTGCGATTCTCTACGGACTTTACCGTAAAAAAATAGACAACCCCGCAGTTTAAAACGGAGGAGGAGAAATGATGGAACATATCTATATGAATCTTCACGAAACAGCTTCTTCACAGGCTGGCGTGTTCGCAGCCATTGCTGACATTGCCTACAAAGCAGGTATTTGCACCTCACCAGAGGATGTCAAAAAAGGGTTAGCGGAAAGGGAAGCACTGAGTACAACCGGATTTCAAGATGGATTTGCCATTCCGCATACTCAAACAGAAGCCATCACGAAACCAGCACTTGTGATCGTCCGCACGGAAACAGGTATTGAATGGGACGCTTTTGATGGGAAGCCTTGCTTTTTCTTCTTATCCTTACTGATCCCTAAAAGTGAAGCAGGGACGACTCATTTAAAAGCTCTTTCAGCCCTTTCACGAGGCTTAATGGATGAAACGAAACGTCAAAAACTGCTGGAAACAAGAACAAATGAAGACATGCTTGCTGTATTAGAAACGGATATTTTAACTAGAGAGGATGTTTGATCATGCCTTTACTTTCAACAACACCAATGCTTGAGGCTGCGAAAAAAGAAAAATACGGAATTGTGGCATTCAATGTACACTCCTTTGACAGTATCTATTGGGTGCTCGAAACTGCTGCAGAATTAAAGTCACCTGTGATTTTGCAAACAACGGTTGGAACGGTTCAATCTCTTGGAGCAAAAGCAATTGCAGATACAGTGAAGGCGGCGGCTGATCAATATCAAATCCCAATCGGTCTTCACCTGGATCACTGCACAGACTTTGATGTGATTCTCACCTGTATCAGGGCTGGATATACATCCGTTATGATCGATGCATCTATGCACTCATATGAAGAAAATGTACGCCGCACAAAAGAAGTCGTGGATCTTGCCTTAAAAGTCGGTGTAAATGTCGAAGCAGAGCTAGGCAAGGTAGGCGGTGTAGAAGATGATATCGTCGTTGACGAAAAGGATGCTGAAAAAGCCGTTCCATCAGAATGCCGCCAATTTGTAGAAGAAACTGGGGTGCCTACTTTAGCGCCTGCGATTGGTACTGCCCATGGCATTTATAAAGGGGTGCCGGATATTGACTTTGACCGCATTGAACAAATTGCTGCGCTGGTCGATGTACCACTTGTCCTGCACGGTGGTTCCGCTGTACCAGATGAGGACGTCAAGCGATGCGTTGCACTTGGTATGGCAAAGGTGAATGTCTCAACTGAACTGAAAAATGCATATTCCGAAGCGATACGTGATCATTTCTCAAACGAACCTGAAAGCTTAGATCCGCGTATGTATTTACAAAAAGCAAAACAAGCAGCGAAAGACATGGTCCAATCGAAAATACGAATCGTTGGCAGTGAGGGCAAAGCCCATCCGTTATATCAATAAAAAAAAAGCAGAGCCGCTAGGGACTGACCCCCGTTTTTGAGACAGGGATCAAAACACCTTTATACAGCCAATTGCCGATAGTTGATCGGTGATTGGTTGTTTAGTTTTGTTTGAATACGAATGTTGTTATAATAATAAATGTATTCTTTGACAGTGCGTTCTACGATGGTGGTCGTAGTTCGATCAATGCTGTTAAGATAGAACGTTTCAGACTTTAGCGAGGAATGAAACGATTCGATGGAGGCATTATCAGCGGGCGTCCCTTTACGGGACATGCTCATGGTAATGCCTTTTATATGAACAGCTTTCTGATACTCGTAAGATGTATACACAGAACCTTGGTCGCTATGTAACACACAGTTTTCAGGCAGTGCTGGGAGCTGATCAAGTGTGTTTAAAATAAAGTCTGTGTCCTGCTTATCACCAATCGTAAACGCAATCACTTCTCCATTATATAAATCCAATATACTGGAAAGGTACAATTGTTTCTGTCCATAAGGCAAATACGTGATGTCCGTTACTAGTTTTTCAAGAGGGCGATCAGACTGAAAGTTCCGATCCAGTATATTACCAGCCACAGCATAGGGCTGCCCATTTTTCTTACGCTTTTTCATTTTAACCCGGCACTGCCACTGGTTTTTCTGCATGATACGTTGAACAGTTTTATGGTTAATAAGCATTCTCACTTTTAGTAAGGCTGTGATTTTTCGGTATCCATATCGATACTTGTGCTCTCGGCACAACGTGCCGATTTGTTTCTCTAGTTGTCTTTTAGAATGATTCTGATTCAGATTCTTTTTCCATCTATAGTACGAAGCGCGTGAGACGCCTAAATGGACACAGATGTCCTGTACTGTCATTGTTTTGCACAATTCTTCTACCAGTTTGATTGACGTTTCCTTATCAACTTCCTTTCCAATTCGTTGTACTTTTTTAAAACTTCATTCTGTTGACTCAGATAGCGATTTTCTGCCTGCAGTCTCTCTAATTCGGAAGAGTACTCGGGACCCTTTCTATGGGTATATTGTTTTCCAACAGGCTGTTCGAACCGGTGTGTATCCCCAGCCTTATGCCACCTCACCCATGTCTGAACCTGCGTTTTATTTTTGATATTCAATTCCCGCAAAATCTCTTTCATTGATACGCCTGCCAATCTCATTTCTACAGCCTTCTGTTTGACTTCAACCGGATAACTCACTCTTGTCCCCATAGAAAAAACACCTCCATGTTTTATTTCGGATCACAACGATCCGTTTTCAAACTTGAAGGTGTTTTTTATTTGTCTCATCTTATGGGGTCAGTCCCGCTATCGCTCTGCTTTTTCACATTATTCGTTTTCTTTCATTTCATTAGATGTGCGTACCCGTGCATTTCCCATAAATACGACCGTAATCGCCGCAAGTGCAATCGGGAATAATGCAAGCAAAAATACGTACGTAATACTTTGTGACATCGCATCGATGACTTTATTTAAAATATCAGTCGGAATTTGTGAGCGGGCACCTTCTTGGAAAATAGCCTGTGGATCGCTTATTTGAGAAGGGGCTCCTTTCATTCCGCTAAAGGCATCAGCTAAACGATTTGCCAGCACATTGGTTTGAATCGTTCCGAAAATTGTTACACCGAGCGTCATTCCAAGTGATCTCATAAATGAATTGGTCGAGTTTGCACTGCCTCGGTAACGCGGCTCAAGATCATTCATTGAAGCTGACGGCAGAAGGGAGAAGCTGAACCCGACGCCAAAGCCTGATATCATCATAAAGAGTGTGAGCCACAGTCTTGCTGTATCTGGTGACATATTGGCAAGCAGCAGCATCCCAGCGAAAAATGAAATGACAGAAATAGTCATAAGACGTCTGAAAGGCACTTTCGTCTGCATCGTTCCGCCAATCATACTGCCAATGACTGATCCAATCATCATCGGTGTTAAAATGAACCCTGCACTTGTCGCAGATTCACCGTACACCGCCTGCACGAAAATAGGAATAAAGACAGCAAGAATAATAAATGTCCCGCCATATAAAAACGCCAAAATTTGAGATGTTGAAAATAATCGATTTTTAAACATCCAAAATGAGATAATCGGCTCCTCAGCCTTACGCTCAACAATAAAGAAAATCGTACCGAACACAAGAAACACAGCAAAAAGTGTGAGGATTTGCAGCGAATCCCAAGCATAAGATTTACCGCCAAGCTCAAGCGCGAACATTAAGCTGACAACCGCAACGACAAGTGTAATAGCACCTGACCAGTCGATTTTCTGCTTACGATGTTCAAGCGATTCCTGATAGTATCTGGCGATCAAGAAGACACTGACAATACCAATTGGCACATTAATATAGAAAACCCAATGCCAGCCGATCGAATCCGTAATAATAGCACCTAAAAGCGGTCCGAGTACACTTGATAAACCAAAGACTGCTCCAAACATACCAGACATTTTTCCGCGCTTTTCAGGCGGGAAGATGTCGAAGATAATCGTAAATGCGATCGGAAGAAGTGCACCGCCCCCAAGCCCTTGAATGGCTCGGTAAATAATGAGCTGATCCATCGTTTGTGCGATACCGCACAGCGCTGATCCAATTAAAAAGAAAATAAGTCCAAACAGAAAAAAACGCTTTCGACCATACATATCAGAAAGCTTTCCGTAAATAGGCATTCCCGCCATCACTGCCACCATATAAGAAGCCGTCACCCAAGCAAATTTATCAAAACTGCCTAAATCTGCTACGATGCTTCCCATTGCTGTTGCAACAATGGTATTGTCCATCGCTGCCATAAAAATCCCTAACAGCAAACCGATGACAACAAAGCGAGTGGATGCCTTGCCTTTATCCACCTGATTCATTTCATTTACCTCCTGCTTACGTTCTCTCATTATTTTTGCTATGATCAACTTAACCATAAAGTAAGAGAACATTTATCTTGATGATCAAGATAAATTGATTTTAAAGGGAGGAGAACAAGTTGTCAATAAAGAACGAGGCTGAAGACAGAGCAGCCCAGATCATACATACAATGAGGCGGCTCGCCACACGAACCGTTTTGTTCCACCAAGCGGCCGCTCAATCGCTCGGCCTTTTTCCAACAGATCTCAAATCCGCCGATTTATTAAACGAACTCGGTCCTCTCACAGCAGGAGAATTAAGTGAAAAAACAGGTCTTAGCTCAGGTGCGGTGACAGCTCTTATTGACCGCCTTGTCAAAGCGGGCTACGCCAAAAGAGAAAAGGACCCAAAAGACAAACGAAGAGTCATCATTGTTCCTCTAACAGCGGGGAAATCACAGGTAAAAGAACTCTTTCGATCCTTATCAACATCAACGAAGGAACTCACAAATGAATACAAACCAGAAGAATTAGATTTAATTATTCAATTTATAACTGAAGCAGCAGATATTATGGAGCAAGAGCTGCAATTGCTGAAGTCTAAATTGTAAAAAGTACACTGATGCGGGTGTGCTTTTTTAAGTGCATTCCTAATTCATGTAGGGATTGCCTCGACTAGTGACATCTTCCTTACCGTGGAAGTGCTCTATAACACTTTTTTATAATGGAGTAGCTCAAAAAAATGTTCTATTTAAAAGATTGTTCTAAATATCGCATCATAATTATTACTGACAAAAGTGGAGCTAAAGTATTCTATTGAAACATTGTTCATTTACATAATAAGTATTGTTTTTGTGTCTTAATTCCTATTTAATGACAAACTTTGTATTGGTAAAATTGACCTTGTCAATGAATAGGAAGGAGTGACTTCTTCTGGGCAAGATACTTGATGCAAAAGCACTAACCAGTGCCATGGACACAAGGGCAAAACACTATCAGGAACTCCGCGAACAAATGGTAGATTTAAAAAAGGCATTACAAGGTGTTGCCAACCTCGGTGATGACTTCACTGGGAAAGGTGCCGATAACATTAAAAGCTTTTATAAAGAGCTGGCTGGAAATGTAGACATGTTTATCAGCTTCATTGATAAGCAAAAAGCCTTTCATGAAGGTGTTTCTGGGACACTGGATGATACGAGTTTTGGCGGCGATACCTTTATAGAAGAACACTTTTTAGACAACGCAGTACATATGGGTATCAAGAATGCCAAAAGCATTGTAAAGGATCAAAAAAAGGCACTCAAAACGATTTTTCAAGACATTGATGACCTCATTTCCCTAGAGGTATTTGATAGCCAAACCTTTGATGAAAAAATAGAAGATGCGGAAGATGAACGAAAAAAGACGGTCAAAGAACTAAGAGAGCTTGATCAAAATTTAAAAGATGAATATGCTTTGTCAGAGACGGAGCAGCAAGCTACAATGGCATTGTACGCTGAAATGATGAATGCGACAAATGACGGAAAAGCGATTTCGCCTATGAATTTTGACAAGAAAGCGTATCAAAATAGCGAAATCTACAAGGCAAAAAGCGATATTGAGAAGCAAACTTCTGAATATCTGAAAATCAAAAAAGAACAAGAAGAAGCCCGAAAGATTGCGAAGGAACAAGAAGCGCTCGCCAACCGCCCTTGGTATGAAAAAGCCCTCGATTATGGTGGAAACATCGTGAATGAACTGACCGGCGTGAACGATGCAAAACGTGCCGCAACGGGCGTTGATCCAATCACAGGCGAGGAACTCACCGCAGGCCAGCGAGTCGCGGCAGGTGGTATGGCAGCCGCAGGCTACATCCCAATCGTCGGCTGGGCAGGCCGCATTTTCAAAGGCGGAAAAGCTGTCTATAAAACGACCCAAGCCACATCAGCCGCAGTCAGGGCAGTCGATATCTACAAGACATCACAAAAATCCTTTGACGCCCTGAAAACATCTCAAAAAGGTTTATATGGCCTCACCGCCACCAACGGCTTCAGCGAAGCAATTACAGGCCGAGACATGTTTGGAAACAAGATCTCAAAAGAACAGCAGGAAGCAAGTATGAATGCGGCGCTTGGAATGCTTTTGCCGTTTGGAGCGAAAGGGTTTCATGGTAAAATGGGGATTAAGGGTAATAAGATAGATTCTGATACAATAAAAAAATATATTAGAGATATAGAAGGACGAACAGGTAGAGAGTTACCTAAAAAACAAACAGAGAAGTTGAAGGAAGCCTTAAGAAATAAAGAATATAAAAAAATGACACCAATAGAAACAGCTAAGCATAGAGCAGAATTTGATAAAGTAAAAAATACAGTAATCAAAAAGTGGGAAGAAAATACTGGGCAAAAGTGGCCTGAGTATAATGAAAATGTTATTTCAGAAAAAACAGGTAAAATAATTAGGAAAAAAGGAGATAAGTATGATGCTCATCACATAATTGAGAATACATTTGGAGGAGAGCATGAATGGTGGAATATGCATCCTGCAAAATTCCCAAATGAGCATCAAGCTGGTATTCATGGGAAAGGTTCACCAGCAAACGAACTATTTAAAGGAGGTAAAAAATAATGGGATACGAATCTTTGAAGGCAAATCAAGAAAATAGTTTTTATCCAGTAACCGAAAATGAAATAAAAGAGGTTGAGAAGGAACTTGATTTAAAATTTCCTAAAGAGTTAGTTAATTTTTATATGGAGGTTGGCTACGGGTTTATTAAAGGTTCAGAGTTTAATAACAATCGTATTATGGATCCTTATTCCGTCAGAGATTTTCGATTAAGAGTTAATGATTTTGAGTTTTATCCTGATATAGAAATCTATGATGAATTTGAAAATAACAAACTAATATTTTTTGAAGGTAGTGAATCAGCTTTAATGTCAATTGAATTGAATGAAAAGAATAGCAGTCCGGTTTACTATTATGATATTCAAATTGCGACTTCTCTTGAAGAATTTTTAAGAAAAATAGAAGAAAATGATAAATATTACTTGGAGTTACTAGTTGATTAAAAAATAAAACGCATACCTTGATTGGCTAAATGCCTTTCAAGGTTTTTTACTTTAATTAATATTAAACTACCCTGATATTTGAATGAGTTAATAAGAAAATGACTAGTTTGAGAATCAAGACCATGATGATAGTACCATCAAGGAAGTGGGTACAATAAACAGAAAAACATCCTCTAATAATGCATAGAGAATGCTGCTCTGTTTAGAAGAGGAAATAATTTTAATTTATTTGTTTCATCAGATTCACAAATTCGAGTTCAATATTCCCCTTTAATTTTAAAGAATGACCCACGAATCGTTCCAGCAAGTTTAGACTTCTGCCTAGCAAATTTAAATTTCCCTTCTAATTCCTTTGGTACTTCCATACCTTCAGAAAGCTTAAAACCAACAGCACGTTTTTTCGGATCATCCACTGTATACAGGACGTTAATTGCAAGACCATCCTCATAAAAAACGTAAGTCCATTTGATATTTTCCACTTGAAAACTTGCCGTTTCTAAAGGTTTTGCTGCAAACTCTAGTTCACGTTCTTCTTTTAACACTCGGTTCACATAATCAAGGGTATCCTGACTTTCGCTGGCAGGTAATACTGTAAATTCATGCTTATATTTGTTCATAAAGTAACGAGCCTCATTAGCTCGTAAGCCAGCAAGTGCTTCTGCTACAGGTGAAGACTCTAAACCAATCGTAGACACATTTTTAAAATCAACGATATAGGCCATTTCTATCCCTCCATATCCTTCTTATTTTCCTACAACAGGAATCCACATCTCACCAAGTAATAAGTCGTTTCGCTGCCCCATCTCTACCACTGCATTTGGTCCACCAACATAGGCGAAATTCTTTGCTTCAGGCAAGACTTGACCAAATGCAATACCAGTAAGAGTTTGATGCAATTCATCAGCGGTTTTAGCTTCCCCTTTCACGATTAGATATTCCCCTTTAGGAAATTGAATCACTCTGTCCGCTTCTGGTAACGATTCCTCTGTCATGACCCCGACATAATGCATCAGCTTGTTATTTACCGCTTCGTTTACGATAAAAATATAGTCATTTGAGGCAATGGCTTTTAATGTGTCAAGCTTACCTTCTTGTGTGACTGCTTGCCAAAAGTCTGCTTTTTCCTTCGTGATGCCCGCATAGTCTGTGTAATGACTCTTAAGTTCAGTTCCAATACCTAACACGTGAAAGCTGTCTTTTTGTTCTAATATATAATCTGCCATATTCAACACTTCCTTTTGAAAAATTGATCAAATGTTTTTTCTTTTCACTTGATAAATATATAATAGGCTTAAATCATGTCAAAAAATGATACTGTTTAGGGGGATCAGATGAAAAAAGTTGAACGGATTAATACCATCATGCGGTATATTAACAACCGCGCCAACTTTACAATTTCTGAAATCATGAGAGAATTTCATATCTCTCGTTCGACAGCAATTAGAGACATCAGAGAAATTGAAGCTATGGGGATGCCGCTTGTCGCTGAAGTCGGAAGGGACGGGGGATATTTTGTGATGAACAATTCCGTCCTGCCAACTGTTCGTTTTACCGATAATGAAATTAAAGCTCTTTTTATTGCCTTTATGGCCACAAGAAACCAGCAACTCCCTTATTTAAAGAGTCGACAGTCTTTAGCTGAAAAATTACTAGGACTCATCTCAGAGACCCAGCAAGATGACCTTGTTCTGTTAAATCGCCTCTTGCTATTTGAAGGGACTAATCCGAATAATCCTGATCTGCTTGATTTGACAGATCTCCCTCATCCCATGTTAGAAAAATTAATCCAACTGCTTATTTTGGATCGATATTTACTGATTACCATGAGAGAGGAGAAAGTGATGAAGTCCTATCCTATTTACCTCTTGAACCTTTATCGTGAAAAAAGCCTTTGGCTGATTGAAGGCTTTGATTTAAAGGAAGAGAAGAAACGGATTTTGCCTGTCGACAACCTCACAGATGTTGAACCTTGCTCTACAAAAAATAGATTAAGCAGGAAAAAGATTTTAGAAAAACTAAGTAAGCAGGAGGAAGTAATCAACCTTGTCCTTGAACTTGGTCCAAAGGCAATTGCACTGTTCAAAAAATACCATCCTTTCAAAATGTCAATTTCTTATACGAATCCTTACCAAACTACAGCCATTTTAAAGACTTTTATCGATGTTAATCATTCAGAAGAAATAACGGAAATGACAAATTGGCTACTTTTCCTAGGCAATGATATTAAGGTCCGGGAAATGCCTGTAGAAATCAAGAAAAGTTTACAAGAGAGACTACTCCTATATTGTCCATAATCAATGCTGGTTAGACCTCATGGTAACCGTACCATAAGTAAATAGTTTTTTTAGAAAGTGCCTTTTCCTAACTGGGAAGGCATTTTTATATTGTAGAGGGATCTAACTCCTTTATATTAGTTTGAACCATTAACTCTAGAGAATTTATCTAAAAGTCCTTGTGCTTAATTAGCTAAATGTTTACATAGATAAACCTATTAATAATTGCAAGTAATCAACAGTTATAAACAAAATTTTAAATTGAATTAAAAAAACATATATTTCACTTATGGCTATTTCTTCTTTAACATTAAGGTACATTTATGTTACAAAATAAAGTCAAGGAGGAGTAGCTGAGTGAATAATTCATATGATGTTATCATTGTTGGCGGGGGTAATGCGGCTTTGTGTGCTGCTATTAGTGCGCATGAAGGAGGGGCAAATGTACTTGTTCTTGAAAGGGCACCTGTGGAAAAACGTGGAGGAAATTCATATTTCACAGATGGTGCAATTCGAGTAGCCTATAACAGATTAGATATGTTAAGAGAAGTGCTCCCGGATTTGACAGATTATGACTCAGAACAAATTGTAATGCCTCCTTATACAGAGGATGATTTCATGAATGATTTGATGAGAGTGACTTCTGGTAAAAGTGATATCAAATTAGCCCGCCATTTAATTTCAAAATCTTTTGAAACTATTAAGTGGATGTATAAAAACGGAGTAAAATTTGAATTAAATTATGATAATCAGTCATATGAAAAAGAAGGAAAACGGCATTTTTGGGGTGGTTTACCTCTTAAGACTTCTGGAAAAGGTGTTGGCCTCATCAAACAACTTTATCAGCGTGTTGATCAATTAGGAATAAAAGTGGAGTATGATGCCAGAACGGTTGATTTAATTAGTGTTGATGATGGGGTAACGGGTGTAGTAGTTGAAAAGAACGGTGAGTTAGTTCAAATTTATTCTAAGACCGTCATTCTTGCATGTGGTAGTTTTGAAGCAAATAAAAAGATGAGAATCGAATTCCTGGGTAAGGAATGGGAAGGTGCGATTGTCAGAGGTACGGAATATAACACTGGAGACGGCTTGGATATGGCAGTGAAAGCTGGTGCTTCTAAATATGGAGATTGGGGCAGCTGCCATTCTATAGGCACTGATTATAATGCTCCAGCGGTTGGTGATTTTAACAAGCCTGGCGATATTTACAAGAAATCCTCTTTTCCACTTGGCTTAATGTTTAATTTGGAAGGGAAGAGATTTGTAGATGAAGGAGCAGATTTTAGGAATTATACGTACGCTAAATATGGAAGAGAAATTCTTAAGCAGCCCGGTCATAAAGCATTTCAAGTATTTGATGCCAAAGTACATCCATTATTACGCGATGAATATACTTTGGACGAAGCTACCTGCTATCAAGCTGATAGCTTAGAAGAGCTTGCAGACTTAATGAAAATCAGTAAAGAAGTGTTTAAAGATACGATACAAGAATATAATTTGTCCCTGCAAGAAGGAGACTATAATCCTTCCATTAAGGATGGAAAGGGGACTGTAGGGATAACGCCACCAAAAACAAATTGGGCGCTGACAATAGCTCAAGCACCTTATTATGCTTATCCAGTAACATGCGGTGTTACCTTTGCATTTGGCGGTCTTCGAGTGAATACAAATGCAGAGGTCTTAAATTTTAAAAATAAACCTATCAAGGGTTTATACGCAGCTGGTGAGATGGTAGGGGGTATTTTCTATGAGAACTATCCAGGTGGTTCAGGTTTAATGTCTGGTTCAGTATTTGGGAAAACTGCTGGTTTCAATGCTGCATCATTTCTAAAACAACATGCATAGAAATAGGGTAAGGGGGACTCTTAAAGAGTCCCCTTTACCTATTTGATATGCTCTCTGCATGTAAATCAGCACGTATACTTCGTGTTATAAGGTTCGTGTAGGATGTACAAAATAAAGTATTATTCAATTTAACAAGAACACATCTATAATTATAATAAACTTAGAAAGGATGACCACTATGGATGAAAAAGATTGGATTTTACTTGATATCCTTTACAATGAGCAAAATTTAACAAAAACAGCGGAAAAGTTGTATACATCTCAGCCCTCAATTACTTATAGATTAAATAAGATTGAGGAAGTTTTTGAGATTAAATTGTTCAACAAAAGACATAAGGGAATTACCTTTACTGTAGAGGGAGAGCATTTAGTTTTCTATGCACGAAGAATGTTAAAGGAACTGCAGGATACCAAGGATCAAATCGTTAACTTAGGAAAAGAGGTACAGGGACACTTAAGACTTGGCGTTTCCAGCAATTTCGCACAATATAAGCTCCCAAAATTACTTAGAGATTTTTCCAACATGTATCCCAATGTCCAATTTAGTGTGCAAACTGGATGGAGCACTGATGTCATGAAGTTATTAGATGCAGGTATTGTACAAGTTGGAATAATTAGAGGGGACCATCGATGGAAAGGAGAGAAGGAGAGGCTTACAAAGGAAAAATTACTAATCATCTCTAGAGATCCCATTAATATAGGACAGCTTCCTTTGTTACCATTTATAAAATATCAGACTGATAATTCTTTAAAGACTATTCTCGATGATTGGATGTACGACAATCTAGTCCTGCAACCAAACATAGCTATGAAAGTTGATCGACATGAGACATGCAAAGAAATGGTGAAGCAAGGGCTTGGGTACTCGATAGCACCCGAGATTTGCTTAAGAAATTCAGATAAACTATATACAATGGAAATATATGATACTAAGAAAAAGCCATTAACTAGAGATACTTGGCTCATGTATGATCAGAAATCTACAGAGACTAAAACTGTTAAAGCATTTATTGAATTCCTAAGAGGAGAACAAGTTTCATCTGTATTATGACATCATTTTGTATTTGTTCTTAAAAGACATTCTTTTTTTTGAAATCGCATTCACTCGATGCAACGGTAGGCATGGGCAGGAGGGAAAAGAAATTAAAAGATGATAAGAAGTGAAAAAACCTTGGCTGGCTTTATATCATTCAAGGTTTTTTGCGTTTATTGGTTCGCAAACACGCAAAAGAAGACAAAAAACCCTTTGTATACAAGCCTGAAAGCACACTCAAATGGTGTGTTTTTCTTATGAAAAGAACACACAATCGCTGCACAGCACGTGCTGAAGACATTTGGACTTCTTTGATGCATGTGAGTTGATTAGACTTATAAGCAAAGGGAAAGAAAGGAGGAATTCCAACTGTACTTAACCAAAAGGGGCACGACGTTACTATCTATGCTGCTTCATACGACATCTTATCTATCAATAGAAGATTTGCAGAATCGAATGAACGTTTCGACTCGAACCGTTTACGCTGAAATCAAGCGAATGAACAGCTGGCTGGAAACTCATCAGCTTAGTGGTGTGCAGCGAAAAGGCCAACTTGGCTATTATTTAAATCCTCATGAAAAAGAAGTCATTATTCAAAAAGCTGATACCATTCTTGTTGGTCACGATTATGAACCATGTGTAAAGGAACGAAGGGCTATCTTGCTTTTAACCATTGCATGCAGCGAGCATTGCCTAAGAATAGATGATTTTATGAAGATGACAAAGGTGAGCCGAAATACATTACTCGAGGATATGAAACAGCTAAAAGAAGCGCTTTCAAAGCAGGAGATCACACTCCGCTATCAGGCAGCAAGCGGCTATGTCATTTCAGGAGACGAAAGGGCCATTCGATTGGCACTCAAACCTTATATACATTTCATTCGCACCATGATAAAAAACGAAAAAACGTTTCCGTCGTTTTGGTTAAAGGGACCTATTTCATCCAAACGGGTACACCATCTCCTCCAGCAGTCAGAACAAGAACTTAAGCTTGAATTTGCAGATGAGATGCTGGATCAGCTCTCTTTGGATCTCTTTTTTTACTTCAAGCGGATGAAGCTGGGGCATGCTGTACACATTTCAAACGAAGAAAAGCGAACATTGCAGGAAACAGAGGAATGCTTGGCGGCTATTCGTTTCATGGCGCAGATTCAAAAAGAGGCCAGTCTCATTGTTCATGATGATGAGATCTATTTTCTTAGCACCTTATGGCTCAGTGCCAAAAAACAAAAACTTCCATCAATAAAAAAACCAGAAGAACATCTCATTCGCACCATCGCCAGACAAATGATATTTGACTTTCAGCGATATGCTTGTATTTCCTTTCAAGAACCAAAAGCATTGGAGCAAAACTTAACAATGCATTTAATCCCAGCCTATTACAGGCTCATCTATCACATTAGTATGATCAACGAACTGACGGATTCTATAAAAAAAGCACAGCCAGAAGTGTTTGAAATCACTCAAAAAGTTGCATGTCATTTAGAAAAGGCGGCCTGTTCAAAGTTGAGTGACCATGAAATTGCATATCTCGCCATGCATTTTGGTAGCTGGATGAAAAGAGAAGGAATTTCATCCATTGCCAGGCGTTCTGTATACATTGTCTGCGGAGAAGGAATCGGCACAAGTAACATGCTGAAAACTCAGCTTCTCGAATTAATCGGCTACATTGAAGTACGCGGACTGTTATCAAAGCGTGCATATGAAGAATTAGCAGCAGTTGATGCAGATTTCGTTGTGTCCACAACACCTATTTCGTTTAAAGGAAAACCAGTTCATCTCGTTCATCCTATTTTAACTGCCTATGAGAAAAAAACATTACTTCAATACGGAAAAGGCTCAGAAACGAAGATTGACGAGAAGCATGTAAACGCTTTATTCAACATCATTCAGCAGCATACCATCGTACAAAATAAACAAGCACTGCTTCATGACATTCGGGAGCTGCTACATCCCACATATGTATCCTATCAGAAAGGGTGGAACCCAGTGTTAAATGATTTATTAACAGAACAAACCATCAAGCTCCACCAAACAGCAGACACATGGCAAGAGGCGATTACAAAAGCGGCGCAGCCTTTACTTGATCAAAATGCTATTAAACCAAGTTATGTAGAAGCCATGATACAGTCTGTTCATCAAAATGGTCCTTATATTGTCATTGCACCACAAGTGGCCATCCCACATGCAAGGCCCGAGGATGGCGTGAACAAATTGAGCATGACGCTCATGTCCTTCAAACAGCCCATTTCGTTTTCAAAGGATGGAAAAAAGCAGGTGCGGCTTGTCATTGTGTTAGCTGCCATTGACAGCATGAGCCACTTGAAAGCACTCAAACAGCTGACCATGCTGTTAAGTGAAGAGAAACGCACGAAACAATTGATGGAAGCAGAAGATTTAGCATCGGTTCAAAAACTAATTGATCAATTTTCACAAGTATAAAGGGGGAGTAAGAAAATGAAAAAAATTCTTGTTGTATGTGGAAACGGGTTAGGAAGCAGCTTTATTGTAGAAATGAATGTCAAAAAAGCTTTAGAAGAATTAGGTCTTAAAGCTGAAGTGGATCATACCGATCTCAGTACAAGTAAAAATGAACAAGCCGACCTTTATATCGGAGCAGCTGATATTATTGACCAGCTGAATGACGGCACAAGAAATGTGGCTGGCTTAAACAATTTGTTAGACCAGGAAGCCATTAAAGACGTCCTTCGTCAACACATTTAAGTCATGAAAAGGGGGGATTCACATCATGATAGAACTGATCATGAACGATATATTGGGCACACCTGCCATTCTCATCGGTTTGTTTGCACTAGCCGGTTTACTTTTGCAGAAAAAATCAGCTGCAGACACTGTGTCAGGCACCTTGAAAACAACCATGGGTTTCTTAATATTAGGGGCGGGCGCTACAGTCGTCTCTGATTCACTTGGGGTTTTTCGAAAGATGTTTGAAGCAGCCTTTCACATTCAAGGGGTTGTCCCAAATACAGATGCTATGGCCGCCATTGCTCAAAAGGAATTCGGTACACAGACAGCACTTATCATGATTTTTGGTATGCTGGTCAATTTGTTACTTGCAAGATTTACACCCTTTAAATATGTCTTTTTGACTGGTCACCACACGTTGTATATGGCGGCGATGCTCGCCGTCGTTCTCTCGACAGCCGGCATGCACGGGTGGCTGCTCATCTCTACTGGCTCCATGATATTAGGGGCAGCTATGGTCATTGCACCCGCAATCCTTCAACCGTTTACGAGGAAAGTCACCGGAAGCAATGATCTCGCGCTTGGACACTTCAGTACTTTCGGTTATTTTACTGCGGGAATGATCGGCAAATGGGTTGGATCTCCAGAAAAATCAACGGAAACCATTCAAGTGCCTAAATCACTCGGTTTTCTAAGAGATACATCTGTTGCCATTTCGATTACGATGGCTTTACTGTTCTTTGCCATTGCACCGTTTGCAGGAATTCCTTTTATTGAAAAAATTAGCGGGGGCACGAACTTCGCTGTCTTCATTCTCATTCAGGCGATTACGTTTGCTGCTGGTGTGTACATTATTTTAGCAGGGGTACGGATGGCCATTGGCGAGATCGTGCCTGCGTTTAAAGGGATTGCCGATCGATTCGTGAAGGGGGCAAAGCCGGCACTTGATGCGCCAACTGTTTTTCCATTTGCGCCAAATGCGGTCATTATCGGTTTTTTATGCAGCTTTGCAGGAGGCATCGTATCCATTTTTCTTTTACCTTTATTTGGTTTAACTGTCATTGTCCCTGGACTTGTCCCGCACTTTTTTTGCGGTGCTACAGCAGGGGTGTATGGCAATGCAACAGGAGGGGTTAGAGGTGCTGTCGCTGGGGCCTTTGTAAATGGATTGCTTCTTTCCTTTTTACCTGCCTGTTTATTACCTGTGTTAGGAGCCCTTGGCTTTGAAGGGACAACGTTTGGAGATACAGACTTTGGTATTATCGGAATCTTGATTGGATTGATCAAGTTTTTATTTCAGTTGTAAAAAGGAGGCGCCTGAGAATGACAGCCGTCTTTTCACCTTCACTGATGTGCATGGATCTAACGCACTTCCGTGAACAAATTCATCTTCTCAACACGAGAGCAGACCGGTACCATGTCGACGTGATGGATGGGCATTATGTGAAGAATATGACGTTATCACCCTTTTTCATTGAACAGCTTCGGAAACTGACAAATTTACCGATTGATGTTCATCTAATGGCCGAACATCCGCAGGAATTTTTAATCGATGCATGTATTGATGCAGGCGCAACGATGATTTGTTTACACCCAGAAGTCGTGCAAAAAGATGCCTTTCGAATCATCCGGCATATTCACCAAAGAAAATGTGATGTTGGCTTTGTTCTAAATCCCGCCACACCAGTTGCAGCATTAGATTCCTTTATTCATTTAATAGACAGAGTGACGATCATGACAATCGATCCAGGCTTTGCCGGGCAGCCTTTTATTAAAGAAATGCTTCAAAAAATTAAACAGGTGAGAGATATCAAAAAACACGGAGGATACTCGTTTTCAATTGAAGTAGACGGCTCTTGTAATGAGAGCACGTTCCGGCTGCTTGCTGAGGCTGGAAATGAAATTTACATCATCGGCACCTCAGGTTTATTTGGACTTCATAAAGAACTCGACACTGCTTGGGAAAGAATGAAGCAAATATTTGCAAAAGAAACAGCCTCAATCGAATCACGTTAGTAAAAGAGAGGATGAAAACCATCCTCTTTTTTACGCAAATTTTTACTAAAACACAATTCATCCACCAAAACTTACCTAAAAACAAAATAAAAATCAAAAATTCATAATTGAAAGCGCTTTATTTATGTGTTATCCTTCAAATATCTTTAGTAAATATTTAGTCAAATAACGATGAGGAGTTTGCCTATGACCACACTCAAAGATATTGCTCATGATGCAAAAGTGTCCGTTTCCACTGTATCCCGTGTGTTAAATGGCGATCAAACGCTTGCCGTTTCACACGCAACGAGACAAAACATCCTCGACATTGCTAAGAAGTTAAACTATACCCCAGTGAGAGCAAGAAAAGCAGATCAAACAGAAGAAAAAAGCCCATCTGAATCCCCAGTCATCGGTGTCGTTGTCGCTCAATCCATTGACGAAGAATTAAATGATCCCTTTTTTTCATCGATTCGAAAAGGAATTGAAAAAGAATATGCTAAACAAGGCTTGTCCACTCTCCATACCTTTCGCCTAAGAAGCATGGATAAAGGGGCGATACTAAAGGATATTGACGGCTTGATCGTCATTGGACGAATCAGCCCGGATACGGTTGAAAAAATGACAAATCGAATGGAACACATTGTTTTTATCAATCATTATGCGGATGAAGATTTGTATGATTGTGTACATGTGGATTTTGTCAGAGCGGCAGATCGCGCCATTCGTCATCTGCAATCTCTTGGCTATACACATCTAGGCTATATTGGCGGGAAAGAGCGGGAGCATTATTTTGAAGGTAATGCTGTGATTGAGGACGAAAGACAAACGACGTTTATGAAAAGAATGCAGGAGGCGGGCGCTCTTCATATGGAAGACATCCACATTGGTGAATACTCTATGCAAGAAGGCTATACGCTCATGCAGCAAGCGATCAAAAAGGGAAAACTGCCGCAAGCCTTTTTCATTGGAAGTGACTCTATGGCAATCGGCGCAATGCGCGCTCTGCATGAAGCCGGTCTACACGTACCTTCAGATGTATCCATTGTTGGGTTTAATGACATTGAAGCCGCGTCATTTTCAAGTCCGCCGCTTACGACCGTCAAAGTATATACAGAAGAAATGGGGGAAGTCGGTCTGAAGCTTTTGCTTGAGAGAATAAACGGAAGAAAACTTCCTCTAAAAGTCGTCGTGCCAACAACACTCATCGAGCGAGGCAGTACATGTCTCATCCATGAAAGGGGGTGAACCATAGATTTCAGCACACAAAAAAGAGACAAAAAAGCAGAAAGCAAGCTGCTTAGCATGATGGCCAGATCATGCTAAGAACAAGGCAGCCTGCCGGTAAGCTCTCTTATCTCTTAGAAAAGAATAGAATTCCAGTATAATGGACTTCCTTTGTTTCCGCAACTGCATGAATTCTACCGATTATCGTCTGAATTTTCAGTGATTAAAAGGAGGAAACCATGAATAAAAAAATCATGCTGCTGACTGCAGCCATGTTCTTGACCATGATTTTGTCTGCTTGCGGTAATAACAGCTCATCTGGAGCAAATGGAAAGGTCACCTTGACGCTATTTTCAACGATGAGCAACAGCGGGGAAAGAAAAGCGTTTGAAGAAGTCATTCGCGAGTTTGAGAAGGAGCATCAACAGATTCGAATCGATGCTAATTTCCCAGGCAACAGCTATGAAGATATGATCCGCGTCAAAATGGGAGCAAACGATATGCCAGACCTGTTTGATACACATGGCTGGGCCAAACTGCGCTATAGCGAGTATGTGGCTGATTTAAAAGAGATGGATTGGGTCAAACAGCTTGATCCTTCACTCGACCAGATTTTAAAAGACCAAGATGGGAAAGTGTACGCTTATCCGCTGAATCAAGCAAAAGACGGGCTTAGCTTTAATGCCAATCTATTAAAGGAATATGGCATAGAAGTGCCTAGAACACTTGATGAATTAAAATCTGCTTTGCTGACAGTGAAAGAAAAGAGCAAAGGAGATGTTGTGCCGCTCTGGATACCAGGAGGAGATAACTCAAATATTGCCCAAGTCTTTGATGAGCTGGCGACGCCTTTATTAATCACCGATCAAAAGCATCAATACGGAAAAGAACTTGAAAACGGATCATTTGATTGGTCTCTCTATACCCCGCTTGCACAATTCATGAAAGATCTGAAGGATCAAGACCTTTTAAACAAGGATGTCCTGACAGCGAAACTCTCTCAAGCGCCTGAACTCATGGCACAAAACAAAATCGCCTTCACCTTTGTCGGAGGATCCTTAGGACCTGAAGCAACAGAGCTGAATTCATCGATCAAAGTAGGCACGATGCCTGTTCCAGCCATTCATAAAGGAGATGAACAAAGCTGGATTGGCGGAGAACGTTTTACTGTTGCTGCTTGGAAAGACTCTAAGCATCTAAAAGAAGCAAAACAATTCATCGATTTTTTAGCAAAACCTGAAAACGCAAAAAAAATCGCAGAGGGCACATCCTCTGAAACAGCTCTAAAACAAGTGAAAGCGAAAAACTATTACTCTACATTTTACGATCAATACAAACAGGTGAAGATTGAACCGTATTTCGATCGAAAATACTTACCAAGCGGAATGTGGGCGGTCATGGCAACAACCGGTCAAGAATTATTAGCAGGCTCCATCACACCAGAACAGTTATCAAAGAAAATGGAAGAGGAATATAAGCGTTTGAAAAAACAATAGCCGATGGATGCTGAAACAGGAGTGAAGCCAATGAATGACATCACAAAAGCAAAGCAGCCAGCCGCATTCACCTCTTTACCAAAAGAAAAGATGCAAAAACGCCAGAATTCCTCACTTTGGTGGATGTACATGCCAGCTGTTCTCGTCGTCAGTACCTTTATCATTTATCCTTTTTTGAACGGCATTCAGCTTTCTTTTACGAATTGGAACGGTTTCTCACAAACTTATCAATGG
This sequence comes from Bacillus sp. FSL M7-0003, assembly GCF_038628485.1. Taxonomy (NCBI): domain Bacteria; kingdom Bacillati; phylum Bacillota; class Bacilli; order Caryophanales; family Bacillaceae; genus Bacillus; species Bacillus sp. FSL M7-0003. The sequence continues at coordinate 1,822,397 of NZ_CP152024.1, read as the reverse complement.
ATTGGTCTTGAGCAATATCAAAGACTGCTTCAGGATCAAGCGACATGGCTTGTTGTCAAAAACACGCTTCTCTATGGAATTGGGAGCACCATCTTGCAAAATATCATCGGACTTGGATATGCTCTTTTATTAAATCAAAGCTTAAAGATGAAAGCCATCACAAGAACGGTCATCTATTTACCTGTCATGATCAGCCCGATTGCGATGGGCTATATTTGGTATTTTGTGTTTGCTTACCAAGGCGGTGCCTTAAATGATGTGGTGACGCTTTTTGGATTCGATCACATAAATGCGCTCGGCAATCCGGAATTAAACACATGGATCATTGTGCTTGTCAACACATATCAATTTGTGGGGATTGCGATGATCATTTATTTAGCAGGACTTCAAAGTATTCCTAAGGATTATTATGAAGCGGCTCAATTAGACGGCGCATCGAGCTTCCAGCAATTCAGGCGGATTACATTGCCGCTGCTTATGCCGTCGATCACCATTAATGTTGTGCTGAATGTCATTGGCGGGCTCAAGCTCTTTGATGTCATTGTAGCACTCACGGGCGGCGGACCTGGAGATTCCTCGCAATCCATGTCGACCTTTATGTATGATCTGTATTTCAAACGTCAGGATGCAGGCTATGCAGCGACGCAAGGGGTGTTCATGGCGGTCATCATCCTTGTCATTAGTGTCGCAGCGCTGATTTATTTCAAACGAAAGGAGACCGAGGTGTGATGGATAACGCCTATAAACGCAAGAAAAGATGGTACTCCGTCCTCGCACTATTGATCACATTGCTGCACCTCATTCCATTTTATATTTTGGTGACGACATCATTAAAGGGGATAGGAGATTTCAGTTCAAAATGGCTGTTTCCGAAAGCACTGCATCTTGAAAACTTCCGCACAGCATGGACAGAGGCTCAGCTTGGCCAGTCCTTTTTGAATACAGTGATCATTACGTTCAGTTCCGCTGTATTGCTCATTATCTTTGGATCTCTTGCAGCCTATCCGCTTGCAAGAAGGAACACAAAGCTGAATAAAGCAGTCTATGTTTTATTTATTGCCATTATGGTCATTCCACCGCTTACAGCCCTTGTCCCGCTCTATAAAATGGTCGTTCAAATCGGGATGATGAATACCTATCAAATTGCTATTTTAAATAATGTGGCTGCTTTTTTGCCGCTGACAATTTTCTTATACGCAGGCTTTATCCGGTCGACAATTCCAAAGGAGCTTGAAGAAGCTGCTCGTATTGATGGAGCAGGGACACTCAGAGTTTTTTTCACAGTCGTTTTTCCGCTTTTGAAGCCCATTACCGCTTCCGTATTAATCATTGCCTGCGTGTATATTTGGAACGACTATCAATTTGCTATCTTCTTTTTGCAAGATAAAGAGATGCATACACTCACAGTCGCCTTATCCCATTTTTTTGGTCAAAATCAGCATCAGCTTCAGCTCGTTGGGGCAGCTGCACTCATTGCGATGCTGCCAATGGTCACGATGTTTTTACTTTTGCAAAAATATTTTATCGCAGGGCTTTCACAAGGCTCTGTCAAAGGCTAGCCCAATATGGATGTAAAAAGGAGAGTCGTCTATGTCTAAAATTACATTTATCGGTGCAGGGAGTACCGTGTTTGCTAAAAATATATTAGGAGATTGTCTGTTTGTTCCCCCCCTTGCAGGCTTTGAATTTGCATTATATGATATCGACCACAACCGGCTGAAAGAATCAGAAACAATGCTCTCGCATTTAAAAGCAAATTACGGTGCAAACGTGACCATCCAGTCCTATCACAACCGCAAAGAAGCCTTAAAGGATGCAAAATATGTCATCAATGCCATCCAAGTTGGAGGCTATCGGCCAAGTACTGTCATTGATTTTGAAATACCTAAAAAATACGGATTAAGACAAACGATTGCGGATACGGTAGGGATCGGCGGCATCTTCCGTTCCCTTCGGACGATTCCTGTCATGCTAGACTTTGCAAAGGATATGGAAGAGGTTTGTCCAAATGCTTTATTGTTAAATTACACGAATCCAATGGCCACACTGACAGGTGCGATGCTTCGCTATACTCAGATTCAAACGGTTGGTCTCTGTCATAGTGTGCAGGTGTGTACAAAGGACCTATTTGAATCTCTTGAAATGGAACATGAAGGCATTGAAGAAAAAATCGCCGGCATTAACCATATGGCATGGTTATTAGAGGTAAAACGAGACGGAAAAGACTTGTATCCAGAAATCAAAAGACGAGCAAAAGAAAAGCAGCAATCGCGGCATCATGATATGGTTCGTTTTGAACTGATGGATAAATTCGGCTACTATGTCACAGAATCCTCAGAGCACAATGCCGAATACCATCCATATTTCATCAAATCACGGTACCCTGAACTAATCGGTCAGTTTAACATTCCGCTCGATGAATATCCGCGACGCTGCGAGGAACAAATCAACAATTGGAATACAATGAAGCATGACCTTGTGGGAAACACACAGATCACACATACCCGCTCAAAAGAATATGGTTCCCGGATCATTGAAGCGATCGAAACGAACGTTCCCTTTAAATTTGGTGGAAATGTTCTGAACACTGGCGGGCTCATTGACAACCTGCCTGAAAAAGCTTGTGTAGAAGTACCGTGTGTGGCAGATCGAAGCGGCATCATGCCATGCTATGTCGGAGAAATACCTGAACAATTGGCAGGACTCAACCGAACGAATATCAGCTCACAGCTGATGACGATTGAAGCAGCGATGAGCGGTAAAAAAGAACACATTTATCAAGCAGCTCTACTGGATCCACACACAAGCGCTGAACTATCAATTGATGACATCGTGAATCTTTGCGACGACCTCATTGAAGCGCATGGGGATAGACTGCCAGCCTACAAAGAGGCTACACAGTATAGCGCTTCATCACCGTTATCAAATTAATCATGCTAATCAATCTTTTTTAAAAAAATAGGAGTCGGTGAAAATCACAGGAAAAAGAGACAAATGGATGAATTGAAAGTTTGTTGACGCTTTCATCTGTTTTGCAAATAAAACACACTGTCTTCATAATGAAAGAATCCGAAAAACGAAGGAGTCATTCATTATGAAAACATATGTGAAAAAGTTTATTGAAGAACTAAAAGAATCCATGAAGCATTACGGTGAATCTATCATTAAAATTAAGTTAAATCTATAATAAATGAATAAGGAACAAGACCTGATGTGCAAATGCCATCAGGTTTTTTTATACAAAAAATCACAAATAAATAGAAAAAATTCAGAAAAATAATTGACTGAAAGCGCTTTTAATATTATGATTACCTCAAAATTAACCATGAGTTACTCAATTTATCATCACTATATTGGTTAACTCGTGATAAATTTTGATGAAAATAAAGACGATGAATAAAAGGATGGTGACAAACAACGTGTCTAAAGAAGAAATTTTATGGGGCATCGCGCCTATTGGATGGAGGAACGATGACATTCCAGCACTTGGCGCCGAAAACACACTATCTCATTTATTAAGTGATATTTGTGTCGCTGGCTTTGAAGGAACTGAAGCAGGTGGTTTCTTTCCAGAAGCAGCTGTCTTGAATAAAGAACTAAAACTTCGCAATTTAAAAATAGCTGGAAAATGGTTTAGCAGTTATATGATACGAGATGGTTTAGCGGCTTCAATACAAGCATTCAAAAAGCATTGTCAGTACTTGCAAGACATTCATGCTAGTGTAGCTGTTGTCTCAGAGCAAACGTATTCCATTCAAAAAGAAAACATCAACATCTATCAGCATCAGCCATCTTTCACAGGTGAGGAATGGGCACTGCTTTTAGAAGGTCTCAATGAATTAGGTCAAATAGCAAACAGTTATCATCTCAAACTAGTCTATCATCATCATCTCGGAACAGGGGTACAAACCTTATCAGATGTCACACGTCTTTTAGCTGGAACAGACCCTCGGTATGTTCACCTTCTATATGATACTGGACATATTTACGTATCAGATGGCGATTATTTATCCTTGCTCAAGCTGCATATCGACCGTATCCAGCACGTGCATTTTAAAGATGTGAGAAAAGAAGTGATGGAAAGCTGTCGTCAAAAAGAATTGTCTTTTTCTGAATCTTTCTTAAATGGATTGTTTACAGTACCTGGGGATGGCTGTATCGATTTTAATGAAGTATACCGTTTGTTAATCAGTCATGGCTATAAAGGGTGGATCGTCATAGAAGCTGAACAGAATCCTGCGATTGCCCATCCTTTAGAATATGCATTAAAGGCTCGTCAGTATATTGATGAAAACTTGGCTATTCATTCTTAAAGAGAACAGGAGAAAAGACCATGAACAAAAGTCAACAAACCAATTTAAGATCTATTATCCTAATTTCGACCTTTGGAGGACTTCTTTTTGGTTATGACACTGGTGTATTAAATGGTGCATTACCTTACATGTCTTTACCGAATCAGTTAAATTTAACAGCATTGATGCAAGGGATTGTGACAAGTGCATTATTATTAGGTGCAGCATTAGGTGCAGTCATATGCGGACGTTTATCAGACAGGTTCGGACGCCGTAAAACTATTTTTTACTTAGCCGCTCTATTCTTTTTTTCTACATTAGGATGTACTGTATCACCAAACGCTGAAGTAATGGTCTTATTCCGATTCTTATTAGGGCTTGCAGTTGGAGGAGCTTCAGTCATAGTTCCAGCCTTTTTAGCTGAAATCTCTCCAGCAGAAAATCGCGGAAGAATCGTCACACAAAATGAACTGATGATCGTATCCGGTCAATTACTTGCTTTTACCTGTAATGCATTGATTGGAAATATATTTGGAGAGAACCCGTATGTATGGCGCATCATGCTACCAATTGCGGCGATTCCAGCCATTATTTTATTCTTCGGTATGCTAAAAGTGCCAGAGAGCCCAAGATGGCTTGTAACAAAGGGGAAAAACAAAGAAGCACTTCAAGTACTTCACCGCATTCGCTCAAAAGGAGCGGCGAAAACGGAGTTGCTCGAAATAGAGAACGCTTACAGGGAAGAAGTGAATTTAGATAAAGCGACTTTAAAAGATTTATCCACGCCTTGGATTAGGCGGCTTGTGTTTATCGGCATAGGAATTGCGGTTGTACAGCAGTTCACAGGAGTTAATTCCATCATGTATTACGGAACAGAAATTTTAAAAGATGCAGGTTTCGAAACGAAGGCAGCACTAATTGGGAATATTGGGAATGGTGTTATCTCTGTCCTTGCTACATTTGTTGGCATTTGGCTGCTTGGCAAAATAGGACGTCGCCCTATGTTAATTTCAGGCTTGATTGGAACAACCTTTACATTACTGTCTATCGGCATTTGCTCTAATTTTTTTGCAGGAACAGCCTTTCTTCCATATTTGATTTTATTTTTGACGATTACATTCCTTGCATTCCAGCAAGGCGCCATCTCTCCTGTCACTTGGCTCATGCTGTCAGAAATTTTTCCTCTTCGGCTGCGGGGGCTTGGTATGGGGGTAAGTGTATTTTGTCTATGGATGGTGAACTTTTTAATTGGTTTGACGTTCCCAATATTACTTGCTCAGATCGGCCTCTCGATGACTTTCTTCGTTTTTGTCGCTTTCGGAGTCCTGTCTATTTTGTTTGTGGTGAAGTGCTTACCGGAAACAAAAGGGCTGACACTTGAAGAACTAGAAATGAATTTCCGTAAGCACGATCAAACATCAATTGACATCACAACAGATCATCAAACACTGTCTTAAATAAAAGGGATGAAAACAAAGATGGTGTCGAACCAATTTGTGAAAATGGAGTTTCAACAGTAAGGAGTGTTCAATAGATGAAAGTAATAGATTCAAAGCTCATTTCAATGAAAAGCATACTGCATGAAGCAAAACAAAAACAATATGCAGTAGGACAAATGAATATCAATGGTTTGCAATGGGTGAAAGCCATCTTACTTGCGGCAAAAGAGGAGCGATCTCCTATCATTTTAGCAGCATCTGACCGGCTCATTGATTATTTGGGCGGCTTTCACACGATTGTAGGCATGGTTGAAGGGTTAATGAGAGATTTGGAGATCAGTGTCCCAGTTTCTTTACATTTAGATCATGGCATGACTGTCTCTCGGTGCAAAGCTGCCATTGATGCAGGATTTAGCTCAGTCATGATAGACGGCTCTTCCTATCCTCTTTCACAAAATATTGCCATGACAAAAGAAGTTGTTCATTATGCCTCTAAAAGAGGTGTATCTGTCGAAGCTGAAGTTGGCTCTGTTGGAGGAATGGAAGATGGCTTGATTGGAAATATCATCTATGCTGATCCATACGAATGTGTGCGCCTTGTGAGAGAAACAGGAATTGATGCCTTGGCCGCAGCACTCGGTTCAGTGCATGGCCCTTATCAAGGAGAACCGAGGCTAGGATTTGATGAGATGAAGCAAATAGCTGAACTCACAGACGTTCCGCTTGTCTTACACGGCGGTTCAGGCATTCCTGTTGATCAGATTCAAAGAGCTATCTCACTTGGTCATGCAAAAATCAATGTCAACACTGAATGCTTGGAAGCTTGGAATCAAGCTGTCCGAGCTCAACTAACTAAAAACAAAGCAACCAATGATCCACAAACAATTTTAACACCTGGTACAGAAGCCATTAAACAAGTTGTCAAGATGAAAATCCAACAATTTGGATCAAGTCAGCGTGTTTGAGCACATCTAGCAGACACTCCCATAGATAAGACGAAAAGGAAGATTAAGCATGATAAAAACGAAAAGAATCCAGCAAATAAAAGAATATGTGATCCAACATCAGTCTGTCTCGTTAGATGATCTTGTCACAACCTTTGGGGTGTCAAAAAATACGATTAGGCGAGACGTTCAAAAGCTCGTTGAAGAAGGACATATCCAAAAGGTTTATGGGGGAGTAGCAGCCAATCATGCAAGGCTTGAATCATTTCATGACAGACAAACACGAAACCAACTTCAAAAAAGATGGATTGCAAAAGATGCGGCTCGATTAGTAGATGATGGCGATGTCATTTTTATTGACTCTGGTACCACAACATTAGAAATGATTCATTTTATAAAAGAAAAGGAATTAACGGTTGTCACGAACAACTTAGACTTTATTGTACAAGCATTGCCTTACACTCAGCTTCAAGTCATTTCAACTGGCGGCCAATTAGAGCGGAAAACGAAATCATTTTCCAGCATTACTAATACAAATGATGTACTTCAATACAACTTCGATAAAGTGTTTATGGCCTCAACAGGGGTCTCTATTTCAAATGGAGTAACAAATTCATCGCCAGTAGAAACAAGCATGAAGGAAATGGTCGTCAAAAAAGGTAGAGAAGTGATTCTATTAGTCGATCATACAAAATTCAATAAATATGCGATGTTGACATATTGCCAGCTGGATGAAATCGACTACTTAATCACTGACGATTCTCTGGATACCTCCTATACAACCTTTTTCAAAAAGAATCAAATCAAATGGATCGTTGCTCCTTCACAAGATGAAAGTCAGCAAACTTTAACATGAAGGAACATGTCAAAAATATTTTCAGATAAGGCAGGGGAAAAAATGGACACAATCAGATTAACGGTGAGTCAAGCATTGGTCAAATTTTTAAATGCCCAGTACGTTGAATATGACGGTGAAAAAAAGCCTTTTATCAAAGGAATCTTTACTATTTTCGGTCACGGAAATGTGTTGGGGCTCGGTCAAGCCCTTCAAGAAAACCCTGGAAGACTCGAGGTATATCAAGGAAGAAATGAACAAGGGATGGCACATGCTGCAACGGCTTTCGCAAAACAAAAGCAACGTAAACAAGTAATGGCCTGCACCTCATCCGTTGGGCCTGGCTCTGCCAATATGATCACAGCTGCTGCAACGGCAACAGCGAATCAAATTCCACTTTTGCTTTTCCCAAGTGATGTCTTTGCCACACGACAGCCAGATCCAGCACTTCAGCAGATTGAACAAACATACGACTTGAGTTTATCGACGAATGATGCCTTTCGGGCTGTGAGTAAATACTGGGACCGGGTTTCAAGACCAGAACAGCTCATGTCCGCACTGATTAACGCCATGCGTGTTTTAACAAATCAAGCAGATACTGGTGCGGTCACAATTTCGCTTCCTCAAGATGTTCAAGGAGAAGCATGGGATTACCCGCTGTCTTTTTTTCAAGAGCGGACGCATTTTTTAGACAGATATGCACCTTCAGCAAGAAGTATTCAAGAAGCAGCGGCACTCATTCGTAAGAAAAAGAAGCCTTTCTTGATTTTAGGCGGAGGGGTGCGTTACTCAGAGGCGGCTGACGAGTTTGTCCAATTTGCTGAAACTTTTCATATACCCTTTAGTGAAACACAAGCTGGTAAAAGCTGTGTTGAAAGCAGCCACCCATTAAATGTAGGCGGACTTGGTGTCACTGGCAATAGCGCTGCCAATGAACTCGCTCAGAAGGCTGACCTTATTATTGGCGTCGGCACTAGATTTACAGACTTTACAACATCATCTAAACGGCTATACGCAGACAGTGATGTTTTAACGATCAATCTATCCGATTACCATGCATCTAAATTAGATGCAACAACAGTCATTTCTGATGCGAAGATGGCACTCCTTGCATTAAAGGATGAACTAGCAAACTATCAAACAGGTTATCAAAATGAAATCAAAGAAGCAAAGCAGCGCTGGGCACAAGAATTACATCGGCTTCATCATATTCAGTACACTGAAACAGGCTTTACACCTGAAATTAAAAGCCACTTTGATCATGAATTAGATGAATATAAGGAAAAACTTCATACAACGCTACCTCAAACGACTGTACTTGGCTGTTTAAACGAATGGATTCCATCTGACGCCATTATTACATGTGCTGCAGGCAGTCTCCCAGGAGATTTACAGAGAATGTGGGTGACAAAAGAGCGAAACACATATCACCTTGAATATGGATACTCTTGTATGGGCTACGAAATTGCTTCTGCACTTGGAGTGAAAATGGCTGAACCAACCAAAGAAGTGTATGCCTTAACAGGTGATGGCAGTTATTTAATGCTGCATAGTGAACTTGTCACAAGCATTCAAGAGGGCTATAAGATTAATATCATTCTTTTTGACAACTCCGGTTTTGGCTGTATTAATAATTTGCAAATGGGCCATGGAATGGACAGTTTTGCGACTGAATTTCGAAAAAGAAACAAGAAAACAGGACAGCTTGATGGAGAGATTATGAAAATCAATTTTGCACAATCAGCAAAAGGTTATGGAGCAAAAACATATGAAGTTCATACACTCGATGAACTGAAATCTGCGGTTGAAGATGCTAAAAAGCAGACAGTCAGTACCCTGATTGATGTGAAGGTACTTCCAAAAACTATGACAGCAGGTTACGGTGACTCATGGTGGAACGTAGGTATCTCAGAAATCTCTGATAAAGAACAGATCAAAAAAGAATATGAAGAAAAACAGCAAAAATTAAAACAAGCAAGACAATATTAAGAAAAGCTACATGAAAGGTGTGTGCATAATGGCTGATTTAATTGTACCGAAACAAAAAAGAGACAAAGAGGGAAAGGTGCTGAGCATCACACCTCAATCAGCAGGTTGGACCTATATTGGCTTTGAGGTGTACACATTGGCAAAAGGTGAAAACCTTCGTAAAAAAACAGGTGGAAATGAGGTGTGCATTGTCATTCTCTCAGGTAAACTTCATCTCCAAACGAAAGAAGAGACATGGAAAGAAATTGGGGAACGAATGAATGTTTTTGAGAAAACACCTCCTTTCTCCATTTATATACCAAACGATGATCATTACGAAATTGAAGCCATAACAGATATTGAGATCGCCGTTTGTAGTGCACCTGGAAAAGGCACATATCCAGCTCGTCTCATTCTTCCTGAACGAGTAGGGGTTGAACATAGAGGCGCAGGTAATATTGCAAGACAGGTTCACAACATTTTACCCGAACATGAACCAGCTGACCACCTGCTTGTTGTAGAAGTATTTACACCGGAAGGAAACTGGTCGAGCTATCCGCCGCATAAACATGATCAAGATAATTTACCGCACGAATCTTATTTAGAAGAAACGTATTATCACAAAGTAAACCCAGAACAAGGTTTTGTTTTACAAAGAGTATATACAGATGATCTTTCACTAGATGAGACAATGGCTGTAAGAGATAGTTCCGCCGTTCTTGTACCAAAAGGATATCACCCTGTGTCAGCACCACCAGGCTATGAAATCTATTATTTGAATGTCATGGCAGGTCCAGTGAGAACTTGGAAGTTTCATAACAATGCTGAACATGAATGGGTGATGAAAAACAAATTGAGTATGAAAAGGGAGGGGCGCTGATGCTAGACTTAACATTTAAACAAGATCGGCAGCTTGATGTTATTGCAATGGGTAGATTATGTATTGATTTAAATGCGAACGAACTGAATCGGCCGATGGAAGAGACGATGACTTTCACAAAATACGTCGGGGGGTCTCCAGCCAACATTGCCATTGGTTTAGCAAGGCTTGGTATGAAATCTGGATTCATTGGAAAAGTCGCTAACGATCAGATGGGACGTTTTGCAACAAGCTACTTGGAAAAGAACAACATCAATACAGACGGCATTGTCATAGATCAATCTGGTGCTGTCACGGGTCTTGCTTTTACTGAGATTAAGAGTCCCGAAGAATGCAGTATTTTAATGTACCGAGACAATGTAGCAGATTTAAAAATCGATGTCCAAGAAGTATCTGAACAATATATCAAAAAGGCGAAAGCCTTACTCATCTCAGGCACTGCGCTAGCAAAAAGTCCATCAAGAGAAGCAGTATTTGTGGCACTTGATTATGCACGTAAGCATCACGTAACTGTCTTCTTTGACCTGGATTATCGTCCATACACTTGGCAAACCGAGCAAGAAACAGCGATTTATTACAATTTAGCTGCTGAAAAATCAGACGTGATCATTGGCACAAGAGAAGAGTTTGATATGATGGAAAAACTCATAGCAGATGGACCGTCAAATGATGAATCAACCGCCAAAAAATGGTTTTCACACCATGCCAAAATCGTTGTTATTAAACATGGGGGTGATGGTTCCATCGCTTATACACAGGATGGACAGTCATATCGAGGCGGCATCTTTAAAACAAAGGTCCTCAAAACATTCGGAGCGGGAGATTCATATGCTTCAGCCTTTATTTATGGACTGATGAACAACATGTCCATTGAAGAAGCTATGCGTTTTGGAAGCGCTTCTGCCTCCATCGTAATTTCTAAGCATAGTTCATCAGATGCCATGCCCACAGTTAAAGAAATCAAAGACTTTATGATCGAAACAAAAGTTGAACAATCACAACCAATTTAATCGTAGAGGAGAGAATACCATGGCTAAAACAACTGTCAAAACATTAAAAAATTATATTGGAGGAGAATGGGTAAATGCTGAAACAAGTCAAACTGAACCCGTTTATAATCCAGCAACAGGGAAAATCATTGCAGAAGTTCCCCTATCAACAAAAGGAGATGTAGAACGAGCAGTTCAAGCAGCAAAAGAAGCGTTTTCCAGCTGGTCTAAAACCCCTGTACCAAGACGTGCACGTATTCTCTTTAAATATCAGCAATTATTAGTCGAAAAATGGGAGGAATTAGCCGAACTGGTTACGCTCGAAAATGGAAAAAGCTTAACTGAAGCGCGCGGAGAAGTACAGCGAGGCATTGAATGCGTCGAATTCGCAGCCGGTGCCCCAACTTTAATGATGGGAAAACAGCTGCCAGATATTGCGACTGGACTTGAATCAGGCATGTACCGCTATCCTATTGGTGTCATTGGCGGCATTACGCCATTTAACTTTCCAATGATGGTTCCTTGCTGGATGTTCCCGCTTGCCATTGCCTGCGGAAATACATTTGTCTTAAAACCTTCAGAACGTACGCCTGTTCTTGCGGCACGGTTAGCAGAGCTGTTTGAAGAAGCGGGTCTTCCAAAAGGTGTTCTTAACATAGTCAATGGGGCTCACGATGTCGTTAACGGCCTGCTTGAACATCAAAACGTCAAAGCTATTTCATTTGTCGGCTCTCAGCCAGTCGCAGAATATGTCTATAAAAAAGGAACAGAGCATGGCAAACGTGTCCAAGCACTTGCAGGGGCTAAAAATCACTCCATTGTCCTAAAAGACGCAGATATAGATGCAGCCGTCAAACAAATTGTTGGTGCTGCCTTTGGCTCTGCTGGAGAAAGATGTATGGCTGCAGCTGTTGTCACAGTAGAAGAAGATATCGCTGACGAGCTCATTCAAAAATTAATCGCTGAATCCAATCAAATGGTCATTGGAAATGGTATGAATGAAGATGTTTTCCTCGGCCCGGTCATTCGGGAAAGTCACAAAGAACGAACGCTTCAATATATTCAATCAGGTATTGAAGAAGGAGCGAGTCTCATTCGTGATGGCCGCAAAGATCGTGAAACAGAGGGAGAAGGATACTTTATCGGACCGACTATTTTTGATCATGTAACAAAAGAAATGAAAATTTGGCAGGACGAAATTTTCGCTCCAGTTTTATCCATTGTTCGCGTTTCATCGCTTGCTGATGCTATTGAAATTGCCAATGAGTCTAAATTTGCAAATGGTGCCTGCCTTTACACTGATAGTGCATCAAGTGTGAGGGAATTCCGCGAGAATATTGATGCAGGCATGTTAGGTATTAATGTCGGTGTTCCAGCACCAATGGCATTTTTCCCATTCTCAGGTTGGAAAGATTCTTTCTATGGCGACCTGCACGCAAATGGCACGGACGGTGTTGAATTTTATACTAGAAAGAAAATGGTCACCGCTCGTTATATGTAATACAACATACTCCTATCAACTTCAAAACAGCTGTGCGAAAAAGCACAAAAACAGGAGGTAACAAGATGGAATTAAAGATTGGTGTTATTGGTATAGGTGCCATTGGTCAAGATCATATGAAACGAATTACAAATACACTGTCTAAAGGAAGAGTGGTGGCTGTTACTGATGTGAACAGACAGCAGGCAAAAGCCATCGTAGATGCATTCAGCCTTGATGCACGTATTTATGAGGATGGCCATCAACTCATTCAATCAGATGAGGTAGATGCCGTTATCGTCACATCATGGGGGCCGACACATGAAGAATATGTGTTAGCTGCTATTGAAGCTAAAAAACATGTTTTTTGTGAAAAACCACTTGCAACCACAGCAGAAGGCTGCATTCGTATTGTCGAGGCTGAAATGAAGAAAGGCAAATTACTCGTACAGGTTGGATATATGCGCCGGTACGATTCGGGATATCGCGCTTTAAAACAAGTACTTGATGAAGGACAAGTAGGTGAACCTTTAATAATTCATGCTGCACATAGAAACCAAACCGTCCCTGACACATATACAGGAGATATGTCAATTGTCGATACATTCATTCATGAAATCGATGTCCACCGCTGGTTACTAAATGATGAATACGTATCCGTACAAGTCATTGCACCTAAAAAAACGCAGCAAGCTGCTGAGCACTTACAAGATCCTTTAATAGTGATCATGAAGACGCAACAAGGAACCATCATCAATGGCGAAATATTCGTTCATTGTCAGTACGGCTATGACATTCAGTGTCAAATTGTCGGTGAAAAAGGGATTGCAAGTCTGCCTGATCCGGCCAGTGTCGTTTTGCATAGTCAGGCAACACGATCTACAAATATCTTAACAGACTGGCAGCATCGATTTAAAGCAGCCTATGACGAAGAATTGCAGGATTGGATCAATTCCTCCTTAAAAGGAGAAGTAAATGGACCTACTGCTTGGGATGGATATGTAGCTGCCGTAACAGCAGATGCTTGTCTTAAAGCAAAGGCAACTGGTGAGACAACACCAATCCATCTCCAAGAACGTCCAGCCTTTTATCATCAATCATTTGTTCCTGAAAAAGTATAATCAATTCAAAAGAAGAGGCTGCTGAAAGCAGTCTCTTTTTCATTCCAAAAAACAAAAAATGCAGCTCCATCATGGGAGACTGCATTTTTTGTTGTCTTCTAGTCAAAAAGTAAGGGTTTTCATCGTGATTCCAGCAAGGATTTGCACTAGAAATCATTCTTTATATTCATTCTTCATCAGTATCTATCAACATATTTTGAAATTGGGCCTAAACCCCAATATTAGGAAGATGAAAACAGGAGGAAATGAAACGATGAGGACGAGGATGAAGTGCGGCGTTGGTTTATTGATTTTTGCTTTGGTACTGAGTTGTTTACCGGTATATGATGCGAGTGCGGCAAGCACAACAATTGCAAAACGTGTAGGAAATGCAAACCCGCTCATAGACCACCACTTGGGCGCTGATCCGTTTGCGCTCACCTATAACGGAAGAGTGTACATTTATATGTCGAGTGATGACTATGAATATCACAGCAACGGAACGATTAAGGATAATTCTTTTGCCAATTTGAATAGGGTCTTCGTCATTTCTTCAGCAGATATGGTGAACTGGACAGATCATGGCGCGATTCCAGTAGCAGGAGCAAATGGAGCAAATGGCGGCAAAGGGATCGCTAAATGGGCAGGTGCTTCCTGGGCTCCATCAGCGGCGGTGAAAAAAATCAATGGGAAAGATAAATTTTTCCTTTATTTCGCGAACAGCGGCGGAGGGATTGGTGTTCTGACAGCAGACTCCCCAATCGGTCCATGGACAGATCCTATCGGAAAAGCGCTCGTCACACCAAATACACCAGGAATGTCCGGGGTTGTATGGCTGTTTGATCCAGCCGTTTTTGTAGATGATGACGGCACTGGTTATCTATATGCCGGTGGAGGCGTACCAGGCGGTTCTAATCCAACGCAGGGACAATGGGCCAATCCTAAAACAGCAAGAGTCTTAAAACTAGGGCCTGATATGACAAGTGTTGTGGGCAGCGCCTCGACCATTGATGCTCCTTTTATGTTTGAAGACTCAGGGATGCATAAGTATAACGGAACCTATTACTATTCCTATTGCATCAACTTTGGCGGCTCCCACCCAGCAGATAAACCACCTGGTGAGATCGGTTATATGACGAGCTCAAGTCCGATGGGTCCCTTTACGTATAGAGGGCACTTCCTGAAAAATCCGGGTGCATTTTTCGGGGGAGGCGGTAACAACCATCATGCTGTGTTCAATTTTAAAAACGAATGGTATGTCGTGTATCATACCCAAACGGTCAGCTCTGCCTTATACGGGGCAGGAAAAGGCTACAGATCTCCACATATAAATAAGCTTGTGCATAATGCTGACGGCTCCCTTCGAGAGGTTGCAGCCAATTTTGAAGGGGTCAAACAGCTTTCCAACCTGAATCCTTATCAGCGGGTAGAAGCTGAAACATTCGCATGGAATGGACGCATTTTAACAGAGGCCTCTTCAGCTCCAGGTGGACCGGTCAATAACCAGCATGTCACAAACATTCAAAACGGAGATTGGGTGGCTGCCAGTAACGTCGATTTCGGATCAAACGGTGCAAGAACATTTAAAGCGAATGTAGCATCAAATGCAGGCGGAAAAATAGAAGTACGCCTCGGAAGCCCTGAAGGCAGACTCGTTGGGACACTAAATATCCCTTCCACAGGCGGAACAAACAATTGGCGAGAAGTAGAAACGACAGTAAACGGAGCAGCTGGCGTGCACAACGTATTTTTTGTCTTTACTGGAACAGGTTCAAACCTATTTCAGTTTGATTCCTGGCGGTTTACTCAATAACAAAGGATGACAAAATGATAGGAGAGTGGAAAAATTTGATGTCAATGATCAAAAAACCAATCTGTACTTTATTGATCTGCTTCACCATGCTGTCTGTCATGTTCATCGGACCTGGCGCAACTGAAGTTTCAGCAGCAGATGCCAATATTAATATCAATGCAGAAAGACAAGTGATTCGCGGCTTTGGCGGAATGAACCACCCGGCTTGGATTGGTGATTTGACCGCACCTCAAAGGGAAACCGCTTTTGGCAATGGGCAGAATCAATTAGGGTTTTCCATTCTAAGAATTTTTGTAGATGAGAACAGAAATAATTGGCACAGAGAGGTCGCCACAGCCAAAAGAGCAATAGAGCATGGAGCTTTAGTGATCGCTTCACCTTGGAATCCTCCAAGCCATATGGTTGAGACTTTCAACCGTAATGGTACAAATGCAAAGCGTCTGAGATACAATCAATACGCCGCATATGCTCAGCATCTGAACGATTTTGTGACGTATATGAAAAATAATGGCGTCAATCTCTATGCGATATCCGTACAAAACGAGCCCGATTATGCACATGAATGGACATGGTGGACTCCTCAGGAAATCCTGCGTTTCATGAGAGAAAATGCCGGCTCCATTAATGCCCGCGTGATTGCGCCAGAATCCTTTCAATACCTTAAAAATATATCAGATCCTATCTTAAATGATCCGCAAGCGCTAGGAAATATGGACATTCTCGGAGCCCATTTGTACGGAACCCAAATCAGCCAGCTTCCGTATCCTCTGTTCAAACAAAAAGGAGGGGGGAAGGAGCTTTGGATGACAGAGGTCTACTACCCGAATAGCGATAACAATTCAGCGGACCGCTGGCCTGAGGCATTAGGGGTTTCAGAGCATATTCACCATTCGATGGTAGAAGGGGACTTTCAGGCATATGTTTGGTGGTACATCCGCAGATCCTACGGCCCTATGAAGGAAGATGGCCTGATCAGTAAACGCGGTTACAACATGGCGCATTTCTCCAAGTTTGTACGCCCAGGATACGTCAGAATTGATGCAACGAAAAGTCCTGAACCAAATGTTTTCGTATCTGCCTACAAAGGAAACAATCAGGTTGTCATTGTCGCGATTAACAAAAACAATACAGGAGTCAATCAGCACTTTGTGATGCAAAATGGAACTGCTTCGCAAGCATCAAGATGGATTACGAGCAGCAACAGCAACCTTCAGCCGGGTACAGACTTAAATATATCAGGTAATCAATTTTGGGCTCATCTCCCGGCTCAAAGTGTGACAACATTTGTAGTCAAACGCTAAAAAATCAATTGAATCACCAAAAGCCAATTTTCTTATTTCAAAAGAAAATTGGCTTTTTTTATGCAAATAGGAAGTTGATTTTTTCACTATGTTCTTACATTGGGTATAATAATGGCAATGACTTCAGGAGAGTGATCAATGTATGCCAAAGCATCAAAGCAAAGTATTAATGATCGATGACGAAAAAGAAATTTTGGAATTAATCAACACAGTATTAACAAGAGAAGGCATTGATCGTGTCATAACAGCTTCAACTGCCAGTGAGGGGCTCACGAAATTTCATCAAGAACAGCCCGATCTTGTCATACTTGATATTATGCTGCCAGACGGTGAAGGCTATGATATTTGCAGACAAATCAGAGAGACCTCCCATGTTCCGATTATCTTTTTATCAGCAAAAGGAGAGGAATCAGACAAAATTGTAGGACTTGCCATTGGCGGTGATGACTACATTACAAAACCATTCAGCCCAAAGGAAGTCGCCTACCGGGTGAAAGCGCAGCTGAGACGGCTCTCATACTTGCAGTCATCTCAAGCCGATCCCGTGATCAAAAAAGGGCCGTTTGAGTTAAACGAGCAGCAAGCAGAACTGACGAAAAACGGCACGGTCATTGAGCTCACGCCAAAAGAGCTTCTGCTGATGACCTACTTCTTGCAGCACCCGAACCGGATCATCAGTAAGGAAACGCTTTATCAAACTGTTTGGGGGGAAGACTTTTTCGGTTCTGACAATACGGTGATGGTTCATATCCGAAGACTTCGGGAAAAAATAGAAAATTCCCCGTCAACACCTGAGTTTCTCGTCACAGTCAAAGGGCTTGGCTATAAATTTGTTGTAAAGGATGCGTAAAGATGAAATGGCGATTAACAGGCAGATATATGGTCTCTGTCATTATCGTGACCATAATCACGGTCTTTATCAACTTATTCGTATTTATGATTTGGCTCGTACTTCAGGCAAACAGCCAGCATAACGAGGAAAATACGCCCGAAACCTTTACAAGATCATTTGAACAATACGTCTCTTTTTCTGATCAAGGGATAACCGTAAACAAAGAAGGGCAGAAAGCCTTAAAACAACAGAATGCATGGATTCAAATTTTAGACGAAAATGGACAGGACGTGTATCATGCGCAGGCACCTAAAGGATTAAAGAACAAATATACACCGATTGAAATCGTGAACTTACATAAATATAAAGATAAGCAATTATTATCGACCATTTATGCTGGCGGAAAAAAAGTAAAGGGCAAAGAATACAGTTACTTTATCGGATTTAAAGATCCTTCCATTGGAAAATACCTATTCTCGTTTGACACGAAGGATTTAGTAACAAGATTCAATATCGGGACGATGATTTTATTATCAATTGATGCCATCATAGCGTTACTCATTGGTTACTTATTCAGCCGGCAGCTCACAAAACCGCTCGGCCGTGCCATTCATAGCATACAGCGGCTGGCAAACGGAGATTACACGACAAATCTGCCTGCTAAAGGAATTTATAAAGATGTCTTCTATAATGTCAATCACTTATCAGAACAGCTCGCTTCAAGCAAAAAAGAAAAAGACAAACTAGAGCAAATGCGTGAAGAATGGATCAGCCATATTTCTCATGATATTAAAACGCCGCTCGCTTCTATTCAAGGCTATGCAGAAATCATGAAAGACCCAAAGTATCCTCTTTCAAAGCAAGACATCAGACATTACGCGGGCATCATTGAGAATAAATCATTGTATATCAAAGATGTTATGGAGGATCTGAATTTAACGACAAGGCTGAAAAATAACGGCGTCATGCTCAATAAAGAGCTGGTCAACATCGTGTCACTGCTGCGGGAAACGTTAATTGATATTTTAAACGATTCAAGATATGCGGATCAGACGATTGAGCTTCAAACGAATGAAGACAAGCTCATGCTGAATATTGATAAAATCCTCATTCGAAGAGCGGTTACCAATCTGATTTTAAATGCCCTCGTTCACAATGATCCTGATGTGACGATCATTGTACAGCTTGAACAAAAAGAAAAAACCCATATCACGATTAAAGACAACGGCAGAGGAATAGAAGAGGCAGAGCTGGAAAAAGTGTTTGACCGCTATTACAGGGGGACGAATACAGGAGTTTCACATGCTGGCTCTGGTCTTGGGATGGCCATTGCAAAGGATATTATCGTCAAGCACGGCGGGGACATCACGATCCGCAGCAGTGTAGGAAAAGGAACAACAATTGATATCCAACTACCAGCATAAAAATAGACAAAAAAACGGTTCTGATCAACAACAGAACCGTTTTTTACCTATTATTTATTCTGAAAATACTTTGATGCCTTTCACAATGTTCCAAATGAAAAAGTAGATGGCAACAAGGAATGTCACTGCATATGTCGCAATTAAGAAAGGCCCCGCATGGCTGATATCTTTCATACCAAGTAAACCTGAACCAAGGATGCCAATACCAAAAATCAAATAAGGTATGACATGCGTCCATAATGATTTTTTCGCATGATATTTCACTTCGTCCTGACCTAAGAAATAGACGATAATTGGGAACAAAAATGGTGCGAAAAAGATACTGAAGTAACATAATGATGACAAGACTTTATTTTCTCTCAAAACGTTTCACCTCTATGATTTATTCACTACAAACACATTGTACTACCTCAACCTTAATCCGTATTAATCTGAACCTTACAGCAACCTTAAAAATGTTTACCTTTTAAAATAATTTATAAACGACATACTATAATATAGGTATTTAAATCTATTTTACCGAAAAAAATAGTTGACTTTGGTTTATCCTGTGTTTACAATAAAGTCGTAACCGATGCAGGAGTGTTACTGATATCATCAGGCACCACCAAGTCAGGTAAACATGTTGTACATTTGTACGTTGTTTGCTGAGATTTTGGTGTTTTTTTATGCTTTTTTAGCAGTTTTAGGTAAGGTGGGATGAAGATGTTCACCGTCGTTAAAGTTTTAAACAATAATATCGTATTAGCTCTAACAGACACTCAAAATGAAGTAGTTGTTTTTGGTACAGGAATAGGCTTTAAGAAGAAAAAGGGTGATACACTTGATGAGAGCGCTGTCAGTAAGACATTTTATTCTGATCAGACGTCTCCATTAGAATCTCAACTTGCCGCTATCCCAACTGATATCCTTTTATTAACTGAAAAAATCATTCATATGGGCGAAGAGATGTTGAATAAAAAATTAGGTTCTAGCATGCTGTTTTCGCTATCTGATCATCTTACCTTTTCTATTCAAAGGCATCAAGAAAAAATGGAATATGAAAACCCAATTGTATGGGAAATTCCACATCTATATTTTCAAGAATATCAAATTGGGAAAAAAGCACTTAAAATTATTCAAAAAATGATGGGGATTACTTTTCATGATACAGAGGCTTCACTCATTGCCCTTCATTTTGTAAACGCTCAAATAGATGGTCAGTCTATGGGAGATACGATCAAAATGACCCATCTCACGAAGGAAATCGTTAAGATTATTCAAAACATTTTCGAGATGGTGTTAGATAAATCATCAATAGATTATTCGAGGTTTATCACTCATTTGAGATATTTTATTGTCAGACAAGAAACAAATCAACCACCGCAGCAAATGGATGATTCATTAAAAGAATTAATTCAGGATCGTTATATGAAGAGCTATGCATGCGGTTTAATTATTAAAGAAATGTTAAAGCGGGAATTCAATTGGAATGTCACTGAAGACGAACTTGTTTTTCTAGTCATTCATATTGAAAGAATTACAAAGAAACATCAACAAAATAAATGATTTCTTTTAGGCGTGTTATGAAAAAGCATTAACCTAAACAAATCTCCATTTAGAAGTCTTTCTAATGGTGGATTTTGTTTAGGTTTTTTTTGTGAAAATGAAGGGGTGAAGACATGGGAAACAAAGAATTGGCGCAAGAAATTATTAAATTAATCGGTGGAACCGGCAATATATCTCAAAGCTGGCATTGTATTACGAGGCTGAGATTTAATATCAACGATGAAAAACAGGTGAAAGTAGATGAACTGAAAACAGTAGACGGTGTGCTGGGAGCGCAATTCCAAAGCGGACAATTCCAAGTCATTATTGGAGCAAAGGTTGCAGAAGTCTATGAGGAAATCGACCATCTGATTGGAGAGGGCAGCAATGATTCTACTCCTGCTAAAAATACGTCAAAAATGAATCCAATCGAAGTCGTATTCGATGTCATTAGCGGGATTTTCACACCGATTTTGCCGGCGATTGTTGGTAGTGGATTGATAAAAGGGATCATGGCTTTGTTCGTTAGTTTAGGCTGGATGACGGAAAAAAGCTCTACCTATGCTGTACTTCAAATCTTTTCAAATGCTGTCTTTTACTTTTTACCTTTCCTCATTGCGTATTCTGCAGCGAAGAAATTTAAAACACGAGAATCTCTTGCGATGGCACTCGCTGGGATTTTATTGTACCCAACGATGGTGGAAGGTGCAGCAAAAGGGGCAGATCCACTTAGTTTTTTAGGATTGAGTATTCCATTAAATAATTATACTTCTTCTGTCTTACCGATTATTTTAGGAGTGCTGCTCCTTAGCTTTATTGATAAGTGGATAACGAAAGTGATTCCAAAATCCTTAAGCATCGTGTTTACACCGGTACTGAGCTTAATGATCACGGCGCCTCTTACACTAGCTTTCATAGCGCCTATTGGAAACGTTTTCGGTCAGTATTTAGAGATCTTTTTCACTTCTTTATTCCATTTTGCTGGGCCGATTGCAGGTTTATTAATGGGAGGCCTCATGCCTTTAATTGTGCTAACTGGGATGCATTACGCATTCTTCCCAAGCACGTTTGCCAGCTTTGAAAAAGTTGGCTACGATATCATGCTGCTTCCGATGAACTTTATTGCCAATATGGCACAAGCAGGTGCCGTTTTAGGGGTCATCATTCGCACAAAACGAGTAGAAACAAGGTCTTTGGCGTTATCAACATTGCTTCCGAGTTTCTTTGGAATTACAGAACCAGCCATTTATGGAGTAACACTGAGATTGAAAAAACCTTTCTATGCTTCATTAATAGGCGGCGCAGTTGGCGGATGTTTTTATGGGTTATTCTCAGTCAAAACGACAGCATTTTCAATTCCAGGTATTACATCTCTGCCAACCTATATTATGAAAGGCACAAATAATTTTCAGCTGGCTTTAATTGGAATAGCGCTGAGCTTTTTGGTCTCACTGCTTGCCACTATGTTTCTTGGCTTCAATGAACCTGCCACAAAGGATGAAGGGCAGCCAGAAAAACAGGGAAAGCCATCTAAAAATCCAGAAAATCCAGTCAATCAACAAGCTGCCAGACAAGTAAATCCTTATGAAGTACAAGCACCTATAACTGGTAAAGTCGTTCCTTTATCTGACGTAAATGATGCCGTCTTTTCAAGCGAAATGATGGGCAAGGGAGTAGCGATTATACCTGATAAGGGGGTGGTACAAGCGCCGTTTGCCGGAAAAGTAGTGACCGTTACACCTACTAAACATGCAATTGGTTTGGTTTCAGATGATGGGGTTGAATTATTAATACATGTAGGGATTGATACCGTCAGCCTAAATGGTCAATTCTTTGAGGTATTGGTGGAAGAAGGAGATGAAATCAACATCGGGGATCATTTATTATCATTTGATATAGAAGGAATTCAATCAAAAGGATTAGATGTCGTGACACCTATCATCGTCACTAATTCCTCGAAGTACCTGGATGTTATCTATACAGGTGACTCTTATGTCAACGCAGGAGAAAATAAACTCTTAATGCTCATTCATTAATCAAAATAGAAGGGATGATTGAAATGAAAGAATTAAAACAAGGATTTTCAGATAATTTTCTATGGGGTGGCGCAACCGCTGCCAATCAAATAGAGGGTGCATATTTAGAAGGCGGAAAAGGGCTGTCAACTTCAGACTTCGCTGCATATAAAGATCCTTACGCACAAGGAAAAGTGAACAACTTTACATTCGATGTGAGTTCAGCTGAACTAAACAAGTACAAGGAAAATCCTGATGCATTTGATTTCCCAAAAAGACGCGGAATTGATTTTTATCATCGTTATGAAGAAGATATTGCACTGTTTGCAGAAATGGGATTTAAAGTATTTCGTTTGTCTATCTCATGGGCAAGAATCTTTCCAACAGGCTTAGAGGACAAGCCGAATGAAGAAGGATTGGCTTTTTACGATAAAGTATTTGATGAATGTGCGAAATATGGAATTGAACCGCTAGTAACGATGTCTCATTATGAAATGCCGATTACTTTAACAGAAAAATATAATGGGTGGATGAGTAGAGAGCTTGTCCCATTGTTCGAAAAATACGCACGTGCGATTTTAGAAAGATATAAAAACAAAGTGAAATATTGGATTACGTTTAATGAAATGAATATGAACCTCAATAGCCTTTATACAGGTGCTGGAATTTTAGAGGATCTAGTAGACCATAAATTACAAGCTGCTTACCAAGCATCTCATCATCAATTTGTGGCAAGTGCCTTAACAGTGAAGGCTGCGAAGGAAATCATTCCAGATGTCCAAATTGGCTGTATGATTAACCAGATTGAAGCGTATGCAAAAACAACAAAACCAGAGGATCAGCTGCAGGCAGTCAAATCGAATCAATTGAATATGTTCTATCCTGATGTTCAAGCTAGAGGCGAATATCCAACATACATGGTAAAATACTTTGCTGATAATCAAATCAAGCTGGATATTAAAGAGCAGGATGAACAAATTTTAAAAGAAGGCACTGTTGATTTTGTGGCGATCAGCTACTATATGTCCCATGTAGCAGAAGCACGTGAAGATGCAGCTGAGCTAGCGGGTACGTTTGACAGTCCGATTAAAAATGAACATTTGGAATTATCACAATGGGATTGGCCGATCGATCCAATGGGTCTGCGCATTTCATTAATTAAACTGTATGACAGATACCAAAAGCCTTTATTTGTTTGTGAAAATGGACTTGGTGCAAGGGATACATTGACACAAGACGGAAAAATACACGATGATTATCGAATTGATTATTTGAAAAAACATATTGAACAGATGAAAGAAGCCGTAAAAGAAGGTGTTGACTTAATGGGGTACACACCTTGGGGCTGCATTGACTTAATCAGCTGCGGAACATCTCAAATGACTAAACGCTATGGTTTGATCTATGTGGATCAAGACGACCTAGGAAATGGTACACTGAATCGTTACCGCAAAGACTCATTCTTCTGGTACAAAAATGTAATCGCATCAAATGGAGAAGACCTATAAAAGCAAATTGAATGATGTAAAACACCATCTCAGGGCGCCTTAACCGGCTGCATGCGATGGTGTTTTGTTTTTTAAGAAAACGTATCTTGACCTTGAAGTATACTTCAACCTTTATAATGTAAATATAGAAAGACAAAATCACGAAAAAGGAGTAACGACGGAGTTGATGACTAGAGGAGAACTTGCCAAACAAACAGGAATAAGCCCTGCCGCAATTCGTTACTATGAAGAACACAACATTTTACCTGTCCCGAGACGCCGTTCGAACGGTTATAGACGATACACAGAAGATTATATTGTGAAAATTCAATTGATCAAAGATGCCAAATCATTGGGTTATTCACTAAAGGAAATAAAAGAAATATTGGAAATGCTGAGTCAAGACATAGAACTTGATACTTTAAAAAGAATTGTACATCAAAAACATGAAGAAATTGAAAAGAAAATTAAGGGTCTCCGTCTCATACAAGACCTTTTATCTAACTTATTAAAGACTCCTGAGAAAGAAGTACAAGTGTATCTCAAATCATTTCGTGTGATGAATGAGGATGACGAATAAACATATCTGCTTAAAGGAGAGATAACAAAATGAGTATCGACATTTTTAATGGAGAACGTTCTGAAGAAAGTATTCAATTTGAAACATTATTCACGTCCCAAAGTAATAAAGAGAGTTTTGCTAGTGTCGAAAAAACCAAAAATCTTCTGTCTCAAATAGAAAATATAAAGCCTTATGCAATCGGAGACGATGTGAAATTAAAGAGTGAGATAAAGGAGCAGACTTTCGAAGGAATGCAGGTTTTCACATTGAATGACCAAATGTCGCAAAAACAAAAGGTGATTTTATATATACATGGTGGTGCCTGGGTAAACCAGCCTCTCGATTTCCATTGGTGGTACATGGATAAAATGGCTAGGTCCCTTAACGCCAAAGTCATCGCTCCTATTTACCCTAAATTACCTCATTACAGCTACCAAGATACCTATCCAAAAATTCTAAATCTATATAAAGAAATACTAAAAACGGTTGAGAGTACCGATCAATTAACGATCATGGGTGATTCAGCGGGCGGAAATATCTCTCTTGGCCTTGCGCACCTCTTAAAGATGGAAGGTCTGCCGCAGCCGAATGATATCATTTTATTATCTGCATGTGTTGATATGAGTTTAAGCAATCCTCTTATATTTGAATATGCCGATAAAGATCCCATTCTAGCGCCAGAAGGAATAGATGTCATTACAAAAATGTGGGCAGCAGATAAAAAGGTAACTGACCCATTAATCAGTCCTATTCACGGTGACTTTAACGGTCTTGCGAAGATCACTCATTTTATTGGAACACATGATATTTTATATCCAGATGCAATAAAGCTTGATGAAAAGCTAACAGAACAAGGAATTGACATGAAAACCTTTGTTTATCCAGAAATGCTGCATGTATTTGTCGTCATGCCAATCCCTGAGGCACAAGACGCTCAGGAAAAAATCATTCAGGTGATAAATAGTTAGATTCTCTTTTCACATATCAAAATGCTCCGGCTTGAATATTTGAAAGCTTAGCGAAATGGGCTGCTTACTGAAAGCAGTCTTTTTCCATTCAACATGACATAACATTCGGAATGTCAATTCACCTCAGATTAAATATTCCTTAAATTCCATTTTTTGTTTACAATGTGCGGATTTCCTATTAATATGATACATATTCGGTTCTTCACCGGTTCATAAAGGAGAGTGACATGATGAGTGTTTTCTTTCTTCATCCCATGGCGCTGATCTTATTTACACTGCCTTTGTTATCTTTGATATGGGGGATTGTTGGCTACTGCATCTTTAAGCGAGTTTACATCGTTCTTATCATCACATTTGCAGTCTCCACTATTTTCATATTTGCCTATACTGGGTTTGACATGTCAAATATGTATTGGGTCGTGGTGATGACCTTTTTATGCATGTGTACCTCTGTCATCACAAAAATCATTCGATATATGTATGTCCGCTATAAAAGAGCATAACGAAAAAGCTGATGGTCACAAAAATCAGCTTTTTTGTATCCATTCTTCATGTAGCGGAACCGCCCATTATCTGAAGTTTGGTATAATAGATCAGTATATTCAAAACGAGCATAGAAGGGCGAAGGGAACACAATGCACACATTTGATCTTACTCCAAAAGATGTAGAGTTAATAGACGAAGCAAAAAAGAAGATTACAAGCCTTTATGAAGAGGATAAACACCATGTAGGAGCCGCTATCCGCATGAAAACAGGAGAAATGATCTCGGCTGTCCATATAGAAGCGTATATCGGACGGGTAACGGTTTGTGCAGAAGCCATTGCAATTGGCAGTGCTTTATCGAATGGATATAAAGATTTTGATACAATTGTTGCCGTTCGACATCCATATTCAAATGAAGAGGATAGAAGATTGAGGGTCGTAAGCCCTTGCGGCATCTGTAGAGACATTTCAGATTTCGGACCAGAATGTTTTGTCATCATAGAAATAGATGGCGAACTAGTCAAAGTGAAAATTGGAGAACTCATTCCACTCAAATATACTAGAAGTTGATATACAGCCTCGACTTAGCAGCTTCAAGCGTTCTCTTTGTTACATTCCAGATAACTGAAAAATCGCTCCACAAAATCAGCCCCATGTATGTTCTCCATATGCGCCGTATTAAAAATATATTGTTCCATATGCTCAAGCTTGCGCAGGCTGCGTACCAGTACTTTGCGATCCTCGTCAGAAAGATGAGGGTCATGATTTATCTTCAGCAATGCCTGTTTGACACGCGCGGAGACCTTTTCAACATATAGATGCCGGCGGAATACATTGCGACAGGTCACAGCCTGTAAAACGAACACCATCAAGTGTGCAGTTTTCAAAATTGGCGATTAGCTTTTGTTTATCATTTCCCTCAAACGTTATATCCACCAGCTTACCGGTAAAGGTACAATTTACGATATTTGCTGCTTGTAAAACGCGGTCATTAAACCTGCATTGATAAAATGTACAGTTGATAAACGCAGCATTTTCCAATGTCATTCCTCTCATATCACAGGAGGAAAATTCGCAATTCGTAAAAACAGCCTCGCCTTTAGCAATCCCAACAGAGCGCAAATCGGAACGAATAAACGTACAATGCTCAATCGTACTACCTGCAAAGAATCTCGCATTCGTCAGATCACACGTATTAAATACAAGATGACGCAGCTGACAGCTCCAAAATATAGGTGAATGAACATTCGAGTTATTGATGGTCGTTCCGCTTATCGTTTCATGTTCATACCTGACAATATCAGAAAATATTTCGTTGTCTACTGACATTCCAGACTCGAGCCTTCTCATTGTGATCACCTATCATTTCTTCAGAATCTTTTCCAATGATGAATACCTTCCAGCAAGTTCATTTCGGTTTCACTAAGCGGTTGGCACTGACAAGTTATTATATCATAAAGCTAGAAACATAAAGAGAGTGGTCATCGTTTTGAAAAGCGCTTATATCAAAATGTGTATTTCACATTCATTTTTTGATCATTACATTCTGCAAAAGCCTGTACATGTGGAAAGTCTGTCATACGATGGCGTGGACTTGATTAAGAAAACGAGCAGAAAGTGATGACCTGATGGTCTCATGTCTATTGCATGGCTGACAGGTGCTATCATGGAGAAACTAAGAAGGATGATTTTTTATTTGTTTCTATTTCTGTTCCCCAGAATAGATATCCGCAACGATTTTTAAAAAAGCCTTCAAAGCACGTGTTTTATATCGATCTTTCTTCACGACAATGCCAATTTTCCAGGGAATATATTGACTGCTAATTGGTTTTACACAAATGTCCTCTCTGTACATATCCGTTAAAGGACTTGGAAGGATCGCCACTCCAAGTTCATCACGAACTAATGTCAAAAGCAAATCCCATTGTGTTGTGCTGTAAGCGATGTTGGGAACAAAATGTTCCTTACGGCAGCTTTCTAAAATCACTTGACTCAACGCAAATGAAGAATCAAACAATATCCAGTTATCCTCTTTAAGCTGTTCGAGTGAGAGCTGTTGTTCATCTTTTAAAGCGTGATTTTTTGGTACACAAGCTACAAATGGCGCTTCAAAAATGAGTTGTTCCTCTAATTCATGACTTTGCGCAGGTATGACAACAAAGGCAACATCTACTTCGCCTTTCTCAACGAGTTTTTCTACATGTAAGCCGCCCTCTTCAATCATTTCGAGCGTCACATCTGGATGCTTTTTAGTAAAAGCCTTTGCCACTTTGGAAAAGAAAAAGGTACCAATTATTTGTGGCAGACCGATCTTTAAATGGCCGCGAATATGCGTGTCGGTATCACCCAGCTCCATTTGCAGCTCATTCATTTGCTGAAGCACCGCAATCGCTTTTTCATATACAAGCTCTCCTTCATCCGTTAACCTAAAAATTCGATTTGACCGATCGAAAAGAATGACACCCAGTTTTTTCTCTAATTTTTGAATGGTTTTAGAAAGGGAAGGCTGGGCGATAAAAAGCTTTTCACTTGCTCTTGAAAAACTTCCACAATCCGCAATCGTTTTAAATATTTCAAAGTCCCGTATGTTCATTTTATCCTCCCATTATTCCAATAAGGCATACTCATTATGATGATGATATATTGTACATGATAAACGTTTATTTTTACACTGAGAATAAGGAGGGGGTAAGATGTCAACATGTAGAGTTGCTGTTGTGCAAGCTGCTTCTGTCATTATGGATAGAGAAGCATGTACTGAAAAAGCCATTTCGTTAACACTTGAGGCTGGAGAAAAAGGAGCCAATATTGTTGTATTTCCTGAAGCTTTTATACCTGCTTATCCAAGAGGACTAGCATTTGGCGCCACTGTAGGAAGCCGTTCTCCAGAAGGAAGAAAGGACTGGCTTCGTTACTTAGAAAATTCAGTTCCAGTTCCTAGTCAAACAACAGACAGATTAGGAGAAGCAGCCCGCAAAGCTGGTGTCTACCTCGTCATCGGTGTCATTGAAAGAGATGATGAATCAAGCCGCGGGACTTTATATTGTTCCGTATTGTTTTTCGGACCAGATGGAACCTTACTTGGAAAGCACCGTAAACTAAAGCCGACAGGCTCTGAACGACTCATATGGGGAGAGGGGGATGGCAGCACACTGCCGGTTTTCGATACACCGTATGGTAAAATAGGCGCTTTAATTTGCTGGGAAAACTATATGCCATTAGCTAGAGCAGCGATGTATGCAAAAGGCGTCCAAATCTATATAGCCCCTACAGCAGATTCCAGGGAGCTATGGCAATCAACGATTCGCCATATTGCCGCAGAAGGCCGCTGCTTCGTTCTATCTTGTAATCAATATGTGAATAAAGAGATGTATCCTAAAGATTTAGCCTGCTATGATGAATTAGCATCTTCTCCTGATGAAATGTGCCGAGGGGGAAGTGCAATCGTCGGTCCGTTAGGCGAATATATAAAAGAACCTGTCTATGGTCAAGAAGAGATACTGCTGGCAGATCTTGATTTGCGTGATATTTCTTCTAGTCAATTTGACTTCGATGTCGTAGGACATTATTCAAGACCTGATGTCTTCCAGCTCGTCGTCAATGAAGAGAAAAAAGAAAATGTAAAGTGGATGAATCGATGAAATCACACGAAAAAAAGAGCAGCCATCCAGCCGCTCTTTTTTCGTGTGTCAACCTTGATGAGTTTTTAATGGACCTTTTGTGATATGAGTAAGATGAGCATTCACGTTAAAGATTTTAGCGTTGATGTCTGTTATTCCAAAGCTGGTTATTCTTTTAGAATGCATATCGAGATAGTTTTCAGCAGCTTCTTTTGTTTCGAATAAGTAGATTCCGCCAGCCTCATTCTTCTCGGGATTCTCCGTCCATATTTTCCATATGAATCCGTCTTCCTCATTTATACTTTTCGCTAAATCAGAAAACTCTTTTGCCATTTCATCACCGAAAGGGCCCTTCATCTTAAAATCCACCTGTAATAAATGTGCCATCGTCATTCTCCTTATGTCGAAGTTGTAAAATACAGTTCTCCCAGCACTTCTTTCATTTGATACTGCTGCTGCGGAAGTTCTTTCTTCATAAAAGACCGTACATCTGATTGGTCAACATCGTACATCACTTCAATTTCTTTAGAAAATAAAAGCTTTTCTTTTTCGAGCAGGATAGAAACAGCTGGGCGCTTTTTCGGTTCAAGTTCTTCAGTGTTTAAAGCTTGCTTTAATCCTTCAACATAGACTTCAAATGAGCGGCCACCCGTGATTTTGACTCCTTTATTTTCTTCGTTGACGAAGATAATCGTTGGGAAACCTCTAGCACCAAGGTCTCGAACAAGAGTAAAATCTTGATCTAATAATTCCTGGCCGCTAGGCAGCTCCGCTTCATGGACAATCACATCTCCGTTAAGTCCAAGGTCGTTGACGATATCAATTAACACCGTGATATCCGATATATTTTGATTGAAGGCAAATAGCGCTTCTCTTGCACGGCGTAAAAAAGTATAGGCTAGTGCATCATCATGATGTTTTTGAATCACTTTGAACACGCGAGAGGGCGGGTAGGAGGATTGAACAGGATTGTCAATCATTAAGGAACCATCAATTGGCATGCGAGAATGTTCTCCAACCTCTCTCCAGTGACCAGCAACATCAGCAGGCTTATAAATTCCGTTTGCAGGATCAATTGGACCACCATGCCATTTCTCTAACAGTCCACCCAACACAGTCTGGAAATGAAAATAATGTCCATATTGCTCTTTAAATCGACGCAGGACAGGTTCAATTGCCCAGCAATGCGAACAAATCGGATCTGTTACATAATAGAGCGTTATTGTTTTTTTAGGCTGTTGAAAATCAATCACCTGGATATCCTCTTCTTCACCTACACCACATACACCTGTTTCTATATCACAAAACATCTCATTGTTTTTCAATTT
This sequence comes from Bacillus sp. FSL M7-0003, assembly GCF_038628485.1. Lineage (NCBI taxonomy): Bacteria > Bacillati > Bacillota > Bacilli > Caryophanales > Bacillaceae > Bacillus > Bacillus sp. FSL M7-0003. Next base: position 1,791,108 of record NZ_CP152024.1, on the reverse strand, counting down.
CATTTACCTCCTCAAATTATGCAGGAAACGCTATTCCCTATGTTTGTTTGAATCAATCATTTGCATTACAATTAGATCTTAAGACACAATGAGTAAGACCAACACCAATAATTTCTTCAATTTGTTGTTTATCCAACAGATTAATAGATGTGTAGAAAAAGGAGGAGGGATAAGATGACGCAGCCAAAGACAGACCCTCGGGTTCTGAGAACGCGTAAGTTAATCATGGAGTCTTTTATGAAACTTTCATCGAAAAAGGAATTTAAGGATATTACAATCAAAGATGTCACGGCAGAAGCCATGATCAACCGAGCGACGTTTTATTATCATTTTGAGGATAAATACGATTTGCTGGATAAAACGCTGTCAGAAGTATTATCGATTAATTTAGAAAGTATTCATTTCAATCATCGTAAACTAGATGAAGATACGATCATCAATATTTTTAAAGCATTAACGAATTTTCAACAATCTCTGCATAACCGCTGCCAAGTAGAATATGAAACTGAACTTGCTCCTATTGTGAGGGAACAGCTTGAAATCATTTTTTATCAATTGTTAATCAATCAATATACAAATGTCGGAAAGCAAATTCTGAAGGTCACAGCTGTTTTTTTAAGCTGGGGAATTCACGGAGCTTCTGTTGAGTGGAGAAAAAATAGTTCGCACATATCATCAGAGGAGTTTATCAAATCAGCAGTGCCATATATTTTGTCAGGGATTGATTTTAAACAAGCAGATAGTTGAATTGACAATTTTCAAAGGCTTCACTAATATAAATGCTATAGCATATAAATTTCATAGAGGGTGTTTACATGGAGTTACAAGATTTAATAGGCTATCTCGTTCATCGTACCGATCTCAAAATGACAAATTATTTTACAAACAGGTTAAAGCCTTACGGGGTCACTCCTGAACAATGGAGTATTATCAGTATTCTGAGCAGTGAAAAGGGGACTACTCAAAAAGAATTAGCAGAAGGAATTGATAAAAATCAAACCACTGTCGTCAGAATGATCCAATCAATGGAACGAAAAGGGCTTGTCAAAAAAATCTATAACGAACAAGACCGGCGCTCACATCACCTGCTTTTAACAAAAAAAGGGCACGAGGTCAAAAAGGCCATTCTTCCTGTCGTCATGGATGCACACCAAACGGTAACAAAGCAATTAAGCGATGAAGAGATTCAACAATTAAAATTACTTTTGAACAAATTATTTCATTCACACTATGAATCTTGAAACGTCTAATCTGTAACAAACGATTTATATCTAATATATGCTATGACATATAATTTTCACCAGCTGAAAATTTGTCCATTTGGACTGAGTGTTTCAGTCAAATAACTTAGAAAGATGTGATCACGATTTTCATACTTATTCTGCAAATGATATTGGCTGCTTTCTTTTTTGTAACAGGATCGAAAATTATATCAGGGAAAATGGCAGAAGAGTTCAAACGATTTGGTTTACCTGCTTTTTTTAATGTTTTAACCGGAGCCTTTGAGCTCATAGGCGCTGCTGGAATGCTGATCGGCATATGGATGCCAACAATAGCAATATTATCAGGCTTACTGTTAGGAGGCACGATGCTTGCAGCTGCCTTTACTCTGATCGTATTAGCCAAAGATCCCTTTAAAAAAGCACTCCCTGCACTTGTGTTATTCGCTCTCAGTATCGGGGTCAGCTTGTACCACATTCTTTAAGTTGATATCAGAATAAAACACAAAACCTAAACAACTCTCCATTGTTCTAATGGCGGATTGTGTTTAGGTTTTTTAGCGATTGAATTGTTTTCGAAGAACTAGGCATGAGACAGCGAATACTGCGAAAGCGCCCGCTGATCCAGCAGCAAACACCAGCTCAAATTGTTCTGGTTTGGACTTGAATAACAAAGGGACAGAAAGAATGAGAGCCGCACCACTAAAGCTCAATCCTAATATGAACGTTGCCAATAATTTATTCATAGAAACACCTCTTACACTCAGAATTAGAACAATGGAAACGACTGATTCAAGAATCATTGTGATGATTCGACATCCTTTCACATTCCTAGTTGGAGTGTATCATATGGTGGCGGGCGATTGTAAAATACACAATTGTGAAATAAACTTTTTAAACGAACACTGTTCTTTACGAACGGTGTTCGTTATAATATAAATGTGATGTGGCTTTAAACGATTTCCATAAAGAAGAGGAGATGCATACGATGACGGCATTATCTAAGAAACAAAAGCAGATCGCTATTATTGGAGGAGGACCTGGGGGGCTAACACTCGCCTTAATTCTGCAAAATTACGGTATACAAACTACTATCTATGAGCGAGAGATGCATGACAAGAGTCTTGAAAGAGGGGGCTCACTGGATATTCATGAAGAAACAGGTCAAAAAGCTTTAAAAGAAGCAGGGGTTTATGAGGAATTTCAAAGGAACGCCCGCTATGAAGGAGAAGATTTCCGTTTACTTGATAAATCAGGAAGAATTTATTTAGATGAAGAAACGGAATCAGATCAAAAAGGCACCCGCCCAGAAATTGATCGTGGTCTTTTGTGCGAACTGCTGTTAGATCAAATTGATGCTGAAAACATCAAATATGGATATAAACTAGAAAGTTGCATTTCACTAGAAAGCGGCATGACGGAGCTTCATTTTGAAAACGGAGTTGTTGAGACAGTTGATCTTGTAATCGGGGCAGATGGTGCTTTTTCTCGTGTGCGTCCTCTCTTAACAGATATTGATATTGAATACGCCGGACTCACGATGCTGGAACTGAATATCCTCAACGTAGAGATGAACCACCCTGATTTAGCTGCATTTAATAAACGTGGTAAGATGTTTGCTTTAGCAGACCACAAAGGACTGATTGGTCAGTTAAACGGAGATGGACGAATCAAAGTGTATGCAAGCCTTATGGTAGAGCGTAACTGGATTGAGACTTGTGGTATTCCGTTTCATCAAGCGAAAGAAGCAAAAGAACAATTATTAGCGTTATTTAGTGATTGGGACGATCAGCTGAAAAATTATATTCGTTATGCTGAAGATGCCATCATTCCAAGACGGATTTATACGCTTCCTGTCGGTTTTAAATGGAACCGCCATAAAGGAGTAACGCTTATCGGTGATGCCGCTCATGTCATGTCGCCATTCGCAGGGGAGGGTGTAAACATGGCGATGTTTGATGCAATGGAGCTTGCACTTGCGATTGTTCGAAATCCTCATCATATTGAAAAGGCTATTGAAGAATACGAAGACAGGATGTACGAATATTCATCGGAGAAAGCTCATGAATCGGAAAAAAGTTTAAAGCTGTGTTTTTCAAAAGATGCTGCAATCAAGCTTGCTGAAATGATGAATTCTTTTCAAGAAAACGGTGATTGATGCTCAATTTACTATTTGACTTTGACATGTTATAAAGAGATTATGAACAATTCAAATCGTCGTATTATAAGTCGTCGGTCTCGGCCGGCTAAAGAGCCCTTAAGCCGTGAACTCATTGTGAAAACTGCCTATGAGCTTCTAAAGGAACAAGGGTTAGAGGGCATGAGTATGCGTAAGGTGGCTAAAGCACTCGATACGGGACCTGCATCCTTGTATGTCTACGTGAACAATTTTCAAGAACTAAGTGCTTACGTATTGGATTATGGTCTCGGCCAAATGGTTTATCCAGATTCAGTGAATGGCACATGGAAAGAACAGTTATTTGACATATTGCATACTTATTTCCTACTGTTATTCGAAAAACCTGGTCTTGCTGAAATTTCTCTTTCCACCATCCCGCAAGGAACGAACTTTTTACAGTTGACCGAACATATTCTCGCTGCATTGCATGAAGGCGGGATTAAATCTACATCTGCTGCATGGGGAGTAGACCTGTTACTGTTATACGTATCTTCCGTAGCATACGAAAAGGTCTCTTGGAAGAAACATGGCTCTTCGCAGATTTCAGATACAAAAAAAGCATTTCATGATGCAGAAAAAACGCGGTTTCCTTTCATCCATAGCCTAAAAGAAGAAATGTTTGCAGGTGATACCGTATCAATGGAACGGTTCAGGTGGGGAATTGAAGTCATTTTGTATGGAATCCAGCAAGAAATCAATTAGAAAGGAGCACAAGCAAAAAGCAGTCAATGGCTGCTTTTTTTTATATTTTCTTAACTTTTTCAACATATATAAAAAAATCTATATATTGTTTTTATATATAAAAAATTATATAATCTAGTAGAATAAATAAATGAGGTGCTTAAGCATGGAAAATACGAAGAATTTATTAGAGAGCTATATTCCTTTAGCAAAATCTACGGCAAAAATGTTTGGACCAAATTGTGAAGTCGTTATTCATGATTTAACGAACCCACAAGCATCTGTCATGTTTACAGTCAATCATCATGTGACGGGAAGAAAAATCGGTCAATCATTTGATCATTTGGTAAAGACTGTTTTACAATCAGAAGATTTTAAAGAAGATTATCTTGCTGGGTATACATTTAAAACAGAAGACAACCGTACCATTCGTTCTTCGACTTCATTAATTCGTGATTCGAAGAAAAAGGTGATCGGGGCATTCTGTATCAATTTTGATGTTGAAGCATTGAATCAAATGCAGCAATTTATGGATACTTTTCTTTCTACAAAAGTTGAAGTTCAAGAGAATGAAACAACATCAAATGATGATCTTGAAAATGTGGAAGGAATCGTAGATCAATTGATTCAACAGATCATTCAAAACAGTGTCCACCCAGTCATGAAACGTCATGAAAAAATTGAATTAATAAGGTTCATGGATGAAAAGGGAATCTTTTTAATGAAAGGTTCAGTTGAGAAGGTCGCATCTATGTTAGGTATTTCTAAAGTCACCGTCTATAGCTATTTGGATGAAATCAAACATAAATCGAATGAAGGGGAAACGAAATGAAAAGCATCCTCGAGGTAGGGAATCTAAAATCCAACGGACACTATGCATTCGCAACCATTCATCAAAACACGGTCTATGTTTCAGGACAATTTGCCATCAATCCCGAAACGAGAGAAAAAGAATTCGGCCCCATTGAGGAAGAGACATTACAAGCGCTTAAGAATGTGGAGATGATTGTAGAAGCAGCCGGAAGTAAAAAAGAAAAGATTTTGCGTATGACATTATACATTTCTGATATTGAACTATGGGACAAAGTAGATTCGGTTTACACTGAATTTTTCGGTGAACATCAACCAGCACGTACTGTTGTACCAACGAATGAATTACATTTTGGTTTCAAAATTGAAATTGATGCTATTTCTTATATTTAGAATATTTTTTTGCCTATGATATATAAAAAAGTATATTTTATATAAAAAATTATTCAAAGGGGCTGAGGATTGATGAATCAATTGATTTGTAACGATTGCGGTAAAAAGTATGAGATGACACCAACTTTATGGAAATGTGATTGTAACGGCGTATTAAACCTGGTGAAAGATACCCCTCAAATAGATATTGCGGCTTGGAATCACTACCCAAACTCATTATGGCGTTATGTTGAAACCATGCCATTTTCAAAAGGGTCAAAGACTTGGGAATCTGTAACAATGGGTGAAGGCCAAACTCCGTTAATCGTTTTAGATCCTCATGAGCCAAACACTTATGTAAAAGTTGATTATATGATGCCTACGCTATCCTTTAAAGATCGAGGAGCTGCTGTTTTAATGACAAAGGCAAAGGAATTAGGGGTAGCAAAAGTCATTGCGGATAGCAGCGGGAATGCAGGAACGGCGATTGCCGCTTATGCAGCTCGTTGCGAGATTGCATGTGACATCTATCTAAGCGATGAAACTTCACCTAAAAAGATCGCTCAAATAAAAGCCCATGGAGCAACGATTAAAGAAATTCGCGGTACACGAGAGGATATTGCAGCCGCGGCGCAAAAAGCAGTAGACGCCGAAAACGTTTTTTATGCAAGCCATGTGTATAATCCTTATTTTTTTGAAGGAACAAAAACATACGCCTATGAAATTTATGAACAAGTAAAAGGAGCACCTGATGCATTAATCATTCCGGTTGGAAATGGTACTCTCCTCCTAGGTGCATATTACGGTTTTAAAGAGTTATTTGAAAATGGTTTAATTCATAAAATACCGAAAATCATTGCCATCCAAGCGAAAAACTGTGCTCCTCTCGTGAAAGCTTATCAAAACGCGGAGGAATCAGCATCGCCTGTTACGAATACAGGGACCTTAGCAGAAGGGATAGCCATTGCTGCCCCGGCGCGCTCCAAACAAATTCTAGAAGCTGTACAAGATACCAATGGTACATTTATAGATATTGAAGAGGATGAGATATTGAATGCACGCTCTAAACTAAGTGAGAAAGGATTTTATGTGGAAGTAACATCTGCAGTCAATTTTGCTGGCTACATGAAATATAAAAAGGAAGCAAAAGAAACAATCGTCATACCTCTTTGTGGTGCAGGAATTAAATCAAAATAACCAGATATGACTAATACAACTGATCCGGAATTGGCCAAATGATGATATAGATAAAATGAACGCTCTCTATAAATAGAAGGGTATCTCAAAAGAGATGCTCTTTTTCTTGCCTAAATGTACAATCCCTTTTGCCCAAAAGTACAATTTCAATCAACTATTTCATTACGTAGAATAAAGAGGTGAATATCATGAATTCGATGAAAAAGGAGTAAGTGAATGGCTAAATTTTTATATAACTTAGGAAACTTTGCTTTTACTAAGCCGAAACGAATGTTAATCGGTTGGTTACTTATTTTAGTAGCTGTAGTTGCAGCAACAATAGGGACAGGCGTTTCATTTAATGGAGATATGTCGATTCCAGGAACAAAATCTGAAAAAGCGATGGATCTCTTGGAAAAGAAGTTCCCAGCAGGTGATGATGAGGGAACGATTCGTCTAATATTTAAAGCACCTAAAGATGAAACTTTAGAAGCAAAGAAAGTGAAACATAAAATTAATGAGACGATAAAAGAAATTAAAAAGGATAAAGCAGTTAAGCAGGTGACCGATTTATATGAGACCTTTACGATAAGTAAAGATAAGAAAATAGGATATGCTGATATTACGTATCGAGTGAAAGCGGACAAGGTAAAGGAATCCTCAAAAGAGAAAGTATTAAATAGCATAAAGATTTCAAAAGATGCGGGCATCCAAACGGAATTAGGCGGCTCCGTGACATTCTCTGAAATTGAAGTAGGTGGCATTTCTGAAATCATAGGGATTATCTTCGCCTTCTTGATTTTAGCCTTTACATTTGCTTCACTTTTGGTCGCAGGATTACCAATATTGACGGCTGTGATTGGGTTAGTAATAGGTGTGATGGTCATTTTAATCACCTCAAACTTTGTAGACATGTCTGCATTTAGTCTCACATTAGCGGTGATGATTGGTCTTGCAGTAGGAATTGATTATGCGCTGTTTATCATTTCAAGATATCGACAGCTGTTAGCAGAAGGCTACAATTTGAATGAGGCTGCTGCTAGAGCAGTGGGTACCGCAGGAAGTGCTGTATTATTTGCGGGCGTCACTGTCATTGTTGCATTATGTGGACTTGTATTAGTTGACATACCGTTTCTAGGTATCATGGGCCTTGTGGGAGCCTTTATGGTACTATCTGTTATGCTTGTTTCCCTCACGATTGTTCCAGCTATACTAGGGCTTCTTGGAGATAAGGTGAGTCCTTCTAGGAAAAATAAGTTATTTTCTAAATTACAGCCAAAAAAAGAGAAAAAAACAATGGGCTGGGGAAGATTTATTCAAAAGCATCCGGGTAAAATAATGCTAGGTGTCATTTTATTGACAGGATTGATAAGCTGGCCAGCACTTCATATGGAGCTTGGTCTTCCGGATAACGGTATGAAAGGCAAAGAAACAACTGAACGTAAAGGATACGATCTTTTAGCAGAAGGTTTTGGCAAGGGGTTTAATGGACCACTTGTTGTCATCATAGATGCCTCTCAAGCAGATAAAACGATGAAGTCCGAGTCCGTCGAGAAATCATCAAAATTGTTAGAAAAAATGGATGGTATCAAACAAATCACGCCGGCGATCCCTGATCCATCGGGTGAGTACGCAATGTTAACAATCTTACCTAGAAGTGGTCCGGAGGATAAAGAAACGAAGCAATTAGTGAAAGACATTCGAAATGTATCGAGTGTGACTGACACAAAGTTTCTTGTGACTGGTTCTACTGCCGTGAATATAGATATTTCAGATAGACTCAGTGAAGCATTGCCAAAATTTGCAGGAGTCATTATTGGATTTGCTTTTGTGTTAATGATTCTTGTATTTAGATCATTCCTTGTTCCATTAAAGGCTGTACTAGGTTTTTTAATGACATTAACTGCTACATTAGGTTTTGCTGTCTTTGTTTTACAGGATGGACACCTTGCCCCATTGTTTGGAATACCTGCAGCAGGACCGTTGTTAAACTTTATGCCTGTACTAGTAACAGGAATATTATTTGGTCTTGCAATGGATTATGAAGTATTTTTAGTTAGTAGAATGAGGGAAGAATTCCTTCTATCTCATGATGCAAAGAAATCAGTTATTTCTGGCTTACAGCATAGTGGCAGGGTTGTAACTGCAGCAGGCTTAATTATGATTTTCGTTTTCGCAAGCTTTATTTTTGCTCAAGACTTGATTATTAAAACAATGGGATTAACATTGGCATTTGGGGTTTTATTCGATGCATTTGTCATTAGAATGACCTTTATCCCTGCTTGTATGATGCTATTAGGGCGGGCAAATTGGTACTTACCAAAATGGCTGGCACGATTGCTTCCGCATATTGATATTGAAGGAGAGTCAATTGCCCAAAAAGAAAAGAAGATTATATAATGTATTCTTTTTAAAATGTTAAAATTCTAATACCGCCCTTGCCTCTTTAAAAGGCGGGCGGTATTTTTCGTGTTATGATGGGGTTTGGAAGGTGAGAGTTTATGGTTAAGAAACGGATAGACCCATTTAATGAAATGATCTATTCCCGAATTCCCACGTTATTATGGGGCGTTCTTGTGTATGCTGCAGCGATGATTTTTCAGTTTTTAACAGCATCTTTATCGCTTTCAAGTTTGTTTTTTTCTGGCCTTATCGCGATCCATCTCATTTTGCACTGGTGGTCATTTTATTGGTTCAAGAAGAAGCCTTGGATTTATTTCTTCATACAAGGAATCGTTATTCTACTTTGTGTTTTAGCTATGCAAGCTGCCTCTCCTGTTATTTTAATTGGTCTTTTACCGTTATTAATTGCTCAAAGCATCGGTGTATACTATCATACATTAAAGATTATTTTGACAGGACTTTGTTTTTATGTGCTTTTTTTTCTAGCTCTTATTTTGGTTAATGATACAGATGATCTGACTGTCTACATTCCGATTTTATTTCTTATCCTTATTGTGGTCGTTGCATACTCTATCTTATTTTTTAGACAAGTAAAGGCTAGAATACGAACTCAAACGTTTCTAAAGGAACTCGAACTCGCACATCAGCAGGTGGAGGAGTTAACCCTTGCTAATGAACGTCAAAGAATGGCGAGAGATTTACATGATACCCTTGCACAAGGGCTTGCAGGCATTATTATGCAATTGGAAGCTGTTCAAGCACATTTAGAGAACCAAAATACCCAGCGTGCTCAAAGCATTATCAAGGGCTCAATGAGCCAAGCGCGAAAAACATTAGGTGAGGCACGAATGGTGATTGATGATCTTCGGAAGGATCGTCATGATCAATACGATTTAACTGAAACAGTGAAAAATGAAGTAAATCGATTTACGACAGCAACGAATATCCCAATTCGTACAAAGATATCTGTACCTCAGAATATGTCACCTTTTTTTATTGAACATACTGTTTACATGATAAAAGAATGCTTAACGAATGTTTCAAAACATGCCAAAGCAAGCCATGTCGAGTTAGTGATGGTACAACAAGGTGATCACATCCATTTGAAAATAGCAGACAATGGAGTGGGATTTGATGAGAAAAAACGAGAATCCACTTTTGGACATTACGGCATCATTGGTATGTCAGAACGTGTTCGGCTGCTTGGTGGAGAGATCCATTTGAAAAGTAAAAAAAATGAAGGTACACAAGTAATAGTGAACATACCTTTGAAAAAGGAGTAAATACAGTGTCTTATCGAATTGTGATTGTTGATGATCATTATGTTGTGAGAGAAGGATTAAAATTAATTCTTGAAACAGACGAAAGATTTGAAGTTGTTGGAGAAGCAGAAGATGGAGGAAAGGGGATAGATGTCATAAAAGAAAAATCCCCAGACCTTGTATTACTTGACCTCAACATGCCAATGATGAGCGGGCTTGATATGCTTAGAGAAATGCAGACTCTTCAAATAAAAGTTCCTGTACTCATTTTGACTACTTATAATGAAGAAAAATTAATGATCCAAGGGTTACAGCTTGGTGCAAAAGGCTACCTCTTAAAGGATGCCAGCAGAGAAAACTTATTTAATACAATTGAAGCGGCCATTAGAGGAGACATTTTACTTCAATCAAATGTGGCCTCAAAGGTATTTGAATCAACCTTACACAAAGAACCTCAAGAAAAATTGAAAACAGACAACCACTTGCTTACCGAAAAAGAAATGCTCGTTTTGCAAGCAGTAGCTAGAGGGTTTCGGAGTAAGGAAATTGCATTTGATATGGGAATTTCCGAGAGAACTGTAAAAGCACATTTAACAAACATTTATCAAAAACTAAATGTGACATCAAGAGCTGAAGCAATTAAAACATCAATAGAATTAGGAATCATTCATTTTTAGATAATTGAACAAACAGGAGTCAAAGCCACTCTTGCAGAAGCACTTTTGTACAAACCTATGAGCTTGGGAAATAATAAAGAGACTACTTCAGGTAGTCTCTTTTTAAAAAGCATGGAGTTAGACTCTATAAAAGAAAGAAGGTATGTGGGCTTTGGTTGAAGAAGTCTAATAAACAATGAAGTAAGATTATAAACAAAGGAGAAACCTATGCAACATGATCTTCTCAATCAATTATTAAAGATAACAGATGAAGAGGAACTGATTCTACAAAACAGAAGAGAGATAAATAAAGACATTTATACCAATCAGTCTAATTTTATTATAGAAAGTCAAAAATTTCTCAATCAAGAGAGTATGATTACGGTTCGAAAACATACACGCTTTGTGGATTTTCCTAAACATAAACACGACTACATTGAGATTAATTATGTTTACAATGGACAGTATAACCAAAAAGTAGGGAATCAAAGAATAAAATTGCAACAAGGGGAGCTGTTATTTTTAAACCAGCATATTGAGCATGAAACTCAAGCTTGTGCAGAAGAAGACATTATTATTAATTTTATCATTTTACCTCATTTTTTTGATTTTATCTTTTCGTTTTTAACGACTGAAAACAGAATTAGTAATTTCTTAATTAACAGTTTATATAACAGTACTCAAAATGGACAATTCCTTTACTTTAAAGTTTCAGATGTAGAAAGCATTCAAGAATTAATAAAAAAAATTATTATTGAAATTATGTCTCCTGCTTTTATGTCTGAATCCACCATTAAATTGTATATGGGGCTTTTAATGGTGGAGTTAATTAAACACGCTGATAAGGCCGAACATACAGAAGACAATCCTGTACAACATTATTTAATTGTTGAATCATTAAAGTATATTGATGAACATTTCCAGCGTGCATCACTGAATGAATTAGCCACAAAATTAAGCCAGCCCGCTTATGCTTTAAGTAAAGAGATTAAAAAGGCTACCAACTATACATTTAAAGAATTACTTCAAGAAAAACGTTTAAATAAAGCGAAAGAGTTACTGGAAAGTACAGATATGCCAATTGCCTCTGTTATAGATCAAGTTGGATATGATAATGTAAGTTATTTCTATCGGATTTTTAAAAACAAATATCATCAGACCCCAAAGCAATTCAGAGAACACTTAGCAAAAAGATAAGATGCTGCTAAATGTTCTTTTTTATTTTAAACAATTGCAAATAAGGACAATAAATAAATCATTTTAGACATTATTTTCTCCTTTTAGCTGGCTTAATATAAAGACATAAGCAAACGCTTTCATGCAAAGGGTGATTAAAATGAAGAAATGTTGTTTAGCAGTTGATATTGGTGCTTCTAGTGGAAGATTAATAGCGGGTCATCTTGAAGATGGACTTTTAAATCTAAAAGAAATCCACCGTTTCGAGAATAAAATGGTCCAAAAAAATGGCCAGTTTTGCTGGGAGCTTGATCGATTATTTGAAGAAATAAAAAAGGGAATCCATCAATGTAGTGAAATGGGATTATCTCCAGAAAGTATCGGTATTGATACATGGGCAGTAGACTTTGTTTTACTAGATGAATGGAACAAACCTTTAACAGATTTTGTTGCCTATCGCGATTCGAGAACAGACGGGATGATGGATGAGGTTTTTAAAACATTCATGAAGGAACGTTTGTATCTAGAGACAGGAATTCAATTTCAAAAATTTAATACGATTTATCAACTTTATTCAATCAAACAAAATCATCCGGAGATTTTAGAAAATGCAAAATCTTTTCTAATGGTTCCTGACTATTTTCATTATTTATTAACAGGAAAAAAGGCAAACGAATACACAAATGCCACTTCAACTCAGCTGGTTAATGCTTTCACAAAGAAATGGGATCATGAAATATTAGATCAACTAGGCATGAACAAAGAAATGTTCCAAGAAATTCATACCCCCAAAACAGTGTTGGGTACATTGACTGAAGATTTAATAGAGGAATTCGGCTTTAATATGAAGGTTATTCTCCCAGCCACTCACGATACTGGTTCAGCTGTCATTTCGGTTCCTGAGCAGGAAGAAACAATCTATATTAGTTCAGGAACGTGGTCTTTAGTTGGTGTAGAAAATCATTTTCCAATATGTATTACAAAAGCTTTAGATTACAATTTCACCAATGAGGGCGGCATTGATTATCGCTATAGATTTTTAAAGAATATTATGGGGCTTTGGATGATACAAGAAGTGAAAAGAAATTATAAAAATCAATTTTCTTTTGCAGAGTTGGTCGTCTTAGCTAATCAGGCTCAAACATTTAAATCCATCGTTAATGTAGATGATCCACGGTTTTTAAAGCCAGAAAATATGATTCAAGAGATTCAAAGTTATTGTCAAGAAACAAACCAGCCAATTCCATCTAGACCTGGAGAAGTAGCAAAATGTGTGTTTGACAGTTTAGTATGCAGCTACCAGCAAGCCATTAATCAAATTGAAGAAATTTTTGAAAGAACATTCAATCAAATTAATGTGATCGGAGGGGGTTGCCAAAATGAACTGTTAAATCAACTAATTGCTGACGCAACAAAAAAAGAAGTATACGCTGGTCCAGTTGAAGCAACCACCATTGGAAATATTGTAACGCAGTTAATGGCAGTTGGCGAAATTGAAGATATAAAAGAAGCAAGAACAATCATTAAGAACTCTTTTAAGGTTAAAAAATACACACCTTTAACAGTAACGACACCGTAAAAAAGAAAGGAAGAATATCACATGACAATAAGAGAAAATTATGAGATTGCGAAAAAAGAATATGAAAAATGGGGAATCAATGTTGATGAAGTATTGGAACAATTAAAAAATGTACCGATTTCCATTCATTGCTGGCAGGGAGATGACATTGCTGGATTTGAAGTAAATAAAGGAGAATTGTCAGGTGGAATTGATGTAACGGGAAATTATCCTGGTAAAGCAACCACACCTCAACAACTAAGAGCAGATTTAGAGAAAGCGTTGTCTTTAATTCCTGGAAAACATCGTGTGAACTTACATGCCATTTATGCGGAAACAAATAGAGAAGTCGTTGAAAGGGATCAATTAGAGCCAAGACACTTTGAAAACTGGGTGAAATGGGCTAAAGATCAAGGTGTAGGCTTAGATTTCAATCCAACATTATTCTCACATGAAAAAGCAGCAGATGGGCTAACGTTGTCTCATCCTGATGAACATATCAGAAATTTTTGGATCAATCATTGTATCGCCAGCCGCAAAATTGGTGAGTATTTTGGTAAAGAATTAGGAACAGCATCCTTAACAAATATTTGGATTCCAGATGGTTATAAAGATATTCCAAGTGATCGACTAACGCCTCGTCAACGGTTAAAAGATTCGTTAGATAAGATTTTTGAAGAGGAGATCAATGAAAACTATAATCTTGATGCCGTTGAAAGTAAGTTATTCGGTATTGGTTCTGAATCTTATGTGGTTGGATCGCATGAATTTTATCTTGGATACGCATTAAAGAATAATAAACTATGTTTATTAGATACAGGACATTTCCATCCGACTGAAATGGTATCAAACAAAATTTCATCTATGCTGCTTTACAGTGACAAGCTTGCCCTTCATGTTTCTCGTCCTGTTCGCTGGGACAGTGATCATGTTGTGACGCTGGATGATGAGTTACGTGAAATTGGTCTCGAAATTGTTCGAAATCAAGCATTGGATAAAGTGATGATTGGCCTTGATTTCTTTGATGCAAGTATTAACCGAGTTGCAGCATGGACAATTGGAACAAGAAACATGATTAAATCGTTACTATATGCAATGTTAGTACCAAATGAACATTTAAAAGAGTTACAGGAAGATGGAAACTTTACAGAAAGATTAGCATTAATAGAGGAATTCAAAACGTATCCTTTCGGTGCAATCTGGGATTACTATTGTGAAAAAATGGGCGTGCCTGTAAAAGAAACATGGCTGGAAGAAGTGAAACAATATGAGCAAGATGTATTAACAAAAAGAAACTCTGTATTAGCCTAAAAAATCATGAAAGGCTAACTAGTAAATTTACAAAAAGATACAGTCAGGGGAAGGGTCTAATAGATCAATTCCCCTGTTTATATTACAAGGATTCCTTTTTAGATGAATAGGTTACAACTCAATGTTTTTTCCACTCTACGCGTGCTAATTGAAGGGAATCATATTCATCTCACATGGAGAATACACAATAAAATACTTATGAGAGAAGGGGCCTGCTTTTACTTATCAATCATCAGCCGACCAGGTAAATCTAAATATTCGTTATGAGGAGGTTTTAAAATTGAAAGTGAGCTTATTTATTACATGTTTAATTGATACTTTCCAGCCGAATGTTGGTAAGGCAACAGTTGAGATACTTGAACACCTTGGTTGTGAAGTATCATTTCCTACATCACAAGTATGTTGTGGCCAGCCCGCCTATAATAGTGGCTATGTTGCCGAAGCCAAGCAAGCAGCGAAAAATATGATTCAAACCTTTGAAGATGCAGAGTATATAGTAACTCCCTCTGGTTCTTGTGCAGCGATGTTCCACGAATATCCACATATATTCAAAGGAGATTTTCAATGGGAGGAGCGAGCAAGGCGTCTTGCTGAGAAAACGTATGAACTAACTCAATTTATCGTAGAGGTGTTAAAGGTTACAGATGTAGGGGCACGTTTAAAAGGGAAAGCGACCTATCATACATCTTGTCATATGACACGTTTGCTAGGTGTGAAGGAAGCACCTTTTACGCTGCTTTCTAATGTAAAAGAATTAGAGGTTGAGCAACTTCCCAACGCCCAAAATTGCTGTGGATTTGGTGGAACTTTTTCTGTGAAAATGATGCCAATATCTGAACAAATGGTAGACGAAAAAGTAGAAAGTGTTGAACAGACAGGTGCGGACTATTTAATTAGTGCAGATTGTGGATGTTTAATGAATATTGGAGGACGAATAGAACGTTTAGGAAAATCTGCGCGGGTACTGCATATTGCAGAGGTATTAAATAGCCGTTAATTCAAGGGGGGGGAACACGACATGAGCATGAAAATTAGTGATAAAAAATTTAATGAACGTATTGATAAAGGAATCCAAGATTCTACGATGCGTGAAGCTGTGTCTACAGCTCAAGAACGCCTGTATACACGTCGTTTGGCAGCTAGTGAAGAGCTTGGGAACTGGGAAGAATGGCGTGATTTAGGGGAGCAAATCCGTCAACACACGCTGGAGAATTTAGATTATTACTTAATGCAATTAAGTGAAAATGTTACAAAACGCGGGGGACATGTCTTTTTTGCGAAAACAAAAGAAGACGCCGCTCAATACATAAAGGAAGTTGCAGAAAAAAAACAAGCCAAGAAAGTCGTGAAATCCAAATCAATGGTAACCGAAGAAATCGAAATGAATAAAACTTTAGAAGACATAGGTTGTGAAGTGGTAGAAAGTGACCTTGGCGAATACATTTTGCAAGTTGATGATCATGAACCACCTTCCCACATCGTAGCGCCGGCTCTTCATATGAAAAAAGAACAAATTCGTGATGTATTTCAAGAAAAACTAGGTTATGGAAAGTCGGAAGATCCTTACGAGATGACAAAATTTGTTCGTAAAATCCTGCGCGAAAAATTTCTTGAAGCAGAAATCGGTGTCACCGGTTGCAACTTTGCCGTTGCAAATACAGGATCAATCTGTTTAGTGACCAATGAAGGAAATGCGGATCTTGTAACTGCTATTCCAAAAACGCAAATCGCTGTAATGGGAATGGAACGTCTTGTACCAACAATGGAGGAGCTGGATGTACTCGTTGGATTGCTTTGCAGAAGTGCAGTAGGGCAAAAGCTAACGAGTTACATTACAACAGTAGGGCCTAAATATGAAGAAGAGGCAGATGGTCCAGAAGAATTTCACCTTGTTGTCGTTGATAACGGCCGTTCTGAAATCTTAGGGTCTGAGTTCCAACAAGTATTACAATGCATCCGTTGTGCGGCATGTATTAATGTATGTCCAGTATATCGTCATGTCGGAGGACATTCTTATGGCTCTATCTATCCGGGGCCAATTGGTGCAGTATTAAGTCCACTTTTAGGTGGATATGACGATTATAAAGAACTGCCATATGCATCAACTCTTTGTGCAGCATGTACTGATGCTTGTCCAGTTAAAATTCCGCTACACGAACTACTTTTAAAACATCGTCAAGTAATTGTTGAAAAAAAAGGACGTGCTCCTCTAGGTGAGAAACTAGCGATGAAAATGTTTGGAATGGGAGCATCATCTGCTGCTCTATACAAACTAGGTACAAAAATGGCACCTACAGCTATGAAGCCCATTGTATCAGGAGATCGAGTCTCCAAAGGAATTGGCCCATTAAAAAATTGGACTGAAATTCGAGAATTCCCAGCTCCAAGTAAAGAACGTTTTCGAGACTGGTTTGACAATCATAAAAAAGGTGGTGAAAAGTAATGAGAGGAACAGCTCAAAATCAGGAAGTTTTTTTAAATCATGTGGCTAAACAGCTGGGACGGGAAAGACGAATAAGTGGTGTTGTACGTCCAGAGTGGAAGAATAACGTAAACTGGGATGTAATGAAAGGTTATACAGAAAAGGAGTTAATCGCTACGTTCACAGAGCACTGCAGCAAAATTCATACCACTGTTTTTGAAACAACAAAAGATCACTTAGCTGAAGATTTAAAGAAAATTGTTGCTGAACATGGCGGGGGGCCCGTAATGACAGCCCAAGATTCACGTTTCAAAGAATATGGCTTAACAGATTTACTTGAAAAAGAATGGCCGGAAGAAAATATAGAGGTACATGTATGGGATTCAAAAAGAGGACGTGAAGCGAATCATTCCCTCGCCGAAAAAGCCAATATTGGTATTACATTCAGTGACTATGCACTTGCCGAGTCAGGAACAATTGTTGTAAAAACTCATGAGGGACAAGGGCGGGCACTTCACTTTTTGCCGACTGTCTATGTCACGATTATCCCGCGTGAAACGATTGTGGCACGTATTACACAGGCTGTTTCTGACCTAAACCAACGTGTGGAAAAGGGAGAAGCTGTTGCTTCTTGTATTCACTTTATTTCTGGACCAAGTAATTCTGCAGATATCGAAATGAATTTGGTCGTAGGTGTGCATGGACCTTTAAAAGCTTTTTATTTCATTGTGTAAGGTTGGTTGATATAAAAAATAGAGTTTCCATTTGGAATCTCTATTTTTTATTGTAGTAAGGAGAGCAGAGGGGAGGCAGAAAAATAACCAAGCTTCTCAAAGAAAGCTTGGCTATTTTTTTAAGCGCTGTATCGTTCTTTTTCAATTTCTTTTAATGATTTTCCTCTTGTTTCTGGCGCCATGACTAATCCAATAATTGCAGCAATTACAAGAAACCCAATCATAATAGAACCTGATATTTTAAATCCTAATGTAGAAATCATCGTTGGAATCACAAGTGATATAAGGCCAACGGCTACACGCGCTGTACAAAAAAGGAATCCTTGTGCCTTTGCACGGTATTTTGTATGAAATAACTCACTTGACCAAAGACCATAAAATGCTTGAGCACCAAAACCAGCTGCAATTCCCCATAATATTACAAATATAAGCAGTTCAGTCATGCCCATTCCGCCATACGTAAGAGTAGCCCAAGCAGCAATCCCCATTGCCGCTCCTATGCCATACAATACACGTCTGTTCACTTTATCACCTAGTTTAATAAAGACAAAGTACGTTCCTAAAACGGTCAAAATCCATAAAAACGCTTGTAATAAATTTGCTTGTGATGATGAAAGCCCTCCAACGGTCTGATAAATATACGGCATGAAGTATCCCATTACACCAGCTACTAAGTTCCAAAAGCAATAGATCCCTAGTAATAAAATAATGGCATGACGGTTTGCTTTGATTGTGAATAATTCTTTGACTGGACTTTTTAATTTTTCACCATTTGCTTTTTGATTCTCTTCTTTTTGTTTTTCTTCTTCCCATATTTTTGATTCACTAATTTGTTGTTGCATAATCCAAGTAATTAAAGCGATTACAAATAATTGACCAAAAATAATTCGGCTTCCTAAAAGACCTAATGGGGCCAAGGCGACAGAGAGGAGTAACGAAATAGCTGGACCAACCGACCACGCTAACTGTCCCCATCCTACACGAGATGCACGTTCATTTTCAGGCGCTTCTTCTGCTATATACGTCCAAGCAGCTGGAATGGCAGCTCCTACGGCTACTCCAGTAATAATGTATCCAGCTAACAACATGGGGAAGTTAAAAGACAACATCGTTAATAAGACACCAAACATATAGACCAATAAATCGTATTTATAAATTAACTTTCGCCCATATTTATCAACCAGAACGCCTCCTATGAGGGCTCCTGCAGCTGAAGCAAATCCATTAGCACTCAGCGCTCCTAATAATCCCAGTTTAAAATCATTTAAATTTAAATATTCCATCCAGAGTGTCAGGCCGCCAGCAGCAGCTACGATGGATGCTGCCTCCAAATAATTTGACATTGCTACAGTAATAGTAGACTTTAATCCGCCTTTTGCATTACCAGCCATATTTAAATCCCCTCTCAAGTACCTTCAAACGATACATCCGTTTGAATGCCTGTATTTTTGCTGTCTTTGTTTTCCTAAAAAATTATGCTAAGTAAAACAATTCATTTAAATCTACAGAGCGCGGACTGTTATCTGAATTTGTCTCCATGATAGGTGCCATGTAATCCCACCATTTTTTACAAATATCACTTTTAGCCATCTGGTTCCATCTATCTTCATTTTCGATTTCCAAATAAGCAAACAATTGACCACTTTCTTTTTCTAAGAAAATAGAATAGTTATGAGCTCCATGCTGTTTTAATGCCTCAACCATTTCCGGCCATATTTCATCATGTCGACGTTTGTATTCATCAAATTGATCCTTGTGTACAAACATAATACTGGCTTTTCTTATCATCTCTCTCGCTCCTTGTACTGTAGAATAAATGAAAAAATAAAGAAAGCGTTTGCAAAAAAAGCAATTTAATCTTCACAATAAAGGGATTTTTTCCCCTGATTTCTGCAAAATCTTTATTTTTCTTTGTTTATATGGTCATATTATTATAAAAACAAAAATAAAACAACATTTTTTTATTATTGGTTTTTGTTAATGTTGATTACGAGAGGGGTTCATCATAAATAAGGCAAGATAAAATTGTGGATATAGAAAAAGACAAACCTATATAGGTTTGTCTTGAACACGTATATACACAGAAAAGGAGAGACCTTAATCTTCTATTTGGATTTGACTATGAAGGAGATTCACTC
Organism: Bacillus sp. FSL M7-0003; assembly: GCF_038628485.1. Taxonomy (NCBI): domain Bacteria; kingdom Bacillati; phylum Bacillota; class Bacilli; order Caryophanales; family Bacillaceae; genus Bacillus; species Bacillus sp. FSL M7-0003. Next base: position 1,771,010 of record NZ_CP152024.1, on the reverse strand, counting down.
ATCAAGGCTACAGAAGTAACATTAATATTTTTATCACGTAAAATGGCATGTGCATCATTGCTTAGTTTATCGTCAACAATAATGCGGCTAATATCACTTAATGAAGAGATATGAGAAAATTCACGGTATCCAAACTTACTAGAGTCGACCATTAAAATGGTCTCATGTGACCGTTCAATCATTTTTCTTTTTAAGAGAGCCTGCCACTCATTTGAATCACTTAAGCCGCTATTTAAGTCAATACCCTTACAGGATAAGAACACTTTATTCACATGATAATTTTCCAGTGAGCGCTCTGCTAGAGGTCCTACGTAGGACAACGATTTAGGAAGGAGGAGACCTCCTGTTGAGATCACCTGAATTTTTTCTTTCTTACTTAATTCTATGGCCACCTTAATGGAGTTGGTGATAACAGTCAAAGGAATATTCGGAAGGATTTTTGACATGTACCATGCAGTGGTACTTGCGTCAAGGATAATACGGTCACCTTCTTCAACTTGCTTCACAGCTTCACGTGCAATCACTTTCTTTTCTAATACATTCGTAATTTCCCGCTCTGAAAAATCAACTTCTGATTCTTTTTCCTCAATACTAACTGCTCCGCCGTGGCTTCGCCGCAACTTATTTTCTTTCTCTAATTTTTCAAGATCCCGGCGAATCGTTTCATCTGTCACAGAAAAAATTTCGCTTAATTCTGAAACACGAATGCTGGATCGTAAATTAACTAAATCTACTATTTTTTGATGCCTTTCAGCTAATAACATGTGTAACTTCCTTTCGCTTTTAAATATGAATAAAAGAAAAACAGCATAAAATTGCCTATAAGGTTGTTGTTTTGTTTTTATTTTTGTTTGTTTTCATCATAACATACTTATAACTTCAAAAAAATGATCTTAAACAGCAGCAAGGTTTAGTATTTAACGCGAATGAAACAGCATTGTATCAATCATATAATAACCACTTATATCACAATCAAAACAAACATAAACAAAGATAAAATGTTTGTTTATGTTGACTTAATGTGTTTCTCAAAGTAATATGAGGATGTAAACGCTTTTGTATTAATTTATCAAAAGAATAATTTTTATTTAGAAAGATATATATCAATGAAAACAAGGGAGAAGATGGAGTTGAAAGACCTTATGACAAAGAAAGATATACTAAAAGCACCTTTCCTTCAAGAAATGACAAAAACGACAGCAAACCTATATCGCTTAGGTTGGGATGAACGAAATGGCGGGAATATTAGTTATTTATTAAAAGAGGACGAAGTAGCAGAGTACCTTGACGTTCATGATGTGAAACGAACGGTGCCGATGATTTTTGATGGTGCTGAGTTAGCAGGGAAATATTTTATTGTGACGGGTTCGGGGAAATATTTTAAAAATGTAATAGATAATCCAGCCGCTAACCTTGGTATTATTCGTATAACTGAAGATGGTAAATCGCTTGATATTTTATGGGGGTTAGAAGAGGGAGGCGTTCCAACAAGTGAGCTTCCATCACATTTAATGAGCCATATTGAAAGATTAAAAGCAGATCCAAACCATCGTGTGATCATGCACTGTCATGCAACAAACCTTATTGGTATGACATTCACACACAGCTTGGATGAAGCAGCATTTACAAAAACTTTATGGCAGATGTGTACCGAATGCATTGTTGTATTCCCAGAAGGAATTGGTATTATTCCATGGATGGTTCCAGGAACTGATTCAATTGGAGAAGCTACAGCTGCAAAAATGAAAGATGTTCGTTCAGTTATTTGGCCACACCACGGAATTTTTGGTGCTGGAACTACAATGGATGAGACATTTGGGTTAATTGAAACAGCTGAAAAAGCTGCGGAAGTATACACAGTTGTATGTGCACAAGGAAGCGTCAAACAAACCATTACAGATCAACAGCTTCAAGACTTGGCAGATGCTTTTGGTGTTGTGCCAAGACAAGGAGTTTTAAATCTATAAAAATAGTCTTTCCTACAATCCAATATTAGGAGGTTTCAGTAAATGAACTCACAAACCAATGTTAAACAATTTCAAATGTACATTAATGGAGAATTTGTAAATGCTAGCTCTGGCGAAGTGATACAGGTGTTAAATCCGGCAACTGAAAAAGTGATTTCAGAAGTGCCAAGTTGTTCTAAAGAAGAGGTTCAAGAAGCGATTGAGTTTGCAGAAGCTGCACAAAAAGAATGGAAAAAGAAACCGGCTGCTGAGCGTGCAAAGTATTTAACACGTTTAGCTGAAGAAATTCGAAAAAATAGAGATTTTCTTGCACGCGTCATTTCAGAAGAACAAGGAAAAGTACTTGCTCTCTCTACTACAGAAGTTGATTTTACTGCTGAGTACATTGATTATATGGCAGGTTCAGCAAGGACGTACGAAGGGGAAATTCTTCAAAGTGACAGACCAAATGAAAATATAATGATCTTTAAAGAGCCAATCGGGGTTGTAGCTGGCTTTTTACCATGGAATTTCCCATTCTTCCTTGTAGCGAGAAAGGCTGCGCCTGCATTGGTAACAGGGAATACCATTGTCATTAAACCTAGTAGTGATACGCCAAATAATGCAATAGAATTTGCAAAATTAGTAGATAAAGTGGGTATTCCAAAAGGGGTATTCAATCTTGTAACAGGGCGCGGAGATACAGTGGGAGACGAACTTGCTTCAAATGAAAAGATTGGTTTAGTCAGTTTAACAGGGAGCGTGGATGCAGGTGTAAGTGTCATGAAAGCTGCAGCTCAAAATGTAACAAAAGTCAGTCTAGAGCTTGGCGGTAAAGCACCAGCTATTGTAGCTGAAGATGCAGACATTGATTTAGCCGTGAAAGCAATTGTCGACTCACGTATCATTAATACGGGACAAGTATGTAACTGTGCTGAACGCGTGTATGTTCATGAAAGTATCGCCGATCCATTTATCAAAAAAATTGTCACATCAATGAAAAATGTGAAATATGGCAATCCTCTCGAAGATGAAGGTTTAGATATGGGACCACTTACAAATAAGCAAGCAATAGAATCAATTGAAGCGATGGTAAACCGAGCTGTTGAAGAAGGGGCCCAAGTGTTAACTGGTGGAAAACGTGCAGATGTGACACCTGGATATTACTATGAACCAACAGTCCTCGTGAATGTAAAACAAGATTCAGAAATTGTACAGGAAGAAGTATTTGGACCGGTTCTCCCGATTATGACGTTTAAAGATTTAGATGAAGCAATTGAGCTTGCGAATGATTGCCAATATGGATTAACATCATCTATCTTTACACAGAATTTAGATACAGCGATGCGTGCTGCAAATGAGTTACTATTTGGAGAAACGTACATTAACCGTGAAAACTTTGAAGCCATTCAGGGATTCCACGCAGGTCGTAAGAAATCTGGAATTGGCGGAGCAGATGGTAAACATGGGTTAGAAGAATTTTTACAAACTCATGTTGTTTATTTGCAGCATAACTCAAACAAAAAATAAGAGAAAGACAACTTAATATTCCATGAGATTTATCAATGTTCTAAGAGTATCTCAAGAGAGATGCTCTTTTTTTGACTGAATGTACACCCTTTTGCCTAAAAGTACAATTTCACTCAACGTCTAACTATTTTTTCATTTGTTCTTCACCCCAATAGCAAATCGCATCTAATACAGGGATCAATGATAATCCCTTTTCCGATAAACTATATTCTACTTTTGGAGGCACTTGAGGATATTCTTTACGATTAATTAACTGATCTGCTTCAAGTTCTTTTAGTGTATTGGTTAATGTTTTAAAAGAGATTGCCCCAAGCATTCGTTTCAACTGATTATAGCGAATAGGCGCATTGTTTGCATATAAAGCATACAGTACCGTCATCTTATATTTCCCACCAATTAATGATAAAGTGTACCCAAATCCAGTTTCTTTTAGATCAGCATGAGCTGTAAAGGATTCTTTGGTCATTTCACACTCTCCTTTAGGTTAGTATCGCACTTTAATTACCGTACTTGTAGTACGTTATAGCATACAATAAAATGAATGTACATCAAAATATGATGAAAATAACAAAAAAGGGTGAATGAATCATGAAAACAATTGTCTATGCACATCCTTGGGATGGAAGCTATAATCATGCCATTTTGACTTCCATTACAGAAAATCTAGAAACAAAGAGAGAACCATTTCAAGTGATTGATTTATATAAAGATGGGTTCAATCCCGTTTTTTCAGCTGAGGAATTGAAGTATTTTCATAAAGGAGAAACGCCTGATCAATTAGTTAAGGATTATCAAAAGAAATTAAGTCAGTCAACTGAATTAATTTTTATATTTCCTGTCTGGTGGTGGGATTTACCTGCAATTTTAAAAGGATTTATTGATAAAGTCATGTTAAGAGGTTTCGCATTCTTAGAAGATCAAAACACTGGGGCTTTAAAAGGTTTGTTGACATATATTAAAAAAACAACCGTGATCTCAACATCTACAACAGATAAGGATTATATAGAATCTGAAGGTGGGAATGCGATTCAAAGCGTTTTTATTAACCGAACTCTTGCTGACTTGGGACTTAAAAATGAAGACACCAAATGGATTCATTTTTCGAGAGTTAATTTAACAACAGATGAAAAGAGAAAAATATTTTTAAACGAAATATCCCAAAGTATTTAATTTACTGTAGCAGCCAATAAGGAAAGGCACAACCTTTACGACCGATCTAATTTATTGAGAAGGTGGTAGAGGTTGTGAAATTAAATATCGACACTCAAATATGTATTCTCATTTCTTAGTTTACATAATATATATTCTAGGAAGTTAAACAAACATTGAATTTCTCTTGTCTCAAAATTAAGTATACTTATCTTATTGAGACAAAATAGGAAAAATCAAAATCCAACGTTATTCGCCAGATTTTGATTCATCAAGATATTTAATGATTTTCGCAGGATTTCCGCCAACCACCACATTTGCTGGAACATTTTTTGTCACAACGGCACCAGATGCAATGACAGCATTGTCGCCAATTGTGACACCTGGATTAATAATAGCACCGCCGCCAATCCATACATGGTTTCCAATGGTGACTGGTTTGCCGAATTCAATGCCTTTTGCACGTTCTATCGGGTCAAGCGGGTGTCCAGCCGTATAAATATGTACATTCGGACCTAATAAACAGTGATGTCCAATGGTAATTTTGCAAACGTCTAATAACACTGCATCAAAATTTGCAAAAAAATGCTCACCAATCTCAATATTGTATCCGTAATCGCACTGCAGTCTTCCTTCAAAAACGACATCATTTCCGCAAGCGCCTAATAATTCCTTTAAAATGGATGTTCTTTTTTCTTGCTGATTGGTTTGCTGATATGCGTATGTCAATTGTCTCGCTCTTTCACGATCTGCGATCAGTGTTTGGTCACTAGATACATAATGTTCTCCTTGGATCATTTTTTCCTTTTCACTTTTCATGTTGATCTCCTCCTCCCTTCTATTTAAATTGATGTGATATGATTACATCCTACCGCCCCGTTTATGTTTATTTTACCTTCTCATCATAAGAATTGGAAAGGAATGATTTCTTTTGACTAGAATTGACCTTGTTCCTCCAGCAAGTTATTTACGAATCAGCAAGTCTCATTTATAATCGAGTAGATTTGTTCAATAACATATATATCTTTAATTGTGAGGGATTAGATGGAATTAAAGTGGTATAAAGCAATTATTGTGATCTTTACGATGTCTGGGATCTCCATTTCTACATGGTTTTCACGGACACCGGAAGTGAGAGATTTATTACAAGCAAACACAGGAACAATGGGACTTATTTTACTCGGTTTATCCGTTGGTTCAATTGTTGGGCTTGTTCTTTCAAATGTATTCATCCGCAAAAAAGGCGGCCGAGTGGCGATTGTGATCAGTGCTTTTTTGATGTTCCTTGGATTTACTACTCTTGCCATTGGTTCAACACTCTCTTCTATCTTTGTCGTCACTTCTGGTCTTTTTCTTTTTGGCGCAGGCTCTGGCATGTGCAATGTAGCGATGAACTTAGAAGGAACAGAGATTGAGTACAGCATCAAGAAAACCATTCTGCCTATATTGCATGCTTCCTTTAGCATTGGGACTTTAATTGGAGCAGGTGCTGGTATTCTTTTTATCCATTTAGGGGTTTCTGTATTGATACACCTTCTCGCTATTGCCCTTCTGCTGTTCCTCAGCATATTGATTTGTACACGGTTTATTCCGCACGGGACAGGAAAGGATCAGCATGAGAAACAGTCCGATACAGTTGAGCCTACTCAAACGGCATGGCTGAACAAACGAACGATATCTCTTGCGATGATCGCCTTATGTCTTGCGTTTGTCGAAGGCTCCGCCAATGATTGGATTCCACTTGCAATGGTGGATGGCTACCAAGTTTCACATTCCATGAGTACGGTCATCTATGCTTTGTTTTTGTGCGGCATGATTAGCGGCAGACTGATCAGCGGACGTTTGATCGATCGCTTTGGCAGAGTATTATTGCTAAGAGTTGCGATTTTATCAGCAGCTGCCGGCCTATTCTTAGTCATTTTGAAGATTTCACTTGTTGTATGTATGATATCAATCTTTTTATGGGGACTTGGCGCATCTTTAGGCTTTCCGCTAACTATTTCTGCAGCAGGCGATGATAGCCGGTACGCTGTCAAACGCGTTAGTATTGTGACCTTATCTGGTTACACAGCCTCCCTTTCCGGTCCTCCTATTTTAGGGCTGCTTGCCAATCAGGTTGGACTGCTTCATGCCTTTATCTTTGTTCTAATTGCCATATGTATTGCAGGAATCTTTACTAAAGCTGTAGCAAAACCACATTCATTACAAGCGACTAAAAGTGTCTGATCCTTGATCATGGCACTTTTTTTAAATTTAAAAAATAAAATTGAAACCTTTCATGAAGTGAAACAGTCCTATAGATGTCGTGATGTTTATCGCTTTTTTAATGAGGGAAAGTAAAAAAATAAGACTTTTCAAATAACTGAAAACGTGGTAAGATCATGAAAATAACCAGGAAGGGGTGAGAAAAATGAAAAAAAATATGCTATTAAAATTAGGTGTTTTATGCATAGCACTTGCAAGTTTTCATTTGTTCTCAATGCCTCATTCCGTTCAGGTATACCATCATGCTAAGGTGGTTGCCGATCAAGAATCACATGAAATGAAAATCGTCCAGACAATGGGCGATGAAAAGAAACAAAAACATGTGAACGCAGTATTTGCCGCATTTACAGCACTGCTGATTATTGGCAGTATGACAGCTGGATTTGCACGCATCACTCATACTGATCGATTTGACCGGAAAAAGAAGCATTTACTTGCAGTGTTCTATCAATCTTCTTATTTCCGACAAGCTCGTGTTTAACCCAACCATCTAAATCAAAACAAAAATTGGGAGGTTTTACACGATGTTATTTTTCTTAAGAATTTTCATTCTAGGTCTTTTCTCTGTCACTTCACTTTCTCTTTTCGTCTACCAAGGAATTGAAGTAGTGCACGCCATTACAAGCATGTTTGGCAACCACGAGAGCTAAATGACCCGTATATAAAAGAAACCCCCTGCCAGTCGCAGGGGGTTTTCGTTTGCTTATTTATTGTCATCTGGTGCAGGTTCAGGTGTCAGAAGGACATGAGTCACTTCTCCCTGCTCTTCCTCATCTATAATAAATGATCCATTGCTATAGCGGTCATTTGCTCTTAAAGTAGAAATATCAAGTGGAATCGTTGTACCCTTTTCTGTATCTATCTCAAGTGTATCGTGCAGCGCTGCAGCGATCACAGCCACAATACGGTGCGGGTTTTTCTTTAATTCTCTCAGCATAAGAACTCCGCGTTTCGCTCTTGATGTTTTATCAAATTCAGAGAGGTTCATTCGCTTTACAGCCCCTCTTTGTGTCGTGAGCACAAGGACATCGTTTTTTGGATCAATAATCTGGCCAGAGACTACCTCGTCCCCTTCCTTCAAGTTGATTCCTTTGACACCGGCCGCTCTCGGTCCAACAACACTTACTTCTTCTTCATCAAACCACAAACCGTAACCATTTTTCGTTGCAATAAACAATTCCTGCTGTCCTGTTGTGACATGAACATCGACGAGTTCATCGTCACCTTTTAGGTTCAAGGCAACAAGCGGTTTCGAATAACGCTGCGCCTTATATTGAAGAAGCTCCGTTTTCTTCACCATTCCGCCTTTCGTAAAGAATAAAAGATATGACGTTTCATCAAATTCTTTTATTGGAATGGCTTTTTGGATTGATTCCTCGCGATCAATCGAAATGATATTCGTAATATGCTGCCCCATGTCTTTCCAGCGTATATCTGGCAGCTGGTGAACAGGACAATAAATGTAGCTTCCTTTATTCGTAAACAGCAGAAGAACATCCGTTGTATTCATTTCAAACTGATGAATCAACCGGTCAGTATCCTTCATGCCAAAGTCCTTACCGTTAGAGGCAGCATAGGAGCGCTGGCTTGTTCGCTTAATGTAACCATCCTTCGTGACTGTCACATAAACATCCTCTGATGCGATCATCACTTCAAGGTTAATCTTAATTTCTTCGATTTTTTCCTCAATAACGGATCTTCTCTCATCAGCATATGTCTTTTTGAGCTTTTTCAGGCTGTTTGTAATGACCTTCAGCAGCTTTTTCTCGTTCGCTAAAATGTCTTCAAGCTCTGCTATGCGCACATCTAGCTCTCTTGCTTCGTCTCTTAATTGCGTAATATCTGTATTCGTTAAACGATATAACTGGAGTGAAACAATCGCTTCTGATTGTGCTTCTGTAAAGTCATATTTGGCCATCAAGTTGTTCTTTGCATCACGCTTATCATTAGAGGAGCGGATTGTGGCAATAACTTCATCTAAGATGGAAAGTGCCTTAATTAATCCGTCTACAATATGGTGGCGTTCCTTCGCTTTTCGAAGCTCGTACGCTGAGCGGTTCGTCACCACTTCTTTTTGATGGGCAATATATGCATCTAGTACAGTGGTGAGCGTCATTAAGGTCGGTCTTCGATTATGTATCGCTACCATATTAAAGTTATATGGGATTTGCAGATCTGAGTTTTTATATAAGAAATTCAGCACACCATTTGCATCTGCTTCTTTTTTCAGCTCTACTACGATTCGAAGCCCAGTACGGTCTGTCTCATCTCGGACCTCTGAAATGCCTTCTACTTTTCTTTCAATTCGGAACTCGTCCATCTTTTTGACAAGATTGGCTTTATTCACTTCGTAAGGAATTTCTGTGATGACGATTTGCTGGCGTCCGCCGCGGATGGTTTCAATCTCCGCTTTGCCTCGAATCATAATCTTTCCTTTTCCTGTTTCATACGCCTTCTTAATACCGTCTACACCTTGAATGATACCGCCTGTTGGGAAATCTGGCCCTTTGATGACCGTCATTAAATCCTCAACCGTACAATGCGGCTGTTCGATTCGTTTAATAACGCCATCAATGACTTCTCCCAAGTGATGCGGAGGGATATCTGTGGCATACCCGGCTGAAATTCCTGTTGATCCGTTCACGAGAAGGTTTGGGAACATCGCTGGTAATACAACGGGCTCTTTGCTTGTATCATCAAAGTTTGCGACAAATTCGACCGTTTCCTTGTCTAAGTCCTTTAAAAGCTCTGAAGCAATAGCAGACAGCCTTGCTTCCGTATAACGCATGGCAGCAGGCGGATCACCATCGATACTCCCGTTATTCCCATGCATCTCAATCAGTACATTTCGTACTTTCCACTCCTGACTCATTCTTACCATCGCTTCATAAACAGATGAGTCTCCGTGCGGGTGATAGTTACCAATCACGTTACCGACTGTTTTAGCGGCTTTACGGAAGTTTTTATCCTGCGTATTTCCTTCTGCATACATCGCATATAAAATTCTTCGTTGTACAGGTTTTAGTCCATCACGTGCATCTGGAAGCGCACGGTCTTGGATAATATATTTACTATAGCGGCCAAAGCGGTCGCCGATTACTTCTTCTAATGGTAAATCATGAAATCGTTCTTGTTGTGCCATGTTTAAACCTCCTCAGCTAGCGACAAGTTTTCATTTTCAAGAATGTTGCTTTCCTCATCAAGTCCAAAGGCGACATTCTTTTCAATCCATTTACGGCGTGGTTCTACTTTGTCACCCATTAGAGTTGTGACGCGGCGTTCCACACGTGCAGCATCATCAATTTTGACCCTGACAAGTGTTCTCGATTCTGGATTCATTGTCGTTTCCCATAGCTGGTCGGCATTCATTTCACCTAACCCTTTGTAGCGCTGAATCGTGTACCCTTTTCCAACTTTCTTCAATACATCATCCATTTCTTCATCAGACCATGCGTACTCAATGATTTCTTTTTTCCCTGAGCCTTTGCTGACTTTATATAAAGGCGGGAGTGCAATAAACACTTTGCCATGCTCAATCAGCGGCTTCATATAGCGGTAGAAGAATGTTAAGAGAAGCACTTGAATATGCGCTCCATCCGTATCCGCATCTGTCATGATCACGATTTTGTCATAATTGATGTCTTCTACATTAAAATCGACACCGACGCCTCCACCAATTGCATGAATAATGGTGTTGATTTCTTCGTTTTTGAAAATATCAGCAAGCTTTGCTTTTTCTGTATTGATGACCTTTCCGCGCAGCGGCAGCACCGCCTGGAATTTACGGTCGCGCCCCTGTTTTGCTGACCCGCCCGCTGAGTCACCCTCTACTAGGTATAGTTCGTTTCTTGCTGGGTTTCTAGATTGGGCAGGTGTTAATTTTCCGCTCAGCGTGGCTTCAGACTTTTTCCTTTTCTTGCCGCTCCTTGCCTCTTCACGGGCTTTTCTAGCAGCCTCTCTTGCCTGCTGCGCTTTAATCGCTTTTTTCACGAGAAGAGTGGCTGTTTCCCGGTTTTCTTCAAGGAAATACGCAAGTTTTTCAGAAATAACAGCATCAACAGCTGAACGTGCCTCACTTGTCCCAAGCTTTCCTTTTGTCTGCCCTTCAAATTGAAGCAGCTCTTCAGGAATTCTGACAGAAATAATAGCAGACAGTCCTTCGCGAATATCAGTGCCTTCTAAATTTTTGTCTTTTTCTTTTAAAAGAGCGACTTTGCGAGCATATTCGTTAAAGGCTCTCGTCATGGCCGTTTTGGCACCAGACTCATGTGTTCCGCCATCTTTTGTTCTGACGTTATTAACGAAGGAAAGGATATTTTCCGAATAGCCATCATTAAATTGAAAAGCAAAATCTACTTCAATGGACTGATGCTCTCCTTCAAATGAGACGACTTCACTCAGAACATCTTTTTCTTCATTTAAATAAGCAACAAAGGCTTCAATGCCTGTCTCATAATAAAACGTTTCTTGTACATCATGCCGTTCATCGATCAGCTCTATTTTTAACCCTTTTAATAAAAAGGCAGATTCTCTTAAACGCTCTGATAATGTATCGAAATTATAGGTCGTCACACTGAACATGGTAGGGTCAGGCTTAAAATGAATCAGTGTCCCCGTTTTTTTCGATTTTCCGATTTTTTCGAGTGATGTGACAGGTTTACCGCCGTTTTCAAACCGCTGATGATAAATAAATCCGTCACGTTCAATTGTGACAGTGAGCCATTCTGACAGCGCGTTCACAACAGATGCCCCAACTCCGTGAAGTCCACCACTTGTTTTATATCCGCCTTGACCAAATTTTCCGCCTGCGTGCAGGACCGTTAAAATGATCTCAGGTGTCGGTTTTCCAAGCTTATGCATACCAGTAGGCATTCCACGCCCTTTATCTTGGACGGAAATGCTGTTATCTTTATGTATTTTGACAATGATATGATCTCCATGGCCAGCGAGCACTTCATCGACAGAGTTGTCTACAATCTCATAGACAAGGTGATGAAGACCGCGCGAATCCGTAGATCCAATATACATCCCTGGACGTTTACGGACCGCTTCAAGCCCCTCTAGCACCTGAATAGAATCATCGTTATAATCTACTTGCTGCTTTTTAACCAAATGCTTAATCCCCTTTCACTAACAAACATAACCGGCTAATCATCAAATGATCTCTCTAGATTTTAATGATGATCATGCTGCTCATTACTGTCCACTTTAATAAGCTGCATCATCATCATGCATGTGTCATTCACCAATACATGCTCTTTTGCACAGCTATGAGAATCATTCTACATTCTGCAATCAGAACTAGAAGTCCATTATAAACAAGACTGTTTCATAAGCCAAATGCAATCATATGATGGTTTTAGCAAAACAGAACAAATGTTCTATATTTATCTTATCGCTCTTTTTCTCGATATGCAAGGCCGCCGATATGTCCCTGTCGCCTTATTTTATCGCTTTCTTTCAGAATCGCAAATATATTTCTGCAACAAAAAAGCAAAAATCCTTGAAAAACCAAGGATTTTTGACGATTTAATGAGTTTTTGTCATCGCATGAGCCACCTTGATACATAAATCCATGATGGCGACCTTGCCATTTTCCTCAATCAGCCTTTTCGCTTCTTCGTGATATATGCCTTGCTGCGCCCAAAAAACAGGTGCGTCTATTTCGAGAAACTCTTCTGCCACCTCTGGTAAAAACTCTGAACGTCTAAAGACATTGACAATATCAACAGGCTCTTTTATATCTTTTAAAGAAGCGACTGCTTTCACACCGAGTGCTTCATCGATCGTTGGATTCACTGGGATCATCTCATACCCGGCATCCTGCATCGCCTTAGACACCATATAAGACGTCCGGTGCGGCTGATCTGATAATCCAACAACAGCAATTCGTTTACTGCTTTTTAATATACGGCCGATTTCTTCTTTCGTAGGATTGTTCATCAAGACACTCCTTTTCCTCCATTTTAGCGAATTTCTGCTTAAAAACAAAGCCGAATCCATCTGCTTTCGATTTTTTCAAAAAAAGTTCCCCATGTTTTTCACAAGATCATGTTAAAATGTAAGACAAGAGGGAGAATATAAAGGAGTTATGCAGATGTTAATTGCTTTGATGTTTATTTTGGCTTATCTTCTCGGCAGTATTCCATCCGGTCTCATTGTCGGGAAAGCTGCAAAGGGTATCGATATCCGTGAACATGGCAGCGGAAACCTAGGTGCGACGAATGCATTTCGTACACTTGGCGTAAAAGCAGGGTCTATTGTGATTACTGCTGATATCCTAAAAGGGACGCTTGCTTCAGCTTTACCGTTTTTCATGCAGCTGGACATCCATCCCTTATTAGCAGGAGTTGCTGCTGTTATCGGTCACAGCTTTCCTGTCTTTGCAAAATTTAAAGGGGGAAAGGCAGTCGCTACATCAGGCGGTGTGCTGCTATTTTATGCCCCATTCCTATTTATCACGATGATCGCTGCTTTTTTCTTATTTTTATACATTAGTAAATATGTTTCACTATCATCTATGCTGACCGGGATCTATACATTCATTTACAGCATATTCACCAAAGACCTATTCTTAATCATTGTTGTTGCCGTTCTTGCTGGCTTTGTGATCTACAGACACATCGCCAACCTCAAACGAATTCTCAACAAAACTGAACCGAAAATCAAATGGCTCTAGCCGTTTCATCCATTTAAATATGTGGTAAAAGTAAAGAAAAGCTGTTTTTGCATCCTGCATTTTAAAAACAGCATGACTTCAAAAAGGGGCGATCACATTGAAATTAACGATAAAAGAAGATGCACTCAATTGGTACAAGGATGAATTAGATTTAGAAAAAGGTGATCAAGTTCGCTTTTTTGTGAGATATGGCGGGTGCAGTAATGTACAAAAAGGCTTTTCTCTCGGCGTCGCAAAAGATGAACCTCAAAATGCCGGCGCAACCGCTGAAATAGAAGGTATTACTTTCTTTATTGAGGAAAGTGATATTTGGTACTTTGACAACCATGATCTGCATATTGATTATAACGAGTCCGTGAAAGAACCAGAATTTCATTATGAATAAACAAAAAAGATACCTCATCCCTCGGGTATCTTTTTTGTTTTACACTTCAATATACAGCCCATACTCCTGAATGTTCCCTAAAGATCGTTCCTTTTGCAGAATTCTTTTTTGCGGCTCACCGATCAAGTCAAAATGAGGAAACCCTTCGCGGTCATGAATCCATTCTTTTTTTAGTCCATGTCTTTCTCCCCACTCAACTAACCGCTTCATATCCTGACAGGCTGCTTTTGTGACAGTATTGGCATTTGGAAAACGGTCATCGAGCCAGTAGTGAGTTAAAAAAGCAACTTTGCCTTGCTTGACAGCTGATTTCCAAGCGTTTAAATCGCTTCGTTTAATACCAAAAGCCATAAATTAAACCCGCTTCTTCGACTGTTCATATACTTTATGCCAGGCAGGAAAGGCTTTTCTAAATTGAATAGGTCTAAAGGTGTCTTTATCCACACATATATGTGAGGTTGTCCCTGTAATCGCTGTTTGTCCATCAGGTTTTTGAATTTCATAGCCATACACCGTTTTGACACCATTATATTCTTCAATCCATGTATGAACGGTTGCTGTTTCACCGTACAGCAATGGTTTTTTATATTGAACCTGCAAGTCTATCACAGGTGCAAGAGCACCATCTGCTTCTAGCTGCGCATAGGAAAACCCTAATTCTTTAATCAATGCTGTTCTGCCGACTTCCATCCAAATTAAATAATTGGCATGATACACGATGCCCATTTGATCTGTTTCTGCATAACGGACTTCTATTTCTTTTTTGGATACATACACGTTTTCATCGCTCTCCTATCAAAACCTAAGGTCTGTCTCTGCCATTTTACCACATTCCAAATGGTTCTTCTAAAAAGAGGCAATAAAATAAACCAGGAATCCCTGGTTTATTCGGTATAGCCATTCTTTCTTGCCGCTTCTTCGTCCTTGATCTCAGAACGCATCGCGTCAATACTCATTTTGCGGTTTTCGTTTTTTTGTTTGATCATTTGCTTTTCTGTCTCTGTCGAAACGGACATCGCTGCTTCAGATTCATCGATGTTGTCAAGTGTGTTCTCGATCATATCTTGCAGCTTTTCAACATTATCAGAACGATCATCTGGATTGGATTGATATGACTCGTTATTCATGATGATTCCCCTCCTTATTCGCCCTTCGTCTGTATCACATCAGGCTGTTCATTTGATTTATTATGCATCTTTTTACCTTTATTCCGTTTGTATGCTACAGGTTTTGTCCCTAAATGGTCTGGTGTAAACTGCGCTTGTTTATCATGCTCTCTACCCATTATTCATCCCTCCCTCTTCTTTAGGATGAACGAAAACGGATAATTCATAACTTATTTCTGTCTAAATCGCTCTTCCAACTTTTCTTCAAGCTGGTTTAAAAATTCCTCATTGCTTAATAATTCTTTTTTATTTTCAAGCACAAGCTCTTCAAATGTGCGTCGTTTTCTTCTTCTCATTTCACTCACCTCCATATATGTATGATTACATTTTCGCCAAAACATTTAGAAAATAAGCAAAAGAGCTGAATCATTATAGATCCAGCTCTTTTTCAATTTCTTTTTTTGTCAGCATTTGATGCTTCACAGACATGATGCGCCCTTTTTCATCTAATATGTATGTCGTTGGGTATGAAAGCACCTGATATCTTGCTTGAATGCCTTTTTGGTCCAATAAAACAGGAAAGCTCACCTTTAATTCTTTTGTGAATGCTGCCACATGATCCACACTCTTTTCAGTGGTCGTTAAATTCACTGCTAGTACTTCAACTTGGTCATTTTCGCTCCTAATCGCGTCTAGATCCGGCATTTCCGTCCTGCACGGCTTACACCATGTCGCCCAGAAATTGATGAGCACCTTTTTCCCTCGGTAATCAGATAACGAGGCGGTTTTGCCGTCAAGGGTTTTCAGTTCAAAATCAGGGGCTTGATCCCCTTTTTCAAGACCGATTGCGGGCTCTTTTGGCCCAAATAAATTCCACGCAAGTAAACCAATCAACACAAGTAAAACAGCGCTTGCCATTCCTTTTTTCCACATGATTGATCCTCCACTATTTTAAAAAAGAAGAGAAAGCTGTTGGATCGCCTTCTCTTCTTTGCTGTATTAGTTGCTTGCCAATTTTTCGCGAAGTACCATTTGAAGGATACCGCCATGACGATAGTAGTCAATTTCGACTTCACTGTCAAAGCGAACCACCACTTCAAACGTTTTCTCGTTTCCATCTGTGTCAATTGCTTTCACAGTGACGAGATCACGTGGACGAACTGTTTCGTCAACATGAACTTCAAATGTTTCTGTTCCTGTTAGACCATGAGTTTCTGCACTTTCTCCATCTTTAAACTGCAGAGGAAGTACGCCCATGAAGACAAGGTTACTTCTGTGGATACGCTCAAAGCTTTCAGCTAGAACAAATTTAATTCCAAGAAGGTTTGTTCCTTTAGCAGCCCAGTCACGTGAAGAACCCATTCCGTAATCTTTACCTGCTAAGATCGCAAGACCTGTTCCATCCTCTTTATAACGCATGCATGCATCATAAATCGATGTCACTTCACCAGTTGGCCAGTAAGTTGTATAACCGCCTTCTGTTCCTGGTGCAATTTGGTTCTTAATACGGATGTTTGCAAAAGTACCTCTCATCATGACATGGTGGTTACCACGGCGAGATCCATATGAGTTAAAGTCTCTAGGCGATACGCCTCTTTCTTGCAAGTATTTGCCCGCCGGTGTGTCCTTACCAATCGCTCCAGCAGGAGAAATATGGTCAGTTGTGACAGAGTCACCGAACTTCGCAACGACGCGCAAGCCTTTAAGCGGTTCAACTTTACCAGGTTCAACTGATAGGTTTTCAAAGAATGGCGGGTTATCAATGTATGTGGAATTTTCATCCCATTTATACAATGCATCATCCGTCGTTTTAATTTCATTCCAGCGGTCATTGTTGTCAAAAACAGTTTCATACTCTGAACGGAATAGCTCAGGTGTGACAGTGCTTTTAACGACGCTGTTGATTTCATCCATTGATGGCCAAATGTCATTGAAATAAACGTTCTCGCCATTTTTATCGACACCGATAGGATCTTTTGTTAAATCAATATTCACCGTACCAGCAAGTGCATAAGCCACAACTAATGGTGGAGATGCAAGGTAGTTCCCTTTCACAAGCGGATGAATACGACCTTCAAAGTTACGGTTACCCGATAAAACAGAAGTGATCAGCAGATCATTTTCAGAGACTGCATCTTCAATTTCTTTCTCAAGCGGTCCGGAGTTTCCGATACATGTTGTACAGCCATATCCAACAATGTTAAATCCAAGGTCTTTTAAATATGGAAGAAGTCCCGAATTCACAAGGTACCCTGTTACAACTTTAGAACCCGGCGCTAGTGACGTTTTCACGTAGTTCGGCACTTTCATACCGAGCTCACTTGCTTTCTTCGCAACAAGACCTGCTCCGATTAACACGTATGGGTTCGATGTATTCGTACAGCTCGTAATCGCTGCAATCGCAATCGCACCTGTCTTCATCACAGCTTTTTCACCGTTTGCAAGATCAAATTCGATTTGTTTATCAAGCTCTGATTTATCTAAGCCAAACCCTTGGTTACCAGCTGGGCTTTCGATGTGTTTATGGAACGTCTCTTTCATTTGAGAAAGTGGAATCAAATCTTGTGGACGTTTAGGACCAGATAAGTTTGACTCAATTTTAGAAAGATCAATTTCCACAACATCAGTAAAAATTGGTTCTTCTGCATCTGGCGTATAGAATAAGCCATTTGCACGAGAATATTCTTCAACGATATTAATTTGCTCTTCATCACGTCCAGTAAGTCGCAGGTAAGCAAGCGCTTCTTCATCTACTGGGAAGAATCCGCAAGTAGCACCGTATTCTGGCGCCATGTTCGCAATGGTTGCACGATCTGCTAACGGCAATTGTGCAACACCCGGTCCGAAGAACTCAACGAACTTGTTCACTACGCCTTTTTCACGAAGGACTTGTGTGACTTTTAATGCAAGGTCAGTTGCAGTTGTTCCATTTGGAAGCTCTCCAACTAATTTAGCACCAATCACTTCTGGTACTGGGAAGTATGAAGGTTGACCAAGCATACCAGCTTCCGCTTCGATACCGCCAACGCCCCATCCAAGTACACCGATACCGTTAATCATCGTTGTATGAGAGTCAGTTCCAACTAATGTATCTGGGTAAGTGATGATCTCGCCATCTTCTTCAATCGCATGAACAACACTTGCAAGATACTCTAAGTTCACTTGGTGAACAATTCCTGTTGCAGGTGGGACAGCTTGATAGTTATTAAACGCTTTCTTTGCCCAGCTAAGGAAGTTATAACGCTCTGCGTTACGTTCGAACTCTAAATCCATGTTAATGTTTAATGCATCTTCAGTTCCAGCTTTATCAACTTGTACTGAGTGGTCAATCACAAGGTCAACTGGAATTTCAGGGTTGATTTTATCCGGGTCCCCGCCTACATCTGCCATTGCTTTTCTTAAAGAAGCAAGGTCAACGACAGCTGGTACACCCGTGAAGTCTTGTAAAATAACACGAGAAGGTTTAAACGGAACATCAATTTCTTTTACCTCGGCAGTTCCCCATTTTGCCAAGTTTTCAACGTGTTCCTTCTTGATCACTCTACCGTCTACTTGGCGAAGCACTGATTCTAAAAGTACCTTAATGGAATAAGGCAGCTTAGAAACATTTCCGATTCCTTGTTTCTCTAGTGCTTCTAACGAATAATAGTGATACGTTTTCCCATTTGTCGAAAACGTTTTTCTAGATTGAAAAGCGTCTTGTTTAGCGACTTGCTGCTGTTTCGACATGTCCAAAATCCCCCTTTTGATGATCAAGATCAATTTCAATTCTCAGAAAAATCGTCGTATTTCACCACAATTTTCTCACAATTTCATCTTAAAACAAATTCATACATAAGTAAATAACAATGCTTTTATTAAATTCAATAAGTTTAACTTATCATTAGGAAATGATTACTCTTCATAAACGAAGCGGGGCGGGCTCATACTACAAATGAGGTGATAGAACATGACAAAACGCAAAGCTAATCATGTCATGAATGGCATGAACGCAGCCAAAAGCCAGGGTAATGGCGCAGGCTATACGGAAGATGATCAGCTCGTTTTAACAGAAGAACAAAGGCAAAACAATAAAAAACGTAAAAAGAATCAATAAGAAGGAGCCAAACATCATGACGAATAAAAACACAGGGAAAGACATCCGTCAAAACTCTCCTAAGGAGCATCAAGGCGGTCAGCCTGAGCCGTTATCAGGCAGTAAAAAAGTGAAAAACCGCAACCATACAAGACAAAAGCACAATTCTCATCATGATATGTAATTATTCCCCTCTCATCCCGTGACCACACGGGATGTTTTAGGTCTTTCACACATTTCCATTTTCATCATATGATTTATTATGAGATGTGATGGAGGAGTGTTTATGGAGAATGAAAAGCAATCGAATTCCTCTGATTTTATTGAAATAGATGATTGGCTCAATGTTTTAATGGATGATCCATTTGCCTGGTATGATGAACACCTCCCAATTGATCTTTATGAAACAAGCCGTGATTATATTATCGAAATCGATGTCTCCACCTTATCGATCACTGATGTAAAGCTGACCTTCGCTGGACATGAGCTGACGTTGACTTACACAGTACAGCATCCAAATGGTGAAGGCGAACAGCCAATTGAAAAAAGCGTGATGCTCCCTTTTTATTTAAACGACAAAGACATTGAAACAGATTATGAAAACCGAATCATATCGATAAAAATTAAAAAATGTTCCGACCATCCAAACGGTGCATTTTCCTTTCAAATCCCGCACTTCAAACATTAAGAGCCCACCTTTATATAGGTGGGCTCTCTTCCCGTTCGTTTCAAGTCAATACCTTTTGCGAACCACCATGGCCAAATAGTAGAGTCGCTATATGATAAAGTATTCTTTTTCTACTAATTGGTTTGGGTCATTCTAGTAAATGGGCGGCTATCAATGAAAAAGGGCGTTTATAGAGAAAATAGACATACATTTTTGTTATTTTCTTCTATCCTCTCTTCATGTAATATAAAATAGAGAGATAAGGGGTATAAGGAGTGAGAACATGTTAAGCGGCTGGTTTTTGTGGTTCATTTTATTTTGGGGTACAGTGATGATCGGATTACTCGCAATCGGTGGCTTTTTTATGTTTCGTAAATTTTTAAAACGATTGCCAAAGGAAGATGGGAAATCAGAGCTTGATTGGCAGGATGAATATATTCAAAAGAGCCTTCACCTATGGCGGGATGAGGACAAACAGCTGTTAAATGAACTCGTATTACCTGTGCCAGAGCTGTTTAGAGATGTTGCCAAAGAAAAAATAGCGGGTAAAATTGGTGAGCTGGCATTAAAAGAACAGGCTGCCAGCATTAATTTAGACTTAATCATTCGCGGCTACATTATGGCCACACCAAAGCGGGATCATAAGTTTTTACTGAAGCGCCTTCAAGAAAAAAACATTGATCACTCGCCATATGAATCGTTATTAAAATAACCTCCTTTAAAAAGGAGGTTTAATTCATTTGAATCTGCTGCGGATCTAATTGTTTAGACAGCTTTCTAAACGATAAATACATGGCAACCCGCCAAGGCACGATCATGCCAAAGGCAAGAATCCAAAACATCCCGCTTAATGAACCATAATCAATAGAAGAACTTAGGATGGTCTTCATCCCGATACGAAGGACAAGAAGTCCAATGAGAATGAACACAAATGCTTTTGACCGTTTTAAGTAGATGTCATTGCCTCTAATTTCAAACTTCGATGTTTTGATTAAA
This sequence comes from Bacillus sp. FSL M7-0003, assembly GCF_038628485.1. Lineage (NCBI taxonomy): Bacteria > Bacillati > Bacillota > Bacilli > Caryophanales > Bacillaceae > Bacillus > Bacillus sp. FSL M7-0003. The sequence continues at coordinate 1,750,212 of NZ_CP152024.1, read as the reverse complement.
AATATGGAGAAAAACATCCCCACTGTGATCGCTTCTAGAAATTCAGCTCCAGTTACCCGAAACATAGGAACAAAAAACATCAGTGCGCCAGTGCTCATGAAAATAGGAGGTAAAATAATTTTTTTCGCAGTTGCAGGTTTTGCAGATGACTTAATGCGAATAAACATGACGGCCACCGCCATACATACCGCAATTATAGAAGAGATCAAGATCATCATATCAAATCATTCCTTTATTCTTTAAGGTCAGCCTATGTATAATATACTCCAATTGACGAAAAAAAACCATTCGCCGCGACTGTGGAAAACGATTTCAAAAGCCTGTAAAGCCGCCAAACAATGATGAGAACATGATGATAATCCATGTCAGAAGATCAAAGAACAGCAAAATCCCTACCACAATCATAATGATCCCGCCAATTCGCATGATAAGCTGCTGACGCTTTCTGATCCACCCCATTTTCGTAATGAAAAAGGAGAGAATAAAAAACGGGACGGCAAATCCAAATATATACGCAATCATATACATGACCGCCGACTCAGGATTGTTACTCGCCAGTGTGATGACAGCGGATAAAATAGGTCCTGTACAAGGTGTCCATCCAGCGGCAAAGCCCATTCCGATGAGAATGGATCCAAAAAAACCAGCAGGACGATTTTTGAACTGGATTCTCTTTTCGCCCATGAGGAAAGAGGGCTTAAATACGCCAAGAGTCATAAAACCAAAGAAAATAATGAGGATGGCTCCAATTTGACGAATCGCTTGATGATAATCATTAAAAAACTTCCCGACAAACGATGTCCCAAAGCCAATCGCAATAAATATAATAGAGAACCCAACTAAAAAAAATAAAGTATGAAGCAGACTTCTTCTTCTCAGCATCACCTTCTCGGATTTCACTTCATCTATACTAACGCCCGTAATATACGATAAAAATGCTGGATAAAGCGGCAGACAGCACGGTGAAATAAAAGAAAGAAATCCTGCTCCAAATGCTAAAAAGTAATTCAAATCTGTCAAAAGAACACCCCCTTCTTACAATATACAAAAAGAGATGACAAAATCATTTCATTTTTTTTACATCACCTCAATAAAGATGGTCTATTCTCTTAAAACCTTATATAATTTAATTTGACATCAAGATAATGAATCCTTTAAATTTGAAAATAAACCTTAAAATGGATATAATAGAATCGATTCTTTTTATCAAGATTTGCATGAAAGGAACATGACTTTGGTAAAAACATCATTATTAACTCAAATCGAAGAAAAAAGAGAAGAGCTGATGAAAGTTGTCTTGCATAATGGGATGACATCAACAGTGACCATCGAACATAGCCAGCAGCTAGATCATCTCCTCTTACAATATCAACGACACTTACACTCAAACTCAGCCAACTAATCATACTTCATGATATCAAACATGCCGTACCATTTTTAGAACAGTTGATATGTGTGACCATAAACGAAACAAAAACCTCTGACATAGGGGTTTTTTGTTTTTCACATGCTCTTGACGCCATAATAAAAACCACCTTCCCTGCTTCATTCATGCAAGTACAGTGGTTTTAAGCGTCTGATGAAGGTGAATTGAATAAAGAAAGGACAACGCTTGTCCATTCTTTAAAACCATGTTCCATCTATGATCATAATATCGTACGTATTATTTCGCTTGGTTGTTCATGGCTTTCATCATTTGATTGATTTTCTTCTGGGACGGTTTCATGCCCATTTGCATCATCATCATTCGAAGCATTTGTTCATTAATCGGTGGATTCTTTTTCAAATAGCTCATCATATACTTACGAGCAATAAAGAATCCGAGTGCAACTCCTGCAAGCAGTGCAACAACGCCTACAAGGATGACAACCCATAAATCCATAATTCTTCCTCCTTCATGTTGTCTCGTATAAAGTGTACTAAACAAAAGGCTATTATACAACATTTCACGTTCAATTTTATTTTTTTAAACAAAATTCCTCACTTTTACTGGATTGAGCCATCCGTGTTTCTTTGAACTAAAGTCCATCGCAAGAAAACAAGGGCTGATTTTTCTCAGCACTTCAAAAAACACCGCTTCTGCCTCATAACTGCCAGTGGCAGACATTTGAATATACCGGTCTTTAATAATAAATGCTGCAGTTCCTTTTCCATCTGGTAAAGAAGCGCTGTAAATCGAGCCTATTTGTGTATAGTGAATGTTCGTTAAGTTATTCATTAGACGCTGGTGCATATGAAAAGCAGGGATACGTTTCGTCACATAATCCACTTGCTTCACAAGCATAACCAACTCATCGTCAGTGCGGTTCGTCCAATGTAACGACTCAAACAAATGAAACAAAATCGATTCTCTGCCAAAATAGTGATGCGCAAATTCATCCTCAATCCAATAAATATAATAATGACGTTCCATGTCTATCCCTTCCTTTCACATTTCGTCAATCTCGTTTATTGCTTGTATTATACAAAAATGTGAAAGAAAGAATTGTCTATATATGAAGCAAGAAGAAACTAGTTTTGTCAAAAAAACAAGAAAAAAGAAAAAAGTTTGCAGAGCGGATGAAAATGCTCTGCAAACAGATAGCAAAAAAGCATGATGCTTGGAGTTCGTTTATTTATTCAGCTTCGCTTTCACACGGCTGACTACATTGCTGACAGTAAAGCCGTATTTCTCGATAATGGTTTCACCTGGAGCAGAAGCACCAAATTTATCAATTGCAATTATGTCACCATCAAGGCCAGTGTAACGCTCCCAGCCAAGTGAAGCACCCATTTCAATCGCAATACGTGCACGCACTGCTTTAGGAAGAACGGATTCTTTGTATTCGTCTGACTGCTGATCGAAGCGATCCCATGCAGGAAGGCTGACAACAGATGCGCGGATACCTTCTTTTTCAAGTGCCTTTTGTGCTTCAATGGCTAAACCAACCTCAGATCCTGAAGCGAGTAGAAGTGCTTCTGGCTGTGCATCAGCTGCTTCAACTACAACGTATCCACCTTTTTCTACTCCCTCATATGCCTTCTCTGGTGCCTGGTCAATCGTTGGAAGGTTTTGACGAGTAAGAACTAGTGCTGTCGGTTTATCCGTTGAAGATACAGCTAGTTTCCACGCTGCAGCTGTTTCATTTCCATCTGCTGGGCGGATAACGGAAAGGTTAGGCATCGCACGCAGTGAAGCAAGCTGTTCAACCGGTTCATGCGTCGGGCCATCTTCACCAACAGCGATACTATCATGAGTAAAGACGTAAGTGACTGGAAGTCCCATTAAGGCAGCAAGACGAATCGCTGGTCTTAAGTAATCTGAGAAAACAAAGAACGTTCCGCCGAATACACGAAGACCGCCGTGAAGTGCCATACCATTGAGCGCTGCACCCATTGCAAACTCTCTGACACCGAACCAAATGTTTTTGCCGGCATAATTATTTTTACCGAAATCATCTGTGTTTTTAATCGTTGTTTTATTTGATCCAGCAAGGTCAGCAGACCCGCCAATAAAGAAAGGTACTTGCTTTGCAATGCCATTTAACACTTCACCTGAAGATGCGCGGGAGGCAAGGCTTGAACCTGCTTCATAAACAGGAACCTCTTGATCCCAATTTTCAGGAAGCTTTCCTTCAATCGCAAGCTTCAGCTGTGCTGCCAGCTCTGGATATTCTTTTTCGTATTGCGCAAACAATTCATTCCACGCTGCTTCTTTTTTCTGTCCAGCGTCTTTGACAGCTTCTTTGAAATGATCGTACACTTCAGAAGGTACATGGAAATCTTCTTCAAACGTCCAAGAGTAAGCTTCCTTCGTCAGCTTTGCTTCCTCACTGCCAAGCGGTGCACCATGCACACCAGACGTTCCCGCACGGTTTGGCGATCCGAAACCGATCGTTGTTTTCACTTCGATTAATGTAGGTCTGTCTGTGCTTTGCTTCGCCTTTTCAATAGCAGCTGTTACTTCTTCGATGTTGTTGCCGTCTTTCACGTAAAGAACTTCCCAGTTCATCGCTTCAAAACGATTCTTCACATTTTCAGAGAATGAACGATCTAAGTCGCCATCTAAAGAAATGTCATTTGAATCGTAAAGAACGATTAAACGGCCTAAGCCTAAATGACCAGCAAGTGAAGCTGCTTCAGAGGAAATTCCCTCCATTAAGTCTCCATCTCCGCAAATGCTGTATGTATAGTGGTCTACAACATGAAAGTTGTCTTTGTTATACGTTTCCGCAAGATGTCTTTCTGCAAGTGCCATTCCTACTGCCATAGCAATTCCCTGGCCTAGTGGACCCGTTGTCGCGTCTACGCCTTCTGTGTGTCCAAATTCAGGATGTCCAGGTGTTTTGCTTCCCCATTGGCGGAATTGTTTTAAATCATCAATGCTCAGATTGTATCCGCTTAAATGAAGCATGCTGTATAGAAGCATAGAACCATGGCCCGCAGATAAAACAAAGCGGTCTCTGTTAAACCAATTTGGATTTTGCGGACTTACGTTTAAGTGATTCGTCCATAAAGCGTACGCCATTGGTGCAGCACCCATCGGCATTCCTGGGTGACCGGAATTCGCTTTTTCAATTGCGTCTATGGAGAGAGTACGTATTGTTGCAATAGATTTCAATTCAATCGTTTCCATATAAATCCCCTTCCGTATCTTGTGTACACCATTATCATAAATCTACTGTCCTTTTTTCACAACTATTTCACGCTGAAAAAGAAGGATTTTGTCACATTTAGTTTATCGATCACCTAAAAAGTTATGCAAATATGAAAAAAGACGAGAATATTCTTCCCATCTTTTCAAAATTCAAGAAATCACAGCCTTAATGAAGGTTCTGATCTTTTTCTCTTTTTAATTTTTCTGGTGTAACATCGTTTCCTTCAGGGTCAACGATTTTAACAGTTTTAAGTGTATTTTTCATAGAAGAACGAAAAGCTTTCAAATACTCTTCTCTCAACTGCTTTTGTTCTGTTTTTTCAGCGTCTGATAAACCGGTCTCTTTCGATTTTTTTGAAAGCTCATTTATTCTTGCAAGCTGTTCTTTAGAAATCATGACAAACTCCTTTAAAGCATTTTCTCTACATACTACTAAATATCAATCATTTTGACAACAAATTACGCTTTAGGTGGTAAAGCCTTTTTCATATTCTTGATACCTTCTATGCACCGTTGCTTTTGAAATGTCAAAACCTAATGCCTGAAGAGTTGCGGCAATTTCGGCGAACGTCATGTTATTTTTTCTTAATCGAACAATTTCTGAAATCGGCACTTCAATACGCTCACGGCCAGGTGCATGGTTCTGCTGCCTTAAATTCAGTTCAGGCTGATATCCGCGCTCAACAGCCCTTTTCATCCCCCGCTTGATTTTCAGGTTATGAATTTTCCGTTGGTACTCTTCGACGACTCCTACAATCTCGATGACCATTTCATCTGCTTCTGAAAGCTCAAGCTCTCCTCTATGAAACACGCTGTATACCTTTACGTTCTCTTTAAATAGACAATGAAGAAGCGCAATTTTTGCTTGTCCTCTTCCAAGACGTGTTTCATCTTGGATAAGAACGGCATCGATCGACTCTTCCTTCAGTGCAGCAAGCATTTCAAACACGCCATCACGATCTAGCTCATATCCACTTGCTTTTTCTTTGATGACTTTGACCACATTCATCTTGTGCATGGCAGCTAAAGCCAGCAGTTCTTCTTCTTGTCTTTTCAGCGAGGTTTCCTGCTCTTCTTTCACAGTGCTTACTCTCGCATAAATGATTGCGTTCATGTCTTCAATCGACCTTTCTACTGTACTGTTGCAAGCTGATATACGACTGGATGCTCTTTTTTCACGGGTATGACAAGAATGTCTCCAGGCTTGATTTCTGTTGAAGCAAGATCATTGTGTTCTGTTACCCAGTCAATAAATGCATTTTTGTCGATTGATTTGCTGTCATTTACTTGATCAGCTAACCCCCACAGAGTATCTCCTGATTGAACCTCTATTTTAACATATTGATTTGAATCATTATGGCTTGTGACTGCAATAAGTGAGAGAAATATGCCAACGATGAATGAGAATACCCCAATAAAAATAATAGATTCTTTTAACCTCATAATGTCATCTCTCCTAATAGAATATGTGTTCGCTCTTTCTGTCTCTCATTATAAATACGAACAAACGTTTCTGTCAAACGTTTTTTCGAACCTATGTTTGTACTGTTAGGAAAAACATGCTATAATTTCTTTAAAATTGACGTTTTGAGGTGCAAAAGATGACGAAGCTATCAAAAAGACAACTCGATATCCTGAAATTCATCAAAGATGAAGTAAAAAGCAAGGGTTATCCCCCATCCGTCCGTGAAATTGGAGAAGCTGTCGGTCTAGCATCCAGTTCAACGGTCCATGGACATTTAGCTAGACTAGAAACAAAGGGCTTAATTAGAAGAGACCCGACAAAACCTAGAGCGATCGAAGTACTAGATGAAGAGGAAATGAATATTCCAAAGAGTGCTGTAATGAACGTTCCAGTCATCGGAAAAGTAACGGCAGGCCTTCCTATCACAGCTGTTGAGAATGTAGAAGAATACTTCCCTCTTCCAGAGACATTTGCTGCACCAGACGAACAAGTGTTTATGCTTGAAATTATGGGAGAAAGTATGATTGATGCAGGTATTTTGGACAAGGACTATGTCATTGTGCGTCAGCAAAGCACTGCTAACAATGGAGATATTGTGGTCGCCATGACAGAGGAAGATGAAGCGACAGTGAAACGTTTTTATAAAGAAGATACACACTTTAGATTACAGCCAGAAAATCCATCAATGGAACCGATTATTTTACAGAATGTGAGTATACTAGGTAAAGTGATTGGCGTTTTTCGAAATATTCATTAAAAAAAGCCGGTATTCATCAGCTGCTGATGAGAACCGGCTTTTTCTTATGCACAAGAATAGGCAAGAATACTTGAGCTTGGGAAGGAACCAAATGTAAAGTTCGGCCATATAAAGCCAGTTGTTCGGCCAAAAGGCTGTGAGGAAAGAACGAACATTAAAAATACTTGGCCGTTTCTCAAAAGCACAATTGTCCATCTTCTATTACATCCCGCTGCAAATTGTACAGTTTGATGGCCTCCGCCTACACCTTGCCCAGATATAAACGACTGCATACTTTGAGGCTGAGAGAGTGCTTGCTGATACTGCGAAATCATATGCTGCGGCGGTGCTGGCGGTGCCGATTGTCCGCCTGACCCTTGACCTGGCCAAGTACCTCCTCCAATCGGAAACCCAGGAAAACCTCCAATTTGAGGAATAGAAATCGATGGCAATCCCTGCATCTGCCTATCATATGAGTAACCATTCCCCATACCTTCATACGGATGATACATATTAAACACCACTTTCTTTAGACATTCATCACGACAGTATATGTCTTAAATAAAAAAGAGTGTTAAACGTCTAAATAGAAATTTTTCCAAAAGACGTTTCGTTCTTCTTTAGAACGGTTAAATAATGATTAAGAAGAAAAATAAAAAAAATGAAAACTTTTTGTCTCCCTCAAACGTTATATAATTAGAAACAAAAGAAATAAAAAAACATTTAGATTTAATACTTGTAATATCGATGTAATTATTGTAACATTTGTAACATAAGAAGTTTTCATTGAGAAAAGGAGGCAATCGCCTTGAAAAAATTATTTGTTTTATTAACTGCTATTATGCTTATGATCTCATTACAAACAACAACATTGGCCGCTTCCAAGAAATCAGCCGCTTTGACAAATAAAGAAGCGTTACATATTGCCCTTGATGCAAGAGAACATTTTTGGAGTGCAATGTCAGGCTACAAAATTAAAGACCATTCTAATGTCAAATTAAAATCATTTACCTATAAAGATATGACGTACAACTATCTTTCTAAAACATTTGATACAAAGAAAAAATTAAACAGCTACCTATCTCAAGTTTTCACTCCAGATGCCATCAAACATGGTTTAAAAGATTATCAGTTCATTGTTCATAAAGGCAAAATGGCTGTTCCAGTCGGTGATGGAGACAACATGCTCAATTGGGAAAAAGCCACACCTAAACTTGTTTCTAAAAAACAAACGGTCCGCACATATGAATTTACTGTCCCAACACTTGATGGACGCAAAGTAAAACGAACTGTTACGTACGAAAAAGTACAAAAAAATTGGAAAGTCACACAAATTGACGCTGTCATCTAAATAAAAAACCAGGCCTTTCGGGACTGACCCCCGTTTTTGAGACAGGGATCAAAACACCTTTATAAAACAGCCAGTTGCCGAAACTCTTTTGGTGACTGGCTGTTTAATTTCAATTGAATTCGGATATTGTTATAATAATCAATATACTCCCTGACCGTTTTTTCTACAATGGCTGTTGTAGTGTTTGTCAGGTGGTGGAGATAGAATCCTTCTGTTTTTAAACTGGAGTGGAAGGATTCTATGGGGGCATTATCAGCGGGCATTCCCTTCCGGGACATGCTCATGGTAATGCTTTTTTCCTTTATCTCCTTTTGATAAGCATAAGAAGTGTAGACCGAACCTTGATCACTATGAAGTACGCAGCCTTTAGGTAATGTCTGTAACTGCTTCAATGTATCTAAAACAAGAGAAACATCCTGTTTATCACCAATCGTATAAGCCACAATCTCACTAGTATACAAATCCTTTATGCTGGATAGATAAAGTGGTTTTTGACCAAATGGCAAATACGTTATATCTGTCACCAGTTTTTCAAGTGGCTTTGTCGCAGTAAAATCCTGTTTTAAGTGATTTTCTGCAATATAGTAAGGTTGACCAGTCTGTTTACGCTTTTTTATTTTCACACGACACTGTAAACCGTAGGTTTGCATAATGCGTTGTACTGTCTTATGATTTATTCTCCTTTCTTTTCGCAGTAGGGCCGTTATTTTACGATAACCGTACGTATATTGGTGTGACTCACAAAGCGACGATATGAGGTCAATTAACACTTGCTGTTTTGGCAGGAGATCTTGTTTTTTCCAACGATAAAATGTTGATCTTGCGAGCTCAAACATCTGACAGAATGCACTTACACTTACTGTGTCTTTTACCGCATCATAAATCGACACGAATGCTTCTTTTTTCACTTCCTTTCCCATTCTATATACTTTTTTAATAGGTCAATTTGTTGCTTTAAATAAAGATTTTCTGTTTTCAACTTCTCGTTCTCATTTTGATATTCTGGTCCTTTCCCGTAGGTATACTGCTTTCCAACTGGTTGATGAAATCGATGGATTTCACCCTCGCGATACCATTTCATCCACGTTTTCACTTGTGTTCTATTCTTAATTCCTAACTTGTCCATGATTTCTTTTGTCGGGATTCCAGCTAACCTCATTTGAACGGCCTCTTCTTTTACACTAATCGGATAACTAACTCTTTTTCCCATACAAAAAACACCTCCAAATTGTTTTCAGATATGCTATACCCGATTTTTCAATTTAAAGGTGTTTTTATTTGTCTCACTTTATGGGGTCAGTCCCTTCATCGGCCTGGTTTTTATATTGAAGAAAATTCAGTCATTCGGTCCAGCGCGTGAGCAAGTGATGATGCTGTGCGAAATTCATTAAAAGGAAGCCCAAGCTGCACTGCTGTTTGGGCAATTTCTGGTCTAATCCCTGAAATGGTCGTCTCTACTCCAATTAACCGAAGTGACGTGACAAGATCAAAGATTTGATGAGCCACCATTGTATCAATAATGACCACACCCGATAAGTCAATACATAAATGCTGAACACCTTTTTGCGAGCACTGATTTAGCGTATTTTCTAAAATAATCTTTGCTCTCGCTGTGTCAATGTCACCTACTAAAGGCAATAACGCAATCTGGCTTTTTAAGACAATCACCGGTGAGCTCAATTCGTAAATCATATCTCTTTGAGCCACGAGTTTTTCGGTTGTATTTTTCACATATTGCTGGATAAACACATGGATTGAAATATTAAACGCTTCGGAAATTAAATCATACCAATAAAAGATGCGGTCAATATCAATGTCATCTTGACGCTGTTTGATAAATTCTTTTAAGTAATGCAGAACCACTCTTTGATTGGACATGTATTCTCTCACGACATAATCTAATGGTGTATTTAAATGCTTTGGGTCACTGGCTAAATCCTCAGACCATTTTTTAAATTCAGTATGTAAATACGTCTTATCTTCAATAATAGCTCGTATAAAATGCTGGTAATAATCTTGATTCTGCCGTTTTAGCTCTGCTATGATGCTGGAATCTGTTGAACGATATATGGATTCTGGATCATCGTCCTCAATTGATTCATACCATGTTTCAGTCAGCTTCTCTGCATGCTGCATAAAAAAATCGTATAATGCACGGTTCTTATCCATAAGCAAATGTCCCTTCACATTTTCTTCTTGTCAGTCTTTGTACCTTATAAATTGATTGTACCACTGAATCTTTTGTCCCTGCTAGCTCGAATAGGCTCTGATGATAAACAAAAGAGCCCCCACTCTAGGGAGACTCTTTCCGATTTATTTCACAATGAATAATATTCTTTTCCCATCAGGAAACCCGCTGATTTGGTGCCCGACCCATGAGCCTGCTCCCCTATTATCGGATGGACTGACATATTGTACGCTTGCGCCTTTTCCTCCCTCAAGACAAACCGCCATTGGCCATTCATCCCGGTCAAAGCCAGGTTTTGTCGGAATTCCTTTTAATGATTCTTGCCTGCGGGCATCTGCTCCATTTCGGTCAATGGTACACACATCTGAATGCCCTTTTCGGATGGCTTCTTGAATATGACTGCCTGTTTCAGGGTACCTTTCCTTTGGAAATTGAACGACATGATCATATCGATCAGCCCCTTTTGCTGCCTGCTTCTCTCCAAATCCACCTAACAACGTGCCCATCCATATCACAAAACATAAGGCGACAGCAGCGATCCAGCCTCTTTTCATCTTCAAAAGCGCGTGACCTCCTCATCCATCTTCAGCATCATCTTGACTTAAAGGAAATGTGTCATTTTAATGTATGAGTGGTGCGCAGATGCCATGAGAAAAAAATGAGGAGGCTCTCAATCTCAATTCTCTCAGGTTAGAAATATGAATCCTATCAAATCGATTCATACAAAAAAGCTTGTCCCCTATGAAGGAAACAAGCTCTATTTTTATTGCGCTTTCGCATAGTTTATAAACTCAACAAAGGCAGCTGTCGCTTTCGGCCCGCCATTTATCGTTCCGTTTGAATACCCAGCGTTATGAACTCCAACGATTTGCTGGTTCTGATCCAGCATGGCAGAACCTGAATTTCCGCTGAATGTATCAATCGTATAGTACGCTAGATTCGTATCTTCTCTCGTCACAGGACCCGACATCTCCCACTGTGACACCTTGCCAGTCGATCTCATTTTATCACCAGGATATCCTGAGATTTTAATGGTTGTCCCAGTCAAGTTTGTCACCTGGCGGATGGATCGGTAGCCGACCGTATTGCCAATGTTCGTATCGGTTTTAATCACGGCAAAGTCATATTGGCTTGCACCAGTATTAATATACCCGCTTGGCACATAGAACTCAGTCATTTTTGCTGAACCGTTCACCGCAGTACTATCATTCATACCAGGATATACAGTTCCTTTTTCACTATAGCTTCTCGATGCTGTATTGTATACGCAGTGCCCGTTTGTCAAAATTTTGTTAGGAGCAATGAGTGTTCCCGTACAGCTTGAGCCGCCAAATGTAATATAAGCAATCGAATTGTATGGTGCCACTCTTGTATTTGCTACTTTGGTTCTACCATCGTCTCCAATGACGACTTTCGTTTGAAAATCTTTTAAATATTTTGATAGTGGTTTTACTTTTTCGCCAACAGTAGAAGAAAGATCATCCACTTTGTCAAAGGATGAGGGGGCTTTCGTATCATTGTGGAAATCACTTGAAGAAATCACTTTACCATCAGAAGTCACCATGTCATAATCAGACGTTAGTACTGAATCCGATGCGGCATGGGCAAAACTAGGCACACTTAAAGCACCAAAAACGAGAAGAGAAGGGAGTAACATTTTCACCTTTTTCATTATATTCCTCCTTTATGTCCTATATCAAAAATCATACGATTGTTTCATATTGGAGTAAATGAGAGAATATTCTTATTTTTTACAAAATATTTCATTTCCAAATTAGGTGTTTTGTATCTTCCCAACCTTCATTCTATCGATCTCTTTCTATGAGAACAGAAAAAACCGCCTAATAAATAGGCGGTCTTTCCTCTTTGTCAGCTCCACACATCTTTTACATATTTATTGTCGTTTGCGAGGGCTGTCAGCCAATTTTCAGCTGTTTCCTTCGAGCATTGTTTCTCGTTTTGATAGAGATCGATCAGTGTAGCCTCTACATCTGGAGCCATGACTTTTCCGTCTCCGCACACGTACAGGTAAGCACCTTGATCAAGCAATTCGATCAGCATGCCGCCGTCTTCTTTCAACAAATGCTGGACATATACTTTTTGCTCATCGTAACGAGAATAAGCACGATGGATATGGACAACGCCGTTTTGCGCTGCAAGCTTCATTTCATCAAAATACAGATCATCTTCCTGAGGGTGACGGCAGCCAAAATATAGGTGGGCTTCGCCTAGCTGCTTCCCTTCCTTCTGCCACACTTCTCTTGCCTGAACAAATCCTCTAAATGGAGCGATTCCTGTACCTGGTCCAATCATAATCATCGGTATGTCTGATGAAGGGGGCAGCTGGAATCCGTCTTGTGCTTCATGCAGGAAGCAGGCTACTTCTTCCCCTTCTTTCAGACCACATAAATAGGTTGATGCGACTCCGGCATATTCTCCGCTGCCGCTCCATGCTTTACCTTTGACAACTGCCACTGTGATACTGACTTTTTCTTCATCTACCTTTGGCGAGCTAGAGATCGAATAATAACGCGGCTTCAAACCTGGTAAAAGCGCCAAAAAGTGTACAAATGGCAGCTCACACGCTTCATATTGATCTAATAAATCCAGCATGGTTACTCGTTTCTTTAAGATGGCTTCTTGATATGCTTCACTAGCCATTTGTTCAAGTTCCACGCGGTGAGGCGGACATACCGTATGTGCTGCAAGCTCTCTTAGCTGTGTACGTGTCGCAGGCTCTTGAAGCTCAACATGCGAGGCAAGTAATTCTTTGATTGGAATCGGCTGATCTAATGGTAAATGACTTGCCTCTTTATCAGATGAAAGCTTAATGCGCTGATCTGGATCTAGTTTAAAGCGGCGGGTCACACGCTCAACGAGTGCATCACTATTTTTGGGCACAATCCCGATATGATCCCCTTCTTTGTATGCTTTGCCAGCAGGCAATTTCAGTTCAATATGTCTTGTCTGCCGCGTGCTTGTTTCTGATTGTAATTCTTCATTTTTCAATACAACAGCTGAAAAGGCATCATATATTTTAGCTACAGGACGCTCCACTAGCTCATTCGTATAAGAAACTGATAGGTTTGGTTTTTCCTTCCCCTTTTCTTGGAAGGTGAGCTTAAATTCTTTTGCAAGCTGTTCGAAGACTGTTTTCTGGAAGATTTCTTTATCCTCATCCATATCACCGCCTGCATCCCCTTCTCCTAAATCAGCTACACGTTTGGCTCCTTTTCTTTCTAGAGCTTCATCAATTAGACGGGGGATCCGCTGGTACGTACTCGCCCAATTTCGATCTCCGCATCCAAAGACAGCAAATGTCACGTTTGATAAATCCTGCTCCTCATCCTGCGCCAGCCAATCCACGAATTGCTTCGCATTGTCAGGTGGATGTCCGTTGTATGAAGCGGTCACGATGAGGACAGCACCTGTATCTGGCAATTGGCGTGTAAAGTCATCAAGCGGCGCAGTGGTCACATCAAACCCTTTTGCTTTCCCGTCTTCAGCCAATTCGTTCGCTATTTGCTTTGCTGTGCCAAGGTTTGAGCCATATAAAACTAACAGTGGTGTACCGTGACTCGCCACTTTTGATTCACTAGATTTAGTGCTTTTCTTCGGTTCTTCCTTCGGTGGTGCCATAAAGAATTGCTGCTTCCTTGGCCGCACTTTGATTTTAAAATCGTTAGGTTTAATTGTGAGAGATTCTTTTAAATCAAGCTCATAAGATGTGTGATCAATTAACTCTAAATTGTGCAGGACCATCGCGAGAACCATCGTAGCTTCATGCAGGGCGAACTGCATACCGATACATGCTCGCTGTCCATTCCCAAAAGGTTTGTAGGCATGCTGCGGGATTTTCTCAGGATGTGTAAACCGCTCTGGTTTAAATTCTTCAGCATCCTCGCCCCATACCGCTGGATCACGGTGTAATTTAGGGAGAAGAACAGAGACACTTTGATTCTTTTGAATCGGATATTTCCCCCCGATTACTGTGTCCTCTTTCGCATAAAGAGAGAACGTAGGCGCTGTTGGCCAAAGGCGGAGAGCTTCATTTAACACCATACGAGTGTAGCTTAGCTTTTGCACCTGTTTAAATGCCGGAAGCCCGCCCTGCAGCACCTCATCTGCTTCCTGGACGGCTTTCTTTAATTTCTCTGGATTCTTTAGTAAGAAATAAATTGCAAATGATAGCAGTCCGCTTGTTGTTTCGTGCCCTGCAATTAAGAAGGTGATGATTTGATAACGGATATTTTCATCGGATAAACGTTCACCTGTTTCAGGGTCCTCTGCATGCAGCATAAGAGACAGTAAATCATCGCCCGTTTTATCTTGTTTTCTTCGTTCCTGAATAATGTCATCTACTAATTTCTTCATAAAATCGACATGCTGGTCAAATTCTTTTCTTCTTTTGATCATCAGTTTATCTGCAATTGGCAATCGGCTCGACTGCTCCATTGCTTCATTTAAACCTTTCAGCATGCTGTCGATGAACGGATGCTGATTTTCTTTATAAAAGCTGTTAAAGCGAAAATCAAAACCGCAAAGGCCGATCGTATCTAAAGTCAGCTTTGTCATATCCTCAGCTACTTCAATTTCTTCATCGCGGCCTGTTCTTTGCCATTTTTGCACAAGCTGTGTGGCAATATCGAGCATCATCTCATGATAGCCCTTCATGGCCTGCTGGCTGAATGCAGGCATCAAAATTTGATGAGCCTTTCTCCAGTTCGGTTCTTCTGTCCAGCTTGTAAATAGTCCGTCCCCTGCAAATGCTCTTACTTTACTCAGACTAGTTCCAATAAATTTATCAAAACGGCTTTCGTCACATACTTCTTTGACAAGTTCATGGCTGGAAACAAAAATACTTGTTGCATTTGAAAATTCAAACTGAAAGATCGGCCCTAATTCATCTGCCAGCCGCCAAAAGGTTTGAGCAAGCTCCCCCTTTTTTATATGGGGAATATTTTTAAAAGGTCCGTATGTTTTTGGTTTTGGAATGATTGATGTTTGCTTCATATGCCCACTCCCTTTATTTCTTTTAAGATGCAACGCTGATGGCACGCCATAAACATTGCTCAATTTCCTCCAAAAATTCAATCGTTGGCTCTATTTCTTCTGCAAGAATTTGTTTATGCAGCTGCACAAAAGCACCAAATACAATAGATAAAATGGTTCTGCCTGAGAGGTTTGGGTGAATCCCATCCTTTTTCCCTTCTTCAAAGATAAGGAATAGCTCATGTAACAAATGCTGCATTTTCTCTTTGCTCGTCTCGTCTAAGTAATGGGACCGTTTATCAATCTCTAAGAAATACAGCCCGCTTGGATTCTCCTTTGTAAACAAAACTAAGCAATAAAATACATGCTTAAAGTACGCCCGAATACTTAACTTTGGATCTGGACTGTTTGTGTTCATTTTTTCGATAAATGCCGAAAGGCTGCGCTGGTACAAAATATTGACGAGTGCCTCCTTGCTGTCGAAATAACGGTAAATGGTGCCCGCTCCGACGTTTGCTCTTTTTGAAATCATCGGCATTGTGGTGCCATCAAAGCCTCGTTCAATAAATAGTTCCAGCGAAGCCTTCATGATCTGTTCTTGTTTATCAGTCACTGCTGGCATTTCATCCCCTCCTTTTAAAACGTAGGAATGAACGTTCATTCCGTTTGTGGTATATTATATTAATATTTTAATTTCATCTATTTATACTTAAACATACTTATTTTACTCCGTCACTACATTTTCTGAAAATAATAATAATTGAGAAATGATACCTAGTCGCATGACATCCAAAGGACTTATAAAGATTGTCAAATGTGTGTCATGCAGGTGTCATCAGCACTACACATTCATTCCTGATCGATTGGGGAATGAATATGGTCGTCATATGTATCAATATATAAGCTTCCATTACTTGAACGGACAGCATAAACAATGTCCTTTAAGGACAGCTGCCTTTTTTTCAGCTCTTCTTCTATCCATTGCTCTGTTAATTGATTTTCTTGTATGTTTTTTTGGATGAGTTTCCCGTCCATGATGACTTCAATCGGCATATAACGCTCTGCCTCCATGAATAAATGAAGGTCCTTCCGCGTGACTTTTTCAAACGAAGGGTATTTTTTCACTGACATATGCCCATCTGTTTCAATCATTGCAAATTCAACTTCGCTAATATCAAAAATGTCTTTTTCTCTCAGCTGCTGATTTAAATAATCAAGGGTATATCTCATCCCTTTCATATTCCCCTCAAGAATTTTTCCATTTTGTATGACAAGTGTTGGTTTACCCGCCATCAACCCTCTTATCTTCCGGCTTCTTAATGCAAGCAGGGAAATCACATAAATAATCATGACAAGTGACACAAAGGAAATCGTTGTGTGCTGAAACGGGAGCGTTGTATTAAACGCCAGATTCGCTGCAATTGAACCTAAGCTGATGGCTGCTATAAAATCAAAAATATTCATTTGCGCAATGGTTTGTTTCCCTAAAAGACGTGCTCCTCCAAATAAAATCGCAAAAGCAAACATCGTCCGAAGAATGACTTCAATATGGTCAGGCATGCAAGTGTCCCACCTTTCAATTGCATCAAAAAAAGCCTTTTCCTTAGAAAAGACTCTTTGTTAGACTATGCATTTATTTCATCATTATTCAATTGGGCAGTACCGTTTTGTTCAAATTGTGATCGCAGTTCAATAATTGAGCTATTCCTCACATGATCTGCTTCTTGCTCAAGAAGCCATGTATAAAATCTTGCTTGCTCCGCTGTCTGCAAAGCCTGCATATATTTTTGCGAGGAACGCTTCTCTACAACGCGCTGCTTCATTCCCCGCATCTGCTTCCAGAATTGATAATAAGGGAGCTTGAGTTTGGTCATAAAGCCGCGAGCATCCTCAATGACATACCCCTCTTCTTTAATTGTATTATCATGAGAGACCGCCTGATACCATTTATAAAAAGACGTCCAATCATGGAAAACAGCCACTTCCTGCTTGCAGGATATTCCAAGCTGTTCACTTAATCTTTTCACTTCAGCGAATGGTGCTTTTTCATAGCTTAACTGCCGCTTCACAATATCAAGTAAAATGAGCCTATCTTGTTCATATGTGATAATATGCGGATCTTTTTCTGGCAAAATGACTTCAAACACAAGAGATACATGGTGGTCACGGACATATGATTTAATGTAATCAGCCTGCACGTCACTGAAGGTCTTATCAAATAGCTCTTCGACCCAGGAAGCATGCTGATTTTGTTTCACATGTGATGTATACGATTTGGATGTAAACACCAATTCATCTTCCATTTCATTATACCCAACAGTTCCTAAGTATCCATTTGCTTTATCATATACAGTGACAGGGAATTGCAGATGGTTCACTAAATGCTGCATTCTTGTCTCCGGACGCTCATCAATGTTAAAAAATTTATTGTAGCTTCTAGACACAATCTGCTTAGAAACCATATTGACAAACAAACCTCTTGCTTTCACATTCACATCATCCCATTGCCGTTCACTAAAAGCCTTTTTCGTAAAATTAAAAGATGAAATATGGTGCGGAAGTTTTAATTCCTGTACGTATTCATGCTGATCTAAATAAGCTAAAAAATCATCCAGTGAAATATCTGGCTGAACAGCAGCCGATTGTTTTTTCTCAGACGCTCTGTAGACTGGATTGTCAATTTCATGAGTCTCAATCCCGTCAGCTGTGATTTTCAACACCCGCAGCTGCCCCCCAAATTCAACCTGACCTTCTAGGTTATAAGACCTTTCCGCTGCGTGAATAGGCAGTCTGTATAAATTGCGATGCCCGTGAATTTGGATGATATCCAGCCCAGCCGTATTTTGAACAAATAAGTGATCAATATCATCTGAATATTCTCCTACGCCGTGAATGAGCTGCTGTGTTGAGACATGAAGAAGTTCTTCTGGCAAATGAGCAAGCCCGCCATGTGTAACAAGAAATGTCTGATCATGGTACGTAAAATAAGTAAGCTGATGAAAGGTTCTGACAAACTTTCGTACTTCCTTCAAATCAAAGTTTGCTGCTTCGATTTCAGGCACAGTATGACGATTAAACATATTGCTTCTGACTTTTTCACCATGTGCAAACCGGTATAAATGCTGATCATGATTGCCTTCAATGACGATGACATTCCGGCATTCTCTATGGGCGAGCATCCATTCTAATACTTCTTTGTTTTCTATTCCTCTATCAAGCAAGTCACCTGCAAAGATATAAAGTTCGTTTTCTTTGATGTCTCCTTGCAAATAGGTGGTAAGTGCGGTGTAACAACCGTGAATATCTCCGAAAACATGAATGGCCTCATATTGATCAAAGGATCGAGGCTGATAAGTCATCACTTGCGGATATTCCTCCGGCTGCAAAACAGTCACCCATGACGGGACCTTTTCTGTTTTTAACCGCTCGTTCATTTGATACAAAACAGATTCCCGCACCACTTTGTGAGATTCACGTGAGCGATTTTGCAAAAGAGCTGTTTCAAGGGGTACCTGCGTGAAATCGACGACATACACCCTGTAACGATAAGATGTCGCTAAAGACTTGTATTGAGAAATCGATTTACTTGAAATATGTGTCGCATCAATCACAGTAAAGTCTCCGCGCTCCATACGGGCTGTGAGTAGATCGAATAATAAAGACCAAACTTTGTGGTCATGCTTGCTTGAAATGTCTAGTTTCCCATTGACTGATAGCTGCGGCGGCTGAGTTAACAGCCGGATTTGATCCGCTGATAAAGTGTAAGGCTCTAAGCCTTGTTCTTTGATCCATGTTGATTTACCTACGCCTGGGAGACCTCGTAAAAGGACTAAAGTTCTCATATTGGTTCTCCTTTAATGAGTGATATTTTACCTATTATAGATAAATTATGGATAAATCTCAATCTTTTATTGATTATGGTAATATATAGGTAGAAAAGGAGGTTTTACGTATGTCTAATGGAGAGAATGTGGCATTCAACATGGGAGATCTTCTATTTCAAGTGTTCTCTCTTATATTCATTGCCTTTATTGTGACAATCATTGTCATCGCGTTTCGCATGATCAGAAGAAAACGAATGGAATTGAAAAAAATCGAGGCAAGATTAAACAAAGTAATTGAAAAAAACGATTTAAAAGAGTAAAAAATCCGGAAGTTAACCGGATTTTTTTGTTTTCATCACGATACCTTGACGCTGCTGCATCAAAAAGAAAAAGACGCCTAAAAGAACAAGCAGACCGCCAAGCATTTGAAGCAGCGTGACTTTCTCTCCAAGCAGCCATACAGCAAGGATCGTTGCCCCAACAGGTTCACCTAGAATACTCATTGAAATGGTAGTCGCATTAACATAGGTTAATAGCCAATTATTAATGACATGAGACATCGTGGGAATAATGGCGAGCAATAAAAAAATTCCCCACTCTTTAACCGGATAGCCTATAAAAGGAGTTTGCTGAAGCAGGTTGAATAAAATTAAAAAAAGACCGGCAAAGCCAAATACACAAAAACTATAAATCCAATGAGATATTTTTCTTACAGCCTGTTGGCCTATTAACAAATAACAAACAACAGCGATCACACTCAAAAAGGATAAAAGATCTCCTAAGATGGCTTCCTTGCTATGACCAATATCTCCCCAGCCTATCATGAGGGCACCAACAATCGCCCCACACATCGTGAATATTGCAGACATTGTTGTTCGTTCACGGAAAATGAGGAATCCGCCTAATAAGGACACCATCGGCTGAAGGGCGATAATAATGGTAGAGCTTGCCACTGTCGTCAGCTTCAGTGAGCCAAACCACAACACAAAATGGAGTCCTAAAAAGAAGCCTGAGGTACATAAGAAAAACCAGTCTCTGCGCTTTATCGAGAGAAATTCTTTTTTTCTTGGCAAGATAAACGGCAGCATGAGAGCCGCCGCAAAAATCATTCGATACATACTTAAAATAGCAGCAGGTGCATTTGACCATTTCACAATGATTGCAGAAAACGAAATAGCAATAATTGAAATCACAAGCGGCAGTGCAATTGATTTCGTTTGAGCAGTTGTCTTCATTTCCATTAGCAGCTTCCTTTACATCAGCAGTAGATGGTAGATGAGCAGTTCATCTTGTATGTCGTCATCTTACTATGTCCTTTCACCTAGTGGCAAGATGATTTTTTAAAACTGGCGTGAGCTTATTGGATGAAAAAAGCTTTCATTACGAAAGCCTTCATTCATCATCTATTAACAGATAAACGGCCTGAACTGAACCATGAACCCCTACCACTAAATTCATTTCAATATCGGCAGAATTACTTGGACCTGATATAAAATGGATGGCACCTTTCGCCTGCTCCCCTCTTCTACTGAGCGATTAAGATCCGAAACAGCCTGAATCATTCGCGGAACAATCGAGCTTTTCTCTATACACACGATATACATCATCGGCAAAAAATGCAGCGCTCTCCCTTGACCTTGGTGGGATGAAAGGACAACTGTACCTGATTCTGCAAGGGTATAATCACTGAACACAACTGCATATTTCGCTTGTTCTGCCTGCCTTATGTTTTCTTCTCTTGATACATCTGTATTCCAGCAGGCGATGGAAATCCCTTCTTGTTGCAAACGGTCAAACATAGAGCGGAAACCATATTGTTCAAAGCGATGATCACGCGATGTCATCACAGCACCCTCACCATATTCTGTCATCAACAATCGTAATACCGAGGGCGCTTTCTCCGGTGTTGTTTCGACTACTCTTGTATGAATTTGCTGACATTGCTTTTTCAATTGCTCGACTAATTCATCTTTAGACAAACTTCCGTTTGTTTCCCACTGGACTTGATGCTTCCATGCAGGCCGTTGAATAGATGCAGATGGGCAAGAGTTTTTACCTAATTGATGCTGGATATGAGATAAAAACGACTCTCGGTGAGAAATGGTCCCCTTCATCACTGCTCCTCCTTTTGTCTCTTTTTAAACCAATCCCTGAATCTTTCTTTATTTGGAGCTGGCAGATCACGAATATCTGTCCAATTCTTTAAAGGGCCTATTCCTCTTGAAATTTGTCCGTTTGAAGCCATCCGATTCATCAGCACAGGGGCTGCTTTTGTTCCAAATTGATACACCCCAGGAGTCGATGCACCCATGCCAAACATTTTCATCGCCATCATTTCAGCTTTAGGCGCTCTCCCCTCTTTTTCAACGATCACCTGCCTATTTTTAATCAATAACTCATGAAGTGGAATCTTCACTGGACAAGCATCCGTGCAGGCTGCGCACAAACTTGATGCAAAGGGGAGTTCTTGATAGTCATCATAGCCGCCAAGAAGAGGCGAAAGAACAGCTCCGATTGGTCCTGGATAAATTGAACCGTACGAATGTCCACCAACATGCCGATAAACGGGGCAGACATTGATGCAGGCTGCGCACCGGATACATTGGAGAACTGGCTGAAAGGCGGTTCCTAATATATTTGACGAAGAATGTATCTATAGAACTTAATGTGCTTACTAGTGTTGTAATCAATGTTATTCTGTGTTTTCTCAAACCAATCACTCTTTAAAATTACTATAAGAATGTGTCAACATATGAAAAACTTCTTCTAAACTATGAGTATTTCCATTCATTTGACTGTCTTGCAATCTTATTTCCTCCAAGCTACCAGTGGCAATACAATTTCCTTTTTCAATTATTACTAGTCTGTCACATAATTTTTCTGCTACTTCAAGTATATGAGTACTGAAGATGATGGAGTTTCCTTTATGAGTAAAGGCTTTTAAATAATCTTTAATCGCCTTTATGCTTTCTGGGTCTAATCCTGTAAATGGTTCATCCATAATCAAGAGAACCGGATTATGAACTAAGGCACCCATTAATATAATTTTTTGACGCATACCTTTTGAATAGGTTTTAATTAAGACATCAATTTTTTTTTCGAGAAAGAGTAGTTGGGACAGATCGGATATAAAAAGATCAATTTGATTGGAGGGAACTCCTCTTAATTCACCCATGAAGGTTACGTATTCTCTACCTGTTAAATAATCATAGGGACTTAAATCATCGAATACACAGCCAATCTGTGACTTATATTCATTGGGATCCTCCACCTCATATAAACTTACAAATCCGCTGTCAGGTTTCATTAATCCCGATAATATAGATAAAGTTGTCGTTTTACCAGCACCGTTTGAACCCAATAAGCCTAAAATTTCACCAGAATGTATGTGGAAACTTATTTTTTTTATCGCAGGTATACTGCCATATGACTTGGAAATATTCACCACATTTAACATATAATCATCCTTACTCACTAAATTCACTTAAAGATGCGAAGTTTTTAAATTCAGAATTTGTTAATTTTTTGCAGCATAAATGGAATAGGATTGAACTAATCATAAATGCCATTGACGAAAATAATATTACGGTTAACAAAGAATTTTTGGAGATTATGATGATTAAACTTCCAATCATAATAAATAAACTCGACAAAAATTTACTCATGATACTGGACCTTGTGCTAGGCAAATCCAGATAGGTTTCTCTTTCATAATTCGGGAAGGTAATACTGGAGACTAAAGCAATTAGTATTGTAACAACCATCGTTAATACATTTAAAAGAAGAATCAATAAGAAATTGACGTCAAATACTAAACAGGTTGCTAAACTAACACCAATTGAAAAAGGCAGTGCAACTCCTAACAAACTAAGCACCTTGGCTAAGCATATTTCTTCAACTCTTACAGGAGTAAGTAAAAGATAAACAAAACTTTTTCCTTCAAAATCAGGCGAAAAGCGATTAAAAAGTCTATGGATTATCATAACAGCTCCTGAAAGATGGAGAATAGAAAAAATCGAAAAATGATTTCCCTCTATAAAAGAAATATTTTTGGAGGATAAAAAATAATAAGGTATAAATATCAATATGTATTGAAAGATAATTAATAAAAATGTTTGATTAAATCTATACATCTGGATTCTTTGAAAATGTTTATAATCTTTTTCAACAATTTTCCTTGTTAAAAATGGAATAAATTTAAGGTGTTTTAGAACCATAGACAATCTGGACAAATACAAATTAAATAAACTGTTTCTTATCTCTGTTCCAGTGACATTGGAATTATTCCGCTGAAAAGAAACAATATATGCATAGACTTCTAAATGTTTTAAAGATTTACCCATTAACCAACAAATACAAATCCCAATAAAAACAGAGATAGAGAGAATTGTCCATTTATCACTTATAAAATGAAATGGGTTAAAGAACACTAGTAAAGACTGGATAATATAATGGTTGTAAATTAATAAGTAATTTTCCCTTACCAAGCTACTAGGTATATATTCAATAAAAGGAAAAAGAATAGAAAAAAAGAGTATAGTTATTATTATTTTTGTGAATAAAAGAAACAGGCTATAATTCAATCCAATTCTTTTACTTACTTTAGCCGAAATTATTTTCATCACTATATAGATTTTTAACGTCGCTACAATTAATATTATAGGAGTTATAAAAAGAAATAAAAACATCCCAGTTGCTAAACTAAAGTTCAGCTTTGCGGCTATATGAATGAAAAAGAGCACGAATATTACGAATAGTAGTAAACTTTTAAATAATTCACGCCCAATTAACTTACTGAGTATTATTTTATTAACAGATGGAACAATAGAAGATAGTAACTTAAAGTCTTTAAGTTCTAGCATACGGTACACATTAGAATAAACATTGCTAGTCAGAATGATTAATATTATTAATAAAAATAGTCTATAGGTCCATTCACTTTGCTCTTTTCTAGTTAATGGTTCTAAATTCTCAATCATAAATTCAACTGTATAAGAAGTAAAAAAATTAATAATAGTCAATGTAACAGTGATGATGATACTTCCTACAAGAAATGGGAGATAAACACTATGCATTCCACCATTTTTATGGGTATACAAAAATCTGTTTAAGATACTTCTAAATTTATATTTGTTAATCAAATAAATTTCTCTCATATCCATCTACCTCTAAACATCAAAATGATATTTAAAACTAACTTCATATATTTAGGAGTATTAATCCTTCAATCAATGACGCTGTGAATAAAAAAATAATATACATAGTAAGTAGGATAACCATATCTATTAAGTCCTGCTTCTGTATAAATTTCCGGTTTCCACGAATGGATTCAATCGTTATTTCACCAGGTTTTATAGCAAATGCAGTGACTAGAGCTATAGCAATCATCTCAAAAATCCCATGAAATATCGTGAATGTAATTACAGTTGAAATTGACATTGTTTGAGAGATGCTATAGATGGATACTCCAAGTAAATATCCTTGTAAGGAAACATATATTATTGATAAAAAACCGAGTGAAAAAACTCCAATTAACGCTGGCAGCAAGATAATGAAATTATGCGAAAAAATTGAGAAACAAACAGCAAACCCATCATTCTCACTATCACTAACCCCTTCCTCCAAATAACTAAGAGGAATGGTAGTCACGCTCATATCATTGTTAATCGATAAGAATAATATAGTACCGAAAAAGCTAATAAAAACAACTAATAAAGCCAACTTCAACACCCGGAAATTTCTCTTTATAAATAGTTTTAGCCAATTATATTTGAAATGGTTCAGTTTAGCCTTCATATAATCACCTTGTTGACTCAATTGGTTTTCTTTATGTTCTCAATTCGTTTTTCAAAAGAGGGGTGACTTTCACGCCATTCAGACTTTCTTCCATAATCTCCATCTTCTTCTTCAATAAGACTGCTTAATTTAATCAAAGTATTGAGATACAGTGTTTTATTCTCAAGATGGGAAACAGCAAAGTTATCAGCCTGAATCTCAAATAACCGGCTGATTTTCTTTGGCAACCATTCCGTTATGAAGATCATGAGAATTACTCCTACTGGGAAAATAAGAACATATTGCCACCATCCGTTAGCAAGCATAACCTGTCTGGCATAATACATACTGATGCCCATAAATAATGTTACGATCAAAGTTAGAAACATGGTATAGTGCGCATGTTTTAACTTCGCATGCCCCATTTCATGGTATAAGATAGCACGAATTTCATCTTTATCAAACTTATCTAACAACCCTTCTGTCACATACACATCGACTCTTCTTTTAAATGGAAGTTTAAAAGAATATATCCAAGCATTCACATCCTGTTGAGAGTCTTTTTTCACCCAAATATTTACCTTTTGTTTTGTCTTATTCTCAATATCCTTGCGAATATTCATGAATGCTTCCGTATTTAAAAGTTCATATTTGTTTATTATTTTTTGAATGATTGAGTAACCAAAAATAAATAATATGATTAGGGCGAAGTACCAGCCACAAAATAGAAAAAGGTTATCCATGATCTTCGCTTGAAACGACAAAGGAAGTAATAAATATGATCCGAAATATAACAAAGATAAGGTGGCAGCACCAAACAAAACAACTTGCTCCCTAACATTCATTAAGAACGAATTTCCTGACGCGCCTTCATTTTCTTCTAAATCTTCAGGCGTATCTTTTGTAGTATACTCAAATGAATAAGCTGTCAATAAAATTGACAGGAAACTAGGTACAAGTATAGAGAGAATAATGCTTAATACATAAGAGCCTGTTATTGATAGCACATACCCCATTAAGAAATAATAATTTAATCCCAAGGGAAGAAAGATGGCTAAAACAAAGGGAATAAATAATGTGAATAGGTTTTTCATAGATTCATGAAGATTAAAAAATAAAAATAACATAGCTGGAAAAAGAATTCCCATTAAGGTAATTAATATAATATATGTGGTATTATGCTTAAAACCTGTTTTGACCTTAGTAGTTTCTGTTAAATTCGTTAGATTGTATTTAGAGAAAAAAGGATTTTGCGATACCTGTTCCATCTTGATTTTATCATCATGAATAGGTACAAAACCTCTTCTTAGAAAAACTGTTGCCTTATCTTTCATTAATTTGTCAGTTTCAATTGTGCTAATTCCATCCCTAGATGGAATCTCTGTGAAATGTATTTGCTTTCCCCCCAATTGAAAGGCTGCTTCTGATCGATCTTTGGAGTGACCTTCTTGATAGGTTAATAAAAAATCACCTTGATAAAGGGAATGGGAGATTAATACTTTTGGATTGTTATCTTTGTTCGAATCAAGTAGAACAAATGGAGAAACAACTGCTGAACGGATACCAACTTCAATCAAAATGACTATTATTGTAATAATGCTTGCAATAAAATAAGAAAGTGAGGCTTTTCGTAACATTTCATCACATCCTACTAACTGATTATAGGGTTAAAACAATTACATAAATGAAGTGAAAATCTCTGGAATTATTTTTAAAATTGTGTTTAGTAAGAAGGTGAAAGCGATAATCATTATGGACATCCACTTACTAGAATCCCTTAACAAAATTTTCACACCTAAATACATGATTATGTACTGCCAAATGACAAAAAAATCTATATTTTTTAAAAAGCTGCTTAAAAGAGAATTATCGGTATCTTTTAATATACCAGAAAATCCTTTAATCTCGTACAATTCTCCAGAAAACATCACTAATAACGAGAAAGAAAACACCTTAATGGCTATTGGAACCCAACTATAACCGATAATACTGGATACCGCTCTGAATTCCCGGGTTTCAGTAGAAAACAGTGATACCATAAAATAGATGACAATTGCTTGAATCAACCACTCTATAAGTAATCCTCCACTTATAATAAAAGTGAAAATACCAATAATGATAGCTGAATTAGACAACTTGTCTTCTAATTCAAACAGGTGAGAAATTTCCTGTATTAAAAATTGTGAGGTGGATAGTACTAAAAATATTCCTATTAGCATAATTAAAATGAACGGATAAAAATTCTTAGGTTTTTCAATTAATTTATTAAATAAAGATACTGGTTCAAATAATACAGATACGAATGATTTAACGCCCTCTACAATTTCTTTCACCACACGGCTCCCCTTATACGTAATTAGTAAAGAAGAAGTAGTTATGAGGATCATAACTACTCTTCATTACTTACCAAGTAACAGCTGCTTTTTTACCTTTTCGTTTGATATACCACTTTAATGACATCCTTGCTGCCCAAGCAATAGCCGTTACGGTTCCAAATGAAAAGGCACCTAACACTATAGATATTGCCGAAGCAACGTCAGACCCCGTCATCACCATGTTGACAATTTTGGATGCCTTTTTTTGAGCCTGGTTCCAAGTAGTCTTTTTACTATATTTATTAATGATTTTGGCAAGGTTCACTTCTAATGATGATTTTTCTAAAGTCTGAATATTAGAATTACTAAATTCGTTTTGATTATACTTCACTGGTGACCCAATAGTTCCAAACATCACTAAAATAGATAAAAAGACCATCCCAAAAGCGGCTAGGATTTTAGAATGTTTACTATCAATTTTACCCACAATTACCACCTCCTCCTATTATTATCTAATATTACAATAAATAAAATTAGAGTTCAACATTATCATATGAAAAAAAGTTACTTTGTTACTATTTTTTGTTGGTTAAAAGATAGTTAACTTCTACAGGTATAAGGATGATGTAAGAGTAGGAAAAATAAGAGGGTGATTAACCATTGAGTTGATCTGTTTATATAAAAAACGTTATATTGACTGGGCTACAGCTGGAGAGGAACTTAATGATGCTTGAAGCATAATCCACATGAGAAAACGCCCTTTTCGCAGGGCGTTTTTTGATGTTTATTTTGAAATCAATTCACGAATTCTTTCTTCAATAGGTGTTACCGGCCGGCCTAGTAATGTTTCGAAATCTTCACTTTCGACAGCTAAAGCACCATCGCGTATGCCGCTTTGAATGGCTTTGACAAATGGCACTGCTTCTTTTGGTACACCATTTGAAGCTAAAAAGTCTCCAAATGTGTCTACATCTATTTTTTCTACTTTGATTTCTTTTCCACTCACCTTACTAACAATTTGTGCAAGTTCACTATGTGTCCGAAGCGGGCCTGACAGTTCATATATCTCCTGATCATGTACGGGAAGTGTTAACGCATTTGCTGCCGCTTCGGCGTAGTCATTTCTTGTTGCCCAGCCAACCTTTCCTTCGCCAATAGGGCTTAAAAATGGTGCGCCGCTGACTGACGCCAGAATCGTATCTTTTTCGTTATCAACATACCAGTTGTTTCTTAAAAATACATGAGGAATGCCAGAGGCCAAAATGGCTTCTTCTGTTTTGGCATGGTCATGTGCAAGGACAAGCTGACTCTCTCTTGCATTGACAACACTTGTATAAGCAATAAACCTCACATTTGCTGCTTTCGCCGCTTCAATTGCCGCTTTATGCTGCTCGACGCGGTCTCCATCCGCCGTTGAAATGATCAACAGACGGTCAATGCCTTCAAATGCTGATGTCAGGGTGTCTGGCTGAGTAAAATCTCCACGGCGTACATCCACCCCAGCATCCTTCAAATGTGCTGCTTTTTGCGGATTTCGAACACTGACTGCAATTTGTTCAGCCGGTACTTTTGTGAGCAAATGCTTGACGACGAGCGATCCAAGTTGTCCTGTTGCGCCTGTTACTAATAATTTCATTTGTTTGACCTCCTCATTTTTCGTTCAACGGTGATGTGCATACGTTATAATCAAAATGGTTACAACAAAGGGTTAAAAAAAGCTCCAATGTATGAGCTTTTTTATTCCGTCTCTGTCAATAATTGCTGAATAGTCACTTGCTTTAGGTGATTCTCAAGTGCAGTTTGTGCTTCTTTTAGTTCATGCCGAAGTCTCGTGTCCATCGCTTGACCAATCGGGCATGCGATGACGGGCTGATGAAAGTTAAATAATTCTTCATCCTCGCTTACATCCACAGCACGGTACACATCTAAGAGTGTGATATCCTCAGCCGGTCTTTTTAAATAAGCACCGCCTACTCCGCGGCGAATTTCAATGAGACCCGCCCGTTTGAGCATTGCCATCATTTTTCGAACAATGGCAGGATTTGAATTCACGCTCTCTGCAATAAAATCACTAGTACACTCTTTTGGAACACCTGCAATAAATGACACAATATGAACAGCAATCGGATACCTGCTGCTAATTTGTTTCACAATCTTTCACCACCGTTGTAATCAATATAGTTACAATGAGTGATTTTGTCAATCAATAAACGGATTTTTCTTTCGATCCCAGTCCTCATATGTCATGATATCGTAGTCTTCTCCTGTATCAAGCTCAAGCGGCGCAATGCATTCAAGCAGATTCTCATCTGGGTCAAGAAAATAGATCGCTGCATGAAATTGCGGCGGATTATCGAGAACTAAAGGCTGCTTTTCTTCTGAAAAACCAAACATTGGGTGAATGCTGATGCCTCTTTCAATCAGCCAAGTCTTAATCTGTTCGATACTGGACGTTGTAATTTGAAAGGCAACGTGCCGAGTCGAGGGATGGTATGGAAAATTGTTCATATCTACTTTCCACAGGCCAAGCCAGCTCTTTCCTTTCTCAATCCATAAAAAAGCAACTCTTTCATTTTCATGAGCAAGTGTCAATTCCAATTTTTCATAAAACGCAATCGATGTCTTCAAGTCACTCACAGGTAAATGTGCTTCATATAAACCTTTCATCATCATCAAAATCACTCCTTTTCTACCTTCTATTCTGCAGGAGTTGATGATATTCTGCCTCAGCAAAACGATGTATTTTATCCCTAACATTAGTTTGAGAGACATTGTATGTTTGACCCTTTGCAGATGGGGGAAGATGTTCAAATAAAATAAAAGAAAGGAGCGGTCCATATGCCTTGGACGATGAACGATTATCCAGCTTCATTTCAATCATTAGACAACGTCATTCGAAAAAAAGCGCTTGAGATTGCCAATAAAATGATCCAGGAAGGATATGAGGAAAATAGAGCCATTCCAATTGCAATCAGTCAAGCGAAAGAGTGGAAAAAGAACGCAACAGAGAAAGAGGTAGAGAATTTTTCATCTCATGGTTCTGTCAAACCTTCAGAGAGCAGCAGCTCCGCAAGACCAGAGCTCATGGATCATGCGCAGCATGTAGTGAAACACGAGGAAGGCTGGGCGATTCAAACAGAGAAAGCGAAACGAGCAAGTGAGGTCAAAGAAACAAAACAAGAAGCAGTTGACCGGGCAAAGGAGATTTCAGCTAATAAAGGAACTTCCGTTGTCATTCACCGAAAAGACGGGACGATTCAGGACGTGTTAAAGCCGCAATAAGACCGCTTGTCAGCGGTCTTAGCGTGTAGACAAACCCTCGCATTCGGTGTCAGTCCTGCGTGCCGGTGCTCACGAAGGTTAAATTCGCTCCGCTCCGGTACTCGTCCTTCCTAGGGCTGCAAAGGTTTTCTATCACGCTGAAGGAAAACAAAAGGCTAAAATAAAGATCATTTTAGTCTTTTGTTAACAATTTAAGACCGCTTGTCAGCGGTCATTTTTATGCATTTTTTTCTTTTTTCGCTGGTGTTTTTCTTTTCTTAGGTGCTGCTTTTTTCGCTTTGGCTGGTTTTGATCGGTCAATCGAGGCCTGTAGTGCGGCCATCAAATCAGTCACATTAGCTGCAGGATCTTTTTTGCCTGTCGTTTCTGGCTGAACGGTATGTTCTCCAGATATTTTATCGCCAATTAAATTCATCAGCTGTTCTCTGTATTCATCTTGATATGCCGCTGGATCGAATGTCGTGGTCAGCTGCTCGATTAAAAGGAGCGCTGTATCTAACTCTTTCTTTACAATGTTCTCCTCTTGGGGGATATTCGGTACATCTGATACTTGTCTAATTTCGTCAGGGAAATGAATGGTTTCCATCAGCAAAATATGTTCATAGCACCTAACGATTGCTAATTGTTCCTTTGAACGGATCATAATCTTTGCGACACCAATTTTCCCCGATTCCTCTAGAGCTTTTCTTAATAATGAATAAGCCTTTGCTCCGCCGGTATCCGGTGATAAGAAATAACTTCTTTCATAATAGATTGGATCAATCTCTTCAATTTTTACAAAATCAATGATTTCAACGGCTTTTTCTTCATTTTCTTTTCGCAGTTTTTCCAGCTCTTCATCGTCCAATTCAATAAATTTATTTTTCGCATATTCATACGCCTTGACGATTTGTTCCGGCGCTACTTCTTCACCGCAATTGGCACATACTTTCTTGTAGTTAATGGGCGTGTGACACTCTTTATGCAGCTGTCTTAATTTAATGTCTTTGTTCTCTGTAGCGGTAAACAGCTTGACTGGTATATTGACCAATCCGAAACTAATGCCGCCTTTCCATACTGTATGCATCGCGCTTCCTCCGTTCTTTTCTCCTTACTATGTAATGTTTTCATCAGACTTATGTATGTGATTGAAAATTTCATCCCACTATAAGAACACATGATATAAGGAAGTGACATGCACAATGAAACCTATGCGATTAACACCTGCACATGATATACCTGCCGGTGCAGACTGGGTATATGAATTAAAATATGATGGCTTTCGGGCTATTCTTGTATGGGAAGAAGACGAGATTCGTTTAGAAAGCAGGACCGGAAAACGGCTAAATAAGCAATTTCCTGAAGTAATGGATCAATGCGAACAATTAAGAAACCAATTTGCTCCTTTTTTACCGCTGACACTTGACGGAGAATTGGTCTTTTTACTAAGTGAACAGCAAAGTGAGTTTGCGAAGGTTCAGCAAAGAGGCAGGCTGAAAAACAAAGAAGCCATCCAAAGACAGGCTGAACGATTTCCATGTCATTTCATTGCATTCGATCTATTAAGCTGCAAAGGGAAACCTCTCGTTGATTCACCGTTGATGGAAAGAAAAAATCAGCTGCAGCAATTATTCCAAGAAGCTAAGCTCCCCTCATCAGTTCAGCTAGAGCACCCTTCCCTTTTGCAGGTCATTCATACAGACCCAGACTCTGATTACATGAAAAACGTGATGACGACGTATTTAGCAGAAGGACTAGTAGCGAAAAAAAAGACGAGTAAATGGCATGACAATACTCGTTCAAAAGAATGGCTAAAAATGAAAAACTGGCGGTATGTCTCTGTCATTGTCACCCGTTTTGACAAAGAAAATGGCTATTTCCAAGGATCCATTTATCAAGATTCGACACTCATCGAGGTTGTTCAATTCAAGCATGGTTTTTCTAAAGAAGAAGAACAAACGCTGCGTACACTATTTCAGACAAAAGGCCAGTTAACAGGAGGATCTTTATACGAAATCCCTCCTTCTATCGTTGCCAGCATTGCTTGTATATCCTTTGATGGCTCGGCGTTAAGAGAGCCGCGTTTTTCTTCCTTTTTACTAGATGCGGATCCAGCAGCATGTACATTTCAGCAAATGCTCAAACAGCTGTATCCACTCCCTGCTGCTATAGAAGTCACTCACCCTGAAAAACCGATTGTCCCGGCTCTTCAACTAAACAAGGCAGATTACTTACTTTATTTAAGACAAGCGGCTCCCTACCTTTTGCCCTTTTTACGTGAAAGGCGTCTTACTTTAATTCGGTATCCGCATGGCACTGGAGACGAATTCTTTTATCAAAAGTCGACACCTGATTATGCGCCGGATTTTGTTTTAACAGATGAAGTTGATGATATTTCTTATACGATCTGTAATGATCCTCGTACGCTTCTTTGGCTTGGCAACCAGCTGGCGATGGAATTTCATATCCCTTTTGAGACAAGAGATACGGATCGGCCGACAGAAATTGTCTTTGATCTAGACCCGCCATCTGTAAATGAGTTTCATCTAGCCATAGAAGCGGCTAAACGAATCAAAGCGCTTTTAGACGGGCTTTTTCTCACAGCCTTTATTAAAACAAGCGGAGGTAAAGGGCTTCAAGTCTATATTCCTTTAAAGAAAAACGCCTTCACATACGAAGAAACAAGACAATTCACCGCGTTCATATGCCAATTTTTATGTGAGCAAGCACCGGATCTTTTTACTCTGGAACGCCTTAAGAAAAAACGCGGCAAACGCTTGTATTTAGATTACATTCAGCACGATGCTGGGAAAACAATCATCGCTCCATATTCTCCAAGAGGAAATGAGCTTGGGCTTGTTGCGACACCGCTTGAATGGGACGAACTCTATCATGATGAGCTTCATCCTTCTCTTTTTACGATGCCGGCTGTTATAGAGCGTTTAAAGGAAAAGGGCGATCCGTTCCGCCGCATGAGGCACCTTGTGAATGATGATGCTTTTAGACAAGTTTTACATCAGCTTGCACACATGTGACCATCTCATCAGATGGACATTTGCGGTCATGACGCGTTACACTTATTCATTAGAGAGGAAGAAAGGGATGACTATTTTGACCGCACATTCATTTCGAAATACAGCTTTGATTTTCTTATGTCTTTCCGCAGGAATTGTGGATGTGATTGGCTATTTAAGCCTAGGGCATGTGTTTACAGCCAATATGACAGGTAATATTGTGCTGCTTGGCATTGCAGCAGGAAGCTCCTTGCAGCTAACAGCCCTTCATTCCATCATTGCTCTAAGTGGATTCGTTTTAGGGGTTTTACTTGCAGTGGTGATAGGCGGAAATCACGAGAAAACGTTTTGGCCAAAAGCCGTAACCCGCATTTTTATCATCGAATTGATGATTTTGCTTCTATTTGCTCTCATGACCATTTTCCCTTATACACAAGGTGCTTACTTTATGCTGATCATTCTTTTAAGTATGGCTATGGGCATGCAAACGGCGGCCGCACGTAAATTGAATGTTGCTGGCATTTCCACAACCGTTCTCACAAGTACACTTGCTAACCTATTTGAAGATGCAGCCCAGCGCATATCATACCGGGAAAAAAGAAAGGCCCCTATCCAGCTTGTAAGCTTGATGCGAATAGGCTCTATTGTCTTCTACTGCCTAGGTGCAGCTATTGCTGCATACACAGATCGTTACGATCCGTTTATCATCATATGGCTGCCGATCATCATTCTAGGCATCATTGTGATCACTGCTGGATTGAAGCACTTTCACCAATTGAAATAGCCTCTCTTTAGATGGCTATTTCAATTATTGTGATCTTACACTAATAACTCCTGACATAAAAACCAGGAGGGCGTCCCATGATGAACGTTGAACCATATGGATATCCAGAAAATGTCCCGAATCCCCCGTAACCAGGAAAACCGCCCAAGCCAGAGAACACACCAGGGCTCAAATAAGACCCGCCAAAGCCGATATGGGAACCAACAGGCCCAATATGTGCCCCGCCTCCGCTAAAACCGCCTCCATGAAAACCACCATAAACCCGCGGATACATACAATCACCTGCCTTCGAATCAGACCTTATCTCATCATATGCATGACGAATGGGCGGTGCTCCTGCTTTTTCTTTCCTTCTATGTACATTAGACCAATTTAATAAAATTTGAATGAAAAGTCCTGCAAAAAATTAAATTAAGCAAAGAAAAGTGACCTTTTTAACTTGTTGCTCTGCCCTATGTTTATTTAGAATAATGGAGCAGGTAATAAATTTGCACACCCCCTTTGTTGCGAATTCTTCTTATTAAACGTTCTTGCAGCGTTTAATAAGAAGAGCCTATTAAAACACAAAAAACCCTTGCTGACGATCATCAACAAGGGCGAGAGATAAATGGTATTAACCACCAATGATTTTTTCTGCAACTTCGAATGAACCCGCAACGTTTTGCGATAGAACAGTCGCAGCGACCGCTAAACCGACAACGAATAATACTTTTAATCCTGTTTTCATCTTAAATCAACCCCATTCTTTTCATATGTAAATCCGCTTCTAAACTTTTGTTCAAGTAAAAAACAGACTGCTCATAAAGTGATTGCTTTTCACAATATTTTGCTGCAAATTGTGATAGCTCTTTTACTTCATGATATTCATTCTTCTCTTCTAACTTTCTTAATTTCTCATCAATTTGCTGAAATCTTTGTGGCGCATGCGTTAAGTAAAGATCATGTACGATGCCTATTTTTAGCTGAAACACTTCATGAGAAGCATCTTTTATTCTGGCATATGCAGCCTCTATATATTGGCTTGCACGCTGCTTTTCACCAATCACACAGAGTTCCCGGCTGATCAGATACGTAGAATGGAAAAAGAAATCTGAATCATAATACTCTTGATGGGACAGTGCTTTTTCAAGATGACGTATCGATTCCTTCGGTTTATTCCAAAATGAATATAAAATGGCCACATTGTGATGAAGCTGAGCCAGCATAAAATCATCCTGCTCATTTGTCAAAACTTCTTCCGCCAGACGATAATTCTCAAGCGCCTCTTCATACCGGCCGATCTCCGTTAGATTCGCTGCTATAAGAGAGTATGAAAGGGCCGTTCTTCTTTCATACTGCTTGTGCCGCTTATAGACGTGCAGCGCTCTGCGGATATAGCTTAATGAGAGCATGATATGACTGAGCCGGTAATAAAGCCATGCCACTTTAAAATCGAAATCAGCACGTTCTATCTCACTTGGAATTTTATCTAAGAGCTTTTCAGCACTTTGATACATTTGCAATGCAACCTCATAATTACCTTGATGCTGCTCATACACACCCTCATAAAAATCAAAATAATAGGCAAGACGATTAGACAGGTCATCTTCTTTTTTTCCATAATGACCCTCTATGCTTTTCGTTGAAACATTGCCTTTTTGACCTCTTAAATTGTACATAAGAATGTGATGCCTCTTCTCAAGAAGAGAATAGTATATGAGGATATCCGCATCGTCAATTTCCTCTACCGCTTTTTTCGCTTTGGCAAATAACCGTTCTGCCTCATCTGCATGATCTTTTTTGATTTCCATGTTCCAGTCATTTAATAGTGATGCCAATTCCGCAACAGGAACTTTGCTCATTCTACACCCCCAATCACCTTCAGCTGCAACACATGATTTCACTAAATATGGAACTTCTATTAGCAATTGCTAATTAGTCCATTTGACATCATTTTAATATGAATCACTTGAATCTTCAATAACCGTTTCCATTGAAAGTACGTTTCTTTCTCCTAGTCAATGATATTTGCGAAAAAATTCCGCCTTTTTTTAAAATAAACATCTTGAGATGAAATGAAAAAAGCCCAATGTCGAGGCTTTCTAATCTTATGATGGTTCATAGCAGCTTTTCATTTATCCAGTTTCTTTATATAATATGATCAATCACTTACACGCCTCAGTAGCTCTAGAAGGGAAGAGCGCCGTAAAACAAATTGTAGCTGGCGGGTCGCAAGGCAAGGGTTTCAGAAGCACCGAAAAGCACATGAGC
The DNA here is from genome assembly GCF_038628485.1 of Bacillus sp. FSL M7-0003. NCBI lineage: Bacteria > Bacillati > Bacillota > Bacilli > Caryophanales > Bacillaceae > Bacillus > Bacillus sp. FSL M7-0003. Next base: position 1,713,621 of record NZ_CP152024.1, on the reverse strand, counting down.
TGAGACAGGTGAAATTCCTGTCGGTGAAATTCCGTAGGGAAGCGTGTTGCCCCTAGCCTATGCTTACGAAAGGAGTGCGGGTTCGAATCCCGTCTGAGGCTTATGAGGTAGATGGATTGGGAGGTTAAAATATTATGCATGTGTTTGAAGAATATATCAGTAAAATCGGTAACCCTGAGCTGAAGCAGCGCACTCAAGCCATCTTACAATGGGTAGAAGACACATTCCCTCAATTAGAGCCAAGAATTGCTTGGAATCAGCCCATGTTCACAGATCACGGCACATTTATTATTGGGTTTAGCGTGGCAAAACATCACATTTCTGTCGCACCAGAAGCAAAAGGAATTGATCAATTTTCAGCTGACATTGTACAAGCTGGGTACGATCATGGGAAAAATCTGTTTCGCATGAAAGAAAGCTTGCCAGTTGATTATCCTCTCCTAAAAAAAATCATCGCATTTAATATCGAAGACAAAGCGGATTGTTCAACGTTTTGGCGAAAATAAACAGTACCCCGATCTCAGCTTTACAGATCGGGGTATTTTGCTGCAACAATATTATTTTGTTCTCTTCCCTACCAATTTTTGTTCAACCCATTCATAACATGACAAGAGGGCATCAACGCTCTTTTGGCATATCGGCAAATATACAACGGCGACGGCTGTTAAACACGCTATAGCAGCTCCTGCTAAGACATCAAATGGATAATGAACACCTACCCAAATCCTTGAAAAACCAACAGCACACGCAATGATCAGCCAATACATATGGCGTTTGTGAAACAGCCAAAAGATCACGCAAATCGAAAAAATAAAGATGGTATGATCACTCGGAAACGAGTTATTCACTTCCTTTTGAATCAAAAGATTGACGCGGCTCATTTCTGCAAAGGGCTGCTGATTAAAATAAAACACCCCAGCGATTTTCCCAAGTAACTCGGCGAGTACGAAGGTCAGTCCGGCAGAAACGACCATCGCCCTATTGTACCTGCTGCGATTTTGAAACCATACGAACAGACACACGAGCGCTGCCAGCAGCACTGTATATTCAGCTAGTCCAATAAATATTGGATTCAAGTAACCATGATCGATACTGAGTTCATTCACCCACCTAAATAAATCTTCATTAAGTCCCCGCATCTCATTTCATCCCTTTTTACTTGATTTACGATAAGGATAATTGTAATGAGATGTCTGCCTCCATCGATCGAACGAACAAACCATGGAATCATATGACATGTTTGTCACTTTGCTGTCACCTGAACTCATGTACTAACTAAAAACTCATCAAAAGCTATTAAATCACAGGAACAAAACTGTTATAATAGAACATAAGTTTGCATTTTATCAAAAAGGGGTTACTGCATATGATCAAAACGGTAGACGGCAATATATTAGAGGCAAGCGAAGACATCATTTGTCACCAGGTGAACTGTAAAGGAGTCATGGGAGCTGGATTAGCGAAACAGATCAAAAGCAAATATCCGAATGTGTACAAAGATTATAAACAGTTATGTACAGAACAAGGAGATGACTTGTTAAGCTCCGTTCAACTCATCACAACAAAAGACGGAAAAACAATGGCCAACTTATTTGCCCAAGCTGGATACGGAAGAACAAGACAGCAAACAGACTACGATGCCTTACGCAACTGCTTTCAACACCTAAAGGATACAGTGACACAATCACCTGAAGAGAAAAACCCAACGTCCATCGCCATTCCATACGGGATCGGCTGCGGATTAGCAGGCGGCGATTGGACGATTGTGGAAGAGATGATTGAAGAGGTGCTGGGTGATTGTGAAGTGACGGTTTATCGGTTTAGATAATGGAAATGAGATTTTATGAAACATATATGAGAAATACCCTCCTTAAATTGGAGGGTATTGTGCGTTAGTTATCGTCTTTATTTTTTATATAATTTAATACGGCTTCTTTATCTTCCTCATCTTCAGGGAGATATCCCAAATTTTCATATTCCCAAATAGCCATTCGTTGATAGGTATTGTAATGAGAGTTCAATACATCATCATAATTAAAATCAATGGTAAATCGATTCCTATTCTTGATTTTCAGCGTTAAATTTGTCCAAGTTTTTTGCTCATTAATTTTAAATTCATCTCTGAGTTTCTTAAAAGAATCCTGTAAATTAATTAATAAGTCATCATATATATTTTCACTGACCTCAAATATATCAGGAATATCATGAGAATAAATATATTCTTGTTGTTTGTTTGTATTAAAGAAAAAATAAACTTCACGAGAGTCATCCAGAATTTCCGCATATAGCAAAACATTCTCCCAATCAACAGGTATTATTTCATTTATTGTATTCAAAATTTCTTGATAAACTTCATTCGATGGTTCCATTTCCATTGAATTAACCTCCTGGCTTATTTTCAATCGATACCTTTTTAACTCTCCTAGCTCCAATTTTATACTTAATTTTAAATAAAGTTGGTCGCATAGAATCTCCTTCATATCTAATGCTTTCTATGGAAACTGATACTGTCTGAGGTGGATCTTTCCTCAAGGCTGCCAACCATTCCTGCTCCAACTGATACCATTTCCCACCACTACGATTAATCTGTGAACTCATCGGAACAAGGTTATCAATATCCCCGGAACCTTTAAAAATAGACGCTATCAAATGACCTCCATCATCATCCATTAATCGATCCGGCTTCCCTGAATTGGATTGGGCATATTGGTTTCTTTTAACCTCTCCGTATTTTAAATCACTTGCTTCGACTTTGACAATACGTCCGTAGTGGTCGGTTGTGTAGGTGTAGCCTTGCTTTGTTGAATAAACAACATTTGGTTTTAACACTTTTTTACGTTTCCATCTCACATAGTGATCTCCGTAACTGACAACGGTTGGTGGTGATTTTGGTGCTGGTAAGCGTCTGCCTGTCTTAGAGATGCCGTATCCTGAATTGTTGTCTAGACGCTTCGCCATAGAGAGGAGTTTATTTTTGAGATTTTCTCCGTCAAACACGTTATACGGCAGCTTCGGGCCGCCAGCCATTTGAAACTTTGGTGAGTATGGCAATAGATTCGGAATAGAGACATTGTCTAATGATTTTGCTCCTTGTTCAAGGCCTTTCTTCACCGTTGTTTTTGCCGCTGTTGTCCCCGTTTTTGTAATGGCACCTGCCCCTTTAGAACCAAAGACGATTTCTGCTAGAGAACCAGTTGCATAGGCGAACCAGTGTGATCGAGAATATGCATCACCATCGATGACTTCTTTTTGGAATGAGTCTGAAATCGACTTTCCAATCGCTTTCGATGTTTCAATTGGATGTGAAACAGCCGTTACGACCGATTCAACGGCACCTCCAGGATCTGTCACAAGATCGTAGATGCCAACTACTGTATCTTTGGCCACATCATATAGACCAACTGCTGCACCTTTTACAACATCAATAAACCCCTCTGATGCTTCTTCCTGCGCTTTGATCTGGAGAAGCTGGCTGTAATACATTTTTTGATCGTAAGAAAGATTCTCATATCCAATTTCGTTTACAATCTCAAAGTATTTCTCTTCTGATATACACGAAGGATCGTTGAGTTTTTCTTTCAATTCTTTGATTCTTCGTTTCTCTTTTTCTTCTTTTTTCAATTTTAAATATGCTTTCACCTGTGCATCGATTTTATCATGATTCTTGTACACATCTGTCTCATGAAATGCTTTTGCATCGTAATACATTGGCTGCGCATTTTTCCCTTTTCCTGTAGCAGCCATCATTTTTGTATAAAAGGTTGTAAGATGTTTCTCAATCGCTTCTGATTTTGCGTATTCTGTTTTTAGGGCATGATCTAATTTATGTACAGCATCAATTGCCTCTTTTCTTTTTTTATTCGCATCGTCTAAATGTTCATTGACCTCTTTACTTGAAAATACATTCAGTTCTATGAGATCACTGATGTCATCAAAAATAGTGGATAGGGCTTCTTTTTGTTCCTTGACCATATCTTTATTATTCTGAATCCCTTGTTTCAGTTGAGCGTCTAAGAAATGCTCATCAATAAATGTACTCCCGCCTAACGATTCATCATCAAGCTTTCCTTTTACCCCATCTAAAAAAGCTTTTTGCATATCAATAAAATCAAGATAAGTGTCCGTGTAAAGCGCAAGATCCTCATAAAAGGCTTTGATATTGTCTGCACCTTTTCCAGTAAATTCATCACCTAATCCCGACACACTTTTTAATGCTATTTTCACATGCTGCATTTCGTCTCGAAGCTCCTGATAGACTTTTGATCTTTGTTCGACAGCTGACAGTAAAGATGGAGCATCTAATATTTTCATATAAAAAAGACTCCTTTTATGGAATATTCTTTTACTAGAATACCATAAGGAGTCTTACACTTTAATCCACTTTATCGTTTTTTAACCAATTATCCTCCAGAGCTCCTTCTTGATGCGACGGTTTGGACATCATCATGTTGAGGTTGAATGAAACCACTTTTTATTTTATAAAAAGAGTGCTCTGAGTTTCTTTAAACTGTTTTTCGTTTAGATAGAACCTTGTCAAGAACTGTGACTCCGACAGCAATAGCAAGAGTAAAAGCCCCAATCCAAGGAAGATAATTCAACAAACCATTTTTGACAGCAATACCGCCGATACCAGCTCCACCTGCCATTCCAAGTTGTCCCAAAGCACTGTGCAAACTAAGCACAATGCTTGCCGCAGCAGGGGCAAGGCTTATTAACTGAAATTGTATTGGCGAGCCGGAAGACCAAGCTGCAAGCGCCCAGAAAATAAGTAATACATAGAAAAGAAAAGCAAACTGACCGATAAACGGGAAGAGCAATAGTGCAATAGCATGGAGTAACATTCCTCCAGTTAATGTACGAAATGCCCCCCACTTATCTGTACTAAAGCCTCCTAATTGAGCTCCAATAGCACTAGCAATCCCAAAAATAAAGAGTGCTGTCGTTACCCCATGATTGCTCATGCCGAATATATCTAGGAAATATGGTGAAATATACGTAAATACAACGGAATATGCACCTAACCATAGAAAAGTTATAAGCAAGTATGCTGCGATACGTGGTCTCATAAAAAATTTAAACTGCTCACGTAAAGGTACGGGTTTTTCAGCAACTGTTTTTGGTATAGCAAACAAAGTTAAGACAGAGAAAAGTAATCCTACTGCCCCAATTCCAATGAATATGACATTCCAATCATAATGTGAAGCCACAACTCTTCCTATAGGTACACCTGCAACCAAAGCAGAACTTTGTCCCATAATAACTGTAGCAATCGCACCTCCTTGCTTTCCTGGAGCTGCTAAAACTGCAGCAAGGGTTAGAACTGTGACTTGCATAACACCAGCACTAAGGGCAGAGATTATTCTAGCTGACATTAGCATTTCATACCCTGTTATTATCGCAATAAGAATATTAATGACAGAGAAAACGGTTAAAGCATAGACAAGAAGTTTTTTTCGGTCCATTCGAGCAAACATAGCAATTAGAAAGGGTGTCCCTGCACCAAAAGCTACTGAAAACACAGTGATTAACTGTCCTGCAGATGAAACTGAAATGTGATTAGCCTCAGCAATTTTGTCTAAGATTCCCGCAATAACATATTCTGATGTACCATTAAGAAAACTAATGGCAGCTAATAAATAAATTTTCCACATATTTGACAAAATAATTCACACCTATTTGTTTTATATTTCGATATTTCTAGAAATACAGATTTATTTTCATAAATTAACCGAGCGCTTGAAAAATTAACTGTAAAGAGCTTAAAGTGTTACGCTTCTTATACTTTTGGAGAACTTGCTTTGACAGCCGTTGTTATACTGGCTTTTACAATGTAGACAGGAACAAGTTCCAATTCAGTTACAGGTTCTGAAAAAGCAGTGGTAGTTGAAAATGTAACTCTCAAACAAGATAAGTAAAAGCTATGGGCGCCTTCCTCGGTAGAGAAAAGCCACTTTTTTGCAGATTTTTACTTGTTCTTAAGATACAGTCCATCCTCAAAAGCATCCCCTGCTTTTTCTCCTATTTTATGGTAATTCCTACTTCCCCTATCAAATACAAGTGGGCTGAATTTATCCAGATTGATTTTACCTTTCTCATCTAGTATATCCTCCTCAACACTGATGTTCACGATTTCAGCAATCATGCGCCATTCTTTTTCATTATAACTTTTCACTTTACACTCTAACGCAAATGGAAGTTCCTCAATCAGTGGTGCATCAACAAAGTCCGCCTTAACTGCATGAAATCCAGCTCTTGCAAATTTATCTGGAACCTCATTTCCAGTTTCATTTCCAAGATAATCACATGCCTCAAGAAAAGACGCATCTGACATGCTTACGGTAAATGCACCATGCAGCATAATATTCTTTAACGTCTTTCGTTCTGAACTAATGCAGATTGAAATTTCATTTTCATTACTAATACCGCCCCATGTAGAAGCCATGGCATTCGGAATTCCATTTTCGTCATACGCTGCAATAATAAAAACTGGTTGTGGTAACACGTAAGATTTTGCTCCAATATTTTTTCTCATTATCTTTCTCCTTTTGGTTTTATTTCGGTATTTCTAGAAATTTAGATTTAATTTCATAAATTAACCGAACGTTTGAAAAATTAGCTGTAAAGAGCTGATTTTTGCATGTAGAAAAAGTGATCTTTACAGTTTCTTTAAAAATGTTTTATAAAGGTGACACCCTTGAATTTAACGCACTTATGATAAAGATAGATGGTTCGCTTTAGCTTTTTTATATAAAGTACTAGTAATGGATCTACTCAAAATTTAGATGAGGATACCTATCGAGTAATTTAGCCATAATCCGGACAAGAAAAATCATACCTCTTATTTCTATATTTCCTTAAGTATAGAAATAAGAAAAATTACTCCATCACATATGGAGCATACTTTCCAATCAACTCACGGTCTAGGCTGTAGTATATATATGTGCCTTCTTTATAAGTACTCATTAGCCCGCAATCAGTTAATTGTTTTAAGTGATGGGATAAAGTTGATCCAGCAATTGATTCAAGTTTTATTCCTATATCTGAACAACATAAATTTGCTTCATTAGCAAGCAAACGAGCAATTTTTAATCGGGTTGGTTCACCGAGTGCTTTATATATTTTTGTCGCCTGCTGTAACTTCGAGTTATTCTCCATCATTATCACCCCCTTTCCTGAATAAATACTTCAAATGAGTACTAGCTAACCTTACAGTTATAAGAATAGATTTATTTCACAGATAACCCCTCTTCATTAGCATGAGCTGACTTAGTGATTTTCCATCCCAATAACATAACAATGAAACCTAAAAGTATAAGAAGATATAATGTTGGAACGAAACTGCCTAGAAAATCATGGAGAAAACCGATGATAAACGGGCCCGTTGCACCAATCATGTATCCAATTGCTTGAGTCATTGCTGACCAAGTACTTGCTTCCATAGGGGACGATGCCTTATCTATCGGTAATAATAAAGTGAGTGAGACAAGACCGCCACTGCCAATCCCTAGACATATACTTGAAACAATAGGTGTCACGTTTGTAAAACATAAAAGAGATAATCCAGTCATTACACTAAGGGTAAAGACTAAAATCCAAAGTCTTCTACTTGGCAGCTTCTTCAAGAGACTAGGCAATAAAAGAGTAGCTGGCAATTGTGCAATCATAGCTATTGTACCTACAAGACCACCAAATGCTGACGTCCATCCTTTTTCCTCTACGATGGCTGGTAGCCAAGCTGCAAAACAATAAAACATAAGAGTGACAAGCCCTACAAAAGAGGTTAATAACCACGCCTTTTTATTTTTTAATGGCAAGGAGGCACTTCTCTTTTGTGATGCTGTATGTGTATGAGAATGTTTAATGACCATAAGCCAAAGTGGAACAGCCATTAGAGCAAGAATACTCCAGAACGCTAATCCGTTTTTCCATGAATTATTGAGCCAGTGTTGAAGTGGTGTCGTCAGCCCAATAGAAATGGATGCTCCAACTACCATTGAAGTAGAATATACGCCTATCATGGAGGCTGCCTTCTCCGGAAAGTAACTTTTGATGAAACCAGAGAGCAAAGGACTTACAATCCCAATTCCCGCACCAATGAATAAAGCCGTTATCAATAGATAGATAGACGAATTTGTAAAGACACGCGAAAGCGTTACAATACCTATAAAAGCGATAAAAAATGTGATGGTTTTCTCTGATTGATAGCGATTTGCTAAACGACCAGCGAATAACGAGCAAAAGCCAAAACATAATAAAGGAATAGATGTAAGTAGACTAGCTGAAGCAGAACTCATGCCTAATTCATTTGATATTCCGTGCAAAACTGGACTAACTGAAGTTATACCAGGCCTAAGATTAAATGCAGCTAATATAAGTGCAAATAGAAATAATATATGACGACTGATCAAATTTGTTACCTCCGATACTTTTCTTGATGTGTAATCCTATTTAATGGTACATGAAGCCACAACATAAATAAAATGCATATTAATCATGCAACACATAAACAAATTGATATGACATTTTTAGTATAAAAGCAAAAAGCTGAAGCCTCCACCGCTGGGAGTCATCAGCTTTTTTGCTTTAATTAGGGCAAAGGATCTATCCTATCTTATAAATCTGGCATCGATAAGATTTTAATGGTTCGGAACCTGATATGGGGTCAATCTCATCGGTACCTATTAATTGATTGACATTTGCACCTTCTACTGAAAATGGATCAAATCCAGCTAATTCAAGTTCATCACACTCATCCCACCAGCCCGCTTGAGTATATATTGTCCCCACGGGTATACTTTCTGTCAGTCGAGCGACTGCCTTCATCCTGCCGAAAGGAGAGGCTAAATAAATCCATTCACCTTCATTTAGCCTATACATTTGAGCTGTTTGGGGATGGATTTCAGCAAAAGGATCGGGATGCAGTTTTCTTAGTCTAGCAATATTACGATGCTGGCTATGACAAAAACTTTTTAATTTAAAAGAAGAAAGAACTAACGGAAAATCATTCGATTGATTCTGATATTGCGGAACAGTTAATGGTTTTTCAAATTGAGGCAGTGGAGCATATCCATGCTCTAACAAAAACTCGGAATAAATCTCCAGCTTTCTTGTCGGAGTAGAAAAACCTTTGACTCTTTCATTCATTTTTTCTCTATATTTACAATATTTTATTTTTAAGGGCACAGACAGACCTTCAGGGTGAGATCGAAGTTGGTCTAATGTGACATTCACTGGTTTAAGATAGTCATTAAACGCTTTCTCAATATTTCCATTCCAAAACTCTTCTTGATAACCCATTTCAACCGCTATTTCCATGATTATTTGTAGATCAGGACGAGCTTCCCCAGGAGCCTTTGACATTGCAGGTTTGTATTGAATATGTTGATCCGTTTGTAAATTCCCTTCAAAGCCTGCCAACAAACTTGGGGACTCCCATGCATGTGCAGCTGGTAATACAATGTCTGCAAACTTCGTCATTGGACTATGAAACATGTCAACGTGTACATGAAATTCTAATTTTTTCAAGGCTTCTATCATATTCTTGGTTCCAGGGTTTTGAGTGACCATATTACCCCCAAAACTTAACAAGCCTCTCATATAATACGGAGATTCGTTTAATACAGCATGAACAAAATCATACCCTGAAGCAGATATTTTGGGAGCACCTAAAGGTCTCTGATCTAATCCTAAACGCTTCTGCTCTTGTGAAGTTGGCAGTAAATCTTGACCTTTTATTAAGTTTACTGGTAAAGACGGGAGGATAATATTCCCCCCTTGCTTATCAAAACAACCGGTCAGACTATAAAGGATACATAATGCTCGATTGGTAGATGAACTATTTACATGCTGTTCTAATCCATTCCATGAATAATAGGTTATCGGATTTTCTTGGCTTAATAATTCCCCAAGTTCCGTTAATTTCTCAGCTGGAATACCCGTTATTTTTTCCACATGTTCCATTCTAAATGAAGATACTTGTTTCAATAATTGAGAAAAAACGGTTTCTGAAGAAACGTCCTCATTTTCGTATTCGCCTGAAAGTAAAATATGTTCTGACCATGTCTCAGGATCTGCCCGAGTATCGATTTTAAATGGCTTCTGTTTTTGATCAAGAACTAAAAATTCATATGGCTGATGATGTGCTGGTCGAAGGAATTTTCCTGTTCGCTTATCCACTAAGAAAGGGGCATTGGTCCATTGGAGAAGAAATTGCTCATCATACGAATGGTTCTCAATCAAAAATTGAAGACACCCTAATATTAAAGCGATATCAGTTCCATGATTCGGAGAAATCCATAAATCTGCTGCGGCAGCTGTCGTTGTTCGGCGTGGATCGATGACTACTAGTTTACTGCCTCTTTTTCTAGCTGCCATGAGCCTTTTCCAAGTCTGAAGATTCGTATCTGCTGGATTGTGCCCCCATATCAATATCAAGCTAGCACGTTCAAAGTCGGGTTGAGGCAATCCAACACCATATGTGTATTTTGATCCCTCGTCCCTTGTCCACTGGCAGACATTGGTATGAGAAATATAGTTGGGGGTGCCGTATAGATTCATCAAGCGCTGTAAATATGGCCCCCAGCTAAAACTTCCGCTTGCACCAACTGTTGGAAAAGTGTAAGAAACTGTTTCTGCCCCTGTTTCAGAACGAATCTGTTTTAGTTTACTTGCAATGGTTTGGATGGCTTCTTCCCATGTGATTTTCTCCCATAGTGGATCTTGCCCCTTTGGGTTAGTTCTCTTTAAAGGAAAAACGATGCGATCAGGATGATTGACGATTTGAGGTGCTGCTGCTCCTTTTGGACAGATTCCCCCATTCGGATGATTTTTATCCGGGAGCACCTTTACTAACTGATCATTTTGTGTAACGGATATCACTCCACATTTTGAAACGCATTGCGAACAAAATCCCGCTCTTCTTTTTTCACTAGTACTCATCATCCTTCTCTCCTTTTTAAGATTGAAGTCATTGGTCAAAAACTAGGAATTTTTTCGGGTGAATGGTGAAGCATACATCTCAAATACGGATTTCTGTCATTTTAAGATAAAGAAAATATCTCTTCTAAATGCTGATCCGTCTTTTCAAATACTTTCTCCATGTCAGGCTTGAGCGCCGAATGATTTGAGAGTGTTTTTAATGGTTTCATCCCTATGAATTGCTGTGCTTTGTGCATTGCAACTAGGACCTCGTCTACTTCCTTCCCCTCAAAGAAAGGCTGCTCTATCGGATTATCGAACACCCATTCACCTGCACCCCAAGTAACAGAAAGCATGTAATGACGTCCTTCTAATAAACCTCCTTCACCATAAATATCTGTCCCTCTATAAAAAATTCCGTGCTCATATACAGTATCCATGTACTTCTTAAATGCAGCAGGATAGTGATACCAATAAACTGGTGTTTGAATAATCACAAAATCAGCCCATTTGAATTTTTCCTGTTCTTCTTTTACATCATAGTGATTTGCAACAATTGTGGTTTTAACATGATAAAGTGGGCTTAGCTTGTCTACCATTCTTTCTACTAATGTCTGGTTTAATTGGCCTTTGGCCATCTCATGGTACTCATGTGCGTTAATGATTAAAATATTTTTCACGTTAATCCTCCTATAAAATTCAAACCCAAAATGATAAGGTTATGATGATCATCACCTTAATGAGTATGATTAGCCTCACTTATTGTCTCGGATTATATCTTGAAGTTCTATTTTCTTTTATGGTACATTAAGTTCCAATATAAATGAAATGCATATTAATCATACAGGAGATAACAAAAACGCTATGAATAGATCGCAAATTCAACTAATTGTCCAAATTTCTGAAACAGGAAGTTTTACAAAAGCCGGTGAGGAATTACATATGACACAGCCGGCTGTAAGTCGAGCCGTAGCTACAATTGAATCGCAACTAGGAACAAAGTTAATTGAAAGAGATAAGAAAAATGGCTTATTTTTCACAGATATAGGAGAACGTATATTAGTTATTTTCAGGAAGGTTCTAAGTGAATTACAAAAAGTAGATGAATTAGTTGCAGCTGAACAAGGGTTAGAGATTGGGAAGATACATATAGGAGCTTACCGAACTGCTTGTACTAGATTTATTCCTAAAATCATACGTGCAATGGAGAATCAATATCCAGGCCTAGAAATCAAACTTTCAGAAGGGAGTGTAGATCAAGTTAAAGAGTGGTTACGTTCTAAATACATTGATGTGGGCATTATTATTCCTCCTGATAAAGATTTTGATACCGTACATTTAATGAAAGATCAACTGATTGTACTGATGCATTCAAGCCATCCTTTATATCAGAAAGAAATAATAAGTATTCCCGACTTACAAGGTGAAGATATACTATTGGGGAAAGGGGGTTATGAGGTACAAGTTCATGATTTATTTAAAAAGTATAACGTAACTCCTCACGTTCGGTTTGAAATGGAGTATATAGAGACAGGATTAAGTATGATACAAGAAGGTTTAGGAATAACCATTACAACTAAAAAAAATATTTGGTCACTGCCAGACCAAGTCGTTTTTCGTGAATTAACACCAGATACGTTCAGAGATATCAATATTGCAGTGCTTGATATGAAAGATATATCCAAAGCAACAGATGCCTTTATTCAAACAGCTCTTAGGCTTTTTGCTACCGAAGATGGTTAACTGTCTCTGGATAATTTTTAGTATTGCAGCATACCAGAAAGTTGATGATTCGACTTTTCGATTTTATCAACGAAGTCTGCAATAGATAAAGACCGCTGCTGTGAGGATTTTATATTAACAAGCATAAGCTGATGGCGGAAGCAAATTAATTGATAGTAGATCAGTAAATCCTGGTCTTCTTCTATTTATTCAATCTTTTGTTCTACCTCAGCTTTCAAAATCTCTGCGTCTGGAACACTGAATTGCCGGATCATTTTATACCATTCATTTATTTTCACACCAACATGTGAAAGAACTGTCTCCATGCCTCACTCTCCTTCCACCAAATCTCCTTATGTGACATTTATTATGACTTGCAGAAATTTACAAATCATCGAACAGAAACCGCAAAAAGGCTCCAGTAAAAGAGCTTTTTTGCGGTTATGGATTTAATATGAAGCTTGTTTATAAAAATACATCATTGAAAATTATTTATAATTGTATTCAATGCTTTCTTTAGCACAACCTTATCATGTTTTGACAAGTTTTGAAGCGCTGTTTTGTTCAGCTCAATTGTTGCTGCTTCAACTTTATCTCTAATGACTAAAGATTTTTGAGTAGCATCTACTAAAATATTTCTTCGATTTTTTGGATCTATTGTGCGTTCAATTAAGTCAGCTTTTTGCATTTTATCTAAAATTCCAGAAACTGTTGAGGCTTCTAAATACACAAGTTCTCCAATTTGTTTGGGAGATAGCTGGCCCTCTCTCCACAAACAGTTCAACACACCATATTGAGCGGGTGTCAAATCACATTCCTCTAAAAGCTTACTAAAGTACTTAAACACTTTATTTTGACTAACACTTAGTAAAAAATTTATGCACTCTGATAATTCCATCGTATCTCCCCCACATTGACTTTACCTATAATATCATGGTAGTTTTTTAATTGAAATACTTTTGCACCGGAAATGTTTTGTCATAATATATTTTTAGAGAGGAAGATAAATAATGGATTCATTTAAAGCGATTCTAGTTACAGAAAAAAATGATCAAGTTAGTTACGATCTTCAAAATGTAAGTGTTAATGATTTATCTGAGGGAGAAGTATTAATTAAAGTTGCATATTCTTCAATCAATTATAAAGATATGCTGGCCGTTCAAAAAAATGGAGGTGTTATTCGTAACTATCCAATGATTCCCGGAATTGATCTAAGTGGAACTATCGTTCATACAACAGATAATCGTTTCGTAGAGGGTCAACAAGTTATTGTCACAGGTTTCGCATTGGGCATGAGCCACACTGGAGGTTTTTCAGAATATGCTAGAGTACCTGCGGATTGGATTGTTCCTTTGCCAAATAACTTGACTTTAAAAGAAGCAATGATTTTTGGAACAGCAGGCTTTACTGCTGCTCTTTCGATCATGGCTTTACAGGAAAATGGTATGAATACAAAAAATCAACCTAATATACTCGTTACGGGCTCAACTGGTGGAGTTGGTAGCATCTCTATACAATTATTATCTAAAATTGGGTACAAAAATATCTTTGCTTTAGTGCGTAAAGATAATCAAGTTGACATAGCAAAATCTTTAGGAGCAAATGATGTCATTTTTGCAAACCAGTTAGGAGAGTTAAAAAAACCATTAAACAAGCAAAAATTTGACTTCGTATTAGATACTGTTGGAGGAGATGTAGCTTCTGTATTAATCCCTCAAATTTCTTACGGTGGAAGCATGAGCATGTGCGGAAATGCAGGTGGAATTAAATTAACAACAACTGTGTTACCTTTTATTTTAAGAGGGATCAACCTTCTGGGGATCGATTCTGTAAATGTGCCAATCAATAAACGCAAAGTAATTTGGAACGAGATAGCAAACGAATGGAATATCTCCCAAACGACTCTAGTCAATGAGATTACTCTCGATACGTTACCTGAAAAAATTGAAGCCATTAAAAATGGCCAACATTTAGGAAGAACAATTATTAAATATTAAAATAAAACAAACTTTATTACACAAGACAAAAATTGAATTTATTGATACAGCTACCCCATCCGGTTCAAGATGGGGTACATTTGTTTTAATATCCCGGATAGAAGTATACAGCAACCAGAGTCTTTTACTGATAATTAAAACTCTTGATTTTAGAGCAAAAAATCAAATGATCTATTGAGACCCAAAACCTTTACATCAATACGGCTCATAACATGACGCTAGACTCGTTCTTAATGACGTTTACCTGTATGAGTTGAATTTAGTAACTCTAATTGAAAGATGGATATCCCCTACCGAAATCATTTTTATTCAATGCATATGAACGTATGCTTAAACAAGCAGCCACACCGAAAATGCTCATCTATGCCCTTCGTTATACCCCAAAAAACAAAAACCCCCTGAAGCCAATGGCTCCAAGGGGTTTTTTATTAATACTGAGACATATACTGATCGCGTTCCCATGGGTGTACTTGGGTGCGGAACATATCCCATTCGATTTCTTTTGATTCGATGAAGTGCTCGAATAGGTGATCGCCTAGTGCGTTAATCATGACTTCGTTTGATTTCAGCAGCTCGAGTGCTTCTGCAAGTGTTGCAGGAAGGTCAGAGATGCCGTTTTCAAGACGCTCTTCTTTGTCCATGACATAGATGTTTCTGTCGATTGGTGCTGGTGCTTCTAGTTTGTTTTTGATTCCGTCAAGACCTGCTGCAAGTAATACGCTTAGTGCAAGGTATGGGTTTGCAGATGGGTCTACGCTGCGTACTTCTACGCGTGTGCTGATGCCGCGTGATGCCGGGATACGGATCAATGGGCTGCGGTTTTGTGCACTCCAAGCCACATAGCAAGGTGCTTCATAGCCAGGTACAAGACGCTTGTAAGAGTTTACAGTTGGGTTTGTGACCGCTGTAAAGCTTGTTGCGTGCTTGACGATACCTGCGATAAAGTGTCTAGCAGTCTCGCTTAATTGTAAATCTGCTTTTTCATCAAAGAATGCGTTTTTACCATTTTTGAATAATGATAGGTTACAGTGCATACCAGATCCGTTTACACCGAACAATGGTTTTGGCATGAATGTCGCATGAAGACCATGCTTTCTCGCAATGGTTTTGACAACGAGTTTGAACGTTTGAATGTCATCACAAGAACGGATCGCGCCTGCATATTTGAAGTCAATTTCATGCTGCCCTGGTGCTACTTCGTGGTGAGATGCTTCAATTTCAAAGCCCATTTCTTCAAGCTCTAGCACGATATCACGGCGGCAGTTTTCGCCTAGATCTGTTGGCGCAAGGTCAAAGTATCCGCCTTTATCGTTTAGTTCAAGCGTTGGCTCGCCTTTTTCATCTAATTTAAATAAGAAGAATTCTGGCTCAGGTCCAAGGTTGAAATCACTAAATCCTAGTTCTTCCATTTCCTTTAAGATACGCTTTAAGTTGTTACGCGGGTCTCCATCAAATGGTGTCCCGTCTGGCTTATAAATGTCACAAATAAAGCGTGCAACTTTACCTTTTTCTGCTGTCCAAGGGAAAATAACAAATGTGTTTAGATCTGGGTATAGATACATATCTGATTCTTCGATACGTACGAATCCTTCAATAGATGAACCGTCAAACATACATTTGTTATCGAGAGCTTTTTCTAACTGGCTCACAGGAATCTCAACATTTTTAATCGTTCCGAGAATGTCTGTAAATTGCAGACGGATGTACTTTACGTTTTCCTCATTTACTAATTTTACGATATCTTCTCTTGTGTACTTTGCCATTTCGTAAAACTCCTCCCCTACAAAAGGTAAAATGTGTGTATAGCAATGCTTTTGCTAATTGGTTAACGGAAGAACCTTGACATATCCCCCTGCCTAAAGGTCGTTCCTTGTTGGAAACGTCCAGCCTGAATGAGTTCTTTCTTCAGTAGCTTCCTGAGTTCATCATCTGTCAAGTTGTGCTTAGCTGTAGCTTTTTCCTCCGTCTTTGTATCAGACGATGGATTTTCTGCCTCAGCTTTGGCAAAAAGTTTTTTGATTCCTGCCATGTTTACACCTTGTTCGATGAGGTTTTTAATTTCTAGTAATTTATCAACATCATGAAAAGAAAATAATCGGCGGTTTCCATCACTTCTTGCTGGAAATACTAAACCATTTTCCTCATAATAGCGAATTTGTCTTGCAGATAATTCTGTTAGCTGCATGACAATCCCAATTGGGAATAAAGGCATTGAGCGGCGAATGTTATCACTCATCTCAACTGTCTCCTCCTCTTTGCTTAAATTTATTATATGTCATGTTATATTATGTGTCAACAAGATGTTAGGAATATTAACATGGATTTTTTTATTGAGCAGGTACTTCAATAAAACCTTGTTCCAATAAGGCATCGACAGCACTGCAAATCGCATTTTTCACATGAGCATACGTGAGTCCGCCTTGAACGTAGGCAGTATAAGGCGGTCTGATCGGACCATCGGCTGATAATTCAATACTGGCTCCTTGTACAAAGGTGCCCGCTGCCATAATGACATCGTCTTCGTAGCCTGGCATATAGCTTGCATGTGGTGTGACGTGACTATTAATCGGAGATGCATACTGGATTGCCTGACAGAACGCAATCATTTTTTTAGGATCTCCAAATTCGACTGATTGAATCAAATCTGTTCTCTTCGCATTCCACGCTGGGTTTGTTTGGAATCCGAGCTTCTCAAGAAAACGAGCCGTAAACACTGCGCCTTTTAAGCTTTGAGCTACAACATGCGGCGCCAAGAAAAAGCCTTGATACATTTCTTGAAGCGCATACAGCGATGCACCCGCTTCACTGCCGATGCCTGGAGAAGTCATTCGATAAGAGCAAGCTTCTACCCATTTTTCTTTTCCAACGATATAGCCGCCTGTTTTGGCAAGGCCTCCGCCTGGGTTTTTAATGAGTGAACCGGCCATGAGGTCAGCTCCGACATGACATGGCTCTTTTAATTCAGTAAATTCACCATAACAGTTATCTACAAACACAATGATTTCTTCATTCATCTCTTTCACAAATGAAATCATTTGCTCAATTTCTTCTATAGTAAAGGAGGGTCTTGACGCATAGCCTTTTGAACGCTGAATGCCGATGACTTTTGTTTTAGAGGAAATCGACTCTTTTACTTTCTCATAATCGACGGATCCATCTTGTCGTAAATCAATGGCTTTGTAGTCAATCTGGAAGTCTTTTAATGAGCCTGTCCCTTCTTTCCCGCGAATCCCGACAATTTCTTCTAGCGTATCGTATGGTTTTCCCGTCATATAGATCAATTCATCGCCAGGTCTCAGCACACCAAATAAGGCAATGGAAATCGCGTGTGTGCCGGAAATGATTTGCGGACGCACAAGCCCGCTTTCTCCGCCGAAGACATCCGCATAAATCTTTTCTAATGTGTCTCTCCCCATATCATCGTAGCCATATCCAGTCGTCGGATTAAAGTGAGAGTCACTGACTTTGTGCTTTCGATAGCTTTCAAGCACCCGCCACTCATTTTGTTCGCTCTTTTGATCAATTTGCTGATGCACGTGTAAAATCTCTTGTTCTGTTTCTGCTGCTGCTTTTTCTAAAATACTGCCGTGTTTTAATGTGTGAAACATCTTGATTTAATTCCTTTCCAACATATACTTCTTGATTTGACCTAAAATGGTCTGATCCTCACCACTATAGCCAGTGATGTCATATATCTCTGCTTCTTTTTGAAATTCTAGTGATTCCACAAGCGTTTCTGATTTTAATGCGGAGATGAGCTTGCCTTCATGCGCTGGAATCTTTACATGATATGGCTTTAAAAAGGCTTTTTTCAGCTCAGCCATAATATCCGCTTTTAACCTTTTTACATCTTCCTTGCGCTTAGCACTGATTAAGATGTGGCGATGCTTTGAAGATGGGATGAAATCTGGTCTAATTTGATCTTCCTTGTTATAAACAGTCAGCATCGGAATGCGGTCCGCTTCTAATTCTTCTAAAAGCTCATGAACCGTTCGTTCGTGCCCTTCATAATCCTCATTAGAAGAGTCGATGACATGAAGCAAATAATCGGCTTCCTTCACTTCTTCAAGGGTGGAACGAAATGCGGCAATCAGTGTGGTCGGAAGGTCTTGGATAAAGCCAACTGTATCTGAAATCAGCACACTGTAGCCAGATTCTAATGTCATCTTACGTGTCATTGGATCAAGTGTCGCAAACAGCAGGTCCTCTTCATGACTATCCGCTTCTGTTAATTGGTTAAACAAAGTTGATTTTCCGGCATTCGTATACCCGACAATGGCAATTTGGAACACACCATTTTTCTTTCGGCGCTCCCGGTATCTTGTTCGGTGTTCTTTGACTGCAGATAACTGCCCGTTAATTTCATGAATGCGGTTTCGAATATGACGTCTGTCTGTTTCAAGTTTTGTTTCACCTGGACCTCTTGCGCCAATTCCGCCCCCTTGTCTTGAAAGGCTGATCCCTTGTCCACTTAGTCTCGGCAAGGCATACTGAAGCTGGGCAAGCTCTATTTGCAGCTTCCCCTCTCTTGTACGGGCTCTTTTTGCAAAGATATCTAAAATCAGTTGCGTACGATCAATAATTTTTACATCTAAAGCAGTCGCCAAAGCTTTTAGCTGGCTTGGAGAAAGCTCGTCATTAAAAATAATGACATCACATTCGAGTTCCTCGCAAAGCACTTCAAGTTCTTCTACTTTCCCTTTCCCGATATACGTTGCACTGTCTTGTCTATTTCTCTTCTGCGTCATCACGCTGACAGCTGCACCGCCAGCCGTTTTGGTTAACGAAGCTAATTCTTCCATTGAGTATTGAAAGCGTTCATCCGTTACATGCGGCAATTGGCAGCCGACAAGGATCGCTTTTTCAGTCATTTCATGTTCATTCAACGTTAGTTGTTTCCTTTCTGTACTTAAGTTTTCAGTAGTACCATCATACCAAACACATCAGACGTATACCACTATTCGGATGGTTTATTTTAGTGACTCTTTATAAAAAGGATACGCCATTTCAAGAAGGCGTATCCTCTTTCATTTGAAGATCGTGACTTTTAATGGTCAGCAGATCTTTTTTATCATAATGATCCACAAGAAGCAGTCTCATCGCCTGGGTTCGTATGGCTTTTTCAATGGTGTTTCGCACAAACCGGCCGTTGCTGAATTTTGCCGGGCTTGTGGTACTTTTAATGTGCATTAAATAATCCCGCAGCTTCCATTCAGCTTCTTGTGTAAATACATATTCTCTGTCTGCCATCATTCGTTTTGCAATATCCATGAGCTGATCGACTGTATAATCAGGAAAGCTGATGTTGATTGGAAATCTTGATTGCAGGCCGGGGTTTAAAGAAAGAAAATGATCCATTTCCTTGGAGTAGCCTGCAAGAATGAGAATGAATTCGTGCTGTTTGTCCTCCATATGTTTTACAAGGGTATCAATCGCTTCTTTTCCAAAATCCTTTTCTCCTCCGCGTGCAAGAGAATAGGCTTCGTCAATGAACAAAATACCACCTAATGATTTTTTAATTAAATCCCTTGTTTTTTGCGCTGTATGACCAATGTACTCTCCAACAAGATCACCTCGTTCTGCTTCAATTAAGTGACCCTTTGAGAGCACATTCATTTCAAAGAAAAGCTTCCCGACAAGTCTTGCAACTGTGGTTTTTCCTGTGCCAGGATTTCCTTTGAACATCATATGAAGCGCTTGTTTTCCTACCTTTAACCCTTGTTCCTGCCGTTTTTGATTAACAAAAATCCAAGCATAAATCTCTTTTATGTTTCGTTTCATTTCATCCATACCGACAAGGCTGTTCATTTCACGCTCTATTTCCCGTAAGATGCTGTGTTTTGCCTCATTTTTCTGCAAGGCTTCTAGGTATTCTGCCTCTGAGTCTGCATCAACCAATACTTGCTTTTGTCCGTTAAGTATAATATTGATTTGGCCGTTGTTTTTATATGTGACAGCTCGGTCCAACGTATTCACCTCTCGCTCTTCTCTCTTTATTCTATTCGGGTGGAGCTGTAATCGTGACAATCGCCCGCTTAAGCCCAAGTTTGCTGTCAAAATGACCCGAGATACCGAATATTGTAGGGATTTCTGCGGTTTCCCAGGAAATGATGTGCTATTTCCATTGTATTCATCCCGTTTGGGCGGACAAACCAACAATTTGCTTTTTCTTAGAAAAATGTAGCTTTTTGATCACAAATGATGCAGAAAAGAGTCTCAATGATTTCCGCATTTTGTACAGGCAATTCTTCTATTTTCTCATAAAATAAAGACGAGGTGATGAATAGATGGTGAAAATTTTTATTGATCCTGGCCACGGAGGAACAGATTCTGGAGCTAGTGCTAATGGGCTTTTGGAGAAAAATATAACACTTCAAATCGCGCTTTTATTGAGAGACATTTTGATTAGTGAATATGATGGGGTTTCCGTCCGCTTAAGTCGTTCAACTGACCAATCCGTCACTTTGTCCCAGCGTACAAATGCGGCAAACAGCTGGGGAGCTGACTATTTCGTGTCTATTCATATTAATGCTGGCGGGGGCACAGGGTTTGAAAGCTATGTGTATCCTGGCGTTTCAGCACCGACCACCACGTATCGCAATGCCCTTCATGATGAAATTGTCCGCTCGGTTGATTTTGCGAACCGCGGCAAGAAAACTGCGAACTTCCACGTTCTTCGAGAAACTTCTATGCCCGCTATTTTAACAGAGAATGGTTTCATCGATACGGCAGCTGATGCTAATAAGCTCCGCAACGCAACCTTCCTTCAAGGCATCGCTCGCGCTCATGCGACTGGTCTAGAAGAAGCCTTTCAATTGAAAAAAAAAGCAAGTAATCTTTATAAAGTGCAGGCAGGAGCTTTCAAAGTGAAAGCCAATGCAGATGAATTAGCAGCAACACTTAAATCCAAAGGCTTTGACGCGTTTGTTGTATTAGACGGCGGCATGTTCCGAGTGCAAGCCGGGGCTTTCCGTACAAAGCAAAATGCAGATGATCTCGTCGCAAGATTGAAGCAGGCCGGTCACGACGCATTCGTTTTCCAATAAGCTGAAGCTGTTGTAACGAAACAAACCGGCTCAAGTCTTCTGCTGAGCCGGTTTGTTGTGTATTCATTTACGCTAAGATGTTAACGACAAATTGAGACCATGTTTCAAGACGATCGAAGTATTCAGGCTTTTTCAAATCGGCTGCTTTCATCCATTTTCCTGAGATTTGATCTGTTTCTTTTACTTCCACATGAGCACCCGGAGATAGCTCAAGCGCTGATAACAGTCCGATGTGCACACGGCCGACACTGTTGTCATCGTCATTGATTAACCCAAGGGTTTTCATTTCAAGTTTGTCTTCTTCTTGAATTGAAAGTTCTTCGTCCAGTTCACGATCTGTATTTTCTTTTAGAATCTCAGCAAAGTTTTTTCCTTCGATGAAATTCATATGCCCCCCAAAGCCAAGAGATAACTTATGATGTAAGCGAGTCTCTCCTCCGCCTTGAAGTCTTTCGTATACATACACTTCGTCCTCACGCTTAATCACGACATAAGGAATCGGCTGCTTGAAGTCAGGATTTTCTTCTGCATCGCCTCTTCGCATTTGCTCGAAGTGCTCTTCGATTTCTTTCATAATGGTGCTGATTGTTTTCTCTTCACTGTTCACACCATTAAACGCAAGTGTTTCGTTTTGAAACACGCGTGCGCGTGGTGCTACTAAAATGATTTCGTCCATTTTTCCCATGTTGGTAACCTCCAGTATGTAACTATCACATTGTTAGAAATGGCAAAAAGCCAAAACGAGTGATGCGTTTTGACTTTTACGCTTTCCTTATGATTCATCTCCAAAGAAGAAGTCGTCATCTTTTAACGGCTCAACTGTTGCTTTTTTGTAGCCGTTCCCTTTCATTGAGAAGAAGTCATGCGATTTTGTTTTTGTATTGAGTCCGTTCAATACAATAGGGTTAATCTCTTCTTCTTCAAAATAAGGGGCAAATCCAAGGTTCATTAACGCTTTATTGGCATTGTAACGAATGAACTTTTTCACATCATGCGATAAATTGACTTGGTCATAAATATCTTCCGTGTAATGAAGTTCATTTTCATAAAGCTCGTTTAAAAGGTCAATAGAGAAATCATACAGCTCTTTTTGCACGTCAGGTGTTTGTTTGTTGTAAATTTCTTGTGCTAATAATCCAACGTACACACCATGAATCGCTTCATCACGCAAAATTAAGTTGATGATTTCACCACTTTGCATGAGCTTTCCTTGTCCATAGAAATAAAGAGGGTAGTAAAAACCACTATAAAATAGGAAGCTTTCTAAATAAACAGAAGCAACCATTGCTTTAAAGAGAGAAATAGGATCGTCCTTTTGAATCGAACGGTATAAACTGACAATCATATCTGCTTTCTTTTGCAGGAATTTATTCTTCTTGACCCATTCAAACACTTCACTGATCGTTTCAGTTGGTGCGAGTGTCATGAAGATATTTGAGTATGATTTCGCATGCACCGCATTTTCCATCATTGCCATAAAGTTGAGTACTGCTTTACGCTGATGGCCGTCCACATGTTCAGCAACAATCGGCATCCCTGTATTTCCTTGTTCTGTATCAAGTAAAGTCAGTCCAGCAAGTACCTTCATATACGTATCTCGCTCTTTTTCGCCTAAATATTTCCATGTTAAGAGATCTCCGTTTAAGGAAATCTCTTCTGGAAGCCAGAACTGCTTTACATTTTGGTTGTAAAACATTTGTGTAAAATCGTCTTCGTGTTTTGACCAGTTGGCTGCATCATAAATTTTTGTCACGTTAAACTCTCCTTTAATCAAACAACACAAGAAAGACAGCCTTCCTGCCCTGTATCCTTCGTTCTTGCATAATAAAGTGTCTTAATGCCTTTATGGTGTGCATAAAGATCGATGCGGTTTAAATCACGCGTTGTCATCGTATCTTTTAAGAATAGTGTAAAGCTGATTCCTTGATCGACGTGCTGCTGAATCGTTGCGATCATATCGACCACTTTAAACATGTCCATATCGTACGCTTCTTTATAGAAGAACCAGTTTTGGGCTGAAAGACCTGGCATTGGGTAATAGGTTTTGCTGTTGCCGTATGTTCTTTCTTCGATACGTTCCATAATTGGCATCACAGAAGCTGTTGCCGATTGAACATAAGAAATGGAACCTGTTGGTGCAATACATAAACGATAGCTGTGATACATGCCATGTTCCGCTACAAATTCTTTGAGTGCGGCCCAATCTTCTTTTGTTGGAATGTGCATACCTTCAAATAGTGCTGCTGCTTTTTCTGTTTTTGGTGTGAAATCATTCTCCACGTATTTATTGAAGTACTCACCAGTTGCATAGCCAGAGCCTTCATAACGATGGAATGTTTCTCCTTTTTCTTTCGCAAGCTCACTTGAGCGTTTAATTGAATAATAGTTCACCATCATAAAGAACGTATTTGCGAAATCTCTTGCTTCTTCACTTTCATAAGCAATTTGGTTTTGAGCTAAATACCCATGAAGGTTCATCGCACCAAGTCCGATTGACTTCATCGCTTTGTTCGCTTTTCGAACAGCTGGTGCATTGCGAATGTCTGTTGTTTCAGACACAAGCGTTAGTGAGTCTGTTGCAAGCTTAACCGTTTTTTCAATCGATTTGTTTTTCATGACATTCATGATATTTAATGAACCAAGGTTACAAGAAATATCAAGACCGATTTCATCTTCTTGATCATAGTCCGTGTAAGAAGAAACCTCTGAAGCCTGAAGCACTTCTGAGCAAAGGTTTGAGAATTTCACTCGTGAAATATGGTTCAAGGCATGCTCTCTGTTTACATTATCTTGGAACATGATATATGGATAGCCTGATTCTGAGCGTAGAACAGCCAATTTTTCAAGAAGCTTTCTCGGATTGACTTTTTCTTTTTTAACTTTTGGGTTTTCTACAAGCTCGTCATACATTTCTTCCATGTCCATCTCATCAAGGTGCTGTCCATATTCTTTATAGACTGTATGCGGATAGAAAGTGTAAGCTGTTTTATCTTCTCTAGCAAGCTCGATAAATTTATCCGGGATGACAACTCCAATGGATAGAGTTTTCACGCGAACATCTTCATCGGCAGAGATTTTTTTCGTATCTAAGAAATCATTGATATCTCTGTGGAAAATATTCAGGTAGGCACTGCCTGATCCTTGTCTTTGCCCCATTTGATCTGCATATCTGAATGCATTATCAAGAAGCTTCATCACACCGACGACACCTTTTGTCGCGTTTTCGACATCTTTGATTGCTTCGCCTTTTGCACGAAGTTTTGACAGGTTCAAACTGACGCCGCCACCTAGTTTTGACAACTGCATGGAAATATCAATCGCTCTTGAAATATCGTTTAGTGAGTCATTCACTTCAAGCAAGAAGCAGCTCACAAGCTCACCGCGTCTTTTACGTCCAGCGTTCAAGAAGGTTGGTGTACTTGGCTGGTACTCTTGATTGATCATCAGTTCTACAAACTCAAGTGCTTTTTCTTTATCCCCGCCCGCAAAGAAAAGTGCTACAACTGAAATGCGGTCTTCATAGCGTTCAAGGATTTTCTTTTTATCATTTGTTTTCAGTGCATAGTCATTGTAAAACTTAAATGCACTCATAAATGATGGGAATCTAAATTTTTTGGCATATGCAGCTTCAAAGACTTCTTTAATATCTGCCATGCTGTATTGTCTTAAAAATTCTTCCTCATAGTAGTCGTTTTCTATTAAGTAATCAATCTTCTCTTCTAGATTGTGAAAAAAGACCGTGTTTTGATTAATGTAATCTACGAAATAACTATGTACAGCTTCTTTGTCCTTATCGAACTGAAACTTTCCTTCTTTTTGAATCATAATTTCGTTATTTAATTGTATCCACTTTGGAACCTGATTTTGTGACAATTCTTTCTACCTCCTGTGTAAACAATTCAACATCCCTTTTTGTTCCGCTTAGTTCAAAGGTGTGCAAAATAGGAACTTGATATTGTTTAGAAATCGTATCGGCGCTTTTTGCAAAATTATCTCCCCACACTTTGTTGCCACTCACCGCAACACCTAGTAAAAGGTGAGCATTTTTCTCTAAAAAGGACTGAGTGGTACTAGGGACTTGTCCAAATCCTGTTGTAAAGGTGACGAGAATAAACGGCGTATCCAAAAACTCTTCTCCAGTCAATTTTCGTTTGTCTGTAAAAGGGGTCTTGTCCAAAAAGCGTTGAACATTTCCTGTTTTTGAATCAAATACGATTTGAATCAATTCCATCACGACCTAGTTTTTAGTATTGTTGATCATTTCGCTATTCACTATATATAGTATACTATGTTTTTTCAAAACACAACATATAGATGTTCGAAACGAAAAAAATCAACCAACCCGGCCGAACCTTCATAGCCGAACTCGTACGTTCAAATAAATAGAGCAGAACAGGATCTAAAAATAGACTGCTCTACTCCCTATTCAACTGAAACCGAAATCTATCATAACACGAAAAAAAATCGCTTAGTAGACTAGACTTTTTGTTTTATTTTTTGTAGGCATCGCACTGTAAATCTTCTGACACTTCTGTAATTTCCACTTCAACACCTAATTCTTTTAGCACCGCTTCAAGCGCAGAAACGATTGAAGCTTCTCTCACTAATTCTTTCCCATTTACAGAAACACTCGTTCCATATTCGAAACAGGAATCGTCTTCACAAGTTTGTTCCCAATGATTAATTTTAATTTTATGTGTCATGAACTCATCCTTTTCTGTCTAGATGTCTGATGCATGATTATAGTGTAGCGGCTTCACATTCATTTGTAAATTTACGTGCTTACTCTTCTTCCTCAGAGCCATCATCATATTCTTCGTCGTCCCATTCATCTATGTATTTCGTTGTAACGAGAGTCAGCTCTCCTTCTTTTTCATCAAATCGGTACACATGTACTTGATCATCTTTCACAACAGCAAAATGATTATTTTTTAGTGCAGCAGATGATGGTAAAACTCCATCTGCATTTTCATGAGAATGGTTATTCCAACTTTCTTGTCTCGTTTCAATGTTTGAGATAGCGCACGATCCAAACAAGACAACAATTCCAATCAAAAGGAGGATCACTCTAATCCTTCTTAATTCAAGCTCTGCATTTTCCATATAAATCCCCTCACCCTTCTAATATCCAATAAGGAATGATACGGAAATTTGGCAGAAAAGTTTCATTGCATGCAAAATAGCCCCTCTGCACTGACAAAAAACGTAGCGGGTTCCGGCCGGTTTATTCGCAGAGGCATGGGGCTATTTTAAATACAACCTATCCTATTCTAATTCTAGATTTACATTCTTTTGAGGTGCAAATGTAGAAATGGCGTGTTTATAAATAAGCTGCTGCTTCCCTTCTGTTTCAAGCAGCACCGTGAAATTGTCAAACCCTTTCACTTGACCGCGAAGCTGAAAGCCATTCAGCAAGAATACTGTGACAAATGTATTGTCTTTGCGGATCTGATTCAAAAACTGCTCCTGAATATTAATCGGTTTCATGTTTCGTCCTCCTTGATTCTGATAACTACAGTTTCGCTTTAAGTCCAAGCTTTCCTGCTATATATGCGAAAATTTCCTCTTTTTTGTCTGAAAAGTGGCAAGGCGGTGTCATATCAAACCAAGTGACCGCCATTTTATTACGGAACCACGTGAACTGACGCTTCGCATATCTACGGGAATTTTGCTTTAATTGCTGGATGGCTTCATCAAGTGAGCAGTCACCTTGAAAATAGGCATACAGCTCTTTATAACCAATGGCTTGAACAGACTGACAATCCTTCAAGCCAGATTGATAAAGTGCTCTCACTTCTTCAATTAAGCCTTCATCTATCATCATATCAATTCTTTGATGAATGCGCTCGTACAAAACCTCTCGATCCATTTTCAGCCCAATGAAGGCTGTATCATAAAGAGGAACTTCTTGATGCCCGTTTTGCATCTCCGACATTTTCTGACCTGTTGTATGAATCACTTCCAGCGCCCGGATCACGCGGCGGACGTTATTTGGATGAATAGCGTTTGCCGCATCAGGATCTACTGCCTTTAGCTTTTCGTGCAGCAAAAGCGCGCCGTGCTGCTGTTCAAAGAGCGTCATTTCTTCTCTAAAAGCAGGATCACTTTTCTCATCCGTAAATGTGTAATCATATAAAACAGATTGGATATAGAGGCCTGTTCCGCCGACAATCATTGGCGTTTTCCCTCTAGCGGCAATCTCTTTGATTTTCGCACGAACCAGCTGCTGAAATTCAGCTGTCGAAAAAGATTCGTCCGGCTGTTTAATATCAATTAAATGGTGCGGGATGCCATTCATTTCTTCGGGTGTGATTTTAGCTGTTCCGATATCCATCCCTTTATAAATCTGCATAGAATCCCCGCTGATAATCTCTCCATTAAATGCTTTGGCTATATCAATGCTCAATTTGGTTTTGCCGACAGCCGTCGGCCCTACTAACACGATTACTGGCTGCTTCGCTTTATTCATAACATCACTCACTTTTACAAAACTGCCTACAGTATAGCATAACTTTTCTTACTCTCCTATCTCCTGCCCATTACCAGCCAAGCGGTTCATTTCCAACCACTTCATATGTTTTTCCTTTTAAACGATGCTTATGTGTTGGCCGCTTCTCATCTGGACTATAGACGACACCTCCATATGGGATGGGAACAGAATCGAGATAGGCTGAATAGGTGACTTCCTCAATCTCGTGATAATGTGTTCCATCCACTCTCGGAATTGCAGGCCCTGTGAT
This sequence comes from Bacillus sp. FSL M7-0003, assembly GCF_038628485.1. Lineage (NCBI taxonomy): Bacteria > Bacillati > Bacillota > Bacilli > Caryophanales > Bacillaceae > Bacillus > Bacillus sp. FSL M7-0003. Next base: position 1,685,199 of record NZ_CP152024.1, on the reverse strand, counting down.
ACCGTAGTACCTGTGAAAATGCCCTCTTTCAAAGGAAGTGATCCCCCGATAAAAATGAGTATGCCGGTCGGTACTGCTTCCATTTACAGGCTGAGAAATACCTTCTATTAAATGATAATGCCCCTCCGTTACATCTGTACGTGCTTTATATGCATGAGCATGCGGCGGACATTTTGCCCAATCTGATGGATACAGGCCCATTTCTAACATTCCTCCTTATATTAGGCGTCCACCCAAACATCTGTAGGCAACTGGAATACACTGATGTCAGTTACAGTGATTTTATGAGAAAGGAGCCTTTTATTATGAATTATTTTGATACACCTCCATTTATTCAAGAAGAAGACATGAGAAGACCTTTTGGTTTTGGACGCCCTGGATTTGGGTTTGGGAGACCCGGATTTGGCTTTGGGAGACCTGGATTCGGCTTTGGACGCCCTGGATTCTTTGGACCTCCATTTTTAGGAGGTTTTGCTGGAGGCCTGCTTGCTGGATCTCTGCTTGCGCCAGGATATGGCTATGGATACCCTTATCCGCCGCCATACCCGCCATATGGACCATACCCTTGGTATTAAATATGACGTTTAAGTGAAAACATCCATTCATAAAATGAATCGATTGACACACTCTTTTTTCATGGGTTAACATTTACTTTACCGACTGTTCAGTAAAGTAGGTGTTTTTTTTATGTCTAAAACCACAAAAGAGCCATTTTGATGCAGTTCACCGCCTGATAAGAAGGATTAAGACAGCTCTCCCTTCAGCAGATGGCAGAGCATGCTGTTTTTCGGAAATATTTCAGCTTGAACCGCTGAAAAGAGAGGATAAAAACCCTTTTTCTTCATCGGATTTTACACCTATTAGAGGAGGGATGATCATGATCCTCGGATATCTTTTTTTGGCTGTGGCCATTTTTTCAGAAGCCATTGGAGCCGCGATGTTAAAATTATCTCATGGTTTTACGCGCTGGAAGCCTAGCGCGGTTGTTGTGGCTGGCTATACACTTGCTTTTTATATGCTGTCATTGACACTCAATATCATTCCGCTAAGCATGTCTTACGCAACATGGTCTGGAGTTGGTACGGTCCTCACGGCTATTTTTGGCGTGCTCTTTTTCAAAGAAACCTTGAACCAAAAAGCAGTCATTGGCATGGCGATGCTTGTCTCAGGGGTCGTACTATTAAATATGTCATAAAGGATGTGGGAGATGATGAAAGGAATACTCTACTTAACAGGAGCCATTTTGACGGAGGTTTTTGGCAGTACAATGCTGAAGCTTTCTCAAGGCTTTTCGCAGCTGCTGCCGAGTATCGGGGTACTGATCGGATTTGGATGCGCCTTTACTTTCCTGAGCTTGGCACTTAAAACCATCGAGCTCTCGTCTGCCTATGCAACCTGGTCTGGCGTTGGAACAGCTCTCACTGCTCTTGTAGGACTTGTGCTGTTTAACGAAACGATCAGCACGAAAGGCTACATCGGCCTTGCACTTGTCATCTGCGGCGTGATTGTCTTAAATCAGTCCAAGAAGCAAAAGAACGAAACTAAAGCACAACTCGATCAAACCGAATGGACGTCATAAAAAAAGTCATTTTCTCCATATTTCAAGAGAAAATGACTTTTTTGTTTTAACGGCCGACTTGAATGGTTTCTTCTAAGGAAATGTTCACATTCCCCTGAACAGCTCTTGAAATCATACAAGAGCTTTCGGCTTTATGCGCAAGCTTTCGGGCCAGCTCAATTTCATGTGCGGAAGCGGACTCTTTGAGGGTGATGACAGGTCGATGAATGATTTCCTCATAAGTAAACACACCATTTGTCACATCTACGACGGCTTCAGAGCTCATCGATAAATCCTCTTTCTCTAATTGACTTCGCTCCATCATGGCTGCAAGTGTAATGATATAACACGTAGCCGCTGCACCTAAGAGCATCTCATCTGGATTGGTTCCAATACCTGGACCGTCCATTTCCTTTGGAATCGAAATCTTTGTTTTTAATTGTTCACATGCGATTGTACCCACATCGTTACGCAGACCGGGCCAGCTTGCCTGAAGATGAAAATGATGACGCGCCATATCCGTCTCTCCTTTTGTTATCACTGTTCATAGTGTAACAAGAATTCCACTCCTTGTCTTAACATGTGCACAGCCCTTATGTATATTCTTCATCCAGCACTGTCCGAATCGCCCTTACATAACGATAGAATGTCTCGTTTTTTGTACTTGACCGCCTCCGAAAATCGAAACTGTCAAATAAAGCTTCACGCTGACTTCTACTAATCTCAAGCTGCACACTCTGCCCTGTTTTTGTAAGATTATTAATATTATGATTGCTTGTCCCGCTCAGGGTTGCGTGTGCGACAGCTAGTTCAGCAGAAAACCCGTTCCGCTCTAATGAGTTGACAATTTTCTCTGCACGATCGTAATCTGTTCCGCCGACGAGAGTATGGTCAATTCCTTCCTCGCCTTTGTATCCATGCACTGCTAAGATGTAATCATGTGCTTTTGCCTGCGCGACGCCGATTGGCTCATCAAAGTTTGTACTTGTAATATGAAGTTCTGATGCATTCTCTCTTAGACCTTCAAATAAATACGTCGAAAAATCGTTGTCAAAAAAATGGACGATCTCGCTCACGCCGCCTTCGATCCTCCCACCATGAGGTGACATCACAAGAAGGCGGCTGCCGGGCACTGGGTTGGCTGTAATGTTATAGCTGCTCGTTGATTCGTTTTCTTCAAGTTCTTTAAAATTTCGATAAATATCATTTGAACCGCTTTCGTCTTCCCCACCTGATGACACTGGCTCATCATGTTCCTGTGCTTGCATGGTATAATAAACGCCCCATCCGATCGCAAGCAGGAGAAGCAAAGCAAAAAACTTCTTCATTCCCGTTCTCCTTTAACAGATTTCTAAGCCGTTTCTATGATTTATATTGAATCATCATTTCTTATCATTTTTTCCACATTTTCTCTTCACATTTGATCATAACACTCTAGATCATGAGATTCCTCAAAAATAAGATAATTGCATTTATATACACAGAAACGCCTCTCCTCTTTGAAAACAGAGTTAGAATAGTATGACAAACAAATGACGTTATGTTTAATATGACCTAGTCCTATCCAGTCTGTTTTCTTTAATTCGGCTTTTTTTGATAAGGATTTGATGTTTTCCATCTGTCACGCATCACATTTATATGAGCATTGACCCTGTCCACAGCCCTCCTTTTTCTGCAAAATCCTTTGTTTCACTGGTTCTCTCAGAAGAACTCTCCCACCTATCATCGGCAGATTCTATATGATTTCCACCTTTTTCTATTATTTTACAAAATGTAAGCGCTTTTCTTTTTTTGAAAGACTAAGCAAGCCGCCAATATAAAGAAAAGGAGGGACAAGAATCCGAACCAAGCAGTTCTCATTCTCATAACGTAAGAGTGTACGAGAATGGATAGCTGGAATGGAGGGCATCACATGTTTGGATTTTCTATGGTGCAAATGGTCAGAACACATGCTAGTAAACTAGATCAGCCTTTAAGAGAGACCGTTCTTCACCTTTATAAACCTTTTAAATGGACGCCATGCTTTCTTCATCGTTTTTTCGAAGGCAGGCTGAAGAAGAAAAAGAAGCTTCGTGTGATCATTGAATTTAAGGAAGGTGCAGCCGAGGCAGGGATTCAAAGCACAAAACAGTTCATGAAAAAAAGCAGAAAAACAAATATAAAACGGCATTTTTCACATATCGACTGCTGCGCTGCTGATTTAACGCCTGCTGCTTTAGAGGAGCTATTAACAAACGGTGAGCATATTCGTAAAATTTATTTAGACCGGAAAGTTCATGCGTTGCTGGATGTAGCCACACAAGCGAGCCATGCTGAAGAAGTCACCCGAAACGGGACAACTTTAACCGGAGAAGGCATTACGGTCGCTGTCATTGACACAGGAATTTATCCGCATGAAGATTTAGATGGAAGAATTCGAGATTTTGTGGATTTCGTCAAACAAAAAACAAAACCTTATGATGATAATGGCCACGGTACTCACTGCGCGGGAGATGTCGCTGGAGATGGAGCCGCTTCAGATGGCTTATACAAAGGACCCGCCCCAAAAGCAAATCTAATTGGCGTGAAAGTGTTAAATAAACAAGGGGCTGGATCACTTTCTACTATTATAGAAGGGGTTGAATGGTGCATACAGTTCAACGAAGACCACCCTGATGATCCGATTCATATTATCAGTATGTCGCTAGGCGGAGCTGCGCAGCGTTATGATGACGAACAGGACGATCCAATGGTGCGTGCTGTCAATGCGGCTTGGGATCAAGGGATTGTTGTATGCGTCGCTGCCGGAAACTCTGGTCCTAACAGCCAGACGATTGCAAGCCCTGCTGTCAGTCAAAAAGTCATTACGGTTGGAGCCTATGATGACCGGAATACACCAGAATCAAGTGACGATGTCGTGGCACCGTTTTCAAGCAGAGGGCCAACTGTTTATGGGGAAGCAAAGCCTGATATCCTCGCACCAGGCGTAAACATCGTTTCTCTCAGATCACCAAGATCCTTTCTGGATAAACTCGATAAATCAAGCAGAGTCGATGAGGATTATACAACGTTATCTGGCACATCGATGGCAACACCGATTTGTGCTGGTATTTGCGCTCTACTGTTAGAGCATTCACCAGATTTAACGCCAGATGAAGTCAAAACCCTGTTAAAAGAAAATACTAGCAAGTGGTCTGGGGATGACCCGATGATTTATGGAGCAGGTGCAATTGACGCAGAAAAAGCAATCAAAGAATAAAGAAAAAAGCCCTTTACGTTTTGCGTAAAGGGTGTTGTTTGTCTCATTTTTAAGTGTGAAGTCTTTCATCTACTTGAGCAGCTGACATGTTATGCTTCGTTCTCATACATCTCATCTCCTTTTTGAATGTGCGTACGCGCTTCGATCACAATCTCAAAAAAAGTGGAGGATTCCTTGTACATGTCGCGTTCCTTATAATAATTAGCCGCATCAAGTGCTAATTCCTCTAAATCAGCAAACATTTTTTTATTTCTCAGACCAAAAAGAGCCGACCTCAATTGCTCACAGCCGTCTTTCTCTATATAGAGCGCCTGCAAAAATTGGAATTTCAACTGATAAATTTCATCTTCCAATACACAAGCTTCTTTCATTCCTGTAGATATGGCCTCGCCCGCCCGCTGAATATCTCCGAGTTTAAAACAAGTAAGGGCAAGTGAAAACAACGATTTGATCATCGTGGATGCTTGATCTTTCTGATAAAGTGAAATGGCTTGTTCAAAAAAGACAGTCGCTGTATGGTACGTTCCCATACTATAATGACAAGTGCCTAAGTTATTAAGAGCCATTGCTTTAAAGTAAGATGTGCATTCTTTTTGTTCCATCGCTTCACAGACCTTTAACGCTTTTTCTAAATAAGGAAGCGCTTTTTGATACTGATTAACATCAATCCAATTACCTGCCATGACAAAATCACATTGAATGCTTCTTTTTCCATAAAGCTGATGTTTCTTGTAGATATCTCTTGCCTTTTTAGCGTAGTGCATGGAGAAATAGGTTTGTTTCATATGATAGTAAACTTCTGCGATTTTATAGTAAAATTCTGCTTTTTCAATCTCATCTGTCACTAAAATCAGTTGATGTTCCGCATGCTTGTAATATGAAATGGCCTCGATATAGCGGCGCTGGATAAACGCATACATTCCATGAAAAAAATGAAAATAATAGCCGAGTAAGCCTGTCATCTCATCTTCTGCATCGTCAATTTCTTTAGGAAAGGACACTGCTTGAAGCGTTTCACTCCCTGCATGGACTGGCGCTAAGTGCTGAAGCATCATTTGATGGCGAAAATCCATTAGAGAATAGTATAGGAGTAAATCTTGATCCTCTTCCATATCATGAATTTCTTCTTCAACAAGGCGCTTCATGCCGTTTGCCTGTTCAACTTCAAATTTGCAAATATGCGTGTACCATTGATTGATCTTTACACCTACTTCGGAAGATGGTATTTTATGTGCCATCCACTTCAGCCCCATTCTATCATATCAAACTGATAACTATTATTTTACATAATTTATGTTTTCAAGGCAAATTGTAAGTTATTACATATTTTATGTTCAAATCGCATATTCCTATCTTTTTTACCAAGTTTAAATAGAGTACTTTTGCCCATCAAAATTTTTTACGAAGAAGGGTCGAATTCTCTGAGCACTTCTTTTAACGCATTAATATAGCGTCTGAATGTTTTTTTCTTTCCCTTTCTCGTCTCAAAATTGTCAAAAAAAGCTTCCCTTTGCGCTGTACTAATTTCGAGCTGAACGCTTTCACCACTCGCATTTCGATTATTTATATTTTTAGGGTCTGTACCAGAAAGCCGTTCGCCTTTTTGTACCATTTCTGCGGAAAATCCCCGATCTTTTAGTTCTCGTACAACTGCTCTTTGCATTTTTTCATTTGTGCCGCCAACGAGCGTGTGTCTTTTATCACTTTTATAGCCATGGATGGAAATTGAAAAAGGATACGTTTTAATCATTTGAACCAAAATGGGTTCATCAAAATTGGTACTCGTGATATGCAGATCCCGGTTATTGTCTTGCTTTGTACCTTCGAACAAATACGTAGAGTACTTTTCTTGAAAGGCTTCTACAATTTCACTTGTTCCTGGTTCAATTTCACCTCCATGAGGAGAAAATACAAGTAAATCACTTCCACCCTTTTCGTGAAATTCTATCTCATAACCGTCTCTTTCATATCGCATGAGCTGTTTAAAGTTTTCATATTGATCGCCTTGTTTTCGCTCTTTTTGATACTTTTCTACCTCTTGATGATGCTGCTTTTGCTCTTTTTTTTCTTGAACAGAATGGCTGCATTTCACCATTAAAAGAGTACACAGAATAAGAAAGATGAATCCACATATTAGTAACCTTTTCATTTCACCGCTCCTTTTTTCTCTTAGGTGTCATCTTACCGCAATATTTTACTATCAATGGCTTAGAAAATTCAAAGGTTGTCCGGCTCATTTGAATGAATCAGGAGAAGTTACCTGTTTTTTAATATTATCTAGGTATTTCAGAGGTCTTTAAATTTTTGTTGTGAACGTAAAAACTAAATCGTATGACCTCATTTCAATTTTAGTTAAAATCACCTACAAAAATGGCAATATTACTCTTTTTTTCAAACAAAAAAGCTGTAAACAAAAGAAGTAGTCCCCTTCAGTTTACAGCTAGTCTCTGTATATCATCATTACATTCTTAATTCATTCTCTAAAGCTGTCATCACTTCATCTTGCGTCAATCCCTGTGCAAGTGAAATCTCACTCACTAACATGCCTCTTGCATCTTCAAGCATCTTCTTTTCACTTGAATTTAACGCTTTCTTCTGATTTCGTCTCATTAGATCTTTGACAACGTCTGCACCATCTTCGATCGCACCTGTTTTTAGCTTTTTCAGATTTTCATCATATCTTTGCTTCCAAGTAAGCGTGTCGTCGTTTGTTTCTTCTGCAAAATTGTTCATCACAACTTTCAGCGTTGCTTGATCTGCTACCGGACGTATACCTAGTTGATTGATTCTGCCTTTTGGGACCATCATCTGCATATTCGGCATTTGAATCAGGAAATATTCCTGCGTTTTACCTAAAATCTCTTTTTCTTCCATTCCTTCAATCACACCGGCTCCATGCATTGGATAAACAATTTTATCACCTATTTGAAACAAATCCGCCACCTCCGAAAGTATTCACAATATCATTATAACACATTTCATCAGAGGATAGAAATTTATATTTTATCATGTTAATTTAGCACTAGTCAATTCTTTTTATTTGAGTTTTTTTAGAAAAAGCCTTTTTTTATAAAAGAAGCATGAGCATCCAGTCCTCATGACTCTTTCTTGCATATACTAGCATTGAGTCACATTTAGGAGGGATGACAATGTGCAAATGCAAGTGCAAACATTCCCACTCACACTGCCATAAAAAGCATGACGATCATTACCATGAGGATCCATGTAAAGAAAAAAAGTTTTGTCATAAAAAAGATAAATGGTTTGAGAGCGATTTTTGGGATACCTCTCGAAGCTACGATCCCTGTTATTTTCCTAAAAGTGTCTGCAGCAGATGTAAAAAGCGTCGCAGAAGAAGACACAGCTACACAATTTAACGCTTGACGCTTTACCTGCTTTTCCTTTTCCCGGCTGAAAGGCCGGTTTTTTTCTTTCATATGGATAGGCTCATGAAGCAGATCTGTCTCATAGGATATGGCAACCTGACATAAAGGATGAGATATACATGAACGATATGAACAGCCAAATGAATCATTATCACCAAGAAAATCCCTATCACACATTTGAAAATGTGTATACAGCCAATCATGAGCATATGGTCGCGCCAAACATGCATGATCATATGAATATGCCAAACCATTATCATAGCGGCAAAAAAGATGTGTATAACGCGCACCATCCACATCATCATTCAGTTTATTCACCGTTTCCAAATCAGCATGATACCTTTTCAAAGCATGTTCCAATGAAGGACCATCATCATCTAGGCCATTATGGTGGATACGGGATGATGCCACATCATCCATATGGTTATCAAGATATGCATATGATGATGCCAACAAACCAGCAAATGCCAGGCCATTATTACGGAATGAATCAACCAAATGCGCTATTTCCCCGCTATTACTAAAGAATGACAAAATAAGGGTATAATATCCCATTTAATACCATATGGTGATATGGTAACATTATAGGTAAATAATGGGTGTAATCATCTATTATTTACCTATATTCAACAAGGGGGAAGAAAAAAATGAAAAAAACGTGGACGATTCTTATGATGGGGATGCTCACATTGGTTATGGCACTGTCAGTACCGCTTTCTGCATCTGCTGAGGAAGCCGGCAAAGCAACAACCAATGCAAAACCAGCTGCACTTTACGCAAAAATTACAGGAGCAAGTAAGCAGGAATGGTCTTTTTCTGACATTGAGCTGACGTACAGCCCAAATTCTGTTCTAAGTCTCGGTGCGGTTGAGTTCACTCTGCCAAAGGGTTTCCAAGCAACAACTAAAGACATTATGAACGGTAAAGCATTAAAAGACAGCTACATTTTGAACAACGGACAAACCGTTCGTATTCCGCTCAGACTGGATTTACTTGGAATTTCCAAATATACATTAAAGCTTTCACATAAAGTACTCCCTGCTGCAGGTACATACACGTTCCGTGCAGAAAATCGAGCCATCAGCATCGGTTCCACATTTTATGCAGAAGATACGATTGATATTAATACACGGCCAGTTGTGGTCACACCTCCAGATCCTTGCGGATGCTAAATAAAAAAGCGCTCTGATTAGAGCGCTTTTTTATATCACATCACCCGTTTAAACATCTTCTCCATTTCATAAGTGGAGTGATGAATGATGATCGGCCGGCCATGCGGACAGGTGAATGGGTCCTTCGTTTGCCGAAGTTCATCTAATAAGGCTTTGATTTCATCATGACGCAAATGACGATTTGCTTTGATTGAGCCTTTACAGCTCATCATAATCGCCGCTTCTTCTCTGAGTTTCTTGATATCAACACGTTTTTCATCAAGCACTTGCTCGATAATCTCTTCGATCAGTTCAGCCTCTTCACCTTTTGGAAACCACTGCGGATGCGACCGAACGATGTAGCTTCCTGAACCAAAGGGCTCTAAGAAGACCCCCACTTTCGCTAGAATATCCTTATGCTCTTCAATGATCAGCATATCGTTTTTAGAGTAGTGAAATGTTAAGGGGACGAGCATTTCTTGCACTTCCTGTTCGATCTCTCCCACCTTCTCACGATAATACTCATACTTGATTCGTTCTTGAGCCGCATGCTGGTCGATGATATAAAGACCTCGTTCATTTTGAGCCAATATATATGTGCCATGCATTTGTCCAATTGGATACATCACAGGGACGCGTTCATTTTCAGGAATCGTTTCTGTCACTTCTTCGTGCAGTACCGTCTCTACATCTTCAAGTGAAGCGGCGGATTCCTCTGAATGCTCTCGCTCAGATGAGGCTTCTTCATAAAATACCGGTGATGATGCTTCCGTCTTCTCTTGTTTAGGTATTCCGTATGCTTCGGTATGACTTGTCTCATATACGATCGATTCGAGCGGCTCCGGCTGATAGGTTAGCGGTGTTTCCGCTGGGCTTGAGTTCCTTTGTTTCGCATCGAAGGTTAAGGATTGCTGCTCATTTTTCACAGCTGGCATTGGTGCTTTTTTTGGTACTGAAGCACTTGGAATGAGCTGCTGCTTTTGAAATACTTCCTTAATTCCTTGTTTAATCAGATCATGAAGTTCCTGTTCTTTACTTAGCCTCACTTCTAGCTTCGAAGGATGAACGTTCACATCCACTAGAATGGGATCCATCTTCATCTCAATGAATGTAATTGGATGACGGCCAATCGGAAGCAGCGTGTGATACCCTTCATGGATCGCTTTCACGAGCGGAAAATGTTTGACATATCGGCCGTTTACAACAGAAGACATATAATTCCGTGATGCCCTCGTCACTTCTGGTAAGGAAATATATCCTTTCACTTCAAAATCAAGTGATTGTACGTGAAGCGGCAGCATTTTTTTAGCCACAGCAGTCCCGTAAATAGCCGCAAGTACATGACGTACATCTCCGTTTCCATTCGTCTGTAGCAGGACTTTCCCTTGATGACGCAAACGGATCGATACTTCGGGATGAGCTAGCGCAATTCGATTGACAACATCCGATATATTACCAAGTTCCGTATGAACGGTTTTCATGTATTTTAGGCGGGCTGGCGTATTGTAAAATAAGTTGGTGACCACAATTTCGGTGCCGCGGCGGCCAGAGGTTTTTTTCTCTGAAATGATCTTCCCGCCTTGCAAAGCTAAGTGTGTCCCAGCTCCTTCGCCAGTACTTGTTTTCATTTCTAGGTGAGAGACGGATGCAATACTTGGCAGCGCCTCTCCCCTGAATCCGAGCGTTCTGACACGAAACAAATCATTTTCGTCTTTAATTTTACTCGTTGCATGGCGCTGGAAGGCGAGCTTACAATCTTCAGCATCGATTCCAACACCATTATCAATAATCCTGATAGAAGAAAGACCAGCTTCTTCTACATCGATTTCAATCACTGTACTTTTTGCATCGATCGCATTTTCCACAAGCTCCTTTACAACAGAAGCCGGGCGCTCGACCACTTCACCTGCAGCAATTTTATTGGATAGGTCATCGGATAACTGAATAATCTTTGCCATTTCTGCTCACCTCACTTTACATTATAATTTCTTTTGCAATTTATACAGCTTTGTCATCGCTTCAAGCGGCGTCATATCCATTAGGTTGTAAGACTTTAATTCGTCTATGACCGCTTGATCCTTCTGTTTTAGCGCAGCTTTCGGCTGCGGTTTTTCTTCTACTTCAAAGAAAGATAGCTGCTGTTTTTCTTCAGCCTTTTCTGCTTTTGGTGCTGCAGATACGGTTGGGGTCACGTCATGTGATCCGCTCTCAAGCTCCGTTAAAATAGTCTGGGCTCTATTAATGATGGTATCAGGCAATTCCGCAAGCTGCGCTACATGAATACCATAGCTTTTATCAGCTGCACCTTCTTTGATTTGATGTAAGAAAACGACCGTGCCTTCATGCTCTTCAGCTCGCACATGAACATTTTTCAGCTCGCTTAATTGAGATTCAAGGACCGTGAGCTCATGGTAATGTGTAGAGAATAGGGTTTTAGCCCCAATATGATCATGAACAAATTCAATGATCGCCTGCGCAAGAGCCATTCCATCATAGGTGCTTGTCCCGCGTCCAATTTCATCAAATAAAATCAAGCTGTTTTTGGTTGCGTGCACCATCGCATTTTTTGCTTCGAGCATCTCTACCATAAAAGTACTTTGACCAGAAATCAAATCATCTGCTGCACCAATACGTGTAAAGATTTGATCGAAGATTGGAAGCGTCGCCTTTGACGCAGGCACGAAGCAGCCAATCTGCGCAAGAATCGAGATGAGCGCCATTTGTCTCATATACGTACTTTTCCCTGACATATTCGGTCCAGTGATGAGTAAGGTTTGTCTGCCTTTTCCCATATGGCAGTCATTCGGTACATATTCCTGGTGATCCAGCACTTTTTCAACGACTGGGTGACGGCCATCTTTGACATCCACGTCATCCTCTGAGAATTCCGGCCGGATATAACGGCGCTTTTCACTGACAGTCGCAAAGCATTGAAGCGCATCAAGCTCGCTCATTTGTTTTGCAAGCAGCTGTAATCTAGGAATATAGCCTTTTACTTGCTCCCTGAGAGCTGTAAATAGTTCATATTCCAATTCGTTAATATTTGATTCTGCTTCAAGAATCAGTGCTTCTTTTTCTTTTAATTCAGGTGTGATATACCGCTCTGCATTGGCAAGCGTTTGTTTTCTTTCGTAACGCCCTTCCTCCAGCAGATGTGTATTTGCGCGTGTCACTTCGATATAATAACCAAACACTTTATTAAACCCGACTTTTAAGGAGCGAATGCCGGTATATTCTCTTTCCTGCTGTTCAAGCCGTGCAATCCAGTCCTTTCCGTTTCGGCTGGCATCACGGTATTCATCTAATTTTGCATTGTAGCCATCTTTAATCAAATTGCCTTCTTTTATCGTCATCGGCGGATTTTCATGAAGTGCATCTTCTAATAAATCAAGCAAATCACCACAAGGATCAATCTCATTCGCTCTTGATTTTGCCATTTCTTCTGGTAATGAATGAACGAGTTGTTTAATATCCGGTACTTGTTTTAAGGATTCTTTGAGCTGGATGAGATCACGGGCATTCACGTTGCCAAATGCCACGCGGCCCGCTAAACGCTCAAGATCATATACTTGCTTTAATCGTTCGCGCAGATCCTCTCGCTCAAAGAAATGATCCATCAAGATTTGCACCATTTCCTGACGCTCATTAATTTGCGAAAGGCGAATAAGCGGCCGGTCGATCCATTGCTTGAGCAGTCTGCCGCCCATCGCTGTTTTTGTTTCATCTAACAGCCATAATAAAGAGCCTTTTTTGCTTTTTGAACGAATCGTTTCTGTTAATTCAAGGTTTCGTTTTGAGTAAAGATCGATTTTCATCGTTTGTTCAAGCTCAAACACTTGAACCTTCTGAAGATGATCCAAGCTTCTTTTTTGCGTTCTTCTTAAATAGGCATAAAGTGTTAAAAATGACGTTTTTAACTTTTCGTCTAGATGGGAAACGAGCCGTTCAGCTTCATCTAATAATTCATCACTATCTTCGTATGAAATAGTTGCTTGGCAGCGTTCTTTAAGGGTTTTGATTGTTTCCTCATCCAGCTGCTTTGACACCACAATTTCTTTTGCACCGACAGAATAAATTTCTGATACGACTTCATCTAATCGATCGATGAAAGCTGCCATGTTTTCACCTGTTGATAAATCAGACAGCGCAAGACCGTACCCATTTTGAAAGCTGGTAACAGACGCAATAAAGTTGTTCTCGTTTTCACTTAAACCTTTACCATCCATGACGGTTCCTGGTGTAATCAGTTGAACGACTTCCCTTTTGACTACACCTTTTGCTGTTTTAGGGTCTTCCACCTGCTCACAAATGGCGACCTTGTAGCCTTTTGAAATCAACTGTTCTATGTATGCAGAAGCAGAATGATAAGGAACGCCGCACATTGGAATTGTGCCGCCGTCTCTGCTTGTTAACGTAATTTCTAGTTCTTGCGCCGCTTCCTTTGCATCATCAAAAAACATCTCATAAAAATCGCCTAGGCGAAAAAATAAAAAGGCATCTTGATAATCTGCCTTGATCTTTAAATATTGCTGTATCATGGGCGTATAACTTGCCATATTTCTAATCCCTCACTATATTACTTTCGAATTCATACCATCTCTAATTATAGCATAAAAAATCACCTTTTTTCTCCTAGATCAGGCACAAAAAAACTAGGGGGATATGCGCCCTAGTCATTCCTTACTCTTCTGTCTCACCTGCTAGGAATTCTGGATGAATATCCTCTAACTCCTCATCCACTTCTTCTTCCCACTCGTGATCATCTTTTTCTTTCCAGCTTGAATCGACCTCTACGACAATTTTTGTTTCACCGACTACCTCAGCAATGAATTCACGCTCTGCCTGAACGATAATTTTATTGCCATTTGGAGAAATGGTCACTTCTAAGCAATTGGGCTGCTGCAATACTTTCGCAATTACTTCGTGCTCATCATCAAGGAAATTTTTATCTTTATATCTCAGTTTAATGATGTCTACATACTTCACACGCTCTGTGACGACTTCTGTTTTCGTGTTGTCGGCGTAAGAGTACCATACGTTAATATCAAATGTTCCTTCGATCTCAACGGTTTTACCGACCTTTTCAGCATCATACTTATGATTAATGATCCAACCACCTAGGATGCTGGTTGGTTTTTGCGATGGAGAAATGGTGTGTGTGCTTTGGGTGAATTTCCTCCCTTTTGCAACCACCGCTTTTGTAATAATTTCTCTGTATTCAGACATTCCGGCATGCCTCCTTGTTCTTGATCGTTTTATCTTATGCTGGGCATTCGTCTAGTGTGTCACGATTTTGAACTTCATGTTCAATTAAATTCATTTCTGTTTCAGTGTATGCATGGTCGCCCATAAACTTGCCTTGAAAATTGGAAAAGTTGGAGAGTGAGAGGTTTGGAGGCGATGAAGCAGGAAAAAGAATGGGTAGTGCTTTTCAAAAAATGTTAATAGGAAAGCAAAAAACCCCGCATCTGCGGGGTTTTCTCATTTAATGGAGCAACTTGGTGATGAGTTTTTCACTTTTGAACCGGTTTCTCCTAATAAGAGATCACCGCCGGTTGAGAGAATGATTTCATCTGTTACTTGATTCGAAATCGTGTGCGCTACAAGTTGAAGCAGGGAATTGACTTCCATTTGTGATTCTTTGAATTCTTGAATCACTGGGATGTCATCCAGTTCTTCTTGCAGGGCATCGATTTTTTCTTCGACTTGCTTTAAGGCTTCATGTTTGCCGTAATGCTTTAAGTTCACAGCTTGTTTTTGAAGCGCCTTAATTTGATTAATGATCGTTGAAATTTTTGTATTTTCATTGATTTGCGCTTCTGCTTTTTTGAAGAAATCAACTTCTTCCGTTTCAGAAATCATTTTAGCGAGCTCTCTTGCACGCTCGACAATTTCTTTCTTTGAATAAAGTGTCATTTTAATTCACCTCGATAGCTTCTCCAACCATTTCTCCGTCAAGAGACCAAGTTTTGGCTTGTGTGATTTTCACTTTGACGATGTTGCCAATCGCTTCTTTTGGTGCTTTAAAATTCACAAGCTTGCTTTTACTTGTATATCCGGCTAGGATCTCAGGGTTGTTTTTACTTTCACCCTCTACTAATACTTCGACAATCTGCCCTTCATATTCCTTCATTTTTTTCGCAGAAATTTCATTCACAAGTGCATTTAGGCGCTGCAGACGTTCTTTTTTCACACGCATTGGCACGTTGTCTTTCATTTTCGCTGCAGGCGTTCCTTCTCTTGGAGAATAAATGAATGTATAAGCAGCATCAAACTCAACCTCGCGATAGAGGGAAAGTGTTTCTTCAAACTGCTCATCTGTTTCATTTGGGAACCCAACAATAATGTCCGTTGTTAATGAAGCATTCGGCATCGCTTCTTTGATTTTGCGCACAAGATCAAGGTAACGCTCACGGTCATATTTTCTCGCCATAAGTTTCAGCACAGAAGAACTTCCGGATTGAACTGGCAGGTGAATATGATCGAGAAGGTTTCCGCCCTTGGCAAGCACTTCAATTAAGTGATCATCAAAATCACGCGGGTGGCTTGTTGTAAAACGGATACGCGGAATATCAATTTTTCGCAGCTCATCCATCAGGTGGCCAAGACCATATTCCATATCTTCAAAATCTTTTCCATATGCATTCACGTTTTGACCAAGAAGGGTAATTTCCTTATATCCTTCTGCCGCTAAACGTCTGACCTCTTGAATAATTTCATCTGGGCGGCGGCTTCTTTCTTTTCCGCGCGTGTAAGGCACGATACAGTATGTACAGAATTTATCACAGCCGTACATAATGTTCACCCAGCCCTTGATTTTACCTTGACGGGCTCTTGGAAGGTTCTCAATCACGTCGCCTTCTTTTGACCAAACCTCAATGACCATTTCTTTTGAAAGGTAGCATTCAGATAACAGCTCTGGCAGGCGGTGAATGTTGTGCGTGCCAAAAATCAAGTCAACAAATGGGTGTTTCTTCAAAATACGGTTCACGACAGATTCTTCTTGTGACATACATCCGCAGACACCTAAAATTAAATCTGGCTTTTCACGTTTTAATGCTTTTAAATGTCCAAGCTCTCCAAACACTTTATTTTCTGCATTCTCACGAATAGCACAAGTGTTTAATAAGATAACATTTGCATCTTCCGTTGAGTTTGTTGGTTCATAGCCAAGCGCCATAAAAATACCAGCCATCACTTCTGTGTCATGTTCATTCATTTGACAGCCATATGTGCGAATATAAAACTTGCGGCCGTTCCCTAACCCTTGAAACTGCTCGTCAATTTGAAATTGATTGTATTCGACTTCTTCTTTACCCCGTTTTTTTGCATCTTTTAAGGAAGGCGGAATGTACACAGCTTCAAAATATTTGCTGTAGTCCTTCTCGGATTTTTTGTCCGATGAACTTACTTGTCCGCTCGCTTTTCTCTGCTCTTCATTCATGAATTTGTACTCCTTTCAAACCAAGTTCCACCCTACAGTATAGACTATTTTGTGATGAATTGAAAATAAATCATATACGGTTCTTCTATGAAAATTGCCTATTAGTCATAACCATTTTTCACAAAAAGAAAAAAGAGAGCCTGCGCTCTCTCAATCAAGTATGTTTAGTTTTTTTGCTTCTTCTTCAATGATTGTCAGTGCCCGGTCTAGTTCTTCTTTTGTGTGCTCGGCTGTGATGATGGCTCTAATTCTTGCCTTGCCTTTTGCTACAGTTGGGAAGGCGATGCCTTGGGCAAACACGCCTCGTTCTATTAAAGCCTTTGAGAATCGAAAAGTAAGTGCTTCGTCTCCAATCATGATTGGGATAATCGGTGTCTCTGTTGGGGCGACTTGAAATCCTAGGCTGATGACCTTTTCTTTAAAATAAGCGGCGTTCTCCCAAAGTGTATCGATTCGTTCCGGTTCATCTAACAGCACTTCAATCGCTTCTTCACACGCTCTAGTTACAGCTGGCGGATGAGAGGTGCTGAATAAAAACGGTCTTGCTTTATGCTTTAAATAATCAATTAAAACCGCTGAACCAGCCACATAGCCGCCGAGCACTCCGACAGCCTTACTAAGTGTCCCGACCTGAATGTGCACTCTGCCGTCGAGTTTAAAATGGTTGACCGTCCCGCGCCCATTCTCACCAAGCACGCCCGATGCATGTGCATCGTCTACCATCACAAATGCATCATATGCCTCTGCGAGCCTGACGATCTCAGGAAGTGGCGCGATATCTCCATCCATCGAGAACACACCGTCTGTAACGATGAGGCGGACGCGGTAATTCATTGATTTTTTCAAAATCTTCTCCAGCTCTTCCATATTGGAATGACCGTATACCTTTTTATCTGCTTTTGTTAATCGGATGCCATCAATAATTGAGGCATGATTCAGTTCATCCGAAATGACAATATCATCTTTTGTCAAGATACTGGATAAGACCCCTTGATTGGTCGTAAAGCCTGATTGGAACACAAGTGCTGCTTCTGTCTTTTTAAATGAAGCAAGCTTTTTTTCAAGACGTTCATGCATCGTCATTGTGCCGGCGATGGTACGTACAGATCCTGTACCCGCACCGAATTCATCGATTGCCTCTTTTGCTGCTTTCATCAGCCTTGGGTGTGAGGTGAGCCCTAAGTAGTTATTTGAGGAGAGTTGTATGACAGATTGTTCATTTAATGTCACAGTGGATGATTGTTTTGAGTCGATCTCTTTCAAAGTTTGGTGGGTGCCTTGCTGCTTCATTGTTTCCAATTCATCTTGTAAATACGTGAATTCTTTCATCATTTCTTCCCCCTTTGATATGATGGCATCATCAGTACGACTTTCCCGCACGTACCGCTTTGCATAAGTTCAAATCCCTTTTCGAACTCTTCAAATGGCAGTGTATGAGTGACAACTGGCTTTACATCAATGGTATTCGTTCTTAATAGCTCAGAAACTTGACGCCACGTCTCAAACATTTTTCTCCCCGTGATCCCTTGCACGGTTAATCCCCTAAAAACAATTTGATTCGTAATATCAATTGTTACTGGCCGTTCTGGCAAGCTTAGTATATTGACTTTTCCTCCATTTGCACAAGCTTCGAGTGCTTGATTAATGGCAGCTGGATGACCTGACATCTCGCACATCACATCTGCCCCTTCCATCCGCGTGAGCTGCTTAATTATCGCGACTGGATCACCTTTTCCAATATCCACAATATGATCTGCACCCATTTTTCGGGCAAGATCGAGCCTGTATTCATTTTTATCAACAGCGAACACTTGAACAGCCCCGGAGGCTTTTGCGACAGCAATTGCCATTAAACCGATTGGTCCGCAGCCAAAAATCGCCACTGACTTACCTGAAACAGGTGTGTGCAGTACAGTATGAACAGCATTTCCTAGCGGCTCTTGTATAGAGGCAAGCTCGATCGGCATTTGAGTTGGATTATGCCACACATTTTGTTCAGGTACTTTGACATATTCAGCAAAACAGCCATCAATGTCTACCCCTAAAATTTTCGTTTCACTGCACAAATGCTGCTGCCCTGTTAAGCACATATAACATTGATTACATACAACATGCGTCTCAGCCGATACAAAGTCCCCTACCTTTGCTCGTGAGACCTGCTTCCCCACTTTAACAACTTCCCCTGTAAATTCATGTCCAAAAATGTAAGGCGCTTTGACTCTTCCCTTAGCCCAATCATCCCAATTATAAATATGCACGTCTGTTCCGCATATCGAAGTGGCTTTCACTTGGATCAAAACTTCATGATCTTTGATTTCTGGAATCGGCATCTTCATCATCACCGCTCCGTAAGCGCTTTCTTTTTTAACAATTGCTTTCATCGTTCCACACATGACGTACAACCCCTTTGTTAAAAAACTTCTCCTAATCAGATTTTAACACGACTTATTTTAGTCGTAAATACCACTGTCTACTAGAAAAAGACAAATGAACACCCCACATATTTTTTTGGATATTTTTCTAAAAAAAAAAAGCAAATCTCCTTTCGATCGGAGATTTGCTTTCATCATCAGCGTTTCTTTGAAACGGCAACATATAGTGCTGGCACAATGAATAATGTCAGTATTGTTGAGAAAAAGACACCAGATACAATGCAGATGGCCAGCGGCTTAAAGAGTGGATCATGACTTAATGCAACAGGCATTAGTGCAATAAGTGCCGTAAATGCTGTTAAGAGAATCGGTCTAATCCTTGCTCTTCCTGCTTCAATGACAGCTGTCTGTTGATCAAACCCTTGCTTGCGCCGCTGTTCAATAAATTCAAATAGGACGACCGCATTTCGGACGACAATACCAGCCAATGAGACAATTCCCATTGTTGCCATAAAGCTGAATGGTGTTTGTGTGACAAACAGTCCGATAATGGCTCCTGATACGGCTAAGTAAACCGTTCCTAGAACTAACAGCGGAAGCATCAATGAATTGAACTGGAATGCGATGGTCACGTAAATGAGCAGCAAGACTACTGCAAATAAGAGACTAATTTCAATAAAGAACTGGGTCTGATTTTCATTTTCTCCACCCTGTGAGATGGTCAAATCCTTCGCTGCAGCGCTTTTCCCCACTTGATTGACGACTTCTTTCATATCGTCTTTAAACGAATCTGATGCGCCGGGATACGCCTTCAGCGTAATGGTCGGAACTCCATTTTCATGTGGAATGCTTTCGTACTGCTCTGTTTCTTTTTCTTTTACATATCGGCTAAGCGGCTCAAGTTGAGGCATACCGCCCTCATTTGTCTTCACAGGCACTTTCATTTCTTTTAGCTTTAAACCATTTTGATGTGTGCCTATATCCTGTTTCACTACTAAATCGATATCATTTGTTCCTTGTTGAAAGGTACCTAATGGCATACCTTCTGTCACAAGACCAAGCTGTCTGCTGACAAATTGAGCACTGAGCCCATCCTCTGCCATCCGCTCGCGGTTTAATTCAAAGGAGATCGTTTTCACCGGCTGATTGACATCGTCCGTAATCAAGCTTGCCCCTTTGTCTTTCATTTCATTTGTCAGTGTTTCTTTGACATCAATGAGCTTTGAAAAAGAGTCACCCGCAACCGTTACTGTCACTGGCGCTCCAGTTGGCGGTCCTTGTACAATGGTTTTCATAAAGATTTCAGCCTCTTTGAATGTCTCTCGCAAAGGCTCGGTCATACGATCTATTAATGCCTTACTTGTCATCTGATCATTGTCTACTCTCACGACAACCTGACCCGTGTGGTCACTTGCATTTGAAATACTTTCATTAAACAGGTTCGGCACACCGCCGCCTGCAAAAATCGCCGTTTCTTCAATGCCTTTTTGCTGTTTGATCTCTTGTTCTATTTTCTTTAGTGTTTCATTTGTTTTGTCTAATGTTGTTTCACTTGGAAGCGTGACAGTGACCACCACTTCTTTCTTATTCGCCGCAGGGAAAAATTCAAATGGTGTGACGAAAATAAGTAAAAAGGCAAGCGTTGCAACGAGCAAACCACTTAGTCCAATAACGAGCGGCCGCTTCACAATGTTTGTCAGCACACGGTCTGCATAGAAATCAGCCAGCCTTTTTAATGGTTTCCCTAGGAATCCCGGCTCTTTTTGACTGTTTTTGTTCTTTCTTTTCCGGTTCACAGTATATTGATAGACCGGTACAAGTGTCAGAGAAATCACCATGGACGCAAGCACAGTCGTCACTAGAACAGACGGTAATGCCCGAATAAATGAACCATTTGCACCTGATAGGAATACAAGCGGCAGGAAGGCAAACACAACAGCCAGTGTTGATGTCAAAATGGACCCTGCGACTTCTTTCACCCCTGCAATTGTTCCTTTAAGCGGACTTTCGTATTTTTTCATTTGTCTTAAAATATTATCATTGACGACAATGGCATCATCGACAAGTATCCCTAAAGCAATGATAAAGCCGATGATCGAAATTTGATTGAGGTCCACTTGTAAAAATGGCAGCGGAATCGTTCCAATTGTAATGGATAGCGGAATGGCGAGTGAAACGATAAACGCCCCGCCAATCGTGAGTCCAAGTGTGGTAACAATTATGACAGCAATGACCGCAACAATGGCTTCTTTTATTAAATCATTGAAAATGGTATCCACTTCACTTTTTTGTGAATAGTAGTCTACCCACTCCACCCCATTTGGCAGCTGCTTTTCTTTCTCAAGGACATCACTGACTTTGTCATACATTTTAGGAATATCAAGCCCTTGTTTAATATTCACAGTAAATGAATAAGCGGGCTTTCCGTTATACGACACAATATCACTTTTCTGTTTTTCTACTTCTTTTAAACTGCCAAGCTGACTAATTGTGACCGGCTCTCTTTTCGTTTTTGAGAAAAGCTCAATTTTTTTAACTTGATCTAAGCGGTCATATGTATCGATGGACAGCTTCACCTTCTCTTTGCCTGCCCGAATATCGCCTAGTGGAGATGTGTCAAATTCCTGATTGAAGGCATCTGTGACATCAGTTACATTGAGCCCTTCACCCTCCAGCTTGTTTGAATCTAAGTTTAATAGCGCTTGTTTGTCATTGAAGCCTTTGATAATGACACTGTCTACCCCTTTGATGTCCTCTACTTTTTCCTTCAATGCACGCAGCGATTGCTGACTCTTTGCTAAGTCCGATGATTCACTCGACACAATCATATAAGAGCCAACCGGCACGCTGCCGAATTCATCCTTTACTTCCGGCTCCTTCACCCCGTCAGGAAAAGACGACGCAGCACTTGTGGTTTCATTCTTAATTTGACTTGCCACCTTTTGAAAGTCGGCTTGGTCCTCAATTTCAAGCACAATATTTGAGAAACCAATGGCAGAAACCGAGCTCGTTTTCTCTACACCATTGATATCTGATAGTGCTGATTCCAGTTTATTGGTGACATCTCTTTCCACCTGTTTTGCATCTGCACCAGGAAAAACGGTAGAAATCGTGACGAGATTCGCCTCGAATTCTGGCAGTTCTCGTTTAGGAAGCTGCGCGAATAAATAGCCGCCAGCAATGAGAACGATAAAAAATAAAATAAAAACAAGCTTTCCTCTTTTCAAAAAAGCTTCAAACATTATTTCACCTACTTAAATATTTATTTTTGATGAAGTAAATTCAACTTAATCTTAATTTATCATCACGGTGAAAAAATGCAAGCTCTAATATGTCATTTTTATCTATTTCACGAACTGAATATGTTATATAAGAAATGTATAGCGGTAAACAAAAACAACCTGCTTACATGATGTAAGCAGGTTGAAAATAATAAAATTAGAATTATCGTGGTTCAACAATCAATTTGATGGCTGTTCTTTCTTCTCCATCGATCAGAATGTCAGTAAAGGCTGGAATGCATATCAAATCCACTCCGCTTGGCGCGACAAATCCCCTTGCAATGGCGACAGCCTTAACCGCCTGATTCAGTGCTCCAGCGCCGATTGCTTGTATTTCCGCTGCACCGCGTTCACGTAAAACGCCGGCTAATGCTCCTGCTACTGAATTCGGATTTGACTTTGCTGAAACTTTTAAAATTTCCATTTCTGCTCCCCCTTAAATTTACAATGGATAAGTGAGTGTTCATTAGAACAATCTTTGTTAGATGATGCTATTTTTTTGAAAATCCATCCCCAAAATGTTTTTCAAAAATAGCAGGCTACCTACCATTTTTACTATATTCACGATAGAGGGCGCATATTCCTTCTTTCTGATTAATATTTTTCTGAAATAAATATGTGAACATTTATTCAAAGAAAATATGGTCATCATTTATCAAAATTCGATCAATTTTGACAGCTTTTTTCGACTGTTCGTCAATTTCTACGATTACTGCACTTAACGTCGTGCGGCCTTCTGCAATTTCAAACCGGACTGGGAGACTTGTTTTGAATCGTTTAATGATCGTTTCTCGGTCAACACCTAAAATGCCGTCATAAGGTCCTGTCATCCCGACATCTGAAATATACGCAGTTCCTTTTGGCAATACGCGGTTATCTGCTGTTTGAACATGTGTATGCGTGCCAACGACACATGATGCACGGCCGTCTGTATACCAGCCCATCGCCTGCTTTTCACTTGTGGCTTCAGCATGAAAATCAATAAAAATAAACGGTGTTCGTTTGGATGCTTCCGCAATTAATTCATCTACTTTTTGAAATGGGCAGTCAATTGGCGGTAAAAACGTACGCCCTTGCAGGTTGATGACAGCCAATTCTTTTCCTTGTTTTTTAATAAACGTGAGACCTTTTCCAGGTGTGCCTTCTGGGAAGTTAGCAGGGCGGACCATATTAGCTGCATCATCGATGAAATCGAAAATGTCTCTTTTATCCCATGTATGGTTGCCCATTGTGAGCACATCAGCTCCTGCTTGCAGCAGCTCATGATAGATTTTTTCAGTCAGACCTTTCCCGTGAGCAGCATTTTCTCCGTTGACAATGGTAAAGTGCGGCTGATATTTTTTCTTTAGCTTTGGCAAATATTCTTTCAGTGTGTCTCTGCCAGGTGAACCGACAATATCTCCAACAAATAATATTTTCATGCGCTTTTGAACCCTTTCTCTTTTAAATTGATCTTCTTATCAGTGTTGCATATTTACACAAAAAAATAAAGCGGCGCTAAGCGCACCGCTCTATTTTGCATACTCTACTGCGCGAGTTTCTCGAATGACTGTCACTTTAATGTGACCAGGGTAATCGAGCTCGTCCTCAATTCGCTTACGAATATCCCTTGCTAGACGGTGAGCTTCAAGATCATTAATTGAATCTGGCTTCACCATAATACGTACTTCACGTCCAGCCTGTATCGCAAACGATTTTTCAACACCTTCATAAGATTCAGAGATATCTTCTAATTTCTCAAGTCTCCGAATGTAATTTTCAAGCGTCTCACTTCTTGCACCAGGGCGTGCTGCAGATAATGCATCAGCTGCCGCAACAAGAACAGCGATAATAGATGTCGGTTCTTGGTCACCGTGGTGAGAGGCAATACTGTTGATGACAACAGGATGCTCTTTATATTTCGTCGCAAGCTCAACGCCAATTTCTACGTGGCTTCCTTCTACTTCGTGATCAATGGCTTTTCCAATGTCATGCAGAAGACCTGCTCGTTTTGCAAGCTTTGCATCTTCTCCAAGCTCTGAAGCCATGAGACCTGCAAGATGTGCAACCTCAATTGAATGCTTCAGGACATTTTGTCCATAACTTGTACGGAATTTTAAGCGGCCGAGAATTTTGATCAGATCCGGATGCAGACCGTGAACTCCGACTTCGAATGTCGTTTGCTCACCCATCTCGCGGATATAATCATCGACTTCACGGCGTGATTTTTCCACCATTTCTTCAATTCGTGCAGGATGAATGCGGCCATCCTGGACTAGCTTGTCCAGAGCTATCCTCGCTGTTTCACGTCTAATCGGATCAAAGCCCGATAGTATAACAGCTTCAGGTGTATCATCTATGATCAAGTCAATACCTGTTAACGTTTCTAACGTACGGATATTTCGTCCTTCACGTCCGATAATACGACCTTTCATCTCATCATTTGGAAGATTGACTACAGATACCGTTGTTTCAGCCACATGATCAGCTGCACAACGCTGTAACGCAAGTGAAAGAATATTTTTCGCCTTTTTGTCAGCCTCTTCTTTCGCTCGGTTTTCAGATTCTTTCGTCATGACTGCAATGTCGTGGGAAAGCTCATTTTCAACTTGATCCAGAATGATTTGTTTCGCTTCATCTCGAGTTAGACTTGAAATACGTTCCAACTCGGCTTTCTGCAAACGAATCATATCATCCACTTTGCTTTCCATCTCTTCAATATGTTGTTGTCGTTCATTCAGAGAATGATCTCTCTTCTCCAACAGGGACTCCCGTTTATCTAAAGATTCGTCTTTGCGATCAAGATTTTCCTCTTTTTGAAGTAAACGGTTTTCTTGTCTTTGAAGCTCATTTCGTCTTTCACGAACTTCTTGCTCCGCCTCTACACGAAACGAATGAATTTCATCTTTCGCTTCCAAGAGCGCTTCTTTCTTCAATGCTTCCGCATCACGCTTTGCATCCTCAACAATTTGTTCGGCCATGTTTCTTGCGCCGGATATTTTTGCTTCTGCAATGGTTTTACGAACAAAGTAGCCAACAACTAAACAGATTAGGCTCAGCAAAATGGAGATGATCGTAAACATCGTAGGCGACATATTTTCACCTCCTCTTGCTATGAACTTGGTTTTACAAATAAAGTGTCGGCATGTACATTGTTTTGTGTCTCAACATACAGGGCCTTCACAGGGAATGAGATCCTCACTGCCCTTGTCAAGTTTAAATTAGTTATCAATCATGTTAAGAAAAACAAGTGATACATTCCCATTGTAATTGTGTCGGAAATACTTGTCAAGCTAGCCATCTTAGCGTTTGCAAAAGCAGATCAGAATTATTCTTGATTCAGCAGCTGATATACTTTATTGTTTACTTGGCCCAGTTTAGTGTTATTTTGTATATTTGAAAACAAAACAACGATGGTTTGCCCAGATTTGCTAAAGCTGTTCAAAATGTTGAAGCCCGGCATGACACCATGGTTTGAATAGCTACCGGGAGCAACATAAAATCCCATTCCGTATGTGGAGCTGCTTCCTGGCGTAAACATCTTTTTATAGCTCTTCTGCGAATACAGTTTGCCGTCTATCAGGGCTTGGTCAAATTTGTACATATCTATAGCACTCATATAAATATCTCCAGCACCGTAAAGCTGAGATAGATCGGGCATATACGGTGTAACCGCTTTGCTGCCTTTCAGCTTATACCCAACAGCAGGATAAGGTTCTTTTTCATATGTTTTGTAAAAGCCTGCATGCGTCATTCCCGCCGGTTTAAAAATATGATTCGTTATATATTGTTCATAGGACTCACCGCTCACTTCAGCCACAATATAAGCAAGAATAGAATAGTTGGAATCCTTATAGCTCCATACGCCCGGCTGACGATTAATTCCCTGACGTTCTATGTCTTTTATTAATTCGTCCGGAGTAATTACACCATTTCCTTCAATATGTCCGTTTATTCCCGATGTATGTGTCAGCAGATTTTTCAAAGTAATCGTTTGTCCGTTAGGGAAATGAGGTAAATACGTGCTTATCGGAGCACTTGTCTGAAGTTTTCCCTTTTCCTCAAGCTGCAAAATAGCGGTTGCAATCAGCGCTTTTTGTGACGAGCCGACATAAAAAGATGTCAAAGGATTATTTCGAACTTTTTGTTTACGGTCTGCATAACCAAAACCTTTATTTGTTACGATTTCTCCATTTCTAACAATCATGGCTGTTCCGCTGAAACCGATCCCATTTAAATAACTGCTGATTTTGTGATTACGGTCCACTGTTTTGATTTGTTTCTCTGATATTTTAGCGGTTTTCCTTTTAACTTCTTTATTCTGGCTGTTTTCTAAAGCTACTGCAGTTTTTTGAAAAGGGTTCTTCTCTTCACTATTTCGATGAAGCACATTCCACATCGTTAAGCAAATCATCGCTGATAAAAAAACAAGCACAAGTTTTCCCCTCTGACTCGGTTTTCTCCGTCTGCGTTTGGCAGTTCTTCTGCGGGTCGGGCTTGTCATTATTTTTTCCTCCCAAAATAAATTCCATTTTGTACACTTTAGACGGATGAAGTACTGAAAAAGTTGTCGAAAGTTTTTTGCAAAAATAAAAAAGGCTGAGTTTTTTCACCCAGCCTTTTTTATCATTTCATACTGATTTTAATTTTATTCTAATTCTAATTGTTCTAGCGCCTCTTCAGATTCCTGCTGCACTGTTCCGTTATTATCCAAACCGTAATGTTCGCGAATTTGCTCCTGGATCATCAGCATGATATCTTTATTTTCTTTTAGGAATTGTTTCGCATTTTCACGGCCTTGTCCAAGACGTTCCTCTTGGTAAGAATACCAAGCACCGCTCTTTTGTACGATATCTAGCTCGCTTCCAAGGTCGATGATTTCTCCCTCTTTTGAGATCCCTTCACCGTACATAATGTCTACTTCGGCAATACGGAATGGCGGTGCTACTTTGTTTTTGACCACTTTAATTCTCGTTTTATTCCCCATAATGTCATTGCCTTGTTTCAGCTGTTCAGCACGGCGCACTTCTAAACGAACAGACGAATAGAACTTCAGCGCACGTCCACCTGGCGTTGTTTCAGGGTTACCGAACATGACCCCAACTTTTTCACGAATTTGGTTAATAAAGATGGCAATTGTTTTTGATTTATTGATAGCACCTGATAGTTTACGAAGTGCTTGGGACATCAAACGTGCTTGAAGACCAACATGTGAATCACCCATATCTCCTTCAATCTCTGCTTTTGGTACAAGAGCAGCTACAGAGTCAATAACAACAATATCAACTGCCCCGCTGCGGACAAGAGCTTCTGCAATTTCAAGTGCTTGCTCTCCTGTATCCGGCTGAGAAAGTAACAGTTCATCAATGTTGACACCTAGTTTTTGAGCGTAAACTGGATCGAGTGCATGCTCTGCATCAATAAATGCAGCTTGTCCTCCCTGCTGCTGAACTTCAGCAATGGCATGAAGGGCTACTGTCGTTTTACCAGAACTCTCTGGACCATATACTTCGATAATACGGCCTCGGGGATATCCGCCTATTCCAAGCGCAGTATCAAGTGCTAACGAACCACTAGGTACTGTTGAAATACGTGTATCTGTTTGCTCTCCTAGTTTCATAATAGAGCCTTTACCAAACTGTTTTTCTATTTGTTTAAGAGCCATATCTAATGCTGCTTGACGATCACTCATTCTATTGTTTCCTCCTTTATCAATTCCACTATCTATACTATACCTTGTTTTACGTCATTTGCCAAGAAAAAAACGAACACATATTCGATTTTTTTCTCGGCAGATTTTTTAAGAAAAGAGTGTTTTCTATTAGAAAAAACGCTCTTTTATAAAGGAGTAAACCTAACAAAAAACAAAATTAACTCTCTTTTAATAAGTTGAGTAAGTGATGCAGACCATATTTCACAGCGCGCTTTCGAATGCCTGACCGGCTGCCTGTAAACATCCATTCAAACACGTCTGTCTGGTCTTTCGTAGATAGTCCAATGAACACTTTTCCAACAGGCTGACCCTCTTGGGTATCAGGTCCTGCTACACCCGTAAAGCTAATGCCAATATCACTTCCGGTCAGCTTTCTAACCCCTTCAGCAAGCTCTAAAGCACACTCTTTGCTGACAGCACCATGAGAAGACAATGTTTCTTCCCGGCAGCCAAGTACCTGCTGCTTGACTTGGTTTGTATAACAAACCACACTTCCGTTCAAAATGGATGATGCTCCTTCGAGATCTGTCAGCCATTCGGAGAACATTCCGCCAGTCAGGCTTTCTGCTGCTGCTACTGTTTTCCCGTGCTCGTGCAAGGCTTTGGACGCTTCGCGGACAAGTGATGTATCCCCATATCCGTAGAAGTACTCTCCTACCCGCGCTAAAATTTGCGCTTCTGTTTCTTTTAACAGACGCTCTGTTTCTTTTTCATCCTCATGCTTAGCAGTCAGCCTTAGCGTCACTTCACCGTCAGATGCGAGTGGTGCAATCGTCGGGTTGGTTTGAGCATCAATTAAATCTTCTAGGTCTGTTTCAAGCTGCGATTCACCGACTCCGAAGAAGCGCAGAACAACAGACACGATCTTTTCCTTTAAGCCAAGTTTCTCAGAAATCAGCGGCTTTGCCTCGTTTTCAAACATCGGGTGCAGTTCACTTGGCGGTCCAGGAAGAAGCATATAAAACGTATCGTCTTCTTGAACAAACATACCCGGGGCCATCCCGAAACGGTTCACGAGCACATCAGACCCTTCTAGAACGAGTGCCTGCTTACGGTTGTTCGGTGACATAACGCGTCCGGTCTTTAGAAAGTAATCTTGAATTGATTCAAATGCTTCTTCATTTAGTACAAGCTCTTTGCCAAGCGTACTCGCAATGGTTTCTTTTGTTAAGTCATCTTTGGTTGGTCCAAGACCACCTGAGAAGATAATAAAATTAGATCTTTCCTGCGCCACCTGAATGGCCTGTTTTAAACGCTCTGGATTGTCACCAACTGCTGTGTGGTAATAAACATTCACACCAATTTCAGCTAGTTGTTTGCTGATGAATTGTGCATTCGTATTCGTAATTTGCCCTAGCAATAGTTCGGAACCGACTGCAATAATTTCTGCTTTTCTCTCTGACTTCAAAGCGTACACGTCCTTTTTAGTTAGAATTCTTTAAAGCTTCCCAGTTTTTTGCAAAGTAATCCCAGCCTGAGACAACAGTGAAGAACACCGCTACCCACATCGCTAGATCACCAAACGGGAATGACACAAGTTCAAACGGCAGGTTATGCAGTAAAAGTGCTGAAATCGCAATGATCTGCGCCCATGTCTTCACTTTTCCAAGCATATTCGCTGCCACTACTTCACCGCCTCCGGCTAGTACAAGCCTTAGACCTGTTACAGCAAATTCACGGCTGATGATCACAATCGCCATCCATGCCGGTGTGAGGTTGTATTGAACAAGTATAATTAAAGCAGCTGAAACAAGCAATTTATCTGCAAGCGGATCTAAAAATTTACCAAAGTTCGTCACTAAATTAAGCTTACGTGCGTAGTATCCATCAATCCAGTCAGTTGTTGAAGCGACAATAAACAGGATCGCTCCAACAAGGTGCGTCACATCGATGCTGACGTCGCCAAAGCGCGCAACACCCCAATCTAGCGGTGCAAGCATAATAATCATAAAAACAGGGATCAAGGCGATCCTAGAAAGGGTTATTTTATTCGGTAAGTTAAACATGAAATCCAATCCTCCAATAATGCAATTTTATTATGTATATAATAGTAGGAACAAAAGAAAAGTCATCTACTTGCTTAAGATGACTTTTCCTTTCCTTTATTCACAATCACAATGTTTTGTGTCATGGTGTCCTTAGGGTCTAATTCGTACTTAAGTGTCTCGTCATTTACCTTGATATCAATTCCAGACGCATTGCCTAGACGGATATCGACCTGAGAAAGATCAGACAGGTCTGTTTTAAACGATTCGCCATCTTTTAGTTCACCCATCTTCAGCACTTTTCCAGATTCGTCTCTTACACGCAGCCATGAAGCTTGCGACGCAGAAATTTTTAACTCCATTTCGTCTGCACCTGATACTTCATACGTTGTTGTCGAGCCTTCTGTATTCGTCGCCTTTAAAGATACAGTTTCATCGTCTTTTGATGAATCATCTTTTTTAGATGATTTTTCTTTATCATCTGACGAAGCTTTTTCTTTTTTCTTTTGATCTTTTGCAAGAGATGAACCCTCAGATACTTCATATTTAGATTCTGATTGCTGAGGGGCCGCCTGATTATTCTTCTGTCCGCTATCATGATTGACCGCCTGCACGATCACATAAATGATGGCGATGACCACAATGATGCCTCCAATAATTAAAATTGTCGGCAATAGTTCAAGCACTTTCGAAGCAGGCTTTGGCAGCTCTCTTTGCGGTTTAATATTTGATAATTTATCAGATACTTCATCGTTATACGTGCTTGGAACATCTTTACGAAATTCTTCGAACAATTGTTCAGGATTCAGTCCAACGGCTTCGGCATATTGTTTAATAAACGCTCTGACGTAAAATTTACCTGGAATAATATCATAGTTTCCTTGTTCGATTGCTAGCAAATAGCGCTTTTGGATCTTGGTCACCGTCTGAAGATCCTCCAGCGACATCCCTTTTTCCTCTCTGGCCTCAACGAGCCGTTTTCCCAATTCAGTCAAAACAAACACCTACCATTACCATATTAAAAATCGAAGCCGGAAAAACCAGAATGATCAAACACTTGTGGTTCTTCAGCGTGTTCATATGTAATCTCTTCGTCTGCGCTATTACGCAATTCAATGATATAGTCGAAATCATCCATTGTATATTCTGAATTTTGAATAAAGATGTCTGGATGCTCGACCACCTTCGTTGCCGGCAGTCTCATAATTTCCCTTAAAAGCTGCAAGTGCTTCTCAGAACCTCTTCTTGTCGACACAATCCCATCAATAATAAAGACGTTATCTGGGCTGTATTCATCTGCGATCAGCTGACTTCGAATCGTCTGTTTCAAAAGAGTTGATGATACAAACAGCCATCTCTTGCTTGCACAAACACTTGAAGCCACAATTGATTCTGTTTTTCCGACACGCGGCATTCCGCGAATCCCAATCAATTTATGTCCTTCTTTTTTAAAGAGTTCAGCCATAAAATCAACAAGAAGACCGAGCTCGTCTCTTTCAAAACGGAACGTCTTTTTGTCATCCGCATCACGCTGTATGTATCTTCCATGACGAACAGCTAAGCGGTCACGAAGCTTCGGCTGTCTTAATTTCGTTACTTTTATCGTTTCCATTGTATTTAAAATTGATTCAAGCCGCTTAATTTGATCTGTTTGGTCACAGCGTAAAAGCATTCCGCGTCTTGATACATCAACACCATTAATTGTCACAATATTAATTGAAAGCATCCCCATTAGAGAAGAAATGTCTCCTAAAAGTCCGGGACGGTTTACCTGTATCTCATATTCAAAATACCATTCGAGCTTTGCCAAATGATATTACCCCCTTCATTGTGGCAAATTTTTACCTTCCTTTATCATAAAGCATTTTCACATTTTTAGAAAGCACAATGTTGTGAAACGGTTAAAATAAAAAGAGAGGCACAAACGACCTCTCTTTTTGTTTAGTGCGAGCTATTATTTTCAACCAGCTTGACCATCATATTTGCAATGGCACGCTGCTCATCTTCTGATGCAACGCTCCAAAGGTCAGCAAGTACTCTTTCCTGCTCGTTCTTTGCCTCAACTTCGTTAGCTAGATATCCGCCAATTTCATACGCAAGGTTATTGATGGTCTCATCTTCTAAACCTTTATCCTGCGCATGATTTAAGCGATCACCTAAAAAGTTTTTCCAATGGTCCCAGTTCTCAAGTACAGACATGTCGATTCCTCCATTCGAAAAGATGAATTACAGCCATAGCTTTTGTCATGGAGAGCCGAATTATACACGTTTTTTAACAGTACCAGCCGCCATTGACAGATAAAATTTGACCTGTGATATAACTTGACTGTTTTGAGGCGAGAAACCAAATGACATCTGCAACCTCCTCAGGCGATGCAAGCCGGCCAAGCGGAATTTCTTCTTCCAGCATTGCGATGTCTTCCTGCGTAAAACGATTCATCATGTCTGTTTTGACAGCACCTGGCGAGACAGCATTTGCTCTAATTCCACTTGGAGCAAGCTCTTTTGCTAATCCTTTGATAAACGCATTTTGCGCACCTTTGACCATGCTGTACAGCACTTCACATGATGCTCCCGTTTCTCCCCATATCGAGCTGACCGCAATGATATGGCCTGCTTTCTTTCGAATCATGGCGGGTAAAAGGGATTGGGTAAGCTCATATGGACTTGTGACATGAAGCTGCACCATACTGGCTAATACGTCTTTTTCTGTGTCTGTCACCAATCCGACATGGCTTCTGCCGCTGTTTAAAACAAGAATATCTGGACAGAGCGGCAGACGGCTGACAAGCTCATCTGCTCCGCCCGTTTTAGATAAATCGGCTTGAACGACGTGCGTTTGAATGGAATATGCCTCATCCAAATGAGCGGCGAGGCGCACAGCTGCCTGTTCATTTTTATGATAATGGAGCATCACATGGCAGCCTTCTTGGGCAAGCTTTTTCGCTGCTGCCTGCCCAATCCCGCCACTGGCACCTGTTATCAGCGCCCAACGACTCATCACATTGATTCCTTCTTTCTATATAGAATACCTATTCTTTTCGTTTAAATGGGAACCAGTTGGCTGATCCGAACAATTTCACCATTACAGGTACGAACAATGGTAGCACAACGAGTGCGTACAGTAAAAGTCCTGTGAGGACAAGTGTTGCAATCTGCAGGAGAGACAGCACACCTGATGGAAGCATGGCGGCAAATGTTCCTGCCAAAATAACAGCAGCAGACATAATGACAGACCCCATATTTTTCATTGATTCAGTCATGGCAAACTGGATGTCTTTTGTTTTGTATTCATTGAACCGCTCCATTAAGAAAATCGAATAATCGACTCCGAGCGCCATTAAAATCACAAATCCAAAGAATGGTACAGCCCAGTTAATGCCAGGATATCCGAAGAAATGGGTGAAAATAAATTCTGTTACACCGATTGCTGTAAAGTAAGTCAATATGAGTGAACCTACCAAGTAAAGCGGCATGACAAGCGAACGGAACAAGATCACCAAAATAAGGAAAATACCAATCATCATGTAAAGCACTGTCTTATTGAAATCTTGGTCTGACAGTTGTTTTAGATCAGCGTTCATACTTGATACACCTGAGACGCCAAATGATGCATCTTTTAGGTTTGTTTCAGGAAGTGCCCGCTCGACAGAAGCTTCCACTTGTTTAATCGTCGACAAGGCGTCATTTCCATATGGATTTTTCTCTAAAATGACATCAATCTTTGTCATCTTGCGATCATCTGACATGTATGAATCAAATACTTGCTTGAATGCTTTATTTTTCAAGACGTCTTTTGGAATAAACCAGCCGGCCATGTCTTGATCTGGTGCATTTTTCAGTTCGTCTAAGTAGTCACCTGCACCCATTAAGCCGCTCGAAATTTTCTCCAGTCCATTTACACTTTTGTTCAGGCCGTCTGTCAGCTTGGTCAGGTTATCCCCAAAGCCGCCAATCTTTTCTTTCATTTGCTTTTGGCCATTAATGATGTCCCCCGCTCCATTTGCAAGCTTTGGCATATTTTCGGCTAATTGTCCTTGACCTTTAGACGTTTGATCCAGTCCATTTTCAACTGCATCTAAGCCAGCAATGAGTTCATCGATTTGATTTGTCAAGACTTTTTGCTGCTCAGAAGCTTTTGCGATAAAGGCATCAGCTGCTTCAAGCTGCTTTCTAGCTTCTTTCGCTTGTTTGGCATAGCTGTCTGCCTGTTTCGCCCCTTCTTGCAAGGTCGCAGAAAGTTCATTGTACGAACCTTTAATCGCTTGATACGATTGATTTTCTTTTACTTGCGGGATTTGCTTTTCAAGGGTACTAAATTGTGTATTTGCTTGTTTGATTAACGCTTTTACATCTGCTGCGGCAGAGGATGACGTATCCACTTGCGCTAATGCTGCCTTTAATTCTTTGGAAATACTTTTATATAGTGAAACTTGCTGATCCACTTGTGCGACTTGAGCCATTAATTCCTTTTTTGCACCTTTGATTTCATTTTTAATGGCTGCTACACCTTTTTTATTTTGGTCGATGCCGTTTTGCAATTTTCTTAAGGATTTTTCAACATTTTGAATCCCTGTTTGCACAGATTCTGTACCAGAAATCAATTTGTTAATGCCTTTTCCTGATGATTTGATTTGCGGTGTTTGATCCTCAATGGATTGACTCATTGTCGTCAGTGCATCTTGGATGTTTTTCAAGCCTTCATTGCTTTTATCAAGTCCTGTGTTCAGTTCTTTGGCTTGTGATTTCACGTACAGATCACTCAGCCCTTTACCGACAGGACGGGTGGCACTTCTCACTTTACTGACCCCATCTGTTTGTTCAATTGCACGGCTGAGTTTTTCGACGGCAATTAGCCCTTCATTGTTGTCTAAAAGGTCAGATGATTTCACGACGACTGTTGCCGGAAGTGCTTCACCCGGTCCAAACTTATCAGAAATGGTATTGAATGCGTTAACCGATTCGTATTTATTACCAATTTCATCTAAGCTGTTATAAGAAAGAGTTCCTTTATACATGAGAATTGGCGGAAGCGTAATGATTCCTACAATTAATAAGCTGAAAAGCGGTTTCTTAAATGAAAAACGGCCTGCTGTTTCCCACATTTTTGACTGCGGATGGGCCATATCGCCTTTAATCGGCCAAAATAACACCTTTCCTAAAACTGCCATAAAGAACGGCACAATCGTGAGAAGAGCCACAATGAGCACAGCAACCCCAACTGCTACTGCAACAGCTGATTTATAAAGCTGGAATTGTGCCAGACCAATACATGTAAAGCCGATCAGCACTGCAATTCCGCTGAATAAGACGGTCTTTCCTGCTGTTTTATACGTAATTAGAATCGCTTCAATTTTATCTTTACCGTGTGCGATCTCTTCCTTAAAGCGGCTGAGAAGCAGTATGCAGTAGTCCGTTCCAATTCCAAACATGATCGCGACCATAAAGATCTGAGTAAAGGTCGAGAGCGGAAAGTCTACATATTTTACTAAATAAGCCACGATTGATTGACTCACCAAATAAGACAGTGCCACTGCGACTAACGGAACGAAAGGCGCCACAGCTGACCTAAAAACAAGAATAAGGACAACGAGAATAAACCCAATCGTAATGAATTCTGTTTTCTTCAGGCCTTCCTGCGAACTTGTGATAACATCATCATCAATTAACGGCTGCCCTGTCATTTCAAATTTCAGGTTTAAGCTTTTCAGCTTTTCATTGACTCTTTCTTTAAAATCGGACGCTTTGATTTTGTTTGAGTCGTATGTAACTGGCACAAGGAGTGTCGTTTGATCTTTAGAGAGCATTTGTTTTTTGATATCTTTATTGGCTTCAAAGTAAGAAGTGATGTCCTCTATGTGGAGATCTTGATCCTTTTCTAAAATATCCATTGCCTTTTTTAAAGATGTTTCTCTTTCTTTCACAATGTTCTTTTCTTGAAAGACAATGACAATTGATTTTTCTGTATCGCCGTTTTCAGACATTTTCTTTAATAACTGATTGGCATATGAGGACGGATAGCCGTCTGGTACAGAAATTTGTCCCTTTTCCTTTGTTAATTGCGCCATATTAGGAGCGGTGATGAGTAACACTGCCGCTAATACGATCCACAGAATCGTGATCAGCCATTTACCCTTTATGATTGCTCTCATTAGTACTTTGTGCCTCCTCTTCGATGATCACTTGATAGATTTTTTCATATGTTTGAATAAATGATTCCATTTCTTTTTCTTCAAGCTTTTCAAAATAAGACCGAACCAGGTCTTGAAGCTGCTTTTCCATTCGGCTGACCACTTCTTTGCCCTCTGGCGTGACGTACAGGTGAACATTCCTTCTATCAGCTTGATCATGTTCACGAAAAATATAGTTTTTCGTAAAAAGACGATTAGTCATGGATGTTACAGCACTTTTGTTTACATTACATACATAAGCCAGGTCCGTTGATGTACATCCTGGATGTAGATTGATGTATCGAAGCGAGTAATATTGATCAAGCGTCAGCTCTTTATCAAGCTTTTCGGTGATCATACTCGATACTTTTTTCTCCAACATGAGATAGACATCTGTATACCTCTGGATAAGCTGGGCAATTTTATTTTGTTCCATACGCTGCTCCTTTTTAGTTTAAGTGTTTAACTATTAAAGAGTTTAACTAATGACCAAAACAATTGTCAATCAATATCCTCGTAAATATAGCGGCTTTTTCAATGAACATAAAAAAGACAAACTCTGCCGATATGAGTTTGTCTTTTTAAATTTATTTTGTTTTTGGGACGACTTTGAAAACAGACATCCGTTCTTCATCAATTTCTTCTTCTAAAATTTGCTGAATATCAGCTAATTGAATTTGTTCCAGCATTGTGACGACATCAAATAAGCTCATGTCTAAGAATGCATATCGAGTAAATTGGTTCGCAATATATTCTGGAGAATTCATGGCTTTTAAAAAGCTGCCGATTTTTTTCTTGCGCGCGAGTTCAATTTTCTCTTCTGTCATGAGGCTTTTTGCTTGAAGAAGGGTTTCTTTTAATACCTTTGCGAGTTGATCAGGATCATTTGTATCCCCGCCAACTGAAGTGAAGCCAAAGCCGCCCTCTTCTGTATAATCGTAGCTGAATGTTTCATCAATTAAGCCTTTTTCATACATCTGTTCATATTGTAAGGAGCTTTTGCCAAACAGCGTCTCTAAAATGAGGTTCATCCCAAGCTCATGCTTTAGCAGCTGATTTCCTTTTTTATGCGGGTTCTTTGTTTTCAAACCGAACATACATTTAGAGCCTTGTACGTTCATTGGAAGTTCGTATTCTTTCCGGTACACACCTTCTGGCTCATTGATGTCTTTTCGTTTGATCTCCGGCTGGTCTGTAAATGGCTTTTTCGCCTGATTCGCTCTGACTTGATCTAAAATTTGCTTCGGATCAACAGGCCCGACGACGAATAGAAGCATATTGCTCGGGTGATAGAACGTTTCATAACATTCATACAAATGATCTTTTGTAATAGGGGCAATGCTCTCTACTGTTCCAGCAATATCTATTCTCACAGGATGCTCTTGATATAAATTTTCAATCAGACCAAAGAATAAACGCCAGTCCGGATTGTCATCATACATGTTAATTTCTTGACCAATGATGCCCTTTTCTTTTTCGACTGTTTTTTCAGTAAAATAAGGCTCTTGAACAAAATCAATGAGTGTCTCAAGGTTTTGTTCGACATTTGAGGTGCTTGAAAATAAATAAGCCGTTCTCGTAAACGTTGTAAAAGCGTTTGCGGATGCTCCCTGTTTACTAAAAGTATGAAACACGTCTCCATCTTCTTTTTCAAACAGCTTATGCTCTAAGAAATGGGCAATTCCGTCAGGCACTCGAATCATGTCTTCTTTTCCAAGCGGCACAAATTCGTTATCGACAGAGCCATATTTTGTTGTAAAGGTCGCATAGGTTTTGTTAAACCCTTGCTTTGGCAGCACATAGACGTCAAGTCCGCTTTCCATTTTTTCGTGATAGACCGTTTCTTGCAGCTGATCGAATTGAATTGTTTTCACTGTCATGAAGCACCCTCCGTTCCTTTAAGAAAATAGGTCGTATCCCATTCGATTTTCTGACCCACTTTGATGATGTCCTCTTTTGTCACTCGGTCTAATGCTTCTAAAAAGGAATCAAGGGTTTCCCCAGTTGGAACAACGGCATGCTGA
This sequence comes from Bacillus sp. FSL M7-0003, assembly GCF_038628485.1. NCBI lineage: Bacteria > Bacillati > Bacillota > Bacilli > Caryophanales > Bacillaceae > Bacillus > Bacillus sp. FSL M7-0003. Next base: position 1,646,898 of record NZ_CP152024.1, on the reverse strand, counting down.
TACAAATATTCTGCTGTTCCATAAGACGTATCGATCGTTTCAAGCAGCTGGTTTTTGACGACTGCTTTTGTTTGATCAATTGCTTCATCTGAAAAATCACCTTTTTGCATCGCTTCAAATTGTTCTTTGATGATGTCTACTGCCTGCTGGTAGTTGCCGACTTCAATTCCTGACATGACCATCATCAAGCCTTTAAAGCTCTCAAGTCTAGACACAGCATAGTACGCAAGACTTGCCTTTTCACGAACATTGATGAATAGCTTAGAATGCGAGAAACCGCCGAATATGCCATTAAACAAATGCAGGGCTGGATAATCTTTATCTGCAATTGTTGTATGTGTACGAAAGCCGATATTCAGCTTGCCTTGTTTCACGTCCTCTTCATCAATGACTTCTTTTGGTTCATTTTGAGGCCTTGCTGATTCAGCCTGCTGTTTGACTGGTTCTCTTTCACTTGTTTTAAAGTATTGGGAGACCATGCGGCTGATGTCTTGTTCGTCAACATCTCCGACAACATAAAGATCAAGCTGGTTTGATTGAAGCGCATGCTCATAAGCTTCAAAGAGCGAGTGAGGTGTGATTGCGTCGATGTCTTCCATTTCACCATTGACGTGCAGCGCATATGGTTCACCTTTACACATTTCCTGCACGAGTCTTAAGTTCGAATAACGCATTTTGTCATCATAAACTGCCTGAATTCGCTGTTTTAATGTGCGTTTTTCTTGGTCTACATATAATTGACTAAACACTCCTTCTTCAACATACGGGTTGAATAATAGGTCAGATAGTAAGGCAATCCCTTTTTCTAGTAAAGGGGTTTGATCCTTTAAATATTTTTCATTCGCCATTTCTAGGCGAAAGGTAATGATGTGATTCTCACCTTTTTTCGCCATGTCAGCGGAAACGGTTGCGCCATAGAGCTCATCAAAATAGGCACGCAGTGCGCCTGTTTTCGGCATCTTTTCTGTTCCTCTTAACAGCACATGCGGGAAAAGAGAACGCATGGTGACGTCATCTTTGGATAGCGGTGCAAGCATTTTAAAAAGGATTGTCACGGTTTTAAATTTTTCTGTTTTGACAATATGAGTATGAAGACCCGGTGTGTCCAGTGTCTTCTCTTGTAAGTACGTCATGAGAAACCTCCTTTGTTCATCCTATTTATTATGTATTAGAACATAGCTGATATATACGTGAAACAGCCATTTAATAGACATTATATCAATCAGAGGAAAGGATAGGAAATAAAAACGCCTCTGCTCAGAGCAGAGACGCCAGTCGTTATTTCATTCTAAACGGCCACCAATTCCATTTACCAAAAATACGAACCATGACCGGAATAAAGAGGGGCAATACAACAAAAGCATATAATAAAAGTCCAATGAGTACGACTGTTGCAATTTCAACAAGCGATAATACTCCTGATGGCAGCATAGCAGCGAACGTACCTGCTAAAATGGCCACTGCAGAAATAATAACAGAACCCATATTTCTCATCGCTGATATCATCGATGCTTGTACATGCTCTCCCTTCCATTCATTAAAACGATCCATGAGGAAGATGGAATAATCGATCCCGAGCGTCACAAGAATGACAAAGCTGAAAAATGGAACAGCCCAGCTGACACCATCGTAGCCAAAAAATGTTTTAAAGATCCATTCTGTTAACCCGATTGATGTAAAATACGTTAAAATCAGTGAAAGTGTTAAGTATATCGGCATGACGATTGACCGTAATAAAATAATTAAAATAATAAAAATACCAATTAACATGAAGATAACAGTTCGAATAAAGTCACCGTCAGACGTTTCTTTTAAGTCCACATTTAAGCTTGAGATACCAGATACACCGTATTTGGCATTTTTGAGTCCACTTACAGGTAAATATTGATCAAGGGTTTCCTCAATTTTCGCGACACCTTTCATCGCTTCATTACTGTATGGATTCACATTTAAGATGACTTCAAAAGTCGTTAATTTACGATCTGGAGACATATACGTATGAAAGATTTGCTTAAATTCTTGGCGTTTCAGCACTTCTTCTGGAATAAACCAGCCCGTTATTTCTTCATCTGGCGCTTGCTGAAGCTGCTTTAAGTAGCCGTCAGCCTCGGTGAAGCCGCTTTTGACCTGCTCAAGCCCTTCAATACTTTCACCTAATCCATCTGTTAACAACGTAAGTTTTGATGAAAGCTGGCTAAATCCTTTTTTGATGGCTTTTTGGCCGTCTGTCAGCTGATCTGCTCCATCTTCGATTTTAGGCATTTCTTTAATCAATTGTTTTTGGCCCTCATTTGTTTGGTCAAGGCCGTCATAAATTTGATCAAGCCCATCCATGAGCGCTTGCACTTGGCGTTTTACTTCTTTTTGCTTGCTTGATAAGGTTTGAATCACTTGATCTGCCTGCTTGATCTTTTGCTTAAAGTGAGCGGCTTCCTCTTCATATACACTCATTTGATCCCCTGCTTGATCAAGCATTCCTTTTGTTTCTTTGAATACCTTCTTGATTTCTTTATATTCATCCATGTCTTTTACTTCTGGAAGACGATTTTCTAGTGCTTCAAATGATAGATTTTCATAGGATGCCCTTACTTTCTTAATGGTTGTCATCAGCTGCTGATTCGATTTCGCATGGCGTTCAAGTGTATTCACCACTCGCTCTAGCTCTTGAATCATCGTTTCGCTGCTGCGATATTCTTGCTCTAATTCTTTTTTCGCTTTTTTGATTTTACTTCGAATGGTGCCGACGCCTTCCTTACTGCGTCTCACCCCATCTTCTAAAGAGATTAAGGATTCCCTGACTTCTCCGATACCGCTTTTGATTGCTTTTGTTCCATCAATCAGCTGGTCAATGCCTTGAGCGGATTCTTCAATTTTTGGTTTTTGTTTGAGAAGAGCGAGATTTGTTTCGGTCAAGCCATCTGAAATTTTCCCGATTCCTTCATGGCCTTTGCCAAGTTCTCCTCCCAGCTCTTTCGCTTGAGAGGTGACATAAAGCTGGCTCAGCCCGTCCCCAACAGGCCGCGTGACACTGCGGACTGTTTTGACTTCGTCAATGTCATTTAATTTACGAGTCAGTTTTTCAATCATGACAATCTTTTCTTGATTATCCAGCTTATGATCATTTTCGACAAGCACATTCAGCGGCAGCGCTTCACCAAAGCCAAATTGCTCTGATATCGTATTAAATGCTGACACCGACTCATACTTATTCCCAATTTCATTTAAACTGTTATAAGATAGGGTGCCGTCGTACATCAGAATAGGAGGTACCGTAATAAGAGCGACTAACCCTAAGCTGATCAGCGGTCTTTTAAATGAAAAACGCCCAGCCCATTCCCACATTTTACTTTGCGGGTGCCGAATGTTTTCTCTTTTAGATGGCCAGAATAGAGATTTTCCGAAAACAGACATAAAAAAGGGAACGATGGTGACAAGGGCAATCAGCAGAATGCCTACTCCAACGGCAACACTAACGGCTGATTGATACAATTGGAATTTAGCAAATCCAATACTTGAGAAGCCGACTAACACGGCTAAGCCGCTGAAAAATACCGTTTTCCCTGCACATTGATACGTGACGATAATCGACTCTTTGACATCACGGCCTTGACCGATCTCCTCTTTAAAACGGCTTAACAGCAGGATGCAATAATCCGTTCCGATACCGAACATAATGGCTACCATAAAAATCTGAGTAAAATTAGATAGAGGAAATTGTGTATATTCTACGAGAAAAGCCACAATACACCGGCTGACAGCGTAAGAAATGCCTATCGTAATGAGCGGAACAACAGGTGCCAATATCGATCTGAAAACAATAATTAAAATAAAGAAAATAAAAATCATCGTGATAAGTTCAGTTTTCTTCAGACCTTGTTGAGAGCTTTGAATGACATCTGAATCCACAAACTTTTGACCCGTTATTTCATATGAGACATGATAGGGCTTTAAAACTTCCTCAATTTGTTCTTTAATCTTCACAGCTTTTGTTTCGTAGTGGTCGAATTTGAATGGAACAAGAAGTGTACTTTTATCCTTTGATAAAAGTTGTTTTTGAATGTCCGGATCTACATGAAAATACGAAGTAATTCCGTCAATGTGGAGTTCTGGGGCATTTGACATGAGTGCAGCTAAAGCCTTTTTTAATTCCTGCTCTTTCGCAGGGAACAGATGTTGTTCGGAGAATACAAGCACACCTGTATCTTTCTTCCCGTTCTTATCTGACAGCTTATCCAATAGGTGAAGTGCCTCAGCTGTTGGTGTCCCCTCCGGAACCTTTAATTGCCCTTTTTCTCTTGTTAATTCCTCTAAATCGGGCGCAGTAATAAACAGAATCACAGCTGTTATCATCCACACCACTAATACAATCCATCTTGCTTTAATTATTTGCAACATAGCTGCTTCAAGCTCCTTCTACTTCTTCAATCAATTTGCTGTATTTGAGCGTGTCTGAAGTGCTGACTGCGTCTCCTTCAAATGGCAGGATGACCTATTCAATTGTCCTTTCGTGTTGAAGAAGCATATCTCCATCATCAGCACGCGAGCTCAATTTCTGCCTAAAGAAAGACAGAAAATGAATGTTTTTGAACACCTCCAATTTGGGATAATTTAAAAGATATTACTATACATTAGTTTAACTATCAAAATTTTACATGTCAATTTATAAAAAAGAAAAAAGATGGCAAAATACCATCTTTTTTCTATATTTAAACCGTTTTTAATTGTTCACTCTCATCCTCTTCATCTGGCTGGATGAAAAAGAGGACCAAAAATAGTGAAATGAGACTGCAAATGGTCGAGAGAATAAAGACTATGGAGTCCCCTTTATCCATTAGATAGGCAAAAATCGGAGGTCCTAAAGCAACACCGATAAAACGCATACTGCTATAAAATGACGTAATGGTACCGCACTGCTCTTTTTCAATTCCTTCTGTAATCAGCGCATCAAGTGCAGGCAGCACAATACCGATGCCCACTCCGCCAATGCTTAAACAGATAAACAATACGAAAAAGCTGTGATTCCACCATAAAAAAATATAAGAAAGTGATAACAAAGCCATCCCTACGATTAAAAAGATTCTCATTTTTCCTTTTTCTTTTCCAATCGTTTTTCCAGCAATGTAGGAACTGATTGATAGAAAAAGGAGCGGAATACTCAGCAGGAGTCCTTTTTTAACGCCTTTTATTTGATAAGCTGCCTCGAGGTTATCGGATAAGTAAAAAAGCACACCAAAAAGAAGAAACATAATAAAACCGCCAATAGCAAAAATGGCATAAAGCCAGCGTCCCTCATGCTTAAAAATGGTCTTTGTTGATTTTAAAAATTCTTTAAATGTAGGCGGATCCTCCTCTTTTTTCGCCGACTCTACCATGAACAGTACCATGAGAAAGCTGATGATCGAAAAGAACGGAATGAACCAAAACGGCACAAACCAAAACCATGAAGCAAGAAGTGCCCCAATAATAGGGCTTAGTACCTTACCTGCTGTATTAGAGGTTTCAATGGCGCCAAGTCCGGCACTGACCTCTTCATCATCATGAAACAAATCTCCAATAAACGGCATAACGACAGGTGCGGCTCCAGCTGAACCAATCCCTTGAAGGACCCTGCCAAACAAAATCCACATATACGGTTCTTTCATGATCGTTGAGGCGACTGCTGCCACAGCCCCTCCAAGTCCGGCGATTAAAAGACACGGCAGCAGTACCTTTTTTCGCCCAATCCGGTCTGATAAGTAACCAGCAATTGGAATACATAAGATGGCTACAACCGAATATACCGTAATAATGAGAGAGACTTGAAAGGAAGTAATCGAGAGTTTCTTTTCTATCTCTGGCAATACAGGTATTAACATCGAGTTCCCAAGTGTCATGATTAGAGGCACTGATGATAATGCAATGATATTCTTTTTACTGACTGTTTTCTCGCCCAACATCATTCACCCAATTCTATATACTGTTACGTATTAGTGTGGCAAGTTTGACGGGTTTTATGTATGGGCAAACAAAAAGCAGCCGCATATGGAAGCGACTGCTTATTAAAATCGTTTGCGTATAACATGAAAGCTGAATTTATCCGCTCGAAAATAATTGAGGGAGTATAAGACCGGCTGATCATCCTGATCATAGTGCATTTGTTTTAGTAATAATAACGCCGTTTCAGGGTCACAATCTAGAATTGGTGAGATCTGATCGTGGTAGCCAATTGGTTCGATGTCAGCAACTGCATATTTAATCCCGTTGTGCGGTTCTCTTCCAAACAGCTCAAAAAGAGACTCTTCTTCATGTGTAAAAGAAGCGGGAAGATGTTTGACTGGAATTTTATCTAAACAATAAACAACTGGCTGTCCATCTGCCGTTCGAACACGTTCCATTGAAAAAATCTCATCAGATTCATCACATTGAAAACGAATGATATCATTCTCTGTTGGCTCCCCTTCTTGCGAGGATAAAAAGATGGTACCAGGCGTCATATTGACTTGCTCAATCATTTTCGTGACACTTGTCAGCTGTTCTATGCCCGTCGAAAAAAGTGGTCTTGAATTGACGAAAGTTCCCACACCATGCCTTCTAATTAAATACTTCTCTTCTTCTAGTATACGAAGGGCTTCACGCAGTGTCGCTCTGCTCACACCTAAAAGCTTTGAGAGCTCAAACTCAGAAGGCAGCTTTTCTTTTTCGGTATATACACCTGTTTGAATATCTTCTTTAATACGGTCAATCACTTTCAAATATAAATGGCGATTGTCTGTTTTGGTCGACATGTTTTCCCTCCGTCTAATCAATGCAAATGATAAGATGAGAAATCTCTATTCCGAGATAAGTTGAACATAACTATATCATGTTTTTGCAAATAAATAAATAGTCTGACATCCAGTTAACATAATCATACTATTGTTTACTGTTTTTCAGGAAAGCTCTCTTCAATTTATGAAGAGAGCTCGTCATATTGTTCTTTTGAGAGAAGAACTTCTCTCGGTTTACTTCCTTCATACGGGCCTACAACGCCCCGCTCTTCCATTGCGTCAATGAGACGTGCCGCCCGGGTATAACCGATGCGAAATCTTCTTTGCAGCATAGAAACAGAAGCCGTCTGCATACCGATGATCAATTCTACTGCTTCATCATATAGATCATCTTCCACAGCCGCAAGCTGATCCTGCGTTTCTTCGCTCGGAATCATTTCCTCTTGGTATTGTGCTTTTTGCTGTGTGATCACGTGATCCACAACATGTTCCACTTCTTCATCTGATAAAAAGGCGCCTTGCACACGAACGGGCTTGTTTGCACCAACAGGTAAAAACAGCATGTCCCCTCTGCCCAGCAGCTTTTCTGCGCCTCCCATATCCAGGATCGTCCTTGAATCTGTTTGAGAGGATACGCTAAAGGCAATACGGGACGGGATGTTGGCTTTAATGACACCTGTAATGACATCGACAGAAGGTCTTTGTGTGGCGATAATCAAATGAATTCCCGCAGCACGAGCCATTTGAGAAAGTCTTGTAATGGAATCTTCCACATCAGAGGAAGCGACCATCATTAAATCTGCAAGCTCGTCTACAATGACAACAATATAAGGAAGCTCTGGCTGTTTAGCATCTTCTGTTTGATTCATCCGTTTAATGTAATCATTGTATCCTTCAATATTTCTTGTCCCCGTATGCGAAAACAATTCATAGCGGCGTTCCATTTCGCTGACTACTTTTTTAAGAGCCTGCGATGCTTTCTTAGGGTCTGTTACGACAGGAGCCAAAAGATGCGGAATGCCGTTATACACATTTAATTCAACCATTTTCGGATCAATCATCATCATTTTCACTTCATGAGGCTTCGCTCTCATGAGAATGCTTGTGATAATACCATTGATACACACACTTTTTCCGCTTCCAGTCGAACCTGCTACAAGCAAATGCGGCATTTTGTTCATTTCAGCAAGAACAGCTTCACCCGAGATATTACGGCCAAGTCCAATGAGGAGCTTAGCATTTGGACGGTCATTTTGCTTCGATTCTAATACCTCTTTTAATGAAACCATCGCAATTTCTGCATTCGGAACTTCGATGCCGATGGCTGATTTACCAGGAATCGGCGCCTCAATTCGAATGTCTTTTGCTGCAAGGGCAAGGGCTAAATCATCACTTAGATTGACGATTTTGCTGACCTTCACGCCGACATCTGGATATACTTCATATTTGGTCACAGCTGGACCTAAATGAACCTGTGTGACTTTTGCTTTCACACCAAAGCTTTGAAATGTTTTTTCAAGCTTTCTTGCATTTTCATAAATATTTTTCTTATCTGTTTGCTGACCTGAATGCTGAGGCTCTGCCAAAATATCAAGTGACGGCAATTCATAATCTTTGTTTTCAAGTTCTGTAAATGTCATCGGCGGCGCCTCTTTTGGTTCATCGGCTGTATCTGATTGAACTGGTGCACTTTGCACAGAGTCCTGAAGAGGCGCTGTCTCTTTTGCCGCCTGCTTGTTTTGAACCGGCGGGGTGAGAATGTCATCTCTGTCTGCAAAGCTTGAAATAATCGGCTGGCTATTATCAGAAGACGGCGTTTCCTCTTCGATCAAAATCAGATCATCCTCGTCTCCTTCTTGAATGCGTGAACGTTTTTTCTTTTCACCTGTTTTCTGAGAGGACGCGCTCTTTTTCGCCTGCCTGATTCCTTTCATATCTTCAACAAAGGCTTTCCACTGCTTCACCATAAATTGTGATACAGGAATCGTCACTTTTTTCACCATTTCCTGAAGGGATCGGTTTGTAATCAGGACAATTCCAATCAGCATCAGAACAATCGCCATGATTTGCGAGCCTGCTTGCGCAAATAAGAAATAAGAAGCAGCAAACAATACGGCGCCGATCATGCCGCCCCCTAAATCAGGCGATCCTGTTTCACCTTTCATATCCATCAAGAAAAGCTCAAATGTATTTCTAATCACACTTTGAGAGCCAATGACGCCAGCAGATGAAAGATGCTGAAAGAGCTTCACATGTGACAAAAGCAAGATACTCGCAATGATGCAGTAGAGACCTGCTTTTCTTCTTGTTAAAATATCTGGGATTTGTTTTTTCCAGAAAATCGTCACACCAAAAAGAAATAATCCGATAAGACAGAGAATGAACCATTCACCTGCAAAGAATCGGAATAGATGTACAAAGGTTTGTCCAACAACGCCCAGCTGTAAAATGGCAATGATCGCTATGGCAATACAGACTAACCCATTTAATTCATATTTCAGTTTTAGCTGTTTATTTTGTTTTTTTCTCGTTTTCCGTTTTCTCTTTTTAGCCATACTCATCACCTTACTACGAAAGAAAATATAACCTACCGAAAGATCAGAAAGAAAGCAGCCTGGTTTTGGCTGCATCTTGTTGTAAGTTTTCCCTTTATTATAGCATAGAATCATTCATATGAGTCGGTTTGATTGGTGCCTAAATGTAACTTCAATCGCTTGCCTGGTGCAAGCTCTTGATTGAGAAAATCCATAGGATTGGTGCTCATGACTTGAACGATTTCTGCTTCATCTTCTTTCATTTCAACCATCACTGGCACACCTTGAATGTTTACCTGCTGGAGTTTGCGTTCTCCCTGTTCCTCAGCGTAAATGGCTTCATATGGCATAGGCGTATATAAAATCATTGGATCAGCCCCTCGTTTTGAGATGCCCTGTCTCCGATAAGTTCGTTCAACTTTTTAATCGCTTGTCCTACACCGCCCACTTCATTCATGAGTCCGTATTCTGCTGCCTCATGACCAACGACATTTGTTCCGATGTCTCTCGTCAAATTGCCTTTTGAGAACATGAGCTCCTTAAACTTCTCTTCTGTAATGTTGGAGTGGCTTGTGACAAAATTAATGACTCTTTCCTGCATTTTATCTAAGTATTCAAAGGTTTGCGGAACACCAATCACAAGACCTGTTAAACGCACAGGATGAATGGTCATCGTAGCTGTTTCTGCAATATACGAATAGTCACACGATACAGCAATCGGGACACCTATCGAGTGGCCGCCGCCAAGCACAATCGAGACAGTTGGCTTTGATAAAGAAGCAAGCATTTCTGCAATCGCAAGTCCCGCTTCAACATCTCCCCCTACTGTATTTAAGATGATCAGAAGACCTTCTATTTTAGGGTTTTGTTCAACGGCTACGATTTGTGGAATGACATGTTCGTATTTGGTTGTTTTATTTTGCGGTGGAAGCTGCATATGGCCTTCAATTTGTCCAATAATGGTGAGGCAATGGATATTTGTATCTTGCGGCAGCTGCGGAACGGCTGTTTCACCAAGCTGCTGTATTTTGCTCATAATACTGTCTTTTTCTTCTGGCTTTCGCTCAGGCTGCTGTTCATTCTTTTCGTCCATTTGTCTCCATCCTTTCCTCAAACTCTTCTCCTATTATGAACAAATAGGGCATATTCCATCCGCATTCCTCATGCCACATCAAAAAAGCCCAAAGAGCTTATACTCTTTGGGCTTTTCTCATCACACTTCCATAATAATTGGAATGATCATCGGCTTACGTTTTGTTTTTTCATATAGGAATTGATTTAGCACATCGCGCATGGATTGTTTCAATGTTGACCATTCAACAATTGAGTTTTCCGTTTGCTCTTTGACAATCCCTTTGACCATTTCTGTTGCTTTCACAATCAGCTCTTCGGATTCTCTTACATAGACAAATCCTCTTGTGATGATTTCAGGTCCAGAAATTAATTGTTTCTTTTGTTTATCGAGCGTAATGACAACAATCAGGATGCCGTCTTGAGACAATAGACGTCTATCGCGTAACACGATGTTTCCGATATCACCAACACCAAGACCATCGATCAAAATGTTTCCTTGGTGAACTTTTTCACCGATTTTGACGTTCTGTCCTCTAAACTCAACAACATCGCCTTTATCAATCAAGAAAATGTCACTGCGTTTCATGCCTACTTCTTCAGCAATACGAGAATGTGCTTTTTGCATACGATATTCGCCATTCACCGGAATTAAATACTTCGGTTTTAGTAAGTTCAGCATTAGCTTTAACTCTTCTTGGCAGCCATGTCCAGATACATGTACACGTTTTTGCGCAAAAATGACTTGTGCTCCGCTTCTTGTAAGGAAATCCACTGTTTTAGAATATGTGAGTTCTTGTCCAGGAAGAGGTGTAGATGCAATCACAACTGTATCATCTTTTTCAATATGAAGCTGTTTGTGATTTTGCTTCGCCATTTTTGTTAAAGCAGCAAGCGGCTCTCCGTGGCTTCCAGCGGTCAGAATAACTACGTCGTTTTTCGCCATTTTCTTCACTTCTTGAACGGGTACAAATAATTCTTCGTCTGCTGTAACATAACCAAGCTTGATCGCCAGCTGAAGGGTTGTCATCATATTTTTCCCTGCAACGGCAAGCTTACGGCCATTTTGATTTGTTGCGTTAATGATTTGCTGCACGCGGTTAATATTAGATGAAGACACAGCAACAATCACACGATTTTCAGCATTGTACATCGCATTTGAGATTTCGTCTTGGACGAGCGCCTCAGAAGGTGTATAGCCTGGTTTTTCAGCATTTGCACTGTCTGAAAGTAGTGCTAAAACGCCGTTATTTCCAATTTTCGCAATCTCTCCGATGTCACAGGCTTGGTTAAGCGCTGGGGTTTGATCAAATTTAAAATCACCTGTGCATACGATTGAACCAAGAGAGGTTTTGAAGCTGATCCCAACTGAATCAGGAATGCTGTGATTCGTTCTAAAGAACGATACTTTTGTTGTTTCAAAAGTAATAACTGATTTTGCATGTACCTCACGCAAATCAGCTTTTTGATTGAAGCCATACTGCTTTAATTTTTCTCGAAGTAACGCAAGGGTCAGCTTCGTTCCGTAGACTGGTACAGACAATTTGCTCAAGCAATGGAATACGCCTCCGATTGCTTCATCATGTCCGTGGGTAAGAAAAATTGCTTTCACCCGATCAGCACGCTCTGTTAAATAAGAGATATCAGGAATGACGACGTCAATGCCCAGCATTTCATTTTCTGGATGCATTAAACCTGCATCTACTACATATATGTCCGAATCAATCTCAATGACATATAGGTTTTTTCCGATTTCTCCAACGCCTCCGAGTGCAATAATTCTTACGTTCTCTGTATTTTTCTTTTTCAAAATTCTTATCCTCCTAGTCTCAAGCCCGTCCATCATCGCTTAATGCTATTATAACTGAATCTAATTTTAGAAAACAAGATGAAGTCACATTTTAAGAAAGTGTTTATGTATAAAAAACGGTCATACTCAGGGACATCTGAGAATGACCGCTTACGAAATCTTTTGTTTTGATCAGCTGTTTAAAACGCTGCTTAAATCCAGTCTCTCTTCTTCTGACAAAGGCAAAAGCGGAAGACGAACAGATCCGACGTCTAGTCCTTTCAGCTGAAGGGCTGTTTTGACAGGCGTTGGATTTGGTGCTGAGAAAAGCTGTTTCATGATTGGAAGCAGCTTTTGATGGATCAATGCTGCATTCGCTGTTTGGCCTGAAGCATAGCTTTTCAGCATTTGCTGCATATCCAGTCCTACGATATGAGACGCAACCGAGACAACTCCTTTTGCACCAACAGATACAGCTGGAAGTGTTAAGCTGTCGTCCCCTGAATATACGTCGAAATCTTCTGGCGTCTCTGCAATGATTTTTGTCATAGCATCAAGATCGCCGCTTGCTTCTTTAATGGCAACAATGTTAGGTATTTGCGCAAGCTTAATCGTTGTTTCTGGTGCTAATGAAGCTGCCGTTCTTCCTGGTACATTGTAAAGCATGACAGGAAGAGATGTAGACTCGGCAATGGCTTTAAAGTGTGCATACATGCCTTCCTGTGATGGCTTGTTGTAATAAGGTACGACAAGCATCACTGCATCAACGCCCGCTTCTTCTGCTTTTTTCGTTAGTTTGATAGACGCATTTGTATTATTACTGCCTGTTCCTGCAATGATTTTACAACGACCATTTGCTAATTTGACCGATTGCTGAAAAAGAGCGACTTTTTCTTCATTCGATAAAGTTGGCGATTCGCCTGTTGTCCCTGCAACGACTAAGGAGTCACTGCCGTTTTTTAACAAGTAATCAATGAGAATTGATAGCTTTTGGAAATCGATGTTGCCCTTTTTATCAAAAGGTGTAATCATAGCTGTTGCGATATTTCCGAAATTCATTTTTTTCACCTCATCATGATTCAATCACATTTATCTTGAAAGTTCAAACACTTCATGCAGGGCATTGACAGCCGCTCTCATGTTTTCTTCGTTCACTAACACCCAAATGGTCGTATGACTGTCAGCCGATTGTAAAATCGGAATGTTTTGCTCGGATAGAGCCGTTACAATTTTCGATGTGACACCTGGTACACCCATAATGCCTGCGCCAACAGCTGATACTTTCGCACAATTTGTTGTCACAATTGGTGTATAGCCAAGATCTTTTAGGATCGACGTTGCCTTTTCAGTCATTGCACCTGTCACTGTATACACAATTTCACTCGGTGTGATGTTGAAGAAGTCGACACTGATTTGTGCGTTTGCCATTGCTTTGAAGACCTCTGTTTGTACGCTGTACTGACCTTCTTTTGCAGGGACTTTGATTTGTGTCACATCATTGACATGTGCAATACCCGTAATGAGGCGGTCGTACACATCATGGCTCATTTTATCGGAGTAGTGTGATGTAACGAGTGTGCCCTCATCATCAGAGTATGTTGAACGGACCCTCATTGGTACTTTTGCCTGCATCGCAATTTCGACAGCTCGCGGGTGAATGACTTTTGCCCCTTGATATGCGAGGTTGCAAATTTCCGTATATGTCACGACTCTCAGCGGTTTTGCATTTTCAACAATGCGGGGATCTGCTGTCATAACGCCTTCTACATCTGTAAAAATATCAATAAAGTCTGCCTGCAATGCAGCGCCTAAAGCAGCAGCGGACGTATCACTGCCACCTCGTCCGATTGTTGTCACGTCTCCATTTTTCGCGGCTCCCTGGAACCCAGCGACAACGACCACATCATGTTCAGACAGTGCTGCCTCCAGACGTTCGCACTTCATGTCAATAATTTTCGCACTTGTATGCTCCTTATCTGTCACAAAGCCCGCCTGAGCTCCAGTCATCGCTACAGCCTTTAGCCCGTTTTCATTCAGCATACTTGAAAACACAACAGCTGAGATATTCTCTCCGCAGGAAACAATCAAGTCTTTTTCTCGATTTGTCATATGCTGCGCGCTGCCGTAAAGCAGACCAAGCAGCGTATCTGTCGCATAGGGATCGCCTTTTCGTCCCATTGCAGAAACGACAACAACCGACTTATAGCCTTTCTCTTTTGCAGATAAGATATGTGCAAGTGCCCTTTTTCTACCTTGATCATCTTTGACAGATGTACCGCCAAATTTTTGGACAATTATTTTCACTGTTTTCACTCCAAGTTCATTCTGACGTAACAGAAGAGAGCAGGCGAAAGATGCCTAACTCTCTTCTGTTCGTCCTCATCATCCATTGAATGTTAAACTAATTTTAATGCTTTTAAGCTTTCTGCAATTTGAACTGAGTTCCATGCAGCGCCTTTAAGCAGGTTATCAGATACAATCCACATATGGAACCCGTTTGGACGGTCCAAATCTTTCCGAATGCGGCCGACAAATACGTCGTTTTTCCCAACAGCATCTGCAGGCATTGGATAAATTTGCTGAGACGGATCATCTTGCAGCGTAATTCCTGGTGCATCTTTTAGAATTGATTTGAGGTCTTCCACTGTTGCATCATTTGATTCTAGTTCGACGTAGACAGATTCTGAATGACCTGTTTCAATTGGAAGCCTTACGCATGTTGCCGCTACTTCCAGCTCAGGCATATGCATGATTTTTTTCGTTTCATTGATCATTTTCATTTCTTCGAATGTATAACCGTTGTCTTGGAATTTATCAATTTGCGGGATCGCATTAAATGCAATTTGATAAGGCATGACTTCTGGTGTTACATCCTCTTTATTTAAAATGGCTTGTGATTGGCTGTATAGTTCGTCAATGGCTTCATGTCCCGCACCTGATACTGCTTGATACGTAGAGACAATGACTTTTTTCATTCCATATGCCTGACGAAGCGGTTCTAATGCCGCTACCATTTGAATCGTTGAACAGTTAGGGTTTGCAATGATCCCTTGATGATCATGCAAATCTTTTTCGTTTACCTCTGGTACGACAAGAGGGATGTTTTCGTCCATACGAAAAGCACTTGTGTTGTCAACAACAATCGCACCTCGTTTGACTGCTTCAGGAGCCAGCGCTTTAGAAACATTTCCTCCAGCACTGAATAATGCGATGTTCACTCCTTCAAAGCTTTCAGGTGTTGCTTCCTGAACAGTGTACTCTTGACCTCTGAATGTCACTTTTGTTCCAGCAGAACGTTTTGAGGATAGTAGAGTAAGTTTATCCATTTCAAAATCTCTGTCAGCTAGTGTTTTTAACATTTGTTGACCGACAGCTCCAGTCGCTCCAACTACAGCTACATGCAATCCTCTTCCCATCAGTAAAACTCCTTCCGACCCATCCATGATTCTTTTCTTTCGGATGGCCATCCTATGACTTTTTACATTTTATTTTACCATAGAAAAGCAAGGCTTGAAGCATCTTTTTTGAATCTTTCATGATTTTCTAGTGAATCTATTATTCGTTTGGTCCAATTAAAATTGGTTGAATTTGTCTATGCTGGAGTGCCTCTTCTACTGTTTGAGATAGCAGATCCATGTTCGCGACCATAGAGGTCGGTTTTTTGAATGGATCATCCTGACCAAACGGAATAAAGAAAATATTTTTTGTTGACATGAGCCTCATCAGATTTGTACCATTTAAACCTAACGCATCATTTGTTGAGATACCTAAAACGACAGGTCGATGATTCCGTATGGTTGCTTTTGCAGCCATTAAAACAGGACTGTCTGTCATGGCATTTGCAAATTTCGCCATCGAGTTACCAGTTAGAGGAGCAATGACCATACAATCAAGCGGCAGCTTAGGCCCGAGCGGCTCTGCTTTCACGATTGAGTCAATCGCTTGAAACCCAGTCAGCTTCTCAATCCGCTCGATCCACTCGGCTCCATCTCCAAATCTCGTATTCGTGCTCTGCACCGTGTACGACACCACTGGACGCACCTCTGCCCCTTCATCTACAAGCGCTTCGATTTGCGGAAAAACAGCTTCATACGTACAGTGGGAACCTGTTAAACCAAAGCCGATTCTTTTCCCTTTTAATGTTGTCATGATTCCATCCCCCTTTTTTCCTCCGCAAGTTCACATAAAAGCCCGGAAAGCACTTTTGCAATGATTTGTCCTGCTGTTTTTGGTGCAACAATCCCCGGGAGTCCTGGTGCAAGAAGTGCCTTCACTCCGTGCTTTTGTGCAAAGTCAAAGTCTGTTCCGCCTGGGCGTGAGGCGATATCCAAAATGAGTGTCTTTGGTGTCATGCTGACGATGACAGATGAATCTAATACAAGACTTGGAATGGTATTGATGATAATATCAACATCCGTTACTTCCTCTTTTAACTGGTCCATTGAAAATGGATTAAGCCCCATCTCAAATGCCCGCGCTAAATGTGCTGTGTCTGCCGCCCCTACTTTTACGTCTGCCCCTAGTGCCCGAAATGTGCGGGCAATGGTGAGTCCTGTTCTTCCAAGTCCGAGAACAGCGACATGAGACCCGTGAATCGTATAGTCCGTTTGCTGAATGGCCATCATGATAATTCCTTCAACTGTTGGAATAGAGTTATATATGGCAATATCATCTCGCTCAAACAGCTTCACAAGCTTCCGGTTCACCTGCTTTGCCAGATTATCTAAGTACGTATTTGAAATACCTGAGTACAAGATACAATGGGCAGGGGTTCTTTCTAAATATTTAGCTTCCAGCAAGACCTGCTCGTTTGAAAAAACGGTAGCAACAGCGCCTTCATCCGTTGTCCCAGATACTGGCAGGATCATACTGTCTACTTGTTCGAATGGAAGTTCAGACATTTTCAGCTTTTCAGCACCGATAAATCCATGATCCAGCTGGTCAAATCCAACCAAAAATACTTTGGCATGCTGCTGTGACAACTTGCGAATAATTTCAAGCTGCCTTGCATCTCCCCCGATCACCGCAACCGTTAAACCGCTCAACATACTGACCGTTCACCTTCTTTATTTAAAAAAGTCTGTAATATTTTCTGAATCTCCCTTTCAGCATATGAGGAGAGGATTCAGCCTGTGAACGAATCAGAGAGAGAAAAGAAAAAGAGCACCCATTATTGCGGGTGCTCTTTTTCTCCGTGCGGCTGAAGTTCTTCAGGCACATCGAGAATGATCATATCTGATCCTATTTTTTGAATGTGATTCCACGGTACGCGGATGTCATTTCCTTGTTTTCGAAAGCCAAACCACTTCACGGAAGGTATAATGAGTGCTGTAATTTGACCGTCCTGTTCATTGATTTCAAGGTCGGTTTGTCCAAGCACGCCAAGCCGCTCCGCTCTTTTAATATCGACGATCTCTTTTCCTGACAGTTCACTCAGCCTCAAAATCGCATCACTTCCCTTCCGTATCATATATGCAGCAAAAGGAAGAAATAGACCGTCCTGCTCTTTTCAAGTTATGTATGATGTGAGTTGGTATACCAAACAGGCTTAAGTTGATGAAAGCAATTATGATCTTTTAGCATTCTCTCCACTCGTTTCACCATGTCTTTTACATGTCCCGGATCATAGGAAAGCGTCCAGATGATAGATGAAAAGCAGCTCATTGCTGTATAGATGGAAAAAAGAAGCCAAAAATCGTTTGTAGACTGCGTACTCACGTATTGATCCAGTTGTCCAGCTGAGAACGGAATGCTGCTTTCTCGACTAAATAAGGACAATTTATAAAAGTCATGAACCGGGTCGCCCCAGTCGGATTGATCGAAATCAATCACACCGGCATATTGATTACCTTGTATGATGATATTCCCTAAATGAAAATCATCATGCTGGAACTGGTTAGGCCTCTCTTTTACCGCATCAACATTCGACTTGATAAAATCTAATACAAACTGATCATTGGAAAACGTCACGCCACTTGATTGATAGGCATGTACATACCGTTCATGTTTTGCCATGACTTTCTCATCCCACGGACGAACATGAGAAGGTGCACGGCATGTATGCATCAAACTTAGCTCTCTCGCTGCCCGCCTCCCGATTTCATACTGCTCTTCATTTGTAAGTAGATGGATGGAGTCTCTAGCATTCTCGCCTTCGATAAAGGAGAAAATACGATAGGTACAGTTTAGTTCAGCACTCATTCCAATCTCAATCACTTCAGAACAAAGAATCCCTCGATCTTTTAACTTCCGCTGAAATGATGCTTTTCTTTTATAACGCGAATACGTTTGAATGTCTGATAACTTAAGCACCAGCTTTTCACTAGATGATATTGTAACCAAAAAGGTACGATCTCCCGAAAAACCAGATGTCATGGCTTGGAAAGAAGCTTGTGTCAGAAGTGGAGAGAGCTGTTTCAGCTTTTCATGTTCCATAAAAAGCAGAACCCCTTTCTTCTTTACCTACAATAAAACGGCAGACTTTTTTGAGTCTGCCGTGTTGTTTACATTATGATGGCTGATCACCCGTCGGACTAATAAGCGAGAGCGCATAATCTTCTGTAAAGATGCGTTTAGATAAGTTATTCACGCCGTCTAATGTGACGCTGTTGATTTCATCAATAATTTCATCGAGTGTCCGATGTTTGCCAAGGAGCAGTTCATTTTTACCGTTTCGGCTCATTTTGCTGTTTGTGCTTTCAAGGCTGAGCATAAGGTTTCCTTTCATTTGCTCCTTAGAGTTCTCTAGTTCTTTCTGCGTGATTCCCTCACGCTTTAAGACGTCTAATGTTTGTAAGATGGTCTCAGAGAGCAGGTTTAGCTGCTTCGCTCCAGTCCCGCCGTAAATCGTCAGCATTCCATTATCTGCAAATGAACTGTGATAGCTGAAGACGGAATAAGCAAGTCCTTTGTCCTCTCTTACATCTTGGAATAATCGGCTGCTCATGCTTCCGCCAAGAACATTATTTAAGACGATTAAGTCATAGATGCCCTTATCTCCAGCTGGAAGGCCATTAAAGCCCAGGCATAGGTGCGCTTGTTCCGTTTCCTTTTTGCGTGTGAGCTTGTCATAATGAAATGCTGGAGCTTCTACAGGCTGCTTTTTCCCTTTTCCTTCATAAGAACCGAACAGCTTTTCAACCTCACGAATAAAGGTCTCATCTACGTTCCCTGCAACAGAGATCACGACGCGGTCCGGCGTATAGAATTCATCCATATATTTTCTAAGCGAATCTCCGTTAAAGGTAGAGAGTGTTTCCTCAGTTCCTAAAATCGGATATCCTAATGAATGATCCCCATAAATGGCTTTGCTTAATAAATCATGAACGATGTCATCAGGAGTATCCTCATACATTTTAATTTCTTCGTACACCACATTTTTTTCTTTTTTCAGCTCTTCTTCATCAAAAGCTGAGTGAAAGAACATGTCGCTTAATACATCGAGGGCATAGCCAGCATGTGAATCAAGCACCTTCGCATAGTAGCAAGTGTATTCTTTTGATGTAAAGGCATTCACCTGACCACCAATGCGGTCAAAGGATTCTGCGATATCACGTGCAGATCTTGTCTTTGTCCCTTTAAAGAACATATGCTCTAAAAAGTGTGAGATCCCATTAATTTCAGGTGTCTCATGTCTAGAGCCTGTTCCAATCCAGACGCCAATTGCGACAGACCTTACAGTGGGATTGTTTTCGAGTACAATTCTTACTCCATTTTGGCATGTATACGTTTTGACCAAGTTTTGCTCCTCCTATTCAACAAACAGATCGCATCACGGATGTCTTTTTTCACTTAGGAGGTCAGAAACCGTCCCTAATTCATATCCTCTTTCCTTGATTTGAGTGATAAGTGCGTCAAGACTTTTCGCTGTTGCATCTGTTGGATGCATTAATATCATCGCCCCATTGTGAATTTTCCCAAGCACCCGCTTTTGTAAAATAGCCGGGGATGGTTTTTGCCAGTCGATGGTGTCTACTGTCCACATAATGGTTTCCATGCCTTCTTGTTTGGCAAGCTTGACTGTTTCTTCTTTAAAGCTGCCGCTTGGAGGCGCAAACCATTTTGGTTTCTTCCCAAGGGATTCTTCAATTTGGCGATTTGTTTTCGTTATCTGCTCTAATGCTCGTTCTCTTGTCAGTGTGCGCATATCTGGGTGATTGTATGAATGATTTCCAATTTCATGACCATCTGCCACGATTTTTTTAGCAAGCTCTGTGCTTTTTTTCACCCATTTGCCTTCTAAGAAAAAGGTCGCCTTGACTTGATGCTTTTCCAGCGTCTTTAACATGTTGATTAAATGCTCGTCACCCCAAGCCACATTGATCAGGAATGCATTCATTTTTTTATCTGGATGTCCCTTATAAATGGGCTCTGGACCAAGCTCATGTAAATGAATAGATGGTTTTGTTTCATTAAAAACAAGCAGCTTTTCATCGAATGACCCCTGTTTCTTCATTTTTTCATAAGAGGCATCGATATCAACCGTCTGTCCATTTAAGCCAGGCATCTTTTTCCACACTTTATCAATCTTAGCATTTTGAGCCTTTACTTCATAGTCAGAAGACTTCGATTCAATTTCCTGAAATAAAATATCTTTTGAAACAGATGCAACCTCGGCATGCTCTTTCATTGATTCAATATATGTAACAGCAGCCGGCTGCTTCATCGTTTGATATGACACGAGCAGTAAAAATACAAACACAATGAATGGTAACGTTTTTTTCAATGGTTGTCCCTCCCCTTTACCACAAATTATGACGGGGAGAAACAAGCTAGAACTATTGTTAGCGCAAGAAAAGAAAGAAGCCTGGCACGGATACCTGGCTTCTAACACATTTTATTTGATCTCATTAAGACTGCTTTTCTTCTTTTTCCTTTTCTTCACGTAAAACAGCTTTCCGAGAAAGGTTCACACGGCCTTGTTTATCGATTTCAGTGACTTTGACAAGTAATTCATCGCCAAGTTTCACGACATCTTCTACTTTGCCCACACGCTCAAGCGCAAGCTCAGAAATATGAACAAGTCCATCTTTTCCGCTGAAGATTTCAAGGAAGGCACCGAATTTTTCAATGCGTTTGACTTTACCTAAGTAAAGCTGTCCTACTTCAACTTCTCTCACAAGATCTTCAATGATTTTCTTCGCTTTTTGGTTCATATCTTCTTCTGTAGAAGAAATAAAGATTGTACCATCTTGTTCAATATCGATTTTCACACCGGTATCTTCAATGATTTTATTGATTTGTTTACCGCTTGGTCCAATGACATCGCGAATTTTATCTGGATTGATTGTCATCGTTAAGATTTTAGGTGCATAACGAGACAATTCTCCTCTAGAAGCAGGAATCGTTGACAGCATGCTGTCTAAGATTTCCATTCTTCCTTTTTTCGCTTGTTGAAGAGCCTCTTCTAAGATGTCTTTTGACAAGCCATCGATTTTGATGTCCATTTGAAGGGCTGTGACACCTTTTGATGTACCTGCCACTTTAAAGTCCATATCTCCAAGTGCATCTTCCATTCCTTGAATGTCTGTCAGCACTGTGTAGTATTCCCCAGATTTCACAAGTCCCATTGCAATCCCTGCAACTGGTGCTTTAATTGGAACACCCGCATCCATCATCGCAAGTGTGCTCGCGCAAATACTTGCTTGTGAAGTAGATCCGTTAGATTCTAATACCTCTGAAACGAGGCGAACCGTATAAGGGAAATCTTTTTCGGATGGAATGACTGGTTCTAGTGCACGTTCACCTAGTGCACCATGTCCGATCTCACGACGGCCTGGACCGCGCATTGGACCTGTCTCACCAACACTGAATTGCGGGAAGTTGTAATGGTGCATGAAGCGTTTTGATTCTTCAACACCTAGACCATCAAGAATTTGCACATCGCCAAGTGCACCTAATGTACAAATACTGAGCGCCTGTGTTTGTCCTCTTGTAAATAGGCCTGAACCGTGCGTTCTTGGCAGAAGTCCTACTTCTGAAGAAAGTGGACGGATTTGATCTACGCCGCGTCCATCTGGACGTACTTTCTCTTCAGTGATCAGACGGCGAACTTCGTTTTTGACAAGCTTGTTTAATACATCTTTCGCTTGTTTAATCGTTGCTTCGTCACGTTCTTCTGCTTCAAACTTCTCAACTACAGCTTTTTTCACAGCACTGATCGCATCCTCACGCGCATGCTTCTCATGTACTTGAATCGCTTTCAGCAGGTCAGCTTCAGCAAGTGCTTTTACTTCGTCTGCTAACGTTTGATCTACTTCATATAAAGGAATATCGATTTTTTCTTTACCGACTGCCTTCACAATTTCTTCTTGGAATTCAATTAAGCGTTTGATCTCTTGGTGACCGTACATGATCGCTTCAAGCATTGTCTCTTCCGGTACTTCATCAGCACCAGCTTCTACCATGTTGATCGCATCTTTTGTTCCGGCAACCACAAGATTGATGTCACTTTGTTCAAGCTGCTCCACATTTGGGTTAATGATCAGCTTTCCATCCACTCGTCCTACTGTAACGCCGGCGATTGGTCCCTCAAATGGAATGTCAGACACACATAAAGCTAAAGATGAGCCAAACATTGCAGCCATTTCAGATGAACAATCTTGATCCACACTCATGACGATACTAATGACTTGTACTTCGTTTCTAAATCCATCTGCAAACAGCGGACGAATTGGTCTGTCAATTAAGCGGCTCGCAAGGATCGCCTTTTCACTTGGACGGCCTTCTCTTTTAATGAAGCCGCCAGGAATTTTACCTACTGCGTATAGTCTTTCTTCGTAGTTCACAGTGAGCGGGAAGAAATCAAGTGGTTTTGGTTCTTTAGAAGCTGTTGCTGAGCTAAGCACAGCCGTATCTCCGTAGCGTACGAGGACCGCTCCGTTTGCTTGCTTTGCAAGCTGGCCAGTTTCAACTGTCAGTTGACGTCCAGCCCAGTCTATGGTGAAGACATGTTTCTCTTGTCCCATTCTGAGATAAACTCCTCTCTTATCGTAAAATTTTAGTTAGTTCTTATTATGAACAAAATGATTTTCACATATCAATGTGAAAGCTGTATGTAGAAGGGTATTTGCCATTCTTTCAACATTTTAACCATAAAATATTAGTGATTATACGATAAAAAAGCGGGAATCCTCCCGCTTTTTACGATTATCGACGTAAGCCTAGTTTGTTAATTAACTCACGGTAACGAGTTACGTCTTTATTACGTAGATACGTAAGAAGATTACGACGTCTACCTACCATTTTCAAAAGACCGCGACGTGAGTGGTGATCTTTCTTATGAGTACGTAAATGCTCGTTCAAGTTGTTAATTGATTCTGTTAGGACAGCGATCTGAACTTCTGGAGATCCAGTATCAGATTCGTGTGTTTTGAACTCATTAATTAATTGCGTTTTACGCTCTTGAGTAATTGCCATCCTGTTTCACCTCCAAATCATGTTAGCCCCATCTACCTCGCAGCCGTCGGTGAAGTCGGCCTGCCAAGTAAGTGGTTTTAAAGCTACAGGAATAATCATACTAAAAATATGCTGAATTTGCAAATGGTAGAGCAGTTTTTCTATGATTTTTTTGTTTGCTTATGCTGATCTTGAAAAAACTGAATCGCTTCTTCTTTATCTTGACTGATTTGAGCCGTCAGCTCCTGGATTCCGTTAAATTTTCGTTCACTTCGAATGCGCTTGAACCATTGTAATTTAATCGGCTGGCCATATATTTCTTCGTTAAAATCAAAGAGGTTTACTTCAATGGCAGGCTGATCAGGACGTTTTTCATAAAATGTTGGTTTATAGCCAACGTTACAAACACCGTCATATACTTTACCTTTTACTTCTGCTCTTACAGCATATACCCCTGTTGGCGGAATAATGTATTCAGCAGATAAGCCGACATTAGCTGTCGGAAACCCGATCGTCCGTCCGCGTTTGTCTCCATGGATGACAATGCCGCGAAGCTGATAAGGTTTTCCTAAAAGCTCGCTCACATATTCAACATCCCCATTTTTTAATGCGGAACGGATGAGAGTGGAGCTGACTTTTCTGTCTTGATTGGACAGCTTAGGTACGATGGTTGCATTGATACGGCCTTTTCCGTATTCGTCGAACGTTTCCATTGTGCCTGCACCAAAACGGCCAAACGTAAAATCAAACCCCGCTACTGCGTGCTTCACATTCAATTCATCCAAATATTGATCCACAAATTCTTGAGGAGATAGAGCTGCAAAGCTCTCGCTGAATTGTACGATGTATAAATAGTCAGCGCCCAGCTGTTCGATAAAATCAATTTTATCCTCAAGCGGTGTAATTAAGTCTTTTGGTTCCCGTGCCTTTTGCAAAACATGTGATGGATGCGGATGAAAGGTCATGACTGCTAAGGCCAATCCTTCTTTTTCCGCAATGCTTTTCGCTTCGTCAATGACTTTTTGATGCCCGAGGTGAACACCGTCAAAGTACCCTAAAGCCATAACAGACGGGACTTGATCCTTTTGATTCAATGTATGTGGGTGTGAAATATGTATAGTCTTCACGAGATGTCACCTTTTCTTTAAGATTGCTTGTCCTGAGATAAGATCTTCGCCGGCTTCATCAGGTTCTGTTTGGTCGGGTGCTTCATATATATCGCCAGACAACGGCCTGAAGGAGCAAAAACAGCGACACGATCCGCCTCTGCGAAATGAGCAAATTCATCAGGCATTGGCAGGACTGCACCGTTTTCCACTTTACTTGCTAATGTATCATTTATCTCCCATTTCGGCAAATGATTGAGCGCACGCTCGATCGGGACAAGGTGCTCATCTACAGTTCCTTCCTCGCTTATATCTCGCAGCTCATCCAGCGTGATACATTCATCAAGTGTAAAATCACCAGACCCTGTACGAATGAGATGTGACATGTGGGCTGGGAACCCTAGTTTCTTTCCGATATCAACCGCTAATGTCCTCACATACGTTCCCTTTGAGCATAGAACGGTAAACCTAAATGACACGCTACCATCCTCATATGTGACAGGTGTAGTCCGCTCGATACGGTGAATAGTAATTTCTCGGCTCGGCCGCTCAATTTCAATGCCTTCTCTTGCATATTCATAGAGCTTTTTCCCGCCAATTTTCACAGCAGAAAACATGGGAGGAATTTGTTCTATGGTTCCTTCAAACTGCTTCAGCGCCTCATCAATTTCTTTTTCTGAGATCGGTTTTTCCACTTTTTTTTCTTCTACGATCTCACCTGTTTGGTCTTCTGTTGTTGTAGAAAAGCCAATCGTGATCTCCGCATCATACGTTTTCGATTTATCTGTTAAGTATTCTACAATCTTCGTTGCTCTTCCGATACAAATAGGAAGAACACCTGAAACCTCTGGGTCGAGGGTGCCTGTATGGCCGACTTTTTTTGTGTGCAAAATTTTTCTTACTTTAAACACACAGTCGTGTGAGGTCATGCCTCTTTCTTTATGTAATAAAAGAACACCATTTATCATCTGCGTTCTCTCCTTTCATAAACGATGAAAAAGGACAGACGATCATCGCCTATCCTTATTTCAACGTCTTATTCGTGATCTTTTGTGTTTAATTCAGCAATCAGGCTTTCAATTCGATTTCCGTAATCTACAGATTCGTCGAATTCAAAGTGCAGTTCTGGTGTTTTGCGAAGTCTGATTCGATTGCCAATTTCAGAGCGGATGTACCCTTTAGCCTTTGCAAGACCTTTTAAGGTTTCCTCTCTTTTCTTCTCGTCGCCAAGAACAGAAATGTAGACTTTGGCAATTTGCAAATCACCGGATACTTCGACATCAGTTACAGTCAAAAAGCCGATTCTTGGATCTTTTAGCTTTCTGCCTAAGATGTCGCCCAATTCTTTTTTCATTTGCTCACCCACACGGGTTGCTCTCATACTCATGATCTTATCACCTCTAATTAAAACCACTCAGTTTTCGTGATCGTTCGTTCAATTTCAGGAAAAGAATCGATAAAGCTTAATACACGCTGAAGCTCCTTTTCCACTTGAACCCGAGATGAGGAAATCACGGCGATTCCGATTGATGTACGCTGCCATGTATCCTGGTAATCCATTTCAGCAATGGTTACATTGAATTTATGACGCGTTCTTGTCGATATTCGCTGAAGAACCGCACGTTTTTCCTTCAGTGAGGATGCATCATAGATCATGCACTCACATTCGGTATAACCGATCATTTTCTTTCGATTTCTTGCATAACGAATGATTCCATGACATCACCTTCACGGATATCATTGTATTTCTTAATGGTAATACCACATTCATAGCCTTGTGAAACTTCTTTCACATCATCTTTAAATCGTTTTAACACGTCAACTTCGCCTTCAAAAATAACGACGCCGTCACGGATTAAGCGGATTCCGCTATCTCTTGTAATCGTTCCTTCAGTTACATAGCCGCCAGCAATTGTACCGATTTTAGATACTTTGAACGTTTGACGAACTTCAACTTGACCGATGACTTTTTCTTCATATTCAGGGTCAAGCATTCCTTTCATCGCAGCTTCAATTTCATCGATGACTTTATAGATAATGCGGTGCAAGCGGATATCTACGTTCTCTGTTTCAGCTGTGCTCTTCGCATTTCCATCAGGACGTACGTTAAAGCCAATCACGATAGCATTAGAAGCACTTGCTAAAATGATGTCTGATTCTGTAATCGCTCCAACACCCGTATGGATGATTTTCACTTTTACGCCTTCGACTTCAATTTTTTGAAGAGCTGCTGTTAATGCTTCAGCAGAGCCTTGTACGTCTGCTTTCACGATCAAGTTGATATCTTTTACGTCACCTTGTTTGATTTGCTCAAATAGGTCGTCTAGAGATAATTTTGCTTTATCTGAACGCTGTTCGTCCAGCTGTTTAGAAGCACGCGCCTCACCGACTTGACGAGCTGTCTTTTCATCTTTGAATACAAGGAACTGATCCCCTGCATTCGGTACATCGTTTAAACCAGTGATTTCAACAGGTGTAGATGGTCCTGCTGTTTTCACGCGGCGGCCGATGTCATTGACCATTGCACGTACACGGCCAAATGTATTTCCGACAACGATTGGGTCACCTACATGAAGTGTACCTGTTTGAACAAGAAGGGTTGCAACAGAACCTCTTCCTTTATCAAGCTCAGCCTCGATGACAGTCCCTTTTGCCGCACGATTAGGGTTGGCTTTCAGTTCTGCTACTTCGCTGACAAGAAGGATCATTTCGATCAATTCGTCAATGCCTTCACCTGTTTTCGCAGATAGTGGAACGAAAATGGTTTCGCCGCCCCAAGCTTCTGGTACAAGACCATGCTCAGTTAATTCCTGCATCACGCGGTCAGGGTTCGCTGTTGGTTTGTCAATTTTGTTAACAGCGACAATGATTGGCACTTCTGCCGCTTTCGCATGGTTAATCGCTTCAATTGTTTGAGGCATGACACCATCATCTGCTGCAACGACTAGAATTGTCGTATCCGTTACTTCGGCACCACGTGCACGCATCGTTGTAAATGCTGCGTGTCCAGGTGTATCAAGGAACGTAATTTTTTTGCCGTTTTCTTCAATTTGGTATGCACCGATATGCTGCGTGATTCCACCTGCTTCGCCTTCGACGACTTTTGTCTTACGAATACTGTCAAGAAGAGTTGTTTTCCCGTGGTCAACGTGTCCCATGATCGTTACAACTGGAGGGCGTACTTGCATATCTTCTTCTTTATCTTCAACTTCATACTTTTCAAGTTCAGTTTCTTCTAAAATAATGACTTCCTCTACTGAAACACCATATTCAGAAGCGATTAATTCAACTGTATCTTTATCAAGTTCTTGGTTGATCGTTGCCATGACACCAAGCATCATCAGCTTTTTGATGATTTCAGCTGTTTCTTTTCCAAGCTCATCAGCCAGCTGGCCGACGGTCATTGAATTTGTAAATTCAATTTTTTCAGGAAGCTCTTTTTTAGGCTTCACAGGTCTAGCTTGCTGATGCTGCGGTTTGTTATTTCCACCGCGTTTATTTTTGTTTTTATTTTGGTTGTTGTTTTTTTTGTTTTTATTAAATTGATTATTCTGCACGTCATTCTTCTTTCTATCATTGTTTTTGTTAGATGATTGTTTTTTTTGTTCTGCGGGTTTCTCGTTAGCTGTCTCTTTTGCTTTGGCTTTTTTATAGATAGCGTCTAGCTTTTTCACAGTGTCGTCTTCAAGCGTCGCCATGTGGTTGTTCACTTCCACGTTCATATCCTTAAGCGCTGCTATAATATCTTTACTTGAAACATCTATGGCTTTTGCGTATTCATATACTCTCACTTTAGCCATTCGTTCACCCCCAAATAAATTAATCGAGCAAGCTTATGAGCTTCTTAGCGAAGCCTTGGTCAGTGACAGCGACAACTACGCGAGCTTCTTTCCCAATAGAACGTCCGAGAACGGAACGGTCTTCAACTTTTCTAACCGGAACATTATAAAATTTGCATTTGTCAGATACCTTTTTCTCTGTGTTAGATGAGGCATCTGCTGCAAGAAGAACCAGCTTAGCACGCGCATGTCTAATTTCTTTGATCACCAGATCTTCTCCTGACACGACTTTACGAGCTCGATTTGCTAGACCAAGCAAAGGATACCATTCAGATTCATTCATTAGGTTTTTTCACCTTTTCAGCTAGTTCTAGTAATTCTTCAAATATGTGTTCGTCAATCTGTGTCTGAAATTGCTGCTGTAAACTGCGTTTGTTCTTTGCCGCAAGAATGGTTTCTTTATCGAGAGAAAGGTAAGCTCCGCGTCCGTTCATTTTTCCGGTAGCGTCAACAGACACTTCTCCTTCTTTAGAACGAACAACACGGATCAGTTCTTTCTTTGGTTTCATTTCTCCCGTCACGACGCATTTTCTAAGCGGGATTTTTTTTCGGCTTTTCACCTTTAATATCACCTCTTATTCGTCAGATTCCTCAGCTACTGGTTCAGCCTCTAAGAAAAGAGATTCAGAGTCTTCAGTTCTTGGGAAAATACCGAGTTCCCTTGCATCTGTTTCGCTTTTAATGTCGATTTTCCAGCTAGTCAGCTTCGCTGCAAGGCGGGCATTTTGACCTCTTTTACCAATCGCTAATGACAGCTGATAATCAGGGACAATGACTGTTGTCGCCTTGTCTTCTTCATTCACAATGACATCAAGTACTTTTGATGGACTGAGCGCATTGGCAACAAATTCAACCGGGTCATTAGACCAATGGACAATGTCAATTTTTTCGCCTTTTAGCTCATTGACAATTGCTTGTACACGCTGGCCTTTTGGTCCAACACAGGAGCCAACTGGATCAACATCAGGATCATCTGTACGAACAGATATTTTAGAACGGTCCCCAGCTTCTCTAGCAACCGATTTAAGCTCTACAGTACCATCATAAATTTCTGGTACTTCAATTTCAAATAAACGCTTTAAAAGACCTGGATGTGTTCTAGACACATAAATTTGTGGTCCTTTTGTTGTTTTTTCTACTTTTGTAATGAACACTTTAATGCGGTCATGTGGTTTGTATTCTTCATTTGGCATTTGTTCATTGACAGGAAGAAGGGCTTCGATTTTGCCAAGTGACACGTAAATAAATTTACTGTCAATCCGCTGAACGATTCCCGTCATAATGTCTTCCTCGCGGTCGATGAACTCAGTGTAGATCACACCACGCTCTGCTTCTCTCACTCGCTGCGTCACAACTTGTTTCGCTGTCTGAGCTGCAATGCGTCCGAAGTCTTTTGGTGTGACTTCAATCTCAACGACGTCACCAACCATGTAATTCGGGTTAATATTGGCTGCATCATCTACTGAGATTTCAAGGCGAGAATCATACACTTCATCTACAACATCTTTTCTTGCGAACACGCGAATTGTTCCCGTTTCGCGGTTTAAATCAACACGAACATTTTGTGCTTGATTAAAATTACGCTTATATGCAGAAATGAGTGCAGCTTCTATCGCTTCAATGATAATTTCTTTACTAATACCCTTCTCTTTCTCAAGAACAGTCAGGGCATCTAACAACTCACTACTCATTTTTATGGTTCCCCCTTATATCAATGAAAAGGTTAATTGAACGAAACTGCTAATCTTGCGTTAGCAATTTTTTCGTATGGAATATTGATCTCTTTCTTTCTTGTCTTGATCTTCACTGTCACTGTTGCAATCTCACCATCAAAGCTTGTAAGCTCACCTTCAAATGCTTTTTCACCATCAATTGGTTCATATGTTTTCATGAAAACATTTTTTCCAAGTGCTTTTTCAAAATCAGCTTTTTTCTTTAATGGGCGCTCCGCTCCAGGAGAGGACACTTCAAGAAAGTAGTTTTGGCTAATCGGATCTGCCTCATCAAGCTTTTCGCTCAAGGCTTCGCTCACTTTGGCACACTCTTCGATATCGACACCTTTATCAGAGTCAATAAACACGCGAAGGAACCAGTTTTGACCCTCTTTGACAAATTCAACATCAACGAGTTCAAGCTGTAAGCCATCTAAAATTGGCTGCACCATTTCGCTTACGACATCCACTACTTTTTTGCTCATTCTCTTCCTCCTTGTGCTTTCGATAAACGCTCTTATCAATCATTCTGCATAAAAACCCTGCTTTATGTGAGCAGGGGGAGCAGAAAACGGATGAATAATGTCGAGACAAAAATTGCCTGTTCAATACAAAAGAGCGGGTTTCCCCACTCTTGTCTCGGTAATCGTTAGCATTTCCATAAAAACTATACCATATCCAATTTTTTTATGCAAATGAAGTTCCTCCTTATAATAGGTACTTGCTCAACGATTACTGCAGCATGTTCAGTACCATTAATACCTCTCTCTTCCTTTATATATAAACGGAAAGCCACTATGAATAGAGCGGACTGGTAATAATGCACCTGAATGCAATGAGCGAAGAACAGAGCTCCCCTATGAAAGAAAGTAACATCTACACTAAGCCATCTCTATTTCCAAAAAACATTTTGTATGACACAGTATGGTTATTTATATAGAAGCAAAGAGTGTATCAGTAAACAGCCTTCACTTTCAAATTTTTCATCCCCCCTAATGGATAAGTACTTTAACGTTAAAGAAATAAGCACTTTGCCTTTGTCACTCACTTCAGAGAACCGCGTTCTAATTTTTAGGGAATAGCAATGTAAAGATCATTCATATTGAACTCCCCGAAGAGCAGGCGGAGACTGAACGGATAACCTTCATATTATACATAGAGAAAGAACCATGTTTATATGGAATGAATTTATCCAGACTGTTTAATCAGCCATGCATGTAAAAGTAAAGGTGTCTTCTGTGCTGAATTGCTATATTCATCTGGAACCTGCCTTAACGTTTGTTGTAAATTTTCATTTCCTATTAACGATAAAAATTCCATACTAAATGGGCTAAACCCTCCAATTATAGAAGTACCAATCTTATACATCATATCTTTTCTAGTTTTGGTCATATAGGTGAGTAACTGCTCGAACTCAGATAATGTCAATGAGGCGTGATATTGATCATATAAATACAGTTCTTCTTCTTTGTTCTCAACTGAACTCAATCCACTTTCTATACTATCTCGATTTAAATCAACTATATAAATAATAGATTCATTTGATAAATAAGGAAGTAACTGTTCTAATAATGCTAAAGGATCTTCAAATAGCCCAAAACACAGATGTATTAAAATCGCATCATAACTTTTCGCATGTGATGAAAAATTTTTGATATCTGTACAAATAAAATTAGCTTTTAAATTCAATTGATTTGCACAATGTATGGCTTCTTCAGATGAATCAATTCCAGTCAAATCAGCTTGAGGTAATTGCTTAGATAAATACTCAAGCATCTGCCCTTGTCCACATCCTATATCTAAAATAGAGGCAGGGGTTTTTTTGAATGTTAGTTGATAATAAGAAATGAAAGTTTCAGCTGATAGACATCGAGTAAATGGCGTTTCTCGATTATCATAATTTGAACTTATTTTTCTTTTTTCTGAATCCAAAAACCATGACTGCGCCAGAGCTCTTTTCCCTTTAAGCTCTTTCATCTTTTCTTGTATTATCACAGGGTTTACCACCTTTATAAAAAGTCTCACCAATCAGTTTCAGATAATACGGGAGGTTTCGTTTTGAAGTTCTTTATTTTGCGAGGTTGAAAAAAATGAATGAACAGATTATGTGAAATATGAAATGCTATCGCTGCTAGAATACCAAATGTTAAGTATGAAATAACTGTGATTAATGTAAAAAGCGACATATAAGCAATAGACTTAACACCGCCTATTGGTATATGCAGCAATATAAATCCTATTGAACTGATACAGATCGCTACCGCTACAGACTCCACAGAATTCGTTAGTAATAATAACGGAAGAAAGAACCGCCAAATCAATTCTTCTGATAGAGCCGTTAATGGAAGAAAAAAGATTGAATCAACATTGACAACATATCTGCCTCTAAATGCAACAACTTTGTTTTTTAATTTCCATAGAACTGACGGTAATAGGACACCTAATAAAAAGAAGAATAAAACACCATACACATTTTTATTATTAGAAATTTCAACTAAGAGCTCTTGAGAAAATGCTCCACAGCATATAGAAGCTCCGATAATCGTGAATCCATCATAGCTCCTCTGAGGAGTGATATATGTTATTAACTTTCGATCGGATATTGGTTTATCTCTCTTGATTTTGATCACCATTTTAGAGCTTAAGGGACCCAAAAAGTGAATGAGGATCCCTAAAGCTGCTACCATTGAAATCATCTATTTAAGTACCCGCAATCAATGTATAAATTGGGGCATCATCTACTCCATTAAATCCACCGATCAGTTCCATTAACTCATCATCGATAAACCCTCCGAATGGTCGGCTATTAATCTTCTGTGCAGTAGATAGCAAAATCATATTTTGCATGACATGTCCTGCCTCCATAAAAACGAAGCGATAAGAACGATGTCCATACTTAAATCGAGAACGCCAAAAATTAGCTGAAATGACTACAGCAAATGCAAAATCTTGAACGGATTCTTCTTGTAACATTATTTTCTCAAATTCTTTTTCAGAGTAATCACCCATTTTGGTCAATCCTTTTCTATACGGATCGAAATGATAAATACCTTTGTCTAAAGAATCCACTTTGTTGGCTACAATAAATAGATCTAGAGGATAAAGTGCCCCGCCAGATGGTATAGGGCGTCTAGGTCCTTCTTTACGCTCTACCAATCCATAACTCTTCTGTAAAACTGTTGAGAGTTGTTCTAATGAAACACTCCCCCCGCTAAAATAATCTGCACTTCTTCGTTCCTTAATGACATCATCTAAAGTTATATTTGTATTTAATGGTTTAGGCAGTAAAATTAAAGGTAGGTCATCAAATCTTTTACTTGCATGTGTAGCAATCTTTTGCAAAGTTTGAGATCGCAGAAGCCCTGCAACACCAGGTGCGTCCCATGCCATTGAACCCCTATAGATTTTTGTTGCCTCAAACCAATTTTCAGAAGGATCATCAAACCGTAATGCTTCGTTTCCATACACAACATCAGCCAAATTAGTAGCATGTCTTTCAATACTATTCATATATTTAATCACCTTTCTACGATATTAAGGAAATGGATGCGGAATTGGATTCAGTTCTTCTAACTTAAAAGGTTTATCTACTAAACCTAAATGATAAGAATGTTTTAAAATTCGTTCTCCGCCCAACATTCTACCTCTATAAAGAACGTCAATCGGTTTATATCCAGGAATAATTGATTTTACGACATAGGCACCAGCATCTTTTATATCAGGGCTGGTTAAGTCAAAAGTTGCCACATGATATCCTTGTTTTGATAAATGACTGACAAGGTTAGTCCATAAAATGTCTGGAGAACGATCATCAAACGGTGCATAGTCTTTAACGTCCACTAATTTCTCACTCGCTGTTAAAAAATCAGCTTCTTTCACAATAGCTGTTCCCGCATAGAGTTTAATATGATCTTCAAAACTGTTAATATCTCGATGATAATCTACATCCACTAAGGCGTTCCCTAATCGTTGTTCTGTTTTTACCCAAGTTCTTGTATACATTCCCTCTATTGCAGCTTTCTCACATGCTCTTTCAATTGAATGAGCAGAGGCCGCGCCAATAGCAAATGGAGCTAAATCTGTATGAGGATTTCTTATCACTGCCAAAATAGTAGGAACACCAGAAAAAATGCTCATGTCTACTAAATGCAAATCAAGAGAAGTAGGTTTAATATATCTTTCATAGAAGTGTTTTAATCTAGGTGAGGTATTAATATCGATCTGCGGTAAACTTAACTTATTGTACCAAGTAAGCATAAATGCATCTCTTTCAATTGTTTCAAATAAACCTGAGATTGCAGCTTCTTGATATGTAATACCACAAGCTAGTCCATTACTAGTTGCATGACCAATATTGGGGTCTCCTGGCCACTCAGTATAGTTTGCAATATGAATTAATTGAGCAGGCGTCCAAACTTCTTCATTATTTTCAGCAATATGACCTTTTCTCCACCATAATTTTGTATCTTCATTCCATCTATCATGAGGAAAATTCGGGTCTTCATATTGAGTGACAGCATACATCTCCCACTTATCAAAGCCAATTACTGATTTGCCTTCATTGATTAAGTCCTTTTGAGTACCAAAACATACAACATCAGAGTTTAAAGGTAAATAAGCGGCACTATATCTTTCCACCGTTTCACCTATAGCTGCTAATCTGGCTGCAGCTGGATTAGCAGATCCTCCCCCATTATATGAATTAGATGGTACTCCAAATAAAATATTGCTGTCTGTACCATGCGCTCCATATGAATGACCCCATATATCATCAACGTCTCTGAGTTTTCTATACTCTCTACGGACTATCCCAACATAAGGATCTGCCAATTGGTCGAGTATTTCCCATGACTCTTCTAACGTTGTCCATTTATTAGCCATAATTAATTATTCACCTCACCATGAAACCAAACTTGAGGAAAACCTGTATCTGCAGTTGGGGAACACTTTGGGCATCTAGGAACTCGATAAACACGATGATGATTACATGAGACACCTTTATCATCTAAATTAATTGTTGTAAATCCACCTGGTGTTGCACTTGGTGCGTAATCTTTTAGTGTGAGCCATTCTAAAATTAAATTACTTGCAATTCCGATTTGAACTAAATTAATCGGCATATGATAAACCGGTTTCTTTTCAGGATTTATAGGTTTTATTTTCATTAAGTCTGATCGCAATACTTCGTCAGAAAAATTTGCTGATTTTCGAAGGTTATAGCAATGTAAACAAGCTGATTGATGTGGCAAGAAAAATGGACCTACCCAAGATGTCTGTCCATCATATGGCACAATGCTTAACCAAGGGGTGTGGTCTTCTAATGCCAGATCATTTATTTCTTCAAAAATCGGATCTAAATGAGAGTTGCCGATAGCAACCCTGATATCTGGCTGCTTATTTAATTCTCCTTTAAGCACTACATGTAGACCTGCCTCTTGCAAATGACGAATAAATTCAGCAGCAACTGGGTTATGATCTCGCGTAATAACTTCAACAATCCCTGTTTTTAAACGATCTAGTATATCTTCAACCAATACTTGTCCACCGGCTCTTTCATAAGACAAAAGCGCAGTTAAATCAAAGGTCATATCCGTCTTAACACACATTCCGTTCGCAACTAAAAATTCGAGGACATGTTTTAATTGATCACTCTCTACTTCGAAATTCTCCTCCAGCTCTTTAATGGAAACCCCATTATCTTCCGTAAGATAATCAGAAATTTCTTGAATAAATTCAATAATTCCGTCACCTTCAATTTTGGTGACAGTTTGCGCTTTTAAACCAATCAAACTGTCTTCTAGTTTACCTAGCGTAATGTGTGGTGCTAATTTATACCTCGTCATTTCTTGGTCTTTGACAAACATATATTATTCCTCCTTAAGAATAATTAATTTGTATTTTAGATAATTGTGCCCGATTTGGGGGGTGACCAATTATTTGTTCCAGCGTGTTCGTAAATGGCTGTAAATGTTTTGAAGAAGAAGCTTCTTGAAATTCGGCTAACCATTCTAATACGTCTAAAGGCATATTGTTCTGGGACAAAATTGATATGACCTCTTCTTTACTTTTACAATACAATTCAATTTTCATGTTTAAATCCTCTTCAAAAGTATCCTTCAGCCTACTCATACTTACTAACTCTGGTCCTGTTAAATCATATGCCTTTCCAGCGCGATTCCTAACATCCTGTTTAGGGATCAAACATGCCTTTACAACATCTTTTGTATTGATCCAATTAACTCCCTCGGGAGAAAATGCAGTTATTAATTTACCAGTAGCACCTGCCCATCCTCTATAAAGTTCTATATTAATATCAAGCGGTGAAGTCCTATAAAGTATGCTATTCTGATAGATTTTCAATAATTCACTTTCAAGAGAACCTAGTTCATCCTCGACAGTATGCCTTCTATTAGATAAAATAATCGTTTCCGTTTGAAAATCAGTATTATTTATAAAGAATTCTTTGTCATAACTAACAGCCCCGCCCAAATCAATTATTTGAACAGGATAGTCTTCATACTCAACTTTCATCTTCTCTAAATAGGCTTTTATTGGTTCTCTAATCCCGACATAATGAATACTCATAAAGATCCCCTCCCTCTTTTCTCTTTCCTGATTATCAGTGAATGGTGAAAATCTAAATTAATCAAACTTATAATAGAAATAGTAATCTTCTATTTGAGTTCTTCATAACATAGTAACCTCAACTTTTTTCATACATTTAATTAACTTAATATCTAAATACCCAAAATATTTGATTCAAATTAACACCAACCTTTAATCCAAAAATAACATAAAGACCATATAAAACCTCAAAATACATTAAATTTTAAATATAGTATTATTTTCCATAGTCATATTAAACCACATTTTTTCAGTGGTATCAACGGACTTTTCAGAAAATATAAAACTTTCACACTCACATATTGACAAATAAAGACTTATGAACCATCATATGTAATATATCAACTACATATCTATGTTGATAAATTTTAACTAAGGAGGTCTTAAAGATGACTAAAATTACAATCCCAACTGCTTTGGCTGCTAAGGTACATGGGGAAGGTCAACATTTATTCGAACCAATGGCTGCGCGCTGCACTTGCACAACAATCATCTCAAGTTCTTCAACTTTCTAATCAACTTTAGTTTTTTCGACATATCATTGAAAAGATCGCTCGCCCACCTAGCGAAGCAGACTTAGCTAGGTGGGTGGGCATTTTTTATTTGAAAATAGAAGTTTCCACGTTTATTTTGCTTAACGAAAACCTTGCATCCAGTTAATGGGACAGCAAGAGATAGTGAATAAAACAAAAAAGGCTATTGAGATTTTTCTCAATAGCCCCCACTGTATTAAATATCGATTACTTCCACACCGCTTAAATCTGCCCCTTCTCCTTCTAAAATATGATAAGTCATTTTATCCATTGTCACTCCAATAAAGTTTAATTTTTTAATCGTACATGATTTAAAATTAACATTGATTAATTTAGAATTCTCAAAAGTAATGTTTTTAAAATAACAATTTTCAAATAAAACATTTATTAAAGATGATTCATCAATACTAATGTTGGGTAAATGACAGCCATATAAGGATGAATTCGTTATCTCACAATGTTCAAAATGAGATTGAGTCAAATCACTCTTTTCAAAGGTAGATGAGGAAATTTTAGAATGGCTAATATTAACTTTTCTCAGATAGCACCCATTAAAATCTGAATGGCTCATTACTTTTTGTACAATCGATAGCCCCTTAAAATCGCATAACTTATATTTAACATTTATAAACGTTAACCAATCTAAATCAGCATTAACAAATATTTTTTTCACATGCTCTACGCGGTTATGATCATCAATTACTAATGTATGATTATCAATGCTTATTTCGCCTGATTTCAGCTTTTCAATAAGCATATCCTGAACCTCTGCATCTTTTAATCCATCATTTTCGAGTTTTAATTTAACATTTCCAAGCAGCTCTAATAATTCTTTTTTCTTTTCTTCATATGTTTTGTCTTTTTTATATGGCCGAAAACAACTTTCAACATACAGTTCTAACTCTTCACTTAACATTGACTCACTCCTTTTTTTCAGACAGCATACAAGCATTGATTTTGCGGTGCATAACATTTAGCTGAAATTTTTAGAGACTAGCCTCTTGCTCGCTTTATATATTTTTTATAGCCAACCAACGAAAGAATAAACCCTAACAGTGTATAGCCTATAAGGACTGCTGTTACTAAGATCAAATTCTCTCCCCCTGGTAGTGTTGATACTGATTGCACTAAACCTTGATGTGCCCAATACTGCGGGAAGAGCATACCAATTATTTTGAGATAACTAGGTAATTGATCAAATGGAGTCCATAAGCCACAAGCAACTGCTGTCCCTAAAGCAATCATGTTTGTCATCACTAGGCCTGTATTCTCAGTTTTAGCAAATGCGGCGATGGCAACTCCCCATGAAGTCACTTGCATTGATAATAGAACAACTACTAAGAAATACGAGCTGTATTGTGTTATTTCAATACCATATAAATAAACCCCTAAAATGGTTAACAACAAAACTTGAAATAAGATAATGATAAAAAATGGAACGCACTTTCCCAGAAAAAAATGATGCGGCTGTAAAGGAGTGCTTGCTAGCCTTGCCACAATTCCTTTCTCACGATCTTTTACAAAACTAATGACAATTGAAATAATGACAAATGTGGAGAAAAACACGCTCATCCCTGTCACTGATTGAGAAGCAACTAATGTTTTTTGTGCTTGAGAACTACCTGATGTAAATAATTCTATTAAAAGAATAATTGAAGCAACTGGTAATAAAATGGTCCAGAACAACAATGATCGATCTTTCACCTGTTTTATAGATTCGATGCGGACTAATGGCCACATAAAAATCACTCCCGTTATATTAATTTGATTCCCTTCTATATAACTCTTAAATAATCACATTTTTTATTTATTTTACCATTTGTGGATGTGACGAATTAGAATTAGTCACATAATGTTGACTAATTACGTATGATTTTAAATCACGGTACACACAAATTAATTCTGTTCGTTAAATTTATGCTCTTTCTACATCAGTTACTCTTTTAAGTTATTTTAATTGAAAATACGAGAGTGCTTTTCATTCATAAAGACATTTTATTGTAATTGATCACGTAAATCTGTTCCTGTTAATTGAAAAAAGACATCTTCAAGTCTCGGTCTGTATAAAGATAATTGTTGGGGAACGAGTGATTCCTTTTTACTCAGTTTAGCCAAATCTTCTAAAGTATCTAATGGTTTTGTAGTTTTAATTAACACTCCACCTTGATGAGTAACAAAATCATACCCGAGACTAGTTAATGTTTTATTAGGAATCATAGATTCAAAAAAGACAGATGTTTCTGCGTAACGATTCAAAAGCTCATCTATTTTGCCTTCTTCAACAATGTTCCCTTTATCAATGAAAGCCACATAATCACATAAACTCTCTATTTCCTCCATATAATGACTAACATAGATAATAGTTCTTCCCTCTTCCTTCAATTTGTTAATGATGTCGAAAATATAGCGTCTTGATTGAGGATCTACCCCCACTGTCGGTTCATCTAAAA
Organism: Bacillus sp. FSL M7-0003; assembly: GCF_038628485.1. NCBI lineage: Bacteria > Bacillati > Bacillota > Bacilli > Caryophanales > Bacillaceae > Bacillus > Bacillus sp. FSL M7-0003. Next base: position 1,607,097 of record NZ_CP152024.1, on the reverse strand, counting down.
GAATTAACTTAGGAGCATGCATTAGAGCGCAGCCAATATTCAAACGACGTTTCATTCCTCCTGAAAAGCTTTCAACTATATCATTTGCTCTTTCCCACAATCCTACATCTTTTAGTGTTTTTTCTACTCTTTCTTCTAATGTTTTCCCTTTCAAACCATAAATTTGTCCAAAAAACTCCATATTTACTTTAGCTGTTAATTTTTCCTCTAAGCTGATGTCTTGCGGGATGTAGCCGAGCGCACTCTTAGACTCACCAACATGCTCAACTCTGCCTTCATAAGATTTAATGATGTGAGATATAATTTTCATCAAGGTTGATTTACCAGAACCATTTGGACCTATTAATCCATAACAAACTCCTTCTGGAATCGTTAATGTAATACTTTTTAACGCTTGGGTAGTCCCGTATTTTTTACTGACGTTTTCTATTTTCAACATTCGGCACCCTTTCCTTCCATCTCATTTGTTTTTTAAAATGGCTTCAATAACACTCAAATATTCTTTGTAGGCGTGCTCTCCTAAATCTGTTATACTAACGATTGTTTTTGGTTTTTTATCCACAAATGTCTTTGTAATTAGCACATAGCCTGCATCCTCTAATTTTTTTAAATGCGAGCCCAAATTACCGTCTGTTACAGATAAAGAGGCTTTTAAGAAGCTAAAATCACATTTTTCATAAATCATTAATAAACTCATAATCCCTAACCGAACTTTTGGATGGATTAAATCATTTAAACTATTGACATTACTCATTTCCTTGTCCTTTTCTTTTTAAAATCACACCAGTTAATAACAAACTTCCTCCACCAATAAAAGCGAAGATAATGTTCATTAAACTAGGAAATAATAAAAATGTAGTTACACCTAAAACACTTAGCCAGAACCCCATAATAAAGATCTCTTTAGCCAGAACAATACCTAAGAGTAAATACATGATAGAAACCAATAAAACAACATAAAAGGGTAAATTATTTAATGTATATGGTAATAAACCAACACATATTAAAAAAATAAAGATACCTAAAATAATTCCAAGACCAAGCCATGTGTATTGTAATTGAGTTCTTAAAAACAAGGGCATTGGAATCATTTTCTTTTGTTTAAAATATGTAGTTAAAGTGATAACCCAGCCCGCAATGCCTAAAATAAGCCAAAAGACACCTGCAGTTATTGAATTAGCAAAAAGTAAAGGTATTGAATATCCCATTATCCAAATGAGGCCCCAAATGATAAAATAAATACTGGTTTGTTTGCAATACTCTGTTTTATAGTTTGTAATCGTCTTGATATGAGATAAATTCTCTAATATTTCTGAATTATTGAATTTTTCATTAGACATAAATAAACTCCTCTTTCACAAAGAACTCTGTACTACAGAGTATAGAATTAAATTTCCATTTAGTCAAGTTATTGGAAATACCTTTTTTATAAATTAAAATAAAAAATAGATATAACCACCTCCTTCCTAACGAATCTCCAAATACCTTCTGCTTCTTGATCGTTTCTGAAAACCTCAATGGTTGGTCTCATAAACGCTTCTTTTTTAAGAAATTTAAATATAGAAAAGATGATAAACAAGCATTTTAAATTTTCTATTTGGAAAGTAAGAACTACTAATTGGAGTGAGCTATATAAACAGTTCCTTATTCAGCAGGCATTCGTCATCATTTCTTTTCATTCATTCTTTTCGCATGTTCACTAATAAGTGCTGCCTCCCTGCTTCCTTTTATAATGCGGAAACCGTCATAATCCGGATAGAGCGAGTCATCGTCCTGAATGCTTGTTAAAATCCAAAATTGACTGCCAGCCCCTCCGAGCCGCTCTACCGCTGACAGCCAGCTCTGATATACGTCAGGACGAGCTGATTGATTTTGATAGCCAAACTCTTCTAGCACAACTGGCTTTCCGATTGACTTCCCGCGGGTGATATGGTCTTCGATCCATTTCACTCCCCAGGCAGCAGACTTGCTCCAGTGATCTGGGTACAGATGATAGGTTCCATAATCGATATTAGGAAGAGATGTTAAACGGTCCCAATCGACGCCTTCTCCTCCTCCGTAAAACCAATCTTCATGTCCTGGTATGCGAAAGAATCCTTCATCTCCTACTGCAACAAGATGGTGACGATCCAGCGATTTGATCCATGTACTCATTTCATCTGCCCATTTGACTAGTACATTTCCCGTTGGATCTGACTGCATCCGCGGCTCGTTGGCTAATTCCCAAGTCATAATAGCTGGATCGTCTTTATATTGAACACCTGTATACGTATTGGTTCTTTCTAATACATAGCGCACATAATTTTTGTAAGCTTTTTGAATACGAGGATCTGTATAGAAGGCATCATGCGATCCTGCCCCGAACCACTTCACATATTGATTCATACCGCCAAAGTCATCCCAATTGTTCACTAGTGGGATCACAAGCTTTATTCCTTCCTGTCCTGCTTTATAAATCGCATAATCTAGTTTTTGAAAACCAGATTCTTCATAGACGCCTGGACTAGATTGTAAGACTGAGTTTTCTTGAGGAGTCCCGTCGTGAAAGCCCCAAATCCGTATGACCTTTAAATTCATTGCTTTCATATCATCGAACACAGCATCTACCATTTTTTTAGATTTGTAATGGAAATAGTAATTATTTGTGCCGGCGAAGTAAAATGGTTGATTGTTCAGCGTAAATTGTGTACCAGACGTCTGCACATAAGCGGCTGCCTTCATCGTAAGCGAAAACCAGCCAGACCATATAGCGGCTATAAGTATGAAGCAAGACACTCTTTGAGCCCACTTTTTCATTTACATTCTCCTCACAATCTATCTCTATCCTTCTTGAGGCAGGATTACGTCTAGTTGAAACGGTGTTTGTTCATTTGAATCAAGTTCAATCGTCTGCTGTTTGAGCATTTTATTTTCTTTACCGATTTGAATCTCATATGTTCCGTGAAATGCTGGACATTTCACATGGCCATTAGCATCGGTTTTTTCAACTCTTTGGGTCGTCCACTCATTTAGAAGCTTTTCATAACGTCGTCCTGCTTCATTTAAAGACCAATCATAATTCACGATGGCTGCATGTTCACCTCTCCAATGGGCACCTGCCCAAAATCCCCACATCAGCACTCCTTTTACGGCTGGATGACTAAATGCGACGCGATATAAAGCTTCCAGGTTATCCGCTCTTCTATTAGGGTCAGGGTGAACAGAATCGTACTCTGTGACCCATATTGGAAGACCAAGCTCAGCCAGCACATCGAGCCTCTCTTTGACAATGACTGGATCGACCCGTTCTTCAAAATGGCCTTGAACCCCAATCGCCTCAATAGGTGCGCCTAACTGACGCAGTTCATTGATATGCGCTTTATAGGCATGGTGTTCACCATAAGAGATCACATTATAATCATTCACAAACAATAGTGCTTGAGGGTCAATTTTTTTCGTTTCTTCATACATCCACTTCCAAATATTTTTCCCAAAGCGATCTTTAAAAAATGAACCATGCATCATTTCATTGTTTACATCCCAATGACGGAACCTTCCCTTAAAGTGATTGCCCGCATGCTCAAGCCGGTTTTTCATGGCTTCATATACTTCGTGATTTGGCAGTGACCTTAGCCAGCTTGGATTCGCATCCTCTACCTCCCAAAATAAAGCGTGCCCCCTCACTGGAAGCTGATGTCGATCTGCAAAATTCAGCATCGCATCTGCTTTTTCGTAGGTGATTTTCCCTCTTTCTGGCTCATTCGCATACCATTTTGCTTCATTTTCAAAAACAGCCCAATTAAAATGCTTCACGAAAAAATCAGCATATTGTTGATTAAATAACACTTGATCATTCATCGCTGAACCAAAGGCGAATTCATGTCTGATTTGCTTTATTTCAACCTCTATTCCTGCTATTGGCTTTTTTTCGCCGTTTGTCACGTTGATCACAAGATCTCTTTGTCTATGCTCTGAGATTCGATCATCCGCCTCTTTTTTCCACATCAGATTTCCCTGCCCGTTTTCGCCCCTATTGAATGAATGATGAAGAAAGCTTCTTTCTTTGACCATGTGAAATCACCCTTATCTTCATTGGATTCATATTACCTATTCAAACTGCCGGCTAGAAGCCGGCAGCTTGCTTTTAACCTCTTAGTTGATCAGACGATGGTATTCAGCATAGGCAGTGGCCATATCCACTTGAGACCAGAAGCGGTGATAAGTGAAAACTGGTGCGCCATTCTCCCATTTGCCTGTAGCTTCATTAAATGAAGACTGATATTTACTTTCGAGTGAAGACCATGCTGGATCTTGTTTAATCTTCGGACGAAGATCAGCAAAACTCGTATAGACCCCATTCCCTCCTCGTTGCGGGTCAGAAGGAATGGTGCTGGCTCCAGGAATCTGATTTCCTTGACCAAATGTCCCGTTCCATCCATTTGGGAAATACACTTCTTTTCTAAAGAAACGGTCATAGTCTTCTCTATCTTCCTCTGTCACTATGCCGACGCCATCATTGTAATTCCATGCAACCTCTAGGAGCTGCGCGGCTGCATCTTTCGCTCTTGCACCAAGCGCTGTATAATCACCTGTTTCCTGCTTTGTGGCTGCAGCAAAGAATATCAAAGCTTTGGCTAGACTTCCTAATACGCCCGTATCCTGAGTCGGATCTTTAGTTACAGCTGTTAAATTTGGATTTCCTGTTGCAGACTGGAACCCATTCCAAGTATCAGGCTGTCCGCTCCAAGCAATATTTCCAGGAAGCCAAAACTCTCCAGGCGCACTTGTTGTAGCAACCGAAACATTCGTTCCTCCTAGAATTCTCTGTCCTTGTTCATCTAAGAAATAACCCTCTTCATCTGACACAGGACGGCTGCCGATAAAAATGTAATCTAAGGCATAGCTGACCCATTTTGTTATGACAGATTTGGCCATTTGGACATTTTCAGATGTTTTGTCGCCATCTTTTACAAAAATATAATAAAGCTCTGCTACGCGCTCCATTGGCCACGCCTGCATTCCAAACCAGTTATTTGAAGGCGGGTCAAGGTAAACAGGTGCATCTTCATATGCCATATCATAAAAAGTACTTCTTCCTGCTGGATAAGCGCTATAGTCTCCATTCCAGCTACTGGTTGCGCCTCCTGCTATGGCTCCTTCTTTCGATTGAAGCCATACGTAAAATTCAAGCTGTCTCTTTAGTGTTTTTTCCCAATCGCTTGCTCCTGTTGCTGAAGATGGCTTTAAGCCTCCTTTATCTGAGGATAAAGCATAAGCAGCGACAGGATTTTGATATCCTTGATGACAATGGCTCGCTCCGATACGCCATGACCAGTTTGCATACTCCCCAAGTCCTCCGCCCCAAGAGGTATACCATGCCATTAAGTAATGACAGGCACCCTTTCCGTTTCCAGGATACGGATTCCCCTGCTTCCCGCTTCCAATCGTTTGAAAATATTTATCGTACATACCGTAACGGAGGAAATCCCCCATTTTTTTCGCTTTATCAAGATAAGCTGACCGATTATAGCCGAGCTCCTTTGCCCAATACATCGCTTGTATCGCGCGCGCATCAGCATCCGTCGCATTCGTATAGCGCCACTGGGCAGCTGGAGCTTGATTTTCTTTTGTGAACAAACTCATAAAGCCTTCATTCGGCTTACCAAAAGATTTATCGTCCTGTGATGGATGAGGGATGGACTCCCACACAGATTCTTGCGGACCACGCTGGAATGTGTTCACATAGGCGGCTGTATGTGATGGGTTGAGCAAGTTGCCATAGCCATACCAGTTATCTACGTCAAGGAGCCAGTGCATTAAATACGTTTCATTCGTCCCATAGGTTGATTTCAATTCACTATCAATTGGATCTTGACCAGCAGGACGAGCACCGGTCAACTGGCTTGGGTATTGATCCGGAAATGGTTTCTCTGCTGCGTATGTGGCTGGGCTGGACGGATTGTAAGCATTCATATGCGGCTGCTCATCATTTCCATCTTCATTGACTGGGATGATGTACTTCTCCATATTGTCCCAAGCTGCCTCTAATTTGCTCCAGTCCCCTGTGTAATGTCCGTACAGCACCTCAAGCCACAGCCAATAGCTATATGCTTCTGAAGTTGTCATATGCCCGTAATCAGGTGCTTCACAAATGAGTGTCTCGATTGAATGATACGGAATTCCTTCTGGTGAAAAATATCCATTCGCATCGCTTTTGATTTGATGATAAAGCGTTAAAAACCGTTCTTTGTTTGACAAGTCCTTCACCCTTTCAATAAAATCGTTGATTTTTATTTGTCTGGAAGTGTGCCAAATACTAAAACACCATCGTCAAAGACGGGAATCTTTGTTGTTTTTTGCATATTGGATGTTAATCCTTGATAGGAATAATCATTTGAGGCATCCCATATATTCGACCCATTTGAAGCAGATAATCGAAATTGTATTTCCTTCTTATGCTCAGATTCTCCTCTAGGAGAAATAGCTACGCCCGTAAAATCGATTTCTGCAAAATAGACGCGGCTTGATGCGTCATATACTTTTAAAGGCGATAAGGAAGCGCCTTCATTGTAGGCTGCTGTCACTTGAATATCCTTTTCAGTGAATCCCTTTGCAAAGACCTCGCTCAGATTGACGTAATATCTAAAAGATAGTGTTTGACTGCTTCTTGCCGGCCAGCCGGACCTGTTGTACAACACTGCTTTCACTTGAGTAGATGTTGTATCGTTATGCATCACAGCTGCCTCTACAAAAAACTCATCCTCCACTTGTTCTTTAGGCGGGAAATTTGGCAGCTTTGATTGCCCTTCACCAAACAGTTGCACCATTTTGGCGATATTTCCAGTAAAGGCGGCATTATAATCGGTCGCCACCTCGTTAGATATATAATCAGAGATGTCATCATCATATTGATCCTGTGCATTAGGACCCCCTACAAGCGCTCCATAAAGAGTGTGCCGGTGAGATGGAGGATTTGTCAGCTGGTTAGACCATGAGCCATGTGCAGTACGGTGGTGCGGGTGCTTCGGCGGATTCTGGCCAAACCCAACGACGTAGCTTCTATTCCGCGGATTATCACCTAACATATAGTGAGTTTGCTTAATCGCAAACGATTGGTATCGATTTTTCTTTTCTTGATCAGATACCCAATCAGCATAGACAAAGGCTAAAAATGCTGCATTGGCGGCATAACGAAGTGAACCCCATTGATCCAGCCATGCCAAGCCGCCAGGCGTATAGGTGATTCTTTCTACTTTTCCATTTTGAACAAGACCTGTGGTCCAGTAATCAAGATTGCGCTCTGTCGATTCTATAAATCTGTTTTCTTTCGTGATTCTTGCTAGTAAGATTTGTGAAGCAAAAAAAGTATTGTCCCATGACATGGTAAACGTATAATCCCAATCCTTCGGCCATTCCTCTACCGCTTTTAATGCTTTGTTTAAATAGGTTTCTTCATTTGTCGCCAAGTACAGCCAGATTCCACCCCAAATAAGTTCGTCAACATAGCCGCTCCAGGAGTTGTAAAATGGCTGCGCATTGGTGACACAATCAGTATATTTGCCGCGATACTTGTCAGCAAATGCATATAGCTGTTTGGCGTGTGTTAAAAGCTTTGCTGCATAGGACGCATCTGTTTCTTTAAAAATGATAGAACCTGCTGCTAAAGCCGCCGCAGTTTGTGCAGCTACTTCTGTGCCAGGACAATGTTCATCAATTTTAAAAGCTGGCCGGTTCATCGGCATCACTTCTGCTGGCCCCCACCAAGCATGATCGGCGTTTCCATCACCTACTTGCGCCCAAAATTCATTCGGTCCTGTATGTGCTTTCAAAAAATAATCTGTTGCCCACTTGATTTGATCTAAGATCTCATCAAGCAATTCTGCTTTTTCATAAGCTTCCCGGTATTCATATACTGTCCATGCAAGCACGGCTGCTGAGTAAGCCATCGGAAGTCCAAATTTCACATGATCTCCTGCATCATACCAGCCGCCAGTTAAGTCATGCCCAACATCCTTCCCGTCCTCTAGTCCAGAATCTCCCCGCCAGTTAAGACGATTGCTTTCCGGAAGCCGGCCTGACCGCTGCGCTTCATAAAACAGCATGGATTTTTGTAAAACCTCTACATAGTTGTAAGATGCCATTTCTCTATTGCTCACCCCTTCTTTTTAGTGAAAAATTGATCAATAGACGCAACCGCCTCCTTTCTATCCTTCGTTTCGTGATCTGTACAGTTTTGAAAAGAATCAAATATGTTTCAAAAATAAGCATAGTAAACAGCAATCAGCTTTACGCTCATCGAAGGTTTTCTCTTGATTCTCCTTCTGACTGTACCCAGAATGATCATATGTCGCTTAAGAACATTTCAGACGGCGAAATTCTCTTTTGAGCTCTATTTGGGTAGAAAGAATGACATACAATCTCTTCTCTTAAAACATCACGCTAAATCAAGATATATGAACGAATAAGAAAATAATTCCAATTGATAAGAAATCTTTATTAGTTAACATAATAAAATTATTGTATATAAAGAAAAGAACGCCCTTTTAGGGCGCTCTTATTTATCACATTAAAATAAAGAAAGCTGGTTTTGATCAGGAAGTGCTTCTAAACAGCCTTGACGATCTAAATATTCAAGGATGGTCTTCGACACTTTTCCGCGTTTTTGTAAATCTTCTTTTGAGAGGAATTCCCCATCTTGCCGCGCGCGGACAATATTTAACGCAACGTTTGTACCGAGTCCAGGGATGGAGTTGAATGGCGGTATTAATCCGTCTCCATCAATGATAAACTCTGTTGCACTTGAGCGGTAAAGGTCAACTTTTTTGAAGTGGTAGCCTCTTTCACACATTTCAAGGGCAAGCTCTAGTACAGTTAATAGGTTCTTTTCTTTCGGTGATGCATCTAAACCTTTTGAATTAATATCGTCCATAACAGCTCGAATCGCATTCGATCCTTTTGTCATCGTTTCAATATCAAAGTCATCCGCACGAACGGTAAAGTAAGCCGCATAGTACAGGAGTGCATGATGCACCTTGAAATAAGCAATACGAACAGCCATTAACACATAAGCAGCCGCGTGGGCTTTAGGGAACATGTATTTGATTTTTTTACAAGAATCAATATACCAGTTTGGTACATTATTATTCTTCATTTCTTCTTCCCATTCAGGAGGAAGTCCTTTTCCTTTACGAACAGATTCCATGATTTTAAAGGCAAGTGACGGCTCTAAGCCTTGATAGATGAGATAGACCATAATATCATCACGGCACCCAATTACTTCACTTAGTTCACACGTTTTATTGTGAATGAGCTCTTGCGCATTTCCGAGCCAAACATCCGTTCCGTGTGATAGTCCAGAAATCTGAACAAGCTCTGAGAAAGTCGTTGGTTTTGTATCCTCTAGCATTTGCCGAACAAATCTTGTCCCAAATTCTGGGATACCGAGTGTGCCTGTTTTACAGCCAATTTGCTCTTCTGTGACACCTAGTGGCTCTGTCCCTTGGAAAATCTTCATGACTTCAGGGTCATCTGTTGGAATCGTTTTTGGATCAATTCCGCTTAAATCTTGAAGCATACGAATGACCGTTGGATCATCGTGCCCAAGAATATCCAGCTTCAACAAGTTATCGTGGATCGAATGGAAATCAAAATGTGTCGTCTTCCAATCGGAACCTGTCGCATCTGCTGGGTATTGAATAGGTGAGAAATCGTAAATGTCCATATAATCAGGCACTACGATAATCCCGCCTGGATGCTGGCCTGTTGTCCGTTTTACTCCTGTACAGCCTTGTACAAGCCGGTCGATTTCAGCGCCTCTCATATGAAGGTTATGATCCCCTGCATAGCCTTTTACGTAACCATATGCTGTTTTTTCTGCAACGGTACCAATCGTACCTGCTCGGTATACATAATCTTCACCGAACAACTCTTTCGTATAGTTATGTGCGATCGGCTGATATTCGCCTGAGAAGTTCAAATCAATATCAGGGACTTTGTCTCCTTTAAAACCTAAGAACGTTTCAAACGGAATATCATGTCCATCTTTTTTATACGGCGCTCCACATTCTGGACAGTCCTTATCAGGAAGGTCAAAGCCTGAACCAACAGATCCGTCATTAAAGAACTCAGAGTGCTTACAGCTTGGGCATACATAATGAGGTGCAAGTGGATTCACTTCAGTAATCTCTGTTAATGTCGCAACAAGAGATGAGCCGACAGATCCCCTTGAACCAACGAGATATCCATCATCAAGTGATTTTTTTACGAGCTTATGAGAGATTAAGTAAATAACGGCGAATCCATGACCGATAATACTTTTTAATTCTTTCTCAATGCGATCTTCTACGATTTTCGGCAAATCATCTCCGTAGATGCTGCGCGCCATTTGATAGCTCATTTCCCGTATTTCTTCATCTGCACCTTCAATTTTTGGTGTGTAAAGATCATCTTTAATAGGTTTAATGCTTTCGACCATCTCAGATACTTTTTGCGTATTTGTTACGACGATCTCTTTCGCTTTTTCGTCTCCTAGGAAGGAGAAGGCTTCGAGCATTTCATCTGTCGTTCTAAAATGAACTTTTGGCAGTTCATGGCGGTTCAGCGGATTCGCTCCACCCTGTGATGAAATTAAGATTTTACGATAAATTTTGTCCTCTGGATGCAGGTAATGTACATTTCCAGTCGCCACAACTGGTTTATTCAACTTTTCGCCAAGCTTGACAATGTTTGTGATGATTTCTTTTAACGCACGTTCATCTCGAACAAGCTCAAGCTGCAGCAGGTGCTGATACACTTCTGGCGGATGTACTTCTAAATAGTCATAAAATGCTGCAATGTCTTCCACCTCATCAGGTGACTTTTGCATCATTCCTTCAAATACCTCACCCTTATCACAAGCAGACCCAACAATTAAACCTTCTCGATATTTCTCAAGTTGAGAGCGCGGAATACGCGGGACCCGGTAGAAATAATGAATATGAGAAAGTGAAACAAGCTTAAATAAATTCTTAAGACCTGTCTCATTTTGAGCAATCAAAGTCGCATGGTAAGGACGTGAGCGCTGGTAAGCATTCGACTGCCCCATGTTTTCATTCAATTGATCGTGATAGGCAATCTCTTTTTCAGCCGCATCTTTTAGCATCTTCAGCATGAGATAGCCTGTCGCCTCTGCATCATAAATCGCCCGGTGATGCTGCGTCAGTTCAATATCGAACTTTTTACAAAGGGTGTTCAGCCGGTGATTTTTAAATTCAGGGTAAAGGAACCGGCCAAGTTCAAGTGTATCAATGACAGGGTTTGACGCTTTATCTGTTTTTAACAGGCGTTTATACGCTGCATTTAAAAAGCCCATATCAAAGCTCGCATTGTGCGCAACAAGGATATCTTGTCCAATCCATTCTTTGAAATCCCGTACGACGTCGACGACATCTGGTGCATCTCTCACCATATCATCGGTGATACCTGTTAATTCGATGGTGGTCGCTGATAACGGGTGATGGGGATTTGCAAATGCCTCAAAGCGGTCAATAATTTCCCCGCCTTTTATTTTCACTGCTGCAAGCTCAATGATCGTGTCATAAACAGCTGAAAGTCCAGTTGTCTCAACGTCGAATACGACATACGTCGCATCCTCTAACAAGCGGTGCTCTGGGTTATATGCAATCGGTACCCCGTCGTCTACTAAGTTGATTTCCACACCGTACATCATTTTGATGCCATGCTTTTTACTTGCTGCATACGCATCTGGGAAGGATTGTACAACGGCATGATCTGTCAGGGCAATTGCTTCATGTCCCCATTTTTTTGCTTGTTCAACAAGTCTGCCAATGCCAGTGACAGCATCCATTTGGCTCATAGGGGAATGTAAATGAAGCTCCACACGCTTTTCACCCTCAGGTGCTGTATCTTCTTTCAGCTGCGGTTTGATTTCATTGACATCATTAGCGATCATGACAAGATCTCTGACAAACGTATCATTTTGAATGCTTCCTCTTGCTTTCACCCACATGCCTTTTTTCAATGATTTCATCAGCTGAGCATCTTCTTTTTCTCTTGCAAACATTTTGATCAAAATACTGTTTGTATAATCTGTGATCTTAAAGATACAAAGCGTTCTCCCGCTTTTCAGCTCACGCGTTTCTGCATCGAATACGTAGCCTTGAACGGTAATTCTTCTTTCCTCGTCCATGATACTGTCAAGCGTACGAATTTCTTCATTGTCTTTGATTTGATAGCCAATCATCAGAGGGCCTGACGGAGCTTCATTCTGCTCCTCACTTTCTTTCTTCTCCATCTCAGTGAGGGCTTGCATGGCTCTTTCTTGATCTTCAGCAAGCTTTTGTTCTCTGAACTTCTGAATCTCTTGATCTGATACAAAAATTTCTGTATCGAATTGCAGCTCTGGAAAGCCCACTTTTTTAAATGCGGCCTGGAGCATCGGGCTGTACTTCTTCTTAATAGCGAGTGCCTCTGTTTCGCTTTTCGTTTTAATGATGATTTTATGTCCAGACAGCGATGGTTTTTGCTGCTGAAGCAAGCTGATGATTGGGGGAGAAATTCCTTGAAGTTCTTCCACACAATGTGACCAGTACGATTGCACGAGTTCTTCAGATATGTGCGGATCACTCACTTCAATCGTACAAGTAATTTGTGCAATATGTGAAAATGCATTTGTCAGCCTGCTGAGAAACATGGCGTATACTTTGTAAGGCAAAAGCGCCTTAAATTTAAAAAGGAAATGCCAAGTTTTCGTCGCCTTATGCACCGTCAATTTGACGATTTCTCCTTCTTCAAAGTAACGACTGAGGTCATCATCTGTCATTTGAATCTGATTGAGTAATATATGAAATTGCCGCCGTGTGATCGGTAATTGTTCATCCAAGACAGGACCCTCCTTTTGTCAATCAGAAAGGTACCTCTTTTCTACAGGAGGTACCTTCATTTTTTTGTTCGTTTTATGCTTGGCGTATAAATGAAATCAGATCATCAACAGATACTTCATGTGATTCACCTGATTTTCTAAACTTCACTTCTACTATACCTTCTTCTGAACGTTTTCCGCAGCTAATACGAATTGGCAGTCCAATTAAATCACTGTCTGCAAATTTTACTCCTGCACGCTCCTGGCGGTCATCGAAAAGTACGTCGAAACCTTCATCTTCTAATCGCTCGTACAACGTTTCAGCCAGTTCTTTCTGCGCATCGTTTTTCATATTTAATGCAAGGAGGTGAAGGTCATATGGTGCCACTGTTTCCGGCCAAATGATTCCTTTCTCATCGTGATGCTGTTCAACAATCGCTGACAGTGTTCTAGAGATGCCGATGCCATAGCAGCCCATAATCATTGGCTGCGCACGACCATTCTCATCGAGGTACGTTGCATCCATCGACTCAGAATAACGAGTGCCTAGTTTAAAGACTTGTCCTACTTCAATCCCTTTTGCAAACTGGATTGTGCCTTCCCCATCTGGAGAAACATCTCCTTCTTGAATCAAGCGAAGATCTGTGAATTCTTTTACTGACACGTCACGTGCAGGATTGACATTGACATAATGATAATCCGCTTCGTTTGCACCAGCGACTGCATTTGTCATTCCCTTCACAGCAAGGTCCGCATAAATATCGACTTCTGCTTCCAATTTAACAGGTCCAACAAATCCAGGCTCAGTTCCAATGACTTCCAGCACTTCTTCGCGTGAAGCAAGCTCGACAAGCTGTGCTCCTACCAAGTTTTTCACTTTCACATCATTTACTTCATGATCACCTCTAGTAATAATGAGAACATACGCATCATCTGCTTTAAACAAAACAGATTTAATGCAAGCAGAAGGATCAACTTCTAAAAATTCAGCCACATCTTGAATGGTTTTCACTTGCGGTGTGTGGACTTTTTCAAGTTCTTTGAAGTCCGCAGGATTTGCTTCTTCTCCGTGATATACAGCCTCAGCCATTTCAATGTTTGCAGCATATGAGGAAGTATCAGAATAAGCGATGGTATCCTCTCCGACTTCTGAAAGCGCCATGAACTCATGCGTATCTTTTCCTCCCATTGCCCCAGAATCTGCAATGACTGGTCTAAAATTGAGACCCACTTTTGAGAACACATTAGTGTAAGCCGTAAACATTTTGTTGTATGTCTCATCAAGGCTTTCTGGTGAAGAATGGAATGAGTATGCATCCTTCATGATAAATTCACGTCCGCGCAGCAGTCCAAAGCGTGGTCTCTGTTCATCACGGAATTTTGATTGAATTTGATATAAAGTTAAAGGAAGCTTCTTATACGATTTCACTTCGCTGCGTACTAGCGATGTGATCACTTCTTCGTGGGTTGGGCCAAGCGCAAATTCGCGGCCATGGCGATCCTTCATACGCATCAGTTCTGGACCGTATGTATACCATCTTCCTGACTCTTGCCACATTTCTGCCTGCTGCAGCACTGGCATTAACAGCTCAGCTGCGCCTGCCTTTTCCATTTCCTTGCGGACGATCGATTGAATATGCTGAATGACTTTATGCGCAAGCGGCAGATAATGATAGATTCCACTTGTATTTTGTCTAATAAACCCAGCTCTTACTAAGAGTTGATGACTTTTTGCCTCAGCATCTGCCGGCACCTCTCGAAGAGTTGGAATGAAAGTCAGGGATTGTCTCATGTCGTTACACCTCATTTATGAAATAGGACTTCTCACAAAAACTCTTGTTTCCCGGAATGAGAAACAAGAGAGAATGGTTTTTATAAAAATAACCGCTGAATGTCATTCCACGTTACCACTAACATTAACAGCATGAGGAAAGCAACACCGATAAAGACAACAAGTGCTTCCTTCTCACGATTAATTGGTTTACCGCGAATGGCTTCAACAAATAAGAATAGTAAACGTCCTCCGTCTAATGCAGGAATCGGTAACAAATTCACGATGCCTAGGTTGATACTGAGGAACGCCGCAAACTGCATTAATGTTAACACACCTTGTTTGGCTACTTCTCCTGTCATGTCATAAATTCCAACAGGACCTGCTAACATGTCTAGTGAAAATTGTCCTGTGACAATTTTTTGCAAGTTCGTTAAGATCAGACCTGCCGTTGAAATGACAGTTGTTCCAGAAGATGAAATAACTTTCAAAAATCCATTTTCCGTTGGCGGATATGATCCGAAACGGCCAATGCTTTTCCCATCTGCTTTTACAGCTTCTGGTACAACCTGCACAGTGCTTTCTTTGCCGTCTCGGTCAATGACGACATTCATTTTTTTCTCAGGGTTCTTTTGAACTGTTTGAACGACGTCTGTCCAAGAATTCATTTTCTCGCCGTTAATGGACACGATGTGATCTCCCTGCATGAGTCCAGCCTCAGCCGCTCGGCCGTCTTTCGTCAGCTTACCGAGTACAGGATCATCAACGGTTACCCCTTGAATAAAACCTAAAGCAACCAAAATCACATACGCCAGGATAAAGTTCATAATCGGTCCAGCTGCGATGGCTTTAATTCGCTGCCAAACTGTTTTTGAACCAAATTGACGATTGTATGGTGCGATTTGAATTTCTTCACCATCTGCAATATAGAAGCTTGTTTGACTGACATTGTAGCCAGTCAGAATATCTTCATTTCCAGCTTCATATCCCGAGATTCTCATAGCATGATCTAAATCAATCTGCTCAACTTCGATGACAAGTGCATCAGGATATTTTTCTTTATCATTTAAAATGATCTTTTCTACTTCATTTTGCTCATTGAATAAGAGCCCCACTGTATGACCTGGTTTAATTTCGATAACTTCAGGGTCCTCTCCGGCCATTTTAACAAATCCGCCAATAGGGAGAAGTCTAATGGTATAAACGGTTTCTTTTCGTTTAAAGGAGAAAATCTTCGGCCCAAAACCAATTGCGAACTCGCGGCATAAAATCCCCGCGCGCTGCGCCATAATTAAATGGCCAAGCTCGTGGAAAAAAACGAGCGTTCCAAAAATAATAATAAACGCAATCACTGTATTCACGAACATACCACCTTATGTGAGGATTGATTGAACAAAGTCTCGTGTATCTTTGTCCACTTCATGGATATCTTGCAAACTAGGCGTTGAAATCACATGATGTCTGATTAGTGCCTTTTCAATCAATTCTTCAATTTGCAGGAACGTTACTTTGCCTTTCAGAAATGCATCGACTGCCATTTCATTTGCTGCATTAAGTACAGCAGGCATTGTCCCTCCTATTTTACCTGATTCATAAGCAAAATGTAAGCAGCGATACCTGTCAAAATCCGCTTTTTGGAAATTCAATTGTCCAATCTCCCAAAGGTTCAATGATTTCGCTTCTTGTAACGGCGCCCTGTCAGGGTATGTGAGTGCATATTGAATAGGCACTCTCATGTCAGGTGTCCCTAACTGAGCCATGACGCTTTTGTCGTGAAATTCCACCATCGAATGGATAATGCTCTCTTTATGTAGCAGCACATCAATTTGTTCATAAGGGATATCAAACAACCAATGTGCCTCGATCACCTCGAGCCCTTTATTCATCATCGTCGCTGAATCAATGGTGATTTTCGCTCCCATCGACCAGTTCGGGTGGTTCAGCGCTTCTTCAACCGTAACACCTTCAAGTTCAGTTCGTTTTTTATCTCGGAAACTACCACCTGAAGCTGTCACGATTAAACGTTCAATATTTTTAGCTTGTTCACCTTGCAGGCATTGAAAAATAGCGGAATGCTCACTATCGACAGGAAGTAAAGGTACATCATATGTTTTAGCGTACTCTTTTACTATATGACCAGCTGTCACAAGTGTTTCCTTATTTGCGAGAGCAATCGTCTTTTTTTGTTCAATGGCCTTTAATGTTGGAACAAGTCCAACACTTCCTACAAGTGCATTGACCACTACGTCCACTGCATCATAGGTCGCTGCCTCGATGTTGGCTTCATCACCAGCAGCCAGCTTCACATCGTATGCAAATGAATGATTTTTTAGCATGTGATAGGTTTCTTCGTCTACACAGCCGACGAATTCAGGCTGAAAGCGCTCAATGATCGGAATCGCCTTTGCTATATTTCTGCCAAATGTCATGGCTTTCAGCTTAAACTTGTCCGGGTGCTGACTGATCACATCTAACGTTTGTTCTCCAATTGATCCTGTTGCGCCTAATAGCGAAATATATTTCAAATTGCCACTCCTTCTCTCGTTCAATAAGTTTCTATGAGGTTAGCTGGCAAACGTTGCGAGCAGTAAGTATAAAAACGG
Organism: Bacillus sp. FSL M7-0003; assembly: GCF_038628485.1. Lineage (NCBI taxonomy): Bacteria > Bacillati > Bacillota > Bacilli > Caryophanales > Bacillaceae > Bacillus > Bacillus sp. FSL M7-0003. The sequence continues at coordinate 1,589,885 of NZ_CP152024.1, read as the reverse complement.
CAGAACGAATAAAAAGCTGTCAAACCTGTCCAAAATCCCGCCATGGCCAGGGAGAATTGTCCCTGAATCCTTCACGTGATAATGACGCTTTAAAGCAGATTCCACAAGGTCGCCAAGCTGTCCAAAGATACTGAGTAAAAGAGTAATAAACATCACAAGCAGATATGATGGCAAAAATCCTGTAACCGCCTGAAACACAAGTGACAACACGACCGCTGTGACGATTCCGCCGATAAATCCTTCTACTGTTTTGTTTGGGCTGATTTCTGGCCAAAGCTTTCGTTTCCCCATAGATTTTCCAATAAAATAGGCTCCTGAGTCAGTAGACCAAATAATCACTGCTGCGAAGAAGATCGCACTCATGCCATATAAGCCTCTAATTTGGATAAAATAATAGAAACTAACGCCAATATATAATGTGGCTAATACAACAAAAGCAACCTCATCGAAAGTGAAAGAGTTTTTGCTCAAAACTGTATAAGTTAAAAGTATTAAGACTGCAAATAAAGCAATCTGCATTTTTGATGCGTCCACGTTTGGGAAGAAGCTGTTGTCTCCGCCCATTAAAAGCCAAAGCAATATTAAGCTGACAATACCAGGAAAGCTGAAAATCGAGATCTTTTTCATTCTTAAAAGCTCAAAGAGAGCGACACTTCCCATTAAATAAATCAGCAGGGTAAATGGCATCTGTCCATATATAACTGCAAGCAAAAAGACTGCAGCTGCCAAAACACCCGTCAAAATTCTTTGTTTCATCTGCACCACCCTCTAAATTCCACCGAACCTCCGGCCGCGGCGCTGGTACTCTCCGATAGCGCCTATAAGGTGCTCATCAGAAAAGTCAGGCCAAAGCACATCCGTAAAGACAAACTCGCTGTACGCAATTTGCCAAAGCATAAAGTTGCTTAATCTAATTTCTCCACTCGTGCGAATGAGCAAATCCGGATCTTGAAGAGATTCTGTCATTAAATAAGCTGAAAACATCTCTTCTGTGATGTCTTCTGCTCGAAGCTTACCTTCTTTGACCTTTTCAGAAATTTGTCTGCATGCGGAGACGATTTCTGTGCGCCCTCCATAGTTGAGCGCAAAGTTTAAAACGAGCCCGTCGTTATTCGCCGTACTCTTTACTGCGTTCTCTACCGCTTTTTTCGTATGCTGCGGGAGGCCGTCTGGATCACCTGTTAAACGCACACGGACATTCTCCTCGATGAGTTCAGGCAGGTAGATGTTTAAAAATTCTTCAGGAAGTTTCATTAAAAAGTCTACTTCTAGTTTTGGACGTTTCCAATTTTCCGTAGAGAAAGCATACAAAGTCAGCACTTTGACATTCAGCTCATTTGCAAGCTTTGTCATGCGCTTGACGACTTTCATTCCTTCATGATGACCTGCTACCCGTGGAAGAGCACGTTTTTTCGCCCATCTTCCGTTCCCATCCATGATAATGGCGATATGTTCAGGAATTTCTCCATTTAATATGTCTTCTTTTGTCAGGCTTTCTAAGTTGGAAGCTGCTGTTTGCTGATTCTTCCAATTTTTGAGTATATTGAGCATGAGATTCCTCCATCACCCAAAAAGGTTGCGTTCCCGCTAAATAATATAGTCATCAACAGTATTAACAAAAAAACCCCCTGTAAACATGAAGAGGGTCTTTTCACTATTATCTATTGTACATAGTTTTTTCTTAAACTTCCATGATTTCTTTTTCTTTATCTTTCGTCACGTCATCAATTTTAGCGACATATTCATCTGTCAATTTTTGAACATCCTCTGTCGATGATCTTAATTCATCTTCAGTGATCTCCCCATTTTTCTCAAGCTTTTTCAAATCATCGTTTGCATCACGACGCACGTTACGAACAGCTACTTTTGCTTCTTCTGAGTATTTTTTTACGACTTTCACAAGCTCTTTACGTCTTTCTTCTGTCAGCGCAGGAATCGCAATGCGGATCACATTTCCGTCACTTGTTGGCGTGATGCCAAGATCAGACTTTTGAATCGCTTTTTCGATATCACCGATTGCTGTTTTATCGTAAGGTGTGATAATCAGCATACGTGCTTCTGGCACTGTGATCGACGCAATTTGGTTAAGCGGTGTTTGTGCACCGTAATAATCCACTGTCACTTTATCAAGCAGTGAAGCATTCGCACGGCCTGCACGAACAGTTGCAAGCTCACGTCCGTACGCTTGTACGGCTTTTTCCATTTTTTCTTTCGTTTGGTTCAACACTTCTTTTGACACGTTATTTCCCCCTCACGATCGTTCCGATTGATTCGCCGTTTACGGCACGTTTAATATTTCCTTCTTCCATAATGGAGAAGACGATTAATGGAATGTCATTGTCCATACATAATGAGGACGCAGTAGAATCCATTACAGCAAGCCCTTCTTTAAGTACATCAAGATATGAAAGCTTATCATATTTTACTGCATCCGCATCTGTACGAGGATCAGCACTGTAGACACCATCTACATTATTTTTCGCCATTAAAATGACATCTGCTTCAATTTCTGCTGCTCGAAGTGCTGCTGTAGTATCTGTAGAGAAATAAGGATTCCCTGTTCCAGCAGCAAAAATGACGACACGTTTCTTCTCAAGATGACGGATCGCTTTTCTTCTTATGTATGGTTCTGCAACCTGTCTCATTTCAATAGAGGTTTGCACTCTAGACTGAATGCCAAGCGTTTCTAGGCTGTCCTGTAACGCCAGTGAGTTCATCACTGTTGCCAGCATCCCCATGTAGTCTGCTGTTGCACGGTCCATTCCTAGATCACTGCCTGTCTTCCCGCGCCAAAGGTTTCCTCCGCCTACAACGACTGCAACTTCAACATCAAGCTCTGCAATTTCTTTTACTTGCTTTGCAATTGATTGAATGACAGTTGGGTTAATTCCATTTCCAGCATCACCCGCTAGTGCTTCGCCACTTAGCTTCAGTACAATGCGATTATATTTCGGTTTGCTCATGATAACCTCCAAGTGTATACTATACCGTCTCTTATTATGCGTAAGAAACTGCCTTTTGTAAATCAATATCCTCTAAAAAATAGGGAACACAGTGCTTGTGCTCCCTAAAAAAGCCCCAGAGAGCTTTTCAAACATTATTTTTTCACTTGGCTCATAACTTCTTCAGCAAAGTTGTCTTGACGTTTTTCGATACCTTCGCCCACTTCATAGCGAACATAAGTTTGAACAGTTGCGTTTTTCGCAGCTACAACTTGTTTCACTTTTTCATCTGGGTTTTTAACGAACGCTTGGTCAAGTAAGCAAATTTCTTCGAAGAATTTGTTTAGACGGCCTTCTACCATTTTAGCTACGATGTTTTCAGGCTTTCCTTCTTGAAGCGCTTGCTGTGTTAGTACTTCACGCTCACGGTTTGCTTCTTCTTCTGACACTTGGTCACGAGAAATGTATTTAGGGTTTACAGCTGCAACGTGCATTGCGATGTCTCTTGCAAGCTCTTCGTCAGTTGTTCCGTTAAGAACAGCTAACACACCGATACGTCCGCCCATGTGTAGGTAAGAACCGAATGCAGCATTATCTTCTTTTGTGATGACAGAGAAACGGCGTAGAGTGATTTTCTCTCCGATTTTCGCAATTGCAGATGTGATATGCTCTTCAACTGTTGAACCGTTTTCCATTTTAGAAGCATGAGCTTCTTCAAGTGTTGCAGGTTTAGCAGCAAGCAAATGATCAGCAAGTTCGTTAAGAAGTGCTTGGAATCCTTCGTTTTTCGCAACGAAATCAGTCTCAGAGTTCACTTCTAGGATCACGCCTGTGTTACCGTCAGTTTTGATAAGAGTTAATCCTTCTGCCGCAATACGGTCTGCTTTTTTCGCAGCTTTTGCGATTCCTTTTTCTCTTAGAAGGTCGATTGCTTTCTCGATGTCACCATCAGTTTCTGTTAACGCTTTTTTACAGTCCATCATACCTGCACCAGTTTTTTGACGCAGTTCTTTAACTAATTGAGCAGTAATTGCCATTTTACATTTCCTCCTTCTATGTTAAAACACGGATTACTAGGTGAAAAAAAGGTGATAAAAGGCATTTCCCTCTTATCACCTTTTGAATAGGTTACGCAGTTGTTGTTTCAGTTTCTGTCGTTTCTTCTACAACAGCTTCTTCTTCGCCTTGTTTAGACTCAAGAATCGCATCTGCCATTTTAGCAGTTAGAAGTTTTACAGCACGGATTGCATCATCGTTTGCAGGGATCACAACATCAATTTCGTCTGGATCACAGTTTGTGTCAACGATACCGATGATTGGGATATTCAATTTACGAGCTTCTGCAACTGCAATACGCTCTTTACGAGGGTCGATAATGAAAAGTGCATCCGGAAGACTCTTCATGTCTTTGATTCCGCCTAGGAATTTTTCAAGACGCTCTAATTCTTTTTTCAGTTGAACGACTTCTTTCTTAGGAAGAACTTCGAATGTACCGTTTTCTTGCATTTTTTCAATATCTTTTAAACGTTTAATACGTTTTTGGATTGTTTCAAAGTTTGTTAAAGTTCCACCAAGCCAGCGTTGGTTCACATAGAACATACCAGAACGGATTGCTTCTTCTTTCACTGAATCTTGTGCTTGCTTTTTCGTACCAACGAAAAGGATTTTTCCTCCGTCAGCAGCAAGGTTTTTCGTGAAGTTGTAAGCTTCCTCTACTTTTTTCACCGTTTTTTGAAGGTCGATGATGTAGATACCGTTACGCTCTGTAAAGATGTAACGCTTCATTTTTGGGTTCCAACGGCGAGTTTGGTGACCGAAGTGAACACCAGCTTCTAGCAATTGTTTCATAGAAATAACTGACATTTTGTTGCCTCCTAATATAATGGTTTTTTTTCCTCCGCTTAAGTCATGTTCACATAAAACTGCGCCACGGCAGCACCTTTATACGAATCATTAAGCGTGTGTATTTAACACCAAGAAATAATATAACACATGATGGACTGACAATCAAGAATCCTTTACAGCTTTCCGCTAAATTTTAATAAAAGCTCGATTTCTGTCTTGCCAGTTTTCATTTCTTTCGCTATTTCTTCTAGTGACCGCCCTTCATCATATAGGGTCTTCACTTGGTCCTCGAATGTTTCTTCTATTTCACTTTTAGAAGGCAGAGAAGCCTCTGTTTCAAGTTGTGGAACGGGTTCGTTTACCTTCTCTTCCTGCACCTCAACTTCGCTAAGGAGAGCCGACAGGTGCTCTGGTACGGGATCTTCACTTTCGACCGATTGCTGGGATTCAATTGGTGGTTGTGGCTGCTTTGGTGTCTGAAGATCCGATTTCAGCTCTTCAGCAGAAAAATCAGGGGAAGCGGCTGCCACTTTTGATAGTTTGTCATTCTCTTCTTTGACCTCCATCAAAAATGCAGCCAGGGTATTTTCCGTTTCTTCTAGAAGTTCTCGCTGCTTTTGTTCTGTTGCCTTCAGCGAATTCATTCTCGTATATAAAATAATCACAAAATAAATAAGTGCAGCATGAAGCATGAAGCTAATCAGCCATAACATATTTTTTCACTCACTAACTCTTTAAGATTGAATGGCTTTATCAAGCAGATGCTTAAGCTTGAACAAGGCCTTTGAATGAATTTGCGAAATGCGCGAAGTAGATAAATTGAGCACTTGACCGATTTCAGTTAATGTCAGTTCTTCTTTATAGAAAAGACTGATCACAAGCTTTTCTTTTTCTGAAAGCTCTGTGATTTTTTCAGAAAGCTGTTCAATTAATTCATCTTTCAGCATTTTCTCTTCTGGAGTCACAGACTTCTCGTCGCGAATCATGACTTGGACGTTCTCTCCGTCTTCTTGATCATGCAGCTTCTCATCGATTGAGAGCAGATTTGCAAAGAATCCTTCATTCATCGTTGTGACGACATCCTGTTCACTCATGCCGAGTTCCTCAGCCACCTCTGTCGGCGTCACATTACGCAAATAACGCTGTTCAAGCTTTTCAATAGCCGCTTCTACTTTTTTTGTTTTTTCTCTTGATGTACGAGGCAGCCAGTCCTCTTTACGAAGACCGTCGATAATGGCCCCGCGGATTCTGAAGGATGCATATGTATCAAACTTCAGATCTCTTCCGGGATCAAATTTTTCAAGGGCATCATATAAACCGAGCATCCCTAGACTGATCAAGTCTTCTTTATGCACTGACTTCGGGAGACCGATGGAAATTCTTCCAACATGATATGTGACGAGCGGCATATAGCGGCGCATAAGATCATCTCCAGCAGCTGGGTCTTTCCACTCTTTCCATCTAGCCCATAGCGCCTGATCTTCGTAATTTAAGGATTGCATCTTTATCCCCCTATACTTCCTTAGTTATATCTTCATAATGCCTTGCTTCACAGTACGGATCTCAAGCTCTGCCGTAAGCGGATCGAATTCGATCGTGCGGCCACTGTTTCCGCCTGTATCCTCACTAATAATCGGGATATGATGAAGAGACAGATGTTCTTTTACAGCTGAAACGTTTCTAGGTCCAATTCTCATTAGATCATTGGTTGACTTAAACTTAAACATTTCCGCCCCGCCAGCAAGTTTTGCCTTTAGCGCATGTTTGCGTGCGCCTGCTTTTAAGAGCAGATCAATTGTATGCTTGACACCTGTATCTGCATATTTAGCCAAGTTCTCCACCGCCCCTTTTGAAAGAGAGGAATCTGGAAGCATAACATGGACAAGGCCTGCAAGCTTTTTGTCTTGATCAAACAAGACAAGCCCTACGCAGGAACCAAGACCGGATGTCCGAATGCGGTCCGGTGATTTAACAAGCTGAACATCCGCAATACCAACCTTTACAACTGCCGGAATTTGCACGTTCATTATAGGTTACCTAATGCTTTGAATAGTTTTTCGAACGATTCAAAGTCTGGTAATAGAAACATATTTCCTTTCAGCTCTTGCTTATTTTGATCATCAAAAATAGATGTATCAATCACAATCGCCTGATCACCAAGAGGACTGAATTGCATCAACCCTTCACTAATGACAGCCCCGAACATATCGAGCGTGACATCTGGAACACTTGGGTAAAGCTGCAATTTGGTTAAATCGGCAAGAGCTGATAAATAAGAGCCCGCTAAAATATTTCCAAGTTCATGAAGTGCTGACGTCCCCATCTCATGTTCATGAATCGTATCAATATCAAATGCCGGATCCTGGACAAGCTCTCTTACAAATTGCTCTGCTTGCTCAAACGGCATAATGAAAAAGATTGAGCCGGTTAAATCCCCTTCCATTCGCAGGAAAATGCTTGCAACAGGAAGGTCTGCACCGCCAAAGAAATCCATTAAATCTTCAAACGAGAGAACCTTGACAAAAGGAACAGCCATATCTATTTTGCGATCCAATAGGTTGGCAAGAGCAGACGCTGCGTGGCCTGCCCCGATATTCCCAACCTCTCCTAAAATATCTAGCTGTTCATCTTTAATTTCGTTGAAAATGCTCATTTCACATCCCCCTTAATGAACAGGTGCACCTTGAACGCTCTTGTCGAGGACAGCACCGGCATGAATGATATTGAAAAGACGCTGATCATGCTTAATGATACCTGTCACCCATGACTGTCCTTCTTTTTCAGCTGATTCAGGAGAAGATTCTACTTCTTCCTGATGAACGGTTATGACATCATTTGCTTCATCAACAATCCAGCCGACTTCAATGTCACCAACTTGTACAATGATCATTCTTGTTTCATCTGTAATTTCGTTGTCAGTAGAACCAAGTCTGACTCTCAGGTCAATGACAGGTGTCACGACACCGCGTAAATTAATAACACCGCATATATAAGGGGCAACGCCAGGAACTCTTGTCGGCTGCTGCCATTTTTCAATGGACTTTACTTCTGATACTGAAATGGCGTATTCTTTTTTGTTTACGATAAACACAATCATCTTTTCGCCAGTTTTGATATCTGTACTCATTTCAGACCGCTCCTCTATTGTTTTTTACTTGATCAGTGCATTACAGTCAACGATGAGTGCAACTTGACCGTCACCTAGGATCGTTGCGCCGGATATCGCAAATACGTTTGGCAGATAATCTCCTAGTGATTTCAATACAACCTCTTGCTGACCAATAAATGAATCGACCACAAATGCTGTCAGCTTGTCTCCTTTACGAACAACAATGATGTGCAGTTCTTCCTCTAATTCATTCGCATTTGGTACGTGGAATTGTTTCTTCAAGTACACGACCGGTACGATAAATCCGCGGAAATCAATCACTTCACGATCATGCGTTTGCAGGATGTCACTTTTCTTAATGACAGCCGTTTCAATAATAGAAGAAATCGGAATCGCAAATGTTTCCTCTTCTAGTTTTACAAGAAGAACGGAAATAATCGATAATGTAAGCGGAAGCTGGATCGAAAATAGTGAACCCTGTCCTTCTGTTGAGTTAATGCTTACAGATCCGCCAAGTGATTCCAGCTTGTTTTTCACAACGTCAAGACCTACACCGCGGCCTGAGATGTCAGAAATCGTATCAGCTGTAGAGAATCCTGCTGCAAAGATCAATGAATCAATTTGATGATCTTCAAGTGTTTCTGCTTCTCTTTCTGTGATAACCCCGCGCTCTAATGCCTTTTCAAGCACCTTTTTACGGTTAATTCCGCCGCCATCATCTTCTACTTCAATGAAGACATGGTTTCCGCTATGGTACGCTTTTAATAGAACCGTACCTTTTTCCGGCTTGCCTTTTTTCACACGTTCTTCTGGTGATTCAATCCCGTGATCTAGACTGTTTCTGAGTAAGTGCAAGAGCGGATCACCAATCTCGTCGATCACTGTTCGATCAAGCTCCGTCTCAGCACCCTCAATAATAAGCTCAATTTTCTTATTAAGCTCTTTCGTCAATTGACGAATCATACGCGGGAATCTGTTAAAGACAGTTTCCACAGGTACCATTCTCATGTTCAGGATGATTGATTGCAGGTCTCCAGAAATACGAGTCATTCTTTCGACTGTGTCTGTGAGTTCGTTATTTTCTAGTTCTTTCGCAATCTGTTCTAATCGGCCTCTATCAATCACAAGTTCTTCAAATAGATTCATAAGAGAATCAAGACGGTCGATGTTGACACGAATTGTTTTCGTTCCGCCGGCAGCTGCACCGTTATTGCCATTTGCTTTTGGCGCATCATTTGCTGGCGCTTTCGCAGCAGGAACGGATACTTCTTCTTTTTTCTGTTCAGTCTGCGCCTCTTGTTTTTCAGCTGGAGCTGCTTCTTCAAATGCGGAGACTTCAGAGATCTCAACCTTCTCAACCTCTGAGATCGCCGTAACGATTTTCTGTACTTCGTCCATCGGCTGTTTAGAAAGATAAGAAATGCTGAATTCAGATTCAAAATCTTCTGATTCTAACAGTTCTGCATTTGGAACGGTTTTGACAACCTCGCCTGCTTCATTTAATCTTTCAAAAATCATATAGACACGAACGGCTTTTAGTAAGCACGCTTCACTTAATGTCACGTTGAGTTCATAGCATTTGAAGCCTTGCTCTCTCGCTTCATCAAGAACCGTTCGTTCAAATTCGTTATAATCTAAGTCATTAGCAGCAGCTGATGCATCTGCTGTTTCAACGCTTGAAGCTGCCTCAGCATGGCTTCCTGTCACATCTAGCTTTTTACTAATCTCTGTGACATCACGTTTCCCGTCTCCTCCTTCTGCAATCGATTGAACCATTGCTTCAAGATGATCGAGTGCTTCGAACATCGTATCCATTGACTCAGGAGTGACAATCATTTGTTCATTACGGATAGCATCAAACATGTTTTCTAAATGATGCGTTAAGTGAGCCATATCATCAAAGCCCATCGTTGCACTCATGCCTTTCAATGTATGAGCCGCTCTGAATATATCATTCACTAGCTGCAAGTCGGTTGGGTTCTTTTCTAAATCAAGAAGTTTTTCATTACAAGTTTGTAAGTGTTCTCTGCTTTCATCTAAAAAGATATCTAAGTATTGGTTTACATCCAACGTGTTCACGCCCTCTCTTTTTTCATGGAGCTTATAATTGCATGTGCGATGTCATCCACATGCCTTGTTTCATGTGCAAGGCCTGCTTTAATGACTGATTTAGGCATTCCGAAAACAACACATGATTCTTCTTTTTCTGCAATGACTTTCGTATGACCGCTTGCGACCATTTTTTTGACACCTTCAGTACCGTCACTGCCCATACCTGTCATAATGACAGCGATTTTCTCGTAACCCTTTATGCTGCTGATGGATTCAAATAAATAGTTAACAGATGGCTTGTGCCGGCTTTCCGTGTCTTCAGGGGACAGCCTGATAACAAGTGAGCCCCCTTGGTCATGAAGTGACATATTCATTCCACCAGGAGCTATGTAAGCCACTCCATTTTTCGCGATGTCTCCATCTTGCGCTTCTTTAATCGTAATTTGTGATAAATGATCTAACCTAGTAGCAAGTGATGCCGTGAATCCTGCTGGCATATGCTGCACAATCAATATAGGTGCCTCGATGTCCTTAGGCAGCTTCGTTACGACTCGTTGAAGTGCCCTTGGTCCTCCTGTAGATGTTCCGATAGTAATAATCTTTCGGAGTGAGCTGCCTTTTACTGGTTGCAGACGGGGTGCAGCCACTGGACTTGGCGGCTTTATCACCGGCTTAAGAGACACCTTCTCTTCAGTGCGTTTCCTTGACAGTCCTGCCGCAAGTACCCGCTCTACAATTTGCCCCCTCACTTTGTGCAAATCGAGCGAAATACTTCCCGAAGGCTTTGTCACAAAGTCAAAAGCACCGAGTTCTAAGCAATGGATGGTTAAATCTTTTCCTTGCTTTGTCTGGCTTGACACCATAATCACGGCAAGGTCGTGTTCAGCCAGAATTTGTTTTAATGCTTCTGTTCCGTTTAAAACAGGCATTTCCACATCTAATGTGACAACATCTGGATTCAGTTCCTTGATCCGTTTTAAGGCATCTTCCCCATTTCGCGCCGTTCCGACGACTTCTATTTCTTGCTCGGCACTTAGAAAATCACTAATGAGCTTTCTCATAAAGGCCGAGTCATCTACTACTAGCACTCTAATCATGAGTCCACCTTCCTCCTTTTAAAAAAAGAGGACAACTTATCTATAAACGTATGCTGTTCTCTCCGTGCCTCTCTTATCTGCTGATGATATAGTGTTTCTGCCAACATCTTAATGGTTTTACTCAGCCTTGAATGAGGCTGCTTCATATAAAATGGAATTTGTTCTGATACTGCTTTAGGAACCGCAGGATCATCAGGCACAGCGCCAGCAAATACAAGTTTTCTGTGAAGAAAAGATGTGACCACTCCTGCTAATTTCCGGTAGGTTTCAGACCCTTCTGACGGGGTTTTGCACCGGTTAACAATGATTTGCACAGACCGTTCAAACTGATGAATGGCTAAGTGTTTAATCGCGCTGTAGGCATCCATGATGGATGTTGGCTCTGGCGTAGTCACAACGACGACTTCTCCTGCCGATAAGACAAAAGGCAGCTGATCTTTTGACAAGCCGGCTCCCATATCAAAGAAAATACAATCGAAGTCCTGCATCATTCTTTCCATCTCTTCCAAAAAGAACGACCATTGATCTTTATCTAAAGAAAACAGCTGTTCAAGCCCGCTTCCGCCAGAAATGTAATATAGGTTATCCGTTCCTTTTGTCATGGCTGCTTGGAAGGATTTTTTTCTAACGAGAACATCTAATATAGAACTAGTCGATGTTTTCCCTAGTAAAATATCAATATTCCCCATCCCAAAATCAAGATCAATCACTAACACTCTTCTCTCTGTACTTGCGATAGACAGTGCCATATTCAGGGTCAAATTCGATTTACCTACCCCGCCTTTACCGCTCATGACGGCAATGGTTTTGGCCTGTCCGCTGGCGTTAAGAGGAGCCGGTGTGATCATTTGACTCTGCTGAACTAGTTTTCTTAACCCTTCTGCTTGGTCGGGCTTCATGATTGTAAAACCATCCTTGTTAGTTCAAGAGGCGAGCCTTCAAGAATATCCTCAGGCACATTTTGACCATTTGTTAAAAAACCAAGTTTGATTTGAGAGTCAGCAATGATTTGAAAAATGGTTCCCATCGTGTCCGTTTCATCTACTTTTGTAAAAATGAACTGATTGATTGGAACGTGTTCAAAGCGTTTGACCATGGCTTTCATGTCTTGATACTTCGATGTAGCACTCATCACGAGAAAACTTTGAATGCTCTCATCAAATGGAATAATGTCGGTCAGCTCTTTGATATACGCTTCTTCTTTAAAGTTACGACCTGCTGTATCGATGAAGATATGATCATACTCTTTAAAGGTCTCTTGGGCTTTTACAAAATCCTCTCTTGAATAACAAACCTCAAGCGGTGCATTCAGCAGTTCAGCATATGTTTTCAGCTGTTCGATCGCTGCAATCCGGTACGTATCGGTTGTAATAAAAGCGATTTTCTTTTGCTGCTGAATGGCCGTTTTAGCAGCCAGCTTTGCAATCGTTGTCGTTTTACCAGCTCCAGTGGAACCGAACAAAACAATGTATTTTGAAGAAATCATCGGCTCATCAGAGGTTTTAGCTGGAAGCATATCTGTCAGCAGTTGTTCAAGTTCTTTTTTTATGTGATTTTCTTTAACCGCACCCTTTGTTAAAAGACCCTTCAGGCATTCGTCTCGAATGGCATCATCAAGTCCTTGATCCTTTAGCTTTTGATCGATTGCTATGAGAGGATCAGGCAGAATACCCGCATGCCGTTCATTCCTCACATATTCTAAAGGCTGGGTATGAGAAGGCGCTGGTTTCGCCGCCTTGGGAGCAAATGAAGGCTCTTCGGGCAGCTTTTGAACTTGTTCCTTTTTTGGTAATACTGGAAGAGGCGGCGCAGGGGTTAACCCTTTACCAGCTCTTTCCTCGAAATCTTGATCCAGCACTGCAATCACTTCGACCATTTGCTGTTTCTTCAAACCGAACAGTTTGCGTTTGACAACGGTTTTAGAATTTAAAATAACGGCATCTTTCCCAAGCTGCTGCCTGATTTGAATCGTTGCCTCCTGCATAGAATTTGCTGTGATTTTTTTCATTTTCATTAGATATCCACCACTCCGATGCTCTGTACTTCCACATTCGCTTCTAGTTCGTTATAAGATAGTACCGGTAAATCTGGGAAATATCTTTCTAACAACTGCTTAACGTACATTCTTATAGGAGGTGAGCATAATAGAACCGGCGTTTCCTGACGAAGCGAAAGCTGTTCAATTTCTCTCGCCACTGATTGAATCACACTTTCAGAGGATTCTGGATCTAACGATAAGTAGTTTCCATGCTCTGTCTGCTGAACGCTGTCTGCAATCACCTTTTCTACTCGGCCTGAGCATGTCACAACTTTAAGTGATTCATTTTCTCTTGCATACTGTGCGGTAATCTGTCTTGCGAGCGCCTGTCTAACATACTCTGTTAATAAATCTGTATCAGTCGTTAATTTTCCGTAGTCTGCAAGCGTCTCAAAAATGGTGACAAGGTTTCGGATAGAGACCTTTTCTTTCAGCAGCTTCGCCAGCACTTTTTGAATATCACCGACTGCCAGCGGATTTGGTGTTACCTCATCCACTAAGACAGGATAACTTTCTTTCAGATGATCGATTAATTGCTTCGTTTCTTGGCGTCCGAGCAGCTCGTGTGTGTTTTGTCTAATCTTCTCTGTGATGTGAGTAGAGACAACAGACGCTGGGTCCACAACCGTATAGCCTAGCATCTCAGCCTGATCTTTTTCTGCTTCTGATATCCATTTAGCCGGCAGGCCAAAGGATGGTTCGATTGTTTCAATTCCTTCAATCGGATCATCATCAGGCGTTGGGGACATCGCTAAGTAGTGATCAAGCAGCAGCTCACCTTTTGCTACTTCGTTCCCTTTAATTTTCAACCGGTATTCATTTGGGTTCAGTGCAATATTGTCCCTGATCCGGACGACTGGAATGACAAGACCAAGTTCGAGGGCAAGCTGCCTTCGGATCATCACAATTCGGTCTAACAGGTCACCGCCCTGATTTGCATCAGCGAGCGGGATCAGGCCGTAGCCAAATTCAAATTCAATTGCATCCATTTGCAGGAGATGAATAACACTTTCTGGACTTTTCATCTCTTCTACCTCTGCCTGTTCTTCCAGTACCTCTTCGATTTCTTCTTGATCTTGTTTGTTTTTCGACATCATGTATGCGCCAAGTGCTATTAAACCTGCAATTGGCCCAGTTAAAAGTACGCCGATTGGCGTAAACAAACCAAGAAGGAAGATCGTTCCTGCTGTGACATAAAGCATGGCTGGGAAGGCAAAGAGCTGCCCTGTAATGTCTGATCCAAGGTTTCCGTTAGAAGCGGCTCTCGTCACGACAATCCCTGTTGCCGTTGAAATGAGGAGTGCCGGAATTTGCGAAACAATTCCGTCCCCTACCGTTAATAGGGTAAAGTGAGAAGCTGATTCTTGAATCGACATGCCTTGCTGAAGCATCCCGATAATGATTCCAAATATAATATTGATGATGACGATGATAATACCTGCGATGGCGTCCCCTTTAACGAACTTACTGGCACCGTCCATCGCTCCATAAAAGTCTGCTTCCCTCGCTACTTTTTCACGACGGTTTCTTGCTTCACTTTCTGTCAGCATCCCTGCATTTAAATCAGCGTCAATACTCATTTGTTTACCTGGCATCGCATCGAGTGTAAATCTTGCCGCAACCTCTGATACACGCTCTGCCCCTTTTGTGATAACAATAAACTGAATGATGATCAGAATAAGGAAAACAACGAGACCAACGATGATATTTCCTCCAACAACAAATGAACCGAACGTTTCGACAACCTTTCCAGCATCTCCTGTTGAAAGAATAGAACGTGTTGTAGAGATGTTAAGCCCTAAACGAAACAGTGTTAAGAGCAAAAGCAATGATGGAAAAATTGAAAATTCCAGTGGTTCTTGCATGTTCATAGTGGTGAGAAGCACGATAAGCGCAAGAGAAATATTAATAATGATTAAAATACTTAATAGCATTGGCGGAAACGGTATGACCAGCATCGCCACAATTAAAATAACACTGAATATAACAGATAAATCTCTTGCTGACATGCCTGTTCTCTCCTTTTAAAACCAAAAATTCATAAAATCTTTTGTTTCGTTTTATAGACGTAAGCTAAAATTTCTGCGATGGCCTTAAAGTATTCTTCCGGCACCGCTTGGTCGATGTCGACCTGATCATAGAGCGCACGGGCAAGCGGGCGGTTCTCTACAGTCATGACATCATGTTCTTTCGCAATCGTTCTAATTTTCAAAGCCAAAATATCCGTTCCTTTTGCCACAACATAGGGCGCGTCCATTTTTTCTTCATCATACTTTAAAGCAATGGCATAGTGGGTTGGGTTTGTAATGATGACGTCCGCTTTTGGGACTTCCTGCATCATCCGTCTCATGGCCATTTCCCGCTGACGCTGTTTAATCTTTGATTTGATGAGCGGGTCACCCTCTGATTTTTTATACTCATCTTTGATGTCTTGTTTGGACATCCTCAAGTTTTTTTCATAATCAAATTTCTGATACATATAATCAAGCCCTGCCAAAATCAATAGAGCACCAGCAGCATACAGCCCCATAATTAAGGTCATATTTGCAACGAAATGAAGGGTTTCCTCTGCTGTTAATAAAGGAAGCCGCAGAATTTCGTCAAAGTGCATCCAAAGAGCAATAAATGTCGCAAAGCCAACAAAGCCAATTTTCAAAATGGATTTTAATAGCTCTACGAGGGCTCGAATACTGTATATCCGTTTAAACCCTTTGATTGGGTCAAGCTTTTCTAATTTCGGTTTGATCACTTCTGCTGAAAAGAGAAAGCCGACTTGTAAATAGTTACTGATAATCCCCGCCAGCATGCCAACACCAAGGATTGGCATGAGGAGGAGCCCTGTTTCCTGAAGCAATTCCAAGAATAGTTGATGAATATTAGATGTGCTAACCTTCATTAGCATGGTTGTTGAATAAAAACGTTCTATGAGCGCGATAATCCGCTCTTTCATAAAAGGCCCAATAAAAAAGAATGATAAAAAGATTAATAGAAATGAGATGGCTGTATTGACGTCGGTACTTTTGGCAACCTGTCCTTTTTTACGTGAATCCCGCCTTTTTTTCGGCGTTGCTTTTTCTGTTTTTTCACCTGCGAAAAATTGCAAGTCTAGTCTAAGCCTTGTCATCATGACGAACCACCGACCAATGCTAAGAAATTCCTCATGGTGAGTACAATCGTTTCAAATGTATTTTGGACAACACCGAAGATGACGCCCATACAGATGATGATCATAATAAAACTCACACCTATTTTAATAGGAAGTCCGACCACAAATACGTTCATTTGCGGAACTGTACGCGCCACAATCCCCAGCGCTAAATCGACTAAAAACAGACTAGCCACGACAGGTGCCGAGATTTGAAAGGCGATGATAAACATTTGGTTGAAGCTCTTTGCGATAAAGTAAGCAAAGGATTCACTGCCGAAATTCAGCGCGTATTGATCAACTGCAATGTATTGAAAGCTGTAATAGATTCCATCAAGCAGCAAGTGATGTGCGTTTGTTGCCAGCATCAACAGCAATGTGACCGTATAAAAAAACTGTCCCATCAGCGGCGTCTGCGCCCCTGTTTGCGGATCAATAATATTGGCAATCGCAAAACCCATTTGAAAATCAATGAATGAGCCGGCAATTTGAACAGCGGACACCATGATGTATGCAATCAGCCCAAGCAGAAGCCCGACCATTGCTTCTTTCACCGCAAGCATCATATAAAGGCCGTCTATGTCGAGTGCTGGCGGTTCTTTTATGGTGCTAAAACTAATGACAGCTAAAAACAGGGAGAATCCAACTCTGTGTACAGCTGGGATCGTTCTATGCGCTAAAAGCGGTACTGTCACAAAAAAAGCGGTGATCCGAATAAAAACTAAAAGAAAAGCAGGGAATAATTCTATGATTGACATCGCTTGTTAACCTGCAAATCGATCTAAATTCGAGAACAGCTCTGTCGTAAAGGACACGATTGTTGAAAGCATCCATGGACCAAACACAACAAGCCCAATGAGTACAGCAACAATCTTAGGAATAAACGCAAGCGTCTGTTCTTGAATTTGGGTTGTCGCCTGAAACACACTGACAATCAGTCCCACAATAAGTGCGAGCGCTAGAAGCGGCCCACTCACAAGCAATACTACATACACTGATCTTTCAGCCATCGTAATGACAAATTCTGAACTCATGTTTTAAGCACCTACTCTAAAAGCTTTGCAGCAAAGATTTAACTATCAAATACCATCCATCGACTAAAACAAATAACAATATTTTGAAAGGGAGCGATATCATAACCGGCGGAAGCATCATCATCCCCATTGACATCAGAACACTTGCGACCACCATGTCAATAATTAAAAATGGAATAAAGATCATGAAACCAATTTGAAATGCCGTCTTTAATTCTGAAATGGCAAAAGCGGGAACCATCGCCGTTAATGGAATATCTTTAATCGATTCAGGTGTATCCATTTTTGCGTAGCTAAGAAATAAAGCCAAATCTTTCTGTCTTGTATGTTTACTCATAAACTCTTTAATAGGCACTTCGGCTTTTTCATACGCCTGATTTAACGTGATGTCATCATTTAAAAGCGGCGTCAGCGCCTCTTTATTAATCTGTGAGAACGTGGGAGCCATGATAAAAAATGTGAGAAACAAAGCAAGTCCAACAAGCACTTGGTTTGGCGGCATTGAGTTGGTTGCAAGTGATGTTCTGACAAATGAAAGAACAATCACAATCCGTGTAAAACAAGTCATTAAAATGAGAATGCCTGGTGCAACCGAAAATACAGTTAAAAGTAATAGAAGACGGACAGATGTGCTGATATTTCCTGCACCGCTGGAATTAAATAAATCGATAAACTCATTCATTTTGTTTCGGGCCTTTCTTTCTGACTTCTGATTGGGTCTTTTTCAATTCGGCTAGCTGCGCCTTTAAATTGGCTGAAAAAGAAGAAGTGGTCGGCTGATCATGTTTCTTTACCTGCGATGTGAATTTTTGAACCATTTTTGGTAAATCGGTTTTGCTTTCCATCGCTTCTTCATATTGTTTCACGATTGCTTCACATTCTTGTTCATCATCAATCTCTTTTAGCAGCTGGATTGAGTCTGCTACGCCGACAACTAATACTCTTTTGCCCACTTTGATCAGCTGGACTGAACGGTTTTGTCCGACTGTCGTTCCGCCAATATTTTCAACATATCGAAATGGTTTGAGTAAACGGTTTTGCTTTCCAACAAATCTCACCAATCCATAAATAAGCAGGATGACAAAAAGTAAGGCACCAATCATTTTGACAAAATCCATAATGGAGACAGAAGAAGAGGGAACTTCTTCTGCCGGATTCGTTTGATTGTCAGTGGTTTTCTTCTCTGTATCCTTTTTGCTTTCTTTCTCACCTTTGAGCCAGTCATTCACTGTGCCATTCTCAGGATCTTTCGTTTCGGCAAACAGTGAGGCAGGCTGCATCGTCAAGAAAAGCATAAAACTGATCATTGCTATACATATCAAACGTTTTTTCAACAAATCTTACACCCTTTTTTAGCCTAACGTTTTATTAATTGCTTCAAGTACGCGGTCTGCCTGGAATGGCTTCACGATAAAGTCTTTTGCACCTGCTTGGATTGCGTCAATAACCATTGACTGCTGTCCCATAGCAGAACACATGATGATTTTTGCTGAAGCATCGATTTGTTTAATTTCTTTTAGTGCAGTGATTCCGTCCATTTCTGGCATGGTGATATCCATTGTGACAAGATCAGGAGATGTTTCTTTGTATTTTTCAACTGCTTGTGCGCCGTTTTCTGCTTCTCCTACTACATCAAATCCGTTTTTTACAAGAATATCCTTGATCATCATTCTCATGAATGCTGCATCATCTACGATTAATACCTTAGTAGCCATTTACTTATTCTCTCCCTATATGTTTGTTTATTTTAAATTAGAAAGTCTTTCTGACTGACTTAAAATATCAGTCACACGAACACCAAAGTTCTCATCAATGACAACGACTTCCCCTTTGGCGACGATTCGTTTGTTCACTAGAATGTCTACTGGCTCACCAGCAAGTTTGTCCAGTTCAATGATACTTCCAGCTGAAAGCTCAAGAACTTCTTTCACACTGCGCTGAGTTCTTCCAAGTTCCACCGTAATGGAAAGCGGAATGTCCATCAGCATATCAAGGTTTCCAAGCTGGCTTGTTGTATGCTGAGGCTCACTGAACGATTCAAATTCAACTGGCGCCACATTTACAGGTGCTGCCGGCTTTGGCTTTGCCTGTCTTTTCGGCGGTGCTGCTTGCTGCGCTGGGGCAGACTGCGTTTGCGGAGCTGCCGGCTGAGGTTCAGGTGCACTCACTTCTTCTTGAACCGGCTCTTCTTCTTGGGCAGGATCTGTTAATTCTGCAATTAAATCCTTCGCAAATGTAATAGGATAAAGCTGCATAATATTTGAATCGATGAGTTCACCTATTTTTAATCTGAAGGATACTTTGACAAGCATTTCTTCAGCTGGAATGCGGTCTGTCCCTTCTCCTTCTTTCACATCAAGTAATTCGACGCGCGGCGGAGAAATATCAATCTTTTTATTAAAGACAGTCGACATGGATGTCGCAGCAGAACCCATCATTTGGTTCATTGCTTCTTGTACTGCACTTAAGTGAATCTCACTTAAAGAAGGGTCAGCATTTGTCCCGTCTCCGCCCATCATTAAGTCCGCAATAACTGCTGCATCTGTTTGCTGGACGACAAGCAGGTTACTTGCGCTGAAACCTTCCGTATAATTCACTTCAATAGCGACATACGGATGAGGAAATTCCTCATTCAGCATACTTTTTTGAATCACTGTAACAGTTGGAGTTGTAATCTCCACTTTTTGATTTAATAGGGTTGAAAGTGCTGTTGCAGAGCTGCCAAATGAAATATTTCCGATTTCTCCAATGGCATCTTGCTCCATTGCAGAAAGGATTGTATCAGGCTCTATATCGTCATTGCTGCCTCCTTTAAGGAGCGCATCGATTTCGTCTTGTGATAATTTACTTCCGTTATTCTCCATCTTCTTCACCTCTTATGTCGTGATCTAGAATTTGAATCGCCTGTTTCCGATTCACGCGGCCGGCCTGTCCCAAGAATTTCGGTTTATTTCCGACCATAACAGTAAGAGGCGCATTTACTGGTTTGTCCAAGGCAATACAATCACCAATTTCCAAATTCAAAAACTCTTCCACCGTCATTTCCGATTGTCCCAGCTCTGCGACTACCGGTATTTTTGCCTTCATAATCCGTTTTTCAATGGCCTTTGTTTCTTGCTGTTTTGGTTCATTTCGTTCAGACTGCATCCAGTAGTGTACAGACAGCTTCGGAATAATAGGCTCTAATACAACGTGAGGAATACATAGGTTAATAACCCCGCTTACCTCGCCAATCTGTGTATTAAGAGAAATGACGACAACTGTTTCGTTTGGTGACACCATTTGAACAAACTGGGGATTTACCTCGAAATCTGCCATTTCAGGCTCGATGTCGGTTATGGACTGCCACGCTTCTCTGTAATTTTCCAAAGCTCCCTCAAACATGTTTGAGATAATCTTTGTTTCAATTTCTGTAAGTGATTCTGTCTTATTATGACTAATGCCAATCCCGCCCATCAGCCTGTCCATCATCGCATAGCCGATTGTTGGGTTTACTTCAAGCATGATTCTTCCTTCAAGCGGGCTGACATAAAATAAGTTTAATAATGTCATATTAGGAATCGAACGAATAAATTCTTCGTATGGTACTTGGTCAACCGAGCTGACAGTAATTTGAATATATGATCTTAGCTGCGCTGAAAAATGCGTGGTGAGCAGTCTAGCGAAGTTATCATGAATCCTAGTTAAACTTCGAATCTGGTCTTTTGAAAAGCGCAGTGCACGTTTAAAGTCATACACCTTCACTTTTTTCGTCGTTTCCTCTTTTTTCAGCTCTTCTGCATCCATTTCGCCTGTTGAGATGGCGGATAATAATGCGTCGATCTCATTCTGGGAAAGCACTTCTCCTGACATTTCTTCACCTCCATCGCGTTAATTAATCGCCTCTATTGCAGATTAAAGGAGGTTATATATACTTCTTTCACCTTGCCATCTTGCAAATAGTTATTCACTTTGTTTTTGACTTGTGTTTTAAAATGTTCTCTGCCTTTTTTGCCATCAAGTTCATCTGCATTCGTGTCTGATAAAATGTCGATGACAGCATCTTTTACTTGGAAACTTCTTTTCTCAAGCTCTGATTTTGCTTTTTCAGAGTCCG
The DNA here is from genome assembly GCF_038628485.1 of Bacillus sp. FSL M7-0003. Lineage (NCBI taxonomy): Bacteria > Bacillati > Bacillota > Bacilli > Caryophanales > Bacillaceae > Bacillus > Bacillus sp. FSL M7-0003. The sequence continues at coordinate 1,568,527 of NZ_CP152024.1, read as the reverse complement.
TTTCAATATTCAGGACAAGTTTGACAGCATTTCCTTCAGATTTTAAATTGGTGATAATCTCAGGAATTTCAACAGAAGCTTTTACAACTTCATCTGCTGTTGGCTCTTTTTCGGCTTTTGCTTCGTCTGACCCATTCAGCAGAAAAAAGATGCCTGCTCCAATTCCGACGATGGCAATAATCATGATTAGCATTACTACGACTAATTTCTTCTTCATTCAAACTCCTCTATTCCTTGATTCAATGAAATGACTTGGATTTTTCTGTAGAAAGAAATGATTTTCTCTTGAAGCTGCTCTTCATCTTCTTTCACAACGAATTTCTTTCCATTGGCCAAAGTAATGGTCGTGTCTGGAAAACTTTCGATTTGCTCGATATGGAGAGCGTTCAGCATAAATCCTTTGCCATTTAATCTTGTCACTTCAATCATATTAAGCAGAGAAGCGAGCATCCGCTCCCCCTACCTCCTATCGTTTCAGATTCACAAGCTCTTGCAGAATTTCATCAGATGTTGTGATCGTCTTTGCATTCGATTGGAATCCGCGCTGCGCGATAATCATTTCGGTAAACTCATCTGTTAAATCAACGTTTGACATTTCTAGTTTACCTGTTTGGATCACGCCAGTTCCTTCTTGACCAGGTACGATAGGGTTACTTGGTGCACCTGAACTTAACGTTTGGCGGTAAAGGTTGTCACCAACTTTGTCTAATCCTCCTGCGTTACTGAAAGATACGAGTGAAATCTGTCCAACATTTCTAGATACGTTGTTTTCAACAACCGAAATTGTTCCATCTGGACCAACACTTACACTTGAAATGCCATCTGGGATCGTTATTTTTTGTCCATCCATTCCGAGAAGGTAATTTCCGTCAGTAGTCGTTAAATTTCCCTCCGAATCACGTCTAAAGTTCCCGGTTCTTGTATAAAGAACTTCTCCTTGACTTTCAATACGGAAAAATCCATCTCCATTGATATAGAAGTCGTAAGGTTCATCTGTATTTTGAGAAGATCCCGGTGACATGACTTTATCAATAGAAGCTAAAGATGATCCTAAACCAACTTGTTTTGAGTTAATTGAACCAGAGTTGTTCGTTGGTCCACCTGAGCTTGAAATGGTTTGACTGACCATATCTTTAAACGTGATACGGCTTTTTTTGTATCCGTGTGTATTGACGTTGGCTACGTTATTGGCTACCACATCTAATTTTGTTTGGAAGTTTTTCATTCCGCTAATTCCTGAGTAAAGTGAGCGTAACATTTATTTTCCTCCTCGAATTACTTCGTTTTTTCTCCAACTGCTGTAACATCCCAAGGGCTGATTTTCGTACCATCTTCTAAAACAAGTAAGTATTCATTGTCTATGTTTTTAACAGACTTCACAGTGCCCGATATCTCTTTATCATCCAATTTGCCCGATACTTCTTTACCAATCCAGCCTACATATGTCGTAAACGGATCTTGGTGTGCAACAAATGTAGACATGAGCTGATTCAGCTTGGTGATCGAATCGTTCATATTGGTTTGCTGTTCTAAAGATGAAAATGTCGCAAGCTGCGTGACAAACTCACGGTCATCAATCGGGTTTGTCGGATCTTGGTTTTGAAGCTGCGTGAGCAAAATTTTCAAGAATTGATCTTTGCCAAGCGTATCTGTTTTCTTTTCTGCTTTTGAAGAAGTGTCTGCTTGTGCGGCTGTTCTATTCGTAGCATCAACTGTTGCCATTAGATCTCCTCCTCTTCTTCATCTGACCCAACAAGAGCGTCCAGTACATCTTGGAATTCTGCTTCCTGTTCATCAGTCTGCTGGAAATTCTGTCCTTTTGGCTGCTGCTGCTTGTTTTCTTCACTAAACTGTCCAAATAACGGCTGCTCATTTGATTGAAGCGGTATATGGAAACGGTCCACTTGAACCGACATATTCGGAAGCGCCTGCTTGAGCTGCGGCAGATGATGCTCTAACAGTTCTTTCGCTGCTTGCGTCGAGGCTGTAATTTTACTCGCATACATACCGTTTTGCTTCGTTAGCTGAATGGTAATGAATCCAAGATTTTCTGGATTTAATCGAACGGTAAAGCGTCCGCTTGAATTGCCAAACGGCGTGAATTTCATTTGCTTCCACGTGTTTAGAATTTGCTGATCAACTGTTCCCGGCTTTTCATCAGTCGTTTGTGTCTGCTGAACAGGAGCCGCTGACTGCAGTTGGAAAAACTGCTTATGACCTGGCAAAAGTGTATGGGTCATTATTTTTTCAGAAGCTGGTGCAGCAGCGTTTTGTCCTTTAACGACTTCTTTTTTGATGAGCCACTCAAGAGATGCATTCCCTTTTGCCGGAGAAGCGAGTGTAGATTCTTGTTTTGGAGAGATTAGTTCTTTCAACTCGCCAAGTGAAATTTTCCACTCTTTGTCAGACCCTTTCGCATTCGCCATCATATGGTCGATTAACTGATTAAAGTGCTTTAGCTCACTTTGAGTCATCGAATTCAGCTTTGGCGCTGATTCCTGCGAGAAGAACTGCTCTTTTACTTGCTGAATGAGTTTTTCATCTACCCCGTTTTTCGAAAGAAAGTGGATAAAGTCTTGACCTTTTCCTTCAATATCCTGCACAAGTTTCGCATCAAAGCTTGGCGGCTGTTGATTGAGCAATTGATAGATGAAGAAGTGGACTTGTATGAGCTGTTCACTATGTTCAGAACCTTGCTTTTCAGCTTGATCACCGTAAATGGAAGATTCCATTTTTTGAAATAATTCTTCAAGTGATTTGAGATCAGATGATTCAAGCGTTTGACCCTGTAGTGTTTGAAGCGCACTTAGTAGGTCTGCGTTCATTCCTTCTTCAGGTGATTGCATCCATTTTTCAACAATTTGCATCGCATCATTGATAGAAAGAGAGGCAGCAGCGGCTGTCTCAGCATGAACAGGACCGCTTTGAGCGCCTGCTCCGCTAAGCAATTGTTTAAACAAACCTCGTGCAGATGCAGCGCTGTCTCCTTTTAGCCCTGAAAGACCTTGAGAAGATTGCTGTAAGGCTCCAATATCCAATAGCTTCACTTATTGTCCACCCCCATTTTCACTTTCTTCTTTTTTGGCAAGCTCTTTTGTAAACGTTGCTGCCTTCTGAGGTGTCAGTTTTGCTAATATGTCTGTCAGTTTATTTTTGCTCAGCTCTTCAAGGATTTTTAACGCCTCTTTATCACTTAATTCTGATAAAATTTTGGCGGATTTCCCTGGGTCCATGCTTTCATAAATGCTGGCGACCTTTCCTTTTGTCTGCTGATTAGAGGATGCCGCTGCATCAGAGGAGGTCCCTGCTGAGTTATTATCTGACGTGTTATTTGATGAGCTGTTATTCGATGAACTGTCATTGGCAGACGTATTCTTTGCATCATTTTCAGATGTTTTTTCAAGTGAATTGATTTTTTGATTCAGTCTTTTAATCTCTTCATCACTTGTTTTCAAATCTTTTTGTGCAATTTCGAGCTCATTCTTTTGCTCTTTAATGGTCTTTTTCAGTTCTTTCAACTCTGCATCGCTTTGATCATTAGGTGAAGATGACGTTTTTGAGGTGTCATCTGAACCAACTAAGCTGCTAATCACCGGAATGTTTTGGAGCGGTTTTTTTAGATCAAAACCTGCCATATAAAGGATCGTGCCAGTGACAATCACAAGCACAATCAATGGGATGATGACAATAAACAAGATCCATTGAAATTTCCCGCCGCCTGATTCCTTCGTTTTTTCCTTCTTAGGCATTCATCTCGACTCCTAATGTCCTTGAAACATGAATTGGCTGATAGAGATATCATCCATTTCTTTCATTTCAATTGCCTTATGTTCAAGGGAGAACTTTTCAAATTGCTTTTCTTTCATTTTTTCAAACTTTTTAAACTCAATGTTTTTTTCAGTTAAATCAGATTGTTTTTCATTCATTTGATGGCGTTTCATGATCACAAGCTGCTGATAATGCTGGATGGTGTTATCTAAGTTGGTCACAAATTGCTGGTAATGACGCATTTCTTGAACACTCATTCCGCTTCTCAGCTTTTCTTCTTTGCTTTTTTCCATTAGCTCTTTTTTACTCATATTTTCATAGAGTTTTTCAGCAACTTGCTCAAATGCCGAAACGGATTGTTGGTATGCTGCGAGTGACTTGTCTTTTTCACTTTCTTTCAGTTCTAAAAGCTTTTGAAATTTGTATTGATATCTCACTGTTTTTGTCAATCCTCTCTATTCATCAAACTGAGCAATAAACTCACACTGTCTTCAATAGATACAGCCTCTTCTACATCCTGTTTCAAAAATGAAATCAGGTGAGGGTAAGCCTGCATGGCTTCATCAATATCTTTGGAGGAGCCTTTTTTATATGCTCCAATATTAATGAGATCTTCAGCGTTTTGATAAGTGGATAAAAGCTGGCGGAACCGGTTAGCCGCCTCCTTGTGATCATGACTTGCGATATTACTCATGACACGGCTGATACTTTTCAGAATGTTAACAGCGGGAAATTGTCCTTTGTTGGCTAAAGCACGATCAAGTACAATGTGCCCGTCAAGGATCCCCCTCACTGTATCAGCGATCGGCTCATTCATATCGTCCCCATCAACAAGCACTGTGTAAAACGCTGTGATGGAACCAAGCTGATTTGTACCAGTTCGTTCGAGCAATTTTGGCAGTATAGCGAACACTGAAGGTGTATATCCTTTTGTTGTTGGCGGCTCGCCAGTTGCGAGTCCTATTTCCCTTTGCGCCATGGCGACCCTTGTAACAGAATCCATCATGAACATGACATTTTTGCCTCTGTCCCTGAAATATTCCGCAATGGCTGTTGCAGTATAGGCAGCTTTCAGTCTCGTCAGTGCAGGCTGGTCAGAAGTTGCAACGACAACAATGGATCGCTTCAGTCCTTCGGCACCTAAATCCTTTTCAATAAACTCACGAACTTCACGGCCACGCTCTCCAACAAGGGCAATGACATTCAGGTCTGCTTCTGTCTGCTTTGCAATCATCCCCATTAAGGTACTTTTTCCAACACCGCTTCCGGCAAAAATCCCGATCCTTTGACCAGTGCCAACTGTGAGCAGACTGTCAATGACTCTAACACCGACACCCATCTTTTCTCGAATAGGCGGTCTGTCCATTGGATTTGGGGGTGACTGATCTGTCGAAACAGGTGCAAGTCCTTTTGGAAGCATACTGCCATCAAGCGGATCACCGAAGGCATCAACGACTTCACCAATTAATCCAGTCCCTACTTTGACCTTCAGCGACTCACCCGTCGCTTCAACAAGACTTCCTGGTGAAATATTGGATGCTTCTACATAAGGCATGAGCAGAATGTTTTCATCTCTAAACCCTACGACCTCTGCTTTTATCGGATGGTGCTTGCTCCCTTTTTTATGAATGAGACATACATCACCGATCGAACTCTCCGGCCCCTTAGATTCAATCATCAGCCCAACCACTCGATTGACTTTACCAAATCGTTTATAAGGATCAGCGGTTTCAATCGTTTCTTTTAGTACATCCATTTTCATTTGTGATCACCTGAATCAATGACTTCTAATAGTTTTTCTTTCAACTGATTCATTTGGGTATCAACACTCGCTTCCACTTTTCCAAAACTTGTTTCTACGTAACAAGTTCCTTTTGGCGCTTTTTCATCCGAGTAAATGGCAAGGTGTGTATCCTTTTGAAGGATTCTAATCAATTCGTCTTTATATTCCATCACATGCTCGTAATGTTCAGGGTCAACATAGATGGAAATATCATCATATTCTTTCACTTCTGAAATGACCTGCTTCACAAGAGCCAAAAATTGATCTTTCGTGTCCTCAGCTGCATTCCAAACGCGTTTGGCGAGTTCAAAAGCGAGTTCCACAATTTGCTCAGCAGAGCTTTCAATTTTTTCTTCGTAGTCCTGCCTTGCAAGACGAACGATGTCATTTGCTTGATCAAGAGTAGCTTGGTACTGCATATTCGCATCTGCTTCGCCCTTTTGGAAGCCGTCTTGATAACCTGCTTGTTTCGCTTCTTCAATGAGCTGCATTCTTTCTTCTTCAAAATCAGTCCGGCGCTGATTGATTTCAGCCCTTGTTTTTTCCAGCTCACTATTTGCTTGTTCTAATATGCGGCTCGCTTGATCTTCTGCATCACTGAGTACAAGCTGCGATGCTTCGGTTTCATTGACAAGCTCTTCTTCGTGATGTTCTCTTTTAAAGTTTACTTGCTGTAAAGGAATCGTTTGCCGTCCTTGTTCAGGAATAACAGATGTTTCATGTTTGATAATCCTAGACAATGATATCGTCTCCTCCGCCTCGAGCTATGACGATTTCTCCAGCTTCCTCAAGTCGTCTTACGATGCTGACAATACGGGTTTGTGCTTCCTCGACATCTCTAAGCCGGACAGGCCCCATAAACTCCATTTCTTCTTTGAATGTTTCGACCATCCGCTGTGACATGTTGCGGAAGACAATTTCTTTGACCTCTTCGCTTGCCACTTTGAGTGCGAGCAATAAGTCATCATTTTCAACATCTCTGATAACGCGCTGAATCGCTCTGCTGTCAAGAGTGACAATATCTTCAAAGACAAACATACGTTTCTTAATTTCATCCGCAAGCTCTGGATCTTGAATTTCAAGTGTGTCTAAAATGGTCTTCTCAGTAGCACGGTCTACACCATTTAGCACTTCTACAACCGCTTCGACTCCGCCCGTTTGCGTATAGTCCTGCGTAAAGGTTGAAGAAAGCTTTTGTTCAAGAATACGTTCCACCTCATTGATGATCTCTGGAGATGTGCGGTCCATTAAGGCAATACGTCTCGCAACCTCAGTTTGTACTTCCTCGCCTAACTCAGATAAAATTTGCCCAGCCTGCACTGGATCCAGGTAGGAAAGGATAAGTGCAATCGTTTGTGGATGCTCATGCTGGATAAAGTTTAAAATTTGTTCTGGCTCAGCCTTTCGAGCAAAATCAAATGGTTTCACTTGAAGAGAGGATGTCAGCCTGTTTAAGATGCTGTCCGCTTTATCCTCACCAAGCGCTTTTTCAAGCACTTGTCTTGCGTACATAAGACCGCCCTGCGATATGTAGTCCTGCGCGATGGCAATGCTGTGAAACTCTTCGATGACTTCATCTTTTTTAGCAGTATCTACACTTCGTACATTGGAAATTTCTAATGTTAATTTTTCTATTTCGTCTTCAGACAGATGTTTGTATACAGATGCTGACACGTCTAGCCCTAAGGAAATCATTAGGATTGCTGCTTTTTGTCTGCCTGTTAGTCGATTTGGATCTTTTCTCGACATGTGTATTCCTCCTAATCCTCGGACAGCCAGCTGCGTAGCAATTTAGCAAAGTCTTCTGGTTTTTCTTTTGCCATTTTTTCAAGCTGATTTTTTCTCACCATTTCTTCTGTTTCTGGTTCAGTGTCGATATCAGGAACATCGATTGGTGTACGTTCATCAAACTCAAACTCTTCTTCTTCATCTCTTCTACGCTTGCGTACAAGAAGAATGATAAGAGCGATAATTGCAAGTAGGAGCACACCGCCTACAATATAAACCCAGATTGGAATATTGTTTGAAGGGTTATCTGCCGCAGTTTGCTGTTTACCGTCTAATTTTGATACAGATAAAACGATTTTGTTATCTAAGTCTGCTTGAGTGAGCGCTTGACCATTTGTGTATTCTTTATCAATCGATGTGCTAATGATCGTTGAAAGAATCTTTTTGATATCATCTTGTCTTTCAGCCGTTAAAGAGTTTACATCGTTTGCAGTTGGTGGTTCGACCAATGCTTGAATGCCAACATCTCTGATTTTATAAGGACTTTCTTTGATATCTTTATGAATGCGGTTGACTTCATAATTGATACGATCTTCGCTCTTTTCGTAATCTCCGCTTCCATTCGCTCCATCGGCACCTTGATAATTTGTGACATCATCGTCACCTGTTCCAGCGGTGCCTCCAGCTGCTGCGCCATTACCTGAATAAGTTTCAGCAATCTTTTCAGCGCTGACAGCAATTCCCTGCATGTTTTCTTTATCAACAGGTTCTACAAGGTCTTCTTTTCTTTTTTCTTCAGTAAAATCAATGTCTGTTGTGACCGATACAGCCACTTTATCTTGACCCATCATTGTTCCAAGCAGCTGCTGAATTTTTCTTTGAAGATTCTTTTCGATTTCCTCTTTTTTCTGCTGCTGTGCATCCATTCCACTTGCATAGGAGTCGGAGCTGGTGTTTAAGTCGTAGTAGTTGGAATCTTGGTCCATAATGACAATGTTTTCTGTTTTTAAATTCGGCACACTTTTTGAAATAAGATGATAAAGGCCTTTTACTTGCTGCGGTGTGAGCGTGTAGCCTGGCTCAACTTGCAGCACAATGGATGCTGATGCATTACTTTGCTCTTCTCCAACAAAAACGGAATCTTTTGGCAGGTTAATCATCACTTTTGAATCTTTAATCCCATCAATCGTGTTGATCAGATTGGATAGTTCTGTCTGAGTTGCGTCTACTTTCAGAACATCAAATTCATTATCTGTTAAACCGAAGCCTGAATTGTTTGCAAAGAAGGAATAATCAATGTTGCCTGTCTTAGGGAGCCCTTCAGATGCGAGTGTTACTTTTAAAGAATCTGCTTGCTTTTCTGGAACGAGAATCGTTGTTCCATTGTTTGCAAGTTCCGATTTAACGTTTTTGCCATCTAGTTCCTGTTTGATTTGTCCAGCTTCTGCCTCAGACAAGTCTCTAAAGAGCGGAACCATTTTTTCAGAAGAAGCAAAGATGCTAACAACCGTAATAATGATTGCTAGGGCAGCAACGCCGCCAATCATAAGTATTTTTTGTAATTTTGATCGATTTCGCCAAAACTCAACTGTTTTTGTTCTTAATTGCATTAAAGTACGATTCATCTTAACCCCCGGTCATTCCATTCAGTCTTTTTTTGTCCACCAGCACCTCCTACATCTGCATTCTCATAATCTCTTGGTACGCTTCGACTGCTTTATTTCGAAACTCTGTTGCAGCTGTGAGTGTAACACTCGCTTTTTGCGCGGCAATCATGACTTCATCGAGATTGACATCTTTTCCTTGTGCAAGCGCATTTGTATACTGGTCTGATTTCAGCTGTGATTGATTTAATGCCTCAATGGAATTCTTCAGCACATCAGAGAAATTCGTTTGACTTTTAGGTGCAGCCGCCTGAACGGGCGTTGCATTCGTCAATTCACTTGCTTGCTGAGCAGTTTGAAGCTGGAAAGGAGATATTGCATTAACCAATTATTTTCACCTTACTTTCCTATTTCTAAAGCTTTCATCAGCATGCTTTTATTCGCATTTAGAGCAGTCACGTTTGCTTCATATGATCTTGAGCTGCTGATGAGGTCGACCATTTCTTTTAATGGATCGACATTTGGTGTTTGAACATATCCATTTTCATTGGCATCGGGATTTGTAGGATCATATTGAAGGTTGAATGGAGTTTCGTCTTCAGTAATCTTTGTTACTTTGACGCCGTTTCCTAATTTGCCGCTCGAATTCATACTTGAGTTCAATATAGATGAAAACGATTCACCTGACGGCTGTAATGTGACAAGCTTACGTCTATAAGGCTCCCAGTTGCCATCAACCTGTTTAGCTCTTGTTGTATCCATATTTGCAAGGTTTGAGGATACAACGTCCATTCTGAGCCTCTGTGCCGTTAATGCTGAGGCCGAAGCGTTCACTCCTGAAAAAATCGACATCACTTACCTCCTGTCAAAACTGTTTTAAGAGAATTGAATTTCCCGCTCATTCTTTCCACCAGCGCATTATACTGAATTTGGTTTTTAGCGAGTTCACTCATCTCTTGATCAATATCGACATTATTTCCGTTTTCTTGATAAGAAGTACGGTTGCTCGAAACAACTGAATAATTAGACCCTGTTTTTGAAAAATCAATGTGACCTTGGTATGTTTTTTTAGCATCTAATTTGATTGACGCATCATTTAGCATGTCATGGAATGCGACGTTTTTCGACTTGTAGTTCGGTGTGTCTATATTTGCGATATTATTGCTTATGACTTTTTGCTTAACATTCGCTCTGCCCAAGGCATTCTCAAGGTTGCTTATCGTTCCAGAAAATATATCCAAAACCATATACCTCCAATCATATGTATTTCATTCCATTTAATCATGTCGAGATTTGTAAAACCATATGTTCATTGTAAGAAATAATAGGATTAAAGTCTATGATGTATATGTAAAAAAAACTCGTAATATATATCTATTTTACGAATAGGTATAAAGGCCTAGATTCAAAGCACTACAGATTTGTAAGGGGTTTCTTGGAAAAAAGAGTGACATTTTTCGGACAAATCCTCATTTTTTCACATAAAAAAACCCTTTTCAGCATTTATTTCGGCCAAAAAGGGTTTTTGATTAATGAGATTTTAAATTTTCGAGTTCAATTAAAAATTTGTTGTTTAACACTTTGATGTACGTTCCCTTCATTCCAAGAGAACGAGATTCAATGACGCCTGCACTTTCTAACTTACGTAAGGCGTTTACGATCACTGAGCGCGTGATCCCTACACGGTCTGCAATTTTACTTGCAACGAGAAGACCTTCGTTTCCATCCAGCTCTTCAAAAATGTGCTCAATCGCTTCAAGCTCACTGTATGAAAGAGAGCTAATCGCCATTTGAACAACCGCTTTGCTTCTTGCTTCTTCTTCGATTTCCTCTGCTTTCTCGCGAAGAATCTCCATTCCAACAACTGTTGCCCCGTATTCAGCAAGAATTAAATCATCATCTGTGAATGTATCTTGTAAGCGGGACAGGATTAACGTACCTAAACGATCTCCTCCGCCGATAATTGGAACAATTGTTGTTAAACCTGATTGGAATAAGTCCCGGTTTTCAATCGGGAAAGCTGTATATTCACTGTTAATATCAAGGTTTGAAGACGTTTCAGGGACATTGAATAGACTCTTTGTATATTCTTCAGGGAACTGACGATCTTCAAGCATTTTTTTCATACGTGCATTTTCGATCTGTTGATTAATGGAGTAGCCAAGAAGCTTTCCCCTTCTGCTTAATACGAAAATGTTTGAATCAATGACATCTCTCAGTGTTTCTGCCATTTCTTTGAAATTAACTGGTTTCCCCGCTGCATCTTGCAGCATTGAGTTAATAATCCTTGTTTTTTGTAGTAACGCCATAATAATGATCCTCCTAGATTACTTTATTCATTTGTTAAAGTATAAATTGACTTAAATCTTTGTTATTTGCAATCTTTCCTAGCTTCTCTTCGACATACTGAGGTGTAATGGTCACTGTCTCCATCGTAATATCAGGCGCCTCAAATGAAAGCTCTTCAAGCAGCTTCTCAAGTATGGTATGAAGCCTTCTTGCACCGATGTTATCTGTCTCCTGATTGACATGATAAGCCACTTCGGCAACCTTATGAATAGCATCGTCAGAAAATTCAAGAGATATACCTTCTGTTTCAAGTAAAGCTTTATATTGCTTTAATAATGCATTATCTGGTTCCGTTAAGATTTTCACAAAGTCTTCTATACTTAATTTATCTAATTCTACACGGATTGGGAAGCGTCCCTGAAGCTCTGGAATCAAATCTGATGGCTTTGCCATATGAAATGCACCTGCTGCAACAAACAGCACATGATCAGTTTTAACGGCACCATATTTCGTCATCACAGTTGAACCTTCTACAATCGGTAAAATATCACGCTGAACCCCTTCACGAGAAACATCTGCAGATGATGCACCACCGCTTTTGGCGATTTTGTCGATTTCATCGATAAAAATAATTCCTTGCTGCTCTGCTTTGTAGACCGCTTCCTGACTGACTTCATCCATATCAATCAGTTTTGAAGCTTCCTCAGCCGTTAACGCCTTTCTTGCTTCTCTGACAGTCAGCTTTCTGCGTTTTTTCTTTTTAGGCATGAGATTGCCGAGCGCATCCTGCATGTTCATACCCATTTGCTCCATACCCGAGCCTTGAAGCATATCAAACATGGAAGGCTGCTGTTCTTCTACTTCAATCGTAACGTAATGATCTTCAAGTTCTCCCATCGCCAGCTGATGAGCGATTCGCTTTCTTGTCGATTCGAGTTCCACTTCTTCATTTGAATGATCTCGATCACGGTCATCTTCATCAGAACCGCCAAACAGCATCTCAAACGGATTTTTCACAGACTGACTTTTTTTCTTGCCAGGAACAAGTAAATGAACAAGACGTTTATTTGCTTGTTTTTCTGCTTCCTCTTGAACATCTTTCATCTTTTCTTCTTTGACGAGTCTAATCGCTGTTTCAACTAAATCTCTCACCATGGACTCTACGTCACGGCCGACATAACCCACTTCAGTAAATTTCGTCGCTTCCACTTTAATAAAAGGCGCACCAGAAATTCGAGCAATTCTGCGGGCAATTTCTGTTTTCCCCACACCTGTTGGACCGATCATTAAAATGTTTTTAGGAACGACTTCATCCTTTAGCTTATCATGCAAAAGACTTCTTCTGTAACGGTTTCTTAAAGCCACCGCCACTGCTTTTTTCGCATCAAGCTGACCAATGATGTATTGATCAAGCTTTTCAACTATCTCTCTTGGGGTGAACGGCTTTTTCTCCATACGTCTCATGTCCTTTCTATTCAAGCTCTTCTAAAGTGATTTGATCGTTCGTGTAGACACAGATTTCTCCGGCCGTTTCAAGAGCGGCCTTTGCAATTTCTCTCGCTGAGAGATGGTCACCTGCATGGGTTTTGAGTGCTCTCCCGGCGCTAAGCGCATAGTTGCCGCCTGAGCCAATGGCCAAAATCCCATCATCTGGTTCGATGACCTCTCCAGTTCCAGAGACAAGCAGGATGCTTTCTTTGTTCATGACGATGAGCATAGCCTCAAGCTGCCTTAGCATCTTGTCACTTCGCCATTCCTTCGCTAGTTCTACGGCTGCCCGCTTTAAATTACCACCATATTCTTCAAGCTTTGTTTCAAACTTTTCAAAGAGTGTAAAAGCATCGGCTACTGAACCTGCAAAACCTGCAAGCACCTTGCCTCCGAAAAGACGGCGCACTTTTTTTGCTGTGTGTTTCATCACGACAGCCTGCCCGAAAGTGACTTGACCGTCGCCAGCCATTGCACTTTTTCCTTTATGCTGAACGGCAAAGATGGTTGTTGCATGAAATGATGACATGAAAAAACCTCCTTTTAGGATCGTTTAAAAGCCCTTGGGTGATGAGACATGTACGTGTTTCTTAAAGAATCTTTTGATACATGCGTGTACACCTGTGTAGATGATAAATTTGAATGACCGAGAAGTTCTTGAACACTTCTCAAATCCGCCCCCTCGTTTAAGAGATGCGTGGCAAAGGTGTGCCTTAACATGTGAGGATGGATATGTAATGTACCTGACGCCTTTTTCATTAATTCAGTGAGAATGAATCGTACACCTCGGTCTGTAAGAGGCGTCCCGCGCTGATTCAAAAACACATGAGTATCAGCGCGGTCTTTCCCTTTAGATTTCAGCTTCTGCCTTCCATCCTCTAAATAAGTAATGAGCGCTTCATGAGCATATGACCCGAAAGGAACATACCGCTGCTTGCTGCCTTTCCCATGAACAAGCACTGTATCCATCGATAAATCAAGATCAGATTCTTTTAATGAACATAACTCACTGACCCTCATACCTGTTGCATAAAGAAGTTCTAAAATGGCTTGATTTCTTTGCCCAAGCGGTGTGCTGACATCAGAAACTGTAAAAAGCTCTTTTAGCTCCTCTTCATACAAAAATGAAGGAATCCGCTTATCCTGCTTTGGTAAGCTAACGAGTAAAAAAGGATTTTCTTTCACAAGCTGTTCTCTTAATAAAAATTTATAAAAGCTGCGAAGCGCAGAGACTTTCTTACTAATCGTTCTTCTTGTCAGGCCTTTTTCATAAGCTTCTGTTAAATAAATTCTCGTATCTTGATAGGATACCTCTTCAAAACCGTCTATTCCTTGAATGTTCATAAATCTGACAAACTCTTCAATGGCTTCTGTATATCCTGAGATCGTTAAAGCTGAATAGTTTTTTTCAATTTGCAGATATTCAATGAATAAGTGGACAAGACGCTGTTTATTCGTCATTTTTACACCTCTTTAAGGCTTTTAAATGGTATCACATATCTTGCTTTCCGTGCAATGTTTTACTACAGAGATTTCGAAATAGTTTGAATAGTTTCGATTGCGCGCTTAGCGTACTCTGCATAACGTTCTTGTTTGTTCTTAATTCGAACACCTAGATCTTTCAGCAAACCAAAATTCGCATTCATCGGCTGGAAGCTTTTCTTGTTTGTCGATGTGATGTAGTGAGCCATACTGCCAATCGCCGTCTCCTCAGGAAGTGTCACAAGCTCTTCTCCTTTGACAAAACGAGCGGCGTTAATGCCAGCCACAAGTCCGGACGCTGCGGACTCGACATACCCTTCAACGCCTGTCATTTGTCCGGCAAAGAATAGGTCATCTCTATTTTTAAACTGATAAGTCGGTCTTAAAAGACTTGGCGAGTTAATAAATGTATTACGGTGCATCACGCCGTAACGAACAATCTCTGCTTCTTCAAGGCCTGGAATCAAACGGAATACTTCCTTTTGATCGCCCCACTTCAGATGTGTCTGGAAGCCAACGATGTTATATAAAGTACCTGCTGCATCATCCTGTCTTAATTGAACAACAGCGTAAGGTCTTTTTCCTGTTTTCGGATCTTCCAGTCCTACTGGCTTCATCGGACCAAACAGCATCGTTTTCTTTCCTCTTTTCGCCATGACTTCAATTGGCATACAGCCTTCAAAGAAGATTTCTTTTTCAAATTCTTTTAATGGCACAGTTTCAGCAGAAATGAGTGCCTCATAAAAACGATCGAATTCTTCTTCTGTCATTGGACAGTTTAAATAGGCGGCTTCTCCTTTGTCATAGCGTGATTTCAAGTACACTTTATCCATGTCAATGCTGTCTTTCTCTAGAATAGGTGCCGCTGCATCGTAGAAATAGAGATATTCTTCTCCTGTTAACGATTTTAATTCTTTTGAAAGTGCTTCTGATGTCAGCGGGCCAGTCGCGATAATTGTCGGACCTTCTGGTATGCTTTGCACTTCTTCTTGAAAGACAGTAACATTCGGATGATTTTTCACGCGGTCTGTCACGTTTGCTGCAAATTCATGACGGTCTACTGCAAGCGCGCCGCCAGCAGGAACTGAGCTTTCATCTGCTGCTGCGATGATGGCTGAATCTAAATGACGCATTTCTTCCTTTAATACACCTACTGCATTTGTCAAAGCATTCGCACGCAGTGAGTTGCTGCATACAAGCTCCGCAAATTTATCTGTGTGGTGAGCCGGCGTTTGTTTCACAGGTCTCATTTCATATAAATTGACTTTAATTCCTCGTTTAGCGATTTGCCATGCAGCTTCACTTCCAGCTAAACCGGCTCCGATCACATTTACAAATTGACTCATTGTACAACTCTCCTATTTCGTAAGGTCTGTTTGATGACATAAAAAAGCAGGTGAACAAGGCTGCTCACCGCTATTTTTGTTGTTCCTCTTTATAATCACAGTTGACACATTGAACTTGAACGCCTTTTTTCAGCTTTTTCTCTACAAGCATATTTTCGCATTTTGGACACTTTCTTTCAATTGGTTTGTCCCAAGAGACGAATTCACACTCTGGAAAACGATCACAGCCGTAAAAAATGCGGCGTTTTTTCGATTTTCGTTCAACAATGTTTCCTTCATGACATGACGGGCATTTGACCCCGATATCTTTGACAATTGGCTTTGTGTTGCGGCAGTCAGGAAAGTTAGAGCACGCCATGAACTTGCCGTATCTACCCATTTTGTACACCATCGGATGTCCGCACTCTTCACAATCAACACCTGCGTATTCCGGCTCAATCTCAACTTCTTGCATCTCTGCTTCAGCTTTTTCTACCCGTTTTGCAAAGTCTTGATAGAAGCTGTCGATAATACGAACCCATTCGATCGTACCTTCTTCAACACTATCAAGTTCCTTTTCCATTTTCGCTGTAAATTCAACGTTAATGATTTCAGGGAAGAATTCAATGATTAAGTTGAGTACAATCTCTCCAAGCTCTGTCGGAGTAAATCGTTTATTATCAAGTGCGACATAGCCGCGCTTTTGAATTGTATCTAATGTTGGTGCATACGTAGATGGACGGCCTATACCGAGCTCTTCAAGTGTTTTGACCAATCTTGCCTCAGTGTAACGCGGAGGCGGCTGTGTGAAGTGCTGTTCAGGTTCGATGTCTTCTGAAAGAACTGTGTCCCCTTCTTTCAGATCAGGAAGCATTTTGTCCTTTTCCTCTAGCTGGTCGTCCTTTCCTTCCACATAAACCTTCATAAACCCAGGGAATTTTACTTTACTGCCATTCGCACGGAAAGTAAGACCGTTATGATCAAGGTCCACACTCATTGTATCAAGAACAGCCGGAGCCATTTGGCTGGCCACGAATCGTTCCCAAATCAATTTGTACAGACGAAGCTGATCGCGGCTTAGCACGTGCTTGACATCTGCCGGTTTTCTTAACGTCGAAGTCGGACGGATGGCTTCGTGAGCATCTTGTGCATTTTCATTCTTTTTAGCTGTTCGTTTTGTTGTGTTTAAGAAATTCTTGCCGTACGTCTGATCAATGAAGGCAGATACTTCTTCAATCGCTGTATTGGAAATACGTGTTGAGTCCGTTCTCATATATGTAATGAGACCGACTGTACCTTCTTTACCAAGATCAATTCCTTCATATAATTGCTGTGCAATCATCATTGTCTTTTTCGCACGGAAGTTTAATTTTCTTGCAGCTTCCTGCTGTAAAGTAGAAGTCGTAAACGGAACAGCTGGATTACGTTTACGCTCTTTTTTCGTTACTTTCTCTACAGAGAATTTGCTTCCCTTTAATTTCGAAAGGATTTCTTTTACATCTTCTTTTGTTTTCAGTGGATGTTTTTTGCCATTGAGACCAAAGAAACTCGCTTCGAAGCTTTCTTTTCCTTTAAGGAATGTACCGTCAATTGTCCAGTATTCTTCTGGTTTAAATTCATTAATTTCATTCTCGCGATCAATAATCAGGCGGAGTGCAACTGATTGAACACGTCCGGCACTTAAGCCCTTTTTCACTTTCTTCCATAAAATCGGACTGATTTTATACCCAACGAGACGATCTAAGATCCGTCTTGCCTGCTGCGCATCAACTAAGTCCATATTGATCATACGTGGATGCTTAAAGGAATCTTTAATCGCATCCTTTGTAATCTCGTTAAAAACAACGCGGCAGTCAGAAGAGAGGTCAAGGTCAAGGCTGTGTGCTAAATGCCAAGCAATCGCTTCTCCCTCTCTATCAGGGTCAGCTGCGAGATAGACTTTCTTTGCTTTTTTCGCTGCTGTTTTTAATTCTTTTAAAACTGGGCCTTTCCCGCGAATCGTAATATATCTCGGTTCAAAGTCATGCTCAGTGTCAACACCGAGCTGACTTTTCGGTAAATCCCTTACGTGCCCCATTGAAGCTTTTACTTTATACTTTTTTCCTAAATAACGCTCAATCGTTTTCGCCTTTGCTGGCGACTCAACGATGACTAAATAATCAGCCATACTCAAAATCCCCCTTAAGAGGTGTTCTCTCTTTATACATTTCACAATTCATATTTATGTTAATTGCACCTATCTAACAGGCAATCATTAAAAATTCTTTATGATGAACATCATTATAAACACGAAAAACAAAGTGTAAACTTAAATCCTCACTATTATTAAATATTCCGATGTCTTTTGTCAAACGATATTTTTATGAGAGTTCAGTATATTGAACGCTGTGGAAGGAGAATTCCTCTAAAATATCCTTTGTGGAATGAACAAGCTTTGCCCCCTGCTGAATGAGTCTTGCCGGACCTGTGGAATTATAATCAAAGATGGATCCAGCAACCGCAAATACTTCTTTGCCTTGCTCAAGTGCTTGATAGGCTGTAATAAGAGAACCGCTCTTTTCTTTGCACTGAATCACGATGGTCCCTTTCGTCAATGCACTAATTAAACGATTTCTCATTGGAAAATGCCACTTTTCTGGTTTGACATAAGGCGGGTGCTCTGACAAAAGCAAATGATGTTCACCCATGTATTGAGCCATTTGCGCATGTTCTTTTGGGTATACATGCTGAAAGCCGCCTGCTATAATGCCGATTGTTTTCCCTTTTTTCCTGATGCACTCTTTATGTGCCAGTCCATCGATTCCTTTAGCTAAACCACTGACAATCATCCACTCTTCCTTGACAAGCTCACCAACAATTTTCTTCACACATGCTTCTCCATAAGACGATGGAACTCGCGTGCCGACTACACCTAAACTTTTTTCTTCATTTAAATATGATACGTTTCCTTTTAGGAATAACACAGGGGGAGGATCATAAATATTTTTTAGTGTGCTGGGATATAAGGGTGATGTGATGGGAATCATGTGAATGTTTTGCTTTAAATAGGCTTGAACGATGTGTTGAAAAATGGGGAATTCATTTTCTTCAGCTTGTTTTAAGCGGGTAAAGTCGATCGTTTGTAATGCTCGATCCTGTTTAAAATGATGTGTTTCTTCATTTATATATAGTTCAGGATCGACTTTCCACCATTTTGTTAATAATGAGGGTGAGATGAGGCCTTTTAAGCGGTGAAAAATCATTCTTTCGGACACGTTGTACATAACATTCCTCCTGTTTAAGATAGAAAGAAGAAGACTTGTCAAAGAACAAGTCTTCTTGTGTCATTAATGCGTTTTACAAGCTTCGAAGAGATTCTTCTCTTTTAATACTTTAATCAATGTTTCTCCCATGACAGATGGTGTTTCTGCCACTTCAATTCCACATTCACGCATTGTTTTTACTTTTTCATCAGCTGTTCCTTTACCACCAGAAATAATGGCACCAGCATGTCCCATACGTTTTCCTGGAGGCGCCGTTTTACCGCCAATAAAGCCAACGACTGGTTTAGTCATATTTGCTTTTACCCATTCAGCTGCTTCTTCTTCAGCCGTACCGCCGATTTCACCGATCATTATTACAGCATGTGTTTCAGGGTCTTCATTGAATGCTTTTAACACATCAATAAAGTTTGTCCCATTTACCGGGTCCCCCCCGATTCCTACAGCTGTCGATTGACCAACGCCAGCTTCTGAAAGCTGATGTACCGCTTCATATGTAAGCGTTCCAGAACGAGAAACAACACCCACATGACCTTTTTTATGAATGTAGCCAGGCATGATACCAATTTTACATTCTTCAGGTGTGATGACACCTGGGCAGTTTGGTCCAACTAATCTCGTCTTTTTCCCTTCCATATACCGTTTCACTTTGACCATGTCAAGCACTGGAATATGTTCTGTGATACAAATGACGAGATCGACTTCTGCGTCAACAGCCTCTAAAATGGCATCTGCCGCAAATGGTGCTGGTACATAGATAACAGAAGCGTTCGCTCCAGTAGTCTGAACTGCTTCAGATACAGTATTAAATACAGGAACTCCTTCTACTTCAGTTCCACCTTTTCCAGGTGTGACACCGCCAACGATATTAGTTCCGTACTCAATCATTTGTTTTGTATGGAACAATGCGGTTGAACCGGTAATCCCCTGAACAATTACTCTCGTATTTTTATTAATAAATACACTCATTTAGGTTCCCTGCCTTTCTGCTCTACTTGACTAAAGATACAATCTTTTCTGCCCCGTCAGCCATAGACTCAGCAGAAGTGATATTTAAGCCTGAATCACTCAGGATTTTCTTCCCTAATTCAACGTTTGTTCCTTCAAGACGTACAACAAGTGGTAATGTTAAACCGACTTGTTTCGTCGCTTCAACAACACCTTCTGCAATCACATCACATTTCATGATGCCGCCAAAAATGTTCACGAAAATCCCTTTGACATTTTGATCAGATAAAATGATTTTAAATGCTTCCGTTACTTTTTCAGCTGTTGCACCGCCGCCAACATCTAGGAAGTTTGCAGGGTCCCCGCCGTAATGCTTGATGATATCCATTGTAGACATCGCAAGACCTGCTCCATTGACCATACAGCCAATATTTCCATCTAAAGAAATGTAGCTTAAGTCATATTTAGATGCTTCAATTTCTTTTGGATCCTCTTCATCAAGGTCACGGTATTCTAATATATCTTTTTGTCTATATAAGGCATTGCTATCAAAGTTTAATTTTGCATCAAGTGCCATGACTTTTCCATCGCCTGTTACAACAAGTGGATTAATCTCAGCAATTGAACAATCTTTTTCAATAAACGCATTGTAAAGGCTTGTCATAAACTTAACAGCTTGGCCAACTAATTTTGTTGGAATATTAATTTTAAATGCCACTTCTCTCGCCTGATAGCCTTGCAGACCAATCGCTGGATCGATGACCACTTTGACGATTTTTTCTGGCGTTTTTTCTGCTACTTCTTCAATTTCAGTACCGCCTTCTTCAGATGCCATCAATACAATTCTTGATGTCGCTCTGTCCAAAACTAGTCCAACATAGTATTCCTTTTGAATATCGCAGCCTTCTTCAATAAGTAAGCGTTTTATTTCGCGCCCTTCAGGCCCTGTTTGATGTGTGACAAGTGTCTTGCCGAGCAATTCCTCTGCAAACCCTTTCACTTCATCTTTCGTTTTTGCAATTTTTACCCCGCCTGCTTTACCACGGCCGCCTGCATGAATCTGTGCTTTTACGACATATACAGAGCTCCCTAGCTCTTCTGATGCTTTCACTGCTTCATCAGGTGTAAATGCTACTTTACCATTTGGAACTGAAACCCCATATTTTCTTAGGATTTCTTTTCCTTGGTACTCATGGATATTCATTTCCCATCCTCCCAACATATGTAGAAACAAAAATTATAAAATAGACTGCGCTTTCATTTTAAAGAATAAAAAAGAGAATGTCTAGGGTTCTATGTAAAATCGTAAAATCCTTCTAAACATTCAAACTTTTATTTTATTAAAAATATAAATTTTTCAGCCAAATCACTTATTTTACCTTATTTTTTCATTTTTTGATCTAACCTGTAGATAAACGAAAAAATTTCTGCTACAGTATCGTATAACGCTTCAGGGATCTCCTCATCTAATGTTAAGTGGCGCATGAGTTCGACTAAATTACGGTCTTCCTGGATTGGGACTCCCGACTTTTTTGCTTCTTCAATAATATGATCTGCCACATAGCCGCTGCCTGTTGCAACGACTTTTGGCGCTTTTTGTTTTTCTTCATCGTAATGCAGAGCGACCGCTCTTCTAAGCGGTTTTGAATCCTTCATACTCGTAAGTCCAGCCCTTTCTCGCTGATTTTATGAAAGTGTTCATCTAGAAATTGAGACGGATCTACTGGCTCTTGTCTCTTTTTTGCTGTAATTCCCGTTAAACTGTATCCTAGCGCATTTAAATTCTCCCGTACAGCCGGAATCATCGGATTAATGGTGCCTTGCAGTTCATGGGCTGTCTCGACAGTAATGGACATGACCTTTTGCTGAATCGTACAGTCTATTAAGGTTTCTTCAAGGTTTTCCATGTTTAAATAAAACATGAGGCGGCACTGAGAAATATCAATAGAGCCATCCTTTTTCTTATGTCCTTTTAGAATAAAGGTTAAATCTTGAACACTATGTTTTGAGAAAAGCGGATAGGAAATCATCATTTGACTGACGGTTTGGTTCTCCTGCTGCACAAATAACTGTCCATTCAATCTATGAAACAATTGATCCACTTCTTTTTTAACGGGCTCTGGTAAATCCGCCTGCCTCACATCATTTAAGGTGAGCTTTAATTGGTGCAGCTCCTGACTTTTGACATCCTGGCTGCCTTTTTCAAGCAGTTTCAGCATACCAATTTCATCACGTACACCTATTGCCTTTTTCATCGTCATAAGTAAATCGAGCACATCGGTTTTATTACTTAATGTTGGTTCTGTCTGCTGCACTACCTGGGCCAAAGCTTTTGCCTCTGCTTTTGACAGGAAAGGAAACTCTTTTTGAAGCACAGCTGCTTTTGCGTCAGGCTGAGATCCTGCCTGCTGGAGCCCGTGCAGCAATGCTGTGAGCTGTTTTAAGTTAGGTTCTTGCTGCCCGTCTGCACCTTGTTTCATCAAACTTGCCAGTATCCGCTCAATTTGCTGAGGCGGGATTTGCAGCCCTTTTGGACTTGTTGACTGCTGCACGTTTGTCTGAAGAACTTGGGACGACTGACGCTCTTGAACGATTGCGGCATGGCTATTTTCTTTTTGCTGAGACGGATTGAGCTGAGTCGTTACTGGTGAACTGCCGCCTTGCTTCGCCTCGCCTTCTCTCGCTGCTAGAAGGACCGATAAGAGCTTTTCTGAATGGACGGCTGTCTCTGCATCTACAACTGACCGAACGGCTTGTATAAGGGTCTGTGTGGCATCTGTGTGCTTCGGAAGCTGTGTTAATTGATTTAATAGCGCTGTTATATCCTGATGAAGGGCAGAGGGTGATTTTACGGCTAAAATAGATTGAAGCACCCCTTGCTGGATCGGTAAATCTTTCTTTAAAGCAAAAAGAAGTGACTGGAGCCCTTTCTTCACATCAGCTCCTTGAAGCTGTTCGATCCACTTCACTGCCGTTTTTAACTCTCCTTCGTTGATGACGGACTTTTCCTTTAAAAAAGCTGTAGCTGTCAGCATGTTTTCAAGCCCATTTTTCAGTGAGAGACCTTCTAATAGTTTGGCTGCTGCATCCTTTAATGTCTTAGGATCTTGATCAAATTGCTGAACGGGTCTTAGTTTATTGAGGCTGCCTCCACCCTCTTGTTCAAATTGGAACCAATAAAATGCGTCTGCTTTAAGCTGAGCCGCCAGCTGTGCTTTTATTTTCGTTGAACCTATTTGAACAAGGGCTGTATCATCTCCAAGCATTTTTAGTACTTTACCGAGAATCAGCCGATGAACATTATCCTTCCCTTCGGTGTTTAATGGAACCGATTCGGCCGTATTCAGCCGGCTATTCAGTGCTGTATGTATGTCCTCAACTCTTGTCATCACAGGCAGCCTCCTTAGATTAAAATTTATGATATAACAGATTTCACTGGCGCAAACGATAACCGGTGGATGGGGGTAGCACCATGTGTTTGAATCGCAGCCAGGTGCTCTTTCGTTCCGTACCCTTTATGTTTTTCAAATTGATACTCAGGATACTTACGCCCGTACTCTTCCATCATCTGATCCCTTGTCACCTTCGCAATACATGCACCTGCTGCAATGGATGCACTTTTTGCATCTCCTTTGATGATCTTCTCTTGGTGAGTAGAAAGCGGGAGTGTCATGGCATCTATGAGTAGATAATCAGGTGTATGAGTTAACTGCTCTACAGCTCTTACCATCGCCAGTCTTGATGCTTCATAAATATTGATTTCATCAATCGTAGCCGCATCAACAATGCCGATTCCGATATCAAGTGCTTCTTTTTGAATTAAATCATAATAAGCCAATCTTTTTTTCTCAGATAATTGCTTTGAGTCGTTTAAACCGAGCAGGACGGTATTTTCCTTTAATATAACGGCTGCTGCCACAACTGGGCCGGCAAGCGGTCCTCTTCCTGCTTCATCTATTCCAGCAATACATGTGTATCCCTGCGCCTTTGCTTTGTTTTCAAATTGCAGCATGTCATCCCATGCCGCGCGAAGTGCTTGCTGCTTTTCTCTCTCTTTGTGCCACTTTTCTATCAGTTTTTGGACACTTTTTCTCGTATCATCTTTCACAAGCTCGCGAATGTAGGACTCGTCTCCTGCATGCTTTTCTATAAGTTCTTTTATTTGTTTCACCGTGTACATAGGCTTTTTCGCAGCCTCCTTCTTTATATCGGCAGTTTTTCGCAAAAAATAAAGACCCGCATGAGCTGCGTGTCTTTTAGCTTTCAGGCTTCTCAAAAGTGAGGGGACCAAATTTTTCTGTTCGAATATCCCGAATAATGATTTCGGTGGTTTTGTCATAGTTTATGAATCCCCCGCTCATTAGACAGCCGCGCTTAGTGCCAATTGCATCAAACAGCTCAACCGTATCTTCAGGTATCTCCGCTAGGTCATAGCGTTTTTTTAATCGCTCTGGGTAATTCTCTTCTAGAAAACGAAGGGCATACACAGCGACATCCTGTAAATTGATGATCGAATCTTTGATCGCTCCAGTCACCGCAAGTCTGAGTCCTACTTGCTCATCTTCAAACTTCGGCCAGAGGATTCCAGGGGTATCGAGCAGTTCTAGTTCTTTCCCTACCTTTACCCATTGCTGTGATGTCGTAATCCCAGGCCGGTCTCCTGTTTTGGCAATGTTCTTTTTTGCTAAACGATTGATTAAGGTCGATTTGCCGACGTTGGGAATCCCGATAATCAGTGCTCGAATGGCACGTGGTTTGACGCCTTTTGCTTTCATGCGGTCGAATTTTTCTTTTAAAATTTCTTTTGAAGTCGTGATGATCTGATTTAACCCTTGTCCATCGACAGAGTTAATGGCAAGTGACCGAACGCCTTGCTGCTCAAAATGCGCCTGCCACTCCTTTGTCATACGAGGATCTGCTTTATCTGCTTTGTTTAAGAGCATGATTTTGGGTTTGTTTTGAAGGATTTCTTCGATCATTGGGTTTCTAGAGGACATCGGAATTCTTGCATCGGTTAATTCAAATACGATGTCGATGAGCTTTAATTTTTCTGTGACTTCACGTCTTGCTTTTGCCATATGGCCTGGAAACCATTGAATCGTCATATGTGCACCTTCTTTCTTCTACCATTATCTTTATACATTGTACAAAAAAAGAGCCTGTTACAGGTAACAAGCTCTTTCCTTTGATATCATTATCGTCTGATTTCTTTGATACGAGCCGCTTTACCGCGAAGTTCACGTAGGTAGTAAAGTTTCGCACGACGTACCTTACCGTGACGTACAACTTCGATCTTAGCGATTTTTGGTGTGTGTACAGGGAATGTACGCTCAACGCCTACACCGTAAGAGATCTTACGAACTGTGAAAGTTTCGCTGATTCCACCACCACGACGCTTAATTACAACACCTTCAAAGATCTGGATACGCTCACGAGTACCCTCGACAACTTTAACGTGTACACGTAAAGTGTCACCAGGACGGAACGCAGGAAGATCAGTGCGTAATTGTTCTTTTGTGATTTCTTCAATCAAATGTTGCATCGTTTTCAACTCCTTCCAACAGATGCTCATGTCCTCTTTCTTCATTGCAGCGGAACATCGTTTTCAAACTTGGATCAGCAAGCCGTCCAAGTCACAAGTAGTATCATACCATACCTCTATGCCGTGTGCAATACAATCTAGTCATTATGAAGCTGCCAAAGCCATCTTTTTTCTTCATCCGTTAATGTTTTGCAAGAATCGATCAAATCTGGTCTTCTTGTATAGGTTCGCTTCAAGGATTCTTTGCGCCGCCACTCTTCAATTTTGGCATGATTTCCAGAGAGAAGCACGTCCGGCACTTTTAGTCCTTTATAATCAGCTGGCCTTGTATAGTGCGGGTGCTCAAGCAGACCTGTACTGAATGAATCTTCGATGTGAGACGCTTCTTTTCCAAGCACATGAGGCAAAAGCCTGACCACACTGTCTGCAATCATCATCGCTGGCAGCTCTCCGCCTGTGAGGACGAAATCTCCGATTGAGATCTCATCTGTGACAAGATGCTCCCTGATGCGCTCATCGTAGCCTTCATAGTGGCCGCAAATGAACATAAGATGCTCTTCTTTTGCAAGTTCTTCTGCTTTCTTTTGTGTATACCTTTCCCCTTGAGGACAGACAAGAATGATTCGTGGTTTCGTGCTTGCTTTTTTCGTTAAATCTTCTACCGCATCAAATACGGGCTGCGCTTTCAGTACCATACCAGCACCGCCGCCATACGGATAGTCATCCACTGTTTTATGCTTATGATCCGAATACTCTCTAAAATTGACGACTTGAAATGAGACAGCTTCTTTCTCCTGTGCTTTTTTTAAGATCGATGAGTGAAGCACACCTTCGAACATTTCAGGAAAAAGGGTTAAGAAATCGATTTTCATTCGTCAATAAGTCCTTCCATCACTTCAATGTGTACGGTTTTGGATGAGATATCGATCTTTTTGACGACAGATGGTATATATGGAATGAGGGCATCTTTTTTGCCTTTTCTTCCAACCACCCACACATCATTTGCCCCTGGCGTAAGGATTTCTTTGATTTGGCCGATCAGCTTGTCCTCTTCATCGTATACTTCACAGCCAATGATTTGGTGGAAATAAAATTCTCCTTCGTCTAATGACCCAAGATGTTCTTTTTCTACCTTTAAGATTGATTCTTTCAAATGCTCTGCTTCATTTAATGAGTTGATTTCTTCAAATGTGAGCAAATCAAACTGTTTGTGCTGGCGATGTGATGCGACAGTCACTTTCAGCGGCTCGCTTTGACCTTGCTTAAAAATATAGAGGACGCTTCCCTTTTTGTAGCGCTCTTCTGGGAAATCCGTCTTTGACACGACGCGTACTTCTCCGCGCACTCCGTGTGTATTGACGATCTTTCCAACATTCAACCATTCTAGCTCCATGTTCTCAATCACCCCTGACGTATTTCCACAATGGTGCCGTCTTTCACGACGATGACATTATCTTGCATCTTGTCATCCCATTTATCACCTATTTTCACTTCAACCAATGCATCCACTTCTGTTTCTTTCATTTCACTTCCAAGCGGCAAAATATGCAGCTGCTCTACTTGAAAATCAATTTGCCGGATCTTCTCTTGCCTTTTATCGATCGCTTTTTGAAATTGAGGGATGGCTTCTTGCTGATGTGGTTCTTTTTCATGTTTTTTTAGTTGAAAATATAGTTGATTGCATTCACGTTCTAGTCTTTCTTTTTTCTCCAAAAAAGTCGTTAACAGTTTGTCCTTACTGCTTTCAGTTAATACTTGCATCACGGTGACATGTTGAATGATCTGCATCTTCCTTTTTGTCCCCCTATCCGAAGGCATTTGTCCTCTACAGTATAACGAAAAATAGATTTAAACGTGTAAAAAAAGGGGAGGTCCTAAGCCCTCTCCCTTTTTAGTCAGCAATCTCAAGTTGAACTTTCTTAGAAGACTCTGCACTTGCTGCAAAAATGACTGTTCGTATCGCTTTTGCTGTACGTCCCTGCTTTCCGATCACTTTTCCGGTATCTTCAGCATTGACAGACAGTGTGTAAATCACCTGCTCATCTTTTTCTAATGAAGATACGTGAATATCTTCAGGGAAATCAACAAGTGGCTCGACGATGGACACAATCAATTCTTCCAAGGACAGCTCATTCATTATTTGCTGTTTTTCGCATTATGAAATTTTTCAAGAATTCCTTGGCTTGAGAAAAGGTTGCGAACTGTATCAGATGGTTTCGCACCATTTTGAAGCCATTTAAGCGCTAATTCTTCGTTGATTTTCACCTCAGCTGGTGATACCACTGGGTTGTAAGTTCCAACTGTTTCGATGAAACGACCGTCACGTGGTGAACGAGAATCTGCTACAACAATACGATAGAAAGGAGATTTTTTTGCTCCCATACGTTTTAAACGAATTTTTACTGCCATTTTACTAGCACCTCCGAAAATATTTCAACAAGATAGTATATTAACAATGATAAAAGGGTTTGTAAAGTGTTTTTTCTTAACAACGGTTTTATCATGTATAACCAATTACATAAATGGTAATTTAAAGCCCTTTTTCTTTCCTTTGGACATGTTGGTCATTTGCTTCATCATCTTTTTCATTTCATCAAATTGCTTTAAAAGGCGATTGACTTCCTGTACAGATGTTCCGCTTCCTTTTGCAATCCGTTTTCTGCGGCTTGCATTGATGACCTCTGGCTGTTCTTTTTCCTTGGTCGTCATTGATTTAATGATCGCTTCAATATGATTGAGCTGCTTTTCGTCTACTTGGACGTTTTTGAGCCCTTTCATTTTACCGGCTCCCGGCATCATTTGGATCAGTTCATCAAGAGGACCCATATTCCGAACTTGGCCAAGCTGCTCGAGGAAATCATCGAGCGTGAAGCTCATTGTCCGCATTTTTTGCTCAAGCTCTTTCGCTTTATCTTGGTCGACGTTTGCCTGTGCTTTTTCAATCAGCGTGAGCACATCTCCCATGCCAAGAATTCTTGATGCCATCCGCTCTGGATGGAATGGTTCAATCGCGTCAAGCTTTTCTCCTAGCGCAGCGAATTTAATCGGCGTGTTGGTGACAGCTCGAATAGAAAGTGCTGCACCGCCTCTTGTATCACCGTCTAGTTTTGTGAGAACGACACCCGTTAAACCAAGCTGTTCATTAAAGCTTTTTGCGACATTGACAGCATCTTGACCTGTCATAGAGTCAACAACTAGGAAAATTTCTTCTGGATTCGCTACTTCTTTTACTTTCTGAAGTTCATCCATTAATTCTTCATCGATATGAAGACGTCCTGCTGTATCTAAAATGACATAATCATGGTGTTCTTCTTTCGCTTTTTCAATTGCCTGTTTGGCAATTTCGACAGGGCTGACTTGATCACCTAATGAAAACACCGGCATATCAAGCTGTTTCCCGAGCGTTTGAAGCTGCTGGATTGCTGCTGGTCGGTAAATATCAGCAGCTACCATCATCGGCTTGCGATTATGTTTTTTGCGAAGTAAATTGGCAAGCTTCCCAGTTGTGGTTGTTTTACCTGCCCCTTGAAGACCAACCATCATAATGACGGTCGGAGATTTTTTCGCTACAGCGATCTTACTCTCTTCTCCGCCCATTAATTCAGTGAGTTCTTCTTTTACAACTTTAATGACCTGCTGTCCAGGGGTAAGGCTTTTCATGACCTCTTGTCCAACTGCCCGCTCACTTACTTTTTTCACAAAGTCTTTGACTACTTTAAAATTGACGTCAGCTTCAAGAAGGGCAAGGCGTACCTCGCGCATCATTTCTTTTACATCTTGCTCTGACACTTTTCCTTTGCCGCGGATTTTTGAAATCGTCTGCTGCAGTCGGTCGGCTAATCCTTCAAATGCCATACTGTGCCGCCTCCTAATCTAATTTCTCAAGCGATTCAATTAAAGCTTCTGCTTCTTCTGTTTGCGCAGAATCAGCTACAAGCTCTCTCATTTTTTTGAGAAGTTCTTTACGCTCTTTAAATTTCTTAAACAAGAGCAGCTTTTCTTCATATTGTTCAAGCATCGCTTCAGTCCGTTTAATATTATCATAAACAGCCTGCCTTGATACTTCATATTCATCCGCAATTTCACCGAGGGAAAAATCGTCTAGGTAGTAAAGCGACATGTAGCTCTTTTGCTTTGCGGTCAACAACGATTGATAGAAGTCAAACAAGTAGTTCATTCTCGTTGTTTTTTCAAGCGTCATGGGCTCTCTCCCCTTTGTTAAGTTCATTCCCTTTACATCAACTAAGTTTACACGGTTCTCTTCTGTGTGTCAAGTTTTTATCTTGTCACTTCATGAAGCGGCGTATAAATAAAAATGCCAGCAGTTTCGCCGGCATTTTTTTGTTAGTCTTGTTGATCAATTACGTCTGAGAATAATCCATACACATACGATTCTGCATCAAACTCTTGCAGATCGTCCACCTTTTCACCTAAACCGACAAGCTTCACGGGAATGTTCAGCTCATTTCGAATCGCAAGAACAATTCCGCCTTTTGCAGTACCGTCAAGCTTTGTTAAAGCAATTCCTGTGACATTTGTCGCTTTAGAAAATTCCTTGGCTTGTGCCATGGCGTTTTGACCCGTTGTCGCATCAAGAGCGAGCAATACTTCATGAGGTGCATCTGGAACCTCGCGCTCAATGACTCTCTTGACCTTCTCCAGCTCTTTCATCAAGTTGACTTTGTTTTGAAGTCTTCCTGCTGTATCGCAGATGAGGACATCCGCATTTTTCGCTTTTGCTGATTGAACGGCATCATAGATCACCGCTGCTGGATCAGAGCCTGCTGTTTGTTTGACGACAGGAACACCTGAACGCTCTCCCCACACTTCAAGCTGCTCGATCGCACCGGCACGGAACGTATCACCTGCTGCTAAAATGACGGATTTCCCTTCATTTTTCAGCTTGTTTGCTAGCTTTCCGATCGTCGTTGTTTTCCCAACACCGTTGACGCCTACAAATAAAATGATATTCAAACGCCCGTCTTCAATGTTCAGTGCAGAGATTTGTTCCTCTCCGCTATTGTAGATATCAACCAGTTTTTCAGAAATGACCGCTTGTACTTCGCTTGGGTCTTGAATGTTTCTTAATTTCACTTCTTTTTTCAGCTCATCAATCAGTTCCATCACAGTTGTGAAACCGACATCAGCGCCGATCAGAACCTCTTCCAGCTCTTCAAAAAAGTCTTCGTCGACTTTGCGGTAACGGGAAATCAGTTCATTTACTTTTCCTTGGAAGGAGTTTCTCGTTTTTTCGAGTCCATCTTTAAACTTTTCTGATACTGAATCGGTTTGCTGCGTAAATTTTTCTTTTAATTTCTTAAAAAAGCTCATTGGTTCAAAAACCTCCTTTAATTACTGGACAAGCTCTTTCGTTTCTTCTAGTTTGACAGATACAAGCTTAGAAACACCTGATTCCTGCATCGTCACGCCGTAGAGCACATCGGCTTCTTCCATTGTTCCCTTGCGGTGCGTAATGACAATGAACTGTGTTTCCTGGCTGTATTTCTTTAAATATTGCGCAAAACGGAAAACATTTGCTTCATCAAGCGCCGCTTCTACCTCATCTAACACGCAGAATGGAACAGGTCTCACTTTTAAAATAGAGAATAGTAAAGCGATCGCTGTTAAGGCTCTCTCTCCGCCTGAAAGAAGGCTTAAGTTTTGCAGTTTTTTCCCTGGCGGCTGCGCGACAATATCAACGCCAGAGTTGAGTAAATCATTTGGATCTGTCAGCTTAAGATCTGCTCTTCCACCGCCAAATAATGCTTGGAAAACAGATTCAAAGTGACCGCGGATTTGAGAGAATGTCTCAGAGAAACGCTTTGTCATCTCTTGATCCATTTCTTCGATGACTTGGAATAATGTATTTTTCGCTTCTGTCAGATCATTTCGCTGTTCTGTTAAGAAGAGATAGCGTTCATTCACACGTTCATACTCGTCAATGCTGCCTAAGTTTACGGTTCCAAGCTCTTCAATGGCTAGTTTGATCAGCTTCACTCGTTTTCTTGCTTCATCTGGCGATAACGTCAACTGATACATCTCTTTTGCTCCTTCAAATGAAAGAGCATATTCATCGTTCAAATAAGCGATCAGGTTATCGAGCTCGACTTCCATACGGCCAAGCTTAATCTCTTCATCTTTTAAGCTTGTGGTGAGCTGCTTATACAAACGTTTTTGTTCTTTAAGCTCACGTTCAGCAAATTCTAATGTTTCAGAAAGAGCGAGACGCTGCTTACGACGCTCTGAAATGAGGGCGGTTGTTTTGTTTTTGTTTTCCAGCTTCTCTTTCGCCGCTTCTTCCAGCTGTTCGGCTCCGCTTGAACTAGATGACATTTCACTTGTTAAGAGTGACAGATCTTCTTTTGTTTCCATCAGCGTCTGTTCCGCTTCTTCTAATTCAGCCATTAAGCTCGAAAGCTTTTCTTGTTCATTCGCTAAGGACTGCTCTTTTTTGGCAAGCGAGATTTTCAGCTCTGTTAATTCAGCTGAAATGGCTTCCTTCGTTGAGCTTTGCGTCTGCTTACGCTTTGTTAATGTATTGATCTCTTGATCAAGAGCCGTCAATTTTTCACCTATAGAGGTTTCAAGAGCGACCTGCTTTTTGTCCTTATCCGCGAGTTCAGTAGAACGCTGCTGCAACTCTTCTTTTTCTTGATCATAGAGCTCAAGATGAGCATTGATATTTTTTTCTGCAACTTGCAGTTCGTATAGCTTCCCTTTGAGATCTTGCTGCTTTTCACGAAGCGTTTCGCCGCGCTGACGCAGTTCGTTTAATTGGCTTTCGTTTACTCCGATTAGTTGCTTCGTTTCTTTTGTTTCTTTTTCAAGGATCGTTGTTTTCTCTTCCATTTCAACGAGCTGCTTTGTTAACGTTTCGATCTCCCGGTTTCTTGATAGAAGAGAGTTGTTCTTTTTCTTTACGCCGCCACCAGTCATTGAACCGCCAGGGTTTACGACATCTCCATCAAGGGTCACGATGCGGTAACGATGTCCAAGCATTTTCGCCAGTTCATTGGCGCCTTTTAAGTCTCTAACGATCAGCACAGTTCCAAGCAAGTTCTGAATCACCTTTTGATACTTTTCGTCAAAGGAAACGAGGTGACTCGCTACGCCGATAAATGCAGCATGCTGCTCTGCTGTTTGAACATCTCTGAGCTGAATGGTTCTTTCTTTGATCACGTTCATTGGCAGGAAGGTTGCACGTCCAAAGGAGTGCTGCTTTAAGTATCCAATCGCTTGTCTCGCAGCTGCTTCATTTTCTGTAACGACGTGCTGCGTGGCTGCACCCAGCGCAATTTCAATCGCTGTCTCATACTGCTGATCCGTTTGAATCAGCTCTGCAATGGCACCATGAATACCGCCTAACCGCTCTTTTGCCTTTAAGACCTCTTTCACTCCTTGGAAAAAGCCTGAGAAGTCTTCCTGCATGGATTCAAGCATCTCTTTTTTGGATTTTGCCTGCTGTACGTATTGATAGGCTTGGTAAAGAGCCGTTTCTTTTTTCTCGTATTGACGTCTCATTTGCTCAAGTTTTTGTTCTGCTTCTCTAAAGCGTTTGACTTGAGCCAGAATGTCTTCTTCCAGTGCTGAAAGCTGCTGCTCAGCTTCTGTTTTCTTTTCTTTAACAGACACTCGTTCTTCGATATGTTTTTGGTTATTTTGCGTCAGCCGCTCTAGCTGAATCGCCGCCTGGCGCTGCTGTTCTTCTAGTAGTTTACGTTCATTACGGATGGAAGCCTGTTCATTGAGCAGATCAAAATAATCGCTTTTCAGCTGTTCAATTTGACCTTCCACATCTTCACTATGAAGCGACAGTTGATGCTGCTTTGTTTTCACTTCATCTTTTAGCTGGTGCACTTCTTTTTGCAGGCTGTCCCGCGCGATTTTCTGCTGCTCAATCTTTTCGGTTAACAGCGACTGCTTTTCAGTTAAACGAACGAGCGTTTCTTCAAGCTGTCCTTGGTTTGCGGCCGCATTTTTTTTCCGTTCTTTTAGCACTTCTTTTTTTCCTTCAAGCTTTTCTAATTCTTCACTTGTGAAAAGAAGAACTTCTTGCAGGTCATTAATTGATTCGTCAAGCGCTTGAATGCGGTCTCTCGACTCTTCAATTTTGGCTTCTTTTGCTTGGATATCTGTAGACTGCTTCATTTCATCTTGTTTGAAGCGCTCGACTGCTTCACCAAGTGTTGTCCATTTTTCATGAAGTGCTTCGATGTCATGGACAGTTAGGGCAATTTCGACATTTTCAAGCTCTTCTTTTTTTTGCAAATAGTCCTTTGCAATGGATGCTTGCATTCTTAATGGTTCTACTTGATCTTCTAGTTCATGCAGAATATCTTCTACTCGGTTTAAGTTGTCCTGCGTTTCAAACAGTTTATTCTCGGCTTTTTTCTTTCTTGTTTTATATTTCAAAACGCCAGCCGCTTCTTCAAAAATACTTCTTCTCTCTTCTGCCTTGCTTGATAGAATTTCCTCTACCTTTCCTTGGCTGATGATTGAAAAAGCTTCCTTTCCAAGACCTGAATCCATGAAAAGATCAATAATATCCTTTAAGCGGACAGATTGATTGTTTATGAGAAATTCACTTTCGCCTGAACGATAAACCCTTCTTGTCACACTGACTTCATGAAAATCGATCGGTAAAAAGTGATCTTCGTTATCTAACGTTAAAGTCACCTCTGCTAGATTGACTCTTTTTCTTGAGTCACTTCCTGCAAAAATGATATCTTCCATTTTTCCTCCGCGGAGGCTTTTCGCTGATTGTTCTCCAAGTACCCAGCGGATGGCATCGGTAATATTACTTTTGCCGCTTCCGTTTGGTCCAACAACAGCTGTGACCCCTTTAACAAAGTCCACTGTCACTCGCTGTGCAAATGATTTGAATCCTATCACGTCTAAACGTTTGAGGAACATGAGAGTGATCCTCCTTATGTATTTAAAGTACTATCATCTTACCATATGAAGTGAAAAAAGATGATGGAAAACAGAGTGAAATCCCCCTGAATAACGAGGGGGATTTTATTGGTTCATATGATGTTTCTGCAATTTAGCAAGTGCTTCCTGTGCAGCGTGCTGTTCTGCTTCTTTTTTAGAGCGTCCATTTCCAATTCCGAGCACTTCACCTCGAAGGGATACATTTGCTTCAAATTCCCGGTTATGTGCAGGGCCTTTTTCATGCAGGATACGGTATTCAAGCACACCTTTTCCATCGCGCTGCACAAATTCTTGCAGCTGGCTTTTAAAGTCCATGACGTGCGAGAACGCTCCATCATTAATTTTCGGATAAACGTACGCTTCTAGGAACCGTTCAACCGGCTCAAGCCCTTGATCTAAATAAAGTGCACCGATAAACGCCTCGAATACGTCCGCTAAGAGTGCTGGGCGTTTTCTGCCGCCTGTCATTTCTTCGCCTTTTCCTAAAAGAACAAGGTCTCCGAAGGACAGCTCATGTGCTAGTGATACAAGTGACGGTTCACATACGATCGCCGCTCTTAGTTTCGTTAAATCTCCCTCGCTCATCGCTGGATATTTTGCAAATAAGAATTGAGAGATGGTCAATTCTAAAACAGCATCTCCTAAAAATTCAAGTCTTTCATTGTCCTCGTATGGTTTTTTCCGGTGTTCATTCACATAAGAGGAATGGGTAAAGGCTTGATATAGAAGCTTTTCATTTTTAAAGTGTACAGAAATGCGCTGCTGGAATTCTCTAAATTGCTCTAGTTTTTTGCTCTGTTTCTGTTTGTCTTTATATTGTTTTGGCATAGCAACCTCCAGGTAGGCGTAATCGCCTTTAAGGATACTGATTATATGGAGTCTCTCTTTCTACATGCAGGGAAACATTGCTCCCAGCATCTGAAAAAGGCTGACAATTGATCAGCTGAATGTGTTGAAACTAACATAAATTTTCAAAGTCCCGTCGAAAGTAGACGGGACTTTGTTACGCTTATTGCTGGCTATTTATGTAGTTCACAGCGTCACCGACTGTTGCAATTTTTTCAGCATCTTCGTCAGAAATTTCCATATCGAACTCATCTTCAAGTTCCATAACTAGCTCAACTACATCAAGGGAATCAGCGCCTAAATCTTCTTTAAATGAAGCTTCCATTTTCACGTCAGCCTCATCAACGCCAAGGCGGTCTACAATAATTTTTGATACACGCTCTAATACGTCTGCCATTGCCTTTCACCTCCCCTCAAAGTATTATAGTTGAATTGTTTTTAAAAAACTAGAGAAAACCTAATGAAATTTTGATATTTCTTAGGACATGACCATTCCGCCATCTACTTGGATGGTTTGGCCTGTAATATAACCTGCTCCTTCTGAAGCTAAAAAGACAACGACGTTGCTAATATCTTCAGGTGCACCAAAGCGTGCGAGCGGAATTTGCTTGAGCATTTCCGTCTGTACATTTTCATCAAGCTTGTCTGTCATATCTGTTGAAATAAAGCCTGGTGCTACTGCATTAACAGTAATATGACGGGTTGCCAGCTCTTTTGCTGTTGTTTTCGTTAATCCGATGACACCAGCTTTTGCTGCAACATAGTTTGCTTGTCCAGGGTTTCCACACACACCAACGACTGAAGCCAAATTGATGATTCTTCCGCTTCTTTGCTTCATCATTTGACGTGTCACGGCTTTTGTACAGTTAAAGACACCTTTTAAGTTTATGTTAATGACATCATCCCATTCATTCTCTTTCATTCTCATGAGCAGGTTGTCCTTTGTGATCCCTGCATTATTCACAAGAATGTCAATTGAACCAAAGGTATCAATTGCTTGTTTCATCATGGATTGTACTTCTTCAGCATTTGAGACATCAGCTTTCACAGCAAATGCCTGCTGGCCGAGTGCTTTGATTTCATCTACGACTTCATTTGCTTTTGCTTCGTTTCCAGAATAGTTCACGACAACATTTGCACCACTTTTCGCTAGATCGATCGCGATGGAACGGCCAATCCCGCGTGATGCTCCTGTTACAACGGCTGTTTTATTTGTAAGCATCAAGAATCCCCCTTGAGTGTTTGAATGGCTGCTTCAATTGTTTCTTGATCTGAAACGGAAATCGTCGTCAGGCGGCGATTCACTTTTTTCACAAGACCTGAAAGCACTTTGCCAGGACCAATTTCAATAAATGTTGTGACGCCTAAATCAATAAGGCGTTCCACACTTTCTTCAAAACGAACTGGAGAATACAGTTGTTCAATGAGCTTTGTCTCAATTTCATCACGAGAAGTCACGATGTCTGCTGTTACGTTTGAGATGACCGGAGTTTTGGCATCCGCAATATCCAGCTTTGACAAAACATCTGTAAATTTTTCAGCGGCTGGTTTCATTAATGCAGAATGGAAAGGTCCGCTTACTTCAAGGGCAATTGCACGTTTTGCGCCTTTTTCTTTCGCTTTCTCTGAAGCAAGTTCTACTCCTTTTGCTGTACCAGAGATCACGATTTGACCAGGACAGTTTAAGTTAGCGAGCTCTACAAGGTGACCGCTCTCTGTCACTTCTTTTGTCACTTCTTCAAGTGCCGCTTTGTCTAAGCCAAGAATTGCTGCCATGGCGCCTTCTCCTGCTGGAACAGCTTCATTCATTAATTCTCCGCGCTTTCTGACTGCATAAACAGCATCTTTAAACGAAAGTGCGCCTGCTGCAACGAGGGCAGTGTATTCACCAAGACTGTGTCCTGCTGCATAATCTGCTTTGATTCCGCTCTCTTCGAATTTCTTTAAGATGGCGATACTTGTCGTTAAAAGAGCTGGCTGCGCGTTAAAGGTGAGCGTCAGTTCTTCTGCATCCCCTTCAAAAATCATAGAAGATAAGTCAAACCCGAGGGTATTGTCTGCTTCTTCAAAAACAGCTTTAGATACTGCTTCTTGGTCAAATAAATCTTTTCCCATGCCAATTTTTTGAGAGCCTTGGCCAGGGAATAAAAATGCAATTTTAGTCATGCTGCTTTACCTCCAATTAAGACTCTTTCGTCGTTTCTTTTTGGACTTCTTGATGAATGATGGCTGAAACGTCTTTTTCTACGATATCACGCGCCTGACGAATTGCATGGAAAATGGCATTTTCATCAGAAGAGCCGTGCGCTTTAATAACAGGTGCCTTTAAACCAAATAAAGCGGCACCGCCATATTCGGAGTAATCCATTTTAGATTTCATCTGCATCAATTTCGGCTTCATCATGCCTGCTGCTATTTTTGCTGTGAAGCTTGATGTTAAAGTTTCTTTCAGCATTTTAAAAACAGAAAGGGCTGTGCCTTCAATTGTTTTAAGCGCAATATTTCCTGTGAAACCATCTGTGACAACAACGTCAGCAACACCTTCTAATAAATCACGGGACTCTACATTTCCTACAAAATTCAAGTCGGAAGCTTTTAATAATTCAAAGGTTTTTTTCGTTAAATCGTTGCCTTTTTTATCTTCTGTTCCTACATTTAACAGTCCAACACGCGGATTGCTCTTTGGGAAAACACGCTCTGCGTAGATGGATCCCATCATGGCATATTGCACGAGATGCTCTGGTTTAGCATCAACGTTGGCACCAACATCTAGTAATAAGAAGCCGCTGCCATCCAGTGTTGGCAAAGTTGGGGCAAGGGCTGGTCTGTCAATACCGTCAATTCTGCCTACGATAAACAGTCCCGCTGTCATGAGGGCGCCAGTATTTCCTGCTGAGATGCAGGCATCTGCTCGTCCTTCAGATACTTCCTGCGCCATTTTCACCATAGATGAATCCTTTTTACGTCTGACTGCACGCACTGGTTCATCCGTCGGTTCAATGACTTCTTTTGCATCTAAAATTGTGATGCGGTCGTTGTTTGTTATGTATGGTTTAATTTTGTTTTCATCGCCGACAAGTGTAATCTCGATATCTGAAAATGCTGTTAAGCTTTTTTGCACACCGTCAATAATGGCTTTAGGGGCATGATCTCCCCCCATTGCATCGACTGCAATTCTCATATTACGTGCCACCTTTTACTTTTGTTTTGAGCGATACATGACGAAGTCACCTGAGAAGACAACTTCCTCACCAACATAGCTGTTTACTTCAACTACGGTTCTTCCTTTTTCTTTATCATGTGAGGCTACTTTGGCTTTAGAGACGACTCTTTCGCCTTGTTTCACCTGCCTTGTAAACCTGATATTCGCTTTTGCTGTCAAAGCCAGTTCATCGTCAATGACGGCAACTGCCAGCGAATTTGCCTGGGCGAAGAGATGATGTCCCCTGGCAATTTGGTTTCGGCTGAATACATGCTCTTTTCTCACTTCTAAAATGGAAATGGCTTGATCATCAAGCTCTACATCAATCATTTCTCCAATCACTTCATCCAGTGGAAGTGACTTTACTTCATCCTCTAATGTCTTTTCGGCCACATGCTTAATTCTTTCGCGTAATTCAGGGATCGACAGCTCTAAACGATCAAGACGAACCGTTTGTATGCTGACACCGAATTTACTTGCCAATTCTTCATCAGTAATGAATGGAGTCGAGCTGATCGTTTGCTGGAGAAGCTTTTGACGTTCTTTTTTATTTAGTTTCATATGCAGACACCATCCGTACATTTATGACTAGGTACTAATAGTAGTATATAATCTCATAGATGATAAATCAATCCTTGTTTCAAAAAGACAAGAAAATTCCTCCAGCGTTTGATCAGCTTAATTTATCTCCTCCCAGCACACCGCTGTCTATCAGCGTTTGCCGAAGTTCTTTGTATTCGGGATCAGTCCAAAAGGCGTCCGATTGGACAAGATCTGCTGCATCTTTTCTAGCTGTTTCCAGCGCTCTATAGTCGTGAACCATATCTGCTACCTTAAATTCTGGCATCCCGCTTTGTTTTTTACCGAAGAAATCGCCGGGTCCTCTTAGTTCTAAGTCCTTTTCAGACAGCTCAAAGCCATCGGTTGTTTCGGACATGATCCGCATCCGCTCTTTCCCTGTTTCGGATTTTGGATCAGCCATTAAAATACAAAATGATTGATGCTCTCCTCGTCCGACCCGGCCTCTTAACTGATGAAGCTGAGACAGTCCGAAACGGTCTGCATCATAAATGACCATGATGGTTGCATTCGGCACGTTGACCCCGACTTCAACAACTGTGGTTGAAACGAGAATTTGTACTTCATTTGCGGTAAAGGCTCTCATGACCTGATCTTTTTCATCACTCGCCAGCTTCCCATGCATTAAGCCGATCGACCACTTGCCGCGGTATGCCTCAGTGAGCATGCTATGGACATCAAGCGCATTTTGGACATCAAGCTTGTCTGATTCTTCAATGAGCGGACAAATGATATATGCCTGTCTTCCTTTTCTCAGCTCTTTATCCACAAAAGCAAGAATTCTCTCAAGCATGTCATGCTTCACCCAATACGTTTCGATTTGTTTTCTGCCAGCTGGCAATTCATCAATGACGGATACGTCCATTTCTCCAAAGACAGTGATCGCAAGTGTTCGCGGAATAGGTGTGGCCGTCATAAACAAGACATCTGGGTCCTGTCCTTTACTTCGCAGTTTTTTCCGCTGCTCTACGCCAAACCGGTGCTGCTCATCTGTGATGACAAGACCGAGCTGCTGAAATTCGACTTCGTCTTGAATGAGTGCGTGCGTGCCGACTAATATGTCAATCTCGCCTTCTTTTAAACGTTCTAGCAATTCTCTGCGTCTCTTTCCTTTCACAGAGCTTGTCAAAAGGGCGATATTCAGCCCCCATTTTTCAAACAGCTGGTAAAGTGAATCGGCATGCTGCTCTGCCAAAATTTCTGTTGGGACCATTAATGCACCTTGAAAACCTGATAAATGAGCGGCATAAAGCGCAATGGCTGCAACAGCTGTTTTCCCTGAACCTACATCTCCTTGAAGCAGCCGGTTCATTCGATATGGAGACGCCATGTCCGACATGATTTCATCAAGTACTCTTGATTGTGCCTTCGTCAGCGGAAATGGCAGGCTGTTAACAAACTCAAAAACAGCCTCTTTGGAAAACGGATGCTGGATGCCTGATGTTCTCTCTCGTTCTTTCTTTCTAATCGCCTGCATCTTCAGCTGAAAAATGAGAAATTCCTCGTACACAAAACGGCGTCTTGCTTGCTTGAGCGAGTCCCTTGTTTCTGGAAGATGAATGGCTTTTAATGCTTCCTGATAGGACATGAGTTTATAGGCAGAGACAAGCTGCTTTGGCAATGGATCTTCAGCTTTGTCTGCATAAAGTGACAAGGCCTGCTTTACAAAGCGTCTCATCATTTTCACAGTCACATTTTCTTTTACTGAATAAACGGGCTCTATACTGCCATCTTGCTCGTGCGTCCCTTTTTTAAATTCCTGCACCATGATAGATTGACGGTTTTTATCCCATTTTCCTGTAACGGAAACTGTATCACCTAACACAAGGCTTCGTTTTAAATATGGGCGATTGAAACAAATCGCTGTAATGAGAAAACGCCCGACAAGCAGCCTGAATGTCAGCCTGCTTCGTTTTTTTCCATAATAGGTGAGAACGGGCTCACTATGTACTTTTCCTTCAACTGTGACACGTTCGTCATGTTTGACTTCTTCTAAGTTACGAAGCTCATAGTCGTCATATCGATAAGGAAAGTAGCCGAGTAAATCGGCTACTGTGTAGATTCCAAGTTCATTGAGTGTTTTTTCGGTTTCCTCTCCAATCCCCTTCAGGACAGAGACATTATCTTGCAGTTTCTGTATCACGAGATGAGGTCACACCTCCGAAAATCTTCTTTTCAAGCTCTCTTGCTGTCGGTGTCGCAGCGAGACCGCCTTGTGCAGTTTCGCGAAGAGCTGTTGGCATCGTTTGACCGATTTTGTACATCGCATCAATGACTTCATCACAAGGAATGCGGCTTGTGATGCCAGCAAGAGCCATGTCTGCTGCGATCATGGCGTTAGATGCACCCATTGCGTTTCGTTTCACGCAAGGTACCTCGACAAGTCCCGCTACTGGATCGCAAACAAGTCCAAGCATATTTTTCAGTGTAATCGCCATTGCTTCTGCAGATTGCTGCGGTGTACCGCCTGCCATCTCGACAATCGCTGCTGCCGCCATACCTGATGCAGAACCTACCTCTGCCTGACAGCCGCCTGCTGCACCGGAAATGCTCGCGTTATTCGCCACAACAAAACCAAATGCGCCAGAAGTAAATAGGAATCTGACCATTTGTTCCTTTGTTGGCTTTAATGTTTCTTTTACTGCAAATAACGTACCTGGTACAACACCTGCTGAGCCTGCTGTAGGCGTTGCACAAATGGTTCCCATTGCGGCATTGACTTCATTTGTTGCAACTGCTTTACTGACAGCATCTAATATCGTATGACCAGACAGTGTTTTGCCTGATGCGATATAGGCTTGAAGTTTGACTGCATCTCCGCCTGTTAAACCTGATAATGATTTCACACCCTTCAGCCCGTTTTCAACGGCCTGCTCCATCACTTCTAGGTTGCGGTACATCTGGGAGAAAATTTCTTCACGTGACTTCCCTGTCACTTCCATTTCTTGCACAATCATAATTTCTGAAATGGAGGTATTCCGTTCTTCTGTTAGCTGCACGAGTTCTTTGACGTTTTTAAACATCATTCATAACCTCCTTGTTGTTACTCTGCAATTTGTGTGACTTGAATAATGTTTGGCAGCGTTTCAAGCTCTGATAGGACAGCTGGGTCAATATTTTGATCCACTTCAATCGTCATCAGTGCCATTTGCCCGACATCTTTACGCGCCACTTCCATATGACCGATGTTGATGGCGAATTTCGCTAAGACATTGGCAACTGCCGCAATCGTCCCGTAGCGATCGTTATGAACCACAAGAATGGCAGGGTGATTCCCTGAAAGCCTGAGCTCAAAGCCATTTAATTCTGTGATTTCAATTTTACCTCCGCCGATGGAAATCCCGATTAGTTCAAGGCTTCCGTTCGCATCTGAAATCTCTACTTTTGCTGTATTCGGATGCGCCGGCACCGCCTCTTCTTCTTTAAATTCAATGTCGATCTCTTTGCTTTTTGCAATATCGATCGCTGTTTTGATTCGTTCATCAAATGTATCAAAGTCAAGAACACCGCCAATAATGGCGACATCTGTACCGTGTCCTTTATACGTATCTTTAAAAGAACCATAAAATGAAACGACAATTCGTTTCGGTTCTCTTCCAAATAAGCTGCGAGCTACTCTCCCTATACGAGCCGCACCCGCTGTGTGCGAACTTGATGGCCCAATCATGACAGGTCCAATAATATCAAACACACTTCTAAATTTCATAGGTCTTCCCCTCTCATCACCACTCGCGTATGGTTTGGTTCTTTCTTTAGACTAATGGATTCATTCGTTTCCCGCAACTCATTTCACCGTGGAATGGCTAGTAAAAAATTGCAAAAGAAGAAGAAGGGCTTTATTTGCCCTTCTTTCGTTATTCAACCGCCAAAATATATGAATAAAGCGGCTGTTTTCCATCGTGGACTTCAACTTCTACATCTTCAAATGTTTCTTCAATAAAGGCTTGCAGTGCATCCAGCTCATCAGATGATGCATCTTCCCCTTTAATGATGGTGACAATCTCATCATCTTCTGTCACCATTTTGGTAAGAAGTTCTTTTGCTGCATCTAATTGATTTTTCGCTGTTAACGTGATTTTCCCGTTGAACAGACCCATATAGTCACCTTTCGCAATGTCGATTCCATCAATTTGAGTATCTCTTACTGCAAAGGTAATTTGCCCGCTTTTCACATGGTCAATCGCTTCTAGCATCGCTCTTTCGTTGTCTTCATTTGAAGCTGTTTCATTGAGAGAAAGAAGTGCCGACATTCCTTGAGGAACGGTCTTCGTCGGAATGACAACGACCTCACGGTTTGAGACAGTTGCCGCCTGTTTAGCTGCCATGACAATATTAGAATTATTAGGTAAGATAAAGACGGTTTCGGCATGTACGCTTTCTATTGCTGTGACAATGTCTTCTGTGCTCGGATTCATCGTCTGTCCGCCTTCAATGACGACGGAAGCTCCGATACTTTTGAACAAGTCAGCAATTCCTTCTCCCATTGCGACACTGACGACGCCAAAGCGCTGTTTTTCAGCAGCAGGTGCTTTTGGTGCAGCAGGTGCGTGTTCTCTTTCTTCGTTTACGATTGAGCTATGCTGCTCTCTCATGTTTTCTATTTTCATATTAATTAAGCTGCCGTAGCGCTGTGCATAGGATAAGACATCTCCTGGCTGCTCTGCATGAATATGAACTTTCGCCAGTGTATCGTCAGACACCACAAGAAGTGAATCTCCGAATTCACTTAAGTCTTGTCTGAAGGCATTCTCATCAAAGGACTGTTTGTCTTCTTCAAATTTCACCATAAATTCAGTACAGTAGCCAAATTCGATATCTTCTGTGTTCATATGGCTTTGCGCACTTTTATGATGCTCTGCACTAACGAGCTCTTTTAACGTAGGTAAAGAAGCCGCTTTAGGAGGAAGCTCTTCTCCTCTTAATGAAGCAAGGAAACCTTCATATACGCATAGAAGTCCTTTACCTCCACTATCGACAACACCCACTTCTTTTAAGACAGGAAGCAGATCTGGCGTTCGATCAAGTGATGCTCTTGCTTCCTCAATCGTTAACTCTAGAACGCGGTCAATTTGATCCTCTGCTGCCGAAACAGCAACCGCTTTCTTTGCTGCATCCTTTGCAACTGTTAAGATCGTTCCTTCAATCGGTTTCATCACGGCTTTATATGCTGTATCAACACCCGCCTGTAAGGCAAGAGCAAATTCTTTTGCATCAATCGTTTCTTTTTGTTCAATATGTTTACTGAAACCTCTAAAGAGCTGTGACAGGATCACGCCAGAGTTTCCTCTTGCGCCCATCAATAACCCTTTCGAGAGGGCCACGCCGACCTTCCCAATATGATCGGTATTTGTTTCTTCAACTGCTTTTGCCCCTGAAGTCATCGACAAATTCATATTTGTCCCCGTGTCTCCATCTGGCACTGGAAAAACATTTAACGCATCAACAATTTGTGCGTTTTGAGAAAGATGGTGAGCACCTGCAAGAATCATTTTTGCAAATGAGCGGCCATCAAGATTTCTAATAGACAATATATTTCCTCCTTACTACGGGTTCGTAACTTTTACTCCTTGTACATAAATGTTGACCGAGTCAACAGAAAGTCCAATTGTGTGATGAATCGTGTATTTGACTTTCGTTTGAACATTATGTGCGACTTCTGATATTTTTGTACCGTAGCTTACGATGATGTACATATCAATATGAATGCGGTCTTCTTTTTGACGCACAAGAACACCCCGGCTGAAGTTCTCTTTGCGGAGAATATCCGTCAAGCCGTCCTTGATTTGATTTTTGGACGCCATGCCAACAATACCATAGCAATCGATCGCAGCGCCTCCTGCCACCATTGCAATGACTTCATTTGATATATCAATTTGTCCGTATTTCGTTCTAAGTTCAATGGACACATTGGTTCCCCCTTTTTGAGAAATTGCCCTGAGTTATCACTATTTTACTATAAGACCCTTCTTT
Organism: Bacillus sp. FSL M7-0003; assembly: GCF_038628485.1. NCBI lineage: Bacteria > Bacillati > Bacillota > Bacilli > Caryophanales > Bacillaceae > Bacillus > Bacillus sp. FSL M7-0003. Next base: position 1,523,779 of record NZ_CP152024.1, on the reverse strand, counting down.
TTAAAAGAAATCATTCAATCCGACCCAATCCTACTTATACTATAGCCTTGATTTTTTATCAAGATGTCAAGGTATTTTTCTTGAAAGAGGAGTAAACAATCCTTGCAAACCCCTTGAAGCTGTGGTAAATTATTAAAGTATCTTGAGGCATCTCTAAGTACGTATATGAAGAATATGATGATGTTTTCGCAGTTAGGAGGGAAACAAATGGCACGTAAATGCGTTATTACAGGCAGAAAAACAAAAGCTGGGAACAACCGTTCTCACGCAATGAACTCTACAAAACGTACATGGGGCGCGAACCTTCAAAAAGTTCGTATTCTAGTGGACGGTAAGCCTAAAAGAGTATATGTATCAGCTCGAGCTTTGAAATCTGGTAAAGTTGAGCGTGTATAAGCAAGAGTAAACGCCTGCTACAATAAACTGTAGCAGGCGTTTTTATGTGGAAATAAAGGAGATTACTCATTAATCTTTTTTAAATGAACCAAGCATCGCACGGACAATGCCGCCAAGAAATCTAGGCAGTTTGATTGTATAAAATTTCATTTTGTCCCCCTCCTAAAAGTACCGCTTGCAGCACAATTGAGCTTAATCAGCCATCCACATTGATAGGTTGGTCAATCTTTGCTTCTTACCATTATTAATATGCCTTCATGAAAAGAAAAAGTACCACTTGAGTGGATGAGTTCGTTACTAATACATAGTGTGGAACCAGGCTCAATATGACAATTTTTCAGAGGATATTTGAAACCTTTTAATGTCAGCTTTTCAATCGATGTACCAAAGGGCAGGAACGACACATATTTTTTATCAGGGTCTTCTTTTATTTCGTATGTACCAGGTCCAAACATTTGAATGATATTTTGCTTATCTACAAGAGTGATGTTCTGCTTGTGCTGAATGCCTTGATATAGAAGGTGAATATTTCCTAGAAAGTGATCAGCTCTTCCTCCTGTAATGCCGTAGATGTGAATATGCGCTGGGTGCTGGCGCATGGCCCAGTTCAGCGCAAGCTCTAAATCGGTTTCATCCTTTTCAGCCTGAAATACATTCAAGGCAGGCAATTTCTTTTTCAGCTCACAAAGCTCTTCTTCTGTCACACTGTCAAAATCACCAAAAGCCTTGGCAGGCATGATGCCGTGTTCTAGTAAAAAAAGCGTCCCCCGGTCTACACCGACCCAGAGAATATCGTCCTGTGATGCTTCCTGTTCAAGGGGCGGGATGTATTCAAAAGGACCGCCGGCTACGATATGTATGTGCATGATATACGCTCCTCTCCATGTAAAAAGAACCAAAGATCAGAGTGACTTTGGTTCCTTTTTTTACGCTTCTCGAATGGCCTGAATGGCGGCTGCACGGTTGTTTTTACCGTATACCGCTGAGCCGGCCACAAGTAAGTTAGCGCCCGCCTCTTTACAGCTCTTTGCAGTCTCTACATTGACACCGCCGTCTATTTCTATGAGTAAGTCTGATAAGCCCTTTTGTTCGCTAAGGGTCTTCACTTCTTTTACCTTCTCGAGGACAGATGGAATGAACGCCTGTCCGCCAAAACCAGGATTCACCGTCATGAATAAGACAAGGTCTACGTCCTCTAATACATGCTCAATCTGAGAAACAGGTGTGTGCGGGTTCAAGACGACACCTGCTTTTACACCTTGTTCTTTTATGTGCTGTATCGTGCGGTGCAAGTGCGGACAAGCTTCTACATGGACAGAAATAATGTCAGCACCTGCTTTTGCGAATGCAGGAATATACCGGTCTGGCTGCTCAATCATTAAGTGAACATCGAGCGGCAGCTTTGTATGCGGTCTGATCGCTTCCACAACATTCGGTCCAAATGTGATATTCGGTACAAAATGGCCGTCCATCACATCGATATGAATGTAATCCGCTCCGCCTTGTTCCACATCACGGATATCTTTCTCCAAATTGGCGAAATCTGCTGATAAAATGGAAGGGGCAATATAAACCATGAGTTAGTACCTCGGCTTTCTGTCTTTGATTTCAGTTAAAAACTCTAAATAATGCTGATAGCGATACGCTCTGATTTGCTCTTGTTCGACCGCGCCTTTTACCGCACAGCCAGGCTCTTTCACGTGCAGACAGCCTCTAAACTTACAATCTGCACTCCGCTCTTTGATTTCTAAAAAGTAAAGGCCTAAATCTTCCGCTTCAATGCCGGTAAATTCGAGCGAGCTAAAGCCAGGTGTATCTGCAATGAGCCCTTCTGCTGTACGAATGAGTTCGACATGTCTTGTCGTATGCTTCCCCCTTCCAAGATGAGAGGAAATATCATTGGTTTTCAGCGCCAAATCAGGACTCATCGCATTTAAAAGAGAGGACTTACCTACACCAGACTGACCGGCAAATACAGTGATTTTATTGTGAAAATGCGGGGTCAGCTTTTCAATTCCGTCTCCCTCGATCGTGGATGTTACATGAACATCATATCCAATTTGCCGATAGTCCTCTGCATAGCCTTGAATACTTTCACGCTCTTCATCTGTTTTCAATAAGTCCATTTTTGTGATACAGATAATCGGCTTAATATCATTTGCTTCCACCAGCACTAGAAATCTGTCTAAAAGCGATGTGCTAAAGGTCGGTTCTGTCGCAGAGAAAACGAGCACCGCTTGATCGACGTTACTAATAGGCGGACGAACAAGTTCGTTTGTCCGCTCTTTTACTTCTAATAAATAGCCTTCTTTATCGTTATCCGCTTGATATACGACATAATCTCCAACTAGAGGTGTGATTTTGTTTTTTCGAAAAATGCCTCTCGCTCTGCACTGAATCACTTTTCCACTTTCTAGAGACTCATCGAGCACATAATAAAATCCGCTTAATGCTTTAATAATTTTGCCCTCAGGCATAAAGTCCCTCCTTTATTCATCGTCAGGGTATTCGATTGTTTTAGAGCTTACGACTTTATCATCAACCGTCACTTGATAGTATCCTTTTTGACCCGGTTCAATCTTAAATTTAATGGTCCGTTCAGTTGGTGCAGTGATGTTAAAGGTTTCATATGAATCAGAAATGCTATGCTCAGCATCGTCAATGGAAATCTGAACGGTCATCTCTTGCCCTTCAGTGACTGGCTCATACGGGATGGCAATCTTCTCAGTTACCGTTTTAGCCGGTTTTTTCTTCGGTCCGAGTGAGAAGGTGATCTTAACCGTATCCCCTGGTTTCACAGCAGTACCTGCTCCTGGCTCCTGCTTCATGACCTCACCTTTTGGTACATCATCAGAATACGCTTCTTTTTCATCAAGCTTTAATCCGTTATCCTCTAAATAATTCGATGCAGCCTGTTTACTATATGTCGTTAAATCCCGCAAAGTAATATCGGCAGGACCTATGCTGACCGTCAACGTCACTTCTTCATCTGCTGCCACAAGCTCAGTACTCGCTGAAGGTTTCTGTTCCATGACAATTCCAGATTCGGTGTCATTATCATTTACTTCCTCCACAACAACTTGCTTAAACCCTTTTTTCTCTAATAATTCTTTTGCTTTATCGACCTTTTCACCTGTTACATCAGGTAATTCGGTCTTTTCTTTGCCAGTACTTTGGTAAAGCTGAATCTCGGTTCCTTCTTTTACCTTTGTGCCGATTTTCGGGTCTGTTTTGACGACAAGCCCTTTTTCAATTTTTTCATCAGCGATCTCAATTGGTTCAGAGGCAACGGTAAAGCCGGCTTTCTTCAAGGTGTCCTCTGCTTTTTCAATCGTCATGCCAGATACATCAGAGACCTCAACATCTTTTGGAAAGAGCAGTCCGGGAAACACAGTGATAGCTAAAATGGTCGCAGCAGTTAGAATAAACAGGATGGAAGCCACAACCCACGGCCATTTTTTTCGTTTCTTTTTCGGCTTTTGTTTCTCTTTTTTCTTCGGTTTTTGCACCGGATGGACAGCTGTTTTTTCATTGTCTTGATCGACTTGGTGATCTTGAATGATTGGGATCGCTTTCGTTGCTTCATGATCCTCTTCAATGACAAAGCGTTTTTCTTTTAGTCTTGAAGGGTCGAAAGCAGTTTGCAGATCTTTTTGCATTTCAGATGCATCTTCATATCGATAAAATGGATCTTTGGCCATTGCCTTTAAAATGATGTTTTCCACGCTTTGTGGAACAGAAGGATTCCACCTTCTTACAGATGGCGGCTCTGATTGCAAATGCTTCAGCGCAACACTGACAGCTGATTCCCCTTCAAATGGCATGCGTCCAGAAATGAGTTCATAGAGCACAATTCCAAGTGAATAGATGTCTGACTTTTTCGTCGCAAGACCTCCGCGGGCTTGCTCTGGAGACAAATAGTGCACGGATCCTAGAACCGAATTTGTGTGGGTGATGGTCGCTGAGCTGAGTGCAATGGCAATCCCAAAATCAGTGACTTTAATATTCCCCATGTTGTCTATTAAAATATTGTGAGGCTTAATGTCCCGGTGGACGAGCTGCTTTGCATGGGCTTCTTCCATTGCCGCAACCACTTGCTCCATAATGCGAACGGCTTCTTTCGGATGAAGCGGGCCATTGGCATGTATGTATTCTTTCAGCGTCATCCCCTCGACATATTCCATGACAATATAATAAATGTCATCTTCTTCCCCTACATCGTAGATGCTGACAATATTTGAATGATCTAAACTTGCGGCTGACTGCGCCTCGCGCCGGAAACGTCTAATAAAATCATCATCGCTTGCAAAGTCAAAGCGCAAAATTTTAATCGCGACTTCGCGATCTAAAATCATATCCTCCGCCAAATAAACGTTTGCCATTCCGCCTCCGCCTATGACGCGAAGAATCTGATAACGGCCGCTGATCCGTTTTCCGATCAACACTTGCTGTCACCCTCCTCTGGCTGGGAGGAGATTTCTAACAATACTGCTGTAATGTTATCTTCACCGCCGTTGTCATTCGCTGTTTGGATTAATGCTGTTACTTTTTCATCTGGTGCGGTCGTTTGGTTTAAAATATGAATCAAATTCTCTTCTTCTACTTTATTTGATAAACCATCTGAGCAAAGCAGGATTTGATCTCCTGGGTCCACTTCAAAGGTATGTGCATCGATTTGAACGTGTTTATCTGTTCCTAATGCTTTCGTAAGCACATTTTTTCTTGGATGATATTCTGCATCCTCTTTAGAAATTTCACCTGTTTTCACAAGCTCATTTACAAGTGAATGGTCATCTGTTAGCTGGGTCAGTGCTCCTTCTCTTAGCAAGTAGCAGCGGCTGTCGCCAATATGGGCAATTGTGACCGTTTGCAAATGAACGAGCGCACAAACAATGGTTGTCCCCATTCCTTGGCACTCCTCATTGTTTTTCGCATGTTCATATACTTGATCATTAATGTCACTTATTTTTGAGATTAACCAGCTTTCTTGCTCTGCTGGTTTTGCTGGAATTGAAGGTGTTTCTTCCCAGTATTCTTTTAAAGAAGAGACGGCCATCCTGCTGGCGACATCACCAGCAAGATGACCTCCCATTCCATCTGCTACAACAGCTAGAAGGGTGTCTTCTTTTGCTTCAAAAATACCTGCATCATCTTCATTATGCTGACGGACTTTTCCTGTATCGGTTTGAAAGGCTGCCCTTATCAACATTCGTCACCTCGTCTCTTCCTGACGCTCCTTCGCTCTTAGCTGACCGCAAGCAGCATCAATGTCATGGCCTTGCTCTCGTCTAATTGTTACGTTTACGCCGCGTTCTTTCAGCGTTTTTTCAAATAGGAAGATTTGTTCTCTCGGTGTTCTTACATAATCCCTTTCCGGTACATAGTTCACCGGAATGAGGTTCACGTGGCACTTGATTCCTTTTAATAAGTCTGCAAGCTCTTCTGCATGATGCACTTGATCATTTACTCCGCCAAACAGGCCGTATTCAAAGCTGACACGTCTACCCGTTTTTTGAATGTAGTATTCAATGGCTTCCATTAATTTCGGCAGCTTATATGCTTTATTGATCGGCATCAGACGGCTTCTGATCTCTGTGTTCGGTGCATGCAGAGAGACAGCAAAATTGATTTGCATTTGCTCATCAGCGAATTGATAGATCTTTGGAATGATTCCGCTTGTCGACACTGTAATATGACGCGCGCCAATATTTAAGCCGTTGTCATGGTTGATGATTTTAAGGAAGGCAAGCATTTCGTCAAAGTTATCAAACGGTTCGCCAATTCCCATGATGACAACCGAGCTGACTCTCTCTTCTGTTTCGTCAAGTGCCTGCTGCACTTTCAATACTTGAGCAACGATTTCTCCTGCTTCAAGGTTTCGTTTTAACCCGCCAAGTGTAGATGCACAGAATGTACAGCCGATTCGGCAGCCAACCTGAGTTGTGACACAGACAGAGTTGCCGTATTCGTGGCGCATCAGTACTGTTTCAATCGTATAGCCATCATGTAATTCAAATAAAAACTTGATCGTTCCGTCTTGAGACGTTTGTTTGATCACAGTTTTTAATGTGGTGATCGCAAATTGATTTTTTAATTTTTCTCTTAAATCCTTTGAAAGGTTAGACATATCGTCAAAGGATGTCACACGTTTCTCATAAAGCCACTCGAAAATTTGGGCTGCGCGGAAAGGCTTTTCGCCTTGTTCTTTTAACCATTCTTTCATTTCGTGAAGCTCAAATGAGTAGATCGACGGCATTTCTGTCTTCAGTTCTTTTCTTACTTTTTGTTCTGTCATTTTTTATCCCTTCTTTCTCATGCTGCAAATAAAGAAACCATCTGTTCCGAAATAATGAGGAAGGATTTGTACACTTCCGTTTTGAACAAACGGAGCAACCTGCTCAGGCAGCCGTTCATTAAGAGATAGATCGGGTTCGAAGTCTTGGTGTTCTTGTAAAAACGCATGAATCACTTGTTGATTTTCTGTTGGGTCCATTGTACACGTACTGTATACAAGGGTTCCGCCCGGTTTTAAAAGCGGGGCCGCTTCCTTTAAAATGGCCTGCTGGATAGCCGCAAGCCTTGCTGAGTCTTCTTGTGACTTTGTATATTTCATATCTGGTTTGCGTCTAATGACGCCAAAACCGGAACACGGTGCATCAATGAGTATACGGTCAAACGAAGCTTCGCTGTAATAGTCTGCCGCTTTCCTTGCATCAAGTGCTTTTGCCTCAATGTGAGTAAGGTTTAGACGTTTTGCTGCTTGATTGATGAGTTTCACTTTGTGTTCATGTAAATCAAGTGAAACAATTTTGCCCTCATCGTTCATACGTTCTGCAATATGTGTTGATTTTCCGCCAGGAGCCGCACAGGCGTCAAGCACCGTTTCTCCCGGCTGAGGGTCGAGCGCTCTTGCGACAAGCATCGAGCTTTCATCTTGTATCGTCACATAGCCTTCTTGAAAAGAAGGGGTTGAGACGATGGACCCTTTCATGAGCTTAAGTGCATCTTCAGATAAGTCGCCAAGCTCCGTTTCAATGCCTGCATCCATTAGTTTTTGCTGCAGCGCCGTGCGGTCAATTTTCATTCGATTGACACGAAGGGTTTGCTTTGGCGGGACTAAATGAATGCGGCACATGCTTTCTGCCGCTTCAAACCCGTACGCCTGAACCCACTCCTGCACAAGCCATAATGGGTGGCTTGTCTCAATGGACAGCCGCTTTACGGGATCTTTGATCGCATCAAATGACGGAACGCCTTCTCTTTGCACGGAACGAAGAACACCGTTCACAAGTGAAGAAATGCCTTTGTGCCCGCGCTTTTTCGTTAGCTCGACAGCTTCATGAATGGCTGCACGATCTGGTATTTTTTCAAGATACACCATTTGATAAAGAGACATCCGCAAAAGCTGCATCACCCATGGAGCGACCTTTTGCGGTTTTTTCACAAAGGGCATCAGCATATAATCTAATGCCAGCTTATTTTGCAGTGTACCATATACAAGCTCTGTTAACAGCGGTTTGTCCTGATCAGCTAAGTCTTTATCTTTCATGACTGACTGCAACAGCAAATTACTGTAAGCTTGATTTTGTTCGAGTTTGATTAAAGCGTCCAGCGCTACTTCTCTCACATTACTTTTCTTCATTCATTAGCCCTAATTTCTGTCCAATTTCGATATTTGCGCCTCTTAAGAAGTCTTCGCCGCTCATTTTTTTCTTACCAGCTGGCTGCACACCTGTTAATAAAAGGCCTTGCTCATTACCCGTTGCAATGACCGGACCTTCTTTTTGAAGCTCAATCACTTTCCCAGGTTCTTCTTGCGCTTGAAGCGGAACCTTTTTCGCTTCCCATACTTTTAGATGAGCGCCGTTCCATTCAGTATAGGCAACTGGCCAAGGATTTAGCCCGCGAACTTGGTTGTAAAGCTCTTCACCGGTTTTTGTCCAGTCTAATCTTTCTTGCTCCCGCTTAATATTTGGTGCGTATGTGGCCGCTTCTTCATTTTGCGGAATTGGAGAAATAGACCCGCTTAGAACATTTGGCACCGTATCTTTTAGCAGCGTGGCACCAGCTGCACTTAATTTATCATGCAATGTTCCGACATTGTCTAATTCATCGATTTCTACTTCTACTTTACTGATCATGTCACCTGCATCAAGTCTTTCCACCATGTACATGATGGTAACGCCTGTTTTCTTTTTGCCTTGAAGGATCGCATAATGGATCGGCGCGCCGCCTCTTAGTTCTGGCAGGAGCGAGGCATGAACATTGATACAGCCAAACTTAGGTTCATCGAGTAATCGCTTTGGTAAGATTTGTCCAAATGCCGCTGTGACGATTAAATCCGGCTGTAATGCAAGCACCTTATCAATTTCTTCATCAAGGCGCACCTTTTCAGGCTGCAACACAGGAATGCCGTGCTTTAAGGCTTCCACTTTTACAGGAGGCGGTGTGAGCACTCGTTTTCTTCCTTTTGGGCGGTCTGGCTGCGTGACAACCCCTACCACTTCGTATCCTTCTGTTATCAGTGTTTGCAGCACAGGTACTGAGAAATCAGGGGTTCCCATAAATACGATACGTGCCATTTTCTTCACCCTTCCATTTCCGCAAGTTCTTTTTCTGTATACGTTTCAATGATTTTTGACGTAAATAAAATGCCGTCTAAATGATCAATTTCGTGCAATAAAGCTCTTGCTAAAAATCCGTCTGCTTCTATTGTAAATGGTTTACCTTTCTTATCAAAGGCTTTTACCTTCACATAGTTCGGTCTCTCTACAGTGCCGTATAAAGATGGAAAGCTCAGGCAGCCTTCAATATCTGTCTGGCTTCCTTCTACTTCAAGCACCTCGGGGTTCACTAAGTCAATTCTGCCAGATTCTTCTCCGATATCTACAACAGCGATTCTTTTTGAAATACCGATTTGTGGTGCTGCTAGTCCAACTCCATCCAGCTCAAGCATTGTATCATACATATCATCCAGCAGTTTTTTAAGCTTTTTATCGAACGTCTCGACGCGCTCTGTCTTTTGTTCAAGCACTTCTGCCGGATGTATGACTATTGGTTTTACTGCCACTTACAGCCCTCCGTTTTACATCATCATATATGGATTCATATCTATTGAAATCATCAATTGTTTTTGTTCCATTTCCTTTTGATAATGGTCTTGTATTTTCCGTAGTAAACTTGCCAGTTCATTTTCCCTTTTGTATTTTATCACGCATTGATACCGATATCTATCTTTGATCTTAGCGATTGGCGATGCCGCTGGACCAAGGATTCGAGTATTCGGTGCACAGTTCATTTTTAGGAACTGGACAATTTGGTCAGTAACATGCGCTGCCTTCGTCACTTCTTCGTGTGACACTGTCACCATCGCCAAAAAGTAATAAGGCGGATAGGACTGGTGGCGGCGATGCAGCATCTCCTGTTCATAAAAGGCTTCGTAGTCATGCTGCTTCGTTAATTCAATACTATAGTGAGAAGGTGTATACGATTGAATAATAACCGAGCCCGCTTTTTCATGGCGCCCTGCCCTGCCGCTGACCTGCGTGAGAAGCTGAAATGTTTTTTCACTTGAACGAAAATCAGGGATGTGAAGGGATGTATCCGCACTGAGAACACCAACAAGTGTGACATCTGGGAAATCCAGCCCCTTTGCAATCATCTGCGTCCCGAGCAAAATGTCCGCTTCTTTATTGCCAAAAGACGTAAGAAGCTTTTCGTGAGCACCTTTACGAGACGTTGTATCCACATCCATTCGGATCACACGCGCCTCAGGCAACACCTTTGTCAGTTCCTCTTCTACTCGCTGCGTGCCAGTCCCAAAGTAGCGAATATGCTCACTGTGACATTCTGGACATTCAGAAGGTACTGGAGCTTCGTGACCACAATAATGGCACTTCAGCCGTTTTTGATAGCGGTGATAGGTGAGAGAAATTTCACAATGAGGACATTGCTCCACATATCCGCAATCACGGCACATCACAAAGGATGAATAGCCTCTTTTGTTCAGAAATAAAACGGCTTGTTCTTTTCTTTCAAGCACTTCCTTTAACCTGATCATTAATTCTTCTGAGAACATGGAGCGGTTGCCATTTCTTAGTTCCTCTCTCATATCAATTAACGAAACGTGCGGCAGCTGCTGCTGGTTGACGCGGTGCTTGAGCGGCAGCAATGTATAAACGCCTTTTTTCGCACGTGCATAGGTTTCAAGTGAAGGTGTTGCACTGCCTAATACGACTGGACATTGATGCCGCACTGCTCGTTCAATGGCGACATCCTTGGCATGGTAACGAGGCATTTCTTCTTGTTTATAAGAGGATTCGTGCTCTTCATCTATAATAATCATGCCTAAATTTTCAAATGGAGCGAAAACAGCAGATCTTGCGCCAACGACAAGCTTGACTTCCTTGCGATGAATCTTCCGCCATTCATCATATTTTTCTCCTGTCGATAAGCCGCTGTGAAGAACAGCCACATTTGAGCCAAATCGTTCTTTAAATCGCTGCACCATTTGAGGGGTTAATGAAATTTCAGGAACTAAAACGATCGCTTCTTTCCCTTTTTGAAGAACATGATCAATTGTCTGCAAGTAAATCTCCGTTTTGCCGCTTCCTGTCACTCCGTGCAGCAAAAAGGTTTCGTGCTGATCCTCACTGACCGCTTGATGAATATGTTTTGCCGCCTCTCTTTGCTCAGGCGTGAGATCAAGTGATGCAGATGGTGTAAACTCCCGGTCACGGTAAGGATCCCGGTAGACCTCTTCATAGCTTTCTGTTAACAGCCCTTCTTGAATAAAGGTTTTAAGCGTTTGAGAACTCGCGCCTGTTTGCTGCTGCAAGTCTTTCGCTAAAAAGGTTGTCTCTCCCGCTTGAAGCAAGTAAGAGATCAGTGCCTTTTGTTTTACCGCATTTTTTTTTAGCTGCTGCTGCTTTTCTTCAAGTTTTTCTTTCGATACAGCCAACTGGAGCATGCGGACCTTTTTCTTTCCAGATTTTTGCGAGACATGATATCTCACCTCTAGATGACCTTTTTGGACATGCTTTTGAATCTGTTTTAATTGTTCAGCCGGGATGTCAGCATAAAGAATGCTCTCACGCTGACCGAAAAGCTCTTTCAATGACTGCGGAAGTTCTTCCTCTGATAGCACCTGTATTTCTTTTTCATACTTTGCCTTCATGGCTGCGGGCAGCATCGATTGAAGTGCCGTAATATGATAGGACAATGTTTTTTCCGTCAGCCAGTGGGAAAGCTCCAGCAGCTCATCTGTCAGAACAGGTGATAAATCAAATAAATCGACTATCTCTTTGATGCTTCCTGTCTTGATGTCTGTTTCCTCTTTGACTTTTGTCACAAACCCTTGAATCTTCCGCGGGCCAAAGGGAACGACCACCCTCATTCCCGCTTTGACGAGATCTTTGAATCGATCTGGTACACGGTAATCAAATGGCCGGTCAATGGCTTTCGTTGTGACATCTACAATGACTTCAGCAATCATGCGCGATCACGCTCTTCTGGAAGCAGCTGTATTGCCTCCTTTAAAATTTCAAAAGCGAGGTCTTTTTTGCTCATCATCGGCAGCTCTTTTTTCGTTCCATCTGCTTTGATGATCGCTGCCACATTTGTATCTGTGCCAAATCCTGCACCTTCTTTAGTGACGTTATTGGCCACAATCATATCTAGGTGCTTGGATTCAATTTTCTTTTTCGCATAATATTCTACATCCTGCGTTTCAGCTGCAAATCCGATCAGCACTTGATGCTCTTTTCTTTTCCCTAGCTCTTTTAAAATATCTTTTGTCCGGGTGAATTCAATGTCCAGTGTGCCGTCCTGTTTTTTCATTTTATGAGCATATGTCGTGACAGGGGTGTAATCGGCGACAGCTGCTGATTTTATGACAAGATCAGCTTCTCCGTATACATCTAGCGCAGCTTGATACATATCTTCAGCTGATTCAACGTGCACTACATGTACATGGTCAGGTTCAGTTAAAGAAACAGGTCCAGAAATCAGCGTAACATCTGCCCCCATTTGCTGAGCAGCCTCTGCGATCGCATAGCCCATTTTTCCACTAGAACGATTTGTAAAGAATCGGACAGGATCGATGACTTCACGTGTAGGACCTGCTGTCACCACGACTTTTTTTCCTGAGAGCGGTAAGCTTTTTGGCTCATCAAAAAAGGCCCGGATGTGTTCCACAATTTTTTCAGGCTCTTCTAGTCGCCCTTTTCCAATGTAACCGCAGGCTAAATAACCTTCACTTGGCTCAATAAACCGGTAGCCGTCTTCATATAATGTGCGAATGTTCCGTTTCACAGCGGGGTGATCGTACATATGCACATTCATGGCTGGTGCGATCCATACAGGCGCTGTTGAAGCAAGCAAAGTCGTCGTCAGCATATCATCTGCAAGTCCAGCGGCCATTTTACCAATCGTATGTGCTGTTGCAGGGGCAACAAGAATGAGATCGGCCCAGTCAGCTACGTCAATATGCGCAATGACTCTTGGATTGTTTTCTTTGAATGTATCTACATATACCTCATGCCTAGACAGAGCTTGAAAGGTTAGCGGAGACACAAACTCACGAGCAGATTCCGTCATAATCACTCTGACATTTGCGCCTGCTTGTACGAGTTTACTAGTAAGTGCTGCTGCTTTATATACGGCGATTCCTCCGCTGACACCGAGCAAAATATTTTTTGACTGTAACATTTATTTGTCCCCCTTAACGGCCTTTTTCACAAATTCGTCTACAATTCAAAAAAGTCAAAACCAATCATAGTTTTGACTTTTTTGAACGTATCGTATCTGCATTGCAGAAGCGATGTGTTATTCTTGATCCTCTTTTTCAAATGTCAAAAGACCAGCGTCGATTTCTTCTAGTGCTTTGCCTACGAATTTGTAAGACTTTGTGTTTTCAATCTGCTGATCTTGGTGGATCTGCATTTCACGTGCACGGCGTGCAGACACTGTTACAAGTGTATATTTTGAATCAAGTTTGTTCATCAATGAGTCAATTGAAGGATCTAACATGGTTTATTCTACCCCCAGCATTTTTTTATATCTCGGTGCGACTCTGTCTCTGCGCAGGTGTTCTGCAAGGACGATCGCTTTGATTCTTTCACAAGCAAGCTCGACATCATCGTTTTCAACGACATAGTCATAAGCATCCATCATTTCAATTTCTTCTTTCGCAGCGGCCATTCGGTTTCGAATGAGCTCCTCAGACTCTGTACCGCGTGTAATGATGCGGTTTTGAAGTTCTGAAAGACTAGGCGGTGCAAGGAAAATAAAAAGACCTTCCGGAAATGCTTCTCTTACTTGAAGTGCACCTTGCACTTCAATTTCAAGGAAAACATCTTTTCCTTCACTTAATGTCTGTTCTACATAGTCAACAGGCGTGCCGTAGTAATTCCCGACGTACTCTGCCCATTCTAACAGCTTTTTGTTTTCAATCATATGTTCAAATTCTTCCCTGGTTTTAAAGAAATAATCGACACCATTTCTTTCACCTTCACGCGGTTTGCGTGTCGTCACAGAAATAGAGTATTCAAATTTCGTATCTTCCTGGGAGAAAATGGCTTGTCTGACCGTTCCTTTTCCAACTCCCGAAGGTCCAGAGAGAACGATTAAAAGTCCTCTTTCTTTCATAATGGCGTATTACCCCTGCCCTTCATCTATGATTTCTTCTTTTACAGAAAGTCTTTGCGCGACAGTCTCAGGCTGAACGGCAGATAAGATGACATGGTCACTGTCCATAATGACAACAGCACGGGTTCTTCTTCCGTATGTAGCATCTATGAGCATGCCTCGATCTCTTGCGTCTTGTATCATTCGTTTAATCGGTGCTGATTCCGGACTGACGATCGAAATCATCCGATTCGCTGAAATGATGTTTCCAAATCCGATATTGATCAACTTTATGGTCATCTTCTTTCGTCCCCCTGTAATATAAACGTCTCTAGTCTCGCCGAAAGAGACGCACTGTAAACAGCATACACAATGACTATTCTATATTTTGCACTTGTTCTTTTATTTTTTCAATAGCACTTTTCATTTCAACCACCAGCTTTGTTAAATGGTGATGGTTCGCTTTTGATCCAATGGTGTTCACTTCACGGTTGAGCTCCTGTACAAGGAAGTCAAGTTTTCGGCCGGCAGCACCGCCTTGCAGCAAGATTTGCTGAAACTGCTGAAAATGACTTTTTAATCTCGTAATCTCTTCTGTAATGTCACACCGGTCAGCAAAGATGGCTGCCTCTGTAGTCAGTCTGCTCTCGTCAAGCGCCTCTCCGATCCATTCTTGCAATCGCTGATTCAATCGTTCTTTGTACTGACTCACAACCTCTGGTGCAAAGACTTTGATTTCTTCTGTATAGGCCTCTAGTTCAGAAAGCCTCAGTTCACAGTCTTTTTGAAGGGATGCTCCCTCTTGCTCTCTCATGAAGCAAAGCTCCTTGACAGCAGCCTCGCAAGCTTCCATCAGCAGCTGCTCTAACTGTTCATTTCGGCTGGCTGACTCTTCCACCTGAACGGCAAGCTCCAGCCCCAGTAAGTCATGTGCATGCTGAATGCCTGAAATGTGATAGCGTTCCTCGAGGTCTTTTGCGGCTTTCATGTATTCATCAAGCAGCGGCCAGTCGATCTGTAAGGACCGGCTTGCTAGTTTACCGCCTTCAATCGTGACAAACAGCTCAATTCTACCGCGCTGCACGTGACGAAGAATGATCTTTTTTAATGTATCTTCGAAATATAAAAGCGGCCTCGGCAAACGGGCATGAACCTCTTTAAAACGGTGATTGACCGATTTTAGCTCAACTGACACTGTCAGTTCTCCATCCGTTTTACTCGCTTGGCCGAATCCCGTCATACTGCGTATCATGTTAAAACACCCAATTCTTTCATATTAATAAAATGAAAAAGGTAATAGCAGACACTATTACCTCAAAATTATACCATAATCAATTATTTTTTTCTTGTCAAAAGTGATCCTGCCAGTAAAAAAGTTGGCAGTGCAGACATCCCGATGATCAGCAGCCAATCAATTGGTGCAACCGCGACCGTTTTGAAAATCGGCTGAAGCGGCGGGTAATAAATGACCACAAGCATGAGCAAAAGTGATGACAAAACCGCACCGATCAAATAAAGGTTCCCAAATGGATTACGTTCAAAAATGGACCGTTCACTGCGGCAGTCAAATACATGAATGAGCTGCGCCAAAACAAGCGTACTAAATGCGACAGTCTGTGCATATTGCAGGTTGTTTGGATCGCGGTGATACACAAATATAAATGCCAAAAGGGTCGCAAGTCCGATGAGGAAGCCTCTTGAAATGACCTTCCAGCCAAGCCCTCTAGCAAAAATGCCCTCTTTCACATTCCGCGGCTTTCTCTTCATGACATCGCCTTCTGGCTTATCCATGCCAAGTGCCATAGCCGGCAGACCATCTGTGACAAGGTTTACCCATAAGATTTGTATAGGAACGAGCGGCAGCGGCAGCGCGAGCAGCATCGCAAACAGCATGACCAAAATTTCTCCGACATTTGATGCCAGCAAATAACGGACAAACTTACGAATGTTTTCATAAATATTCCGGCCCTCTTTAATGGCGGATTTTATGGTCGCAAAGTTGTCGTCAAGTAAAATAAGAGAAGATGCTTCTTTGGCTACGTCTGTTCCAGTGATGCCCATGGAGATGCCGATATCTGCTTGTTTAATGGCAGGTGCATCATTGACCCCATCACCTGTCATCGCCACAACATGCCCATTTTTTTGATAGGCTTTGACAATTCTCAGTTTATGCTCAGGGGAAACCCGGGCAAAGACGTATACATTTTCAGCCGTTTGCTCAAGCTCTTTGTCGCTCATCTGATCAAGCGCTTTCCCGTCGAGCACCTGTCCTTGCTTCGGTAAAAGGCTCAAGTCTTTGGCGATCGCTTTGGCCGTTTCTACGTGGTCGCCTGTAATCATGACCGTTTTAATCCCGGCATCCCGGCACTCTTTAATCGCTCGTCTGACTTCAGGACGCGGTGGATCGATCATGCCCTCTAACCCGATAAATGTTAAATCGGTTTCAGCCTGCTTTACAGAGGTGATTTTTTCTGTCAGACGGACTTTTTTATACGCAATGGCAATGGTTCTAAGCGCCTGTCTTGCTAACCCTTGAATCGCAGCTTCTGCTTCTTGCCTGTGAGTTGCTGAAAAAGAAGCTGTGCGTCCGCCGTGCATGATATGACTTGAACGGTTCATTAGTACATCCGGCGCACCTTTTGCAATGACATACCGCTCTTTTTGATTCGTTTCAACGACGACTGACATCATCTTTCTTTCTGAGTCAAAAGGAAACTCCTCAATGACATGAAATCCAGCTTCAATGAATTGCTCTGTAAAACCCGCTTTACGTGCTGCGGTAAGAAGCGCCCCCTCTGTCGGATCGCCATCAAGCCTCATCTCCCCGTCTTTTTCAACGATGGTCGATGTATTACAAAGCGCCCCGTATAATAACACCTTTTGCAGGCTTGGGTGCTTGTCGGCATGGACGATTTCTCCGTTTAAGGTAAAGTCACCGGATGGCTCGTAGCCTGTGCCAGAAATATTCCACGTTTTCCCCTCTGCCCATACATGAGTCACGGTCATTTTATTTTGCGTCATCGTTCCTGTTTTATCTGAGCAAATGATTGACGCGCAGCCGAGTGTTTCCACAGCCGGGAGCTTTCTGACGATCGATTTCTGTTTGATCATCCGCTGCACCCCTAGGGAAAGTGCGACAGTGACAATCGCCGGCAGTCCTTCTGGAATTGCCGCAACAGCAAGAGATACTCCCGCTAGGAACATATGATACAATTCATGTCCTTGCACAACACCGAGAACCACTACGAGCACCGTTAAAAATAAAGCAGCCACAATCAGAATTTTCCCGAGCTGCTCGAGACGCCTTTGCAGCGGCGTTTCCATATTACCTGCTGCATCCAGCATACCGGCAATTTGTCCCATTGCCGTATTCATTCCTGTACCAATGACAACCCCTACGCCGCTTCCTCTAGTAACAAGCGTCCCCATAAAGGCCATGTTCGTCAAATCTCCAAGTGAGACATGGCTGCTTGAAAGAGGACTTGCGTGTTTGACCGCTGGGATAGACTCGCCAGTGAGAGCGGACTCCTCAATTTCTAAGCTCTTTGTTTCTAGTAATCTAATATCTGCCCCAATCCGGTCTCCGCTTGAAAATTTCACAATATCCCCTGGCACGAGATGTTTAGACGGGATCTTGACCCATTCATTATTTCTCCTTGCATATACATGCGGAGTTGATAATTCTTTTAACGCTTGAAGGGATTTTTCCGCCCGGCGCTCTTGATAAAAGCCGAGTACACCATTAATCAAAACAATGGCTACAATCGCAACAGCATCAATGTATTCTCCTAAAAAGGCAGAAATGATTGTTGCTGCAAGCAAGATTAACACCATGAAATCTTTAAACTGTGCTAAAAAAATGATCAGAGCCGACGCCTTTTTTCCTTCCTGCAATTCATTTGGCCCGTGTTTTTCAAGCCGCTTTTGTACATCTTTTTCTGACAGTCCGTCACCTATCGATGTATTCATTGTTTTTAATAAATCGGTTTGGTTCAGTTCATGCCAATTCATTTGACCTCGTCCACTCCTCTTTTGTTCTCTCTCATATGCAGTGTTCTATAAGCCAGTTTATTCAGACTCGTCCTAAATCATGCTATAATAATAAGACTGCCTAAAGAACGAGAAAACGGAAGTTCTTTCAGTAGATTTGTGTGAAAGAAGAGGGTGTATCCAACATGTCATTTGACGGCATTTTTACATATGGTATGACAAATGAATTGCAAGAGACATTAACTGGCGGGAGGATTTCTAAAATCCATCAGCCATATAAGCACGAGCTGATATTTCATATTCGGGCAAACGGGAAAAATCATAAGCTCCTTTTATCGGCTCATCCGAGCTATGCGAGAGTGCAGCTCACTGAGCATCAATACGACAATCCAAGCGAGCCGCCAATGTTTTGTATGCTCCTCAGAAAGCATCTTGAGGGCGGCTTCATTGAACGTTTTGAACAGATTGGATTTGACCGGGTGATCGTGCTTCATGTGAGAAGCCGAAATGAAATTGGTGATGAGCAGGCGCGTAAGCTTTACATTGAAATCATGGGACGTCATAGTAATTTCATTCTGGTAGAGGATGGAACGCAGCAGATCATTGATGGTTTGAAACACCTTTCTCCATCTGTGAACAGCTATCGAACGGTGCTTCCTGGTCATGAATACCTTCTGCCGCCTGCGCAGCAAAAATTGAATCCTTTTGACGTGACAAAGGATGATATTTTGAAGCATTTACGCTTTCAAGAAGGAAAGATCGCAAATCAAATTGTCGATACCTTCTCTGGGGTTTCCCCGCTGTTTGCAAAGGAAGTTGTACACCGGGCCGGTCTTGCCAATCAAGAAACGATTCCAAATACACTGCTCGACATGTTCCAGCTCATTCGCATGCATTCTTTTACACCGCAGCTCACAAGAAAAGACGGAAAAGAGTATTTCTATTTATTAGAGCTTCAGCATGTCCATGGCGAGATGAAGACATTCGACTCACTCAGCCAGCTGCTTGACCGCTTTTATTTTGGAAAAGCTGAGAGAGATAGAGTCAAACAGCAGGCAGCGGACCTTGAACGGTTTGTCGTCAATGAAAAAAAGAAAAATGAAAACAAGCTGAAAAAGCTAAAAAGAACACTTGAAGAATCTCAAGATGCACACAAATATCAGCTCTATGGTGAGCTGTTAACAGCCAATTTATATGCGATTAAAAAAGGGGATAAAGAAGCGACTGTCATCAATTATTACGATGAAGACGGCGGAGAAATCACGATTCCGCTCAAAACAAACAAAACCCCTTCTGAAAATGCCCAGGCATATTTTACAAAATATCAAAAGGCAAAAAATGCTGTAGAAGCTGTAAATGAACAAATTAAGCGGACACATGAAGAAATTGCTTATTTTGAAGAGCTGATTCAGCAGCTGTCCTCTGCTTCACCGAAGGATTTAGAGGAAATGAGAGAAGAGCTTGTTGAAGGAAAATATTTACGCGCCAAACAAAAGCGTCTCGCCAAAAAGAAAAAACCGGCGGCCATTCAGCTCGAAACGTATGAATCATCCCAAGGCATACCAATTTTAGTCGGAAAAAACAACAAACAAAACGAGTATTTGACTACAAAGGCAGCTGCTCGTGATGATATTTGGCTGCATACAAAGGATATTCCTGGGTCACATGTCGTCATCCGCCACCAAGCACCTGATGAACAAACGCTGCTTGAAGCGGCTCAAATTGCCGCCTATTTTTCAAAGGCAAAAGAGTCCAGCTCCGTACCTGTCGACTATACAAAAATCCGGCATGTGAAAAAACCAAACGGAGCAAAGCCAGGCTTTGTTACGTATGATCAGCAGCAAACATTATTTGTCACGCCTGACGAAGATCTTGTGCTCAAGCTGAGAAAATAAATAAAAAAAAGCCGATAAAATCTCCTGTAAGGATTTTATCGGCTTTTTCTTTGTCGTTTTTTTCTTTCGATGTAAAGGGCATCAAGTGCGTCAATATCCTCTTCTTCAAGCAAGGATTCAATTGCCGCAGCCAGCTGTTTTGTCCGGGCGGGGCTTGCACCGCTTGTAGAGACTGAAATCGTCACTTTTCCTGCTTTGACAACCTTCGGCATCATCACATTGCCGAGCTCAGATTGGCTCACACAATTCACGAGCTGGTGAGGCTGCGCTGTTTGTGCAATCCATTCATTTACCAAAGGGTCGTTTGTAGCAGCTACAATGAAAAACGCATCCTTCAAATCTTCAGCGCCCACCTTCTTTTCCTTCCAATTCAATGCGTATGTATCAATGAGGCACGCCATCTCTTCAGAAAGATCAGGACTCACAACAGTTATATGGCAAGACTCCGTACACAATGCCTTTGCTCTTCTTAATGCGACAGATCCGCCACCGGCGATGACCACTTGTTTATTGGTTAAATCAAGATGGACTGGAAGCATGGCTTTCTCCTCGGAAACGAAACGCATCGTCTTTGTTTAAAATGGTTTCTAGCACTCGTTCAATATAAGCCGCTTTGACATGCGGATGAAAGCCAATATACCGGCATACCCGGACATCATTCAGCCGCTTTCTCGCCTGAGCGGCTTCACTTTCAATTTCTTTCATTAAAATCCCCGTAAACAGTAAGTAAGGAACGATATAAGCAGGCCCATCGTCATCTTCTGATAACTGCGCGAGAACATCTCGATAATTTGGCTCGCATGCTGTAATAAAACACGGAAGAACCTCTGCATACGGAAGCAGGCTTCGGACATCGTCTGCAATGCCAAACACATCTCGCTTCACATCCGGATCAGAACTCCCGCGGCCAATTAAAAGAATCCGCGCGCGCTCGCCTTGATATCCTGCTTCTTTAATTCTTGCGGCAACCGCTTTTGTTACTTCTTGATTCACCCCGATCGGCTTTCCATATGTGACCTTCACTTGCGGGAAACGCGCACGCACTTTCTCAATTTCGACCGGGATATCCGATTTGGCATGCATGGCAGTCAAAAGGAGGAGCGGGACGATTGCAATGTGTGTCGCTCCTTTTTTCACACAGGCCTCAAATCCTTCTTCTATAGAAGGGTCCGTCAGCTCTAAAAAACAAATTTCTTGTATATCTGCTTTCACTAACGGCATACAGCTTTTCATAAAAGAAATGGCCTTATCTTGTGCTTCTTTCACCCTGCTTCCATGCCCAACATAAAGGACAGCTTGTTTCATGCGGCTCCTCCCTCTCACTTGTTTTCATCAGACGAAAAGACACGATGTATGCACGTGTCTTTTCTCTACCATTCTCATTTCTCGATTAATGCGGGTTCAAACCAGTTCAGCTTTTGATGAAAATGAACGACATCTCCAACAACAATTAAACTTGGATGCTCGATCCCTTCTTTTTCAACAGTTTCAGACAGTGTCGCAACCGTACAGCAAGTTGTCTTTTGCCTTGTTGTGGTTCCCCAGTGTATAAATGCAGCGGGTGTTTCTGGGTCCCGTCCATTTTTTAAAAGCAGGCGCTGCACTCTTTCCACGTTTTTGACACCCATGTAAATCACAAGAGTATCAATCCCTGTAGCCAGCGCCTCCCACTTTTCTTCAAAATGTTCATCCTTTTGATAGTGGCCCGTGACAAAAGCAACATTTGAGCTGAATTCACGATGTGTCACAGGGATGCCCGCATAAGCAGCCGCTGCAATCCCAGAAGTAATTCCTGGGACGACCTCATACGGAATTCCGTGCTCAGCTAAGCATTCGATTTCTTCACCGCCGCGGCCAAAGACAAAGGGGTCGCCGCCTTTCAGCCGAACGACAACGTTCCCTTCCTTTGCATGAGCCACAAGCGCATCATTGATGGCTTCCTGCCTCATTGTATGATGATTTGGCAGCTTGCCGCAATAAATCAATTCCGCCTCCGGTTTGGCATGGGCGAGAATTTCTTGATTGACAAGACGATCATATAAGATGACATCTGCCTGCTGTATCGCCTTATGGGCCTTTAATGTGATTAAATCTGGGTCACCGGGTCCAGCACCCACAATGTATACTTTCCCCATCTTGCTTTTCTCCCCCTGCCATCAGGCGATTATTTCGTTGTTCCTTTTACATAATCAACAAGACGCTGTTTAGATTCCTCACGGGATAATTCCCCTGTATCTAATACAAGCTCAGGCGCAGCAGGCTCTTCATACGGTGAATCGATTCCAGTGAAAAATGGAATTTCACCGTTTCTCGCCTTTTTATATAACCCTTTTGGATCACGCTCTTCACACACGTTCAGATCACATTTGACAAACACTTCGTGAAATTCTCCCTCTTCGACCAACTGTCTGACAGTGTGGCGGTCTTCCTGAAATGGAGAAATAAAAGCAGTGATGACAATCGTTCCTTGCTCCACAAATAATTTCGCCACTTCTCCGATCCGGCGGATGTTTTCTTTTCTGTCATCATCTGAAAACCCTAGATCTTTATTGAGTCCGTGCCGCATGTTATCGCCGTCAAGAACTGTGACTTGGTAGCCTTGTTCAAACAGCTCTCTTGCAGCTGCATTCGCGATCGTTGATTTACCTGACCCGCTTAGACCTGTAAGCCAGATAATGCCGCTCGTATGATTGTTTTTTTGTTGATATTCTTTTTTTGTAATAGATGAATCATGCCACACGATATGTTCGTTGCTCATGTCATACCCTCCCGTTAAGATACCGTCGTTTTTAATCCTTCGATTAATGTTTCAATGACTTCTTTTCGGCTGAACGTGCTTGGTGGTAATTCACCGTTTCTCAGCATTGTTCGAACCTTTGTACCTGAAAGAATGACATGCTCGCTTTTGTCGTGAGGACACGTTTTTGGAGTGGCCATCGCTTCACATGTATTACAGTAGAAGCTGTGTTCAAATTTTAATGGAGTAATGCCGATTTCTTCGCTTGTAAATTGATCAAATAGTTCCTGCGCCTCGTATGTGCCGTAATAGTCACCAACACCTGCATGATCTCTTCCGACAATAAAATGGGTGCAGCCATAATTTTTCCGTACTAGCGCATGAAAAATGGCTTCCTTTGGTCCAGCATAACGCATTGCAGCAGGAAAAACACCTAAAAAGACGCGGTCTTTTGGATAATAACCGTCCAATAACACTTGATAGCTTTTCATTCTTACATCTGCCGGGATGTCGTCAGATTTTGTTTCACCGACAAGAGGATTTAAAAATAAACCATCGACTGTTTCCAGTGCTGTTTTTTGAATATATTCATGAGCACGGTGAACCGGGTTTCTCGTTTGGAAACCAACAATGGTTTTCCAGCCGTTTTCTTTAAAATGACGTCTTGTTTCTTCTGGCTCATACGTAAATTGAGGGAATGGTTTTTCACTGCGTTTCGTCAGTGTAATTTTTCCGCCAATGTAAGTATCGCCGCGTTCAAATAATTTTTTCACGCCTGGATGATTGCGGTCATCTGTTTTATAGACATTCACCGCTTCTTTTTCCTTATCTGGTGTGTATTGATCCTCTACTTCAATGACCCCATATACAGTTCCATTGTAGGATAAGCGCACAATATCGCCTTGATGGATTTCCGCCGCCTTTTCTTTTGTCACTGGCAGTGTAATAGGAAGAGACCAAACGACACCACTTGCTAGCCGCATATTGCTTACAACTGCTTCATAATCAGCTTTTGTTAAAAACCCTTCAATTGGACTATATCCGCCAATTGCAATGAGTTCAAGGTCTGCAAAGGAAATCGCATCTAGTTCAATTTCCTTCGCAGCCGTGCTGAGATCATATTCTTCATTTACTCGATTAATTAATACGCCACCATGTGGTGTTAAACTCATTTGTTCATCTTCCTCTCAATGTTCATATTTATTAGATGTTAATAGTCGGATTTATGGTTAAATCCCGCCGCCCTGTTCATGAATAGAGCTGCTTTCATTTTTGACTGCTTTCATCAGACTCAGCGCACCAAGTGAGGCAAGCAGTACACTCATCATGATAAAGATAGAGTAATAGTCTCCTTTTAAGAAAAGGCTCACAAGCAAATACGATAGGCTGAGTGATAAGAAAGGTGAGACCACCCATACCTTCAGCATTTTTTTCACCACATGTTTGTGAAAAATGTTAGGCCCGCCTTTTGCCATTCCAAGCCCGATAATAGACGAGGAGGTGATTTGCGTAAGTGGAACGGGCAGCCCAAAAATAGAGCTGACGATGACAAGCCCGGCACCGGTACTCGAAAGTAAAATCCCTTCGCCTGTTTGATAGCGGGTAATTTTCTTTCCGTTTGTTTCCAGTACTCTTCTGCCTAGCAAGAGGGCCCCTGCTGCGACGAAGATTCCGCCGTAAAGTGTTCCCTGCCCAACTGACAAAACGCCTGAAGCGACGAGCGGGCCGACGGCATTTGCCACATTGTTCATACCGGCTGAAAATGCCTCTAAAAATCCGCTGAGAATTAATACGATAGATAAAATAGCTGTGCCTTTTTTAGACAGCTTCCGTTTAGGGAACATTCTGATGATTTTGACGACAGCAAAGGTAAAAAGAAAGGCGAAAAGCGGGATGATGACCCAAAAAGCCACAATCACTAAAATGGATTTCACAAACAAAACTTTATATGCGACTGCCACACCAACTACAGCCCCTACTGTGACCTCACTTGTTGATAAAGGAATCGCCATCAGATTTGCTATGAAAAGTGATAGTGCAGCAGAACCAATGATAATACAAACGATTTCAAGTGTAATGACTGATTCTGGCATAATACCAGAGCTGATCGTTTTGACGACCTCACCGCCGCCAATCACTGAACCTGCTAATATCCCAACTGCACAAAAACTGAGCGCATAAATGGGCTTTTGAATGGCACCTGATCCATACGCAATGCCCATAGAAGCAGCTGCTCCGCTTGCGCCTATGTTTAAAGCAAAGAATAGACTAAATAAAATTGCGGCGATTTCCATACATTATGCTCCCTTACTCATGTAATCCGCACTCTGTCTTTGGTGTGCCTGACCATCTGCCAGAACGCAGATCATCTGCAGTAAATGCTGGCTGTGTACACGGTGCACAGCCGATACTTGGATATCCTTGGTCATGCAGCGGATTATAAGTAAGTTCCTCTCTAGATGCATATCTCCATATGTCCTTCCACGTCCAATGGATGAGCGGACATACTTTCACTGATTTGAATTTTTCATCCTTATTTAAGAAATTCGTCCCTGCTCGTTTTGGTGACTGCTCTCTTCTTAAACCAGAAAGCCATGCTGGATAACCAGATAAGGCTTCTTGCAAAGGAATGACCTTACGCATATGACAGCAGCTTTGAGGATCTGTTTTCCATAATTGTTCACCGTGCTGCTCATTTTGCTGTTCAACCGTCAGCTCAGGCGTTTTCAGTACAATATCTAAGCCCGGATATCTTTCCTTTACCGCATCAATTGTGTCGTAAGTTTCTTTAAAATGCAGACCTGTATCTAAAAAGACAATTCTCGCATCTTTTTTTACTTTTGCAATCAGATCAATTAGAACGATGCCCTCAATCCCAAAGCTGCACGCATATACGAGCTGGTCACCATAATGACCGTACGCCCATTTCAGTACAGACAGGGCTCCTTTATACAAATCATCCTCTTGAAATGTAATGGACGGCTCTTGCCAATTTTCATAAGTTAACATGATTTCTCCCCTTCCGGAGTACCGCTCATATTGCTATTTTCCGCACTACTTTAATCTAATTTTTTCGTTTTTTTCCACTTGAATCACTTGACCGTCCTGAACAATTAACGTAATTGAACCGAATTTCATATCCCCAATCAGTTCTTGCATATGCTTTACTAAGTCCTCATCCTGATTTTGTTTCACTTCCATCTCCTCTTCCTCCTCACCGTTAAAATAAAAAAACTTTCTTTCAGTCCGAAAGAAAGATGAGGAAGCTCACAATTTCCTTATCTTTCAAAATAGAATCATTTTGCAGGAAGTAGCACCTTGCGAATCGCAGGTTGCCGGGTTTCATCGGGCCAGTCCCTCCACCTCTCTGGATAAGAGTTTCAATTTGTCTTAAATATTAACACAATTCAAACAAAAGTCAACCCGACTTTATTGATAGGATTAGTTTTTATTAAAATTTGAGTCTATTTTACTATTTTTACCCAAATAAAAAAGCCGTGCGGGCAGGCACAGCTTTAAAATTGTTAACGATGGACTTTGACTTTTCAGACCGTTTCTTCCATCCAAGATTCAGAGGAAGGGTCTTGTCTCCAGCGTTTTAGTTTGTTCATCGCAGACGGCTCAATCGCTTTCAGTTCAAGTGCCACGTCTGTCAATGTGTCATAGTCTGTCAGGGTGACATATGAAATATTTTTTTCTTGAAAAGCGGCCGCTGCTTTTGGCAGTCCGTATGTGAAGATTGCGGCAACTCCTAGTACCTCGCAGCCCTCAGCTTGAAGAGCAGCAACCACTTCCAGCACACTGCCTCCTGTGGAAATAAGGTCTTCGACGACGACAACCTTTTGGCCTTTCGATACGGCCCCTTCAATTTGATTTCCTTTGCCGTGTGCTTTCGGCTTACTTCTGACATAACACATCGGGATGTTCAAGCGGTCTGCTGCTAATGCCGCATGCGGAATGCCTGCTGTTGCAGTACCCGCGACAACCTCTGCTCCCTTGAAATGAGTGAGAATCAAATCTTTTAGACCTTCCGCAATGTCGTGTCTGACTTCTGGATATGATAATGTGAGGCGGTTATCACAATAGATCGGTGATTTTATACCGCTCGCCCATGTAAACGGTTCGTCTGGTTTTAATGAGACCGCTTTGATTTGTAATAGATGTTTCGCGATTTTTGATTTCATCTGGCAGTCACTCCCACTCTTTCAAAATTTGATGATAGGCTTCTATTGGTTTATCAGCTTTTGTGATTGATCTCCCGACAACGATTTGTGAAACACCTTGCTCTTTTGCATAGGCAGGTGTCGCCACACGCTTTTGGTCATCGGTTTGATCATTCGGTAAGCGAATCCCTGGCGTTACAGTGAGAAAAGAGGGTGAGATATGTTCATGAAGTGCTTTAGATTCATGAACAGAGCAAACAACACCGTCCAGTCCACTTTCATATGCTAATTGTCCGTACCGGATCACAGTCTCTTGCAGCGGACGGTCAATGAGTAATTCGTTTCTCATCATGTCTTCTGACGTACTAGTCAGCTGGGTCACTGCAATAATGCCCGGACGGCTTTGTCCAGCAGGAGTCCCGCTTTCAAGTCCCTCTAATGCAGCCTGCATCATTCGTTTCCCGCCAGCAGCATGCACATTGACCAAATCAACGCCAAGTGCGGCAAGCCGGTTCATCGCTTTTTGCACCGTTGTTGGAATGTCATGTAATTTTAGATCGAGAAAAATGCGGCAATTTTTTTCTTTCAGCGCATCAAGGATGGCAGGTCCTTCTTGGTAAAACAGCTCCATGCCGACCTTCACAAATAATGGTGTCCCTTCAAAGGGATCTAAAAAGGCAAGCGCGTCCTGCCCTGATGGAAAATCAAGCGCGATGATGGGCAAGTGCTTCATGTTTCCAGCTCCTTCCGATACATTCCTCTACAGATGAATAACCATATGCTGCTAACACATTTGGCAATTCTTCAATGATTTCCGGGCAAATAAATGGATTCACAAAATTCGCTGTACCGACAGCGACTGCACTTGCACCTGCTAGTAAAAATTCAAGTACATCTTCAGCACTTTGCACTCCGCCCATCCCGATAATCGGAATAGAAACCGCTTGACTCACCTCATGCACCATACGTACAGCGACAGGTTTGACAGCTGGTCCTGATAATCCGCCTGTTTTATTGGCAAGGATGGGTTTCCCCGTTTTTAAATCTAAACGCATCCCAATTAATGTGTTAATCATGGTGAGTCCATCTGCTCCAGCAGCTTCAATCGCTTGAGCAATTTCTACAATATTGGCTACGTTAGGTGACAGCTTGACATAGACAGGTACGGAAGAGACTTTCTTGACTGCTTTTGTCAATGATGCTGCCATATTTGGATCTGTACCAAAGGCGATTCCGCCGGTTTTAACATTTGGGCAAGAAATATTCAGTTCAAGGGCATGAACATTTTTTGCTTGGCTGATTTGCTTGGCTACTTCAACATAATCTTCAACCTGTGAGCCAGCAACATTCGCAATAATAGGCGTATCAAACTGCTCGAGCCAAGGCAATTCATTTTCAATCACGCCTTTTAGACCTGGATTTTGAAGGCCGATTGCATTGAGCATACCAGCTCCTGTCTCGGCTACCCTTGGAGTCGGATTGCCAAATCTCGGTTCAAGGGTTGTGGCTTTGATCATGATACCGCCCAGCAATGATAGGTCATATAAGGATGCAAATTCTCTCCCGAATCCAAAGCAGCCTGATGCAGGGATAATTGGATTCTTTAAAGATAATCCCGGTAACTCAACGTTTAGCATGACAATGCCACCTCCTCTGCTTTAAAAACAGGTCCATCAAGACACACTTTGACGTAAGGTTTGTCGAGCTGATCGGTATGACAGACACATGCAAAGCAGGCACCAATCCCGCAGCCCATTCGTTCTTCCATCGAAATGTAGACAGGCTTATCAGGATACGTGTCTTTCAGCGCTTTTAGCATAGGTGTTGGACCGCAGGAAAACAGCACATCAAAGCTCAGGTTTTGCTCTTTTATCACATCTGTTACAAAGCCTTTAGCACCGTATGTGCCATCAACCGTTGCAATAAACGTATCGCCGAGTGCTCTAAATTTTTCCTCGTAAAATACATCCTTTTTCGACTGAAAGCCGAGGACATGCTTTACGATGACACCTTTTTTCGTTAAACGCTTAGACAGCTCATATAGAGGCGGTACGCCAATTCCGCCGCCGACTAGTAATGCCGTCTCTCCGGGCTTGACGACTGAAGGATCATACCCGTTTCCAAGCGGCCCTAATACATCGACTGATTCTCCCTCCCGCTTTTGGGAGAGGAGCTTTGTGCCCTCTCCCTCTGCGCGGTAAATGATGGTTGCTTCTTTTTGCTCGGCATGAATGTTGGCAATACTGATCGGTCTTCTCAGCAGCGGTGTCATCGATTCACTGACCTTTAGATGAAGAAATTGTCCAGCCGTTTGAAAGGAGTCCACAAGGTCACCTTGTAATGTCATTTCGTAAATATGATCAGCGATCTCTCGGTTCGAGACGACCGTCAAGTATGCTTTTTTCATATCGTTACTGTCACCTCAGCATTCGTTTTCACTTCTGGCATTTCATCCGCTCTAAATGTCATGCTCTCAAGCACTCTTAAAATGGCTTCTGCTGTATCTAGTGACGTTAAGCAAGCCACTCCGTTTTCAACAGATTCACGTCTAATTCTAAAGCCGTCTCTTGCCGGCTGTTTTCCTTTTGTTAATGTGTTGATCACGAATTGGGCTTCCCCGTTTCGAATGACATCAAGAAGATTTTTGCCTTCTTCTCCAATTTTGCCGACCACACTTGATGGAATGGAGGCTTGTTTTAAATAATTCGCCGTTCCTTCTGTTGCTAAAATATGATAGCCGATCGAATGGAATCTTCTTGCGATCTCAAGTCCTTCTTCTTTATCCTTATCAGCCACTGTCAGAAGAACGGTTCCGTCATTAGGGATTTGGATGCCTGATGCAATCAATCCTTTATAAAGGGCTTTTTCGATCGTGACATCTTTCCCCATGACTTCGCCTGTTGATTTCATTTCAGGCCCGAGTGTAATATCCACTCTTCTTAATTTTGCAAAAGAGAAGACTGGAACTTTGACGTACACTCCTTCTTGCTCTGTGTGAAGCCCTTCTTCGTAGCCATAATTTTTGAGCTTGTCTCCTAAGATGACTTTTGTCGCAAGATTTGCCATCGGAATGCCTGTAATTTTACTTAAGAAAGGTACCGTCCGGCTTGATCTCGGGTTCACTTCAAGGACATACACTTCACCTTTTGATAGGACAAATTGAATGTTCAAAAGCCCAATAATGTTGAGTCCTTTTGCAAGCTTGATCGTGTATTCTGCGATCTTTGCTTTGATGTCCTCAGACAATGTTTGCGGCGGATAGACCGCAATCGAGTCACCAGAGTGAACTCCGGCTCTTTCAATGTGTTCCATAATGCCTGGGATTACGACAGTTTCTCCATCAGACACGGCATCTACTTCAATTTCTTTTCCTGTCAAATACTTGTCAATTAACACTGGATGCTGCGGGTTGACCTTCACCGCATTCTCCATGTAGTGAAGAAGCTCAGCTTCTTGATACACAATTTCCATCGCGCGGCCGCCTAATACATAGGAAGGACGGACAAGGACTGGGTAGCCGATTTGATTGGCAATCGCTACTGCTTCAGACACAGACGTTGCTGTTTTCCCTTTCGGCTGGGGCACGCCGAGTGTTTCTAACGTTTGTTCAAACTTGTCCCGGTTTTCTGCGCGGTCTAGGTCTTCTAGAGAAGTTCCAAGAATTTTAACCCCTCTATTTGATAATTCATCTGCTAGGTTGATCGCCGTTTGTCCGCCGAACTGAACGACGACTCCTTCAGGCTGTTCAAGGTCGATGATATGCATGACATCTTCTACAGTGAGTGGTTCAAAGTAGAGCTTATCTGAAATACTAAAGTCTGTTGAGACCGTTTCAGGATTGTTGTTAATAATGATCGCTTCATAGCCTGCTTGTTTAATTGCCCACACAGAGTGAACAGTCGCATAATCAAATTCAACCCCTTGTCCAATTCGGATAGGACCTGAACCTAATACGATAACGCTTTTCTTGTCTGTACGTTCTGATTCATTTTCATCTTCATATGTGCTGTAGAAATATGGTGTCTCTGATTCAAATTCTGCCGCACATGTATCCACCATTTTGTATACAGGTACAATGCCTGCTTCTTGTCTTAGCTTGTAGACATCCGCTTCGTTCATCTCCCACTCGCGGCTAATGTAGATATCTGAGAAGCCTTTTTCTTTCGCTTCTTTTAATACGTCTGTATTGCCTTTGTTTTCTTTTAATCTCTTCTCAAAGGCAATGATGCCTTCCAGCTTATGAAGGAAGAAGTAATCAATTTTTGAGAATTCATGTATTTGTTCGACTGTATAGCCTCTTCTAAGCGCCTCAGCGATATAAAATAATCGTTCGTCTCCCGCTTTGATAATCCGCTTTTCAAGCACTTCATTTGTGATGTCTGCTTCATCTTTTAATTCAATGTGATGCACATCGGCTTCAAGTGAACGTACAGCCTTTAGAAGAGACTCTTCTAATGTACGGCCGATCGCCATGACTTCACCAGTTGCCTTCATTTGCGTACCAAGACGTCTGTTCGCAGATTCAAATTTATCGAAAGGCCAGCGCGGTATTTTTGAAACGATATAGTCAAGTGCCGGCTCGAAGGCTGCATAGGTTTTACCTGTGACTGGGTTCATCATTTCATCAAGCGTTAAGCCGACAGCAATTTTCGCTGCCAATTTGGCAATTGGATAGCCTGTCGCTTTTGACGCAAGCGCAGATGAACGGCTCACACGCGGGTTTACCTCGATGATATAGTATTGAAAGCTGTTTGGATCAAGTGCCAGCTGTACGTTACAGCCGCCTTCAATACCAAGTGCACGGATCAGCTTAAGCGACACATTTCGAAGCAGCTGATATTCACGGTCACTTAACGTTTGGCTTGGGGCTACAACAATACTGTCACCAGTATGGATGCCTACAGGGTCAAAGTTTTCCATGTTACAAACAACGATTGCATGGTCACCGCTGTCTCGCATGACTTCATATTCAATTTCTTTAAAGCCTGCAATGCTTTTTTCAAGTAAGCATTGTGTGACTGGGCTTAGCTTCAGACCGTTTTCAACGATTTCCTTCAGTTCTTGCTCGTTTGTACAAATTCCGCCGCCTGTTCCGCCTAATGTATAGGCTGGTCTGACGATGACAGGGAAACCGATTTGATCTGTAAACGCCATCGCTTCTTCCAGGTTATGAATGATTTCACTTTCTGGTACTGGCTCATTTAGTTCATTCATTAAATTACGGAATAAATCTCTATCCTCTGCTTTTTGGATGGCTGACAGCTTTGTACCGAGTACTTCAACGCCGCATTCAGCTAATACGCCAAGCTCTGACAATTCAACAGCAAGGTTTAATCCAGTTTGCCCGCCAAGTGTTGGCAAGATCGCATCAGGGCGTTCTTTTCGAATGATTCGTGTTAAAAATTCTGGTGTCAGTGGTTCGATGTATACCTTATCAGCCATTTCTGTATCTGTCATGATGGTCGCAGGGTTAGAGTTCACAAGAACGACTTCATAGCCCTCTTCTTTTAGCGCTAAGCAAGCCTGTGTACCTGCATAGTCAAACTCCGCTGCCTGACCGATGATGATAGGACCTGATCCGATTACTAAAATCTTTTTGATGTCTACGCGTTTTGGCATACTTCTTCCCCTTCTTTCTCAGTCGTATGAATCATTTCCATGAACTGGTCAAATAAGTAGTTTGCATCTTCTGGACCCGGTGATGCTTCTGGGTGGTACTGAACAGTGAAAGCTGGTGCTTCTTTATGTTTTAATCCTTCAATCGTATTGTCGTTTAGGGCAATATGTGTGACTTCGAGCACGTCTTCGTTAATACTGCTAACCGTGTAGCCGTGGTTTTGAGACGTCAGTGTCACCTTGCCAGTTGCTAGTTCTTTCACCGGATGGTTTGATCCTCTGTGGCCAAATTTCATTTTTTCTGTGCTTGCACCGCATGCTAGAGCAAATAATTGATGTCCGAGGCATATACCAAAGAGCGGCACCTTTCCAATCAATTGCTGAATCATCTCAACGGCTTCCGGTACATCCACAGGATCTCCAGGTCCGTTTGAAAGCATGATGCCATCAGGCTTTAGCTGCAGCACTTCATCTGCAGTGATGTTGTATGGCACCACAATGACGTCGCAGTCACGTTTATTGAGCTCGCGCAAAATGCCGTGCTTCATGCCGAAATCGACAAGGACAATTCTTTTTCCTCTGCCTGGGCTTGGGTACGCATTTTTCACAGATACTTGACTCACTTGATCTGTTGGCAGCTGCAATGTTTGAAGGCGACGGACAACGTCTTCTACTTGTTCATCAGGTCCTGCAAATGCCCCTCTTAAAGTCCCTGCACTTCGAATCATTCTAGTCAGCTTCCGTGTATCGATTCCGCTCAGCCCCGGAATGTTTTTCATTTTTAAATATTCATCGAGTGAATATGAAGAGCGCCAGTTTGAGGGCTTTTCACAAAGCTCTTTCACAATCAGCCCTTTCACAAACGGTGTGATCGATTCAAAATCGTCACGGTTAATGCCATAGTTGCCGATTAGCGGGTAAGTCAGTGTGACAATTTGTCCGCAGTATGATGGATCAGATAAAATTTCTTGATAGCCCGTCATCCCTGTATTAAAGACGACTTCTCCGACTGATGGTTCTAAGCTGCCAAAGCCTGTTCCTTCGAATACTGTTCCGTTTTCTAGCACTAAGCGTCTCTTCATTTTACTAGTCTCCCCTCTTCATAAACGACTTTCCCAGATGCAAGTGTCATGACCGGCCATCCTGATACAGTCAATTTGTCAAACGGTGTATTTTGCCCTTTAGATAAGAAGCTTTTTTTATCGATTGCCATTTCTTTGTTTAAATCAATGAGTGTGATATCAGCTATGTGCCCTTCTTCAAGCTTTCCGTATGGAAGAGAAAATGCTTCAGCTGGTTTGATTGTCATATAATCAACGAGTTCTTTTAATGTCCATTCGCCTGTTTTGACAAATCGTGTATACAGAAGCGGAAACGCAGTTTCAAGTCCCACAATTCCAAACGGGGCACGCTGCATCGTTTCGTTCTTTTCTTCTTCTGTATGCGGCGCATGGTCTGTTGCGATGAAATCAATCGTTCCATCTAACAGTCCCTCGATCAATGCCTCGCGATCCTCTGTTCCTCTGAGCGGCGGGTTCATTTTATAATTTGTATCAAGACCCGGAATGTCCGTATCACACAACAGCAGGTGATGCGGTGACACCTCAGCCGTCACACGGATGCCTGCTTTTTTTGCATCGCGTACGACCCGCACAGATTCTTTCGTACTGATATGACATACATGATAATGACAGTTCGCTGCTTCTGCTAAAAGAACATCTCTTGCAATATGCACCGATTCACAGATTGACGGTATTCCGTTTAACCCATTTGCTTTTGAAAATTCTCCTTCATGAACGCACCCGCCGTAAATGAGCGAGTTATCTTCACAGTGCGCCACAATCGCTTGATCAAGACTTGCTGCCTGTTTCATCGCTTCGTACATCATGCCTGCTGTTTGGATGCCGACACCGTCATCTGTAAAAGCAAAGGCGCCTGCTTCTTTTAGTGCTGCAAAATCCGTCATCTCTTCCCCAATTTGTCTCGTTGTGATGGAGGCGTATGGCAGCACTCTCACAGATGAGGTTTCTTCGATGCGATTCATCAGCCATTCCATTTGCTCTTTTGTATCTGGAACCGGCCTTGTATTCGGCATCGCTGCAATCGTCGTAAATCCGCCTCTTGCGGCTGCTTTAGAGCCTGTTTCAATCGTTTCCTTTTTCTCTCCGCCTGGCTCTCTTAAATGCACATGCAGATCGATCAAGCCTGGTGACACAAATAGCCCCGCTGCATCAATAACCTCTTCTCCGTCTTCTCTTTCTAGGTGACCAATCGCTTGAATCACTTTTCCTTTTACCCTAATATCCTGCTGCACTCTTTCACCTGTGCTTGTTAAGATAAACCCGTTTTTAATGAGATATGACATAGACAGAATCTCTCCCTTTTTGATGTAGTGTGCTATTTTGAAAAGCTCTTTTTAATACAGCCATTCGGATATAAACGCCATTTTCCATTTGTTTGAAAATCCTTGACTGCTTGGACTCTACTAATGAATCATCTATTTCAACACCTCTGTTTACTGGTGCTGGATGCATAATAATCGCGCGTTCTTTCATTTTGTTTGCTCTGTCTACTGTTAATCCATAAGTTGATAAGTAATCTTCACTGCCCATTTTTTCAGCGTGCCGTTCATGCTGGATTCTAAGCAGCATCACCACATCAGATTGTGCGATGGCTTCATCTACTTGGGCATACGTTCCGTGAGGGTTTTGTTTATCCTGGAAGGAAGCAGGTCCTGAAAAGAGGACTGTCGCTCCCAGCCTCGATAAAACCTCAGCATTTGATCTTGCCACCCTGCTATGTTTGATGTCTCCATGAATCGAAATCGTTAAGCCTTCAAAGCCGCCAAACTCTTCAAAGATGGTCATGAGGTCAAGCAGTGATTGGGTTGGATGCTGCCCGCAGCCATCTCCTGCATTGATGATGGGAATTCCAACCTTCCCAATCAGCTCGTTATAATATTCATCTGTGCTGTCTCTGATCACACATGCCTTTACTCCGATCGATTCCAGTGTTTTTACCGTATCGTAAAGTGTTTCGCCCTTTTGAACGGAGGTGCTTGCTGCATCTAAGCTCAGGACATTCATCCCTAATTTCTTCTCTGCAACTTCGAAGCTAAAACGTGTTCTTGTGCTTGGTTCAAAGAAAAGGTTTGCCACAAATTCTCCGGCTAATCCATGTTCTTGTTTCCCTTTTTTGAGTGCAGCTGCTTCTTCAATCAGCTGTAAAATCTCTTCTTTTGATAAGCTGCTCATTGTCGATAAATCATTCATTTTTTCTTCCCCCTCTAGTTTTTCATCACTTTCAGGTTCAAAAAAACCCTAAGCCTCGGCAGCTTAGGGTTCTCCAAAAGAAGCAGCGGCACTTTCGTGCATTCTGCTCCATTTAGAACCCTTGTCAGCCTCACTGGACTTCTTTTAAAAGGTTTTCTGTATTTGATTCATTTGAGTTGTCATCTTCTGCTTTTTGATGCGGCAGGATCAGATTTAACAGGACACCCGTAATCGCAGCAAGTGCCATTCCAGATAGGGTGAGATTGATTTGTTTCACCTCAATGAATGCCCCGCCAATCCCGATGACTAGGATGACTGATGCGATAATGAGATTACGCTTTTCTTCAAAATTCACTTTATGATCAATCAGAATTCTCAGGCCGCTTGAAGCAATGATTCCAAAGAGCAGGAACGAAACGCCTCCCATCACCGCGGACGGCACTGTACTGATTAATGCTGAAATTTTTCCTACAAAACCGAAGCAGATCGCAAACACGGCTGCTCCGCCGATGACGAAGATACTGAACACTCTTGTGATGGCTAGTACGCCAATGTTCTCTCCATAAGTTGTTGTTGGTGGTCCGCCAATAAGTGAAGCGAAGATCGTCGCCGCACTGTCTCCTAAAATGGAACGGTGAAGACCTGGTTTTTTAATAAAATCTTGTCCTACGACCTTACTTAACACCACTTGGTGGCCGATATGCTCAGACATTGTGACAAAGGCTACCGGCACCATCACTGTGAGAATGCTTAAGGTCACAGCAGGTGTATAGTCGACAAATGGCACAACGAAGTCTGGTACAGCAAACCATTTTGCGTCAATGACCGGCTGGAAGTTCACGATGCCTTGTGTTAAGGCAAAGAGATAGCCGCTGATGATGCCGATTAATACTGGGATTAAGCTAAGGAATCCTCTTAGGAAAATCATACTGATAATGGTGACAGCCAGTGTGAAGCCAGCGACCATTAAGTGTTTGAGGCTGTAAACAAGCTCGGTTGCATTCGGATCAACATACATCGCCATGTTGACTGCTGTTCCAGCGAGTCCGAGTCCGATGACCATAATGACTGGTCCTACGACCACCGGCGGCAGAAGCTTCATCAGCCAGCCTGTGCCGAGCCATTTAATGAATAGGGCGATGAGTGCATAAGCGACACCCGCCATGAAGGCGCCAACCATTGCGGCTCCAGGGCCTCCCGTTGCTTTCACATTCAGTATGGGGGCGATGAAGGCAAAGGACGATCCAAGATACGCCGGAATTTGTCCTCTTGTGATGATTAAGTAAACAATCGTTCCCACTCCGCTTGAGATGAGCGCGACGGCTGGACTCATATCAATGATTTTTGGTACAAGAATGGTCGCACCAAACATCGCAAACAAATGCTGAAGGCTAAGTGACAGCCATGTGAATGGTTTTGGGATATCTCGAATGCCTAAATTGGCTTTTTGCTGACTCATGATTTTCCTCCTAGATGTGTCCTTTTTCATTAAAAAAGCCTCTTTGCGAGTATGCGCAAAGAGGCCTAGATAAACCGGACACGTCATGTTGGCCGTGTGCTCGGTTTCTCTGTTATTGCCCTCTTTGCAAACTCTCTGGAATGCATTTAAAAAGGTTATTTTTCATATATAGCGACAAGGTCGTTTTGATCTACTTCATTGAGCTGAACCATGACTGTCTCTGCTTTTGAAGTCGGAATGTTTTTCCCGATATAATCGGCTCGGATCGGCAGCTCCCGGTGTCCCCGGTCAACGAGCACAGCCAGCTGAATGGAAGATGGTCTTCCTACATCCACAAGGGCATCCATAGCTGCTCTGACGGTTCTGCCTGTAAAAAGGACATCGTCAACAACAATAAGTGTTTTGTCATTAATGTCAGCTGGTATGTCTGCACCCTTTACAAGCGGGTCTTGGTTGTCTGTCTTTTTTGTCAGGTCATCACGGTATAGCGTAATATCAAGTTCACCTACAGTGACTGGATTCCCTTCAATTTGCTCGATGCGCTCTGCAAGGCGCTTTGCAAGATGTATGCCTCTTGTCTTGATCCCGGCAAGGATGACATCCTTCATCCCTTTGTTGCGCTCAATCATTTCATGTGCAATTCGGGTAAGCGCTCGTCTGATCGCTTGTTCATCAAGAATGACTGCTTTTTGTTCCATCTTTTACACCTCTTTTTGACAAATAAAAAGCCCCTTCTGCAAAGGGCAGAGAGGGGCGTTCATTTGTGCATATGCGTGCACAAATTGATCCGTTATCCTTCTCAGCCTCTCTGGACTGTTTTAAAGAATCTCAATTTCTTCGTTTATTATTTCAAAAAAAGAACGGCCTGTCAATCGTTATTTCTTAATGAATCGATAAAGGCTTGCATATCAGCTGGAATTGGTGCTGTGAACTCGATATATTCTCCTGTTCTAGGATGATCAAATCCTAAAACACCTGCATGCAGCAGCTGTCCATTAAAATCGACTGTTTTTCTTGGCCCATATTTCGGATCTCCTGCAAGAGGGTAGCCGATATATTTCATATGAACACGAATTTGATGTGTTCTTCCTGTTTCAAGACGGCATTCGACAACTGTGAAGTCTTTAAAGCGTTCAATCACATCAAAGTGAGTAACGGCTTGTTTTGCATTTTCTTTTGTAACCGTCATGCTTTGGCGGTCTTTTTTGTCTCTGCCAATTGGTGCATCAATTGTGCCTGTATCATGCTGGATAATACCGTGGACAACAGCCGTATACTTTCTTGTGACAGTTTTAGCCACCAGCTGATTGACGAGTGACTCATGTGCCATATCGTTTTTAGCGACCATTAACAGCCCAGACGTATCTTTATCAATTCGGTGGACAATTCCAGGACGCATCACACCGTTAATCCCTGATAAGTCTTTGCAATGTGCCATCAGTCCATTTACAAGTGTTCCTGACACATGACCCGGCGCTGGATGAACGACCATTCCTCGTGGTTTATTTACGACTAACACATCTGCATCCTCATAATAAATATCAAGATCCATTGGTTCAGCTTCTACATCAAGGGCTTCCGGATCTGGAATCTCCACTTTGATTTGATCTCCAGCTTGTACTTTGTAATTGGCCTTTACTTGTTTCCCGTTTACTTCGATCAGCCCATCTTTTACCCATTGCTGGACTTGGGTTCTTGACCATTCTGGTTCTGTCGTGCTTAGAAATTTATCTAGCCGTTCACTCGTTTGTTCTTCTGAAACGGCAATATTTACTTGATTCATGTAGTTGACTCCTTATTTTTCTTTCCATCTAACAGCATTTGAATGAAGAGCAGAATAACCCCTACACAAAGAGAAGAATCTGCAATATTAAAGATTGGGTAGTGATAATCCCCAAATACGAAATGAGCAAAATCAACCACTTCCTGACGGAAAATACGGTCGATAAAGTTTCCGATCGCTCCGCCAAGCATTAAGGCCAGCGCTACTCCCAGCAGCTTGTCCTTTTGTCCATGTTTTTGTAAGTAATAAACAATTCCCGCAATAACAACGAGTGTGATCACATAGAAAAACCACATTTGCCCTTGGAGAATTCCCCATGCGGCTCCTGAATTTCGGTGAGACGTGATATAAAAGAATCCATCAATGACTGGAACAGAATCACCGAGCATCATATTTTTGACAATGAGCCATTTAGTTAATTGGTCTAAACAAATGATAACGAATGCGATTATGTAATAGAACACACACGTTCCTCCATCTTCATACTTTGATCTTTAAGCATTTTATCAAGAAAACAGGAAGGAGTAAAGAAACTTTAGTTGACAGACAAAAACCTCCCTACATGTGGAAGGCTTCAAAATGAGAATCATTTGATTCGTAAGGATAAGGAGTGAATGCTTTTTTCTCGTATTGCTTATGATATAAAAAGTCGTCAGCCGTGCGGGCGGTAGGAAGAATACTCATTTGTTCAAGCGGAATCACATCTCCTGTTGCCTCACATATGCCATAGATTCCTTGTTCGATTTTTGCAATAGCGAGAGACACATCTTGCAGCTCTTCTTTGATGTGATAAAGAAGCGTGGTCGTTTTGACCTCATTCAACGTGACATGCTCAGCGGGTGAACGAAATGATGCGTATTCAAACAGTTTAGATTGCAGCTCTTCTTTCATTTGAAGGAGTTCCGTGTAAATCGTCTCTAGATCGCCATTCATGTCGCTATTTCAACTCCTGCCCTGTCGTGATAATCATATTGTTGCCCCGCCTGGTCACTTTAAAGCCATAAGATTTTTCCTTTCGTTCTAAACGCTGTCATTTTCTCATAAAAGAAAACGCCCCGCATATGACGGGGCGCCAGCTTGTGATATCGCATTGTTAATTTTGGTAATATTTCTCCACGATTTCAGCATTTTTCAGCGACAATGTTGGGTATTTCGGATTTGCACCAACGTCTTTTGAAATAATGCGGGAACGTTCGCACAGTTCTCCTTCTGCTTTTTGAACCACAATTCGTCCTGATGCACATTCAGGCGCTGATGTATCTGCATGCTGCTCATCTTCTACCGTTAATTCAGAGATGATAAAGAGCTGCTTCACATCTTCTTTAATGGATGCAAGAAGGTTTTTCACTTCGTCTGTCGCATAAAGCGTCACACTTGCTTCAAGTGAACGTCCGATGACTTTCTCGTTACGCGCAATCTCCAGCGCTTTTAGCACATCATCACGTACTTCCATAAAGCGGTCAAATTTCGCTTCTGTCGCTTCAGCTTGAGGAACTGCCACACCTTCTGGCATATCTGTTAACTGAACACTCGGCTCTTCAACAAAGCTTAAGTGGCTCCATAATTCATCTGCGGTATGCGGAAGAATTGGTGCAGTCAGCTTTACTAAAGCCATTAATGTTTCGTAGAAGACCGTCTGCATGCTGCGGCGGTCTGGATGATCGGCATGCTCAATGTAGACGACATCCTTTGCAAAATCAAGATAGAAAGAGCTGAGCTCAATCGTACAGAAATTGTGAATCGCATGATACACGACCGCAAATTCGTAATCATCATAAGCTTTTTTCACTTTATCAATCAATTTGTTTAATTTGATCATGATGTATTGATCCACTTCGCGAAGCTCTTCTACTGGCACGGCATTAACTGCTGGGTCAAAGTCAAATAGGTTTCCATGCAGGAAGCGGAAGGTGTTACGGATTTTACGATAGACTTCTGCTACTTGTTTCAAAATATCATCAGATACTGGATGATCGGCTTGATAGTTGACTGAAGATACCCAAAGTCTTAGAATCTCTGCACCAAGCTGCTTCGCAACCTTCGTTGGATCAATCGTATTGCCTAATGATTTACTCATCTTACGTCCTTCTTTATCAAGCGTAAAGCCATGGCTTAGGACACCTTTATAAGGTGCTTTTCCAGTGACAGCAACTGCTGTTGATAATGAGGAGTTAAACCAGCCGCGATATTGGTCAGAGCCTTCAAGGTAAAGATCTGCCGGACGGACTAGGTCGTCTCTTTCTTCTAAAACGGCTTGGTGAGAAGAACCGGAATCAAACCATACATCCATGATATCCTGCTCTTTTGTGAATTCACCATTCGGGCTGCCTGGATGTGTAAAGCCTTCTGGCAATAGCTCTTTTGCTTCTTTTTCAAACCAAATATTCGAGCCATGCTCTCTAAATAATTGAGATACATGCTGAATGGTTTCGTCCGTGATGATCGGCTCACCATTTTCCGCATAAAAGACCGGAATTGGAACGCCCCATACACGCTGTCTTGAAATACACCAGTCACCTCTGTCACGCACCATATTGAACAAGCGTGTTTCTCCCCATGCTGGAACCCATTTTGTTTCTTTAATATTGTCTAATAACGCTTCTCTAAAATCTTTAATGGATGCAAACCACTGAGCTGTCGCACGATAAATCGTTGGTTTTTTCGTTCTCCAGTCATGCGGGTAGGAGTGCGTGATAAAGTCGAGCTTTTTCAGCGCACCTTTTGCTTCAAGCTGTTCTGTGATGGCTTT
This sequence comes from Bacillus sp. FSL M7-0003, assembly GCF_038628485.1. Classification (NCBI taxonomy): domain Bacteria; kingdom Bacillati; phylum Bacillota; class Bacilli; order Caryophanales; family Bacillaceae; genus Bacillus; species Bacillus sp. FSL M7-0003. The sequence goes on along the minus strand of NZ_CP152024.1, from coordinate 1,482,093 downwards.
ATTGGCATCCTCGTAGAATAGTCCTTCAAAACCAGGCGCCTCATCTGTCATCACACCTTTTTCATCTACTGGACAGAGCACATCAAGACCGTATTTCATACCGACAATAAAGTCATCTTCCCCGTGGCCTGGTGCTGTGTGCACACAGCCAGTTCCCGCATCAGTTGTCACGTGATCGCCAAGCATCACAAGAGAATTTCTATCGTAAATTGGATGTGCTGCAACGATTTTATCTAATTCTTTACCTTTTAATGTTTTCACAACTTCGCATTCTTCAAAGCCGAGTGTTTTTACTACTTGTTCAACCAGTTCAGATGCAACGACATAACGCTCAGCACCGACTTGAAGAACACTGTACTCTAAGTTTGGATGAACACAAATGCCAAGGTTTGCAGGAAGCGTCCAAGGTGTTGTTGTCCAGATAATGAATTGTTCGCCGTTTTCAAGAACGCCTTTGCCATCTTTTACTTTAAACGAAACGTAAATCGATGGTGAACGTTTGTCTTTATATTCAATTTCCGCTTCAGCGAGGGCTGATTCACTTGAAGGAGACCAGTTAACAGGCTTTAATCCTTTATAGATATAGCCTCTCTTCGCCATTTCACCAAAGACAAGGATTTGCTGTGCTTCGTATTCAGGCTTTAATGTGACATATGGATTGTCCCAGTCTGCTCTAACGCCTAATCGCTTAAACTGGCTGCGCTGACCTTCAATTTGCTTCCAAGCATACTCCTCGCATAGTTTGCGGAATTCTGCTGTAGACATTTCTTTGCGTTTGACTTTTTTATTTTTAGTGAGAGCTGTTTCAATTGGCAGCCCGTGTGTATCCCAGCCCGGAACATACGGTGCATGATACCCGTTCATTGATTTAAAACGGACGATAAAATCTTTTAGGATTTTATTGAGTGCATGCCCCATATGAATGTCACCATTCGCATATGGAGGTCCATCATGCAAAATAAACGTCGGGCGTCCTTTAGTCCGCTCTAAAACCATTTGATAGATGTCTTTCTCTGCCCACTCCTCTTGGATTTCAGGCTCTTTGTTCGGCAAGTTCCCTCTCATCGGGAATTCTGTTTTCGGCATTAATAAGGTGTCTTTGTAGTTCATACCCATTCCTCCACATGCAAATTCTGATTAAAAAACAATAAAAAAAGCCCTCTCATCCCATAAGGGACGAGAAGGCTTGTCTCGCGGTACCACCCTTTTAGACAAGCGATATGAAAGAGCCGCTTATCCACTCTAAAATCGTAACGTGATCAGACGCCTTTTCTTACTGTTTTTTTCAGAAAAGGAACTAAAGGGGTGATCTCATTGCAGCGTCTCGTAATGTCAGGCTTCCACCATCCCTGATTCGCTTTATTACGCATGTGACAGCTGCGAGTGTCCCTTTCAAACGTTTATCTCTTGTTAATTTATGATGGTATTATATGCAACATGAGCACGTCATGTCAAGATGATGCGCTTATTCTTTTTCATCAAAGACAGCGTCTACTTCATATTCCAGTAAATGATCCCAATCGTCATTTTTCAGAAGATCAAGCTGCGCTTCGATGAGCATTTGGAAACGAGTTCTAAAGACCTTCGACTGTTTCTTCAGCTCTTCGATTTCCATTGCAATTTTTCTTGATTTTGACAGCGCTTCGTTGATAATACGGTCTGCATTTTTCTCTGCTTCACGAATAATCAATTTTGCTTCTTTATCAGAATGACGTTTTACGTCTTCTGCTGCTTCCTGCGCCACAAGAATCGATTTGTTTAATGTCTCTTCAATTGTTGCAAAATGACCTAGTCTTTCGTCAAGCTCGTTTACTTTGTCTTCAAGCTCATTCTTTTTACGAAGTACAATCTCATAGTCTTTACGTACTTGGCTTAAAAACTCGTTTACTTCATCTTCATCATAGCCACGAAAGCTTTTTGTGAACGTTTTATTATGAATATCATTAGGTGTTAATGGCAACCTCGCCACCTCCAGATTCAAGTTCGTTATGTCAGAAGCTCAAATGTTACTTTGAATTTATCTTTTTTGGTCTTCCCATCAATCGTTTTGAGGCTAAAGCGGCCAAATCCCCGAACAGAGAGCTGATCGCCTTCACCGATTGTAAAGGAAGGGTCCTCTGTGACTTTCCAATTGACTTTGACAAGCCCATTTTTGACTAAAAGCTGTGCTTTTTGCCGAGACTGACGGCTGACAGCAGCACATACAGCATCAAGCCGAAGTGAAGAAATGGTATCTTCTTTGATATCAGTCTTCGTGATCACTGGCTTTATTTCTGCCTGTGTGATTTCCTCTAATGAAACGGCTGCTCTGCCGACATGAGTCAGCTGCGCCCGCACAAAATCGGCGACATCACTTGTACAAATAAACTGCACATCTTCCTCTGAAAATAATAGATCTCCGAATTTTTGACGCTTCAAGCCTGTCCCAATCAATGAGCCGAGAAGCTTCGGGTGTTCTAAGGAAATAAACTTTTTCGCATAGTTCACCTGAAAATATGACAGCTCAACATCTTGAATAGAAGGTTCTAAATAATCAGGATAAATGAGGGCCCTTTTGCGCTCCGCTCCCTCATACCCGCCAAAAAACATGATCCCAAGTTCTTCGCCATGCTGGATGACGGACTCAGTAATAAATTGCTCACGCGGATCAAGGAAATCTGTTAATTTCATTCGATATTGGTCGAGTGCGATTTTTTTCCAGCCTAACACTTGGTCGACAAATGGCTGTTCGTCTTTTCTAAAATGCTGATAGATATCGCTCATTTTGTTCCCCTCTTATGTAAAAGAGCCTGGCAGTGCCAAGCCCGGCAGCCTGTTTACATGAAGCGCACAATCATATTGTAAAGACCAGTTAGTCCATATGATGATGCAAAACGAATCACAAGCAATGCCACAATCGGCGAGATGTCAATCATGCCGATTGGCGGAATAATTTTACGAAATGGTTCTAAATACGGTTCGCAAATATTTGTCAGAAAACGGCCAAACACAGTTTCTCTTGCAGATGGCACCCATGACATAAAGATGTAAATAATAATCGCGAATGAGTAAATCGTTAATACCGTTCCTAAAATATTAAAAATGAAATTTAGAATCACTATGATTTACCACCTCTGAGGTTCTTCCTCTGTCAATAGCTCTGATATTGTACCAGATACATCTACATTATCAGGTGTGCAGAGGAATATATTCGAGCCAATACGCTGGATGTCTCCACCGATTGCATAAACGGTTCCGCTTAAGAAGTCAATGATTCGCTTTGCTTGATCATGCTGAATGCGCTGCAAATTCACGACGACTGCACGTCTGTTTTTAATATGGTCTGCAATCTCCTGCGCCTCTGCATAAACACGCGGCTCACTTAACACCACTTTAGAGGATTTTTGCACGCTTTGCAAGCTGACGACATTTTGTTTTCCTGTCTGCGGACGATCCTGAAATGCTGCTTTGTCCTTTGTTCCTTTTTCTTCTTGAACGGGTTCTCTTTCTTCATCAATATATTCGTACTCATACTCTTCATCGTCGAGAGTGAAAAAGCTTTTAAACTTATTTTTTATGCTCATGTCACGCACCTCCTGTTTCATTTCCAACAAGTGAAGAGCCAATCCGAACGAATGTCGCACCTTCTTCAATTGCGATTTCAAAATCATTTGACATGCCCATCGATAAATGCTGACAAGGTGCATTTACTTGGTTAAGAAGTTTTACCTCTTCTTGAAGGTTTTTTAATGTTCTAAAACAGTTGCGAATCACAGTGTGATCATCTGTAAATGGAGCCATCGTCATCAGCCCAGCCACTTCAATGTGTTTGAAATCAGCCAGCTGTTTCACAAATGGAATCACGTCTTCGCTTTGCAAGCCGTGTTTTGACTCCTCAAGTGATGTGTTCACTTGTACAAAACAGCGAACCGTATGATCCGCTCTTTTTTCAATTTCATTCGCAAGGGACATTCTGTCAAGCGAATGTAAATAGTCGATTGTCCGAATGACAGATTTCACTTTTCGCGTCTGTAAACTGCCGATGAAGTGCCAGCTAATGTTTTCATCGGTTATGGCCGCCTGCTTTTCAAGTAACCCTTGGTCACGATTTTCACCAAAGTGCATAATTCCTGCTTCTTTGGCTTCTTGTGCTCGTTCAATGGAGACATACTTTGTCACAGCGACGACCGATACATCTGCTGGTTGTCTACCGGCTCTTTTACATGCTTCGTGTATTTGTTCATTTATTTGTCTGAGATTCTCTCGTACATTCAATTGCACTTATGCCTCCTTAAACCCGACAAAAGACATCATACGTCCTGTTTTCCCTTGATCACGCCGGTGTGAGAAGAAAAGCTGATCATTGCAGCTTGTGCACATCGAACTAACATGTATGTTTTCTTCTTTTATTCCTGCATGAAGCAATACGTTTTTGTTTAATGTTTTCAAATCAATTTTATATTGTCCTGGTGAAATCTCGGAATACACATCCTCTGTTGAAAAAGGAAGCTGTTTCACTTGATCCATGACTGCGTCATCGACTATGTAGCAGCAGCTGCCAATGGATGGTCCAATGACGACTTGAATATGATCGGCCTTGGCACCTTCTTGGCTGACCCATACATCAACCATCTTTGCACCAATTTGCTTGACGGTTCCTTTCCAGCCGGCATGAGCCGTTCCAATTAATCCGTTTTGCGGAGCTAGAAAATAAAGCGGAACACAATCAGCGAAACAAAGAGCGAGCATCATGTTCGTCTCAGACGTATATAAACCGTCTGTACCAGGCATTGCCTCATGATAATGAAGACTTCCTCTTCCTCTTTGCTCCTTGGTGACTTTCAGGATGCGATCCTCGTGTGTTTGGTCTGCAAACACCCAATCAGAGAGCGGCACAGCAGCAGCATCTGCTATGACTTGACGATTCATTTGAACACTAGAAGCATCATCTCCTACATGGAGTCCAGTGTTCAATGATTGATATGGAGGTAGGCTGAAGCCGCCGTTTTTTGTTGTAAACCCGGCCAATACCTCTTTACCAGAACATGTCATGTTCGTCCAATCATGAATGGTCATTGCATATGGTAATTTCTGCTGAAAGGGGTCATATTTGTATGTCAAAGCTGCCTCCCACCTTTCATTCATCTCTCTTTATTTCGCTCCTATTTTACCACAAGACATGCATAGACAGTTAGTGGGATTCATTAAATATTACACTCAAATGTGCCCTTTCTGCAGGTTTTTTTACAAATTGATATGAAAACGTAATCTTTTTACCCGAAAAAGACATTGTTTGCTAAGAATGAAGAGTTTGTTTTAAGGAAAAATTGAATGATTCATTGAGGAATTATACGAATTAAGAAGACAAGCGGACAAGTATCACATCTTCGCCAATTTTTACTATATTTCGCCATGGGACAATCATTTCCTCTTCTTTTCCGAAAAATCCCATCATTTTACCTGTGCCGCCAATAATAATCGCTTGGATTTTGCCGCTTGTGACATTAATATCAATGTCCCCAATGGTACCTAATTTTTTCCCGCTGGATACATCGACGACATCCTTGATTTGGAATTCAGAAATACTGATCATCTGTCCTTCCCCGCCTTTCGTTTTCTACTATAATATGTATGATGGAAAAGCAGGGAAGCAGACCAATAGTTTCTTTTATCTACAATTTGCTTAAATGCGGACGGCCATTTCTCCACATGACATCTACCGGACATTCAAAAAAAGAAGAAAGCAGGCCGCTTGTCATCATCTCTTTTGTTTCTCCTTGATCAAAAACCGATCCATTTTTTAATAATAAGGTATGCTGAAAAACAGGCAGAATCTCCTCTGCATGATGGGTCGTATAGAGCAAAGTAGGCGCATCAGGCTTAGCTGCAATAAATGAGATGGTCTCCAGCACTTGCTCTCTTGCTAAAAAATCAAGACCCGTCACAGGTTCATCTAAAATCAAGAGCTGCGGATCATTCATTAAAGCCCTCGCAATCAAGACTTTTTGCTTCTCTCCCTGTGAGAGGGTTTCATATGTTCTGTTGGCATATTTGAATGAACCAAACGCTTTTAATAGATCAATGGCTTTCTCTCTCATTTCATCTGTCGGGGTTTCATAAAGCCCGATAGAAGCAAATGCGCCGCTCAAAACAATTTCAAAAGCATTGTCGTCTCTGTGCAATTTCTTTTCAAGTCCCGCTGAGATGAGACCAATTTTCCTCCTGAGCTTTTCACCAAGAGCTTCCTTGCCAAAGACATGCCCCAGCACTGTCATCTCGCCTGATGTGGGGAAATAATAGGAGCAGAGCATATTTAATAAAGCGGTTTTTCCCGCACCATTTAAACCGTAAAGCACCCAGTGTTCCTGCTTATTTACCTGCCAGTCAACAGACTGCAGCAGCCATTTCCCATTTCTTTTTAATGAAACATTCTTCAATTCAAGTGACACCATAACTTCCTCCTGAGTAAAAATTCTGAATATACAAATAATGAATGTTTACAGCATATCGTAAATGCTCTTTCTGGTAAACCTCATATAAAAAAGCTGCTCCAATTTAGGAACAGCTTTTTTACAAGGTTACGAAATTTCAATTCGTACGCCTTCTTTTATATCAGGAAACGTGTGCGGGGATGCAAATACAGCTCCTGGTAATACATCATCAAACGGCTCTTGGAAGTAGATCGAAATATGGCCGAGCTCTTTAAAGTTGTCATTTGCTTTATTGCCTAGGGCTGTGATCGTGTACGTTTGATCGCCCACTTGAATGGTTCCGCCTAGCTTCAGCGGCTCTTCTTCTAAATGTTCGAACTCATGAATGACAGACATATCTCTTAATTCCTGCGGCGCTGCGGGTCCAAATAAAACAATCAGCTTATCTTCTTTAAATTGCGGGACTAAGATCCCAATTTCTTTTACGACAGATTGTGTTACCATGTATCTCGATTCCTCCTTTAATACGTTTAATACATACCGAAGCTGGCAACGTATGCGATCACAACAGATAGAACCCCTGTAATAAGACGGCTATACAAAACAGCTGGTACCCCATATTGTACCGTTTCCGGCTTCGCTTCACCAAGTGACAGCCCCACTGGAATAAAATCACACCCTACTTGACCGTTAATGGCAAATAGTGCTGGAAGTGCAAATTGAGGCGGAATGTTTCCTAATGCAATTTGACTACCAATCAGAACACCGATGACTTGGGCAATGACTGCTCCAGGTCCTAAGACAGGTGATAGGAACGGCAGTGTACAGACCACAACGAGCAGTAAGAGCCCCCAAAGAGATCCTGCCAAAGGTGATAGAAAATGGGCAATCAGATCACCGATTTTTGTATAATTGATAATTCCAATTAACATACTGACAAATGCCATGAATGGAATAATGTTTTTCAAAAGCATATCAACAGAATCACGGCCAGCCTGGTAGAACGTACCGGTGACTTTCCCGATTCCGCGTGAGAATCTCATCAGGAAATTGCCTTTTTCCTGCCGCTCAATATTTTCCTCTTTCAGCTTTGCATACGTTTCTTTGAAATTCTCTTTGTCAATCGACTCACTGTTTTCCTGACCTTCTGCTTTCGCCTCACCATCAGATGCTTCTGCATAGGAAATATCTTTTTCTGTTACGCCTGATACGAAGATATCTTCTGTAATATGTTTAGCAAGCGGCCCAGAAGGAGAGGATGCTAAAACGTCAACAGTTGGAATGCGTTTCATTGGATAAAGTCCGATTCGCGCTGTTCCCCCGCAGTCAATGACAACACACATCATTTCATCTTCTGGTATAGAGTTTTTAAAGCCATCACATGCTTCTGTCCCTGTCATTTCTGCAATTTTACGTGCAACCGGGTGAATGCCTCCCCCTGTAATGGAAACGACCTTTCTTCTTTTACCAGTTGGTTCAAGCTCTAAGCCTTCTCCCCATCCGCCAGCACCTTTTGCAACAAATACTTTGTGGTTTGTCATGTCTAACCCTCCCCTATTGTGAATTCGCTTTCATTTTTCCTGCTAAATATTTTGTAATCCATTCAGTAATGATTCCGCGTAGTAAAATGACGACGATCCCGACTAAGAAGTAACGAACAGCGAGCTCTGACATTGAATATCCAGCTTCTTTAATCCCGTTCGCAATTCCTAAATAGACAAATAGTTCTCCTGCGTTGGCATACGGGAACAGTGATGTCACCGGATGAACAAATGAAACAGCTGAATCATAGAATGCTGGTTTTTGTTTTTCAGGTAAGAAGCGGCCAAACGTATAAGCCATTGGGTTTGTCAAAATAAGTACAGATAAGATCGGCATTAACGTGTAGCGCAAAATGGTATATTTCGCTGCAAACTGAATGGCTCTATTCACTCGCTCTTCTCCAATAAATTTCATGACAGCATAAGTGAAAGTAAGTAACACAACAAGCGTTGGAACGATACCTGTAATCAGACCCATGAACTGCTTTCCGCCGGCTTCAAACATTCCGATAAAGTGCTCTCCAAACCATTGAATCCATTCCATGTTTCATCTCCCCTTTCTTTAGTTCACATTTGTTATATTTTTTTTCGAAATCGAGACAAGTGCCTGTTCAGCCGCCATGGAAAGTGCTTGCATGACAGCTGGCGCTTTTTTGCGCTTTTTCAACGTTTTCTTCATCATGTGGTGCTCGTCCAGCACAGCCCCTACATGCTTGCCTTCATATGCAGGGACTTCTTTAAATTTAGATAAGATCGACACGCCGCCAAGCACATGGCATTTTTGAATGATATACGATTCATCCACAATGATGAGCGCAATGGCCCCAGGGCCAACTTTGCGCCGTTCCATTCCTGAAAATAAGTGATAGCCTTGTTTCCCTCTGTAGTCATCAATCAGTGAGTCCATGCTTTTGCGATAATACTTGATTTGAATAAAAGATAACCCATACTGCACGATGAGAATGATACAAAGTACGATTGCTAATTTTTCCATAGCTTCACGTCCTTATGATTGAAATAAGTGATCTTGTAATGAACGCAGCTTCCAGACGGTTGTGTTTGAATCAAGCTCTACATCATCATGAGTCAGGAACTGTCCTAATTTGACGTCTTTTTTCGCTACGACTTTTCCGCTGATTAAACCAATTGGAATGTGACCGTTCGTTTTCATGTCTTGATGCGTTTCAAGTACACCTCTTACGGAGTATCCGCCAATCCCGTCAAGTGATTCCCCTGCTTTAATATCTCTTTTCGCAACAGCGACTGTTTCTGACACTGGTACACCAATCGGGTGGATCGATGAATCATGCTGTAAGACCGCTTTTGCGATGGTAACAGGTGTTTCAAGACTCGCTAAGTGGAAAGGACGGTAAAGCGTGTAGTGAGGACCTTTTCCAACTTTTAAGTAACGAAGCTCTTCATCTACTGGCTCTAGATCACTCTTGACGATAACGAATACGCCAGGAGCAAGTCCATTTACATATTCAACGACTCCGAAGTTATCGAGCACGCCGCCTTGTTGTTTTTGATTCAATTTATCTGCTACATTCTCTAAATTTGCTTCGACTCCGTGCATACCGACTTTATCTGGCAAAAGCCCTGTCGCGTTACTTAATAAGTTCATTTCTGCCATTGTTTTTGTTCCGTCTTGGAAGGCAGCGAGCATATGTGCACTCATATGTTTACTATCTGCTTCTGCTTTACACGTATCTGGATTTGCTTCTGGGAAGAATGGGTTGTTCTTGCCTTTCCCAGCAACGAGCACCTCAAGTCCCATTGTTTTTGCAAATTCATATAATTCTAGTGTTGCTGCCGGTTCGTCTCCAGCTGATCCAGAATAAACAAGTCCTGCATTTGTGAATAATTTATGCATCACCAAACCGATGGTAATATCAACTTCTACATTTAAAAGAACGAGATGTTTCTTTGAATTAAGCGCTTCCAAAGAAATGTTTGCTCCGACCTCTGGCACTCCTGTTGCATCTACGACAACTTCCACAAAATCTGATTGAATCACTTCTCTATAATCATTTGTGACGACCATTTGATGCGGCTTCGCATGCTGCTTGTAAAAATTCGCTGCCTTCTCTGCTGCACTAAGGTGAATATCACAAACACCTGCTACAATCATGCCTGGAATTTTAGAAATTTGTGAAATAAGTCCAAAGCCCATTTGGCCTGCCCCAATAATTCCTACTTTGATTGGATCTCCACTGCGTTCTCGAGCTAACAACTGTTGATAGATTGACATCTAAATCATCCTTTCAGGTTTTCTTGCTTCTTGGTAGATTGCTAGAAAAATAATCTGAAACTTTTAACAAATGTTATAAAAATTAACAAAAATCTGTTTCTTGTAACATTTGTTATTTTATTTATCATTTGTTATGAACTTAGTTTATATGATGTGTCAACTTTGTGTCAAGATAAAATCGATAAAATTTTCAATCTTTTTGAGTCTAAAGGCTCAAAAAAACTACCTAATCATATTAGGTAGTTACTTTAATAAGGCATCTCCTGTTCGTTCATCCGTAATTAATACATGAATTAATCCACCTTCTAATGCTGCCCGGATCGCTTCAATTTTTTCTTCTCCTCCAGCGACACCAATGACTAGCGGGATTTCTTTCAACTTTTGCGGGCTTATGCCCATTACCCTGTCGTTCCATGGGTGGGGATACACTTCCCCTTGGTGATCAATAAAGTTATAGCAAATGTCACCCGCTACATCCTTCGCTTGAAGAATATCCTCCTCACCGCTTGTCATATAAGATTTCACCATCGTTGAATGCTGCGGAACCCCGCCAATCCCGACAACCGCAATATTTGATGATTCTCCTAATTCAATCACTTTTTTGATTGACGGCTGCCGTATCAGTACATCCTTCGCTTCTTTCGTATCAAGCATGACAGGCACATGTAAAAACTCACATTTAGATTTGAGTGCCTCTGTGCATCTCGCAATAATATAATTGGCATGGATATCAACATCTTCGTTTCCCACACCCCCGACAAGCGGAACAAATGTCACGGATGGGTAGTGCTGAACTGACGTAAGCGATTTCGCCATTTCATGCAAAGTGGTTCCTGAGGAAAAACCGATGACTTGTCCATCCTTCATAACTTTTAATAAAAAGCCTGCCGCCGCAGCGCCGATTCGGCTTTTTGTTGTTTCTTGGCTGAGCGTTTCCACACAGACGACTTCTCGCAGCCCGTATTTCCGCTCTATTTTTCTTTCTAAAGATCCATATTGTTGATTCATTTCATCATGAATAATGATTTCCACGATTCCTGCTTCACGTGCTTTTGCCAAATATTTCGATATGAGCGAACGGCTAACCCCAACAGCATCTGCTATTTTAGATTGAGTGGCGCCTTCTTCATAATACATATGCGCAACCTTAATGAGCAGCCTTCTTTCATCATGGAATGTCATAATAACCCTTCTTTCCCCTTAAGTGTTCCCTAACAAATGATATCTAAAATAACATTTGTTAAAAACAGATTAAATGAAAAAAATAACAGAGTCAATACTAGAGACGTGCTCTTTCCAAGAATGAAAAAAGCCGCACATGAAGCGGCGGCTTTAAAAGATGTTTTTATTCATTTGTTTGATGGCTGCTTTTTCAAGTCTTGAGACTTGTGCTTGAGAAATCCCGATCTCTTCAGCGACTTCCATTTGCGTTTTTCCTTGGAAGAAGCGTTTGCGGAGAATCATTTTTTCTCGATCATTCAATCTGCGCATTCCCTCTTTTAAGGCCAATTCCTCTACCCATTGTGTGTCTTTGTTCCGATCATCACTAATTTGATCCATCACATAAATCGGATCTCCTCCGTCATTATAGATCGGTTCAAACAAAGAAACAGGATCTTGAATCGCATCTAGGGCAAAGACAATTTCCTCATGAGGCACTTCCAGCACTTTGGCAATGTCTTCTGCCGTTGGCTCCTTGCTTGTCTCACTAATCAGCCTCTCACGAACCTGAAGCGCTTTGTAGGCAATATCTCTTAGTGAACGAGACACCCGAATTGGGTTGTTATCACGCAAGTATCGACGGATTTCTCCTATGATCATAGGGACCGCATAAGTTGAAAATCTGACATTGTGGCTTAAATCAAAATTATCAATTGATTTCATTAATCCGATACAGCCTACTTGGAAGAGATCATCCACATACTCGCCTCTGTTGTTAAAACGCTGAATCACACTTAAAACCAACCGCAAATTGCCATTGACTAGCTTTTCTCTTGCTGTATCGTCACCCTCATCTTGCAGCTGTCTGAACAATTTTCTCATCTCTTCGTTTTTCAGAACAGGCAGTTTGGAGGTGTCGACTCCGCAGATTTCCACTTTATTTCTGGACACTTTTTTCCCTCCCTACAGGAGCTGTTGTACAAAGTTCAGTATCTCCTTGGGATGGAAAAATATGCACGAGTGATGACGAGAATCATGAGAAAAGAAGTTGATTCCTTTGACAGCAAAGGGACAGAGCTTTTCAAAAAATTTTTTTAGACCATTTTGTTAAATTCTTTTTGTAATCGTTTAATAATTCTTTTTTCAAGTCTTGAAATATACGACTGGGAAATGCCTAGCATGTCAGCGACATCTTTTTGGGTTTTTTCCTCACCGCCAACCAAGCCGAATCTGAGCTCCATGATCTGTTTTTCGCGGTCATTTAATTGTTCCAGCGCTTTTTTCAAAAGTTTTTTATCTACATTTGCTTCAATATCCCGTGTGATAATATCATCATCTGTTCCAAGTACGTCTGATAAAAGCAGTTCATTTCCGTCCCAATCAATGTTGAGCGGCTCATCAAACGACACTTCTGAACGAATTTTATTATTTCGGCGCAAATACATCAAAATCTCATTTTCAATACATCTCGAAGCATATGTCGCAAGCTTGATCTTTTTTTCTGGGTTAAATGTATTGACTGCCTTAATTAGACCAATAGTTCCAATACTAATTAAATCCTCAATATTAATCCCTGTGTTTTCAAATTTTCTTGCGATGTAGACCACCAACCGCAAATTTCTTTCAATCAGGATAGCCCTTGCTGTTTGATCACCTTTTGGTAATTTGACAAGCAGTTCCTGCTCTTCATCCTTTGATAATGGCGGCGGCAGCGCCTCACTACCACCAATATAATAAATCTCATCACTCTTAAGACCTAGCTTCATGAGGAGTTTATACCAGTAGTAAGTGAGTTTAAATTTTAATTTTTTCATCTTCTTCTCCCTTCTAAATGTCAAGTTGACCTCGTAAGATAAAAGACATCACCAAAACTTAAGACACCCCTTGGATGATTTTTCCGTCTAACATATCTGGATGAATGATGGATTGAAATTCCTGATCTGCTGATAAACCGCTCAGACTCATGCCTACAAAACACTTGGCTGGCTGGATCATATGCGTTTTTGAATAAATGATGACCGTATCTGGTTTTAAGCATAGAAGAAACCCGTGATCATGACCGACCGCTCGATATGGAACAAGTCTTAAACGGTCAAGAAGCGGAAATTGATCATCGAGCTTTTGCATCACTTCAACAGGATGAGACTGCTTCATAAGCTCTATAAATGGCTCTCCGCAAATGGACATGAGTTGATCTGCTTGAACGATCATCACAGGTGTTTTCGTCATAGGATCATACAGCTGATTGCCAGAATCGACGAGTCCCTTTAAGCGGATGGTCTCTCCTTGAATGTGTATCTCCGCAAGGACTTGTTCATCAAACTGTCTTTTTTTCGCACCGACCTCTCCTAATCGTTTCTTTGAAAACAGCCAAATCGCAGGAAAGCCGGTTAAAACGAAAAGCCAGCTAATGGGATCACCAAAGCCATCATTTTGTGAAATCAGCAGCCCGTCTTGAATAACAGTATTGGTTTGTAAAAACGAATGAACCCCGATCATGCCTCCTCCCATCAAAAATGTGACAAAGTAAAAAGCAAACAGGTTTTGAAAAAAGAATCGAAATCTTTGAAATCCAAAAGTTGCAAGCACGATCAAGACAGAAAAAAGCAGTTTGCCTAGAGGGTGTGACACAAACATTGCAAATGGTGTAAAGAGCAAGAGAACAATGCTCGATCCAATCAGAGCTCCTAACATATATCGCCGTTTTTTTACTTGTCGTTTGAGAATAAATGCAGTGAGTAAGAGAAGCAATAGATCAAAACAAAAGTTTAACAGCCAAATCACATCTAAATAAATGACCACCTTCTGCTCCTTTCATCTGAAACAAAGAATCAAAAGCAGTACTTGCACTTGTTTGTACCAGTATAAAACAGCCAAGAGATGGAAGTCTGTCAATTCTTGTTGGGGATGATAGAGAACTTTTGGTGGATTGTTATTGTTTTTGTCGAGGAATGAGAGCACAAAGAAAGAGAGTGTGCTTCCGGACAAGCTTACAAACAATCATTCGAAACGAAAAAGACACGCTCCAAGGAGGCGTGCCTTTTTTTAAGGGTTATTTTACATTGATATTTAATGTGCCTGGGGCCTTTTGTCGAGTAACATTTCCATAATCATCCCGCACAATCACTTCAATGACTGCACCTTTTGCTTTGGCGGTAGAAGTAGCTGTCCAGTAACCTTCATATGTTCCCTTGGCTACCTCACGAAGCGGCAGCTCTGTTGTATTTTGCAGCTTTGATCTCGCGTTTGTCAGCGGCATGTGAATGACAAACGTTGCGTCTAGCTTTTCTCTGCTGTTAAATGAAATTTTAACAGACTCACCTGATGATAGATTGACATTCTCTGCTGGTGTCAGCTTAGAAATCTCAGGCGCTTCGTATTGAACATCGATATCGACTTTTTTAGTCGTTTTGTTTCCTGCTGCATCTTTTGCTGTTACTTTGATCGTATTTTTCCCGTTTTCAAGCAGGATTCTTGCAGAATATTTCCCATCTTTTATTGCTGCTTTTTTTCCATTCACAGTGACTTGATCAAGATGATCATCCGTTACCTTTCCTTCTACAGTGAGTGATTCTTTGTTAGACTTTTCCCCTTTTTTTGGTGTATCTATCGTTAACACTGGGGCTGTTTGATCAATGATCACCTTGACTGATTTGGATTTTTTCGTTGCGCCTTTATCCGTAACAGTAGCAGCTGTGAATACATGCTCTCCGCTTGACACTGTAACCTTCTCTTTGAAAGCACCCGACTGATCTGCTGTCACTTTGGCAATCTCTTTATCGTTTTGATAGATCGCTACATCAAGCCCTGGAGAGGCTTTACCTTCAATCTCCAGTTCATCTTTGTTCGTGATCGTTCCAGCCTTTGGAGATGTTATTTCTGGCACATCTGCTTCATATTGGACAAGCGCACGAATCATATAATTTCCCTCTTCTTTTGGAGAAGGAGAAAAGGCACCGCTTGTCAGCTGCCAGCTTCTTTCAGCATTTGGTCCATCTTCATCTGTTGCAAGGCCTGGAGATTCCGTATTCTTTTTCGTTTGAATATAGACAAGATAGAAATCTCCATCCACCGTAATGGCTTGATCTTCTAAATCTACTTTTGTCCATTCACCATTACGCAGCGCATTCGCTTTAAAAGGTCCCGCAATTTTCTCACCTGGAGCGCCGTCCTTCCCAGAAGCATCATACACTTCAACCGCAAATTCATTCCCGCCAGGGGCTGGCCACTCTGTTGTCCAGAAACGGAAAAGCCCCCCTGTGACCTGTGCTTGTTTCTTCCCTTTTTCTAATGAAAATTTCACCGCCCAGCCATTACCAGGATCATAGAACGCCCGTGCATTTTCAGCTGTTCCGTCATCGTAGCCAATTTCGCCAGCAAAACCGATGAAAGGTTCCAGCTTGATTGCTTTTTCAAGCGGCTTTTCTGTCACATCGGCTGTAAACGAATATCCTTTAAACCCTTTCGCAAATACTTTGACTGTATACACACCGCTCAATGCCTCTAGAGAAAACTCGCCAGATTCATCTGTTTTCACCGGCTCAATTTTCGCATCCTCTACAAGATAAACCGTAGCATCCTTTACTTTTTCACCCGTTGTTTCATTGACAATTGTGCCAGATATCGTTCGTTTTTCTAGTGGCTGTAATGAGAAATTTGCCTCTGCCT
The DNA here is from genome assembly GCF_038628485.1 of Bacillus sp. FSL M7-0003. Taxonomy (NCBI): domain Bacteria; kingdom Bacillati; phylum Bacillota; class Bacilli; order Caryophanales; family Bacillaceae; genus Bacillus; species Bacillus sp. FSL M7-0003. Next base: position 1,466,062 of record NZ_CP152024.1, on the reverse strand, counting down.
GATCATTTGCAGGAATATTGACTTTTTGTGTGCGTGATTCAAAGCCATATGCTTCAGCTTTCACTGTAAATTCCCCTGCACCATGAGAAAGCTGATATCTCCCTGTCGCTTCATCTGTGTACGTGGACTTGCCGCTTTCAAGAACACTGATTTCTGCCTTCATCGGAAGAGCTTTGATAGATGGGGCATCTACACTTTTTTCCTTTTTCATCTGGACATGTTTTTCTTTTATTTTAGCAGGCTTTGCGCTTTTCGGATCGACAGGTTTCTTCTGCTCCTGTGCTGGCTTTTCTTTTTTGATGACGCCAAGCTGTTTCTTTGCCTTTTGAGGCAAGGCTTGATCTGTTATTTTCACATCATCTAAATAAAAACCGTCTTTTGTTACACTGCCATCCGTTCTTAGCTGAAAAATAACTCTCACGTTCTGACCTTTGTAAGCAGATAAATCTACTTCTCCTTTTGTCCATCCACTTGTTTTGCCTGTGTAGGCTGCCACTTGGACAGCATCTTCCCCCTCAGGCTGCACATGAATATGCACATAGTCATAATTTGCTTCAAGGTCATGCCAGTATTGATATTGTAAAAAGGAGGAGCCTGACTCAGGTACAGCAATCATCGGCATAGATAAATGAGCATCTGTTTGATTTTCATAAGGACTGTCTAGGTTTGTAGCATAGACATGATCTCCAGTAAAGGCCTTTTTCGGACCGGTGGTCGGCTTCCCCCACTGCCAAGGATCTTTTGTTCCACCACTGAACCATCCACTTGGCCAAGCTTCAAAATCTTGCGAGTAGCCAGTCGTGATGGATGTTTTAATCGGAAGCGTATACGGTTCTGATGCAGCTTCATTTTCTCCAAAATCTTTCACAATCCATCGATACGTGACATTTTCACCCTCAACTTCTGGGAGCTGAACAACATATGTCCCTTTTAAATGATTTCCATCCGTTCGTTTTGCTTGCAGCGTCTCCCTTTTCCCTTGATCCACTTGATAGCTCAAGGAGACATTTGTCACAGCTACTTCATCTTCTGCTGTAATACTTAGAGGTGTTGGTGTAGAGGCAAAAATTTCATTCGGTCCTTTATGAGAAAAAACAGGTGGGTCTGTATCTTCTCCTTCTTTTGTTACCTGTCCTTCAATCTTGCCAATTCCATCTGTTAATGCTGTGATGGCTTCTTTTGCATCAACTAATCCTGCCCCATAGCCATTGTTAGGGGATTCCGGGAATTGCTGATCTGTCAGCGGTTTTGCAGTATCAATGAGAATTTCTTCGATCTCTTCAACAGACAGATCTGACTGTACTTGGCGCAGAAGAGCCACAACAGCTGAAACATGCGGACCTGCCATCGAGGTTCCATTCCAGCCATCCTCATACCCTTTCCCAGGAATAGAAGAACGAATATTTACCCCTGGGGCCGCAATATCTGGTTTCATGACCCCATATGGAGAGGGGCCTTGCAAAGAGAAAGAACCCAGTTTGTTGTTTTGATCTGTTGCACCCGTCGCAAAGGCTTCGGGATAGTTCGCAGGATTTGCAATAGATCCCTCACCGCCAGGGTTAAATAAATCCGTATTACCAGCTGAAAACTCTGGGAAGATGTCCGCTGCTCTCCAAGCATTGACCACATCTTTATACCAATCATCAAGACCAGGCCCACCGCCCCAAGAATTATTGACCACATCTGGCGCCTTTTCTGGATGAGGGGTTCCGTTTTCATCTTTTGGAGCTAAAATCCATTCACCTGCGTCAAGCAGATCAGCATCTGATCCACCATCTTCTGAGAAAGCTTTCACCGCGATCCATTTTGCACCTGGTGCAACTCCAATTTGATTCTCTCCATTTGGCTCAGAGCCAACCATCGTTCCCGTTACATGTGTACCATGCTCTAAATCATCGTATGGCGCTTTAGAACCTGTCGTTGCATCGTACCAATTGAATTCATGAGAAGGTTCATTCGGACGTGCAGGGTCAAATCCGCGGTATTTTTCTTTTAATGCAGGATGATCCCATTCCACACCTGTATCAATACTTGCCACAACGGTACCAGTTCCGTCATAGCCTAAAGCCCACGCTTCTGGGGCATGAACTTGAGAAATATTCCACTCGATTCCATCTGCTGCTTTGATTTGTTTGTTTTTCATTGAAGTCTTCAAATCAACAGGACGATGGATTTGACGGATTTCATTTGGCAGCACTTGTTCTACTTCTGGGAAGGAAGCCACCTTTTCCATGACTTCTTTCGTTCCCGTCACAGCGAGACCATTCACAATATAGTACGAATGAATATCCTTCACTTGCTTTTTCTTTTGGGCTTTTTGTAAATAAGCAAGCAGCGCTTCCTGCGTCTCTTCAGACGTCGCTCTTAGTTCTGATACGACAGCTGATCTTTTTGTGTACTGCGTTTTAGCAGCTGTTAACTTTTGTTTTTTGGCTTTTGACACAGCATCCTTCGCCACTTTTTTGACATTGGTTTGTTCCTTCATTTTGACTAAAAAGGTCACCTTGTCTTCTTGTTGAAACTGTTTCATTAATCTAGATGAGATCTTTGCTTTTGTTTTCTTGGAGGAAACAGCTTCCTCTTGATATGAGGTAGAAGTCGATTTTGCTTGAACCATCCCAAAGCTTGTCATCGTTAAAGTACCAATCACCAAAAGACTCATCAAACGATAGCCGGCGGTTTTGCGAAACTTCACTTTCAATCAAATCCCTCCTCCTCAAATGGTCAAACAGTGTGTGGGTTTAACTCCTCCCTTTCCTTTGTTCATGACAAGATTCATGGTGTTCTATTTAATGTAGTCAAATAAAGTTCATCATTTTGTCGCTTTTTGTAACAGGATTTAAAAATGATTCTTTTTGCTTAATCACTCTAAGTCGAAATACATATGTTGGATAAAGTAATCCAGACACATTTAAGACTTTTTGATTAGTAGTGATGCGGGTTTCTTTATATATTGGACATGAAAAAATCCCCTTCCGGTGGAAGGGGATGAGTGATACTCGATTAGCGTTTATTACGGTTGCGCAAGAACGTTGGGATATCCAGCGTATCATCGCTTGATTGTGTATTTTGTCTCGGCTGAGATGATGACTGCTGATGTTCCTCACGTTTTACTTCACGTTTTTGAGGAATGGATTGATTTTGCTTTAATCCTTGCCCTAATGGATTTCTTTGTGGTTTTGACACCTCTGGCTCTTGCTCAATAAATCCAGTTGCGATCACAGTTACCACAATTTCATCCTTCAAGTTATCATTAATGACAGAACCGAAAATCATGTTTACATCTTCATCAGATGCAGAAGCCACAATGTCCGCTGCTTCTTGTACCTCATAAAGACTTAGGTTCGTACCACCAGTAATATTCATGATGACACCTTGTGCACCGTCGATTGCCGTTTCTAGAAGTGGTGAAGAAATAGCTTTCTTCGCAGCTTCAGCGGCACGATTTTCACCAGTCGCAACACCGATACCCATAAGAGCAGAACCTTTATTGGACATGATCGTTTTCACGTCAGCAAAGTCAAGGTTGATTAAACCCGGTGTAGCAATAAGATCTGAGATCCCTTGAACACCTTGTCGTAGTACGTTATCTGCTGCACGGAATGCTTCAAGCATTGGCGTGTTTTTATCAACAATTTCAAGCAAGCGATCGTTTGGAATCACAATTAAAGTGTCAACTGCTTCTTTCATAGAAGCAATTCCTTCGACTGCTTGAAGCTGACGCTTTCTTCCTTCAAATGTGAAAGGACGAGTCACGACTCCAACTGTCAATGCACCAGAATCTTTTGCGATTTTTGCAATGACAGGTGCAGCACCCGTACCAGTTCCACCGCCCATACCAGCAGTAACAAAGACCATGTCTGCGCCTTTTAATACTTCTTCAATCTGTTCTTTGCTTTCCTCAGCAGCTTTTTTACCGACTTCAGGATTCGCACCTGCTCCAAGCCCTCTTGTCAGCTTAGCACCGATTTGCATTTTCGTTTCTGCTTTTGATAGATTTAACGCCTGTGCATCTGTGTTGACTGCAATGAAATCGACACCTTGTACGTCATTTTCGATCATTCGGTTGACAGCGTTATTTCCGCCTCCACCTACTCCGATTACTTTAATTGATGCTAGGCCGTCTATATTTGTTTCAAACTCCAACATGCTGAATCCTCCTAATCCGTCGAAAATCTAATTCTATTCCCAGAACATATTAAATAGTTTTTTCATTTTGCCCGGTTTTTTATTTGTCTCTTCTTGTGCTTTTTGTTTTACTTTCGGTCTTGGCTGCGCTTCTTTCACTTGTGGTGCAGAAGAAACCGGCTCCATGGATGCGCCTACTTCATGAAACGCCTCATCCGGCATTTGGAATCCAACTTGTCTGCCCTGAATCTTTGCATTGCGATAAGCAAAGTGGATCAGACCCACTCCTGTCATATACTGAGGTTCTCTCACCCCAATATAATTCGGACTTGCAATTCTAACATTGTTTTGCAAGACCGTTTGTGCAAGAGAAAGGATACCTGGTATAGCTGCCTGTCCACCTGTTAGAACGAATCCGCCAGGCAAATCATGGACACCCATATTTCTTAATTCCTCTGCCACAAAGAGCAAGATTTCTTCCAGCCGAGCCTCGATGATATTAGCCGCTTCAAGCTGTGTATACGTCTGTTTCTGATCGGTACCGATGACAGAAACTTCAAATGTTTCTTCAGACGATGCCTCATCATAAAACGCATGTCCAAATTGTTTTTTAATTCGTTCAGCTTCTTCAGTAGAAGTTCTAAGTCCTATAGACAAATCTTTTGTAATGTTCTCTCCGCCCAAAGGGATACTGTGAGTAGAATAGAGATGCCCGTTTTCAAATACGGAAATCGTTGTAGATCCGCCGCCAATATCGACGAGAGCTACCCCTAGATTTTTTTCATCTTTCGATAATGCTGCTGAGCCCGATGCGAGCGGCTGCAAGCAAATATCCATAATTTCAATTCCAGCTCTTTCTACACATCGGAGCCAGTTATGTAGAATCGTTTTAGAACCTGTAATTAACGATCCATCCACCTCTAGCCGAACACCAAGCATTTTTTTCGGATCAGTGATCTCATCTCTTCCGTCGACGATAAATTGTCTCGGGATGACGTCTACGACGAGATGTTCTTGAGGAATAGATACTACCTGTGCAGCATCTAAGACACGTCTCACATCTTCAGCATGTATTTCTTTGTTTTCACTAGATACTGCGACCACGCCGCTCGTATTCTGAATATGAATGTGGTTTCCGTTAATTCCGACAATCGCCTTTTGTAAAGGAAAACCTACCATTCTCTCAGCCTGTTCAAATGCTTGTCTAATAGAATGAACTGTCTCATCTATATCAACAATCGATCCTTTTTTTAACCCTTCTGAAGGGACATTTCCAACACCTATAATGTTAAGCGAATCATCCGCCATTTCTCCGACGATGACTTTTATATTGGATGTACCGATGTCAAGGCTGACGTAAATTTCATTGTTGTTCATTCTATGGCACCTCCTCACATATCAATACTTTCTATTCTATTATTTGCTGAACAACAATACAATGAATGTGTTTTTACAAGTGTGTAACAAAACTTAAAAAATCAACATTTTTTATTAGGATTACTGAAAATATTCGTTACATCATATGTATATCCTTTTTTATGACTCACTTTTTTTCTTTTTTTCTCTAGAAATTGTCCATTTTGTTAGTAGAATTCTTCGAATAACTGCTATATTTTGAAACAATCTAACGCCGAAAGCAAACATTCCGACTAAATACAAGTCTACACCAAGATGGACGCCCAGAAAAGCTAAACTTATTGCAAGTATAATATTAAAGAAAAAGCCTGATACAAACACTAGTTCATCGTATGCCCCTTGCAGATGTGCTCTGATTCCACCAATCAATGTATCAAGCGCAGCAAGTACAGCGAGGGAAAGATAATTAGAATACTCATTCGGTATCGTAAAATTTGTTAAGAAACCGATCGCAACTCCTATGATTAAGCCAAGTACAGGAAGCCACATTAAGATTTTCCCTCCTTTACATCGTCAAGAGGCTTCAACTCGTTTAACTGAATTGCACCGTCATATGCTTTTAATTGAATTTGCTGCTTCGGCTGGCTAATACTTAAGCCGAAATTTTCCTGAGCAAACAAATCACCAATATCTGATACATTTAAACGGCTGTATAATTTGTCGGCCTGGTCGCTGATCATCTTGATGGTCACTTCATCACCATCTAAGCTGTAGCCATCCATTTTCGTCGTACCATTAATATCTCGAATCACACTTGTATTAATCACACGGTGGTCATTAATGGAAATATGTTTTGCCCCATACATATTGGCTTCGTTGATTAGCTTTTTCAGAAGATCAGGCGGGATATTTTTCACTTCTTCTCCGGTCAGATCCTTGGAGAAGAGCTGAGAGATGTCCACTTCAATTCCCTCCCCTGTCACTTCTGTAAAACCAGCCTTTTCTTTTAAATCTTTTAATGTTTTAGTTAGTTGAGCTTCTTTTGATTGATCTCCTTGATGACCATACTTTTTCAGCATTTCATCGTATTTATCAATTTCTTTCAGCAAATCCAATTCTTTACTTTTAGATGCAGATAAATCCTCTCTTAGCTCCCACACATCGCGAGTATCACGAACTTTGGGCTTTTGCAATGAATTAAATTGGATGGAGACCATGATGCCGAATATCACCATTAAGGCTGTCAAACTAAGTAAAGGCTTCTTTTTCCTCAACACCACTCACCTTTTCACTTTTAATCTTTGTGTTTTAAAAGAGGATTCATACGAATATCCTTTTTTTCAATCGTCATCGAAATGTGATCACTTGTCAGCTGATCGACCACTCCTCCTGCAATATTTAATGCAGGTATTAACACAGCCGGATCACCAATAGCAGAAATAACAAATGGCGCTGGATGCTGAACACCGTCAACTGTGACAACTGGGCCATTACAATGTATGTATGATTGGTGTGTAATTCTCTGTCCATTAATAGATACGGCAGAGGCGCCTGATATAAACAGTTCGTTTATCACATGAAAAATGTGGCTCTCATGAACAATGTAATTATTGACATTTTGTCCACTCGGGATATAAGATGCATCTTCAAGGGATACTTGTACCCCTTTTCCTTTTACACCGATCTCTCCTGTAAACATCCTGTATTTCTCAACATCTTCCAATACATTAAAATACTGCTCTTTTTCATTTTTCAAATTGGACTCAGTGGCTTGAACCTGTGATTGAAGACTATATAATTCTTTTTCAAGTTTCTGATTCGCCTTTTCTTGCTTTGTCAGCTGACTTTTCAAGGAGTATTCTTTTTTCCATTGCTCTGTTCGAATGACATCTGCCTGATGCTGCTTAGTATATTGGTATGAAAAAGAAATCAGAAAACCAAGAACAAGCATGACAATTGAGAATATAACTGTTTTGCCTCTCAACGTTCATCTTCCTTTTTCTTAGATTTAAACGCTTCAAAATACGTCGCGACTTCCATATGGATTGTGCCTTTTTCAGATGGCGAAAGTTCTTTTACAATGGCAGGATAGGTTTTCATTTTATCAGCGAATGTTTTAATTGATGCAATCACGGTGTTCCCGTCATTCATATAAAATTTAACGAGCCACTGGTTTGAGCTTGTTGGCACATAATATATTTCTGAGATGAGTTCCTGAATAGAGGCTGGCAGCTGATTTAAAGATCTAACCGTTTGCTTCAGCTTCTCTTTATTGTCCCAATCAACAAAAATAGGTCCTGCATGACTTGGTGTGACTTCTTCTGGTAATGCTGTCCCATTTTCAAGAAGCTCATAGTATAAATTTCCCTTTTGAAGATACGCAATATTGGCATATTCTTTGACAGCAATACTAACCTTATTTGGAAAATGTTTTTTGATACTGACACTTTTAATCAGTTTGTTTTGCTTAATATGATCTGCTGTTAAATCTTTATTTAAATTCCAAAACTCTGTTTCGCCTTCTTTAATCTGGGAAAGTTTCACAAGCTGTTTTGTAGGGACATGCTCATTACCCGTAATAGTTAAAGAAGAAATTTTACTGATTGGTGTCTGCAAATAAATAATGATTAAAACCATGATAAAAAACAGTAGAATAAAAGAGATTAGTCTCCGATTCGCTTTCTGCTTCCTTTGTTCTTTAATTTTAGGAATTCGTTCTTCTATATTGACGATCTTTTCATTTTCATGATCAGGCCGCATATATATTCTTCACCCCATTCAAAGCTGCTTGTCCACACCTTTGGGTCATCTTTTGATGAGAAAACAAACGGCATTCTTTCATGCCGTTTGTTTTCCTGTGATGCCATCATTCATAAGACTTGCTTTTATTTTGCTTCACCGATAATTTCTACTTCTGTATGCATTTCTACATTGTAGTCATCTTTAATTTTCTTTTGGATGTACTGGATTAAGTCCAGCACGTCTTGAGCAGTAGCCCCGCCAGCGTTCACAATAAAGTTGCCATGCATATCAGAGATTCTTGCTCCGCCAATTTGGTACCCTTTTAAATTCGCTTTTTCTACAAGCTGTCCTGCATATTCAGGCAGCGGATTTCGAAAAATACTTCCGGCACATGGTCGATTATAAGGCTGTGTTTCCTTGCGATAGTCTTTATTTTGCTGCATTTTCTTTGTGATTTTCTCGCGATCATCCTGTTTGAGCTTAAACACGGCCTCGAGAACAATGCCTGGTCGTTCCTTTTGAAGGACAGACGTTCTATAGCTAAAGTTCATCTGTTCATTTGTTAGCCACTCGATGCTTCCATCTTCAAATAAGATTCTCGCTTTCACAAGAATCTTACTGATATCAGATCCGTGCGCACCTGCGTTCATATAAACAGCGCCGCCAATAGACCCTGGGATACCAGCTGCAAATTCCAGCCCTGAAAGACCCTGCTTACTAAGAGACGTTGCAAGCCTTACAACAGAGTAGCCGCCGCCAACTGTAATTTCTTCATCATTTACAGTTAAGTGATCAAGTCCAGCGCCTAACTTCAGGACGACGCCACGTATTCCTTTATCAAGTACGAGTAAATTTGACCCTCTTCCAATAACCGTCCAGTCCGCGTGGTGTTTTTTTATCTGATCCATGATCGTTTTAACTGAATCGATATCTTTAGGAACGATCAATAGATCTGCCGGCCCGCCTATTTTCATTGTCGTATGATTTGCAAGCGGCTCATTTTCAAGCACTTTACCGACTTGCGCTTCTAATAATTCATTCTTCAAGTTCTCCATATTACCCTCCGCCTTACCTAATATCATTCCATCATGTAGTCGTAATTTCTTTTAATACATTATATAAACGTCCAGCCGCATCTGGTACTCCAAGTTCTTTTGTTAAACGGCTCATTTCGTTTAATTTTTCTTCATTACCAGCAATTTCATCAATGGCATGAAGGAGGCTTTCTCCAGAAAGCTCTGATTCTCTTAAAACGATTGCAGCGTCATGCTTTTCTAGTGATCTTGCATTGATTTCCTGGTGATTTGCCGTCACGTATGGGCTTGGAATAAAAATAGTTGGAATTCCAAGGGCTGTTACTTCAGCAATCGTTGTGGCACCGGCTCTTGCAACAATCACATCAATCGATTTCAAGTACTCCGGCATTTGATGCAAGAAAGGCTTTGTGATCATATTAGGTGCTGCACCTTTTTCCTTTAGTTCGTTCAGCACTTTTTCATAATGAACCTCACCCGTGATATATAAAAGCTGATAGTTCTTAGCCTTTAATCCATCTTGCATGTCAATAACTGCTCTATTAATTGGCGCAGCCCCCCGGCTTCCGCCAAAAATAAGAACCGTTTTTTTCGTTTCATCCAGTCCAAACTCCTTCAGAGATTTCCCCTCTTTTATAGAGACGACTTCAGAGGCTCTAGGGTTTCCCGTAAATACAACCTTTTCAGAAGGAAAATGTGCCTTTGCTTCTTCAAAGCAGATGGCTACCTTATCAACATATCTTGCTAGAAACTTATTAGTGATACCCGGCAGGCTGTTCTGTTCGTGAATAATGGTCGGGATTTTCAGCTTAGAAGCTGCATAAACGACAGGGCCGCACACATAACCACCTGTTCCAATGACCGCATCTGGCTTAAATTCCTTTAAGTAAGATTTGCTTTTTTGAACGCCTTTTAGAAATCTCATCACCGTTTTTACGTTATCAAAGGAAAGCTTTCTTTTAAAACCTGAAATTTCTATGGACTTGAAAGGGATATTTTCTCTTTCTACAATTTTCTTTTCAAGTCCATTTTCAGTACCAATATATAAAAATTCTACATCAGGATGCAGTCTTTTCACTTCTTTAATAAAAGCTAAGGCTGGATAAATATGTCCGCCTGTTCCGCCTCCACTGATTACTATACGCATTATACCATTTCCCCTCAATTTTTTTCTGCTCTGAACAAAGTATAAACCCTGTTTTAAACAACAGGGCTCCGTTAAAACCTGTAAAGAAGAGTCAAAAAACATGTTTCCAATACAAAATCTGTCATTTCTACTCTTCAAATCATTTTTTTGTACTTTTGCAAAATAAATGTCATCATGGTTTCATGAACTAGCAGCACTAATATCTAGCGTACCTGCTTACATTTAAGAGTACGCCAATTGCCATCAGCATTAATGTCAGTGATGAGCCGCCATAACTTAGGAATGGGAGCGTGATACCTGTCACAGGGATAAGTCCAGTAACAACTGCGATATTAATCATCACTTGAATGGCAACCATTGAAATAATACCAACTGCTAGGAAACTTCCATATAAGTCTGGGGCTCCAAGTGCTATTCGTATGCCTCTCCATAATAGAACACTAAAGAGCAGCAAAATGAGTGATCCTCCTATAAAGCCAAGCTCTTCAGACAATATTGCAAAGATGAAGTCTGTTTGAGGTTCAGGTAAATAAAAGAATTTTTGTCTACTTTGACCGAGACCCATTCCGAACAGACCGCCTGGACCAACAGCGTATAAGGATTGAATAATTTGAAACCCACTGCCTAGTGGATCTTCCCAAGGATTTAAGTACGATGTAATTCGTTTTATGCGGTAGGGCGCTGATAAGACTAGTGCAGCAAATCCGCTGAGCCCTAAAAGACCGAGAAATATAAAGTGAGCAATTCTCGCACCTGAAACAAATATCATAATAATACAGGTTCCAACCATTACCGTCCCTGTTCCCAAATCTGGCTGCAGCATGATGATGGCAAATGCAGAAAACACAATGCCTAATGCTGGTGCGAAACCTTTACGAAAGGATGTGATATTTTTTTGTTTTTCAGATAAGAATTTTGCAAGAAACGCAATCATCGCAAGCTTCATAAATTCAGAGGGCTGAATACTAAACGCACCGACACCGATCCAGCTTCTTGATCCATTTCTCTCCATACCGATACCAGGAATAAGTACAAGCAGCAAAAGGAGAAAACAAACAGCAATCAATATCTTTGACCAAGTCCGCCACGTCCAATAATCGACTCGCATAATGAAAAACATCGCGATAACTCCGATTCCGGCAAACAAAAGCTGTCTTTTTGCAAAATAAAACGAATCATCAAATTTATACGATGCCCACACAGCACTAGCGCTGTACACCATAATTAAACCAATCGTCAATAAAAGTAACGTAATGACAACAAGCAAAAAGTCCGGAGAAGTTTTCTTATTCGTCAAGAGACCGACACCCCAAGCATAATTTCATTTGGGCTGTCAGTCATACGAGAGACAAGCCCTTATTTAAGCATATGCACGGCGTTTACAAACATGTCTCCACGTTCTTCAAATGTTTTATGTTGATCCCAGCTTGCACAAGCCGGGGATAATAAAATCACGTCTTCTTCTTCAGAAATGTTAAACGCCGCAGGTACTGCTTGTTCAACATTATCGACATGTTTTACGTGATGTATTCCCAGTTCTTCACCAAGCTTCACAAACTTAGGTGCCGTCTCACCAAATGTGATAATTCCTTTTACATTTTTCATAAAAGGTTTCAATTCATCAAATTCATTGCCGCGATCAAGCCCGCCAGCTAGTAAAATGGTCGGCTGATTAAAAGCTGACAATGCTTTACTTGTTGCCAGTATATTGGTGGCTTTACTATCGTTATAGAATTTTCTGCTTTGAATTGTATCTACAAACTGCAGACGATGCTTCACTCCACTAAATGTCGTGAGAACGTGTGCGATTGCTTCATTTGAACAGCCTGCATTTTTCACAACACAAATAGCTGCCAAAATATTTTCTTGGTTATGCTCACCAGGAAGAACAACATCCTTTAAATCGATGATATGTTCATTCATGTAGTAGATCGCACCATTTTTAATATACGCACCATGTTCTACTTGCTCTTTCACTGAGAAAAACACTTTTTTTGCTTTTGAAGCTTCAGCCAGTTTTACGACTGATGGATCATCGAGGTTAATAACAGCTATGTCATCTTCAAGTTGATGTGCGTATACTTTCTGCTTTGCTTTTTCATATTCATCACGAGTGTGGTGATAGTCTAAATGTGCATCAAAAATATTTAATATTAAGCTGATTTTAGGTCTGAAATCAACTGTTCCCATTAACTGAAAAGAAGAGAGTTCAGTTACGATCCACTCATCGCCAGCTGCCTTTGCAGCGACTTCGCTGGCAACTGTGCCAATATTACCTGCCACTAAAGTTTTTTGACTGTCTTGTTTCAACATTTCATAAATCAAAGTCGTGGTAGTGGTTTTTCCATTTGATCCAGTAATCCCAATAAAAGGAGCTGAGGTTAAATGATAAGCTAATTCTATTTCCGTCCAAACTGGAATTCGTCGGCGAAGCGCTTCTTGAACCATCACATTTTCATATGGAATTCCTGGATTTTTAATTAAAATCGTAATTTCTTTATCATCGAACATACGAAGAGGATGGCTGCCGCAAACGACATCAATCCCCTTTTCAGAAAGAAGCTGAGCAGGTTCATTTTCTTCAAACGGCTTTTGGTCATTTACTATGACATTTACTCCATGCTCATGAAGAATTGAAGCTGCCGCATATCCGCTTTTTGCAAGACCTAATACTAGTACATGTTCGTTTTTTAACATTTGCATCTTATTCAATTATAACCACACCTCGATGTAAATTCCTAAAACAGCAAGTAATAAACCAGCTGTCCAGAAGGTGACAACTACTCTCCACTCAGACCAGCCAACTAACTCATAGTGGTGGTGAAGCGGACTCATCTTAAAGATTCTTTTTCCAGTTGTTTTAAAGGAGATCACTTGAAGAATAACGGATAACGTTTCGACAACAAATACTCCTCCAATAATGACAAGTAAAATTTCAAGCTTTGTTAAAATCGCAATTGCTACAATCGCTCCGCCTAAAGCAAGCGACCCTGTATCACCCATAAATACTTTTGCAGGATGCGCGTTAAACACAAGAAACCCAAGAACGGCTCCAGCAACAGCTACTGAAAAGATCGCTACATCGTACTGTGATTGATTCCAAGCCAATATAGCAAAGGCTCCAAAGGCAATAGCCGCGGTTCCAGATAATAGACCATCCAGTCCATCCGTTAAGTTCACGGCATTAGAACCTCCGACAAGCATGAAAACGACAAGGATAAAGTAAGCCCATCCTAAATCGAAGCTCACATCTGTTCCTGGAATGCGAATCGTCGTTGCAAACTGATAATAATGGAAGACTGCATAAAAAATCACTGCGATCACAATTTGACCAATTAATTTCTGTTTCGATGTTAAACCTAGGTTTCGTTTCATCGCTACTTTAATATAATCATCTAAAAATCCTAATAGACCGTAGCCAAGCGTGACAAATAACAATAAAAACATTTCTGGACTAATCTCAGAAAATTTGTTGATCATCACAATCGTTGTAATGGTAATAGAAAAGATAATCATAATTCCGCCCATTGTCGGAGTACCTGATTTCTTTTGGTGAGACTGTGGTCCTTCTTCTCTAATACTTTGACCAAATTTAAGCCTTCTTAAAAACGGAATAAAAATCGGGGATAAAAGAACACTGATTAAAAATCCCATTATGATTGTAAACAATATCACCTGTTCAAGCATCGTTCTTTACTCCTTCCGAATTTCCAAAGCCGTTTTCCATCAGAAAATCACATTCATTATTAAGGTATTCATTCGCGTTCTTCGTATGTTGTTTTTGTACAAAATGCTTCATTTCATTACACTCTTTTCATCATTTTAAGATTTGTTTAGATCTAAAATAGCCTCCATAGCAACCTTTGCATCATCAAAATCGTAAACTTGATCGCCGACGATTTGATATGTCTCATGACCTTTACCCGCTATTAAGACTGTATCGCCTTTTTTCGCATTGGCAATTGCAAAAAAGATGGCTTGTTTGCGATTCACAAAACTATGATAATATGCGTCTGGCACCCCATTTTCCATATCCTTTAAAATAGCTGAAGGATCTTCGCTTCTTGGGTTGTCTGATGTAAATACAGGTTCATCTGCATACTTCACAGCGATTTGGGCCATTTGAGGACGCTTTGTTTTATCACGGTCGCCGCCGCAGCCTATCACACAGAAAATTTTGCCCTCTGTTAATTCTCTACACGTTGTAAGGACATTTTCTAAGCTGTCAGGTGTATGGGCGTAATCGACGATAACAGGGAAATCTTGATCAAAGTTCACAAGTTCAAATCGGCCTTTGACTCCCTCCAGCTCTTCAATAGCACTTACAATCGTTTCAAATGTTAAGCCAGATACGATCCCTACTGATACAGCTGCTAGGATGTTGTACACATTAAACTTACCGATGAGGGCAACTGTCACATTTTTTGTGCCAATTGGAGTGATCAAATCAAATTGAGTCCCCTTCGGTTTGATTTTAATATTCTTTGCCATCACATCTGCTTCTTGCTCTAAGCCATATGTCATGACTTCAGCAGCTGTCACTTTTTCATAATAACTCGAAGCGTCATCATCTGCATTTAAAATCGCATGCTTCGGCTTGTCGTGATGAAAG
This sequence comes from Bacillus sp. FSL M7-0003, assembly GCF_038628485.1. Classification (NCBI taxonomy): domain Bacteria; kingdom Bacillati; phylum Bacillota; class Bacilli; order Caryophanales; family Bacillaceae; genus Bacillus; species Bacillus sp. FSL M7-0003. The sequence continues at coordinate 1,451,043 of NZ_CP152024.1, read as the reverse complement.
GCACTGCCAAGCTGTGAGAATAGCAAGCTTTTCGCATGTTTATATTCTTCCATTGTGTTGTGGTAATCAAGATGGTCCTGAGAAAGGTTTGTGAAAACAGCAATATCATAATCACATCCATGTACCCTGCCAAGATGCAGTGCATGTGATGATACTTCCATAATGGCTGTGTCTACATCTTGGTCAAGCATCTGTTTAAAAGTTTTCTGAAGCGTGACACTTTCAGGTGTGGTGTTTTTCACATCGAGAATGTCATCATTCACCTTCATATACATCGTACCGATTAAGCCAGTTTTCTTTTCGGCTTTTCTCATCATTTGTTCAATCATGTGTGTTGTCGAAGTTTTTCCGTTTGTTCCTGTGATCCCGATGAGATTCAGCTTATGAGTTGGCTGCTCGTAAAACGCATCAGCTATTCTTGCAAGAGCTCTTTGAGAGTGTTTTACAATAATGACTGGTACATCTGATATGTTAAGAGGGTGTTCTGCTACAATCGCTGCAGCCCCGCTTTTCACCGCTTTTTCAGCATAATCGTGTCCATCTACTGTATAGCCTTTTATACAGACAAAAAGGCTTCCTTTTTTCACCTCTCTTGAATCCATTTCAATGGAAGTGATATCAGGATTTTCGTTTATTAGTTCGTTGTTTTCACTTTTAAAATATGTAAGGAGTTCTTGTAATTTCATTTCATATCAAACCTCTCAAATTCGTTCACGTGCATGTCTTGTGAAAAAAACACACAGTCTATATTTTATCGTAAAAAAAGGGATACATCCAGCGTATTCCTTAAGTTTCTCTTGGAAAAAACACACTTTGGGCTCTTTTTTTTAAACAGACCTTCTCTTTCAACAAAAAGAGGCAGCCGAATGAGTGCGGCTACCCTCTGTTCATTCTTTATTATTCATCGTTTAAGTATAATCTGATGGTGGAGCCTTCTTTGACTTTTGTCCCGGCAGCAGGCGATTGCTTCACCACTTTACTGCCAGTTCCAGAAGCATCGATCTTCAGGTTAATCAGTAAGGATTCAAGGTCTGAAACAGAACCCCCTACAAGATTCGGTACTTCAATGGTTTTTGTGTCCAGCCACTGGTACTTCTTTTCAATTTGTCCTTTTCTTTTTTTCACACCCATCTCAGGCAGGCTGTCCCGCATAATATGACCCACAATTGGTGCAGCAACTGTCCCGCCAAATTGAATAGTGCCTTTCGGGTTATCTACCGCCACATATACAACGATACTCGGATCATCAGCAGGCGCAAATCCGATAAATGACACAATGTGGTTATTTTCCATGTACTTGCCGTCTTTTACCTTCTGTGCTGTCCCTGTTTTTCCGCCAACTCGATATCCTTCAACAAATGCATTTCGGCCAGTTCCTTGAGCGACTACACTTTCAAGCGCATATCTGATTTCTTTGGATGTTTCTGCTGAAATCACTTTCTTTTTGGCAATCGGTGATTGCTTTTTCACTACCTCTTTTGTGATTGGATCTATCCATTCTTTTGCAATGTACGGCGTGTAAAGTGTTCCGCCATTTACCGCAGCTGCTACGGCAGCTACTTGCTGTATCGGCGTAACAGATACACCTTGACCAAAGGCAGTTGTCGCCTGCTCTACAGGGCCAACCCGGTCCAGCGGGAACAAAATGCCTCGCCCTTCCCCTTGAAGATCGATTCCTGTTTTTTGGCCAAATCCGAAATTTTTAATATAGGAAAATAATTTATCCTTTCCTAGACGATCGCCTAGTTCAACAAAACCGGGGTTACAGGAGTTTTGAACCACTTCTAAAAATGACTGTGATCCGTGGCCGCCTTTTTTCCAGCACCTAAGTCTTGCACCATCAACTGTCACAGAACCGCTGTCAAAAAAATGATCGCGTTTTAAATTGACTTTTTTCTCTTCTAGTGCTGCTGCAAGCGTAATAATTTTAAACGTTGAACCTGGCTCATATGTGCTCCACACCGGTAGATTTCGGTTAAACACTTTCGAGTCAACTGATTGATAATCCGCTGGATCAAAATCCGGTCTGCTCGACATCCCAAGCACTTCACCGTTCTTCGGGTTCATCGCAATTGCAATCATCCCATCTGGGTTATATTTTGCCTGCGCATTGTCTAATTCCCGTTCTATAATGGTTTGCACCTTCGCATCGACAGTTAACTTCATATCAAGACCATCTTTAGGCGGTGTATAATCATCTGCTTCATCTGGCATTTTCTGCCCTTTTGCATCGGAATAGAACTTGACAGAGCCTTTTTCACCTTTTAGGTCATCATCATAATAGGCTTCCAGTCCAAGTAACCCTTGATTATCAATTCCAGCGAAGCCCAGCACATGAGAAAGAAAACTGCCAAACGGATAGTGTCTGATGCTGTCTTCCGCAACATAAACGCCATCTAAATCAAGCTCTCTGACTTCTTTTGCTTTTTCATGAGATACTTTTCTGCCTTCTGGAGAAATTCGTTCGATGGATGTTTTCTTTGTGACGTGCTTGTACGCTTTCTCTTCAGACATATTCAGTACTGCCGCCAGTTTTTTGCTTGTTTCTGCGGGATCTTTAATTTGCCGCGGGACGACCAATATAGATGGGGCACTTTTGTTCGTCGCAAGCTCTACCCCATTTCGGTCCAAAATATCTCCCCTTTCTGGTTCGAACGGGAGATTCCGGCTCCATGAATCTTTTGCTAAGCTTGTGAGCTTCTCGCCCATAATAAACTGTACATATCCTAATCTAGTATCTATGATGAAAAAAATGATCACCCCAAACATCAGCACGAAAAGCAATCGTTTTCTCACTGTTACACTTGATACTCGCACGCCCGGTTCACTCCTTACATACATATGGCTTGTTTCCATCATATGCAGGCCCGTCCTTATGTAGAACGTCTCGTCTATACCGCTCGGCAAAAGAAAAAACCTAGCAAGTGGTTTGCTAGGTTTTGCAGTTAATTCGGGCTTTTAAATGTCACAGTGACGACTTTATCTGAAATCTCCGCTCCATTTTTCACACTTTGTTTGACAGCATATCCTTGTCCTTTTGTTTCGATATGCACACCGGAAATGGATGCATATTGAAGGACTTCCCGTCTCGACCAGCCTGTCATATCAGGCATTTTTATCGTTTTTCCTGCTGTTTTCAAGAAAACTTTCTGGCTTTCAGAGAATTCAGAGCCTGCACTTGGCCACTGTCGTTTAATGGAGAGGCCGTCGCCGATGACAACAGGCGTTAAGTTTTTGTTTTTGGCTTCTGTTTCCGCCTGCTTCACTTCTAAATCTAAGAATGAAGGCATTGTTTCTTGTTTCACTTTTTGTTCGCCTGATTTTTTATCGTCTGTTTTTGTTGGTGCAATATTTAAATATAGCAGACTATTTTTCATGACTGGGTTAAAGATTTGTGCAACTGGGGCAGAGCCAGTTTCTGTATCAGACAGCTGCGGCTGCTGTACAGCGACATAAACGAGCAGCTTCGGATCATCTTTTGGCGCCATTCCCATAAATGAAAAGACGTAATCGTTTCTTCCTTTGAGATAACCGCCGGCACCGCCAATTTGTCCTGTTCCTGTTTTCCCAGCAACGTCAAATCCTTTGATTTGGTAAGGCTGGCCTGTTCCAATCTTCGAGGAAACCACCTCACCTAAAATGTCACGGACTTGCTTTGCTGTATCAGAGGAAATTGGTTTTCCAGCTACTGTTGGTTCGTGCTGTAAAATCGTTTTGTTTGTGTTCGGGTCTGTAATATGATCAATGACATATGGCTTCATCATCGTTCCGCCGTTTGCTATCGCTGTCGCTGCTTCGATTTGTTGAATCGGTGTAATGGCAGACGCTTGACCGTAAGCCGTCGATGCTTTGTCATATTCGTATCTGTAATTGATTTTACTAGACGCTTCGTTCGGTAAGTCAATACCTGTTTTGTCATAGAAATGGAACTTCTGCAAATATTGTTCGTAGCGCGTGAAGCCTAATTTTTCTTTTGCCAGCTTTGCAAAAGCTACGTTAGACGAACGGAGAACCCCTTCATGAAAGTCAATTTTCCCCCAGCCGTTTCCATTGTTGTGGTCTCTTACAAGGCCGCCTCCTACTTTATAAGTACCAGATTGATATTTATCATTGCCTTGGTAGACCCCTTCTTGGATTGCCGCAGCAAGTGTGAAGATTTTCATCGTTGAACCTGGTTCAAACGCATATGAAATGACATCATTGTTATAATTCGTAATGTCTAATTCATTTAAATTAAAGCTTGGCCGCTGTCCCATCGCGAGCACCTTTCCCGTTTTTGGGTCAACGACTGTGGCAATGATTTTCTTCGGTTTATATTTTTTGGCAACCTGCGTCATACTTTCTTCAAGAAACGCTTGGATTTTTTGATCAATGGTCAGTGTGACATTTTTTCCATCCTTCGGAGCGACAATGTCTTCTTTACTATTTGGAAGAGCCCATCCGCTTCTGTCACTGTTATATGTCACATAGCCGTCTTTTTCTTTTAAAAATTTGTTCAGCGCCTTCTCAAGTCCCATCGCGCCTGACATGTCCTTCGTTGCCTCATCTAATCTTGCATAACCGATCAGATTCGACGCAAACATGCCGTTTGGATAATATCGCTTCGTGTCTTTTTCAAATGCGATCCCTGGAAGCTTTAGCTTTTCAATTTTTTCTTTTGTTGAAAAACTGATGTCTTTCCCAGCTTTACCAAACTCAACTTGGAACGCATCTTTTGTATTCAGACGCTTTAAAATTTCGCTTTCACTCGTATCAATGACTTTTGACAGCTCTTTTGCTGTCTTTTCTTTGTCGACGACATGCATCGGGTGCTTTGGATCGACCGTCATTTTCTTGCTCATGATCGCAATGAGCTTATAGACAGACGTATCCTCGGCAATCACATTCCCATTTCGGTCTAAAATAGACCCTCTTTTCGCTTCAAGTGTTTTCTTCGATTGATATTGTTCATTTGCCTTTGCGGCTAACACTTGGCCATCGACCGTTCCTGTAATCTGAATATAAATAAAACGTGCAAGGATGATAAAGAAAAACAGGGCGAAGCAAATACTCGCAATTGCCGCGCCTCTGTTCATCATTTTATTCTTTTTAGGCATCGCCATCTTAATCGACCTTCTTAACATCTTTCGAAATGCTTAAGCCAGCTTTTTTCGCAGTATCAATGACTCTCTCTGGTTCACTCAGCAAGTCTTTTTCCTTTTGAAGCTCAGTGATCTTCTTCGATTCTAAAGATACTTGCTGCTCTAATTTCTGCACCTCGATATTGGCGTGATAGACAGCAAAGGCTTTAGAAATGATGAGAATGGAGCTGCACATAAGAGCCATGACAAACATAACAAGTAAGATTTTTTCACCAAGTGTGATAGAACCTCTTCTTTTAATAACAACCGATTGGCCTTGCTGCTCTGTTTGATATTGTTTCACTTCTCTTTGGTAAGCCAAATTACTCATAAGAAACCTCCTTTTTATCATCATCTATGGTGTCGTTTTACTTTTTTTCTGCAATTCGGAGCTTCGCTGAACGGGCACGGTTGTTATGTTCCAGCTCTTGTTCTGATGCAACGATTGGTTTTCTCGTGATCAGCTTCAGCTTTGGTTCAAGTCCTTCTGGAATCACTGGTAGTCCGTGCGGAAGTTCTGGAAGAGAAGACATTTCTTTAAATGTACTTTTACAAATCCGGTCTTCAAGTGAATGGAATGTAATGACAGAAATTCTCCCCTTCGGATTGAGTAACTCTATTGCTTGTTCTAGTGCTTCTTCAAAAACTTTCAATTCATCATTGACGGCAATTCGGATCGCTTGAAACACTCTTTTTGCTGGATGTCCGCCAGTTCGTCTTGCAGGTGCGGGAATTCCTTCTTTGATAATGTCGACAAGCTCACCTGTTGTTTCAATTGGTGCTTTTTTTCTAGCTTCTTCAATTTTGCGTGCGATTTGCTTGCTGAATTTTTCTTCCCCATATTTGTAGAAAATCCGAACTAGATCTTCAAATGGCCATTCATTCACCACTTGTTTTGCCGACAATGCGGCTGTTTGATCCATTCGCATGTCAAGAGGTGCATCATGGTGATAACTAAAACCTCTCTCTGGTGTGTCGAGCTGAGGAGATGAAACCCCAAGGTCAAAAATCACACCGTCTACGCTTGTAATGCCTTGTTCATTCAGACGTTCTTTTAAATATCGGAAGTTGCTCTTTATGAAAAGAATGTTCGCTTTTGAATCTGCGAGCTTCTCTCGTGCATGATCCAGTGCAGCATCGTCTTGGTCAAATCCAATCAATGTACCTTTTTCTGATAGTTGAGATAGTAAATATGAGCTATGACCTGCTCCGCCCAGCGTGCAGTCTACATATGTACCGTCTTCTTTGACGTTTAAACCGTCAACTGTTTCTTTTAATAATACTGTCTCATGTTGAAACATGATGTTATGGTCCCACCTTTTTCAAATAGAAATGAATGTGTAGAAAGCTTGCTGCACAAGGGATTATTATATATCAAACCCAATCATGTTTTCAGCAATTTCAGCAAAAGAATCTTCTTGCTCTTCTGTATATTGTTCCCAGATCGACTTACTCCACAACTCAATTCGATTTGAAACGCCGATGACCACACATTCTTTTTCGAGTTTTGCATATTGGAGTAGGTTTGATGCGATGTTAATGCGCCCCTGCTTGTCCAGATCACATTCAACTGCGCCGGAGAAGAAGAACCGGGTAAACGCACGTGCATCTTTTTTCGTTAGCGGCAGTGCTTTGAGTTTCTCTTCAATTAGTTTCCACTCACTCATAGGGTAGCCAAATAAACATTGATCAAGCCCTCTCGTCAGCACAAACTGTTCTCCGAGACCGTCTCTAAATTTAGCAGGGATGATCATGCGCCCTTTTGTATCAATCGTATGTTGGTATTCACCCATGAACATGATAATCAGAGCCCCACTTTCTCACCCTTACTCTCCACTATCCACCACTTCTCTCCACAAAACTTATTTTACACTGTTTCTACATAAAAAAAAACCCTGAACTAGTCAGGGTTCATTAAAACTTTATTTCAAAGTTTGACAATTTGCTGCTTGTTTTGAAATGAAAATGGCAGATTTTTGAACGTTTTGAAGAATTCTGGACCATATTTGTTTAAAAAGTACATGATATTCCAAATTCTTTCTTGCGGGGCATCTAATGGTTTTAAGCTGTTTTCAATCCGTTCAAAATCTCGAAGGATATATCCTTCCTTCTCTTCCACACGCTGCGCCACCTTTTGATAAACAAATTGAAGCTGGTCTTCGATAAATTTGGCATTTTTATCTAGCAGCTGCTCGAAGTTTGGTTCAACCTTCAGTGCTTCTTGCCTCAATACACCATGAACATTCGCTAATTCACGTTTCGCCTGATCAACGGCTTGAACAAAGCTGTCTGGAAGGCTTTGCTCAAAGTGAGCCTCTTTCTTTTCTTTTACTCCGCTTGTGAGCACTTCTTCTAGAGAAAGTTCTCTGACCGGCAGCTTCTTATCGATGTGCCTTTCAAGAATGGTCACGTGCAGTCTTGGAAGAACGGGTGCCATCTTTAATTCAAAATGCTCAAAGATTCCTTTCAGTTCTCCCCAATAGTTGATTTCACCGTGTCCTGCCATAAAAGCAAGTGTTGGGAGAAGGGTTTCCTGCATTAAGGGACGCGTCACCACATTGTTGCTGAACCGTTCTGGGTGCTCCTCAATTTCCTGCAAAAGCTCTTCTTTTGTCCACGTAAGCCCCACTTCTGATATAGAAAACTGGCCGTTTTCTTTTTCAATAAGGAAACGCTCTTCATCATATTCGTAAAACAGGTTTGCCTGATTGTCACCAGCTTCAATGATCGGCTGATATCCCGCTCGTTTCATGGCAGCCTGCGTTTCATTCAAACGAGCCGTGACTGCTTCATTTGTCTCGACAATGTGCTTGAATAACGTACGCTCAAGTGGTTTGACGCCTAAGTCTCCTGAATTAAATAGAAGCAGTCCATCTTCTTCAAAAAGGTCGCATACAATCCATTCAAAGAAATCCGTAAACGTTTGTGATTTGCGTAAACATCGAAGAAGCTGATCAAGCAAGTCATTAGTATACGCAGATTCTTCATACGTTGAAAACACATCGCGGAGCCATTTTTCTGTTTTTTCTTGATGCAGAGGTGTTCTTTTGGCCGCAGTTTTTTTGCCGTTATGTAATGGCAGCTTTTGCTTGACTGGACCTTTTTCGCCGGATGTGTAGACAAAATTAATTTCATCTACGTCATGATCCTCACCTGCTACCCAAAAGACTGGAATCACAGGAACGCCAAGCGCTGTTTCTTTTTCTTTTGCGAACTGAATAATGGATATGATTTTATGTATGGTATAAAGCGGTCCTGAAAGTAGACCTGCCTGCTGTCCTCCAACCACCATGACACTCCGTTCATCACGGATCTTTTCAATGTTCTGACGCATCGCTGCCGATTCAAACTTTGCGTGGTATGCGCTCATATAATCCGCTAAAGCCTCGCGCGGGAAGCTCATTTCCATGAGATCGTCGTATCTTTTTTTCCATGTGTGCTCAGAATGTATATCATAATCAAAAAAAGCAGTCATCTCTTTTTTTTCTTCTATATAATCACGTATGAATAAATTCTGACTTCGGATGGAAAGTTCAGTCAATTGCATGTTTAGAACTTCCTTTCTTCAATAAATAGTTAGTTTCCCGAAAAAAGTATAGCATGTAAATGAGCTCACTCAAAAGATTTTGTTTGCTTTTTTTCCAATACTTCCAAGCTTCGATTAAAGAAAGTAAGATGTGGCGCCAGAATCTCTTGAGCTTGAGCCTTTTTTAAAAGATAGCCAACGATGGCTTTTCTTTCGGTTTCACGGCCTTTGACGATATCTTGAAGCATTGACGATTGATTGGCGGCCGTTTTTTTACAAATTGAAACGACGTGTGACCAGAGACGCTCTTCTTCAGCCAGACCTAAAATGGACAATGCTTCTTCAAATGCACATTTCATCATGTATTCATATGCAGGATTTGCGATCAATTCTCCATTTTTCACATGCAATAAAGCCGTGAGCGGGTTAATGCATACATTGACTAGCAGTTTTTCCTCAAGCACTTTTTTCCATTCATCCGTATAAATCATCTGAAAATGGACCGGCGTTTCATTCAAAGCATTTCTCACATCATCTGTATCCTCAGGATGAAAAGCTCCCCACTTGATGACACCGATCCCTGTATGGTTCACTGCATGGTCTGATACCTTCATGGCGCCGTGCTCTACGACACCTATATATATCGAATGCGACGTGTCCCAGTTTTCTAAATCTAATAAGTGGGCCATGCCATTTTGTAAAAATAAGATTCGCTGACGAGGTAATGTTGATAGTTCATCAAGCACCTCTTGCAGATGGTGATATTTCACTGTCACAATCAGCAGATCAAATACTCCTGTAATCCCCGCCCTTGCCTCCGCAGACGCCCGGAATGTCTCTCCTTTTACCGTTCGCTTAATTCCTGATGTTCGAATCTCCTCTGCTTGTTCTTTTCTTCTTGTCAAAACAGTGATGTCATGATGCTGTGATAAATAACTGGCACAAAGCAGACCAATCGCACCGCCGCCAATGATTCCAATATTCAACTGCCGCACTTCCCTTTTTCTGTTTACTTCATCATATCAACCATTTTAACAGTTTCAAGCCGCGATGCAAAAAGCAGATAGCGCGCCGTGATTGAATTTTTTTAATTTAAAAACTATAATAATAAGTGTAAAAACTTTTTAAGGCGGATGGGATGAAAACGCCTTCAATGACATCACTGTCGACATTATGTGTGTAAGGGGGAAGATCATATGACACAAGTAAAACGACTTCTAATCAATTACAAAACTTTAGAGGAATTTAAACAATTTAAAGAATATGGCATACAAGAACTATCCATGCTTGAAGACCTTGAAAGTAATATGATTGAAAATGACAGCAATTCTCCATTTTACGGGATTTATTTTGGAGATAAGCTGGTTGCACGTATGAGCCTTTATCAAGTGGACGGCTCGACGACAACGTATTTTGACCACAATCATGATTATTTAGAGCTGTGGAAGCTGGAAGTGCTTCCTGGGTATCAGCGTAAAGGGTACGGCGAGGCACTTGTTGATTTCGCCAAATCTTTCGGATTGCCAATCCGGACCAATCCTCGCGTCAAATCTGCCGGTTTTTGGGATAAAATGGGCTTTGAAGCGGTCAAATACGATATGGAACGCGACAAAGGGGAAAATCCACTCATCTGGGAACCTGCCCATATCCAAAAAAATACAGGTGAATCTGCTTAATACTGATGGCAAAACGCCCCTCCTTTCTCTGTGAGGGGCGTTTTCTTATTTAGCATATTCTTTTAAGTTGATATTCTGTTTGACTCTTTCAACAATCCCAATGAGTGCCCGGTAATCTTCTTCTGTCATTTTTAATTGCCGCTTCAAGTGTTCATTTTCCTCAGTGAGCGACTTCAGTTGATGCTGCGTGTCCGCTAGTTCTTCGCGTAAATCTGCAGAGCCAGCAGGTTCTTTTTCAAGCTGCTCTAAGAACTGAATCACTTCTCGCAAGGTCAATTCAGCCTGATCTGAAGTTGCCTTTTCTTCTATCGTTAACGTATTTTGTGGTAAACCCGAGGAATGAATCCCAATCTTTTTACGCAGTTCTTTCCGCTGTTTTTTCGCCAGCTCAATGCCTGCCTGATATTGTTTTCTGACGTATGAATTCCACCTGAATCCACATGCTGCAGCCGTTCTTGACAACGCTTTTCCGACTTCTTCAAATGCGGAAAGCTGCGTTCCTCCATCTCGAATGTGTCTTAAGACGACTTCTGCTAAAAGTAAATCTTCATCTTGCGTCCATGCGTCCTGCCTTGTAATCGTCAATTGATCATCCCCCCTGAATCTGAATACCACATCATATGCGCTTACTAGAGTAGATAGACTATTTGCAGGAGAGAAACCTAAAAAATAGACAAATAAAAAAACGCAAGGGAAGATTCCCTTACGCTTTTTTATCAAGCATTAGTTGCTTTTTACGTCTTTGCCTTTGTATGTTCCGCAAGATTTGCAGACACGATGAGAAATTTTCATTTCACCGCATTCTGGGCAAGCTACCATACCAGGTACTTGTAGTTTGAAATGCGTACGACGCAATCTTTTTTTCATTTTAGAAGTTCTTCTAAAAGGTACAGCCATTATTCCCACCTCCTTAAAGAGTTAAGATTCATTATTTTCTTCTAAGAGCTTCTTCAAGCCTTCCAGACGCGGATCAATTCGGTTTTGATGTGCATCTTCCGAAATGACCGCCCAGTCATTCCCTTCCTGTGGTGCAGCACCTTTTACGTCTGTTTGGTCGCAAAAGATTTGCATCGGCACTTCAAGAAGAATTTCTTCCTTGACTATAGGCGTTAAGTCGATGATATCGTCTTCTACAACAGATACGTCTTCATCTTCTATATCGTCTGTCTTATGAAGTACAAATAGTTCTTTCGTTGAAATCGCAAATGGATAATTTACATCAACAAGCGTTCTTGAACAAGGCAATGTCATTTCACCTGTGATGGTTAAATCAAATGCGACTTGCTTTGATTCGATCACTCCAGTCCCTTTCACCTCTACTGGTGAAATGCGACGTATATCTGAATGAAGGCTAGTAAGTTCATTTAAGTCAACCGTCTCATGAAAATCGAAGCTGTTTTTAGCTTTTTGATGTAACTGATAAACTGTCCATTTCAATTGTATCACCTCTAAGAGCAACAAACATGATTATAGCTTTCATCATGCTATTTGTCAATATTTTTTCTTTACAGTCCTTTGTGATGTCAGAGCGTTGTTTGACATCAGTTCACGGAATGCCTACACTGAAAAAAATGGGCTTCATTTTTCCCTTATGCTACTGTAGCATAGACCATTTAACCATAGCAAGAAAGGCGGAACATCTATTGAAAGCAACAGGAGTCGTTGTCGAGTACAATCCATTTCATTATGGGCATGCCTATCATGTTCGCCAGGCGAAAACACATACCTCCTCAGATGTAGCCATTGCCGTCATGAGCGGATCTTTCCTCCAGCGCGGAGAACCTGCTATCGTCTCCAAATGGGCACGTACAAAAATGGCATTGCAAAACGGTGTAGACATCGTATGTGAGCTTCCATACATCTATGCAGTGCAAAAGGCAGAAACCTTTGCAAATGGTGCTGTGTCTATTTTAGACGCTTTAAAATGCCGCTCCCTTTTTTTCGGAAGCGAGGATGGGGACATTAAAGCATTTGAGCGAACAGCGCACGCTTGGCATGAAAAAAAAGAAGAAATTGACCTTTTTACAAAAGCAAAGGTCAAAGAAGGGCTTAGTTATCCGGCAGCCTCTGCCGCTGCGTTTCAAAAGATCATTGATCCTAAACACTTACTGGATCTGTCTAAGCCCAATAACATTTTAGGCTTCCACTATGTCAAAGCCATCTTAGAGAGATCTCCTCACATAGAGCCCTTTACCTCTCAAAGAATTGCATCCGGTTATCATGATCAAGAGCTTCCTAAACATCAGAAAATCGCAAGCGCGACAAGCATCCGAAAAGCCTTAAAAGAGAACGGGTCATTTGAAACTGTCGCCTCTTATCTCCCGGAAGCTTCGCTTAAGCAATTACATGACTATTATTCTTCTTATGGTCTTTTACATACGCAAGAAGACTATTTCAGCTTCTTAAAACATGTGTTTCACACAATGGATACAGCAGAATTAGAAGGCATCTATGAAATTGAAGAAGGCATCGAACACCGCATGCAAAAGGCGATCACACATGCGTCCACCTACGAGGAATATCTATCACTTGTGAAAACAAAACGATATACGTGGACAAGGCTGCAGCGGATGAATACGCACCTTTTAATGAGGGTGAAGAAAACTGTTATGCATGAGCTGCTAAAGGAGAAACACGCGCCATACATTCGTTTACTTGGTATGTCAAAGAAAGGTCAGCAATACTTATCTCTTGTCAAAAAGGAATTGGACGTACCGCTTGTCAGCAAGCTGTCTTCCTTTTCACATCCTGCCCTTGATCTTGAAATTCGCGCTTCCCGCGTCTTCAGCCTTCCCATCAGCGAACCAATGCAAACAAAGTTAACAGAAGCAGAATTTAAAACCTCACCGATCCGCTATGATGAAGAGACTGGTCTCTTCCAATCTCGATAAAAAGAGCAGCCTTTGATGAAGGCTGCTCTCTGATTGTTGACAAAGGGCTAAAATGATCTTTATTTTATCCCTTTGTCTTCTTTTCAGCGTGATAGAAAACCTTTGAAGTCTAGGAAGGGCGAGCACCGGAACGGAGCGAATTTGACATTCGTGAGTACCGGCGCAGAGACCTGACACCGAATGCGAGGGTTTGTCTACACGCTGAGAGCAGCCTAAGGCTGCTCTTTTTTCACTTAAGATGCTTTCTCTTTTAACTTGTTTAAATAGTTCAGTGCGTCCTGCATAGTGTCCACAGGAACGATTTTCATATTACTTTTAATATCTTTCGCTGTTTTCACTGCATTTTTGTAGTCTGAATTTGGATCACCTTTATCATTTGGTGCAAAGAAGATATCTTTTCCTGCTTTATCTGCTGCAACAACCTTTTGATCTATTCCGCCAATTGGCCCGACCGTACCATCAGCGTCTATCGTTCCAGTCCCTGCAATCGCATAGCCATGTGTTTCGTCTTCTTTTGTCAGCTGGTTATAAATTTCAAGTGACATCATTAAACCTGCCGACGGGCCGCCGATATTTTCAATATCCACCTTAATAGAAGGCGACACTTTCACATTTCGGTCTGTAAATAAAGATACGCCAATTCCGACTCGGTTCGGCTCTTCTTTAAAAGGCTTCAACTTCACTTTCTGCGTGATATCCTTGCCGTTTCGTTCAAGGACAAAACGGACAGATGTACCAGCTTTTTGACGGCTGATATACGACACCATTTTATCAGCCGAATCATACGTCTTGCCATCAACGCTTTTAATCCGGTCGCCCACTTCAATTTTGCCGTAAGCAGGCATGCCTTTCATGACGTAGCTCGCATATACCCCATTAAACGTATAATCTACTTTTTTGCCTGCTTTTGTATACGCTGCAATCATGGCATTTTCTTGAGAACTTTTCATCAGCTGAAGCTGTCTTTTCATATAATCTTCATCCGACTCTCCGTCCGCTTTAATATTTTCTTCTGGGACGATTTCGTCATATTTATTCATTTTCGCAAGCAAATACGTATACGGATTGGCTGGGCCTACTTTTATCGTCATAAGAGAGAAGCTGCCCTTCTCGCCGTATCCACCATCCACTTGAATGTGAGGGGCAATCTCTGTTGCATCACCCGGTTTTGTCACGTAATACGGCAGTTTGACAAAAGTTAAGCCAAATAAGACAAGAACAACGATAAAAAAGCTGAGCCAGCGAATATTCAATTTTTTCATTCGATTAACACTCCCATTTATCAATGACATCTTTCAGTTCACCTGCTAATTGGTCTGCGGCAAGCTCACCGGCCTCAATCATCCCCTGAACCTGTGTGAATGAACTGGAGCTGAATGTTTCAAGCCTCGGCCGAATCATGAGATCTGCATGAATGGTTTGATGACGGACCAATTCATTTTGAAGGATGTCCAAACTTTGCATAATCACATCCGATAATCTCGTCGCCTTTTCTGTTTTTTTCACCCTAGATACATCAGAGGCGATAATAAGGTCTGCACCCATTTCTTTTAAAACAGACACAGGAATGCGGTCAACAACCGCTCCATCCACTAGCTGTCTGCCGCCCATTTCGTGAGGAACAAACACGCCTGGAATGCTGATGCTTGCTCTGACTGCTTGTGAGACAGACCCTTCTTTAAACACAACCTTTTCCCCTGTTTCGAGGTCACAGGCAACCACCGCAAGGGGCATTCTTAATTCTTCGAATTTTTTCCCATATGTAAACGTGTGAATCAGCTGCAAAATTCGATTTCCTTTTAAAAGACCGATTTTTGGCAGTGTATAGTCAGCATAATACTTTCTTCTGAAGACAAGTGCAAGTTTTTTCATTTTTTCTACGTCTTGTCCTGCCGCATAAAAGCTCCCAACAAGTGCGCCAATACTGCTTCCAGCGATCATATCTACCTGTATCCCTTGCTTCTCAAGACTAGACAAAACCCCGATATGCGCCATTCCCCTCGCACCCCCGGAGCCTAGTGCAAGCCCGATGATCGGTCGCTTCATGAAAATCCACCCTCCTCTTTCTATGCATATATACGAATCTATAGGTCTAAACATGCCCCTACTGCTCGTATAGTAATAGAAGACAGGCTCGGCTAGTTTCTTTTTCTATAATCACGAGCTCGCCAATAGATCATAACGGCAAGGGGCGAAATCTCCATGAAAAAATGGAACACTCTGTTCATCGCTGCTTTTTTTATTTTCTTAACAGCCACTGTGATTACACACCCACAAGCCTCTTTGCAAGCATCGAAAAATGGACTTGCAATGTGGTGGGAGGTTGTATTTCCATCATTGCTTCCTTTTTTTATTTTGTCCGAGCTATTAATTAGTTTTGGGATTGTCAGATTTGTCGGGGTATTATTAGAGCCATTTATGCGCCCCATCTTCCGGGTGCCGGGTGTAGGGGGATTTGTACTGGCTATGGGAATGGCTTCAGGGTTTCCTTCTGGTGCGAAATTAACGACAAGACTGAGGCAGGAAAGGCAGCTGACGCGGATCGAAGCAGAGCGTCTCGTTTCCTTTACAAATTCATCGAATCCATTGTTTATTTTCGGTGCGGTGGCTGTTGGTTTTTTTCATCATCCAGCTTTAGGCATTGTATTGGCCAGCGCTCATTATTTAGGGAATCTCGCTGTTGGTGTGACGATGAGGGGATATAAAGCGCGGCATGATGCACACCTAAGAAGCCGAAAGAAGTTTTTATTCCCGCCGTTTAAAGAGGCATTCAATGCTCTTCATACAGCAAGACTCGCAGAGAAAAGACCGCTCGGCCAAATTTTAAGTGATGCAGTCATGTCATCAGTCCAAACACTCTTTATGATTGGCGGCTTTATTATCTTATTTTCTGTGTTTAGCAAAATGTTGTCAGTTGTCCATGTGACAGACCTTTTATCTATCGGGCTCGGATATATGCTGCAAACGATGCATCTTCCGCCAGAATTAGACCTTGCCATGATTGCCGGTTTATTTGAAATCACATTAGGAAGCCAGATGACGGGGTCACAGGAAGTCACTCTTCTCGCTAAAACCATTGTCGTCAGCTTTATTTTAGGATTCAGCGGGTTTTCTGTTCAAGCCCAAGTCGCCGGCATTTTAGCGGCAACCGATATCCGCTTTAAACCGTTTTTCTTCGCCCGTTTGCTTCACGGAATTTATGCAGCTGTTTTTGCCTTTTTATTATTCAAGCCTCTTTATGTCTCTCGATCAGACATGGCTCTCCCAGCGGGTGCCTTTGATGCAAGCCAGCAGGTCGTCATGTTCAGCAGCGTGCTTTGGAATCAGCTTGTGAAAGCCGGTCCCTTCATCACACTTTGCAGTATGATAGTGTATATCGCGCTATACTATCGGAAATTAAAAAATGGATGAGTGCCGGGTGGCACTCATCCATTAAATTTTTCCTTCAGCGCTGCTTCTACCTCTTTTGGTACAAGATCGTTGACTGCCCCATGATATTTCGCTACTTCTTTGACAATGCTGGAGCTTAAGAAAGAATATTGATTGTTGGTCATCATAAAAAACGTTTCAATTTCATCGTCTAACACTTTGTTCATTGAGGTGCCTTGCATCTCATACTCAAAGTCCGTCACAGCTCTTAGTCCGCGTAAAATGACTTTGGCTTCTTTTTGCTTCGCATAATCAACAAGCAGACCGTGAAACGATTCAACTTTGATATTTGGCAGCTCCTTCGTTGCTTGGCGAATAAGCTCACACCGTTCTTCAACAGTAAATAACGGTTTTTTAGATGAATTATTTAGTACACATACATACACTTCATCAAAAATCTTTGCACCTCTTTTAATGATATCCAAATGCCCCAATGTAACTGGATCGAAGCTGCCCGGACAAACGGCTATGTTCCCCATGCTAATTTCCCCGCTTTCTATAGATCGTAATACCAGTCAATCCGTACAGTTCCTGTCTTGTGATGTGGAGCTGCCCTGCTTCTTCTGGCAGCTTCACATCTTTATCATGCTCACACACGATCACGCCGTCATCTGTTAACAAGGCGTGCTCGTCAATCATTTCAAGAAGTGCTTTTAGCTGTTGATCTTTATAGGGCGGATCAAGGAAAATGGCTTGAAAGGATTCCTCTCGTTTCACAACAGCTGCAAGTGCACGCTTTGCTTCATTTCGAAACACTTCACTTTGATCCATTAGCGACAATTGATTCAGGTTTCCTTTAATCGTCTGAATCGCCTTTATATCTCGATCAACAAATATGCAATGATCGAATCCTCTAGAAAGCGCTTCAATCCCTAAACCACCGCTTCCTGCAAATAAATCAAGAGCCCATCCGCCATCAAAATACGGGCCGATCATATTAAATATTGATTCTTTTACTTTATCTGTCGTCGGTCTTGTTGATTGACCTGGTACCGCTTTAAGTGTGCGGCCTTTTTTCGTTCCAGAGATGACTCTCATTTTTCCACCACTTTTTCTACTTGCTTCTATTGGTCATTGTTTATGACAAAAAATTCAACATTATCTTACCACATCACTCCTCAAGGAACAATGCAATGATATTCATTCATTTTCTATGTATAGATCAAGAAATACGGGGTCATACTATTTATAACAGCATCTGATGTGGTGCTGTTGCCAACCGCGGAGAAGACTTACGTTTCCCCATAAGTTCTTCCTCCGGTTTCTCCTCTCCCTTTGCCTTCTCCTTAATGAATCATTAAGAATAGAAGGACCCCGCGGGTGATGCCGCGGGGATTTTTTTGTGTCTTTAAAAGCCCACCTTATAATCATACTCTTTTGCTTTGTCCAATTTGGATTCGTACTCTAATTTAATAAAAGGTTTATATGAAGGCTCAACACGTTTCACAAATGGTAACGAGCTGAGTTTAGCCATATGGCGCTCAAGATCATCCATATCACAATAGATCACAGCATATTTCATTTTCCTTGAAATATAGTGAACATTCCCGAATTTTCTTAGCGCTTTTGACTGCTTTAACGAATGCAGCCAGACGACCATCCCTTGACGTTTGGTTTCCATCTTTTCACCTGCCGCTTTTCAATTCTTTTCATTCATTATGTAAAAGACGAGACATTCAAGTCTCGTCAAGATACTTTACAGCCGCAGCTGCCACCTGATCCACAGCCACCGCCGCATGATGATAGACCATCAAAATATGGGTTCCCTGTTGGAACTTTAATATATGCTGATACAGCTTGACCGATTTCAATACTAATCTCATCTAAGATGGATTGAATCGCTGTTTCTGCTTTTTTGAAATCAACCACTGTATCGTGAAGATCTAGCTTTCTTTTGACCTCACGCATTTCCTTTGAGATCGTTCTATAGTCCGGATGATATTTGCCGAACCGCTGCACATCCTCATACTGCTCTTTTACTTTTGTAAAATGGGCAATAATTTGTTGGGCTTCTTCGTCTTGCTGGAGACGCTTAAAGCAGTTGCGGTAATGTTCAGCCTCCTCCGACTGAAGAATCATGGCAGCCAATTGATTTGCTTCCTCTTGGAGCTCCACAGATTCGATTGTCGCATACATAAATGTTGCACCTCCAATTCATAGTTTACCACGAAACCTATGGATCAGAAAATGCTTTTACGTGACAAATACATCCCATGTTTCTCTTTTCTGTTTATATTCTGGATGACGGGAATTCAGCACAACAGTCATTTTATGCTTTCCTTTTGAAAGATGCTTGACCACAAATGCCGCGGTATACTCATTCCCTGCACGTTTCCCGTCTACATACACTGTAAAATATCCCGCCTTCTCGTTCTTTTTCAGACGCTCTGGCTGAAGATGAAAATCTTGAAGTGTACTTTCTATATAGACAGACGACCCTTGCACTTTGTATTTCAAAAAGCCTTGCTGCTTCATTTCGCTTTGGGCTTGCTGCATGACTGGTACTGCTCGGTCATGCTTAATCACTTGCTCTTCTCCATGTTGACTTTGACACCCGGTGACAAGAAAAAGCAATGCGCCTATTGACAGCATCCATTTCATCATCTGATTCTCCTTTCATCTACGTTTATAGGATGCTCAGGAAATAGACATCTTAATCAACTCAAAAAAAGCCTCAGCCGGCTCCATTTTGATTGCGCATTGCTTGGAACATTTGAATCATCATTTCAGCCATTTGGACGCTATTGCTCAACTGACTCACACGATGAGGAATGGTTTTTTCGTAAAAGTTCATTTTATCTAATTCAAAGGACGTTAGATTTTCAGGATGTCGCGTCAGCTGTCTGTACCAGATAGGACGCTGTCTTATGAATTTGATTCGCTCCTCTTCGGCCATGACAAATTCCTGTACTTCTTTTCGCACCAGAAGCATCCCCTTTCACTTAATCTTTCCTGAAGGAGAATGGGTGCTGACTGCCTCCAGATGAACCTTTCTTTGAACCGTTGGATGAAAATTGGCCGAGTAAGCTTTGTAAAGAGGAAATAGACTGGCTCATTTTGTTAATTTGTTCATTCATTTGATCAGCGTCCATTTTTTTCACAGCAGAAACCATTTTAGACATAAAATCTGCTTTTCCTGCTTCACTTGGCTTAGAGGCTTTTTCTTCTTTCGCATCTTCAGATTTCGATTGCCGGTAAGGTGACCACATCTCATCTTCCTCACCAAACATGACCCAATTCTCGTATACACTTTGCCAGCTTTTTTCTTGCGTTTGCACTTCTTGAATTAACTTCGGATGGCGTCTGACGAATTGTTTAAATTCATCAATGGATGTTTGTTTTTGCTTGTTTGTCATATCCTCACCCCCCATACAAATGCCTACTATACTATATACACCAGCATCTGTTTTGGTGAGCCTCTTTTTCACCATCAAAAAAACAGCTGCGACCATGCAGCTGCTTTCGTTTAAGAAGTTTTCTTGATGAAATTTTGGGTGTAATATTTTTCTTTCACCCCTACGCCAAGATGCGTGTAATCTTTATTTAATAACGCCTTCCTGTGACCTTCACTATTGAGCCAGCCCTCTACCGCTGCAGGTCCATCGACATAGTTATAGGCAATATTTTCACCTGCGAGCTGAAAGCCCACCTCGCCTCTTTCTAACCGGTCTTTCAGCGTACCGTATTTTTTAGATTCATGGGAGAAATAATGATTCTCTTTCATGTCCTCACTATGCATGAAGGCCACTTCAGAGGTTTCATCATCCCACTTTAAGATCGGCAGGTTGTACTTATGGCGGATAATATTGGTCATATCAAAAATTTGTTTTTGACTGGAAGCTTCGATATCTTTCCACTTTTCGCCTGATATCGCCTCAGGTTCTACCAATTGACCTCGGTAGACCACCTCATACGGCTTTTGTTTCACAAATGTATCTGCGTTGAAGGCCCTGATACTTGAAAGGGTGCTTTCAAACTTATCCATGTAAAGCTGAACATACACATCATCTCCCACTTTCACAGTAGGTCTTGTATTCATATCATCTTCTGAGAATTCAAAGCGGTATGAATTTTGTTCATCCTCCACATGAATGTAAGGTGCAATTTGTGTTTTCTTAAATACTTCACTCGTGGCTTGACCGATTTTAAACGGTTCTACATTCAGACCGTCTCCTGTTGCAAACAAGGTCACCACTTTACTATCCTTTACCCCTACTTGAATATAGTGCTTCTTCGATTGGTTGTAAATCCACCAGTCATAATCATATGCGGAAGGATCAATGCGATCTGGTTCTCCCAGCTGTTTAAGCACTTCGTTTGAAGATTTCCCCATAAAGGACATGAGCCCCTTTTTGGGGATGTTGATCGGCTTATCGCTAGATGTTTCTTCATTAGACACCTTCGGTTCATTGCTGTTTTCTTTTTCTGGTGAAGATCCATATTGAATAAACAGAACGTACGTTCCAGATATAATCAGGAGGATGAGGAGTGTTTTGAGCACAGTTTTCAAATAAACACCTCCGTTAAATTGGCAAGGTACAAAAAGTACCTTCTACTGTCATTTAAACAAAACTTGCTCCATTTATCAACGACAATACAGCCTATTTAACACGAATTTAAAATATGCCCCTCTTAATGAAGAAATCCTTGTCCATGATCTTGATCCTGTTGAGAGATTTCTGTCAGTGCCTCTCCCGCGCGATCATTTGATAAATCTTCGACTGATAAATCTCCTAGAGCGACAATCCCTGTTAATGCGCCGTTTTTTACAACAGGAATGCGGCGGAGCTGATGCTCTGACATGAGCCGGACAATTTCTTCAAGTGTTGCATCTTCTTCAGCTGTTAGTACTTCCTTTGTCATCAGCGAGCCCACTTCCTGTGAGTTTGGCTTTTTTTCTGCAATGCCTCTAAGCACAAGGTCACGGTCTGTTACTATCCCAACGAGCTGATCTCCGTCAACCACTGGAATGGCACCGATATCAGCATCTCTCATTTTGACTGCTGCTTCATACGTATTGTCATCTTGCTGACATGTCACTACTTTTTTTGTCATAATATCTTTGATTTTTTTCGTTTTCATGTTGATTCCTCCATCCGTTATTTTCTTTATTACTGTAACCAGCTTATAAAAGAACATACCTTTCACAGTTGAAAGTTTAACGCTTTCATACTATGATTGTCAGTAAAGGGAAATTTTATAAGGAGGGGTTTTGGGTGAAGTTTGAAGATACGGGGATTGAAAAGGTATCAGCTGACTTAAATAAATTAGATTTCATTATGGAAAGTGAAGGATTTGTACGAGCCGATCAATGGGATTATGAGCGTGTGACATACGACAGAAAGTACAGCATGGTAGAGGGAACCTTTTATTTACGGATTTCCGGCTACGCTACTGAAGGAGATGTCGGTTCCAAAAAGGCACACATTCAGCTTCTAACACCGTTACTTGGAAAACACTATTATCCACATGGCGTTGAATACGGCGAAGGCGAAGAATTCCCTAACTCTCTCATCCAATCAAGCAAAAAAACACTTGCACAGCTGAAGGAAAAACTAGAAGCCATGACGGCTGAAGCATAAAACAAAGGGCTAAAATGATCTTAATTTTAGCCCTTTTTCTAAGATGAAAGCACAGCCAGATGGGACTGACCCCATAAGATGAGACAAATAAAAAACACCTTCAAGTTTGAAAACGGATCGTTGTAATCCGAAATAAAACATGGAGGTGTTTTTTCTATGGGGACAAGAGTGAGTTATCCGGTTGAAGTCAAACAGAAGGCTGTAGAAATGAGATTGGCAGGCGTATCAATGAAAGAGATTTTGCGGGAATTGAATATCAAAAATAAAACGCAGGTTCAGACATGGGTGAGGTGGCATAAGGCTGGGGATACACACCGGTTCGAACAGCCTGTTGGAAAACAATATACCCATAGAAAGGGTCCCGAGTACTCTTCCGAATTAGAGAGACTGCAGGCAGAAAATCGCTATCTGAGTCAACAGAATGAAGTTTTAAAAAAGTACAACGAATTGGAAAGGAAGTTGATAAGGAAACGTCAATCAAACTGGTAGAAGAATTGTGCAAAACAATGACAGTACAGGACATCTGTGTCCATTTAGGCGTCTCACGCGCTTCGTACTATAGATGGAAAAAAGATCTGACTCAGAATCATTCTAAAAAACAACTAGAGGAACAAATCGGCACGTTGTGCCGAGAGCACAAGTATCGATATGGATATCGAAAAATCACAGCCATACTAAAAATGAGGATGCATATTAACCATAAAACTGTTCAACGTATCATGCAGAAAAACCAGTGGCAGTGCCGGGTTAAAATGAAAAAGCGTAAGAAGAATGGGCAGCCCTATGCCGTGGCCGGTAATATACTGGATCGGAACTTTCAATCTGATCGCCCTCTTGAAAAACTAGTAACGGACATCACGTATTTGCCTTATGGACAGAAACAATTGTACCTTTCCAGTATATTGGATTTATATAATGGAGAAGTAATTGCGTTTACGATTGGTGATAAGCAGGACACAGACTTTATTTTAAACACACTTGATCAGCTCCCAGCACTGCCTGAAAACTGTGTGTTACATAGCGACCAAGGTTCTGTGTATACATCTTACGAGTATCAGAAAGCTGTTCATATAAAAGGCATTACCATGAGCATGTCCCGTAAAGGGACGCCCGCTGATAATGCCTCCATCGAATCGTTTCATTCCTCGCTAAAGTCTGAAACGTTCTATCTTAACAGCATTGATCGAACTACAACCAACATTGTAGAACGCACTGTCAAAGAATACATTTATTATTATAACAACATTCGTATTCAAACAAAACTAAACAACCAATCACCGATCAACTATCGGCAATTGGCTGTATAAAGGTGTTTTGATCCCTGTCTCAAAAACGGGGGTCAGTCCCAGATGGCTGTGCTTTTTTTATTCATATTTCGGAATAAGCGCATCTGGTACGGCATCTTTTGCTCTTTCTTTTCTTGCCCAGTCAAAAAAGACAACAGCAAGAATAGAGCCGTACACAATCTCCTGAATAATTTTCATCAAAATCGCACCTAGCTGCTGGTCCTCTAGCAGCGGCAAGGTGTGGAACATATCAGGGCCAGTGAGAGCAAGGCCTGCAAGCATATCACTTGGCACACATAAATGCAGTGCTTGTATCCATGCGCCGGCATCTGAATAGGTTGCATAGATTGGTGCTTCACTAAACATGATGAGTGCACAGGCCGGTGTCATCAATATCCCGTCTGCCATGATATATCCAAGCTTCAAAATGCCTGTGATCTGCGGCTGACTTTGAACTTTATGGACAAGCGGCCACCACATGAAAAAGGCAGCGATAAAAATAACCACCGTCATCACTGCGTGGTAAAACGGATCTGTTTTCACAAAATCAAACACAAGCGGAATGTGATACAGCGAAAACAAGCCGTTAAACCCAAGCAGTGCAATTAAAGGTTTGGAAAACAAACGGAAGACAGCTTGAATACCTGGTGTTTGAATGATCCGCTCCCAAATGGCTGGAGGCAATCCTGTAATAAGGAGAGGCGGGATGACTAAGTACAGCACCGCCATTTGCGCCATATGTGCACTAAACATAATATGCCCCATTAAATCAATTGGGCTCCCTTTCACAGCATATAACAGAACAAGCCCTGTCAGAAACAACGTCTTCTCTTTCACCGTCGCACGGTGCTTTCCCTTTGTCACAAGAAGCAGATAAAGAGCAGCTGCTATCACAATACAAGTCAAATAATAAGGGCTCCATAAAGCCCGAAATCCGAAAATTTCTAAGTTCTCCATTGCTGCGCCTCCTTCAAGGGCAAAGCGGGTTTACCACCATATAATGGTCAAAAAGGCTAATACGGTAATAAACGCAACAAACACACCTGAGTATAGAAACAAGGCGGGTGTTTCATGCCCTTTTTGGTTCATGTGCATAAAATAATAAAGCTGAAAAGCTACCTGAATGCCTGCAAGCAGTAAAATAAATGGTACTGCGAACCAATTTCCAACGTCTTCTGAGGCGATCGTTAAAAACGCAACAAATGTTAATCCAATCATCAAGCCGAAAGAAATGAGCTGATGCTTCATTTCTTCGGCATTTTTCTTTTTACGATATACAAGGTCGACTTTAGACTGATTTGTGTTTTTATTTCCCATTCTTATCCCACCATTCCCATTAAATATACAACGGTAAAGATGAAGACCCACACAACATCAATGAAGTGCCAATAGAGACTAGCCACATAATATTTCGGCGCATTGTATAAATCGAGTCCGCGTCTCATATTTCGAATCATAAGAGCGGTAATCCAGCAAAGTCCGAAGGCGACGTGAGCTCCGTGAGTTCCTACAAGAGTATAGAAGGAAGAACCAAGAGCAGAGCTGGTAATCGTAAATTCATACGCATGCACATAGTGATAAAACTCATATATCTCAACCCCTAAAAATCCAGCACCTAAAAGGACCGTGATACCAAGCCAAAGCTGCATTTTTTTAAAGGCAAAGTTTTTCATATGATACATGGCATACACACTCGTTAAACTGCTCGTTAATAGAAGCATTGTGGCAATAAAGACAAGTGTGAGGTCAAACATATCAGTTGTTTTTGCTCCGCCTGCATTTGAGTTTTTCAGCGCCAAATAAGTGGCAAAAAGCGATGCAAACAGAACGGTTTCTCCTCCAAGAAACAGCCAGAACCCGACAAACTTATTCTTCCCTTCTAACGTGGCCTTCTCAGGAGAAGCCGGAAAGGTTTCCGCCGTCATTTTTTGTGGTTCCATTATGCTTTCACCCCTTTATCATCGTCGTCAGTCAAATCTTCTTTGTGAATATGGTATCCATGATCATCTTTCAGAGATCTAACGAGCATGGTCGCAAACGTAATACCAAGACCAATGAAGATCACCGGAAGCCCCCAGCTGTGCTCTTGACGATACATGAAACCAAACGCTGACACAAATAGACCGAATGAGATAATGACAGGCAAAATGGAGTTATTCGGCATGTGAATATCATCGAGCGGTTCAGATGCTGTCATTCCTTTTTTACCATCCATTTTTTCAATCCATAATGGATCTAGTCCTCTCACAAGCGGCAGCTGTTTAAAGTTGTATTCTGGCGGAGGCGAAGAAACTGCCCATTCAAGTGTTCTTCCATCTCCCCAAGGATCGCTCGATACCCGCTCTCCTTTTGCTGTTGTCCAGATGATGTTAATCAGCATGATCACAACAGCTACAAACATAAACAGTGCTCCAATCGTACTGACTAAGTTCCCAAGCTCGAGACCCTGACCTGGCAGGAATGTAAAGACCCGGCGCGGCATGCCCCATAAACCGAGAAAATGCTGGATAAAGAAAGTTAAATGGAAACCGACGAAAAACAGCACAAAGCCAATTTTCCCAAGCTTCTCATTCAGTATTTTTCCAAACATCTTCGGCCACCAGTAATGCACACCTGCTAGAATACCGAATACAACCCCGCCGATAATGACGTAATGGAAATGCGCCACAACAAAATACGTATCATGGAACTGATAATCCGCTGCAGCTGCTGCAAGCATGACCCCAGTTACCCCGCCAAGTAAGAACGACGGAATAAAGGCAACAGAATAAAGCATCGGCGTTGTAAACTTCACATTACCGCCCCATATCGTGAGCAGCCAGTTGAATACTTTAATTCCTGTTGGCACCGCAATTGCCATGGTCGCTACAGCAAAGATCGCATTGGCGATAGGTCCAAGCCCCGTAGTGAACATGTGATGCGCCCACACCATGAATCCAAGGAAACCAATCAATACAGTAGCGAACACCATGGACGAGTAACCAAACAATCTTTTTCTTGCAAACACCGGAATGATCTCAGAGAAGATTCCGAATGCCGGCAGGATCAAGATATATACTTCCGGGTGTCCGAAAATCCAGAACAAATGCTCCCAGATGATTGTATTTCCTCCAAGCTCTGGATTGAAAAAGCTCGTGTCAAACATTCTATCAAGCATCAGCATCGCAAGCCCTGCTGTCAGCGGAGGGAATGCGAATAAAATAAGTGCGGAGGCGACAAATGTCGTCCAAGTAAAGAGCGGCATTCTCATATACGTCATACCAGGCGCTCTCATATTAATAATCGTTGCAAGAAAGTTAATTCCTGCGATCAGCGTACCAATACCCGCGATCTGTAAACCTAAAATGTAGAAATCCATTCCATGACCTTCTGAATTCAGCGTGAGCGAAGCGTATGCAGTCCAGCCTGCATCAGGTGCTCCGCCCATAAACCATCCAAGGTTTAAGAAAATTCCTCCGAAAAAGAATAACCAAAAACCAAGTGAATTCACAAACGGAAATGCTACGTCACGTGCACCAATTTGAATTGGTACTACCGCATTCATTAATGCAAATAACAGCGGCATAGCTGCAAGGAAAATCATTGTCGTTCCATGCATCGTCATGATTTCATTGTAAACCCCTGCACTGACAAAATCATTTTCAGGGATGGCTAGCTGAATACGGATAAACATCGCTTCTAGGCCGCCAACCAAAAAGAAAAATCCCCCTGCCACTAAATATAATATGGCAATTTTTTTGTGGTCAACCGTTGTCAAGTAATCCCATAAGACAGCGCCAAACCCCCGCTTTTTAGCTATTGTACTCACCATGAAATCCCCCTCTTATCTCCCATTTGCCCCTTTTCATATAGATGTCTTTCTTCACGATCCTTTAAGCAGACTATGTCTGACAGATGACGACTTCTCGGTTGTAGAGACATATTCGGGAGCTCTTAACAAAAACTTCACATCGATCACATACCCTCTTGAATATTTGCTCTAGTTGTTACTCGATTTTAAGACCTTTTAAATACTCGTAAAGTGCATCTGCTTCTGAGTCATTTAATTTAGGGTACGTTCCTGTCATCTTATTACCTGGTTTAAAGCTTTCTGGATCTTTCAGCCATGCTTTCACATTTTCTTTGTTCATGTCTTTAATTCCAGCTACTTTCGTCCGCTCTCCGAAGGTCGCAAGGTTTGGTGCAGTTCTTGCTGCTTCCGGCCGTTCGTCACCAGGCTCTACTGCGTGACAGCTTAAGCAATTTTTCTCTTTAAATAGCTTTTCACCCTCTAAAGCGAGATCCTTTGTGGATTCAGGCTTCTTGTAATCAGCCATTTTTTTCGTCCATCCTAAAAACTCATCTTGAGAAAGCGTTTTAACTTTAAAGTCCATTAAAGCATGTGACGGCCCGCACAGCTCCGCACATTTCCCGTAGAAATATTCCCCTGCATCTTTCGTTCGTTTCGAGTCAAAGGTTAAATAAAATTTGTTTTCATTATCTGTGTTTGTATCAATTTTACCGCCAGCCGATGGAACCCAGAATGAGTGTTTGACATCGGACGCTTTCAGCTTAAAATATACCTTCTGATCTGTTGGTACGATCAATTCCTGACTTGTGACAATCCCATAATCAGGGTATTCAAATTCCCACCAATATAAGCTGGCTCTTACATTAACAACAAGTGTCTTTTCAGGATCTCGTTTTTTCTTATCCATAGCGCTTGTATCCCCTAGTTCAAGCGTGTATGCCACAACAGGTACAACGAGAATAATGAGTAGAAGAATCGGAATCGCTGTCCATGTGATTTCCAGGTTGCGGTTCCCTTCCACCTGCTTTGGAATCGTATCTTCTCCCACTTTAGAACGTTTGAATTTAATGATGACGTAAAAGAAAATGATCGATACAACAATGACGACAAGAACCATAATGAGTGTACTCAGTACCGTTAGGAAAAACTGTTTATCTGCTACTTCCCCAACAGGCTTGAGTGTTGATAAGTATGGTTCACCACAGCCCGCCAAAACGAGCGTCAGTAAGAGAAACAGTGAATAAACACGCCATTTTCTTATCATAATTTGTCCCAACCCCTTTTGCTTGATCTCCTTTGCCTTTCGCTTTTTACCTCTTATTTATAAAATCACTTCTCACCCATGCATAACCCCCGCCTCTTATAAAAGCACTTACATTTCCTCTTTTCATAAAAAAATGATGTTTTTACTCAAAATACCATCTATGTATAAACAGAAAGCCGCCTAAATAGAACTGAATATCAGGCGGCTTTCATAGTTGTTAGAAAATGTTGTGTTATAAGATATAGCCATTGTTTTGATGTGATCAAAGTGTATTTCACTCTAGAATAGTGTAATAATAATCATCGCTACGAAAAAGATGGTTAAGTAGTTTAATGAATAAACGAACATGAGCGTTGACCACTTCATGATGTCTTTCATTTTAAAGCCCATAAGGCCAATAACAAGCCATCCAATATTAAGCAATGTACCAAGTGCGACAATCGGCCATCCTAATCCACCTAAGAAAAATGGAAGCGGAAGAAGA
This sequence comes from Bacillus sp. FSL M7-0003, assembly GCF_038628485.1. NCBI lineage: Bacteria > Bacillati > Bacillota > Bacilli > Caryophanales > Bacillaceae > Bacillus > Bacillus sp. FSL M7-0003. Next base: position 1,421,995 of record NZ_CP152024.1, on the reverse strand, counting down.
CATGCTGTCCAAATGATGATCTGGCGTTTTGTGACTTCAAAGCCGTAAACAACTGGCAGCATTGGAATGCCCGCCTTACGGTAATCTTCCGTTTTCTTAATCGCAAGTGACAGGAAGTGCGGGATTTGCCAAATGAACATAATCATAAACAAAACCCAAGCTGTTGTGTCGATTGTACCTGTGACAGCTGTCCAGCCGATTAATGGCGGAACCGCGCCAGATACACTTCCGATAACTGTATTGATGGTGTAGTGGCGTTTAGACCACATGGTGTAAAGAACCGCATAAGTAAAGACTCCAATAAATCCAATCACTGCTGATGTAATGGTTGTCATCAGAAGCATAATGAGTCCTAATACAACAAGCAGAATGCCAAATGCATACGCTTGCCCCGGCTGAATTTTACCTGTAACCGTCGGTCTTGTTTTTGTTCTTTCCATTAATATATCAATATCACGGTCAAACGCATTATTAATTGCGCATGAACCGGCAATAATAAGAGAAGAACCAATCATTGTTAACAGCACAATATCAAGATTTCCAAGAAAACTCATATCTGTAAAATAAAAAGCAAGCCACATTCCAGTAAATGTCGTAATGAAATTGGAATTGACGATGCCCATTTTAATCAGAGCAAGAAAATCTTTCCACGCTGTTGTTTCTTCTATTTGTCCATGAATAGCTGCTTCCGCGGCTGTTTTGGAATTTGCCAATGTGTATAACCTCCCTTGCCCAAACCTTCAAACGAACGAATGACACGTAAAATCATTACAACTCTATCATACAAGATAAACAGCTGTAAAAAAACATCCTATTAAATAATAAACGACAAACTTGAAGTTATTTGTGAACTTTTCGTGAATTTATTAGGATATATGTGTGTTTCAGAAGGCGGTGCAAAATGAAATATTCTCTCCTCTATTTCTATCAGACTGTCAAAGAAAGATCAAGCACTCTAAATCTGTAAACTTTGTGAACTAACATATCATTTTTTTGTGAACTTTGGTCATTATGAATTGCAACAGAACACGCATTTGGCTTAAACTTGAGAGCATGTGAGGTTTTCATTTACATCAGAAGTTTTTTAGAGAAGGTGAAATAATTTGATGAAATTTGCTTTAAGGCTATTGAGCGTGATCACAACGTTTGTGATGCTGATCGTACTGATTGGCGGTGCGCTTGTGACGAAAACCGGTTCGGGTCTTGGCTGCGGTAGACAGTGGCCCCTTTGCCACGGTCGTTTCTTTCCTGAAATGAACCCCGCTTCCATCATCGAATGGAGTCACCGCATGTCAACAGGGGTTTCCACCATTCTTGTTCTGGCACTGGCGGTCTTATGCTGGAAAAAAATTAGTCCAGTATTCCGTGAAACCAAATTTTTGGTCATCATGTCCATTATATTCTTAATGCTTCAAGCGCTGTTAGGAGCTCTTGCCGTCGTATTTGGTTCTAACGCACTTGTAATGGCACTGCACTTCGGTATTTCACTCATTTCATTTGCTTCAGTATTACTGCTTGCACTTCTTGTCTTTGAAGCAACCAGATCTGAAACAAAGCTTGTGAAGCCGCTTCATATCGGCAAAAAAATGCAGTTCCATATTTATGGGTTGATCACGTATACGTATATCGTGGTATATACGGGCGCTTATGTGAGACATACAAAGTCAAGCCTTGCTTGTTCTGTCTTCCCGTTTTGTTCAAAAGACGGTGCGCTTCCAACGTATTTTAATCAATGGGTTCAAATGTCTCACCGAGCAGCAGCACTTCTTTTATTCGTCTGGATATTTGTCGCAATGTTCCATGCCATGAAACATTATAAAGAACAGAAGCAGCTTTATTACGGGTGGATTATCTCAGCCATTCTGATTACACTTCAAGCCATTTCAGGTGTGATGTCTGTTTATTCTCAGCTTGCACTTGGTTACGCGCTGGCTCATTCATTCTTTATTTCTTGTTTGTTTGGGGTACTATGCTACTTCTGCTTACTCATTGCCCGGTTTAAATATGAAAGCAAAGAGCCATTTAGATAAGAATTGTATCCCCCTTTCATGTGGAGAGGGGGATTTTTTATTGTTGTTTTGCTTCTTCGAATAGCGAGATGGCTTTTTTGCGTCTTTCCTTGTGATCAACTGTTGGCAGCGGGTATGTATCCCCTAGCACACAGCTCGATTTCAGTTGTTCATCGGTCGGCATTTTACTTGGTTCATGAATCCATTTTTCATCAACATGCTCTAGCTCTGGTACATATTTTCTAATATATTCCCCGCTTGGATCAAACCGCTTCGACTGGGTCGTTGGGTTAAAAATACGGAAGTACGGCACGGCATCTGTCCCAACAGAAGCTGCCCACTGAAATCCTCCGATATTCGAAGCCTCATCATAATCCACAAGCTTTTTTGCAAAATACGCTTCTCCCTTTCTCCAATCAATCAAATAATCCTTTGTTAAAAATGAGGCGGTGACCATTCTTAAACGGTTATGCATCCAGCCTTCCTCATTTAACTGTCTCATCCCTGCATCAACGAGAGGAAAGCCTGTTTCACCTTTACACCATGCTTCAAACAGCGTCTCATCTTCATTCCATTTCATCCCTTGAAACGCTGAATTGATTTCTTTTTCTTTCATCTCTGGATAATGAGCATAAATCATATGGTAAAAATCTCGCCACGCCAGCTCTTTGATAAAGGTTTCTCTGCCCTCGTCTTCAAACAGTGCTTCCTCATGTACCGCATGAAAGATCGTTCGAATTGAGATGGTCCCTGTTTTTAAGAAACGTGACAGCTTGCTCGTTCCAAAAACAGATGGCATATCTCGTTTTTCATGGTAACGTGTTAGTCTTTTTTGGATAAAGTCATGCAGCGTGTTCATCGCTTTGTGTGAGCCGATTTGATCAAATTTTCTTGAGCATCTCATGATTATACTGCGCAGTTTGTCATTCCCTTTGTGTGAAAGTGACTCATCACAAATCGTATGAGCGCTATTGAGAAATGATTTGTCAACTTTTATCACAGGCTGCTTCTCTTGCTTTCGCCATGATTGATAGTATGGAGTAAATACTTGATAATGAGTGCCATCCGCTTTTAAAATATCTTGCGCCCCGTGAAGGTGTGTATCTTGCCATTTTGATACATGAATGCCCTTCTTTTCTAAAAAAGCGGTTACTTGATGGTCACGCTTTTGACCGATTCCCACTTGATCTTCATTAAAAAAGACAGCTTTGATGTCATACACATCGATAACTTGCTGAAAGGCACGCAAGACATCTCCATAGAGAAGGTGAATATACATTTGAGATTCTCTTGCTTCCTTGACGAAATGCGCCAAGTTTTGAAAAAAATGTTCGTTGTTTAAATCGAGGTCCATTTCAGTAAAAAATGGATCTAGATGATAAAGAGCAAATAATTTGCACTCGTGTTTTTTTGCATATGTGATCGCTTTTGATAAGGCGATATGATCATCTAATCGCATATCCCGGCGAAACCAAATCACAACAATGTTGTCCAACCTTCTTCACCTCACTCTATAGTGTAATCACTCTCACTTGCTGCTGCACATTTTAATGCGCTCAAAAAAAAGACACATCACGGTGGATGTGTCTCGCTTCTTATTCAGGCTTTAATACAATTAAAAGATCACCGGTTTGAATCGGTTCTCCATTTGTCACATGTATTTCATCTACGACCGCAGAAAATGGAGCTTGTACAGTCGTTTCCATTTTCATGGCTTCATTGATCATCAAATGCTCACCTTGTGAAATTTTCTGCCCTTTTTCGACGAGTACTTTGATGACAGTGCCTGGCATCGATGCGGCGATGTGATTTGGATTTGAACGGTCCGCCTTCATTTTTTCTTGAACGGAGGATTTGATGCTTTCATCCTTAATCACCACTTCACGCGGCTGGCCATTTAACTCAAAGTAAAGAACTCTTGTGGCATCTGGATTCGGTTCACCAATTGATACGAGTTTGACAATCAGGGTTTTTCCTTTTTCGATTTCTACCTCAATCTCTTCTCCGAGTCTCATCCCGTAGAAGAACGTTGGTGTATCAAGAACAGAGATGTCACCATAGCTTTCTGCTGTTTGGACAAATTCAGAAAAAACTTTCGGATATAAGGCATACGCAATTGCGTCTTGCTCTGTTAACGTCAGGTCATGAGATTCTTTGAACTGCTTCTTAATGTCTTCAAAGTCCACTGGCTTCAGCTTCTCACCAGGTCTGACAGTAAGAGGCTCTTCCCCTTTTAAAATCAGCTTTTGTAGCTTTTCTGGGAATCCGCCATGCGGCTGGCCTAAATAGCCTTTAAATAATTCCACAACAGAATCCGGGAAGTCTAGTGTTGCGCCTTTTTCATAAACATCTTCTTCTGTTAGATCATTTTGCACCATATAAAGTGCCATATCTCCAACTACTTTAGAGGATGGTGTCACCTTTACAATATCACCAAACATGTCATTCACACGTCTGTACATTTCCTTTACTTCATTCCAGCGCTCGCCAAGACCGACACCTTTCGCCTGCTGCTGCAAGTTACTATATTGACCGCCAGGCATTTCATGCTCATAAATTTCTGTATGAGGCGAATTCATGCCGCTTTCAAATTCATGATAGTATTTTCTGACGGAATCCCAGTATTGAGAAAGGCGTTCGACAGATTGGACATTCATGTCTGGCTTTCTTTCATGTCCATCTAAAGCATAATAAAGTGAGCTTGCACTTGGCTGCGATGTGAGTCCTGCCATAGAGCTGACGGCAACATCCACAATATCAACACCTGCATCAATCGCTCTTGCATAGGTGAACAGTCCATTTCCACTCGTGTCATGCGTATGAAGATGGATAGGGATCGTAAGCTCATCTTTTAAAGCAGAGACTAGCTCGTAGGCTGCCTGCGGTTTTAATAGCCCCGCCATATCTTTAATACCTAAAATATGTGCGCCGGCAGATTCAAGCTCTTTTGCAAGAGATACATAGTACCCAAGATCATATTTTGGACGAGATGGATCAAGAATATCCCCCGTATAACAAATCGCCGCCTCTGCCACTTTGCCTGATTCCCGAACAGAATCAATAGCAAGCGTCATGCCTTTGACCCAGTTTAAGCTGTCGAAAATACGGAACACATCAATGCCTGCCTCGGCTGATTCTTTTACAAATGCTTTGATCACATTATCTGGATAGTTTGTATATCCGACAGCGTTTGATGATCTTAATAGCATTTGGAACAGCGTGTTTGGCACTTCTTGACGAAGCTCTTTCAATCGTTCCCAAGGATCTTCTTTTAAGAAACGGTACGCAACATCAAATGTAGCCCCGCCCCACATTTCCATACTAAACAGCTCTGGCCATAAACCTGCTGTCGGCTGGGCAACTTTCTTTAAATCATGTGTTCTGAAGCGTGTCGCAAGCAGAGACTGATGCGCATCTCTAAAGGTTGTGTCAGTTAAAAGGACGTTACTTTGTTCTTTCACCCAGTTAGCAAGCCCCTCAGGTCCATGCGTATCTAACAATTGTTTTGTCCCAGACGGAATCTCTTGATTGAGAGGAAGCTTCGGTACGTCTGGCTTGTCAAAATGAGGCTTCTTTTTCTCCGCAATACCTGGGAACCCATTAATGGTAACGTTACCAATATAAGTCAACATCTTCGTTCCGCGGTCTTTTTGCTTAGGGAAATTAAATAGCTCTGGCGTTGAGTCGATAAACGATGTATCGTACTCCCCTTTTAGGAACTTCTCATGCTTAGCCACATTTTCAAGAAATGGGATGTTAGTTTTAATTCCGCGAATCCTGAATTCTTGTAAATTTCGAACCATTTTAGCAGCCGCTTGATCAAACGTGAGCGCCCATGTAGACAGCTTGACCAATAGTGAGTCGTAATAAGGTGTAATGACCGCACCTTGGAAGCTGTTCCCTGTATCAAGACGTACACCAAATCCCCCACCTGAGCGGTAGGCCATAATTTTTCCTGTGTCTGGCATAAAGTCATTTAAAGGATCTTCTGTTGTGACCCTTGATTGAATGGCAAAGCCGTGTGTAAAGATATCTTCTTGCTTTGGAATACCAACTTCTTTGCTGTGAAGGTTATGCCCCTTTGCAACAAGAATTTGGGTTTGAACGATATCGACACCTGTGATCATTTCTGTGATCGTGTGTTCTACCTGCACCCTTGGATTGACTTCAATAAAGTAAAACTCTCCATTTGCAACTAGGAATTCTACAGTCCCTGCATTAATGTACGATACATTTTGGGCCAGCTGGACAGCCGCTTCGCAAATATCTTCACGCAATTGATCTGTTAGAGACACACTTGGCGCCACTTCAATGACCTTTTGATGCCGCCTTTGAACAGAGCAGTCACGCTCATATAAATGAATGATATTGCCGTGATTGTCTCCAATCACCTGCACTTCAATATGTTTTGGATTTTCAATCAGCTTTTCAACGTATACTTCGTCATTTCCAAAAGCAGCTTTTGCCTCTGACTTCGCACGGTCATAGGCTTCCTTCAGCTCTTCTTTTGATCTGACAATCCGCATACCCCGGCCGCCGCCGCCTAGTGAAGCTTTAATAATAAACGGGTAACCGTATTCTTCACCGAATTTTTCGACTTCTTCGACCGAATCAACTGGTCCGTCACTTCCTGGAATGACTGGAATACCAGCTTTTTTCGCTTCATCTCTCGCCTTTACTTTATCTCCAAACATATCTAAATGCTGAGAAGTTGGACCGATAAATTGAATGCCTTCCTCTTCGCATCGTCTTGCAAAATGAATGTTTTCGGATAAAAATCCGTAGCCTGGATGAATCGCATCCACGTCATTTCGTTTTGCAATTTCGATGATCCCCTCGATATCGAGGTAGGCATCAATCGGTTTCTTCCCTTCTCCAACTAGATATGCTTCATCAGCTTTATAGCGATGATAAGAGCCCGAGTCTTCTTTGGAATAAATGGCTACTGTACGTAAATTGAGCTCCGTACAGGCCCTGAAGACTCTGATAGCGATTTCCCCTCTGTTTGCAACTAGAACCTTTTGAATTGTTCTCTGTGACATTCTCACTCCTCCATATCCCTTAAAATTTTATATGTACTCTATAATAAAGGAAGAAATGAAAACTGTACACTTTTGTTTTCTAAAGATTCAAAGTTTTCTGCAATCCATTTTTTTCAACCGATGGTTTGCTCATTGATTTTTTCTTTTTGTAACGCTCTTTATATTCAGTAAACATGCTGATATTCAGCAGCATTCCCATACAGATGCTAAGTAAAATGATAGACGATCCCCCGTAGCTGATAAACGGAAGTGTCACCCCAGTAATTGGAATAAGACCTGAAACACCGCCTAAATTGATACAAGTTTGGATCGCAATCATGGAGGAAATTCCTATTGCAAGCAAACTTCCAAACGGATCTTCACACTTTCTCGCAATATAAAAACCTTTCACGACGATGAAACCAAGAAGAGCGAGAACAAAAAACACGCCGAAAAAGCCAAGCTCTTCTGAGATAATTGCCATGATAAAGTCTGTGTGCGGTTCTGGAAGATACCCGTACTTTTGAACGCTTTCTCCTAGACCGAGTCCAAAAAAGCCGCCTGATCCAATCGCATAATATGAATTAATCAATTGATGCCCAGTAGCCCCTGCATCTTTAAATGGATCTTGGAAACTCTCAAAACGTCCGAGACGATTTTGCGTGAAAATTTTATCCCAAAAAAGAATAATAAACGGGGTCACGACGACCATTACTGCACTAAATAGCGCCAGCAGCTTCGCAAGCGTTTTGCCGCTAAAGCCTGAGCATAAAATCATCGCAAGGGCAATCATGCCAATGATAAAGGCTGTCCCATAGTCTGGCTGCAAAATGATAAATCCGCACAGGATAGAGACAATCACGATTGGAGGCGTGACACCTCTTAAAATATGATCAATATAATGCTGCTTTTTGGCATACACCGCAGCAAGATAGATGATGACGACAATCTTTACAAATTCAGCTGGCTGAAGACTAAAAGGGCCTAATTTGATCCAGCTTCTTGCGTTCCCTGCAATATGACCGCCAAAGTACACATAGATGAGGGAAAAAACTGAAATCAGCAGCATACCAATCTGGAATTTCTTATTTGAAAACAGCTGATATGGAACTAATGCTGTAAAGATCAAGATGACTGCTCCAACAATCATAAATAAGAGCTGTTTCTTAAAAAAGTTATCTGGCGCGGCATCGTATCTGATAACAGATGTAATCATACTTGAGCTATACACCATAACCAAACCAAATGCGCTGATTAAGATAATGGCGAACAATAATGAGTAGTCATACGATTTTAGCATTCTCTTTAACATATAATCCTCTTCCTAACGTCTGTTTCTACTGCTTGATATCTTCTTAGCTGTTCTTATTCTACTACATTTTCTCCGTTTGATCCCGTTTTACCTCTTTTATATTGTTCGTCATTCATGAAAGAATCAAGTCCGTTTGCCGTCAATCCATCAAAAGAAAATAGGGGACAAAAAAACTCAAACTTATGTTGTGGAAGTTTGAGTTTTCAATCGTTATTTTTTTGTGAACGCATCATGAAGTGCGGAAAGCTCTCTCTCAAGTTTATCGAGTAGTTTCTTGCCTTCATGTTGATCAACTAATCCAAGCCGGACAGCAAAATCAATCTCTCTCGATAATCCGAACATTTGAGTATCTAAAACCTCTTCATAAAGAGGACATTGCGGCATCGTTAAGTTGTCCATTTGCACTTGGATCAATTTTAAAATTTTATCTGCATCCAATTTTAATAAAGCCAGTGCTTTTTGCCGATGATCGACTAAAATTTCTGACGCCAAAAGTATCCCTCCGTTCCCCAGGCGAGTACCTAATTCTTCTATTTATCATAAAGCGAAACGCCCAAAATTGCAAGCAGATTTGTACAGTTCGCTTTGTGAAAATAAAAAGAAGACATTTCTCATTAAAAGATACTCATCTCATATTTTTCACTCATGAGCTCAAGCAGCTTAATCCCAGCAATACTATTCCCTTTTTCATCCAGGGCAGGACCGAAAATTCCGATCCCAAAATCATATGGTGCCGCTCCCATAATCCCGCCTGAAACACCGCTTTTAGCAGGTATGCCGATATTAATGGCAAATTCCCCGCTTGCATTATACATGCCGCACGTCACCATAAAGGTTTTACAAATTCTAGCGACATCTTTTGAAAGAATTTGCTTGCCCGTCTCTGGATGTCTGCCATCTAATGAAAAAACACAAGCAATTTTCGCCAAATCTAAGCTGTTCATCATGATGGCGCATTGTTTCGTATACACATCCATGACCTCTTCTACGTTCCCTCTAATAATATGATATTGCTTCATATAATAGCACATAGCCCGGTTAATCATCGATGTCTCAAATTCGGATGCGGCTGTTTCCTTGCAGTATGTAATGCTTTTGTCATTTGCGAGCTCTCTAATAAAGCCAAGCAGGCGGTTCAGCTGATCTTGCGGAGTCGCTCCTCTTATTAAGCTTGTGACTGCAAGCGCTCCTGCATTAATCATCGGATTCAGCGGCTTATTCGGACTTGCTGTTTCCAGCTTAATCATTGAATTAAACGGGTCACCTGTTGGCTCTTGTCCAACAAATTGAAAGACTTTTTTTGGCCCTTCTTCTGAAAGCACGAGCGCAAGGGCTAATACTTTAGAAATACTTTGCAGGGTAAAGCGTTTATCTACATCTCCTGCCGAGTGGCAAGTATTACTCACATGGTACACAGCCACAGATAAATCCGTCTGATCCGCTTTGGCGAGAGCGGGAATATAGGATGCTACTTTGCCACCTTTGGCCACTTTTTTTGCTTCTTCTACAAATCGCTGAAGCTCTTCATTGTCACGACATGCCATGCCCAACATCCTCCCTATCTTTCATGTACGATTAGTGTGTACAAGGAAAAGCATGTTTATGAAAGTGACAAAGCAGGCGAAAACTTCTATAATTTATGTTGGAAAGGGGTTGTCTTGAACATGAGCATCATTCAAATTAAGGGGAACGTAAAGTACAAGATCACCATTGATCCAAGTGTATGGATTTTTGATGACCGCAAATTTTTAATGGATTCATTTTTTGAAAAAAGCACGGCAAATGAAGAAAGTCAGCTGGATCAGGAGCTTGACCAAGAGCGGGTGATCAGAGAAGGACAAACACTTCCACCCACTTTAAAAACAGAGAAGAAGTACGAAAAGGAAAGACTCATCACAGGCAGCTTCGGGATGAAGCTGGGTGATATGCTGAAAAATGCAGAACCGCTTGAACATGCAGACACATGCGAATTTGTCACAGAAACAGAGACAATTGCTGTTCCGCTTTCTCAGGCAATGGAAAGCATTGCACACTTCAGCCAAAATGGGAAGCCGATGACAGAAGAAGGACCAATCCACGTTTATTTCGCAGATCAGTCCAACCTCACTCAGCCGATAAAAGGTGTCAAAGAGCTCATCATTACATAAGACAGAGGGTCTGGACTACAGCAAATCAGCTGCAAGCTGTGCAAGTCCAGACCTTTCTCCTTTGACAAGCTTGACATGTCCAGATATTTGCTGACCTTTGAACCGCTCAATGACATACGTAAGCCCATTATTTAAGCTGTCTAAATAAGGATGATCAATCTGCTCCGGGTCCCCCATCAGCACGATTTTACTTCCCTCTCCGACGCGCGTTAATAATGTTTTTACCTCGTGTTTCGTTAAATTCTGCGCCTCATCAATGATAATAAATTGATCAGGAATACTTCTTCCACGGATATACGTTAAAGCTTCCACTTGAATAGAACCAATTCCCGCCAAAATCGCATCAAGTTCACCAGGTTTTTTTGTATTAAATAAAAATTCCAGGTTGTCATAAATCGGCTGCATCCATGGTCTGAGTTTCTCTTCCTTTTCACCTGGCAAGTAGCCTAAATCCTTGCCAACAGGGACAATGGAACGGGCTACGATCAGTTTTTTAAACATGCCGAGATCCTCTGTCTGCATTAATCCGGCAGCAAGTGCAAGGAGTGTTTTACCAGTACCCGCTTTTCCGATCAATGTCACAAGCGGAATATCACGTCGCAATAGCAGCTCTAGGGCCATCGTCTGCTGAACATTTTTCGGACGGATTCCCCAAACATGCTCTTGATCATAAATAAGCCGTTTCACATGCTCTGCCTTTTGATCGAGCATTCCTAAAGCAGAACCGCCTTCATTCCCCTTCATAATGACAAATTGATGAGGGTTTAATGGTGCACTTGTGACTTCTTTTATCGGCAATTGACTTTGCTTATAAAATGTATTCAATTGCTCGGTCGGAATATAGAGCTCATGATAGCCGTTATCAATGTCTTCGTTTTGCAGCACACGATCACTTAAGAAGTCCTCTGCTTGGAGACCTATAGCATCTGCCTTTACCCTGACTAAGACATCCTTACTGACCAAAATGACAGGCCGGCCGTGAGGCTTTGTTTCTTCCTCTAAGCTCAAATTTTTCGCGACCGCTAAAATCCGATTATCGTTCGTTTTTTCAATAAAAATTTCTTGAAGTTCATGGAAAGAGCGGTGATTCAGCTCGATGCGCAGCGTCCCTTTTGATTCTAGTGTAATTTTTTCATGCAGTTTCCCTTTCGATCTCAAACCGTCGATTAAACGTGAGACGCGCCGGGCGTTTTGCCCAACCTCGTCCATGTATCTCTTTTTCGAGTCTACTTCTTCTAACACAACGGCCGGAATGACGACCTCGTTGTCTTCAAATGAAAAGATTGAATTCGGATCCTGTAATAACACATTTGTGTCTAATACATAAATTTTACTCAGGTCCTTCGCCTCCTGATCGGGGTTTCATTCATCCTTGTCTTTCCCAAAACGATTGTTAAAATATATGTTTTCATGAATAAAGTTAGAAGGTTAATTCAACAATAAAATAAATCATGCAGTTTGTGAAGGAGGGAATTTAGATGCGACTATTTTTAACATTATTCATGATTCAAACGATCATTCTGTTAGGCGCTTGCCAGCAGCAGGAAAAGCCAGAGGCGCTGGACAAGCAAGATGGACGCCAGCACTTAGTAAGGGTGTCTGACTCATCGAAGAAAAAGACAGATCAAGCCCGCCCATCCACAGATGTTGCGCAGCATCTTGTCAATGTGACTGAGCACGTAGCAGATGTCAATGATGCAACGGCAATCGTCATCGGACGCTATGCTGTTGTTGGTATTGATGTAAAAGATGATTTAGATAGAAGCAAAGTAGAAACCATTAAATATTCAGTTGCAAAAGCGCTGAGAAATGACCCGGAAGGTGCAAATGCTGTTGTGGTTGCTGATCCGGATACAGTCAGCCGTTTAAAAGAAATGGGCAAAGAAATCCAAGCAGGCCGTCCGGTAAGCGGTATTATGGATGAACTGGCTGCCATTGTCGGCCGCGTGATGCCAGAGATGCCGAGAAATGAGATCGACCGTAATGAAAAGGATCCGACAAATGATCCGAATAATCAGCTCAAAGAACAGGATCAAAAGCAGTTAGAAAAAAATCAAAACGACCAATCAAACCATCATATGAATCAGAAGAACTAATGAGAACGGCTTATATCTCCTGTGATATAAGCCTTTTTCTACGCTGATTTTAAGTAGCTGGAAAACATGCTATAATAAATGCAATAAAGTGAGGTGAAAATGATGAGAGTGAAGTGCTCATTATGTGAAAAGCTTGAAACCATTGATGATGATACACTCGTTGCGAAACGGTTAAGAAACCGGCCAATTCATACATATATGTGCGATGACTGCCAAGAACGCATTAAAATAAAGACAGAAGCTCGCATCAAAACCGGCAGATTCTCTCTTTATCAGGATCCTGCGACAAAAGAGAAAAAGAAGAAAAAAGGAAAGAAAGAACAAAAGACATAAAAAAAGACCTGACACATGTTCAGGTCTTTTTTTACGTATTGACTGTTCCTTCTTTTTTCGCACGATGCAGCCGTATTTTATAAATAATCAAAATGGCAGCTGCCACAACAAGGCCTTCCGCTACTGGCAGGAAGATTCCTAGAAATGTGAGAAACGTGCAGCCAAAAATCAAAAACAAATAAATCACGAGCGCTTTTAAAATCGGTAAACGTCTTGCAAAGCCGAGCTTAAAAACAATAATCGCTAAAACAAGGATGGTGCCATATAGGAGCCACATCCCTGTTTGCGGATTTTCATCGACACGAAACAGCATCGCGAAAAAGGATAGATTTTCACTTACTTCCTGATCATTCAAAAAGATTCCCTCCCCTTATCTTTCAGGGTTCTATCTTTTTAATTCTTCATGGAATTAAGATAATCCTGCTAGCTTTTTCTTCTTCGCTGCTTTCTCACGTTCGTTTTTGTCTAAAATTTTCTTTCTAAGACGAATTGATTCAGGTGTAACCTCACAGTATTCGTCTTCATTCAAGTACTCAAGAGATTCCTCAAGTGACATAATGCGAGGTTTTTTCATGCTAACTGTTTGATCTTTCGTCGCTGAACGTACGTTTGTTTGTTGTTTCATACGGCTTACGTTTACAACAAGGTCGTTCTCACGGTTATGCTCCCCAACAATCATCCCTTGGTATACTTCAGTACCCGGCTCAACGAAGATCACACCGCGCTCTTCAACACCTTGGATTCCGTAAGCAGTTGCTTTACCTGTTTCCATTGAAACAAGTACACCTTGACGGCGTCCGCCAACTTGACCAGACTGCATTGGCTGGTAGCTGTCAAACGTATGGTTCAAAATACCAAAACCACGAGTTAATGAAAGAAATTCAGTTGTATATCCAATTAAACCACGTGATGGCACTGTAAAGATCAGGCGAACTTGACCGTTACCATTATTGATCATGTCAATCATTTCACCTTTTCTTGCACCCATTGATTCCATAACAGAGCCAGTATGCTCTTCTGGTACATCAATTTGAACGCGCTCTACAGGCTCACATCGAACACCATCAACTTCTTTTACAATAACTTCTGGCTTCGATACTTGTAATTCAAAACCTTCACGTCTCATATTCTCAATGAGAATGGATAAGTGAAGCTCTCCGCGTCCAGAAACAACCCAAGCATCAGGTGAATCAGTTGGATCTACACGAAGACTGACGTCTGTTTGAAGCTGCTGCTCTAAACGCTCTTCAATTTTACGTGATGTCACGTATTTTCCTTCACGGCCTGCAAATGGGCTGTTGTTTACAACAAACGTCATTTGAAGTGTCGGCTCATCAATACGAAGGATTGGAAGTGCCTCTTGGTGTTCTACCGGACAAACCGTTTCACCTACGTTGATGTCTTCCATTCCAGATACAGCGACAAGATCTCCCGCTTTCGCTTCGTTGATTTCCACTCGTTTTAACCCTTGGAAACCAAAGATCTTTGTCACGCGGAATTGTTTCACAGTGCCGTCGACTTTCATCAAGGCTACCTGCTGTCCTACTTGCATTGTTCCTCTGAATACACGGCCAATTCCAATTCTGCCAACATAATCATTGTAATCAAGTAGCGCCACTTGGAATTGAAGCGGCTCTTCATGGTTATCAACCGGGCAAGGAATATGGTTCACAATGGCTTCAAACAAAGATTCCATGTTTTCATCTTGCTTGCTCGCATCGTTACTTGCTGTACCATTGATTGCTGATGCATAGACAACTGGGAACTCAAGCTGTTCTTCTGTTGCATCCAATTCAATGAACAAGTCAATCACTTCATCGACTACTTCAGCCGGACGAGCAAAGTCGCGGTCAATTTTATTGACGACAACGATTGGTGTTAAGTTTTGCTCAAGTGCTTTTTTCAGCACAAAGCGTGTTTGAGGCATACAGCCTTCATAAGCATCCACAACAAGGAGTACACCATCTACCATTTTCATGATACGCTCAACTTCACCACCGAAATCGGCGTGTCCTGGTGTATCTAAAATATTAATGCGTGTATCTTTATAATTTATCGCAGTATTTTTAGCTAAAATCGTAATACCGCGCTCTCGCTCTAAATCATTTGAATCCATGGCTCTCTCAGCGATATTTTCATTCGCACGGAAAGTACCAGCTTGATGGAGCAATTGGTCAACAAGCGTCGTTTTACCATGGTCAACGTGGGCAATAATTGCGATGTTGCGAAGGTCTTTTCGAAGTTTCACATTTTCATCTCCTAAAATAATTAGATAACTTTCATATTATATCACAATCCCCTTTAAATGCCGATCGTTTTTCTGTAAACTTATATTAACTCTAAAAAAAGGGATGGGGACATATGAAACAAATCAAATGGCTTCTATTATTATGTGCACTACTTGCAGTTGTCAGTATGGCGTTTATTGGGGTAACTCTTGCAGAAAAAAACATACTGGGTATATGTCTAAGCATTGTATTCGCCATGATTTTCATGGGTACAGGATTTACATTAAAAAGAAAATTAAACGTGCAATCATAAAATTAGTTAAAAGCCTTTTACATTCTACATGTAGAAGGCTTTTTATTTTGAGTAAAAACAAGACAAATCACCTATGAAAGCTTCATTCATCAGACGGAACGTATCTTGAAGAGTTGACAAAAGTAAGCAATCTGAACCCCTCCATTTTTCGACAAGAACTTTTATAGTTCTCCAAAATCAAACATAAAGTTACAATTTTCCTATTCTTCCACAAAGTTTCTCATGGTATGCTTTTCTTGCAACAAAATTTAACAGAAAAGGGAGAGAAAAGAAGCATGAAGAAGTTTTTGAGCAAATCGCTCAGCTCTGTTGTATTTTTCGCTTTAGCTATCATTCTTACTTTCACAACAGTAGCTCCTGGGCAAGCAAGCGCTGCAACTTTCAAAGGAATTCCTTTTGAACAGCAGCAAATCATTAAAGAATTATTGGAGAAAAACGAGCGTGTCATCAACATTCTCATCAATTCATTTGTTGAGGAAGACAACAACTACACATTTGATGTGAAAAAAGCTGTTGAGCTCGGACTAACTGAAGAAGAAGCGGCGACTGCTGAGAAATTCTTAGATCGCGCAGCTGTTCTTACAATCGTTTTCAGTGAAAGCATCACTAAAAACGAAAAAGGGAAATTGGTTTTTGATGCAGCAAAAGCTGTTGAACTTGGTCTTACAAAAGAAGAAGCGGCTAAATTCGAAAAGCTTTTCAAATCAGTGATCAGAATTGCTGATCTTGCTGGTGATGCCCTTGTTCTAGACAAAAAAGGAAACGTTGTGATTGATTCAAAAATCGCAAAAGGTCTTGGATTCAGCTCTACTGAATTACTTGTTTTCAACCAAATGCTTAAGAAAATTCCTCAAGAGCAATTGAAAACGTTCTATGATGCAGTTCAAATTGCGAAAGAAAAATTAAGCTAAGCTAGAAAAACCCCCACCTGGTTTATCCAGATGGGGGTTTTTTATTTCAGCCAATAAAGAATGATCATCACGACATATCCCATACAAAACGCGATACTTGCTCGATATAACAGCTTGCCATAGTAGCGCTTTTCGAATTTTCTTCTTTCTTCCTTTTCATCTATATATGGCATGAGATCAGGGGTTTGTATAAAGGTTATTGGCTCTTTCATTTCGTGATAAAGGTGTTGGCAGCTCTCGCAGGATTGTAAGTGCTCTGCAACAATTTTATTTGTTTCTGCACTTGTGTCCCCCTCTATATAAAGTGGTAACAATTCTTCAATCAAATAACAGCTCATTTATTGAACTCCTCACAATGTAGCTTTCGCTTCAGCTCTAATCTGGCTCGATGAAGGGTTGTTTTGACTTTAGATAAACTCCAATTCAAAATTTCAGCTACTTCTTCATATGACAATTCTTGAATATCTCTTAAAATAAGGACCTCCCGGTAGGAATCCTTCAGCTGATAAATATGATGCCACAGCCTTTCTATATCAGCTTGTTTTTCAATGTGATCTTCTGGTGTCGTGAACGACTGCTGCTCTAAGAAATCTATTTCCTCTACGTTCGTAAAAGTCCATCTTATTTTTCGGCGATAATCATTCACAAATGTGTGATACGCAATGGTATAAAGCCATGTTTTCATACTTGAATGTCCCTTAAAGGAGGACAACCCATGCAGTGCCTTCATAAATACGTCCTGTGCAAGGTCCTTGGCCGTTTCCATATTTCCCGTCCGGCGATATAAATATTTAGTGATTTCCTGAAAATATTCTTCATAGATTTTTTCAATTTGGTCTGCTGGTCTGGACATCAAAAATAAAACCACACAGTCATCCAAATCGATAAAACGATAAAAAAGAAATATAACGAGTAAATAAACCCTTTCATACGTTTTAACTCGTCATAGTCATTCTGACCTTTCATCGGCGATGAAGACTGCTTTTTACCCGTGTCTACATGCTGAAATTGCTGCTCGTGTGCCTTCATCCAGCTCGCTGCCTCGGCTCCCAGATCCCCTTCTTGATACAGTTCATATAAGTCTTGAAAGATGGCTTGTTTTTCTTTATCTGTCAAAACGATGCACCTCTTTTGTTCGTCCATTCACTTCATAGATTTTATGCTCATTTGATCCGAAGGTTTGTATGATGACAAGCCATGAAATGTCGATGTTCCCTTCTTTGTCGATCATCTTCACAGGTTTTATTTGTTTTTTATAGATCGTATATGGTTTATACCTTTTAAGTACTTGCTGATAGACGTCCTCTCGATCTTGATTAGATACTGCGTGCGGGATTGAAGAATCTGATTGTACTCTCAACTCAATTCCATCATCCCCTTTAAACAGATTGACGACATGAGAGGAACGGTTAAACGTATATTGTTTGCTTTCACTAGTACCTGTTTCTTTCCTTACGTCTTTTGGCGTTTTCCCTATGATTTTTAACAAATCTTCATCGCTGACGTTCCCTTTTTTCTGTTGAAGAATCGCTTTTGACAGCTTAAAGCTGATAACTTCTTTTGTTGAGCCATTAAACAGAAACTCCGATTGATCTTTAGTTGTGACCCTCACTTCATGCTGCCAATTAAAATAAAATTCATCAATGCCTGTGATTTGATAAGCTGGCGGCTTTAAATTTAAATGTTTATAAATACTGTTGATCCTGTTTTTTATCTCCGTTTCTGTTAAATGGATTCCGTCTATATCCTTTAATTGAAAGATGGCGTTTACGTATCGCGCTTGTCGAAGCGTCCCTTTTTTCCAGGTGGCAGACGCTAAACTGTCCTCTTCATTCTGAGACATTTTTGGCAGAAGAAGAACGTCCGTCTCTCCGTCCTCTTTTTTTACAGCTAATTGAATGCGCTGTAGATCGATTGACCGCCCGCTTCTTTCGAAAAATTCGATGGTTTTTTTCCTATATTCTTTATCGGTCATCTCCTTTCCCTCTACACGACCTCGATAAGAAAAATCGCTTAATTCACCTGTAAACGCAGACATATTCACTTCATACTGATCATCTGCAAACACGTAATGATAAGGGATAGGCTGATGACTAGCATTTAAATAAAGCGATTGATCCTCTGGTACAAATTTTGAAGCGAATGCTTTTGCACTCACTGCTGATAAAGGGCGATATTCTTGTGAAAAAGTATCTACCAGTTCCGTTTTGGTAAATTGGAACATGGTATGAGGAATATTGACAACCGGGTTGAGTAACAGCAGAAAAAAGACAGCTATACAACCAGCGCCCCACTGCCTTAATCTCAGCTTGTCCCGTAGTAAAGCAGATAACAAATCAATCGTCATAAAGCTTCCTGCTGCTGCCGCTAAAATGACTATCGATTTAAATGAAGATTGGAGCTCATACTTCGAGATAGAAGGATAAAATATATAAAGCAAGGCTGCGAAAATTAAGCCATAGAAGAAAAGCAATTCCTTCCACTTTCGGTGCCAAAACAAGCGAAAGAAAAGGTGCAGCACCAAAGCGGCGAAGCAAGCCATAAGCAAAATGGTGATCATATCTCTCCATACTAGCCCCGTATCACCGCTAAGAAAGAACTTTTTGCTTTCAGCAAACACAATAAACACTGTTTGACATAAAGGCAGAAGTAATACAGATAAATCAAAAACAAAGAACATACCTTTATTTTTTAAATAAGGAAGAGTAATCACATAGTACAGTGATGCAAGCAAGACATACCCATAAATGAGAAATTGCATAAAATCTGTCAGCACCTCGAATGTTTCGATCGTATACTGTCTAGACAGAACTTGGTGGATCATTTCAACTGTCATCCCGCCAAGCAGAACAACTCTTAATACGATTCCAGCATAAAATACATAACCACTCTTCTTTTCTTTCCATATGGGGAGTGTCACGAACAGGACAAATAGTCCAAGTACACACCATTGAATGATGTGGATACTGTACTCATTTAAAATAAAATACCTTTCAAAATGGAGCGATAAATCACTAAACAAATCAAACATTGATACACAATCCTTTACATGAAATTAAGGCCTCATTCGTATAGACATCTGCCTTACCAAAAAGTTTCAGGAAAAACAAAAAATCACTTCATTCTCATGAAGTGATGTCGTTTTATTTTTTATTTCCGCTTCCTTTTATGTAATCATGCAAGATTTTTTCACAAATGGATCGATTTCCAGCCACTATGCTGTTTTTGTCTAGGAACGTAAGACGTTCTCCGTGAATATTTGAGTAAACGGCCCCTACTTCATCAAGCAGTACGCAGCCCGCTGCATAATCCCACGGCGCAAGCCTTAAGGTGACATATGCGTCACTTCTGCCGCTTGCAATATAAGCAAGCTCAAGGGCAGCTGATCCAATCGTTCGTGTCCCTCTCACGTCACGCACAAGACGGGCAAATGGTTTGGCGTCAAAATAAGGGTTTTCGATCGCCCATGTCGGATTAATCCCCACAATGGCTTTTTCAATCTCCACATCTTTTAATGGAGGGAGCAGGATATCGTTCATATAGGCTCCTTCTCCTTTAATGGCATGGTAGAGCTCGTCATGAATGACGTCATAAATAAGACCGATTTTCCCCACACCATTTTCAAATATCCCGATTGAAATGGCAAAGTTGCGTTTTTGATGGACAAAGTTCATTGTGCCATCGATCGGATCAATGATCCACACAATTCCATCGAGTGAGGTCACCTCTTCCCCTTGTCCCTCTTCTCCTAAAATGTGATGATCTGAAAATGTCGACTGTATTTTTTCAATAAAAAAACGTTCTGTTTCTTTATCGATATTCGTGACTAGATCATTTGGATTTGATTTTGTTTCAATTGATAGACCTTCCTGCATGGACGCTTTAATACGGCTTCCTGCTTCTTTTACCCAGAGCTTTGCAAGACGGTCAATTTCCACCCAGTTTGTCATCAGATTGTAAACCTCTTTTCTATGTAGGACCTATTTGTAATAGCATACTGATATTATGTACGTAAAAGCAAGAAAAAAGCAGCTTCATACAAAAACGAACCGATGAATTGGTTCGTTTTTACCTCACGCTGTTTTACCCTTGAAGCTGCTCCCATTCTTTTCTTAGGCGCTCAAGCTTTCGTTTGCTGCGTTCGATTTGGATGTCATCTTTTTGTTCGATGGCTTCATGAAGCGTAGAAAGCTCATAATCAACCTCTAATCTCCACACAGCGATGCGATTTTTCTTCTCCTGTCTATAGCCCTGCTTCACGATTTGCTTCATTGGTCAACGCCCCTTCCAGAGAATGATTCATTCCTTGTCAGTTTTCATTGATAAAAATTCAATCGATAAGAGAAATGGTTCTTGCTTATATCGTATGAAGCGATCGCATAACCGCAACGACATTCTGAAAATTGTGTCTTTACCTATTAATGATGTACCACAAAATGAAAGGTTTTAAACGCTGCACCACGCCCTTTTATCTGCCGGTGCATCTTTTTTTGAGCTTGACCCAAGCTATGATAAAATATGATCAGCGAAAAGATACAGGAGGCATAACATGAGTGAAATGCGTTTTAGAGATGAAGATTTTGAAACATTCACAGTTGATGGTTTAGATGAACGAATGACTGTATTAAAAGAAAGAGTCCGTCCAAAGCTTGAGGCACTTGGCGAACATTTTGCACCACTTCTTTCTTCTATTACAGGAGACGAAATGTTTGTACACGTCGCAAAGCATGCTAGAAGATCTGTCAACCCGCCAAATGATACATGGGTTGCTTTTGCAAACAGTAAGCGCGGATATAAAAAGCTCCCTCATTTTCAAATTGGGCTTTGGAAAACACATGTCTTTGTCTGGTTTGCGCTCATTTATGAATCTCCAGTTAAGGGTGAGTACGGCCAGCTATTTGAAAAAGAGCTAGACACCATCCAGCAGAAAATACCGCAAGATTTTGTTTGGTCTAAAGATCATATGAAACCAGATGTCATGCTTCACAGCGAACTAGATTCCGAACAGCTGAAAACGCTTTTTGAACGTGTTCAAACAGTGAAGAAAGCCGAGCTTCTGTGCGGCATTCAGCTGCCTAGAGAGGAAGTCGTTCAAATGAATAATGAAGAATTCCTATCGAAAATCGAAAATGCTTTCCGCACGCTGACGTATCTATACCGCTTCACACAGAAAGAATCTGTATAAAAAAACGAGCCCTTATAGGCTCGATTCAAATTGTTGACAAAGGGCTAAAATGATTTTGATTTTAGCCCTTTGTCTTCTTTTTCAGCGTGATAGAAAACCTTTGAAGTCTAGGAAGGACGAGTACCGGCGCGGAGCGAATTTGACATTCGTGAGCACCGGCACGCAGGCCTGACACCGAATGCGAGGGTTTGTCTGCACGCTGAAACGAGCCTTTATAGGCTCGTTTTTTACATACGTATAATAGCAGTCTCTTCTGCCTCTCTTGCGGTTTTCACTGCACGATAAGGGGAATACCCACTTCCCTTTTCAAACGCCGCACAATGCGTTTTTTCCTCTGCTTTTGATGGCACAACCTCTTTAAATCGTTTATAAGCATCTAATAACTCCTGCTTCGCAATTCCTTTTTCATAGGCTTTTTCAACAGCCTGAAAAAATGAAATGACTGCAATTTTTTCCTCTGTCGTCCAGTCGACATCCATTGGATATTGATATTCCATTTACTTGTCCCTCACTTTAACACTCATTTCTCATTTGAACTTTTATTATAGCATCTGTTTGATCAGAAACCGATTGATTTATGCTTTACATTCCGATCAGTTCATAATATAATTCTTTTGTTTTATGCAATGAAATCTGCTGTAATTGGCACAATAATAGCAGGTATTTCGATGAAGGTGGGAAAGCAATTGTCACAACATGATACACCCTTATATACTGGACTAAAAAAACACGCAGCAACCAATCCAGTCCAATTTCACATTCCAGGCCATAAAAAAGGAGCCGGAATGGATCCTGAATTTAGAGCATTCATTGGCAACAATGCATTAAGCATTGACCTCATTAATATAGAACCTCTCGATGATTTACATTCACCTCGAGGGATGATAAAAGAAGCACAGGAGCTTGCTGCTGAAGCCTTCGGTGCTGATCATACGTTTTTCTCCATTCAAGGCACAAGCGGCGCTATCATGACAATGGTGATGACGGTATGCGGGCCTGGAGATAAAATTATCGTTCCGCGTAATGTCCATAAATCAATTATGTCCGCGATTGTATTTTCTGGCGCAGTTCCTGTTTTTATTCACCCAGAAATAGACAAAGAACTTGGCATCTCTCACGGTATTACACCTGAATCAGCCAAAAAGGCGCTCACTGAGCATCCAGATGCGAAAGGTTTGCTTGTCATTAATCCAACGTATTTTGGTATTTCAGCTGACTTAAAATCAATCGTAGACATTGCCCATTCATTTGATGTGCCTGTCCTTGTCGATGAAGCACACGGTGTGCATATACATTTTCACGATGAGCTTCCCCTCTCTGCGATGCAGGCAGGTGCCGACATGGCCGCAACAAGTGTCCATAAACTCGGCGGCTCTCTTACGCAGAGCTCTATTTTAAATATGAAGGAAGGGCTTGTTTCAAAAGACCGAGTGCAATCGATTTTGAGTATGCTGACGACAACGTCCACTTCTTATTTGCTCTTAGCGTCACTTGATGTCGCTCGAAAACGATTAGCCACTGAAGGAAAGGCACTAGCTCAAGAAGCAATTCGTTTAGCTGAATCAGCGAGAGACCGCTTGAATCAAATTGAAGGCATTACCTGCATTGGCAAGGAAGTACTCGGTTCAGCTTCCACTTACGATTATGACCCAACGAAATTAATTATCTCCATTAAAGACCTTGGGTTAAACGGACATGATGTCGAAAAATGGCTGAGAGAAAGCTATCGAATTGAAGTAGAGCTCTCTGACCTTTACAACATTTTATGTATCGTTACACCTGGCGATTCAGATGAGACAATTGATACGCTCGTGACGGCGATGCAGGAAATTGCCGCAGCCTCTACTCGTGAGAGCGGCAAACAAGCAGTAACGGAAGTGCTGCTGCCTGAGATCCCATCGCTTGCTATGACGCCGCGTGACGCCTTTTACGCTACAACGGAAGTCGTTCCATTTAAGGAAGCAGTCGGCCGCATTATCGCAGAGTTTGTGATGGTGTATCCGCCAGGTATTCCGATTTTTATACCAGGTGAAATTATCACAGAAGAAAATATATCGTATATCTTTAAAAATATTGAAATTGGTCTCCCTGTCCAAGGACCTGAAGATTCAACGCTTGAAATGATCCGTGTGATTAAGGAACAAAAACCAATTTTATAAAAAAGAAACATGCAGCCCCAAATGGAGCTGCATGCTTTTTTATTTATTCAGAGGCTTCATCACAGCAATGACAGTGACCACACGTTCCGTATAGCGTTGTCACTTTTTCATTTTCAAATTGATCAATGGTTTCATTGCAATCTTGACAAATAATTGTACCCACGTACATTCCCCTTTTCTTCATTCATAGTTTGAAAGCGTTTGATCTATTTCTTATTTCTATAATATGATGTCACATTTAAGTTGTCAACGGTTAATTGTATGACACATTTAATCATTTTTTATAAATATGTGCTTTTTTCTTATCATATTGAGGGAACGTTTCAATTGTATTTTGCTTCATATCAATTCTGTAACAATTGAGTAACAATCGAAAATTGTCAAAAGGGACATGATACACTAGAGTGACTAACAGGGAACAAGCTCCTAAAAATGTTGGGACAACCCCAAATGATTTTGAGGTGAATAGATTGAATTTTATGAGGACACTTCTCATTATATTCCCCATGCTCTTTGTACTTAGTTCATGCTCATTTGCGTATATCATACCGAATCAGACCGACCAAGTCCGTCATATTCAAAAACCGAGAATTCTCTTTTTTACTGATGCAGAAAACCTTGATAAAGAAAGCCCTTATTATGATGCAGTCCTCGATTTAAAAAATGAATACCCTAAGGAAATGTCAAAAATGATTGTAAAAGAAGATCGTAAAGGGTGGAAAAATGAAGTGGACGAATTACCGGCTATTTTACTTGTCAATGATGAAAAAGTGATCGTGAAGGTGGAAGGAAATGTCCGCAGTAAACAAGAGATCTTATCGCCTTTATGTCATGCTTTAGACCGCGTCAATACAAACTAATGATATTAACCTTGCACTTATATATATCCATATGAAAAAACCCCTCACCTCATGAGGGGTTTTTCATATGGTGTTCAGGGCGCCAAAAAAAACCCTCTCCATCAAGGAGAGGGTTTCATAGGTTTCATTATTTTACGATGTGGATTGGGCTTCCGATTGCTACTTCAGCCGTTTCCATTGTAATTTCACCTAATGTTGGGTGAGCGTGAATTGTCATAGCGATATCTTCAGCAGTCACTCCAGCTTCGATTGCAAGGCTAAGCTCTGAAATCATATCAGAAGCGCCAACACCTGCGATTTGAGCACCGATAACTAGACCATCCTCTTTACGAGTGATCATTTTCATGAAGCCATCAGTTGCATCAAGAGAAAGTGCACGTCCGTTCGCTGCGAATGGGAATTTCGCTGCAACGATTTCGATTCCTTCTGCTTTTGCTTCTGCTTCAGTGTATCCAACAGTTGCAAGTTCTGGCTCAGAGAATACAACAGCAGGAATACCAAGGTAATCAATTTCAGCTGGCTCTCCAGCGATTGCTTCAGCTGCAATTTTACCTTCGTAAGAAGCTTTGTGAGCAAGTGGTGGTCCATCAACGATGTCACCAATTGCATAGATGTTAGATACGCTTGTACGGCATTGTTTGTCTGTTTTGACAACTCCGCGGTCAGTCAATTCAACACCAACTTGCTCAAGACCAAGCTCATCAGTGTTTGGACGACGACCAACAGTCACAAGTACGTAATCAGCATCAACTGTTTTTTCTTCGCCTTTTACTTCAAACGTAACAGTGACACCATCAGATTTTTCTTCAACGCCTTTTGCAAGAGCGTTTGTATGGATTTCAACGTTTCCTTTTTTCTTCAGGTTACGTTTAACCAATGAGCTCATTTGCTTTTCGAAACCTGGAAGGATTTCGTCTCCACCTTCAAGGATCACAACTTCTGTTCCAAAGTTTGCATAAGCAGTACCAAGCTCAGTACCGATGTATCCACCACCGATGACAACTAACTTTTTAGGTACTTCTTTAAGCGCTAAAGCACCAGTTGAGTTGATCACGCGGTCTGTGTATTTAAAAGTAGGCAATTCAATTGGACGAGATCCAGTTGCAAGAATTGCATTTTTGAAAGTGTAAGTCTGTGCTGAATTATCATCCATTACACGTACAGAGTTGCTGTCTACGAAATAAGCTTCACCTTTGACGATGTCTACTTTATTTCCTTTAAGAAGACCTTGAACTCCACCTGTTAACTTATTAACAACAGAAGCTTTCCACTCTTGAACTTTTGTGAAATCAACTGTTACGTTTTCAGCTTTGATACCCATGTCTTCAGAATGCTTAGCATTTTCAAAACGATGGCCAGCATTGATTAATGCTTTTGAAGGGATACAGCCAACGTTTAGACATACACCGCCAAGTGTTCCTTTTTCAACGATTGTTACTTTTTGTCCAAGCTGTGCAGCACGAATAGCAGCTACATATCCACCAGGACCTGCACCGATGACAAGAGTATCTGTTTCGATTGGGAAATCTCCTACTACCATGACATTACGCCTCCATTAAAATTAATTGTGGATCATTCAATAAACGCTTGATGTGGTTAAGGGCATTTTGCGCAGTAGCTCCGTCAATCATACGGTGGTCAAAGCTTAGGGAAAGAGCTAAGACAGGAGCTGCAACGATTTCGCCATCACGAACAACCGCTTTTTCAGCGATTCGGCCAATACCAAGGATCGCTACTTCTGGGTGGTTGATGACTGGAGTAAACCATTGTCCACCAGCAGAACCGATGTTTGTGATTGTGCAAGATGCACCTTTCATTTCAGCTGGAGCCAATTTACCATCACGTGCTTTTGTTGCAAGCTCATTGATCTCGTTAGAAACTTCGAAAATCGCTTTGCGATCTGCATTTTTTACAACTGGAACGAGCAAGCCTTTTTCAGTGTCAGCTGCAATTCCGATGTTGTAGTAATGCTTTTGAACAACTTCATCTGTTTTATCATCGATAGAAGTGTTAAGTACTGGGTACTTTTTCAAAGCAGAAGTTAGAGCTTTTACAACGTAAGGCAAGTAAGTTAACTTGATTCCTTGATCAGCTGCAACTTGTTTGAATTGTTTACGATGTGCAACAAGGTTTGTTACATCAACTTCATCCATTAATGTTACGTGAGGAGCTGTATGCTTAGAGTTCACCATTGCTTTTGCGATTGCTTTGCGGATTCCGCTCATTTTCTCGCGAGTTTCTGGGAATTCTCCTTCAAGAACTGGAGCTGCTGCCGCTTTTGGAGCTGCTTCTTCTTTCGCACTTTCAGCTGCTTGAGGTGCTGCCTCTTGAGCTGCAGAACCACCATTAACGAAGCTGTCGATATCTTCTTTTAACACACGGCCGTTTTTACCAGAACCTGCAACTTTGTAAATTTCAACGCCTTTTTCGCGAGCATATTTACGTACAGATGGCATAGCGATCACGCGTTTGTTTGGATCAGCGTCTACTTGCTCTTGTGCGCCTGCACCAGTTGCTGCCGCCGCTTCTTCTTGTGCTACTTCTTTCTTCTCTGGCTCGTTACCAGCTTCAGCAGTACCTTGTACTTGAGCTTCAGTTTTTGCTTCGCCTTCTTCTTCGCTGCCTTTAAATTGAAGATTTTCGTAACCAGGTGCATCAAACGTAATGATTGTTTGTCCTACAGTTGCAACTGTTCCCTCTTCAACTTTTAATTCTAATACTTTTCCTTTAACAGGTGAAGGAATTTCTACAACTGCTTTATCATTTTGTACCTCTGCTAAAACGTCATCTTCATTGATTTCGTCGTTTGGTTTAACAAACCACTTAACGATCTCACCTTCGTGGATACCTTCTCCGATGTCCGGAAGTTTAAATTCAAATGCCACTGTTTTTCGCCTCCTAGATTTTGTTGAACCCTTGTTGTGTATATTTACACGGTCATGTAATTGATAAAGGGGAAGAGAAATAAATTCTTTTCCCCTCTGTCATTTAATTAAAATTCAAGAACTTTCTTCGCTGTTTCAAGTACATCTTTATGGTTTGGAAGCCATACGCTCTCAGCTTGAGAGAAAGCAAATACAGTATCAGGTGCAGCTACACGAAGTACTGGTGCTTCCAAGCTAAGGATCGCTCTGTCATTGATTTCAGCTACTACGTTTGCAGCAATACCAGCTTGTTTTTGTGCTTCTTGAACAACGATCGCACGGCCTGTTTTTTCAACAGAAGCGATGATTGTTTCAATATCAAGCGGGCTTACTGTGCGAAGGTCGATCACTTCAGCAGAAACGCCTTCTTTTTCTAGCTCTTCAGCAGCTTTTAGTGATTCGTGAACCATTGCACCGTAAGTGATGATTGAAAGGTCAGAACCTTCACGTTTCACGTCAGCTTTACCGATTTCAATTGTGTACTCTTCTTCAGGAACTTCCTGACGGAAAGAACGATAAAGTTTCATATGCTCAAGGAACACTACAGGATCGTTGTCACGAATTGCAGAAATTAAAAGTCCTTTTGCATCGTAAGGTGTTGAAGGAATAACAACCTTGATACCAGGCTGTTGTGCGATAAGACCTTCTAAGCTGTCAGCGTGAAGCTCAGGTGTGTGAACTCCCCCGCCGAATGGAGAACGGATTGTCACTGGAGAATGCCAGCGTCCGCCAGAACGGTAACGCATACGAGCCATTTGTCCAGAAACAGAATCTAATACTTCGTAAACGAATCCGAAGAATTGAATTTCCATTACCGGGCGGAATTCTTGTAGTCCAAGGCCAATAGCAAGACCGCCAATACCAGATTCAGCAAGTGGAGTATCGAATACACGATCCTCACCAAACTCTTTTTGCAATCCTTCAGTCGCACGGAATACGCCGCCGTTTTTACCAACGTCTTCTCCGAAAACGAGAACGTTTTCGTCATTTTTCAGTTCTGTGCGTAACGCATCAGTGATCGCTTGAATCATTGTCATTTGCGCCATGGCTTACTTCGACTCCTTCTGTTTGTAAATTTCAAGCTGTTCAACTAAGTTGAATGGTTTTACATCGTACATGTTTTCAATCAAGTCAGTGACTTTTTGCTTAGGCTGTTCGTCAGCTTCTTTGATCGCTTGTTTGATTTGTTCTTTTGCATCTTCAATCACTTTATTCTCTTCTTCTTCAGACCATAGGCCTTTGTTTTCCAAGAATTTGCGGTAGCGTACCAATGGATCTTTTTGCTCCCACTCGTTTTCATCTTCTTTTGTACGATATCTTGTTGGATCGTCACCAGCCATTGTATGTGGGCCGTAACGGAATGTAAGAGTTTCGATTAATGTTGGACCTTCACCATTTACAGCGCGCTCACGAGCTTCAGCAGTTGCTGCATAAACAGCTAATGCATCCATACCGTCAACTTGTACGCCTACGATACCAGCTGCAGCTGCTTTTTGCGCAATTGTTTGTGCAGCAGACTGCTTTTCAACAGGTGTAGAGATCGCATATCTGTTGTTTTGGACAACAAAAATCGCTGGCGCTTTGTAAGCCCCTGCAAAGTTAATACCTTCGTAGAAATCACCTTGTGAAGCTCCACCGTCACCAGTGTAAGTGATTGCAACAGCTTTTTTACCGCGCTTTTTCAAACCAAGAGCTACACCAGCAGCTTGAATGATTTGAGCACCGATAATGATTTGCGGTGAAAGTGCATTCACATCTTCAGGCATTTGGTTACCAACAAAGTGTCCGCGAGAGAACAAGAATGCTTTTGTTAGCGGAAGACCATGCCAGATTAATTGTGGTACATCACGATATCCTGGAAGAATGAAATCTTCTTTCTCAAGTGCAAAGTGAGTTGCAAGCTGAGAAGCCTCTTGTCCAGCTGTTGGCGCGTAGAAGCCAAGACGTCCTTGACGGTTCAATGAAATTGAACGTTGATCTAATACTCGTGTAAACACCATACGGCGCATTAATTCTTTTAATTGGTCATCTGAAAGATCCGGCATTGCCGCTTCGTTTACGACTTCGCCTTTTTCGTTTAAAATTTGAAACGTTTCAAACTGCTTTTTGATGGCATCAAATTGCTTTTTGCTATCAACAATTGCTTTTTTTGTTTTTGCAGCCATTCTAAAGTCACCTCTTCCTTTCTTTTAACAGTCCATTTGTCGTGAATCCATTTATACATACAGATATAGGATAACCCAAAATACTCATATGACTCCTGTATATAATAGCCACTAAGATCGTTGTCGAAACATTGGTTGACCACTCGTTTTTGAGTCCTTCTAACTGTATTAACGATAGTTCACAAAAAACTAATACAACTTCTGTTAACAAGGAATAGTTTACAACAAGAAAAATAGTCCGTCAATTGATTTAACGGCTTTATTTAAATAAATGTATTCGCTTTACTTTTTATGGTGAACTGTATCAATCTGTTTAACAAACAACCTAATCTGTACTAGTATAGAGTGTACTGCTGTACTACAATAGAAAATGTTTGTTTTTGTCGAAAAATAAAAAAAGAGCTGTTTTTCAGCTCTTTTTCGACTCTTGATCTGCCGCATTATACAAAGCCTTTTTATGATCATTCAATTGATCTGTATATCGATTGAACTTCTTACTTTCTTTTCTAACTTTGCTATATGAACGATTCACGGTCTTCAGCTTTGACTTCAGCTCTTCATACCCTAGATCCTTTTTCTTCAAAGATTGATACAAATGCTGGTCTTGTTTCAGCGCCTTTTGATACTCCTTGTAAAGCTGATCATATGACGCATATCGTTTCTCAATCGATTTGACCGTTTGAGCTGCTTTCTCTTTTAACTCCGCATCTTGCAATCGTGCCGCAGATTCCTTTACCGTTTTCAATTCTTTTTTCGATTCATCCATACTGTCTTTTTCTGTTTTTAAATGTTCTTCTCGTTTCGCTGCCGATGCTAACGCCTGATCAGAAAGGCTTTCCACTGTTTTTGTATGGTCCTTTGTTGTTTGAATCATTTTTTTATACAGCTTCTGCTCTTTTTCTTCATAGCTTTGCAGTGTACCTTGCTCTTTTTCGAAGGATGCTTCTTTTTCACTCATTTTCGTCATTGCGTCCTGCATATCATTGAACGGACTTTGACCTCCGCACCCTGTCAGCAAAAGGGTACATATCCCCGCTAAAGCAGCACCTGCTTTCATGCTTCTTTTCATCTGTCTCATGACAAGGTCCCCCTTTACATCTCCACATACCACTATAATTTTTATAGACGTTTGTGACAAGGAAAGAGGTCAGTCAAATGAGGCGGAGAAGATTTTTTTCAAGCAATAGGCGCATGACTATACAAATAGTGCATTCATACATAGTTTATATTACACGCTTCGCCTTCACTTATGAGAGGCCAAGTGTATTTCCAAAGGAGGTCAAAAGTATGTCTAATTATAGTCATGGAAGTATGTATGGTGGATACGGCGGTTACGGGTATGGATTCGGTGGTGGATATGGCGGCGGCTGTTGTTACCCAAGCTATGGCGGTGGATACGGATGCGGATACGGCGGCGGACGTACATTCGCTTTAATCGTTGTGCTTTTCATCCTATTAATTATCGTTGGCGCAGCATTCTTAGGCGGCGGTGGCTGCTGCTAAGGCTGTTTAAGCCTCTGACCGGTCTCATAGGACCGGTCTTCTTTATTTCATTGCATATGTTGTGTATCATTTTATATACTTTACATACAAAGGAAATAGGAGTGAAGTTTTGTGATTACCATGGATGATATCGTAAGGGACGGACATCCCGTCTTAAGACAAACAGCTCAAGCGGTCGAGCTCCCGCCGACAGAAGAGGAAAAACAGCAATTAGCTGACATGATCGAATTCGTCAAAAACAGTCAGGATGCTGACATTGCTGAAAAATACGGACTAAGACCCGGCGTTGGATTGGCAGCTCCGCAAATCAATATTAGTAAACGAATGATCGCTGTTCACTGTGAGGATGAAGACGGAGAAGAATACAGCTATGCTCTGTTCAACCCGCGTATTGTCAGTCATTCAGTCAAAAGAGCTTATTTAGCGACTGGTGAAGGCTGCTTATCAGTTGATGAAGCCATCCCTGGATTTGTTCCTCGATATCAAAAAATCAGGGTCAAGGCCACTACGCTTGAAGGAGAGGACATTGATATCCGTCTAAAAGGGTTCCCTGCCATTGTCTTTCAACACGAAATTGACCATTTAAATGGCATTATGTTTTATGATCATATTCAAAAGGATCAGCCATTCGCTGAGCCAGAAAACTCTGTTGCGATCGGCAGATCATGACATAAAAAGAAGACCCGTCGATCTAAGGGTCTTCTTTTTTATTCTTCAATGAGGCCAAGCTGGGTCACTGCATGGAATATGCCGTCCTCATCTACTGGCTTTGTCACAAAATCAGCCAATGCTTTCAGTTCACTCACAGCATTTCCCATCGCCACGCCTGTTCCAGCAAACGAAATCATTTCTCTATCGTTCAGTCCGTCTCCAAAGGCAATGGTATCCTTTTGATCGTAAGGAAGTCTTTCGATGACTCGTTTGATTCCTTCAGCTTTTGATCCGCCTTTTGGCAGAACGTCTGTTGACAGCTCATGCCATCTGACAAGGTCAATTTCTTCGCGGAATGCCTTATACTCCACTTCCTCTTCTGCCTTACAAAATAACAGCATTTGAAAAATGTCGTTTTCTTTAAAGAAAGATACATCGTGCTCAGGATGCTCGGTTTTTAAAGTACCGATTCCTTCATGGATAAACGGATGATTCGGCACAGACGCCTTCATCGTTTCTTCTCCCATAAAAACAAGCGGATGATCATGACGATCCGCTGTCTCATAGATCCGCTCCATCAGCTCCTGCTTCAGCGGATTGCCGTAAATAACGTCTCCCTCATACATGACATACTGACCGTTATAAGCAATGAATGAATCAAGCCCTAATTCTTCTAAAATAGGCCGAATCAGAAAAGGAGAACGCCCAGATGCAATGAAGAGATGATGACCTTTTTCTTTTAATAAATGAACCGCTCGCTTCGTTGACTCAGGTATATTTTTATCATGGTCATATAAAGTACCGTCGATATCAAAGAAGATGACTTTTTTATTCATATCTCGCCCTCCTGCTCTTCGTTATGTATACACACTCCCTTTCATCATACAGAAAGATTTCCGCTTTCGAAACCTATTCCTTTTGAAAGCGCCTATTTCCCACATATAACCATGTAACATTCAATAGAAACATCATATAATACAAGTATATAGAGAGACCGGAACACGCTGGTTAAGCTTACTTCAACCCGAAAGGAGGCGGCATGTGATGCTTCGTCGTCTGCGTAAGAAAATTCGAAGACAATGGAAGGACATGCTTCGCAAAAAATCGATTGCTTAAAGGGATCTTCCGCACATTTGCCGAAGGTCCTTTTTTCTCAGAGACTTTTCTTATGCGCGTTTTTTTAATATAATAGAATAAGCGAGTGTAACATACGGTATTTAAGGAGAGATTTGGATGATATATAAGGTATTTTTTCAGGCAAGTACTACTGAGGTACCTGTAAGAGAACACACAGATTCACTATACGTTGAAGCGGTTTCTGAAAGAGACGTACGCGATAAGTTGAAAAAACATAACTACAACATTGAATTCATTCAGCCTGTAGACGGTGCTTTTTTAGACTATGAACGAGAAAGTGAAAATTTTAAAGTATTGGAGCTATGAGAGGAATGAAATTTGTTAAAAACGATCAGGCGGCAGTTTTTGCGCTCGGCGGTTTAGGCGAGATCGGTAAAAACACGTATGGCGTTCAATTTCAAGATGAAATCATTTTAATTGATGCAGGTATTAAGTTTCCTGAAGACGAGCTTCTTGGAATTGACTACGTCATCCCTGACTATACGTACTTAGTTAAAAACGAAGATAAAATCAAAGGTCTTTTCATCACTCACGGACATGAAGACCACATCGGCGGTATCCCTTACCTTCTCAAGCAAGTGAATATTCCAGTTTACGGCGGCAAACTCGCAATCGGCCTACTTCGTAATAAATTGGAAGAGCACGGTCTCTTGAGACAAACAAAACTTCATATTTTTGAAGAAGAAGATACCATTAAATTTAGAAAAACAGCTGTGTCTTTCTTTAGAACGACTCACAGTATTCCAGATTCTTATGGAATTGTCGTCAAGACACCTCCTGGTAACATCGTACATACAGGTGATTTCAAGTTTGACTTTACTCCTGTTGGCGAGCCTGCCAATTTAACCAAAATGGCTGAGATCGGAAAAGAAGGCGTCCTTTGTCTTTTATCTGATAGTACAAATAGTGAAATCCCAGAATTTACGATGTCTGAAAGACGCGTAGGTGAAAGCATTGATGACATCTTTAGAAAAGTCGATGGACGCATCATCTTTGCCACGTTTGCTTCAAACATTCACAGACTTCAGCAAGTGATTGAGTCTGCTGTTGCCAACGGCAGAAAAGTCGCTGTATTTGGACGCAGTATGGAGTCTGCTATTGATATTGGACAAGATCTTGGCTATATTAAATGTCCAAAAAACACGTTTATTGAACATAATGAAATCAACCGCCTTCCAGCAAACAAAGTGACCATTCTTTGTACTGGAAGCCAGGGTGAACCGATGGCAGCTCTTTCTCGTATTGCGAACGGTACTCACCGCCAGATTTCCATTAACCCTGGAGACACTGTTGTCTTCTCGTCTTCACCAATCCCAGGTAACAATATTAGCGTAAGCCGCACCATTAACCAGCTTTATCGTGCCGGCGCTGAGGTCATTCATGGCTCGCTTAATAATATTCATACATCTGGTCACGGCGGACAAGAAGAACAAAAACTCATGCTCCGTTTAATTAAACCAAAATTCTTTATGCCGATTCACGGTGAATACCGCATGCAAAAAACGCATATCAAACTTGCGAATGATTGCGGCATCCCTGAGGAAAACTGCTTTATCATGGATAACGGTGAAGTTCTTGCACTGAAAGGTGACGAAGCTAGTGTCGCTGGCAAAATTCCATCAGGCAACGTGTATATCGACGGAAGCGGCATTGGCGATATCGGAAACATCGTTTTAAGAGACCGCCGCATTCTTTCTGAAGAGGGCCTTGTTATTGTAGTCGTCAGCATGGACATGAAAGAATTCAAAATCTCTGCTGGTCCTGATTTGATCTCAAGAGGTTTTGTCTACATGAGAGAATCTGGAGACCTGATCAACGATGCACAGGATCTAATTTCAAAGCATCTTGAAAAAGTAATGGAACGTAAGACAACTCAGTGGTCTGAAATTAAGAACGAAATTACTGACACCCTTGCACCTTTCCTTTATGAAAAAACAAGACGCCGTCCAATGATCTTACCGATTATTATGGAAGTGTAATCACAAGAAGAGACACAAGCCGCTTGGCTGTGTCTCTTTTTTCACCATTCATTGAAAAAAGCGCATATATACATATGCGGTTTCTCTCTTTTTATGATTGAATTGGGAGATGCTGAAAGCTTCTGACATCAAACAAACCCTTTGTCGTCATTTTCACATCAGGAATGACTGGGAGTGCCAAGAAGGACAGCGTCAAAAATGGATTAAAATCTAAAGTAAAGCCTGTTTCTTTCAACGCTTCATGGAGTGCATGAAGGCTTTCATTTACAAGATGCGCCGGCTGATCTGAAAGTAAACCAGAGATCGGTAATGGCAGCGTATGAAGAGACTGGCCCTCTTTGACAACCGTCAAACCGCCCCCTGCTTCTTTTAATGCGTCAATGGCTTTCACGATATCAGCATCATTTGTGCCAACCGCAATTAAATTGTGAGAATCATGCGCAACCGTTGTTGCAATTGCGCCCTTTTCTAATCCAAAGCCGCTGACAACCCCTATCCCCATTTCAGATAAGCCTTGATGGCGTTCAACAAGCACCATTTTTAATACATCTCTTTCTGTATCACTAGTGAATTGTCCGTTCGTTTCTGATGGAGAGATGCGTTCTAATTTTGTTTCTAGCTGATTTGGAATAATGCGGATGACATTCATTTTTTGATGAGCTGTGATAGGCAGAGACAGATCTTGCTCTTGAACGTCTATAGCATGAACAGATTGTAATAAGGCTGGACTTGGTGCAATTTTTTCGACACTTGGCTTGTACTCTCCATGCTGCGCCACCAATTCTCCTGCAATAAATACGCTGGTGATGTCTACTTGATGAAGATCAGAGACAAGCATAAAATCAGCATCAAAGCCTGGCGCAATGGCTCCCTTTGTTTTGAGGCCAAAACACTCCGCTGCGTTTAAACTTCCCATTTGATACGCTAAAAATGGGTCTAACCCTTCTTTTATAGACATACGTACTTGTTCATCTATACTTCCTTCAGCCATTAAATCATCTAAATGTTTATCATCGGTACAAAAGAAAAAACGTCTCGCATTCTTTTCATTCACAGCTGGTAAAACGTTTTTCACGTTTTTGGCAACAGAGCCTTCTCTCAGCATGACATACATGCCTCGTTTTACACGTTCAAGGGCTTCGCCGGCTGTTGTTACCTCGTGATCTGTTTGGACACTAGCTGTGCGGTAAACGTTTATTAATCGGTCCGTTAAGCCTGCTAAATGGCCATCAATCAATTTATTCTCATTTTGAGCATCAAGCAGTTTTTGAAGCATATCTTCTTCAGCCTGCTCCACACCGACGTAATCCATCACCTCGGCAAGACCAAGTACCTCTTTCTCTTGATACAAAGGCTTTAAATCTTTCGCTTTTAAAACAGCACCTGATCGCTCAAAACTAACTGCCGGTACGCAGGATGGCAGCATGAAATAAATATTTAAGGCAGCTTTTCTCGCTTCTTCCAGCATAAAACGGATGCCTGTGATCCCTGACACATTGGCAATTTCATGCGGGTCTGTTACGACAGTTGTCACACCGCGCGGGACGACAGCTTTGGAGAATTCAGCAGGGGTCACCATAGAGGACTCGATATGAACGTGGCCATCAATAAAACCGGGTACAAGCATTTGACCTGCTGCATCCAGCTCCTGTTCTCCCTCGTACTCTCCAATCCCTACTATTTGTCCATTTTCAACAGCGACATCAGCGTCTAGCCATTCCTGGTTAAACACGTCCATAACCTTCGCATGTTTAATCACTAGGGCTGCTTTTTTTCTCTTTGCAGCTACTTCAATTTGATGTCTGAAAAGCTCCTTATCCAACGACACTGCCTCCTCCAAGTAAACAATATAATGTTTCTTATCGTAAACGAATCTGTTTGCCCAGTCAATGACATTTAGAGAAAATCATCCAGATAAAAAGACTGATTTTTATTTCTGAATAGTGATAATTGCATGAATAATATGATGATTGACTTTAGCTGTTTATGCAGAACAAAACAGCCCTTTTAAATGTCTTCTTCCCTCTTCACTGTCCACCTCATGTGTACACAATCATATAAAAAAACACCCCGCCCAGGGTGTTTAATAATCGTTCTGCATTTCTCGTTTTTCAAAGCGTCCAATATCGGCTACTGCCCCAATGACAATCAGAATATCTTCTTTTTGAATCATTTCATCTGCGAGCGGTGAAACAATCACTTCTTTTCCACGCTTAATCGCCACAATATTAATGCCATATCTCGCTCGAATATCGAGATCTAGAAGAGAATGCCCTGCAAGCCTGCTGTTGGCAACGATTTCAATGAGGCTGTACTCATCTGACAGCTCAAGATAATCTAATACGTTATTGGAGATGATTTTATGTGCAATTCGTCTGCCCATGTCCCGCTCTGGATGAACGATGCGGTCAGCCCCAATTTTATTTAGTACCTTTTCGTGGTAGTCGTTCTGCGCCTTTACTGTGACCATTTTGACGCCAAGCTCTTTCAGCATGATCGTCGTTAAAATACTGGCCTGAATGTTTTCACCAATCGCAACGATGACATGATCAAAATTGCGAATGCCGAGATTTTTTAAAACAGATTCGTCCGTCGAATCACCAATCACCGCATGTGAGGCAATTTTCGCGTATTCGTTCACTCGATCTTCATTCATATCCATGGCCATGACTTCAAGTCCTTCTTCGCTCAGCGCCTTGCAAATACTCCCGCCAAAGCGTCCAAGACCAATGACTGCATATTCCTTTTTCATGTTCAGACTCCTTTTATCTCACTTACCATGCATTTTACTACGGTTTGATTAACGAATCCATATGCGAGCGAATTTTTTTGCGGAACGCTTCACTTAAGTAAAGATCTGCTCCTTTTTCAATTTCACTGCGGTAATGACCTGGCGGAGCAATTTCATCGCTCTTTTGAAGAACTAGAAAGGTTAAACAGTCTGCATATATTTGATCACCTATTTTGACATCGACAAAAGCTGGACGATATGTGCCCTCATAGACGCCTTCTCGTTTGTACAAATATCGAATGGCATCAAAAGGAACCTCATATAAAACGCCCTCTGTTTCTCCGCCGTCTTCTACCATATCTGCTCTTGATCCATCAGGCCTCACCAACGTAAATCTAGTTGTAAAGCCGTTCAGAGCACCGCCGCCGATGATTTGTTTAAAATAATGATCAACTTCTGCCAGTTTAAATCTTGCATCATCCATACAGGAGCCATAGGCAAAATAATAGAAGGATGCCGGCTTCTGCTGCCACAGTCTATATTCCTTCCAGCAGCCGCTCTCGATCTCCTTCAGAGATGATGCCTTCTGCTTTGGTAAAGTGTATGTAACAGCCGCCACCAGCCCTTGGTCTGTCATGACATCGACCACCTGCTTGTCATACCCTTCCTCAAGAAAATCTATCTTATTCAGCGTGCTTGCGGTTACCTCGTACAATTCTCCATATACTGTGCTTTTCTCTTCTAGAACGCACGCAGGGTATCCTTGACCTGTATCATAGATTCTGCCGCTGATCCAAGCTGATTTAGCTAATGGCCTGCTATCTTTCATATACGCCTCGTGGTGCTCTTCATGCTGCAAAAGCGTCCCATATACAAATAAAGCTTTCACCTTCATGAAATCACGTCCTCTCGCCTTGCTGCTGTCTGCATTTTTGCCACACGGGTAAATAGATATGAAAAGCTGTACCTTTTCCCAGCTCACTGACCACATCCATCCTACCGTGATGATCTTTTAAAATCGCTGCACAGATGGTGAGGCCAAGTCCCGTCCCTTCTGTTTTCGTAGAGAAGAAAGGATCATATATTTTCTGAATATCCTCTTCAGACATCCCTTTTCCTTCATCTTGAATGGTAATTTTCCATTCGTTCATCACTTTTTCTGTTGATATGTATATGCTGCCGCCTTCGGGCATTGCCTCAATGGCATTTTTGATTAAATTAATGAACAGCTGCTTCATTTGATTAGCGTCTGCTAATATAGCGCCGGCATCCTGCTTTTTAAATGGCTGTTTGAGATCAATATTCGAAAGGACTGCATTGGTTTTCAGCAATGTAATGACCTGCTCTAACAGTCCATGAAGCTGAACTTCTTGAAAATGGACCGACTGCGGCTTTGCCAGCACAAGCAGCTCACTTAAAACAAAATCGATCCGTTTAATTTCGGAAAAGATAATGTCAAAATAATCGGTTCTTTCAGGATATTGTGTTTTCATCAGCTGCAAAAAGCCGTTTACTGAGGTCAGCGGATTTCTGACTTCATGGGCGATTCCAGCAGCTATTTGTCCTGCAACGGCTAACTTTTGCGCCTGCATTTGCACTTGTTGATTTGATCTTTCAAGTTCAAGCTTTGCCAGCTTTTGTTTTGTAATATCTGCAACTGTTCCAATACCTCCAGTAAACTGGTGCTGCTCATCAAAGTAGAGCTTATAATGAACGTCTCCCCATACTTTCTTTCCCTCTTTATGAAGAAGCTGCAGCTCGATCCGCCCTGAATCTTTATGCTCTTTGATGACAGATGACAAATGCTGAATAACTCTTTCTTCTTGATCAAAGTACTGATTGTACATCGTACCTAGACATTCATCTATGTCATAGCCGGTCATTTGTTTCCATGCTTGATTTAAGAAGATGATGTGCCCTTTTTCATCTGTTTCAAAGACAATTTCTTGCAAGTTATCTGTAATTCGATTCAGCCGCTCTGTCAGTTCGTGTGCTTCTTTTTCTCTCTTATTTAGATCTGACACAAGTAAATTCAAGCGGTCTACATATCCTGAGACAATCCAGATCCCTGCT
This sequence comes from Bacillus sp. FSL M7-0003, assembly GCF_038628485.1. NCBI lineage: Bacteria > Bacillati > Bacillota > Bacilli > Caryophanales > Bacillaceae > Bacillus > Bacillus sp. FSL M7-0003. Next base: position 1,382,258 of record NZ_CP152024.1, on the reverse strand, counting down.
AACACAACGACTGTAAAGGCTAGATCGAGCGGCCAATTAATTTGATAGCCGCCTAGATAATAAAAGAAATCCCAGCTTATGATTAAGATAAATGCAAGAACAGATAACACGATCCGCACTTGATATGTTTTGTTCAAATGATTCCACCTGCCGCCCTGAGATTCTTTGTCAATTGTACCATTTTCCACTTATTTTTTGAGGGAGATGGGGCATTTTTAAGGAACTTTTTTAAAGAAAAAATAGCCTGTTCTCAGCACAAAGGAAGAGAGCAGGCTATTTTGATTACTTCTGAAGAGCTTCTTGCAGCTCTTTTAACAGCAGTTCTGCGCCTTCAGCGCTTAATGTAATTTGACCATTTCCATATTCATGGTTCTCTGATGTAATCTCACCAGTCATGAGACAAACGCCCTCTGGCTGATATTTTTTCAAGACGATTTTATCTCCATCTATAAAAAATTCCATACTGTCTTTAATAGCGATATCAAGTGCTCTTCTCAATTCGATTGGCATCACAATACGCCCTAGTTCGTCTACTTTTCTTACGACTCCGATAGATTTCAATTTCGTTCCCTCTTTCTTTCATTAGCTCAAGATCAATCTGTTTTTCACCAATTGATATATCGTAGACGTAAGAGATTCTTAAAAGGTTTCTCCTCTATAAAAATTTTTTTCATAAAAGAAAAAACAAAGGGAAAATTTATTGTGATTGTCAAAATGATACTTGAATTTTACAGATTCATTTCAAGGTGATCACAAACCCCCACAAATGACATCAACCCTCTGAACTTTTAAATGTAAAATTGTTTAAAACAGCAAAAATAGAGATTGGGTGAAAACATGTTTCAAAATGCCGAAATTGGAATTGATTTAGGAACAGCTAACATATTGGTTTATAGTAAAAATAAGGGAATTATTTTAAATGAACCGTCCGTCGTAGCAGTTGATACAGAAACAAAGACTGTACTTGCCGTCGGATCAGAAGCAAAAGAAATGATCGGGAAAACACCTGGGAAAATTGTTGCGATCCGTCCGATGAAAGACGGTGTCATCGCTGATTATGATATGACAACAGATTTACTTAAACAAATCATGAAAAAAGCAGGAAAAAATATCGGGTTTACCTTCAGAAAGCCAACTGTCGTTGTATGTACACCTTCTGGTTCAACAGCTGTTGAGCGCCGCGCGATCAGCGATGCTGTGAAAAACTGCGGAGCAAAACATGTGCATTTAATTGAAGAACCTGTTGCAGCTGCAATCGGTGCTGATCTTCCGGTAGACGAGCCTGTTGCGAACGTCGTAGTCGATATTGGCGGCGGAACAACAGAAGTTGCAATCATTTCATTTGGCGGCGTTGTCTCTTGTCATTCGATCCGAATTGGCGGCGATCAGCTGGATGAAGATATCATTACGTTTGTCAGAAAGAAATATAACCTATTAATCGGTGAACGGACTGCCGAGCAGGTGAAAATGGAAATTGGGTATGGTCTCATTGAGCATGAGCCTGAATCATTAGAAGTGCGCGGGCGCGATCTTGTGACAGGTCTGCCAAAAACGATCACACTTGTCTCTCATGAAATTCAAGGAGCCATGCGTGAATCACTTCTTCATATTTTAGAAGCGATCCGTGCCACATTAGAGGACAGCCCTCCAGAGCTAAGCGGAGATATTGTAGACCGCGGCGTCATTTTAACTGGCGGAGGCGCTCTTTTAAATGGAATACAAGAATGGCTTTCTCAAGAGATTGTTGTTCCAGTCCATATTGCAGCCAATCCCCTTGAATCTGTTGCAATTGGAACAGGTCGTTCATTAGAAGTGATCGACAAATTGCAAAAAACTTTAAAATAATCTTCTTGTTCTACTTCTTTTTTTGTCATTTCGATCATATCGTGAGAAATGGATAAACGTGAAGGAGGAAGAACATGTTGCTTGATTTAGGTAAACGGGTCGTTGTCACAGTCATTTTAACGGGTATTATTTTAGGAGGAATGAGCCTGTCGTTTTCACATATGCCGCCTTCTAATGCACAGCCTGTGAAACAACTGAACCGCTAAAAAAGCCGCACGAAAGCGGCTTTTTTATTTTGGCTTTAAACGGGCTCCCCATTTTCCTTTTCGGTCATAAATCTGATATGATGAACATGACTAAAGGAGGGGTTTTTATGAGTTCATTTGAAAAACAACTAGATCAATATGCGAAGACCATCGTTGAAGTCGGTGTGAATGTACAAAAGGGGCAGGAAGTCGTTGTATCCGCATTTACTGAATCTGCACATCTTGTTCGTCTTGTAGCAAAACACGCGTACGAGCGCGGGGCAAAAAACGTACATATCCGCTGGAGTGATGGTGTTCTCACCCGTTTAAAGTATGAACATGCACCGCAAGATGTATTTGAGCAATTCCCTGAATGGGAAGCACAGATGATGGAAACCATCGCAAAACGCGGAGGCGCTTTTATTACCATCCTGTCAGAAAGCCCTGACCTTTTGCGAGGCATTGATTCGAAAAAAATCGCTGCACAGCAAAAAGCTGCTGGTTCAGCACTACATACATATCGTCAATACGTTCAATCTGACAAAGTCGCTTGGACAGTCGTAGGTGCTGCATCAAAAGAATGGGCGAAAAAGATTTTCCCTGACCATACAGATGAAGAAGCTGTCACGTTATTGTGGGATCAAATCTTTAAAGTCGCACGCGCTGATCAAGCAGATCCAGTTGAGGCTTGGAAAAAGCACGATGCGTCATTAAACGAAAAGGTCAAAATACTCAATGAACGCCACTACCACAAGCTTCATTATGAAGCACCTGGCACAGACTTAACGATCGAGCTTCCAGAGCAGCATATTTGGGTAGGTGCTGGCAGCGTAAGTGAACGCGGCGTTTCGTTCATGGCCAACATGCCGACAGAAGAAGTCTTTACCGTACCGAAAAAAGACGGTGTAAACGGGACAGTCTCAAGCACAAAGCCGCTCAGCTATGCTGGAAACATCATTGATGAGTTTTCATTAACCTTTGAAAACGGCCGGATTGTGGATGTGAAAGCAAAAGAAGGCGAAGATATTTTAAAATCTCTCGTTGAAACAGATGAAGGCTCTCATTATCTAGGTGAGGTTGCCCTCGTACCAGATGATTCACCAATTTCTAACTCAAATATTCTTTATTACAATACACTTTACGATGAAAATGCATCAAATCACCTTGCCATCGGCAGCGGATATGCGTTTAATATCGAAGGCGGAAAAGAAATGAAACGAGAGGAATTGGATGCTGCGGGTGTGAACAGCAGTATTACACACGTTGATTTTATGATTGGTTCAAAGGAAATGAATATTGACGGAATCACAAAAGACGGGAAACGCGAACCGATCTTCCGAAATGGAAACTGGGCGATTTAATCAAAAAAAAGACATCCACATTTGGATGTCTTTTTTGTGTTATGCGTAAAGCTCTTCAAGTCTTTTTTGGATGTCTTGATCTGATAAAAACTCATCATATGTTGTTTGTTTATCGACGATGCCATTTGGCGTCACTTCGATAATCCGGTTTGCGACTGTTTCAACAAACTGATGGTCATGAGATGAGAAGAGCATGGCTCCTTTAAAGCTCATGAGACCGTTATTCAGCGCTGTAATGGATTCTAGGTCTAAGTGGTTCGTTGGCTCATCCAGCAGCAATATATTCGCTCCAGACAGCATCATTTTTGATAACATACAACGAACCTTTTCTCCTCCTGATAAGACACTTGCTTTTTTCTTCACTTCTTCCCCAGAGAAAAGCATACGTCCCAAGAAACCACGCAGGAAGCTTTCGCTTTGATCATTCGGAGAATATTGACGGAGCCAATCCACGAGATCAACATCGTTTCCTTCAAAGTATTCACTATTGTCTTTCGGGAAAAAGGCTTGTGACGTTGTGACGCCCCATTTAAATGATCCGCTGTCTGGCTCCATTTCACCAGCAAGAATTTTAAATAATGTGGACACAGCAAGCTCATTACGGCTTAAGAACGCAATTTTATCTTCGCGGTTCATAATAAAGCTGACATTATCCAGTACTTTTACACCGTCAATTGTTTTTGATAGACCTTCTACTTGAAGGACATCATTTCCGATTTCGCGCTCTGGTGCAAAATGAACATACGGATATTTACGTGAAGACGGCTTAATGTCATCTAAAGAAATTTTATCAAGCAATTTCTTTCTTGATGTCGCTTGCTTCGATTTAGAAGCGTTCGCACTAAACCTGGCAACGAATTCTTGAAGCTGCTTAATTTGTTCTTCTTTTTTCTTATTTGCTTCTTGGCTTAGTTTCAGCGCTAACTGGCTGGACTCATACCAAAAATCATAGTTACCGACATATACTTGGATTTTTCCGAAATCAAGATCCGCAATATGAGTACATACTTTATTTAAGAAATGACGATCATGCGAAACGACGATGACGGTATTTTCAAAGTTAATGAGGAACTCTTCGAGCCACTGGATTGCTTGTAAGTCCAAGTGGTTCGTCGGCTCATCGAGAAGAAGAACGTCAGGCTTGCCAAATAAAGCTTGAGCTAAAAGTACTTTTACCTTTTCCGAACCGCCAAGCTCAGACATTTTCTTCGATTGAAGGCTTTCTGGAATGCCAAGACCCTTTAATAGGATCGCTGCTTCACTTTCAGCTTCCCAGCCGTTTAATTCGGCAAATTCACCTTCAAGTTCTGCTGCACGAATCCCGTCTTCATCTGAGAAATCAGGTTTCATATAGATCGCATCTTTCTCCTGCATCACATCATATAGACGTTTGTGACCCATGATGACGACTTTCAGCACTTCAAACTCTTCGTATTCAAAGTGGTTCTGTTTTAAAATCGCTAAACGCTCGCCAGGACTCATATGAACATCGCCCGTTTGAGGCTCAATTTCGCCAGAAAGAATTTTTAGGAACGTTGATTTACCAGCTCCATTGGCACCAATTAATCCGTAGCAGTTGCCAGGAGTGAATTTAATATTTACTTCTTCAAATAGTTTACGATCAGCAAAGCGCAAACTAACATTATTTACTGCAATCATTTATTAATCCTCCATCACTCATTCATCATTATGAAGTATAACATGAATAACGTTTGATAGAAACGTCTCTCGCTAAGAACGAAGGCTTTTTGTCTATTATGATATAATAAACGGGAATGATTGATTGAAGGAGTTCGGGCGATTTGAGATTACTCACACTGATGGAATACTGTTTATTGATTTTCTTTATGGGCATTTATTTATCTGCAACAGGCTTTAATGCGAGGGACTTTGGCCTTTATATTGGGCTTGTCCTCATTTACACACTGGTTCACATCTTTTCCAAACGCTTTTTACAAAAGCGGGGAAAAGAAAACCAAAAGATCGGATTGTTTCGATCCGTTTTAGCCATTACCGGATCTGTGTTCGCTTCTGTTCTTGCGATTGTGATCATTGTGACGGTGCTCACACCAAATTAAAAACGACCCTTCTGTAAGGGTCGCTCGTTCAAGTACCTTTCTCTTGCCCATGAGAAGGTGCTTTTATTTTGTCTGTCGAATATCGCCAAATGGGAAGAAAACAAATTCTGATGTCCCGACAACCCGATCCTTTTCAATGAGGCCAAGTCCATTTCGGCTGTCCATAGAATTGAGTCTGTTGTCCCCCATCACAAAGTAATCGTTTTTCGGTACTTTTACTGGACCAAAATCTCCAGTTAAATGCACTTCATACTCTTTCGCATGCGCCTTGTTCTCTTTTAAATAAGGCTCATCTACTTTTTTTCCATTAATGTAAAGCGTATCATCCTTCATTTCAATCGTATCACCTGGAAGGCCGATTAACCGTTTGACATAATGAATCTTCTGACCATCTTTTCCATTAATAATCACGATGTCACCGCGTTTCACACCACCGAGATAGTTAATGGTTTTGTTGACAAACAGCTTTTCCCCGTCATGAAGTGTCGGTTCCATTGACTCTCCTTCCACCACATACGGTTCAAATATAAACGTACGGATGAGCAAGACGAGCGCAAGTGCGATTAAAATGGCTTTGATCCATTCAAACAGTGAACTTTTCTTCTCTGTTTTGGCTTGCTTCGCATCAGATTGAATTTCATTTTCGTTTTGTTTGTTTTCTTCGTTCAAAATACTGCTTCCTCCTAAGACTTTCTGCTAAAAGACTTGAAACGTGAATTGAATAACTTTACTTTATCATATGTCATTTAAAAATTCACAAGACAACCATCTAATTAGATATTTTTTCCTAATTCACTGATAATTAAACAAAAAGAAGCACCGTTTTACACGATGCTTCTCTTCTGCATTACGCTTCTTGTCTGACTGGTTTTTTCAAAATACCCAGTAAAATCGCTGTCACAACGGCACCGATTAAGATGCTGATGATATAAAGAACTGGATGATTTGTTACCCAGAAAACAAATAGTCCGCCATGCGGTGCAGGAAGCGTCACTCTGAAGAATTCCGTTAATCCGCCAGCAACTGCTGCACCAATAACAGCTGAAGGAATCACACGAAGAGGATCTGCCGCCGCAAATGGGATCGCTCCTTCCGTGATGAAGGCAGCTCCCATGAAGTAACATGTAATCCCTGCTTCACGGTCACGTTTTGAGAACTTATTTCTAAAGATCGTTGTTGCAAGTGCAATACCTAGTGGTGGAACCATTCCGCCTGCCATAATCGCAGCATGCGGTGCATAGTTGCCAGCAGCAATCATCGCAAGACCAAATGTGTAAGCCGCTTTGTTAATTGGGCCTCCCATATCAATTGCCATCATACCAGCTAAAATAATACCCATTAAGACAAGGTTTCCCGTACCTAATGATTCAAGCCAATGTGTTAATCCGTCCATCACCATTTTCACTGGTGTGTTGACAATATAATGCATGATAATGCCTGTGAAGAAAATACCGAACAATGGATACAGCAGAACCGGTTTAATCCCGTCGAGTGTCTGCGGTACGAATGTGAATACTTTTTTGAGCAGCACAACAATGTAACCTGCTAGGAAACCAGCAATCAATCCGCCTAAGAACCCTGCACCTGCTGCTGACGCCATAAAACCACCGACCATACCTGGCGCAAAACCTGGACGATCTGCAATACTCATGGCAATAAATCCAGCTAATACCGCAACGATTAAGGCAAGCGCATTATCGCCGCCAATTCCTTTTAAGACAGCTGCAAATGAATTAAATGAAGGGTCCTTAGGATCTGCTGAGTTAATGCCCCAGAAGAATGAAATCGCAACAAGGATACCGCCTCCGACAACAAATGGAAGCATGTTACTTACACCACTCATTAAGTGCTTGTAAAATCCGCTTCTTCCTTTGCCAGATGATTCATTTTCCTCTTTAGAAGAACTGCCGCCTGAACCTTTATAAATCGGCGCATCTTGATTGATTGCTTTTTCAATTAATTCCTGTGGACGGCGAATACCAGCTGTTACAGGGACTTCAATGACATGCTTGCCTTTAAAGCGTTCCATTTCTACTTGCTTGTCCGCTGCCACAATGATGGCTGGTGCTTCTTCAATTTCTTTTGCTGTAAGGGCATGTTTAATACCGCCAGAGCCGTTTGTTTCAACTTTAATGTCAACGCCCATTTCTTTTGCTTTTTCTTTCAAAGCATCTGCTGCCATAAATGTATGGGCAATGCCTGTCGGGCAAGCGGTTACCGCTAAAATTTTAGCAGGCTTTCCTTCTGCAGCCGGCTCCTCTTGAACTTCCTCTTCTTCTTCATCATCTTGATCATGTGTATTGATGATCTCAATGATTTCATCTTCAGTCGCCGCTTCAAGGAGCTGCTTTCGAATTTCTTCACGCATAAGAAGTGTGGATAAACGAGAAAGTGCCTCTAAGTGCGTGTTGTTTGCGCCTTCAGTTGCGGCAATCATAAAGACAAGATGACTCGGCTGTGCGTCTAGTGATTCATAATCTACACCAGCAGTTGAGCGGCCAAATGCAATAGCAGGCTCTTTTACACTCGCTGTTTTAGCGTGCGGGATGGCAATTCCTTCGCCAATACCAGTAGAGCTCTGTTTTTCACGATTGATCACAGCTTCTTTGTAGCCCTCTTTATCATTTAACTTGCCTGCTGTATCTAAAACAGTGACCAGCTCTTCAATGACTGCTTCTTTCTGCTGGCTGTCTAATTGAAGCTTAATGGTATGCTTCGTGAGTAGTTCTGTAATTTTCATGATGACTCCTCCTTTAAATGCGTGTGACTTTTACTTGTGGTAATAGTGTGTCAACAAGCTCTTTTGTGCCAAGCTCCTCAGAAAAGGCTGTAGCGCTTCCTGAAGTAACACCAAGCTTAAATGAATCTTCAATTGAAAGGCCTTTTGAAACGCCGGCTAAAAACCCTGCAACGACTGAATCTCCTGCTCCAACTGAATTAACGAGCGTTCCATTTGGAACATTGGATTGATAGATTCCTTCTTTACTGAATAATAGGGCACCATCTCCAGCCATGGAGACGATGACATGTTCAGCACCTTGTTCTAACAGCTTTTTCCCATAAGGAATTGCTTCTTCTGCTGATGAAATACTCGTCTCAAACATTTCACCCAATTCATGATGATTTGGCTTCATTAAGAACGGTTTCATGTCTGCTGCTTTTTTTAACGCTTCGCCAGAAATATCAAGAACAACTCTTACACCTTGCTCTCGGCAAACTTCAGCAATACGCTCATATGTGTTATGAGGTAATGAAGAAGGAATACTGCCAGCTAAAACCACGACATCTCCTTCAGTCAATGAAGAAAATTGAGATAGAAACGACTCAAATTGCGCTTCAGTAATAGATGGGCCGAGTCCGTTGATTTCTGTCTCTTCACCTGTTTTTAGTTTCACATTAATTCTTGTATCTTCTGACACCTCGTGAAAGGCTGTTTGTAATTGTTCGTTCTGTAAAAAATCTTGAATATATTTGCCTGTAAATCCACCAATGAATCCAAGTGCTTTTGATTCAACACCGTGACGTTTTAATAGCCTTGAGACATTGATTCCTTTACCACCTGGATATTTTTGATCATAGGTTGAACGATTTAAACCGCCGACTGCAAAATCCTCCACGTGTACGATGTAATCAACTGATGGGTTTAAAGTAACTGTATAAATCATGTTTTCACTACCTTTATAACCGTTTTTTCATGGTAATTATCGAATGAATCCTCTTTTGCGTCGTTTGTGATAATGGTGGCTTCCTGTAAACTAGCAAAGGCTGAAAACGATATTTCGCCAAACTTCGAGGCATCTGATAAGATATAGGTTTTTTTCGCCTGTTTCATGGCTCTTTTTTTCATGAGTGCTTCCTCTGGATCAGGCGTTGTAAAACCCGCCTCGGGATGGATGCCGTTTGTCCCAACAAAGCTTTTGTCAAAACGATAATTTTCAATCGCTGTCAAAGCTGCGGCTCCCACCATGGCTCCTGTTCGATGTTTCACTGATCCGCCTATCAAGTAAAAGGTAATGCCTTTTCTCATAAGTGCTTCAATGTGCATCACACCGTTTGTCACCACAACAATATCTTGATCTGGATCGATATATTCAATCATTTGCTGTGTGGTTGTACCTGCATCTAAATAAATACAGTCGCCCTGTTTTAAAAGAGATGCCGCTGCCTCTGCTACCAATGACTTTTCTTGAAGGTTTTTGGCAGATTTCTCAAATACATCTGGTTCAAGGCGAATACTCGAAATCTTGGCTGCTCCTCCATGAACCCTTTTAAGAAATCCTTTTTCTTCAAGGGCTGATAAATCTCTTCTAATTGTAGATTCAGACGCATCCGTCATCATCGTTAAGTCCTGTATTTTAATGACATCATTTTCTTCTAAGCTGTCAATAATGAGTTGATGTCTTTCCGGTGTTAACATGAGAACACCCCTTTTGAAAACGTATTCATTTTGCGCGCACCTTTATTGTAATCGCTTTTTTCAACATTATCAATACAAAACAATCAAATACATTCAATAACTATCAAAATCTTTCACCATGGTCATCTTACCTTTATATGTACCATTTGTAAACTGAAAAATATGTGACATTAAGATGAAAGTCATGATATTAGCATTTCTATCATTTTTTATTTCATTCAATGGAACTAAAAAAAGCTTTTATGCGATTTACATAAAAGCTTTTGATGTGTAATGAAGGCAAATGTAAACCATTTGTATGCTTTAAATTCTTCTCCGAATCATTCATACCTGAGCGATTCAATAGGGTCTAGTCTCGCTGCTTTATTCGCAGGAATTAACCCAAAAACAATACCAATGAGCATACTAAACAGTACGCCTCCACAAACCACTTGCCAAGATACGAGAGACGGCCAGCCGGCAAATAGTGATACTAGCGAAGCACCGCCTAATCCAAGTGCAATTCCCATCAGCCCGCCGATGAGTGTTAAAACGACAGACTCAATTAAAAACTGAACGAGAATTTGCGCCCTTGTTGCGCCCAACGCCTTTCGAATACCGATTTCTCTTGTCCTCTCTGTCACAGAAACGAGCATAATATTCATTACACCGATGCCGCCGACAAGTAAAGAGATTCCGGCGATTGAGCCAATGATCGTTGTCATAACGGACGTTATTTGACCGATCCCCTCTGCGATTTCTTCCATATTGATCATTTCGTAAGCATCTTCTGTATGATGATTTTCATTTAGTATGGCAGCCGCGCTCTTTCCTACTTCCTTCATTTGATCCGCATGTGCGACTTGAATAGACAACTTATCATATTCATTCATACCAAATGTGGAGGTGAGCATCGCAAATGGGACATATATTTCATTCATATCAAATGAAAACATCCCTTTCTGTTTTGCTAACACACCGATGACTTCAACTGGCTGTCCGTTCATCCAAATCAGTTCACCTAATGCCTTTTGTCCATTGAATAGTTCTTTTTGTAAGCCATCCGAGATGAGGGCAGCTCTTCTGCCGCTTCTAAAGTCAATATCTCTTAAATTCTGTCCTTCTGCGATTTGTAATGAATGTACATCCGTATACCCCTCATTTATGCCGTTAACGGTCGCATCAACTGTCGTATCTTGAAATCTCAGCTGCATTCCATGTGCAGTCGAGGAAGCGACCTGCTTCACCCCATTGATTGTCCTAATGCTTTTTATGTCTTCCTCAGTAAATGAGGCTTCGAATAAAGCATTTGGATTTACATTTAACTCTTCGTCAGAAGGCGTATATGTCATATCAATGGTATTGTTTGGACCTGAAATCGATCCTTTTAACATTTGCTCACCGCCTTGACCGATCGCCACGACTGCAATGACTGATCCAACACCAATAATAATCCCAAGCATCGTTAAAATAGAACGTAATTTATGAGCTAAAACCGAATTCAGCGCTATTTTGATATTTTCAAAGAGTTTCATTCATAGCGTCCCCTTGTATCCATCTATCTTCAACAAGCCGTCCATCTCTCACAACGACCGTACGGTTTGTATACGCAGCTATTTCTTCTTCATGGGTGACAAGCACAATCGTTGTCCCTTCCTCATTCAGCTGTGTAAACTGTTCCATAATTGACATGCTTGTTTTTGAGTCGAGCGCACCAGTCGGTTCATCTGCTAAAATAAGCTGAGGCTTATTGACAATCGCTCGTGCAATTGCCACCCTTTGCTTTTGTCCTCCTGACAACTCACTTGGCATATGTTTCATTCGATCTGCCAAACCAACCTTTTCAAGCGCCAATTCCGCACGTTCTTTTCTTTCCTTTTGACTGATCCCAGCATAAATCATTGGCAGTTCAACATTGCGCCTCGCATTTAACCTTGGTAGGAGGTGAAATTGCTGAAAAACAAATCCAATGGATTGATTTCGAATGACCGCAAGCTCTTGATCCTTTGCTGCTGACAGCTCTGTACCTTGAAAATGATATTGTCCTGTCGTCGGGCGGTCTAAACAGCCAATAATATTCATTAATGTTGACTTTCCAGAGCCGGACGGGCCCATAATGGACATATACTCGCCTTTCTCAATGACAAGATTCATGTCACTTAATACATCAAATGTTTCGTGTGCGACCTCATAGCTTTTTGTTACGTTGGAAAGCTGAATCATTCAGCATCCACTTCCATTCCGTCATACATATCATCTGCTATATGAGCAATGATTTGATCCTCTGCCTTGACACCTTTTGTCACTTCAAGATCATGACCTGACGTTTCCCCTATGACCACTTTTACTTTTTTCAGTACATTTTTTCGAACAACATAAACGTATTGTCCATCAGTCTCTTTTTTTACCGCTGTTTCAGGAATCGTTTGCGCTTGGCGCTTATCTGTTTCAATTTCCATGATCATTTTAAAACCAGGCTTCGCCTCAGGTTTCTTTCCCTTTATTTCAACTTCAACAGGATATTGAACCGTTTGATCGCTCGAAGTTGTTTCGGCTGCATTCTGGACAGGAACAGCGCCCACTTTTTTCACGACTCCTTGCCAGCTCTTCCCGCGAATGACATCAGACGTTACCTTCACTTTTTGTTTCTTTTTGATTTTGATGGCATCATACTCTGAGATCAAACCCCGCACAATCATTTTTTTCTCATGACCAATATGGATGATCGGCTGTCTTTCTTCCGGCCCCCCTGCCCCGGCCTCTTGCTCAATGGAAATGACTGTTCCATCAATTTTACTATGTACGGTTAAATCTTCTATTTGCGCCTTTACTTTTTCTTGGCTGATCTCTGCTTGCTTTTGTTCTAATTCAGCCGCTTTCAGTTCTAATTGAAGCTGATCTCGCTCGCTTTTAGCATTAGCGTCAGATCCGCCTGCTTTTTTCTCATCTAATTCACTCAGCCTTTTTTGCAATTGTTCCAGTTTTAATGTACTTGACTCAGCCGCTAGTGCTTGCTGCTGCTCCTCAAGCTCCAGTTCCTTGTTTTCATATGTAAGAAGCGGCGTACCAGCCTTTACCTTTTCCCCTTCTTTCACAGCAATTCCCTTCAATTTCCCCTTTTCCTCTTCTTCATAGATGAACTGCTCTTCAGAGAACGAAAGTGTCCCGGGTGTCATCACCGTAGATGTGATTTCTTTCGGCGTGAGTTTGACTGTTTTAATCGCTGCTGTAGAAGCAGGCTTTGCTTGGTTTTTCGCAATATTAAATCCAATAAATAGTCCAATCACAATAATTAAAATAGATCCAATGATGATTTTCTTTCTCATAAAAACCTTCTACCCCCAGCTTACTGATATGTTAATTGCTGTTCCTATATATTGAAAAATTAACGATAAGATATAAAAAACGCCTATAATCACCCAAGAAATTCTCGGTGATATACGCCCAACTCGGATGAATAAAAAGCCTGTTAAAACAAGATTCCAGATCACAAAAAGATCGATATTGGCTAACACCGCCTGCCATGGACCAGAAATTCGAATGAGCGCGTTTAACGAGGTAACCGTGATGTCTTTTGGAACATGAAAAAGGATGACTGCCAAATGAGAAATAATCGTTCCAATGATCGTAACGGGCGTAATGAACAGGACCGCTGAAAACAGCTGCCGAAATGATGCATCACCTTTCGCTAAAAATACGATGAACTTATATATAGCTGCATTGATGACAATGCCAAATACCAGGCCAATGAGCGTCACCACATAAACAACAGGTACCGGCAAACTTAAATCTGCCCACATTCCCTTATTTACGAGCTCAGACAAATAAGTCACAACGACTGTTAAAATAAGCACACAAGATAAAGGCCACCAAACAACTGGATGTTCCCATACTCTATTCAGGTGCTCTGATGGTCTTGTGCTCACTCCAATGATCGTAGGTTTTTGCATGTTTTCTTTCATCAAATGTCATCCTCTCTATGTCAAGCAAGTATGCAAACGCACAATGACGCTCTTTTTCTTTCTATTTTATCAAAAGATTGCCAATAAGTGATCGATCATTTAATTTTCTTATTTTCGTTGAGAAAAAATTTTATCTATTATTCTACTTTCACGAATGAAATCCTTCAAATGACCTCATGATCCGACCATATTCATATCCAGAATCGTGCTTTTACTGACTTAAAAACATTTTATTAAGTAAACAATATGTCTTTCGGAATAAATATCCTTTTCTTTTGGATTCGCATGGTCTTACATAGACACAACAATTTTTTGTTAAAATATTCCTAGTAATTTCGGAAAATCCCGGCTTTATAGGACTATGAATGGTTTCTTTTACAGAACAAATAAGTCTTTAGTATCAATACTTTCATATTAAAAAATTAAAAATAAAGGGATTTTACTTGATCAAAAGTTATTTTTTCATATAATGTAAAATAGAGGTAGGTTAAATGATAGTGGAAATGGAGTCAAGTGAATGTTAAGAGAAAAATTGAAAATGCAATTGATTTTACTGTATGAAAAGGAACAAGAAGCATGGCAATACTTTCGAAAGGAAAGAGAATCGATTTATCATGAGCTCAAATTACTTGATATGAAAGAAAGCAGACCTTCTAACGACAAAATATACTACGCTGCAAGATGTGTAGATATTATTAAAGAGAAAAAGGGAAGCATTGTGAGCACAAAAGAATTAAAGGAACAGCTTCAAGCTCAAACAGATTTCAATGTGAGACGAATCAGCGAATTGTATGATCTCATTCAGCAGCTCGATCCTCACATTTCTAAAGCAAGAAGGGGATGTTTTATTTACGAAGATCACACCCAAGCACCTCTACAAACTTTTCACACATAAAAAATTGGTTACAGCCGGGTGGCCATAACCAAATCCTCTAATATCTATTATCCACCACTTACAGGAGGAATGAGTGCAACAGTGTCCCCGCTACGCACTTCAGCATTTCCCCTCGTATATATTTCGTTGACTGCAACCATTACATTTTGTGCAGCATCAACACCATATACCTCCTGTAATTCTATTTTAATCTCATCAACCGTTGTTTGATCTTTTTGAATGATGATTTGTTGTTTACCGGCCTTCTCAGCAAGGCCGGCGAACAATAACACATTAATCATGCTGATCACCTTCTTTCTCTGCAAGTTGAAGATGGCTAGGTTTACCTTCTGGATATGAAACTGTTTCAAGCTGATCACCTATCCAGGCCTCACCATCTTCCCAATATTCTTTTTTCCAAATAGGAACGATTTCCTTGATTCGTTCAATAGCATATTCATTGGCTTCGTAGGCAGCCTTCCTATGAGGAGACGAAACGGCGATCGCAACAGCAATATCGGTTATCTCAAGTGTTCCAATCCGGTGCACAATCGCAGCTTCAGTGTCAGGCCACCGATTCTTCATTTCTTGTCCAATCTGCCTTAGCATGTTTTCCGCCATTGGTATGTATGCTTCGTAGGTTAAACGCAATGTTTTCTTGCCGTTTGTCCATTCTCTGACCGTCCCGATAAACGTTGTAATAGCTCCTGCCTTTCGTCTTGTCACATGCTGAATCAATTCGTTTACCTCAATCGGCGTTTTTGTTATTTTAAAAAGTTCGCTCAAAACGTGCCGCCTCCCTTCAATAAGTGAAAAGCAAATGTCATCCCGCGCTTATCAAAAGCTGAAAACACAGGAAACGGGTAATTTTCGGTTAATGGATCCTCTTGAGAAAAATAAATAGCTGCTTGTATATTAGAAAGAGTTGAAAGGTCAATAAGCTCCTCTTCATTCTTGACACAAACGATTTTGCGATAAGGCGCCTGTTTGTACCCCTCTATGAGAACAGCGTCTAACGGAAGATGCTGACACATGTTGAGCAGCTGCTCTAACGTGATGTGCTGCATCGAAAAGTGAAATTCGCCCTCCCCTTCAACACCTGCGGCATATGCTCCTGCTTGTACATATCGCTCGGTATCTTTTTCTTTGAAAAGACGATCTGGTGTACCGCCATGTCCATGGTGTTTAAAGCAGCCTAGCTTCAGCCCTTCACATTCAGCCAGCTCACAGAGCTTTTCGATCAACGTGGTCTTGCCGCTATTTTGATAACCGACCACCTGTAATATGCTTAATTTGTCATTCAGCATGGAGACCCACCGCCTTTGTGCTGAAACAGCAGAACATCAACTTGATCACCTGCTTGAAAACCTCTTGTTCCCCCAGGCAGCACGATGAAACAGTCAGCCTCTGCAATAGAGGTCACTGCACTTGATTTATCAAGACCTGTTGGAGTCACACTGATCTGACTGCCAGTGAATTGAAGGGCCGCCCTGACAAAACGAGTGAACGGATTGGCTTTGGGAAAATCATGTGTGAGTTTCGCCTCAGCAAAAGTGGGAAACGGATTTTCTTTCCTATACCATTTATAAATGATCGGTTTCACAAATAATTCAAAGCCCACAAAACAGGCAGCAGGGTTTCCGGACAGCCCAAACAGCAATTGGCCATTCGGCATTGCAGCCACAGTCGTCACACTTCCTGGTCTCATGGCTACTTTATTAAACAGGACCTTGGCTCCCAGCTTTTCATAAATGGCAGGCAGAAAGTCAAAATCGCCCACTGACACACCGCCTGTTGTGATCAGAATGTCTACCTTGCTCATGGCTGCTTTTACTGCATGATAACTTTTGTCAAAATCATCGGAGACTCCGCCTAAATCAAGCGGCTCAGCTCCGGCCTCAAGTACTTGAGCATAGACCATACTAAGATTACTATTTCTAATCTTGCCGTCCACCATGGCATCACTTACTTGAAGAAGCTCTGTGCCTGTTGAGATAATGCCAATCACCGGTTTTTTGACAACTGGCACTACCGCATATCCGAATGTCGCCAATAGAGCCGTGACGCCAGGAGTGACATCTGTTCCTTTTTTGACCATCACGTTTCCTTTGAGTACCTCTTCTCCTTGACGAGAAATATTGTCTCCCTTTTTCAGCGGTCTTTTCAGTGACATGAATGATTTGCCGCCTTTTTCAAAAGTCTTCGTCAGTTCAATCATGATAACGACATTTGCACCATTTGGAATTTTTGCTCCTGTCATAATACGAATGGCCTGAAAGGGACCGATTGTTTTTGCTGAGACCATTCCTGCACCAATATGATCAATGACCTCGAATTCAACTGGATGCGCACTTGACGCTTCTTTTGTGTCTTCTGCCCGAAGTGCAAAGCCATCATACGGAGAACGATCAAATGCCGGAACATCATGGTCTGCCAAAATATCTTCTGCAATAAACCGTCCAAGGCTGTCTTTTAAAGGGACCCATTCTATTTCTCCATGTTTTTCGTATTGGTGGACTTTCTTTATGGCCTCTTCTACTGGTATTGGCTGCCGTCTTTCCATCACACATCACTCCTATATCCCTAGCAGTCTTGCTAGTAATGAATTGGCTTCTTTTTCATCATTAGTTCCATGGATTAATGCACGTCCCCCTTTGAAACAGACCATTCGGTAGTTTTCGTAGCGTACATGGATTAAGAAATCGTTTACTTCCACCTCACATATAGATGAGAGCCGCTCTTTTATATGCTGAAATGATAGTTTTGCTAAATCCTTTGATACAATTTGAACGGTGTCACGTCCGCAAAGGACCGTCGATTTTTTACGCTGATCATGTAAATAAGGATAGGTCCTTGCCGTGCCGCAAGTTGGACAGGTCTTCTCTTTAGTGCGAGATAAATCCATTTTAAATGATGTAGACTGCCAAAGATCAAACGTGACAAATTTCCGCTCGATTTGCTCTTCATGACCTGTTAAATATTTGAGTGCCTCTGTTTGCTGATAAGCAGAAACCATTTGAACGGCAGGTGAAATAATCCCCGCTGTATCGCACGTCAAGCCGCCAACAGGCATTGCCGTGAACACACATGATAAACATGGCGTTTTATCCGGCAATATGGTCATATACATCCCCTGACTACTCACACAAGCGCCATATATCCACGGCGTCTTCGTTTCTAGTGATAAATCATTCATCACCATTCTTGTCTCAAAATTATCTGTTGCATCAATGACGATATCTGCTCTCTGGAATAACGGCCTTAACAGCTCCGCCCCTGCATCTTCAATCAGGGCGTGTATCGTCACTTCATGATTGATCTGCTCGAGACGTTTTTTTGCCGCAGCTGCTTTTGGCACATGTGCGTTTGCATCATGTTCCGTGTACAGCTGCTGCCGCTGTAAATTTGAAAATTCCACATAATCACGATCGACAATCGTAAGCGTCCCGATGCCAGACCGAACAAGCCCTTCCGCAGAAGCGGTACCAAGAGCACCGGCTCCAACGATCAGAACATGACTTTCAGCCAGCGCATGCTGTCCTTTTTCCCCAACCGGAGGGAACAAGATTTGTCTTGAATATCGGTCATTCAATGCTGTTCTCTCCTCACTGTTTTTTTATGTATCATATCATACCGTTTTCAGGTAAATCGCTTCTTTTATTGATATTACGAAATTCATTTGATGTCACGTTCAGTTCTTCCTCTGAAACGATACGCACTTGAAGCTTTTGAAGCAAGTCCTTGACGGCAAATTGATTCTCTTTTAAACACGCGCGAATAAACGGCAGAGAGCGGCGGTGATAAAGCGCAGACAAAGGCTGTAATCTGCCCTGAACAAGCGGGATAATGGCATCTGCGTGCTCGCTGCAATAGGACGATAATACTTCCGCCGTTTCCTTCCGTATGAAAGGCATGTCACATGCCATTACTAAATACCATTCTGCCTCTTGCTTTTGCATCGCCGTATATATGCCGGCAAGCGGTCCGCATCCGCGCACCTCTTCATCATCTAACCACACACTTTGTTCACCTCTTGCTTTGAAAAAAGGAAGAAGCGACGGATGGCTGATGATAACCGTCTGCCCTTCTAAAAGCTGCTCTTTCACATGCTCATATAATGGTTTCCCTTGATACATATGACTTGCCTTTGGCTCTCCAAAGCGTCTGGAAGCGCCTCCAGCTAAAATGACATTCACTACGTGCATCCTCTAAGTCCTCCTTTGATATGGTTGTTCTAATCGCACTCCTTTCGCATACTTTATTGGTAACATGAATAAGGAGGGTCTATCGATGAACAGACGCCATGCTTCTCCCCTATTCCATGATTTATCTCAAGAGAATTTATACTTAAAAGCTGAAACTGCCAAATATCATCAAATGATCTCTGATTTACAGTCCTCATATACGTATTCTAAAAATAAGAAGTTAACTCAAGAATATCATGAGATGAAAAAGGATTTCACGCAATTAAAACAACAATTGGATGAAATGACCAATGATCAACACGATGCTGCCTCAAAAATACAGGAACTCTCCTACAGCAAATCAGAATTATTACATAAAATTGTCCTTCTCCATGAGATGCTGCAAAAGGAAACCTATCATAGAAGAAAAGAAACCGAAGAAAAACACAGGCTGCATTTGAAAGTTGTCAAATATAAGGAAATCTCTCAACAATTAAATGAGCGGATAGAGGATCAAGATAAACAGCTTGCAAAAGAGGAGAAAAAAGGAAATACTTTATCCGCAGTGATTGAGAAGCTGCAGCAAACATTGAGCGATAAAAATGCAGAGTTTCATGTATTACAGGAAGGCGTCAGACACCTTCAAGAGCGTTTTTATGAAACACAAGAGAAATTGCTGCAAATAGAAAAAGCAAAAGAAGCGATTTTTTACGAAACGCTCACAAGCTATCAAAAACAGTTAGCAGAAAGCGAAGAATGGATCGCCTCTCATTTTGCTGATATTGACCAGTCAGCAAAAACAAATGCACAGCCATTCTCACGAGACCGCATCCTGCAAACGACAGAAGAAATCGAACCGATCTTGAAGAAACTCAACGAACAAGTTCAAACACTTCAGGAACACGTTGATGCAGTGCAGCGTAATGGAGAGGTCATGACAGTCAAAATCGACAGCTTCAAAAAACAGCGTGATCACCTGCCCAAGGAACGCAAAATTGTCTATACAGTTGATCAAAAGAAGTAATTCTCGAAATAAAAAACTGCTGGCTTTTACGCTCAGCAGTTTTTTATTTATTCGTCTTCTGTTTGAATGTCGCCTTCTAAAATATACTGTCCGCGATAAGGCTTCTTCACTTCAGGGTACATTTTAATTAAGCTTTGCATAAACGTTGTCATATTTGGAATTTCAAGACCGCTCTCTTTTTCGATCTCTTTTTGAAGCTCTGAGCTTTTAATCGCTGCATTATGACGTTTTAACGTTTTAATCGCAGCTTCACGAAGCTTCGCTGCCTTAGAGCCAGGACGAGCTGTGCCTCTTCTGCGTCTTGTCGATCCTTCAGGAATACCTACAGGTGCACCGTTTAGCTGTCCTGTTCCTAAAGATGATGATTGTGTTTGTGCCGGCTGCTGGTAGCTTCTCATTTCTTGCGCAGCAAGCTCAGCTAATACAGGCAGTGAATCCGTCTTTCTCTCTGTACGTACTTCTTTTTTTGTATCTGACACTAGACCTGTTCCTTGACGGTCTAATTCTCTTAATTTTGCATAAATCGCATCTCGCTCAATTTGATATTCACGGATGACCTTTACTTCTGCCTCGTTTAATTGTTCCAATCGTAAACGTAACGCTTCCCTCTCATTAAACAATGGATTTCCCCCTCATCATATAAAAAATATTCTATAGTAAATATTAGATTAGAAAACTAATTTTATCAACTATTTTTTTATCATTTTACAGTTTGCTAACAGATAGGTATTTTCAACTAAAATTTTGCCAAAGAGGAAAAATCGGCACCCATTTCATTGCCACTATAGGCTTTTGACAAATCTTAAAATATTGTAAAAAAATTGAATAAACGCTTATACTACTTGATTTATATAGTTATTTACCTAACTGAAATTTCTTTTGTGCAAAAACGTTCTGAATAGTAAAAAGTTAAAATCTTTACATTTTCATTTCAAAACAAAAATGTAAATAGGTCGTTATACCTTTTTGTTTCAGGGATATTTTTTAATAAACTCCCTCATTTTCTCTTTTCTTAGGAATAACACCTACATAAAAACTCATCCGAAGCCATATGCTTCTTATTTTTGTCCATGAAAAAACCCCCATTTATGGGGGGAAAGCTTATTCTGCAGCCTTTTCAGACTCAGAAAGCACTCGATTGACACGTTTTTCAAGCATTTTCATTCCGCTTCCGCCGGCTTGGAAATGGCGTAAAGCACCTGTTTTATCAAATACATAATATGCCGGTACATATTCGTTTTCAAAGGCTTCTGTTAAGTGATGATCACTGTCCACAAAGATTGGCTGCGTGATTTCATGCTCTTTCGCAACTTCTTTGATTTTTTCTAGATCTAGGTCATCCTCTGAACGAGGCATATGAACTGCCACAACGTTTAGTTGATCCTTGTATTCATCACGGAATTGATTGACTTGAGGCATTGCCTCTTTACAAAGATGACAGCTGACTGACCAGAAATGAATCAATGTTGGTTTGTCACCAATCAAATCTTCTTTTGTTACTTCTCCATTTAACCATTCTTTTGCACCAGTTAGTTCTGGCATTGGTTGACGTAATTTCATTATGAAGCGCCTCCATCCATTGTATGTGTCGAAACAAAAAGGTCTAACATCAGTTAGACCCTCCTGTTTCTTCAGCTATCAATTAAAGTGTTTTTTGACCAGGTTTCCAGTTCGCTGGGCAAAGTCCACCAGTTTGTAATGCTTGAAGAACACGTAATGTCTCATCTACATCACGACCGATATTGTTGTGGAATACTGTTTGGTATTGAAGTTCGCCTTCTGGGTTAATGATGAATAAACCGCGAAGAGCAATTCCTTCTTCTTCGATTAAAACGCCGTATTCTCTAGATACTGTGTGGTTAGTATCAGCAGCTAACGGGTATTTTAATTCACCTAGACCATTATCTTTACGGTCTGTATTGATCCAAGCAAGATGCGTGTGGATTGTATCAGTAGATACACCAATGATTTCTGCATCTAAATCTTCGAACTCGTCATAACGATCGCTCATTGCTGTAATTTCAGTTGGGCAAACAAATGTGAAATCCATTGGATAGAAGAAAAGAACTGTCCATTTGTCATTCTTCATGTTTTCCTCTAAACTTACTTTACCAAATTCCTTGTTAGCAAGTACTGCTTCCATTTCAAAACGTGGAGCTTGTTTTCCTACAAAACGCTCTGCCATATGTAAATCCCTCCAAAAAATAATATCTTTATACAGTCTTCTTAGCTGTATATAAAATGAGAATCAAAACTTAAAATTCTCATTTAGTTAATAACTTCACAATTACAATTATAATACTTATGCGATTTTTAGTCAATATTAATTAATAATAAATTTAATTAACGATTTGTCACAATTCCTGCTCTACTTATCAAAAGTTTAACATGACTTGCATAAGGGAACAAATGATTAGCTTCTCTTTTAGAGCATACACAGAAAGGTTTTGAAGATTATGAGAGCATTTCAACAAGTAGATTGGGTTTCCATTATCCTCAATAGCAGTATGATTTTGCTAAAACTAGTCGCCATTTTTGCCATTTACTTTATCATCAGAGCCATAGGAAACAAGATGATTAAGCGCGCCTATTCAACATTCGCTGAAAAGCATGAAGTCTCTTTATCAAGAGCTCAGACACTGCAAAGTTTGACGTTAAATATTTTCGCCTACTTATTGATTTTTATTCTAGTTGTGATGATCCTCGACTTATTTCATTATAACCCGACCGCTTTGCTGGCAGGTGCGGGCGTTGTGGGACTTGCGATTGGTTTTGGCGCTCAAGGGTTAGTGAGTGATATTGTGACCGGATTCTTTATATTATTGGAAAAACAATTTGATGTAGGAGAATATATAACGGTCGCGGGCTTTGATGGGATTGTCGAACAAATTGGCCTAAGAACCACGCAGCTTCGAAGCTTTGACGGCACCCTTCATTTTATTCCAAATCGCAGCATACTGAATGTGAGCAATCATTCAAGAGGGACGATGCAGGCACTCGTTGATATTGAGCTGTCACCGGATGAAAATGTGGATCAGATGATCACAGCCCTCCAAGCTGCCTGTGATGAAGTGCGGGAGGAAACTCCGCAAATTATCGAAGGTCCTCAAGTTGTCGGCGTAGAGGCGTTCGGTTCCTCTTCCCTTGTGCTGCGCATCATAGCGAAAACTGAAACAATGGAGCAATGGCGAGTGGAACGAATCTTGCGCAAAAAAATGAAAGAAGTACTCGATATAGAAAAAGAGCAAAAAGAACCGGGATCATAATCTACCGGTTCTTTTTCTTGTTTTATTGAACACGCTGTTCTACTTCTTGACAAATTTCATCAGCCGTCATACCTGATGCTGTAATAACAGATGCCTTTGTTGTTGTGTCTGAAATGCCAAGAACATTTGAATCTAGTCCTGTGACGACATAACAGTCACACTGATCCATTTGCTGTTCATTTTGAATACGTACGACATCATACCCTTTTTGCTTCAATAGTTCTTCTACATCGGATAAAGATTGTTCTACACCAATTCTTGTCATAATCAAGTACACCTCCTGTTCATAAGGTGTACAGGAGGCAGCTCGATTATTCATTCGCCAGCTTGCTTTTTAAAATAAGCCGTCATGACTTTCACAGCTGTTTCAATCGCGTTTTCATCAGGCTGGAGCTTTGCATGGTGCAGGCCGTATTCTGAATCGACCCCTAACCAAAACATGAAGCCGGGATACTTTTTCAGCATGTACCCAAAATCTTCTCCTGTCATGGCTTCTCTGCATTCAATCACATTTGCTAGCCCTTCTTCGGCTACATATGACATAAATTCCTCAGTCAAATCCTTTGAATTGTCCACTTCGTAATAAGATGAAGGGTATCGAACGGTTGCCTTGCATTCGTAGCCAATTTCAATGCCTTTTGCCAATGCTTCAATTCTCTTTCTCACCTTGTCCATAGACTCTGGGGATAGTGTGCGAATGGTACCGTCAAGCTTTGCATGCTGCGCAATAATATTTTGAGCCGTTCCGCCGGTAATTGTACCGACTGTAATGACCGCACTATCAAGGGGGTCGACATTACGCGAAATAACCGATTGCAGCTGACCTACAAGTGCACTTGCAGCAACAACCATATCATTGGCTAAATGAGGATATGCAGCGTGTCCGCCTTTTCCTTCAAGCTCAATCACAAGCTCACTCGTATTGGCAAATAACAAACCAGGCTTCGTAGCAATTGTTCCAACAGGATATTCAGGTGCGATATGCAGCGCTGTAATAAAATCTGGCGTCCATTTTTTCAATACATCACTTGCAAGCATCGGTTCAGCTCCGCCTGGACCTTCTTCTGCCGGCTGGAAGATAAATAATACGTCTTCTTTGATCGGTTCATGGACGAAATGATCAATGATACCAAGTGCAATGGTCATATGAAGGTCATGTCCACATGCATGCATCTTTCCTTCATGCACAGATTCAAATGGATACCCTGTTTCCTCAGGAATAGACAGACCGTCCATGTCTGCACGATAAGCAAATACGCGCGTTGGATTTGTTCCCTTCACTTTCACAAAAAGCCCAGTTCGCCACGTTTCAATCTCAACTCGATCTTTTGAATAGATATTAAGGTGCTGAATGAGATACGCTTGTGTTTTAAATTCTTGGAAACCAAGCTCAGGGATTTGGTGTAAATCTCTTCGAATGGATATTAATTGCTCACGATTTAACAAGTGAACTCACTTCCTTTCTTCTATACGAATAAGACGTGGATATCTCATCCACGTCTTTGTCTTCAGCTGCGAATTATATGAATTAAAGCTGACGCAGTTCTTGTTTGATTTCAGTCTTACCTTTTGTTTTCTCATCAATGTCTTTGATTTTCTTAGCAGGTGTACCTGCTACAACTGTGTAAGGCTCTACATCGTTTACAACAATTGCACCAGCAGCTACTACTGCACCTTTACCAATTGTCACGCCTTCTAGAACAACAGCGTTCGCACCGATGACAACGTCATCTTCTACAACAACTGGTTTAGCAGACGGCGGCTCAATGACTCCTGCAAGAACAGATCCAGCACCGATATGACAGTTCTTACCTACTGTCGCACGGCCGCCAAGCACCACGTTCATGTCAATCATCGTACCTTCGCCGATCACAGAACCGATATTAATAGAAGCACCCATCATAATGACTGCATTATCACCGATTTCAACTTGGTCACGAATGATTGCCCCTGGCTCAATACGGGCTTTAATGTTTTTCAAATCTAACATCGGAATTGCAGAGTTGCGGCGGTCATTTTCCACGACAACATCTTCAATTTTATCTTTGTTAGATGCTAGCGCTTCTTGAATTTCGCTCCACTCACCGAAAACAACTCCAGTGTTTCCTGTGATGAATGTTTTTGCATGTTCACCAAACTCAATACCCTCTAAGTCACCTTTGATATAGACTTTGACAGGTGTTGATTTTGTACTATTTTGAATAAATGAAATAATTTCATTAGCGTCCATTTGTTTCATGTATGTATGTCCTCCTCTTAATTTATACTTCATTACTGTACCAAAGGAGTGTTTTAATGACAAGTGAAAGAGTCATCTCCGCAATGGAAAATAAAACAAGCGGGACCGATTATCCCGCTTCTTGCTGGTGAAGCTGAACAAATTGTCTGCCAAAAGATATTAATTCGTCTTCTTCCTCCCCTTCTGGATTCAGCTCAATCTTAACTGAGGGCAGGACAATGTCACCGCCAAGCTCCTTCACTTTTTCTTCGATTAGGTCAACAGCTCCGCAAAAATGTTCGTAAGATGTATCGCCAGAACCAAATACTGCAAATGCTTTTCCCGTTAAATCAAGCTCTTCCATTTCTTCATATAAATCAATAAAATCATCCGGAAGATCGCCATCTCCCCATGTATACGCACCTAACATAATGTGCGAGTAATCATTGAGCAGCTCGGCATCAATATCCATCGCTTCATGCCGGTCTACGCTGGCTCCTGCTTCCGTTATACCTTTTTCAATTAAATCTGCCATCGCTTCTGTATTTCCAGACATCGTGGCATATACCAATAAAACCTTTTCTGTCACTTTTTCTTCCTCCTTATCAATGAATCAATGCAGGCTCCTCATATGGCCTGACAAACTTACTTTCATATAAACCCGCACAGAAAAAGTTTTCGTTTTGATTGGCTACACGAAAACCATGTCCTTTGATCGTATCAAACCATTTGAGCTCTTTTTGCTCAATATCAAGCTGATACACTTTAGAAAATCCGTGTTCGTCTTGTGAGGTGGTCACATACACAATGCCATTATCCTCTGACACATCCAAAAATGATTCTTCTCTAGCAAAGGCCTGTGATTGAATATCATGCAGAATATTTGTATGTAAATCTAAAATTTGAACAGATCCTTTTTTGCCTTTTTTTGAACCTAACGCACAAACAAGAAGATGTTCATGACAGAGCAGCATAGAAGCTGTCATGCGGTGCTCCTCTCTGTTTAGAAGAAAAATATGTTCTCTTTGCAAGTCATACACCCATATTCCTCCGTGAACCTCATGAATCTGTGTTCCAATATAAAGATGGTCACCTGCAGCACATAAAGAACGAATGACCGGCGGATGATTCACATGAGCAAATGGCTTCATAATTTCCCAGGAAATTCCGAAATCATTTGACACATAGATACTATGTTTTCCATGCGCACACACAAACCCATCTTTGCGTCCTGTAATAGACCAAACGACTGCATTTGTTGGGAATGAAGATAACGCCCATGTGTTGCCTTCATCTCCTGATCTAATTACTGTGCCATTTTCACCAACACCGAATAAATAAGGGCCAATATAGCTGATCGCATGGATTTTATGCTTGAGCTTAAACAGCTGCTGCCATCCGCTCTCCACACTATAGTGAAAAATACCTTCACGTTTTACAGCAACAAAGTATCCACCGCTTTTAGATGCTGCAACGGCTGTTGCTCCTTTATGAAACATGATTTTCAACTCGTTTCTCAGATAAAGCAGCCCACGTTAAAAAGCTCGCAGCAAATTCCTGACAGCACGCCACATCTTCATCTGTATCCGGTGCAAGCTCCATTTTTAATGTTTCAGGAAAAACAGATGCACCCGTTGATTTCAGCATGTCATGGAATGTATGGACAGCCTCGCAAAACTTCGGATAGCTGTAATCACCCGATCCAAAGACAGCTGCTTTGATGTGGCTAAGTTCAAGAGTAGAGACCTCTTCATAAAAATCCTCTGCTTCATAAGGCAAATCTCCATCACCCCATGTATAAGAACCAATGAATACGTAATCGTATGAGGAAAGGTCTTCTGCATTCGTATCATCAAATTCCATCATTTCTGTATCGATCCCTTTTCCTTCAAGTGTTTGTTTTAAGATCGCTGCCATATCTTCCGTATTTCCAGACATACTCGCAAATGCAATTAGTGCTTTCATCTATCGGTCACCTCATCTAAATGATAATCATTTTCAATTATTATATGTACACTTTAAATGATAATGATTTTCATTGTCAAATGATTTCATAAAAAAAAGTACCTCCCTATTCCAAGAAGGTACTTACACGGCATCATTCTCAAGCATTTCTTTAACCACACCGACAAAAGCTTGCACCTGTTTTAACTGAAAAGACGCTTCATAGCCTAGCAGCCATGTGTCACGGCCAATTTGCTCTCCGTTCACATCAACAAGCGGTGTTTTATAAACACTTTTTTCGTGGTCATATAAGGTAACAGAAGGCAAAATGGCGTAACCGATGCCGTGGTAGGCCATTTGTTTACATGTTTCAATTTGGTCTACTAAAATCGTCTGCTTTGGAGACACTTTAAACTTTTGGTGCCACCAGTGCTGGATTTCCTGATAATACGTGCTGTCGCTTTTAAATTGGATAAATGGCCGCTCTGTCTTGATTAATTCATCTACGTCCTTGATCACGGAATCAACTAAATATA
The DNA here is from genome assembly GCF_038628485.1 of Bacillus sp. FSL M7-0003. NCBI lineage: Bacteria > Bacillati > Bacillota > Bacilli > Caryophanales > Bacillaceae > Bacillus > Bacillus sp. FSL M7-0003. Next base: position 1,354,385 of record NZ_CP152024.1, on the reverse strand, counting down.
AATGATCTGTCATCAAGTATTCCTTTGTCCCCTTCCAATCAGGGTTTCCGCGAATGATTCCTATGTGCACGTGGTCTTCATACAAGCTTTTGAGCATTTCACTGCTCCAGCCAGTAACGAGTGATACTTTGGCATTTGGGTATTTTTCAACATACCGTTTTAACACCTTTGGCAGCCAGTGCTGTCCAATAATCGACGCCACCGCAAGCTTGAGTGTACCGTGAATATCACCCTCAAGTTCATCAATTCGCTCTCTCACTCGATCCTGTTCAACCGTCACCTCTTTTGCAAATTGAATAATCTGTTCACCTGCCGAGGTCACAGTCAGCCCCTTTTGTGAACGAAAAAAGATTTTGGTACCCCATTCCTTTTCGATCGTCTGCAATCTTTGAGATAATGCAGGCTGGGAGACAAAGAGCCGCTCTGAAGCCTTTCTCATATTCAATTCTTCACTTAGCACAACAAGCATATGTAACTCCTGAAGCTGCATGGGTGTCCCCTTTCTCTCTATAAGTTTTCCTTATTTTATATGCTCATTATATAAATTTTAACTTATGAAGGCAAAAAAAATAAGCTGGGCTGCAGCTCATTTTTTTGCGGAATGAATGACCTCATTTAAGCGCTTTAATACAACTCGTCGAGTAAAAATGCCTTCAAAGACCTGCTCCTCATTTTCTACACAAACAAATCCATTATTCGTCACAACGTGAACGCCTTTTAGTACAGGATCTGTTGTTTTAAGTCTCGGAATATCCGTCAGCATGACCTCTTCAACCTTCAACTGGTCGAGCTTCTCGAATTCGATACGTTCTAAACCGAAGATTTTATCCATAATCATATTCGTTCCGATTAACCCGTGTAAATGATAAGAAGCGTCTAATACCGGTATGGCTGTATATCCTGTTTTTGTTAGAACCAATAGGGCATGCTCAAGATTATTTCCAATTTGAACATGTGCCACCTTATCTGCATCAATCATATGCTCGGCTACTGTTGACTCAAGCAATTGAGTCGGTTCTATCTCTATCATGTTTCTTCGACCCCTTTTCTCTCAATCATCAATCATACATTCCCCTTTACCATTAAGCATAAACTAAAACGAAATTTGTCGAAAGATTTTTTCTGCATAAAAAAGATACTCAGCCCCCGAGTATCTAATAGAATGTTAAATCAATATTAATTCTCAAACCTTACTCTGTCATACAATGTGATCAATTGCTTATACGTATTGTCGTCGACATTTTTTGTTCCACATTCTATATCATTGATCTCACTGCTTAGTAATTCGACAGCATATTCCTGATTCAGCAATACGTTTAATAATAGCTTTTTCTCTTCTTCATTAAAACGATTTTCGATGACGCTCATTCAACATCAGGCCCCCTGTTTCATATATGCTTTTATATTGATTAGCAGGCTTTTGAATGTCTGCTTCCTCTCTATACAGCTAGAATAAGGAACTAGAATCGAATCGTCAACCGCACGTTTCGACAAGGTTTGGAGAAAAATGACGGAATTTATTTTGTGTATCGATTGGCATAGCAAAATGCTGCATATGAGTCGGGTTTTATTTTCGCTTCAATTCCCATAGCTGTGATCATTCCGGTCATTTCCTGAATCAGCTCTTTTGTACTTCCTTTTTTGCCAATATCCAGATGGGCTTCAAAACGAAGGTCTGCCCCTTCCTCAGCAAACGGAAGAAGCAAATCCATCAGTTCTGTTAAAGGCCCCTCAAGGATGTCTGCACATACCTTTTGGCTAAACGCTGTCTCTAATGAAATTTTTTCTCTAAGACTTTGCACGGGTCTCTCGATCACTTGTTGTGTGAGACAGCCCCAAGCTCCTTTGCCAATCCGGTGGAGATGAATTGCAGTCATAAATGTTGTGACATTTTGATTGACCTGAGAGTCCGTACCAATTGATAACACATAGGCGGATCTAGGGTCTTTTCGAATAAAGTCTTTCATTCTCATGACGACATCAGAAAACGCTAAATGATCTTCAGAAAGATTGTAGAAAAAAGAATCACTCACAGAAAGGAACTCCTTTTTAATGGTCTCTTATCCGAAAAATGCGCTGATTGATCATCTTCCATTTGTACATATCATCTATGATGATCCATGTATGCTGCCGCAATAAACGAAGGAATCCTCAGAAAAAACATTTCATACGATTCAGCTTAGGATTGTAGAAGCTCAAAAATCTCAATCGAAATCATATCAATGTTGTCAAATGGGAAAGTATTTGGCTTATCCCCTTGTTGAAAAACAGTCAATTCAAACGTTTGATTCTTTTCGAAATACTTAACACTACAGATTTTCTCACCGTTCACTTCGAAATAACGCTGTGCCGGCTCGTTTGCAGCTTCTGCTGTCTCTTGAAGACTTTGCAGCCTTGTAATGATACCCATTAATTGTGACATTCTAAAAAAAGACTCCTTTCAAAAAAACAACTCAAGATGAACCCGTATTGATTATACACAAGTCCTACAAAGCATCATACCATAAAGTGTTCTCAGATGATATTTTTCCTCTTGAATTCAAAAAAAGAAAAAGAATCTGTTTTTTTAGTTTGAGTCTTTTTTCTCATCTCATGCACCATGATTTTTATAAACCAGCAGATCTCATCAGCCGTTTCGCAATTTCATCAAAATCCTCTTTTGAAATGCCTGGAGCAAACTCTTCCGGTAATTCTCTATAATCTGGCACAGGTGCACCTTGCGGGGTGCCCTCAATGACTGTCAGCGGCTTTCCATCAATCGGATGGCTGCCTTTCCAAATTTTATTGATATCCTTGTAATCCGTATCACTAAATGTATACAACTTTGTATGAACATTCTGGTCTTCAAATTTCCTCGCTGAGTCAAAGTATTTGTTGTCGAGGTTTGGGATTGGCAGCATCTTCCCAACATCTACTCCTGTAGCGACTTCAAGTGCCTTTGCATATGCCACAATATGCACGCCGCCCCTGACAAGTAAATAACCGATCATCTCTCTTGCTGTAGGATGGTCCGTCATTTCATATACGCGCATTTTGTGCGTACGTGCTCCGCATTCAAGAAAGAAATTATGGAGAAGGTCAAGAATGAGGTTGCCACTTGAGAACACATTCTCTCCGGTCCAAGGTTTTGCCATTGAATCAAACGGATAGCCTGTTTGGGCTGTTTGAATAAAATGCTGTGTATTTCGTTTATCGACAGCTGCCTTCATCGGCGTCGTATCTGGGTCCCCGCCATGGGTGGTTCCTGTAATCATGAGATTGATGGCTGTGGTTACAAGCTCAACATGACCAAATTCTTCAGCCGTAATACTGGATACGAGGTCATAAAACGGTTTAAGTTTTCGTTTTCCTCTAAAGTTAAAGGATTGAAACATGTAATTATTTAATGTGGACATTTCACCGAATTTTCCGCCGAGTAATTCTTGCACAGCAGCGGCACCATTTGCATCTGGGTGATCTGGCCTTGGCAAATCAATGAGCAGCCGCATGTCACGTTTGATCATGATGTTTCCCTCCTACCGTCTAACTATCATCACTTAAGATGTATGGAAGGTTTGGGCTGTCCTATGCATGAAGGGAAAGATTGAAGCACAAAAAAAACTTGGCGGGGGTAGCGCCAAGTTTTTTGGATCTTGATCTGATAGAGGGGTTGGGGAACAGAGAGTAGCTTCTCTCTATAACTAAATGATAATGATTATCAGTTTCATTGTCAACCATTTTTTATTTCTTTTTTCTATCAAAAAAAGCAGCCTGCAAGGCTGCTCAGATTGATGACAAAAGGCTAAAATTCCTTTTGTTTATATTTCAGCGTGATAGAAAACCTTTGAAGTCTAGAAAGGACGAGTACCGGAGCGGATTTTACATTCGTGAGCACTGCCACGCAGGACTCAACGAATGAGAGGGTTTGTCTTCACGCCGCGTCTTCAAATTAATCCATCTTGCTCATATAAATAAGCATACGGAAGGTCTATAAACAAATACATATCTCCCTCTAAAGGATAAGAAAACGTACGTATCCTCTCACCGGTTTCTAAATCACTGTAAATATCGCTGAAAAATCCTTTTCCGCTAATTCTCATTTGAAGAATATTTGCTAGGAAATAAGGACGCCAGCTCCAGTTTTTTTCGATATACTCCGGCTGAAACAGCCATTCTTCTTCTTTTTTGAACACATTTCCAGTGATTTGAAAGCCTTCTTCATTACACATATAAATCCGGAAGCTGCAATCTGTTAGTTCAAGTGCCAGTTTTTGAATGAGCTCATCATTTGTGCTGCACGCTTTCTTTAAAGTCGTAACAGCTTGATGAATTCGTTTATAAAATGTTTCAGAATGTTCGTAGACCGCTTGCAGCTTCTTTTTCTCATGGGCAATAAATTGCTGAAATTCTTCTCTAAGCTGATCTTTTCGGTGGCTTCGGTCGATTAATTCTCCTGCAGGCTCATGAAGATAGAACCCTTGAAAATATCTCCCGCCATTTCTCCAAGCATACTGCAGCTGGAAATTCGCTTCAATATCCTCATAAATTAAGGCTGCTCCTATTTTTCTTGCAAGCAATGAAATGCTGTACAAAACATATTCATAGGAAGGAGATGGAGCCGATGCTTTTAATGCCTGTAAATCTATTTTTAATAAATCAGGTGAAAGCAAGGCAATCCGGTCCAGATTACTGCTTTCTTTTCCTATATTTGAGACGGCGATTTTAATCCCATATGTACGATAATACGTTAACGTATGGTATAGCTGTTCAATGTCGCCGCTAAACGTATGCTCTGCAAACTCAATAACAAATCGGTTAAGCTGAATGCCCTTTGCTTCATATTCTTTTAAAAGTTCTAAAAAGCTTTCTCCATGATCCAGCATGAGGATATTGGCATCATGATTAATAAAAATGAGCAAATCGTCATCTGCTGTTGTGAAGAGATCAAGTGCTTGAGTCAATACTTTGTGATCTACTTCCAATTTATATTCGTCAGGAATAGATGAATCCGTAAAGAAGGAGCCTAGGCTGACCGTTTCTGACTCAAGCTTCATTCTTCCTAGAATCTCATAGCCTATCACTTTTTGCTCTTCCGCACTGAATATTGCTTGGTAGTGCGGGAAAACATCTTCAATATTCGTTAAAATATCCAATGGATCGACCATTTTCATCACCTGCTTCTCTCTTTGTGTGATTATACCACATCAAAAGCAGGTCTTACATCGTCAATCAAAATGGTGATTGGTTGAGCCATTGTCCCCCATCCATCGTGATACAATCTCCATTTATATAAGACGCATGCTCAGACAATAAAAAGCTCGCAAGCGCTGCAATTTCCTCAGGTGTGCCCAGTCTGCCAAGAGGAACACTATCTAATGTTCTTTGCGCTGCCTCTTCAGATTCCCATAGTTTATCTGCACCGCCTGTTCTCTCAATAGGACCTGGTGCGATCGCATTGACGCGAATTCGATATTGCTTCCCCCATTCCACAGCAAGCGTTCGAGTGAGAGACAACACACCGGCCTTTGCTGCCGCCGAATGCGCCACGCCTACACCAGCACCCCATGCATAGGTGGCCACCAAGTTAATCATACTTCCCCTTTTCTTTTGACGAATCCAGTAATTCCCCACTGCATGGCTGCAAAAAAATGTACCATTTAACACAATATCAATGACAGCCTTCCAGCCGTTAGGAGACAGTTTTTCTGCTGGCACTAAAAAATTTCCTGCTGCGTTGTTAATGAGGGCATCGACATCACCAAATGTATCCACTGCAAACTTGACCATTTGGTCAGCATCCTCTGGGTTTCGTACATCCATTTGGAAATAAGCGACAGATCCGCCCTTCTGCTTCATTTCTTTTGCCGTCTTTTCCAGCGTCTCTTCCGTTCTACCAGTAATCACGACATTCCAGCCTTCAGCTGCCAAATGATCAGCCATCGCCTTCCCCATACCGCTTGATCCCCCTGTGACAATCACTGTTTGTTTCGTCATTTGTTCTCCCCCTCTGTGTCATTTGAATGACTATTCATTCATTATTGTCTATCATATCATGATTGACCCTCGGTGCACCATATGGGAGATTATCCAAATATGATGCTATACTTAATTTTATTTATAAAGGAGTCTTATATGAAGCAGCTTTCCCGCAGACAATTTTTAAAAGGAGCAGCTGGTGCGAGTATTCTCGGTTTTTTGGCTACAAGTTGTGGATATGGATATGCCAGGTACATTGAGCCGCGCATGATCGATACCGTGTCACTGACCATTCAAGATGCTCAGCTTCCAGCTTCATTTGACCAGTTTAAAATAGCCCAATTTAGTGACGTTCATTTGAGTGATACATTCGCTGCGAAGAATCTAGAAGCCATCGTCCAGAAAATCAATGCTGCATCTCCAGATCTCATTGTGTTCACAGGTGATCTCGTTGATTTTCAAGCATCCTCTGAAGAGCATGAAAAAGCGAAGGCTTATTTGAATAAGCTTCATGCTCCGTTCGGTAAGCTTGCCATCTACGGAAATCATGACTACGGACCATTTGGCGTGGAGCTTTATGAGAATACAATGGAGGCTTGTGGATTTACATTATGTAAAAATGATGTGTTTCTATTAGAAAAAGATCATGCGCATATTCAGATTGCTTCACTGGATGATCTCATGATGAGCGTGCCTGATTACGATTTGATCAAACGGGAAGTATCATCTGATTTATTTACGTTACTGCTCGTTCATGAGCCTGATGCCGCATTAGAGCTGAAAACAACACCTATTAACTTGCAGCTTTCCGGGCATACGCATGGCGGTCAAGTGCAGCTCCCTTTCTATGGACCGATTCTCACAGCACCTTACGGCCGTACATATATAGAAGGTTTATACGGCAGCGATCAGCACCGCATCTATGTCAACCGTGGACTTGGAACAACGCGGCTGCCGCTTCGGTTTTTAGCCAAACCCGAGTTAACCTTTTTTACCTTGACATCTCGCGTATAAATAGAAGCCAAACCGCCCTCTCCTGCATATGTATAATCAAAGTTCTTTTTCATGACAAATGTTAGGAGAAACCTTACTGGGCCTGATTCCGTCCATATAGTATGTCAAGTGACGGCATCATGGCTTCTTTTATTTGATTAAAAGGAGTGTGCTTTGGTGCTTCGATACACGGTGAAAAGCGGGGAAACCCTTGCTTCTATAGCACTTGATTTTCGAACTACAACAGATGCCTTAAAGACTGCAAATCCGTCACTTCAAGCTCGCGAGCCCGAACAAAATGAGGTCATTATCATTCCTGGTTTGCCGGATCCTAATACGATCCCTTATCGCATTTTTGTTTCGATTTCAACGAAACGTCTCGTTTTGTTTTCTGGATCACAGCTTATTCGTTCGTATCCGATTGCAACAGGGAAAATTTTAAATATGACACCGACAGGTTCTTATTATATTGTCAACAGACAGCCAAACCCAGGAGGTCCCTTTGGCGCTTATTGGCTGAGCCTCTCAAAAATTCATTACGGCATTCACGGTACGAATAACCCGTCTTCAATTGGTAAAGCTGTTTCTAGAGGATGCATTCGAATGTATAATCAGAATGTCATCGAGCTTGCTTCACTCGTTCCAAACGGAACACCTGTGACCATTAGCCAGTAGAAGAAATCAATTGTACGAATGCTTAAAATTTTATATGATATAAAGTGGGATCTTCAGGTTAAGGAGCGTATTTATGGATATTTTTAAAAACAGAAATTTTGTTCGTCTCTTTTTTGCAGCACTTGCTTCGCAAATGGGGACAACAGTAGGCAATATGGCGTTTGCCTTTTATTTGCTCGACCATTTTAGTCATCAGCCCGCATACGCCACATTGGCTGAGCTCATGTATTCTCTTCCTACCGTCTTTGTCTTTTTTATGGTCGGTGTGGTCGCAGACCGTTTTGATCGTAAAAAAGTCGCAGAGAATTGTGATTGGATACGAGCTGGGCTGACGATTGTATTATTCATCGTTATTTATTTTAATTCACTGCCACTTATTTTCTTGATCTTGTTTATTCGAAGTGCCATTACGAAATTCTTCTATCCAGCTGAAGCTTCTCTCGTTCAGGCCATTTTAAATAAAGATCAATATGCAAAAGCCGCTGGCTTAAATCAAATGCTGTTTAGTTTATTTATGGTATTTGGCGTTGGACTCGGTGCCATTATGTATAAAACGATTGGTCTTCACGGTGCCATTACAATTGATTTAGTCAGCTTTATTATTTCAGGCATCCTGATTCGTTCATGTAACATTCCAATTGAAGCGCGTCAGCCAAATGGACAAGCTGGCTGGAGAGGCATGACCATTAAAACGTCTCTGAAAGATTTTAAAGAAGGCATACTGTATATTTTAAAAAATAAATTATTGGCTTCTTTAATTTTTGGCTTTTTTGTTTTCGGTCTAGTCAATGGCGCATTTGCCGTTCTTCCGATGTTTACAATGAAATATGGACTTTCACCAGACCATTTTGAGCTGCATACATCCTTCTTTACAATTGCGATCGGTGCAGGATTGCTCGTTGGAAGCTTAATGGGCTCTGTCCTCGCTAAGAAGGTAAAGATGCAATATCTCATGTCGATTCCAATTCTGGTCGCAGGTATTTTGATTTTTGTCCTTGGTTCTACCCATACATTATGGTTGTTTTATGTCACATCATTTGTCATTGGTACATGCATTGGCCCAGTCAACATTGTCATTGGCGGCTGGCTGCCTAGAATCGTCCACCCTCGCCTGATGGGCCGTGTGTCAGGATGGGTTGATCCGCTTACTATGTTTGCTCAATCAATGACATTAGGTCTGATTGCTGTATTATTTCCAAAACTCATCACAAATGTTTCTTATATTTATTACGGAATGGGCTTTATTATTTTACTCGTCTTCCTTTTTTACTTCATTACACTGCCAAAGTTCAGCAGAGAAGCTGCCGACTTAGACGTGCAGCGTGAACTAAAGGGTCAGGGAGTTCAATAAGTAAATAGCAAAAAGGACTTTCTTTTCAGGAAAGTCCTTTTTGCATGGCTGAAACATCCTTCATGTCATTTCCTCTGCCCATAGAATCTGCTTGAAGCATGCATAAATAAATCACATTTACCTCGCTTTACTTCCCCCCCTCCATCCATTTAGCACTTCTCGTTTTGTTTTGTTGATCCATTTTTTCTTGTTTTTCACAATAAAATTCCTTTACATCATTAAACGTTTTATAGTAGGATAGTCAGGTTGGAGGTGAAAGAAATGCTAAAAAGTTACTATTTTATTCATACAAAGAATGAACAGGGACAGTTTGTTGTACATACAGAAGATTGTGCATTTTTAGGTGATGCTGCAAGCCGTACATTGATTGGCATGCATATGAATGGGGAAAGCGCCATGGGCGAAGCCAAACAAATGACGAATGAAACGGACTTTAATGGTTGTTTTTATTGCGCTTATTCTATTCATACAAAATAATTCATCTGCTTACATCATATAAAAAAATATCATTTGAGAAACTACCCATTTTAATAAATAGGTAGTTATCATGAACTAATAGTTCACTTCATTTATATTTCATTCAGTCAATTCTTCTTATCATTCCTTCTATTGTTCAACACCCATCCCTCTCATTTTTTCGGCTGATACAATGCCAAGAATAAAATCATATAGACAATACAAGCTGTCCCTATCCATTGGAAAAGTCCGAATGGCTCTTTTAACCAGAAAACTGTCGTAACGACTGCTGCAAGGGGCTCAACACTTCCAATTAAGCTCGACTCTTTTGGTGATAAGTATTGCAAACTTTCTATGTAAAACCAAAAAGCGATCATCGTTCCAAATATGACCACAAATAATAAATAGACATACGCTTCAAAAGGTAAATGAGTGAGATTAACCTTCCAAGGAGGATGGATCAAGCTAAGGGCGCCTCCTCCTATCAGCATCGCCCAGCCGACAACCACTAGAGAATCGAATTGTTTTAACAGTCTGATTGGATATAACGTATAAAACGAGAGCGCCACAGCCGATAATATTCCCCACATCACTGCCGCAAATGGAACGGTTAATGTTGAAATAGAACCATTCGTCAATAAGAAAAACATACCTGCTAAAGCCAATACCACTGTGACTAGATCTCTTCTAGTGAAGGTTGATTGCCTGCGAATGACCAAATACACGATAATCATAACAGGGGCTGTATACTGAAGCAGCGTTGCCACAGCAGCATTTCCATGTTGAATGGATGCCATATAAGTATATTGAACAGCCAGCATCCCCATTAGTCCAAATAGAAGGATTTGCATCGCTGTCCTCTTCTTTTGCCACACACCCATCAGATGTGTTTTTTCTTTTGTCATCACATGAACAAATAAAAGCAATCCCCCTGAGATGAGCAGCCGGACCGTCACAAGCCAATTGACATCAATCCCATATTGCTGAAACAATTTTTGTGAAATCGTTCCTCCTACACCCCAGCAGATGGCGCCTATGAGTACAAGTAAAATGCCCTTTCTCCTATTCATTTTCATTCTCCTCAATTCTTAACAAATCATGATAATATAGTTGATAGTAGTTCACTTTGTTACATATTGATATATTAATTGAACATAAAAATAAAAGAATATTGAGGAGAATTATGCACAACCATCATTTTCTGATTGACTACAATCTGAAAGAATTAACGGAGCATTCCACGACAGCATGGCCTATTGCTCTTTATCATACGAAGATTCGTCATCATAGAAGCGGCTATATTCCTCTTCACTGGCATGACGAGTTTCAATTTGTCTTTATTTTAGAGGGTGAGGCTGAATTTCATATCAATGAAGAGACATTATATGTAAAGCAAGGAGATGGCATTTTCATCAATAGTGGCTGCCTGCACATGGCAAAAGATGCGAATGGGACGGCATGTACTTATGTTTGTTTAAATGTCTCTCCCTACTTCATCACAGCGAATGAATTATTCACCACTTTTGTCCATCCTTATATGCATGCGAGCCAGACAGCTTATATTTTACTCAACCAAAAAGATCACTGGCCTAAACATATTTATCAATGTATTCAAACCATTCAACAATTAATTGATGAAACTCCAGTCTATTATGAACTTGAACTCAATATTCAGCTCATCACCATTTGGAAAAGCTTATTACAAAATGGCTTCCAAATGAAACATGATGCGCGTAAACACGATAAAAATGAACGGATGAAACACATGCTGAATTGGATTCATCAGCATTATCATGAAAAGATCCTTCTCCAAGATATTGCTCGTGCAGGACAGCTTAGCCGCTCAGAATGCTGCAGATCCTTCAAAGACATTTTAAAGAAATCACCTATGCATTATGTAAATGAATATAGAATTCAGCAAAGCCTCATCCTGCTTCAAGAAACGGATCTCACTATCACAGAAATCGCTTACCAAGTAGGCTTCAACAGCACAAGCTATTTTATCAATTTGTTTAAAAGAATAAAAAATACGACACCTTTAGCATATAGAAAATTAAAACAGCTGGATCTTCTCCAGATAAAACAGGTAGAGGAAAACTGATGGCAGATAGCTTGTTTGCTAAAATGTAGAAGGTGATTTAGACCCATTATGAATGGCAATTGTAAATACAAGCGATGAGAATGGCTTAATTTTCAATGCCCTCGACGAATGCAGATTAGGGCATTTTTTATTGCTGTTTTTGTTCTATTAGTTTCTTGAAAATCACAAATTGATATACTCCAAATAATACGGTTAGGATCATAATTGCTGTAAATAATTGATCGACTGGAAGCAAGAAATATACGACAATAAAAGATAAAAGCAAAACAAAATAACCTATATTGAACGCTTTTTTGAATGTCATGATATTACCTCCTTTTTACAATCATATCACGTTTTAACTAACCGTATAACCAAGTTTCTCCAGTTAAAGCCCCTATCCATTTATGGACAAAAGCTTTACTTGTTTTAACGCTTTTCGAGACTGTTCCTCTGACATCTCCTTTATGCGTCAATCTGTTATCGATAACCTCAATCTAAAAAATTTACCGTTCACAGTTTACGACTTACTCATGTGACTATATTGATAAGCAAAAGAATAGTGCAAACCTTCTAAGAAATAACCCTCAAATGATTAATAACTTATATACTTACAATATAATCAACAGAAATAGAATCAGTTGAATTTTTTGAAGAGGCGATGAATTTATAAATTTTGGGGAAGGATTGGGAAGGATTCGAACACACAAAAATTTCAATCTCCCTAATCCCTTTATACCAAAGGTTTTCTTTTTACAATAACTCTATTTGCAATTTACTAATAAAAACGTATAATTTATACTAAGCACAGGAAGACGAAAGACAAAGGAGAGAAAAAATGGACGATTATGCTCATACTAAAGACATAGAACCTACAGCAGAAAACATCGCAAAAGCCATTTATACTGTTAACCGCCATGCTAAAACCGCACCAAACCCCAAGTTTCTTTATCTTTTGAAAAAACGCGCGCTGCAAAAACTATTGCAAGAAGGTAAAGGAAGAAAAGTGGGCCTACATTTCTCTAACAATCCCAAGTATAGTCAACAACAGTCCGACGTGCTGATTGAAATTGGAGATTATTATTTTCACCTGCCACCAACGAAAGAAGACTTCGAATTTTTGCCACACTTAGGAAATTTAAATCAATCATATCGCAATCCGAAAGCGAATATGTCATTAAACCGAGCAAAACAAATACTTCAAACGTATGTCGGTTTAAAAGAAAAACCTGCCGCCACAAAACAAAAATCACATTACACAAAGCCCGTCTTCAAACGTCTCGGGGAAAGTTATTTTTAAACAGAAAAAAACCACTCATACCGAGTGGTTTTTTCGTTTAGATAATAAAATGATCGACTTTTTCAATCAGCTGATGAATTTCTGGTTTACTGATTTGATCATCTGCCCCGATCGTTTCCCCTTTATGACGCAAATCTTCAGTGATTAACGAAGAGAAAATAAGAATCGGAATGGAATTTGTTAAAGGATTGTCCTTCAGCAGTTTTGTTAGCCGGTGGCCATCCATTTTAGGCATTTCAATATCCGTAATAATCATATCAATTTCTTCTGTGACACTGATTCCTTTGCTGACAAGGTCCATGACATGATCATATGCCTGTTTGCCATCTTCAAAGGTCACAATGTTTTTATAGCCTGCTTCGGTTAATTCATTTGTTAATAAACGCATGAGAAGCGGAGAATCTTCAACGACATACAGTTTCTTCCCTGTTCTTCTCTCGTCTTTCTCACCGTCAAACATATGATACGTATCAACACCAGAAGCAGATTCAATATCATAAATGATTTTTTCGTAATCTGGAAGGAAAATCATTTTTTCATCAAGCTTAATGATGCCCGTTAAATGACGGTCCATCCCTTGATTGAGTGCAGTCGGCTTCTCAATCTCTTCCCAGCTGACGCGGTGAATTTGTGATACCGTTCCTGTATGGAACACAAATTTCCGTTGGTTGAATTCAGTCACAATATATTTCTCTTGTTCTGACTGATCTGACTCGACATTAAAAAAGGAAAATAGATTGATGACTGGTAAAATCTCGCCTCGTAAACTAATCATCCCTTCTACATCTTGGTGAGAGTGCGGTACAACCGTCACCTCAACCGGCTGAATGATTTCTCTTACTTTCATGACGTTAATGCCGAATTGATTTGCACCAATTTCAAACTTCACAATTTCCAATTCATTGGTACCAGAGTCAAGTAAAATTTCTTGTTTGTTTAAAGCCACGGAAATCCCTCTATTCTTCAATATAAGATTGTACTTTTTATATCGGCAGCATAGGTAAAAAGTTGACGTTTCTTTACGCTTTCTCTCGAACGAATTGATGAATCACAAGTCCTATCGCTGCAAGGATGAGCAAAGACCCTAGTGCAAGGCGGCTTGCGAGATTTCCGTGCTCTGCAAACAGCAGGGTAACTGAGCCATAAATGATCGGCCCGATAATGGAAGATACCTTCCCTGAGAATGCAAAGAGGCCAAAAAACTGTCCTCGCTTTTCCTTCGGTGTCAGTTCAATAATCAAGATTCGTGATGCCCCCCAGCTTGCGCCAAGTGAAATCCCGAATAAACTGCCCGCTATCCAGAAGACCCATTCGGTTGCCGCTGTCACAGCCAGAATGAGCGCCACAATTAAAATGACATACACGACTGTAATCGATCGCTTTGCCCCTATCGCTTTTGTGATATAACCAAACAGAAAGGAGCCAATGATACTTGAAATGGTCGACACAAGATAGAGCAAAATAAATTGCCCAGCAGTAAAGCCAATGATGATTTTGGCATAAACAGCCATCATCGCAATCGCTGTTTGTAAAGCATCATTCATAAAAAAGAAAGCAATCATAAAGATAAAAGCTGGCTTGTACTTTTTCATCTCTTTAAACGTGTGAATAATCTCTTTATACCCGCTGAAAAAAGACGCCTTTTTCTCTCGCTGAGGCAGCGGATGAGGATCTTTTACAAAAAAGAGAAAGGGTAGAAAAAAGAGAAGGAATAAAAGAGCTGTCGGAATAAATGCTTCATGAAACTGGTCATTGCCGACAAGTAAATAAACAGAGAGACCGACAAGTGTTCCTAAATAGCCAACGGCGATACCAAATCCTGAAATAAGCGGGATTTCTTCCTTTGTCCCAAGATCGGGCAAAATGGTGTCATAGAAAACAAGACTAGAATGATAAAAAAACTTTGCGATCACAAACAAGGTGACCACGACTAATAAAGAAACAGGCAGCCCAAACCATTCACTTGAGAAATCAATCCCAGCAAAAATCCCCATCATCAACGTACAAGCAATACATATGAACGTAAACACCGTAATGTAGCGTTTCTTTTTCCCTGTACGATCAATCAGCACTCCGTATAAAGGTGTAAAAATGACGAGAAAAAAGCTGGCTAGTGCGTTTGCATAAGAAATAAAGGTGCTGGCGATCTGGTCCATTCTCGCACTGTCCCCGATCGTTTCCTGCAAGTAAAATGGGAAGAAAATGGTGATCATATTTGATGAAAAGATCGTATTTGCAAAATCATACAACGCCCAGGCCAGCACAGGTGCTGTCAAAAACAGCCCAAAGCCTGCCCCTTTTTTCTGTGCGGTCTTTTTTCCTGTTCTCAATCGATTGTCTCCCTTCCCTGCCTCATTTTTCACTATCATTCTATTTTATGTGCTGTTTCCCTCTTCCATACGAGCGATCTATGAAAAAAAGCACCTCTTACGGGACTGACCCCCGTTTTTGAGACAGGGATCAAAACACCTTTATACAGCCAATTGCCGATAGTTGATCGGTGATTGGTTGTTTAGTTTTGTTTGAATACGAATGTTGTTATAATAATAAATGTATTCTTTGACAGTGCGTTCTACGATGGTGGTCGTAGTTCGATCAATACTGTTAAGATAGAACGTTTCAGACTTTAGCGAGGAATGAAACGATTCGATGGAGGCATTATCAGCGGGCGTCCCTTTACGGGACATGCTCATGGTAATGCCTTTTATATGAACAGCTTTCTGATACTCGTAAGATGTATACACAGAACCTTGGTCGCTATGTAACACACAGTTTTCAGGCAGTGCTGGGAGCTGATCAAGTGTGTTTAAAATAAAGTCTGTGTCCTGCTTATCACCAATCGTAAACGCAATCACTTCTCCATTATATAAATCCAATATACTGGAAAGGTACAATTGTTTCTGTCCATAAGGCAAATACGTGATGTCCGTTACTAGTTTTTCAAGAGGGCGATCAGACTGAAAGTTCCGATCCAGTATATTACCAGCCACAGCATAGGGCTGCCCATTTTTCTTACGCTTTTTCATTTTAACCCGGCACTGCCACTGGTTTTTCTGCATGATACGTTGAACAGTTTTATGGTTAATACGCATTCTCACTTTTAGTAAGGCTGTGATTTTTCGGTATCCATATCGATACTTGTGCTCTCGGCACAACGTGCCGATTTGTTTCTCTAGTTGTCTTTTAGAATGATTCTGATTCAGATTCTTTTTCCATCTATAGTACGAAGCGCGTGAGACGCCTAAATGGACACAGATGTCCTGTACTGTCATTGTTTTGCACAATTCTTCTACCAGTTTGATTGACGTTTCCTTATCAACTTCCTTTCCAATTCGTTGTACTTTTTTAAAACTTCATTCTGTTGACTCAGATAGCGATTTTCTGCCTGCAGTCTCTCTAATTCGGAAGAGTACTCGGGACCCTTTCTATGGGTATATTGTTTTCCAACAGGCTGTTCGAACCGGTGTGTATCCCCAGCCTTATGCCACCTCACCCATGTCTGAACCTGCGTTTTATTTTTGATATTCAATTCCCGCAAAATCTCTTTCATTGATACGCCTGCCAATCTCATTTCTACAGCCTTCTGTTTGACTTCAACCGGATAACTCACTCTTGTCCCCATAGAAAAAACACCTCCATGTTTTATTTCGGATTACAACGATCCGTTTTCAAACTTGAAGGTGTTTTTTATTTGTCTCATCTTATGGGGTCAGTCCCTACCATATAGCAGAGGTGCTTTTTTCATTATTTCTTCACAACAATGGTACTTGCAATCAAATCGTGAAGTGCTTGTTTTTTTTCTGTGAAGAAAGCAATGATATAGCCAATATATAAGATCGGAGACAAAAAGCCTTTTGCAAAGAAGCGGCCAGTTGCACGGCCAAATGTGACCTTTTCGCCTGTGACTTTTGTTACTTTGATGCCGAGAGCCATCTTTCCAAGTGTTCCTTGCAATTTTGATGATTCCATGATGGCGTAATAAAGCCATGTCACCACGGTACCCATCAAGATTGCCCCTATATAGAAAAAGATCAGTCCCATAATAGCTTCCCACTCCTCATCCGTAATGACGGTTGAAGAATAGTAATAACTGTCGTCATCCATCATCATTGCTGCCTCTGGGCTTGAGATAAAAAAGACTGACGCCAAAATAAACATGATAAATGCAATTGGTACACCGATAATGATACCGTCCAAAAGGTGTGCAAGAAAACGATAGCCTACACCTGCTAGCTCAGGATGCTTCTTTTCTTGAATGTGTGGTTCTGTTATGTTGGTTTCCATCCTATTTCTCCTTTATTATGTATGTTTTCTATAAATTTCTTATAATCATTCGTTATTATATCCTATGAATATAGCAAGATCAATGGAGCTTTACACTTTTACATACATTTTAGATCAGTTTGATCTAAGCGATTTATGTGAATAAATACTGAAAATTTGTGAAAAACATGGCACTTCTAGTTCTTTTACCTCCTGATTTTTTAACATTTTGTGATATTTTCGTCTTGTTTCCATTCTTCTGTTGACAATGATTCTTCAAATGGTACAATAGTCAAGGATTTTTTAAAGAAAGGTGTTCATGATGGGAACTGTCGTATTATTAAAGAACAACGAAATGACTGTAATTGAAGATATTTGCGAGGCTGATTTTTTAGATATGAAGCATGGTTTGTCAAATGATGACACAGCTTATATCTCTTGGTATGAAGACTACGATACTGCTTATGGATATTGATTTCATTTCATAGATGAAGCGTAAAAAAGGCGATACAACCTGAGAATAGGTTGATCGCCTTTTTTACGTTTGTGCGCTTCTTTCACTTTCAGGTTCCACATGAATAAAGATTTGTGCATGCGGAAATTCCAGCTGAATCTTCTCTTCAATTCGATCACATAATTGGTGAACATCTTCAATCGTTGTCTTTCCATCTACAATCAAATGAAAATCAATATATTCCTCGGCACCAGACCGCCTTGTTCGAAAGTCATGATATTCAATAAATTCTTGACTAAATCCTTGAATGATCGCTTCGATTGATTGTTCTTCCTCTGGTGTTAACCGAGCATCAACAAGCGGCGGGAAGGCTTCCTTCATGAGTTTAAACGCTTCACGCATAATAAAGAGGGCCAGAACCATTCCAATGATCGGATCTAGGAAATACCAGTCGGTTAATGCCACAAGCAATAAACTAAATGCCACCCCTAATGACGTAAACACATCCGTTAAAAGATGCAGTGCATTTGATTTCATGGCAACTGAATGTACTCGCTCAGCCTCTTTGTTCACAACCCTCGATACAACAAAATTGATGAGCGCGCCTAGCAGCATGACCACAATGCCAAGCACAGGCAGCTTGACTGGCTCTGGATGCATTAATTTGTGAACACATTCGTATATAATCCAAATGCCAGCAACGAAAATCAGCAGTGTCTCAATCGTTCCAGAAATATTTTCGACTTTTCCATGTCCATAAGGATGTTTAGAATCTGCTGGCTTTCTTGAAATACGAACAGAAATAAATGCAATAAACGATGCCATTAAATCGAGAAACGAATGAATGGCTTCTGATAAAACCGCGACAGATCCGGTTAATAGACCCACAATGATTTTTAAGATGACAACAAATGTGTTGCTCAGCACGGATAGAAACGCGATTTTCGATGTCTTCGCTGATTGTTCCATCTATCGTCCTCCTTTAGGAGATCGTATGTCTATGAAAGCAATTCCCATGACCCTGATTCTCACGTTCTTTCAGTTTACGCAGTTTTGCCGTTTTCTAATCATCTTCATCACAGCCTGTATTTTCTCTTGAGGTTACGCTATAATAAATGTTGCTCTTTCTTTAATATATCACTCATGCGGTGATGGATAGGAGAATAGACTACATATAACGATATCCAGTGCCTTTCGCAGGTGACATTTATGCAGTGAATGGTAAAATAGGATAAAAACATAAATTTTTAAGGTGATGAGAAATGGAGCATTTGCTGAATCCAAGAGTAAAGGATATTGAAATTTCAGGCATTCGAACATTTTCAAATCTCGTATCGTCATATGAAGATGTCGTTTCATTGACGATAGGCCAGCCCGATTTTTATACGCCGCATCATGTCAAAACAGCTGCCAAAGCAGCCATTGACGAGAATTTCACCTCATACACTCACAATGCTGGTTTCCTAGAGCTAAGACAAGCGATCCAGCATTATATCAAGAAGAAAGTGAATCTTGATTATGATGCAGAGTCAGAAATCATTGTGACGACAGGTGCAAGTCAAGCAATTGATGCTGCGTTTCGAACCATTTTAACAGAAGGCGATGAGGTCATTTTACCTGGACCTGTATACCCCGGATATGAACCGATCATTCGAATGTGCGGTGCCATGCCCGTACATATTGACACAACGAATGCCGGCTTTAAATTGAATGCCAAGCTGATTGAGGATGCGCTAACGGAAAAGACAAAGTGTGTGGTTCTTCCTTACCCTTCAAACCCGACTGGTGTCACGCTTTCAGAAGAAGAATTGAAAGAAATTGCCCAGCTCCTTGAAGGAAAAGACATCTTTATTTTATCCGATGAAATCTACAGCGAGCTGACATTTGACAGGCCGCATCATTCAATTGCCTCTTTCTTAAAAGAACAGACCATTGTCATCAATGGACTGTCTAAATCTCATAGCATGACTGGATGGAGAATTGGATTTTTATTTGCTTCAGCTCCAATTGCTAAACATGTATTAAAAGTACATCAATATAACGTGTCTTGTGCCTCGGCTGTCTCACAAAAGGCGGCACTTGAAGCTGTGACAAATGGTGTGGATGATGCACTGATCATGAGAGAGCAATATAAGAAAAGACTCGATTATGTATATGATCGGCTCATTTCTATGGGGCTTCCGGTGATTAAACCTTCTGGCGCTTTTTATATTTTTCCATCCATTGAATCGTTTGGGATGAGTTCCTTTGATTTTTGCATGGAGCTGTTAGAAAGTACAAGACTTGCGGTCGTACCAGGCTCTGCTTTCTCTCCACTTGGCGAAGGGTATGTGCGCCTGTCTTACGCTTATTCACTTGAAACGCTGAAAGAAGGACTTGACCGGCTAGAACAATTTGTACTCGAAAAACGTTCTATTCATTCGCTAGATTGAAACAACGGCTCTCTTGCCGTTGTTTTTATTTTGCAGGAAACATGATGTGAAATACAGTGCCCTTTTCAGGCTGACTATCCACACGGATCGTCCCGTTATGATTTTCTAAAATATTAAATGTGACCATGAGGCCAAGTCCTGTTCCTTTTTCCTTTGTGGTTAAAAAGGGCTCTCCAATCCGCTTCATCACCGATTCAGGAATGCCGATCCCTTCATCACGAATCGTGACAAGTATTCCATCACCTTCTGATTTGGCTGTGATGTCTACCTTTCCTCCGTCCGGCATGGATTCTACGGCATTTTTGATTAAATTGATAAACACTTGCTTGAGCTGATTTTGATCCCCGTTCATCAGGAGACCCTCCTCTATCTCACTTGTGTTCATTAAAATGCCATTTAAGTTCGCTTGTGTTTCTAACAAGGCTGTGACTTCGCTGATGATTTTTTTCAAATCCAGCGTCTGCATTGAGGACGTTTGCTGCGGTTTCGCCAGCATTAGCAGCTCACTCAAGATAATTTCTATTCGGCTCAGCTCAGAGAAAACAATCTCGAAGTATTGATCGCGATCTTTTGTTTTCGGTTTAATGAGCTGTAAAAAGCCTTTGATGGCGGTCAATGGGTTTCTGATTTCATGTGCAATGCCAGCCGCCAATTGGCCTGCAATCGATAATTTTTCAGAGCGGAGCATGAGCTCTTCTGTCTGCTTACGTTCGGAGATATCTCTTAAAATAATTTGAACCGCTGTTTCTCCAAAAAATGTAGTTGGGATACAGACCATTTCTGTATAAATCAGCTTATGTTTAAACGTATGACAGCTCATTGTGACAATCTCAGAATCTGATGCTCTTTCAATAATACGTGATAAACTCTTTTTGACCTTTTGCTGATCACAGGAATGAATTTGATGAAAGATATCCTTTCCTATTAATTTATCGTAATGCTCGGCTTCAAATAATTTAATGCCAGATTCATTCATAAACACCCATTTGTGATCATGGATGACCGCAATCGTATCAATGGAATTTTGAATGAGCAGCTGATACCTCTCCCGGCTTTTTTGAAGAACGGTTTGAAACTTTTTACGGGATGAGATGTCCACGAGCAGTAAAAGCTCTGCCCGCTGATTTTGATAAATCGTCGGTGATGACTTTACCTCAATATGAATACTACTCCCATCTTGACGCTTCCATATCTGTTCAATCATTCCGACTGGAAGGCCTTGCTGCAGCCTTGTTATTCGGCTTCTGACAATATCATGGTACTCTTCAGCAATAAAATCAAACGCGGACTTGCCGATCATGTCATCTCTTGCACTTACCCCCATTAATTGCAGCATCGCATCATTCGCATACACAATTTTCCCTAAAATCGTAATACATAACGGATTTGGCAGCATGGCAATCAATTGTTCAGCTTCACCGACATTTTGGAAAGCCGGCAGACTGCCTAACGACTGTTCTGCTACGTTTGATGTTGTTTGAAATGCTGCTTTTTGGGGCTCAGTATCCAGCACCCTCATTTTCAGGATCATTTCTCTACTTACTTCGTTGTCTAACCCATCACAAGCAACAAAATCAATGCTTGCTTCGATCCATACAGCTGTCAGATCACTTCTTAGCAGTCTAAAGTGGCAAACCTCTAGCATGTGCTGATTGTAAAAATAACTTTCGACGAGAAATTGATCTTCGGTATGAACAAAGTCTTTCAAAAAACACCCTAGTAAATCCTTTTGTTCATAGAGCAAAAGCTGCTTACAGTTGGAAGAAATGTAGAGAAAGCGGCCATTAGAAGAAAGAACGGCATGTAAATCGATGTTCGAATACAATTGATTCGAATCTTTCATTTGTTGTTCCATCGTCGTCCGACCCTCCTTTTCATTTTTTAGGGTTGTCCTTAGATTGATGTATAAAAAAGATTCGCTAGAAAACCCGTATTTTCCTTCTGTCATCGAGGGAAACGTCCATATTTTCAGCAAAAAGGGAGCACTTTCTGCTGCTGTGCTCCCTGCGGTTTATTGTTTTTCATATTTCTTTTGTAATTCAACGTACTTATCCACAATTTTACTTGGGATGTTTTTAATAACAGGATCCTTATCTGAGACATAAGGTGTCACGACACTAAACGCCACCTTTGGATTAGAAGAAGGATAATATCCTCCAAAGGTTAAGTTGTACGTTGAATTTCCCCACCAGCTGCGGTTGGCACCATAGTAGAACGTTTGCGCTGTACCTGTTTTTCCCGCGACATCATGCTGACCAAACCGGCCAGCAGCAGTTCCGCCTGTTGATGTGACCATTTTCAGTCCCGTTTTTACGCGGTCAATATCTGCTTTCGAGTTGTTAATCGTATTCAGCACCTTCGGCTCATATTTTTTTACGACTGGGCCTACTTCATCCTTCTTCGTTGGAAGATGAACACTTTTCACTACTCTTGGCTGAATACGGCTGCCTCCATTGGCGATCGTTGACATGTATTGCGCCACTTGAAGCGGTGTATACGTGTCGTACTGACCAATTGCTTCATCAAGCAAGAGTCCGCCGACCGTCTTAGGATGCGTCTGCATCCCGCTTGATTCCTGCGGCAGATCGATCCCCGTTTTCACGCCAAGACCGAATTGCGCATAGTAGTTTCTCATTTTTTGTAAGTGCTCAGGCCTTGCCGGTAACGGACCATCCTTTTGATAGGTGATGCCCGCCATTCTCATCGCTACTTGGAACATGTAGACGTTGGAACTTTTTTGGAGTGCTTGAATGTCGTTAACCCATCCAAGATCTTTGTAAGACCGCTTCGGTTTTCCATTACTTCCTGCAAAGTAGAGCGGTGTATCCATATAGGCTTGGTTGTGTGACATTCCGTCTTGATAACCAGAGAGGACAGTGGCTCCTTTGACAACAGAGCCCATTTCGTACTGGGTCGTAAATGTTCCGATTGCATAATCTGTGACGTCTCTGCCGTCCATTTTCTTGCCTGACATCGCGAGAACATCCCCTGTGTGAGGGTCCATCATGACGACAAAGGCACGATCCATCATATAGTTTCTCGCGCTGGCAGATCTAAGCTCTGATTCAACGATTTTGTCGACTTCCTTTTGCAGCTCCATATCAAATGTCAGCGCAAGATCAAGTCCTCTTCGTCCTTCTGTCCGCTTGATTTCATCGAGCAGCTTCCCGCCAACCTGTGTATATTGAACGGTCGCTTTCTCTGGGTTTAGAAAATCCTCGTATTGATATTCTAAATAGCTCTTCCCTACCCGGTCATTTCGCGAGTAGCCTCTTGCCATATAGTAATCTTCACGCTCTTTAATGATTCCTTGCTCTGGTGTAGTCACACCGCCAAGTACATTATAAAGGGTCTTTTCATACGGATATTTTCTTGTCCAGTCGTTGATGACGTTCACACCAGGCAGTTCATCAAGATGCTCTGAGACAAGTGAAATTTCTTCATATGTCAGGCTTACGGATGAAGTTTGTTTTGATTCTTTCGTTTCATCGAGTAAAGCCACTTTTTCGTCCCCTTTTTTCTCTTCGTTTGGGTTCATTGCCTTCACGATTTGGGGCTCAAAGGCATATCCGCCTGTAAATCTACGGTAGATCGCTGCAACAGCTTTTTCCTCTGCATCCTTTTCGATCGCTTTGACTTCTTTCTTTGGGACACGCTCTACTTGAAGCGGATAGACATCCTTTGCATCGATATCTTTTTTCTCCGCTTTTGAAATGAGTTTATCCGCTTCTTTCGGATGGCTCGCCAGCCAAAAATCTCGAATGTCACGCTCTCTCAAAAAATCAGTATCCATTTTTATATAAGTCGCAAGTTTTCTTGCTACCTTAATCTTATCCTTCGCTTTCACACCGCTTTCTGATGTATAAACGATGGCAGGTACACTTTCGTTATCAACGACGACTCTTCCTCTCGCGTCATACATTTTTCCTCTTGGAGACGGGTATGATGCTGTTTTGACCTCTGTTCGGTTGGCTTGCTTTTTATAATCTTCACCATTGACGATTTGCAGCACACCCAGCTTGATCACAAGTCCAGCAAATAAACTAAATACAGCGAAGAAAAAGAGATTAATTCTCCAGGCGTTCCGGCGCTTGATTTTTTTTTGCTCGGCAGCACCTTGATGCTGTTTCTCTCCCACTTATGTAGCTCCTCTCATCCTTTTCAATCTTTTACAATTACCACTCATTATTGTAACACTTTTGTAATAGTTGTTACAGCGAAACGAGTGAAAAAAAGCTGTCAATCCCTAATCTGCAAAAAAATATACTAACACTTTAAAATATTGGTATGTTTATGTCGTTTTCTTTAAATGGAAGAATTCCCTATCCTTTGATATGAAGCGGCTCTTACGATGACTTTAACAAAAATGACAAACTTGCATTGTCAATGGAGGATGCTGGTACGTTTATAACAAAAAGTCCATGTTATGATTTTTTGTGAGAAAACAAAACAAAGATTTTAGGAGGAGTTACAATATGAAGAAGAAATCATTCTTTTTTTCAGCGCTGACAGCTGCTGCACTCATCACGTTCACTGGAGGACATTCAGCTGATGCGAAGGAGCTTAACCTGAAACAAGTAATAAATGTACAGCATCAAGCCATTGATCTTCATACACTAGCAGCAAAATTACATATCTCTTCAGATGTAAACAAGCTAAGCAAGTCGAATCAAAAAGAGATCGAAGCTCTATTAAACAAACTGATCAAAAGCGGTCAACCTGTTACAGGAACAAAAGTAGTAAAAGAAGTAAACAAAGCAAAACAAGAACAAAAACAAGAATCAGTGAAAAAACCAACTGCTTCTAAACCAAGCACTCCAGCAAAAGAAAATACAAACAACAACAGCAACACAAAAGCTGACCAAAAAGACACAACGGCATCAAAAGCAGACAGCAGCTTAAATGCATTTGAAAAAGAAGTGGTTGAGCTTACAAATAAAGAGCGTGCAAAACAAGGCTTAAAGGCCCTTTCTGTTGATTCTAAATTAAGCAAATCTGCTCGCGCAAAATCTCAAGATATGAAAGATAAAAACTATTTCTCTCATACAAGCCCAACTTATGGATCTCCATTTGATCAAATGAAGCAATTCGGTATCACTTACAAATCAGCAGGTGAAAACATTGCCCAAGGTCAAAAATCTCCTCAAGAAGTTGTGACAGCATGGATGAACAGTGAAGGCCACAGAGCGAACATTTTAAACAAAAGCTACACACATATCGGTGTTGGTTATGTGAAATCTGGCAACTACTGGACGCAGCAATTCATCGGAAAATAATATCAAGAAAACCTGTCCCTATTTGGGGCAGGTTTTTAGTTTGTTTTGAGGATACTGCAAACTATTTAACCCATAATTTATAGATGCTCTGGGTCCCGCTGTTTTCTTCGCCCTGTTCGCTCAGCTTTTCATAAAGGGACTTCGCAAGTGAGAGCCCTGGCATTTCTTCCCCCATCAGCTCTGCTTCTTCAAGTGCAATGCCCATATCTTTGATAAAATGCTTCACATAAAACCCTGGCTCGAAATCGCCTTTCAGCATTCTTGGTGCAAGGTTTGACAAAGACCAGCTGCCGGCTGCACCTGTTGTGATGCTTTTGAGCACCTGCTCTGGATCAAGCCCTGATTTTTCGGCATAGGCCATTGCCTCTGCGACACCGACCATTCCCGCTGCAATGGCAATTTGGTTACACATTTTTGTATGCTGACCGCTTCCTGCCGGTCCTTGATATTGAATGTTTTCACCCATTTGCTCAAATAGCGGCAGACAGGCTTCATAGGCTGACCTTTCTCCGCCGATCATAATGGCCAGCGTGCCATTTTGGGCTCCTATGTCTCCGCCTGATACAGGTGCATCTAATGTAAATATACCTCTTTCCTTCGCTTTCAACTCAATTTCTTTTGCAAGCTGAGGCTTCGATGTTGTCATATCAATGAGATATGTACCTGGCGCAGCATGTGCCACAAGCCCATCTTCTCCTAAATAGATCTCTTCTACATCAGATGGATATCCCACCATTGTAATGACGGCATCTGCACTTTCTGCAATCTCCTTTACTGCCGGCTTCCATGATGCGCCTTTTTGAATCAATGCGTCTGCTTTTGCTTTCGTTCTTGTATAAACGATCACTTCATAGCCTGCATCCATTAAATGTCCTGCCATACTGCGACCCATTACACCGATTCCTATAAAACCAACTGTTTTGATTTGTGCCATCACTTGTTCCTCCTTAAAGAGACTTTGTCAATCCACCATCAATGATCAGTGTTTGACCTGTCATATATGTATTGGCTTCTGATAAAAGAAACACTGCATATGCTGCAAATTCCTCTGGCTGGCCGTAACGGCCAAGCGGGATCGCTTGTTCAGCCTGTGCTTTGATTTCTTCAACCGTTCGATTCTCTCTTTGTGCGCGGTGCTTTTCCAGCTGTTTCACACGGTCTGTTTCAATTTTTCCCGGTGCTAACGTATTGATCAAAATACCATCCTTTGCAAACTCCAGAGCGGCTGTTTTTGTCCAGCCGGCTATGGCCGGTCTAAATGTATTCGACAGCATCAAGCCCGGGATCGGTTCTTTCACTGACATTGACGCAATATTTAACACACGTGCGCCGCGTTTTTTCAAATAAGGCAATGCCTCTTTTAATAATCGAATATAGCTGAGTAAATGAAGCTGAAATGATTCGATCCAATCTTCATCTGTTAAGGTGTCGAGCGTTCCTGTTTTAGGCCCGCCTGTATTGTTCACAAGAATGTCTAGACACTTCTCATCACCAGCCGCCGCTTGAACAAGCGCCTTGATTTGCCCGGCGTCAGATACATCACATACTTGATAAGTCAGCTGTCCTTTGACAAGCGGAGACAGCTCCTTGACTGTTTCTTTCAGCTTCTGTTCATGTCTTCCCGAGAGCATCACATCTGCTCCCTCTTTTGCTAGAGCAAAGGCAATCGATTTTCCGATACCTTGACTGCTTGCAGCTACCAATGCTTTTTTTCCAGTTAGATTGACATCCATGTCAACACCTCCTCTAGTTTATTTTATCATACAAAAAGAACCTTGCTCACATCACAAGGTTCCTTTCCGCTCATTACACCTTAAATCGGTCAACCGCCTGACGCAGTGCCTGGCTTGATTCGTTCAGCATTTCAGTTGAGGTTTTCGTTCTTTCTAACACTTGAACTTGTTCATCTGTAGACGCATGCACTTCCTCAGCTGAGGCAGCAGATTCTTCTGAAATGGCAGCAATACTTTGAATGGAGTCACTCATCTTCTGCTGCTCTTCTGTCATTTCATTAATCTGTGTATGAATGCTGTCGATTGAACCGACAAGTGCCTGCATTTCCATTGTGATACTGCTAAGTGCCTCACCGGTTGCATTGATGGCGGCACCTTGTTCCTCATTCATTTTACTTGCTGTTGTCATCGCTTCAGCCGCCTTCTTCGATTCATCTTGAATGAGTTTGACGGTTTCACTAATGTGTTTTGTTGACTGCGCAGATTGTTCAGCAAGCTTTCTCACTTCTTCTGCAACTACAGCAAATCCTCGCCCGCTTTCTCCTGCTCTCGCTGCTTCAATGCTTGCATTCAGTGCAAGTAAATTCGTTTGATCCGAGATTTCAGAGATGGCGGTCACGACATTTTCAATATTTTTCGTTTTATGCTCAAGGTCTAGCAGCATTTGCTCTACCTTTTTCGATTCTTCGTTTGCTTGTGCTGATTTTTGGACGAGCACACCAAGTGCGTCAAGCCCTTTATAGCTTGCATCTTCAGATGATTTTGAGTTGGTTTGCATTTGTGAAGCGAGCTCACCCATATGGCGCACTTTCTCATACAAATACTCTGATTTTTCATTAATCGTTTCTGCATCTGATGCCTGCTTAGTCGCTCCTGTTGCCACCTCTTGAATGGCCGTTGCAATCTGTTCGCTAGACAGCAAAGTCTCATTTGAAATGTGGGTCACTTCATCCGCTGATTTCACAACTTGATCTGAAGCCCCTTTCACTTTTTCAATTAACTCCCTGATATCCTCGGTCATTTGATTAATGCTTTTCGTGAGGGAACCAATTTCATCTTGGGATTTCACTGCAAGCGTACTTGTTAAATCGCCTTCTGACACCTTACGCACATGCTCTATTAGACGCTTGATTGGCGTTGTAATGCTTCTTGCCAATAAGAAGCTGAGGATCATCGCAAGAATAATGGCAATGACGGAAATAATGATGCTTGTCTGATTCATTTGTTCTGTGATCCAAAGCAGTTTCTTTTTCTCAAAGCTGACACCAATCGTCCAATCAGCTTCTTTGATTTTAGATATGACCGTCAGTTCTTTTCTGTCATCAATACCTGAATTGTCGATCGCTTTTTTCACAGAAGCTACTTTTGATATGTTTTTTCCTTGCTCTGTTGGATGTGCTAAAATGGTTCCTTTGCCGTCAACTAAGAAAGCGGTACCCATATAAGGAATCTTTTGTTCCTTTATATAAGATTGAATGGAGGATAATTTCAAATCAAGTCCAGCGACCCCAACGACCTTTCCGTTTCTGACAATCGCCTTTGTGGCTGAGACGACCATTTCATTTGTTGCTTTATCGATATATGGATCAGTCCAAATGACTTCGTCAGGCTTTTCAGCTGATTGGATAAACCAATCTCGTTTAGATGGGTCATACCCTTCACCAAAATCGGACTCTGGGAAGGCGAACATTTTGCCGTCACTTGTTCCAATATAGGCAAGTGAAATAAGTTCATCCTGCTCCTGCAAGCCTTTTAGTTCATCGTTTTCGAAGACTAATGTTTGTTTTGTTTGTTTTTGGGCAAAATCTTCAGTAAGTGTACTAGTTGCCAGTTTATTAATTGTATCACTGTAATTATCAAGCTTTTGTGCAATGATGTCTCTCATGCTCTCTGCCGTTGCTGCTGTGGTGGTTTTTGCATCTCGTTCAATAAGTGGTGTTAATACTATGTTAGAACCCACTTGAACGGCCACGACGGTTAAAATTAAAATAACTGAGATGAAAACAGCTATTCTCACTTGAAGTTTCTTAAACATCTCATCACCCCTACATCTACTTTCACACCTTAATTTATATATCGGCAAAATGATACCGCATTCAATAGTTGTAAGAAAATTTAAATAGAAAAAACAAGCCGTATAGGCTTGTTTTAAGTAAAATATTCAATTTTTGCAGAAGGAAAGTACTGATCTATATATGACTCTAAAGTCTTTCTTAGTTCTTGTTCCTCATCTTTTTGATAGATATATTTTCCTATTCCGTATCTTCCCCACTTGTATCTTCTTTTTTCTTCGTCCAACTCTAATTTTGATTTTGGGTAGTTTTTTTGAATCACACGCTTTGCTGGTTTTGTAAAGCGATGCTGAATCATCTCAAAGGTGATATCGTCTCTCACATCTTCAGGAAGAGCTGCATCAAGCTTTTCAAAAAGAACTTTATATCCTTCCTGCCAGCCTTCATGGATATAGATTGGAGCAACAATAAAGCCTAGAGGATAGCCTGCCTTTGCGACCTTAACAGCCGCTTCAATCCGCTGATCTAGCGGTGATGTTCCGGGCTCAAAATATTTAATGACATAATCGGCATTGATACTAAAACGGAATCTTGTCCGGCCATTATGCTTTGCGTCTAACAGATGATCAACATGATGGAACTTCGTGACAAAGCGAAGCTTTCCTAAGTCGGTCTGCCCAAAGTATTCAATCGCTCGTTTGAGTGTATGTGTCAAATGGTCAATTCCTACGATGTCTGAAGTACATGATGCTTCAAATCTCGTGATATCCGGCGCCCGCTCGTTCATGTATTGCTCTGCCTGATCTAATATTTCTTCTACATTGACGTACGTTCGAATGTACGGCTTACTTCCCATTGTTGTTTGCAAATAGCAATAATGACAATGTCCCATACACCCTGTTGCAAATGGGATCGCATACTCTGCAGATGGTTTAGACGAGTCAAACTTTAATGTCTTCCTCACACCAATGACAAGCGTTGACTTCGCATTACGATACTTTTGCAAGTCATTTTTTCCCGGAATATTTCTGACCTGGTTGTGTGAAGTCGTTTCTCTTATTTCGATTCCCATACCCTCAAACTTTTCCTTCAGCTCTCGTCCTAACGGGTACTCTAACGCCCGGGGTTCAATGTAAACAAGCTGGGGAACGAAAGGTTTGATCATATTAAGCACATCCTTACCTTTAAGGTTTTCATACCGTTACTTTAACCGCACAGGATGGCTTTTATCCTTTCTAAAATCTCCCTTATTCAAACAAGTTTTGATAAAGAGCTTCTGCTTCTTCATATGTTGGAAACACAGCATCATCAGGTGCTAGTGGATGATACGTTTCAAGTAAAAAGAGGGCAAGCTCTTCATCGTTGTATGGATGTGAAACAATTTCTGCTTCTTTAATTTGTGCTACGTTTGCAGCATGTGGATTTCGATAAATCACATATACTTGATCACCCGGTTTGTAGTCTGAGAAAGGCAATCTGGTCACCTCCATTTTTTAATTATAGGGTGCCCTTCTCACTGCCCAATATGACTCAATATGATAAAATTCGACAAAAAAACCAGACAGTTTCACCTGTCTGGTTTTCATTCACTTAGTTCTGTTGAAACGTCTTCTTGACGAAATCAACCACTTCTTCTGTTGTGCTAAGTGATAAAATATGCTCTTTAAATGATGCAGCTTCTTCTTTAGAAAGCTTGCTTAGCTGCGTTCTAGCTGGAAGAATGGATGTTGCACTCATTGAGAATTCATCTAATCCTAATCCAAGTAGAAGTGGGATTGCGATTTCATCTCCTGCCATCTCTCCGCACATACCGACCCATTTACCCTCTTTATGCGCTGCTTCGATCACAAGCGTAATAAGACGTAAAATCGCTGGGTTGTAAGGCTGATAAAGGTAAGACACTCGTTCGTTCATTCGATCAGCAGCCATTGTGTATTGAATCAAATCATTCGTTCCAATACTGAAGAAATCTACTTCTTTTGCAAATTGGTCTGCGATGACAGCTGTTGATGGAATTTCTACCATCATTCCGATTTCAATGGAATCAGAAACGTCTGTACCAGCGGCAACCAATGCTTCTTTTTCTTCAAGTAAAATGGCTTTTGCTTCTCTAAATTCTGATAACGTCGCGATCATAGGGAACATGATTTTCAAGTTTCCATATGTACTTGCACGAAGTAAGGCGCGTAGTTGTGTTCTGAAAATCTCCTGCTCTTCCAGGCAAAGGCGAATGGCTCTATAGCCAAGGAACGGGTTCATTTCTTTTGGAAGCTGCAAGTAAGGAAGTTCTTTATCGCCACCAATATCTAGTGTGCGGACAACCACTGCTTTCCCTTCCATCTTCTCTAAAACTGTTTTATAGGCATCAAACTGCTCTTCTTCTGTAGGAAGCTGGTCTCTGCCCATGTATAAAAATTCAGTACGGTACAATCCGACTGCTTCGCCGCCATTTTCAAGTACACCTTTTACATCTTCAGGTGTTCCGATATTTGCAGCTAGCTCTACGTGAACGCCGTCTTTTGTAACCGTTGGCTGGTCAACAAGTTTCGCCCATTCCGCTTTTTGAGCTAAGTAGTCTTCATGCTTTTTTTGATACGCTTTCACTTCATCTTCAGAAGGCTGAATGATGACGTCGCCGCTAATACCATCCACAATGATCAGATCATCGTTTTTCACCGTTTTTGTTGCTTCTTTTGTCCCAACAACTGCTGGAATCTCCATAGATCTTGCCATGATCGCTGAGTGAGAAGTACGACCGCCGATATCTGTTGCAAAGCCTTTGACAAATTGTCTGTTCAGCTGAGCAGTATCAGAAGGTGTTAAATCTTCAGCAATGATGATGACTTCTTCAGAAATCATGCTTGGGTTTGGAATGTCAACGCCTAGCAAATGGCCAGTCACACGTTTCGTTACGTCGCGAATATCCGCTGCACGTTCCTTCATGTATTCATTGTCCATTGCTTCGAACATTGTGACAAACATTGTCGCTGTTTCTTTTAAAGCAAACTCAGCATTTACTTTATCAGATTTGATTTTATCCTTTACTGGGTTTAGCAGTTCAGGATCACTTAACACAAGAAGGTGGGCAGAAAAGATATCTGCTTTGTCTTGGCCAAGCTCTTTTAGCGCATGCTCTTTAATTGCTTCAAGTTCTTGTTTAGAAACATGAATTGCTTCTTCAAAACGCTTCACTTCTGTCTCTGGATCATTGATGTCTTTTTGGTGAACTGTTAAATCTGGTTCTTCCAGACGATACGCTTTTGCAATCGCAACGCCTGCTGAAGCACCGATTCCTTTCAGTTGTTGCATTACTCGCCTAGGCCTTCACTTTTCATTGTGTCTTTAAGCGCAGCAAGTGCATCATTTTCATCAGAACCAGAAGCAGAGATTGTGATTGTAGCACCTTTCGCAATTCCTAGAGACATTACACCCATAATAGATTTCAGGTTCACTGTTTTACCATTATATTCTAAGTTGATATCAGCATCATATTTACTAGCAGTTTGTACAAGAACTGTTGCAGGACGTGCGTGAATTCCAGAATCTGCAGTTACTTTGAATGTTTGTTGAGCCATTTTTATCAATCTCCTTTTTATACAATTAATACATCCACAATATTATATCATACTGCCGAGCTTGTCATCTAACAAGAACGGCAGTTATGAAAATTATTTTGAAATTTTCATGATGTTTTCTTGTCCAGCTTTGATTTCACCGGATGCTTGAAGGTCAATAAATTGTCCTTCACTTAAGTTGGTAAATACAATTGGAGTCATCAAAGATGGTACTTCAGACTTAATTTTATCAATATCAACCTCTAAAAGTTTTTGACCGATTTCTACTTGATCTCCCTCTTGTACAAATGCTTCAAACCCTTCTCCTTTGAGGCCGACCGTATCAATTCCGAAGTGGATCAAAATTTCAAGTCCACCATCAGACTGCAGGCCAATGGCGTGTTTCGTCGGGAACACATTTAAGATCTTCCCTCTTACCGGTGAAACAACCGTTCCATCTGTTGGCAAGATGGCGAAACCGTCACCCATCATTTTCCCTGAGAATACTTGATCTGGTACATCTGTAATTGGATGAAGCTCCCCTGTAATTGGTGAAGCAAAAATTTCTTCCCCTTGCTCATTTTGAAGCGGTTTTGCAATAACTTCTTCAACCTGCTGGCTGACTTCTTCTTTTGCAGAAGGGTCTTTCGCTGGACGAGGCGTGCGGCCTGCAATGATGTCCTGCATTTGTGTTTTTAAGTTATCAGAGCGAGGGCCGAAAATGGCCTGAATGTTGTTCCCTACTTCGAGAACACCAGAAGCGCCAAGCTTTTTCAAACGGTCTTTATCCACTTTCTTCTGATCATTCACAGTGACACGTAAACGCGTGATACAAGCATCCAGGTGCTTAATGTTTTCTTGGTCACCCATTGCTTCAAGGATTTCATAAGGCAAGTCATTACCTTTTTCAGACTTCGCCTCACTTGCTCCATCTGCTGCTTCATCCTCGCGGCCTGGTGTTTTCAGATTAAATTTGCGAATAGCGAATCTAAATCCGAAGTAGTAAATGACAGCAAGTACGAGACCTACTGGAATGACGAGCCACCAAGCGGTTCTATTTGGCAGGATACCAAATAGGAAGAAGTCGATTAACCCTCCTGAGAAGGTCATCCCGATTTTCACGTTTAGAATATCCATTATCATAAAGGATAATCCAGCGAATACACAGTGAATCGCAAATAATACTGGTGCAACAAACAAGAATGAGAATTCAAGCGGTTCAGTGATCCCTGTAAGGAAAGAAGTAAGGGCCGCTGATCCCATAATTCCTGCTACTAGCTTTTTATTCTTTGGTTTTGCTTCATGGTAAATCGCAAGTGCTGCTGCTGGAAGACCGAACATCATGAACGGATATTTCCCTGTCATGAATGTACCAGCTGTCAGCTGTACACCATCTTTGATTTGCGCCATGAAAATACGCTGGTCACCACGGACAAGCTCTCCTGATAAGCTCTTGTAGCTAAAGAACTCATACCAGAATGGTGAGTAGAAAATGTGGTGCAGACCAAACGGAATTAATGATCGTTCAATGACACCGAATACAAAGGCAGCCAGCGGCTCATTCGCTGCGAGCAGTCCTGTTGAAAATGAGTTCAGTGCACCTTGGATTGGCGGCCAAATGACTAGCATCAATAGCCCTAAAATAAGTGCTGAAATAGAAGTAACGATTGGAACAAAACGCTTACCAGCAAAGAAGCCAAGATATTGCGGGAGCTCAATTTTGTAAAATTTATTATACATATAAGCTGCTAATACCCCGACGATAATCCCGCCAAAAACGCCGGTAGACAAGGTCGGTATGCCGAGCATATTAATATATGCTGGATGGCTTTCCTTGAAGAACTTAGCCAGTTTGAGTGAATCAGATGGAATGGATCCGTTAGCCATTAATACGGCACTCATCGTGACGTTCATGACAAGGTAACCGATGATAGCGGCAATCCCTGCCACTCCGTCTCCATTGGCAAGACCGATGGCAACCCCTACAGCAAATAATAGCGGAAGATTCGAGAAGACGATGTTCCCCGCATTCTCCATGACACTTGCAACAAGCTGAATTGTATCATTGCTTAAAAATTGAGCTACATCAATCAGCTGCGGATTTTGCATCGCATTCCCAAGTGCCAGTAAAATACCAGCAGCAGGAAGGATCGCAACTGGAAGCATGAGTGCTCGTCCAATTTTTTGCAACACACCAAAAAGTGATTTAAACACTGGTTGAACCTCCTTTTGTTTTCGCTTACAACATACATTTGGGATGCTCCCTGACGTACATTTCATAATTAACCGTTTACATTTCACTTTCAAACGCAAAAAAAGGCATGGTGATCTAAGGTTGCGCAAATAACAGGATCTTATCCTGTATTTACCTTAAGTCACTCATGCCTGATCGAATCAGTTACACGTTTCAAGGAAACTATGAAATTTTATTTGTCAATCTGTACAGATGAAGTGTCAGGTAGACAGCCTCAGCATCCTGTACAGGCTTTTTCAATGCATGCTGCAAAATTTTGATCATTTTCCAAGCAGTATTGTAGCATAAAGGATATTCATTTTTCAATAGATGAAGCAATTTTTCTGGCTCCTCTAATGATTCTCCCCGTTTAATACGCTCAATTGAAAACGTAATATGGCGTAATAAGCGTAAATAATGAATACTTTCTCTGTCTACTTTCATATGAAATGAATCTTCAATGACTTGGACCATTTGTGTAATGAGCT
This sequence comes from Bacillus sp. FSL M7-0003, assembly GCF_038628485.1. NCBI lineage: Bacteria > Bacillati > Bacillota > Bacilli > Caryophanales > Bacillaceae > Bacillus > Bacillus sp. FSL M7-0003. The sequence goes on along the minus strand of NZ_CP152024.1, from coordinate 1,319,130 downwards.
GCGAATGACGGTTCACTTCAGATAATGGCCTATTCGTCAAAGCTGAATGGATATGGAGCGCTATAAAGCCAATTTCTCCTTCTGGCAGCTTCGTTTCGACATCTGGCCGCTCGTTAATCAGTTCAACAACTTCCTTTGCAACCTCGTATTCTTTCGGGTAAAGCGATTGCGTCTCAAGCATAAAAGGGTTCGTGATATCATAGCCTTGCTGCACCCGCTTAAAACTAAACGCAATATGGTCGGTCAGTGCAACATGTATATGCTCATTCAATCGTTGTCCCATTTTTTCTCGTATATGATAAATGACGTCATTGGCAAGCTCGATCATGTTCTCATCAATATGATGAAGCAGTTGTTTATATTCTGTTTGTTCCTTCGTGTTTTTTAACACAAACATTTTTTCAAACACGTCTTGATCGAGAAGATCCCCCGATTTTTTACCGAAGCCGATCCCTTTCCCAATCAGAACCACTTCGCCCAAAGAAGGGTGTCTTGCGATGATGACATTATTATTTAACGCTTTATCAACGGTGAAGGATTCCATGAACATCCCCACCTCCTTCTTATTCAATCCCTCTTATCGTACAAAACAGATGAAACGTGCGTCAACGATTGTTTTTCAAAACGGTTGTTGTTCGCTCAATCAGGCGAAATGGCAGCATTCTTTTTTCTGATTTCTCTCCCTTTAATGCCCGGTCAAACAAGTCAAACGCTTCCTGTCCCATTTGTTTGAGGGGAATATGAATGCTGGAAATCCCCAAAGCCTCACTCAATTGGTTATTTTGAAAGCTGAGTATGGCTGGTGATTCTCCTACTTTTATGTCATGACGCTGCGCCTCTAATAAAAAGCCGGCAGAGACTTCGTCATTTGTAATAAATAAAGCTGTAGGACGATTTTTCATTTCCTGCCATTCTGCAAATAATTGCTTCCCATCAAGCAGGGATAACTTCCCTTCGATGATCCACTTCTCATCAATGGTCTGCCCGAGCGATTGCATCATGTCTTGATAAGCCTGAAGTCGCGACTCGCTATTCGCTCCTTCTGTTCTGGCGAGAACGATCGCAATTCGTTGATGGCCGCATGCCGCCAAATGATGCAGGCCTTCCTTAAATGCTTGATCATGCGCAATCGACACGGTTGAGCATTGATCGTGCGGTGCAGGATGACAAAATATAATCGGCCCTGATTCCTGCCACTTTAAAATGTGACCATCACTTAACGCATTTGAACAAAATATTAAACCATCTACACGGCGCTCTTTTAAACTCATTAACGCTTCTTTTTCTTTTAATGGGTCATATCCTGTTTGAAATAAAGCAAAATGCATGCCGCGCGCCTGTGCTTTTTCTGCAATACCTGTGACGAGTGCGCTGAAATAAGAGTGTTCAATGTTTGGAAGGACGATGCCAAGCATATTCGAATAGCCCTTCGCTAAATGGACCGCCTGGATGTTTCTTGTATACTTGAGCTCTTTCATCGCTTGTAGAACACGTTCTCTTTTTTCTTCTTTAACATAAGGATGCTCATTCAACACACGTGATACGGTTGTCACAGATACGCCCGCTCTTTTCGCAATCTCCCTTATGTTTGCCATTTTTTCTCCTACTTTCTCTTGATATGGTAAGCGTTTCATACTTTAAGATGTATGTGAGCTGAACAAATCACTGGATGGAAAGGGGAATTCAAGATGGGTTTCATCATATGGATTATATTATGTATGACTGTTTTGTTTTCTGCTCGTTTTGCATTACATCCTTTAGGAAAAGAACATAAAATCAAACCGTTTCAATCAATTGATGATTTTTTTGTTGATAAGGATCGAGAAGAGTGATAAAAAATCACGATGACACTTCCAAGACCTGGACGTTCATCGTGATTTTTTTCATTACTTGATGATCGTCAGCTCTTTCGGATAATTGGTTAAGGTGACTGGACCATCTGCCGTAATGAGAACATCATCTTCAATTCTTACGCCGCCGACTCCTGGGACATAAATTCCTGGTTCAATCGTATACACCATACCTTCTTGCAGAAGGTCGTCATTTGCCTGACTCATAGAAGGAAACTCATGAACAGAAACCCCTAACCCATGTCCAAGGCGATGAGGGAAATATTCACCATATCCCGCTTCTGTGATCAGCCCGCGGGCTTTTAAATCAAGATCACCGATTCTCACGCCGGGCTTACTCATTTCAAGTGCTGCCATTTCTGCATTTAAGACGGTTTGATAGATGTCCTTTTGCTTTTCAGAAGCTTCCTGATAGATAAATGTTCTTGTGATATCTGAGCAATATCCATCGACAATGACGCCAAGGTCAAATAACACAAAATCACCTTTTTTTAAGGCTGCCTGTCCCGGATTTCCATGAGGCTCGCCTGATTTTTCACCAAAGAGAACCATAGTTGAAAAGGACATACCTTGAATGCCTTTTTTCTTTAGTTCATATTCTATGACAGCGAGCACTTCTGTTTCTGTAATTCCTTCTTTTAAGGCGTTAACCCCAATTTTTACACCTTCATCTGCCAATTGAGCCGCTTTTTTCAGTGTAGCAATTTCAGATTCATCTTTAATCAGTCTAAGCTGATTGAGCGCATCTTCAGCCCGGACGAACGTTTCTGCCCCGGTAACAGCTTGGAGCTGTTCTGCTCTTTGAAGTGGAATCGATTCTTTTTCAATCGCAAGACGCGCCGTTTGAATGCCTCGTTTTTCTATCGCTGATTGAATGAAATCAAATGGATTCTCATGATCTTCATATCCAATAATATCGCCGGACCATCCTGCATTTTTTGCCTGCTCAACTTCCATTTTAGGCAAAATAAAAAATGGTTCTGCCTCTTGGAACACAAACAGCCCCATCACTCTTTCATGCGGCTCTGTGAAGTATCCAGATAGATAAAACACATTTTCCTTTGTATGTATAAATGCACCTTGAATGTCTTCTTTCTTAAGCCAAGAAGACAAGCTCTTCATTCGGTTCATCATGATCCTCCTCACACGTTTTACTACTGGTCTATTGTATCAGTTTTTGCTTTATTTCGCACAAAAGCGCACTGGCATGAATCCAGTGCGCCCTGATGATTGATTTAAGATGCACGAAGCAGACGCAGACCATTTAAAATGACCAAAATCGTACTTCCTTCATGCCCGATGACGCCAAAAGGCAAATCAAGCACTTGTAAGAAATTCGCACAAATTAACAGACAGATCACCGTTAATGAGAAAATAATGTTTTGCTTAATGATTCGATTCATTTTTCTTGAAAGACGGATCATCTTTGTTAGGTTATTTAAATTGTTCTTCATTAAGATGAGATCCGCTGTTTCTAAGGCAACATCTGTGCCTCCGCCCATCGCAACCCCAACATCTGCTGTGGCAAGCGCTGGTGCATCATTGATTCCGTCTCCTACCATGATGATTGAATTACCTTGTTTTTTTAATTGATTGACCTCATGTACCTTTTCATCTGGAAGACATTCAGCCACTACGGTTTGGATGCCGGCTTCCTGCGCAATCGCTTCAGCCGTTTTTTGCTGATCTCCTGTCAGCATGACAGTCTGGATGCCTAAATCATTTAGTTCTTGAATCATTTTTTTGGCTTCAGGTCTGATTTGATCCTTAAGGCCAAGACAGCCAACAACTTTTTCATCCTTTTGAACGTAGACCACTGTGTATCCTTGCGCGGAAAGGTCATCACCTGTCTCTTCAATCTCGCGGTCGATTGACGCCTTACCCGCAAAGTCTTTCTTCCCAATCCGCCACGTTTCTCCATTTAATTGTGCTTTCACACCAAATCCAGAGGTTTCTTCAATGGTGACATGGACTGTTCTTTCTGTTTGGTGCTCTTTTGCCATATCAGAAATTGCTTTCGCTAATGGGTGGTTTGATTGACTCTCAATTTGATAGAGTGCCTGGTAAAAAGCAGATTCATCCTGCCCTTTCGTCATGACAACTTGTTCTACGGCTGGCTTCCCGCTTGTAATCGTCCCCGTTTTATCAAAAGCAATCATACTGCTTGTGCCTAGTTTTTCTAAAAAGACGCTTCCTTTGACAAGCATCCCATTTCTTGCGCCATTTGAGATCAGTGACAGTGCGGCTGGCATAATGGATGCAACAAGAGCACAAGGTGAAGCAACGACCATAAACACCATTGCCCGATAGAAGGTTTCACTCATACTCCAGCCGAGTACAAAATGAGGCAGAACCATTAATACCGCAACGGTGATCAGCACACCTTTTACATAGGCCCCCTCGAATTTTTCGATAAATGCCTGGCTTGGCGAAACACTTTCTTGAGCGGATTCGACAAGTTTAATAATTTTATGGAATAACGTTTCTTCATTATGTTTCGTGACTTCCACTGTTAAGGAACCATTTAAATTCACTGTTCCTGCAAATACGTCTTCCCCCTGCCCTTTTTCCTGTGGAATAGATTCGCCTGTGAGGGCAGATTCATCCACACTTGTTCTCCCGCTTAAAATGACACCATCTGCTGCAATGCGTTCCCCAGCTTTGACCATAATCCGGTCACCTGGTGTTAATGAAGAAGCGGCGATTTGAATGGTCGTACCGTCTTCTTCAATTAAAGTTGCTTCATCTGGTGCAATGCTCATTAATGCTGTTAAATCTTTCTTGCTTTTATTTGACGTATACGTTTCAAGCGCACCACTCAGTGAGAAAATAAAAATTAAGATAGCGCCTTCTGCCCAATAGCCGATTAAAGCTGAGCCTATTGCTGCGAAAATCATTAAAAGTTCCACATTCAAGGTCTTCGACGAAATCGTTTCTTCAATTCCTTCCTTCGCCTTTGCAAAACCTCCAATAACAAATGCTAGGATGAAAAGAGGAATGCTCCACATGCTCTGATCCTTTAGAATCCATCCAATTAAAATGAGAATCCCCGAGATACCTGCTGCAATTAATTCTCCGTGCTGTGCCCATTTATGTAAGGACCATTTCGATTCCTTTTGATTTGTCGTTTGGTAAAGTGCTGCATTCTCATTCATGATTGTTTTCTCCTCTCTAATTGATAATCGTTTTCACATTATCAATCGTTGCCCGTTTCTTTTTCCATCTATATTTTCTGCTATTTCAAGCTTTTTATTGGTCTGTAACTCATTATAACAGGTTCTGATCAATTTTCAATTAATAATTATTATAATTTCTTTTTGATAATAATTATCATTATTGATATAGATCGTTCCGTCTTCTTCTGAGCACAGTGTATTCAGATGAAAAGCAAACGAACACAAAAAAGAACCAACAGAATTGGTTCTTTCACAAAAAGGATTTGTTCTACGAATTTGTCCACTCTTTGATTTGTTTTTTCGTCAGTGGACCTACATGATTTTTCACCACTTCTCCTTTTTCGTTAATCAAAAAGGTAGTTGGGATGGTGATGATTTGATATTTCTTCATCATTTCTCCGTGTTCATCTAGGATGATCGGGAATGTAAACCTTCTGTCTTTCACAAATTGGGCAACAGCATGTTTACTTTGTTCAGCACCTAGTAAATTCACGGTCAATATGTCAACATCACTCTGATTTTCTTTCACAATCTGTTCAAATTCAGGCAGCTCCATTTTGCAGGACGGGCACCATGTTGTCCAAAAATGCAAAATGGTCTTTTTTCCTTTTGCGGGAACCATCTGCATGTCACCATTTAATGTCGGCGCCTCTATCCTTGGCGCCATCACAGGCTCTTTTGCTTCTGCTGCTGCGCTCATGAGAAATAGAAGCACGCTCATCATCAGAAGACTGGCGGGTAGATTTTTACGATTCATCAGGATCTTCCTTCCCAGTTTTCTTATAGCTTGCCCGCTCGATGATGATGACATTCAAGCTTTTTTCAATGTAAGGAACATTGAAACGCCGAGCTCCTTACAAATCGTCGCATAATGCAGCGCAGTCAACAGCAGCATGCCTGTGTTCATCCCTAAAATGACCCCCATCATATTCAAGCTTTCAATTGAACCAAGGAAATACACCATAGAAAAAGAGACGACATGCACCCATATATTATGTAGGAACACATCTTTGATGAGCCCCATTCCGATTAAACATGCTTGAAAAGGCATCACAAACAGATGGCATAAAAAGTATGGCCAAAGCAGCTGTAAATAGACAGCAGCTTGCGGTGAATCAAAAAAAAGCTGTGTGAGCGGGTAAGCAAAATAATACATCACCATCACTGCCGGCACCCCATATCCAAACGTTATGAGAATCGCCTGTCTAACACGTTTTTTCACAAGATCATACTGGCCTAAAGCATAGGCTTCAGAGACACTCGGAATCATCACAATCATGATGGAATGAGCGATAAACGCCGGGAAAAAACCGATCGACATTGCGACACCAGCCAGCATGCCGTAATGATCAACAGCAAGTGTTCCAGAAATGCCTGCTGCCACGAGCGCTCCTTTGATTAAAAATGGTTCAACCGCATTGGCAATCGCATGAAAGATGCGCATGCCCGTTGTCGGAATGGAAACGGCTAATAGGCGCTTTCGCACATCACTTCCTCTTAATTCAACAGACCTGACATTCACAGCATTTTTTGCCATGACGTATTGGGAGTATAAATAAATAAAGACAACAAGATCACTCGCAACAATGACACCAATGGCGATGAGTACTGCTGTTTCAATATCAAACGAATACCAATGAAAAAACAAAAACAAGCAGATAAGCTGGATCGTTTTCTTCAGCATATTGGCTAAAGCAATTCTGCCCATTTGCTGCTTTCCCATAAAATAGCCGCGGGCAATGGAGGTAAACGCAATAATCGGGATAAGTGACAGCACTAGGCCCTTCATCAGCGGATGATACGACTGAAACACTGGAATGAAAGGCAGTACAATGGCTGCTATAGCTGTTGTTGTACTTGTCACCACAAGTGTCATTTTAAAGGCATGACGGAGCATACTTTTGTGGAGACGCTCATGTGATTCTGCAATGAATTTAGAAATGGAGACTGGCAGCTCTAAGCTGGCGATCACTAGGACAAGCATGATGATTGGAAGGATACTCATATACAAACCCATTCCATGTTCTCCAAGCTCTCTCGCTAAAATCATATTGACTAAAAACTCTATACACTCCGCAATAAAAGCTGCGACAGATAGCAGAATGACCCCTTTTACAAATCGATTCATGTAGCCTCCCCTTGTCTAAAGCAAATTCTTTTCACATTCTATGAGACAAGTCCAAAAAATATTTTAATAATTGAAGACAAAAAAAGAGCAATCTCATTGATCGCTCTTTTTCTTTATACGGCAAACACGTGACGTCCGATGCGTTCTACAATTTTGCGGGAACGAATCCAATGATCTGTTGCCGTTTTTGGATTATAAAAATAGATAGCCTTTGTTGTTCTGTCATGCTCTTTTACTACCTGCTTCACCGCTTTAATGGAATCTTGATCTGCCTTATCATGAATGCTTCCATTTGATACTGGCTGGAAGGCATTTCGCTGATAAATCACACCTTTAACGCTGTCAGGAAAAGAACGATGCTCCACCCTGTTTAAAACAACGCTTGCCACCGCTTTTTTCCCTTCGTAAGATTCACCTTTCGCTTCAGCATGTACCAATCGAGAAAGCAAATCCATTTCTTCATTAGAATACTGTTTGCCGCTTGCCTTATTCGTCGTTTCAGATTTTACTTTTTTCTTTTGCTTCGGTTTTGAAGACTTTTCTTCTGTTGACGTACTTAGCAATTTCACTTTTGGCTGACGCTTTTCTTCAGAAAATGCTGGGATGACTTGATCGTGGTCTTGATCTATATATGAAAGCTGATGTTTAACAGGTGCTTGTGAAAGTTCGTGACTTAATGTGCCTTGCTGCTCTTGTATATTGTCCATCTTCATTGCTGCAACGAGCATAAGGATGACAAAAAGAGCTGTATGAATTTTAATCATTCGCCTTTTTCCTCCTTTAATCAAAAGTAGGCTGTAAGATACTTGTCCACTCTAACAAGAGCTCATTCTATTTTCACGCACAAAGATTTACATGCCTGTCCAAATTCCGTCATTAAATGGCATGTCCTAGTTGAGCGCACATAAAATGGAATTGTTAGCGCTTAAAAAGGTCCCTTTTTCACCTATCATCATCCTTATGCTCCTGATTATGGGTTATTACATTTTCTTTTCATATGTATCAGAGTGGTTTGAAGTGTGACAAAAGAACGAAAATAAAAAAGCTTTCTCTCATCAATGAGAAAAAGCTTTAGCTTCTTGCTTCTGTAAGATATTCAAAAATAACATCTCCACCATGTTTGGCAATCCCGCGAAAATGTTTAAAATCATCTTGATTCACCAAAACAGAACGAAACGTTAAAAAGTCATCTTTTTGGATGGTCACCTGTTTTTCTGTCCCATTCCGTAAAGATTCGAGGATGGTGAGGATTTGTTCTTCAGTCAAAAAAACCGCTCCTTTTCAGCCATGATCAATTATTAAATATACCATTCGTTAGAAGAGCATACAACGAAAACAAAACAAAAACGTCTTTATCCTTTACATTGGTATGAAAATATTGCAAAATACTTTTTAATAGGGAATGAAATCTGTTTTTAAAGGAGAGGGATCGGTTGAAGATTGCAAAAATTGGAAATGTGATCGAATTTAGAAATGGTTTAACAGGTGTAGTTGAAAAAGTGAATGAAAACTCTGTCATTGTGGATGTCACTATTATGGACAACTATAGAGATTTAGAACTGGATTCACTAACAGTCGTTAATCATAAAAACTATAAAATCATCAAAGACTCCGTACATTAATTTGCAATCCTCAATTCAGACGATCGGTACATACGTATATATAAAGCAAATTTGGCTCGTTTGACAACTTTGCTCTATTTGAACAATCACATATGAAAAAGACTGATACCACTTAAAGAGGGGTCAGTCTTTTTGCGTATGAAAGGTTTGCATTTCCGCCTTCGTCTTGTACATCTCGACTTCCTCGGGTGTGATCACTCCTTTATCAATCAAGAGGGCAATCACTCCAAGCAATGTGGAGGCACTCCATTTATACCGTTCTTTGTTTTGATGTTCAAGCATTTGAAGCTCTTCCTTTAGTTCCATTAGCAGCTGCTCTGCCCGCTCTTCTTTGTTTGCCAACTCAAACGCCTCCGTTTCTCATTCATTGCCTCTATTTTATCTTACATCAAATGAGATAAGCAAAAAAGCATCATCCCTCTTTACAAACATACGTTCTGTCATGTATAATATGTTTACGAGCTGGTAGCCCCCAGCCGTCCTAGCAAGTTCTATTCCCATTCGTATGAGAAGAGTGACATGACTCTTCTCTTTTTTTATGGTTGATTCGCAAAAAAAGACATGCATCCGGCATGTCTTTTCCTTCTTTCTCATTTTACATATCCATCATCAAACTTAGTTTGCAGCATTTATGGTTACTCAGGACATAAGGAAAACGACTTTTTTATACGACTCAAGGAAATCCCCATTAAGGACGATTTGTAATCCCTTCGCAGTGACATTATACCTGTGCTAGCCCGCCATCTACGAACAATTCAACACCCGTCAAGTAACTGCTTTCGTCTGATGCAAGGAAAGATACAGCGTTTGCTACTTCTTCAGGTGTCCCAACTTTTCCAACTGGAACAGTATTTCTGGCATTTTCCATCGCTCCTTCAAGTGCATCACCAAAAAGCTCATCGTATGCAGGTGTAAGAATCACTCCTGGACTTACCACATTTACACGAATTTCAGTACCTTTTAGGTCAAGAATCCAGTTGCGAACTAGTGCTCTTAATGCTGCTTTAGATGCTCCATATACACTAAATGCTGGGTTGCCAATTGATCCAGCAGTAGAGCCCGTTACAATAATAGAACCTACTTTGTCCGGGAATAGTGATAGCGCTTTTTGAACAGTAAAAATGGTTCCTTTCACGTTAATGTCGAACGTTCTATCAACCTGCTCTTCAGTAATTTCACCTAATGGAAGGAAGTTGCCGATGCCTGCATTAGCAAAAAGGATGTCCAACTTACCTTTTTCCTGCTTTATCATGTCATATAGTTTGTCTAAGTCTTCAAGCTTAGAAATATCACCTTGAACACCGGTTACGTTCTTGCCAATTTGGTTAACAGCTTTATCAAGTTCGTTTTGTCTACGTCCCGTGATATAAACATATGCACCTTCGTTTACAAATTTTTTTGCTGTAGCAAGACCAATCCCACTTGTTCCACCCGTTACAAGCGCTATTTTACCTTCAAATTTCCTCATACTTAACACTCCTTTAGAATTCATATTATTTTATGTCTAGTACCTTTAAGTACTTGAAGAACAACTTACAAGTAATAGTATCCTTCAGTAAGCACATTATCGGAAGTACCCACTTTTTTGTGATATAGTAACTAAAAAGTAACAAATGTGGAATGGAGAGCTTTAGACATGAAAAAATTTAGCTGTGGGTTTGAAGTGACAAAGGAAGTGATTGGCGGAAAATGGAAAGGACTTGTATTATACTTTTTAATGAATGGACCAAAGAGAACGAGTGAATTAAAGCGCATTATCCCAAATATAACTCAGAAAATGCTGATTCAAACTCTTAGAGAGCTTGAAGCCAGTGGACTTGTGACAAGAAAGATGTATAATCAAGTACCGCCGAAGGTTGAATATTCATCCACTGAACTTGGAAAATCTCTTAAACCTATCTTGCAGGAGCTCTGTCAATGGGGGAGCCATTATGCGGAGCAAGAGTATGCAGAAGGTGAATATGAAATTGTACAACCAGAACAACTAAAGTTAGGATAAATGTAGCTGCTGAAGTAAATGCTAAACAACTTCAATAGCCTCACCTAACAGATGAGGAACAGTCATGAAATAAATGAGATTGTCAACTTTTAAAGTGAAGTTCTAATCAGAAGTGTCATGGACTATATTCAGGAGAGCTTTGATGAAATTCAAAAATGAGCTGTTTCAAATGTTAAAGAGAAGGTTCAGAAACTTAACCAAACAATAATGCCTATGATCTCATAATAGGCATTTTTTCTTTCGGATAAAAAAGAAAAGACGTACAAATTGTACGCCTTCATCTGCCTCTGTACTATCAATTGTTCACTGCATAAAAGCCACAGTTCAGGTTGCACCTCAGGTCACACTTTTTCATACAATTCCCATGAGTATTTTCAGGTGTACTTTTTCTACTTTAATGTGACACCAATTCGTTTCACACAGCGGAATAATTACCGATTATCAATCGTCTCCGGATACATATCATGGTTCATCATACGGTATTCTGCCATTTCCTCATATTTCGTCCCAGGTTTCCCGTAGTTCGTATACGGGTCAATGGAAATACCGCCTCTTGGCGTAAATTTGCCCCAAACTTCAATATACCTTGGGTCCATCAATTCAATCAGGTCGTTCATAATAATGTTCATACAGTCCTCATGGAAGTCACCATGGTTACGGAAGCTGAACAAATATAATTTTAACGATTTACTTTCGACCATGATTTCATTTGGGATATAGCTGATATAAACTGTCGCAAAATCTGGCTGACCTGTTTGTGGACAAAGTGATGTAAATTCTGGGCAATTGAATTTCACAAAGTAATCTCTATTTGTATGTTTATTCGGAAACGTTTCAAGCACTTGTGGTGCATAATCAAACAAATAATTGGTTCCTTGGTTTCCTAGTAACGTGACACCTTCTAATTCTTCTGGTTTTCTTGTCGTCATGTCATCTCTTCCTTTCTATACGCCTCGTTTATTTCCCCACAATAACGTGTGCAGCTGCGGCAGCACTCTTACGCGGTTTAAGTCTGGATCTTGCGCGACTTGATCGACAAGCGCTTCATATTTCTTTAATAAATGCGTTAATAAGTACGCATCATCACCTGTCGTTGTGTCATCATTTCCTACCTGCAAATAAAAAGGAAGCTCAGGATATTTCGCATGAACATCCTTCGCATACGCCAGATCACGATCGTCAAAAATCACGACTTTCAAGCTAGCATGCTGCAATCTATTCCCGCTTTTCAGCTCATCTATAATACGTGTTAGTTTCGTAAAATCTGTTTTCATATTCGAGCTTGGTGGCTTAGGAGAAATGGTTAAATCATCAATTTTCAAAAACCATTCCTGATACATCGTTCCTTGTGTTTCAAGCGCTGTATCAATTCCTTCTTCATGCAGCAAATCAATAAGGGATTCCATTTGTTTTAAAAGCGCCGGGTTTCCCCCTGAAATGGTGACATGAGAAAAAGCCTGTCCGCCTATTCTTTTTAATTCTTTGACAATGTCTTCTGCCTCAAGCCACTGAATGTCATGCTTCGCTGAGCCATCCCATGTAAAAGAGGAATCGCACCAGCTGCACGAGTAGTCACAGCCAGCCGTTCTGACAAACATGGTTTTTTGTCCAATGACCATTCCTTCTCCTTGAATGGTTGGACCAAAGATTTCTAATACGGGAATCGCTTTAGCCATTGATCTCAACTCGTTTCGGACGGTAAATGCAATAGCTTGTTGGTGTCTCTCTGACAAAGACCTGAACACATGTCGGCTTGTTCGCTAAAGTCGATAAATACGCTGCGACTTTGTCATGTACGGTCTTTGCCACCACCTCAGTGGTTGGCATCGCGTATCGATCGTTTGATGAGAATTCCTCATGATCATTGAGCAGCGTGTGATCATACTGCCCATGAATGAGCTTCTTCAATGTACTGAAATTGACAAGGAAACCCGATTCATCTAGCTCGTCTCCCGCAATCGTGATATTGATGGTGTACGTATGACCATGAACACGGCTGCATGCGCCCGCATCTTCCCGCGGGATAAAATGGGCAGCAGATACATGCATGTCTTTATTTAATTCAAATGAAAATGGATGATCGGTTTGTGGATAGATTTGAGAAAGCATTTATTTTGCCTCCTTCATTTCCATATAAGTGTCATAGCCATTTTTCCGCAGCTTACACGCAGGACATTCCCCGCAGCCATCAGAGATGATGCCGTTATAGCAAGTGAGCGTTTCATTTTTCACAAAATCCAGCGCATTAAGCTCGTCTGCCAGCTTCCATGTTTCTGCTTTATTCAGCCACATCAGTGGTGTATGAATCACAAATGGTTTTTCCATTGCTAAATTCACTGTGACGTTGCAAGATTTCACAAACTCGTCACGGCAATCTGGATAGCCGCTAAAGTCTGTCTCACAAACACCTGTGATAATATGTCTTGCTCCAATTTGATACGCTAATATAGAGGCGAAGGATAAGAACACTAAGTTTCTTCCTGGTACAAATGTGGAAGGAAGCTCCCCTTCTTTTTCCTCAATGTCAATGTCATCTCTTGTTAAAGCATTAGGTGCCAGTTGATTTAAAAGTGACATATCTAATAGATGATTCTTCACACCTAATTTGTCAGCGATTCTTTTGGCGACATCAATTTCTTCTTGATGACGCTGATTATAATGAAAGGTCACTGTTTCTACCTCTTCAAATTGTTGAAGTGCCCATAATAAACAGGTCGTACTGTCCTGTCCCCCGCTAAAGACAACGACTGCTTTTTCATTTTTCATTTTCTGTTCTCCTCCTTTTGCAGATGGTACAACCGTACAACACTGCATCTGAAAGGCTCCTGAAAACCCCTATTTTTCTCAAAAGAAAAGACACCTTTACATGTGTATGAGGTGTCCCAGCCATAAAAAATAAAAAATGCCACATCCAAGGATACGGCAAGTCCTTAGTTTTTTATAGAGGGTTTTGCTAGAACCTCTCCCGTCTTCACGGATTTTTGTTCAATTTTCACAGAGGATAGTGTACCACATATTTTTCTTGCAGGCTATCCTTTCTTTACTTATCTAGCGGTGCAGGCACTTTTTTTAGACAAAGAAAGAGGATAAAAAAGATGCTGACATAGCCAAAAACCGGATAAACCGTTGAAATCAGTGTACCGTAACCAATTTTACTAATCACATAGCAGCATATGAGAATAAGGGATATCGTAAAGATGCTGTTCATTCGGATATATGCCCTCACTTGTCTCTCCAGCCCGTATAAATTGCCTATGACGGATGTAAAAACTTCACCGAAGATGACAAATAAATAAATGAGATGAATCGAGTTTGCAACTTGATACACCACCTGGGCCATTGGAATATCAAACGCCTCCAGCATATCTAATGAAGAAAGAGATAAGAAGCAAGCAAGCAAAATGAGTGTCAGCATGACACCCCCAAGCACCGCTCCCTTTTTAATGACTGCTTCAGAGGTCATTTCATTTGCGACGGGTACTAACACTGCCTGTGACAGTGCTAAATTAAAGGCACCATATGACACTGCTGATAATATCCACTCGCCCTCACCCATTTGCAGCGCAAGAACATAACTTTCACTGCTGCTAAACACAAATGAATCAAGAAACACGATCATTGAAAAGAAAATCAGCATTGGAACGACAAGCACGTTGACGCCAAATAACCCTTTTGATCCTTTAAAGAGTACAATGACGCTCAGAATGATCGTCAAAAAGATCCCATATTCCTTCGATATACCAAGTTGTTCTTCAAAAATAGCCCCTGCGCCTGAAATCATCACTGAGGTGACACCAAGTAAAATAAAAAACATGACAATATTAATATAACGACTCGCAGCTGTGCCAAATAAAAAACGATTCATATCTTGATAAGATTCTGCTTCGATTCGTTTCGAAATCAGCATCATTTTTGCACCAAGACCAGTAAAAATAACACCGCTAATCAGGATTCCTAATAGTCCAATCCAGCCAAAACGAACAAAAAATTCTACGATTTCTTTTCCTGTCGCAAACCCAGCTCCAACCACTGTTCCTACATATACAAAGGCAAGCTGAAAAGCGGATTCATTTGAACGTTTCATGTGACCCCTCCGCACCCATCACTTTCGATTGTTCCTTTTTTATCCTATGAGACAAGTTCCTTGAAAAGAAGGACAAACCATGATTAAATGCAAAAAAGGATTTTTATTCCCCTTTGAGCAAAACAGTTGAAAGTCAAAATAGGTCAGAGTATACTATAGTCAAAGATGGTCAAACAATAGACCATTTTCTTTAACATTCATTGGTCAAATAAAGTCAAACTTTATTTTAAGGAGGTCATGGCAAATGCGTTGTCAACATTGTCAAGTAAATGAAGCAACTATTCGCCTGAATATGCAAGTAAATTCGTCCCGAAGCCAAATGGTTTTATGTGAAGACTGCTATACCTCTTTGATGGAGCAGTCAAAAATGAAAATGGGACCTCAGCTCTTTGGAGGAAGTTCATTCTTCTCTCAGGCAGCAGGTCATGCCCCAAACATGGAGCAGCCAAAGCAAAAAGGCTTACTCGATGAGCTTGGCCGTAACTTAACAGATGGAGCAAATGCTGGTTTAATTGATCCAGTCATTGGCCGTGATGAAGAAGTCGCAAGAGTCATTGAGATTTTAAATAGAAGAAATAAAAATAACCCTGTTCTTATTGGTGAACCAGGTGTTGGGAAAACAGCGATCGCAGAAGGACTCGCGCTCAAAATTGCGAGCGGCGATGTGCCAAATAAATTAAAGAACAAACAAATCTATTTATTAGATGTCTCCTCACTTGTCGCAAACACAGGTGTACGCGGTCAATTTGAGGAAAGAATGAAGCAGTTAATCAAAGAACTGCAAAGCCGTAAAAATATCATCTTATTTGTAGATGAAATCCATCTTCTTGTGGGCGCAGGATCTGCAGAAGGATCAATGGATGCTGGAAACATTTTAAAACCAGCCCTTGCAAGAGGTGAACTGCAGCTAGTAGGTGCGACGACATTAAAAGAATATCGCCAAATTGAAAAAGATGCTGCACTCGAACGGCGCTTCCAGCCCGTCATCGTAGATGAGCCAACACAAGATGAAGCGATCGACATCTTAAAAGGCATTCAAGATAAATACGAGGCCTATCATGGTGTCACCTATTCAGATGAAGCAATCAAAGCTTGTGTTCAATTATCTTCGCGGTATATTCAAGACCGTCATTTACCAGATAAAGCCATTGATTTAATGGATGAAGCTGGTTCAAAAGCGAACCTTTCCATTGATGCAGCAAGTGAAGATGAGCTGACAAATCGATTAGCGGAAATTGCCGCGGAAAAACAAGCTGCGCTAAAAGAAGAACAATATGAAAAAGCAGCGAAGCTTCGCGATGAAGAAGAAGCCATTGAAGCAAGACTTCAAAACAAAACAACTGAAAAAGAGCATATCGTTACAGCAGAGGACATTCAGGCCATTGTGGAACAAAAAACAGGCATTCCTGTCGGGAAACTCCAAGCAGACGAACAAACCAAAATGAAAGAAATTGACGTCCGTCTAAAAGCACGAGTGATTGGGCAGGAGCATGCGGTTGATAAAGTGGCCAAAGCCGTGAAAAGAAGCAGAGCTGGATTAAAATCGAAACATAGACCAACAGGCTCCTTCCTTTTCGTTGGACCAACAGGTGTCGGGAAAACCGAATTGTCTAAAACGTTAGCTGAAGAATTATTCGGTTCAAGAGATGCGATCATTCGTTTAGATATGAGTGAGTACATGGAAAAACACTCTGTGTCCAAACTCATCGGTTCTCCTCCTGGTTACGTTGGACATGATGAAGCCGGCCAGCTGACTGAAAAAGTGCGCAGAAAACCATACAGCATCATTTTGCTGGATGAAATCGAAAAAGCACACCCAGATGTACAGCACATGTTCCTGCAAATCATGGAAGACGGCCGCTTAACAGACAGCCAAGGCAGAACGGTCAGCTTTAAAGATACAGTCATTATCATGACAAGTAACGCAGGCACCGCAGATAAAACAGTCAAAGTGGGCTTCCAATCTGATCAGGAAGAAGCGTTTGAGGAACAATCACTCATTGATTCACTGAGCAGCTACTTCAAACCAGAATTTTTGAACCGTTTTGACAGCATCATTCAATTTGATTCACTAGACAGAGAGGACTTAGTGAAGATTGTTGATCTTCTGCTCAATGAGCTGTCAGAGCAATTAAAAGAGCAGAATTTAACAGTTCATGTCACAAATGAAGCAAAAGAAAAGATCGCAGAGCTTGGATATCATCCTGCATTTGGTGCTCGTCCACTTCGAAGAACCATCCAAGAGCACGTTGAAGACCAAATGACGGAAATCCTGCTTGAAGAGGAGCAGCTTTCTGGATTTACTGTGGATGTTGAACATGACGAAATCGTCGTAAAAAAAGGATAACTACATCTTCAGGATGATATGCACCTCCATCATGTTGCGGCGTCTAAGTTCCATCTGAACGCCGACGCTCCCCCGCCTCTTTTCCTTTACGATAAAAGAAAAAGAGGTGGATCACATGATGAATTGGAGCTACGATCTTATCAAAATCATATATGAAGAAAAATTAAAAGAACTGCTTCATTTAGATGAACCAGCTCAAAACGATTAAATGGAGACTCCCTTTATATGAGAGGGAGTTTCTTCTTTTACATATTTAGAAAGCGCTTTCGTCAAAAATTCTTCACAGAAACTGTCTTAATTTTATATTCTTACTAAAACCATTCTAGAACACACCGATATTAACTATAGAAAAAGATAGTTAAAGGATTTGGTGAGATAATGGACAAAACATCGTTAATTGGTATTATTTTAGCATTTATTGCACTGGGTGTCGGTATGGTTTTGAAAGGTGTGAGTCTAACTGCTCTTCTCAACCCGGCGGCTATATTAATCATTATTGTTGGAACGGTTGCAGCTGTTGTCATCGCATTCCCTTCTAGTGAAATTAAGAAAACACCAAAATTGTTCGGAAAAATTTTCAAAGACAGCCAGCTTCCAACGATTCAAGAAATGATCCCTCTATTTTCAAACTGGGCACAAATTGCGCGTCGTGAAGGTCTTTTGGCATTAGAAGCAAGTCTTGAGGAAGTCGATGATGATTTTCTAAAGAACGGGTTAAGCATGGCAGTTGACGGCCAAAGTGCTGAATTTATTCGAGACGTCTTAACAGAAGAAGTTGACGCCATGTCTGAACGACACCAGTCAGGTGCATTAATCTTTACACAAGCTGGTACATACGCTCCGACGCTAGGGGTACTTGGCGCCGTTGTCGGACTTATTGCCGCACTTGCCAACATGGGAGATATTGAGGCACTTGGACATGCAATCAGTGCTGCCTTCGTCGCCACACTGCTTGGGATTTTTACTGGGTATGTATTATGGCATCCATTTGCCAACAAGCTGAAGCGTAAATCAAAGGAAGAAGTAAAGCTTCGTCTAATTATGATCGAAGGTATTCTGTCTGTTCTTGAAGGTCAGTCTCCAAAAGTCATTGAACAAAAACTTCTTATGTACTTACCAGCAAAAGAGCGTGCAAATCTTGTCATTGAAGAAGGAGAAAATCAAAATGGCTAGGAAACGTAAAAACCATGATCATGAAGACCATGTAGATGAATCTTGGCTTATCCCTTATGCCGATCTTCTGACGCTTCTTCTCGCCCTCTTCATTGTGCTTTTTGCATCTAGTTCAATTGATGCGGCAAAATATGAACAGATGGCTAAGTCTTTTAATGTAGTTTTTACTGGCGGTACCGGTGTTATGGATCAATCCAGCATGCAAAGCACGGAAGAAACTGAAAACAGCAACCAGGTCAAGAAAGCAGCCGAGGAAGAGAAAGATGAAGAAGCCAAAGCAAAGGCTAGGGACCAAGCGGTTCTCACAAAGGTCAAAAAGCAGGTCGATTCATTCATTGCAAATAAAAAACTTGGTGCCAAGCTCGAAACAAAGCTTACGGATGAAGGACTTCTCATTACGATTGAAGACAGTATCTTCTTTGATTCTGGGCGGGCAGTTATTCGCCCTCAAGATGTCCCGTTAGCAAAAGAAATCTCAAAACTGCTCGTCATTAATCCCGCACGTGACATTGTCATTAGCGGACATACAGATAATGTACCGATCAGAAATTCAGAATTTGAATCAAACTGGTATTTAAGCGCCATTCGCGCTGTGAACTTTTTAAATATTCTTCTTGAAAACAGCAATCTAAACCAAGAGAACTTTAGTACAAAAGGATACGGCGAATTCAAACCGATTGCCTCAAACGATACAGCAGAAGGCAGAAGTAAAAACCGGCGTGTAGAAGTACTCATTTTACCGATTGAGAAAAAAGCGAAATAAAAAAAGAAGCCAGGGGCTTCTTTACAGATTGTTGACAAAGGGCTAAAATGATCTCTATTTTAGCCCTTTGTCTTCTTTTCAGCGTGATAGAATACCTTTGCAGTCTAGGAACGAGCACCGGCACGCAGGACTAACGCCAAATGCGAGGGATTGCCTGCACGCTGAAAAGGAAGCCGGCGGCTTCCTTTTTATTTAGTCTTGATGATCATATAAATGCTTTGCACGCAGCCCTACATGTTTGAGCATATCAATGCAGACATCTTTCTCTTCTTCGCTCAGGACACTGATCATCTCATGAATTTCTTTCGCATGATCTGGGAAGATGTCATCAAGCAAAGCTCGTCCCTGCTTGGTAATATGCGCAAATGTCACTCTGCGGTCTTCTGCACAAGCCTTGCGACTGAGAAGTTCTTTCTTCTCCAATTTATCGACCACATACGTGATGCTGCCGCTTGCAAGTAAAATCTTATCACCGATTTGCTGAAGCGGCTGATCACCTTTATGATATAGCAATTCTAGCACAGCAAATTCAGTTGGATTCAGCCCGTGCTTCACAATATGTTTGTTCATGTGATGATTAATTGAGCGATAGGCACGTGATAATACAATAAATAGTTTCAATGATTTTTCAACATTATGATTTTCCATTTTTTATCATCCTTTATGAAATGCAACCTACTAATGTGACATTAATAAACAATAAGTAAAATGTCAACATTTTGATCCATCTTTAGCACGAAAATGAGACCAGAACGAATCACCTAATTTTTTAAAAATCACACAAGTCATCGTAATAAAGATAGGTTCAATGCTATAATAAGTCTATTAGGTAATACGTTGGAGCGATGAATGATGAGTATACTGAAAGGGTTTTGGAAGAAGATCAGGCTTTACCTTATTTTGGTCATGCTTCCAACCCTAATCATTAGTTATTTTATCTACGAAAAAGAAACTGAAAAAATCGATTTAAAGAACAAACAAACCGCTACACTTATGTTAAATATTCACAAAAACCAAATGAATTATTTAATAAGTGAGACAGAAGCGAGATTAACTTCCCTTGCCATGGGATTTGACCAGCCGCTTGAGACGAAAAAAGTACAAAACATCCTAGAGAAAATCTATAAACAAGAACCTCGTTTTTCAGGTCTGTATCTCCTAGACAAAAAAGGAAATGTAACAGCAAGCACCACCCCGTTAAAGGAAAAAATCAACCTATCATTCAGAGATTACTTTAAACGCATTCAAGTGACCAAGCAGACCGTGATCACAGACAACTATGTGAGCCGAATTACAAAACAGCGGATTCTCTCCATTTGTGTGCCTGTTCTCGATGAAAACGAAGAGGTCACCAATGTACTGATTGCCGCCATTCAAATTGATTATTTAAGAAATATTATGAATGTATTGAACCCTGATCTTCATTTTAAGATGCTGAATCAAAATGGACATGTTGTGTTCACAAGCGGTCCACAGCCAGTACCCGAGGGCGGCAGCACCGTGTCTACATATTTAGATGAAAACAGCTGGAAGCTGGAGGTTTTTCCGCAGCGTGCTTCAACTAGTGAAGTGCTGTCTGTGATGCTCATCCCTTTATCCAGTGCGTTTATTTTATTAAATATTTTATTCACACTCGTCCAATATATCGTGTTAAGGCGGCAAACTCAGCAGGAGCGTCATGAAAATGAAGCGCAAAAGCTTGAATTGATCGGAACACTCGCAGCAAGTACAGCACACGAAATTCGCAACCCATTAACAGGGATTAGCGGATTTATCCAGCTATTGCAAAAGAAGTATCATTCAGAAGAAGATCAGCTCTATTTTTCTGTCATCGAGGAAGAAATTAAACGGATCAACCAAATCGTCAGTGAATTTCTTGTACTAGGAAAACCAACGGCAGAAAAATGGCAGAACAACTCTGTAAAAGAAATTGTAAGTGAAATCATGCCGATCGTTTTCTCTGAGGCAAACCTTTATAATGTGGAAGTGGATTTGCAAATCAATACGATTCAAGATGTGGGCGTGTATTGCACAAAGGATCATATTAAACAAGTCGTTTTAAATGTAGCAAAGAACTCTTTAGAAGCGATGCCAAACGGCGGTCATTTGAAGATTGTGATCGAAGCTGAAAAAGAACATGTCATCATTAAAGTAGAGGATACAGGTGAAGGCATACCAGAAGAGATGTTAAAGCACATCTTCCTCCCCTTTATTACGTCGAAGGAAAAAGGCACAGGTCTTGGGCTTGTCGTGTGTAAACGAATCATTTCGATGTATGGCGGAACAATTGATATTCATAGCGAAGTGAATAAAGGAACGACTGTCATGATCATGCTTCCTTCTGCTCACTCAGCATAACTGAAGATGTCAGCCGGTTTTGCTTATGCAAGACCGGTTTTTCATGTCAATAAGAGGGGCGGTTCACAGATAAAAGACTCATTTGAGACACAAGATCATGAAAGGAGGGGGCAGATTGTTTCTCATGAAAAAGAAGATGCTGATACTCATTCATCAGGTTGTCCAGTTCTTGACTATATTTAATTGTCTTCTCACCAGTGTACCCTTCCACTTGAGCAGCTTCTACCATTTGTTTTCTCTTCTCATCAATGGACATCAGCAATTGTTCTTTCCTTACATAAATATTCATGATCTCAGCTCCCGCAATGAATTCGACTGTCTATGCTCAAAATGATCCGACACCAAAATTATACTTTATTTGTAAATTAAATTAAATATGCTTATTTTATTTAATTTTTTACAGCCTAAAGACCTTTTACCCAATCAAATTTGGGGGTAAACTTCAAATTTGGACAGGACTGACACATTGATTAAACAGAATTTTATCCTATGCAGAAGATCAAAATCAACTATTTTCTTTCTCATTTTATGTCTAATTTCCTAAAAAAAAGCTGATCTTCCGCCTCATGCGGAATGATCAGCTCTATCATTAAACCGTTTCTTCCTCGTAAATCGGCACCCAGCCCTCAGTTGTGACAAATATGCGAACTGCGACCACTTTGCGATCCTCTTGAAGTGTAAAGTAATGACGAATGTTTGGCGGCACAGAAATTAAATCACCTGGATTCAATCTCACATCAAAAAAGACGCCATCCTTGCCTTGAATAGCAAAGATTCCGTGCCCGCTCACAATAAAGCGTACTTCATCATCTGTATGGTGATGCTCACGTTTAAAGTTTTGGAGCAGCTCATCAAGATTTGGAGTGGCATCAGACAATGAAATGACATCCTGCGCTTTGTACCCTCTTTTTTCAGAAATACTTTGGATTTCCTTTTGGAAAACAGTCAAAATCTCTTCCTTTTCCTCATCGGTTAAATCATACTTTTCTGATAAACGGTTTGGCAGCTTTTCAATATCCCAATGCTCATAAATGACCCCTTGGTTTTCTAAATATGATGCTACCTCTTGTTCGTTCTCAAGTAATGTGTTCTCTTCGTTATGAATCAAAATCGTCGCCATATGTTTTTCCTCCTTTTTATCTTACAAGCTGCTGTTGATAAAGCGCTAATTTTAAGTGATAGCTAAATAAAAATTCATATGCTTCTAATACTCGTTTTGCTTCAAAGGCTGTTTTTCCCCAGACCGTGATGCCATGATTGCGAATGAGTACAGCACCAGATGACGCCTCTAGTGTCAGATGTTTGGCAAATTGCTCTGCAAGCTGCGGAATATGAGCTGGATTTTCAATAATCGGAATCGACACTTCTGCATCCTCTTCCCAATAACCAAGCGCTTTGATGATTTCGTTGCCTTTAAAACGAATCTCTCCCTTATCCCCATATAGCTCTGACATCACATTATTATCGATTGTATGGACATGGAGGCAGCAGCCTGCTTTCGTCCGTTCATACACGTAAGTGTGAAGCAGTGTTTCAGCTGATGGTCTAAGCGGTTCGTTCGGATGATGGGGCTGGCCTGCTGCATTTACTAGCACAAAATCTTCGTTTGTTTCTTTTCGTTTATCTTTGCCGCTTGCTGTCACCAAAAACGTGATTGGATCATCCGACACCTTGATCGATAAATTACCGCTTGTTCCGAAAAACCAATCTCTTTGGGCCAGTTCACGTTTAACGTCTGCTAGCTCCTGCCAGCGTTTGCTCTTTGCGTCTGCCATTCCTTCACTTCCTTTATTTGAACAAATTGCGCGTGTAGATCAATAAATGTTTCATACTCCTTATGTACGAGCCCGAGCTCTTGACATTCATTGAGCAAGTAGTCTCGTGCAAACGTAAGATCCGCATGCTTCGCCGCCTCCACATCAGTCACTGAATCTCCGATCATGATGATGAAGTCATCCTCACGAGTCAGCTTTCGAATGATTGAGGGCTTGCAGCATCCGCAGCCATTTTGACATTGCGTATCACAGGCATGCGGCCATTCAATCTGAATATGGTCTTCCCCAAATGATGCATGGTTGCAATAAATATCGTCTCGATCGACAATGCCTTCGAGGATAGGGTAGACAAAAAAGTCCATCCCCCCGCTCAGTACATAGAAAGGAATATCTGCTTTTTTTACCTCATCCACAAATTGCTTAAATCCTTCTCGAATCTCTGTATCCTCTAAAATAAATGATTGAATGGCATCCTTTTGATCACTTGTCAGTAATTGAAACATTTGCCCGACGCCTTCTTGAATGGTGATTTCTTTTGACAGGACACCATCCTTCAGCTTCGTCCATTCACTTGGTGCAAACTGTTTCATGATGCGGATGATATTATCATTTTTTGTAATTGTTCCATCAAAATCACAACATACAATTGGTTTTTTCATTATTCTGCTACCCTTCCCCAAAGATCAAGTGCCGCTTTTAAGTCTTGGCAGGAAGCCGCCTTATCTTGGATGGACTCTTCATGAATCACGGCATCAATGATCGAACGAAATGCCTTCCCTCCGCCGATGGCTCCCCGCGGATGTCCGTGAATGCCTCCACCTGCATTTATCACATGATCAATTCCAAAATCTTTGATTAATACTGGAACCATTCCTGGATGAATGCCTGCTGACGGGACAGGGAATGTTTTTTGAACCGTATCCTCTTTTACGCAAGCTTCATAGATTCCAAGGGCATCTTTTTTCGGAAGTGCAACCGACCCATAAGGTGAGGGGAAAAGGCTCAAATCAGCGCCAGCATATCGATTTAATTTGCCTAAAAGAAGAGAATGCGAGAATCCATATTCAGGAGAGGATGTCAAAGCACCACTCACAGCGGGATGCGCCATAATCGGCAGTGGAATGTCTGGGTCCTCAGCTAGGCTTTGCATGACATCCAGGCCGTAAGCAAAGACATTGAATAAGAGCGCATCTGCCCCAAGTTCAGCGGCCTTTCTCGCCCGATCCTTCAGGTCAAAGGTTCTGCCCGTTAAATTGACAGCATACAGCGTGCGGTGTCCTGTCTCTTCATAGGTTTCTTTTAAAATCGCTTTTCCTTCTTTGATTCGCTCTTCAAAAGGAGCTAATGGACTTTCAAATAAAATTTCATCGTCTTTGATGAAGTCAACCCCGCCTAATGCCTGTAAACGGAGCTGCTCTTTTAAATCCTGCATATCACGGCCGATAACGCCTTTAAAAATACTCATCAATAATGGACGATCAAACACATTTACCTTTTTTCGAATGCCATCAATTCCAAATACAGGTCCTGGCAGGCTTTTTTTAAATTCTTCAGAAAATTGGATATCGACTAGCTTCACTTTTCCGTCTAGTGAAAGCTTTCCAAAAATCGTCGTGAAAACAGCTGGTAAATCAGCTGAAAAGTTTGTCTCAGGATAAGCAATCGTCACCTCTGATTGATAAAGACCATTTTCGGCTGGAGCAGCCTTTTCTAATACTTTTTCAACTCGGCCTTTATGCTTTTGAAGCTGCTCCTTTTTGAGCTGCGGCAAATCCGTCCATGATCCAACTGTTAAACCAAGCGCGATCTGCTCTGCTTTTCGATTTATTTGTTCATCCTCTCGATGTGTTAATACGTATGTTGCCAGTAATTCACTCACTAGGAATCCCCTTTCGATTGCGTCATGCATATGTTCAATAAAAAAACCTCTTCAAGTGCTTCTTGAGCGCCTTAAAGAGGTTGTTTCGTGTCATTCGTCCGAATCTTATCTCTCAGCGCTTGCTGCAAGAATTAGCACCGTGCTTCATGGAAGTCGGTTGCCGGGCTTCATTGGGCTAGTCCCTCTGCCTACTCTTGATAAGAATATTCAATTTTCTTAAATATTGCCTGAATTATCGCACCATTTTTTTATGTTGTCAATGGCTTTTTTTCAAACAGATTCAAAGCAGCGATGCGCTGAGCAGCTTCTTGTAACCGCTCCTCACTTGTTAGAAGCCCTGCTCTCACGTACCCTTCACCGTGATCACCAAAGCCATTACCTGGCGCAACCACAACATGTGCCTTCTCTAATAATAAGTCAGAAAAGGCTTCAGATGTATATCCTTCCGGCACCTTTAACCAAGCAAAAAATGATCCCTTTGGTGCACTGACTTCCCAGCCAATTTCTTTGCAGGCAGCAATCCATACATTCCGCCTTTTCTCATATCGATCATTTTGCACCTGTACGCACGTTTGATCGCTTAATAGGGCTTCCGCTGCTGCGTCTTGAGTGGCTTTAAACAGGGAGACAAACAGATGATCCTGATAAAGCTCAATGGCTTCAATAACAGATGAATTTCCAGCTGCAAATCCTACTCTCCACCCTGCCATATTGTACGTTTTAGACAATGTGTAAATTTCTATTCCCGTCTCTTTCGCTCCCTCTATTTGCAGAAAGCTGAGCGGCTTTTCTCCATCAAATCCAATGCCGCCATATGCAAAATCATGGACAACACATAGCTTGTGATCTTTCGCAAATGTAACGGTTTCTTCAAAAAATGAACGGCTTGCCGTAGCCCCCGTCGGATTGTTGGGGTAATTTAAGTACATTAATTTTGCCTTTTTCTTATCATCCTCAGGCAGCAAATCGTAGTCAGGTAAAAAATCATTTTTTTCAAGAAGTGGCATGGTTACCATATGCGCTCCAGCAAGCACAGCGCCTGACCAATAATCAGGATAGCCAGGATCAGGGACAAGAAGCGTATCACCCGGATTCAGCAGGCATTGCGGCAGCTCAACAAGCCCTGCTTTCCCGCCAAATAAAATCGCAATTTCCGTCTTTGGATCAAGTGTGACGCCATATTCTCTTTCATAAAAAGCGGCAGCAGCCTTTTTTAATTTCGCTGTTCCACGGAATGAGGAGTATTGATGATTTTCAGGTTTTGCTACCGCTTTCTGCATGGCTTTTACAATGTGCGGAGGAGTTGGCTGATCAGGATTTCCCTGCCCCAAATTAATGATATCTGCCCCTTCCTGCACTTTTTTCTGCACCTTTTGGACAAGGGACGCAAAAAATTGTTTCGGTAATTGTTTCAACACATCTGATTGCTGGAATTCCATTTCTTCACCTTCTATTCAAGTTACGTGACAATACAATCACTGTAATGGATTGTTTTATGAATTGTAAAGCAATTTTGAAAAAAGATTGACATGTAAAGCAACGCTCTGATAATATCTTGAATTAAGAAATGCAAACAGACACGAAACAATTACATATTGATTTCTCTTATCGAGAGTTGGGCGAGGGATTTGGCCTTTTGACCCCAACAGCAACCGACCGTTAATACCACTGTGAAGTGGGGCGCAGCAAGTAACGCGCCAAGACAATTGTCTTATAGGGCACGGTGCTAATTCCATCAGACGTATGTGCTGAGAGATAAGAGAGGCTTTGAGCATACACACCATCAAGCCTCTTTCTCTCAGGAGAAAGAGGCTTTTTTATATGATTTGGAGGGGAAGCAATTGGTTACACTTACGGCATCATATGAAGAACTAACAGAAAGCTCGGCAGTTGCACTCGCAATTAGACTTGGTTTGATCCAAGAAAGCAGCCATTTGACATGTACTGAAATTGGTGACGGGAATTTAAATTACGTCTTTCATATTTATGATCACAAACAAGAAAAAGGATTGATCATCAAGCAGGCGCTGCCTTATGCAAAGGTGGTTGGGGAGAGCTGGCCGCTTACATTAGACCGGGCAAGAATTGAAAGTGCCGCCCTGATCAAGCAGTCAGAATATGCGCCGCATCTCGTACCAGCAGTCTATTATTCAGATACAGCTCTTGCAGTGACAGCCATGGAGGATCTCTCTCACTTAGAAATCGTCAGAAAAGGGCTAATTGCCGGAAAACAATATCCGCATTTATCTGATCATGTTGGAGAATTTTTAGGAAAAACACTTTTTTACACATCTGACTTTGCTACAAATCCTAAAATCAAAAAACAATTTGTGAAGCAGTTTACGAACCCTGACCTGTGTGATATTACAGAAAAACTCGTCTTCACAGACCCTTTCTTTGATAGTGAAACAAATGACTTCGAAGAAGAATTAAGAGAATCAGCAGAAGCGCTTTGGAAAGATCTTGAGCTGCAAGCCAAAGCAGCGGAATTGAAGCGTATCTTCCTGACATCAGCTGAAACATTGGTTCATGGAGATCTTCATACAGGCAGTATTTTTGCAAATGAGACTGAAACGAAAATCATTGATCCAGAATTCGCGTTTTACGGTCCCTTTGGATTCGATATCGGCCACTTTATCGCCAATCTGTTCCTGAATGCTTTATCTCGCGAGAATGAACACGAGCAGCAGCACCTTTTTGACCATGTCGTCAATGTATGGGCAACATTCAAAGAAGTGTTCACAAAAGCTTGGAAAGAGGACAGCATTGAAGCGTTTAGTGTATCGGACAGCTTTTTAGAAACAACCTTTGACCGGATTTTAAAAGAAGCGACAGGCTTTGCCGGCTGTGAGCTTGTCCGCCGAACAATCGGTCTTGCTCATGCCGCTGATCTTGATGCGATTCCATCACCAACTAGACGGATTCAGCAGAAAAAAACAGCACTGACACTTGGAAAAACATTTATCAAACAATATCATACAGTGGAAACAGCGTCTGATCTCGTCGCATTATTCCAGCCATCTGTAAAGGAGTGACGGGTTTTGTCAAAAGAATTTGAAGTCCCCCGTTCTGTCGAATGGGAAGAAAACCGTATTCACATTTTAAATCAGCAAAAATTACCGGCCGAAACCGTATTTGAGCATTTATATACGAAAGAAGATGTGTATGATGCGATTGTGTCATTAAAAGTACGCGGAGCGCCTGCGATTGGCATTACAGCAGCTTTTGGGCTGGCGCTTAGTGCGCAAGCCATTGAGACAGAAGAAATGGATGTTTTTAAACAAGAAGTCATTCGAATCAAAGAATATTTAAACAGTGCTCGTCCAACCGCTGTGAACCTCGCCTGGGCATTAGACCGGCTGCTGCAGCGGATTCAGCGTGCAGCATCAGTGAATGCAGCCAAAACAGACCTTGTCCATGAAGCCATTCAAATTCAAATTGAAGATGAAGAAACATGCAGACAAATCGGTCAAAATGCTCTTCAGCTCTTTAAATCAGGTGACCGTATCATGACCATTTGTAATGCAGGCTCCATCGCAACGAGCCGGTACGGAACAGCCCTTGCTCCCTTTTATTTAGCCAAAAAGAAAAATCTTGATCTTCACATTTATGCATGTGAAACACGCCCTGTTCTTCAAGGTGCTCGTCTGACAACATGGGAGCTTATGCAAGGCGGCGTGGATGTGACGCTCATTACAGATAACATGGCAGCCCATACGATGAAGGAAAAGCAAATTTCTGCTGTCATTGTTGGTGCTGACCGTATCGCCCGTAATGGAGATACAGCGAATAAGATTGGAACGTTAGGTCTTGCCGTTCTAGCCAAGCATTTTAACATTCCGTTTTTTGTAGCAGCACCGCTTTCAACCTTTGATGTATCCACCCGCGACGGGTCAGATATTCCAATTGAAGAGCGCGACCCGCTGGAAGTAAAGGAATTAAACGGCGTCCCCATTGCACCGCCTGATGTTCAGGTATTCAATCCCGCCTTTGATGTCACTCCTCATCATCTTATTTCAGGCATCATTACAGAAAAGGGAATTATCACATCGAACTATGCAGAAGAGATTGATGCTCTTTTCGCCGAAAGCATCTCTCAATAATCGCAAAAAAGCGCCGTGTTCTTGTCATTTAAGAGCACCGCGCTTTTTTGTTTCTTGATTCGTTTTTGTTAAGATTTCTTTTTTTTGTTCTTCCGTCAAAACGTTCATTTTGACACATAGTGATGTAACGGCATACATTTTGCCTTTTTTGCCCCAAAACATGCCAGCGCCCTCCTTTTTCCCTCAACCAACTTTTTTAGCTTAATAAAAGGATATGTCGCTTGACAAACATTTGGAACAGGTCAATCGATTTATTTTTGAACAAATGGGATGCCTTCTAATTCAAGGAGGACCGCTTTCATGTCTGTCTTCGATCCTGCATAGCCCGTCAAAGATCGGTCTTTTCCAATCACCCTGTGACATGGGATAAAAATAGGTAATGCATTTCGTCTGTTAGCTTGTCCGATGGCTCTTACAGCCTTTGGATTGCCAATCGCTTCTGCAATGTCTGCATAGCTTTTTGATTCACCATATGGTATGGCCGACAATGCTCCCCACACCTGCTCTTGGAACGGAGAACCTGTTTGGTTAAGCGGGAGATCGAATATTTGACGCTCACCCTTGAAATATTCATCTAGCTGTTTTTTCGCTTCTTGTAAGACAGGCGTATCTGCTTGCTTTAGATTCGCTGCCTGCTTTTTTGCTAAAAACGGTTCATCATCAAACATCACCTCGATGATGGCACCATCCTTTTCTAGTATGTATAATTCCCCGATAGGTGCGTGATAGACGGTATAATACACGTTACTGCTCTCCTTCTTGTTTCTGCTGCCTAAGTGGTAGCGTGAGATGGAAGACGGTTCCTACGCCTTCCTCACTTTCTACCTCAATAGTTCCTTGATGCTCTTCAATAATTTTATAACTAACCATTAAGCCAAGTCCAGTTCCTCTTTCTTTCGTTGTATAAAAAGGCTCACCTAGACGCTTTAGCTTATCTTCTGCCATTCCGCAGCCTTCATCACGCAGTGAAATGACAATATGCTCCTCGCCCTTCCGCTGAATGCTCACATAAACATTTCCTTTGCGCGGCATGACTTCAATTGCATTTTTTAAAATGTTAATAAAGACCTGCTTTAATTGGTTTTGTTCACAATAAATGAGCGGAATCTCATCCAGCACATTGAGATGCATTTGAACATTGCCAAGATTCGCCTGTGCGTGCAGAAGATCCATCGTGTCTTTCACAATCTGCACCACATTTTTTTCTTCATATACAATGGCTTGCGGTTTCGCTAAAATCAAAAATTCGGTGATGATGGATTCAATTCTTTTCAGCTCTGATGTGATGACATTGAAATAGAGCGAATACTCCCCTTCTATATTTCCTTTTAACAGCTGAATGAAGCCTTTTAAGGCTGTCATCGGGTTTCTAATTTCATGAGCAATTCCAGCGGCAAGCTCTCCGACCACATGAAGGGTATCTGATTTTCTCACCCGCTCTTCTAATTCCTTCCGCTCTGTCACATCTCTAAAGATCGCCAAATTCATATTATGGATAATGTTGCGTTTAAAAGAGAATTCCAGGATACGCTGATCTGGATGATTCAGTACAAACGGAACCTCATTATCCATTTCATCTAATGACATCGCCTCGGCAGGCTGAGCCAAATTTTCTATTTGATAAGGGGCAAGGATGTGGAAAAGATTCATTTCTGTTAAATGATCGTCCTTCAATTGAAGCAGCTCGCTGGCAGATGGATTGACTTCAATGATTCGATATTGATTATCAAAAAGAACAATGCCGTCCATTGATCCATTAAATACTTTGCGGAATTTAAGCTCACTTTCGCGCAGCTCCTGCTCCATTCTTTTTCGATCACTTACATTACGTAAAATGGTTAAGTGCTGTCCTTCTAATACCGCATGCTTTGATGTAAACTCAAGCTCTTTATACTGTCCATTTGCCATTTTGAACAATAGCTCTTCCCTTATTTCATGATTCCGGATATAGCGTCTTCTTGTTGGTCTATATCTCTTATCAGATTTGACGAGAAAGTCGGTAAGTTTTTTGCCAATCAGCGAGTGCATTGGTAATTCAAAAATTCGGCAGGCTGATTCATTGGCTCTCACAATCTCTCCATCGTCCGCCCATATGATGATGGCATCCATTGCATTTTCGAAAATTTCTCTAAAGCGTTCTTCACTTTTTAACAGCTTCTCTTCCATCAGCCTTTTTTCTGTAATATCCCGCATGATGGACATATAAAAACCACTC
This sequence comes from Bacillus sp. FSL M7-0003, assembly GCF_038628485.1. Lineage (NCBI taxonomy): Bacteria > Bacillati > Bacillota > Bacilli > Caryophanales > Bacillaceae > Bacillus > Bacillus sp. FSL M7-0003. The sequence goes on along the minus strand of NZ_CP152024.1, from coordinate 1,287,658 downwards.
ATCACATTTGATGTAATGGTGAGTTCGAATAATTTGTGCTGGCCAGATTGTAGAGTAACAGGAAGCTCTCCTTTTGCTTTTCCTGTTTCTTTAAGTGACGTCAAAAGGTGCTGCAAGGCGGGAAGATTTTCTTCTTCGACAAATTCATGTAAATAGCGATCGGTTAAATCAGTCTTTTGCAGCTCAAAGCTCTGACAAAAAGAATGATTCGCATCAATCATGCAGCCATCCTGATCAAAAATGACCATCCCATCAATCGCTCGGTCAAACAAATCTTTGAACAGCTGCTCATTCATGGAGCGTTCTCGTTCTAATATTTTCTTTGATGAAATATCTCGCATAACCACTATATATTGCTGATTCATGGTGTCGTGCTCTGCGACAAATTCAATGTATTTTGTTTCGCCATTTTCCAGCTGAATGGAGATTTCTCTTTTTAACGTACCTTTTCGAAAAAATAGATCGAGTGAGCATTCAACTTTATCTTTCGGGATGCCGTATAGGAAATCTAGAACGGATTTATTGAGGAGATCTTCTTTCGGTGTCTGGACAAGCCTGCATGTTGCTTCGTTGGCTTGGATGATGTTGAGGTGCTGATCAAATATAAAAATGGCATCTAGCGTCTTATTTAACAGCATTTTTTGCTGCATCAACTCAGTTCGCAAATATTCGTTCTCTTTTTCTAATTTTCTGATATCTCCCGCAGGGGTTAACCTATTGCCATCGAGCGTTTCAGTCATTCTCTTACACTCCTTTTCCAGCCTCATTCCTCTACAATATTTCTACAATATTTTCATTGTTCCTTCATTCGACTCATAAAAAAAGATAACTTTTTACACGAAGACTGTCTCATTTATTTCATTTGGATGACAGGATTGTATAACGATTCACTTTTCTTACGCTTCTTTTACAACCGTTCTACAATTTCACATCAAATAGCGAATTAAGCGAAAATGTATTTTAGAATGAGGCAAATAAGGGAACAGTGCACTTAGAACATTTATGTTCGAAAACGAGCAGGAAAGGTGATGTTATGGCATCTTCACGAGATAGTTATTTTGATAATGCGAAATTCCTTCTGATTTTTCTAGTTGTTTTTGGTCATTTGTTACGATCATTCATTCATGATAATGACTGGATGCTCTATTTATACAAGTTTATTTATACCTTTCACATGCCCGCCTTTATTTTAGTTTCTGGCTTTTTTGCAAAAGGGTTTAGAAAACCGGGCTTTATGAAAAAAGTCGCCGTTAAGCTGATCATCCCATATTTAATCTTTCAGGTGATCTATTCGGTTTACTATTATCTATTACAGGATCAAAGCATGGCCAATTTAAATCCAATTGATCCGCAATGGTCCTTATGGTTTTTAATTAGTTTATTCTTTTGGAACTTGCTGCTTATTCCTTTTTCAAAACTGCCGTTCCACTGGGCGATGATCGTCAGTTTATCAATTGCATTACTTGTCGGTTATGTGGACAGCATCAGCGATACACTCAGCTTATCACGTACGTTTGTCTTCTTGCCTATGTTTTTAGCTGGATTTTATTTAAAAAAGCAGCATTTTGAATTCATCCGTACAAGCAAAGGAAAGCTTGCAGCACTTTTTGTATTAATGGCTGTGTTCCTGTTTTGCTACTTCTATGAATTTGATTATTCCTTCTTATTTGGCTCAAAGTCGTATGCTTCTCTTGGAGATGAAGGAATGATTGCGGCGATGAAACGAATGGCATGGTATTTGCTTGCATTTGGCGCTACATTCAGCTTCTTTGCATTAGTTCCAACACGCCGTTTCTTCTTTACAAAATGGGGAACAAGAACGTTATATGTTTATTTATTACATGGCTTTGTGATCAAGTTGCTAAGAACCACTTGGTTTGATGACTGGGCGCTAAATGCAGCAAGTGTACTCATTTTATTGCTGCTGACCATTTTGTTAACCTTTACCCTGTCTAGCACTTTTGTCAAAACCGTTGCACAGCCAGTGATTGAGCTCAAAATGACCAATCTCATGCGAACAATCACCGGCAGGCAAGGCAGTTATATCAAATAAAAAACGATCCTTCATGGATCGTTTTTTTCTATTTCTTATTCTGCTGACATGCAGCATCTTTCTTTGGCTTCACCAATGTATCAATCCATTTGCTGCTGTTAATATCTCCAAGCTCACTGCCAAATTCCTCTTCTAAAATATCTGGGTCCATTGGCTTTTTATGGTCCTTCATCTCTTTGCTCTTCATATGCTTCTTAGTCACGAGATGCTCCCCCTTGTTTTCCTTTATGAGAATTTCGGTTTGCCTGACGATCTCTTGATTGTTCGTCAAATTGAGTTTGTCCTTGATCATGTGCCATGCTTTCTGTCGGCGTCATATTATTTGTTAATGCTTCATTTTTCGCTGCTTTTCTTTTCATCTGCATTCAGTCCTTTTTTGACAGGTTTAGTTCTTCTCTTAATTGGTCAAGGAGTTCTTTCATTTGCTTGACCGTCACTGGCTTTTCCTCAGGTTTTAACTCATAGCCAATTTGTCCATTGGCTTCTAGCGTGGCTTTTTTGAGACAGCTGATGTCAGTGATGCCTTGCTGCTTTAAACGCATTTTAAATTGATCCCTTGTGAGCCTTGTTTTCTTCAGCTTATGATCAAGCATTTCGCCATCCTGTAAAATCACGACCGATTTTCCTGAAAGCAATTTTTCAAAAAAATCCGATTGAATTGACAGCTTTTCCATAATGACAAGTGCCACAATAAAGATGGTAGCTGCATAAATGGTTTCAAGTAAATTATGCTCAATAAAGGGTTGGATAATAATCGATCCGATTGAAATCATAATCACTGTTTGTTGTACAGTTAATTGACTAATGGATTTAGGCCCTGCTATTCTCAGCAGCAAGGTACCAACTAGCAGCATGACAATTGCTTTCCATAATACATCCAGCACGTCTCGTTCACCTCTTACCTATAGATTGCGAACATCCCATATGATTTAGCCAGTTAGATAATGGAAATAAAAAAACAGCATTCAAAATGGAATGCTGTTTAACCAATAATGACGCGCTCTTTCGGATAATGATAATTTGCTTCGCTTTCTCTCCGGCCTATTAAATATAAAAAGCTTGGAATACCGATCCGGCCAATAAACATGACCACCATGATAATACATTTACCAAACACAGTGAGATCTGAGGTGATCCCAAGCGACAGCCCCGTTGTTCCGAAAGCAGAGCAAACTTCAAATAAATTTTCAAGAAGTGTATTATGCTCTGTTAAGGATAACAGGAACGTAGCGCCAAAGACCAAAATAAACGCCATCATGGTTACCATAAGGGATTTATTAATATCCGCTTGATGAAGCTCTCTCTTGAAGATTTTAATGGACTTATTTCCCCTAGCAAAATGAAACAAGGCGAGTAAATTAAGAGCAAACGTAGTTGTCCGAATGCCGCCCCCCACAGAGCTTGGGGAAGCCCCGATAAACATGAGCATACATAAAAATAAAAGCGTCGGTTCCGTCAGCTGCGTAATATCTAACGTTGTCAGCCCCCCGCTTCTTGTTGCAGTCGATTGAAACAAAGAATAGAACAAGATTTCGTGCCAGCTTTTCCCTACAAAGCTAAACCCGGCTTCAAGTGCATAGATTCCAATCGCTCCAACAACGACAAGGCCGCCGAACGTGAGCGTGGTGATTTTTGTAAACAATGAGAACGATGCGTGCTTACGGTCCTGATTGAACAAATAATCTTTTACTTCCACAAGCACAGGAAAGCCAATCGCTCCAAAGATGATCAGCAGCATCGTAATAAACTGGACGAAATAATCATCTTTGTAAGGGATAAGAGAACTCCCTGTAATATCGAAGCCCCCATTGGTTGTCGCACTAATACTTGAGAAGAAGCCATGCAAGAAAGCGCTTTGCACATCGTAATACTTGAGAAAATACATACTTAAAATCAGCCCGCCGACAAACTCAATCAGCAAAATTAAATATAAGACCTGCTTCATTAGTTTCACAATTCCAGATAAATTGCTTTGGTTTTGATCTGCCATGATCAGCTTTCTTTCTTTAATTCCAATTCTTTTTCGCATGACAAGCCATACGAAGGTACCGAGCGTCATAATGCCGATGCCTCCAATTTGCAGAACAAACGCAAGGATCCACATCCCTGCCACACTAAATGTTTGTGAGGTGTCGACAACAGTCAGTCCTGTAACACTTACCGCACTCACCGCTGTAAACAAGGCATCAATGAATGTCCATTTGACTCCCTCTTGATGAGCCACTGGCAGGCTGAGAAGAATAAACGACACGGTCACAGCAAGAAAATAATAAAGGGCAATCAACTGAAAAGCTGACAGCCGGTCAATTAGCTTTTTTATAGGATTCATTGTCATTCCTTCTTTTATCTATCTTTTCGAATACCTTTATCATTTTAATGAAAAGAGACATGATTTTAAAGCTATTTTATGCTTTATTTTCTTTTTCATCAAAAAGAAAAAGACATCCTGTTAAAGAATGTCTTTTCGTCTTTCTTATTTTGCTTCTAGTCTTCTGATTCTTTCGTTCAAATCAGGGTGTGTTGAGAAAAGAGAAGCTTTTCGTTTACCGCTGATTTTCAGCGTAGCGACTGCTGTTTGATCATCATCTTTGATTCTTGACGTGTACGCCTCAAGTGAACGAAGCGCATGAATCATTTTGTCTTTACCTGCAAGGTCGGCTCCGCCGCGGTCTGCATGGAATTCACGGTGTCTAGAATATGCAAACACGACAAGGCTTCCTAGGATAGAGAAAATGATTTGGAAAACAATCACAGCGATAAAGTGAACAATCGGCACAAGCTCTTCACGTGAAACAAAACGGCTTGCGATCCATGCCGCAATTCTTGAAAGGAACACAACGAACGTGTTGACGATTCCTTGAAGCAGCGTCATCGTCACCATATCACCATTCGCAACGTGAGCGACTTCGTGGGCGATTACACCTTCAACTGCTGCATCATCCATTTCATGAAGCAATCCAGTTGATACCGCAACAAGTGATCTTCTCTTAGAAGGACCTGTTGCAAATGCATTGACTTCAGATGATTGATAAATACCAACCTCAGGCATTTTAGAAAGGCCTGCTGCTCTTGAAAGTCTGTGCACGCGGTCAACAAGCTGCTGCTCATCATATGTTAATGAATCCTTTTCTGGATTTAACACGCGTACACCCATCATCATTTTTGCCATCCAGCGAGACATTGCAAGTGACATAAACGAGCCAACAAAACCAACAACTGCACTGAATACAAGAAGATAAAGGATATTAAGTCTTCCGTCTGCTCCTATATAAGAACCAACACCAGTTGCTGCACTAATAACCGACAGTACAATACCAATCGTAGTGATAACAAGAATGTTCGTTAATATAAACAGAAATATTCTCTTACCCATACATAACCTCCGCTGTCATATTAAGTTCAAATGAACTTATTAATAAAATTATAAAAATAAACGTCTCAAATTGCAAGGAAAAAGGAATCACTTTCTCTGTTTATCATAACGGCTAAAGCCCCATCACATCAATATTTACGACATTTGCCCCAGCAGAAAAGTGTACAAATTGTGACGCACAGGTTTGAATTTGAGTTTATTTTGCATTTTCATCAAAAAGAGACTATGATGTTGAATTAGATCAATAATCACGTTTTGACGTACAAATGAGGTGGAACATGGTTACTTTTAAATTAACGAGAATTGACATGACAAGACTTCTGTATTCTCTAAAAGGAGAGGGAGATCTGACTCCGCTTCAGCTTTTGAAACTATCTGTAAAAAATGGCAAGGATCATGACTATGATGAATTAAAGATCCCGTCTTTTTTTGAGAAGCTTGAACGGCGGAAGCAAAAATCAGAGCATGGTCTTTCTACAAATGAAATTGTTGAGCTTGGCAACTTGTGTGAGCTGACTTCTCTTAAATCGACGGCGATTCAAAATTGGATCAAACGTGATATTAAAGATATGATTGGCCATCCAGAGCTTGGCAAGAAGTACTCTATTGATCAGGTCGTTATTTTATTAATTGTCAGGGATTTAAAATCAGTTTTTGACTTCGATACCATTCGTATGATCTTATCTGCCTTATTTAACACCATCACAGATCGAACAGATGATATTATTAGTCCAATCCGTTTTTATGAAGCATATGCGCACGTCCTTGATTTTATTTATCACCATACACAATTTCCATTAAAGGAAACAAATTTACGAGAAATAACTGAGGAGCAGACAGACAAACTCCATGACGAGTTTACAGAATTGACGAAGAGCCAATGGAATTTGATTAAAGGCATTATCAGTTCTACCGTCTTCTCTGTATTTACTTCTCATTTGCAAAGTACAGCTCAAGAAATGATGTATAATACGCTTCAGCTGAATAAGGGATAAATAAGAACCGAGGTGACCTTCATCATCTCGGTTTTTTGTACAGCAATTGCCAGCATAAATGTGCGGCTTTTTTTTCAAAATAAGAAGGCGCAACAAACATGAGGTGAAAGGAGGAATATGACATGGCAAATCGAAATCAACTTCTTGTTCCTGGAGTAGAACAAGCTTTAGATCAATTTAAATACGAGATCGCTCAAGAATTTGGCGTCACTCTCGGTTCAGATACAGTCTCACGTGCAAACGGTTCTGTTGGCGGTGAAATCACAAAAAGACTCGTTCAACAGGCTCAATCACAAATGGGCAATCAATCTAAATAAAGACATGGTGAAATACGCCGGAGCTAATCTGGCGTTTTTTATTGTTCATATGTGTGCTCATGCCGGTTATCGCGATAAGGAAACGGTGCACCTTTCCCTTTTTGCTTCACATGTTCTCTTTTTTGTTCAGCGGATGGATTGTTCTGATCCCTGCCGTTTTTTTTTGCATGTTTTTCCGCATCACCACGTGATGTGCCGTTCCAGTGTCTTCTTTCATCAGGATTAGTTGATTGATTTTTTTTTTGCTCTTTATCGAAAGAATGATCCTTTTCTTCCTTTATCTTGTTGTCTTTGCTTGCATCATCAGGTTTTTGAGGCTTTTGAACAGATCCTTGCTCTTCCCTCTCTGCCTCCTTCTGCTCTTTGTCCTCAGCTTCAGGAGCCTCTTGATCTGGCTGCATCTCTTCGCTATCGTCTGTCTTTACGTCTTCTTGTTTGTCTTTTTCTGCTTGTTCTTCATCATGTTTCTTAGGATCTTCTTCCTTCACAGCATCGTTATCTGCTCCGTCTTCATCCTTTTTGATGTCTTCATGTTCTTGATCTTGCATTTCTTGATTTCTAATATATGTTCCTGTTGAAATACCTGCCTTTTGAGCCTTTTCTCTTGTTTCCATGTCACTTTCCACAGTTTCCAGCTTATAATTGCGTTTTTGATATTCACCAGAAATGGTGTTAATTTTGCTTTTTACGTTTGTTTTATATGTATTGTCCTGCTTGTTTTCATAAACGGTTGAAATATAAATACTTTTAGAATGGTTCACATATCCTTTTTTGTCACAGTCATCTATAATTTCCTGGACGACTTTGGTCATGTCGTTTTTTTCTAAATCCTTCATACTCGCCAGTACTTGCTTTGCATCTTTATTCAGCGGTGTGACACCGATCACTTGATAATTGTGATCAAGCTTCAGCTCAAAGCTTGGGTTAATATCAATTGTCATATACGCATATGCTTTTTGACTTGAGAAAGATGGCATCATAGTAAAAATTACGACAATAATCGCTGCTATTGATAGGATTCCTGCATTTAACGGACGTAAACGAAGCAGGTCAAAAAAACCGGCTCTTTTTCTTTCGAGACGTGATTCATTCGGAAATGTCACTTCTTGGCCGATTTCATAGTTTTGCTCTTCATATTTAGTCCGCAGAAATTGTCCATCAGGGGTCAGCAGCGTGACATATTTTTTGTTTTTCTCTACTATAATGCCTCTTCTCATGAATTAAGCACCCCTTTAAGGTAATCTTTCAAATACACATAATCACCTGTCATAATGATCGCCATCGCAATGATATATTTTCTATTTCTCTCAATCGTTTTGCGGCTGACTTCCACTAACTTTTCCAGCTGTTTGACAGGCAATTGTTTCTTCTGAAATAAAATGGTTCTCAGCTCATCGTGTTCAACGAGTGTATGGGCTACTTTAATGGCATTTTGCCTGGCATCTGCATGCTTTGGTGAATGCTCAAGCAGCTCTTGAAACGTGAGACCGTATACTTTCAATCGTTCTTTAAAATGTTCAATCTCTTCTCTTCTATGTTCTTGTTCAATTAAACGCCTATATTCATTTGCGGAGAGCTCGGCTTCAATCATGCTTTGAGAGTATTCGCCGTTCTCACTTTCTTGCAGGTCCATTTGAACCGTTGGCGCATTTCTTGCTTCTTTTCGAATATAGTCAATCACTTTTCTTTTAATAATTAATTCTGCGAAAGCAAGCAGTGAGTTTCCTTTTTCGGCAGAGTATTTTTCTATCGCTTCATTAAAGGCTATTAAGCCTATGCTGAATTCATCATCTTTTTCATCTATATATCGTTTACAAACGGATGAAACCGTCTTAGCGACAAATGGTTTGTATTGCTCTATTAATGCATTTTGCAGTTCGATATCACCTTGTTGAATACTGATAGCCGACTGCTCTAATGTTTGCTTTTTCTTTCCTTTTTTAAACAAAAGGCTAAGCAATGGTTTCACCTCAGTTCTCCCTATATTACTCATTTATGATAGCTAATTTATGAGGGAAGCGCAAAGGAAGAAATGAGGAATTCATTTCCTGTTACTCAATTATGACATGTATGTCACCATCTACTTTACAATGTTTCGTCTAAAAGCAAAGAAATAAGGGGGTATCTCCCCCTTATTTGTAATATACGTGTTATGAAAATGAAATGATATTTCTTTCAAAAAACCTACTCTCCCAGGCGTGCCTCTTGCTTCTCCTCGTTTTCCTGCCCGCCTTTTCTTGATGGACTTGATAAAAACCAGCCAAATGCTGCAATTGCGAGAAGCACTGTCCAGAAAATGACTTTCCATAATGCTGAATGGATAAAATGAGACGATACGACCTCAATAGCTGGATGTGACAGTGTATAAAGCGTGAGCTTCACACCCACCCATCCGACAATGACAAATGCTGCTGTTTCTAGGCTCGGTCTTGTTTTGAGCAGTTTCACAAAGACAGTTGCTGCAAATCGCATAATCACAAGACCAATGATACCGCCTAAAAGAATGACAATAAATTGACCGCCATCGAGTCCACCGATTTGCGGAAGACTTGTTTTTGGCAGTGTCACAGCTAAAGCGACGGCCGCTAAAATGGAATCTACGGCAAAAGCAATGTCAGCCAGCTCTACTTTCACGACTGTTGCCCAGAAGCCGCTTTGTTTCACATTTGTTTCAGTTTCCTTTTTCTTAAATACGTGCGATTTTAAAATATGGTGAATGGAAATATAAAGAAGATAAATTGCACCAATGGCTTGAACTTGCCACACATCCACTAAAAACGAAATAAGAAACAGAGAACCAAACCGCATGACAAACGCACCTGCAAGTCCGTAAAACAATGCCTTTTTTCTTTGTTTTTCAGGAAGGTGTTTGACCATCACGGCCATGACCAGCGCGTTATCAGCTGCTAAAATCCCTTCTAATCCAATCAGTACGAGCAGAACCCACCCGTACTCTAAAATAATAGCTGCATCCATCATCATTCCTCCTTGTTTTTATCTATTGTCCCACAACAGACAAAGGCTTATGAATGCAAAAAAGACCTTTGCCTGTAATGGCAAAGGTCTTGCTAGACATGTGATATGTAGATTCATGCCAACAAAGCCGATGAACATCAGTCCATGTAATGACGACTTTGTTTCCGGTAAAAACCGGACGCTACTCCCCTTTGGCGGGATTTAGAATATTTAGATTACTTATATCATAATCAATAGACACTGGATTGTCAACAGCTGACTTTCTGTTCGATCCATTGATTAGGCAGTTGGCGTTTCTGTTTTTCTTTTTCTTCGTTTTATCAATAGGTAGACAACAAACAATAACACAACACCGATCCCAATTGGTAAAAGATAAGGATCTATCATGGCGCCAACCTCTTTCCAATTCTCCCCAAGCATAAACCCAAGATACACATACACAAACGTAATTGGTGTAATTGCCAAAAAGGTATACAGGCAAAAGACCCACACATTCATCTTGGCAATACCGCACGGGATGGAGATCAGCGTTCTGACTCCTGGTATGAACCGGCCGCTGAATGCGACGAATCCGCCATGCTTTTCAAAGAAAGCATCCGATTTATCAAGCGACTCAGGTTTTATAAAAAAGTACTTTCCATATTTATTTAAAAAGGGTCTGCCGCCGTAACGTCCTAACCAGTACAAGGTCAAAGGACCAGCCACACCGCCAATAGAGCCGGCCGCCACAACACCGATAAAGGCCATGTCCCCTTCTGAGACCCAGTAACCCGCAAGAGGCAAAACCACTTCAGCAGGTACAAATTCAATGCATAATGCGAGGAAGATGCCAAAGTATGACAAGTTCTTAAAGGCATCAGCTAAAGAAATAATAAAATCTTCGATGTTTATCAATCCCTTTCACACATAATCATTTGACTGATTCTATCTCTTTTAGAATCACACCATATATTAAACGAATAAAACCGAAGAAACGATTCGCTTTTCGTCGTTTTTTTACATTAAATTTGATTTTACTATAAAAGAAGGGTGAAAAAAACGTTGATTGTTGTATTTAAGTGAAGGAAAGGTGAACACAGAAGCCATTCGATCCGATATATTAAGTATATGTTTGTTTTAAAGTACAGGAGGTTTTCTTACATGACCCATTTAACAGGAAGCTACAATGGATGGCTTGTCTTTCTGTCAATCGCTGTCGCCGCTGTCGCCTCCTACTCAGCTCTTCATATAGCCAGCAGGGTAGCACAGTCAAGCGGTGCAAAGAAAAAGGTATGGCTGCTCATTGGTGCAATGATCATGGGAATGGGGATATGGTCGATGCATTTTATTGGCATGATGGCATTTCAAATGCGTGTTGGCATCACATATGATACATCCTTACTGATTTTATCGATTTTGGCCTCATTTATCGGATCCTTGATCGCTTTTTCAATATGCATTCAAAAGCAGCTCTCTAGAAGACGGCTGCTCATTAGTTCAATCACCATGGGTTCAGCTATTTGCAGCATGCATTATCTTGGAATGGAATCAATGGCCAATGTCTCAATCAGCTATGATCCAGTCCTCTTTTTTCTTTCGTTTTTCATTGCTGCCATTACCTCCTACTTCTCATTGAAACTCTTCTTTCGTGTTGACCGCACGAAAAGTAAACGGGAGAATTATCTTTTAAAGGGTCTTGGTTCAATGTTGATGGGCGGTGCTATAGCAGGTATGCATTATACTGGTATGGCTGCCTCTACCATGTTTTATCATTCAAATGGACAGGCTGCTATAGGTGGATCTCTTGAAATGTCGCCATTCAGTCTGTCGATTTTTGTCGGCTTAATGACACTTATAGTCCAAACACTGATGATTTTTGGTGCCTATATTGATCACCGGATCATGACGCAGTCAGATCAGCTGAAAGAAAATGAACAACGGTTTCAATCGCTTATCAAACATAATATAGACGGCATTATCGTGCTATCTGTCGATCGAAAGGTTCTTTCTGCAAATGACTCTGGTAAACAAATCTTAGAGTTGTACAATTCTAAGATTGGTGATGATGTCAGCCAATATGTGATGCCGACTGAGTTGTGGGAAGAATTTATTTCTCAGTCAAAAAAAGCTATCACACGTGAAGCAGAACTGAAAACAGCAGATCGTTTTTATTATTATCATGTCACTTACATACCTGTTCATGTGAACAATTCACTCGACAGCATTTATCTTGTTTTAAAAGATTTAACGCAGCAGCGGATTGCAGAAAAAGAAATTCATGTGATGGCACATTATGATGCACTAACAGAGCTTCCTAACCGCCGCCACGGCATCAATCATTTAAATGATGTTCTCTCCGCTCAAGAAAAGTCAAAAACGTCAACAGCGGTTCTGTTTCTGGACTTAAATCGTTTTAAAATTATTAATGATGCACTCGGGCATAACATAGGAGATTTACTGCTGAAAGCTGCCGCAAACAGACTGACGCAATGTTTACCGGACAATGGCTTTATCGCAAGACTTGGCGGTGATGAATTTTTAATGATCTTTCCCCACATGGATCATGATACACATAAAATCGAACAATTTTCTAAGAATATCATCCATCAATTTGAACGTCCTTTTTTCATCCAGAACCATCAGCTTATTACGTCAATCAGCATTGGGATCGCTATCTCTCCGCAAAATGGCAAAGACGGGATGGAGCTGATGAGAAAAGCCGATATGGCCATGTATTTATCCAAAAAACATAAGCAGAGCCGTTATGAGTTCTTTACCGAATCCATGGAAAGATTAAGTGAGGACAGGTTAAACCGGGAGCTGGAGCTGAGGGATGCCATTCAAAGAGAGCAATTTGTCCTTCACTACCAGCCTCAAGTCAGTGCCAAAACTAGAAAGATGACTGGGGTTGAAGCCCTTTTGAGAATGAAGGCACCAGATGGGTCCTTAAAATCACCTGAGGCTTTTATTGAGCTGGCAGAGGAATCAGGTCTGATCATTGATATTGGCAGATGGGTCATTGATACGGCTGGCAAACAGGCAAAAAAGTGGTATGACGATGGGCTGAAAATTCCTGTGGCTGTCAATTTATCTGCGAAACAATTCAATTCTGAAGACTTAATTGATTTGATCAAGCTCACACTGAAAAAATACGACCTGAAACCGTCACTCTTGGAGCTTGAAGTCACAGAAAGTATGACAATGGACAATATCAAGCAATCAAAACAGGTGTTAACATCGCTAAAACAGCTTGGCGTCCGCATTAGTATTGATGATTTCGGTACAGGCCACAGCTCATTAAGCTATTTAAAGGATTTACCGATTCATCGACTGAAAATTGATAAATCCTTTATTGAGGATATTTTAAGTGATTCAAAGTCTGAACAGATTACAGGGGCTATTATAGCGATGGGACACCAGTTATCTCTCGAAGTGATAGCAGAAGGTGTTGAAACGTTTGCACAGGCTCAGCTATTATCTGCCCAGGGCTGTGACGACCTGCAGGGGTTTTATTATGCCAAACCGCTGCCAGCAAGCGATATTGAAAAATTCATCGCCTATCCGGCGCTGCTTGACACATAAAAAAGGTGCCAATGATGGCATCTTCCAGCGTGCAGACAAACCCTCGCATTCGGTGTCAGTCCTGCGTGCCGGTGCTCACGAATGCTCAATTCGCTCCGCTCCGGTACTCGTCCCTCCTAGACTTCAAAGGTTTTCTGTCACGCTGAGCTGAGAAGAAGACAAAGGGCTAAAATAAAGATCACTTTAGCCCTTTGTCAACAATTTAAAAGGTGCCAATGATGGCACCTTTTCGTTTTATCTAAATAATAAATGCTGACTGTGAATACCTGCTTTTTTCAATAGACTAATCAATTGTTCTTGCTCTTCACGCGTCAGACCAGAGAATGCACGCGCAATCCGAAGTGAGTGGATCGGATAAATCTTGTCAAGATAGCTTCGCCCTTTTTCCGTTAAATGGGCATAAACCGACCGTTTATCCTTGGGGTCCTGTTCTCTTTCAATGAAACCATTTCGTTCTAATTTGTCAATTACGTACGTCACATTCCCGCTGACAAGCAGGAGTCTTGAGCCGATTTGCTGAAGCTTTTGAGCACCTCTTGTGTACAGTAATTCAAGAACGGCAAATTCAGTTGGATTAAACCCATGCTCTTTGCTGTCTCTAATACTGTGTTCTGAAACGCTTTTAAATGCTCTTGCAAAAACCTTGTAAAGCGTCATTGAGCGTTCTACTTCTTCTTCATTAAACGATAGTCTCATCACATATCTACCTCTTATAATATTTTTTTAACTTCAAGGCTGTCTTGCGGTGCAGTTGGAGCCTTTCGTAAAAAATAGAAGTACGTTTTTGAAAACCCTTTCAACCACATAAGTGACTCCATTCGTGTTATGTATAAGGTTTCGATATAAACTTTTAAAATCCTTCTTATTTTTCACAATCATCTCGAAAAAAAGCTTTTTCAGCAAACCATCAAGATGCGACACACTTTAACAAAATCTGTAAAGAATCTATGGTTTCTTGCACTTCATTCGCCAAATTTCTACAAAATTCAATATTGCTATAATATTAAACAAAAAAAAGAACCCTTTATGTGACATACGCACATTTCAAGGGATTTTTACAGACAGCGTTCTGTTTTGTTGAAAAAGAAATGATACTCTTTTTTTAGGTCACTAATTGTCATGTTCTTGGCCGCATCAGGGCTGTAAACCCCTAATGAACATAGCTGCTTCGTATAATAATGTCTTTCCTTTGCTAAAGCTTCTTTTAATATACGCCGCACCGATTATCCCTCCTATCAAGTGATTTGGATCGGGTGCTTATGAAGACTTCTTATACAAATCATTTTGCATGGCTCTTAGAAGCGCATGTGCATTCTGACCTGCAGCCTGCATGAATTGCTCAAGCAATTCATCCCTCTTCACATCTAATGCGATGATTTCTTTTGCCATACGAATGATCTGTGCTTCCTCCATCATATGCTCCTCCTCCTATGTCAATTCACCATGATTATATGCCGCCGTAAGATGTATTGCACACTCCCTGTAATCTTTCCTCCCATGGTTTTTTCATTTTTTTCGTTTTTGTGTTATATTTTCTAACAAACGATAGGTTTTTTCACTTCTCGTTCTATATAATATGAAGAAAAGACTTGCAGGGGTGAGTATATGACGCAGGAAGATGTATCTTATAAAGATAAAAAAGTCATTTCAATCGGGATTGTCAGTGAGCTAACAGGGCTTTCCGTCAGGCAAATCCGATATTATGAGGAACGTAAACTCATTTACCCCCAGCGCTCAACAAGAGGCACACGGAAATATTCTTTTGCAGATGTTGAACGTTTGATGGACATCGCCAATAAACGGGAAGACGGTGTGCAGACAGCTGAAATTTTAAAAGACATGAAGAAAAAAGAACAAGCGCTAAAAAGCGGACAATTTAAGAAAAAAATGCTGGAAGGTCAGATTAACGCACACTTTCGGTATAAAAATCGTTAAACAAAAAAAGAATCGCTCTTTTGAACGATTCTTTTTATTTAGAGGAAGCTTCAGTACCTTCTACAACCCCTACAAAGTCAATCAGCACGCCACCTCTTTCAGGATCTTCTTTCACCCGCAGGGCAAGTGCCTTTTTCTTCCCGGTTTTTGCATCTTCGTAATTCGCATGGAACACATGAATGCTGGCTTCTTCCAATTGAAAATCCTCATAAGAAAGCGTGTCTATGCCCCATTCTTTTTTCAGTTTCAGAATGTCATCCGGGCTCGGGACCGCACCTTCGACGTAGATGTCTTCCATTTTTCTTTTATTTCCTTCGGTGATGGCTTCAAGCATATGCTCTGCAGCCACTAGCCTTCGGTCTTTCCCCTCGTCCTCCCTTTGACATGCACTCAGCAAAAACATACACATCAAAACGAATAAGAATTTCTTCATGTTTCTCTCCCACCTTCTCCTTAAAATGTAAAGGATGGAAGCGCTATATGCAATCTTTATACAAAAAAAGACTGTAAAACGTCATGTTTTACAGTCTTAGATTGTGGACAAGGGATGGTCCTTTGTCTACCTTTCAGCGCGATCTGAAAACCTTTGAAGTCAAGGAAGAACGAGTACCGGAGCGGAGCGAATTGAACATTCGTGAGCACCGGCACGCAAGGACTGACACCGAATGCAAGGGTTTGTCAGCGCGCTGAGACTGCAAAACGTCATGTTTTACAGTCTTCTTGCTACATAAGTGTATGAAGGAACGCTGTCGCAATACCAAAATAGATAAGCAGTGATAAAATATCATTCAATGTTGTAATCAGCGGCCCAGATGCAATCGCAGGATCGACGTTTAATCTGTGTAAAATAATAGGCACGATCGTACCAGCCATCGTTCCAATAATCAGTGTGGCAAGCAGTGAGGAACCGACAACAAATCCTAAAATCATATTGCCCTGCCACACCATTGCGACGACTGTAATAATGATGGAACAGACAATCCCAATGTAAATACTTGTTCGGAGCTCTCTAAAAATCAGGCGCATAATGGTTTTTTTCGTTAATTCTTCTTTTGAAAGTCCTCTAATGACGACGGCAAGCGACTGTGTGCCTGTATTCCCTGTCATTCCTGCAATCATTGGCATGAAGAAGGCTAAGGCGACGACTTGCTGAAGGGTATCTTCAAAGTAATTTAAAATACTGCCTGAAATCAGCCCAATGAATAAGAGCAAAATGAGCCACGGGAGACGGCGGTATGCCGCAACAAAAGCGGGCGTGTCGAATGTAATATCTTTACCAGAGGCAGCGAACTTCTCATAGTCTTCTCCTGCCTCTTGAATGACGACATCAATGATATCATCGACTGTGACGATTCCGACAAGGACATTGTTCTCTTCTACAACAGGAATGGCAAGAAAATCATACCGTTCAATCAGCTTTGCGATTTCTTCCTGATCTTGAAAAGCTCCAACGGCAATGACTCTTGTAAACATAAGATCCTGCACTTTTTCATCTGGTTCACCTAAAATGAGATCCCGGTACGACAGAACCCCTACAAGCTGCTTTTGATCATTAATGACATATAAATAGTTGATCGATTCTGCAATTTCAGCAAAGCTTTTCAGCTTTACAACTGCGTCCTGAACCGTATAGTGCTGAGGAATCCAAACGTACCGGTTGGTCATGATCCGGCCTGCTGTCTCAGCAGGATAATTCATAAGAAGCTGGACGGCCTTTGATTCCTCCGCCTCCATGTTTGATAAAAGTTGGTCTTTCAGCTCATCATCCATTTCATCAAACAAGTTGGCTAGGTCATCGTTATCCATTTTGTTTGTGACGAAGGTGGCTTTGTCTTTTCCTACTTTTTCAAGCACAATTTCTTGGTATTCGCGCTCAAGCTCACCCATCATTTCCGTCACATCATCGATTGTTAAAAAGCTGAGGAAACGGCCGCGGTGTTTTTCTGGAAGTTCTTTAAATAAATAGGCCATATCATATGGCTGAAGTTCTTCCATAATGTTTTTAAATTCTTTGCGTTTGCCATCTCTTAATAAAATAATGATTCTTAAAATGAGTTCATCGTACGTAATGTTCTGTATCATCGCTGTTACCTCCCCAAAGTCAGGAGATACCCGAATCCCTTAGAATGTGCGGGGGTCAGGATCTCCTCTGTCTGATGCGTCAATCTGATCTTTTGACATACTCTTTATGTGTCTCGAATCGGGATGATCCATCCCCACACCTCCTTTTCTCATAAAAAAGCACCTTCAACCGAATGAAGGCGCTTTGTAAGCATGACAAAATAAACACTTGCTCCTTCAATCGTAGAGCTTTAGCACTGTATGGCATAGGATCAAATCCAGCTGCATTAAAAATCACCTTATGTCGATGATTTCTGTTGACCCATTGGCGTCTTTGGACATTTTTGGGCAGCAGCGTATCTCCATACAGGAGCCTCACCTAACGAAGTCTCATATTGTTAACACACTGAGATTACAGAAAAAGCGGAATGATGTCAATAAGCAA
This sequence comes from Bacillus sp. FSL M7-0003, assembly GCF_038628485.1. Taxonomy (NCBI): domain Bacteria; kingdom Bacillati; phylum Bacillota; class Bacilli; order Caryophanales; family Bacillaceae; genus Bacillus; species Bacillus sp. FSL M7-0003. Next base: position 1,269,942 of record NZ_CP152024.1, on the reverse strand, counting down.
GATGCCAAGTATCCTTATGTATTCGCTTACTTTTCAAAAAAAGAGCGATAAACAGCTCAGCCATCGCCCTTTTCATGTCTTTTTATTCCTCTTCCGGCTGATTCATATCCTCTTGGGAGAGGAGATGAAAGGAATCATGCAAAAACAAAGCATATCCTTCTCCATCAGGATGCGGAACGTATTCCGCGTGATCCATTGTTTGCTCTTCTTCTTTTTTCTTCATATTCTCTCGCCTCCTTTCCCGTAGTTTGTCCCAATGAAAAAACCTTACACATGAAAGTGTAAGGTTTGCAGATTGTTGACAAAGGGCTAAAATGATCTTTATTTTAGCCCTTTGTCTTCTATTCAGCGTGATAGAAAACCTTTGCAGCCCTAGGAAGGGCGAGCACCGGAGCGGAGCGAATGAAACATTCGTGAGCACCGGAGCGCAGACCTGACACCGAATGCGAGGGTTTGTCTACACGATGAAAACCTTACACATGAAAGTGTAAGGTTTGGTCATAGCTTAATCATCCCATTCTTGCTTCAGGATTTTGCCTGTTTTAGCGGAAATCTCAAAATCAACTTCCTCGCCGCTTGGTGTTGTGATTTCAATTTCGTAAATGTAAACACCATTTTCTTTATCTAGATCAGAATCTGTGACTGTGCCTTTTACTTTTGCAAGAGCAATTTTTTCAGCCTGTTTTTTCGTGATCTTCACGTTCTGTTTCTTTTCTTTGACTGGATCATTCAGCGCTTTTCCAGTTTTTGCATCGACATATACTTTATATTCAAAGCCGCCTTTTTTGATCTCGACCTCATACACCCATTTTCCTTTTTTACGCTCAAGATCCACATCATCCACATAGCCTTTCACCACTTTTAAGGCTGCTTTTTCAGCTTGTTTCTTTGAAACAAATGACGATTTCTTTTGCACGACTTGCTCGGCGTTTGCTGTTTGATTTGTATTTTGCGCTTGAAGTGTGAAACCACCTGCGACAAGAGTTCCCGTTAATGCTGTAGCTACTAGTACTTTTTTCATCATGTTCAATTCCTCCTCTGTTTGATTTCTTCTATATCTTAAGAAAACAAGATGATAAAGGAAGGAAAGAAACATGAGAATATCATGAGAAAAGGATTAGTTTTCGTACGTAATGCCCTCAATGTCTCCTGTATAGGCGTTCACAAGCACCTCTGCCTCTCTGCCGTCAGGCAAATCCAGCTCTACCTCAAATACGAGCATACCGCTGAATGTTTCAAGATCAGCATCATCCACTGTTCCGCCAACTTCTTTGACGGCAATTTGGATGGCTTCCTCGACGGTGATTTTCGTGAGCTTCTTTTCTTTAGAGGTTGGTTTTTTCTTTTCTGCTTCAAGCACCTTAAATGACTGTTTGCCGACCTCGACTTGATACAATTCTTTTTTTGATTGGATGGTAAAAATGAAACGATCTGACGTCTCCTTTTTTTGAATGACGGTTCCGCTCACCTTTTTAACAGCCGCCTCTTCCGCCTGGAGCTCAGCATTTTTTTCATTTGGCTTCTGATAGCTTTTTAACTGTCTAATTTCTTTCATTTGACCGCTTGCAGAAGATGCAATGATTTGATAGATGCCATTTGCATTTTCCAACGTCATTGTGTAGTCCTGTTTATGATTGATTAAATCAATATGTGTAATGTTTCCATTATAGTCTTTTGAGATCATTTTTTTCATTTCTGCTTCAGTTAATATTTTTTGATCAATGGTTTGGATCATGAGCATTGCAAAGGCCGCAAGAATCACAAGACATCCTGCGAGCGCAAGCACCATTTTCGTTTTTCTAGACATGCAGCGCCTCCTTCCTATTTCCTATTTTATAAGGAGGAAATGAGAAATTGATGAGAAAAGACCCATTTATTTCTGAAAAAGAATGGTCATGGCTGTTCCTTCGCCGATACGGCTGTCTACCTTCAGCTCGGCTTCATGTTCTTCTGCAATTTGCTTCGCAATTGAAAGACCGAGTCCGGTTCCGCCCGTCTCACTGTTTCTCGCTTCATCCACACGGAAAAAGCGGTCAAAGATTTTCGGCAGATCCTCTTCTTTTATGCCAATTCCTTGATCAATCACTGAAATAAATGGCTTGTCTCCTGCCCATCCGCAGGTCACATCAACTGGCTCTCTGCTATATTTGACCGCATTATCAATTAAGATAGTCAAAAGCTGTTTGATTTTCTCTTCGTCTCCTTCTGCGATCAGCGGCTGATCTGTCTGCACATGAGATTGAATCGTTCGATTGGTAGCCACTTCAAGTGTATGACATAGCTGCTTGCACAAATGACCAAGATCAACCGGCTTCATATCCAAGTATAACGGCTGGCCGTTTTTCGCCAATGTCAGTAATTGATCTGTCAGTCTTTTCATTTTTTTCGCTTCATCATGAATCGCTTGGGAGGATTCTTCTACAACCTCTGGACGTGTTTGCCCCCAGCGTTTGAGTAAATTGCTGTAGCTCATAATGACGGTAATCGGTGTCTTCAATTCATGGGAGGCATCATGCAAAAATTGCTGTTCTTTTTCATAATGCTTCTCGAGAATCTCGGACATTTCATTAAAGGTTTGTCCCATTTGATATAGTTCATCCTTTGAATCGCCTGTTAATTCAATTCGTTTAAACGCCTTCTCTTTCATACTTGCCTTCATGGTACTCGTCATTCTGCTAATCGGCCTGACAATTTGCTTTGTTAAAACGTGGCCTGCAAAATAGGAAAGCACAATAAACAAAACGCCGGTAGCGATTAAAATCATTTTTAATAACGCTAAGTTCTCTTCCGTATTTTCGATTTCTTCATATACTTGAAGCGACATAATCTCACCATTTGTCCAAATGACCGGAATAGCAGCGAACGCAATCATATGCTTATTGTATTCTTTGATTTCTGCTGTCTGGCCAGATTCGTATGTAAAAGGCAGTGAGCTAAACGTTGATTCCTTTGTGACAGTCAGTTTTGACTCTCCCGTTTCTGTCACGACACGGATCATACCATTTTGAGGCAGGTACGCCTTCAGCAGCTCCGAGGACGGAAGACCCTCTTCCTCTGATTTTTTTAAAGCAATCGCAATATTTTCAGCCACCTCAGACAAGCGGGACATATCTTTTTGCGTCAAGGTCATCGAAAAAATAAAATAAATGGCTGTATGAAACAAGAGCACCATTAAAAACAAAGACAACGACGTATAAAGCTGAATCTTATTTTTTAATCTCATTCTTTATCCTTTCATCACATAACCCACACCTCTCACTGTGTGAATCAGCTGTTTTTCGAATGGGTAATCGATTTTTTTCCTTAAATAACGGATATAGACATCTACCACGTTTGTATCACCGAAATAATCAAAACCCCAAACCGCTGTTAAAAGCTGATCTCTTGTGAGCACTTGCTGCTGATGGTTCAGTAAGTGAACAAGCAGGTCATATTCTCTCGGTGTGAGTTCAAGCATTTGCCCAGCCCTTTGTATTTCTCTTGTTTTCTCGTTGACCGTTAAGTCTGCTATGCTCAGCTCTGTCTCCTTTTCTTCTTGTGCATGTATATTCAACCTTAGCTGTGCACGAATTCGTGCTAATAATTCTTCTATATCAAAAGGTTTTGTTATATAATCATTCGCCCCAAGATCGAGCCCGCTAACTTTATCAGGAACACTTCCCCTTGCTGTAATCAAAATAATAGGTGTCGCTGTATTTGTCTTTCGAACCCTTCTCAGCACTTCAAGCCCGCTTAACTCTGGAAGCATGACATCAAGCAGAACCAAATCGAAGCTATCTTCTTCAAGAGCCTGAAGCCCGTCTATTCCTGTCTCTTTGACTGTCACCTCATATCCTTCATATTCAAGCTCAAGTGACAGCACCCTTGCGATTTTCTTTTCATCTTCGACTACGAGTATCTTCCCTTTGTTCATCTCTATCTCTCCTATCTAAAAGGCAAGCTTGTCTTTCCATTATTATATGTTGCCTTTCTTATTTGGAACAGTCACAATCTTCACATCTATTTTTTTATGAGGGAATTATTTTTGAGAAAAAACATTTAACTTGAGCCTTCTTCTCAAGTTGTTACTTCATCTCATTATTTTTTAGTCTGCCTCTTTTAGTTCTATTCACCCATTTTCATCTGTACAGGTGCAACCTCACTATGCAGCATTTCCTTCTTTTTCATATGATATCAAGAGTTTTCTTCAAAAGGCGAGCTCTTTCGTCAATATGTGAGGAGAACTGCACTTTTGATAATAGATTGATTATTTGAAAAATTATTACAATTGACCCTTTCCGATCAAAAGTTTCTTTTATACAATAACATTATGCAGCCTGAATCTACTTTGAAAACAAAATAAGGAGGGCTTTCTTATGAAAGGTGAAATTCGCTTAATTCCGTATGAAGTAAAAGCCAATGTGATGGAAGCGAAAGAGACGCCGGAAAGTATTCAGGAGATTAAAGCACCCGAACTTTGGTCAAGTGGCTTCAAAGGAAAAGGCATAACCATTGCTGTCCTTGATACAGGCTGTGACACAGAGCATCCCGACTTAAAAGATCAGATTATCGGTGGGAAGAACTTTACCGATGATGACGATGGAGATGCTGAAAATGTAAAAGACTATAATGGGCATGGTACCCATGTAGCAGGAACGATTGCCGCAACAGATCAAAATGGCGGAATTTTAGGGGTTGCCCCTGAAGCCAAGCTTCTCATCGTGAAAGTTCTTGGCGGTGAAAATGGCAGCGGAAAATATGAATGGATCATTGATGGCATCAACTATGCCGCAGAGCAGAAGGTGGATATTATCTCCATGTCTCTCGGTGGTCCAAGCAATGAGCCTGCCCTGCAGGAAGCCATTCAAAATGCGGTAAAAAGCGGTGTGCTTGTTGTGTGCGCAGCAGGAAATGAAGGGGACGGGGACGAGCGTACGGAAGAGTTCTCCTACCCAGCTGCATACAATGAAGTCATTGCCGTCGGTTCTGTTTCCCTTGCTAGAGAATCCTCTGAATTTTCTAACGCCAATAAAGAAATCGACCTCGTCGCTCCAGGAGAAGACATTTTATCCACTCTCCCTAACCATAAATATGGCAGGCTCACAGGGACTTCAATGGCTGCCCCTCACGTAAGCGGTGCACTAGCCATTATTAAAAATGCCGAAGAAGAAGCGTTCCAGCGCAAGCTGACAGAGCCTGAGGTTTATGCTCAGCTTGTCAGAAGAACCCTTCCATTAAAACAGTCGAAAGCCCTTGTAGGGAATGGATTTTTATATTTAACTGCGCCTGATGTCCTTTTAGAAAAAACATTGGAAGCAGATCTTTTATCTCTATAGCTTAAATAGAGGTCCTGAGAAAAGATAGAATTTTCTCAGGATTTTTTTAATTAAAATTATTCAAAATTTACTTTGACGAAATGAAGTGAACGTTATATAATCGAACACAATAAATTCATAGTTTGAGAGTCGGTAATTCGATTACACGTCGAATTTTAATTGGGAAGACCGGTGAAAATCCGGCGCGGTCCCGCCACTGTGAGTGAGGAGAGCTTTTCTCAGGAATCCACTGTCATTAGGATGGGAAGGATGAAAAGCTTGCAGATTCACCAGCCAGGATACCAGCCGCTCTATCACATCAAACCCCCTACGGTTGATAGGAGATGTCGGAAAAGCGTCAGTGATACTCACGCCTTATTTCGCACACACATTTTGTCTTTTAAACCAGACATTTACCTCATCAATCATGATCATGAGCGTAAATGTCTTTTTATATTTAGAGGAGGAATTGGAATTGACAATTGTTAAAACAAGTAATCTAGGCTTTCCGCGAATTGGTTTAAACAGAGAATGGAAAAAAGCACTTGAGTCTTACTGGAAAGGTCAAACAGACCGCGAAACCCTCTTAAGCACACTGGATGAACAATTTTTAACTGCCATTAAAACACAAATCGATCAACAAATTGATGTTGTTCCTTCTGGAGACTTTACCTTCTATGATCACGTGCTGGATACCGCTGTTATGTTCAATTGGATTCCAGAGCGCTTCCGCAGCTTAAAAGACCCACTAGATACATACTTCGCGATGGCAAGAGGAACAAAAGATGCCGTCTCAAGTGAAATGACAAAATGGTTTAATACAAACTATCACTACATCGTTCCAGAATACGAAAAAAGCACAGAATTTAAACTCACACACAACAAACCGCTTGAAGCTTACGAAAAGGTGAAAAAGGCGTTTGGTGTTGAAACAAAACCGGTTGTACTTGGTCTATATACATTTGTCTCACTTTCTAAAGGTTATGAAGCAAATGAAGTGAAAGAAATCCAGCAGCGTCTAGTGCCGCTTTATACTCAGCTTTTAAAAGAACTTAAAGAAGCAGGCGTCAAATGGGTTCAAATTGATGAACCTGCACTTGTCACAGCTTCAAGTGAAGACGTAAAAGCCGTAAAAGAAATCTATCAAACGATCAAAGAAGCCGTACCTGGGTTGAACATTCTTCTTCAAACATACTTTGATTCAGTAGATGCGTATGAAGAGCTTGTCACATATCCTGTTGAAGCAATCGGTCTTGATTTTGTCCATGATCAAGGGCGCAACCTTGATCAAGTGAAAAAGCACGGCTTCCCGAAAGATAAAATTTTAGCAGCAGGCGTCATTGATGGAAGAAATATTTGGAGATCAGATCTTGGCGAAAGATTATCCTTTATTTCTGAAGTCATTGCTGACGTTCAGCCGAAAGAAGTATGGCTGCAGCCATCAAGCAGCTTGCTGCATGTGCCAGTTGCCAAACACCCAAGCGAACAGCTTGAAGAAAAACTATTAAACGGACTGTCTTATGCCACTGAAAAGCTGGCTGAATTGACACTGCTAAAAGAAGGTTTAACAAAAGGAGCAGCTGCCATTGATGCTGATATTAACGAAGCAGCACAAGCACTTCTTACCTTAAAAGAGTTCGCAAAAGGAACAAATGCGGATCTAACAGCGGAACGCAACAATCTTTCATCGAAAGATTTTAAACGACCAGCTGCCTTTGAAGAACGCCTTCGTATCCAAAACGAATCTCTTGAGCTCCCGCTTCTTCCAACAACAACAATTGGCAGTTTCCCGCAGTCTGCCGAAGTGCGCAGTGCTCGTCAAAAGTGGCGCAAAAATGAGTGGACAGATGCAGAGTATGATGAGTTTATTAAGAAAGAAACAAAACGATGGATTGATATTCAAGAAGAAATTGGTCTGGATGTGCTCGTACATGGGGAATTTGAACGTACAGACATGGTTGAATACTTCGGCGAGAAGCTAGCCGGATTTGCCTTTACGAAATTTGCTTGGGTACAATCCTATGGCTCACGCTGCGTGAAGCCGCCAATCATTTATGGAGATGTAGAGTTTACAGAGCCAATGACAGTGAAAGAGACAGTTTATGCACAAAGTTTGACAAAGAAAAAAGTCAAGGGCATGCTGACAGGACCTGTTACCATCTTAAACTGGTCTTTCCCAAGAACGGATATCTCTCGCAAAGACATTGCTTTCCAAATCGCTTTCGCATTGCGTAAAGAGGTAGAAGCTTTAGAAGCAGCTGGTATTCAAGTGATCCAAGTGGATGAGCCTGCGCTAAGAGAAGGACTTCCGCTCAAAGAAAGTGATTGGGCAGAATATTTAAACTGGGCAGCAGAATCATTCCGTTTATCCACATCATCCGTTCAAAATGAAACACAAATTCATACACATATGTGCTACAGTAACTTCGAGGATATTGTCGATACAATCGAAGACTTGGATGCTGACGTGATTACAATTGAACATTCACGCAGTCATGGCGGATTCCTCGATTACTTAGAAAAACACCCGTATTTGAAAGGACTTGGACTAGGCGTTTATGACATCCATAGCCCGCGCGTTCCATCTGTTGAAGAAATGAGCGAAATTATTGATGATGCGCTGAACGTTTGTCCGACAGATCGCTTCTGGGTGAATCCCGATTGTGGTCTAAAAACTAGACAAGAGCCTGAAACCATTGCTGCTTTGAAAAACATGGTCACAGCTGCTGAAGTCGCTCGTAAAAAGCTGGCGCAGCACGCATAATTGAATGTCTCTCCCCTGCTGAACTCAGCAGGGGTTTTTTATGCGCAAATTGGCCTGTTCGATCTCCTACTATGATGATTTCTTTTCTAGCATGATTCGTTTATACTAGAGAAGTCAGTCGAACAAAGGGAGGAAGACAATGAATCACGAAGATTTTTTACAACGCGCAATTGATCTTGCAGTAGAAGGAGTCAATAGTGGTACTGGCGGCCCTTTTGGAGCAGTCATTGTCAAGGATGGTCAGATTATTGCAGAGGGCAGCAACAACGTGACAACGAGTAACGATCCAACCGCACATGCAGAAGTCACAGCCATTCGCAAAGCGTGCCAAACTCTACATACATACCAATTAGAAGATTGCATTCTATACACAAGCTGCGAGCCTTGTCCGATGTGCCTTGGCGCTATTTACTGGGCTAGACCAAAAGCTGTGTATTTTGCTGCTGGACATCAGGATGCAGCGGATGCTGGTTTTGATGACTCATTTATTTATGAAGAAATCAACAAAGAATACGAATCAAGAAATATACCATTTTATAAGCTGACACCTCAAAAAACCCTTGCGCCATTTGAAGCATGGGAAACATACGATAAAAAGAAAGAATATTAAAAAAAGACACCTGCTCGTAAGCAGGTGTTGCAATTGTTGACAAGGGCTAAAATGGAGTATATTTTAGCCCTTTGTCTTTCACTATTACTCCGCCACTTCAAGCTCTACTTCAATGTTCCCTCTTGTTGCTTTTGAATATGGACAGAATTCATGTGCAGCATGGACAAGCTCTTTCACTTTGTCATGATCATGACCTTTCGCAGATACAATCAGCTTTACGCCAAGCTTAAAGCCGCCGTCACTTTCATCTTTTAAAAGACTGACATGTCCTTCTACTTCCGATTCTATTTCTATCCCTTGCTTCTTCGCTACCTGCTCAAGTGCTCCTCCGAAACAAGCTGCATAGCCTGCTGCAAATAATTGCTCTGGGTTTGTACCAGTCTCTCCATCTTTCTTAGCGTTAGGCATGACAATGTTATGATCGAGCACACCATCCTCTGAACGAACATGTCCAGCTCTTCCATGCTGCGCCTTTACTTTTGCTGTGAATAATGGTTTCATCTTCATCTCCTCCTTCATCTATTCATCCTTTTCACGTTCTATTCATTTCTCAAACATTTATGGCACATTGAAGAATTTTTCATTTTTCGTCTGTATTTATTTTAAAAAGGAAGAAAATCTTATACAATGATAAGTATGACAAAAAATAGTTGGTGACTGACATGACAAATGAATTTGAACATATGAAGCTGGAAAATCAGCTTTGCTTCTTGTTATATGCAAGTTCACGAGAGATGACGAAGCAGTATAAACCGTTGTTAGAAGAATTAAACATTACGTATCCGCAATATTTGGCACTGCTTTTATTGTGGGAGCATGGAACATTAAATGTGAAAACGATGGGAGAGCTTCTCTATTTAGACTCCGGTACACTCACGCCCATGCTGAAACGAATGGAGCAAAATGGACTCATTATCCGAGAACGTTCGAAAGAGGATGAGCGGTCTGTACAAATTCGTTTAACGGAATATGGAGAGCAGCTAAAAGAAAAGGCCACTGCGATTCCGTCTCACATGCTGACTGGGACAGGCAGATCGGAAGAAGAGCTAAAAACACTGCGTGCCTCTTTACATGAGCTTTTGCAAAATTTAACACAATCAAAAGGCTGAGGGAATGTTCCCTCAGCCTTTTATAATGTCTATTATTGTGCGACAGCTACTAGTTCTACTTCGATGTTTCCTTGAGTTGCTTTTGAATATGGGCAAACGCCGTGTGCTTTATGAACAAGTTCTTCTAATGCTGACTGCTCAATTCCAGTTCCTTTTACCTCTAATTGAACGCCTAGTTTGAAGCCGCCATCTGAACTGTCTTTTAATAAGCTGACATGTGCTGTAACTTCACTTTCAAAGCGAATACGCTCTTGTCTTGCTACCATTTGAAGGGCTGAATCAAAACATGCAGAGTAGCCTGCTGCGAATAATTGCTCTGGATTTGTTGCTTTTTCAAGTTTTTTTGCTCTTGGTGTTCCAGGCATTGCTACATCATGTTCAAGTACACCATCTGTTGAAACAACCTTACCTTCTCTTCCTCCGACAGCTGATACCGTTGCTGTAAATAAAACGTCTGACATGAATATAACCCTCTTTCTCTCCAATAATGTTTTCTACAATTGAATTGTACACAATTTAAATTACAGAGTCAATCAATAAATACTCTTTTTTAAGATTTCCTGCCTGAACCCTTTTTATGAGTATGTCCGGAAATTGTTAGGCAGTAAAAAAAGCCCTTTAAAAAGGGCTTTTAGATCGTGTCATGCTGCGGATTCGGTTGTTCTAGCGTATGGTTTCTGTTATCTGGGTCGGCATTTGCTGCTGCCAGCCACAATGCCATAATGGTGATGCTTGTACAGACGACTGCCCATTTTTTAAAATTCATATAAACAATCCCCTCTCTGAATATAGATTCGAGCATGTTCCGCTTCCCCATAGAACATGGAAGATTTTTCATAATCCCCCATTTCATTATAATACTTTGCGGTATCTAATGCCAGCTCCTCTATATCTGGATATGCATAGGCAGACTCTAAAAAATGGAAAATCCGTTTAATATGCTCAGCATCTTGTCTTAAATACAATGCTTCTAGAAATATGGTTTTCTGAATATGAATGTCATCTTGAAGAGCTTCTGCTCTCTTCATACATTCTTCTCTGTAGTGTAATGCTTCTTCGTGTTTTCCTTGTTTGTATAATATCTGAGCGGCTGTATAAAGAGGGTCTATAGATCGACGAAGATGATCGGATTGATTTTGATCAAATAACGAGATGGATTCTTTCATTAATTCGAGTGCGCGGCCCAAGTCTCCCATTCGGTAATAACTGTTGCCCATATTAAACAAAGAGGAGGCAATAAAACGCACATTTTGAAACTCTCTTGATCTCGCAAGTGCTCTTTCGAGATGTGGTAATGCTTTTTCATGCCTTCTCATATCATCGTAGTTACCGGCCACAATAAATTCACACTGAATCGTGCGAAGCGCATACAGTTCATGCTGAACATAAACATCCAGCGCTAGTTTAGCATGGTGCATCGAGATATGAGTTTGTTTCATGTGATAATATATTTCTGACATTTTAAAATGAAATTCCGCACGTTCAATATCATCTGATACAAAAGAAAGCTTATGCTCTGCCTTTTGATAAGACGATATGGCAGCAATATACTCCCTCCGCCCGAATTCATACATGCCTCTAAAAAAATGATAGTAGTATTCAAGCATGCCTGTGACATGCGTTTGATGCTCATCTATTTCTTTCGAAAGCTCGGAAAAGTTGGCGCGAAGCTTTCCTTCCTTTAATGGCTTTAAATAATCGAGCATGACCTCATGCCTAAATTCCATTAAAGAAAAATAGAGAAGCAAATTCTGATCTTCTTCCATTGAATCAAGAGAGGTGCGAATTTCCTGCTTTAACAGTTCTGCTTGTTCGGAATCAAATCTGCGGATTAATTCATACCACTTGTTGATTTTCACTCCAATATCCGAAGAGGGAATGATTTTCGCCATACGTTGCCTTCTCCAATCTTCTCAAAATATAAAACATTACCATATTTTATCATACTTGACCGGAGAAATACAAAAATGAAAGGAAAAAGAGAGCCTGTTGTCACAAGACTCTCTTTTAAATTCGTTATTCTCTTATTTGTCCTTGACCACGAATGACAAATTTTTCAGACGTTAAGGCTGGCAGACCCATTGGCCCTCTTGCATGAAGTTTTTGCGTACTAATTCCTATTTCCGCTCCATAGCCAAATTCAAATCCATCTGTGAAACGAGTAGAGGCATTATGATAAACAGCGGCAGCATCGACTGCTGTTAAGAAAAGGGCTGCATGCTCATCGTTTTCCGTAATGATCGCCTCAGAGTGCTTAGAGCTATATGTTTGAATATGCTGAATCGCTTGTTCTATGTTTTCTACAATTTTAATACTGACGATCGGTGCTAAAAACTCCGTTGCATAGTCCTCAGTTGTCGCTAATGCAGCACTAGGAGCAAGCGCGCAAACGGCTTCATCACCGCGTATTTCTACCCCATTGGATTGAAGGGCTTCAAATAAAGAAGCACCGTAGTTGTTTGCCCATTTTTTATGAATGACAATGCTCTCGATCGCATTACAAACAGAAGGTCTTTGAGTTTTGGCATTCAGCACAATCCGCTCAGCCATTTCGTTTTTCGCTGTTTCATCAATGTAGATATGACAATTTCCTGCACCTGTCTCAAGCACCGGCACAGTTGACTCTCTCACGACAAGATCAATTAAATTCTTCCCGCCGCGCGGAATGAGGACATCCAGGTATTCATTTAAGGTGAACAGCGTTTTCGCCGTTTCACGGCCAGTATCTTCAATTAATTGCACACTGTCTACTGGAATATCCGTCGTATGAAGCGCTTCATGAATCACCTTTACAATCGCTTTATTACTATGAATAGCAGAGGAGCTTCCGCGCAGAATCACAGCATTCCCAGTTTTCAAGCAAAGGGTCGCAGCATCGACTGTCACGTTTGGTCTTGCTTCATAAATCATTCCAACCGTTCCAAGCGGTACACGAACCTTTTCGATGAACAGACCGTTTTCTTTTTGAATGGTTTCTAACGTTTCACCAATTGGGTCTTTTAGCTGAATGAGTTGAAGGGTCGCATCTGCTATGGCTTCAATTCTCTCTTCCGTGAGTGTGATCCGGTCAATGACAGATGGCGTGAACTGCTTTTCCTCAGCAGCCTGAACATCCTTTTGGTTCTCTTCTATTAAATAAGCTGAAGATGCTTTTAGTGCACTGGCAATGGCGTGCAGGGCAGCATTTTTTTGTTCCGTCGTTTTTAGAAGCAGCTGATCTTTGGCTGCACTTGCTTTTTTTGCTTTTTCAAGAACTTCATTCATCGTATTCCCTCCTCAATTTTGTACATGCTGTACCCAGTGATCTCGGTGTATGACCTCAGGCTTCTCTTTTGCAAGCTCGTCACTTCGCATTCCTTTAATGCCGAGAAGCTCGTCGGAGGCGTACAAGGTTTGTCCCTTACCAACTAATCCGTTTGGACCGACGACTTCTACGACTTCTCCTTTAGAAAAGTCACCAGCGACATCAATGACTCCTGCCGGAAGAAGACTTCTGCCATTATGCAAAATCGCCGCTTCTGCTCCTGCATCAATCATGATCTTCCCAGAGACCGGTGAGTGGAATTGAATCCATTGACGGCGGTTGTTCACGGCTGATAAATCTTGTTCACCGATATACGTTCCATCTCCTTGTCCCGCAAGAATGCGAAGCAGTTTGTCTTCCCCAGTGCCTGTGCCAATGAAGACTTTCACGCCAAGTGAAAGTGCCGTTTGTGCAGCAGACAGCTTCGATTTCATTCCGCCTGTTCCAACCTTTGAACCGGTGCTCTTTGCATATGAAAACAATTCTTCTGAAATGTGGGTCAGGACATCAAACCGCTTCGCCTCAGGATGCTCATTTGGATTTGCATCATAAATGCCATTGATGTCTGTTAATATGATCAATTGGTCTGCATGGATTAATCCACTGACAAGAGCTGACAGCATGTCATTATCCCCAAAGGTAAGCTCCTCGATGGAGACTGAATCATTTTCGTTTATGATCGGCAAAATCTTTCTTTCCAGCAGCTCCATCATCGTTGCGTAAGCATTTCGATATCTTGTTCGATCTGAAAAGTCATTACGTGTTAAAAGCATTTGAGCAGGTGTCATGTGAAACTGTGAAAAAAGCTCTGTATATTTCTGCATTAACAAGCCCTGACCAACGGCGGCAGCTGCCTGTTTCCCCTTTAAAGTCACAGGTCTTGATGGATAGCCTAAGCTGCCAAATCCTGCTGCAACGGCTCCTGATGAAATTAAAATGATTTCATGACCTGCTTCTTTGAGCTTTGCTATGGCTCTTACATGATCCTGCATCTTTTGTTCATCAATGGCTCCTTTTTGCTCTGTTAATGAACTGCTGCCAATTTTTATGACGATCCTTTGCTTTTTCATCCTTGATTCCCTCCGCTATACCTTTAGGCACAAAAAAATCCCTATTTCTCCTTATGTAAAGGACGAAAAGGGATTTTCCGTGGTACCACCTTCATTGAATAAGCATGCGATCTGCTTATTCCACTCAACTCCTGTAACGCCAGGCACGCGCTTAGATTTTTCCTCTAAGGCTCAAAGGGCAGGTTCAGCAGCTGTCTGCGGCAAATGTTTCAGCACATCATTTGCTCTCTTTACGCACCAGTTCCTGCTTACTATTCCTTTTCAACGCTCGTTAATTTTTTTATATTATCACCAATTGCTAAAGAAAAGTCAAGCGGTCAATTAAAGACAATCGTTTTATTCTCATGAACTATAATTCGATCTTCAAGGTGCCATTTGACAGCACGTGCAAGCACACTGCGCTCAATTGTCCGGCCAATATTTTTCAGGGCTTCCGCATCATCCCGGTGATCTACCCGCTCAATATCCTGTTCAATGATCGGGCCTTCGTCTAAATCATTGGTGACATAATGAGAAGTCGCACCAATTAATTTGACTCCCCGCTCATATGCCCGCTTGTATGGGTTTGCACCAATAAACGCTGGCAGGAAGGAATGATGAATATTAATGATTTTGTTCGGATGCTCTTCAATGAATCCAGGCGTTAAAATTTGCATGTATCTAGCAAGCACAACCACATCAATGTCGTACTCTTCTAATAAGGCGAGCTGCTCTTTTTCAGCTTCTTTGCGAATGTCTTTGTTCGCCTTTACAAAATGGAATGGGATTCCAAGCGATTCTACTGTATCTTTTGCCGTTTCATGATTGCTGATCACAACTGCGATTTCAGCCATTAAATTTCCGCTTTGCCATTCCCACAGAAGCTCATGCAGACAATGAAGCTCTTTTGAGACAAAGATTGCCAGCTTTTTAAGCTCACTTGCACGCGACATGCTCCACGTCATTTGAAATGAGGCTGCGATTGGCTCAAAACTATTTTTCAATTGATCCATATTCGCCGAGATGTCTTTCCAATCAAATTCAATTCTTAAAAAGAACCGGCCGCTTTCATGATCGGTTGTGTATTGGCTCGATTCAATGATGTTCGCTCCGTGCTCAAATAAAAAGGAAGAAACAGCTGATACAATACCAGGCTGATCTGGGCAGCTGACAAGTAATCTGCCTTTTTGCTCGTGCTTTTGTCTGTGTAATTCAAGTTTCTCTGTAATCAATGTTCTCATGTATCATGACCTCATTTGCGTTTTCATTCTAATGAAATATTATACTGGACTGGAAAGAGAAAAAGCAATGAAGAGTCCATTTTTTATTGAATATTCATTCAATTCTGCACCTAGCATGATATAATGTGAGTAGACCTTTTATCACAAAAGGAGTGATGGAGATGAAAAGCATGACTTTGTTTGGTAAAGTGAGCTTTTGGCTCGGCATCGTATGTCTGATCACAGGTATTTATCTTTTTATGGCCGGTGAGAGACTCATTCCTTTACTCACATTTGGTGTCTGTTTTCTTCTAGTGAGTCAGCTTTACCGCAAAAATGAAAACGATTCCAATCATCATTCGATGTAACAAAAAAGGGCTAAAATGATTTTTATTTTAGCCCTTTTTCTTCTTTTTCAGCATGATAGAAAACCATTACAGGCCTGACAAAGAATGTGTGGGTTTGTCTACATGCTGAGGCTGGCAGACAGATGACAGCCTTTTCTTATTCAATGATTTTTAACCCGACCGCCGCAGATAAAATCAGTGCGATAAAGAATATACGTTTTGCGTCCTTCGACTCACCGTAAAACAGCATGCCGACAATGGCTCCTCCAGCAGCTCCAATGCCAGTCCAAATGGCGTATGCCGTTCCCATCGGAATTGTATTCATCGCAAGAGAGAGCATGAGAAAGGACAGCGAAAATCCAGCTGCAATGAATAAAATCCATTTGACATGCCGGTCTTTCTGGAATTGATTCATCATGGTGACACAAAGCATTTCTAAAATGCCTGCACCAATGAGTAAAAGCCAGCTCATGATTCAGTCTCTCCTTTCTTTTCACCTGTGGTTAGTTTAAGCCCTAATACACCACTTAAAAGCACCATGATTAAAAGTAATTTCACCAGCTGTACTGGCTCTCCCAGTACCATACCTACTATGACAGTACCTGCTGTCCCAAGTCCGGTGAAAACGGCATAAAGTGTGCCAACTGGCAGTACAGTCGTGGCTTTCAGGAGTAAATAAAAGCTCACGACAATACAAACGATGGTTGCGGCCCATTCCAATAAAGAGTCAGCATATTTCAACCCCATCACCCAGCCAACTTCAAAGATGGCTGCAATCAATACATTTCCCCATTTCATCCGATTCTCTTCCTTTCTGAACGATTCCAAGCAATAAAAAAAGCCCGGAAATCGATCGTTTGATCAAATCTCCCGGGCTTTTATCCCTCCGTGTCCATACGGTCTATTGTCTAGACCCTATGTGTTTTCTCTCGGTCCAGACTGCGCCACCCGCACGGAACCCTAGAAAACCATTTCTTAATAAGCAGATCTGACTTAAAGCAGATTCTGTGTGTCAAAATTGTATCACACCCCGAAATACCGGTCTACCGCTTTGCTTTCCACATGCAAATATACTTGTTCATTTTTCGAAAGAATTTTTATGGAACCGCCGTATACTAAGTGTTAGAAGCAGGTCAACTGATAAAGAAGATTTGCGGGCTGTTTCGCGTGCTGCGGACTGAAGGGAAATGAGCGTATATGACAATCCATTTATTTTTTATGACATTGACGATTAAGCGTAAATACAAGGACATGGAGACCGTACTTTACGAACAAGAAGTTGAAGCATTTTATGAAGAAATGAAACAGAAGCAGCTAAAATATATGAACTAAAACAGGAATGAGAAAAGGAGGAGATTGACATGTTTATGATGCTTGATTGTTCCTTAAAGCACGGATACGTCAATGATCACATCGCTGATATAATGAAATCAGATTGTTGCGATGAACGTTCAACTTTAGGATGATGTATTTACAGATCATCCGTCGTACCCCAAACAATGCTGAAAAACATTTTATAGAAAATCAAGAGGTGGCTTCATATGATGATGACCGATGAACAAAAACATGAATTTTATCAAGCACTTGTTGACAAGAATCCGCAATATGACGGCACATTCTTTGCCTGTATTAAGACAACCGGTATCTTCTGTCATGCCACATGTACGGCCAGAAAGCCAAAATTTGAAAACTGTGAGTTTTTCTTTACAGCGGAGGAAGCACTGCTGGCAGGGTATCGCCCGTGCAAGCGCTGCACACCATTAACATACCCTAATAGCATTCCTGAAGAAGTCAAAACACTCGTTTCAGCAGTAGAAAAAAATCCTGAGAAACGCTGGAAGGAAGAGGACTTCCGCCAATTAGGGATTCACTCTGCCACAGCTCGAAGAAAGTTTAAAGACATTTACGGCATGACCTTTGTTCAATATGCAAGATCACGCCGAATGGGACTTGCCTTTAAAGAAATTTTGAACGGAAAAAAAGTAATCGATCAGCAGGTCACTTTCGGCTATGAATCTTCAAGTGCCTTCAATGATGCATTTACGAAAATCATGGGAAATCCCCCTAAAAAAGCGCAGATTCACATTCTCTATGCTAATTTTATTTCCACACCGATCGGGCGGATGATGAGTGTGACAGATGCCACACATGTGTATTTACTGGAGTTTATGGACAGGCGGGGACTCGAAAAAGAAATTGAAACATTAAGAAAGAAGCATCATGCCCGCATTTTAGTTGGAGAAACAAACGTCCATCAGCAATTAGCAAAGGAATTGGCCTTATATTTTGAGAAAAAGCTGACCAAGTTTACTGTACCGCTTTCTTTACATGGCACCCCTTTTCAAATGAAGGTGTGGGACCAGCTCTCACGCATTCCAGCAGGCGAAACGAGATCCTATCGAGATATAGCCACGAAACTAGGCGATCCGCATTTGGTTCGTGCCGTTGGTAATGCAAATGGTGCCAATCAATTGGCGATTATCATTCCCTGCCACCGCGTGATTCAAACAAGTGGTGAGCTTGGAGGCTACGGCGGAGGGATTGAACGGAAGAAATATTTGCTTCAGTTAGAACAGCGTGCATAAAAAAACGGCTCTGCTTATTCGGTAAGCGAGCCGTTTTCTCCGTTACGGGTGATGCTGTATACATCAATGATTTGGTCCCATTTTGAAATGGTTTTTTCTTTTTTCATGCCCATTTTTAAAGCGACCTTCACCGACGCTTCATTCTCAGGACGAATTAGGCTGACCATCCGTCTGACCTTCATTTCTTCAAATCCATAGGTAAGGCAGCCTTTTGCAGCCTCAGCAGCATAGCCATTCCCCCACGCCGCTTTCTTTAGCATATAGCCAATCTCAAGCTCGGTTTGTCCTTCAATGTTTTGCAGGACAATGCCGCTTTGTCCAAGTCGTTCATTTGTTTCTTTATCTTCAATGATCCATAGCGAGGTGTGGTACATGCGGTCATTTTTTTGATTCCATGCAATCCACTCTTTTGTCTGCTGTTCATCCTTCAAAGAAGGATAATACTTCATCACTTCTTCATCCTGAAACAGCTCGTCATATAAAAATGACGCATCATGTTCATTCATCGTTCTCAGTTTCAGGCGCTCTGTTTCAAATACTGTTCTTGTTTGAACTGTCATTGATGATCCCCCCTTTTTTACTTGCTAAAAATATCTCCGAACAACCCATTTGAATCTGGGGCAAAGTAATGGAAGCCCGCACCGGTTAAACTTGCAGCCAGCGCTGTCCACATCATTAAACTGACAGTCATCCACACCGCGACTTGCTTTCTTTTCGTTCCAAAGCTCATGCACATCAAGGCTGCTAAGTGACTGCCGATGATAAAAGGTCCTATGAGCGCTAACCCAGGCAGACCGTATCGTTCCCAAATTTTTCTCGCCCGCAGCTGCTTTTTCTCTCCTTTTTCATCACCTTTTTCCTCTTTTCTTTTTAACCACCATGCTTTAAACCGGTCCACAAACACAATGAGAAGCAAGACTGTCAAAAAGTTGCCGATGAATCCAATCACAGCCGTTGTCACAGGATGCAGCCCACTTAAGATTGCGAATGGAACGACACCAATCACTTCAAAAAAAGGCAAGGCAGCCAATACAAAAACGAGTACATATCCCCATACAATATCCAAAAACAGAACCCCTTTTCATTTTTGTCCTCTCCCCATTGTAATGAAAAATACAATTCCATTTCTACATTTTTTTAGAAAAAGAAAAGCACATCGGATAGGATGTGCTCAGTTTACATTCGTATTTTCATTTTTCTTATTTGTCCGGCGCAGTACAATGAATATAAGCCCTATTAAAATCACAATAGATAGCAGACTTTGCAGCAAAATCACACTTGGTGACGTCCAGCCAATCCATTCGAAGATGAGCTGCGGTCCGAAAAAGATAATCGGAATCAATGAAACGACATTCGCCTTTAAGATTGCATTAAATACAACGATACATAGCAGCATGAGCAAAATGACGCCCCACCTCTGGCCAGAAGTAAGGACAAGTAGTGGTGTGCCGACTTTTTGATCCAATAGTTTGATTGTCACCATCGCTGTCAGCTGAAAGATTCCTAACATCCAAAAGTAGAGAAATACCCGGCTGCTTGTTTGAAAGGCGGACGCTCTAAACATCACAATGATCATGATAACATTGGCCACTAAAACGAGCGGATATCCAATCAAAGCAAACCAAGAATAGGATAAGTTTTGGCTGATTGCATCTGCTAAAATCATGTAAAAAAGCGATCCAATTAAGAAAGCACTGACGAATGGCACCCAGTCTTTATGATTCCCTGACAGCTCTTTTGCCAGTTCATCAGCATAGCTCCGCGGATCTCCGCTGAACACATCCTCACCTGTTTTGCCGTCTTTTTCAGCCTCAACCGCATGTGCTGTCAGTTCGTCCATCAGCTCATCGATTTCATCCTGATTTTTTCCCTTTGATATGAGATAAAGTTGCAGCTCTAGTAGAATGTGTCTTGTTTCTTTTGATACCATAATCTCACTTCCCTTTTTGTAATAAGCGGTTTACATTTTTTGAAAGCTCATTCCAGCGGTCAATAAACTCTGTGAGCGCTTGTTCTCCCGCTTGTGTGAGCGTATAGTATTTCCTTTTCGGCCCGGTCGCTGACGCTTTTGTGACGGTGGTCACCAGCTGTTCCTTTTGCATACGCAGCAAAATCGGATAGATGCTGCCTTCACTTATTTGATCAAACCCATAATGCGCGAGCTTCTTCGTCATTTCATACCCATAAATTTCGCCCTCAGAAATAATCGACAGCAGGCAGCCTTCTAAAATTCCTTTTAGCATTTGTGTGGATGTTGTCATGATTGTTCCTCCGATTCCAGTACCTTGCATCACAAGATAGCTTTATCTTACCACACACTACCTTGCCATGCAAGATACCATTCCAGAAAAAAATCACCGCTTAAAGGGTGATTTTTACGCCCAAGGCTTATCTGTCCCAAGTGCGTCAGCAAGCGCCTTACTATGCTTGCGGCGGCTTTTTCTTTCCTCTGCCCGCTGCTTCGCTGTTTGATGAAGCATGATCTCTTCCTCTGTTTCCGGCATCACCTGCGGGACTCGTTTAGGCTTTCCGTTTTCATCTAATGAGACAAATGTTAGAAATGAAGTTGCTGCGAGTCTGCGCTCTCCAGACATCAAGTTTTCTTTAATGACTTTGACGAACACTTCCATAGAAGACGTGCCCACCCATGTGACATAGGATTCCAAGCATACGGACTCCTTTTGTCCAATCGGCTCTAAAAAGTCAACAGAATCCATTGAAGCTGTGACCGTTTCACTGCGGCTGTGTCTTGCTGCCGAGATGGAGGCAATGTCATCTATATAACTCATTAATTTCCCGCCAAATAACGTTTGGTGGTTATTCGTATCGAGAGGGAACACCCTGCTGGTTTTAACAACCTTCGATTCCTTGCAGTATTTGAAATTTTCTTCACTCATCATCATAGCTCCTTCTTGCTGTTTTCGTGGATGCGGAACGACTTTTATTAAACACTATTCTTTTAGGTTTGTCTAAACTTTTTGCTTTAGTCTTATGT
Source organism: Bacillus sp. FSL M7-0003 (assembly GCF_038628485.1). Taxonomy (NCBI): domain Bacteria; kingdom Bacillati; phylum Bacillota; class Bacilli; order Caryophanales; family Bacillaceae; genus Bacillus; species Bacillus sp. FSL M7-0003. The sequence goes on along the minus strand of NZ_CP152024.1, from coordinate 1,248,665 downwards.
GAGAGATTTTCTTTCGGAAATGTTTCAACCATGGCTAGAAGAAGGAATAATAGAACTATGAATGAACAAGGAGGCCATTTGATGGATTCTATGAGAGCAGAGCAATTATACAAAATGCCGCAATGCATGAGTGAATACGACGATTTAGAAGAAGTTCTTTTATGCAGTCCTATTTATATGGAAATCAAACAAATTATTAACGAAACCCAGAAACATTTTGCGAAAGAAAATATTTCTCAAATGAAAGCAGTCGCTCAGCATAAGCAATTGATTCAAACCCTTAAAGAGAATCAAGTACGGCCCATCCTGCTTCCGGCGAATGACCGCTTCCCTGAGCAAGTCTTCACTCGGGATATTGGGTTTACGATTGGACATACACTGTTTGTTTCAAGTATGGCCGCTCCGGTTCGGCAAGGGGAAGAACAATACCTAAAAGAATGGGCACAAGCAAAAGGGTGGTCAGCTGTCACTTTGACAGACGGAACGATTGAAGGCGGCGATGTGCTTGTGGATCAGAACCGTGTGTTTGTTGGCACGAGCAAAAGAACTAGTCCAGCCGCTATCTACCAGCTCAAAAAGGAGCTGCCGGATCATGACATCATTCCGATTCACCTTCCTCCTCACATTTTGCATCTTGATTGTGTGATGAATATTCTGTCTCATGACGAGATCATCATTTATCCTGAAGCGTTCAAGCAAAAGGATCTCCAGCTGCTCAAAACGTATTATGATTTGATTGAAATCAGCGAACAAGAGCAATTCACACTTGGACCAAATGTTTTATCCATTGGGCAGAAAAAAGTGATCAGCTTGCCCAGCAACCAAGAAACAAATGCTGCGTTAACCGCTCACGGATACACCGTTATTGAAGTTGACTTTTCTGAAATTATTAAATCTGGCGGCTCTTTCAGATGCTGCACATTGCCTATTCGGCGTTCATCTATTAAAAAAGCCAGCATGTAGAACAGCTTGTCTACTAACTGGCTTTTGTCTAGCTTATCCTATTTTCTATTATATAAATGACAGGCGACTTCATGTCCTTCTTCCACCGCTTGTAATGCCGGCTTTTTTTCAGCACACACATCCATTGCGGCAGGGCATCTTGTTCGAAATACACAGCCGCTTGGCGGGTTCACTGGACTTGGAATTTCTCCTTTTAAAATAAACCTTTTGCGCTTGTCCTCTACGTCAGGATCTGGAATGGGGATTGCAGACAGCAAGGCTTGTGTATATGGGTGAAGCGGTGTTTGATATAATGCATCGCTTGTCGTCAACTCGACGAGATGGCCTAAATACATCACACCGATCCGGTCACTAATATATTTCACCATTGACAAGTCATGTGCAATAAAGAGAAATGTTAATCCTTCCTCTTTTTGCAGTTTTTTCAGCAGATTCACGACCTGCGCTTGGACGGAGACGTCTAGTGCAGAAATCGGCTCATCTGCGACAATAAACTTTGGCGCTAAGGCAAGTGCTCTTGCAATGCCGATTCTCTGCCTTTGTCCCCCGCTAAATTCGTGCGGATAGCGGGTAGCAAAATCATAGCTTAATCCTACCGCTTCGAGCAGTTCTTTCACGCGGGCAATCCTTTTCTTTTGACTCCCATAAAGCTGATGAATCTCCATTGGCTCCAGCATAATATCTTTTACTGACAGTCTTGGATTTAACGAGGAATACGGATCTTGAAAGACCATTTGCATTTGCCGGTTGAAATCAAATGATTCTTTTTTAGAAAGGTGGTGAAGACTTTTCCCTTCATATAAGGCTTCACCATCTGTTGGTTCATAAAGACGCATGAGCACTTTTCCAAGTGTGGATTTGCCGCAACCAGACTCACCAACGAGACCAAAGGTTTCACCTTGTTTCAGCTGAAAAGAGACACCATCCAGCGCTTTTAAGGTTCTTCCTTTCGAAAGATGAAAATGTTTTTTGAGGTTGTTTACTTGTAAAAGTGGTTCAACTGTCATGATCACTCCTCCTCTCGCTTGGTAAATACCGCCTTGCACCTGCCCATTCCTTTTCATATGAAGTGCCAGAAAGGGAAAGAAGCTCAATTTGTCTGCCAGTTTTAGGCGAATGAAGCATCATCCCATCCCCAGCGTAGATCCCTACATGACGGACCGCTCCCTTTCCGTTTTCATTTGCAAAAAACAGCAAGTCACCTTGTTCTAAATGGCTTGATGTAACCGGTGTTCCTTGAACTGCTTGGTCACTTGCGTCTCTCGGCAAAAGATATCCGCACGCTTTGTACATGCTGTAAGCAAAGCCTGAACAATCATAGCCAAAGCTGCTCATGCCTCCCCATAAATAAGAAAGGCCAATAAATTGTTTTCCTGCGTCTACGACATCTTTGCCGGTCATAGAGAAAGCTTGCGATACTGGGCGTACATCCGCTTTGTTGATTTCTCTTATTCCTAATGGGGTGACAACATGAAATTGATCATCTGTTTCTTTGGCGGCTGCCAGCTCTGTTAAAAAGCTAATCTCCATATCAGGTTCCCCGTTTTGATAGAGCGTGGCTTTTTTCTGACAAACGATAAGAGATGCAGCTGACGCACTTCCCTCTGTTACTTGTTTTAATTGCTCAGCAGGCATATAGCCTGGATAGCCTTGCGGATGTTTCCGGCTGGCCTGCTGCGGTATGACGACTTTCATCCAGCCATCTGTCTCTTCTAATCCAATCACTCGTCCGCCAAGCAGTACTTGAGATTGAATCAAATTTTCTTCACATAAAGCCAGCTTTTCTTCATATGTTTGCTGGTCAATCCATTCTTTGATGTTGATGGAGTCCTGAAGTACCTTTCGATCGATTTCTCTCGGAGACTGCGGTGCTGTCCATACGTTAGCGACTGGAACCTTTGATTCGTATATCATCATGAGACTCCTTTCACCCCTTGAATGCCTAACCCATGATGCAGCGGTAAAAATATATTTTTTCCTTTGTACACGATTCCTCCGTCTATCATGTCTTCTTTCAGCATAAGCGGGGCATCAAAATCGCAGCGGGTGATATTCGGCTGGCTTGCGGCGAAATGTGCCGCTGCTGTAATGCCAAGCTTTGACTCAATCATACTGCCAACCATGCACTGAACACCGTATGCTTCGGCAAGGGCATTGATTTTTAATGCTTCTTTTATGCCGCCTGATTTCATTAATTTTAAATTGATCAGATCACAACTTCTCGTTTCAAGCACCTTGATGGCATCATGAAAACTGAAAATGCTTTCGTCTGCCATGATCAATGGATCAACTGCTTCTGTCACACGGCGCAGACCTTCGATATCTTCTTTCGGCACTGGCTGTTCTACTAGTTCAATATTCAGCGCTTCCATTTTTCGAATGGCTATGATCGCTTCCTTCCACGTCCAGCCCTGATTGGCGTCGAGCCTGATCTGAATGTCCGGCCCGACTTTTTCTCGAATCCGCTTGATCCGCTGAATATCCGTGTGTATATCATCTTTTCCTACTTTGATCTTTAACGTCTGAAAGCCTTCGGCTGCGTATTGCTTCGCATCTTCCGCCATCTCAAGCGGACGGTTTACACTGACCGTATAGTCGGTTTCGAGCTGATGACGATATCCGCCAAGGTATTGATAAAGCGGAAGTCCTGCCTGCTTTGCTAAGCCATCATAAATGGCCATATCGATTGCAGCCTTTGCGCTTGTGTTGCTTGCGAGCACGCGGTTCATAGCAGAAAAGATTTGCTCATACTCTGCCAAGGAAGCCCCGAGCAAAATGGGTCTGATTACTTCACAGATGGCATAGTCGATGCTTTCCAGCGTTTCTCCTGTAATCACCGATGTGGGAACTGCCTCTCCGTAGCTGACGTCACCTTGATCATATGTGATGATGACGATCAGAGATGCTGCGTCATACACCGTTCTTAAAGCGGTTTTGAAAGGCTTTTTTAGCGGTACACTCGTTCTGCATGTACGAACATCCACGATTTTCATTTGATCGCCTCTTTCGCTGCAACGCCTGGAGAAATGTGCAGTTTTTTCCCTGCCGCATCTAGTGCAGCCTGCACGCCCATCGGAATGGCAAAGTTCGGTGATGAATGACCGATCCGAAAGCCGCCGAGTGCAGGTTTCTTTTGCGGGACAATATAGGTTTCCCATAGCTGTTCCAAGGTTAAGGACTGGTCTTTCTTTTTTGGTTCACATTGATGAAAATCGCCAATGATGAATCCTGCCGCATCATCCAATTTCCCAGCAGAGGTAAGGTGCTGCATCATTCGATCGATTTTATAGGGCTCTTCGTCAATATCTTCAATGAACAACAGCTTCCCCTTCGTATCAATTTCAAAAGGTGTGCCAAGTGTTGTCACGATGAGGGCAAGATTCCCTCCTATGATGTCACCTGAAGCGGTGCCGGGGTAGAAGGTATGAAGAGGTGACAAGTGATGCGTATACGTAAAGGCCTTCGGCGTGAACAGCTGCAAAAAGGTATCCTTCGTATACGGATGGACCTCTTCAAGTCCCACATCAGAGGAAAGCATTGGTCCATGAAAAGTCACAAGACCCGTCTGCTGCTGGATGGCCGTATGTAAAAACGTAATGTCACTATAACCCCAAAAGATTTTTGGATTCCGGCGAATGAGATCATAGTCAATGGCTTCCGCAAGTCTGCCAGTTCCGTACCCTCCGCAGGCACAAATAACTGCTTTGACTTCTGGATCTTGAAACATGCCATGAAGATCTTCCACTCTTTCATGATCACGCCCTGCTAAATATCCGTACCGGGAATCGAGATACTTCCCTTTTTTCACCTTCAGCCCGAGGCTCTCTAAAAAGGCAATCCCTTTTGCTAATTTCAATTCATCAGGCGGGCTTGCTGGTGCGATAATCCCCACCGTATCCCCTGTCTGAAGCGCCGCTGGCAGCTGGTTCATGCCAATCCCCTCTTTCTCTTTATTTCTTACAATCTATGGGCATCTTCTCCATAACATGAACAAATAAAGGAACAGACGCTTTTGTTCAAAGCGTCCCATATTGTTGACAAAGGGCTAAAATGATCTTTATTTTAGCCCTTTGTCTTCTATTCAGCGTGACCTGAAAACCTTTGCAGCCCTAGGAAGGACGAGCATCGGAGCGGAGCGAATTTGACATTCGTGAGCACCGAAGCGCAGGACTGACAAAGAATGCGAGGGTTTGTCCGCGCGCTGAGACGCTTTTGTTCAAAGCGTCCGTATCCCTCATTCCCTTCAATTACTCTCCATCTACTTGTGCCCATTTCAAATCGATATACCCAACAGGGTGGCGGACAATTCCCTTCACGCCCTCTTTTTGCAAATGAACTTGGTTATAAAAATGAATTGGAATGATCGGTGCTTCTTCAATGAGAAGTGCCTCTGCATCATGAAGGATGCTGTTTCTTTTTTGTTCATCTGCTTCCTGGCTCGCCTTTTTAATCAGCTGATCATAGGTGTCGTTTGACCATCCAGTCCGGTTCATCGCATTCCCTGTTTGGAAGCTCTCTAGGAAATTGATCGGATCTGCATAGTCTGCTAAAAATGAACTTTGCGAGAATTGAAATTTCAGCGCCTTTTGATCTTCTGCAAATACATTGGCTTCCATGTTTGCAAGCTTCACGTCCACACCAAGCGCTTCTTTTAATTGCTGCTGGATGGCTTCAGCTTTTTTCTTGTTCTCAGGCTTTGTGCTATATGTTAATGTGACGGGCGGCAGCTTTGAATAGTTCTCTTCTTTCAGTCCTTTTTCTAATAGCTTCGCAGCTTCACTCGTATCTTGTTTGACAAGATCGCCGCCAGCTTCTCTGAAATCCTCACCCTTTGAATCTAGAATCCCCGGCGAAACGAAGGCGCGGGCTGGCTTTTCTTTATTCTTCGTTACATAATCCACGATATCTTGCGGGTTGATCGCCATTTGAAAGGCTTTGCGAATGTTCTTATTTTGAAAAGGTTCCATATTCACATTCAGACGATAAAAGAACAGTCCAGCCTGATCTTCAATTTGTACATCTTTATTTTTCAGCAAATTTTCACTTTGTTCTGCTGGGACGAAGGCAGTATCTAAGTCTCCCGATTGATACATTTGATAATCAGTGTTTCGATCGCTGATCATCAGCCACTTTACCTGATCCAGCTTGACTGATTTTTTGTCCCAATACGTCTCACTTTTTTCCATAGTGAAGCTCTCATCATGCTTCCATTCTGTCAGCTGAAACGGTCCATTCCCAACAAAGGTTTTGGCATCCTTTGCCCAGTTTGGATTCTTCTCTGCTACCTTCTCATTGACAGGGAAAAAGGCAGGGTTTGCGGTCATATTTAAGAACGATTTCTGCGGGTATGCCAGTGTGACCTTTAGCGTTTTGTCATTTTCAGCACTGACTTTTACATCCTCTTTCTTTCCTTTTCCGCTGTTAAATGCCTCTCCGCCTTCAATCATGTAAGCTAAGAACGATGCAGAAGAGCCTGTTTTCGGATCAAGCAGACGCTTCCACGCATATTCAAAGTCACTCGCTTTCACTGGATCACCATTCGACCACTTGATGCCGTCTCTTAAATGAAATGTGTACGTTTTTCCATCCTCTGAAATTTCCCATTTTTCCGCCATTGCAGGAGATGGTTCGTGCTTTTCATTCAGTCTTGTTAATCCCTCCATTAAGTTATTCAGACCTTGCCACGATACATTATTAAAACCAATCGGCGGGTCAAATGACGTCGGTTCGTTTTCGTTATTTAAGGTTAATACTTTCTTTTCATTCTTGTTGCTCGATGATCCTTTACCTGCTTGCTCATTGGCTGTACATCCTACGAGCAGCATGATGATGAACAAACAAACACTAATGATCCACCCTTTTTTCCTCATCAAAAACTCCCCCTTTGTGTTGAAGATAACATCGCTTGGTTCGCTCGCTCATCCTGGAGCCAGCAATGCACTGTATGGGTAGGTGACCGCTGCGTTTCGTGCGGCATGATATGATCACACACTTTCATGGCCACCGGGCAGCGTTCGGTATACGGACAGCCCTTTGGCGGAGCAAATAAATCAGGCGGGCTTCCTTCAATCGGAATCAATTCATCTTTCATATCAAGTCTTGGAACGGATTGCAGGAGCCCTTTTGTATAAGGGTGCTGCGGACTGTAAAAAATATCTCGCCTTGTTCCGACTTCAACCATTTTCCCTCCGTACATGACCGCTACCCGGTCGGCAACCTGGGCTACGACCCCTAAGTCATGTGTAATTAAAATAATGGTGACACCTGTTTTCCTTTGAATCTCTTTAAACAGCTCTAAAATTTGTGCCTGTATGGTGACATCCAGTGCGGTCGTTGGTTCATCTGCAATCAGCACCTTTGGCTCGCAAATCAGTGCCATTGCAATCATGAGCCGCTGCCTCATTCCCCCACTGAATTGGTGCGGGTATTGCTTTAATCTCTCCTTCGGCTGCGGAATACCAACCAAATCAAGCATCTGTATAGCGGCTTCTTTCACTTCTTTTTTCGTCAGCTTTTGATGCTCCTTCGCCGCCTCCATCAGCTGATCTCCTATTGTCAAGGTTGGGTTGAGTGCCGTCATCGGATCTTGGAAGATCATCGAGATATCGACACCTCGTATGGCGCGCATTTCTTTCTCGGATAATGACAGCAAGTTGCGGTCTTGAAACCAGATTTCTCCCTGATCGACATGTGCGCTGTATGCAGGCAGAAGCCTCATAATGCTTTGTGAAGTCACACTTTTTCCGCAGCCTGATTCTCCTACAATGGCTAAGGTTTCTTTTTCATATACATCGACATTCACTCCACGTACTGCTTGAACAGAACCGCCATATGTCCGAAAGCTGACGTGCAGATCGATGATTTGTAGAACTTTTTTCAAAGCGCTTCACCTCTTCATCTTTGGATCAAGTGCATCTTGCAAGCCATCACCTAAATTGTTAAAGCAAAACATCGTGAGTGAAATAAAAAATGCCGGGAAAAATAAACGCCACCAATGTCCATTGTCTGACAGCACAGTCGGCAAAGCGTCATTAGCCATCACACCCCAGCTTGCAAACGGCGCTTGAATACCTAAACCGAGAAAGCTTAGGAACGCTTCAGCAAATATCGCGGTCGGCACAGTGAGGGTCATCTGGACAATAATCGGCCCCATCGTATTCGGCAGCAGGTTGCGGCGAATGATCCGCAGGCTTTTGGCACCAAAGGTTTTTGAGGCAAGGACATATTCCTGGCTTTTCAGCTGAAGAACCTGACCTCTCACAATTCTTGCCATTCCAATCCATCCGGTGACAGTGAGCGCTACAATAATGGTGACTAGCCCTGGCCCCATGAGCACCATCAATAAAATGACGACGAGTAAATAAGGAAGTCCGTAGAGCACCTCGACAATCCGCATCATGACATGATCATAGCGTCCGCCTTTATAACCGGCTATGCCCCCATAAATCACACCGATGGCAAAATCAATCAGGGCTGCCATGACGCCCACAAATAACGAAATGCGTGCTCCGTACCAAGTACGTGTGAACACATCTCGCCCAAGCTCATCTGTGCCGAACCAGTGAGCAGCCGAGGGCGGCAGATTTTGCATCGAAAGACGCTGCTCTGTCACACTATTTGGCGCAAGCAATGGGCCTAAGATTGCCATGACAAAAAGAAAAATCAGGACCGATAGACTAAACATCGCAAGCTTATTTTGCTTCAGCCGCCTCCATGTATCAGCCCAATAGGAAAGAGAGGGTCTTTTAATGGCATGGGCTTCCGTTTTCTTTTGCTCTCGAGGAGAAAACCATTCGTCCGGGACTTCAGGATGCCTGTTCGGTGGATCATGCTGAAGGTGTATACTCATGCCTTTCCTCCTTTCTGATGCAGCTGAATCCTCGGATCAAGAAGACGATACGCCACATCGACAATGAAGAGAAGTGTGATTAAAATAATGCTGTAAAAAACAGTGGTTCCCATGATGACAGGATAATCACGGTTGTTAATGCTCTCGACAAAGTATTTTCCCATTCCAGGAATGGCAAATATTTTTTCAATGACAAAACTTCCTGTTAAAATACTTGCGACAAGTGTTCCAAGAATAGTTACAACGGGTAAAAGTGCATTCCGAAGCGCATGTTTAAATACAATTTTAAAGGGAGAAAGTCCTTTTGCTTTGGCCGTACGGATATAGTCTTGCGACAGCACTTCAATCATGCTCGATCTCGTTAACCTTGCGATAATGGCCATTGGTCCGACAGCAAGGGCGATTGTGGGCAGCACCATATGCATTGGACTTGTCCACATCGCTGTAGGAAAGAGCTTCAAATTGACAGCAAGCTGCTGAATTAATATGGTAGCAAAGATAAAGTTTGGAATGGATATACCGAAAACAGCAATGGTCATAGCGATGTAATCAATCAAACCATTATGCCGGAGGGCAGCCATGACCCCTAGCAGAATGCCAGAGATGACAGCAATCAATATTGAGATAAGACCAAGTTCTAATGAGACTGGGAAGCCTCTCGCCAATAGATCATTGACACTTTCAGAAGGCTTTTTAATGGAAGGACCAAAATCAAAGGTAACAATGGATTTTAAATAGATGACATATTGAACATAGAGTGGCTCGTCTAAGTGATAGTAGCTTTCGAGGTTTCGCTGGACGGTTTCGTTTGTATTTCGTTCTTCATTGAAAGGCGATCCTGGGATGACCTTCATTAAAATAAACGTTAAAGTCGTAATCGTTAAGATCGTGGCAATCATCGCAATAAAACGCTTGAGCAAAAAGCTGGCCATCTGCTGTCTCCCCCTCACTTAACAAAATGTTGTACGTGCGGCAAGCTCTGTCATGACAAGCATCGCTTGATAGGCTTCTAATATATTCTCTGCTTGGTACGTCACCGTCGTTGTTCCTTCTATGATGGCAGTACCCGGCATTAAATTCGCCCATTCAGCTTGTCCATAGTTGGCAAACTCAATTTTAAGCAGCGGCTGATCAGGAGGCGTCAGCGGCTTCATTTGATCAATCTGTGTCATCGCGGCTTCCACTTGCTGCGAGATTTGTTTATTGACTTTGGCAGGAGGTAAGCATTTCACAGCAGATCTTGAGATGGTCTCTTTCACCGCTACTGTTTTCACACCAGGCATCAGCTTTTCTGCCTCTAGTGCTGCTTGATCATCCCCGCAAACAAGAATCACTGGAACACCATAGTAGCCTGCAACATACGCATTAAAGCCCATTTCACCAATTGGATGATCATTTATGTAAAAATGTCTGACCCCAAAAATCATACTGTGCGACATCACACCTTTCATTGATGCTCTTGCATGATAGCCTAAAAAAACAGCTGCATCATAGGTTTGATCCAACCCTTGCACCATTGAATAAGGCTTTACATCACCTGATATGAGAACTGCCTCTTCATGCAGCTCTTCGATCAAAAGATTATTCATTTTAGAATGACTGTCATTCACCAAAATGTCGGTGGCACCATGCTGAATAAGCGCTTCTACACAGGCATTCACTTCACCTGTCATAATGCGTCTGCCCCGCTCATAGTTATGCTGGCGTGAATCAACAAATGTATGATCAGCTAGACCAGTAATTCCCTCCATATCGACAGATAGATAGAGCTTCATTCCCATCCCCCTTTAATTAAACATAAAATTTGTGTATATTTTTCTAAATTTTCTAAAAAATTATATGAGAACTTGATTGATTTTTCAATACAATGTCCGAAAATAAGGAATTTAGGCTCAGATAATACAGGTCAAAAGACTATTTTAGAAAGGATTTTTTTAACAAATAAAACACCACTAACTATGTCTTTAGTGGTGTTTATCCGCTTCATTGATCTGCGATTTCAGCTGTTCATATTTCTTTATGGTTTGTGTAAATAAATCATCAAACATCTGAGGTGCCTGCTGTTGAATGACCTCAGCACCTTCTCCTGTAATTCCCCCTTTTGTCGCCACTCTATCGACAGTTTCAGCAAAGGTGAGGCCTCGTTCTACGAGGATCTGGCCTGTCCCTAAAAGGGCATACGTTAAAAATTCATTCGCTTCCTCCAAGGAAAGATCACTATTTCTCACAGCCGCTTTCGCCATTTCTTCAAACAGAGCAGCGATAAAACCAGGAGATGAGCTTGTCAAATTGCTCGCCGCATCAAACCGGTCTTCCTCTACCTCCCTGACGATGCTAAAAGCTGAAAGCAGACGGTGTAAACGCTCTTTTTCCTCACGCCCTGCGGCTGCACCATGCGCAACAAGGGATACGCCTGTGCCAACAGCTGACGTGAGTGTTGGGATGTATCTAGACACTGGCTGTGTTGTATGCGCTTGTAACTTTTCTAATGTCACAGCTGCTGCTACTGACACAATATGTAACGCTCTCGCTGCGGAAGGCAGCTGATCTAGAACATCTAGTACAGCAAGCGGCGGCACGCAGACAAACAATATATCACATGACGCAGAAAGTTCGTCTAATGAACAAATGCTGATTTCTTTGTGCTTTTCTTTAAGCTGATGCAGGTGTTCCGTTTCACTTCTTGTATGGATCATGATTTGATGAGCATCTAGTACCCCATTTTCCAGCCACTTTTGCACCATCATCTCAGCCATACTTCCATATCCAATAATTCCGATTGTTTCCACAGTTTAAACTCCTCTATTTGCTAAGATTCACTACTTATTTTAACAATTTCCCACAATGTTTTCATTTTTATCCCACACTTTTTTCTTACGATAAAATCAGTCACCACCACATAAGGTAAAACACATTGAACACATACATGAAAAAATCAATGAAAGAGAGTGATTCGGATGACTCACAAAGATGACAAACAAACTATTGAACAACCTCAAAAACAGAAGAAGCCAAATGGCTGGTTTAAGCCATTCGTCAGCGGTGTTGTGGGCGGTACATTAGCGTTAGGCGTGTACGTTCTTACGCCATATGCTCAGCATTCATCAGACAGCAACGCAAATGATTCAGCAGCGAAAACAGAAGCAGTATCGACAAATCACACGAATTCGTCAAAAACAACAGCCATCCAAACATCAAATTCATCAAACAGTATTTCCAGCATGGTCGAAAATGTATCACCAGCAATTGTCGGCATTACAAACTACCAAGCACAAACTCAAACAGACACGAGCTTTGGCGATTTCAGTACCCCTTTCGATGAATCACAGCAAAACAAAAGCAGTCAAGAGGAAAAAACCGGTACAGGCTCAGGAGTGATTTTCAAAAAATCAGGCAATAAAGCCTATATCTTAACAAACAACCACGTCATTGAAGGGGCAAACAAACTCACCGTATCCTTACACGATGGTAAAACCATTGAAGGAAAACTGGTTGGAGCTGATCCGCTCACTGACCTAGCCGTTGTGGAAATTAGCAGCAGTCATGTGACGAAGGTGGCGGCATTAGGCAATTCCTCCTCACTGCGTGCTGGAGAAACTGTCATTGCAATCGGAAACCCGCTTGGTGAAGATCTTTCAAGAACGGTGACACAAGGAATTGTCAGCGGTGTCGACCGAACAGTCTCTATGAACACATCAGCAGGCGAAAGCAGCATTAATGTCATTCAAACAGATGCGGCCATTAATCCAGGTAACAGCGGCGGCCCGCTTCTGACGACAGACGGAAAGGTTGTGGGGATCACGAGTATGAAAATCTCTGAAACAGGTGTGGAAGGCATTGGGTTCGCGCTGCCAATCAATGATGTCAAACCAATCGCTGATCAGCTTCTCGCAAAAGGAAAAATTGAACGTCCATATATCGGTATCAGTATGCTGGATCTCGAACAAGTTCCAGATGTGTATCAGAAAGAAACACTCGGACTTAAAAGCAGTCAGCTCGATCAAGGCGTGTATGTCAAAGAAATCGCCGCTGGCTCACCTGCCGCCAAAGCAGGCTTAAAGTCAGAGGATGTCATTACCGCCATCAATGGAAAACAAATCAAAACTGGCAGCGAATTACGTCACGAGCTATACACGAATACAAAAGTAGGAGACACCGTGAGCATCACCCTCATTCGAAACGGAAAACAAGAAACGAAACAGGTCACATTAACACAATCTGAATCTAAGCAGATCAGTTCCTAATGAAAAAACAGCTCAGTTGATGAGCTGTTTTTTTATGACGACTGAATTGGCGTTAATCTTTGTTCAATTTCTGCTCGTTTATGCTCTAGGAACGGCGGAAGGGCTAATTGATCACCAAGTTCGTCCACCCCTTCATCCACTGTAAACCCAGGGCCATCTGTTGAAATTTCAAATAAAATACCATTTGGCTCTCTAAAGTAAAGAGCTTTAAAATAAAAACGTTCTACAACACCAGAGTTCGTAAAGCCTGCTTTTGATATTTTTTCATACCATTTTTCAAGCTCTTCTGCATCCTTCACACGGAATGCGACATGATGCACACTTCCTCTGCCGGAACGTTCAGAAGGCCCTTCTGTTTTTTCAATCACATGAATTTCTGTTCCAGCACCGCCATTTCCTGACTCAAAAATGGTCACGATCTCACCATCATTTGATTGTTCACGTGCTCTTTCAGTGAAACCAAGGATGTCTGTTAAGACACGGATCGTCTTATCAGCTTCTGCAACGGTTAATTCAACTGGACCTAAACCTCTAATTGCATACTCTGCAGGAATATCGAGATGCACTGGCGGTGATCCTTCTTCTTGTGCGTTCGGTTCTACTGTTAAAAACAGCTGCTGCCCTTCTGGGTCTTTAAAACGTAAGGCAGGTCTTCCGCCTCTCAAGGAAGCTGTTTCTTGCTGTACGCCTTTATCTTCAAACCGCTTTTCCCAAAACGTGAGTGCCTCTTCAGAAGAAACGAGAAGGCCTGTGCTTGTGATCGCATTTGTCCCTTCCAAACGGCGGGCAAGCATTGGAATCTCAAAGAATGTAAGCTCTGTTCCTGGTGAAGCGACCTCATCTCCATAAAACAAATGATACATAGATGGGTCATCCTGATTGACTGTTTTCTTTACAAGTTTCAAGCCAAGAATTTGGCGATAGAAATCAACATTCTTCTGAGCATTGGCTGTTAACGCAGATACGTGGTGAATCCCTTTGATTTTCATTATTTTCACTCCTATTTTAAATTATCTCGAATTCGAGATAATATCCTTATGAATAAAATAGTTCATTTTTCAAGAAAAGTCAACCATTTAACTGTACGTTTACTGGATGTTCGGTTTCCGGTCATTAAATTAACATTAAATCGAAAATAATCTTTCATTGTTCGTTTTTAACACTACATTTACCCTAATATCTCCAATAAACGAACACTTTCAATTACAAATACGAAAATCAGAAAATTTTTTTAATTCTTGTTTTCCTAAAATCGTATTACAATGAACAAAATACATGTCACAGTAACGTACGAAAGTGATGCAGGAGGTCGTGTGTAATGAACAAAGAACAACCAGCGTTAAAACAAGACATCGGCTTATTTTTCGCCCTATCTCTTGTCATCGGGACCATTATCGGATCAGGCGTCTTTATGAAGCCAGGCAACGTCCTTTCCTATTCAGGGAGCTCAGACATCGCCTTATTCGCTTGGCTGTTAGGTGGAATCTTAACACTTGCAGGCGGACTGACAGTCGCTGAAATTGGTACACAAATCCCGAGAACCGGCGGTTTGTACGCCTATCTTGAAGAAGTGTATGGTGAATTTTGGGGCTACTTATGCGGCTGGGTGCAGATTATTATTTACGGACCCGCCATCATTGGTGCACTTGGTCTTTATTTTGGTTCATTATTAGCCAATTTATTTTCCCTTTCGGCTTTGTGGTCTACAACGATCGGCATTATCACCGTTTTATTTTTATGTATCATCAACATCATGGGAACAAAATACGGCGGATTTGTTCAGGGGCTGACCACTATTGGAAAGCTTGTCCCAATTGCCGCTATAATTGTGTTTGGCATATGGAAGGGTAACGAAAACATCTTGATGGCTGTCAACGATAGTATCGCTCAAATGAACTTCGGTGCAGCGATTTTGGCTACGTTATTTGCTTATGATGGCTGGATTTTACTTGCTGCGCTTGGAGGAGAAATGAAAAACCCTGAGAAACTGCTTCCTCGTGCGATGGCAGGCGGAATTTTAATTGTGACGGCTTGTTATCTCTTTATAAATGTCGCACTTTTGCACGTGCTGCCAGCTGATCAAATCGTCCAGCTAGGTGAAAATGCGACGAGCACTGCTGCTACCATGCTCTTTGGACCAATTGGCGGGAAAATCATTAGTATTGGGATCATCATCAGCATCTTTGGCTGTTTGAACGGAAAGGTTCTTTCATTCCCTCGTGTGATTTTTGCGATGGCAGAACGAAAGCAGATTCCTTTCGCCAACGCGATTTCCCGTATTCACCCTACGTTTAAAACACCTTGGATCGCTGTATTTGTGCAAATTTTGATCGCCATTGTGTTTATGATCGTCAGTAATCCCGAGAAGCTGTCTGAAGTATCGATTTTCATGATTTACATCTTTTATGTCATGGCCTTTTTCGCCGTCTTTAAGCTGAGAAAACAAAACAGCGGAATGAAGCGTGCGTACAGTGTACCACTTTACCCACTGACACCAATCATTGCGATTATCGGTTCATTATTCGTCTTAATCAGCACCATGATCACCGATTGGAAAAGCTGCCTGATCTCCATGTTGATCGGAATGGCTGGACTGCCTATTTATTATTATATGAAAAAAACACAAAATAAAGCAGAGCACTAAGCAGTGCTCTGCTTTTTTTCCTTCTTCTCAGCGTAATAGAAAACCTTTGTAGTCTAGGAAAGACGAGTACCGGAGCGGAGAAAATGTGACATTCGTGAGCACAGGAACGGAGGACTGACAAAAAATGCGAGGGTTTGCCTACACGCTGAAGCAGAGCGCTAAAAGGTCTCTGCTTCATTTTTTATATTGTTTGATCACTTTGTATGATTCGTTTAAATATCTCATGAGCCGGTATGGCTTACTAAGCACGCGGATTGGGAGCCTTGAGATAAATCCATTCAGGTTCGACTTATATTCCTGCGTGATCCGCTTTGGCTTTGTCGCTATTTTCTCGTATACTTCCTTGTAAAATTCCTTCATGATGTCGACTTGCACACTGATCTTTTGATGACACTCTGTACACTCAACGCTTTTCATCTGATCATTCACATAAACGATGCTGTGGAGGGTCTCTTCTTGGCACCGAGTACAGTGTAGGTTTGCTTCCATTTCGGTTTTCTTCAAGATACACAGCTCCTTTCTCGTTTGATGTTGCTCTTGTTATACCATTCGAACGCTGCCAGCCTTTTATTGAACGGATGCTTCCTTTAAAATGGCTGCCGCCGTTAGTTCGTCTGTCACCAGTACTTGGATGAAGCCGCCATTTAAAGCCCCTAAAATGCTCTCAGCTTTATGGGTTCCTTCTACAACAGCGATGACCGTTTTGACGCTCTTTAATTGTTCCAGCGATAAGCCAATGACCTTTTGATTCAGTTCATCTTGGACAGGTTTTCCTTCTCCATCAAAGAAACGAAAGCCAATATCACCGACAGCCCCTGATTGCCTTAAACCAGATAAGTCCTCTTCTTTTAAATAACCGACTGTTTTTAAAGTTGACCCTTTATGCGGGTTGCCAATACCGATGAGGGCAATATCCACATTTCTGCCTTCTTCAAGCACAGCTTCTATGTCCTGCATCGCCATAAGCCGTTCTTTTAATTCTTCTGTTTCTAAAATCGCAGGGGCATATAAATAGGAACACGTGCCGTTCATTTTCTTTGCCAGCTCATATGCCAGCTGATTGGCATGAATGTCGACCGCCTGCCTGCCCATTCCGCCCTCTAAAGGAATGACCTTCACATCGTTTCTTCGTTCAAACGGATATTCTTTGACAAGTTCAGCAAGCGTCGTGCCCCATGAAATACCGATTTTCTCCGCATCTTTCATGTTTTTAGACAAATAATAGGCGCCTGCTTGACCGACTGCCCGCTTCACCATCTCAGACATTGTCCCGACACTTGGGACAACGACCGCATCTGTTAATTGAAAGGTTGTTTCTAGCTGCTTTTCAAGTTCCACCGTATGAATGCTTTCGTCTTTAATGTACACTTCAACGATTCCCACATCTTTTGCTTTTTGTAAGAGCTTTGAAATGACTGGTCTTGAGACATTGAGCTTTTTTGCAATTTCCTGCTGCGTCCACCCGTCTGTATAATAAAGATGAGCAACTTTGACGAGCTGTCGTCTTTCTTCCCAATTCAGCATGTGACATCATCCTTTTAATATACTATGATTACCAGTATACCAAACATTCGTTTCCAATTGGAACAATTGTTATGAAAATGACAAAAAGAGCGATTAACTCTCCGCTCTTTTTCCCTCAGTATATTTTGGCTGATACGTTCTCCCTCCGTCTAACAGGATCATTTGTCCGTGCAAATAGCTCCCCTCGCGACGTGTGAGAAATAAAGTGAGCCCTGCGATATCCTCAGGTGTTCCTAATCTTCCGATGGGAATGAGTGATTGCAGCTGCCGTTTCTCCTCTACAGTAGGATAGAGCGTATCAAGCATTTGAGATTCAATTACGCGGGGGGCAATCACATTGATGCGTATTTGATGCGAGCCTAGTTCCTTTACGAGCGAACGCATCAATCCAAAAGCCCCTGCTTTTGATGCATAATATTGAATACCGCCGCCTGAGCCGGTGATTGCAGATCCCGATCCAATAATGACAACACTGCCTTCCTGCCGCTCACACATATAGGGTGCCAACGCTTTGATGCAATAGTAAAGACCATATAAGTTCACAGCCAGTGTCTTTTTCCAAAGTGAAAAATCGACTTCTAAAAAAGGCAGTGATTTTGTCATTCCTGCTGAATACACAAGGTGAGCAATACCGCCCAGCTCCCTTTCAGCTGCTGATATCATTTGCTGAACACTTTCCCACGATGAAACGTCAGCTTGAATAGTCAGCAGCTGAGGATACTGTGTCTTTAAGAGCGAAAGTCCCTTTTCGTCTATATCTGACACGGCGACTTGGTGCCCTTCTTTTAAAAATCGCTCAGTAATTTCTTTTCCGATCCCTTGGGCTCCGCCAACGATGAGAACTGGTTTTTGAACATTAGCCAGCACTCTCACCCCCATCAAGCATAATCGCCACGCCATCTGTAAATGCACCATAGGAGGTACTGAGGAACACCGTCATATGGGCCACAGTCTCCTTGATTTGCTCTGTATCAGGAAACAAATGGAGAGGCGGCGGCAGCAGCGCAAGCACCCGGATACCTTTGTCTTTAAATTCTCTCGCTAACCCTTTTGTCATGGCATTCAGCATAGAATTTGATGTAGCATGCGAGATCCCGCCATCACCTGTGATACTGCCTGATGACGATATATTAATGATGCAGCCTTGCCTCTGATCAACCATATGCCATACGGCGGCCTGACTGGAAAGAAAGACGGTATTCACAGCCGATTCCACTTCACCCACCCACTCATCAGGGCTCACGTCATCAAGTTCCGCGTCCGCTCCTTGCTCTGCTTGATTGACCAAAATATCCAGTTTACCGCATGTATCAATCACTTGCCTCAGCATCCGTGTGGCATCACGCGGCGTTTCCAACGGGTTCTGAATGATACTCGCTTGACCGCCCATTTTTTGAATGTCTTCACGAATGGTTTTAGCCTTTGACTCATCATGAAACGTGTGTAAAAAAACATGTGCACCTGCCCGGGCTAAAGCCAGGCAGATGGCTTCTCCAAATCCATCTGTGCTACCTGTCACAAGTGCCGCTTTCTGATGAAGCTGGACGTGCACATGCATCTCCTCCCTATCCCTTGTTTGGCCATTATTTTCTCAGCTTACTCACGATATCAAGTGCTACTTCATAAAAACCTTCTGAGATGGTCGGATGCGGATGAATCATTTTCGCCATCTCTTCTGCTGTTCCTTCTAAATACATAAAGGAGGAAGCTTCTGAAATCATCTCTGTGACGTGCGGGCCAACCATCGTCGCACCAATCACTTCACCATAGGCTGTATCGTATACCAATTTAATAAAACCTGTTTGCTCGCCTGCCGCTAGTGCTTTACCGCTTGCCGCTAAATCAAATCGTTCTGCCCGCACGTTAAGTCCTTTGGCTTTTGCCTCTTTCTCAGTCAGACCAACACTTGCTACCTCTGGTAATGTATAAATACATCTAGGCATGATATCAGCATTCATTTTTTCAGACACACCGCAAATATTACTGACCGCAACAGCGGCCTCTGCCATCGCTGCGTGAGCCAGCTGATAGCCGCCAGCGACATCCCCAACTGCATAGACACCTTCCACACTTGTCTGCATCTTGTCATTCACTTTGATAAAAGGACCATCCAGCTGAAGGTCAAGCTGGCTGACGGCAGATACACTAGGTCTTCTTCCTACACAAACAAGCAGTCTTTCAGCCGTAAAGATATGCGTCTCTCCTTTATCGTCTGATGCATGAACCGCTTTGACTCCTTCGCTTTCCGTCACCTCTGTCACAGTGGTTTTCTTCGCGATATGGATGCCTTTTTTCTTTAATTCTCTTTCTAGCAGCTTAGATGCTTCCTCATCCTCTTGCGGAATAATAGACGGAGCCGCTTCGATAATCGTGACTTTTGATTGAAGACTCTGGAAGATACAAGCCAGCTCAAGTCCAATGACACCGCCGCCAATGATGACGACAGAAGCCGGAATATCTGGAATGTCAAAGATCGTATCACTTGTGTCAAATTGAATGTCTTTAAGGCCCGGTATTGGCGGAATGGCAGGTGAAGATCCAGTAGCAATGATGAGTTCTTTCGTTTCGATCGATTCTGCCCCATCTTGCTTTTCAATCTCAATCCGGTGCTTTGCAACAGCTGTACCTCTGCCGTTATATACATCAATCTTTCCTTGCTTTAATAAAAAGGCAATTCCGCCTCTGAGCTTTTCAATGACGTCATCTTTGCGCTTTCTCATTTTATCGAAGGAAAGGACCAAATCACCTGTTTCAATTCCCCAGCTTTTCGCCTTCTCAATTGATTCAATAACTTCTGCATGTTTGAGCAGCGTCTTTGAAGGAATACAGCCCCGATTTAAACAAGTACCGCCTAGAAAATCCTCTTCAATCAATGCGACCTTCCGTCCACGCTCAGCTGCTTGAAGGGCGGCAGTATACCCGCCAGGCCCTCCGCCAATGACTGTCAGATCATACGTTTTCGTCATCCGATTCATCTCCTACATTAGCAATTCAAATGGTTGTTCAAGCACTTTTTTAAGATCTGTTAAAAAGGCAGCCGCTGGTGCGCCATCTACTACTCGGTGATCAAACGATAAACTAACGCCCATCATCGGCCGCACCTGAATTTCTCCATCTACTACAACAGCTTTTTCTTGAATGCGCCCAACCCCTAAGATCGCCACTTCCGGCTGATTAATAATCGGGGTAAAGGTATCAATGGCATACACCCCTAAGTTACTAATGGTAAAAGTGGACCCTTTCAGCTGGTCTGGCAGCAGTTTTTGGTCACGTGCGCTTCGGCCGATTTCTTTCGCCTCTTTTGTCAGCTGTTTTAACCCTTTTTGGTTCGCATGAGAAATGACTGGAACCATTAAGCCATCTTTTACAGCGACAGCGAGACCAATGTGCACATCATCATGGAAATGGAGCTCATTTTGTTCAAACGTCATATTGATCTGCGGGTGGCGCGTGAGTACGTTGCTGACCGCATGAATGATAATTTCTGTAAACGACAGTCTGTAGCCTGTCTCTTTTTCAATCGCTGGCAATAGCTGTTTGCGTATTTCTTTCGCTTTTGTCATATCGATTTCACTTGTTAATGTCACGTGCGGTGCTGTAAAGGCACTTTGTGACATCCTATCAGCAATCACTTTTCTCATGCCAGCTAGTTTTTGTGTTTTCGCTGGAGAAGACTCTGCTGTTTGTGCAACTGCTGCCGTTACATCACTCTTCATAATTTTTCCGTGTGCACCAGATCCAGCAACATTCGCTAAATCGATTCCTTCACGAGCAGCCACTTTTTCTGCAAGCGGTGACACGCGCTGCTCTTTCTCACTAGAGTGGACGGCCGCCTCGACGTCCCGCTTTTGAACTCTGCCATTAGGTCCTGTGCCAGATACCTCGTGAATCGCTACATGATGATCCTTTGCCGTTTTTCTCGCCGCAGGTGTGGCACGTACTTTTTCATTAGGTGTTTTTGGGGCTTCAGCAGAACTGGAAGAAGCCGCGTCTGATGAGGACGATTCGCTACTGCCTGTTGAATCTTCATCTGATTGTGCTGGCGGTTCGCTTGGCACATGTTCATTTGCCTCTCCGATGTATCCAATGACAGCATTGACTGGAATTTGATCATCGGCTTCATAATATTTCTTTAGAAAAATACCATCATCATAGGCTTCCACCTCAATATTGATCTTGTCTGTCATAATTTCAAAAAGAGGCTCACCGATTTCAACCGAATCTCCTTCTTCTTTAAACCATTGAAGCAAGGTGCCGACTTCCATCGTACTGCTCAGCTTCGGCATAAATATCTCTTTTGGCATGATCTTCTCCCCTTTACTTAAGAGCGCACAAGCTCTTTTGCTGCTTCAATAATATCTGGCACTTGTGGAATGACCGCTTTTTCCAGCGTCGGGTTGTATGGTATTGGGACCGCAAGACCGCCAAGTCGTTTAATTGGAGCATCTAAGAAGTCAAAGGCTTCACTTTCCGCTATCATACTTGCAATCTCTCCGCCATAGCCGCCTCGTTTTACCGCTTCATGAACGACGATACATTTACCTGTTTTCTTCACAGATTCGATAATCGTTTCTTCATCTAATGGGACAAGTGTTCTTGGGTCAATGATTTCAACATCGATTCCCTCTGCTTCTAGTTCCTTCGCCGCTTCTAACGCTTTGTGTACCATAATTGCTGTTGCTACAATCGTGACGTCTTTCCCGCTTCTTTTCACATCTGCTTTCCCTAGAGGAATGGAATATTGCTCTTCAGGCACTTCACCGATTGTTTTATATAAAAGCTTGTGCTCGTAGAAAATGACAGGGTTGTCATCATCCATCGCCGCTTTTAAAAGTCCTTTTGCATCATAGGCTGTTGAAGGCTGAACCACTTTAAGTCCTGGAATATGCGCCATCCACGCTTCTAAGCTTTGGGAGTGCTGCGCCGCTGCACCCGTTCCTGATCCTGCTGGTGTTCTTACGACAAGCGGCACCTTTCCTTTTCCGCCAAACATGTATCGTGTTTTGGCTGCTTGGTTCACAAGCTGATCCATTGCGATTGTGATAAAGTCAGAGAATTGAAGTTCTAAAATCGGACGCATACCAGTTAAAGCCGCTCCGACTGCCCCACCTGCGATGGCAGCCTCTGAGATAGGTGTATTGCGAACGCGCTCTGGCCCGAATTCTTCAATCATGCCGCGCGTGACACCAAAAGCACCTCCATATACGCCGATATCTTCACCTAAAATGAAGACATCTTGGTTTTCTCTCATTTCCTGACTCATAGCCTCTCGAACGGCTTCTAAATATGAAATCTCTCTTACTGTTGTTTTTGTCACGTGATTCCCCTCCTAATTAGGCGTATACATCCTCTAATAGTGTGTCAATTGACGGTTCTTTACTGTTTTTGGCGAATTCGACAGACGCTTCAATTTCCTGCTTTGCTTCTTCCTGTAAGCTTGCTGCCTGCTCTTCTGTCAAAACATTCAGTTCAATCAAGAGAGACTTAAAGCGTTTGATTCCGTCTTTTTGTCTCCACTCTGTCTCTTCTTCACGTGTACGATATTTTTTCGCATCACTCTTAGAGTGACCCTTCCAGCGGTACGTTTTCATTTCAATGAGCGATGGGCCTTCTCCCGCTCTCGCACGGCTGACTGCTTCATCAACTGTGTTCATAATTTCGACCATGTCATTTCCATCAACCGTTTTCCCTGGCATTCCGTAGCTTTCTGCTCTTGTTGAAATGTCTTCAATGTTGATCATTTCTTTCACAGGGCCAGACATGCCGTACTGGTTGTTTTCACAAATAAACACAACTGGTAAATCCCAAATAGACGCAAGGTTTAATGCTTCATGGAAGCTGCCTTCATTTGTGGCGCCATCTCCGAAGAAACAAAGAACAACAAAGCCTTCCTGCTTCATTTTAGATGTGAGCGCTGCACCTGTTGCCAGCGGGATACCGCCGCCAACGATTCCATTTGCCCCAAGATTTCCTTTTTCTAAGTCCGCGATATGCATGGAGCCGCCTTTTCCTTTACAATAGCCGGTTTCACGTCCAAACAATTCAGCCATCATTTTATTAACCTCGGCCCCTTTTGCAATACAGTGACCGTGTCCCCTGTGTGTGCTGACGATCTTATCTTTATCTTCTAATACGGCAATCGATCCAACAGCTGACGCTTCCTGTCCAACACATAAATGAGTGGTGCCATGGATAAGTCCTTTTGCAAAGAATTGATCGACCTTTTCATCAAAATATCTCACTAACCACATTTGTTTATATAAATCTGCTAATTTCTCATGACTAATCTGTTCAGGCAAAGTGATTTGTTTTTGCATTTCTTCTCTCCCCTTTACATTTGTTCTTATGTGTTACATTTGTAATTATCATACGTTTAAGTGTCATCGAAGTCAAGCATTTCTCTCTCATTTTTAAGCGTTTTCATCTTTTGTCAGAAAAAAAGAGAAAGGCAAAGCCCTTTTCCAAAGAACTTCTCTTTCTCTTTTAATCTCATACACTCATTCATCTGGATACATCATGATTTTGACGCTCTCACCCTCAGGATGCCTCGCACATTCTATCGCCTGAAGCAGCTGGCTTAACGGATAACGATGCGTTACCATCTTTTCAGTGTTGACCACTTTTGCTTTCAAAAGCTCAAGGGCTTCACGATAATGATATGGATGCGAGGAATAGGCTCCTACTACCTTCACTTCATCATTGAAAAATCGTTCAGCAGGAATGGCCACATCTCCCTTTGGAAAATGAGCAAACACCAAAATCGTCCCGCCTCGCGCTACAGCCTGAAACGCCTCTTTTAAAAGCGCACTGCTCCCAACAGAAATAATAACGAGGTCTGCTCCCTTTCCATCTGTTTCTTTCATCACCCGGTTTTCAACCGGCTCAGCTGCTGGATGGAAAGCCACATCTGCACCTAAGCTCCTCGCTTGCAGCAGCCTGTTCTCATTCACATCTGTTATCATCACTTTCCCAGCCAAATAATATTTGGCGAGCTGCAATTGAATACAGCCAATTTGCCCCGCTCCAAGGATCAATACGGAATCTCCTGGGTGAACAGGAGCTCGTTCAAACCCATGCAGACAGCAGGCTACCGGTTCTACCATCGCCCCTTGCTCATACGATACGTCTTTTGGAAGCTTGCCCATCGTGTGCTTGACATGCAAAGCAGGTACACGGATATATTCTGAAAACCCGCCCGGCTCTACATTTGTGGCTGTAAACTGCGGACACATCGTATAAAACCCCTTTTGACAAAAGTCACAGGTGAAACAAGGCACATGATGCGCCACATAAACCCTGTCTCCCGTCTGGACATTTGTCACACGCTTGCCGGTCTCGACAATATCACCAGCGATTTCATGCCCTAACACCGTCCCAGGAGGTACTGTCTCATGCGTTGCTTTGTAAATATCCGTTCCGCATAAGCCGCAGGCCCGCAGCTTTAACAAAACTTCATCATCACCGATGACTGGCCGGTTCCGCTCCTCATACCGAATGTCCTCTGAAGAATAAAAGACAGCTGATTTCATGTAGCGGCATCCTCCTTTTCATCACCCTTCGCAAAATCCTGCAGTGTTTGAACAAGCTGCTTGTACTCACTCATCTCACTGGATATCCAGTAGCGCCCTCCGAATATACGAGCTGGCCCCACCCTGACATAGACTTTCCCGATATGAGGATAAGGCTTTAAAAAAAGCTTTCCTTTAATATCAGAAACTGCATATGTGTGCCATCTGCCAAAAGCCCCTATCTTCAGTTGATCTTCACTAATGATGACGTTAGTCGGCTGGTTCAGTCCTGTAATACTAGAGAGCATGAGAATAGGCAGCGTATAAACGCCTAACACAGCTAACGGGTCAGGTCCTGCTGACCATAACGTATAAAGAGACCAGAGAAAAAACAGACAGATGAGCACAGCCGGAAGAAAAATAGACAACATTGCAGACGTTCGGCTATAAGCATGATGCTGCATGAGACTTCCTCCTTTCGATCACTAGAAGGAGCCGCAAAAGCTCCTCCATGCAATAACTCTCTACTTGATATGATCGATGATTTTCTCGATATCATCTTCAATACCAAATCCAGTTAAAAAGGATAATGTTTGAATCACAGGTGTCCCTTTTGTATCACTCACAGGCGTTGTTGTCACAATTAAATCAGCACCCTCCGCTTTTTGCGGGACTTCAGATGCCTTACACTGTTCCACGACGACATCATATCCTTTTTCCTTTAACGTTTCTTCTACCTTTTTAGCCACAACCGTTGATGTTGCAACTGCCGTTCCGCATGATACTAATATTTTCTTCGCCATTAGAATCCCTCCAGCTCATTTATTGTTCTTTTTGATCTAAGCCCATTTCTTTCGCATACTGCTTTTTAATATCATTTCGCACCCAGTACCATAGAAGCGCATAAGCCAAAGCACAGATAATCGCTGCAATAAAGTAAGGGTTGCTCGGATCAAGAAGTCTCACCATGATCCAAGGAATAACGTGAGAACCAAGGTCAATACCTGAAATCATGTTTGCCCCTTCTGGGAAATCAAAGCCGACTGCTTTCCCCATTGTTGTCGCAAGCGGTGCAAGGTTCGTTGCGATAAAGAAGACAATCATTAATGTAAAAATACTGTTAATAAGACCGCGAATAATATTTCCACGAGCGGCTGCTACTGCCCAGACAACTGTAAATGGCAGAACCGATAAGTCAGCAAACGGGAGCATGCCATTGTATGGCAGGACAACTGCGAGCAAAATCGTAATCGGCACCATTAAAAGGGCTACCGCCATATTCGCTGGATGACCAATCACAATCGCTGTATCTAAACCAATATAGACATTTTTCCCTGGGAAACGCTTTTGAATATAAGAACGAGCGCCCTCAGAGATTGGAATCAGCCCTTCCATTAATAGCGCAACCATTCTTGGCATTAAGACAAGAACTGCTGCCATTTGAATACCGAGCGTCATCACACCTTTTGCATCATAGCCGCCAAGAAGACCAATAATGATACCAAGTATGAGACCCATCACAAGCGGTTCGCCAAAAATGCCAAAGCGTTTCTTCAATGTTTCTGGATCAGCATGAATTTTGTTTAAACCAGGGATCTTATCAATGATGCGGTTTGACGCATACATGAGCGGGGCAAAGTTGACCGTTTCAGCATGAGCCATCGATACGCCTTTTAATCCGAAATGGTGTTCGATTGTCGGCGCCGTCCAATCGGCTAATTTTAGCGTGATCGCAGAGACGATCAAGCCAACAGCAAGAGCCAAGAACATATTATGATAAGCGTAGTAAGTAACAGAGGCTGCGAAAATCAAATGCCAGAAGTTCCAAATATCCACATTCAGCGTTTTCGTAAAGTTTACGGACAATAAGATGACATTTAATAAAAGCACAAGAGGAATCATGAGCGGGGCAACGGGTGTACCAAAGGATATGGCAGCTCCAATCGGCCATCCAACATCCAAAATATCGAGCTTTAGCCCAAGGGAATTAACCATGGCTTTTGCTGCTGGCCCAAGTCCGCTCACGAGCAAATTAATGACAAGATTGACACCGACAAATCCAATTCCGATCGTAATACCGGCCCTGAAGGATTTCTTAAAGCCCTGCCTTAAAATCATACCGAAAAGCGTCATAATAATCGGGAGCATAATAGTTGGTCCAAGGTCTAATATAAAATCGACGGCTTGCTTGATCATACATCCACCTCCTGAATTTTTCAGATAAAGCGCTTACATATTTTCGTGAATGGCTATTGGTTTAATTCTTGCCGAAGCACGTCAACTGCTTCTTCATAAGATGTCATGTGTGAGAGCTTTGTCATCACCTCTTCTTTTCTAAAAAGTGTCATCAGCTTCTCCAGCATCACAAGCTGTTTGCTAGGCTCAGAGATTGCTAGGACAAACACAATTTTGGCTTGCACTGTTTCATCAGGGCTTCCCATCTTATGAAAAATGACAGGTTCCTTTAAAGTAGCTACACTAATCGCTGGTTTGTTCACATGCTCAGGATCTGTATGCGGAATCGCTACCCCAAAGGCTGCCAGTGGAAGGCCTGTAGGATATGTTTTTTCTCTTTCAAGCACTGCTGGTAAAAAGCTCGATTTAATGTACCCTCCAGCTTCTAACCGCCCTGCTAAATATGTGGTCACCTCCTCTCTCGAAGATGCTTCGAACTGCAGCTTAATCAGTTGTTCATCTAACTCAAACAAGCTGTTCAAACAACCACCCCTTTCATTTGGTATAAATATGAACACATGTAACAAAAGAAAGAACATTTTTAGAATAGAACCTTTTATAAAGCGCTTACAATTATGAATTCTGAAAAATGTTCAATGCTGTTACCTTTGTAAAGATATTATAATATTCAAAATTATAAGTCAATGTCCCTAGGGAAATTTAAATAAAAAAAAGACGCAGTCATCACCGCGTCTCTTCCTTCTAATCTTCTATACTGCTTGTTAAATGTGGCTTCCTATATCTAAAAATTCAGATACAAATAGATTGTCTGTCTGCACTGCCATTTCTTCCTTTGTGCCAATTTTTTCGATTCTTCCTTCATTCATCACCACAACACGATCAGCAATATCGAATGCTTCTTCTTGATCATGTGTCACAAAAATGGTGGTCATTTGAAAGTCACGATGAACTTTTTTCAGCCAATGCCTTAATTCTTTCCTCACCTTTGTATCAAGTGCACCAAAGGGTTCATCTAAGAGGAGTGCCTTCGGCTGAACGGCAAGTGCGCGCGCCAGTGCCACACGCTGCTTTTGCCCGCCTGACAGCTGATCTGGATACCGCTGCTCAAACTGCGTAAGCTGAACAACCTCTAAAAGCTCATGTACCCGCTCTTTGATGTCTTTTTTAGGCAGTCTTTCTCCTCTAGGTTTCATTTTCAGCCCATATGCCACATTATCAAAAACCGTCATATTTCGAAAAAGCGCATATTGCTGAAATACAAAACCGATCTGCCGTTTTCGTACTGGAATGTGTGTGTAATCCTGATCTCCAAATAAAATCTGTCCGTTATTGGCATAATCAAGACCTGCAATGATTCTTAATAAAGTCGTTTTCCCAGAGCCAGATGGTCCTAGTAAAGAGATTAATTCACCATTTCTTATCGATAAATCCACGTTTTGCAAAACCTTTGTCTGACCAAATTGTTTTGATATTTGTTTTGCTGTAATCCCCAAGGCCGATCCCTCCATTTATGTTGACCGCTTGCCAAGCCGGTGATCCCTCTGCTGAATGATTTGCTTAATGATTAAAGTAATGACTGCCACAAACGCCATGAGAGACGCCACAGCAAAAGCGGCTTGAAATTGGTACTCATTGTATAAAATTTCGATATGAAGCGGCATCGTATTGGTCATGCCTCGAATATGACCTGATACAACCGACACGGCACCAAATTCACCAATCGCTCTTGCCCCGGCTAAAATGACACCGTAAAAAAGAGCCCATTTGATATTCGGCAGTGTCACAAAGAAAAAAGTCTTCCATCCGTTTGCACCAAGTGTGAGCGATGCTTCCTCCTCATGAATGCCTTCATGCTGCATAAACGGGATTAATTCTCTGGCAATAAACGGAAATGTAACGAATATGGTGGCTAGGATCATGCCTGGTACAGAATAAATGACTTTCCATCCATTCGCCATAAGCCAAGGTCCTAAAAGCCCGTTTGAACCAAATAAAAGCACAAATACAAGTCCAGCAATCACAGGCGAAACGGCAAACGGGAGATCAATCACAGTCGTTAACAAACGTTTTCCGCGGAAATTAAATTTTGTGATAAGCCATGCAGCACTTACCCCAAAGATCATTTGAAGCGGCAAGGTGACGACGACAATGAAAACAGTCAATTTGATCGCCGCGAGTGTATCTGGATGTGAGATGGCCAGAAGGTATGAACTCCACCCTTTCTCAAATGCTTTTGAAAAAACGGCGATCAGCGGTATGAGTAAAAATAAAATCAAAAAAGCATACACGACCGTAATCAAGAGGATTTTCACCCCTTTAGATTCGGTTACAGGACTTTTATACTGAACATGGTGCTGATGACTAAGCTCTCTCTCCAATGGTTTCACCTCACGTATACTTGTTTTTTCCGCTCAACATACCACTGAATGCCGTGAATCAATAACAGGATGAAAAACGAAAGAAGCAGCATCAAGCATGCAATCGCTGCTGCACCATGATAATCATACTGTTCAAGCTTGGACATGATCATCAGCGGTGTAATTTCTGTTTTAAACGGAATATTTCCAGCAATAAACACAACAGAGCCATATTCACCTAGCGCTCTTGCAAACGCAAGTGAAAATCCAGTCATCACCGCAGGAAACAGGGCCGGCAGCAGTACGTGAAAAAAGGTCTGTCTCCTTGTCGCACCAAGAATCGCCGCAGCCTCTTCGACTTCCTGCTGAAGCCCTTCTATCACAGGCTGAACGGTTCGGATAACGAATGGAATGCCAATAAAAATCAGTGCCAAAATAATCCCAATCGGTGTGTACGCCACCTTTATATGCAGAAATTGACCAATCCATCCATTAGGAGAATAGAGGGTGGTCAGGGCAATACCCGCAACAGCTGTTGGGAGAGCAAAAGGCAAATCAATGAGAGCATCTAAGATTTTCTTTCCATGGAATGTGTACCTGGCGAGAACCCAGGCAATCAGTACACCAAACCCTGCATTGATGAGAGCAGCTGCAAAGGAAGTCGTCACGGTCAGCTGAAGAGACTTCAATACTCTTGCATCGGTAAACACCTTCCAAATCCCCTCTGCTCCTAATGAAGCCGTCCAAATAAATACCATGGATAAAGGAATGACGACAATCGCACTCACATAAACGAGCGTCACCCCAAGGCTCAGCCCAAATCCAGGCAATATACGTTTTCTTTTATTGGTGGCTGTATGTGCTTTCTTCATCACATCGCCCCCTATTTTTGTCCGCTGTATATTTGATCAAATAATCCGCCATCATCAAAAAATCTTTTCTGCGCCTTTCTCCACCCGCCAAACGCTTGATCAATCGTCACCATATCAATCTTTTTAAACTGGTCTTTATATTTGTTTAAGACTTCTTGATTTCTAGGGCGATAATAGTTTTTCGCCGCAATTTCCTGCCCTTTTTTAGAATATAAATAATCTAAATAAGCCTTCGCCACTTTCTCTGTTCCTTTACGTTTCACATTTTGATCAACGACCGCAACAGACGGCTCCGCTAGAATACTAATTGATGGGGTGACAATTTCAAATTTGTCTTTGCCTAGTTCGTGCTGCGTTAAATAGGCTTCATTCTCCCATGCAATTAACACATCCCCAAGTCCGCGTTCAACAAAGGTCGTTGTGGCTCCGCGTGCACCTGAATCAAGGACTTCGACATGTTCATATAGCTTTTTGACAAAATCCTTTGTTTTTTCTTCATTCCCATGAAATGTTTTATCGGCGTAGGCCCATGCAGCTAAGTAATTCCATCTCGCACCGCCGGACGTTTTCGGATTTGGCGTAATGATGGACACACCTGGCCGAATCAAGTCGTCCCAATCTTTAATATTTTTGGGATTCCCTTTCTTCACAAGAAACACAATGGTCGATGTATACGGTGTTGACTGATTTGGAAATTCTTTTTGCCAATCTTTTGAAAGCAGTCCGCGATCTGCAATCGCATCAATGTCATACCCTAAAGCCAGTGTTGCCACATCTGCCTCGAGTCCATCAATAATCGATCTTCCCTGCTTTCCTGATCCACCATGAGACTGCTTGATCGTGACATCCTCACCTGTTTTGTCTTTCCAATACGTCTGAAAGGCTTGATTGTATTCCTGATACAATTCACGTGTAGGATCATACGAAACATTTAACAGCTCAACCTTTCCCTTTTGGCTTGAGGCTTCGTTTGCGTTTGAGCATGCAGTACTCGTCACAGCCAAGACTAATATAATGGTCACGACCCAGACCCATTTCCACTTTTTCATGTTATCCCGCTCCCCCGTTATCAAAAATAGTGACACCAACCTTGCCGTTTCATACGCAAAAAAGACCCTTAGCCACCTGAAATACATCACAGTCCTGTACTTCAAATTGCCAAGAGCCTTCGGTTGTCCGATCAGCTATGTATGATTGATGTTAGTCTATATATTATTCAAACTATTCACAGGTGTCAACTCTGTTTTTCTTTTAAACAAAAAAAGAAACGCCATCTTGAAGAGGCGCTTCTTTTCCCGGGAAATGGTTTTAATCGGCAGAAAGCTTTAAATTGACACCAACAGCGGTTCCATTTCTCGAGGAGTCAGCTACTCCTGTAAATGTCCCTGCTTTCCGATCAATGAGTAAGGCTTGCACATTTCCTATATCAATAGGTGAACTGCCAAAACGATGACCCATATCATTTAGCTTCGTTCTTACATCAAGGGGAACACCTACTTCGTAACGGTAAGAAGTTGTACTGTTTGTATAAATCCGCGGCTCTTCCACCGCATCTTGCAGCTCCATGTCGTATTCAAGCAAGTTTAATATGGTTTGTGAAACAGAAGCAATAATAGTCGTTCCTCCAGGTGAGCCCACAGTCATGACCGGCTCGTTATCTTTAAATATGATGGTCGGGGTCATACTGGATAATGGACGCTTATTCGGCTGGACTTCATTTGCTCCGCCTGGTCTTGCGTCAAAATCTGTTAGTTCATTGTTTAAGAAAAAGCCATATTCCGGAACAAGAATCCCTGTACCAAATAACTGTTCAATGGTTGTTGTGAATGACACGACATTTCCCCACTGATCAGCAACAGTAAAATGAGTGGTCTCGCCAATGGTTTTATCTTCTGGCTGCGGGATAATTGGGGATGGATTTTTTTGCTCCTCATACGCCCATGGATCTCCTTCTTTCGGGTTTTTGTTCATTTGATCTAATTGAATGAGAGAAGCTCTTTTTGAAATGTAATCATCGTCTAGTAGTCCTTTTAGTGGAACATCTACGAATTCGGGGTCGCCTGCATATGCAGCACGGTCAGCATAGGAGAGATGCATTGTTTCAGCTAGCAGCTGATATTTTTCGAATGATTTGGGGTCATATTGTGATAGATTGAAGTGATCTAGTATTTTGAGTATTTGCAGCATAAACACACCGCCTGAGCTTGGTGGAGGCATACTTGCAAGCTGGTATCCTTTATAGTCCCCCCAGATAGGCTTGTCAGTCTTGACCTCATAACGATCAAGGTCATCAGTTGTCATCGTTCCGCCAAAATCTTGGACTGTCTTTGCAAGTGCTTTTGCTACTTTTCCTTCATAAAATGCTTTGCTTCCTTTTTTCGCAATGAGCTTAAATGTTTTTGCAAGACCTGGCTGTACAAGCAGATCGCCTTCTTTGAGCGGCTGATCATCTGGAAGAAAGATTGGCGCTGCGGCCGTTTTTTTCAGCTTTTCTTGATGATCTTCAATGGCTTTTGCTAGAACAGAATCGATTTCAAATCCATCCTCTGCAAGCTGAATGGAAGGCTCAATCAATTCCTTCATCGAACGGGTTCCCCACTTATCTAATGCTGCTTCGAGACCTTTTACTGTCCCTGGAACACCAACCGCATTACCGTGTGTGGATCGCTCAGCAAATGGGATGACTTTTCCCTCATCCGTTAAAAACATGTCAGGTGTTGCGCCCTGTGGTGCTCGTTCTCTACTATTGATGATGGATGTTTCTTTTGTCTTTCCATCATAAACCATCATAAAACCACCGCCGCCAATTCCAGACATCATTGGCTCTGTCACATTCAGTGCGTACTGGATGGCAACAGCAGCATCCACTGCGTTTCCACCTTTCTTCAATACATCAGCACCTACTTCTGATGCCAGTGGGTGAGCAGTAGCCACCATGCCATCTTTACCAACAGCTACTTTACTCCCATGAGATTCGTTCGCATTGACTTGGCTGACAGGCAGAAAAAACGAGAAAACAAACAGACATATGGACAAAACAGTTAGAGAAATGCGTTTCATGAACAACACCCCTTCCATATTCTTACTTTGACCTTACCGACTTCTTGACCAGAATACAATAGATTATTCTAAAATTTCAAAAATTTTCATCCTATCATCCTACATTTCCCAAATCAAACATTGTTTTTCAAAACATATGACACACTCACTCATTAGGAATAAAGACACACCATTTCCAACGATTCAGCTTCAAGGTATAATAAACACAACAAAGAGGGGGAAAAACATTGAACAACAAATGCAGATTATTTTGGGAAGACTATTGGAAAGAGAAATCAGAAAAAGCACCTGCTGACGCGTTTGTTTCGGCGTGGTCATTCGGCTCAGATCCTGATCATTTGCTTGATCTTGTAAAGCAAGGAAAAAAAACAGCCACTTGTTCTGGACACCTTTTTTATGAAAAGGAACAGGAGCCGCTTCCACAACCCGGACAATATGCGGTCATTTTGGACAGCCAAGAAGAGCCAAAAGCCATCATTGAAATTACACATGTTGATGTCATGCCAATGAATGAAGTCCCCGTATCATTTGCACAAGCTGAGGGTGAAGGCGACTTATCTTATGACTATTGGTACAGAGAACATAAAGAATTTTTCACAGAAGCACTCCAATCATACGGTTTAGAATTCAAAGAGGATATGCTTCTTGTTTGTGAACGGTTTAAGCTGATTCATTCAGCTTCTTAGCCTTTAAGCGGCGCCAAATATGGCCCGCTTTTTTCGTTGCTTTTCCCCTTTTAGAAAAAGGTGTGTTGAGATCACATCTTTAGGTCAGAATAAGATCAAATAGAAAAAGTGAAGAAATTTTCGACTACACCTGTTTTTTTTCGACAAAAGAATATATAATTATTTGATGTGTGCATTGTCTCATTTATACAATGGAGGGTTTTTACATGTTAAAAAGGAAAAAAGACAAGTTTTCCGTCTTGTTAACGGAAATTGCTAAAAATTTAGATGAAACTGCTGAGTATTTTGTTAGCTATAAAGTAACAAATCAAACCACTCTGAAAGAATTTTCTGACACATTGAAGGAATATGAGACAAAAGGTGATAATCATGTTCATACCATGATTAAAGAGCTGAACAAAGCCTTTATTACACCGATTGAACGTGAAGACATTCTTCAATTGACGAATAGCCTCGATGATGTTTTAGATGGAATTGAGCATTTTTCCGCAACATTAGAAATTTACTCAATTACAAGCTCTGACGAACATATCGACAAATTCAGCCACTACATCAGAGAGTGTGCGAAAGAAATTTTAATCACAATTGATCTACTAGCTGAAAATCGCTTGAAAGATATTCATCCGCACGCAATCAAGATCAAAGAGATTGAACATAATTGTGACAATCTTCATCGTAAATCATTAAAGAACTTGTTTGGAAAAGAAACAGATCCAATTAAAGTGATTCAATACAAAGAAATTTACGAAACACTTGAAGAAATCGCTGATTCCTGTCAAAGTGTTGCCAACAATCTAGAAACAATCATTATGAAGAATGCGTAACGGGGTTAGTTAAACATGGACACATTACTCATCCTTACCATACTTATTGTCATTTGTGCACTTGCTTTTGATTTCATTAACGGGTTCCACGATACAGCAAATGCCATTGCGACTTCAGTTTCAACGAAGGCATTAAAGCCTAGACATGCGATCATCATGGCAGCGTTCATGAACTTCTTAGGAGCAATGACATTTACAGGTGTGGCAAAATCCATTACAAAAGATATCGCAGATCCATTTACACTTCAAAACGGCTCTGTTGTGATTTTGGCTGCTTTAATTGCGGCCATCACATGGAACTTGCTTACTTGGTATTACGGGATTCCGAGTAGTTCTTCACATGCATTAATCGGATCAATTGCAGGAGCGGTTATTGCCTCTGCCGGTTTTGGCGCTTTAAACTATTCGGGATTCATTAAAATCATTCAAGCACTTTTGCTTTCACCTATCCTAGCTTTCGTATTGGGATATATCGTGTATACCATTATCAAAATTATTTTTAGAAACAACAATCTCGCAAAAACAAATAAACAATTCCGACGTGTTCAAATTTTAACAGCTGCACTGCAATCGTATACCCATGGGACAAACGATGCGCAAAAAGCGATGGGAATTATTACGATGGCTTTAATTGCAGGTAATTTGCATACAACAGACGACATTCCTTTCTGGGTACAATTCTCTTGTGCGCTTGCAATGGGACTCGGTACTTCTATCGGCGGCTGGAAGATTATCAAAACAGTCGGCGGTAAAATTATGAAAATTCGTCCAGTAAACGGAGTATCTGCCGACTTAACGGGTGCAGCTATTATCTTCGGTGCGACGTTTATTCACTTACCTGTTAGTACGACTCACGTTATCTCGTCTTCTATTCTAGGTGTAGGTTCTGCACACAGAGTCAAAGGGGTTAACTGGGGTACGGCAAAACGTATGCTTGTCACTTGGGTGATTACATTACCGATTTCAGGAACTCTAGGAGCTCTTATATACTTTGTGTTAAATGCGATTCTCTAATATCAAAGACCTGTCTAACAGGTCTTTTTTTATTTGCCCGCACACTTAAAACCCTTTTCCTGCAGGACATTTTTTCATGAAGCAGGGTTTCCAATCATATCCATAGAAATAAACAAGTATTCATCTGTCTATGGGAGAGAAGAACATGCTATTATTTTTTCAATTGACTGTATGGTTATTGCTAGGTGCTCTTGCAGTGTATGTATTTGCAGTTTGGCGCTTTGAACAAAAAGTAAAAGAAAAGATGTTTGCCATTCGTAAAACGTGGTATTGGATTTATGTAGCGGGTGCTGTTGTGTACTGGACAAATGACCCTTCTTCTATCTTCACCGATTGGATGCACTACTTGATCATTGCCGTATTTTTCGCATTAACTGATGCTTTCATCTTTCTTAGCTCCTATATTAAGAAACTCGGAAATCATGAGCTGGAAACCGACACCCATCAACTCCTTGAACAAAATAACGATCTCCTTCATTCTTACCTCAATAAACTAAAAACGTACCAATACCTATTGAAAAATGAACCGATCCATGTATATTATGGAAGTGTAGAGGCATATATAGAGGGAATTGAGCGGCTGATTTATTCTTTTGCCGACAAGATGAATATTCAAGCGGTGCTTTGTCCATACGATATGCAGGAACAAAAAGACGACCTGCTTCGGACACTTGACCAGCGAGCTCTTATTCAGGCGAAGCTTGACAGGCAGGAAGTATATTACGATGATTTCGGTCATTTGGTGCTCATCCCATTTTCTGTAGCAGATGCTCATTTTGTCATTAAGCTCACCTCCGATGAGATTGTCACGGAGTTCGACTATTTATTAATGACATCACTTACAACAATTTATGACCTAATCTTGCCTGACGAAGAGGAAGGTGATGAAGATGGACCACGCACTTCAAGGGGATAACAACAACCCTAAGAAAAACCCTTTTAAGATTTTAAAGAAAAAACGCCATATCAGTATGGCCGATTATAAGGTAAGCCCCCATACTGAGCGAATTTTTAAAAAGAATGAACAGCTTCTGGATGAGTATAAAAATAAAAAGGCTTGATTACACTAAAGGACGCGGAACGAAATCCGCGTCCTGCTTCCATTTTCACATAGACTTGCATACAATACACTATACGCTGCAACGATTGAGGTGCCAAAATGAAAAAGAAAATCAAACAACTGAGATATGTTCAGTTTGCCGAATATCAGCCGTCCCCATATACTAAGCGATTAATTGAAAAGAGTGAAACAGCCATCCAATCATACAAACAGAAACACTCACTGATTTAACAGTTTAAGCAGCTTCTCCTTCGTTTTAGGACCGTATACCCCATCACTTGTCAGACCGTTCACCAGCTGAAAGCGCGCTACGGCATTCGCCGTTTTTTCTCCGTAAACACCATCGATGCCTTTATCTGCAGCCGATTTATCAGGGTAAAAATAAACAGCAGCAAGCGCTTTTTGGACGAGGCGTACGTGCTCTCCCTTCGTTAGAGGCGAAGTCACCTTTAAAATCCCATCTGGCAGCTCATACATCATTTTTCCATCATTTCGATAAATTTTGAGAACCTGTCCAATTTGAATCTTGTTCGGGTCGCTAATGTTATTCCACTTCTGAAGATCTTGAACTGTGACGTCATGAGCTTTGGCAATACTCGTTAACGTATCCCCGCTTTTGACGACATACGTGATGACCGTTTCAGGGTCTCCTGCCGTTTCAATTCCTTTTTTAAATTCATTCCATGTAGCGAGAAGCAGACGCGGACATGCTTTTCCAGACCAGTGCTGATGTGTGACCACATTCGCTAGTGGAATATTATGCTCTTTCAGCAGCTTTTGAATGAGCCATTGCGCATGTTTGACCGCTTGTTGGAAATTCCCATCTTCATTTTCACAAATTTCAATCCCGATCGATTTTCTGTTCCCATTTCCATTTCCGTCCCCTGCATGCCAGCCATTTTCATTTAACGGCAGATGCTGAAAGATTTCATGATCATCCACTGTAAAGTGCCAGCTTTCCGCTGTCGTTGGGCGTTTCACATATGCCGCATGACTTTTTGCATCCGCTCCCTTTGACGTGTTTGCTGTGTTATGCACCGTCACATACATCGGTGTCATGGCGTATCCTGGGCGGTTCCCGTTTCCAACTGGAATAAAATCTTGATAAATTTCTACCATGTTCTGCACTCCCTTTTGCTAAATTGAATTGATCTTTCTCATCAATTGGTGGCGTTCGTAAGACAACTTGTGTTTGTTTTAGTGATAAGACTATGGTAAAATTTGAATTCAATCCACTCTTTTTAGTAATGGAAAACGCAAAAATGAAGAAAAAAACAGGAATTAATTCCATTTTTCCTTGATTTTATGTTAAAATTGTTAAAAATAAGCCGATATTAAAAGTAAGTAATAGCTTCATTAGCTATTTAGTCCTATATGGACTTTTCTTTTACGCCAAAAACAGAACATACGTTTGCTTGGAGGTTTTTAAATGACTGGTTTTTTAACCCATTTAGAAGAAGAGATTAAGCGGTTATATGCCAAATTACAAATAAGCGGTCCTGCTTATAGAGACATGCAAAGGATCGCTTCTGAATTTCATGTATGGGTCCACTATGAGGATACTGGCAGCATGATGATCAAACATCAAGGTCTTTACAGTATTATATTAAACAGATCTCTATCGTCAGAGGAACAATGGCAGGATTTTGCCCACGAGCTTTGTCATGTGCTGAAGCATGCAGGCAACCATTTCAAGATGCACAAACTCTTTCGAGAACTGCAAGAGTTTCAGGCTAAACAATTCATGTATCACTTTTGTGTACCGACCTTTATGCTGATGCAAATGAAGCTTCCAAACCTTCGGCAGCAAGCCATTTTGCAGATTGCGCAAACATTTCATGTCACCTGGGCTTTTGCTGAAAAGCGGCTTGCCTTATTCGAACAGCGGAAAGCAGGCATTCGCTTTCAACAAGAGTTTACATCTTATTTAATGAAAGCTGAAAAGGTCGCGGAAAAAGAAGCTGTTTATCAAACGTAAGCCTCTCTGCATAGGGCGACATGGTTTATCCATAAAGATTTAATACTTGCTTGAGTACATTTGTGTACCGATAAAATTGCTCATTTTGCGTTTCACGGCGATAGCGCCGTCTGAAGTCTTGAAAGAATGCTCTTCTTTGCGCCTGACTGATTTCAAGCTGTACACTTTTTCCGGTCAGACATTGATTATTGATATTGTGAGGATGTGTTCCAGAATAACGATCAGATTCAGATAGCAGCACTGCTTGGAAGCCATTAAGCGTTAAACGTTTCACTGTTTCTGCCGCTTTTTCTCTGTCTGTCCCGCCCACTAATGTTTGAAGCACCTCCGTTTCCCCGTAGCCATGGAGCGCAAACGTGTAATGATGGGTATGCACTAGAGAAAGGCAGACCGGCTCATTGAAACGTGTGCTTGTAATATGAAGCACATGATTGCCTTTCACTTTAAGGCCTTCAAATAAATACATAGAATCATCACTTGCGATTTCATGAATGAGCTCACTCACGCCAGATTCAATTCCCCCAGCATGAGGGGACAAAACCAAAAGCTGGTCTCCTTTCCGCTCGTGAAGAATTTGATAGTCGATTCCCTCTCTTTCATGAGCGGAAAGCTCTTCATAACTTTGATATGTATCAATGATTTGCGTCATTCCATCTTCCCCATTTCTCTATATGAGCATAAGTCTACTGATCTTAAATTCTTTTGTAAAGGGATTTCGCATGACCTATCGACTTAATACATCCTTAAATTTTCCTTATCTTTTCGGCTATCTGTTGAATTTTGAGAAAAAATGACCGATAATTGAAATGAATAGAACTTTTGGACTATATGAATCTTTTTGCATTCTCTCTCATAAATTAGAAATATTGTGATCTACATCTGGAGGAATTCATGTTAAAAAAGAAAACCACCATCACCCTTGTCATCTTAATCCTTAGCTTCGCTGGCATCATTTACTGGAAATGCTTTTCTCTTCAAGGCGTATCTCACGGAACCTTTATCCGCTCGATGACATCACCTGACGGAACATATATCATCAACACCTATCGACATAGCGGAGGGAAACTAAAGGAGAACGCAGTTAGAGCAGAGATTGAAAACAAACTCACCCGCCGAAAGAAAACGATTTACTGGAAATACCCTGATAAAGACCCTCTCATTAAATGGAAAAATGGACAGCTTGTTCAAATTGGGCATGAGTTTTTAAATGTGGTAAAGGGAGAAACATACGATTATCGCTTTGACCGGAACAAAAGAAAATAGCGTATCAAAAAAAACGAATCCCTCTTGGATTCGTTTTTTACGTTGACATCACATGCTGCATGAATTCTTTCATTTCTTTACTTACGCTCGTTAGTCGTTCCACAATTTCACTAAACTCTGTCACAAGTAAAGCCTGCTCTGATGATGAACCTTTCATATGGTCCATACTCTCAAGTAATGTATGTATATTAGAGGAGATCCCTTGCAGTGAACTTTCAATGTTTTCTGTTGCACGTGAAGTTTCACTTGAAAGCTTTTGAACCTCACTGGCTACAACACTAAAACCAGCCCCCTCTTTTCCTGCCCTGGCTGCTTCGATTGACGCATTCAATCCGAGCAAACTCGTTTGTTTCGAAATGCCCTTAATCATTTTTGTAATATCAGATGTTTTTTTCGAGCTTTCAAGTGTTTGCTGCGTTTGTAAGGTCATTTCCTCACTTGTCGCAGAAAGCTCTTCTGAATGTGCCGCCACCACATGCACCTTTTCTTGAATACTTTGAATGATGTCATTTAATGACTCCATATATGCTTCAAGCTCTAATTGATTTTTAAGTGGATAACCTAAAGCGAGTGCGCCGATCACTTGTTGATTTTCATCAAAAATTGGCAAACCCATTGCGTTTAACGGTATTCCGTAAACCGATTCAGGCACAAACATACTTGATGTCTCACCTCTGAGCGCTTTTTTCATATTTAAATCATCTGGCTTAATGAGTTCTCCTGCTCGAATTTGAAAATCCACATCTTTCGATGGCAAATACAGCAAGAATTTCTCTCGATCAATGACACCCATCGTCACTTCGTTTTTTAAAATCTGCATCATATAAGGTGCTGCTGTCACAATACTCTGTAGTATATTCAATTTCTCTACCCCCTTATATAGTTTATCGGTCGTTCTTCTTAAATTAATAGATACTTTTTAAAAATAATGATGATGATTAGAAGAAATTCTTCATATTTACGAGTAAAAAGAAGTACTTTTCCTTTCTATATTCAAACGTATATTTGCTATAATTAATGAATTAACATATGATGAAATGGTCATGTAATCATTTTGTGTATTCATTGGAGGCGCATGTTGTGACACAACCCATGAAATATGAGCGGGCAATCGTCATTGGCGGAGGTATCACCGGGATGCTCGCTGCAAAAGTTTTATCAACATATTATCATCAAGTCTTAATTATTGAAAAGGATGAACTGCCAGACTCTCCTGAGAATCGTCTCGGCACTCCTCAAGCCTTTCATCCACATAGAATGCTGCCACTTGGCAAACAAATCGTTGAACGTCTATTCCCTGGTTATACAAAAGAGTTACTGGCAATGGACGGATTTAATACCATGCATCAAACCTCTCGATTTATCACAAAAGATGGCGAGTTAACGCTCACTGATACAGAAGAAACCGCCGTCACAAGACGCGCAATGCTAGAGTGGGTGCTGATGCAAAGAATGGTAACAGAGGAACGTGTGCAGTTTTTAGAAAAACATGAAGCCATCTCCCTTCAGTTTAAAGAGGGAACCAATCAAGTCATGGGGCTTATCGTGAAGGACCGGCAAGTAAAACCTGGCAGCATTCATGAAATGAAAGCAGACTTAGTGATCGATACGTCTGGAAGAATGTCCAAATTGCCAAAATGGTTGAAAGACGCTGGATTAACCTTGCCACAGACTGATAAGTTAAGTGTGTTTCTAGGCTACAGCACAAGATATTACCAAATACCATCAGGGGCCCCACCCCTGCAATCAATGGTCGTAGTTGGCCAGCCAGACAAGCAAATTCCAACAGGGCTGTTTGAACGGGTAGATCATGATTTAGTGGCTGTTCTTCTTTCTGCAGCTGGCGGTTCACATTATCCAACAACGGATGCAGATCAATTTGATTCAGAAACCGCTGGACTGACCCATCCCGCGATAGCAGAAGCCATCACCCATTTAACGCCCTTTACAAAACCAAAAGGATTTAGAGTTCCTTCTTGCGTGAGACATCACTATGAACACATGCAGGATTGGCCAAGTGGATTATTGGTGATGGGCGATGCCTTGTGTACGTTAGATCCCATTCATGGACAGGGCATGACAAAGGCAGCCCTCGAAGCTCAAACACTTCACCGTATGCTCAAACAAGCACAAAAAAATGAGCGGCTGTCTTTTGAAAAGGACACATTACAACAAATGCAGCAAGCGAGTGAACTTGGCTGGTGGCTTTGTGCAATTGCTGATATGGCGTGGGACGGTGTCGAGTTAAAAGGGGAAACACCCATCCCCCATTTGACGTTCGTACAGGAATTTTTAAATCGCTACGTACAATACGCCATTGTCACAAAACAGCCCAAACGAATTGAAGCGTATCACCGGATGCATTCTTTCTTAACAGAACCGAGAGAAATCATCAACTTAGAACAGCTGAACGACATGATTCAAGCTGACACCTCAGGAGAAACCGCCGAATGGTGGAAGCAATGGGATCAAAAGAACGATGAAGGCAACCGAGCTTTTTTCCATGAAGCGGTTCCTGACTTCCGTCTAAAGCACTTGCTGTCATTCGATTGAAACAAAAAAAGCCCCTTCAAAGGGGGCTTTTTCATTAACGTAATAATTGAAGTACGTTTTGCGGTTGCTGGTTTGCTTGCGCTAGCATTGCTTGAGATGCTTGAGAAAGAATGTTGTTCTTTGTGAACTCACTCATTTCTTTCGCCATGTCAACGTCACGAATACGAGACTCAGCAGCTGTTAAGTTTTCAGCAGAAGCACCAAGGTTATTGATTGTGTGCTCTAGACGGTTTTGGACTGCTCCAAGAGCTGAACGCTGTTTAGATACAGCGCCGATTGCTGCGTCGATTTTTGCTACTTCGGTGTCAAAGTTAAAGCCTTCTTCATTTACTTTAATATCTTTGACAGTCAATGTTTCAGCGTCCATTTTACCAATCTTTACATTGATATTTTGCTCAATGTTCGCTCCAATTTGAAATTGGAATCCATCCTCAACGCTACCATCCAACAAATTCTTTCCGTTAAATGCTGTACGCTGAGAAATACCATCAATTTCATCAACCAAAGCAGTGAGTTCTTCTTGAATAGCTGTTAAATCTTCTGTTTGTTGAGTCCCAACGTTACCTGCTTGAACTGTTAATTCACGCATACGTTGAAGAATCGCATGTGTTTCAGTTAATGCACCTTCAGCAGTTTGAATAAGAGAAATGCCATCTTGTGCGTTTTTAGACGCCATTTCTAATCCGCGGATTTGTCCACGCATTTTTTCAGAGATCGCAAGACCTGCTGCGTCATCTCCTGCACGGTTGATACGAAGTCCAGAAGAAAGCTTTTCCATGTTCTTTTGCCCTGCTCCATTGTTGGCAGACAAACGGTTCAGTGTGTTAAGTGCTGCGATATTGTGGTTAATTCTCATGTTAAATGACCTCCATGTGTTTGAACCAATTGGACGTCCTTATCCAAAAGTTCTAAATTAGAATTTTTTTGTAAGCCTTACAATCCATTTATCGAACTTTAATGGAATATGTTTAACAAAAAAGGAATAAATAAG
This sequence comes from Bacillus sp. FSL M7-0003, assembly GCF_038628485.1. NCBI lineage: Bacteria > Bacillati > Bacillota > Bacilli > Caryophanales > Bacillaceae > Bacillus > Bacillus sp. FSL M7-0003. The sequence continues at coordinate 1,205,079 of NZ_CP152024.1, read as the reverse complement.
GATAAAGTCTCATTCACTATGATCGTTTCGCTAGAGTATGCCAAATTTAAAGGTCATTTTTCATGATTTTATCATAGGGATTTAAGAATCATAAGAGTGTGGGGAATTCGAAGAAAAAACATCATAAAAAAAAGCCCCATAAAGGGGCCTTTCATTAACGTAGTAATTGAAGTACGTTTTGTGGCTGTTGGTTCGCTTGTGCAAGCATTGCTTGAGACGCTTGAGAAAGAATGTTGTTCTTAGTGAACTCACTCATTTCTTTCGCCATGTCAACGTCACGGATACGAGACTCAGCAGCTGTTAAGTTTTCAGAAGAAGCACCAAGGTTGTTGATTGTGTGCTCTAGACGGTTTTGGACTGCACCAAGTTTACCACGTTGAGCAGATACTTGGTTGATAGCAGCATCAACGATTTTCAATTGAGTATCAAAACCAACATCTGTTGCATCTGCTGCATTATCAGCAAATTTAGTTACATCAATATCTTTTACAGATTGATTAGCTAAGATTGTTCTTCCAGTTGTATCAGCTGGATCTTTAACTCCTAGTGCATCAGTGCTCATTTTTTCGATGTTCACTGAAATTTGTTGAGTTGCATTAGCACCGATTTGGAATACTAAAGATTGCTCACCAGCAACTGGTGCTGCAGGATCAGCAGGAGCTTTAAATGTACCATCTAACAATTTCTTACCGTTAAACTCTGTACGATTTGAGATACCATCTACTTCTTCTTGTAGAGCTTTAATCTCATCTTGAATAGATTGAAGATCAGTAGTTTTATCCTGTGTACCAGTGTTTCCAGCTTGTACGACTAGTTCACGAACACGTTGAAGGATTGAGTGAGTCTCAGTCAATGCACCTTCAGCTGTTTGGATAAGTGAGATACCGTCTTGTGCGTTTTTAGAAGCCATTTCTAATCCGCGGATTTGTCCACGCATTTTTTCAGAGATTGCAAGACCTGCTGCGTCATCTCCTGCACGGTTGATTTTAAGACCAGAAGAAAGTTTCTCCATGTTCTTTTGGCTCGCACCGTTGTTTGCAGACAAACGGTTTAATGTGTTAAGCGCTGCGATATTGTGGTTAATTCTCATTTCCTATTACCTCCATGTATGTGGGACCTAACAGACGTCCTTGTCTGAAAAAAGTCCTTTATTCTAGGGCTTATCAACCCTGACAATTCTATTATCGGATTTGTTTATAGGATGTTTAGCAGATTTTTTAAAAAATATCTTATTTTTTAATGACGTTATTCCTAATTTTAACAATTTCATCAAAATAAAAGCTGCTGATCTCTTATCAGCAGCTTTACAATTTATGAATATCAGTATTGCTTGATATCAAACATTAAGATATTTTGGTACACAACGTAATCCTTCTTACTTGTGAAAGGACCTTTATTGTGTTCATCATTGATTTCATAGAAGTTCATGCCAATTCCAAAACTTCTCTCTTTATACCAGTTTAGAAAATCGTTGATTTCTTTCATTGAAAGCAAATAATCCTTTTGCAGCCCGTTTATCATGGTAATTGAAAGTATACCTTTTGTTGATTCTTCACCAGGTTTTGTCCCGTCCTGATCTTTCGGTTCTTCGGTTGAACCATCGCCAGGTTTTGTCCCGTCTTGATCTTTCGGTTCTTCGGTTGTGCCATCACCAGGTTTTGTCCCGTCTTGATCTTTCGGTTCTTCGGTTGTGCCGTCACCAGGTTTTGTCCCGTCTTGATCTTTCGGTTCTTCGGTTGTGCCATCATCTGGCTTTGATTCACCTTCAGCAATTTGTAAATCTTTTAGTGAGATAGAAATCACTGATTTGTAATCACTTTTAATCGATTTTGAATGATAATCTTGCTGGAAATTTCGTCCACCTATGATATATATGGTATCCTCAATCGTTACAGCACTTGAACCTACTCTAGCTTCAGGTAAATTGATCGAGCTTCTTTTCACAGAATTCGTTTTAGCATCATAAAACTGTGTGTATGGTGATAATAGACTGGCTCTGTCATCATACTGACCTCCAGCCATGAACAATTTTCCCTGATATGTTGTAAATGCAGCCCCTAGTTGATAAAACTTTAACTGTGATTTTGTTTGTACCCATTGATTTGTTTCAATGTTGTATTCATACACTTGGGAATTTTTGTGATTACTAACTGTTCTTTCTCCACCTGTAGCATAAATTTTGTTGTCAACGACTTCTGACATAGACATACCAGTAAATTGCTGAGGAAACATTTTTAATTGTAGCCATTTATCTGTTTTTGTATCATAACTATAAAAATTATGTTCTTGATAAGGACTTTTATTCGTTGCAAGAATATAAATCTTATCATTTACAACACTTGCACTTATGTCACCTTTTGTCACAGCATAGTATGGTATATTAATCGGTGTTTTTGCCCATGTATCTAATTCTGCATCATAAATATCAATCGTATTTGTGCTATCTTGATATGCTCCTCCAATGACATATACTTTTTTACCTATCGCCACTGCCGTACTATCTGTTCTTTCTCTAGGCATGTCAGCTTTTGAGCTCCACTCATTTTTGTGAGGATCGTACATGTAGGTATTTTTATTACTATATGCCTTTTCACTACTTCCCCCAAAAACAAAAATCTTCCCATCTACTACTGCGGAACTAGAATGAAGTCTCTCTTCCGGTAAGTCTGCTCGCTTCGTCCACCCATTTGTCTCAACTGCATGAGCTTTTAACGGATGGATTGTGACCATCATTAAAATAGTCAAAAGCACTAAAAATAAATCTTTTTTCATCGTTTCTTTCCTCCATATCTTAAATATCCCCCCCTTTTATCGACATATTTGTAATAAAATTTAATTTTTATCATTGTACACCAGAACAAATATCCTCAAATTGCACCTGTTATTTACCCTCATACATACATCACCGGTGTCGATATTTTAATAATCTTTCCGCCGCGACGATAAAACCTTGGGACGCGGCGGCTTAAGGTGGCGATGACTTCGTAGTTGATCGTATTGAGCATTTCGGCGATTTCATCGACAGAAATTTCTCCGCCCTTTTGACGACCATATATGACGACTTCTTCGCCTTGCTTTGCTTTCATTTCTCCTAAACTGATCATGGTCATATCCATTGTGACGCGGCCAGCAATCGGCATTCGTTTTCCTCGGAAAAGCATGAATCCTCGATTGGATAAAGCACGTGAGTACCCATCTGCATAACCTATTGGTATGGTTGCTATCACTTCATCAGGTTTTGCTACATAGGTTGCCCCATAGCTGACGGTTCTTGGCTTTGTCACCATTTCCTTCACGAACGCAATCCTTGCTTTTAAACTGAGAGCGGGCTCTAGCTGAACAGCATCTAAACTCTCAATGTATTGCGAAGGGTACAGTCCATATAGCCCGATGCCGAGCCGAATCATATCTGCGCTAAATTCAGGAAACGCGATAGCAGCCGCTGTATTGTTCATATGTACTGTGGGCAGTGTAATGCCTTGTTTTTTTAAGAAACGAAGAAAATCAATAAAAATGCTGTGCTGCAGCAGTGTGAAATCAGGGTCAGGCTCATCCGCAGTGGAGAAATGCGTAAATATTCCATCCCACCTCAGGTTTTCACTCTTTTCAAGCGCCTCTACCACCTCTAACAGCTCTTCCTTTGTCCGTACACCTAATCGTCCCATCCCTGTGTCAACATTGATATGAATCCCAAGGCGATGCTGACTTTCTTCTTCCGCTAAGATCTCATTTGCTTGAACAATCCAGTCTTCTCGAAGGCCGGATAGGTCAATTCTCCAGGCTGCAGCCCTTTTCACACAGTCGAGCGGGGTAAATCCAAGGACCAGAATCGGTGCTTCAATTTTTGCTCTCCGCAATACAATGCCTTCTTCCAAGCTGGCAACCGCAAGCTCTGTCGCACCGCTTTCTAGTGCCTGCCGCGCTACTTCAACTGAACCGTGTCCATAAGCATTCGCCTTTACGACAGCCATGATCTTACTTTTCCTTGGAATATGCGCTTGAATAGCTTCAATATTTCTTTTAATCGCGTCAAGATTGACCTCGATCCAGACTTCCCTGCAAAGCTTTTGCATGTATGTTTCCTCCAGTCATTTCGATATCAATGTTCGTTTTCGTGTCTAGTCTATCTTTATTCATTTTTGAGAAAAACATTCAACCGCAATGATTGAACCAGCCTTGTCTTGATTGACATAAAAAAAGAAACCACCTCAAATGGTGATTTCTTCTTTATGAACAGGCATTTCATTAATCCGCAGATTTCATCATTGAATCAATTTCATGATAAATCTCTTCCAGATTTTCTCGTTCAGTCAAATATTCGGCAGTGCTCTTACGAACAGGCACATCAAATGTCAGAAAGGTGAGCGTGATCGTTGATGATTCCTGATCATTCATAGTTAATCTCAATTCAAGTGTCGAGATCTCTTCATTATTATCAATCTCAACAGATTGTTCAATCGGCACACCATCTTCTAACATGTCAACTTGTTTCAACTCTTTCAAGGAAAGCTCAGTGACTTCAAACCTGAATTTTCGAGATGAGCCGCCAGGTTGGTGTGTAATAAAGCGCATTACCTTTCGCTCATCATCAATCGCAAAGCCTTTATCAACATTTTGTGAAAAAAGGTATGTGGAAGCCTGAAAACCGTCTTCTTGAAAAAGCATCATCATTTTATCTAATAATATGTTTGGATCATTCTTTTCTTTTTGTCTTTGCAGCCTACCCGCTATCCATAAAATGACCATTGCACCGATGATGCTAAAAACCGTTCCCAGCCCATTACCTACATCTACGAAAATAGTAAAGCCTAAAATAGCAACAATAAAAGCGATTACAATGCCTATGATGAATATCACTCCATGCTCCTCCTGTCATGACCCTCATTGTTATATTGGTTTAATCAAGTATAGCATCTGGATTTTGATCGAAAAAAAATCTACTATAGACTAAACAGATACTATATTCATTTCGCTTTTAAATAGAAAGGATTTTTATGATGAACCTCTACACGACAGACGAAATCATTGATGCTCTTTTTAAAGCCTGGTCCTCTCAATCTAGTTCAAAATGGAGTAAAGACAACCCGGCCAATGGACAATGCGGTGTCACTTCTTTAGTCGTCCATGATCTTTTAGGCGGAAAAATAAACAAAACCGCATTACCCAACGGATGGCACTTTTACAACGTAGTGAATGGAACAAGAATCGACTTTACTTCTTCACAATTCTCTGAGGAAATCGTTTATATGGATGTACCTTCAAATCGAGAAGAAGCATTTGAAGATACGAATGAGGATCAATACCGATATTTAAAGGAACGAGTCCTAAAATATTTAAACATATAATACTCATGAAAACAGACCATATGAGGTCTGTTTTCATTGCAGTTTGATAAAGTGTTTAAAAGATAGGCAGTAAGAATTCACACACCTTATCTTCGCCTTCTTCTTCTCTATATCTCTCCATTATAGGTGCCTGACGCATGTTTAATCGATTGTTTTGGATCATTTGAGGCAATTGTCTCCAGAACAAATTCACTTTTTCGGTTGTATGTGTCACTGTAAACACAGCATACGTTCCCCCTTCAAAATGACCAGTCTGAACCATTTGATCTTTTGTGAAATCTCTATTTGTCATAAGCATGAGGTCGTATCTGCATTTTTCTGATGGAATTTTTCCAGGATCATCTTGAGGAACACCATATATACCATATTCCTTTAATTCATCATTTAATTGATGTTGCTTGATCCATTTCTTAAATCTCTTCATCATCTCAAAATTCTCTTTGCTGCCATATGATCCGATATTTCTCATATACACCATTTTCATATTCGTTAACATTTCAATGTTGTAATTCATGATTTCCCTCCAACTCGTATTGGAAGACTGGCCAATCATTCCTTACAAACAACGGTAACATCCTTTAAAATAGAATGCAGTAGGATATTAAAAATAATGTAATGTATGATGGAAAATACATATGGAGGATTTGCGATCTATATCATACATGAAGTAATCTCATTTTCTCCATTAGATATCAAATTTTTTAAATAAAAAAGAACGGACTATAGCCGCTCACTTGTTATTGATTTTCCTTTGAAGATTTAGCATCGAGAAAGACGCCAATTAAATAGATGATTGTTCCGAAAAACAAACCATTTAACAAACTGATAAACAACATCTTACAAACCATGCCAACATAATAAGACGCTGGCGTCCCTGGAAACACAGCCATATTGAAGAGGCTAATCATAAAGGTTAAAGCAAAAGATATAATGAAAATCCTTCGAAATAATGTTGATTTTAACATTGTCACTTTACTTCCTCCTCAATATCTTTTCTATGGAAAAAATATTCTTTATTCATAGCATAGCCCTTAAGGGGCTTTTTATTTAAGCAGTATAACCGATACTTGCAGTATGACCTCTCCTAGCTTCATCATGACTTGCTGTCACTTCAGATGTAAAATAACCAATAATACTGATCATACTAATCATCACGCATACGACTGTTAACGTTTTAAATTTCATACTGACAGTCCCCCCGCTTCACTTGAGTTTGGAAATAAAGAATTTTCTCGTAAAAAAGCATCGCATTGTCTTTATCTCCCATTTCATTATAATATTTTGCAGCATCTTTTGCTAAATCTTCAAGATCAGGATACATTGACTTTATTTCTAGCAATTCCATTATTTTTTCCAACTGCTCAAAATTGTTCTCAACGTATAGTGATCTTAAAAATTTGAATATCAATAACAGCACATGGTCTTTCAGTTTTTCAGATAGTTCTATACCGTTATTTAAAGCATATATACCTAAATCCTGTTCTTTCTTTTTGAAGTAGGCTTTTGACAACATAATGAGCGGGTCTAAGATTCTATTTAAATGTTCGTATCCCTGTTCTCTAAATGCTCGAATTGAGTCATTAAAATGAATAATTGCTTGGGCTATTTCATTATGATGAAAATAACTCAACCCTAAATTATAGAGTGCTGATCCTTTTAATCGTTTTGTTGAGTTGTCGGCGGCTTTTTCTAGTGCGTGTTGAAAATGGGGTATTGCTTTTTCGGGGCAGCCCATATCTATATAGTTTAATCCGATCACAAAAGAACATTGTATTTCTCTTACTGTGTATGTCTCTTTTTCTCGATAGCATTCTATCGCCTGAGCGATATGGTGCATGGACATGTGGGTTTGTTTCATGTGGTAATAGACTTCAGCCATCTTGTAATTGAACTCGGCCCGTTCGATATCGTCACTGACAAGAGACAGCTTTTTTTCTGCCCGTTTATAGAAGGTAATTGCATTTAGGTATTCATAGTTTTCAAATTCATACATGCCGTAGAAAAAATTGAAGTAATACTCGAGCAGTCCTGTTAATTTCTCTTGGTCCCTTTTGATCTTCATTGCGAGCTCCTTGAAGTTGGCCCGCTCTTTCCCATTTTCTAAAGGATTCAAGTAATCAAGCATTAATTTATGTCTGAACTCCATGAGTGAGAAATACAATAATAAATCTTGATTTTCTTCCATATGATCAAGCATTGATTTGATTTCCTCTTTATATGCTTCGGCGTCCGGTACATTAAATCTTTGAATATGATAATACCATTCATTGATTTTCAAACCGACGTGAGAAGAAAGCACTTTCTCCATCAGCCCTTACCCCTTCCTCTATTTTCCCTATAATGACATATATTATCATTTTATGAATCATTCGACACCGAAAAGAAACCGCAAAAAAGCCCTATAAAGGGCCCGTGAATGATAAGATAAAAAGACTTCTATTCATAAATAAGCACCCAGTATTCCGCCCCAGGTTCTCCTTCTTCTACAACAGCCTTCCAGCCTCTTTTTTGATAAAAAGATAAAGCTTTGTGATTTTCGGAGACACATTTGAGGGTGACCGGTGTTCCCAAAACTTTTATCGCTTGTTTGAGCAGCAGATCGCCAGCCCCTTGACCAGCAGCTTCTGGATGTACAAACAAGAGGTGAATAAAACGATCTGGTACATATAGAGAAATGAATCCAAGGATTTTATTGTTCTCCTCAGCTAAGAAAATTTGCTCTTCCAGCGTATCTTGATCAAAATCTTGCAGATTGATTTCTTCTGTATTGAGCCAGTGAAAGCTCTGGCACCGTGATTCTAAATAGATTTGTCTTAATTGTGGATAATCGATCGTTTTTGCTTCTCGAATGAGCAATAGAATTCCCCCGTTTTTATTGAAATGTGAAGCAGCATTATTTAACTCGACACTTCTCCTTCTTTTCTACCAAGTTTCATAGATAACTGAACGCCAATCATTAACGAGACGATGACAAGCATTGCCACAATGGAAGCATCAAAATGTCCGCTTAGATCGAAAACCAAGCCAATGAAAAACGGACCGAATCCACCCACAATGTACCCGCCCATCTGCGACATCGCAGACCAGGTTCCAGCTTCCTCCGGAGTACTCGTCTCCATAATCGGGAGCATAAGCGCTAAAGGAAATAATCCACCTGCACCCATACCTAGGAAAATGACGGCTGGCAAGATCGGCATTGGCAGAAGAAGAAAGATAAGGCCAATGAGTTCAGACAGACTGCATAAGATGAGAAATAATTTCGGTTTTCCTAATCGAGTAACGACCGCTGGAACGAGTAGTGCCACCGGTATCTGAATGAGTGTAAATATGGTCAAGAGCATTGCAGCATATTGCGGACTGTTTCCAAAGCTAAGAGCAATCGGTGAAATCCATGCCGTCAAAGAATAAAACATACTGGACATAAAGCCAAAGAACAAGGTGAATTGAATGGCCTTTTTGTTTCTCAGCGGCAATTTTAACGGCAACGTTACATGATCACTCTGCTCATTTTTGCGAACTAAACCTACCCATAGAATAAGGGCAACCACCCCTAGAATAGCCCAGCAGGACAATGCAAATGGAAGATGATGCTGACTGCGTAGATAAATTGGAATGGTGAAGCCGGAAGCGAGCGCTGCACCAATCGTCATCGAAATTGAATACACACTGACGATACCAGGATTTCTCGGGAAATATTTTTTAATAAAACTAGACAATAAAGGACCTGCGAAGCTAATCCCTACCCCTCCAGCAAACGCAGTCATGAGCAGGATAGCAACCGATTGGCTAGTACCACGCAGTGCAGTGGCAATCGTGATCAGAAGAATCGAGAAAAACAGCGTTCTCTCTAAACCAAAACGCCGGCTGAGTATCGTTGCAACGGGAGCAAATATTCCCATACAAAGGACAGGCAAAGTGGTCAAAAGACTTGCTGTCAGTGCGTTTACGCCAAGCTCTGATTGGATCATGCTCATCATGGAAGCTACGGAAGTAATGATCGGACGTAAGTTTAATGCCGCTAAAAATAAAGCGGCTAAATAATATATTTTTTTCATCAATACCCTTCTTTCTCTCTCATCTTGTTAAGGTTACTTTGAGTATAAATCTGCTGCATTCATTGATCAATACAATAATTCGTATTATGATGATAGGAGAAAACTATCATTTATGAAAGGAAGACATATGGATACCCGGCATATTACCTATTTTATGGCTGTATTCAATCATTTGCATTTTACAAAGGCTGCTGAGCAGCTAGGCATATCACAACCTACACTTAGCCAGCAAATTCGACTGCTTGAAGCAGAAGTTGGGATGCCGCTCTTTGATCGTATCGGCAAAAAAGTCGTGGCCACCGAAGCTGGTTCGCTGCTTTATCAATATGGCATGAAAATGCTTCAAGCTGAAAGAGATGCAAAAAATGCGATGAAAGAACTATTATCAGAAAAACGAGGAACCGTTCGTCTCGCAGTACTCCCATCCGATCTTGATTTTCAGCTGGTTCCACTTTTTGTAGAATTTAAAACCCTTTATCCCGAAACCAATCTGAAGGCATATTCAAATATCTTCGTTCGTGAAGAAGTCCTTTCACATAAAGTAGACCTCGGCATCGGACTGCGAGGGCCTGCGGATAAGCGTCTCGTTCAAATTCCACTTGGTAGTGAACCCTACGAATTATTTGTTCATTCAGAAAGTGATTTGGCCCAAAAGAGTGAAGTGACTTTAGAAGAGCTGACTCAACATGCGTTGGTCATGTATCCGAAGGGATATCTAGGAAGGGATTTAGTAGATGACGTATGTAAAGAACAGGGTGTTGAACTGGACACTGCCATGGAGGTTGGGTCTGCGTTTTCGCTATTGCAGCTGGTTGAAGCGGGAATCGGCGCAACTATTCAGCCAAGAGGATTACTAAAACAACATTCGACATGGCCCAATATTGTTTCGATTCCTATTGCTGAGCCAGCACCTGTCCGTCACTTGGAATTAATTTATTATGCAGATCGATTTGTCAGCAAAGCACAACAGCAGCTATCTGAATGGCTGATAGACTTTTTCAAATCAAGAACAAACTAAAAAAAGTGAGGTAAACACATGAAGAATGCAAACAGCATATTTACAAGAACAAACCGGGTTGTTATTCGCCAATTTGATAGAAAGGATATTGAAGCATTTTATCAATATCGAGCAAATCCTTCTATAGCAAAATTTCAATCTTGGGAAAACTACACATACGAAGATGCTGAATCATTTGTTCAACATCAAATGACACAAAAACCTAATCAACCGGGGACGTGGTTTCAATACGCTATTGCCTTATCTGACTCCAATCAGCTGATAGGAGATTGCGCCATTCATACACTTGACAGTGAGCCAAGAATTGTTGAAATAGGTTTTACACTCGCGCCTGAATACCAAGGAATGGGCTATATTCATGAAGCTCTGAGTGCAATTTTCGAATATATTTTTATAACACTAAACAAACATAAAATCATTGCCTTTACAGATGTGCGCAACGAAAAATCGATTCGAGTGCTGGAACGTTTAGAAATGAGACGCGAAGGACATTTGCTGCAAAATTATATGTCTAGGGGACATTGGGTTGATGAATATCAATATGCCATGCTTCAATCTGAGTGGGCCGCTAAGCACCATTAAACAATTATTTTTTATTCAAAATTCCTAAATAAGCGCTCCATGGACCCACATCGGCTCGATATCGTTCCGCCATGACCCGAACAATCTGGGACATATGTGTGAAGTCATGGACAACCCACGCAGAAAGTAATTCGCTCACTTGCACGACCCCAAACTCCGGATGGACGCCCTTTTTCTCTAAATCAAGGCCTGATTGTGTCATGCGTTGAATGTATGCCACATTCTCCATCCGCACATGCTGAAACTCAGATAGTGCTTGCTCTATCTGTCTTTCAGATTGGTTCAAATGAGAGTATCGGTCAAACGCAGGAAATGGTGTATTCTCTCCATCAGCAAGAATCACCTTTAATCGAGGAATCCAATTGAATTTCTCTGCTTCAATCAAATGTTCAATGACTTCAACTGGATTCCACGTCCCCTCCCCTTCACGGCTGTGAAGCCAATCCTTCGATAAACCCGACAAAAGACTTTCTAACGTGTGAGGAGTTCGACTCAACATATCCAAAGCTTCATTTAAATTGAAATTCATGTGGTTGCTCCTTTCTCAATTTTTCTTAATTCTAATGTTTTTTGAATAGATTGCAACTCATACTTCAACAGATAAAGGCGTTTTTGATCAACCTTCTATATACAAATAGAACTTTTCTATAACGATCACCATGCTTTCTTTTTTTATAATAGAAAAAAAAAGAAATGTGGTGGTGTATATGTCTACAACGATCGGAATTATGGGCGGGATGGGCCCTTTAGCAACGATTGATTTGATGAAAAAAATCATTTCTCATACTCCAGCGATAAAAGATCAGGATCATCTCCATGTGATTGCTGATAATTATCCGCAAATTCCTGATAGAACCAATGCCATATTTGGGAAAGGCGAAGATCCTACAGAATATATGATTGCATCAGCTAAAAGATTAGAAAGCGCAGGAGCGGACTTTATTCTGATTGCATGCAATACCGCTCACTTCTTTTTAGAAAACGTACAACAATCCACTCATATCCCTATCATGAATATGCCATTAGAAACCGCAAAGCACCTGAACAAACATCACTATACGTCTGTGGGCTTATTATGTACTGATGGCACATTTAAAACTAAGCTCTACCAAAAGGCTTGTGCTCATCACAAGATTGACGTTATGACCCCAAGTGAAGAGCTTCAGAAAAAGGTAATGAATGGGATATATGCGGTAAAAGCAGGAAAATTAAGTAAAGGCGAAAGTGAATTGGCGTTAGCTGCAGAAATTTTAATCAATCAAGGGGCAGAAGCCATCATTGCCGGCTGTACAGAAATCCCTTTAGTCCTAAGGTCAACTAAAGATGTGAAAGTGATTGACCCTACTGTCATTTTGGCGAAAGAAGCTGTAAAATTAGTGTATGAGCTTGAAAAGCTCAACATTTAAAGAACGTCATATAAGGGGATAACATGAATATTGAGAATATAGAAGCGTTTATTTATGTATGCCAGCTAGGCAGTATCAATAAAGCTGCAGAAGCACTGTATTTAACTCAGCCTTCTGTTTCGGCACGTATTCAATCGTTAGAAAAGGAATTAGATCTGAAATTATTTGATAGACAGAGAAATAAACTATCTCTGACGGAAAAAGGTGAACAGTTTTACCCGCATGCCAAAAAGATTCTCCATTCTTATCAAGAAGCAAAGCATAGTCTCAAACAAACGATGATCCCTTATGAATTGACAATTGGATGCGCATCCTCTATTTCCAATAATCTATTGCCTAACATATTGCCAGCCCTAAAAGAAAAATACGAAAACCTGAAAGTAAAAATTGTAACAGGGCATTCAAAGGATGTTGTCCAAAAAGTGATTAACAATCAAGTAGACTTTGGCATTGTCAGGACTGAAACACATCCTCAAATTGAATCGATTCCTATTTTCAGCGATCCGATTGGGCTGTTCGTCCCAACTCATCATACGCTTGCCAGCCTTGACAATATCAATATGAAAGAACTAGAAGAACAGCCTTTTATTTTCTTTGACTACGGGTCATTTGATTGGTTGATGCTTCACCGATTATTTCAAAAAAACAACATCACACCGAACATTTCCATTGAGGTTGATCATATGGAAACCGCAAAAAATTTAGTGCTACAAGGAATGGGGCTATCGTTTCTACCTCATCATTGTGTTAGAAATGAAGTAGAACAAGGAACATTAAAACAAATTTCAATCGATCCATCCATCAATTTCAATATCAATATCGAGTTCATTTATAAAAAAGGAAAATCAAAATCCGTTTTCATTGATCAACTCAAACAGTTTTTTCATGAATTAAATTAAAAAAGCCCTTTTTAGGGGCTTTTTTTTGGATTCATTCTGATTGATTAACTTTCGTTTGCCAACATGTATGCTGCAGTTTCATGCATATCTTTCAATCCTGATCTCTGTGCATACTCGGCCACAGTGATCGCACTTGTAGTCAGAAGTTCTATTATATGTTCATCCATTCCTGGCCAAGTTCTCCCGCCTGCTTTTTCATACGCATGGATAAGTTTTGTTAACCCTTCTTTCCCAAAGAGAAGTTGATGCGACAAAAAGTCTACAGATACATCACCAATCCCCACTTCAGTCCAATCAATCACACCCGTCACACATTGATTTTCATCAATCAGAATGTGGCCAGGATGTAAATCTCCATGCTTCACCCCCACGAAAGGCGGCCATAAAGAATCTTTATCAAGCCATGCTTGCCAGCGCTCCCATAAACCGCTGTTAAAGGTGTATTGCGATTTGACACGTTCCATTCGCTGTTTCATTGATGCTCTTAATTCATGAGCACGGAGCATCTCCACACCGATCGTTTTAAATGGCTGTTGATCTAACGAATGTACATTCGCTAGAACTCTTCCTAATGATTCGTAATAGGCTTGCGGTACATTCGTTTGGTCAAAACTCCACACATACGATTGCTTCTCCACATCAATACTAGCCGCCGGTACCCCCTCTAATTGTTTATAAGCAATCAGACTTTCTGTAAAGATAGACCACTTAGGGACCTGAAAGTGAACCTGCTTACTCATATGATCTAATGTCTTTTTTTCTTGTAAGGTATGTTTCATTGATTCAGGTCTGCGAGGCACTCTTAATATCCATTGATCACCATGTAAATCTTCGACATGTGCGACACGGAAATCAACACCTGATTCATTTATTTTCATGGTATTCTCTAAAATCTCTAATCCGTGATGTTTGGCTAACTGCTTTAATTCCAGTCTATTCATATCCATTCCTCCAATTGCTCATTTAGTCATGATCAATAGGCATCAAGAATATCATCACAAAAAACCACAAACAGACTACTTTTTTTGGTCAGAGTAAACAAAGCTAGACTTATACCTTTCTTTGTATTATAAAAACATACAAAAAAAGACAGAACAATTATCTGCCTGTCTTCTAGTAAATTTGCATACTTTCCCGCTGAAGATCATTAAAAATGTGCAGACTACCCCGTTTACTCCGTTTGATGAAACAGAGTCTTTGAACATATGAAATTACTGATTGTTCAAAGTTTGCTGACGTAATCTTCCTGCATGCATCATCTTTAACCATCCTCCTCTTTGTTATATAAAGTTACTATACTTTATTTAAATATGCCTTTCAATAACATTACAAAAAGAAGAATTTAAAATCATCAGACACATCATTAAATTACATAAAGTGAAATAATTGGATTATCCATGTTATGATATGGTTATTGATTCTTTTGTCTAATAAATTTATTAAACTCAAATGTAGCTAGGTCATTTAAAGGGAGAATTGATATGACTCATTTAGAATTCGCATTCGGCTTGCTTCCAGTTAGTATGATCATTGCTTCTTTTATCGTCACATTGATTGTACAAAAGGTTTATTTCATGCCAGTTGTGAGCTTTATCATTTTGCTCATCCTGACATTTACACTTTTTAATATCTCCTTCTTAGGGTGGTCAGTTGTTTACACTTTAGGCTCATTCATTGCTTCATATATAGCATTATTCATCATGAAAACCTTAAATAAAAAGAAGTCTTAAACTACATTTTTAAAAGCCCTTTGAGGGCTTTTATTCTTTCACTATCATTTTTTCACTGGATGAATGTCTTCTCCCAAAAGAACGGTAAGAGACTCTCCACTCTTTTCTAGAAACTCAGCAATTTCTTGCAGCTCTTTATTGATACGGTCATTCCTTGGCATATCTGGATTTAACAAAAGAATGGAGTGAACAGTAGTCGCCGCTTCATACAAAACATTCTGATCTTTTATCTGTTGGATGCATTGTTTCATTCGATCGAAAAACCATTCAATCTCTTCAATTTCTTCCATCGGATAATGTGCCATTTTAAAGAGATTCTGCTGACGAAGGTCTTGTCTTTCAAAAATTTGTTCAAGCTCTTCTTTACTGATATACAAATCCGAGGATTCCTCATCAATCTCTACTACCTCGACCATCGCGTCTTCAGCTGTATATAACTGCTCAATAAAATCATCGAAAGTATCCGCCAGCTTAAAATCGACTCCCATTTCTAAATCAAAATAGTGGATAGGCGTGTGTTCCTTCATTTTTCGATAATCCATTGCGATCCATGTATCTCCTTCTCCGCTGATGAAAATAAGTCCCTGAGGCAGCTCCAATTCATCACTTAACTGAGGACTAGTCATAATTCCATCATCTTTGGCGATACCTCTTAGATGGTCAAATTGAACATGGTCATCTGCCCATGAATTCGGCTTTTCGGTTGGAAAAGCATTACGAACTGTAAAACCACCGTTCCATTCTAAAATGAGCTTTTTGTATGTATCAGGTAAAGTGACACCAAGTCTCGCCTCTGCTTCACGAATTTTTTCTCATCTATCTTTTCTAACGTGAATGGACTCTCTTCTTCTTTCTCCCAGAATGATTTCAAAGTGGATGCCTCCCTATATCTATTGAGGTTAATATAACATTGACCAACTAATCATTTACCATTTTAAAACCTCAAATTACAAACCTGTTCAATCCCTTCCTCCAATAAAGAATTTATCAGTAGATATAAAAAAGATCTGACTGGAGTGCCAGCTGTCAGCATCCGCAGGTTATTCCTTCTGGACAAAATATTCACGTTCGATTTATTTATCTATATCATACGATGATCCACACAGAAAAAAATCTTCTTTTTCTCGGTTTGTTGATCAATAGACACAAAAAACCTTGAAAGGCATTAGCCAATCAAGGTTCATTTTGTTACTTCATCTTCACTGCTTCTTTCATTTCCTCTATTATTTTATTAAACCACTGTAAAGGGTTTAATGAGATCGCCGGAAAGTAGATTTCTGCATTATTTTCGATAAAGTTTTCTTTTTCCTGTATTGTTAAAGTACTATTCAAAAAATCCTGACAATCCTTTATAGTAGACAGCAGACATTCTTTGCTAGCTTCATGAATAAACTCATCAATCGCTTCTTCTGGTGAATCGATATCCTGATGAAATGTGCCACCTAAAAAATCTTCTAACTCTTCTAAATAACTGTAACTCTCATTCATTTTATCATCCTTCATACTATCCTACATCTAATATCAACATTAATTTAAATTTGGCATCTTCCAATATGAAGTTCAAAATGTTTTTCTTCTGAATATATTTGAGCGATTTTACCTGTTACTTTATCTGCTACAATTACGTTGTGATTCTCTGAAAATAGCCAAATCTCTTCAATTGCCTTATCAAAATCGAGAGCTTTTACATTAGCCCAAACAGGAAAAGGGTCATTCAATACCAAAATAAACCATTCTTTTTTCTCTTTCAGAAAATCTAAAGAATTTTTTAACCAAGCCATAACAGATTCACTGTCTGTCATTGTTAAAATGTCGGAAGGCGTGGAGTTTATTTGACGAAATTGCTTTAGTACTGCTTCACATAATTTCAGCCATTGAGAAGAATCATCTTCAAAATCAATTACTTCAAGATACGCTAATTGATTTATTTTCTTCTTAGCATTCATTAAAGCTATTTTCTTTTGTATTTTTTCATTTTGATATACCATATTTTCATGCCCCGCTATTCATTGTAATAGATATGATGATCACCATTTGGTCCATAAATATTTGAATATCTTTCTTTTTTAAAATCATAATTAAATGGATCGGCACCCTCTTTTGGTTTCCCTGCATGAGTGTGTAATTTTCCGTCATTAGTATGTTGTACTATAACTCTTTTTCCTTTTGGGGTATCAAATTCATAGTATCGCCCATGATGAGTATAGTTAGAACTGTACTCATAATTACTATGTTCTTGCCCCTTCTTAAAAACATTATCTCCTACTTGCCATTGACGAGTAGGCTGTTGCGATCTAGGTATCCCACCTAAATCTTTTGCATGCCGCAATGCCATTTTTCGATTAAATCCTTCTGGACTTTGAGGGTTTACCCCCATCTTCCCATGAAATCCTTTCGCTCCGAACGGCAAAAGCATCCCCAGCGCTGCGTTCATACTCGCTTCCTGCTGTTCTTTGGAGATCTTGTTTCCAAACATGTCTCGGCCTGTGATCGCTTCGCTGAAGCCGTTGGTGGCGGTGAGGCCGTATAAACCTTTTTGGGATGTCTTTAGGGCGTCAAAGGATTTTTGTGATGTCTTGTAAATGTCGACTGCCCTGACCGCGGCTGATGTGGCTTGGGTGGTTTTATAGACTGCTTTTCCGCCTTTAAAAATGCGTCCTGCCCAGCCGACGATAGGGATGTAGCCGGCTGCTGCCATGCCACCTGCCGCGACTCGCTGTCCAGCGGTGAGTTCCTCGCCTGTGATTGGATCAACGCCTGTTGCGGCACGTTTTGCATCGTTCACACCAGTCAGTTCATTCACGATGTTTCCACCATAATTGAGCGCTTTTTCATACCAAGGGCGGTTGGCGAGTGCTTCTTGTTCCTTTGCAATCTCGCGGGCTTCTTCTTGTTCTTTTTTGATTTTCAGATATTCAGAAGTTTGCTTCTCAATATCGCTTTTTGCCTTGTAGATTTCGCTATTTTGATCAAGCTGCAATGCTTTTCGATTGCTTTATTGTCTCTTTCGAAACAGAACACTGTTAGCTGAATAAACACCACCTTACGCTATTCGCTTAAATAGATTTTGAAATGATGACTACACTCCGAGAGGATGCCAATTACAGTCAATATCAATTGAAATGAAAAACTGTCCTCGATACGGCTGCCGCAGACCAGCTGCTATTCAGGCTCAGAATGTCCCTCTCGTATAGCCACATTCCTCAACACTTTTGTTCCGTATCCAGATATGCCATTGATAAGGGAGAGGCTCGTCTCCCAATAAAAAAGGGGACACCAACCAAGGCACTTAGAGTGCTCAATACGTTCGTTTTGCTTGTCACTATCATACGATGATCCACTCAGGAAAAAGATTCCCATTTTATCGGTTTTTTCTCGGTATGAAAGCCAATAAACACAAAAACCTTGAAAGGCATATAGCCAGTCAAGGTATGATAACAATAACATTATATTTAGAAGTATCAACTACTTCACCTACTGATTTATCTGAGAGAATATCATAATTGTTTTATATTTCTTTCTAATATAATAAGGCTATTTTAAAGTAACTCCACTCCAACTTGTTTATAAAATTTAACTTTTAGCTTCTCTTCTTCGCCCACGTTCATTACCATAGCATTGTCATCTTTTTTTATACTTGTTACATTATTAAAATCACCTGTAAATACTATAGAATCATTAAATGTAATACTTAGACTACTCGTTTGCTTATATACATCTAAAGTTAAAATCACCTTGAAATTTTGGTCATCTTTGTAAGTATAGATTAATTCTCCATCATCTATATTGCCTGTTATACTCACCGGCTCACTTTGAAAAAGTTCTAATAGATCATATTCATCATACTTGATAAACATTCGTATTCATCCTTTTATTAATTATTTCGGTATAACTGTGATAACATCGCCAGCTTCATTTATAATTACTTTGACATCCATTGTTTCATGAACAAACGTTCCGCTTCTATTACCAGGTATCTTTTTCGTATTCATTATAGCGTCTTCAATAACTGAAGGTGGAATATTTCTTGGATCAACATATTTTTTGATGAAATCACTAAATTCTTTTGTTTGTGGTTTAAATCCTAATTCTTCAGCTTTTTTAATTGCTCTACTTGTTAAAGTGGCTTTTACTTCAGGAATATCAGGTGCCATTCTTTCCAAAGCATGCTGAGAATACTTTCTTCCATTTATTTCCCCTCCACCTTTTGACATATTCCAACCAATTTCACCCGTACCCTTAATCCCCATTTTACCATGAAACCCTTTTGCTCCAAACGGCAAAAGCATACCAAGCGCCGCGTTTATGCTCGCTTCCTGCTGTTCTTTTGAGATCTTGTTTCCAAACATGTCTCGGCCTGTGATCGCTTCGCTGAAGCCGTTGGTGGCGGTGAGGCCGTATAAGCCTTTTTGCGATGTCTTTAGGGCGTCAAAGGATTTTTGTGATGTCTTGTAAATGTCGACTGCCCTGACCGCGGCTGATGTGGCTTGGGTGGTTTTATAGACTGCTTTTCCGCCTTTGAAAATGCGGCCTGCCCAGCCGACGATTGGGATGTAGCCTGCGGCTGCCATGCCGCCTGCAGCGACTCGCTGGCCTGCGGTGAGTTTCTCTCCTGTGATTGGATCAACGCCTGTTGCGGCACGTTTTGCATCGTTCACGCCGGTCAGTTCATTCACGATGTTTCCACCATAATCGAGGGCTTTTTCATACCAAGGGCGGTTGGCGAGGGCTTCTTGTTCCTTTGCGATTTTACGGGCTTCTTCTTGTTCTTTTTTGATTTTCAGATATTCAGAAGTTTGCTTCTCAATATCGCTCTTTGCCTTGTAGATTTCGCTATTTTGATACGCTTTCTTGTCAAAATTCATAGGCGAAATCGCTTTTCCGTCATTTGTCGCATTCATCATTTCAGCGTACAATGCCATTGTAGCTTGCTGCTCCGTCTCTGACAAAGCATATTCGTCTTTTAAATTTTGATCAAGCTCTCTTAGTTCTTTGACCGTCTTTTTTCGTTCATCTTCCGCATCTTCTATTTTTTCATCAAAGGTTTGGCTATCAAATACCTCTAGGGAAATGAGGTCATCAATGTCTTGAAAAATCGTTTTGAGTGCCTTTTTTTGATCTTTCACAATGCTTTTGGCATTCTTAATGCCCATATGTACTGCGTTGTCTAAAAAGTGTTCTTCTACAAAGGTATCGCCGCCAAAGCTCGTATCATCCAGTGTCCCAGAAACACCTTCATGAAAGGCTTTTTGCTTATCAATGAAGCTGATAAACATGTCTACATTTCCAGCAAGCTCTTTATAAAAGCTTTTAATGTTATCGGCTCCTTTCCCAGTGAAATCATCACCGAGATTAGCCACACCTTGTAATGACTTTTTTAAATCTACCATTTGTTCGCGGAGTTCCTGATAGTGTTTTGCCCTTGTATCCATGGCACTGGTTAGTGCTTTTGCATCAAGTATCTTACCCAGAAGAAGTCACTCCCTCCTATTCTTTGACAAGGCCAATTTTACCAATACAAAGTTTGTCATTAAATAGGATTAAAGACACAAAAACAAGACCTAGAGTACTTTCTAGTGTTTATGGTTACTTGTTTTTTAATAAGTGATATCTAGCTCTTCCTAAAAACACTCAAAACAATTTTAGTAGATAAAAGTTTGTCGACAATAAAAAGAAACAGAACATTCGTTGACAGAAAAACAAAAAAACCTGCTACGCAAGAGTTTCAAAGATGATTCCATCCAGCGACCTCTACCCTATCAAGGTGAATGACCTCATCCGAAGCAAACGGACGTTTTCTGAAAAAGACTGATTTAATAAGGTTCTATAATGTGCAAGTGCATTTCTGATAAAAAACTGAAAGAGTTCGTCCCCAATCTGTCCCCATTTTAAAAAAACAGACCCTCAAGGTCTGTTTAGTTTTGCCTATTAGTTTTCAAATGTTGAATTTGGATCGATCATCGTCGTGTTTCGATCGGTTTTTTGAGGAAATACAGTGGTATTTCGATCAGTTGATTCTTGTGAGTAATTAAAAGAACCTAGGCAAGCAGCACCTACCAATAAAGTGGCGCTAATCAATATCTTCATTTTAATATTCATATAAACACTCCCCTTTTTGGATTTCGGTTTGAGCTTCTATGGCAGTTCTATAATAATCTGCTACCCTCTCCGAATCATTCCTTTTTTCATAAAGATTTGCAAGGCTTAAAGCAAACTCTTCAATATAAGGATACAACTTCTTTTCCTCTAACCCTTTAAACATTTTTCGTACATTTTCAATACCTTCATCTACATAAATTGTCTTTAATGAATTGAGCAATGTTTTATAAAACAGATTGTTTTCTGCTGTTGCACTTTTTATTCCTTTAGCGATATATTCAAGTGCTTCTTTTGTTTTATCACTTTTAAACAAAGTCCAACTTAAACTAAAAAATAATCTTGGTTTAATATCTTCATTGTTTTCAGTCATCTTATCCAACCCTTTTTTATAGAAGGAAGCAGCTTTAATATAATCCTGTTGCCTGTCATACGTATTTCCAAGATTCAAATAAGTTTTAGCGATTAATCTTTGATCATTTATTTCTTCAGCAAGATCTAGTGCTTTATGTAAGTGGGGGAGCGACTTCTCATATCGTTTAAAATCATCATAATTTCCTGCGATCACAAATAGACTTTGAATTTTTCTCACCTTATAAAGATCATAACGATCATAAATCTCTAGGGCTTTTATAATATGGTGCATAGAAACATGAGTTTGTTTCATGATGTAATATGCTTCAGCAACTTTAAAATGGAATTCTGCTTGTTCAATTTCATCTACAACAAGCGCCAGCTGCCTCTCAGCAATCTTATAATATTGAATGGCTTGTACATACTCTTTCTTACTGAATTCATGCATGCCTCTAAAAAAGGCATTATAGTATTGCAACATTCCAGACAGTTGATGGTTAGAATTCTCTATTTTATCGACTAGCGCGGAAATTGATTGATCGAATGAAGGTTTTATATAATCAAGCATAAGTTGATGTCGAAAACACATTAATTGATAATAGATAAGAAGATCCTGATCTTCTTCCATCCTATCTATTTCCCATTCAACTTCCGCTTTCAAAATTTCTGCATCAGGTACACTGAATTGCCGAATCATTTTATACCATTCATTTATTTTCACACCTACATGTGAAGAAAGAACTTTCTCCATCCCTTATTCCCCTTCCACTAATTTCCCTTATATTACATTTATTATCACATGTATAAGTTTTCAAGGCACCGAAAAGAAACCGCAAAAAGAACAATTGAGTAACATAACGTGATTTTACACATTTCTTCTCACAACAGAAAAAGCAGACTCTGCAAAAGTCTGCCTTTTTCACCTTTTGAAAATTAAGTATACAATGAATCATTTAACCACTCTTCACAATGTTCTATAAGCCATCTCAAATATTCCACATATTGACCGACGTGATAGCCGTCACAAACAGCATGATGTACTTGAATGGCGACTGGCAAGATGATTTTTCCTTCTTTCACATTAAATTTGCCTAACGTAAATATCGGCAGTAAATAAGTTTCATCTGTAGATACATTAAGGTTAAAAGAAGTAAAATCAATCCACGGTAGACTTGAAATATTGAATATGTTTTCTGGCATATGAGGTTTCGGAAATAGGTTGCTGCTTTTGCTAAATGTTTCAATGTCGGCCACACAGCTTTTATAAAACTGAGCAAAGTTTTCGTCATAAGGCGTCCAAATACTTGAAAATGTCTTTGTTTCTTTATTTAGAATCGTATAACTAGGATGGAGAAGGTCCCAGTGACCAAGTTCATCGTTCACTAGATCCATCCGAAACTCCGGTATTTTTTGCACAGCCCTTGCTAACAAATAAATTTGCACAGGATATACTTTTAGCTTTTTTTCTTTTAATATTGAATGCAATTTCGTGATGTCTAGATCGATCACCAGGCTATATGAGCATCGGGTTAACTTAGTATAATGATGGAAGTGATCTTTTCTCGGATAATTTTCATCTATTTGTTTAAACATTTTTATCTCCTCCTGAATGTAATTTCATGTATTCAGGAGGAGACTTTATCTGTTTTCACCACCACAATCATCCTTTCAAGATATATATTATGTTTCAGTCTATCACTTAGCCTACGATAAAACCTTCAGCAACTCTTCGTAAGTCATCTTGCCCAACGTGAACTTTTCTAGTGCTATATATGTTTTCTCCGCTGAGGTATTCATTCTATTATGACATTCATACACTAACTCATGTTCATTTAGTAATAGCTTATGTATATGTTCTTTTTTTCGAAATCCTTCATAGTATCTTATACCAAATATTCTCTGGGACATCGCATTGATGTGAATTCCGTCCGGATTAGGTATAAGACCTTTCGCAGTAACATAATAACAATTTTCATGATGATGTGCATATTTTTGTAGTTCCTCATTGATCAGTTGATATTCCACACATCCTGCGCCAAATGCTGTCTTTCCTAAGAAATCGCCCAAACCACCTATCACAAGCGGAATGTTAGGGACAGATAATTCAGTTCTTATTTCATGAAATAATCTTCGTATTTTTTTTTCGTATTCTTTGTATTTCCCATCTTGGCTGTCGCTTTCTCCTTGATGCCATAATATCCCTGCCAATTCGCTATTTTCCTTTGCAAATTTAGCTTCACTTATTGCATGACGAAATAATGCTCCATCCAGCGACCACTCATCAATGGAACTGCCTCCCTCTGCACAAGGAATAAGGCCAATCTTTTCTCCTTCATCTTACACCAAGACTCCGCAAAGGAAGCCGCTAGTCCTACGCCAGCTACCGGCCTATCAAAATGAGTGGGCTCAGTCATCATTTGCCATCTACCATTTCGCAGCATCATGATTCTTTCATTATAAATCGGAGGTACCTCATGTTTAAAGCCGCGCCCTGCCATATTTGATTTTCCAATTAGTAAAAATGACTTCATATCTTTCTCCCCTCTCTTTATTTTTCATATTTGTCTATTTTTATTGAAAGAATAGTAAACAGAAATTACTTAGTGTAAGATCCTGATGCTTCTATCAATCAGGAGGATCGACTATGGATCTCCACTTAAACCATTTCAACAAGAAGAAATATCTCGTCCATGTTGTCATATTGGCTTATGTTAAGCTTGTGAAAAAATCAAATTGATGTATAATACAATTGATGTATGATGCATGAATTGAAGGAGGGTGATCTTTTTGAAAAGAGAAGATGCCTTAAAACTAAGAACAGATATTAAGAAAATGATTATATTAACTGGGGTTTTTGAATCTCAAAATTTGCCCAATGGACCATTTGAAAAACCTCTACCAACTTCTCAAATGATGGCGTTAGAGGAACTAGAGGTGGAAAAATTAACTGTTTGGCAACTATCCAATAAACTTAGATTAGAGACTTCAACTGTAAGTAGATTGGTAGATAAGTTAGTAAAAATGGGGCTTGTTTATCGTGAAGTAAATGAAAAAAATAGAAGAGAACTTTTTCTGCACCTCACAGAAAAAGGGCAAATTACTGTTAATCGCTTAAGAGAACAATCCCTTACATTTTATCAACGTATCCTTAATAATTTATCAGAATCAGAACAAAAAATAGTTATGGGTGGTTTTGAATTATTTATTGATTCTATTTCTAAGTCTTTTGATTAGAGTGAGGTAAATCATACCCTTTGGAGGATAAAATGAGTTTGGATTTTGAACGTCCTATTATTGAACTAAAAGAGAAATTTGATGAATTAAAGAAAATGATGAAAGAACATAATGTAGATTTATCATCAGAAATTCAAGAATTAGAAAAACGTTTAAATAAAATGCAAGATGAAATTTATTCTAATCTTACACCTTTTCAACGAGTTCAAATTGCAAGGCTACGTAACCGGCCCACGACATTGGATTATATACCTTTATTGTTTACAAACTTTTTCGAACTTCATGGTGATCGATTATATGGTGATGATCAAGCAATGATAGGTGGTATTGCAAAATTTAAAGGGATGCCCGTTACGGTTATTGGTCATCAAAGAGGGAGAAGTACAAAGGAAAATATAGAAAGAAATTTTGGAATGTCACATCCAGAAGGATATAGAAAAGCGCTAAGACTGATGAAACAAGCTGATAAATTTAATCGCTCTATTATTACATTTATTGATACAATAGGCGCCTATCCAGGGAAAGGGTCTGAAGAACGTGGAATTTCTGAAGCAATAGCTCGAAATCTATTGGAAATGGCTACACTTAAAGTGCCAATTGTTTGTATTGTAATTGGAGAGGCATCAAGTGGTGGAGCTCTTGGTATTAGTGTCGGTAACCATATCCATATGTTAGAGTATTCATGGTACTCGGTCATTTCGCCAGAAGGAGCAGCATCTATCCTATGGAAGGACGCTAAGTATGCTCCAGAAGCTGCTGAACATATGAAAATTTCAGCAAAAGATTTAAAACAGTTAGGAATTATTGATGAAATCATCCCTGAAATAAAAGGTGGAGCACAAAATGATATAAAATCACAGGCAAAAATGATTGAATCTGTCATCGAATCATCTCTAAAAAAATTGATACCATTATCCTCGGAAGAGCTTTTACAACAGCGATATGAAAAGTATAGACAAATAGAGAATTATAAATGAAAATATTTTTACGTTTAGGAGGATTCTCGCAAAAAATACTAAATATTTTGTAAGGATCCTCTTAAACTGGATATGCTGATACTATTAAAAGATGTGTGATTAGTATGGAAAGGAAAATTTGTTCAACGGATTATCTTCCATCAATACTTTGAAACGTCGTTATCCCCCTACGAGATGGCCGGCCAAGCCGTCATATATCCCCATACTTTGTTTCTGGTTCTTTTATTGTCTAATGACTCTTGCACATCAAAATTACCTATTTCAACAACCGAATTTAATTGTTTTTCTAAATTAATCTCTCCCATCTTAGGAAATGAACTATAAATTCTTTATGATATAATTCAATATCAGTTTAAAAATGCCTTTTTTGAACTTTAACATACGATCCAGATTACATCACAAAAAGCTTTTATAAAACGTATTTTTAGGAGGTTAACATTAGTGGACAGTTCTGAAATAAAGCTTATCATTCCAACAGGATGTGACAATGCTCCTAGGAAGCAAATAGTCATTGATTTTACAGTAGCTATATTAACGCGGCAGACTGAAGTTATTAAGGAATATGCGGATGAATCTATTATCTGGTATCGGTTAAAGGATAATACAAAGCTTGAAGGGCGAAATGCCTTAATCTCCACTTTGTACAAAGAGGACAGAGAAATCGTTGGCAACCTTGCAATTTACCAAGTAATAACACACGGGAAATTTGCTTCAATAAATGGTGTGATGTTATTAGCGAATGGTTTAAAAATTGATTTCTGTGATGTATATATTTTTAGTAGTGCTGCAAAGTCTGGAAAGATAAAGGAAATAAAATCATATAGGATTTAAACGTTACTGGTCTATTTATTAGGTGACTCAAAAGGCGTTGCGATACAAATTTCATACGTTTTCATGAAGAAAGATAAAAACAAAAAAACCCTTGCTACGCAAGGGTTTCTACGATGATTCCGACTGGGCTCGAACCAGCGACCTCTACCCTGTTAATGTGAATGCCCTTATCAGAAGCAACCAGATGTTCTCTGAAAAAGACTGATTTAATATGATGAGCCTTTCTGATAAAAAATGTGCATTTCTGAAGAAAACTGAAAGGGTTCGTCCCCAATCCGTCCCCATAAAAAAACAGACCCCTAAAGGTCTGTTTTTAATTTAAATTATCTTATGAGAAGCCTTTATCTGCACATAACTTTGTAGTTCTATTTTTCCCACATATGCTTTAATAGCGCTGTTCAGCCTCTGCCCTTTTATTGGTTCACCTTGAGCAATTCTGCTTAAATTATAAGATAATAAACCAGATAAAGATTCTACTCTTTCCCTTGTAGAGAGAATTGGTCAAATTAATCTGATAACATATTTAATCAGTGTGTGCGATAGCCTTGACTTCAATCAATTGCTCTGGGAAAGCCAGATATGTCACACCAATAAGACTGCCAGCTGGTCTGTGTTGACCTAAGTATTCCTTGAATAGATCTATGACCGTTTCTGAGTGTTCTTGTGGATTTGTAAGAAAAATTTCCACATATGCAATGTTGTTTTTCGTAGCTCCCAATTCCACCAATACCCGATCAAGGTTCTCAAATGTTTGCAGAGTCTGAGCTTCAATATTCTCCTTACCAACGAACATACCATTTTTATCGTATGAAAATTGACCTGAAATGTAGATTGTTCCTTTAACGCTATATCCTTGGGTAATACCGTGATCCCATAGATTGTGATTGTAGGTTTTAATATTAGTCATCGTTTTCTCTCCTTTATTTCAAAGTAAAGTAAGTATAAAATGAATATAGAGAGAAAAAAAGTACGCACTATTTAGATAGTTACTACCAGAAAGGATAGTGTCAATATGAGTATGGCCGATTATAGAAAAACGGGTAATATCCAAGAGACACCTTTTGGATATACTTTATCAGTTATAGGAGGCAAATGGAAAATGCTAATTCTGTATCTCCTTTCGGAAAATCAACCCGTTCGCTTTAATGATATGAAAAGGAGACTTGGAACGATTACCTTTAAAACATTGAGTGCACAACTTAAAGATTTAGAGGCAGATGGGATGATTATACGAAAGGAATATCCACAAGTCCCCCCCAAAGTGGAATACAGTCTTACAAATAAGGCAGAAACACTTTTACCAATTTTAGAACAGTTATGTGATTGGGGAGAGAAAAATCGAAGTAATTAAATTCTTTTTGTATAGATAATTCAAGTATTGACTATGAAGAGACAAAAGAAAAGCAGCTTTTGATAAAGCAATGGAGCGTATAGGGAACTTCTAATCTTAATGAAAAAGATAGTAATGATTAGGCCCCATCCGTCCCCATAAAAACAGACCCTGCAGGGTCTGTTTTTATTTTGCCTATACGTTTTGAAGTTGTGTTTTGATCAATTGAAACAGCAATGAAAATAGCAGATAATGTTCAAATAAAAAAAGCCCCAAAAAGGGCTTTTTTATTAATAGACTTCATGCTTAACCAAAGTAGCCGTTTTCTGCGGTTTGAAAATCATTTGAGGAATTTATATGTACAGTGGTTGTGATCCCCATTAATAAGGTAAGGCTTAATATCATAACTTTCAGGTGCTTCATTCAGCTTCCTCCTCCATCCATGTCAATTTTTTGGCCTGTGATTCCAAACCTTCATCAAAGTATTTTGATGCCAGTTTGTAATTATCCTGCTTTTTATAAAATCTTGCTGCCATAATTGACAATTCTGCGGCATCTGTCCAAAGTTTTTGATTTTTCAGTACATCAAGAGCTGCGTTGAGCTGAATTTCATCATCTGTTACATATATTGAATGTATGATATTTAACTTAGCAATATACGCATTGTCAGCTAATTCATTCGCTAACATGAGTGACTCGTTGTGTGCATCCAGCCCTTTAGCTTTTTTATCTAACTGGAAGAGTACACGCGCTAACATGTAATTTGTTCTCATATACAGTGGTTTGTGTGGCTTTTTTAATTCAACCGAAAAGACATTTTGTAAACATTCTAAAGCTTGCTGAAGTTTTCCTTGACGCTCATAACATATCCCAAGATTGAAATACCCTAGCGCTTGTGGAAAATCAATTTTAGATTCTGCTGCTAAATTGATAGCATCCTTATAGGTGGATTCAGCTTGTACAAATTGGTTTAAATCCATCTTATTTGATGCGATTACCATTAGAGTAGTAGCAACCCGACTCTCTTGTAAATCTGCTGATTTAAAGCTTTCTAAAGCTTTTTTGGCGTGGTTAATGGAGAAATGATTTTGTGCGATTTCGTAGTATGCAATCGAAAGCTGATAATTAAATTCAGCACGTTCTAAATCGTCAGGAACGTTTCGAAGTCGGGTCTCTGCAATATGATAATAGTTGATAGCGTCTGAAAAGCGCTTTTTATAAAACTCATACATGCCATTGAAGAAGAAATAATAATACTGAATCATGTCATCCGTTTTCTGCTTCTCTTCAATGTCTATTTGCTTCAATATATCTTTTGATCCCTCAAACTCCTGTGCCAACATTTTGTATCTGGAATCAATCAAGTTAAAGTATAATAAGACATTTTGATCTTCTTCCATATTTTCAAAGGCTATTACGATCTCTTTTCTCTTATTTTCAGCCTTTAGAATGTCCTGTTTCTTTATATATCCGTACCAATCACCGATCATTTTAGCAACAAATGGGCTTGCTACTTTTTCTCCCAAACAAACCTCCCCCTATCCATTCCTTTATTTTCCCTATAATTACATATATTATCATCCGTTTGAATATTCCACACCGAAAAGAAACCGCAAAAAAGAACAAAAAAAGAGAGACGAATTCGCCTCTCTGGTATGCCTTTTATTATTTGATGATACTCCAAATAAATCTTCCACTAGTATGGCCTGTTTTTTGTGCCCAAGCTTACTAAAGGAAACTTGTTTTCATAGCAATATGTTCTCCGAGATTTACTATAAGTGGATCTTTATTTTTTTCTAAAAATTTAGCAATTTGATTTAGATTTCCATTAATTTTATCGTTGATTGGCATATTGGGATTCAATAAGAGAACGTTGTTAATTGTAGAAGCTACTTCATAAAGATCATCTTCATCTTTTGTTTTTTCAATATGATATTGCATCTTTTTAAAAAACCATTCAATTTCGTTCAAATCAACCATCGGGTAGTATTGAATTTTATAAAGATTCTCTTCATCAAGGACGTCCAATTCAAATATGGCTTCAAGTTCTTCTTTACTTAAATGAACTTCAGAAAGTTCATATTCACCCTCTACTGCTTCCTCATCAACAGTGTACTCAGCTGTATAAAGCCCCTGAATGAATTCATCAAAGGAATCTGCTAATTTAAAGTCTTCTTCCATCTCAACATCAAAATAATGAATTGCAGGATTCTCATTCGTTTTTCGATAATCCATCGCTACCCAAGTATGGCCATCCCCGTTAATCAAAACAAGCCCTTCTGGCAGCTCCCACTCTTTTATTAAGTAGGCACTATCCATAATTCCTTCACCTTCTGCAATTCCTAAAAGATGATTAAATTGAATATGATCCTCAGCCCATGAATTAGAGTGAGTGGTTGGAAAAGCATTATGAACTATATAACCGCCATTCTGTTCTAATATGAGCTTTTTATATGTATCTGGCAAAGTGATTCCTAGTTTCTTTTCAGCCTTAGCTACTTCTTCGGCGGTGATCTTTTTTAACGTATAGTAACCTTCATCGTCTATTTCCCAAAAAGATTTCAAAGTTTATTTCCTCCTAGTGTCATTTAACAAAACACCTTTCAAGAACTTATATTCTATTAAATTGTTTTTGATGGTGATTGTATGTCTTATCTTGAGAGAAAGATTTATCGAATTATTTATAATATGAGTCACTTTCGTAAGAATCCAACAATTGATGACCTGAAAAGAAAAACAGGTAAAGATGAGACGACTGTTAGGCAAGCAGTCAAAAACCTTCTGCCAACTGAGAAACAATCTGGCGGTTAAAGTTCGTCCCCATTCAAAAGAAACTGAACAAATATTCATTGTTAAAAAAACAAAAAACCCTTGCTACACAAGGGTTTCAACGATGATTCCGACTGGGCTCGAACCAGCGACCTCTACCCTGTCAAGGTAGCGCTCTCCCAGCTGAGCTACGGAATCGGGTTATGTATCAGTTCTGGGCTTTCTGTTACTGACAGTCTCTATTATATAACCATCATATTAAGCCGTCAATGGTTTTGTTCAAAAAAGGTCAAAAAGCCGGCGGCTGTGCCGGCTTTTTTCTCTCCTTCTTTATGATTGGTTCACAAGGACGGGCTTTAGTTGATCGAGTGCTTGTTTGAAGTCGCGTTTGAGGTCTTCTCCGTTTTCAACTCCGACACTTAAACGAAGCAGCCCATCTGTAATCCCTCTTTTTTCTCTTTCTTCTTTTGGCATAGCCGCATGTGACATTTTAGCTGGATACGACAGAATGGATTCAACGGCGCCGAGGCTGACGGCGAATACAGGTAATGTGACGGCATCCACCAATTCTTTGACAGCCGCTTGGTTTTCTAGTTCAAATGAGAGAACGGCTCCTGCTCCGCTTGCTTGCTTGCGCTGAATGTGTGCCCCAGGATGATCGTCTAAGCCTGGATAGTATACTTTTTTCACCGCAGGATGTTCTTTTAGAAATGAAGCTAGTTCGAAGGCCGTTTGGCTTGCTTTTTCTAATCTCACCTGAAGGGTTTTTAACCCTCTTAACACGAGCCAGCAGTCCTGCACGCCAAGGACCGCACCGAAGGAGTTTTGCAGCGAATAAAGTTCCTCTCCCAGCTTCTCATCTTTTACCACGGCTAAGCCTGACAGCACATCACTATGGCCGCTTAAAAATTTCGTTGCGCTGTGCAGAACAACATCCACACCAAGGTCAAGCGGACGCTGAAGCGCAGGTGTTAAAAACGTATTATCTAAGAAAGTCAGACAGTCATGCTCTTTTGCAAGCTGGACAACACCTTCAATATCTGTAATGCCTAGTGTTGGATTTGACGGTGTTTCCATGTAAATGACCTTTGTATTTGATTGAATGCCTCTTTTGACTTCATTCAAATCGGTCATGTCCACGAAGGTATGCTCAATTCCAAATCTTGAAAGAACTTGGGTGATCATTCGGAAAGTCCCGCCGTACACATCTCTTGTGACAAGGACGTGATCTCCCTTTGACAATAGAAGAAAAGCGGTTGAAATGGCTGCCATGCCTGATGCAAAGGCAAGCCCTCTCGTTCCACCTTCCAGCGCTGCAATCGTATCCTCTAATGCTTGACGTGTCGGAGTTCCCGATCTGGAGTAGTCATATTGGCCGAATTCATCGAAGCTGCTTTGATGAAATGTGGATGCATGCTGAATCGGTACACTGACTGCACCTGTTGAACGGTCTGTTTTAAACGCATTATGAACGAGTTGTGTTTCGAGTGTCCAATCGTGTGTGGTCATTTGGCGTGTACCTCCTCTTTTACTTGTGATAGTGCCTGTTTCAGGTCTGCTTTCAAGTCATCTACATGCTCGATGCCAACAGAGAAACGGAGCAGCTTGTTACATACACCGTTTGCAATGCGAATCTCTTCTGGAATATCCATGTGCGTTTGTGTTGCAGGATACGTAATGAAGCTTTCGACTCCGCCAAGGCTTTCAGCAAAACAAATCGTTTTCAGCTGCTTTAAAAATGGATTGACCCAGTCCTCTTTAGCTACTCGGAATGACAGCATGCCTCCCTTTCCTGGATAAAGCACATCTTGAATTTCTGGCTGTTTCTTTAAAAACTCAGCCAGCTCCTTCGCATTTGCCTCGTGCTGGCGCATTCTAAGAGCAAGTGTTTTCATGCCTCTCATTAAAAGCCATGAGTCAAATGGTGATAGAACCGCTCCTATCGCGTTTTGATGCTGGAACATGTCTTCAGACAGCTGCTCTCCTTTTGTCACCACAAGCCCTGCAAGAACGTCATTATGTCCGCCTAAATATTTGGTTGCGCTATGAATGACAATGTCCGCTCCAAGCGTAATCGGCTTTTGCAAGACTGGTGTGTAAAAGGTGTTATCGACAATCACCAAAGCGTCATGCTCTTTTGCAATCTTCGCTATTTTTTGAATATCTGCTTCCTGCATCAATGGATTTGTCGGTGTTTCAATAAAGACCGCTTTTGTGTTTGGCGTGATTTTAGAGCGTAAACAGTCTTCATCTGAAAAATCATCATAAAGAAAACGCAGGCCGTACTTTTTCCATTCGTTTTCAAACAAACGGTATGTACCGCCATATAGGTCTGATGAGACGATGAGTTCATCTCCGCTTTCAAATAGAGCCATGATCGTTTGGATTGCCGCCATTCCCGAACTGAAGGCAAAACCGGCCGTCCCTTCTTCGAGTGAAGCAATTGCATCCTCTACAAGCTGTCTTGTTGGGTTTTTCGTTCGAATGTAATCAAATCCTGTAGATTCCCCTATACCTCTATGTCTATATGCTGTCGAAAGATAAACGGGAGGACTGACAGTGCCAGTCACCTCTTCGCTACGGTTTCCAATCTGCGCTAATTTCGTTTCCACATGTTCTGTCATTTGACACCATCCTAAGTAAAAATCTGATTTCAAAACAGAAAACCCCTTCTTCATAAGAAGAAGGGGTTTAATCGCTTCCTCTTATCTTCCAAGCAAAAAAGCTGCTTGCTGGATTTAGCACCTTGGTACATCACATGAAGTGATGCATACCGGTTGCTGAGGTTTCAAAGGGCCAGTCCCTCCACCTCTCACGATAAGAATGTGTTGTCTGTCTGTTCTAATTCTTAATACTGTAACCCATTAAATCTCATTTTTCAAGGGGAAATGTCATGATTAATTAAAATTTTCTGTATTTTATAACAGAATCGATGTTATACGATTTGATTGCATGTTAGCATATAGGAACAACGCTGTTTTTCATGTTACAATGAATGGAAACGTTTCACTTTATGATGAATTTGGTTAGCTGGAGGAATGGATTATGGTGAAGAAAACAGGAATCATTCAAGAAGAAACCATACAGTCAAAAGAACTTGGGGCGGACATGACCATTTTGATCTATTTGCCAGTCAATTACTCCCCCCTTTATACATATCATGTCATCATTGCCCAGGATGGTCATGATTATTTCCGCCTAGGTAAAATAGGCAGACAGGCAGAAGAATTGATGCAAAACAAAGAAATGGAACGCTCGATTATCATTGGTGTTCCTTATGAAAATGTCACGGAAAGACGGAACACGTATCATCCAGACGGCACAAAGTTTGAAGCGTATAAACGCTTTTTAGCAAATGAACTGGTTCCTTATATTGATAAACACTTTCCAACCTATCAAATTGGATCAGGACGTACGTTTATTGGTGATTCACTGGGTGCGACGATTTCCCTTATGACAGCCATTGATTATCCTTCTTTATTCGGCGGGCTGATTTTGCAGTCCCCTTACGTTGACGAGTCGGTTCTAGAAGCCGTCAAACAGTCGACAGCCCTTTCTCATTAT
The DNA here is from genome assembly GCF_038628485.1 of Bacillus sp. FSL M7-0003. Taxonomy (NCBI): domain Bacteria; kingdom Bacillati; phylum Bacillota; class Bacilli; order Caryophanales; family Bacillaceae; genus Bacillus; species Bacillus sp. FSL M7-0003. The sequence goes on along the minus strand of NZ_CP152024.1, from coordinate 1,170,889 downwards.
GCCATTATCCATCAAATTGGGCTTGAGGAAACGGCTGTGAAAACAACAGATGGCCAGGTGCTTGATTTTGTTCAGCCGAACGAAGATTTAAAGACCCTTCTTGAACAATCTGGTGCGGATTACTTATTTGAGACATTCGAAGGGGATCATAAATGGACGTTTTGGCAGCCGCTCATTGCGCCTTCGTTAAAAAGAATGCTCCCATATTCGTTAATCAACTGAATTTTGTTATAATAAACAATAATAAATACTTTCTTATTCAGGAGGGAACATGATGAAATACGGAGTTGTTATATTTCCATCAAAAAAATTGCAAGATATTGCGAACTCTTACCGGAAGCGTTATGATCCGAACTATGCACTCATACCGCCTCATTTAACATTAAGAACACCTTTTGAATTAACGGATCTAGAAGCGGCTGAGGTCGTCTCAACGTTAAGAGATTATGCAAAAAATGCTTCTCCTATTACGTTACGTATTAAAAAATTCAGTTCATTCGCTCCTGTAAACAACGTCATTTATATGAAAGTAGAACCGAACGAGGACATTATGGCGCTCAATGAAAGATTGTATGCAGATCCACTTGCTGGTACACCTGAATATGCCTTTGTTCCGCATGTGACAGTGGCTCAAAAACTATCAGATGATGAGCATTCAGACGTACTTGGCACATTAAAGCTGAGAAAGATTGACCATGAAGAAACAGTGGATCGCTTCCACCTTTTATATCAATTAGAAAACGGATCTTGGACCGTCTATGAAACATTTATTTTAGGAGAAGAGGGTTAAAGACATTTGAAAACAGTCATCGCAACAGAACAAACACAACGAGAAGATGCATATTACGTTCGAAAAGAAGTATTCGTCAAAGAACAAGAAGTTCCAGTAGAGATCGAAATAGATGAACTAGAGGACAAAGCCACCCATTTTGTCATTTACAATGATGACAAAAAGCCTCAGGCGGCCGCTAGACTGCGGATCATTGAGGGATCAAAGGCAAAGCTTGAACGCATTTGTGTGTTAAAAGAGGCGCGCTCTTTTGGCCTTGGCCACAAGCTATTAGAGGCACTAGAAACAGAAGCGATTGCTAATGGAGCAAAAGAAGCGGTTATGCACGCCCAAGTTCAAGCTCTTCCTTTCTACGAAAAGAAAGGCTACAAAGCGGTTTCTGAACCGTTTGAAGAAGCAGGGATCACACATGTCAAAATGACAAAAACGCTGTCTGTTTGACCAAAAGAAAAGCCAGAGCATTCAAGATGCTCTGGCTTTTTCTTTTTCATTATCGTTCGCCACAGGAGGAAAGCGCAATCATTTATATATATGTATTGATATGAATGCCCTTGCCTTCCTCCATAAACATATCTCGTACAAAGCGTTCCCGCTTTTTTTGCTGTACTTTCGTTTCCGCTTCTGTCACTAAGTCCTCTTTTTTCTCCAGCTCTCTGTATATCTTGTCATGAAAGGTGCGAGTAACCTTTGTTACTTTCGCATAGTCTTCTTTATCCTGAGGAGCTGGACGATTGATATATTGAAAATACAGATCCGGCTGAATCGGGGCTATATATCCCATCAAGAACGCCTCCTTTGCTTCTCTTCTATTCTACTATTCCCTAATTATGACTGTTTGAAACACGCCTCATTTGATATGATTAGATGTGTTTCATTTTAAGATTGATTGACTATTGGAGGACTAGCTTTGAAATGCGCACGACGACATGATCGAACGATCTCATTACATACGTATTCGAGAGAACACTATCAATTCCTCCATGACGAGGGAAAAAAAGGACAATTATTCTGCCCATATTGCGGACAACCGGTCTTTTTTAGATTAAATATACATGATGAACCCGCTTTTATTCATAAGCATATGTCTCAGCAAGAGATTTGTGAAAAAGCTGAAGAACAAGCAGATCATCATCAAACGGCTGAACAGGAGGAAAAGGCTTCCTATAAAGAACTTGGCGGCTTCCGTTTTCCAACCGGCAAACAGATCATCTCACAAACGAACGAATCAAATGACTGGCAGGAACCTAGGTCGATTCAATTTAGCGATGCCTTACATTTAGAAGAGAATGAACAAGTTCATACGATCGACCTCTTTCCGAATATCACCTTTAGCACACCGCAGCTTCAAGCTGTCACACATTTAGATGGTCCGATGCTTGTGCTGGCTGGTGCCGGCAGCGGGAAAACAAGAGTCCTGACGGCTAGAGCGGCTTATCTCATGTCCCATCATCATATTCCTGCTCACCATATTTTACTCGTAACTTTCACCACAAAAGCGAGCAATGAGATGAAAGAAAGACTGCGCAAGCAATACCAGCTTCATCCTTCACAGGCCAGCCAAGTAGTGACAGGCACCTTCCACAGTCTTTTTTATAAAATGCTGCTTCACGATGACGCAAACAAATGGAACGGCCAGCATCTGATCAAGTTTGACTGGCAAAAGGAGCAATACATTCGAAAAGCCATTATGAATGAAGGACTTGATGAGAAAGACTATCCTACCGATCAAGTACTGCAATCGATCGGCTATTGGAAAAATGCCTTTTTACCAGGTGAACTTCCTGATTTGAAAGATGAAAAGGAAAAACACATGTGGACGATCTATCAATCATATGAACAGCAAAAACGAGATCATCAGCAATTTGACTTTGATGATATGGCGATTGCCTGCTTACATATGCTCACAGAACAGCCCGAACTGCTAAAACGGTATCAAGAACGATTCCAGTATATTTTAGTGGATGAATTTCAGGATATTAATCCAGTACAATATCAATTAATTCAGCTTTTAGCCGGAGAATCAGAGCAGTTATTTTGTGTAGGGGATGATGATCAAGCCATTTATGCCTTTAGAGGGAGCAATCCTGCTTTCATTCTTAAATTCAAACAGGACTATCCTTCGGCTCAGATCGTCCATTTACATGCGAATTACCGGTCTCACCATACGATTGTCGCAAGTGCTGATGCGATTATTAAGAAAAATCAGCATCGTTATGAGAAGACGTTAAAAGCCGTGCGCGCGGAGAAAATTCCTCCGATGCTCTTCTATCCATATGACGAAGAAGAGGAAGCGACCATGATTGTCGCAGATATTCAGGAGAAAATTAAAAATGGTGCAAAGCCGAATGACTTCTGCGTGCTGTTTCGAACGAATACAGGCGGCCGTGCGATTTATGAACGACTGCATCAATCGGCGATTCCATATGAGACGGATGCTGGCGTCAAAGCCTTCTACAGCAGACGAATGGTTCGGGTTCTTCTCGCCTTTCTTTCCTTAAGTCAGGATGCAGATGATGTGGCCGCCATAAAACAGCTGCTGCCGGTTTTCTTTTTAAAGCAGCAAACCCTGAATACACTAAAGGCACTGACCATCACAGAAGATTGCTCAATGGTAGAAGCGCTCGGAAAACTGACAGATATACAGCCGTTTCAACGGAAAAAGCTACAATCAATCGTTCCTTTGTTCCGAACGTTACGGACGTTAAAGCCATCGGACGCGGTGACATTTATTGAACAAAAGATGGGACTCGGGGATTATTTAAAAAAACGGGTGAACGATACGAATGTACTTGAAAAAGGAGCGGATGATGTACGTGATGTGAAAACAGCCGCCAAACGCTTTGAAACGATTGAAGCCTTTCTTGCACATGCCGAACATATGAAGTCTGCCGAAAAGGAAAAAACAGCTGAATCCGGTGTTCAGCTCATGACGATCCACCGTGCAAAGGGACTTGAATTCCAGACCGTATACATCACTTGTGTGGTCGACGGAGCACTCCCTCATGATTTCTCACTGGATGAACTCAGAAACGGCCATGAAGAAGCACTGGAAGAAGAGCGCCGTTTATTATACGTGGCCATGACAAGAGCAGAACAGTCTCTTTATCTGTCTGTTCCATCATTTAGACGAGGAAAAACGGCTCATCGTTCTCGCTTTTTGTATCCTCTTCTAAAGAAAAACCGTGAATTATTTACGCAAAAACAACAGGCCCCCCTTTGAACGGAGAGCCTGTTGTTTATTTTTTGTTGTTCATCATTTTAGCGATTGTATTGAAATCAAGCTTTTCTTTTCCACTTGTAATCGATTGAACGATTTTGTCTTCCATTTCTTTAGGTACACGTTTGTTCGCAAGCTGCGCTACTTTTTTAATGACACCTCGAACGGTATTCTCATCTTTAAAGTTGGCATTTTGCAAAGAGCCTGCAAGTTTAAACACATCATTCATATTCACACCGGTTTTGTTTTCTACGCTTTTAAAGAATTTATTATCCATTCATTTGCCTCCTCTTTGTGGAGTAATCACTTTACTATATGAAAATAGGCGGGATATGTGCCTATCCTAAAGCCTTGATTGACCAAAGAGAAAGGAAAGCAAAAGGCTTCCCCCTTGCTTCCCTCACCTTCTTACTGTTTAGTAGTTAAAGAAAGAAGCACCAACGATGATTAAAAGGATGAAAAGCACGACAACAAGAACAAATGTTGATCCATATCCGCCGCCGTAGCCTCCACCGTAGCCGCCGCAAGAACCGCCACCGTAACCGTAACTCATATTTAAGCACCTCCTCTTCTCCCTTACAAAGTATGAAAAATGCAAGAAATGGTTTGGACGATCACATAAAAAAGTGCGGAATTTTTATTTCTGCTGTTTAAAGATGTAATCTGCCTCTCTATGACGCACCATGAATGCTTCTGTTTCTTTCGCAAAAGCCTCCATCTTCACGCCAAATGCTTTTAAGTGCTCCTCAAGATCATTCGCTTTATCCGTTAGATCCATTTCAGCCTTTTCGTGCGCTTGTTCTTTCCCATCATGGGGTTTAGTGAACAAGGAACCGATTAATTGTTCGAATGCATCCATTCTGGTCACCCCTTCTCTCTTACATATGCACCACTCAAAAAAAGGGCAACAAAAAAACCGGATAAATCCGGCTTTTGTTTTTCTCTTCTATTATTGAGGTTTCTTTTTGTTTCCACAGCCGCAGCCATTTTTCTTGATTTTCTTCGTATATATAGATTGTTGATTTGACTGCGCTGGATAACCTTGAAGCATATGTGACGGTGTTTCAGTTGGTTTCATCGCAACCCTTCCTTTCCTATTCCATGATAGTATATGCATTTATTGAAAGCGTGTCTGATCAGAATGCCTGTTTATTTCACAAGCTTCGAGACGATCGCTTCAATGATGCCTGCTGCTGCGGCAATCGCTAATAGTAAATTAAGCCACATGCTGATGACAGGAAAAAGTATGTATATCAGAAGCAAGGCAGCAGTGCACCATATGCCAGTACACCAATAACAGCTTAACAGTTCTCCAACCCAAGACCGCAGTCCTTCCCCTTTAATGATGATATATGTTTCGACCTCACCTTGTTCGTTTACCTCTTCCTGTTCTTCATGAAATAGACGGCGGAATGGCGCAGTAATGGTATCAAACACAATCAGTCTCGTCAGTCTAAAGGATGCGAGGGCAAACACGACAAATGACAAAGCACCGCTCAGGGAGCCTCCACCTCCTTCTTTCTTCTTTTTCCGTCCTTTCTTTATATATGCAAGAAAAAAGACCGTCATGATGAATCGAGCGGAAATAAAATTGGGTTGTACTTTTTCACACTTTCCGATTCCACCTTGCGTCCTTGTTGCATTAAATAATGTATAGATAAGAAAGGAGTGAAAGTATTGTCTATTGAAGAAAGTGCTGAAACATTATATACACAACTGTTAAACGAATTAATCAGCAATTATGATGATTTCATTGAGATCAAAGATTCCGAAAATGTCACAATTCATAAAACAGATGTAACAGCCGCACTCTCCCTTCAAGCGACCGTAACGACAATCATTACTCTTTTAATCCAAATTCTTGTACCAGACGATGAATTGGCTGCTGACATCACAGACCAGCTTTTATCCACACAACAAGTGGAAGTCCAAAAGAAAACTGTGATTCAAATCATCAACTGCTATAACATTACGATTACATTATCAGATGCATCCATTATGAACTCCGTCCAAATTCTCACTCAAACATTGAATGTGCTCTTAGTTGAAGCCGGCATTCTTTGACCCTTTCTTTTTCTAATGACGTATGAAAGAGGTGAAATCATCGTGGCTGAAGAGAACGAAAAAAAGGAGTTTCAAATCAATACTGATATTGACCCATTAACAAGTCTTCTTGTCAGTGATGTGTTAAACAAAAACAATATCACTGATGATCAGAAAGCAAAAATTTCAGACGATCAAAGAAGAATGATTTTGAAATTAGTCGAGGACTTACAAAAGAAAGCAAATGATTTCGTAGAACAGCAGCAGGAGAAAAAAAGGCAGGCTGAGGCAGCAAAACAGCCGGAAGAAGTAGTGCCTGAACCAAAAGTACGTCCAAATCGAAACTCACTTCGAAATCGTATTCAGCAGCGTCGTAATGCGCAGCGTAATAACGATTAAATAAAAATGGGTTGCCTGCTAGGGTAAATGCCCGAGACAAAACCACGCATTCCAGCATTTAATAAAGTAAACGGAAGGAGGAATAGAAATGGATTCTAAACCATATTCTTGGGTCGCTCTAGATCGTAACTGTACACACCACGGACACCACAGACACCACGACGATTGCAATTATGAAAGAAAAGCACTTTGTGACGACTATTATGATGATGAAGATGTCTTACAAGACTTGGATCAAGTAAGCTTCACAAAGCAGACATCTGAGGAAGTCATTATCGTCAGAGACTCTTGTGACATTAACGTATCTTCTGTCGATGCACAGGTTGCAGCATCTATCCAAGTAGCGATTCAAACAGCGATCATCACCATTACAAATATCTCAATCGCAGACGGTGATTTGGCAGACCGCGTCACGCAGGATCTCTTACAAGCAGCTACTCACAAACAAACAAACCGCCAAAAACTTGTCATCGAAAATTCAAGAAACGTTACAGTCTCTACAATCGATGCGGACATCTCTATCGCAATCCAAACACTTACACAAACACTTGTTGCGACAATCGTTGCAATCGGTATCCTCTAATGTCCAAAAGCAGAGCGAAAAGCTCTGCTTTTCCTTTTATAAAAATACAACAAATATAAATGGTCATTTACCCACACCAACTAGAGGGCGCATACATATGTTGTTAAGGACTAAAGTCAAATACCTTGTTAAAGGAGCTGAAATCCATGAGCTGCGGAAAACACCATGGCCGACATGATGAAAACTGTGTATGCGATGCGGTTGATAAGATTTTAGCAGAGCAGGAAGCTGTAGAAGATAAATGTCCTACGAGCTGCTACAGTAATTTATTAAGCCCAACAGTTTCTGGAAAAGATACGATTCCGTTTTTACTTTTTGATAAAAAGGGCGGGTTGTTCTCTACTTTCGGAAACATTGGAGGATTCGTTGACGATTGCCAATGCTTCGAATCTATTTTCTTCCGGGTTGAAAAATTACACGACTGCTGTGCTACGTTATCTGTATTAAGACCTGTTGATGTACACGGACATACGCTGAGCGTGTGTCACCCTTGTGACCCTGACTTCTTTGGTCTAGAAAAAACGGACTTTTGTATTGAGGTTGATTTAAACTGCTTCTGCGCAATCCAATGCTTAAACCCAGAGCTTGTCGACAGAGTCATGCCATCGAAAGATAAAAAGCATCATCACCACGGCTAAATCAACAGGCCGCTGATCTAACTTGTCATAAGTCAAAGCATCCCCTTCCTCACGAATGACAGCCAATCATGCGGAGCAGTCAGCATAAGAAGCGGCCGCTTCCGCATTGGTTAAAAGTAGATGCACGAGCCGGCAAAGATAGCTTGTAGATGATGACAGTGCTCAAACACTCAAACAAATTTCCTAGTATAGGAGGGTTGAATATGAGCCGCAACCATTCATGGAGCTGTGTAACAGAGGCTGTTGAAAACATTAGCGACTTGCAAAATGCTGTCAAAGAAGAGTGCCCGACAAGCTGTTACAGCAATCTCCTTTCTCCATCACATTCATTAGGTGACACTGTCCCGTTTGTTCTCTTTACATCCAAATCAAAACCATTCGTCGCATTCGGAAACGTCGGAGAAGTAGATCCAGGCCCTTGCTTCAGCACTGCATTTTTCAGAGTCGAACATATCTGTGATCACTGTGCAACACTCAGCTTGCTTATCGCATTTGACAAAGACCGTCATATTTTAGATTTTACAGATAAAGATTCCTTATGTGATGTGTTCCGATTAGAAAAATCGAAATATTGCATTGAAGTAGACCTTGACTGCTTCTGCGCAATCGAGTGCCTAAACCCACGACTCATCAATCGTAACTGCTAACAAAAAAGTCCCTATAAGGGACTTTTTTTATTAGTTAAAAACCTAGCGGATGGATGGAAGTAATCTCAGCAATCGCTAATTCGACTGGATTTCCCCCACCTGCTGTACGAATGATCACAGTATCATCTTTTCGATCCATGATGATTCCTCTATATGTTTTACCATCAGCTTCAATCAGACAAAGAGCTCTTGGCATATTATGAGGCAGTCTTGTGAGAAAATCGACTTTTTCATCAATACTCATCTGACTTAAAGGCTTTTTCACTCGTTTTCTTCTTGGTTCTTCTTTTGTTTCATGAAAGACACCTTCTGGCTGATTTCCCTCTTCTTCTTGAGGCTCTCGCTTTTGTATGAGCTCTGGTTCTTGTGTGATTTCTTGTTCCTGTGTACGTTCGGCTTCTTGTGTATCCTCTTGTTCCTGTGTAGCCTCTGCTTCTTGTGTGATCTCTTGTTCTTCTGTAAACTCAGATTCGTTTGTCATATCTCGTTCTTGTTGAAGTTTAGGCGGCTCGGCTTCTTTTTTATGCTCTATTTCTTGAGCGGCAGGTTCCTCCTGCGTGCTTTCTTTGATCACATCTTTTGCATTGGTCTCACTTTCTGGCTGTTTTTCTGATTTCTTTCGCTTTCTCACAATATTTTGCATGGCCGGCTTTGATTCTTGATAGCTCGGCTGAACAATATACATCAGCGGCTTTTGATTCTCATCACCTTTATTTGACATACTAATCCCTCCCGAATGATTCATTCCTTATATATATGAACGGAGGCCTCAAATCAGAAGAAAAATAAAAAAACAGCATACCCTTCATCGGTATGCTGCAAGTCATGTATTCGTTTAGCGGGCAATGATATGGAAGCCGGAATCAACATGCAGATTCTCACCTGTCATGCCGCGAGATAGATCACTGAATAAGAATAGAGCTGTATCGCCAACTTCTTCAGGAGTTGTTGTACGGCGGAGCGGTGCACGCTCTTCAATATCCTTCAGAATGGTATTAAAGCCGCTGATGCCCTTTGCAGATAACGTACGAATAGGACCAGCAGAAATACTATTCACGCGGATACCTTCTGCGCCTAAATCAGCTGCTAAATATTTCACACTTGCTTCAAGTGATGCTTTCGCTACACCCATTACGTTGTAGTTTGATACAACACGCTCTCCGCCTAGGTATGTAAGCGTCACAATGCTTCCACCCTCTGTCATCAATGGACGTGCTGCTTTGGCTACAGCAGTTAATGAGTATGCACTAATGTTGTGCGCCAAAAGGAAACCTTCACGGTTCGTGTTCAAGTATTCGCCAACAAGCTCTTCCTTGTTTGCAAATGCAATGGCATGCGCAACGCCATGAATGACTTGTACTTTTTCTTTAATTGCAGCGAAACATTTTTCGATTTCTTCGTCACTTGTCACGTCACATGGAAGAATAATTGAATCATCACGCTCAAGTGTGCTTGCCAGCTCTTTTACCGATTCAGCAAGACGATCTCCAACATAAGTAAAAATCAAACGAGCTCCAGCTTCATGAAGTGAGCGGGCAATTCCCCAAGCGATGCTTCGTTTATTGGCAACACCCATAACCACGATATTACGGCCTTCTAAAGAAAAGTTCATATGTAATAAAGCCTCCTATTTTTTCAAGACATAGTATTAGTACCTGATCATAATATTATCACAGATCATAAGAGAATGACAATTTCCGCTGAAAGAAAGTTTCATTTTCGCGAAAAAACCGTCTTCATAAGTGAAGACGGTTCGATTCCTTTATCATTTGATTCTGTTTTGCTGATAAGCAAAATGGTTCGTAGGTCCGTGTCCAGATCCAATACGCAAAGGGAATTTAATGGCTTCATGAACAAAGGTTTCTGCTGTTTCAAAGGCTTCCTGCATCGAATATCCTTTCGCAATTTCAGCTGTTAATGCTGCTGCAAACGTGCAGCCTGTGCCATGTGTATGCGGTGTATCAATATGTTCATTTGTGACTTCAATAAAGCCTTTTCCATCATACAGCAGGTCTGTAATCATCCCATCAGATGGACCATGGCCGCCTTTAATCACGACATGTTTCGTACCTAGCTCATAAAGGTGCTCCGCTGCCACATAACGGTCCTTTTTCGTCTGAATTTGTATCCCTGTCAGTACTTCTGCCTCAGGAAGATTCGGCGTTACAGCATAGCTGACAGGCAGCAAGTGTGTTTTCATCGCAGCGACCGCATCTTCATTTAATAAAGAGGCCCCTCCTTTTGCGATCATGACTGGATCTACAATCAGCTTCATATCATATTGAACCGTTTTTTCAGCTACAATCTTGATCATGTCTGCACTCCACAGCATCCCTGTTTTGACGGCATCTGGCGGTAAGTCTTCTGCCACTGCATCTATTTGACGCTCTAACGCCTCAATTGAAAGCGGGTATATCCCGTGAACACCTAGTGTGTTTTGCGCAGTAATCGCTGTGATCGCAGACATTCCGTACACACCGAGCTCCTGAAAAGTTTTCAAATCTGCCTGAATACCTGCTCCGCCGCCAGAATCAGAACCCGCGATTGTGAATGCTTTTTTGATCGTCATTTCTTCACACCTCTCATTAGCCAATCCATTGATGATAAATGGTTCTTGCTTTGGCAATATCATTCGTACCATGAACAAGCGCTCTGCCATCTTTAAATAAGACAAGCTTAAACTCATCCTTTTGACACGAAAGCAAATATGGATTTTCAAGCACATCCATTCCTGCTTTCTTTAACCGAAGAGCTACTTCATGTAAAGGCGGCGGTGTTTCTGCTGCACTGCGGATTTGTACCGTATTGCGGCCGCATAGTACATCTGCCTTCGCTCTCCTGTCATATGAAAGAAATGGATAGGTCTTCAGTCCACAGCTTGGACATTGCTTCTTCTTTAAAGACGCGGCCGACCGAATGTCAGAGCGTTCATTTTTCCATAAATCGAAGGATTTTAAAATTGGCGTCACTTGATGTCCTGTTAAATATTTAAGTGCATCTGCCACTTGATATGCGGCTACCTGCTGCACAACTGGACTAATGATACCTGCTGTATCACATGTCATGCCTTGGGCGGGCAAATGTTCAAGCAGACAGTGTAAACACGGCGTCTCACCAGGGATCACTGTGAATTGAATGCCATAACTGGCGACACAGGCCCCATAAAGGAACGGTATTTGATGTTTGACAGCGGCATCATTTGCTATCATTCTTACCTCAAAGTTATCCGCTGCATCGACAATGATTGAAGCCTCACTGACAAGTTCGTCAATATTGTGAGCAGTCACATCGATCACGATTCCTTTGATGTGCACGTCACTGTTTACTTGCTTGAGTCTTTTTTCAGCCGCCACAGCTTTTGGCAGCCGATCCTTCACGTCTTGCTCCGTGTAAAGCTGCTGACGCTGAAGGTTGCTCCATTCAATATAATCTCGGTCCAAAATGGTGACAGAACCAACGCCGGCACGAACGAGCATTTCAGCACTGGCGGTTCCAAGTGCCCCCGCTCCAATAATGACCGCCTTTGAGTCATTTAGCCGCTTTTGTCCCTCTGTTCCAATTGGCTGAAAAAGCTCTTGGCGTGAATAACGAGTGCTCAAAATGTCGGCATTCCTTCCTGTGGACTGCTCGCTGTCCCATAGCTTTTCAGCGGAATACGTCCTGCCTCATAGCCTAGTCTTCCTGATTCAATCGCGAGTTTCATTGCTTTTGCCATTTTCACAGGATCCTTTGCACCAGAGACAGCGGTATTTAGTAATACAGCGTCTGCTCCAAGCTCCATCGCATAAGCTGCATCTTTTGGAGAACCTACGCCAGCATCAATAATGACCGGCACCTTCGCCTGCTCAATAATAAATGAGAGATTCAAAGGATTTAGTAAGCCTTGGCCTGAACCAATCGGTGAAGCACCAGGCATGATAGCATGGACACCGAGTTCTTCTAATTTTCTTGCCAGCACCACATCATCAGATGTATATGGCAGCACGATAAATCCTTCTTCGAGCAGCATTTCAGATGCTTTTAATGTTTCAACTGGATCTGGCAGAAGAGACCTTGAACAGCCAATGACTTCTACCTTGATCATGTCACAAAGCCCAGAAGCCTTTGCTAAACGGGCAATACGCACTGCCTCTTCTGCTGTACTTGCTCCAGCTGTATTCGGAAGCAGCGTATATTTTGATAAATCAAGCTGCTCCAAAAAATTAGGCTGAGATGCTTCGAATATGTTCATTCTTCTGACGGCAAAGGTTAAAATTTCGGCTTCCGATACGTTCACCGCTTCTTTTTGAACCTCAAATGATGGGTACTTTCCTGTTCCGAGTAATAGTCTTGATGTGAATGTTTTTCCGCCAATGTGCAGCATTGGATCATCCTCCTCCTACGAAATGAACGATTTCAATCGTGTCATTTGGTTGAATTTCTACTTGTTGAAACGCTTCTTTATCAATGATTTCATGGTTCTTTTCAACGATCACCACACGGTTTTCAAGCTGATAGGCTGATAGCAGATCATAAATCGTTCCATTCTCTTGATCGAAATCAACGATTCTGCCATTCAATTGAATCTTCATACGAATAGTGCCTCCTTTCGTCCAATACGAAACGCGTGAAGCCATTCCTCTTTGACCGGTTCGTCTAATATCAGGTCACGAATGATTTCTCCAGTAATCGGCGCAAGTAAAATGCCATTCCTGTAATGCCCTGCAGCAAAAAGAATACGCTTGTCTTCTGGATGTCTTCCGATATAAGGATGCCGGTCGTTTGTCGCCGGACGAAGGCCTGCCCAGCACTCTTCAATCGGCATCTCCTTAATAGAAGGCATAAGCTGAGACGCCTTTTGAATCACAGCTTCCATGCCGCCAAGCGTTGGAACAGCCTGCCACTCGTTTGCCTTCATTGTTGCGCCGATAACAAGCTTTCCGCTATCTCGCTGAACGATATAACAATGATCATGATAAATGGTGTGTGCGAGCGCCGGACCATTATTCCATACAGACACACATTCCCCTTTTACTGGATAAAGAGAATGAGATAATCCGAGTTCTTCAAAAAAACGGCCAGACCATACACCACTTGCGACTGTCAGGTCATCACATGTGAATGTGCCCTTCGTTGTTCTGACAGTTAACGCTTCTTTGTCCCGCTTCACTTCGATCACAGGTGTACACTCTTTCACATCTGCCCCGTACCGGACCGCCGCCTGCCATAAAGCCCTGCATACAGCGTAAGGTTCCACATGCACATCCTCTTCAATCAAACCTGCTCCCAGCATGTGATCTGTAACTTGAGGCATGCATTTTTTTACGCTGCTTGCGTCAAGCCATTTAAATGTAGACAAATGCTGCATCCGGCAAAGGGCTTGTTTCTCTTCTTCTGTAAAGGCGACCTTCATGATACCGCCCGCTGAAGTTCGAATATCAATGCCTGATTCATGCAGAAGATCGACTTTTAATTTTTCGTACAATGCCTGGCTTGCTCTGCCTGCCTTAAAGAAAACATCCTCATGACCTTCTCCTTCAGCATGTGCACCGAGCATCCCGGCAGCCGCACTTGTCGTTTGCTTCCCTATCTCATTCGCTTCAAATAAGACCACCTGTTTTCCTGCTTTTGCAAGGTGATAGGCGATGGAGACCCCTATGATTCCACCACCAATGATTGCAACGTCATAATGCTTTTTCATAAGGATTCTCCTTTACCTTTTCAGAAAATGCTTGTGCCATCATACGCGGCTGATGATGAGCAAAAATCCCAGACATGACAGCAATTCCTTTCACATTTGCTTGTTTCAATTCTGGAACTCGTTCTGGGGTCACCCCGCCGATGGCCACCACTGGAATCGTTAGTGCAGAAGTCAGTTCTTTCACAAGATGTACACCTCTTGCCTGAAGTCCTGGTTTACAAGAGGTAGCATATATGTGCCCAAACATGACATACTCTGCTCCATTTTTCTCTGCTGCTTTCGCTTCTTCTATCGAATGGACAGATACTCCCGCATGAAGGTGAGGAAATTTTTTTCGCAGTTCTTTTGGCGAAAAGCTGTGGCCCGGGAGATGCACCCTGTGAATATTGGTAAGCAGTGCAACGTCTACGCGGTCATTGATTACGAGCTTTTCTTTCGGTACACCTTCTAAAAGGAGATTCTTCACGAGATCAACAAGCTCACTTGCTGTTTTAGACCGTTCCCGAATATGAATAAAATCCACTTCAGACGCTATGGCTTTTATTTGTTTGATCAGTTCACCCGCAGGAATGGAATCATTTGTCACTGCGTGGAGTTCCATTTGCACCAACCCCATCTAAGCATGCTGTTTGCCACATTTCTTTTTGATACGCCATCTCCCAAAAGTGATATTCGTAATAGCTTGAAATCACAAAATTTTCTTTCATATTGGCCCGTACATGGTCTGGTGCTTTTTCTGCTAGTTCATCAAAGCGATTCACTTGTTCAAAGACGAGTTCCTTAAACCAATCGCCTCCGTATGTCAAAATCCATTCTTGGTAAATTGGATGGTCAGGTGTTGTTTGTTTCAGCTTTTCACCTACCTCATAATAGAGCCAGTAACACGGTAATAGCGCGGCTAAAATCTCTTCAAACCGTCCGCTTTTTACAGATCGGTACATATGAGAGGTATACGCATAAGCAGTGGGAGAAGGCTTAAAGTTCTCAATGGCTTCATCAGAAATTTGCAGAAGCTCTGTAAATTTCCGATGCAGCGACAGCTCTGCTTCATACGTGCCCTGGGCATGATACGCCATTCTGCCCGTCGTATGTAAGTCCTCACTTATCGCCGCTCCATATGCCTGCACCTTTGCAAAATGAGTTAAATAATAAGAATCCTGCATCACGTAATAGGTGAAACGATCGAGTGAAAGTGTGCCATCTCCAATCCCTTTGACAAAAGGATGTGTAAAGCTTCCATTCCACCATGTTGCTGCAGCCTCTTTACATTCTGTTGAAAACGTCATGTTCCTCTCCTCCTGTTTTTCCATATAAAAAAGCCACTTTCCGCGTGGAAAGTGGCTTGGAATTTGTAAAAAGCATAGTCAAAAACCGCACCACTTCCCTACGCAGGTATGAACCTGTTCAGGTAATGAGGGTCTAAAAGTCGACACTTTTATCTCAGCCCTTTTAAAGGACTCCCCTAGTGGATCAAATATATGATGTTGTACCTCTATCTTAATCAGGAATTGTCCATTGGTCAAGGGTTCATTGTCATTCTAATTGGGCTCTTAGTCCTGCCACATACTCCCTGGAGCCCGATACAAGCACACGGTCGCCGCTTCTAAGTGTCGTATCTCCATGCGGTACTAAGCTGTCTACCCCTCTAAAAATGCGGACAAATACCAAATCACCGGTGAAAGGAAATTCTCTCAGCATGACATTATGATAACGATGATTGTTCATTTGAATTTGATACAAAGAAGAATCCTCATTTGTTAGCAATCGAATCGCATCAGGTGCTTCAATCAAAGCTCTTAGCACCGTTTTAGATGACAGGAAAGTAGAAAACGTATCAATTCCCGCTTCCTTCAATGTCAGCTCTGCCTCTGCTTTGTTGACACTTGCAATGACTTGTTTTGAACCTTCTTCTTTTGCAAATAAAGCAATTTCCTTATTTTTCGTCTCACTGCCTGTTGCGACGACAAGGACATCCTCTTGGCCGACGCCTGCCTTTCTCAGCGTCTCATCGTCGTATTGTTCAATTGATTCGACTTCAAAGATAGAGTCTGCCAGCAGTGCTTCCTTATTTTCTTGAAACACATGCAAAATTCGAATGTCATATTCATCCTGATGTAAATCAAGTGTGACAGGTAAGGTCAGCTGATTTGCACCAATAAAGGTCACACGCTTCTTATGGCTTGCCGCTTGTTCTTTTTTAAACAGCGCTTTAAACCAAACAGGTGTTAAAATACTCGTTAGCACCGCAACTAAAATCAGCGCTCCTGACATTTTATGATCAATGACACCGAGCCGCTCACCAATCGTCGCAGCTGCAATGACGAGAGATAAAGTTGAAGTTAATAAAAAGCCGGAGCCAATGACCTTTTTCATGTCATACCATTTTTTCAAATAAAGAATCGGGACGAGCTTACTTATAAGCAGCGCAATAAACAGAAGCGGAATCATGATCATAATTGTGGGGTCCTTAAACAGTGCCCATATATTCAGATCCACTCCGACCATCACAAAAAAGATCGGGATTAAAAATCCGTAGCCAAATGAGTCCAGCTGCTGAACGAGTTCTTTATTTGGCGAAAGAAGGGACACAAGCACACCAGCTAAAAACGCCCCAAGAATATTTTCAGCCCCGAGTGATTCAGATAAGGCAACTAAGACTATAATGAGAGTAAAGATTGCCCTTGTCCCAATTTGCACGGTTCCTTTAGACATCGACTGAAAAATTGACTTTGTCTTAAATACGCGGCCAAATAAATAAAGAAGAATGCCTGCAGCAAATAATAAGAGCAGGAGCCACATGTTCCCTGTTCCATCTCCATAAATGGAGGAAAACACAGCAAGCAAAATCATCGTGACCAAATCGGCAATGACAGCTACAAGCAGAATGATTTGACCGATATTCGTCTGCATCAACTTTTCCTCTTTTAAGGTTGGAACCACTACGCCTAATGAGATGGTAGAGATAATGAGCGTCATTAAAAAGGCATTTTGAATAAACCCTGCGAGTACAAACGCATAGGACAGGATAAAGGACATACAAAATACCCCAAGAAAAATAATGGTGGCTGCTTTAAATGTATTTGGTTCTTTTAAACCATTTGGAAGTTCTCGTGCTTTCTTCTTTGACTCAAAAGAAGAAAAATCTATTTCAAGTCCACTTAAAAACATCAGAAAAATAAAACCGAGCATGGATAATGTATCTAACCACGCATCATGTTCGACAACCAGTTGAAGGCCGCTTTTCCCAATGATGAGCCCCATGATGATTTCAGCTACAACGACCGGAATGGTCAGCTTAAATCGGTGCAATAAAATAGGGGTGAAAAAGGCGACAATAATAACGACAACGAGTGATGAAACAGATGTATGCTCCATTGGCTAAAGCCTCCTAACATTCATGTTTAATTTTTTAAGTTTTACGTTAAAGCATTGATTCTAACAATTGCCCAAATGAAATGAAAGCCATTCGTTATATTTTCTAAAATTCAAACTTCTTTATAACCGATGAATGGATGAAAAAATCAGGAGGAAACCTTATGAAATTCGATATCATTGGCGATATCCACGGCTGCTACGAAGAGCTGCTTACTCTCATACACAAACTAGGATACGAACTCAAACATGGATTACCCGTCCATCCTGATAAGAGAACGCTGGCCCTTGTTGGTGATCTAACAGATCGTGGACCTCAGTCAGTAGACGTCATGCGATTTGTCATTCATGCCTATTCACACGGCGCAATCCGCTATGTACCTGGCAACCACTGCTTTAAGCTTTATCGCTACTTAAAAGGAAATCCCGTCAAATTGCTTCATGGCATCGAAACAACAGTGAACGAAATAAAAAAACTGCCAATCCATGAACAAAACAAATTGTCACATGAATTTAAGCAGTTATTCGAGAAGGCTCCGCTTTATGATGTACTCATTCCTGATGAGCTGATCATTGCACACGCAGCGATGAAGGAAAAGGATATTGGAAAAAAGCCGAATAAACAAATGCGGTCCTATTTATTATTTGGTGCCGTCACAGGAGAAACATGGCCAGATGGACGGCCTGTTCGCAAGGACTGGGCAAAGGAATATCACGGAAAACCGTGGATTGTGTATGGCCATACACCAGTAAAAGAACCTCGATTCGTTGGCAGAACGGTCAATATTGATACAGGCTGCGTATTTGGCAACAAGCTGTCTGCCCTCACATACCCTGAGCTTAAAACGGTCTCCGTTCCTTCATCCATGCCTTATGACGATTCTAGATTTCAGCATTTCACATCATAAAAAAACCCGGCCCTGCGCTCCAGGTGACCGGGTTTCTCTATTTAAAAAAGCAATGATTTCATATCATCAGGAAGCGGGGCTGAAAATGTCATTTGCTCACCTGTCATCGGATGAGGAAACACAAGGGTTTCACTATGCAGTGCCTGCCGGTCTATCCGCTCGGTCGTTCCGCCATACAGCGTATCTCCGATGAGCGGATGCCCAAGAAATTGCATATGCACACGAATTTGATGTGTTCTCCCGGTTTCAAGTGAGAGAGACACATCCGACATGTTCAACTCAGCGATTACCGCTCGCACGGAATAATGCGTTACTGCCTCCTGCCCAGCATCATCAACCATCCGCTCGATAATACTATCCCCTTTTCGGGCAATTTTTGCAGCGATCGTTCCATGTTTTTCTGTGATCATGCCATGTGTAAAGGCTCTGTATGTTCGTTTAACCGCTCCACTTTTTTGCGCCTTTGATAAAAGGCTATGGGCAAAGCGATGCTTCGCCACAAGCATGACACCAGATGTATCACGATCAAGACGGTTCACCAAATGAACCGTATGCCGAACAGACTGCTTGGCATAATGATGCAGTAATCCATTCGCAATACTGTGCTCAGGGTGCTCCCGAGAAGGGATCGAAGGAATATACGGCCTTTTATTCAGCACAAGGACATGCTCGTCCTCAAATATAATATCAAGTGGAATCGGTGCAGGCTTCAGCCCTTCACTCACTTTTTCCTCGGGAAATAAAATGGTGAGTCTGTCCCCTTCATGCAGCTCGCACTTCACGGTAACATGCTCTCCATTAATGAGGAGGTCACCGCCATCAAACTTAATATCCGTCAACATTCTTTTCGAAATGCCAAGATCAATTAAATATTCCTTTAAAAGCAGCCCTTCTTCTTTGGCTGTTATGGTTTTGTTTAACGTAAAGTATTCCAGCGGGAACAACCTCTTTCTTATTCTCCTTTTCCGATAAAGGAATCTTGCACCCTTTTCCAAAACGGAAACGGTCTAAATCTGGCAAAACGGACATTCTCGTCTGCCACCCGGCATTGAATGGATTTGACGTCTTTATGAAGCAGTGTCAAATGATCAATGGTCACCTGAAAATCGACATCATTCCTCGGTTTAATCACACAAGTATGATGGTCAGGCAAAATAAGCGGTGAACCGACCGTCCGAAACACTCGGTTGTTGATTGAAGCCATTTCTGCCAGCTGAATGGCTCTAATGGAAGGATGAATAATGGCGCCACCCAGTGCCTTATTATAGGCCGTACTGCCAGATGGTGTAGACAGACAAAGGCCGTCACCTCTGAATGTTTCAAACAGCTGGCCTCTAATTTCAACATCTGCTACAAGTGTCCCTTCCATGCTTTTAATCGTACATTCATTCATTGCTAAATATTTCTCTTCTCTGCCGCCGTCGTTGTATCTGACAATGACTTCTAAGATCGGATATTCCACAATATGATAAGGCGTTTTCGCAATGGCTAAGACGAGTTTTTCAATTTCACTCGGCACCCAGTCAGCATAGAAGCCAAGATGACCTGTATGAACACCGACAAAAGCTGTTTCATTTAGACGGTCGCTATAACGGTGAAACGCATAAAGAAGGGTGCCGTCTCCACCAACCGTAATGACAAGATCCGGTTCCTCTTCATTTAGTTCCATCCCAAAATCCAATAAGTAGGTCTGAATTTTACTTTTGAGCGTGTCAGATACAGAATTCCCTTTTGAAGAAACTGCAAATTTCATGAATTCTTCTCCTTTTTCACCTTGCTGCTATGAGAGGGCAGCATCATATTTGATCAAACTGGCTCAGCTGTCGTTTTTCTTTTTCCGGGAAAATGCTACTTGTGCTTCTTGAATTTCCCCTCTGATTTCGGACATTTCTTCATCGAGACGAGATGCTGCCTCAGATGCTCTTTGAAGGCGCAGCTTGACCTTCTCCGGGATATTCCCGCTATATTTATAATTCAGAGAATGCTCAATGGTCGCCCAAAAGTTCATCGCAAGCGTACGAATTTGGATTTCGACGAGGAGCTGTTTCTCTCCACTTACGGTTTGCAGCGGATATAACACAACAAGGTGGTAAGAGCGGTATCCGCTTTCTTTATGTTCTGCAATATAGTCGCGTTTATCTACAACCACAAAATCTTTACGTGACTGGAGCATTTTTTTCACGACTTGTATATCTTCTACAAACTGGCACATAATGCGAAGCCCAGCAATATCCTGCATCGTTTCAATCTCATGCATCGGGATGTTTTTACGCTTTGCCTTTTCTAATATGCTGGCAACGGGTTTCACTCGGCCTGTGACAAATTCTACTGGTGAATGGTCATCCTCGAATTCATACAGCTTTCGAATGCCTTTTAGTTTCACTTTTAATTCTTCGACTGCTTGTTTATACGGTGCGAGGAATTGATCCCATTGTTTTTTGTCCATGAAACTTCCCCCAATTCCATATACCTAATTATTTCAGAGGAATGTGCTTTTCACTTTCTCTTCCATATCTCCGTAATTGGCATTGTCTTTAATATTGTCGATTAAATAATGTAATTCCTGTTGAAGCTGAATGAGTTCCAGCGAATATTCATCCGATGCCAAATAGACAGGGATGTCACGATTCATTGCTTCTTTTAATGGAGCCCATGTATGTTCCCCTAAAATAAGATACGAAAAGGACTCCTCGGTTTCAAGTATGTAAACGAACGCAAAGTGATCAGAATCAACAAGCATTTGTCCTGATGCTTTTGCTTTTTGAATTTGCTCTTCTGACTGGATTGTCAAAATCAGCCTGTCTTCTTTTAAAGTTGCTTCTGTGATTTCAATTCTGTTTTGCATCATGATCTCCTTTACAACAAAGTACAGCTTTATTTTATCATATCAAGTTCAATATTGATAAACCGAACTTTTTGAGAAAATCCTGTTTTTCTCTTTTAAATGACCCTTTCCCAAGATTCTTCATTCATTTTGGTCCATACCTAAATTGAAAATAGAGAGAAAAAAACAGTCTTTTACATGGTGAACACACTTCATGTACAATAATCATATTTCCTCTAATGAAAGGTTGATGTCAAAATGGCACAGGAAATTGAAATCGAACTAAAGCAATTATTAATGAAAGAAGAATTTGAACAGCTGAAACAGCATTTTCAATTGAAGGATGCGGATTTCCACACGCAAACCAACT
This sequence comes from Bacillus sp. FSL M7-0003, assembly GCF_038628485.1. Classification (NCBI taxonomy): domain Bacteria; kingdom Bacillati; phylum Bacillota; class Bacilli; order Caryophanales; family Bacillaceae; genus Bacillus; species Bacillus sp. FSL M7-0003. The sequence continues at coordinate 1,149,418 of NZ_CP152024.1, read as the reverse complement.
ATTATTTTGATACACCTCAATTTAATATAAAATCTCAATTGGCTGCATTAAGAATGAGAGAAAAAAACGGTCAATGGGTGCTCACATTAAAGGAACCTCACGAAATAGGCTTGCTCGAAACCCACCAAACGATCGCTCCCCCATCTCAACTTGACGATTTTGAGCTGCCAGATGGTGAAGTTGCGGAAAGATTAGACCACCTGAACATTCAAAAGGATCAAATTGTGTACTTTGGTTCACTTGAAACGTCAAGAGCAGAAAAAATGATCCAAGAAGGCTTAATTGTTTTGGATCACAGCCGATATTTAACAGTAGAGGACTATGAACTTGAATTTGAAGTGAGCGACCTGGAAATCGGACAAGCCGCTTTCTCCGCATTGCTCCGCAAATTTCATATTCCAGTACGAAACACGAAAAACAAAGTCGTTCGTTTTTATGAAGAAAAAATGAAAACACAGAATAGATGAATTCCTTGAAGGAGGAACATGATGAACGTCAATCAACTTCAATCCTTTATGCAGCTTCAAGCGCTTAAAACGTTACAGACAGATCCAGCACAAACGCCAATGTCTGCAGGTCAAGAATCGAATGCCCAAGCTTCATTTCAGTCGCTGCTGCAAGATTTTTTAGGCGGATCAGAATTATCACGTCTCCCGCTTTCCATCTCTGCTTTTATGGGCACGGACCCATCAACGGCTCCGAACACGCAATATGCGCGTACAAATCCATATTTATCTGCCATTTCCGGCAGTGAGCAGCTTCAGGCCCAATCTTTGTACGCAAATGACAATCAATTAAATACAGCGAATGGCATTGGAAATGTCTTAAACAACAGCTACACACCGCCGCTTCAAAAGGCAGTCTCAAGCGGCTCATCATCAAAAGAGATTAATCAAATCGTGTCACAAATGGCTCAAAAGCATGGCGTTCCCGAAAAGCTGATTCACGCGGTCATCAAGCAGGAATCCGGCTACCGCACAAATGCTGTCAGCCATGCAGGAGCGCTTGGACTCATGCAGCTCATGCCATCTACGGCTAAATCACTTGGCGTCAACAATGCCTTTGATGCCGCCCAAAACATTGAAGGCGGAACGAAGTATTTAAAACAAATGCTCCATAAATATAACGGAAATATCTCACTCGCCTTAGCGGCCTATAATGCAGGTTCAGGAAATGTTGATAAATACGGAGGCATTCCTCCATTTAAAGAAACACAAAATTATGTAAAGAAAATCACAGCTCAATATTTCGCTTAAACCGAAGAGAATAACCTCTTCGGTTTTTTGTATGTCGCTTTTCCCCCTTTTTTGACTGAATGTGTTATGATATGGTCAATTGATCACAGAATCCGATTCTCTCTTTATTTCGAGCAGACCAAAGCGGTTTGTTTGTGGAATTGAGATGAGGTTGTTAAAATAAGTACAAGAATAGAAACAATAAAATAGAACAAACTGAATATCACTTTTGAAATAAATGAAATGCGCAATAGGGTGAGTCATCCTATTAACTACGAGTAAAAGGAGTAGTCAACATGGTACAATCGTTTAACGCACCTTACGAAGCGGTTGGAGAGGAACTTCTATCGCAACTTGTTGATACTTTTTATGAAAATGTAAAGTGTCATCCTTTGCTTCATCCTATTTTCCCGGATGACTTAAAAGAAACAGCAAGAAAACAAAAACAGTTTTTAACGCAATATTTAGGCGGACCACCGCTTTATACAGAAGAGCATGGCCACCCAATGCTGCGGGCGAGACATCTCCCTTTTCCGATTACTGAGGAGCGGGCTGACGCATGGCTTGAATGCATGGAGGATGCAATGGATCAAGTAGGATTAACCGGCGATATTCGTGACTTTTTATTTGAACGGCTTTCTCTGACGGCTCGTCATATGGTCAACCAAACACCTGAAAAGGATGGACGATCTTGAGCTGCAATACGCACGATCAATATTTCTCACACTGTCACGGACATCCTCAAAAGCCGATTGAAATCTATGTATTCATTGATCCTCTAAGCCCAGACTGCTGGTTATTAGAGCCATCCATTAAAAAGTTGAAAATGAAATATGGCCGTTTTTTCACTTTACGAACGGTAACAAGTTCTAGTATTAATGCTTTGAATCGGAAAAGAAAGAAACATTTACTGACTGAAGCATGGGGGAAATTTGCCACTAAAACGCAGACCAAAAAAGAACAAATGCTGTCTGAACAAATTGTGACATCACCCTACCTCGCCTCACTCGCACTAAAAGCAGCGGAGCTTCAAGGCAGAAAATGCGGAATGAAATTTTTGCGTCTTATTCAAGAATCACTTTTTTGCCATCAGCAAGATGTCACAAGTGAGCAGGTACTGATAGAAAATGCAAAAAGTGCTGGTCTGGACATCGAGGAATTCCAGCGGGACATTCATTCTCAAAGTGCTGTGAAAGCCCTGCAATGTGATATGAAAATTGCAGCTGAAATGGACGTATCTGAGCTTCCGACCTTCGCCTTTTTTAATACCGTAAATGGAGATGAAGGATTAAAAATTTCAGGTGCCTACTCTTATGATATATACGAGGAAATCCTTTTTGAAATGATTGGTGAAAAACCAACACCATCAGAACGGCCTCCAATTGAATGGTTTATTGCTTACTTTCAATTTGCTTCCGCAAAAGAAATAGCCGTTGTCTATGACCTGACGCTTGAAGAAGTTGAACGAGAAATGAAGAAGCTGGCTTTCGCTCAAAAGGTAGAACGTGTACAAGTGCAGCAAGAAATGTTTTGGCGCTATAAAGAGAATGACCACCATACAGATCTTGATGTCTATCGCTGTGAAAATGAACATGGGTGCTGACCCATGTTTTTCTTTACCTTCACCAGGAACATGTGTTCTGTTTATAAATACGAAGAAACCGCGCCGGGATAAGCGCGGTTTCACTATGTCTTAACGACAACAAAGGGGATGGGAGAAATTTTTCACGGTCAAACAAAGGGGTAATGTTTGTATGTGATTAATTTCACATCTGTAGTATATCAAATTTTGTCGACTTATGACAACAGATATACTATATGTTCATATTTTTGTCACAAAACATAAGAGGGTTGTCACTTTCATATAGTAAAAGTAACAAAAAAATGGGGGGATCTGCATGCGCAGCACAACTATTGGACTTGTTGCCATTGGCTTATGTTTCTTTTTAAATATATTAGGCTTAATGAAGATGCTTCCTCTTTATTTGACGTCTCCACTCTTATTTGCTTCGATTCTTTTTACGCTTTATCGAATGAATCACCGTAAGACCTTTAGAGGTTTTAAAGGATGATTGACATGGAACGGCCTCGACATCTGAAGAGGTCTTTTTTTATGAGAAAAAAACTCCTGTCAAAAGATGAGATAGCACTCACACGTCTGACAGAAGTCTTTTCATTACTCACCTGTTTTGGAGATGAGCTCTTCCATTTCTTTTAGTTTTTCTTCGAACAATTGACATGCTGCTTCGATTGGTTCTTTAGAAGCCATATCAACCCCTGCCTTTTTCAGCACATTGATTGGATAATCAGAGCTTCCCGCTTTAAGGAAATCGGTGTAGCGCTCTACCGCTGGTTTTCCTTCTTGTAATATTTGCTTGCTTAATGCCTGCGCCGCACTATAGCCTGTCGCGTATTGATACACATAATAGTTGTAATAGAAATGAGGGATTCTCGTCCACTCTAATCCGATTTCCTTATCAACCACCATACCGTCACCAAAGTACTTCTTGTTCAGGTCATAATAAAGGTTCGTCATAAATTCTGGCGTTAAAGCCTCTCCTTCTTGTGCTTTCACATGAATAAGATGCTCAAACTCAGCAAACATCGTTTGTCTAAATACCGTTCCTCTAAATCCTTCTAACAAGTGGTTTAATACATACAAACGCTGTTTTTTATCGTCTAAATGATTAAGCAGGTATTCACCTAGTAACGCTTCATTTGTAGTGGAAGCCACTTCAGCTACAAAGATACTATAGTTTCCATACGGATATGGCTGGTGCTTTCTTGTATAGTAGCTGTGTACAGAATGCCCAAATTCATGAGCCAGTGTAAACAAATTATCAATATTATTTTGCCAGTTCATGAGGATATATGGATTTGTACCATAGCTCCCAGATGAATAAGCACCGCTTCGTTTCCCTTTATTCTCATAAACGTCTACCCAGCGATTTTCGAGTCCTTCTTTTAACACGGACACATATTCTTCTCCTAATGGGGCTAACCCTTTCAGCATATAATCCTTTGCTTCATCGTAGGTGAGCTTCATGCCAGCATCTTTCACAAGTGGTGTGTACAAGTCGTAATTGTGCACTTCATCAAGCTTTAATACCTTTTTACGTAATTCAATATAACGGTGTAATAACGGTAAATATTGATGAACTGTATCAATTAGATTGTCATACACTTCTTCCGGGATGCTGTTTCGTGATAATGCCGCTTCTCTTGCCGATTTGTAATTTCGTACTTTTGCATAAAAATTATCCTTCTTAATTGAACCGCTCAGTGTAGAAGCAAGTGTATTCTTATACTGATCATACGTTTTATACACAGCTTTAAAGGCATTCTTTCTCACTTCACGATCATCACTATTTAAAAATGTGATAAAGTTGCCGTGGGTAATCTTCTTTTCCTCCCCATTCTCATCCTTTACAGAAGGAAAAGAAATGTCGGCGTTGTTAAACATACTAAAAGTAGTAGATGAAGATGAAAGTGGTTCAGAGGCCTCAGCTAATAAAGCTTCTTGCTCCTCACTTAAAATATGTGGACGCTCTTTATTAATTTCTTCGAGAGCATGTGAGTACAGTTTTAATTCTTCTTTTTCTAGTATGAATTGCTGCAATTTATCTTCTTGAATCGATAAAATCTCTGGAACAATATAAGCAGATGTACTAGACAGCTGTGTAAAAAGATTTGATGCCTTATCATTTAACGCCTGAAATGATGAGTTCGTTGTATCTTCATCGTATTTCATGTGCGCATATGTATAAAGCTTGCCAAGCTTTTCAGAAAGTTGATCCTGAAAGGTTAGGGCTTCATACAGGACATCAGCAGAATGGGCCAGCTTGCCTTTAAACTGAGCCAGCTTCGGAATTTCTTTTTTGACCGCTTCGAATTCCTTGTTCCATGCATCGACGCTTTCAAAAATATCTTCAAGACGCCATTTGTTTTCTTCTTTTACTTCGCTTCTGTCTGGTAGATGATTGTTTTTGTTTTGTGAAGTCATATGAATCCCCCTTGCTTGAGTTGTGTTGAACCAACCTTTCGGAAAGTGAAAGAAATTGGTGTTGTATTTATCTTCTTTGTTTTGAACTATATTTGTCAAATCATATGCAGAAATAAATACCAAACAGACTAAAAAAATGAGAAAAAAGCGTTTCTTTTGATTCAATAGCAGCACCACCTTTTTCTTATCATGATCAAAGTGGTTATGAAACATGCTAATGAAATAAGAAAGCATCTCGTTTTAACACTTCATCTAGTGTTCGTATTGGCATTTGATTCGACGATACTTCATAATTACCCTCTTTCGTCATACGTAAAAACCCTTGTCTTACAAGCGCATTTACATATGCAGTGACCACCTCTTTTATTTCTTCTCTTGAAACATCGCCATATCGGAGTTTCACTTCTTTCATTTGCACACATCGATTGATTTCCATCATTAGCTGCTGAATTGTCACTCTTCCGCTTCCTTTTTTCCTCATCATCCAATCATAGAGACACCCCTGCCAAACATACACGGGACTTGTAAAAATATACGCTTCTTGCACTGGAATAAATAATTCAGTTGGCAAAAAAGGGAATGCTGTTTGATGATGCTCATAAAAAATATCTCTCAAACGTTTGCTTTCATTTGATAAAATGCGAGGAGGGCGCTGCCTAAATTGCTGTATACATTTAATCCATTGTTGGTTTACTTGACGCTTGCTTGAAGGCGGAGATAGAAATGCCGGAATTTCGCGGTATGCTGAAGGTGGTCTGACAGTCATTGCCGCACATATTTTCGTTGATTGAAAAACAAGGAATTGATCAAGATGGATGAACCTATTCTGGATCGGGCAGAAAAAAATCAACCGCCTTTCCTCTGATTCCCTTAAAATTCCCCAATGAATGGAGGAGAAAGAAAAAAGCTGGGCAGATTTTCGGTTTAAACGATTTGCCCCTATCATCCATATGGGAAAGAGCCCTGCCTCGCGGAGACCTGCTGTTCTTCTGCGAAGCTCTTGCCCGGAAATATTTGCACATTGAAATTCAATGGCATAAGTTTCATTTCCTATAGAGACGGTCACATCAGGACGCTGATGAATCTTTGACATATACTTTTCCAGCGCCGGTTTATGTCCAAGCCCCTTCAGCCAATTCATAATAGCTTCCTTTCCCGCCTGATGATAAGCCGTTTCGCCAGAGGCTAACGGACATGCTGTCAGCTGTTTATGCGCAAAATGATAGACACGATGCTCCCCTAGCTTTAATTGCACCTCCTCCCTGCACTCAGGACAATAAAATTTGCACGTCTTTCTTACATGCTCCAGACGGCTTTTCGATAAATGATGTGTCATTCGGATAAGCTTACCGTTATCCATCATTGCTGTATTCATTCAGTTCGCCCCTCGCTCTTTGATGACCGTATTATAGCTTGTTCGTTATAAGGAAGCGAAAAGGCAAAATGAATTTTTACCGTGTCAAAAGATGATTTTAATAATCATCTCTTCAGGAAAATCAAAAATCCCCCTTATAGAAAAGGGGGAAAATACAATCTTTATAAAAGTGGTGATAATAATCTTGCTGTTGATTCAAACAGTCTGACCCCCAAAGGTCTCTTTGCAAACTCTTCTGGAACAATTTCATGTGACTGCTCTAAATCACCTAAGAAATCGTTGACGAGCTTCTCGGTGCTTTTTGTTTTATAGAGGAAGGCATTCACTTCAAAGTTCAAATGAAAGCTTCTCATATCCATGTTTGCCGTTCCTATCGAAGCCAGCTCGCTATCCACAATAATAAATTTACTATGCATAAAGCCTTGATCATACTCGTACACCTTTGCCCCTGCGTCAAGAAGCTCCGGGAAGTATGAACGAGACGCATGGAAAACAATCCGTTTATCTGGATTCTTTGGAGCAATAATCCGTACATCTACTCCGCTCAATGCGGCAATTTTCAATGCGGACAAAATATCATCATCCGGCACAAAATACGGTGAAGCGATCCAGATGGACTTTTTGGCGGAGATGATCATGGAGAAAAAGAGATTTTTAATGACCTCCCACTGCTTGTCAGGCCCGCCAGCAATCATTTGTACGCCTTCTGTTGTACTCTCAAGGTGGCTGAAATCTTTGAAATAGTCCACACCAGAGCATCTTTCATTCGTCATATAATACCAATCCTGCATGAAAATCTGCTGGAGGTCACGAACAGCTTCGCCCTTAATCATCAAATGAGTATCACGCCAGAATCCATATTGTCTGCTTCTGCCCATGTATTCGTCTCCAATGTTAAGCCCGCCGACAAATCCCACTTCCCCATCAATTACGACAATTTTTCTATGATTTCGGAAGTTGATTTTATTATTTAAAAGGGGGAGCCTTACTGGTAAAAACGGAACGATCTGAACGCCAGCCTTTTCTAGGTCAGCAATATATTGACGGGAGAGATTTAAGCTTCCTACATCGTCATATAAAAAGCGGACAATCACACCATTTTTCGCTTTTTCAATGAGAATGTCCTTTAATTCTTGGCCAAGGTCATCGTGGCGGAGAATGTAATATTCTAAATGAATGTGGTGTGTTGCTTTTTTAATCTCTTCAAAAATATGAGAGAATGTTTCTTCACCATTGGTTAAGACTTTAGAGGACGTGCGATATGTAATAGGAGTATGTCCAAGTCTGTGGGCCAGCTTAAATAAGAGCTGCTGATGATCACCCATATGCGTCATTTTTTCAATTGCTTCTCTATGGATACTTTCATCTTCCTGGATTAACTTCTCGTCCAATACCGCCTTCTTTTCAAACAGCCGGCGCTTTTTAATATTGCGTCCAAAGAAAATGTAGAACAAAAAGCCGAATAACGGAAAGCTGCCAAGCAGGACAAGCCATGTAATCGTTTGAGACGGATTCCGGTTCTCCAAGAAAATAACAAATCCGATGAAAATAATCGATAAAGTAAATAGAACACTGACAGAACTTAATACACTTACCGCTAAATCACCGACAATCAATTGGATGATTAAATAAGCACCTATCGTAATGATTAGAAAAAATAGAACTTTGACTACATTTCTCATTTCATTTTTCTCCTTGCCGATCTCTTTATTTACCTATTCATTCAGATAAAAAAGCCGATTCCTCTATAGAAATCGACTTTTTGTGAGTTACGAGAAGTGCTGTTGAATCGTTTCAAGGGCATTCCCTTCGATAATCAGCTGACCGTATTCTTTCAGTCTGTAGATGCTGACCACTGATTCATGAGCATATTCAAGCAAAATGCTGAGCTTATTCTCCACTTGCTCATCTGACAAATCCTCGTGGAAGTCAACATATAGATAATAACGGTTTTCAAACGAATATAAACTTGTGGTAAAATCCTGAATATTTAATTGAGAAAGTGCAATCAAATCTTCAAAGTCATCCATTTTCAACACGAATTGAAGTTGAAGTTTTTTGTCCTTCTCATTATGGTCTTCTTGATCTTGCTCTTCTTTATGAAAATCATCAAGCAGTGCGTCTAAGCTTTCTTCATCTGTTTGATCTTTTTTATCTTCTGGAATCGGCAATTCGAGCTTTTGTCCATCTTTAGAAAGTTGGGCTTTTGTCACGACAATTTCAAGACCTTTATCAAGTGCCTGTACTTGAATCCAAAGCGGCCCCTCTACTGCAAATTCTTCTTCTTCGTGCACTTCGTCCATTACTTCCCAAAACAGCTCTTCACTGCGCTCACGATTATACCAAATTTCTTCACGGTCAAATCCGCGATCTTCAATATCACCGTAGGAAATATAAAATTTTACTGTATGTTCATTTATTCTTTCGATTTCCATTTTGCCAACCTTCCCTTCTATATAAGATGTTGAAGGGACATACAAGCTCCCAATTAATAGTACTTTACTACACTTTACCCGTTCCGTCTACATGTTAACCGTTTAAAGAATTGAGGTATTGCTTCGTACTGTCTATTTTATGATAAAACATGAATAAAAGAAATAAAAACGCATTTTTTGCAGAGAAAACTTGCAGAAACATATATTTGAATTGTCCTCATATATTGGTTGTACGAGCTTTATTAGGACAAGAGGTGAAATGGATGGAAACAGAGTGGATCGTATCCTTACTGATGATTATTGGCATAGACCTGATTTTAGGCGGAGATAATGCACTCATCATTGCGATGGCCAGTCGAAGTTTATCACATGACAAACGCAATAAAGCCATTTGGATCGGCACTCTTTTGGCCGTTCTGATGAGAATTACAATGACTGGTGCCGCAGTTTATTTATTGACTATCCCTTATTTGCAGTTTATTGGCGGTCTTTTTCTCCTTTATATAGGATACAATCTGTTAATTGAACAAAAGAAGGAATCCATTCGGATTAAGAGCAGCGGCTCCCTTTGGCGTGCAGTTCAAACCATTGTGATTGCCGACCTCTTTATGTCACTTGATAATGTCATCGCAGTTGCAGGTGCAGCAAAAGGGAACATGCTTCTGACCGCGTTTGGCCTCATGATTTCCGTACCGATTATTATTTGGGGAAGCAAACTGATTCATGCAGCTTTAACTAAATTTCCGTTTCTTTTATACGGAGGAAGTGCGCTTTTGGCCTATACTGGCGGTGAAATGATTGTGCGTGATGTGAAATTGACTGAATTTATGGCACAGCATGCCACGCTTGAATTGATGCTTCCGTTTTTAACCGTCATAGTGGTCATATTAGCCAGCCTCTTTTACGAACAAACGGCTGAAAACAAATAAAAAAAGCTGCCAAATGATCGGCAGCTTTTCGCGTTTTTATTAGTTAGCAAGTCGCTGAGCTTCTCTTAGTTGGAATGTACGAACCGTTCTTGGTAAGAAACGTCTAATTTCATCTTCATTGTACCCAACTTGTAATCTTTTTTCATCCAAGATAATTGGACGACGCAAAAGACCTGGATGCTCATTGATTAGTTTATACAATTGTTGAAGCGGCATTGTCTCAACATTGACATTTAGTTTTTGGAATACTTTTGAACGTGTTGAGATAATTTCGTCTGTACCGTCTTCTGTCATTCGAAGAATTTCTTTGATTTCATCGATTGAAAGAGGCTCAGAAAAAATGTTTCTCTCTTGATATGGGATATTGTGCTCTTCTAACCACGCTCTTGCTTTTCTACATGATGTACAGCTTGGTGATGTGTATAATGTTACCATAAATCTTCACTCCTCAATTTGTAGAATGAATATTGATCTGTATTCTTAAATTAAAATTGTTCTAAATAAGTAATCTTTATAGTGATTATACTATAAAAAAGTAAGTGTGAACAGATTTTCTTGCAATTTTTGTGACAAAAACTAGACAATTTCATTCATTTTGTCGTTCTGCTGGATGTCAGAACATTCTCATTTACTCGAGATGATCGAAAATATTTTTTTGTTTTCTATTTTCAATGATCTTCAATACATCATCAACATCCTCATACGATTGTCCATACCATTCTTCATCTTTATACGTATGGATTCGTTCATAGGTCTTCCTCATGGCTTCCATGATCTCTTCCTCATGATTTGTAAGAGGCGACCAATAAAGAATTTCCATGCGGTTCACTTCATTTGTTGCAAGTGACCTGCGTTTATAACCGATTGATTCTGCATGCTTGAAGTGCTCTCTTTGGTAAAACTTTAGGCGTTTTGCAGTATCTGCATCATCTTCATCTACAGGCTCGACCTCAAGCAAGATCGGTTTCTTTTTTTCCTTCAGCTTATGAATAAGCTTTGACCCGAGGCCTTCACCTCTTGCATCTTTGGAAACAAATAAATAATCAATAAAGATGAAAGAATCAAATTCGGCGTACATCATCACATGATGAGGTCCTTCCTCCTTATGATAAATATCACTTCTTTCCTTTAATAAAGCTTCCATATGCTCTTTTGACTTCATTTCTTCTATCGGGAAGTATTCACTGAGCTTTTCATACCAATTCATGGATTTGCTCCTTATGCTATAGTTAAGAACCACTTCCTTAGATATTCCCGATTTCCTGCTATTTAAACGCCTGTACTAGTAAGACGCAGCAAAGTCTAAAGTAGTTTCACTTTTTTTCAATTAACGCAAAAAAAGTTTTATAACGAACGATTCATGACGAGTTGAATACAGACAAACAGGATAATTGTCATCGCAATTTGAAGCATGATGAAATAAAGATATTTTACGCGCCGTGCTTCTTTCTTCTGACCGCTTGTCTTTCGGTTAAGCAAATATTCCACCGAAAAAGACACAATCCCAATGAGCACCATAAACGCGAGCATCCACTTTCCTCCGTTTGGTTTCCTGAAAAAAGACGTTGAAAAAAGCATGAATACAAGGAGAACATGAAGCAATGAATAACGAAAGGTTTTCCATCTCAACATCCTATTTTTCCCTCCTTTTATTTGTTTAATTCTTTGGTCAGAATGTTGATGGCTTCCTTAACTTCTAACATATTTTCTTTAGTGTTCATTTCATTTCTAGCGTGAAGTAATACTGGTCGGACTGATTCAACTGAACGACCGAAGTTATACATCCATTCATATCTTGGTACCATCCAAGTATGAAAATGATGGGTTGTATCTTCGTTGTAAAAATAATAGACATGTTCTATCCCTAAAGCGGTTCTTTGTGCTTTTCTTATCTTTGCTAAAACCTCTATGTAGTCTAATCTTTCCGAATTAGTTAAATCATCTAAACATTTGATGTGTCTTTTTGAAGCTAAAATTATTAGCCCTCTGATTGGATAAGCGACATCTTGATGGGCGTGAAAATACTCTGTTTCAATAACGACACCACCTTCTGGTACAACTAATCCATTCGTTAAAGCACAACTAAGACACTCGACTTCAACTGTTTCTCCATTTGATAATGTTATTTTTTTCAATTGTCCTCCCCCAAACGAAATAGTATACAATTTGAATTTTCATTACTTAAGCGTATCATATTTTTCCTTATTTTGAATTAAACTCCTTAATATCACTTCACCTGTGATTGAGTTATTTCTTTTTAACTTTCTAATATATGAAACCAGACCCAAATAAAAAGAAGCACTGACTTAGCAGTGCTTCTTCCTTCTTATGATTGTTTCGCCTGTAGCTCTTTGAATTCTTCCTCTGTGCAGCTCACAAAGTGACCTGGCTTCACTTCACGGAACTCGGTGTTTGTTCCTTTGTGAACAGATGGATCATACTTGATTCGTTTGCGGTTACGCTCATAATCAGGATCTGGAAGCGGAATCGCAGACAGCAATGATTTTGTATATGGATGAAGCGGGTTTTCGTATAATTCATTCGCTGGTGCCAGCTCAACCAATTTTCCGAAATACATCACGCCGATACGATCGCTGATGTATTTTACCATGGACAAGTCATGGGCAATGAATAAGTACGTTAAACCTTTTTCCTCTTGAAGCTCTTTCAATAAATTGACGACCTGCGCTTGGATCGACACGTCTAATGCAGAGATTGGTTCATCGGCGATGATGAAATCCGGCTCTACTGCTAATGCACGTGCAATTCCGATACGCTGCCTTTGACCGCCTGAGAATTCATGCGGGTATCTGTTCGCGTGCTCTTTGTTCAAGCCAACAGTTTCAAGTAATTGGTACACACGCTCTTTACGCGCCTGTTTTGTTTTTGCAAGGCCATGAATGTCGATGCCCTCTGCAATGATATCAAGCACTGTCATTCTAGGGTTGAGTGAAGCATATGGATCTTGGAAGATCATCTGCATTTGACGATTGAACTCAAGCATTTTTTGTCTTGATTTCTTCCCGTGTACATTTTCGCCCTTATAAAGAACTTCACCATCTGTCGCATCATAAAGTCTAATGATCGAACGGCCCGTAGTGGATTTACCACAACCAGACTCACCTACAAGACCTAGCGTTTCACCCTTGTAAATATCAAATGAAACCCCATCAACTGCTTTCACAGTTCCTCTTGCTGTATGGAAATGCTGTTTCAAATTTTTGATTTCTAACAGTTTTTCTGCCATGCTATTCACCCTCTTTTACTAATACAGGTTTTTCGTAGCTACCTTCTAGTTCACGCATTCTCGCCTTTACAGAAGCAGGCGGTTCAACTTTAGGTGCATTCGGATGAAGTAGCCATGATTTCACATAATGCGTATCTGATACTTTGAACATTGGTGGTTCTTGTTCAAAGTCAATTTTCATTGCATAATCGCTGCGGAGTGCAAATGCATCTCCTTTCGGCGGGTTTGTCAGATCTGGCGGTGTTCCTGGAATGGCAGTCAGCTTTCCTTCATCTCCGCCATCTGTGTCAAGACTCGGCATGGATGCTAAAAGTCCCCATGTATACGGATGCTTAGGATTGTAGAAAATTTCATCGACAGTCCCTGTCTCCACAATCTGTCCTGCATACATAACAGCTACACGATCAGCGACGTTGGCAACAACACCTAGATCATGCGTAATAAAGATAATCGAAGTGTCAACCTTTTTCTGAATTTCTTTCATTAATTCTAAAATTTGTGCTTGAATTGTTACATCAAGTGCAGTCGTCGGCTCATCGGCAATCAGCAGCTTTGGATCTGCTGCAAGCGCCATGGCGATGACAACCCTTTGTCTCATCCCGCCACTAAATTCGTGCGGATATTGTTTAATTCTTTTTTCAGGCATTGGAATTCCAACGAGCTCCAATAGTTCAATGGCTCTTTTTTCAGCCGCTTCTTTTGAAATTTGTTCATGCTTGAACAGCACTTCTGTAATTTGTTTCCCGACTTTCATCGTTGGATTCAAAGACGTCATCGGATCTTGGAAGATCATTGAGATATCTTTTCCTCGAATGGTTTGCATTTGTTTCTCAGTTTTCTTGACAATATCTTGGCCATCAAACAGGATCTGTCCGCGCTTGAAATAACCCGGCGGCATCGGAATTAATCTCATGATCGCTTGTGATGTTACACTTTTACCAGAGCCAGATTCACCTACAATAGCAAGTGTCTCGCCTTTATTTAAGTGGAAGTTCACACCACGAATGGCTTGAACCTCTCCACCATATGTTTTAAATGAGATTGCAAGGTCTTTCACCTCTAGAATACGTTCACGTTCCATCCTAATCACTCCTTATTTACGCAACTTCGGATCTAAAGCGTCTCTTAGTCCGTCTCCAACCACGTTAAAACCAAACATTGTAATACAGATAAATGCGGCTGGGAACCATAATCTCCAAGGGTAGTACGTCATGGCTGGAATTCCGTCAGACGCCATCGTTCCCCAACTTGCTAATGGCTGAGGCACACCAAGCCCTAGGTAACTTAAGAATGCTTCCGTGAAAATAGCAGAAGGAATCGTTAATGTCATCGTCACAAGAATTGGTCCCATTGAGTTAGGAATTAAGTGTTTAAATAAAAGTCTAGATGTTTTCGCACCTAATGTTTGTGCTGCAAGAACGTATTCTTGACTCTTTAATTGTAAAACCTGGCCCCGAACAATACGTGCCATGTTAATCCAGCCTACGACTGTCATGGCGAGGATAATCGTTAATAATCCTTTTGGCAGAACAACCATCATTAAGATAACCATTAATAGTGTTGGAATTGCCCATAAAACGTCTGCGATACGCATCATCACTTCATCTGTACGGCCGCCCTTGAACGCAGCAATACTTCCCCAGATAATACCGATGATCACGTCAAGGACCGCTGCAGCAAGACCGATGAAGATCGAAATTCTTGCCCCGACCCATGTACGGACAAACATGTCACGTCCTAAATCATCTGTACCGAACCAGTGCTCTTTTGAAGGCGGCTGGTCCGCATTCAGCAAATCAGTCGTTGAATAATCATACTTAGAAAACCACGGAACTAGGATGGCCAGCATCACAATAATAAAAATGATTGTGAGTCCAACCATTGCAAGTTTATTGGCACGGAAGCGAAGCATGGCATCCTTCCATAAAGATAGACTAGGTTTAGTAATTTTTTCAGATTCTGCTGCGTCAGCTGTCGCAGGCACAAATAAATCTTTTCTCATCTCTTCCATGTGTTAGACCCCTTTCTTCGCCTTCGTCAGTTTAATTCTAGGATCGATAATACCGTAGAGGACGTCAACGACTAGAATACTGATTAATAGAATAATACTGTAGAAGACTGTAACACCCATGATGACGGTGTAATCACGGTTTGTAATGCTTGTGACAAAGTGAGAGCCTAATCCAGGGATACCAAAAATCTTCTCAACGACAAAACTGCCTGTTAAAACTGAAGCAGCCATTGGTCCCATGTATGTGATAACAGGTAACAATGCGTTTCGGATGGCGTGTTTGATCGTCACAGCAGATTTTGTTAATCCTTTCGCTCTAGCCGTTCTAATGTAGTCACTATTTAGTACTTCAAGCATACTTGACCGTGCAAGTCTAGCGATAAATGCCATTGGCATGAAGGAAAGTGCAATAGAAGGTAGTACGGTGCTTGCCCAAGACTCCCATCCTGCAACTGGGAAGATCGCTATAATACTTGCCTCAGATGCAAATACATATTGTAGTAGCGCCGCTAAAATAAAACTTGGAACTGAAATTCCAAAGATCGTTAAAATGGCAATCGTATAGTCTTGCCACTTGTTATGATAGAGCGCTGCAAGGACCCCAAACAATACACCAAATGCTAATGCGAGGAGAATTGCCTCAATTCCGAGGGTAAAGGAAACGGGGAATCCAGAACTGATTAAGTCATTTACAGTTTGTCCTTTATATTTAAATGAGGGACCAAAATCTAATGTTGCAACTGAACCTAGGTAGCTTACATATTGAACAAATAAGGGCTTGTCCAATCCGTAGTGCTCGTTTAGGTTTGCTTCAATTTCAGCAGGAAGTTTCTTCTCTCCAGAGAATGGACCACCAGGTGCTGCCTGCATGAGAAAGAAAGTTGCAGTTACAATAACAAACAGTGTGATTAAAATATATATTAATCGCTTACCGATATATTTAAGCAACGGAATTGCACCTCCATGATTTTACAACAATTTCTCTAATCAGCAAGAAAGGTATATGGAGAGACATCCTCCATATACCTTAAGATCCTTGCCGTAGATCTCTTACACTATAACTATTACTTTTCGAAATGTGCCCATTTGTATTGAGCATCACCAAGACCAGATACAACTACACCTTTTAGTTTTGGATCTTGTACCCAAAGCTGAGTATAGAAGTAGATTGGTGCTATAGGCATATCGTTGATGAGAATTTCTTCTGCTTTTTTCAGCATTTCTTCACGCTTTGTTTTATCTGTTTCTTTTGCAGAATCATTCAACAATTGTTTATATTCCTTGCTTTCCCATCCAGTGTCGTTGTTTCCACCTTCTTTATCTTTGTAAAGCTCAAGGAAGTTCACTGGATCGTTGAAGTCACCTAACCAGCCCATACGTCCAATTTGATAATCACCACTATGAAGTTTATCGATATAAACGTTCCACTCAGAGTTATCAAGTTCTACTTTTAATCCTAAGTCTTTCTTCCACATTTCTTGAATTGCTTGTGCAATCTTTTGGTGGGCTTCATCTGTGTTGTAAGACAATTTCAATGTTGGAAGATCAGAAACTGACTTATAGCCTAATTCTTTTACACCTTTTTCAAGAAACTCTTTTGCTGCTGTTACATCATGATCTTTGAAGTAGCCAGTTTTGTTGCCCTCGAAACCTTCCATTGTTGGAGGAACGATTGCCATGGCAGGAACTTGTTCACCTTGCGTAATTTTGTCAACGATCGCTTGACGGTTAATTGAGTATGCAAGTGCCTTACGGATGTTTACATTGTTTAAAGGTTTTACTTCAGTGTTGAATTTATAGTTATAAACACCTGCGATCGTTTGGATGTTTAGATTGCCATCTTTTTTCAATTTTTGTAGAGACTCAGTTGGAAGGTTTCCAGTTGGAGAACCAGCCCAGTCAAGCTCCCCTTTTTGGAACATGCTAAGCTCAGTGTTTGTATCTTTGATCATAGACATGTTGATCTTTTTCAATTTCACAGTATCTTTATCCCAGTATTCATTGTTCTTTTCAAGCGTGATAGAACCGCCATGTTTCCATTTAGAAAGAACGAATGGTCCGTTAGATACGTAGTTTTCACCAGCATTTGTGTACCAGTTTTTATTCTTTTCAGCCACTTTTTTGTTGACTGGCATATAAGTATAGAATGCAGTTAGTTCAGTAAAGAACGGTGTTGGGTTCTCTAGCTCAACTACAAGCGTTTTGTCGTCTTTAGCTTTAATGCCAACATCAGCAACTTTCGCTTTCCCTTTGTTTGCTGCTTCAGCACCTTTAATATAGTAAAGCTGGTAAGCATATTGAGATTCATTTTTAGGATCTAATGCCCATTTCCAAGCATATTCAAAATCTTCTGCTTTTACAGGGTCACCATTAGACCATTTTGCATCACGAAGTGTGAATGTATAAGTTTTACCATCAGCACTTGTTTTGATATCAGAAGCCATTGCATTTTCTGGCTTTCCTTCAGCGTTAATTCTTGTTAATCCCTCAAAAGTCTGACGGATGACACTACCTGAAGTTGAATCATTTGCCAATCCCGGATGTAGAGAAAAAGGCTCAGTGGAGATATTCACATTTAATGTTGTTTTAGCCTCTCCAGAACTGCTCGTGCTGTCGCCTGATTTGTTTCCGCTGAAACCACAAGCGCTTAATACAAGTGTGAAAATAAGCATTAAAGTAACAACAGACCAACGCTTTTTCAACTGTATTCCCCCTTATAATATGTTTTTAGTTCAAAGGTCTCGATAGAAGATGAGATTCAGATTTAAGAAATAGCGTAAAAAAGTCCCTAAATAGCTCACTTTCTATTTCTTTTGTTTTTTCTGAATTTTCACTATGTAAAGAGCCTAGCACAAACGTGTGAACAAATTCATTATAATGAATAGAATAATTTATTGCAATATCAATTTCATATATTTTTTAAAAACGTAAATGGGGATAAAGAGGGATTTTTATAAACTAAAGTCTCAATCACTTCAACAAATTAAAGCGTAAATTGATTAAAATAATTTAACAAATTCAGCAGGAATAATGTTTTATACATATAATTAATCATCCTTTTTTAAAAAATTCTGACAGATATTTGGTATTTTATCTAAAATTTTAAGTGTCAATAGGCATGATGAGAAGGTCACATAATGGCTTCGTGACTTTTTCATGGTCATCCTTTATAATAGATAGACATATTGTTGCGATGAAAAAGAAGAGTACATATATTCACCATTTACAGAGAGTCTGCGGCCGGTGTGAGCAGATAATGGCATGTATGGAATGGGCTTTGGAGCAGCTAACCGAACACTTCTAAAAAAGTGAGTAGGCTTAGACGGAGCAGTCTCCGTTATCAACGTCTTGAGTGATTTCTATGTGAAATAACAAGGGTGGTACCACGGTTCATTCGTCCCTTTTCTGTTGAAAAGTGATGGGTGGGCCTTTTTATATTGAAGAAAAGAGGTTTTAGTATGACAAAGAAGACAATTTTTTCAGGCATTCAGCCGAGCGGTTCTGTCACATTAGGGAACTATATTGGAGCAATGAAGCAATTTGTCGATTTGCAGCATGACTATAATGGCTATTTTTGTGTCGTCGATCAACATGCGATTACAGTGAGTCAGGACCGATTAGCTCTCCGTCAAAATATTAGAAGCTTAGCAGCTCTTTATTTAGCTGTTGGTCTTGATCCAGAGAAAGCGACATTGTTTATCCAATCAGAGGTACCTGCTCACGCCCAGGCAGGATGGATACTTCAATGTGTTGCTTATATTGGGGAATTAGAAAGAATGACCCAATTTAAGGACAAATCCGCTGGTAAAGAAGCAGTTGTTTCAGGCCTATTAACGTATCCCCCATTAATGGCTGGCGATATCTTATTATATGGTACTGATTTAGTCCCTGTTGGAGAAGACCAAAAGCAGCATCTTGAATTGACTAGAACGCTCGCTGAACGCTTTAACCGAAAGTACAATGACATCTTCACTGTGCCTGAAGTGAAAATTCCAAAAGAAGGCGCACGGATTATGTCTTTAACAGATCCAACGAAAAAAATGAGCAAATCCGATCCGAACCAAAAATCTTTCATTACCTTATTAGATGAACCAAAGCAGCTTGAAAAGAAAATTAAAAGTGCTGTGACGGATTCAGAAGGCATCGTCAAGTATGACAAAGAGAACAAGCCTGGTATAGCCAACTTGCTGACGATTTACTCTGTATTAGGCAACATATCCATTGCAGAGCTGGAGCAAAAGTACGAAGGCAAAGGATATGGTGAGTTTAAAGGAGATCTTGCGAACGTTGTCGTTAATGCTTTAAAACCAATTCAAGATCGATACTATGAACTCATTGAATCAGACGAGCTTGACCGCATTCTAGACGAAGGTGCTGAAAAAGCAAACCGCGCAGCAAACAAAATGCTGAAAAAAATGGAGAATGCGATGGGTCTTGGCAGAAAACGCAAATAAAAAAAGCTTGCAGCACGACTCGCTGCAAGCTTTCTAATTTACTTTTGATTCGTTTTCCATTTCCCAAAGCTTTTCGAAAAAAGGCTGTCCTTTAATCATTTTTTCACAGAAGGCTAAATGATTCTCTGACCACCCATCAATCGTTTCATTGTAAAGCATGTTCCAAATCTCTTCGAAAGACATTCGTTTGATTTGGTTGTACATGCGCGGGTTCCATTCCGTATACCAATACGCAATCTCCGCCCTGTTTTTGAGCCCTTTTAATTGATCGAGCGCCATAAACATCAGCTGTTTCAGCTGTCTTTCTTTTCTCGTTAATCCGCTGATATGCTGCGGCGGCAGTGATAGAATGTGATACTCTTTCGTCGATTCAAGGCTGTCCTTAGAAAATTCATATTCCTCTGCCTTCACATCTTTCACCATTTCATACACCAATTGCTCCTGCCTTGGGATCAAGCGGCTTTTTCTCACAGGTATGGAATACCCAATCGTATCTACAGCAATAATTCGAATGCCGTCTGTGACCACAAAGCAATACTCTAATTTACGGCGTTCATGATTTTTTCGAATATAAGATTTCTCAAATACAGACTCTAGCAGTGTCTTCGGCAGCTCTGAAAGATCATTTTCTATGTAATCAAACAAAGGACTCTGCACCTTAAGTAAAGGCACTTGATCTAACAGTTCAACGCTGTCCTCCTTACGCCACTCATGAAAATGACACACATTGTAGCCATTTTCTTCCCCTTCAAACCAATTCACCCATACGTCATGAAGAAATAACATAACCAATCCCTCACTTTATAAAAACTGTTGTCCACAGTATGGGCAAGGGATAGAGAAATTATTCCAACTTTATCAAAACTTCAAGGTGAGTATATGATGGCTTCATGTCTTTCTTTCGTTCAGGAACCGCAGAGCCCCTTTAAATTTTATTTCAGCTTTTTAGGATCAAGCGCATCTCTCAGCCCATCTCCTAAAAAATTAAAGCATAAAACAGTCAGCAAAATGAGTAAACCTGGGAAAAGCGGGTACCACCACGCTTGCACCATAATCGAGAAATTTTGTGCATCTTGCAGCATGTTGCCCCAGCTTGCCGTTGGCGGCTGAATACCAAAGCCAAGGTAGCTGAGCGTTGATTCAGCTAAAATGACGGAGCCTACTTTTAATGTAGCTGATACAATAATAGGACCGATACAGTTCGGTAAAATATGCGAAAAGATGATGACATGATTTTTCGTTCCAATGGTTCTTGCCGCGAGGACGAATTCTCTTGTTCGAAGTGATAAGAATTCACTGCGGATGAGCCTGGCGGTTGTTGTCCAGCCTGTCAAAGCAAAGATTAAAATCAATTTATCAATGCCCGGTTTGAAAATGGTGACGAGCGTGATCAATAGAAAAATGTCTGGAATCGACAAGACGACATCCACAAACCTCATTAACAAGGAATCAACAAACCCTTTGAAATACCCCGCGACCGCGCCAACGACAGTTCCAATAGTGATTGCACCAACCACCGAGACGAAACCGACCAATAAAGAAACGCGCGCGCCATATAGCACCCTTGAGAAAATATCACGGCCAAACTTGTCTGTGCCCATAAAATGCTCAGCACTTGGCGGCTGGAGCCGCTTCAATAAATCTTGATGCTCTGGTGCATATGGAGCGATCACTGGAGCGAAAATGGCAGAAAAAATAATGATCAATAAGATCACGGAGCCGGCAACCGCCAATTTATTTTTGAAAAATTTCTCGCAAAACAAACGCAGCAACGTCTCAGGCTTTGGCGGAAGGCCCTCCTTTAATTTGATATCAACAGGAGGTGTTCCCATATTAGGCTGTGCCAATTGTGCTTCAGCTCCCTTCTAATATTCAATACGCGGATCAACGATCGCATATAAAATATCCGCTATTAAATTTCCAACCACCACAAGCACTGCGGAAATAACGGTCATTGCCATAATGACCGGATAATCTCTCGAAAAGGCAGAATCAATGAACAGCTTTCCAAGTCCAGGCCAGGTGAAGATTTGTTCCACCACGACTGCGCCGCCAATAAAAGATGGTATCATTAATCCGAAAATCGTTATGACAGGCATAAGACCGTTTCTTAAACCATGCTTAAAAATGACTTTGTTTTCTCTAAAGCCTTTCGCTCTTGCTGTGCGAATGTAATCCTGCCTCATCACATCAAGCATACTCGACCTTGTGTACCGGGTCAGCCCTGCCATATCAGCCGTTGCTAAAACAAAGGCAGGTAAAATGATATGATGGAGCCGGTCTAACACATTAAAATCGGCATTCAAGGTAGAAACTCCGCCAGTTGGAAACCAACCTAGATTCACGGATAAAACCATAATGAGGATGAGACCAAACCAAAAGTTTGGAATAGCCAGTCCGATAAAAGATGTAACCGTAATGCCATAGTCAAGCTTTGTATATGGACGTTTTGCTGAAAGGACACCAAATGGAATGGCGATCAGCAGGGCAACTAATGTAGAAAAGATCATGAGGATGAGGGTATTTGGCAGCCGGGCAAAAATCAAATCAGCCACGGGTGTTCCCTTTTTGACAATGGATGTGCCAAAGTCACCTTGAAGCATATTGCCAAGCCATTTCATATATTGGACATATTCAGGATCGTTCAAGCCGTACTTATCAATAAAGGCTTCCCGGTCTGCCGCACTAATGGTAGGGTCCATCATGAGTGACATCGGATCGCCTGGTGCTGCTTTCATAATGGCAAAGGACAAGATGGTAATCCCTAATAAAATGGGAATGGAGAGTAATGTCCTTCTAATGATATATGTAACCATATGCACAACTCCTTTTTCATCGGATCGCCAATCTGTAAAAAAAAGGCCAAAATGATGGATTTTAGCCCTTTGTCTGCTTTTCAGCGTGATCTGAAAACCCTTGAATTCTCGTGCTGATGCGGAGCGAACGAAGTGATCTTTTTAGCACCCACGCAGAGAACTGACACCGAATGCAAGGGATTGTTCTCACGGTGAAAGGGGAGAATCCCCCCCTTCTTCACTATCAGCCTACTGTTCAAGCCACCATTTTTCGATTTTGTAATATTCATCTTTCGGGTGGTAAGAGTAGCCTTGGAGATTAGATGGCATAGCACGATGTGAGTTAGCATAGTAAAGGAACGTGTACGGCTGATCCTCTGCGATCAGTTTATAAATTTTTTCATATGCCTTTGAATAATCTTTTCGATCGCTTAAGTTTTTAGCATCAACTAACAGCTTATCGACCTCTTTATTTTTATACCAGATGTTATTTAAACCTTTTTCTGACTGGCTTGAGTGGAATATGCTGAATTGATCAGGGAATGTCGCAAGGCTCCAGCCGAGCAGCAGCGCATCATAATCCCACTTAGGCGGTGTCGTCTGCTCAATGAGTGCACTGAATTCCACAATTTGCGGCTTCGCTTCCACACCGATTTCTTTGAGCTGTTGCTGGACAACGACAGCGATATCTTCACGAACTTTATTTCCTTGGTTGGTCTTTATGACAAAGGAGAATTTCTTGCCATCTTTATCAAGATAGCCGTCTCCATCTGTATCTTCCCAGCCCTCTTCTTTCAGCAACTTTTTCGCTTTTTCTTGATCAAACTCAAACACTGGAACATTTTCATCCTTTGGATAGTTCCAGGACAGCGGACTTTCTGGAATATTGGCTACTTTGCCGTCTCCATCTAGCACTTGGTCAACAATCGTTTGACGATCAATGGCATGTGTCAGTGCTTGGCGGACCTTTTTACTTTTAAAGAGTTCATTTTTCTGGTTCCAGCCAATGTATGAATAATTGAGTCCTAGATCAGATTCGATTTTAATGTTGCTCACTTTTTCAGCTGTTTGCAGCTCGGATCCTGGTACAGCAAAGAAATCAATATCTCCTGCTGACAGCTGGGCAATCGCTGCATTCTGATCAGGAATGGTTTTAATGGTGACAGTATCAAGGTAAGGACGTCCATCCCAATAATCGTCAAAGGCTTCTAGTTTGACGTAGTCTCCTTCTTTCCATTCTGCGAATTTAAATGGACCTGAACCGATTGGTTTTTTTCGGTTAAATTCGTTTTCACCGAGATCTTTTATAGGCACATCACCTAAAATATGCTTAGGTAAAATACCGTAGCTTCCTAGTGTGACATTATAAAAATAAGGATCTTTTTTATTGAGCTTGAATTCAATCGAGTAGTCCCCTGTCTTTTTAACAGACTCTAAAACTTCAAAGCCTGATCCGCGCTCCCCGTTGTAGTCCTTATTGATTGGTATGCTGTATGTAAACACAACATCATCAGCAGTCAGTTCTTCACCATCATGAAACTTCACACCTTTTTTAATGGTGACATCAAACTGCTTGCCGTCATCCGATTCTTTAATATCCTCTGCCAGCGATAGCTGAGGGTTGAGCTTTCCGTCTGTTTGAAGTAAGAAGCTGTAGATTCTTTCCTCAATATCAGAGCTTGCCACATCTGTAGAATACAGCGAGTTAAATAATGTTGGCTCTGCAATTGAACCGATGACAAGATCGCCGCCTTGTACCGGTTTACCTGTGGATTTCTTTTCACTGTCTCCAGACGTTTTATTTCCACCAGAACAAGCAGCAAGGATTAATGTAAAAATCAGCAGTAAACTGACCAGAATGGACTTTCTATTTCTACCTTTCATAGACAATTCCCCCTATTCTTTTTTAAAAATAATGACCGAATCCTGTTTCATCCCCCCTCTCAAAGATGAGATCATACAAGCTTGATCAAGCGTTGTAGAGGTGGCAGGCAACAAAGTGGTTCGTTTTTAACTCCTGAAATGCTGGTACTTTTTCTTTACAGATTTCTTTCGCATGCGGGCATCTTGTGTGAAATACGCAGCCTTTTGGCGGATTTGCAGGACTCGGCAAATCGCCTTGCAGCATAATGCGTTCTCTTTTCGTCTGCCCTTTTTTACGGGTGACAGGAACGGAAGAAAGCAGAGCCTGTGTATACGGATGGAGCGGTTCATCGTACAGACTGTGCTTGTCGGCAAGCTCCATCATTTTGCCGAGATACATGACGCCGACTCTATCGCTAATATGTCTGACCACACTTAAATCGTGAGAGATAAATAGATAGGTAAGGTCAAATTCCTCCTGAAGCTCCTCCATCAGATTAATAACCTGCGCCTGAATAGATACATCAAGTGCTGATACAGGCTCATCTGCGATGATCATGTCGGGATTCATGGCAAGCGCACGAGCGATGCCGATCCGCTGCCTCTGCCCGCCTGAAAATTCATGGGGATAGCGGTTCGCAAAGCTTGGATGAAGACCTACCTTTGATAAAAGCTGTTCTACTTTTTCATTTCTTTCTTTTAAGGAATATAAGTGATGTGTTTTGTAGGGTTCTTTGATGATGCTTCGAAGTGTTTTTCTAGGGTTGAGTGATGCAAAGGGATCTTGAAAAACCATTTGGATGTTTTTTCGTGTAGATTGTCTTAGCTTTGATTCTGACACGCGCGTGATGTCTTGCCCTTTAAAAAAGATTTGACCGTCAGTTGGTTCGTATAGGCGAATCATTGTCCGGCCTAGGGTGGATTTCCCGCATCCTGACTCCCCGACAATACCTAACGTTTCACCTTTATAAATCTTCAAGTCTATGCCGTCAACAGCTTTCACTGCACCGACTTTCTTCTGAAAGACGCCCGCTTTAATCGGAAAATGTTTTCGAATCTGTTTCAGTTCAAGGATCGTTTCTTTCTCTGGTAAGTCTGTTATGTGTGTTTGATTTTGAGCAAGTGTCATGTGTGGTCTGCCTCCTCATATAAGAAACATCTGACGCTTCTGCCATCTTCAAATGTTCTCAGCTTAGGCAGTTCTCCCAGGCAGCGTTCCTTCACTTGCGGACATCTAGGAGCAAAGCGGCAGCCGGCTGGAAGCTGATCTGGCGCAGGAACATTTCCTTTGATGGCTGTTAACGGCTGTATGTCTCCGTCAATGACAGGAATCGATTCAAGCAGCCCTTCTGTGTAAGGATGAAGCGGCTGTTCAAACAACTCTTCGACAGTCCCATTTTCAACAACCTGTCCGCAGTACATGACAATCACTCGATCTGCCACTTCAGACACGACACCTAAATCATGTGTGATAAGAAGAATAGATGTACCAAAGGTAGAGCATAAATCTTTCATTAAAGTGAGTACCTGTGCTTGAATGGTCACATCCAGGGCAGTTGTCGGTTCATCTGCAATGAGAAGCTTCGGATCACAGCTTAGCGCTATGGCAATCATCACTCTTTGCCGCATGCCGCCTGATAAACGATGCGGATAATCTTTCATGATTTGCTCCGGGCGGGAAAAACCAACAAGCTTCAGCAGATCAACCGCTTTTTTGACCGCTTCTTTTTTTGAAAGTTTTTTGTGATAGATGAGGATTTCTGTTATTTGTTCTCCGATGGGTAAGACGGGATTAAGTGAGGTCATGGGTTCCTGAAAGATCATAGATACATCATTACCACGGATGCTGCATAATTCCTTTTCACTATATGTAACAAGGTCCTTTCCATCAAGTTTGATGGAACCGTCCATAATTTTCCCGCCCGTGCCATGAATCAGACCCATAATGGATAAGGACGTAATGCTTTTGCCAGACCCAGACTCACCGACTAATGCGACAGTTTCTCCTCTGTTGATGCTGAAATCAACGCCATCCACAGCAGGTATCGGTTCCTTTTTTCGAAAAAAATAGGTTTTTAAGTTTTGCACTTCAAGCAGCGTGCTCATTCATTCGCCCCTTTCTCCTTAGATCAATAGAATCGAACCTGAATATTCTGTATTTTAAAAATAAAAAGAATTATTTGTATATTATTACATCGTTATGACGAAATCAAGAAGTATTTAGTAAATTTGTAATATGTCTCTTTTTATGTGAATTATTCACTTTGTGATTCTATTGCCTTTAAAAAGGTTTCTGCTGGCTCTGCAATCATAGATTCCTCGCTGATTCGGTGCTCATTGAAATATTTTTTCACGATATAAAACCCGGTAGCGTAACCAAGCATTTTAGGGTAGTTCCCTTTTCCATAAAGAAGATTCTGTATCAGCCTTTCGTCGTCCTGGACTCTTTGATCAAGATGACTGGATACCCATTTCTTGTACATACGCTGAAGCTGTTCTTCGCTATAGAAGGTGGTCCATTTCGCTGTATAGTTTTCTCCATATCTATGATACACAGCATATTCAGCGAGCCCCTCCATCATGATTGTATCGAGGAATGTAAAGTCTTTTTCTTCTTTTGAGAGAAAATGCAGCCTGCATACATGGTGATATTCATGAGTCAGCAATGTACCGATACGCTCCTTCGGGGTATTTGGAGACAAAAAAAGAAAGACCTTGTCATCAAATGCCATGCCGGATTGATAATAAAATTGCTCTCTGATTTCTCTGCTGCTCTCATTGACAGGTAAAATAAACACAGGAATGTCTGGACCTTCCCACTGCTTTTGAAGCGTTTGATATTCTTTCATGACAAGCTTGAAGTACCCTTTTTCCTTGAGCTTGTCGATCATGTTTTTGCACGAGCTCCAAGACCGAACCATCCCGTGATGCTGCAGGTGAGCGAGGATAGACGACCATTCTTTTTCCTCGGCCCCTTTAAAATAAGGAACAAAGCGCGCTGCAAGCTCCTGAAATGATGATGATTGATGAATGAGATATTGTGTATTGATCAGACCCATACCGCTGAACACCTCCATTTTCATCATATGCAAAAAAGCGGCGATCTGTTTATCGACCGCCGCTTTCTCAGAAAGTATTATGCTTCGTATTTTTTGAAAATAATTGTCGCATTATGCCCGCCAAAACCAAGTGAGTTACTTAAAGCCACTTGTACTTCTTTTGAACGTGCTTCATTTGCTACATAATCAAGATCACATTCTTCATCCGGTGTTTCAAGATTAATCGTTGGAGGAAGGACGCTGTCTTTAATCGCAAGAACAGAGAAAATGGCTTCTACTCCGCCTGCTGCGCCAAGTAAGTGACCTGTCATTGATTTTGTCGAACTGATCGCAAGCTTGTTTGCATGCTCTCCGAACACTTCTTTAATCGCCATTGTTTCAAATTTATCATTGTAAGGTGTGCTTGTACCGTGGGCATTGATATAATCAATGTCTTCCACAGACAAACCTGCATCTCGAATCGCTTCTTTCATTGCACGGACGCCGCCTTCTCCATTTGGAGCTGGTGCTGTTATATGGTAGGCATCTCCAGTTGAACCATAACCAACGATTTCTGCATAAATGGTCGCACCACGTTTTAAGGCATGCTCAAGTTCTTCAAGAACAATAATCCCTGCACCCTCACCCATGACAAATCCGTCACGGTTTTTGTCGAATGGACGGCTTGCTGTCTTTGGATCAGGATTTGTCGAAAGGGCTTTGTTCGCACAGAAACCTGCAAACGACATTTTTGTTAATGGCGCTTCTGTTCCGCCTGTGATCATCGCATCTGCATCGCCGCGTTGAATAACTTTAAATGCATCACCAATTGAGTTTGTTCCTGTTGCACATGCTGTCACTGTACAAGAGTTAACCCCTTTTGCGCCAAGTGCAATTGAGATTTGGCCTGTCGCCATATCAGGAATCATCATTGGGACGAAGAATGGACTGACGCGTCTTGCCCCTTTATTTGAATACACTTCGAACTGCTCTTCAAATGTTTCAAGTCCGCCAATACCAGACCCAACCCATACACCAACACGCGGTGCGATTTCATCTGTGATTTCAAGACGTGAATCTTCCAGCGCTTTTTGAGCAGCAACGACTGCATATTGCGTGAAGCGTGCCATTTTTCGCGCTTCTTTTTTCTCCATGTAATCTTCAATGTTAAAATCTTTTAGTTCTGCCGCTACTTTTGCGGTATATTCACTTGAATCGACACGTGTAATTGGTCCAACCCCTGATACACCCGCTAAAGCATTTTTCCATGTTGACTCTACATCGTTGCCAAGTGGTGTCAAAGCACCTAATCCTGTAACAACTACTCGTTTTTTATCCATTAATTTGTGCACCCCACTCTTTTATCGGCCCCATCGCATAGCGATTGCGCCCCAAGTTAATCCGCCACCAAAACCAACCATTACAATCACATCGCCGTCATGAATTTTTCCGGCTTCGATTTCTTCACATAGTGAAATTGGAATGGATGCTGCTGATGTGTTTCCATATTTATGGACAGTCTTCGACATTTTTTCAACTGGAAGCTCTAAGCGTTCGCGTGCTGCTTCCATAATGCGAATATTTGCTTGATGCGGGATCAAGAAATCAACGTCTTCTTTTGATAGTCCAGCTTTTTCAATGACATTTACACTTGACTCGCCCATTTGTCTTACAGCAAATTTAAATACTTCTCGTCCATTCATGATTGTATGATCTTTTTCATCTAAGTACAAGTGCTTCCCGCCGCTTCCATCTGCTCCAAGTTCAAATGATAGAATTCCTTTACCTTCGCTGACTTCTCCCAGCACAGCAGCTCCAGCTCCATCTCCAAACAAAACAGCTGTATTGCGGTCATCCCAGTCGGTAATACGAGAAAGCTTTTCAACACCGACGACAAGCACGTGTTTGTAAGTTCCTGATTCGATAAATTGTTTTCCAGTAACAAGCCCATACATAAAGCCAGCACACGCAGCGCTAATATCCATTGCACATGCTTTATGTGCACCGAGCTGCTCTTGAATCATACAAGCAACTGTCGGAAATGCTTGATCTGGCGTGACTGTCGCCACAAGAATCATATCGATATCTTCTGCAGCCACATCTGCGTCAGCTAATGCTTTTTTTGCAGCAGCAAGCGCCATATGAGATGTATTGACATCATCAGATGCAATTCTTCTTTCTTCTATACCTGTTCTAGTACGAATCCACTCGTCAGAAGTTTCAACCATTTTTTCTAAATCATGATTTGTTAATACTTTTTCAGGTATATAGCGGCCAAGGCCAATAATTCCAGCATTCATTGAATAAGACTCCTTTTACTCATACGAGCATGTGATATTGTGATCTTATATTAGTATCTGGTACTAATTTTACCTTATTTTTTTCTTCTTGGCAATACAAACGTCTAACCTTTCCTCTCACTTTTTTCATAGATTAATGATATATACCAATAGTAGAAAGGAACATGTGATATGGCGCAAAAAGATATTTTCTCAGCAATGATGTTTGGACAGCCGCTTGAAAAGGAGAAAAGCAAGACAGAGGCAAAGGAGGAACGTGCGGAGACATCTTCAAGTGAGGACTCAATTGACTACATGCATGTCATGAATCAAATTGGGAACATTATGAATTCCATCGATGAGCTGAAGCCTGTGTTTAAAGATGTTGGTCCTATGATTAGTGCCTTCAAGAAAAAATTATCATAAAAAAAAGCCACTATTCTGTGGCTTTTTCTGATTCTGCATCTGCTTTTCCAAGCTCGTATGCTTCTTGCATGACAGATGTAAATAATGTTAGAAGCGGCTGAAGTGCTTCAGGCTCAAGCTGAATCCCTGCTTTATCTAACTCTTCCTTCGCCTGCGGAAAATACTTCATGGCAATTTGTAAAAATTCCATCGATTTTTCGTGCTGCATGTCGTCGTCTCCTCACTTTTCATTTGGCAGTTTACCTGTTTTTTTGTATGACGCAATATCACTTTCAATGTCTTTCACAAAAGCGTCGTCAATGGTGGAACTAAATTTCCCCATCTCGACCACTCCTTCTTTAAAATCAAAGGAGTACTCATCTTGTTCATTTAGCTTGCCTTCATTAAACTTCTTTGCAATGATACTATACGCTTTATCAACATGCTGTACAGTGCTCGTTAAAACTGTATGGCTGCCTAGGTTGGATTGATCGGTGACGTACCCGATCGCTGATAAATTATCGGCTTTGATTTGTTCAATGACAGGGATATTATAACCATCACCTGCTGGATACACAACATCAACGCCCTGCTTTTTTAATTTTTGATAGAGCTCCACCGCTTTGTCAGCATCATCCCAGTTTTCGACAAACTCTGCTAATACTTGTACATGTTCATCTTGATATTTTGCTCCTTTGATAAAGCCGTCTACTTCACTTTGCCAATCATATGTAGCAAGAATACCAATCTTTTTTGTTTTTGACATATGTGCAGCTGTCATGCCTCCGAAAAAGCCCATCGCTTCACCTTTAAACGTCACGTTTGTGACATTGCCCGCCTGAGGCTTGTTTCCATTGACCGTAATAAATTGTATGTTTGGATAATCTTCACTGATCAAGTTAAAAATTTCACTGTATTCATTGCCATGGCCAATAATCAAATTGACTCCTTTTTTATGGAATTCTTCAATGGCATCAACGATTTTCTCCTTGTCGACCATTCCTTCCTTATAATAAACATCTACACCAAATGTTGATTGGATACTTAATAAGCCTTTATAACCTTTCGTTCCCCAAACTTGATCATTGATCGTATCGGGGACGAGTAAACCCACCTTCTCAATTTTTCCTTTTAAAGGCGCCTGCGAGCAGGCAGATAATAGAAGAAGGAACGAAAAGATCATGACAAGCCGCTGGTACTTCATGCCATGTTCAACTCCCTTTTACAACATGCAGTGATGAACCTGTATGTTAAATATAGGTTTATTTTATACTGAAAAAAGATAAGATGGAAGATCATTCTTGCTTTTTGTCGAAAAATGTTGAGTTTTGTCTTTTCCATTCTGCAATCATGTCTTCTGCTTGTTTGTCATCTGTTTGGCTCTCTACCTTCAATTCATACGTCATGTCCTGTCTTTGACCTGTGTCCGATGCCCATTGTAACAATTCCTTTGCCACATCTTCTACAAAAAGTGAATCTGCACGCTTTGTTTGATCTTCATTGAGTGTCCATGGTCCGAACATGCGAGGAAGAATAACTGCCGGCACATTCTGTTTCGCGGATTCGTTTTCAGGTTTTTCATAAAGAATCTGGTACATGCCATGCTCTGCTTTGATGTCTTTCTGCCTGTTATGCGGTTCCTCTGATTGAATAAAAATGAGGTCATACGTGTCTTTGCTATCCTGAAGGTCAATGACACGAACGAGATCATTTCTGCCCAGCCACATCATCCGCTCTTCTAACAGAGCCTTTTGTTCTTCTTTAAGATCATGAGGACGCGTGATATCCACTTGAATGCCCTCTTTCATCATATATTCACAAAGTGTCAGGCCAAAAAACTCATCTGCCCCTATGATCAGTCCTGTTTCCATGTTCATGTCCCCTTTTTTAATATCGAATAAAAAGAAGAGCCCTTTCTATGAAGGGCTGTTATCATCCTATTCATCACAATTCTCTTTCATGCGATTTATAAAACTTGTGAATGGATTGAAAGATTCTTCTCGGATGATCAAACATATGCAGCGTGAGATCGACCTGACAATGTTCTGGATTTTTCATATGCTGATCAATAAAAGGCTTTGCGTGAAGTTCATATGCATAAGGTGCGCCGTTTAGCCTTTGCCATATATGAATCGGCACATGAGCAGAATGAACAGGACAAGAAGGCAGTGGATACGTTTCAGCTTCCTTTTCAGAACAGCCATAGCTCTCTGCTAACTCTTTGAGCAGCTGCTTATAAAAGAATTTGTGTTCCTTTTCTCTTTCTCGTTGTGCATCCAGATTCAGACATGGATTCACCATCGCAATGGACCTTAGTACTTCAGGCATCTCCTCAGCAAGGCTCATGGCAACAAGTGCACCCATTCCCTCTGCGAGCACATGAATTTCCCGGTTTAATATTTCTTGTTTTAGTGTGTGATGCACGAGCTGCTTGGCACTAAAAACAGCATCTTCGCATCCCCAGTGATTCCCATGAAGATGACTATTAAACAATGTATATCCTTCATCCTTTAAGGCAGTTAAAAGCTGGTTTCTTCCATAATGCTGAAGCCAGAATGATGTATTTTCCTGCACAAAGTGATTTCGGTCACCGAGGATTAGAATGCCAAAGCCATTTGGTTTTTGAGGAAGGTGAATGATGTTCCACTGGGAACCAAGCTGGAAAAAACGTTCGCTTACACCCATATGGCCAGCCTCCTTTCAGTGATTCTGCTTTCTATGATATGAACAACAACTCTTGTAGGAATAAGGAAATCCCCTAAAGACAGAAGAATTCTTTTTATTTTTATAGCAGAAGGTCTCAGAATGGTCACATAAAGGCGGAAAACAGTCTTTTCCCTTCACTTGCATCTATGGTATGATAATCAATAGATTGTTACATAAAGGACGGTGGGATTATGCATTATATTATCACCCTCATTTGGACTTTTCTGCTGACACATATGGCTGGTTACATCGTTGCCTCTATGAATGGAGCTGCTTATGATTTTACGCTCACTTCCATTCTTGCAGTTGTGTTTACGGTTATTTTATTCATCTTTGCTGAAGTAAGTCCAATGAAAGAAACGGAAAGTTCAACAAAACATTCTTAATATGACTTGTGAAAAAGAGCTAAATTGATGTTTAGCTCTTTTTTCTTTTTTTCAGAGTGATTGCGGCACGCTAAAACCCCCTGCCTTCAACATACAGGGGGTTTTTATTGTTTATACCTCGACGGTTTCGGACTTCTGTTTGTCCGCTGTCAAATGGCTTTTCGCAAGCCCTGTAAACAGGAAGATCGCGATACCTGATAAAATTTCAAGGATTCCTCCGCCAGCAATGACAGGTCCCGCTCCAAATCTTTCTGCCAGGACGCCTGATACGACAGCTGCAAGCGGGAGAAAGACATTTGATGAGGCATTGATCACAGCATATACTTGCGGCTGATCCTCTTGGTCAACAGAGGTTTGAATAATGACCATTTCCGGCACATTGATCGCACTGACAGCAGCTCCGAAAATAAAGGAAGCAAGCAGAACAACCGGCAGCCATGTACTCATCCCTGTAATAAAGAATGCAGCCCCTTCAATCATGCCAGCGACAATAAAGAACAAACCAAATCTCTTAATTTTCACCTTTGCCAGAGCAAAGCCCATCATAAACGCGCCAACTGCGGCAACACCTCTTAAAATGGAATACACCATTGAGTCGCTTTGCAGCGCTTCTGCTACGTATACCGCTGACAGTGCCTGCCACGGAGCTGCTGCGACATTCATTAAGATACAATACAGCGTGAGCGCAAATAAAATGTGATGGTTTTTGACAACGAGAAAACCTCTTTTTAAGTTATACAAATATGTATTCTTCGCTTGTTTAATGCCCGCTGCTTTTTCTTCATCGGTTTTCTTTAGTTTGACCCCGATAATAAACAGACCAGAAATCACAAATAAAGCAGTGGTGATCAGCAGAGTATCTGCAGGTCCAATTAATTTAACCAAAAGGCCTGCCACCATGACTGCTGCAAGTGCAACAATCTCAAAAGAAGATTGCAGGATTGCATTTGCTTTTTGAATGAGATGCTTTGGAACAATCTGCGGTAAGATCGCCACCGAAGCTGGATTATAAGCTGCACCTGTTGCCGATTGAATAACCATTAATGAAATCAATAACCATAGAGGCAATAGATGCGAAAAGTGCAGAAGTGGAATAATGAGTACGATTGTTGCTCGAACAACATCTGAAGCGAACATCCATTTAGACAAATGGTGCTTTTTCATAAGAGGTCCTAATATTGGGGCTAACAAAGATGAAGGGAGAACAGTTACTGCTAGAAGAAGTCCTGTACCGAGCGCTCCATCCCCTCTTAAAATCAATAGCCAAAGGACGGATGTAAAAGCAAAACTTTCCCCTGTGTTTTTAATGAGTCTTGATATGAATAATGAGGTGAAGCGTTTATTCCAAACACTTTCACTGAGATTCATCTTTTCCATCACACAAATCCTTTCAACAATATATTACATATTTTACCTTAAGTTCTCTTTTTTTCATACTATTTATTTGAAAATTTGAACTTAATTGTTTTTTATTATAAAGAAAAAAGAGGCATGACACATGCCTCTAAAGTCTTATTCCTGCTGACTCTTAGTCAATTGCTTACGGCTTTCTTTGGTAGGTCCAAACACGATTATGGTTCGAGTTATCAGGAAAGACATCGCCTGCTTTAAGCTTAATCTTTAAAGGATCTTTCACCATACTTCCAGTTTCGCCGATCTCGATATACACACCATTATTCGGTGCTTTATTCCCTGATTTAAACTGATGCTGCTGACCCATTTTCATCCTCCTTTCTCGATTGATGTTATTATGTCCCGTCCCTTGGCTCTCCAATCCTTTATGCAAAAAGTCCCTGCTCATACGAGTCAGGGACACTTGGATTTATTTGGATGGTTGATACATAAGTTCTTTCATTAACGCTTTTTGCACATGCAGGCGGTTTTCTGCCTGTTGAAATACTTTTGATTGCGGCCCGTCAATAATATCTGGCGTCACTTCTTCCCCGCGATGTGCCGGGAGACAATGAAGGAAAATATAGTCCTTTGCTGCATGACTCATCAGTTCGTCATTGACTTGATATTCTTTAAATTCAGCAAGACGTTTCTCTGTTTCTGCTTCCTGCCCCATGCTTGTAAACACATCTGAATAAATAACATCTGCATCTTTTACAGCTGCAACAGGATCTGTTGTCACGGTCACTTCTGCGCCTGATTGTTTTGCAAACCCACGGGCAGTGTCTGTTACTTCTTGAAGTGGTTCATAGCCTTTTGGTGATGCAACCGCAATGTCACAGCCTAGCTGCGCACAGCCGACCATCAAGGAGTGCGCCACGTTATTTCCGTCACCGATATAGGCCACTTTGATTTCTTTTAAAGTACCTTTTGTTTCTTTAATGGTTAATAAATCAGCAAGCGCCTGACATGGATGTGAGTAGTCGGTTAATCCATTAATGACTGGAATAGACGCGTATTGTGCAAGCTCTTCAACCTTCTCATGTTCAAAGGTTCGAATCATAATACCGTCGACATAACCAGACAGCACCTGCGCTGTATCACTGATGGTTTCTCCTCTGCCAATTTGCAAATCATTTGAGCTGAGGAAGAGCGCATGTCCTCCTAGCTGCGTCATCCCCGCTTCAAACGAGACACGGGTTCTAGTTGAAGATTTTTCAAAGATCATCGCTAACGTTTTTCCTTTGAATAAATCTTGATATGGGTTTTGTTTCATTTCTTCCGCTTTTTCAATTAAATAAGCAATCTCATGGATTGAGAAATCTTTTAATGATAAAAAGTCTTTTCCGTATAATGCCGGTTGCACGTCGACTTGACTCATGCCGTCACTTCCTTTTTATATAATTCATGGAGCGATACTGGTGATACATCTCCATTTTTCCCTTGCAGGAATGCTTGAACTGTTTCATATTCGGTTAGGACTTGAACACCGTGTGTGAGTGCTTTTACACGCTGCTCTTTTGCCTCTTCATCTTCTCCTAAATGAATATGAAGGGATTTATCTTCATTCTGCAGCCAAGATTCAAAGCTGCCAGTCCAGACGTCAAAGCCTGCATGCTTCGCTTCATCTATCAATTGCTCGCTGCCTTGTATAAAAAGGCTTCCTTTTTTCTTCCAGATCGGCGCAAACACTTTTTTCAAGGCGCTTTCGGCGTTCTTGCCTACACACATTCCTTCTCCTGTCGCTTTCATTTCAGGTGTCAGCTTGAGGTCGATATCTTGAATGGCATGTGATGAGAACACTGGGAATTTGACCGCTGTCCCCCCTTTGTTTTTCGTTGCAGGGTTTAGTTCTTCAAGCGATGCACCGGCTAATAATTGAGTGGCCATTGGGATCATATCAATGCCCATTACCTTACTGACGACTGGTACAGTCCGGCTTGCCCGCGGATTCACTTCTAATACAAGCGCCTGATCCCCTTTGATGACAAATTGGATATTCATAATGCCCTTGAACGCTAATTTCTTCGCTATTTGTTCAGACGCGGTATACACCTGCTGTTTGATGTCTTCACTGATTGAGATACTTGGTAAAATGGCAAAGCTGTCACCTGAGTGCACGCCCGCTTTCTCAATATGTTCTACGATGGTTGGAATGAAGGCCTTTTTTCCGTCAGAAATAAGATCGACTTCAATTTCTTTTCCTGTGACGTACTCATCAATTAAGATTGGGTATGGTAAATGATCTGGCTGATCAAGCAGTGACGCCAAATGTGCTTCTGACTGAACAACGATCATTCCCATTCCGCCAATGACATACGATGGGCGAATTAATACAGGGTAACCGATGCTTTTCGCATGTACGAGTGCTTCTTCTTTCGAATGAGCCGTATCTCCTTTTGCGTGAGGAAGATTTAGTTCATCAAGAAGCTGATAGAATAAATCACGGTCTTCAAGTGCATCCAGCGTATCAAAGGACGTACCTAACAACGTGACACCGGCTTTTTCCAAGCCTTCTGCGACGTTAATCGCAGTCTGTCCGCCAAATTGGACAATGACAAAATCAATCTGTTCTGCTTCCACAACGTTTAGGATGTGCTCTAATGTAATCGGCTCAAAATATAAACGATCGGCAATCTCATAATCAGTACTGACTGTTTCTGGATTGTTGTTCATCATGATGGTTTCAAATCCAAGCTTTTGCAAGGTCAGAACGCCATGAACGGCACTGTAATCAAACTCGACCCCCTGCCCGATTCGAATCGGACCAGAGCCAATGATGAGTGCACGCTGCTTTGTTTTTTCTTGATGTTCACCATCGCTTTTGCCGAAGTAGGTGGAATAGAAGTAATTCGTTTTTGCATCAAATTCCGCCGCACATGTGTCAACAATTTTAAATGAAGCAGCAATACCGTATTCTTGACGAAGCTGCCTGATTGACTCTTCCGTGTGACCCGTAAGAAGAGCAATCGTTTCATCAAGGAAACCCTTTTCCTTTACCTTTTTCAAGGTATCTTTTGATAGCGTCCCCTTATGATCTTTCAATTCTTGTTCGAGCGTAATCATATTCTGGAACACATGTAAGAAGAATCGATCAATTTTCGTCGTTTGATGAATCGTTTCAACCGTTTCTTGTCTTGAAAGAAGCTCCATAACAGCGAAAAACCGGCGATCGTCTGGTGTTTTGATGAGTTCAAATAATTGTTCTGTCGATTGCTCTTTCAGTTCTGGAAGGTGGAAGCCCTTCGTTTTAATTTCAAGTGATGCAACTGCTTTTTGAATGGCTGACTCTAAATTCCGATCAATCGCCATGACTTCGCCAGTGGCCTTCATTTTTGTGCCTAATTGACGATCTGCCTGTTTAAATTTATCAAACGGCCAGCGCGGGAATTTCACGACAACATAATCGAGTGCCGGCTCAAAACTAGCATAGGTTGTGCCTGTGAGCGGGTTTTTCAATTCGTCTAGCGTATAACCCACCGCAAGCTTAGCTGCCATTTTCGCAATCGGATAGCCTGTTGCTTTTGATGCAAGAGCGGAAGAACGGCTGACCCGAGGATTCACCTCAATGACAAAGTATTCTTTACTGAGTGGATCAAGGGCAAATTGGATGTTGCAGCCGCCGACTACATCCAGCGCTGAAATGATTTTCAGGCTTGCAGAACGGAGCATTTGGTAATCCTGATCTGTTAATGTTTGGGAAGGTGCAACGACAATCGAGTCTCCTGTATGCACACCAACTGGATCGATATTTTCCATGTTGCATACCGTGATACACGTATTTTGACGGTCTCTCATGACCTCATATTCGACTTCTTTAAAGCCAGCTATGCTTTTTTCAACTAAACACTGGTGAATTGGACTCGCTAAAAGAGCTCCTTCAATGAGCGGCTTAAACGCCTCTTCTGTTAGAGCGATTCCGCCGCCTTTACCGCCAAGTGTGTATGCTGGTCTTAGGATAACTGGGAAGCCGACTTCTTTTGCAAATTGAAGAGCATCTTCCGCATTATCCACAATTTCACTATCTGGCACAGGTTCGTTCAAATGCTTCATGAGAGCACGGAATTTCTCTCGATCTTCACCGTTTTCAATGGTTTCAACTGACGTTCCGAGCAGGGTCACCCCATGCTTTTTCAGCACACCGGCTTTTTCCAGCTCGACAGCAAGGTTTAAAGCCGTCTGTCCGCCAAGGTTGGCTAAAAGACCATCTGGTTTTTCCTTTTCAATGATTCTTGTCACTGAATCAACTGAAAGCGGTTCAAAATAGATTTCATCAGCAAATGACTCGTCTGTCATAATGGTTGCTGGGTTATTATTCACTAAGATGACTTTGTAGCCTTCTTCTTTTAAGGCCATACATCCTTGTGTTCCTGAGTAATCAAATTCTGCTGCCTGACCAATGATGATTGGACCAGACCCGATGACTAGAATGGTTTGTATGCTTTGATCTTTAGGCATGTGCGACTTCTCTCCTTGCTTGTTTCACTTTCTCAATAAAATCATCGAATACCCATTCACTTTCAGCAGGCCCTGGGTGTGCTTCTGGATGAAATTGAACTGACATAATCAGCTTTTCTTTATGAATGAATCCTTCTACAGATCCATCATTGACATGAAGGAATTTCACGTCCACTTCTTTGTCATTCATGCTTTTTTCATTCACAACATAGCTATGGTTCTGACTTGTCATAAAGACACGTTTGGATTCTGTAT
The DNA here is from genome assembly GCF_038628485.1 of Bacillus sp. FSL M7-0003. Lineage (NCBI taxonomy): Bacteria > Bacillati > Bacillota > Bacilli > Caryophanales > Bacillaceae > Bacillus > Bacillus sp. FSL M7-0003. The sequence continues at coordinate 1,110,152 of NZ_CP152024.1, read as the reverse complement.
CCTGGACAGGATGATTTGCTCCCCTGTGGCCAAATGGCAGCTTATACGTATCTCCGCCAAGTGCAAGAGCGATTAATTGGTGACCTAGGCAGATCCCAAGTGTCGGAAATGACATCATAATGTCATGAATTGTTTTTAAATACGGTGTCATGGTTTTCGGGTCTCCAGGTCCGTTTGAGAGCAGGATAGCATCCGGCTTAATCTCAAATACCTTTTCCATTTGTTTATATGGAATGACGGTTACTTTACAGCCGCGTGCTGCAAGCGAATCTGCAATTGATTTTTTAAAGCCAAAATCAATGAGCGCCACATGTTCTTCACCGCTGCCTTGTGTGTAAATCTCACTATCTGTCACCTGTGCGACGACATTGTCTTGTTTCATTGCAGGCGGTGTTTCGTTTTCGTCTACACTGAGCACAGCGTTCATCGTTCCATTTGCCCGGATGTTTTGCACGACTGCGCGCGTATCTGTATGTGTCAGAAGCGGGATATTCCACTTTTGTAAATAATCTTTTAAGCTGACCGCTGCAAGATGATGTGAAAAATGCTCTGCTGCCTCGTACACAACCACCGCTTTTACTTGAGGCTTCTTGCTCTCAAAGTCTTCATGGTTAATGCCGTAATTTCCGATCAGCGGATATGTGAAAACAATGATCTGACCTTTATAGGAAGGATCTGTGAGCACCTCTTGATAACCTGTCATACCTGTAAAAAAGACCACTTCACCTGTGATGCCAGCTTCTCCTGTCAGATCTCCTTCAAAAGAGGCTCCATCTTCTAAATTTAAATAACCTTTCATGCTTATGTCACCCCAAAAATTGAATAATTAATGATACAAATGTATTTTTATACGTTCGTTTGTAAAAAAATTTACACCGAAACTGTTTTATTGGCTAATACTTGAACAATTGCTTCGATCGCTTGATCCAGCTCTGCTTTCTTCACATTCAGCGGAGGTAATAAACGAATGACATTCGGACCAGCTGGAAGCACCAGCAGCCCTTGTTCTCTAAGAGCTGTGATATAGCCGGCGACTGGCTGATCACATTCAATACCTGCCATCAATCCTTTTCCCCGCACTTCTTTTACGATATTCAGCTGTTTGACATTTTGCAGCTTTTCTAACAGGTAATCACCCTTTTCTTTCACTTCTGAAAGAAACTCTTCTTTGAAAATGACATCGAGTGTCGCATTCACAGCGGCCATGGCGAGCATATTCCCACCAAATGTTGTACCATGTGAACCTGGAGAGAATGCATCTCCTAGAGCTTTTTTCCCTATGACTGCACCAACTGGAAAGCCGTTCCCTAACCCTTTTGCTGCTGAGATAATATCAGGGTCAAGACACGTCTCTTCGTACGCAAATGCTGTTCCTGTACGACCGATGCCTGTTTGAATTTCATCTACAATCAGCAGTGCTTCATGCTTTTTGCAAAATGCTTGAACGGCTTCAAGAAATGCTGGTGTCGCTGGATTCACTCCACCTTCACCTTGCACAACCTCCAGCATCACCGCTGCCACATCATCGACTGCACAGGCTGACATAGCGTCTGGATCATTAAACGGTACGTAGTGAAAGCCTTCTAGCATAGGGCCAAAGCCAGTTTTGATTTTATCTTGACCTGTGGCAGCCATACCAGCATACGTGCGCCCATGGAAAGAGTGCAAAAATGTGACGATATTTGTTTTCCCAGTCGCTTTACGTGCTAATTTAATGGCACCTTCATTTGCCTCTGCCCCGCTATTACAGAAAAACACGAGATCCCCTGAACTGTTTGCTGCCAGCTTTTCTGCTGCTTTTTCTTGCAGTCCATTTTCAAATAGATTCGATACATGCCAGACGTGGTCAAGCTGTTCCTTAATGGCTTGATTGACCTTTGGGTGATTGTGACCTAAATTTGTAACAGCAATGCCTTGTATAAAGTCTAAATATTTTTTTCCATTTGTATCGATTGCCCAAGAACCTGCTGCCTCTTTAATTTCAACATTCCACCGTCCATAGTTTTGAAAAAGATGACTCACAGGACCGCCTCCTTTTGTTTCACGATTCTTGTTCCTTTAAAGGTTTCTCCTGTAAAGATACTGCCTTTGCCATTTACGATCATCACTTCATCTACATCACCTGATAAAGCACTCAAAGCGGATTGTACTTTTGGAATCATTCCCCCGGAAATAATGCCTTCATCAATGAGTGAAAGGGCTTCTTGTTCTGTGACGACATCTAATAGTTCACCATTTTTTAAAATGCCTTCAACATCTGTGACAAACATGAGCTTATCAGCTTTCATAGCTCCGGCGACAGCTGATGCAGCTAAATCAGCATTCACATTTAAGGTTTGGCATTCTTCCGTCATAGACAGCGGCGCAATCACAGGAATGAATTGTTTCTCCATGAGTGCTTCTGCCATTTCTGGATGAACTTCTTTGATTTCACCAACGTACCCGTAAACGTCTTGATCAAGGAAATCGGCGACAAGCATCTGCCCATCTTTACCGGATACGCCGACAGATGATATATCATGCTTTGCGAGCTCTGACACAAAGTATTTATTGACTGTTCCTGAGAGAACCATTTCGGCTACCTCTAGCACAGGCTTCGTTGTTTTACGCTGACCGTCAACAAATTCTGTTTTCACTTCTAATTTTTGCAGCATGTCGGTGATTTCAGGTCCTCCGCCATGCACGATAGCCAGCTTAAATCCAGCAGCTTGAAGTGAGCGGACATTTTCATAAAATGTATCTGAAAGTTCTCGAATGACACTGCCTCCACACTTGAACACGATCGTTTTATTCATGTCTATCTCCTTCTTTATGTGCGATAGCTCGCGTTAATTTTCACATAATCATAGGTAAGATCACAGCCCCATGCTGCTGCTTCACCATTTCCCTCACTCATTTGAATGAAAATCGTAATCTCATCCTGCTCTAGATATGCTTTTGCTTCCTCTTCTGAGAATGGCTGCGGTTCATTGTGTTTGAATAAACATTGTCCGCCTAAATAAACTTCTACCTCTTCCGGAGTGACGGAAGCTGCGCTATGACCAATGGCTCCAACGATTCGACCCCAGTTAGCATCCGTACCATATACGGCGGTTTTGACAAGACTTGAACCAACGATTTTTTTCGCAATGATGCCGGCTTCCAAATTATTTTTAGCACCAGCGACTTTCGCTTCAATTAATTTCGTTGCACCTTCTCCATCTCTCGCAATCTCTTTGGCTAAATCCTCACAAGCTAGTTTTAATCCTTCTTTAAACAAAGGCCATTCTGGATGCTCTTCATTGAGTACATCGTTTTCTGCCATGCCATTTGCCATCACGAGCACCATATCGTTTGTCGACGTTTCTCCATCGACGGTAATTTGATTAAAGGTCACATCTGTAATGTCACGAAGCGCTTGCTGTAACGCTTCCTGTTCGACATTTGCATCTGTTGTGACAAAGCCAAGCATTGTGGCCATGTTCGGGTGAATCATGCCAGAGCCTTTTGCTGCGCCTGAAATGATGATCTCTTTTCCGTCTATCGTAAGGGTGTATGTTGTATTTTTAATGACAGTATCTGTCGTTAAGATCGCTTCTTCAAAATGGCCTTTTTCGGCTTTTGCTTCTTTTAACTCGGCGATGCCCTTTTTGATTTTATCCATCTCCAGACATTCCCCAATGACACCAGTAGAAGAAACAGCGATGTAATCAGGTGCTACACCTAACATATCTGCACAGGCTGCCTGCATGTCGTACGCGTCTTTTAATCCCTGCTCACCAGTACATGCATTGGCGATGGCACTATTGACAATGACACCTTTTAATTGTCCTGTCTTTTTTAAGCTTTGTTGTGTGACTTTGAGAGGCGCAGCTTGAAAATGACTTTGTGTGTAGACCGCTGCACTTGCTGCTGGTACTTCGCTGACGATGAGGCCAAGGTCTTTTTTTGAATAGCGCAAGCCAATGTGAATCCCCTTCGCTTCAAAGCCTTTTGGTGATGATACGTCACCGTCTATTTTGACAATGCTTTTTTCATTCAATTCGATCATGTTTGTTGTCTCCCCTGTTCTCTTATGGATAAAGAGGTGTCATTGTGAGGCCCGCCTCTTCATGTAAGCCTTTGATGATGTTGAAGTTTTGAACCGCTTGGCCGGCCGCGCCTTTCATGAGATTGTCTATGACCGACACGATTGTAAGTCTCCCTGTTCGCTCATCTAAATGAAAGCCAATGTCACAGAAGTTACTGCCATATACTTCTTTCGTTTGTGGATAAACGCCGTGATCTCTCACTCTGACAAAATAGGAATCTTCATAAAAGCCTTTCATTCGCTTCATCAATTCTTCTTTTGTGACATCGGTTTTTAATTGTGTATACATCGTCGCCATAATCCCTCTTGTCATCGGGACAAGATGCGTAGAAAATGTGACGTTCGCCGTCTGCGGATTCCATTCTCTTAATATTTGCTCTATTTCTGGCGTATGCTGATGCTCATTCACCTTATAAATTTTAAAGTTATCGTTTAGTTCTGAAAAATGCGTTCCAAGTGAGGCAGATCGTCCGGCACCGGACACCCCTGTTTTTGCATCTATTATAATCATAGATTCATCGATGACATTCTGTTTGATGAGTGGTGCTAAACCGAGAAGAACTGCGGTAGGAAAGCAGCCCGGATTGGCAATCACTTCAGCTTGTTGAATTTTGTCACGATTCAGTTCGGATAAACCGTACACCGCTTGTTGAACAGATGCTTCATCCGCTGCCCTTCGTTTATACCAAGCTTCATAGGTGGCTCCATCTTGAATGCGCAAATCACCTGATAAATCAATGATCGGCACTCCTTGATTCATAAGCTTTGGCGTCAGTTCACTTGATACGCCTGCTGGAGTCGCTAAAAACACAGCATCTGTCTCTTGCACAATAGCAGCCGGGTCAATGGCTTTTAATGTTTGGTCAGTAATCGTTGTTAGATGTGGATAAGATTGACTGTATGATTGCCCATCACCACTTGATGAATACAATATACATTCCTCCACATGCGGGTGATGCTTGAAGATACGAACCAATTCCGCACCACCGTACCCTGTAGCACCTATAATACCTATTTTCAACGTCAATACACCCTCTTGATCTTTGTGAAATTATTTAACATTATAACATGTATAAAAATTAATTCAATTGTATATTTAATATTTGTTTTCATTTTTTTTCAACAAAAAAACCGCATATCTTCACGAGACATGCGGATTTATCTTTCGTTTTTGATATAGATGACCATGAGCGCACTGCATAAATATAATATAGAGCTTGCATAAAAAATGAAGTAAACGGTAAAGAAATCAGCGAACAGACCTCCAAGCATAATAGCGATGGATGAAAAAAGGGCTGTCCAAAAATGATAGTGACCGACTTCTTTCATTCTTTTGTTCTCTGTTGTGAGGTCCGTGACGAGCAGTTTCTCTCCGTGCTTTTGAAAGCCGCCAAGCGCACCAAGTGCCAGCTGAATCATATACACTTGCTCCACTTCTGTTATATGCGGAAAAAGCAGCAAAAGAAACGCCATACCGAACGAATGAATGATTAAAAAGAGCCGCCTGTCGGTGGTTTCGGGCAGTTTCCCTAAGAGTAAATGAATAAATGCTCCGCTTAAACCAAACAGGCCGTAGGCAAGACCAAACTGTGAATAGCTTGACCCAACATTTTTAATAAAAAGAATGTAAAAAGGGAAAATCAAACTGCTGGCGAAAAACAGCAGACTTTGTGAGTAAACGAACCATTTCATTGCTTTTGCATTCATTGTGTATTGTACCTCTCATAAAAGTAGTTGGTGAACGTGCCATCTGGATCTGCTTGTTTTTTCTTTTGGAAGAATACATCGGTTTTAGGATACGCCCGCTTCATTTGCGCTTTCGTTTGATAAGGCATATACGGTAAGTAATAGCTTCCATCGTGCTGCAGCGTGATATCTGTCATTTTTCGAATGATTCGCTCGGCTTCCGCCTTCTCTTCTTTTTCGAACCCGTAATTCACTAAAAGCACAAGTGCAAACATATCTTGTTTCGCATAGGAGAGATCCGCTTTTTCATTTTTTTGTACATAACGTATTGTGATATTCATTAGATTCAAATCTTCTTGTTGTAAAAAGGATCTCATGTCATCAATGTACGCACGAAAACGGTCAACTGGGACGAAATATTCCTGCAGCACATCTGTGTCAGATTCATTTTCATATTCTAAAAAGGCAGAGTCAGAACGCATCACATTGTTTCTTGTGATCAGCTGATCATTTTGACTTAAGAAATACTTTTTTTGCAAATTCCAGAGCAGATCTTTTCCCATATCAAATCTTCTTGAAAGGCCGAGCATAAATTTCAAAGGCATGACGAGTTGGTCTTCTTTCAGCTCTTGATATGATGCGATCCCTTGTTGTGAAGTGAGTGAATAATTCGTCACATACATCTCTTTCAAAAAGTTTGATTTCGCTGTTGAGATTCTGGCAAGATGCATGCGTACTTCTTTATTGTGTTTGACATGCTTTTGAAAATAATCCGTATACTCATCGTAATCGAGAGAGGTTGTCTCCATTTTATATAGTTCATCTTTTGTTAAAGAAAGCTCCACATCTAAAATGACGCCGAATAAACCGTATCCCCCAATGACGGCAGTAAATAAATCATCGCCTGGCTTTACTGTGACAATCTCACCGTCTGCTTTTAACAGCCTGAATGAGCGAACTGTGTCAATGAGTGACCCGTAACGAATGTCACGTCCATGTGCGTTTGCACTTAAAGATCCGCCAATTGTAAAGATATTCTGCGATTGCATTACCTTCACAGCAAGACCATATGGATTCACATATTTTTGTATATCATCCCATGTAGCACCGCTTTGAACCCGAATCGTTTTCTTTTTAGGATCAAACGCTAAAATCTGGCGGAATTCCGTCATATCGAGCACGATGCCGTTTTCATAATATGTGTGGCCGCCCATACTATGCTGTTTACCGGCAATAGAAATCGGCAGGTGTTTTGCTTTTGCTTCTTTCAATACTTCTTTTAACGTGTCTATTTCTTTCCCTTGAACAACTTTTTTGATTTTGACAGGCATGAGATGACTAACATCAGTAAAAGCCTCAAGATCCTGTTTTTTGTGTGTTTGGCCTTCTCGTATAGTGATTGATACAAAAAATGCAGTAGCATATACGATCAAAAGAACGACCCATAGCCATTTTCGTTTCATAATAGGTACTCCGTTCTATAAAATTACATCCATTATATCAAGCCATTCTCTTCCTCCACCTTAATTTTTCATAAAAAAACCTGGCATGAGTTTATCTCATACCAGGCATTTTTCATTTTGTGCTTATTGAATACCGAGCGCGATTTTTGCGTATCTTGACATTTTGTCTCGTGTCCAAGGCGGATTCCATACGATGTGAACTTCTGTTTCTTTTACTTCTGGAAGATCACTTAATGCTTTTTTGACTTCATCCACGATAATTGGTGCAAGAGGACAACCCATTGATGTTAAGGTCATGGTGATATCCGCTTTTCCATTCTCATCAAGATCGACATCATAGACAAGTCCAAGGTTGACGATGTCAACATTCAGCTCAGGGTCAATCACCTGTTCTAGGGCACCTAAAATATTTTCTTTCAATGCTTCATCCATGATATCCACTCCTTTTTCCATTAGTATAACGTACTTTTTCTTATGACTAAACGTTTGTGCTTTTCAGATGAGTCACAAACCAGTCAATCGTTTCAAACATCGCTTGTCTTGAGACCTTATGGCCAGCTTGTCCATCAGTGATAAAGCGAATCAGGTGCGGATCCTGCTTATATTGTGTGGACGCTAACTCATCGTATAGGGATTTTGCGTGCCGGTAAGGGACTACAGGATCATTTTCTGCATGCCAGAATAACAGCGGTCTTTTGTTTAATCGATCCGTTTGCAGCGTTAAATCATATGGGCGCAGGGCGTCTAATTGCAGATGAACCTCTTCGTCTGTAATGTCTTTCATCAACCCTTTGTGACGCATGTCCATGATCTGTGCTTTTAGAAACGTCGTATAGTTCGGACTCCCCATCAAGCTGACAGCGGCTTTGATCCAATCATGCTTGGCAAGTGCGCCAAAGGTGGTGATGCCGCCCATGGAAGTACCTGCAACGCCTATCAAATCGGCTTCAATCAATTGTTTTTCTTGAAAGTATGTTTTGAGTATATCGATTTCACGAATTTCGTTCAGGACAATTTCCCAGAACTTTGATGCCAGTTCCTCTAAGTTGAGGTTTTCTGATCTTACACCATGATAAGCACAGTCAGGCAAAATGACTCTCATGCCTTTTTCCGCCAGATGGAAGGCGAAGTGTAAATTATGCTCTCGTGCACTTGTAAATCCGTGAATAAAAAATACAAGCGGCAGCGGTTTGTCTTTATTTTCAGCTTTTACGATATGTAAAAATGGAATATCGCGCGTAATTTGCTCATCAATGGTGATCACAGCCTATGAATCCTCCTTTATCATTCCCGTCTTTGTTTATTTTAACATGTAGACAACAAAGATGTGATAAAGATACACTATAGAAAGAGGCGCTAACATGGATTGCCTCCTATCACTTACAGATCAAAGGAGATTTTATGGAGACTAAACCTTATCTAATCGCACTTGACCTGGATGGCACATTATTAAAAGATGATAAAACCATTTCTGCGCACACACTTGACGTCATTCAAAAAGTGAGAGACAGCGGGCATCACGTCTGTATATCAACAGGCCGGCCATTTCGATCCAGCTCTCCTTATTATCAGCAATTACAGCTTGATTCACCCATTGTGAATTTTAACGGAGCGTTTGTCCATCATCCTCTTGATGAGAAATGGGGCAGATTTCATACGTCACTTGATCTTCAAGTGGTCAAACAGCTTGTAGACATTAGTGAAGAGTATAAAGTGCATAATGTGTTAGCTGAAGTGTTAGACGATTTGTATTTCCATTATCATGATGAAAAACTCATTGATATCTTTAATATGAATGCAAACAAAGTCACTGTTGGAGACCTAAGGGACAACCTTGGAGAAAATGTGACGAGCGTGTTAATTCATGCAAAAGAAGAGGACGTCGGAGCTATTCGAAGCTATTTATCAGATGTTCATGCAGAAGTGATTGATCACAGACGCTGGGCTGCCCCGTGGCACGTGATTGAAATCATTAAAACTGGCATGAATAAAGCTGTTGGATTGCAAAAGATCAGTGATTATTACGGTGTTCCTAAGGAGCGGATTGTGGCATTCGGAGATGAAGACAATGATTTAGAAATGCTTGAATTTGCTGGATGTGGTGTGGCAATGGGCAACGGAATTGATGCCGTGAAACGTGTCTCAAATAAAGTCACTGATACGAATGAACAAGACGGGATTGCTAAGTTTCTAACGAATTACTTCTCGCTTTAATTTTTCCATTCATACATAGCAGATGGAAGCGGGCATACTACCGTTAGACAGGTTGTCCTGTCAGCTTGTGTAAAGGGGCGGATTCCGAATGGGTAAAAGAAGCAAATCGAAACGCTTTATACAACAAGGTAAAGATTCAGTCAGTCTTCATGACGCACGTTTTCCTTACCGTTCGACACTTGAAGAAGCGTCAGACAGAGGAAATATGAAGACTGATGCTTCTGGAGGTTCATTGTGAGAAACGAACTTTTTGATCAAGCCAAATCATTTACTGAAGAAGCTCTTACTTCTTCATTTTCATCTGGGTTAGAGCGTCAACAGGCAGTCAAACGAGCGAAAAATGCCGTATCCTCTGCATTTGCCAATTCAACAGATGCAGAAAGAAACCAGCTGCATACCTTCCAAGACTTGCTTGATGATCTCTGACATAAAAAAGCTGTCCACATTTGATGGACAGCTTTTTCTAATTCCCATGCTTATTTGACTTGGAATGTTTTCTTCTCCGTGATTTGTTTCAGCCCTTCTGCTTTTCCTTTAAACGTTACAACCGCTTCGTATGTTCCGGGCTTTACACCGTTTGACCACGTGTCTTGAAAATCATAGGCCTCGCCTTTTTTCAGCACAAAAGTTTGGATGGCCTGTGTGAACATACGGTCTTTCGAATAGCGATATTGTTCGTTCCCGTTTTCGTCATACACACTGAGCTCGAATTTTTGGCTTGTGTTAAAGGTAAATTCAATATCTCGATCTGATTCATTTTTCAGTGACATGTTAAATTGAACTGAAGAACCTTTCTGGACGGGGTCTACTGTGAGTACAACCGTTTTTTCTCCCATTTGACCGGAAACCTCCTTGTCTGGTTCATCCTTTTTTTGTTGTCCACAAGCGGCTAAAAACAATAGAATGAGAAGAAGTACCAACCCTTTTTTCATCTGCTACCCACCTTTTAATCTCGTCTGAAAAATCCAAGAATATTGGTTGTCTGCACAATATTTGTAAAGGCTTTTGGATCGACTTCTTTAATAATTTGTTCAAGTTCATACAGCTCATACCTTGTAATGACGATCACCATCATTTCCTTTTGCTCGTTGGTGAATGCGCCTTTTGCAGGTACAGTCGTAATACCTCTGACCATTTTTCCGTAAATGGCTTCTTTGATTTCATCTGCTTTTTTCGTCACAATCATCGCGGTCAGCTTCTCATGTCTTGTATGGATGGCATCAATGACCCTTGTGGTCACATATAATGTGACAAGCGTATATAATGCTTTCTCCCAACCTTGTAATAATCCTGCTGTAAAAATGATGATTCCATTTAAAATGAAGAAATACGTGCCAACTGGTTTGTCTTTCCATTTCGCTAATACCATAGCAACGATGTCGAGTCCGCCTGTCGATGCCCCGTATTTGAGCGTGATCCCAATTCCTACTGCGGATATGACACCGCCAAACACAGCATTTAATAAAATATCATGGGAAACACTCGTTTCTGGTAAAACGCCAAGGAAAATGGTTGTCAGTGCAACACTGATGATGCTGTACAAAGTAAAGGAACGGCCAACTTTCATCCAGCCTAAAATGCCGACTGGAATGTTTAAAATAAATAATAGAATCCCTGTTGATACATAAAATGGCGCATATTGATCGATTAAGCTGGATAGCAGCTGGGCTACCCCTGTAAAACCGCTCGCATATACGTCAGCTGGGATTAAGAATAAATTCAGTCCAATCGCATTGAGTAATGCACCAATTACGACGACAATGAGTTTTTTTGCTTCTCCAATGAACATGTTGTCATTCCTCCACTTACCATTCTCTCTATGGTTTTCCCTAAAATTTAGAATTTGAACACGAAAAGATGATTTCTATGATATAGTTAGGCTAAAAAGATGTAAAATATGGCTTATTTTTTTAGAAAGAAGGGATTTATATGACTGTTCATATCATAGCAGACAGTGCTGCTGATCTGCCTCTTTCTTATTATGATGAACATAACATAACACTCATTCCGCTCCGCGTGTTGCTTGGCGAGCAGGAATTTGAGGATTTGATCACCATTGAACCAAAACAAGTATTTGATGCGATGAGACAAGGAGCCAGTCCAAAAACGTCACAGGCTTCACCAAACCGGATCAAGGAAGCCTTTGTTTCTGCCGCTCAAACCCATACATCTGCCATCTATGTCGCTTTTTCATCAGAGCTTTCAGGTACATATCAGACAGCTGTGATGATGGCAAATGAAGTGAAGGAAGAATATCCTGATTTTGATTTACGAATCATTGATTCTAAATGCGCTTCACTCGGCTATGGGCTTGCTGTCAAACACGCTCAATCACTTGCCATTGACGGAAATACAATACAAGAAATTGAAACGTCTGTAAAGCATTTTTGTGAATCTTTACAACATATTTTTACTGTAGACGATTTAACGTATTTAGCAAGAGGCGGAAGGATCAGTAAAGCGTCCGCATTTGTTGGCGGTTTGTTAAGCATTAAACCCATTTTACATGTCGAAGATGGAAAACTCATCCCACTAGAAAAAATCCGCGGACGTAAAAAGCTGCTGAAACGTATTATTGAACTAATGAAAGAACGCGGAACGGATTGGCCTAATCAAACGGTTGGCATTAGTCATGGTGATGATCCTGCACTTGCAGAAGACATGAAACAACTGATTGAAGACGAATTTCATCCTAAAGAAATTGATGTTCATATCATCGGCGCCGCTGTGGGGTCCCATTCAGGACCTAGCACGCTTGCGATCTTTTTTACAGGCAAATGATCATAAAAAGCACCCTTCCCTGATACAACACGGGAAGGGTGCTTTTCTTATGAAAGTTTAAATCGCTGGACAGTTTCATTTAACCTTGCCGTCATACTCATCAATTCTTCGACTTGTTTGTTCATTTGATGGAACGATTGCAGCTGTTCATTGGCTGAGGCAGAAATTTCTTCGCTGCCAGCTGCTGTTTCTTCTACTACTGCACTAATATTTTCAATCGAGTGCAGTACTTGTCCGCCAAGTTCTGTTGATTGGATAATTTGGTCATTTAAGACCGCCATTTCTTGTTTAATATGCTGCGCTTTTGTTTCTATATCTTCAAAGGAGTGTGAGGTTTTGTCCATCGCATCCTGCTGCTGAAGTGAAAGCTTGACCCCTTCTTGAACCGTTTGACTAATGGATTGAATCCCTCTTTCAATATGACTGACCATGTCAAAAATTTGTCTTGTTGCATTTGACGATTCATCGGCAAGCTTGCGAATTTCATCTGCTACAACGGCAAAGCCTTTTCCAGCTTCGCCTGCCCTTGCCGCTTCAATGGCTGCGTTTAAGGAAAGTAAGTTTGTTTGATCCGCAATGTCAGAAACCGTTTTGGCCATGGCCGAGATTCCGCTGGCGTATTGCGTGAATTCTCCTGCTGATTCTTCGATTTGTCTCGTGGCATGTGTATTTTTTTCAATCGCTGATTTTGTTTCTGTTAACGTGTGCTTTCCGCTTTCTACGGCTTCGATGGCATCCTCTGTACTGCGGATGACCGTTTGTGAGCGTTCGGAATTTTTACGTCCATGCTGGTCCATTTTCTCAATCAAGCTGACGCCATGCTGGAGATCTTCTGAAATCGCTTGTGACCCATTGGCCATTTCGTCTGTTGAGACAGATACTTGATTGGCAGATTCCATCATCTTTTTATTTTCATCATTCAGGTGGATCGAGAATGTCTCTACTCGGCTTGAGACATGGCTAATTTCTTTAATCAAACTAATCAACTGATCTGTCATTTGATTAAAGGATTCATTCAAGCCGCCGATTTCATCCTTACGCTGAATATCTGTCCGCTCCACAGCAAGATTCCCTTCTGCGATCTGCTTTGCTCTGTAGGATAGTGATTTGATAGGTGTCACGATGGATCGCGTTAACCCCATATTCAAAAAGACGGCAATGACAATCAGTGTGAGGGCTGAGACGAGTGCACTTGTAATAATCCATTGTACATTGTCTGCTGCATCCTCTAGATTTTGTTTATACGCTTCTTCTGCTCTTTTATTCATCGTATGCACATCGTTTAAAACGCCATCAATTCTTGCTGCCACACGTCTTGCATCCGAGGCGTTTTTTTCACCAATGGCATTGTTTGCTTCTTTGGTCCATGTGTCATATTTTGAATTTAACCTTGTTAATGCCTCTTTGTTCAAATTTCCTGCATACTTGTTTAACGTTTGCAGCTGTTTTTTTGCTGTAGAAATATCGTTTTGAACGATCTCTAGCTGTTCATCTGAAAGTGTCATCGAATAATTGGTCATCGCTTGCTCGACACTTTCAAAGCTTGCCTTCGTTTTTTGTACGTTTAATAAGGTTTGGACATCTGCTTCATTTGATGATTGGATCTTTGTCATGCTGACAATGATAAAGGCAATGACACCAACTGCTAAAAGAAGTGAGATAAGTGAGTTGAGTAAAATTTTGACGCGTAAACTCATGATGCGCCCCCCTCTTCTTTTAGAAGCGTCTGCTTCAGACCATTTAATTTATTGGTCAGTGTGTCAGCATTTTTTAAGATCCGAATTTTTGCCATATCGATTCCATCATTGCTTAAGTCATAGACAACATGTCCGCTTTTAATTTGATTGTTCTTAACGACCTGTTCGCTGAATTGATAAACCACTTCATCGACTTTTTTCACCATAGATGAAATCACAGCTTTTTCCGCAGTATAGTACTGATCGCTGTCAACACCAATGGCATATTTGCCTTGCGATTGCGCTTCTTTTAATACACCAACACCTGAATAACCGGCTGCAGCATATAAAACGTCTGCTTTCTTTTTGATCATATCTTTGGCTATTTTACCGCCCTTACCTGCATCACTAAATGTACCGGCATAGGTAGATAAGATTTTGATTTTTGGATTGACTGATTTGGCGCCTTTTTGAAACCCTTTTTCAAAACGATGAATGACGTCTGCATCAACACCGCCAACAAATCCAATGACATCGCTTTTCGTTGTCATCGCAGCAAGTGCACCTGCTAAATAGCTGCCTTCCTCTTCTTTAAACGTCACAGAGGTCACATTTTTCAGCTCAGATACGGCATCGATCAGAAGAAACTGCTTCTTCGGATATTTCTTTGCGACTTTTTCTAGGTCTTCTTGCATACTAAAACCTACACCGATAATGAGATCATTACCATCTTTTACGAGTTCTGTCAGCCCTTTTTCATATGTATCAGTTTCTGCAATTTCTCTATAATCAAATTCAATGCCAAGCTCATCACGTGCTTTTTCTAATCCTTTAAATGATGAATCGTTAAATGATTGATCACCAAGACCATCATCTGTGAGCATAACGCCAATATGCTTCGCAGTTGATTTTGGCGACCCCTCCTGTTGATTACCGCATGCGGCGAGCACCATAAGCATGGCTGCCATCAGAAGCAATGAAATCTTCACTTTCATCCAAAAACACACTCCTTTTATCATCCTTACTCCTTTTTTATCGGATTTGAGGGGCGTTGTTTCAATGATATAGTGAAGGTTTTCATGACTTTTTTCATAGAAAAAATCCATTATTTAAGACAAAAATAAAAAAGTGAGCAAATGCTCACTTTTAGATCATTGACAAAGGGCTAAAATAAACTTTATTTTAGAACTTTGTCTTCTTTTCAGCGTGACCTGAAAACCTTTGCAGCCCTAGGAGGGACGAGTACCGGAGCGGAGCGAATTTGACATTCGTGAGCACCGGCACGCAGGACTGACACCGAATGCGAGGGTTTGTCTGCACGCTGAAGTGAGCAAATGCTCACTTTTTCTCGTATGTCCAGCCTTCTTTTTGATAAACGAGATCATTTTTCATCAGATGACCTAGTGCTCGTTTAAAGGCTGCTTTGCTCATTTGAAATCTTTCGCGGATATCCTCTGGATCACTTTTGTCTCCGTAAGGCATGGCGCCGTTTCTTGTTCTCATATAGGTTAAAATTTCTTCTGCATCGACAGATAATGCATCCTGTTTTCTAGGAAGCAGAGAAACGTTCACGGTTCCATCCTCTTTCACTGCAATAACGCGTCCTGTAACGGTCGATCCTAGTCTTGGCTCTTCCTTTCGTTCCGTGCGGTGAATAAACCCTCGCACGCCTGTATCTGTCAGCATAAAAGAACCTGTCGCAATTAAACGATAGATTGTTCCAGTAATTTCTTTGTTCATTAAGGTTTCTGGTGCCTCAGTAAACAATTCACTGATCACGTCTTCTGTGGCTGGTTTTGCGAACATTCTGCCGTAACTTGTGACTTTCAGCATACAGTAGAGTTTGTCTCCTTTTTTAGGCCATGCTTCCTCAAATGGCGGGAGGTGTTCTGTTGCCACAAGTGCATCCTTTGACAGTCCAACATCGACAAATGCGCCCATGTCTTCTACCACGTCTACAACTTCTACCCAGCCATATGTATGTGCGTTAATTGTAGGAATTTTCATTGTGGCAGCGAGTCTTTCTTCATGATCTACATATAAATAGACCTCTACTTCATCTCGGTCATCAAGATCCTCTGTCATTTCACTGCGGTGTAAGAGGACCGAATCTTCACCATCTGTCAAAAAGTAGCCGTATTCCATTTCGTTCTCTATTTGCAAGGTCAGTTGCTCACCTGGTCTCATGTTCTCTTCCTTCCTATCTGCCCATAAAAGAGCGTTCGTTCATCTTTTGATTCACTTTATTCTACTATACTTCTCCCCGCATGAACATCTCTAGTTCTGTTAGCTAAAGTGGACAAACTGGTCACGATTTATACCGCAGCCGGCTGAACTCTTTGCCTCATCTCTTCGATAAAGTTTCTTCTTCGCCTATTGGCATGATAAAATAGACGCAATATCAATACTTGGAGGTCATGTGTGATGGCAAAAGAAAGCTCATTTGACATTGTATCGAAGGTCGAACTGCCTGAGGTGCAAAACGCTGTTCAAGCAGCGCTGAAAGAAATTAAAAACCGTTATGATTTTAAAGGAAGTAAAAGTGATATTTCTCTCGAAAAAGAAGAACTTGTTCTCATTTCTGATGATGACTTCAAGCTTGAGCAGCTAAAAGATGTACTTGTGACAAAGCTGATCAAACGAAATGTGCCAACTAAAAACATCGATTACGGAAAAACCGAGCATGCTCTTGGCGGTACAGTACGCCAGCGTGCGAAGCTGATCAGCGGGATTGATCAAGACAACGCTAAAAAGATCAACGCACTCATCAAGCAGTCTGGCATCAAAGTGAAATCACAATTTCAGGATGACCAAGTGCGTGTGACAGGGAAAAATAAAGATGATTTACAAGAGGTTATTTCTCTTATGCGTAAGGCTGATTTGCCGATTGATGTCCAATTTATAAATTTTCGATAAATTTCAAATTTTCCATTGATTATTTCTGCATTTTTCGTTACAGTTGATGGAAGTTCAATTCATTGAAATGTTCATATTGCTTTCTTATCAAGAGAGGCAGAGGGACTGGCCCTGTGAAGCCTCAGCAACCGGTGTAGTAGAAATCTATTTTCTATGACCAAGGTGCTAAATCCAGCAAGCAACTGCTTGGAAGATAAGGAGAAGAATTACGATACAGCCAAAAAGTCTTCTTCTTATCAGAAGGCTTTTTTTGTTACATAGAAATAAGGAGGAATACAATGGGCCTATTACAAGACTTACAAAATCGCGTGCTGATAGCTGATGGAGCGATGGGAACACTTTTATACTCTTACGGCATTGACCGCTGTTTTGAAGAATTAAATTTATCGAAAGAGGATGAAGTGAAACGCGTGCACGAAGCATATGTGCAGGCAGGCGCTGACATCATCCAAACGAACACATACGGTGCGAATTATATTAAACTATCCCGCTACGGCTTAGAGGAAGAAACGAAACGCATCAATACAAAAGCGGTACAAATTGCAAAAGCAGCCGCTGGCTCTGCTTATGTTCTCGGAACAATTGGCGGCATTCGAACGTTTAACAAAAATGCCTACTCTATAGAAGAAATCAAACGAAGCTTTAGAGAGCAGCTGTACATCCTATTAAATGAAGAGCCTGACGGATTATTGCTTGAAACGTATTATGACATAGAAGAAGCGAAGGCTGTTCTCCAAATTGCTCGCAAAGAAACGACTCTCCCGATTGTCATGAATGTCTCTATGCATGAACAAGGCGTTTTGCAGGATGGTACCCCGCTGAAGGATGGTTTATCTGAGTTATCATCTCTTGGTGCAGATGTCGTCGGCATCAACTGCAGGCTGGGCCCTTATCACATGATTCAGGCACTCGAAGGCGTTCCACTTTTAGAAAATTCGCATTTATCTGTCTATCCTAACAGCAGTCTCCCCTCTCTTGAAGAAGGCAGACTCGTCTATGATACAGATAACGATTATTTCCGGAAAAGTGCACTTGAATTTAGAAATCAGGGTGCACGCATTATCGGAGGCTGCTGTGGAACAACACCTCAGCATATTAGCGCAATGGCTGAAGCGGTCAAAGGTTTAGCACCGATCACTGAAAAAGAAGTGAAAGTGTTAAAAGAAGAAATCATTTCCATCCAAGATCAGCGCACTGAACCAGGTCTTGATGAGCTGGCTGTGAAAAAACGATCGATTATCGTAGAGCTCGATCCACCGAAGAAGCTGAACTTCGAAAAATTTCTCGTTGCTGCAAATGAATTAAAGAATGCTGGCATTGATGCGTTGACTTTAGCCGATAATTCTCTTGCGACTCCGCGCATTAGCAATGTCGCTTGCGGCGCATTATTAAAGCAGCAGCTTGATATGCGTTCTCTTGTTCATATCACATGCCGCGACCGTAATTTGATAGGGCTACAATCCCATTTAATGGGGCTCGACACTCTTGGATTAACCGATATTTTAGCGATCACAGGCGATCCATCTAAAATTGGAGACTTCCCAGGTGCAACATCTGTATATGATTTAACCTCCTTTGATTTGATTCGTCTCATCAAGCAATTTAATGAAGGCCTTTCTTTCTCAGGAAAACCTCTTGGCAAAAAGACCAATTTTTCAGTGGCTGGCGCGTTTAACCCAAATGTGCGTCATATTGATAAAGCGGTCAAACGTCTTGAGAAAAAAATCGAATACGGCGCTGATTATTTTATTTCACAGCCTGTTTATTCTGAAGAACAACTTGTGAAAATTCATGAGGAAAGCCGCCACTTGGATAAACCGATTTACATCGGCATTATGCCATTAACAAGCAGCCGAAACGCCGAGTTTATTCATCACGAAATTCCAGGCATCAAATTATCTGATTCTATTCGTGACATTATGGCCAAAGCTGGCGAAGATAAAGCAAAGCAACGAGCAGAAGGTTTAGCGATTGCCCGCTCTTTATTAGATACAGCCTGCGAATTGTTTAATGGCATTTATTTAATTACTCCTTTCCTTCGATCAGATTTAACAGCAGAACTGACCACCTACATCCATCAGAAAGAAAAGGAGTCTAACATCCATGTCAACTATCACTGAACAGCTCAAGAAACGCATCCTCGTCCTTGATGGTGCAATGGGCACAATGATTCAAAACGCCAACCTGACAGCAGAGGACTTTGGCGGAGAAGAGTATGAGGGCTGTAACGAGTATTTGAATATGACAGCCCCTCACATCATCCGTGCGATCCATAGGGAATACCTCGAAGCAAGTGCCGATCTCATTGAAACAAATACGTTCGGTGCGACAAAGCTCGTTCTTGATGAATATGGGCTTGGCCACCTTGCTTATGAACTCAATGTTCGAGCTGCGCAGCTGGCAAAGGCAGAAGCTGACCGTTTCTCCACACCCGAAAAGCCTCGTTTTGTTGTAGGCGCAATGGGCCCAACAACGAAAACATTATCTGTAACAGGCGGCACAACCTTCAGTGAGCTCGTCAGAAACTATGAAGAACAAGCCCGCGCTCTAATTGACGGAAAGTGTGATGCCCTTCTTTTAGAAACAAGCCAAGACATGCTGAATGTAAAAGCTGGTTTCAAAGGAATTCAGGAAGCCTTTCAGAAGGCAGGCATTCAATTACCACTCATGGTATCAGGTACGATTGAACCAATGGGCACCACCCTTGCAGGTCAGGATATCGAAGCCTTTTATATCTCTCTTGAGCATATGAAACCCATCAGTGTGGGCCTGAACTGTGCGACTGGTCCAGAATTTATGACAGACCACATCCGCACGCTCTCCTCCATCGCAAAGTCAGCGGTGAGCTGCTATCCGAATGCTGGTCTCCCAGATGAAGAAGGCCAATATCATGAATCCCCTGCTTCTCTTGCTAAAAAAATCGCCGCCTTTGCTAAGGAAGGCTGGTTAAATATTGTCGGCGGCTGTTGCGGAACGACACCTGCACATATTCAAGCATTGTCAGATGAAGTACGCACGATTCAGCCGCGTCATATCACTCGCGAATCACCGCAGCATACCGTATCAGGAATTGAGCCCCTTATTTATGAGGATTCAATGCGTCCTCTTTTTGTAGGTGAACGGACCAATGTCATTGGTTCTCGCAAATTCAAACGGCTCATTGCGGAACAAAAGTTTGAAGAAGCAGCAGAAATTGCTCGTGCTCAGGTGAAAAATGGCGCTCACGTCGTTGATGTGTGTCTGGCTGATCCAGACCGTGATGAGGCAGCAGACATGGAAGGCTTTTTACAAGAAGCCATGAAAAAGGTGAAAGCTCCTTTTGTCATTGATTCAACGGATAAACACGTGATTGAAAAGGCACTCACCTATTCTCAAGGGAAAGCCATCATCAATTCTATTAATCTTGAGGATGGCGTGGAACGTTTTGAAGAGATTCTACCTCTTGTGAAGCTATATGGCGGTGCACTTGTTGTTGGCACAATTGATGAAATAGGAATGGCTGTGACAGCAGAACGAAAGCTTGAAATTGCTATACGTTCGCATGATTTGTTAACGAAGAGATATGGAATTCCTGCAAGTGACATCATTTTTGATCCGCTTGTCTTTCCCGTAGGCACTGGAGACGAGCAATATATTGGCGCCGCTGAAGAAACGATCAAAGGCATTAAAATGATCAAGGAAACCCTGCCTGAGTGCCTCACCATTTTAGGCATCAGCAACGTATCTTTCGGACTTCCGCCTGTTGGCAGAGAAATCTTAAACGCCGTCTATTTGTATCACTGCGTGCAAGCAGGGCTTGACTATGCCATCGTGAATACGGAAAAGCTTGAGCGCTTCGCATCCATTCCAAAGGATGAAATCAAACTAGCTGAAACCTTGCTTTATGAAACAAATGACCAAACACTGGCTGAATTCACCCAATTTTACCGCGGCAAAAAGAAAACGGAGAAAAAACCAAAGGTCTCCTTATCACTTGATGAAAGGCTGGCGCTCTACGTCGTCGAAGGAACGAAAGAAGGTCTCATCGATGATCTATCCCTTGCTTTGGAGCAATATGAATCGCCGCTTCATATTATCAATGGTCCGTTAATGCAGGGAATGGCTGAGGTTGGTCGTCTTTTTAATCAAAACGAACTGATTGTCGCCGAGGTGCTTCAATCGGCAGAGGTCATGAAAGCATCTGTTTCGTTCCTTGAGCAATATATGGAAAAGCAGCATGCGAGCGGGAAAGGAAAGATTCTTCTTGCGACCGTAAAAGGAGATGTCCATGATATCGGGAAAAACCTTGTCGACATCATTTTGAGCAATAACGGCTTTCAAGTAGTCGACCTCGGCATCAAGGTGACACCTCAAACATTGATTGAAGCTGTGCAAAAGGAAAAACCAGATATGATCGGATTATCAGGCTTACTTGTAAAGTCCGCACAGCAAATGGTACTAACCGCTCAGGATTTACAAAAGGCCAATATTTCTGTTCCTATTTTGGTCGGCGGTGCTGCCCTTTCTCGCAAATTTACGAAAATGAAAATTTCGCCTCATTATGATGGACCTGTTCTTTATGCAAAAGATGCCATGGACGGTCTGTCATTAGCCAATGAGTTAAAAGCGAATCCACTGCAATTTCAAACAAAGCCCGAAGAGGAGCCAGCGGCACCTTTCAAGGAGAAAGAAGGAAAGCAGCCGAAAGCTGTCATTGAATTACTAGAAAAACGCGCATCTCTCCCGCAAGCACCGGTATTTACACCAGAAAATACCACACGCCATTATGTGAGGGACATCGATTTGCATCATATTATGCCTTATGTGAATGAACAAATGCTCATTGGTCATCATCTCGGCTTAAAGGGAAAAGTCAAAGCCTTATTAGCTGAACAGCACCCAAAAGCATTGGAATTAAAACAGCTTGTCACAGACCTTCTAAACGAAGGCAGAGAGAAAAACTGGTTTGCGCCAGCATTTGTGTATCAATTCTTCCCTGCCGGTTCAGACGGAAATGATTTGCATATTTATGATCCCGAAAAGCCTGACCGCATCATTGAAACGTTCCAATTTCCAAGGCAGGTGAAGCTCCCGTACCGCTCCATTTCTGATTATGTACGGAAAAGTGATGAAAACGAGAAAGATTATATTGCCTTATTCGCCGTCACAGCCGGCGCGCGTATACGTGAAGTCGCGCAGCAATTTAAGCAGGAAGGAGATTATTTAAAAATGCATGCTGTCCAAGCTCTGGCACTTGAGCTTGCAGAAGGATTAGCTGAAAGAACCCATCAAGTGATTCGTGACAAATGGGGCTTCCCTGACCCAGTCGATTTTACAATGGAAAAACGATTTCAAGCGAAATATCAAGGGCAGCGCTATTCCTTTGGTTATCCAGCGTGTCCAAATCTTGAGGACCAAGAAAAGTTGTTCAAGCTGCTTCAGCCTGAAAAAATCGGCATCCACCTGACAGAAGGATTCATGATGGAACCTGAAGCATCTGTTTCAGCGATTGTCGTCTCCCACCCTGAAGCTCGATATTTTAATGTTCATTAACTCTAGAACCTCCGTGATTGGGGGTTCTTTTTTGTTATAAAAATGGAATAAATATCAATTTTTACAATAATCCACCGATAATATAAATGAAAGAAAATGAATGAATAGGAGATGTTTGTCATGTTTAAAAAGAAAATTGGTTTTTTACTGCTTGCCGGCCTCTTCATCGCTGCCTCTCTCTTCCAATCACCTGCACTAGCAAGTGAAGCATCTACGAAACAAACAAAAAATTATACAGAAGAATTGGAGCACCAGTATCCAGACAGTGATTATGCCAACAATGATACGATGGAAAAAGCTCAGTTCCTGCAGCCTTCTCTTTATTTGAATAAATCTTATTTATATCACGAGGGAAGTATTTCTTCTATAAATGACGTCGACTTTTACCATTTCACCAGTTCCAAATTTGATGGTGCGGACGGTCGTTTTTCCATTAAACTTGTGAATGTAAAGTCAGGAAATGATTTTGATCTCTATCTTTACAATAAGGACGGCGCGCTTGTGTCTTCCTCTGTGCGGACATACAACCAAAATGAGATCATTCATATGCCGAAAATTGCCGCCAGTACGGATTACTACCTAGCGGTTAAGCCTAAACAATTACTAAATGAAGAAGATAAAATGTACCGCATTGTCTTTGATAAAAGCATTGAAAAAGCAACACTCAAACGATATGGGTCGCCAGCCACACTCAACAGCTTCAATGAAGCCGGTTCTCCAAATTCTAATTTTGATTTAAGCAGTCTGCCGCAGGATGCTGTCGTAACTGGTCTTTCATTAGAGGCTGATAAAGGCAGTACCAACGCACACAATTATGTTTTCACCGTTTCTTCTTTAAAAGGCGGAGCAGTGAATGTACCTTGGAACGGTCAAAAGGTTGATATCTCTTCCTATAAAACAAGCCAGGTTCCAGCAAAAGACCGCTTTTTTGTTTCTTTCAACGCGATAGAGGTCCCTCAGCTTATCGGTGGACGATTAATTAAAGTAGGCGTCGTGTCGATTAAAAACTTGCAGCTCACCTTCGAATATGAATACAACCGTGACCTGAATTATTAATAAGAGGACAAAAGGAAAAGGATCTCCCTTTTCCTTTTTCTTATGCTTTCTTATGGTACGATACATATAGATGAAATCAGCTAAGAAGGAGTTGCGTGTATTGGAAAACGTTGTACAACGAACATTAACACTCGATGACATACCCGATCTTATCGCATTGTCAAAAGAGGTCGACTGGCCTGATTACAATGCGGATGAGCTTACATCTCTTTTAACAAACGGATATTTTACTGGTTTTTCAACAACGGATGGACAAGTCATCTCATGTGCGGGACTTTTCCAATATGATAAAGCAGCATCAATTGGTGCTGTGATTGTATCTGAGACGCATCGCGGCTTAGGCCTTGCACGGAAAATGATTGACACCCTGCTTCGCCGGAGCAATCAAAGCGTTCCTGTCGTTTTAACCGCTACTGTACAAGGACAGCCCGTTTATGAAAAAATCGGATTTCAAACGGCCGGCTACATTCATACATACAAAGCACAGACCACGAATCCATCGGCTTTTCGTGTGTCAGGTGGGATTCACCTTTCTCCTGCTGATGAAGCGGACCTTCCGTCTATTGAAGCACTTGACGAAAAAGGTGCAGGTACCAATCGATCAAGCTTTATAAGAAAGCGAATGGATCGAGCATCGTTCCGGCTGATCGCACAGAATGAACATCATGAAACAACTGGCTTTGCATTTGGCATCGAAACCCCTGCTAATCTCATGATTGGGCCGCTTGCAGCAAACGATGAACAAACCGCTCTCTCGCTCATCCAATCACTCATCTCGTCTTATTCAGGGGCAATTCGTTTAGATATGCAGGAAGAAACAGCTGAGCACCTGCATGAAACACTTGTTGAAGCAGGATTTACGAAAACAAACGTAGCCCATTTTATGATGATTCGTGGGAAAGAAAAACTAAATGATCCCGCCCTATTCTATTTCCTCGCCTCTCAAGCATTTTCTTAAAAAACAAAAAAGCTGTAGACACTAGATGTCTACAGCTTTTTTATTACTTCTCTCCAACTGATGAAAGAACATGAGCGAGTGCATTTGTGACCTTCCCATGCTCTGATGCATGCGGGCGGTCATCACCATCTCCATAGCCGTAATCAATCATTCGATTACGATTTAAGCAAAGCTTTGTCAGCTTCGGCTGGAATAGATCAAATAATTCAAAACGGTCTTTTAGCTGTGGGAATTGATTTTGATACTGCTGAATTTCTTCAGCAAGCAAACGCCAAAGAGTCGTTTCATCTAACAGATCGTGATTGTCTAATACGTTGGATACATAGCGCAGATTGCAAATAAATAATCCTGTAAAAATAAATTGTACTAAACCTTCTGGCGGCTCACTGCGCAGCACTTCTTTTAAATCTTCTTCTAGTGAAGCTAATTCAGGCAGCGGCTGGTCACTTATATTCACATCATCAACGAAATCTTTGATCGCCAAACGATGCGGCTGATGATTTTTTAACACAAGAATTGTATTTTGCCCATGCGGTGAAAAGACTGTGCCGTATTGATACATAAAGTGTAAAAGCGGCGGCATCACGACATGGAAAAACTTCGCCATCCATTCTTTTGCGGAGAGACCTGATTTTTCAATCAGCTGCTTGATATACGGCTCTCCTTCATGATCCTCATATGTGAGTGC
Source organism: Bacillus sp. FSL M7-0003 (assembly GCF_038628485.1). Classification (NCBI taxonomy): domain Bacteria; kingdom Bacillati; phylum Bacillota; class Bacilli; order Caryophanales; family Bacillaceae; genus Bacillus; species Bacillus sp. FSL M7-0003. Next base: position 1,085,113 of record NZ_CP152024.1, on the reverse strand, counting down.
CGCAAGTGTAACAGGGCTCTCCCCTTCATCTAAGTACGTATAAATGCTTTCTCTAAAAATGACACCGAGCATCTCGAGATATTGATACGGCGCACCAGGCAGTTTGCTGTAGTATGGATGATCGACATTGATACTTGCATTCTCACCTGGTAAAATGACGCGGCACACATCAGATAAAAATGAGTCTTGATCGGCAATCCCTTTAATATGCGCTGTAATGCGCGGGGCAATGACCGTACGTTCTGATGGGAGTCCACGGTATACAAGTGTATTTAAAATACTCATTGGCAGTTTAATATGATGCTTGCCTTTGTTTGAGATATTTGTAAAGGTTCTGATCGACTGCTGCGGGATATATTGATCCAGCCCCTCTCCCAAATACACAATCCGGCGCAAGGCCAAATCTTCCGGGAAATGCTGAATAATCATATGCGTCCACTGCCACTGATGAACAGGCATCATATAATAGTCAGCTGCATTCAGTCCTTCATCCTTTAACACACGTTGAAATTGACGAATCGTGACTTCATCTAATTCTTTGGCGATCACCTGCTCATAGTTTTCTTGATCGACTGCATGGAATGTCGCAAGTTCCCTGTGAACAGCAATCCAAGACAGCTGCACACATTCTTGACGTTCTGGTGCATAGGCTAAGTAATCATCGTAGCTGAATCCTATACGTCCTTTGTTATACACAATCCAAGGATGGCCTGTCATTTCTCCTTCAATCCATGCATAATCCGTATCTGTCAGCTCATCCGCACGAAGCGCTTTTTTCGACAGCAAATGGACATCGGCTAACAAAGTATGGTGAAGCTCTTTGATAAGATGGCCTGTTGTGTCAGAGGACATTGGAATGATCGGCTGAATGTCTAGTAAAAACACAATGGCACTGACATCCTTTGACCACTTTCCATCTTGACAGTACTCAATTGATTCAGCGATTGTATCAAAACTATCAAACAACCGAGGTTTTGCTAGATAACGATATTTCTTATGTTCGTGAATGATTAATTCATACTGCGCGATGCCATCCTTACAATCCAGCTCAACAGGATGAAGCATGTCCTCATACATATATTCAGACAGCATTTTTGCCACCATTCGCTGGTTTGCCTTTTTCCAAGCAGCAGGATTCACCGCTTTTTTCAATTCATCTTGTACACTCATCGCTTCATCCTCCTTAACCTTTGATTTCTTCAAATGTGTGTGCGTTCTTGTGTGTACCAAATGTCTGGAAGACGTGCTTTTGATAAAGTGGATACACGGTTTGACGAGCAAGTTCATTGATGATCACACTGTTTCGATAAGCCCCCAGCCCCAAATCTGGAGCGCCGACCCCATGTGTATGAAGCTCTGCATTTTGTACAAAAATATCATTTTCACCCATCGTATTTGTTTTCAAACGATATTCACGTTCCACTTGGAAACGTCCTTGATCATCCCATTGAATGTGGTGAGAAATAGGGTTGATAAATGGCGGCAGAACGGATTGATAGCCAGTCGCCAATACAACAATATCTGTCTCATGCGTAAAAGATTCTTCCTTGACCCACTGCGAGCAGGAAAGTGATAATCCGCCCGCTGTTTCCTCAATCAAGTTGACCTCCGTCATGGCTTGAAGCACTGTGTTCAGCTGCGTTCCGCAGGCAGAACGTTCATAAAGCAAATGATAAATATCACGAATCATTGCCGAACTGATGCCTTTATACAGCAAGTCTTGCTGTTTTAATAACGCATCCTTTTTTGTTTGCGGAAGCTCATAAAAGAAATCAATATAGTCAGGGGAGAAATACTCAAGCCCTAGGTTTGAATATTCCATTGGGAAAAATCCTTTTGACCGTGTGAACCAGTGAATATCCTTCGCTTCATCATCTGATAAAATGTCATAAAACACTTCTGCCGCACTTTGACCAGAGCCGATAACTGTGACAGATTTCCCTTTGAAACAGCCTTCTTTCTTTCGTTTTAAATAGTCAGCTGAGTGAAAAACCTTCTCTCCTAAAGCTGGCTGGAGCGATGCTGGCACTGCGGGCTGCGTGCCAATTCCCAAGACAAGATGTTTGCTTTCAAACACCTCTACAGTTTGGTCCTTTACATGACGGACATGCACTTCATACCGTTTTTCCCCTGACTTTTCAATCAGTGAGACAGATTCGACGTTCATGCCAAATCGGCAAGAGTCTAACTGATCAGCGACCCAGCGGCAATAATGACTGTATTCCTTGCGCGGGATATGGAAGTCCTCTAGAAAGTAAAATGAATACAAACGGTTTTGTTCCTGCAAATAGTTGAGAAAGCTATATTTGCTTTTCACATCTGCCATACTGACAAGGTCCGCTAAAAATGGGACTTGCAGTGTCGTCCCTTCAATGAGCATCCCTGGGTGCCAGTGAAAGATTTCACTTCTTTCAAAAAACAAAGCGTCGATTTCATTTACCTCTTCAGATAATGCGGCAAGTCCGAGATTAAACGGGCCAATGCCGATCCCAATTACATCCACTATATTATTTTGCTTGTTGAACCGCGTCATGGTTATACTTCCTTTCGAATCGTTCTCGATCACAAAACATCAAAAGACCTGTTTTATCCGGTAAAGTGACTGGTTTTACACGTTCAAAGCCGCATTTTTCAAATACATGAATCATTTTTTCATTGCGAATATCCGGCTCAGCGACGATTTTTTCTGTTCGTTTGTTCTGCTCAAATTGAAATGCTGTCATTGCCTGAAGGAGCGGCGTAGCAAATCCTTTTCCCACATAATCCGGCTCCCCTATTAACAGGTGAATGCCTTGATCATGCGGAGAAGGCTCATAGTAGGATTCAATGATATCTCCTTTCACGTTGTAAGCCTCAAAATAACTCATTGGCGTCCCATCAATCGTGCCTAAATAAAGGGTTTGATGCGGATCATGTATTGCCTGATAAAAATGCTTTTCAAAATCAGGAAACGGAATATTCAAATGCCAAAATGGGTGAACATACTCTTCTTGCATCCACTTATGGACAAGCTGGACGTCTCTTTCATATTCAGCACGAATAAACCTAATACGATGCCTCATCCAATCAGCGCCTCCTTATGTAAAAAGAGCGGATTCAAGACAGCTGTGTAACGAGACTGTGTTTCCAGAGATCCTGTCAGCTCATCCATATCTTCAAATCGTGTCAGCAAATTCGCTTTTGAAGGAAGTTCTTTTGAACGGAGAAGGCTGTTTGTCAGATCAGAAGCTCCATACATCTCCTCATGAGCAAGCAATGTATCTCTCACGAGTGCCAGCAAGTCTTCTTCCTTTGCTAGTCCTTCTGTGCCAAAGCCATTAATGAGACCAAATAAATGATTAAAGAAGAAATAATAACGGAGTCTCTCAACGGCGACATCATCCGCACAAATGGTTTCACTTCTTACGCTCAAGTTTTGAACTAGATTTGCGAGCTTATCTTTTTTTGATTCACTATAATAGTAGCCTTGATTGTCACGGTAATAGAAGGTGTCTGGATAACCATCCTTCATTTGCACAACAGCATTTTGCTGATGGGCCTCGAGTGCAAGACCATACGTTTCAAACAGCCAGAGCATCGGCTTTAACGAAATGGTTAAGTATTGTTTAAACCAATCTTGGCTGACCGCTTCTGTTGACCGGCCTTCTGCATCTGCAAGTTTATAAATAATTCCTGCTAATCTTGATTTTCCTCCGTACGCATGATCCTGACACAGCCCAGCAATTAAGCTTGCGCCTTTTTCACGATGCAAGAATGGATTTTGACGAATGACCACTTCAAAGCCAGATTCCGCTTCATCTCCTCGAATAGATAGATATGCAGGATCTTCAATGACCCGGAATCCAGAGAATTTTTCATATAAAGAAACGCCTAATTCTGTTTTTAAGATGCGGGACATCTCTACTCCTCGATCCAGTTCCTTTTGTTTATTGATGCGTAACGAGTTCGTAATTTTCACAGGAACAGAGAATTTGAGCATGTAAGCAGAATCCTTTTGATAGACCGTTCTAAAGGATGAGGTCGCAGTGTATTCAGACCCCAGCGGTCCTAAATAAGTCAGTTTCCCCTCCTCTATATACCGCTTCACGAATGCCTTCTCCATGACCACTTTGACTTGCAGCGGATGAATTGGAATGAGCACATATTCTCCGTTTTCTGTTAACCTATTCAGTCTCTCTGTTTCTTCTGGCACCTGACGCGAAAGCTCTTCTAACATGAGGGTTGCCGCAGGTTGTGAAATAGATGAATCCTGAAGCACAATCGAATGGTGCGCTTTAAAGTAATGAAGCTGGAAAGCCCCTTTCAGCTCAGGAGAATAGACGGCTTCCTCCTCTTCTGTCATCCCTTGTCTGCTTTTTGGTGTAGGATGTGTTAAATGTCCTAAAAGAAGTGACTGTTCAGCCTCGATGTACTCAAAATCAGCTTGAGATAAAGCAGCTTGATCACTTTCTCTCTCCCGTAAGAATCGTTCAATATTTCGGCAGCTTAAAATGATGCGAAGCATGAATTCATCCTCTGCATCTGTGCGGCCATATGCAATGAGAAGCTCCTTTGAACATAAAGCAACAAGGGTCGTGTAATCGACGATCGTCCCCTCTTGCTCGCTGCCACTCGGACGAAAGCGAATCGGAAAATCAAAGAGATGGCGGCCTACAGATGAAAAGTATCGGATCGGAATCACAAGCTCAAGGTCTTGCTTTGCTAGTTTTGCCACGAATACAAGCGAACCATCTGCTTTCGTCTCTTTTTTTGCAGATCGATCGATTCCTGTTTCACGTAAAAAACAGTTTAAAAAGCTTTGCATAGTTGCATTTTCAGCCATTTGTTTATATTGACTCAACGTAGTACCCTCCCGGATTGAATATGAGCGATCCCGATATCAACGATGTCAGAAAGGATTTCCTCAATATGTGTGATTGTCGTTCTCGGATTTAACAAAGTGAATTTCAAGCATGTTTGACCATCCACCACTGTTTTTGCAATGACAGCAGTTCCTGATGTGAATAGCGTTCGATGGATGATTTTATTGATGTCATCCGCACCCTTAAATCGAAACACTACTGCATTGATTTCTGGCTCAGGATTGATCACTTCAAGGTGATCATTGCTCTCGATAAGCGCAGCCACATCCTTCGCAAAATCAATGGTATGGTCAATCATGTCACCAAACCCTTCCTCCCCAATCAGACGAAGAGAAAGAAGCAATTTCAGTGCATCAAACCGGCGCGTCGTTTGGACAGATTTATGGACGAGATGTAGTATTCCATCCAGTTCATCTTCTTTTGGATTAAGATAATCTGCATGATAATTGATCAAACCGAAATGCCTTTTATCCTTCAGCAGAAATGCCCCGCAGGAGATCGACTGATAAAATTGTTTATGAAAGTCGATCGTGATGGAATCAGCAAGCTCAACACCATCTAATTTATCTCGGTAGTTTTCACTTAATACAAGCGCTCCACCATAGGCAGCATCTGCGTGTATCCACAGACCGTATGGTTTGACGATGTCATACACATCTCGAACCGGGTCAATACTGCCAAAATCAGTCGTCCCGCAAGTCGCCACTAGCGCAAAAGGCAGGAGATCCTGTTCCTTTAACTCAACAAGTTTCTTCTTCAAATCGTTGAGGTCCATGCGGTGATGCTCATCTGTCTCTATCAGAACAACCGCCTGCTCCCCTAAGCCTAGCTGGGATGCAGATTTTTTCACAGTGAAGTGAGCATTCTTAGAGCAAAGAATTCTCATGCGGTGAGCCTCACTCGGCAAGCCTTTCTGCTGAACATTCCATTGCCATGTGTTTTCACAAAATGCATCTCTTGCAAGAAGCAGCCCCATATAGTTTGATTGGGTTCCACCGCTCGTAAATGTCCCATCTGCTAGATTTCCATAAGAAAACTTCGCACATAGCCACTTTAAAATTTTCTCTTCAACCAAAGATGCAATACCGCTTTGATCAAAGGAATCCATTGATTGGTTAAAAGAACTTACTATCACCTCTGCGGCAAGCGCAGGAATAAGCGGCGGGCAATGCAAATGTGCCAAGCATTTAGGATGCGATACATCAACCAGATGTGGCAAAAGGTGCTGCTTTATATCTTGAAAGACAGATTCAATTGATTCGCCAGACGGTTGAAACTGAAATAATGATTCGACACTAGCCGCTAATTTCCCAGGCAATATTCCACTGTATGGTCCTTGGTCTTTTTGCCATTGGTCCAGTAAGCTGTCGATAGATGTATGAAGAGCCGCTTGGAAGGACTCTCTTCCAAGCTGGCTTTGATTGATAAATAATGAATCCACAGAAGCTTTAGTTGATTGCATCGTATACGGCCTCTTTGAAAATAGCGATAACTTGTTCAAGCTGTTCTTCTGTCATGATCAATGGCGGTAAGAATCGAATGACGCTGCCGAAACGGCCTCCTGTCTCTACAATTAAGCCTTTATCGAAGCAATTCTTTTGAATGAGACTGGCTAGCTCAGGATTTGCTGGATAACTTCCATCCACATCCTGCTTTTCATTTGGATTAACTATTTCAGCACCAATCATTAATCCTCTTCCTCGAACATCACCGATAGCAGGTACATTTTTTTGAATGTCTTTTAGATGAGCCTGCATGCGATTCCCTAACTGGTCAACATGATCAAGCAGATTCGTTTCTTTTATAAATTTAAGCGTAGCGGTTCCTGCAGCCATTGCCATTTGATTTCCTCTAAATGTGCCAATGTGTGCCCCTGGATTCCATTGATCCAAATCTTTATCATAAATCACAACTGAAAGCGGCAGGCTTCCACCAATGGCTTTAGATAATACAATGACGTCCGGCACAATTCCTGCATGTTCAAAAGCAAACATCTTACCTGTTCGGCCAATGCCTGATTGAACCTCATCGATGATGAGCGGAATGCCTTTTTCATTTGTGATTCTTCTCATTTCTTGCATCCATTCAATAGATGCTGGAATTGAGCCTCCCTCACCTTGTACTGCTTCAAAGATCATACCTGCTGGCGGAAGAATACCACTTTCAGGATCATTTAATACACGCTCAATATAAGAGCTGGAAATGCGGTGTGAATCTTTCCCGCCAATTCCGAATGGGCAGCGATATTCATATGGATAAGGCATGAAATGCACATCTGGGATTAACCCTTGCACTCTTTCCTTTGGAGACAAATTCCCGCTTAATGACATCGTGCCATGTGTCGCACCGTGATAAGCACCGTGGAAAGAAAGAATGGAACGATTTCCTGTCGCTGTCTTGACTAATTTAATCGCAGCTTCTATGGCATCACCGCCAGTTGGTCCACAAAATTGAATTTTTGCTCTCTTTGCAAACTCTTCTGGCAGGTGAGAAAAAATTTCATTCACAAACTCTTCTTTAATTTCTGAGGTTATGTCCAACGTATGCAATGGCCTTTTTTCATGAAGCATACGTTCAATCGCTTCTATCACAACCGGATGATTGTGGCCAAGTGCAAGTGTTCCTGCGCCTGCTAGACAGTCATAAAACTCTCTGCCATCCGCATCTGTCACGATCATGCCCTCGGCTTTTTGCATGGCTAATGGGAACCGTCTCGGGTAAGACCTTGCATTAGATTCTCTTTGACTTTGCTGCTCTAAAAATTGCTGATTTTTAGAAACGGTTTTGATGGACATAATAAAACACTCCTCCAATTGATAAAGATTATCATTTTCATTTACTAGCCTAGAGGATGTAAGATATGAAAGTCAATTGTATTCAAAAAGATGATTCTAAAAGCATATGAATGCAATATTCTCTTTTTAATGAGTATTTTCGAGTAATTTTTACAAACCTTACTGCCATAAGGAGATGGAACGCATGAGATGGATTGACATTGAAAAAAATTACAAATCATTTTTCCTGGTTCATTTGTTCTATTCAATTCAAAGCACTCATTTTATGCAGAAATTTGGATGAAATGAAGGTAGAAAATTGAAGAAATCACACTATTTTTTCTTGATATAAATGGTTTGGATGGTATAATTTCTCTGAAACATAAGGGGATGGAGAGGGGAATTTTGATGATTTTAACAAAGCAAGATCTTCACCATTACTTAACGCAGGATAAGAAAGCATTAGCTATCACGCGCAGAAGGCCAAAATGGTTTGGGGACGATATATGGAAATATCAAAGGTATTTACGAAAATATGAATACTATTCTAATAGCGGTGCTACATTGCGCAAATGGTTTTACCGCTATTTACATAAAAAGAAAGGGATGCAGCTTGGCTTTGATATCCCGATTGGCGTCTTTGGCCCCGGCCTTAGAATCAATCATACTGGCCTCTTAATTGTGAATAAGCACGCAAAAATTGGGGCATTTTGTGATATTCATCAAGGGGTGAATATTGGTCAAAACCATTCCGAAAAGGATGTACCAACCATTGGAGATCACGTATGGATTGGGCCCGGTGCTAAGCTGTTTGGAGACATTTATATCGCAAATCATATCTCAATTGGAGCAAATGCCGTGGTGAATCATTCCTTTCATGAAGAGGAGATCGTTATTGCTGGTGTGCCGGCTCAAAAGGTAAAAGAAAAAGGCCCTTCTTCATGAAGGCGCCTGATAAAAAAGAATTACACCGATTAAAACAGAGATGAGCAGCATGAGATAAAACAAGATGGTTAAAATCAAGATCGTCCAGCCCAGCCCCTTCCTCTCTGTCTTGATCAAATAAATACCGAGTACGATGGTACTAAAAAGCACGCCTAAAATGGCCCACAGCCATTTGTCTTTGTGATGCTTTGGCGCATCAAACCATAAATAGATAGCAACAGCAAGTGAAACGAATAGACCCGTTATTCTCAAGATTAAACTCCCCCTTATTATGTATACGCGCTCTCTATGATGCGTTTGAGTATCCGATGATCAGCAACAGGAAGTAAAAAACATAGACTAGCATAACAATAGAATAGATGATGATGGACACGATCAGAACTGTCCAGCCCAATCCTTTTCTTCCTGTTTTGATGAGGTATATCCCAAATGCAAAGAGCCCGAATAAAAGACCTAAAATAGACCATAACCATTTATTTTTCCCATGTTTTGGTGCATCTATCAATAGATAGATTGCGACTAGAATAGAAACAAACCATCCAGTTATCCAGCCCACATTCTTCTGCCACCCTTCTTCAGTTTATTTCATTATATGATTCTTTTTTCCTAAAAAATAATGATTCAGAGGATATTGCGCGGGAGGCTTCGCCATTCTTCTCTCAGCATTCCGTAGCGCATCGAATCATAATACTCTCCTTGATAATAACGGACCTTTCTCAGTCTCCCCTCAAGGACAAATCCGCATTTCTCTGCGCACCGCATCATCCGTTCATTCCCTGACCAAGTGGTTAGACCAATTCGAGGGATATCAATATGCGTAAATAATACATCAATCCATAGATTTAATGCCTTTGTCCCAACGCCCCCGCTCCAAAAGCGTGAGTCATAAATGACAATGCCGCATTCAAGCCACCGTGTACGTTCATTCTCCCAATAATATGATACGGTACCTTTGATATCACCGTCTATTTCAATACCATATAGCTTTTGGGGAATGGATTCATCCTGTAAGTAACGTTTCTTAAATGCAGAAAGCGGGATTTCGTGTTCATAAAAATAAGGGGCATTCCATTTTCTATAGGACTGGTCTGGTGCTTTAAATTTTAAATGCCACACCGCCTCTAAGTCCGTTTCGGTTAATGGACGTATGTTCACAAGCTCTTCCTTTTCTCTTTTCATCTGTTCACGTTCCTTTACTTTGTCGTTCTTTTTGCTAGATGACGGTACTCAATCGGCGTCATGCCTTCATTTTGCCGAAACAGCTTAGAAAAATAAGTAGGGTCGTCAATGCCTACATGCTCTGCAATGGCTGCGATTTTTTCATTTGTTGAGGCGAGCATGCTTTTAGCTTTTTCGATCTTGAGACGATGGCTGTACTGGTTTGGCGTCAATCCATACACCGTCTGCATACACCTTGTCATGTAGTCAGGATGATAGTGCAGCTTCTCTGAAAGCTGCTCCATATGCAATTTCTCCATAAAGTGATGCTCAAGATAGTGAACTACTTCTGATGCGACAGTCTCTTTTGCACTTGGAATATGGAATGCTTCCTTTTGCAGGTGAATGAGCAGTTCCTCAAATAGAAGCTGTTTTTTCAGCGGAAGTTCAGATGCATCATGATTTAGTGCGCTCATCGCTGAAAGGTGTTTTTCTAACACACTTCGTCCCTTCACTTTTCCTAAACGAGGCAGGCTAAATTCATATGTTGCCGGCTTTTCGAAGGTGGCTTGGTTTTGTTTCATATCAATCCAGTGTTCTCTCGGCCGGTTCGTCAGCTCAAATCGATCAATTGAGAAATGCAGCCACTCATAGTAGGTATCCTCTTCACATGGCAGATGTCCGCCATGTGACAGGCCCGGTGAGAGAATCATATATTCACCTTCTTTTACGTGAAAAGCCTCCTCGTCCTCTGTCATCCATAGTTCACCTTTTGTGACATAGAGAAGATCAAATACAGCGAAGGTTCTTGAGATATGTCTTTCTCCTTGATGAAATATCCCTCTACCTGAAGCTATATAAATAGGAAACGGCGGTACAGTAAATGTAATAAATCGATTCATATTCATCCCCTTATGAAGTCGTATTTCTCCAATAAGTTTCGGTTTCATCTCTTCTTATTATAGTCGATGCAAGGTACACTATAAATCGGATTTATACGAAAGGGGGCTTTGTGATGAAATCTCAAACCCTGTCATATGAAAAGGTTCAAGCCAAAGATGAGAAAACGCACCCTTCATTATTTGCATTAACTTGGCCTATTTTTATCGAAATCTCTTTATATATGCTCATGGGGAGCGCTGATACACTTATGCTCAGCCAATACTCTGATAACAGTGTGGCCGCAGTAGGTGTAAGTAACCAGCTCCTGAATTTATTAATTGTCATGTTCAGCTTCATTACAACAGGAACGACCATTGTGATTGCGCAGCTTTTAGGAGCTGACCGCAAGCAGGAAGCGACTCAAGTCGCCTATGTCTCACTAGGGACCAACTTCTTGATCAGCTTTGTCATTAGTCTCCTCATGTTTATGTTAGCTGTTCCAATTCTGCACATGATGGGCTTATCAAGTGAACTCATGCCGGATGCGGCGGTCTTTTTACAAATTGTCGGGCTGCTTTCTTTTATTCAAGCGCTTATTATGACGTATAGTGCTATTTTAAAAAGCTACGGATATACAAGAGACACGATGTATGTCACCATCGGAATGAATTTGCTAAACGTTGCCGGCAATTATTTGGTCATTTTTGGTCCGTTTGGCTTTCCGGTATTAGGTGTCATGGGTGTTGCCTTTTCAACCTCGCTGGCTCGATTGATCGGATTGATGGCGATGATTCTCATTGTCCGCCGCCGAATTGGATTGCGCTTTTCGCTGAAGAGCATGTTTCACATCCAGCGGACGCATTTAAAAAGGCTGCTGAAAATTGGCATTCCTTCTGCTGGAGAGCAGCTTTCTTATAACGGCTCTCAAATGATCATTACCCTGTTTATTACATTTATGGGGACGCAGGCTTTAGCAGCAAAGGTCTACACTCAAAATTTGATGATGTTCATTATGTTATTTGGTGCAGCGATTAGCCAAGGCACACAAATTTTAATCGGGCGCCATATTGGGGCGAAAGAATTCGATGCGGCCTACCGCAGATGTATGAAAAGCTTATACTGGGCCATTGCGATCTCTCTTCTTTCTTCCACTGCTTTATCTTTATCATCGACGCATTTGCTTACGTTTTTCACTAGCAATCATGAAATCATTCAAATCGCCGCCACACTTCTCCTATTGACGATCATTTTAGAGCCGGGACGCTCTTTTAATATGGTCATTATTAATTCATTGCGGGCTGCTGGTGACGCGAAGTTTCCAGTGTATATGGCGATGATTTCAATGTGGGGAATTGGGCTTCCGATCGCTTACTTGTTAGGCATTCAGCTTGAAATGGGGCTCATCGGGGTTTGGATTTCTTTTATCGTGGATGAATGGGTCAGAGGCATCTTTATGTATAGGCGCTGGCGTTCCAGGGTATGGACGGAGTATCGTTTTTCTTCCACATAAAAAGGACTGCGGGGTGCAGTCCTTTTTTACGTAATATCTTCTAAAATAAGTGCTTTTTCCTGTTTTGAAATAAATGCTCGCTCTGTAAAGACGCGGTATTCGTTTTCTCTTGTTTTATCTAAGATGGCTTTATAAAAGTGGGCTGCTGCTTTCACCGGTATACGTGAATATAACGGGAAATCATGAAGATGGTCAAAAAACTCCTCGTAGTATGCCTCTGCCTCAAAAGCAATGTACTCCCAGACGTGCTGAAAAGCTTGATTGACAATCCCTTCCTTCAATTCTTGCTCTGTGTACCCGAATTGATCCATCACTTGCTTTGGCAAATAAATACGGTCTCTTTCAGCCTGATCTTCGCCGATATCTCGAAGAATGTTGGTTAGCTGCATAGCGATCCCTAAAGAAATGGCTGCTTCTTTTAGCTGCTCTTTTTTACGCGGTGCTATAATGGGAAGGAGCATGAGTCCAACGGTACTAGCAACATGATAGGAATAGATGAGCAGTTCATCTAACGTTTCGTATCGCTGTTGCTCTAAATCCATCTCCTGTCCTTGGAGCAGGTCACGAAACGGGGCTTCATCCATCCGAAACTCTTGAAATGTATGCTCTAGCGCCACCCATATCGGGTCATTCCGGTCTACCTCACCTTGTAAAAATCGATCAAACGTCTCCCGAAAGGATGCAAGGTCCTCTTGTGGCGAAGGCGACTCATCTACAATATCATCTGCTCTCCGGCAAAAGGAATACACGGCCCAGACGGCCTGTCTTTTCTTTTTAGGCAGCATGGAAAAGGCCCGGTAAAACGTTTTTGAATGGGTTTGAATGGTTTCCTCACACACTTTTAATGCTGTTTGTACATCAACCACTTAGCTTCACTTCCTTTCTATCATTCAAATCTTTTAGTAGTACAGAAGCCATGAGCTTCGCACTTTGCATCACGATCGGCACCCCGCCGCCCGGATGGATGGAAGCACCTGCCGCATAAAGATTGTCTGTCTCACTGACCTTCACTTGCGGGCGGAAGACACCTGATTGGAACAAATTAGGCGCAAGTCCAAAGCTGCCGCCTTCAAACAATCCTTCTCGCAAGGAATCATTTGGTGTCCTGACCTTTTGCCAGACAATCGACTCTCGCAATCCCGGAAAACCTCTTTTTTCAAGACGACCCACCATGTTCTCGACAAAATCTGTCTCCTCTTCCCAGTTGATATGATCTCCTGAAGGAACGGGAACGAGCATGTATAGAACACTGCAGCCATCTGGGGCAAGAGATGGATCAATGATCGATGGATTAAATGTATAAAATGACGGGTCTTGAGGAATCGTTTTCGTTTGAAAAACCTCTTTCATATGCTGATCAAAGTGTTCTCCCATAAAAAATTGATGAACAGGTGCTTCCTGATACATCTTATTTAAACCAAGATACACCATTACACAGCCAGAGGACGGCACGTATTTTCGGCGATCTTGTTCGTCTAAACCAAACTGTTTTAACGCAGCTGGATAATCTCCATTGATCACAAATGCATCAGCGGCTACATGTTCATCATTCACTTTTGCTTTGACTGCCCGTTTTCCCTCAAACTCAAATTGCGTGACTTCTTCATTTTTTCTTACATGCACACCCATGTTGATGAGCTGACCTTCCAATATATCTACTAAACTCGCATAGCCGCCTTTTAAATAGTAGATTCCATGTGCGTGCTCACTATAGGACACAAGCGAATAAATAGCCGATGCTTCATACGGGTTTCCCCCAACATAGAGGGTTTGAAGTGCGTATGCATCTCGCAGGCGTTCGTCTGAGAAATATTTTTTCAGAGCGCTTTGTACCGTTCGATACGCCTTTAATTTCATTAAAATCTTCATATTCGCTTTTGTAAAAAATGTACGTTTTTCGTGAAATGATTTTTCTAGAAAGGCTTGCTGCCCTTCTTGAAACCGGTCCGTCATTTCTTCCATAAACCTCAGGAACCCTTGATCTTCTTTTGGAAATACACGTCTGATTTCATCTAACTGACGGAGTGCATCAGAGTATTTCGTATAGGAGGTTCCATCTTGATATTGAATTGTATACAGCGGATCAAGCTCCACAAGATCAAGAGGTGATTCGTCAATTCCTACCTCATGTAAAATGCCTTTTAACATGTCAGGAAGTAGGACAATGGTCGGACCTTCATCTACTTTATATCCTTTCTCACGTACAAAAGCAAGTCTCCCGCCAAGCCGTTCATTTTTTTCGACAAGGGTGATATCATGTCCCGCTTTTTTTAAATAAAGCGCTGAGATCATTCCGCCAATACCGCCACCTGCAATCAATATATGTTTTTTCATGAGGCGCTCCCCTTTTCTTGATGCCGCATTGTTTGGTGTGAATGTTTCTCTTTTTTAAGAATGGCATTTGTCGTGATACGTGCTGATTCTAAAATGGTTGGCAGTCCGCTTCCTGGATGTGTTCCTCCTCCAACAAGCCAGCAGTTCTTTAATTCATCAAATTCATTGTGCGGCCTTAGGACCATCATCTGCGTCAGCTGGTGGCCGAGGTTAAATGTAGCTCCTTCATATACGTAAAGGTCTTCCTCCCATTGCTTCGGTGTGATCATCCGCTCGACTTCTATATGCTGTCTCACATCTTGAAAGCCGGTTTTCCGCTCCAATGTATCCAGCACAAGCTCTCTAAATTCATCTTGATGCGCTTCCCAGTCAATACCGCTTTGGTTATTGGCAACTGGAGCCAGCACATAAAGAGCTGATTTTCCTTTTGGAGCAAGTGAGTCATCGGTTACACTTGCATTTTGAATATAAATAGACGGATCGTCTGGCAGCTCATATGTTTTCGTAATGCCTTTGACAAATCTAGCATAATCATCGGAAAAAACGATTGTATGATGCGGCTCATCATACATGGTATCCAGTCCTAAATAAAGCATAAAGGTAGAGCATGAGAATTTTTTCTTTTTTAATTTTTTCTCGCTGTATTTCTTTAAGAGTCCTGGTTCGACAAGCTTTGTCATTACATGTGCAAAGTCTCCATTGACGACAACCTCATCTGCTTGTATTTCTTCCCCAGATTCTAAACGAATGCCTTTTACTTTCCTTCCCTCCGTGAGCAGCTTTTCAACGCCTGCTGACAGATGAATCTCCGCTCCAGCTTCAAGCGCCGCCTTTGCCATCCCTTCTGACAGCTGATTGACACCGCCCTTCGGATGAAATACACCTGTGTCATGTTCCATAAACGAAAGGATCGAGAACGCACCAGGGCATTCCCACGGCGACATTCCTAAGTACTTTGATTGAAATGTAAAAGCATATTTCACTGATTCATTCGAAAAATAGTCTGACAGCACATCATACAAACTTTTATTTAGTGAAAGCTGTGGAAGTGCTTTAATCACCTTCAGGCGAAGGTAATGATGAAAGCGGTCCATTTTACTTTGTAAAATTGGTGTCAGACGATCCATTTTGCGCTTTGTATCATTCATAAATCGTAAATACCCTTCGCCCTCACCAGATGCAAAGGCTTCTAATCGTTTGTACATTTCATCGCGATCCCGGATCATATCCAGCTGATTGTCTTGAAATATTAATCTATACATCTCTTTTAATTCAATCACATCAATATAGTCATAAAGATTTTTACCAGCAAAGGTGAACAGCTCCTCTGCAATATGAATCATGCTGAGAAAGGTTGGACCTGTATCAAACGTGAAATCACCAAGCTGAAACTTAGCGTTACGCCCGCCGACAAAGGGCTGCTTTTCGTATACATGAACGTCATGTCCTTTGCTTTGAAGCATCATAGCTGCTGCAAGGCCCCCTGGTCCCGCTCCAATCACAATGATTTTCATTATCCTTTTTCCTCCAAATTAATTCACTTTAAGTTAATTATACAAATTAGAAAGATTACATCAACTTTTGATGTGCTCAAAAAGTCTCATGTTATGTATCAAAAAAGCCGGCTTCCTTTCAACATGTGCAAGAAAGCCGACTCTTTATTACGCTTCTATATCAATTCGATACGTTTCAAACCAATGATGAATCTGTGCTAGATGGGCAATCAACTGCGGGCCCTTCATGAGCTGACCATACCATGGCACATGAAAGGAAGCCCCTTCCGTTTCAATCAGCTGCTTTAATTGATGTGGATCTAAAAATTCGTGAAGTACAGAGTCTTTTTGCGCGAGGCAGTCTGTGAGCATCTCTTTCACAGCCTGAGTATAGGCTGGATGATGTGTTTTCGGGTAAGGACTCTTCTTTCGATAAAGTACTTCATTCGGTAAAATTCCCTCTAATGCTTTTCGTAAAACCCCTTTTTCACGATTTCCATGCATTTTCATTTCCCAAGGAATATTCCACACATATTCGACAAGGCGATGGTCTGCAAATGGCACACGTACCTCAAGACTAGCGCCCATACTCATTCGATCTTTTCGGTCAAGCAATGTTGTCATAAACCAGATCATATTTAAGTAAAAAAGTTCTCTCCGGGCTTTATCGACGCCGGTTTCTCCATCTAAAAGAGGCGTTTCTGCCACCGTTTCTTCATATTTGCTTTGCGCGTATTCCTTAAGTGACAGCTTTTTTTGCCATGAGTCTTGCAGGAGCTGAGTTCTAGCTTCAGTCGATCTCATCCACGGAAAACCATTCGTTTCATTTTCCATATGGAACCAAGGATAGCCGCCAAAGATTTCATCCGCACATTCACCTGATAAACCAACAACGAAGTCCTTTTTAATTTCTCGGCAAAACCAAAGCAAGGAAGAATCAATATCTGCCATACCCGGTAAGTCTCGAACCTCAACGGCTTCCTTCAGATAGGAAGCGAGCTCTTTTTGTCCAATG
Source organism: Bacillus sp. FSL M7-0003 (assembly GCF_038628485.1). Taxonomy (NCBI): domain Bacteria; kingdom Bacillati; phylum Bacillota; class Bacilli; order Caryophanales; family Bacillaceae; genus Bacillus; species Bacillus sp. FSL M7-0003. The sequence goes on along the minus strand of NZ_CP152024.1, from coordinate 1,068,140 downwards.
ATACAGCTGTGATGATTCGTTTGAAACGCTTTGGTCATTTGATCAATCCAAGGACCGTCAGCATTTGGCTGGAATTGATTTGCCTCAAAGAATTGATCGTTTCCTTCGTAGTCAATGGAATACGTATGAAGCGGTGCTTTCCCTATTTTCTCAAAGTGCTTAGCGGCAATGGCAGTAATGGCACTAGAATCAACGCCCCCAGATAAAAATGTACATACAGGCACATCAGAGACGAGCTGTCTTGTCACGGCATCTGTAAAGAGATGCTTAATGTGCTGTGCGGTGTCATCAAGTGAATCGGTATGTTTCTTGCTTTTAACATTCCAGTATCTCCATACGCGCAGACCGTCTTTTGAAAAGGTCAAGGCATGTGCAGGTCTCAGCTCTTTTATCCCTTTAAACACGCCTTGACCTGGTGTTCTTGACGGTCCTAAGCCAAAGATCTCCGACAGTCCTTCATGATCGACTTTTGCTTTGATATCAGGGTGAGCAAGAAGTGCTTTGATTTCTGAACCAAATAAGAAGGAATGATGACGTTCTGTATAGAAAAATGGCTTGACGCCTAGCCGGTCTCTCCCTGCAAATAACAATTCACGCTCACTATCCCAGATCACAAATGCAAAAATGCCATTAAAATGAGAGACACACTCTTCCTTCCATTCTGTATAGGCATGAAGAAGAACTTCTGTATCAGAATGCCCAAGAAAGCGGTGCCCCCTTTTTAACAATTCTTTTCTTATATCCTCCGTGTTATAGAGCTCTCCATTGTATACAATCGTATAAGCATGGTTTTGATGTGTATATGTCATCGGCTGCTTTCCGCCTTCTACATCTACCACCGCTAACCTTTTATGCCCGAAAAGAACGTGCTCACTTTTCCATGTATTTGTATCATCTGGCCCTCTTTTAGATAATGTATCTGTCATTTGATTGATTACATGATCCTGTTGGATGAGCTGCTTTTTAAAGTCTGCCCAGCCTGTAATTCCACACATCATCATCAGCTCCCATCCGTTTTTCCTCAAGTGTTCTCATTCAGCCTTTCTTAGTTTATGCATCGTCTCCTTGATAGTTGATTTGTCCTTTTTTCCCGGCGTATAGGACAAGCTTGATTTGGTAAGAAAAGAAAGAGGAAAGGAGCTTTTGCAAATGGAGAATCGAATGAGGCAGCTTGAACGCTGCAGCAGAAGATGGTGTAATGGGTATTTGCTCATTGAAAACGGGCATTGCCTGATTGAAGATGATGAAGGAGAGATCATGCTGCCAGAAAGTCTTCAAAGCACAATGATCTGTTTGAAGGAAAATGACCAATGGACAAAAGGGGAATTGCTCGGTTCTATGATTCTTCATGAAAACGGGCAGCTAATAGAAGTACAGGGAGGAGAAAACATTCAATATACGGCGTCTCTTGCCAAAGGCTGGCTTGATCTTCTCATGTTCGTACCGGAAAACGTTTTTGATCACATCCTTGACCAGATAGAGCAGCTTGGTTTTTCCGTCTATGATTGTGTTTTCTCTTCCTTTCATTCATTGCAGCGCGTCTCTTTCTTTCAGTTTTCGGCAGATACGCAATCACTTGCACTTCAATGTCACTATGAGCCAGCCGCCAGTCACATTCGTTTTGAATGGACCACTTCAGACGGACAACGGATCGTTTCACAATTTGATTGCACATAAAAAGGACACTGCTTCGTATAAGCAATGTCCTTTTTATATTAAAAGATATGGAAACCGATCGGCAGACGTAAACCGAGAAGAATGGTCACAATCGCAAATACGATAAAACCAATCAACACACCAGTCACCGATTTTCCTTTTTTCTTGCGCACTAGGACCATTTCCATGAAACCGATCACGAGGATACCAAGAATCATTTTTCCAATATACTCGCCCCCGTAACCTGGAATTTTCATTCCTGTGCGAACATACAGCTCTACGCCTGTTGCAATGATGATCAAGTAGAATAAACGAACGATCATATGCACAATTTTAGCGCCTTTGTCATTTTTACCTGCTAGAGCAAAGGCTACGAAGAATAAAATAATCCCCAGCACCCATGCTGTGATATGTAAATGTGTTCCCATTTGTAATTTCCCCCTTTATCAGAACAAGTACCTTCTCATCGTACCACGAAATAAGTCGAACACAAAGCGACAATCCTGTGTCATCACGCGCTTTATTTGACGTGATTTGTCAGCGTTCCAATCGGTTCAATCGTGATGTCAATTCGATCTCCAGAAGCTAAAAACTTAGGCGGTTCAAAGCCCTTCCCTACCCCAGAAGGTGTACCTGTTGCAATGATGTCACCCGCTTCTAATGTCATCCCTTTTGAAAGAGTGGAGACAATGTCCTCAACTGTGAAGATCATTAATTCCGTACTGGCAGACTGACGAACCTCTCCGTTTACCTTTGTTTCCACATGGAGCGCACCATGATCCTCGATCATTGACTTATGAACGATATAAGGTCCTATCGGGCAGGTTGTATCTAAGCTTTTGCCAATGAAAAATTGTTTATGTTTTTTCTGCAAATCTCTTGCCGTCACATCATTTAAAATGGTGTAACCGAATATATAATCTTGGACCTCTTCAGGAGCAATGTTTTTCCCTGATTTGCCCATCACGATGGCAAGCTCTCCTTCATAATCCAATTCATTTGTCACATCTTCATGAAGGAGAATGTCCGCTTCGTGTCCAATGACAGAAGTAGGTGCCTTTGTAAAAATCATCACGTCTTTAGGAATATCCGCCGCACTTCCCATCTCCATCACATGATCTTGATAATTCTTTCCGACACACATGATGTTTTTAGACGGCTTTGGAATCGGGGCATGGAGTTTCACGTCCGAAAGCGGATATACATAAGAACCGCGGTCTTCTTCTTTTTTCTCAGCCCAATCAAGAAGCTGCCCGACATGTTCAACAAACTTGTCCCCCATTTTAATACACTCAGATAAAGAGTTTGGCAGTGTCTCAAGCTCAAATAATTTGGCTTCTGCCTTTTTGACGTCCATCACCCATTCATCATCAATGACTACCCCAATAAACATGCTGCTATGTATCTCACCTGTAAAAAACTTCATGTCTTCCCCTCACAATCTTCATTTCGCTAAGTTATGATGTCTCATTTTATTTCTCTATGAAATAAAAAAAACCCTTTTTTATCATACTCTCTTTTAAAAAGGGTTTCAAAAATGATGATTGAATGCCTAGCGGAAACGGCGGTATTCCCACATATTCCCTTGATCCCATTTACGCTCAACATTTCCTCTATTTCGGGAACGATGCGTTTTCTTTCCACATCTTCGGCAAGAGCGGCTGCGTTTATGGTGATGAGAACGTTTAGATCGATGGCTGCGGCGCGACTTGCGGCTCTTCTTATTGTGGGATCTGTGCTTGCTGCGATGTGACTTGCGGCAGCTCTTCTTATGATGAGATCTGCATTTGCTGCGGTGTGACTTGCGGCAGCTTTTCTTATGATGAGATCTGCATTTGCTACGGTGTGATTTGCGGCAGCTTTTCTTATGATGGGATCTGCATTTGCTGCGATGTGACTTTTTCGGTTCACTCTTTTTGCTTCTGTAAGATTTTTTGCTTTTACATGACTTTTTGCTCTTCATGCTTTTCTTCGAACGATAGCTTTTCTTAGAGCGATAACTTTTCTTTGAACGATAGCTTCTGTAGCTTTTTTTACTGCGGCGTGATTTACGGTGTCCACCACCGCCAAAGAACCAATGACCGCGACTTGAATGACGAGAACGAGCTGACTTATGCGAACGGCTCGATTCTGGTTCACGATCCAAGTGATGATCACGTCCCTCACTTCGGAGTGAAGCCACTGCATGTTCAATGTGTGAATGATCAAATGTACTCACGAACAATTCCCTCCCAGTCTATGCTACGACAAAACAAACAGACAAAGCTGTTTATCTTCTCTGCTTTATGTTACGAGACTCGGTAGACAAGTGTTCGTGACGAATGCCTCTTTCCTTTAAAACTCCATGAATACCTACCAGCCGGTACAGGACATTCCTTCGCTTTCATATTGTAAAGAAGAGCATATAGGAGGCTGATGGACGTATGAACACAGAACCTTTAAAACAACTTGATATGTGGATTCATCCAAAGGACCTGATTGAATTAAAAAAAGACATTTGGAACGATGAACCTGTTGAAGCTATTCTAAAAACAGGCCAAACCAAATCACATATTTATGCTTCATACCGCGGATCACACATTAGAAAGCTTAAGAAAAAGTCCTATCAAATTGAATATCGAAAGCCGAAACAAAGACAAGGCGAATCGATCTTTCATTTAAATGCAGAGTACAATGACCCTTCGTTTATCCGAAACAGGCTGTCCTTTTATTTCTTTGAGCAGATGGGGGTGCTAAGTCCAGCCGCTTCTCATGTGTTTCTCACCATAAACGGAAGAAAAGAAGGCATTTATTTGAAAATAGAATCCGTCGATGAGTTTTTTCTTCAAAAACGGCAGCTTTCAGGAGGCGGCATTTATTATGCGGTTGATGATGACGCGAACTTCTCCCTTTTGAGTTCTTTTGATAAAAAACCAAAAAAGCACCTTCTTCTCGGATACGAGAAAAAAACGGGAACTTCTCAACATGATCAGCAGCTGAGTGAATTTATTTACTTTCTCAATACAGCGAAAGATGACACTTTTGCAGAAAAAATTGAACAATACCTAGATGTGACACAGTATTTCCGCTGGCTCATCGGTGTGGTATGCACACAAAACTTTGATGGTTTTGTTCATAACTACGCTCTTTATGTAAATGAACAAGGGAGGTTTCAAGTACTTCCTTGGGATTATGATGCAACATGGGGTCGTGACATTCATGGAGAAGAAATGCCGTTTGATTATATCCCAGTAAACGGCTTTAATACATTAACTGCTAGATTACTAGATATCCCTTCGTTTAAAAGAGCCTATTACACACTTTTCCAGCATGTACTCGATACACATTTTGTAGAAGACCGGCTCTGCCCAATCATCGAGAAATGGCATGAATCGATTGAGGATCGAATTGGAGATGATCCATATACGAAAGATCGAAAAGACATCTTGCAGTCTGAAAGAGACTTAATTCGGCAGTATATCAACAAAAGACGACGCTATTTACAGACTGAGATCAAAAAAGAGATATTTGGTACGTAAGAACACTTTCGAATTTTGTCACTTTATTACTCATATTGACGAAACAGCTTTTTTTATAGAAAAATAGGGTATACTAACCATATCCTTCTATTTGATAAAAAATGTGAGAGTTGGCGTCCGTTATGATCAATTATGAAATTGAACAAAAAAGATTACATTTAATTGAGACTGCGAAAAAATTCGGGATGAATGCCGAAGAAACGATCAGGTGCAGTCAAGAGCTTGACACACTCTTAAATAAAGGCATCAAATCCACCTCTAAAGATTGCTCAAAAAAAGGGTAAGCGATACATCTAATTCCTCTCATCAAAAGCTTTCAAAAAGACAATCACACATTAAAAGACCCATCATAAGCTATGGTGAAACGCCCAAAACAAGTGCCCTAATTTTATAAAGGATGTGCACCGCTATGCCGGCTATTGTGGGAGCCTTTAAAGTAAATGCCGTCGGAACGAGCGGAGTCGTTCATGTTGGAGACTGCATCACCATTTCTCCAAATAGTCAGGTTAAAACGTTTGCTGGCGCAGGCAGTTTTAATACAGGTGATCAATTACAAATTAGCAACTACAAAAGTGTGACAAATACGTACGACAGTGATGTCATTGATCAACCGCTTGTTGGTAACTTGTAAGGAGTGAGGATCCGTTGAACTTCTATATTAATCAAGCGATACAAATTAATTATTTACGTGTAGAGTCTGTGAGTAACTCCTCTGTTCTGCAAATTGGGAGTGCTGGATCCATCAAGGCCCTTTCCAACCTGTATAACACGGGAAGCTATGTAGAAGCAGCGCCTGCCGCAGCAGGTACACAAGGAATTGAAGAATCTCAAGGCGCAAGCACAGCACCTTTTGTACCGCTTCAGTCACCAACAACTTAAGCCATCTGCAATCCCCGGAGGTGTATGTAAATGTATGATTATCAGAGCAACGCTTCACAAGTATATGGCATCATTCAAAAACACTCGCAACAAATCATGATGCTGGAAAAAAGGCTTAACGAGCTTCAGCAGGAAATACAAATGATCAAAGATAAACCGACAACGAATATTGAACGGATTGATTATCAATTTGATCAACTGAAAATCGAACGGCTGGAAGGAACGCTGAATATCGGCCTCAATCCATCTGATCCAAACAGTGTTCAAAACTTTGAAGTGGGCCAAACAACAACCCCGGGAATTGGAATGATGCAGCAAGAAATGGCTGGTCAATTTTTCAATCAAACACGGCAGCTTGTCGATGCATTTTTAAATGAAGAAGCACCAGAACTTCTTGAAGAACTAGAACAGCGATACGAAGGGTCCCTCGATGAAAGCAACAAACACCATATCATTGAGGATATTCGCAAGCAAATTGACAGCAGGATCAAATACTATGCGGGACAGCTGCCACACCGGGAAGATATGACACCGCTGCAGCGTTCAGAGCAAATTGCTGAATATGTGAAGCATGATGTAAAGCGAGCGATTGAGCACTTTTTAGCCCATATTCCAAGTGAAACGAAAGGAGAGGAAAACGGATGAATTTCACAGTTGTCAACCGCAACATCGAGACTGGAAGCATTAAAGTAGTCGGGGTATCGTCTTCTTCCCTATTTATCATCGGGGACACAGACCATGTACAATTATCCTCGATTTTCGATACTCCGCCAGAATCACTGATTATTGGCCCGTTTGTTCCTCTGGCGCCTCGATAATGATCAAGCGCACATCTCAAGTAAAGTTCTCAAAGGTGAATTCTGTCGGGATTTCGAGTGTGGTTCAAATTGGTGATACTCAGGAGCTATGCCCGAAAGTCAAGGTATTAGCTGTTCAACGAACCATTAGTTTATTTTATGGCTATGAAGCAGAAAATTTAGATGCGAAAGAATTTGAAGTGTATTATGAGCCCATTCCTTTGATGCTGCCAGAGCGATCAGTGAGAACAGCATTTTACCATGAAAAGCCTGTGATTAAAGTGTCTTCAATCCATGTAGAAGGGGTATCATCGTCCTCTGTCTATCAAATCGGCTCTACTTGTAGAATGAATGGCGTTGCGCGAGTGAAGCATATTAGAGAGCTGTTTAGCAATGATGAAAGTCCGCAAAACTCACAAATGGACCTACCTGCGCATATGATGGTGATATGACTTCGAATAAAGGATGTCGATTATGCCAGCAATTGTCGGACCCATTTACATTAACTCTATTTCTGGAGGCGTCGTAAACGTCGGTGACTCATTTTACCTGTCGCCTAAAAGTTCGTCAAAATCTGCTTTAGGCTCTGGAGCGGGGAATACCGGAGATTTCTTGATATTAAATAATGGCATTAGCGCCACCAACTATGTGGATCCTGACTTAAATGATCAGAATATGGTAGGCAATGCATAAAGCAGCTCCTCTACATCCATTTCAAATAGAGGAGCGCTTTTTTATGCTTATTTCTTTCTGCGCTGTCTCGATTTTTTTGTTTTGACCAGCTTGCTTGCCGGCTGTTTCCGAATCCATTTGATGTACGAAGCAAGCTTTTCATCCTGCCTCAGCGCATCAATTGTGTTCAAACGTGCGGCAAGCTCCTGGTTTGTATAGAGGGCATGTACTTGTTTATGACAAGGGATGCATAGGTAGGCAGTCGGTAAAAAAGCCCCGCCTTCTTCTCTTGGGGTTAAGTGATGTTCTGTGAGCAGGACATCTTGTCTTCCGCACATCTCACATAATCCAATTGTTTGCTTTGCCACCCGTGTCATCACCTCAATATTTACATTAATTCCATTGAGACTGTTGTCCCTTTCCCGCTTGGATCTGCCGGATGGACAATCAGTTTCTTCGGCAGCCGCATTTTCAATTCTTCCACATGGCTGATGACACCAACAGCTAAGTTTTGAGACTGTAATTTCTCTAATGCAGTAATCACTGTATCAAGCAAGTCTTGATCAAGGGTACCAAAGCCTTCATCAAGGAAAAAGAATTGCAGCGGGAACTCACCTCTCAGCTGAATCTGCGCTGAAAGAGCTAGCGCAAGCGCAAGCGACGTCAGGAAGGTTTCCCCGCCGGACAAGCTGGACACTGGACGTCTGACACCGCCATTCGCATCATCACGCATGACAAAACCGCCTTCTGAATCAACCTCAATCGCATACCTTTGTCTTGTCAAAATACCAAGACGGGCAGATGCATCACGACTGACACTTTCCAGCTGTTCTTCTGCTAAAAACTCAACAAATGTATTTCCTTTAAACACGGTTTGCAGCTTATCGAGCCGATCAATTTCTTGCTGCAGCTCCGCCAAACGTTCATGAATACTTGCAAATCGCTGGTGATTTTCTTCCATTACACGCAGATGTTCATATGCAGAGCCGCTCATCACTGTTGCTTCTTCCAATGCCTTTTCTGCCGCTTCTTTCCTCAGTTGAATGTCAGTCCATTGCTTTTCATCTAGTGACTCATCTTTCAGCAGTTCAGAAATTCGCTTTAAGTTTGCGGCACATTGCTTTCTTTTATCCTCAAATTCGTCAATTTCTTGTTTAACAGTTTGACGTACTGATTGATTCATGAAAGCAGATTCAATCTCTTGAGGCTTATCAAAAGGAGAAGACTCCGATTCTTTAGTCCATGCTTCACTTGCTTCTTGTTTTCTTCGGTCAGCCTCTTGAAGCTGACGCTCACAGCTTGAAAAATGACTTTGTGCTTCACTAAAGAGCTCCTGCGCTTGCTGTAATTGCTTGTACGATTGCTGTTCCATTTCATTGAGACGAGCAAGCGTGTGTTCAACCTCGATCAATTCATCAGAAATGGAGACAGCTTTCAATGGATATCTCCCTAAATCTGTTTCATATTGATGAATGAGCTGCTGCTGGCTTTCTAGCTGATGCGCTAGTTTATCAAGTTCCTTCTCTACATCGTATATGGCTGTTTGCAGCTGTTCTTTTGCCTGCTGTTTTTCTTCCAAAAATGAAATACTTTTCTCAATACGCTCTTTATAGCCTTCCGCTTGCTGGTCCTTTTCGTCGATCTGCTTTTGCATCTCTTGTACTTGGTGCAATGGAAAGTGCGGGAAGGCCTGTTCAAATTGAGACATTTGCTCTGCAAGCTCAGATTGAAGCTCCTTGATCAGCCCGTCTAATTCTTCGGTACGCTGCTGATCAAATGTCATTTGATCTTTCGTCTTGCTTATCTCTGCTGCTTGATCATATGTTTCATCCATTAAACGAGCTCGTTTACGTTCAACTTCTTGAATATCTTGTTTCAAGCCTTTCCATTCTTGCATGAGATTCTGCAAGGACTCCGGCTTTTGCACTGCTTCTACTGCTGCTGCAACTTCCGCACCTGGAGCTTTCTGAGATAAAAAGGCAAACTGCTTTACTAATTGATTGGCGTGCGTTTCCAATAACTGCTTGGCTGCATACATGTCTCTTGTATATTCCTCTGCTTGCTTGAGCTCTGTGTCCATCCGTTGAATCACTTCATCGATTTGTGCCACTGTTTCTTCATGATCAGTGTTTTCCAGTGCCTTTGGGTCATGATGAATCGATCCACAAACAGGACATGGCTCACCATCTACAAGCTCTGCCGCTAATTCTTTTCTTAATTCCGCCGCCCTAACAGCATCACGCTGTTTTAATTTTTCGAGCTTCTGACTTTGTTCTCTTTTACTCCATTCTGTAAAAGCCCGTTCGAATTCACATACATAGAAATAAAGCTGTTCAATCGCTTGAAACGATTGGTCTATTTTTTCATGATGGTCTTTTTGCTGTTTTTGAAGCTTTTCATATGCTGCTGCGGTCTGTGTTGATCGCTTTTTGAGCTCCTCCATCTTTTGTTCTTCCTTGTGTATGCTTTGGTGTATTCTTTGAATATTTTCGCTTAAACGCAAAGCATCCTGTACACTTTTCCGTTCTTTTACAGAGACTTGTAATTGCTCCAGCTCACGCTTCAGCTGTGTTTGTTTTGCCAGTGCACGTTCTAACAAAGATTGGAGATTGTCTGCTTCTTCTTTCTTTTGTAATAATTGCTGCGCTGTATCGGTTTTTCGCTGTTCGATTGCCGTCTTTTCCTGAAGAGCCGCCTCTTTTTTTCGTTCAATTTCCTTTAGCTGAAGCAGCTGCTCTTTCTTTTGAAGAAGTTCTGGCTCAGTTTCTATTTTCTTTTGCCTTGCTTGCTCATAGTTCTGTGTCATTTGATCATAGATCGTTCGTTGATGCAGTAGCTGATTTTCTGCTTCCTGCTTCTCTTTTAATGCTTGAGAAAGCTGATTTTCAGCCTTTGTTAATGCATCCGCATAAGGCTTTAATGCCTCTGCCTGCTCAGCAATATGAAGCTTGGCCTTTTTCTCTTCCATTGATGGTGCCAGTTGATTCAGATGGTTTAGTTCCGTCTCATAAGCTTCTCGTTCCTTTTGATACTGCCAAATTGTTTGCGCCTTTGTAAAAGCAGTGAACGCTTCATCCCGCGCTTGTTTTTTCTCATGAAAAATAGCCTTTGCCTGCTCAGCCGCTTCCTTTGCCTTTGCGAGCGCCTCTGGGCCAGCTTCTCCTAAGCCATTCAGCTCAGCAAGCAGTTCATTTTTTTGTCCATACTGATTCTGCGCCTTTGCGCGCAAACGTTTAACGAGCTGATCCCCATACTTCTCTAGGTTAAACAATCGCTGAAGCATTTGTCGTCTATCGGCTCCTTTTAAAGAAAGGAATTCTGCAAACTTCCCTTGGGGCAAGACAACCGCACGCGTAAAATCATCAATGGTTAACCCGAGTAATTCTTCTATTTTACGATTGACCTCACTCGCTTTATCTGCAAGAACTGTCTGCGTATCTCCAATTTCAATCAGACGGCATAGTGTCGTTCTGACTTTCATTTCATCTGCTCGCTTGAAAGCACGTTCGACTTTATAAGAAATGTGGTGTTCCTTTTGTAAAGCGAACGTAAAGGAAACTGACAGCTTCTCTTCCGCTTGGTTCAAAATACCATGTGTATTATTTAACGCACGTTCCACTTTGCCATAAAGTGCCAGGGTCATAGCGTCTAATATGGACGACTTTCCGCTTCCTGTCGGTCCAAAAATGCCAAACACACCTGCATCACATAATGAGCTAAAGTCAATTGTTTGTTCTTCTCTGAAGCTATGAAGTCCTTTAATGGTTAGTGTAATCGGCTTCAAGTCGCTTCCTCCTCTTGCATTTCATTGGCGAGCTCCAAAAACAGCTTGACTGTTTTTTCATCAGGAAGACCGCCGCCTGTCTGGCGCTCATAAAATTTCACGAACCGCTCTTCGATTGAGAGCTTTTCGGCTTGCTTTTGTTCTTCCATTTGCTGAAGTTCTTTAAATTTCGGTCTAATATGGACAAACCCGCTATGCTGCTTTCGGAGCTGATGAATCTCTTCTATGGAGAGCTGATCTGTTAAATGAATCTCTAAATCAATCCATGCCTGAAGATCCCGTTTTTCATCCAGCCACTCATGTACTTGGCTCAATCCTTCAGTTGCCTTCCATTTCACAAGTGGTTTTCCGCTTGATAACAACACTTCTTTCCAGCTTGCTTTTTCATTAGGTTTTGCCTCTACAATCGTGACTGATTTGGCATATCCTGATTCAGAAAAGCTGTAAGCAAGAGGGGACCCGGAATAGCGGGCAATCGTTTTGGCACGTTTGATGGTTTGCGGGCGGTGCAAATGACCAAGGGCCACATAGCAGGCTGCTTCTGGCAGACTTTCAGCCGCAACGGTATATGCACCGCCTACTTCAATCGGTCTTTCTGAATCTGTTTGACTTCCTCCTGCCACATAAATATGGCTTGTTGCGATATTGACCGTATCGGCTTGAAATTGAGCGCTTAAATGTTGGAACGCTTGCTGTATTTTTAAATTGTAATGATCACGAAGCAATTTCTCTTCAAATGTTTCAGCCAGCACCTCGTTAAGTCTCGCTTCAGACGGATAAGCGAGTGCTGCAATAGATAAACGTTCACTCGAAGAAGGAACATCGACGCGGATGATGTCATTTGTCGGATATCCAATTAAATGAATCCCCTGATCATTTGTTAAAGGCGATGCGGCAGATAGTCGATCCGGATTATCATGGTTGCCTGAGATGACCACGACCTGACGTTTTCCTTTATCAGATAAGGCAGATAGACTTTCATAAAAAAGCTGTTCTGCTCTAGCAGGCGGATTCACTGTATCAAAGGCATCTCCAGCCATGACAATGACATCAATGTGTTCGTCTTTTACGATTTGATACAGCTCATCTAAAAACTGTGCTTGCTCATCAAGCCGGCTCCGGCCTTCAAGGGTTTTTCCTAAATGCCAATCTGCCGTATGCAGAATCCTCATTTGATTCACCTCTCATTCCGATACATTTATAATGAAATTTCTAAATTCCCATCAAAGAAATAAAGAATTTTCTCCTCTAATGTTCTGTTTGTTAAACGTTCTACTGCTTTTGCATATAACGCTATTTGAGTTTCATAGCGCTTTTTCAAAATAGGTACAGCTGCTTCAAGACCGCCTGTATATCTGCCTTGCACTCTATCTGTTTTATAATCTAGTAAATATAGTTTTCCATCCGTTTCAAATAAACAGTCAATCATCCCTTGAATTAGGACAGGCTCCCCCTCTGCATCAATATGGCTGTATACCTCTTTAACAGGTAACACCATACTAAATGACACTTCTCGTTTCACCCAGTCCGCTTTCAGCAGCTTTTGACCAATAGAAGTAGAGAAAAAAGCGGAAATTCCTTCTTGATCAATTGACTGAACTTGCTCATTTGTTAGCAAGTCTCGCTGCTGTAAGGAATCGAGCAGCTGATCAATACGGATTTCATCGAGGGGCTCGTCAGAAGAAAGCGGAATATGCTGCATGACTGTATGCATTGCGGTGCCTTGCTCTGCGGCAGTGAGTGCTTTTTTCTTCATGAAAGCCGGCCGGTCATACAACGTTGCATGAGCTCTTCTAAGAGAAGAAGGAACACTGTACTCATCCTGTATTTCTTTCATTCTCTTTATCTCTGAAACAGACTGCTTTGTGCCGACTTGTGAGGTCGCTAGATACGGGTATCTCCATGAAAGTCTCTCTGCTACTTTCTTATCAGCATCACCATATCCTTCAACAGGTAAGCCGTCCATCAATGCTTGTACCACCTCATCTTGCTGCTTCTTTTCAAGTGACATATCTTCTTTTAGAAGATCGGAAGCTTGAGTAAATGAGATTGTGAATGCTGATGGGTGCGAAAGAACAACTTCACCTGTTTCTTCTAAAATAGATGACATTGCTTGGTGACGGATGAGAGCAGGACCAATAAAATCTAAGTATGTTTTCGATTGATAACGTTCAAAATCAGGGAGGAGCCAGTCCTCTCCGGTTGCAGCATTTTGCCATTTGCTTAATGCCTTCACCTGATTTTTGACAGAGCCGACAAGAAATAATTTTTCCTTAGCCCTTGTGAGCGCTACATATAGAACTCTCAGCTCTTCAGATAATAGCTCTTTCCTCATCTTTTTTTTCATCGCAACAAGCGGTAATGTTGCATAACTAATTCTCAGCTCTGGATGAATATATTTGCTTCCAAAGCCTAATTCTTTATCAAGTAAGTAGGACTGGTTTAAGTCCATCATATTAAAGTTTCTGCCGAGTCCTGCGGTAAAGACGACTGGAAATTCTAATCCTTTACTGCTATGGATCGTCATCATGCGAACAACGTCCTCTGTTTCACTGAACGTTTTTGCCGCCCCAAGATCATCTCCACGCTCCTGCATTCTTTCAATAAAGCGAAGAAAACGGAACAGCCCTCTAAAAGCAGCTTTTTCATACTGCTTCGCTCGATCATAAAGAGCACGGAGATTCGCCTGTCTCTGTTTGCCTCCAGGCATCCCGCCGACGTAATCTAGATACTGCGTATCGCGGTATACTTCCCAAATCAATTCCGCTACTGAATGATTCATAGAGAAATCACGCCACTTACGCAACAACCTGAAAAATCGTTCTAGTTTTTTGCATGTAGGGTGATCTGAATGAGTCACACTCATAAATGCTTTCACAGCATCATAATAGGTGCCTTTTTTATCACTCGTGCGGATCAGTGCCATTTCATTTTCGTCTAAATGAACAATTGGTGATCTTAATACAGCTGCAAGCGGGATATCTTGATATGGATTATCAATGACTTTTAACAAAGAAAGAATCACAGACACCTCTGTTGCTTCAAAATAACCAGAGGAAAGATTCGCATACACAGGGATTCCCTGCTTCTTCAATTCCTCCATCATTTGCGGTGCCCACGGCATGGAGCGAAGCAAAATCACAATGTCCCGATACTGCAAGTTACGGGTCATTTGCTGTTTTGAATCATACACTTGAAATGGCTGCTCCACTAATTGTCTTATTTTTTTAGCAATGACTCTCGCTTCAAGCTGTACGGTTTCTAGCTCTTCTCGTTCTTCGTCAGTTTCTGCTTCCTGTTGATCTAAATGTACAAGAAGCATTTCTGTCGTTGTATCTTCGCTTTCTGGATAACTCGCTCCAAGCTTTAATTCAGCTTGTTCATCATATTCAATTTCTCCAACTGTTTCCCCCATCAGCTGTTTGAACAAAAAGTTCGTACTGTCTAACACATCTGAACGGCTGCGGAAGTTTTTATTTAAATCAATTCTCTTCCCTGTTTCTTTGCCGTCTGGTGTAAATTGTTTATATTTGTTTAAAAAGAGCATGGGCTCAGCCAGTCTAAAACGATAAATGGACTGTTTTACATCACCAACCATAAACAGGTTGCCCTCTGCAGCATGTTCCCCTTTAGATACAAGCTTTAAAATCGTTTCTTGCACAAGGTTTGTATCTTGATATTCATCAACGAGTACTTCTTCAAACTGCTGTTGATAGTACTTGGCCGCTTCTGTTTCGATCAAATTTCCTTCCGCGTCCTGCTCTGCTAAAATGCGTAAGCAATAATGCTCTAAATCCGAAAAATCCACGATTGATTTTTCTTGCTTCGCTCTTTCGAAACGCTGTCCAAATTGGATGACAAGCTCCACAAGTGTCTCGACCACCGGCTTCATTTCTGCTAAGCTTTTCAAATGCTGGGCCGGACTGCGCATAAAGTATTCATCTTTAAGCTTTTCTAATTGTTTTTTTGCTTGATTGCGTGCATCTGTGGCTTTTTCTAACAGCACAGGGTCATATTCGTCCCCTTTACATGTTTTGAGCCTTTTAAAATTGATGTTTGGCAAAAGCTCGTAAAGCTTCTCAAAATCATCTTGGTGCCTGATTAATTCATTGACTTGCTCTAAATCATCAATAAAATTTTCTGCTCTCGGTGCCGGCCCGCCCGGTTCTTTTGATAGGGCGAGAGCTCGTTCGAGCAGTTCCAGACAGCTTCGAAAAACGAGAGAA
This sequence comes from Bacillus sp. FSL M7-0003, assembly GCF_038628485.1. Lineage (NCBI taxonomy): Bacteria > Bacillati > Bacillota > Bacilli > Caryophanales > Bacillaceae > Bacillus > Bacillus sp. FSL M7-0003. The sequence goes on along the minus strand of NZ_CP152024.1, from coordinate 1,052,608 downwards.
AGATCCTCTTTGATATATGGGTAAAACGGTAATTGTTCTACTTTTGTTTGAGCATCTACATCATAAAGAGAAAGGAATGCCCTCATCCATTGCTCAGGTGAAGGGTGAGATCTGGAAAACTCATAAATTCTCTTTACAAGCCATTGCAAGTCTAAATCATGACGATCAGAAGTGTAGCGATCAACCAGTTCAAAGAACGCTGGCTTTCCAGCCTTATATTCATCCTCAAACAGTTCATCTAACACTTCATCTCCTAATAATTCTCCTTCTGTTTGATCAGCCAAACGAAAGCCTGGATCTAGGTCAATCTCATAGTAAAAGGTGCGCAAAACCTGCAAGCAAAAGGAGTGCAGGGTGGAAATATTGGCACGATTCATGAGCGACAGCTGTCTTCTCATATGAAGGGACCCGGGGTTTTGGGCTAATTCCTTTTCAAGTGCTTCTGTGATCCGATGCTTCATCTCTGCCGCAGATGCATTTGTGAAAGTCACAACGAGCAGACGATCCACATCAACTGGATCTTCAGGACGGGTCATTTTTCGAATCAGCCGTTCAACCAAAACAGCTGTTTTACCTGACCCTGCCGCCGCCGCAACAAGGATATCTTGTCCTTCTGAAACGATGGCTTCCCACTGGTCATCCGTCCAAGTACTGTTATTCGGTTTTGGTATTTGCATACTGATCCCCTTCTTTTTTGATCCGGTCTATCACAACATCATCCTTTTCAGATGAAAGCACTCTAAATTCATTATCCTCTATCGATTCATCAAATTGGCAAATAGACTTAAATGAACAAAAGCGGCATGGTGTTTGATCCTTCAATTTATATGGATTAATGGCTACCTCGCCATTTGTAATTCTTTCGCCAGCCTCTTCAAACGTGCGCCGAACATGCTGTGTGAGTATATGGAAATGATCTTCACTTAAAACAGCAGAGTCAGAACGGAAAGACCCATCTTTTTTCAAACCGGCTTGAATGACTTGTGATCTTCCTGATTCAAGCGTTTGATCCATTAGCTTTACCGCTTCTACATCTTCAAGCAATAGACCTTTCATTTTAAATTTCTTGAATATTTCCTGTTCAATTTCATCCTCTGCAAGCGGAATCGGTGCTTGAATGAGCGGATCATGAATATGGAAGTATAAAATGCCAGCTGGTGTTGCTTCTACACCGAGCCACTCCTTCGAATACGTAATGGTCAGATCTAAGTATGTGAGCATTTGCAAGGCCAGCCCATAGTATACTTCTGCTAGATCAAGACCTTTCTCACTCGATTTGTAGTCGACGATTCTCAACAGCAGCCCTTTTGAACCTTCTGCTTTATCCACCCGGTCAATTCTTCCGACAAGCTCCATCGTGCAGCCATTTTTCAATTGAAAAGTAAACGGTGGAAGTGGTCCTTGGCCGCCAAAGCCTAACTCAAGCCCGACGGGAGAAAATCCACTCACTCTTGCATGCTCACTTAATATAGAAGAGACTCGAATCAAGATTTTCTGGAGCTTTTCTTTAATATAAGCATGCCGATTAGAGCTTAATAGGATTTCCTTTTGAAGACGCGGAGCAAGCTGTTCGATTGCATGTCTTGAATAGTTGACACAGTCATCCTTCGTTAGGTTTTTCCAATCCTTTTTTTGTTCAACAAGCGTATCTGAAATATGCTTTAAGGCCGAGTGAAACAGCTGGCCGATATCGGGTGCTTCCAATTTATAAAATTGCCGGTCCTTTAGTTTTAACCCGTGGGAAGCAAAGTGAGAAAATGCACACGCATTGAATTTCTCCATTCTTGAAACACTGCCTTGAATGTGATCACCATAAAGTTCTTTTGTGACGTTTGGTTTTAAGCGTTTCGCTCGATTTGAAAAAAACAAACTCGACAAGATGTTTTTTGACACATCCCGATGAGATGACGTCATCAAATAATTATAGACACTCCACCATACACCACTGATGGGATATTGGTTGAGCCATTGCTGCAGCTGCGAGACAGTATACGATAACGAGACATGCTCATTCGCTACAAATTTTAATTGCTCCTTGTCCTCCAGCTGTTCCGGGTCTAACACATACAAAGCATGCTCATGATTTGGCATAAGCTCCTGACAATACTTGATAAGAGTCGAAGGCAATAGAGAGCGCCCCTCTTCATCTGACACTGAATAAGACAGATACAAATGATGGGATGGACTCGACAGCGCTTGGTAAATTAAAAATTGCTCATCTAGCAGCCGTTCCTTTCCTGTCTCTGCAAGCTCTGCTCCTGCTCGCTTTAACCATTCCCTGTCATCCTCAGACAATACACTTTCGTCAGAAGGGCGTGCGGGAATAACGCCATCATTTACCCCAATGATAAACATGCACTTCACTTGATACATTCTCGATAAATCCATACTTCCGATAAATACTTGGTCGAGTGAAGGCGGAATTAAAGCGAATTTTAGAGATGCCAGTCCTGTATCCATCATCTGTTGGAATAAAGGAAATGAGAGCTCCTCCTCACCGAGCATTTCAACAAATTCATCCATTAATTGAATTACAGCATCCCATACTTGTCCATGCTGCATGGCTTCAGCTAATCTACCTGCTTCCTCAGCCTCCAGCCTCGCCTTTTCAAGTTTTTCCGGCACTTGTATTTCCTCTAAAAAGATATAGACTGCCTCCACCATGTCTTTTACCTTTTGCGCTTTTTTCAGCCTTTTTTGCAATTGGAAAAGCGGAGGTGCGATCCATTCCTTTACATCATTCAGCATTTGTTCCATTTCAATTTCTTGATCTGTTTGTCCAAAATCCTCATCTAAGGATTGGAACCGCCTGTAATGGAAACGAGAGCCGTTTGTCCAGCGTTCTCCTTTTACACCATAAGCAATACAGTAGTTTTCAAGCTGATCTGCCTGTTCTCTCGCTTTGTTTCTGGCAAGTTCGAGCGGAAATAAGAACTCTGTCTTCACGCATCGAAACACGGCCTCATACCGCCAGTTTCCTTTTATGACATCCATGCTCGAACGAATCAATTCAATGAGCGGGTGATACTGCATCGATTCATTTCCATCAATAAAAAAAGGAATATCGTAATCTCGAAAAACCTCTTTTAACGTATCTTTATAGTCGTCTACATGCCGCGCTACAATCGAAATATCTCGCAGTCTAAGTCCTTCTTCTCTCACTAAGTGAAGAATTTCTCTCGCTACTCCCTCAATTTCAGCTCGTTTACTCGCACTTTTAGATACTGTGAGATGAGGAGTGACTTCCTGATATGGCTGCACCGGTCTCTGCTCATATTGCCGTTCTAAATAAGCAAGATCCGGCGTATGAAGATGACGTTTATTTCTCTCCAAAATGTGCTCAGAAATGGCCGCTCCGCACTCTTTGGCAAGCTGATAGAGCTGGAAATACGTTTTACCTGTCATACGAAATAAATCAAGTTCATTTGGCTGCTTATCATGATAGGAACGATCCACTGTGAAAGCAGCCGTTATTTTCTCAGCATGCAGCAGAAGCTGTTCAATGACGAGGAGCTGCTGTGGTGTAAATTGATAAAAACCATCTATATAAATGTGTGCTCCTTTTATTTCTTCAGATAAAGGAATTTGCTGCGTGAGAAGTGTCAAATAGTCTTCTGAGTGCACATATTCATCTTGTAAATGCTGCTCCATCTGCTGATAAAGAACATGCAGATCATGCAATTTCTCGGCTGCCCGTCTTTCTTCTGTATACTCTGAATGCATGCTCGATAATGAAATTTTTTCAATATCCTCCGGCAACATGCAGTATCTCTTGAACTCAGCCATCGTCTTTTCGATTTGCTCCACAAACCCCGGCTTATCACTCGCTTTTTTGAATACCTTAAACTTTTCTTTCTCCTCTTCAATCACTTTTCTTAAAAGCATTTGAATTCCTGTGCTTGTCACAAATTGCCGGTTCGCTCCGCCAGTCTGCTGTAAAATAGACCAAGCAAGACGCGTGAAACTAAATACTTTGGCCCTGATCATCCCGCCAGCTTCAGACGTTTTTGCAAGCTCGTATTCCATTAAGAATGTCATTTGATCCGGGACTAAAAAAATGATTGGCGGACCCAACGGATCAAGCCGAAGCTGTTCTTTGATTTCCTCTAAGATTGCAGTCGTTTTTCCACTCCCCGATCTGCCTGCTAATAACTGAATCTCCACGCTCCACAACACCTTTCTTATGTACTCATATTCTAGCGAAAATAAAAGTAAATAGCTATTTTCCCCTTCTCCTTCCTAAAAAGATATAGGCACCTTTCCTTACTCTTCTCATATCATAAACCATCATGAACTCAAAGGAGGCTGGCAATATCATGTATTACAGTTATTATGACTACTCGCCATATGACATGCGCCAAAACACAAGAATCATTTCAGATCTTGAAAAAGCAATCAATGGTGAATATTCTGCGATCCAATGCTACGAAAAACTTGCCCAAAGAGCAAAAACTCCTGAGGCAAAAAAAATCATTCAAGAAATACGCCAGGATGAAGTCAGACACTATCAACTATTTTCAAAGCTATATTATTCTTTAACAGGTAAAAACCACAAACCAAGCATAACAGAACCTTGTCCAGATCAATTTAGAGAAGGGCTTCTTTTCGCATTTAAAGATGAACAAAGAACGGTCGATTTTTACTTAACGATATCAGATTATGTCCGGGATCAAGGAACAAAAGAGCTGATGAAACGTATCGCTCAAGATGAACAGCAGCATGCTGTATGGTTTTTATATCTTTTAACGCACCATGTGTCTTAGATAGTCCTATTTTAATAGGAGATCGTATGTTCCGTCAAAAAATGAAATTGTCTTTTTATTCATTCAATCTATAAAATAAAGGAAGGATTCTCAGCAAACCTCTCATCTCTTTCACTTTTTCAAACGTGAAAACGACAATTTGATAAATAAAAAAACTCCTCTGCCACAAATAGCAGAAGGAGTTTTTTTCATGATCGCTTAATGAAATTTTGCTTCATTGCTTTGCTGCTGATGTTTTAGCATCCCATCAATGGACAGCATCTTACTGCCGCTAAGTGTTAAATAAAGCGCCATGACAAGCAGCGATAGTTCAAATTCATAACCGCCCACAAATCCTTTAGAAAAACCAACCGTCATAATCGCCACAGCCATAATGGGTACAAATAAGGCTGCGAAAATACGTGTTCCTAGACCTAAAATCAAGGCGATACCACCGACCAGTTCAATTGTCTTCACAATATAGGCCATAAATTCCGGTATACCGATTTGTCCAAAGAATGCCGCTGTTCCTCCCAGACCTCCTTGATATGCCTGAAGTCCGTGTAGAAAGAAGATGATACCTAAAATAACACGTACGAAAAGTGTTCCTATTTCTTGATTTGTTTTCATATAGTGATTTCCTCCTGTTTTTACACTACATAATGTAATGTTAATAAGTAAAAAAAATTAGTAATTTAGATTAAGCATAATGATTAAGGCCACCATGAGAATCGTTGATGTGACAATGGGAATGATGGGTACATTGAAAGGAATATTGTATGTTGGGTTTAAGATCTTCTGTATTCTTAAATTCAATGCCCGATCTCCAAAGGATACCGCAAACTTCGTTTGTTTTTGAAACTGCGTTCTCTTTTTAATCAGTTTCAAAAGGGCTTGCCCTACTCCAAGCTCAGTGCCTGTCTGCCGAATCGCGTAGTCATCTGCGATCACTTCACGAAAAACGGAATAGCTTTGTCTCATATGCTTTAACACTGGAATGTACCAAATCACTTTTGTAAGCATTGAGAATGTGAAGGCCTTTAAAGGATCGTAGCTGTATTTGTGGTGCAATTCATGATGAACAACAGCATCAATTTCCTCTTCATCCAGCATGTCCATGAGAGATGTTGATAAGTAGACCTTTGGATGAAGCATCCCCATGGCAAAAGCAAGCGGTTCATGACAATGAAACACAATGATGTCGTTTGCATATTTTTCAGATAAAGATTCGGTCGACTGGTAATCGACTGCAAGCATCAGATTTTGCTTGAATTGAATGTATGTTTTGATTTGCTTCGTCATATAAAAAATTGCAAATCCCAGTGTGTAGAGGACTAAAGCATCTAGAAAATATTTCAAAGGAGTGAATCCATAGAATTCGAGAACAGACTGGCATACATGAATGAGATTATATGCTTGATTCCAGCCAAAAAAGCTTGAAAGCACGTAATACCCCATCTGATAAAAAATCGTTAAACCAATCAATATACCGCTTAAAAATAGCAGGCTCGATTTCATTTTATTCATTTTGCTGCTCCTCTTTTTTGGATGCCAGCCTTGCTTCAAGCACTTTGAGTAATTCAGGGTCAGCACTTTCAATTGCATCCACCATATGATTCACTGCCAGTGGACCAAAATCGTCCATCAGCCCTTGCGTAATCCATTTTGTCTGCTCATTTAGAAATTCTTCTTTTGTTAAAATGGGATTATAAATAGATGAACGCCCTTTTGTTTTCTTCTCGACAATTCCCTTTTCGGTTAAGCGGTTCAGCACAGTCATCACTGTGTTGAAATTAATCGGCTTTTCATCTGACAGCTTCTGCTGCACTTCTTTAATCGGCATATCCTCACCTTGATAAAGGATTTCCATAATTCTTCCCTCTAAAGGACCGAAAAAACGATTCAATCCCTTTTCATTATATTTAAAAGAAGGAATTTTCATGTAATCACCTCACACTAAGGATTGTAGTGTAATTGAAAATGATAGTCAACTGATAACTAAAATAGGGGAAAATCGTTGTATATTGTTTTTGTTTTTGGTAAAAATTATATCTTTACTTTTATCAAGAGGCTATCTTGCTCTTGATAAGATAATCTTATGAAAAAGGTAAAAAAAATCGTATTTTATTTATAAAGACTTTTGTATTATAGTAAAGATAACAACATTTCACTTACTGAACAAATTTATAGGAAGAAGGTTTACATGTGATGAAACAAGGAAACAGCCTTCGAACCGATCTCATTTTGATCGCGATAAGCGGTTTAGGTGGATTTCTTTTGTCTTTAACAGGAATGTCTATTGGCTGGATGGTCGGTACATTAATCACAGCTGCATTTATTGCCATGCGACGTCCCACCCTGTTTCAGCGTAAAGGAAACAACACCTTGCGTATTCACAGCAGATGGCTACTCCTTGGTCAATTCATTCTCGGAATCGAACTCGGACAGAAAATGAACATGAAAGTTCTTCATATTTTCGCTGAACATTGGCTCCCTGTGAGTTTCATGCTCGTTTTTTCTATTCTACTGGCGATGCTCTCTGGCTTTGCCTTATGGAAGCTGAGTAAAACAGATATGCTGACCAGCTTTGTCGGAACAGCCCCAGGCGGTTTATCTGCTATGCCAGGGATTGCCCAAGAGGTTGGAGCAAATACAGCCGTTGTCAGTCTCGTACAAACAACACGTGTATTAATGGTGGTACTCACCATCCCATTTACGGTGTTCTATTTAAATACAAAAAATCCAGCGGATTCAGCTGCAGGCGTGCAAGGGAGCGCCTTTTCATCCGGCGTTTTCACCCTGTCAAATATCTCGTGGACTGCTGCACTTATTTTAGGTGCCTGGCTTATGTCACGCCTCGCGGTTCGGCTTCATTTCCCTGCCCCTTGGCTGATTGGCAGCATGTTAGGAGTTGCGGCTCTTCAAGTAGGTGCAGGTGCGCTCATAGGTCATGATTTGATTCCTTATTGGCCAGCACAAGCGAATGTCGCATCACAGGTATTTCTCGGTGCAACCATCGGTTCAAAAATGAATAAACAGATGTTTGTCGGGCTAAAAAACACGTTAATTGTAGCCATCGTCAGCTCAGCTGGATTGATTGCTGCAACGGTTCTCAGTTCAATTGCCATTGCAGAGGTCACAGGCATTTCTGTCATTACAGCCATTCTTGCCTTTTCGCCTGGCGGTATTGCAGAAATGGCAACAACAGCAGTCACACTCCATGAGGACTCAACCTTTGTAGTAGCTGTACAAGTCGTTAGAATCATTCTTGTCATTGCGATGCTGCCACCGTTTTTTCGATTCTTACATCATGTCTGGGCAAAAAGACATCCTGAATATAAAGCCGCAAAATAAAAAAAGAGACGCTTTGCATGTGCAGAGCGTCTCTTCTTTTATTCATCCTGATTTCTTTTGACACCAACTACTTGCTCCTTTGAAATCGTTCCAAAATGCCGGCTGTCGAAGCTATGTATTCGGTTATCTCCGATTACGAAGTAATGGTTTTTTTTGATTTTATCTTGTCCTGTGATGGCTTTCAGCTGAAAATCTCCTGTCAGGACATTCCCCATTTTATGTTTTTTCTGCTCTTTTAAATAGGGTTCTTTCCATTTTACCCCATTGACAAATAACTGATCATCTACATACTTGATTGATTCTCCTGGGAGTCCAATGACCCGTTTGATCAAAATTTGATTTTTGGGTCCGTGAAATAACACATAATCAAACCGGCTAATTTTCGTGAGTTTTGGCGAGAACTTGTTGATTAATAATTCTGTTCCATCTGTAAATGTGGGGTCCATACTAACCCCTTCTACTTTATACTTCACAAACATGAAATTCTTTACCTGGAACAATAAGACGATGCATGTAATAATCATCAACCATAGCAATGGCTTCTTTTTCATTAAGAGCCTCCTTTGTCCTCACGCTTGCTCATTCGAATGTTCAACCTATTTTCTACTCTCTTTCCAACATACCATAATAAAACGATAACTAGAACCGCAAAAACACTTCTTAACGGATTCTTTACTAAAGCAGAAAGATCATAACCGATAAAACTAATGATAAAGAGCATGACACACTTACCAGCTAAAGCAGCTAATGAAAATTGCCACATGCTAATTCTTGATAAGCCTGCGACAACATTGACAGCCGCGGAAGGTGTAAAAGGAAAGCAGAGTAAAATAAATAACGGACCAAATCCCCGTTTCTCTACCCAAAGCATTAATTTCTTAATGGAAGGGTGTCTGCTGATAAAGTTCAGCATTCTCATCTGTCCAAATTTTCTGATCAGTAAAAAGACAAGAATAGAACCTGCACTTGCACCGATCCAGGTTAATAAAAAGCCTTCCCAAAGGCCGAATGCATTCGCATTTGCCACCGCAAACGCCACGAGTGGTAAAAACGGAAGAAATGCTTCAATCAGAGGAAGCAATATAGCGACAATTGGTCCAAAGGCCTTGTAGCTTTCAAAAAATGATGTGATATTTTCATGAGTAAATAGAGAAAGAAATGATGTCAACTTGTTTGACTCCTTCAAGGTTTGTCTACATTTCATTTTACATGGAAAACATAAAAATATACAAATGAATCCCACTCGCCCCCTTGAGATTATTTGACTCATTCGATATAATAAATAAGAACGTTTGTTCTATTTTTAAAGAAAGCAGGCTTGGACATGACGAGACTATCAAGAATACAGCTTCAGATGATGGAACAGGCCATCTTTCTTCCAATGGTCATCTCCATCCTCAATCGTGATCTGACACACTTAAAACAACATCAAACATTTAAATTAAATGAACCATACATTCAGCTTGTGACCTCTGTGTTAAAGGAAGCTCAGAAAGCTCTTTACGAACTGAAGCAGCATTTACGTAAAGAAAACATGAAGGTACAGCAAATTGAACACGATGAAGGATTTACAACGTATCTATTTATCATAAATGGCTATGAAGAAAAGCATAAATATTTTAATCCGCGTATACGTCACCGGGTAGAGGAACTGCTGACTGCATATTTTCTGCATCAAGCAAATTAACTTCTTGCTGACATGCGGCGTGGTACCCATGCAAAGAAAAAAGCCTGCCGCGGCGGCAGGCTCCTTCTTATTTATGATAATTCAAGCTGTTTTCTCAGCTCTGTTCTAACTTCTTCTAATCCTGGTCCATCTAACTCAAAGTAATACACATTCCCAGGCTGATAATCATGGCCCTTTAGCTGAATCGTATCCACTGATTTCAATGAGCTCAGTAATGGAAAAAGACCGATGAACTGCTTCATGGAAAGATTGGTTGAGACATTATCACCAAGCGTATCAATGATGTTGTCATATGACGGGATCGAAGAAATCGATTTAGATTTTTCGAAGATGGCTTGAAGTGCTTCCATTTGGCGTTTTCCGCGCATGAGGTCACTATCAGCCTTTCTCGTTCTCACAAAGGCTAAAGCTTCTTCACCATTTAACGTATGTGTTCCTGTTTGCACATGAACTTTCCCTTTTGAATCCTTTTCCATTTGTTTTGCGATGCCTTCATCTTTAATCGTTACGTCAATTCCATTTAACTCATCCACAATGTCTTGAAACGCCTTAAAGTTCCCTGAAATCACATAGTCTACAGGAATGTTCAACAAGTTTTCGATCGTTTTGACTGACAAATCTGCACTCCCAAACGCATGGGCGTGAGCAATTTTATCATATCCTCTCCCCGGTATATCCACATAAGCATCACGAGGAATACTGAGAAGCTTAATGGTTTTGTCTGTTCGATTCACCGCCGCCAGTAAGACCGCATCACTTCTTGCTTCGTCTACCGTTTCACCTGGACGGCTGTCAATTCCAAGCAGCAGCACCGAAAAGCTGTCCTTTCCTGGATCAAAAGCTTTCACACGCTTTTGCGAGGTGTCTCCTCTTTCTAATGATACTTGCGCCTTATTCGACGCTTTTGAAATTTTATAGTATGCGTATCCAGTCACGGACACTGCCATCACCATGACAAATGCCATGATAAACAGCACGGCTTTTACCCAAGGCCTTAGTCTTCTTTTTGATCTTTTTTCCTTCATCCTTTCCGAACCCTCACTCTATCTTAGTCTATCAATGTAGGTTCCACTATAACATATTTTGATGAAAGTTTCCTGCACGCAACATATTTTTATGAATCCACAATAAAAAAGCCGCTCAAGATGAGCAGCTTTCGTCCATTATTTTTGGCTAATTCCTTGTTTTACTTCATCAATCATGGCAGTGAATGATTCAAAGCCGCCGCCAGATAAATACCACATGTCAGAGTTCAAATACACCACATGGTTGTTTTTGACTGCTTTCACTGATTTCACATAATCATTTTCAACAAGCTGTTTCGCAGACGTTTCTTCTCCGATCGCTGCGCCTCGGTCAACGACAAATAGATAATCTGGATTCGTTTTGACCATGTATTCATACGAAATGCTTTGTCCGTGTTTATCAGATGGCTCAAGATTTTGATCTGCCGGTGTGATACCAAACACATCGTGGATGAGACCGTATCTTGACTTAGGACCAAAGGCTGTCATTTTGCTGTCGTTCGCCATGATTACCAGTCCATTTTTCTTTAACTCTTTTGCGTCTTTCTTTAAAGCATCCACTTTTTGATCAATGGCAGCAAGTTCTTCTTTGACTTTGTCTTCTTTATCAAAAATCTTCCCTAAAGTTGTGGCATTCTTTTTAAATGATTCCATATAATTGGCATTGTCTACATCCATATAAATCGTAGGGGCAATTTCAGAAAATTCATCGAATGCATCTGCTTGACGGTGCTGGATAATGATTAAATCCGGCTTGATTTCTGCAATTTTTTCAAAGTTCGGCTCTTTTAATCCGCCGACATTTTCATATTTGTCTCCTTCATATTTAGATAAATATTTAGGCACCACTTGTTTCGGTAAAGCTGTTACATTCACACCTAGTTTGTCTAGCGTATCAAGGCTTCCCATATCAAACACGACCACTTTTTTCGGGTTCTTCTTGATCTTTACACCATCTTTATTCAGCATGTCTTTTACCGTCACAGTTTCTTCTTTAATTCCTTCTGTTTTCCCTTGATTTCCGCAGGCAGCGAGTACCACGATCGCTGTTAATACAGTCATCATCCATATCCATTTTTTCATACGTGATCACCTCTTTATTTTTTAAGAAAAATATAAGCAAATACGCTCACCGCGAATAACTTCAATCGGTATGCGCATGTCATAAATTTGTTCAAGTGCATCTGTTTGAATCACTTCGTCCACTCCACCTTCTTTAATAACCTGTCCATCTTTTAAGGCGACGATATGATCGGAATACACAGAAGCAAAGTTAATATCATGAAGAACCACAACAATTGTTTTCCCAAGATCTTTGACGAGCTGCTGAAAGAGCTTCATCATCTCGACAGAATGATTCATATCCAAATTGTTTAAAGGCTCATCTAAGAAAATATAATCTGTATCCTGCGCCAGCACCATTGCAATAAAGGCTCTTTGTCTTTGTCCACCGCTCAGTTCATCTACATATTGATGCTGGATATCAGCAAGCTTCATGTATTGGAGGGACACATCGATCATCTTCTCATCCTCTTTAGTCAGACGGCCCTGTGAGTAAGGGAAACGGCCAAAACTGACAAGCTCCCGAACGGTCAGCCGCACATTCATATGATTGGCCTGCTTTAAAATACTCATCTTCTTCGCAAGTTCCTGCGGAGGGTAAGCGCTATATGGGTTGTCTTCTAAATAAGCTGCACCTGAGTCTGGCTGAATCAGCCGGCTCATAATGGATAAAAGCGTGCTTTTCCCCGCACCATTCGGACCAATGAGAGAGGTCAGCTGTCCCTTTTTCACACTGATTGTTGTGTCGTGAAGCACTGTTTTTCCGTTATACGTCTTACTGACGCCCTTCATCAAGACCATGAACGACTCTCCTTTAACAGTAAATAAATAAAATACAGTCCGCCGACTAAATCAATCAACACACTAAGCGGCGTTTGAAAAGTAAATACTTTTTCTACAAGAAATTCCCCGCCTACAAGGGCAATCACACTAATAAAAAAAGAGCCTAATAGCAAGTATGTATGCCGGTATGTCCGAAAAAGCTCTCGTGCGACGTTTACGACGAGTAAGCCGAGGAACGTAATCGGTCCGACAAGTGCCGTTGCGATAGACACAAGGACAGCTATTACGATCAGCATCTTTTTTGTGACACTGTCGTAGTCAATGCCTAGATTCACCGCATGCTCCTTCCCAAGAGACATGACATCTAATTTGGAGCGGAATGTCCAAATGTAAACACACAGCGCCGCAAATAAAACAGAAGCAATCAGTAAGATGTCCGTGTTCATGTGATTAAAGCTTGCAAAGGATTTATCCTGTACGACTTGATATTCATTCGGATCGATCAGCATTTCCATAAACGAAGAAAGACTTTTGAACAATGTCCCAAACACAATTCCAACAAGCAGAAGCAAGAAAATATGTTTATTTTTGCGTTTGAACATGACTGTATACAGCAGCACAGAAAATAGAATCATCAGCCCAACGCAAAGGAAAAAATTAAAATTCTTATTGACGATCATTAAATGAGTCGACCCAAACACATAAATAATTGCTGTTTGCAAAAACAAGTACAGTGCGTCTAAACCCAATATGCTCGGCGTTAAGATTCGATTGTTGGTCAAAGTTTGGAAAACAACAGATGAAAAGGCAATCGCGCCTCCCGTTAATGTCATCGCAAGCACTTTCTTTAAACGACTTGGGACTGTGTACGGCCAGTACCCCATTTGAAAGGTAATAAAAATTACGATCAACACGGCTGCAATGGCTGCAATCAGGCATAATATACGTTTCTTATGCATAGCGTTTCCTCCTTAATAACATGTACAGGAAGATCGCACTTCCGATGATGCCTACCATGAGTCCAACTGATATTTCATATGGATAAATGATCACCCTTCCGAGCACATCACAAATCAGAACAAAAATAGCTCCTAGTAAAGCTGTATGCGGGAGGCTTTTTTTCAAGTGATCGCCGCGGTAGATCGATACAATATTCGGAATGATTAATCCAAGGAATGGCAGCATTCCGACAGTTAAAATGGTGACAGACGTAATCATTGAAACGATCACCAACCCAACCGCCATCACACGTTTATACGTTAAACCTAAGTTAACGGCAAAGCTCTCGCCCATGCCTGCCACTGTAAAGCGGTCAGCATATAAATACGCAATGATCAATAGTGGAACGCTCACATAGAGCAGTTCATAACGCCCTTGGACAATAAGAGAAAAATCTCCTTGAAGCCATGCGGATACGTTTTGGATCAAATCATATTTATAGGCTATAAACGTAGATATTGAACTGACAATCCCCCCAAACATTAAGCCGACTAATGGTACATAAATCGTATCGTTCACCTTAATATGCCGCAGGATTTTTAAGAAAAGAAGATTCCCAGCTAAAGTAAATAGAAACGCAATCCCCATTTTCATAAGCGGATTCGCTTGTGTAAAAACAAGCATTGCTACTAAAATACCAAGCTTCGCCCAATCCATCGTTCCTGCAGTGGTTGGTGAAACAAATTTATTCCTCGTCATGCTTTGCATAATAAAGCCGCATAAACTAAGGCTCATACCAGCAAGCACAATACTCACGAGACGCGGGAGACGGCTTGAAACTAACGTGTGCACTTGTTCATCTGTTAAATGAAACAGCTGTAAAATGGACAGATCCTGTACACCGACAAACAGAGATATACATGCCAAACATACAAAAAACAAACTTAATTGATACAATTTCATACAGGTTTCTCTCTTTCTATCAAGCTCTATCCGCCACAAATGATTATCATTATCAATTAAGCGACAGTTCATATATTATCACATCTAGTGAAATATTCAATAGCGGTATGAAAAAGACGCAAACTCAAAAAAAACAGCCTGCGGCAGCGGCTGCTTTTTTCATCATGATTGAATATCAAATTGAAATTGTCCATTCAGTTCTTCTTCTGCTTCTTGAAATAACTGACGCAAGTTCTCAGCATAATCACCAAGAGCGTCTTTGCTCGTTTGAAAATTCACCCATGTCAATTCTACTGGAAGAGCCACCTCTCCTGTCAAACAGTCCCAAAGGGCATCAAGATTTTTTCCGTAATAGTCAGGAAGGTGTAAAACTGTTTTTAGCTGGTCATGAAGCTCTTCTTGCGACCTGCACGCTGCACCGTCAAGCTGCACTTTTTTCATGTTCATCTTCCCCTCTCCTCTCTATATTTTAAACGAATTGGAGGAGAAAGAGAAAGTTGGACATCTTACTTTTGTTTCTGCCCGGCACCTGAGATTAATAGAATGAGACAGGCAGCAAAAGCAGCTGGTGTTGGCTTGAAAGCAATCGAAGGGATTACTGCTAGGATTCGCCTGTACGGACGAAAGCATGATTCAAGAGGGCGTTCGCCGTTTAAAGAAAATCCTTCACATTTAAAAAAGCCTGGAAGGTTTACTTCCAAGCTTTTTTAGGATGATTGCTGAATCTGACCTACTTCTTCAATAAATGCGGCTGTCTGCTGCAAGCCATCCTGAAAATGATGGGTAGCGGAAATAAACAGCTTCTCTTGATCGGGATGCTTCAAGAGCTTTTCCACCTTACCGATCCCTTTTTCAAAGGAAGCAAGTCCTGTCTTTAATTGTTGATCGGCCTTTTGATAAGCGGCTGGAACTTCTTGATGATCCAGCCCTTTTTGAATCACACGATCAAATGCTTTCGTCGCTTCTGTCAATTTTTTATTTGTTTGAATCTTTCCATGTCCATCTGAGATAAACTGATCGGTCATATTTTCATATGCTTTATTTAACTCATCCATATAAGACTGCACCCATTGTTCATAAGCAGCTTCTTTTGTGTCTTGCTTTGAAGGCGGCTGACCTGCTTGCTGACAGGCTGCTAGTAATGTCAAAGTTAGGATAAATAGCAGCACCAAATGTGATTGTTTTTTCATACAGAGCCTCCATTTCTTCATCCCATTCGTTCATATCGGTCAAATATAAGCATCCTTTACCACATAAGATTTCTTTTATTGTAACAGACAAGCTTGTGTCACTTCTGTGATTTATGAGTAAATGGATGAAAATACGTCAAAGGATCCACATTTCCCTGTCATTTCCCAATACAACCAATAGACGACGAGACATACGTATTTGGTTTCAATGAATTCATCTTTATGATGCAGCGGCGTCTTTTTACATTGCATTCATGCTTGATAAGATGTCCAGCGGCTGCTCTGCCGCTGGCTTTTGACTAATATCTGTTACGAAGCTCCCTTAATATAAAATCGTATACGAGATTGAGCTGCTGTTCCTTTGGATACAGCATAAATTCTTGTTTCTTCGGAAGACCGCCATCAAGACGATCTTGAAATTTCGTTCGGAGATATGCTGTCCGGTGCACCTGACTCTCAAATGATTTATATGAGACATCAAGTTTGACGGTTTGCTCATTTGTAAAGGTGACCACCGTGTCTCCGAAGGATGATTCTTGGAAGGTATGAATGTATTTGTGGGAGATCCAGCCGCACTGAGGACGGTTGGATGAATAAGTTGGGAAGAAATACAGATGATTGGATGAGTCAATCACAATTGGGGGTTTGTGAGAAATTCCTGTTACTTCGTATGTTCCCGCCTTTCTGCCTGCATAGCTTGAGCCGAAGAATCTGCAGCTGCGTTCAATAATTTGCAGGGGCTTTAATTCAACGTAAAAGCTTGTCTCTCTTTCTATGACTTTTGAATATACTCTTTTTCCTTCTTCAACTGGAAGGACCGCCATTGTTGTTTGATTAATGACGTATGAATCTAAAGGTGTTTCACTAATTCCTGACACTTCATTTCCTCCTGTGTTAATATTTGGTTATTTAAGATACTATTAATCTATCACCAACATATAAGAAACGACAGGATTTTTTCAAAATTTATTAAAAATCATCTTTTTATCATATTTTTTAGTCCATTCGATCTATCGAAAAGCCATTTTTAAAGATATATCACATCCTGTCGATTGGACAAGAGGTGTCGATTCTGCTCAAAAATAAATTGTCTAAAAATTATAAATTCTTGTTGATTTTTTCTCCGCCAATCCATATACTATAAAAAAGGCATCGGGGGGATTCTTTATGAAAGAGAAAAAAACGTATGCTGAGCTCATGAAGTCCCGCAACACCCAAAAAACCGAAGAAAACGGCGTCACCATTTTAGACATCTATATTCAAATGGTTTTAGATGAGGCGCTTTATAAACAGCGCTTAACCTTCCTAAGAGAAGAGATTGATAAGGCACTGGATCAGCGTGATGAAAAGCGATTCAATGACCTGTCAGCTCAATATGCAGAACACTGCTTACATCAATCATGATGATTTTACTTGCGGCAGAGAGACAGCAACTCGTCTCTTTACCGCAAGTTTTTTGTTTATCCATTTAAAATGGTCCCGCCATTCACATGCAGCATTTGTCCATTCATATAAGATGAGTCTTCGCTCGCTAAAAATAAATAACTTGGCGCAAGCTCTACTGGCTCACCAGGACGTTCCATTGGGACATCTCCGCCAAATTCAGAGACTTCTTTTTCCGTAAAGGTTGAGGGAATCAGCGGTGTCCAAATAGGACCGGGAGCTACTCCATTCACTCTAATCCCTTGTTTAATGAGCGATAAGGATAATGATCTCGTAAAGGTTACGACCGCCCCTTTTGTGGATGAATAATCGATCAATGTTTCATGCCCTTTATAGGCGGTGACAGAAGCTGTATTAATGATACTGCTTCCTTTTTTTAAATGAGGAAGAACAGCCTTTGTTAAATAAAACATGGCAAAAATATTCGTTTGAAACGTCCGAAGAAGCTGATGCGAGGTAATTTGCTCAATGCTTTTTTGCGGATGCTGTTCCCCGGCGTTATTCACCAAAATATCAATGGAACCGAAGGCATCTTTTGTTTTTTTGACGACCTCATTTGAAAAAGCCTCATCCCCTAAATCACCTGCAATTAAGATGACACGGCCTCCCGCTTTCTCAATATAGTCCTTCGTTTCCTCAGCGTCACGATGTTCACTTAAGTAAACAATGGCGACATTGGCACCTTCTTTCGCAAATAAAACAGAAACTGCTCTTCCAATCCCGCTGTCTCCACCTGTCACAATGGCTGTTTTTCCTGCTAACTTTTTATCCTGCACCTCACGATCAAAGACAGGTCTAGGATTCATTTTATATTCAAGACCCGGACGTTCATTTTGGTGCTGAGGCGGCAATGTTTTCTTCGGCTGCTTTGTTGACACGTTAGTCCACTCCTTCCTTTTATCTTGTTTATTTTTATGTGCTGGCGGCTTTTTTATGTATGGCGCCCTTGTTTCCTTTCAGATGTATGATTTTCAGCATTGTGGAAAAATTATACACAACAAGTCAAGTGGAGGCGACAACATGGAACAAGAACATAAAGGAATGGAACAGGCAAAATCGTTATGGCTGGCCGGCAGTCAGAAATATTCTTTCCCTGCTGTCAGTGAAGATCTCACAGCAGATGTGATCATTGTCGGCGGCGGTATTACCGGTATCGCTGCGGCGTTTGAAATGACAGAGCGAGGACTAGATGTGATCATCATTGATGCCGAACAATTGCTGCAAGGCACGACCGGACACACAACGGCTAAAATCACCTCACAGCATGATGTGTACTATTATGAGCTGATTCAACAAATTGGGATGCCAAAAGCACGTTTGTATGTAGAAGCAAATGAGAAAGCAAAAGACCTCATTCAAGCTCGTATCAAAGAGCACGACATTGATTGTCAGCTAGAGATAAAAGATGCTTACCTTTATACAAAAGAAGAAAGCGGTGTAAAAAAGTTAAAGAAGGAATTAGATGCCTACAAACAGCTTGGTATTGACCGGGAATGGAAAACAAAGCTTCCTTTTGACACTGACATTAAAGCAGCCCTTGCGATGACCAATCAGGCACAGTTTCATCCCCTTCATTATCTCAATGCGCTAATCGACAAGCTCCTAGAGCGAGGTGTACGTATCTTTGAACAAACAACCGCTGTTGATGTAAAAGAAGGGAACCGGCCTGCTGTCGTCACAAAAAGCGGACATCATCTGACAGGGCGCTATGTCATTTCATGCTCACACTTTCCTTTTTATGATGGAAAAGGACTTTATTTCACCCGAATTCATCCAGAGCAATCCTATGTCGTAGCAGCTAGAACAACCAAACCACTCCCAGACGGAATGTACCTAGGAATTGACCAGCCTGCTCACTCTTTAAGAACGGCAGAATGGCACGGTGAAGAAGTAGTCCTCATCGGAGGAGAAGGCCATAAAACAGGACAAGGCGGAGATGAATCCGCTCACTATGAAGGACTAGAAACGTTTGGAGATGCCACCCTTGGAATAGAAGAAGTGCTGTATCGCTGGTCGACACACGATATGGTCACAATGGATCAAATCCCTTACATTGGCCGCCTGACCAAAAACCACCAGAATATCTTTGTAGCAACCGGCTTTAGAAAATGGGGCATGACCACAAGCCACGTCGCAGCCACTCTTATCGGTGATTTAATTGAAGGAAAATCGAATCCATATGAATCAATCTTTACGCCATCAAGACCTGTTACTGACTCTTTCGTCAAAGATTTCGTTAAAGAAAATGCCAATGTCGCTGCCAAGCTGATCAGTGGTAAATTCAAACGAACTGATCAAACAATCGATGATTTAAAACCAGGCGAGGGCGGCATTATCTCGTATGAACATAAAAAGTGCGGCGCCTATAAATCAGAGGATGGGAATGTTTTTCTAGTCGATACAACGTGTACTCACCTAGGCTGTGAAGTGGCTTGGAATAATAGTGACCGCACTTGGGATTGCCCTTGTCACGGTTCACGTTTTTCCATTACTGGAGAAGTAGTAGAAGGCCCTGCTAAAAAACCACTAAAAAGGTCATATAAAGAACAGTGAAATTTCACTCGTCCCCCTTTAAAAAATCCAATATTATCCGATAAAAAACATAAAGTCTGATATTTTTGATGATTATAGGGGGACAAACACATTGTTATTTAAAAAAGAACCGAAAAGAAAAAACACTGCTTTTTTCACACAGCAGGATGATGGGATAAAACGAATCAACTTCTCGAACAATACGGACATCGCCAAACAAATCAAAATGATTGACCTGACGCACTATGACCTATTGATATTAAAACAGCTCAATCCAATTGTTCAGGATGATATTGCACATATTGTTGATAAGTTTTATAAAAATTTAGAAGTCGAGTCTTCCTTGATGCACATCATTCAAGACAATAGTTCTGTCGATCGTTTGAAAAAAACACTCCGCATTCATATTAGCGAAATGTTTGCAGGTGTGATTGACGAAGCCTATGTGGCAAAACGCATTAAAATCGCGCAAGTTCATTTACGGATTGGGCTCCAGCCTAAATGGTACATGGCAGCATTCCAAGACCTTCTGCTATCCATTATGGATTTATTCGCTAACCATATCCAAGATTTCAAAGAATATCAGACAGCGGTCAAAGCGACGACGAAAATTTTAAATTTAGAGCAGCAGCTTGTCCTAGATACATTCCAAAATGAATATTCTAAAATTCGTGATGAAGCAGAAGAGCAGCAGCAGGAGCTTCATACAAAAATCACAGAGACTTCAAATTCGCTTGCTTCGCTCTTCTCAAACACAACAAGTGCAGTCGACAAGCTTGTCTCAAAATCGGATGAGATGGCGGACATGTCACAAGCTGGAACACAAATTTCAGCCCAGGTCGAAGAAAAATCAATCGGCGGTAAAAAAGAATTAGAAATTCAGCAAACACAAATGAACCAAATTGATGGCAGCATGACAAAAATTGAAACAGAAATTAAACGACTTGAAGAAATCGCCAAACAAATTGAACAAATCTTTGGGATTGTCACAGGCATTGCAGAGCAGACGAACTTGTTATCTTTAAATGCTTCAATCGAATCTGCACGAGCAGGTGAACATGGAAAAGGTTTTGCTGTCGTTGCAAACGAGGTACGCAAATTATCAGAGGACACCAAGAAAACGGTTTCAACTGTATCTGAACTTGTCAACAATACTAATTCACAAATCGCCATTGTTTCTCAGCACATTGCGGACGTGAATTTACTTGTGACAGACAGTAAAGAAAAAATGACACAAATCAATTCACTCTTTGATGATATCGTCAGCAGCATGAACTTAAGCAAAAACCAAAACGGAAAAATTGAAATTGACCTTCAGACCTTCCTTAACGAATTGAAGGAAGTTAAACAAACGGTGTCTCAAGTCGCAAGCTCCGTCGAATCCTTAACAAGCCTGACAAATCGCTAATACAGTCTTTTTTCTTCTGCTTTAGTATAATAGAAGAAAAGATAGAAAAGGCGGGATTTGATTGACAACAATTTGCCTAGTCAGACACGGGGAAACAGATTGGAATGCAGCGAAACGAATTCAAGGACGAACAGATATCCCTTTAAACGACACAGGGAAATGGCAGGCTGAACAAACTGGACTTTACTTAAAGGATGTCCATTGGGATGTTGTCATTTCCAGTCCACTAACAAGGGCAAAAGAAACGGCACACTTGATTTTAAATCATGTCCATGCCCCACTTGTCATCATGGATGATTTTATAGAACGAGATTATGGTGACGCTGAAGGCATGTCGTTTGAGGAGCGTCAAAAGCTGTTTCCAGATAAACAATATCCAAATATGGAACCAATTGAGACGATTCAAAACCGAATGCTGGAAGGTATTGAGAAAGTCAGAGCCGCCTATCCAGATCAACATGTCCTGATCGTGGCTCACGGCGCTGCTATCCATGCTTTACTCACCACTTTGGCTGATGAACATATGGGTCTACAGAACACGAGACTTGTTAATGCTTGCTTAAATTATGTGGAATGGTCAGATGGTAAATGGAAGGTCCGTGATTACAACGTGGTCAGCCATTTAACTCAATCCGCCCCTTCTTAAAGAGCCTGTTATCTTAGCAGGTTCTTTTTTATGGCAAAAACAATGATAAAATAATATTTTTTTATATCGAAATTCGAAATAGATGCTAGACGATTCTACCTATTTTATGGCTTTTCGGGTATCGAATATTTAACCGGAAATGGATCATGAGAAAAAAAGCACACTCCCTTTTTAATAGATCATCGCTGAAATGATAGAATAAACATATTTTACCACCAGTTCCAAGTGACTTAATTCCCCAATTTTCGCTAGGACTTTCACAAAAATTCGGGTCTACTCTTATTTGCCTACTTCCCTTAAACTGAATATACAGAATAATCAAACGGATCATTCTTATAGACTACGGATGATTATTCTGAAATAAGAAAAAGGGATGTGGAATGTGCGTGAAAAAGAAAAATGTGATGACAAGTGTTTTATTGGCTGTCCCTCTTCTGTTTTCAGCAGGGTTTGGAGGCTCTATGGCAAATGCCGAGACGGTCTCCAAAACAGATAGTGAAAAAAGCTATATTGTTGGTTTTAAAGCCTCTGCCACCACAAACAGCTCTAAGAAACAAGCTGTCATTCAAAATGGTGGAAAACTAGAAAAACAATACCTCCTCATTAATGCTGCACAAGTGAAAATGTCCGAACAAGCCGCCAAAAAACTTGAACATGACCCTAGCATTGCTTACGTAGAAGAAGACCATAAAGCAGAAGCATATGCACAAACCGTCCCTTATGGAATCCCTCAAATCAAAGCTCCAGCTGTACACGCTCAAGGTTATAAAGGTGCTAATGTCAAAGTAGCTGTCCTTGATACTGGAATCCACGCTGCACACCCTGACTTAAATGTTGCAGGCGGTGCGAGCTTCGTCCCTTCAGAGCCAAATGCCACCCAAGACTTTCAATCACATGGAACTCACGTAGCTGGAACCATTGCTGCCCTTGATAACACAATTGGTGTTCTTGGGGTCGCTCCAAGCGCTTCCCTATATGCTGTGAAAGTATTAGACCGCAATGGCGACGGACAATACAGCTGGATTATTAGCGGTATTGAATGGGCTGTAGCCAATAACATGGATGTCATCAATATGAGTTTAGGCGGAGCAAGCGGTTCAACAGCACTTAAAAATGCCGTTGATACAGCAAACAGCCGCGGAGTCGTTGTTGTTGCCGCCGCAGGTAATTCAGGCTCTAGTGGCTCTAGAAGTACAGTTGGCTATCCAGCCAAATACGAGTCTACAATTGCTGTTGCCAATGTAAACAGTAACAATGTCAGAAACTCATCTTCTAGCGCAGGTCCTGAATTAGATGTTTCTGCACCTGGTACTTCTATTTTAAGTACAGTGCCAAGCAGTGGATACACTTCTTATACTGGAACATCTATGGCGTCTCCTCATGTAGCAGGAGCAGCAGCGCTTATTCTTTCTAAAAACCCGAACCTAACAAATTCACAGGTTCGCCAGCGCTTAGAAAATACAGCGACACCGCTTGGTGACTCATTCTATTATGGAAAAGGGTTAATCAACGTTCAAGCTGCTTCTAACTAACCAAGTGTGATAAAAAAATCCGGCTGATCCAGCCGGATTCAGCGCGTAAACAAAACCTCGCATTCGGTGTCAATCCTGCGAGCCGGTGCTCACGAATGCTCAATTCGCTCCGCTCCGGTACTCGTCCTTCCTAGACTTCAAAGGTTTTCTATCACGCTGAAAAGAAGACAAAGAGCTAAAATCAAGATCATTTTAGCCCTTTGTCAACAATCTAAATCCGGCTGATCCTGCCGGATTTTATTTATTACTGCTTTTTCGGCGTTTTCTCTTTTTCCGCCGCTTTTTCCATATCCATGATTCTCTCCATCATGGTTGGGTGTCCATAGCGGAAGATCTTCACTAAAAACGGTGGATTTACCTGGGACAGCCCTGATTTTGCAAGCTTTTGAAAAGACGTTACGCCTGCCTCCCCGTCTTTTGTCATGTTCACCGCATATTCGTCGGCTGCCCGTTCTTGATGCCTTGACACTGCATTTGTAAAAGGTGAAGCTGCAAATGACAGCATCGATACGATGATTAAAAGAATCGGAAGAGCAGCAATGTCGTGTGACACCTTGAGACGAAATGTGGCTGCGCCTTTTTGATAAAGATAAAAATAAAGACGATCGATCGCAAATAATCCGGCCAATGACAGCACTAAATATCCTGCTAATCCAATATAGACATGTTTCATAACGTAATGTCCCATTTCATGCGCCATGATAAATAAAATTTCTTGGTCTTTCAGCTTTTGCAGTGTTGTATCCCATAAGACAATACGCTTATTTTCACCAATTCCTGTGACATAAGCGTTCATCGTATTCGTTTTCTCAGACATATTGACCTCATATACATGATCTGCCGGAATATGCGCTTTGTCTGCCAGCGTTAATATTTTCTTCTCTAGAGCTTGATCCTTTAGTGGATAAAAATTGTTATATAACGGATCAATGACGACCGGCTGTATAAAGAAGAGAAACAGCGTAACTGGGACTGTTAAACACCACGCATACAGCCACCAGTGTTTTCTTCTCTTTTGAATCAGCCAAAAGAACACAATAGCACAAAGGGCAAGGAGCGGAAATTGAATCCAAAAATCCAGTGTTTGATCTTTCAACCAGCTTGCCGTACTTTGAGCAGATACTCCGTAGTGCAAAGACAGCTGATAGCCAATCCACTTAATTGGCAATGAAATGATCATTGTTAGAAGTGACAGCACAAACACATACACAAGTTTGCTTAAAAACTTGAAACGAGCTGCTGCCAGGCTCCAATCTGCTATTTTCCGTGAAAACCCTGAAATGAGCAAAAGGAAAAAGACATACCAATCTAATGGGATGGTTATGAAATACAGCAGATTCCGTATGTTCGAGAAATTCTCGCTGATCACAAGCTCATGACTTGTCATAAAGGTATGCGGATCTGCACTTGTCCCTTTTACACTTTCAGGTACCGATGAATCCCCCATTAGAAACAGATACGAATAAATAAAAAGACCGTACAATATGTATGCTACCGTTGCAAGAGCCATCCATTTACGTACTCGCACAGGTCAGCCTCCTTTCCATCCCTCTCTCTATTCTAGTCATGCATTTTTTCGTTTAGAACCTGTCTCATGTGGCTCCATCATAGCATGCCCCATCAGAAAAAGCTTTCGCGAAAAAAATGATTATGCGACTCAAAAATCGGAGAAGCTACATGTAAAACAGTAAGTTGGAGGATCAAAATGAAGAAAATCCTTGCAGGAGTTGTGATTTTTGGACTTTTATTAATCACCTTCTTTTATGTGTTCAGCCGGACGAGCGAAATCTTTGATGAGAATCGAGCTGAAAAATTGCTGCTCTCACCTGCGAATGAATCCATCTCTTATGAAATAGATGATAAGGACACAGTAGAAGATTTAATTGAAGAATTAAATAAAGGCAAACAAACAAGCAATCATCTGAAGAAAAATTTAAAAAAGCCCGATTATATTGCCAAGGTGATGTTCGGACGAACAAACGGCACCACCTTCCAGCTTTGGACCAACCGATCACAGGTCGTTTTTTTAGTTGATGGAACGTTTTATGAACTGAATCAAAAACAGTCGAATTCTTTTCAGAGACAGTTAAAAGAAGCCATTCAAAAGAGCTAAAATGATCTTTGAGAGAAAACTTTGAATTGCGAGGATTTGTCTACATGCGAAGGGAGTCTCTTCATCAGAGACCCCCTTTTTTTATTTACTTTCTTCTGCTTGATACTTTTCTCTTAGCGCTCTTCTTAAAATTTTACCTGTTGTGTTTTTAGGAATATCATCTATGAAATGGATCGTTTGGGGCTGCTTATATTTTGCTAAATAGCGTGAACAATGTGTGATGATGTCTTCTTGATTGATGTGAGCATGTTTCTTAGGGGAAATGTAACAGACGACTGCCTCTCCCGTGTTCGGATCTGGCACACCGATGACAACGGCTTCTGCTACAGCTTCATGTTGATAGAGTACTTCTTCTACTTCTCTTGGATAAACATTATAACCGCCAACAAGAATCATATCCTTTTTCCGATCGACAATATAAATATATCCTTCTTCATCTCTTCTCGCCAAATCGCCAGTATACAGCCAGCCGTCTCTTAGTGCAGCTTCTGTATCTTCTGGCATTTGATAATAGCCTTTCATGATGTTTGGCCCTTTTGCTATCAGCTCTCCGACTTCATTTGGACCGACTTCTTCTCCTAGTTCATTCACAATTTTATTCTTCACATTCATAATGTCAGTCCCGACAGAACCTGGTTTTCTTTTTCCGTCAAGAGGATTGAATGCAGTCACTGGAGATGCCTCTGATAGCCCATAGCCCTCAAGGACCGTAACACCGAATTTTTTCTCAAAGCCATGGAGTAAGGCAACAGGCATTGAGGCACCACCTGATATACAGATCCTCACGGATGACATCGCTTCCTCATGCCCCTCCTGGCGGTACAAATAGTTATACATGGTGGGCACTCCAACAAATAACGTTGGCTTCTCTTTTTCCATCATGCGCAAAAGCTCTGACGGGCTGAAATGCGGCAAGACATAAATCGTCGCACCATGAATCAACGGTGCATTCATACAGACTGTTAAACAAAATACATGGAACATTGGCAAAGCGGCAATAACCTTGTCCTTTTTATCAATCGATAAATACTCAGCGACATCTCTGGCATTTGAATAAAGGTTGAAATGAGTCAGCATGGCACCTTTTGGTTTTCCAGTCGTGCCAGATGTAAATAAAATAACAGCAGTATCATCTGGCTGAATGGAAGGATGTACGTTTTCATTCGCAGCACCTGACACAAGCTTTCCAAAGAAAACAAGTCGATCAGATACTTCCTTGAAGCTTGATCTGCACGCCGATTCATTTTCTGCACAAATAATGACTCTTTCAATCGACGGAAGCTGCTCATACACCTGCTCGTAAACTGGCAGAAGCTGTTCAGGCGCCACAATACCTTTCACATCGCCTGTGATGAGCATATATCCAATTTCACTAGGTGTATACGTTGGGTTAATAGGTACAACGACAAGCCCTGCCTTTAATGCGCCAAAAAAAGAAATGACAAAATGCGGTGAATTTCCTAAAATAAGCGCGATATGATCCCCAGCTTGAAACCCTTCGTTGACTAATCCATCTGCAAAACGCTCGATACTTGTCATCAGCTCTCGATAGGTCCACTTCTTTCCTTCAAAGATCAGTGCGATATTTTCTCCCTTCGTCATCGCCGTCTGCTGAAGATTTTTGATCAAATCCATTCTCCCACCCCTTACATGTCATCAATGAATGAATGACCATTCATTTTATGGCCGAACATTCCTCCTTTCTATTATAATAGACAATCGAAAAAATCCACAAGATCAAATGTAAATCGCTTTCATTTCCTTCAATCAAAAAAGCACTGCTATCTCTAGCCGTGCTTTCCCGCAATTAATAAATCAAATCAAGAAAATCCTCTTTTGATACGTTGCCGAAATAGTGGCGCATATCCATATCTTCTAAGACATCACTGATCGTTTTACGATCATATTGCTGTCCGATGAGCCGCTTCTCAATATCGGCAATATCCCCTACACCAAAGAAATCACCAAAGATTTTGCAATCCTGGATCATCCCTTTTTTCACTTCTAATCGCAAATCAATGGAGCCTGCAGGGAATCTCTTAGAATGCTGCAAATTAAATTTCGGTGAACGGCCGTAGTTCCATTCCCATTTTTGATAGCGATCTCTAGAAATTTCGTGAATCTTTTCCCAATCCTTTTCAGTCAGGCGATATTGAGGCACGTCCCCATTTGTATCAAAAATGTAGCTTAAAAGAATTTTTCTAAATTCTTCTGTTGTCATTTTTTGATCCATCAGTTCACTAATATTGGCAACCCTGCTTCTAATCGATTTGATGCCTTTTGATTCAATTTTTTCTTTTTTCACATTTAAAGCCGAAACGACATGTTCAATTTCTGAATCAAATAGAAGTGTGCCATGGCTGAAAATACGTCCTCTTGTTGCGAACTGGGCATTTCCAGAAATTTTACGTCCATCTGCCATGATGTCATTTCTGCCGCTCAATTCAGCTTTAACGCCCAGCTTTTCAAGCGCTTTGATGACTGGCTCTGTGAACTTTTTAAAGTTATGGAAGCTGTCTCCATCATCTTTTGTGATAAAGCTGAAGTTTAAGTTCCCTTTGTCATGGTAAACTGCACCACCGCCGGATAAGCGGCGCACGACTTTGATTCCGTTGTCTTCCACATACTTTGTGTTGATTTCTTCTATTGTATTTTGGTTCTTTCCGATAATGATCGACGGCTGATTAATGTAAAACAGCAAATACGTTTCTTCTGGATCTAAATATTTTAAGCAATATTCTTCAATTGCCAAATTAATCATTGGATCATAATGTTGTTCGTTATCGATAAACAGCATCTCTATCTTCCTTCCTTGTTCCATCTAAGCCCTGAATGGGCAAGCTGTATACTGCCAGTATATAACGCCTGTGCTTCATTGACTAGGTCTTTATGACGACCAAAATGGGGCAGATGGGTGATGATGAGTTCCCCAACATTTGCTTCCTTTGCAATCTTTCCTACTTCCGTACTGTTCATATGTCCAGCACCTGATCCATCTTGTCCAGCGTAAAAATTGCTTTCGGCAATGAGCAGATCTGCCCCCTTGCTAAATGGAATAAATGCCTCCTGATAGCTTGAGTCTGCTGTATACACGACCACAGCATCTTCTGCCTGAATTCTCATCGCATAGCATTCTGCTGGATGAACCGTTTTCAAAAAATCAATTTGAAAGGGTCCGAGTTGAATCCCTTCTTCCGGCTGATAAGGCTTTGCCTTTGTATGTACATCATCAGAAAGCCGTCCAAATGCTTCTTGATCACCAGTATGTCCATAGATCGGAAGCGGGCCGCTGCTTTTTCCTAAATGATATCCCACTAGCTTCGCATATTGGAGTGGTCCGATATCTGCAATATGATCGTGGTGATAATGAGAAAGGAGAACAGCATCTAGTTCTTCTATATCAATGTATTGCTGAAGCTTTGAAAGAACACCGCTTCCGCAGTCTACAAGAAGACGAAAGCCATTTGATTCAAAAAGGTAGCCTGATGTCGCTTCACCAGCTGCCGGAAACCCTCCATAGCATCCAATTATGGTTAATTTCATCGTCATTTTTCCCTCCTTTTCTAAAAATCCCCTTCTTACAATATACCCATTTTTCATGAAAAAAGCATTCTTCCTGCCTATTGTTACAAAACAGATTGACAATTATCAATCTGTTATAATACAATAATAGCAACAAAACGTATAGGAGGATGACAAATGCTAGGAAAAATCACAGAGTTTTTTAGAAATTTGCCCTCAAAAAAATGCACAAAATGTGGAAATGATTTAATGGAACAGCACGAGTGTTATGGTAATGAATGTGAGGAATGCTCACAAGTAAGTTATCTTAAATAAGGAAATAAATTGAATAAAAAAGCACTTTTTTCCTCCTTCGTCAGTTGGAGTCAAAAGTGCTTTTTATTTTTTCTGAAAAATAGGTAAAAAGGTAAAACCCCTGTCACAAAAGGGTTTTTTAGTATTTTCATATGATGAGTTTTAGTTCTGAAGACACTTTTTATTGACTAGAAGCAATGAAGGGGGTTCTAAATGTCTATTTTTTCTAACAATTTTGTATTTTCTTAATATAATTTTATCGTGGACGAACCTCTTTAATTTTAGTTATACTTTAATTCATATATTAAAACTTAATATGATGGGAATATTCCTTTAATGAATATGTTAGGGAGGAAATCTATGAAAAAATTAAAATTTGGATTGGCTACTCAAATCCTAATCGGTCTTATTCTCGGTGTCGTTGTTGGGGCAATCTTTTTCGGTAACCCAGGTGTCGAGACATACTTAAAACCAATTGGAGACTTCTTCTTAAGACTCATCAAGATGATTGTCATACCAATTGTCGTATCCAGCTTAATTTTAGGTGTTGCAGGTGCGGGTGATGGTAAAAAAGTAGGGAAACTAGGTTTTAGAACCATTCTTTATTTTGAAATTATCACAACATTTGCGATTGTCCTTGGTCTTGTCCTTGCAAACTTTGTACAACCTGGTGCAGGCGTTGACTTTGGACATGCAGAAAAACAAGATATTAGCCAGTATGTTGAAACGGAAAAAGAGCAAAGCAGCAAATCAGTTGCTGATACGTTCCTTCATATCGTTCCAACGAACTTCTTCCAATCATTGGCGGAAGGTGATTTGCTTGCGATTATTTTCTTCACTGTGCTATTTGCACTTGGCGTTTCAGCGATTGGGGAACGCGGTAAACCAGTGCTCGCCTTCTTCGAGGGTGTATCACATGCCATGTTCCATGTCGTCAATGTTGTGATGAAAGCTGCACCATTTGGTGTATTTGCACTCATTGGTGTGACCGTATCAAAATTTGGTCTTGAATCTCTTATTTCATTAGGTAAGCTTGTAGGTCTTGTTTATTTTGCGCTCGCTCTCTTCCTTATCGTTGTATTCGGAATTATCGGAAAGATGATTGGCGTCAATATTTTCAGATTTCTTGCTTACATGAAAGACGAAATGCTTCTTGCCTTTAGTACATCCAGCTCTGAAACAGTTTTACCAAGAGTCATGGATAAAATGGAGCGCATCGGATGTCCAAAAGGCATTGTTTCGTTCGTTATCCCAATCGGTTATACATTTAATCTGGACGGTTCCGTCTTGTATCAAGCCATTGCTGCGCTTTTCCTTGCACAGGTATATGGCATTGACCTTACGATCGTCCAGCAGCTTACACTAG
Source organism: Bacillus sp. FSL M7-0003 (assembly GCF_038628485.1). Taxonomy (NCBI): domain Bacteria; kingdom Bacillati; phylum Bacillota; class Bacilli; order Caryophanales; family Bacillaceae; genus Bacillus; species Bacillus sp. FSL M7-0003. The sequence goes on along the minus strand of NZ_CP152024.1, from coordinate 1,022,007 downwards.
TTCTTGTGCTGATGGTTACATCTAAAGGAATGGCTGCCGTTCCTGGTACTTCATTTGTTGTATTACTCGCGACATTAGGAACGATCGGTGTACCTGCTGAAGGTCTTGCATTTATTGCAGGTGTGGACCGTATCATGGATATGGCGCGGACAGTTGTAAACTTAACAGGAAATGCACTTGCAGCTGTTGTCATGTCTAAATGGGAAGGGCAGTATGACCCTGAAAAAGGACATCGTGTGATGACTGGACAAGAGGCACCTGAGCCAACACAGCTTTCAAGCTAATCAAAAAGAACCCCATCTATCAGGGGTTCTTTTTTTATGCTGTGATTAATGGTGATTGAACATAGTAGTAAAGGAGATCCGCTGTATGGATAAGTGAATCTTCATGTGTTCTTTCAAAAGCATGCGAGGAGTCTATACCAGGACCAATCAGTCCATGAATGATATCATGCCCTGCTCTAATGGCTGCTGATGCATCAGAGCCATAATAAGGGTAAATATCAAGGCGGTAATCAATGTTGTTCTCTTCTGCTAATGCAGCTAAATGCTTGCGTAATCCATAGTGATAAGGGCCACTCGAATCCTTTACACAAATCGATACACTATATTCATCTGTTGATTGACCGTCACCGATCGCACCCATATCTACAGCTAGATATTCCACTGTTTCTTCTGGAATATTCGAGTTGCCGCCGTAGCCAATCTCTTCATTATTGGAAATTAAGAAATGCGTCGTATGCGGCAATGTGATCTTTTCCTTTTGAATCCGGTGGATGAGACGCAAAAGCAGCGCAACACTTGCCTTATCATCAAGATGTCTTGATTTAATAAACCCTGAAGACGTCACTTCCACTCTCGGATCAAATGAAATAAAGTCCCCTACTTGAATGCCAAGTGCTTTGATATCGTCTGCATTTTTCACCTTTTCATCGAGACGAATCTCCATATTTTCTTGATTTCGTTTCGCTTTTCCAGCATCCGCATAGACGTGTACGGATGTTTGATGCATAAGAATGGTCCCTGTGTATGTATGGCCTGATGCTGTTTCAATTTCACAATATTCGCCTTCAATTGAGTTATATTGAAAGCCTCCAATGAGTGCAAGACGAAGCCGTCCATTTGATTTAATTTCCTTAACCATCGCACCGAGCGTATCAACATGCGCTGTCAGCATGCGGTGTTCTTTGTCATCTGTGCCTTTGATGGTGGCAATTAATCCGCCTTTTCGATTTCGTTTTGTCTCAATATTCAAATCTTGTAAAAAACGTTCAACAAAGCCGATCACTTTTTCTGTATTTCCTGATGGACTTGGAATTGATACGAGCTTTTGAATCAGCTGAACGGTTTCGTTTACTTCAGTTGTCATTCGGCATTTCCTCCTTTGTCTGAAAAGCAATTCCTTCCATGTATGCCTTTTTCAGCATCTCTTCTTAAAATATATCGCTTCAGGTTCGAGATGTCTAATTTCAAATGAAAAATCCTTCCTCTATAAAGAGAAAGGATTCATAGATTAAGCTTCGTCCTGTTTCATTTTTCTTACGTTCCAAGCAAAGTATGCTGTTGTTGCTGCCATCATGATGATCGCAACTGTTCCAAGGATCGCTGCTTGGTGCCATAAATAGCTGTCATCACCGCTTGCAATAATCGTTCTAAATCCGTTGATGGTATACGTCATTGGAAGCAGACTATGAATGACTTGGAAGAATTTCGGCACAAGCTCAAGCGGGAATGTACCAGCACTTGCTGCGAGCTGAAGAACCAAGATAATAACGGCAATGAAGCGTCCTGGATTCCCCATAGTCGTCGCCAGCAGCTGAATGATCGCTAAGAATGTCAGACTGACGATAATCGCAAAGAGATAGAAGCGCCAGAGGCTTTCCACCTCAAGACCAAGCCCAAAGATGAGCATGGAGCTTGCAATAACTGCTTGCAGGATACCGACAAAGAGAAGCACACTATATTTACTGAAAAACCATTCAAACGCGTTTCTAGGGCGTCCAGCAGGGTCTTTCATTGGGAATACAACGGTGAGCATGAGAGCCCCTACAAAGAGTCCCATCGATAAAATATAAGGTGTGAGCCCTGTACCATAATTATCGATCTTTTTCGCTGTATCATTTTCTGTTTTCACGGGACTCGCAATCATATTGTAATTGTCTTGACCCGCATCAATTTCTCCTGTTTCATCAGCGGCACTTTTTAATTTATCGGACAGCTTACCTGTACCGCTCTTTAAATCTCCCAATCCTTTATCGAGTGATTTTGAGCCTTCAGCAAGCTTAGATGTGTTGCTTTGGATATTCGTTGAACCACTTTCCAGCTTATTTAACGCTGCACTCAGCTGGCTTGAACCATTCGCAAGCTTATCTGCACCGCTTTTCGCTGTATTCAGCTTTCCATTTGCTGTTTGCAGACCATCTTGTAATTGGCCTTGACCTGTTTGAAGCTTAAGTGCACCTTGATACAATTTATTCGTTCCAGATGTCATTTGATCAATCGCATTTTGTATCGCGACTGTAGATGTGTACAGCTGTTCCGTTTTCTTTGGCAGCTGTTTGACTTGCTGCAGCTGAGCTTTTGCAGAAGCAACCGCAGATTGAACCTCACTTGCATCAGGCAGTTCCTGCAAGGCCGCTAAGCTTTGTTCAAGTCCAGACAGATCTGGCAGTTCGTTTTTAGGCAGACTGTCAAGCTGATCCATTGCCGCCTTTTTCTCTTCATCTGTCATTGAGCTGTTTTGGATGATGCTTTTTACTTTAGCATCTCGATTCGATAGCGCTTCTTTTAATGAAGCAAGTTTTGTACTAAACGTTTTTGCGTCTTTTTTCACCTGATCGAGTTTAGGCGCCATCTTTTCAAGATTCGCTAATTCTGGTGACGACAAGACTTTTTCTACTGCTTCAATTTTTTCTGAAAAAGATTGTGCTTTGTTGTTTAGCTGCTCAATACCCGCTGTGAATTGCGGCATTTTAGAAGCGAGCTGCTGATGACCTTCACGGCTTGTGTTTAACCCTTCAGTCAATGTATCAATTCCTGTGCCAAGCTCTCCAAATTTCTGATCGATGGTTTGATAGCCTGTTAAGAGCTGGCCAAGTCCGCTGTCAAGAGATTGTATCCCTGTGTTCAGTTCACCCATTTTACCAGCAAACTGATGAACACCTTCGCTATAGGTTAATGTTCCTTCAGCCAATTTTGCTAAATTGTCCTTTAACTTGTTACTGCCATCTTTTGCACTTTTTGTTCCGTCATCAATTTTCTTCGCACCATCGCTTGCTTGATCTAAACCTTTTGCAATCGTTTTGAAGTTATCAAAAATGACCTCTGCGTAATTTTTTGTGACTTCCTTTGAAACCGAATCTTTTAATTTGATAATGGCATTATTCGCAATTTGTGACGCCGCATAGTTGGCGCCTGGATTCGTATAATATTTCAGATTCGATTTTTTTGGATGTTTATCAAGGACTGTACTTGCATTTTTCGAGAAATCCTTTGGTATTTCCACGACGAGATAATAATCCTCATTATTTAATCCCTTCACTGCCTTTTCTTCACTATCGACAAAGTTCCATTTGAAATTATCGTTTTTCTTTAATTCCTTCACTAAATCATCGCCGACATGCAGTGTCTTCCCGTCATAATGACTGCCTTCATCCAAGTTGACAACCGCTACAGGCAACTGATCGACTGTACCATATGGATCCCAGTACGCTTTTAAAAATACACCGCTGTAAATCAGCGGAATAAATAAGACAGCTAAAATCGGGATCAGTAGTTTTTTGCTCGTCACAATGTCTTTCCATTGATTCCGAATTAAATTCATTGCTGTTTTCCTCCCATAGATGAATGACTAAATTTAGAATTTGGTCATTTGAACTTAAAAAAAATTATGGTGCTACTAAAAGTCCTTTGAGAACATAAAGTTCCAGCGACTCGGCCACCTCTTCTTTTGTTAAAGGCTCGTATCGCTTTTCCCAATCAAAAATAAGTGCAATATATAGTTTCACCATCACAAATGCAGTCAATTCAGGATCACATGGCTTAATGTCGCCTTTATCAATCGCTTCTTTTACTTTCGTTTTGATATAGCGAATGATCATTTGCTCCATCTTCTCAATCATTTCCTTGACCGCTGACGTGCCAAGCTCCGCACTTTCCTGAAAGATTTTGATTGTGAGCTGGTGGTTTTTTCGAAATTCCAATATTGCAAAGAGTGCTAAGTGAAGGTTTTCAGAGAAACTTTTTTCCTCATCCATTGCTTCATCCGCAATTTTCCTCATCTCCATTAAAAGGGATGTGAAAATTTCATCGAACAGCTCTTCTTTGTTTTTGAAAAAGGTATAAATGGTTCCTTTTCCGACGTTGGCAAGCTTCGCCACGAGGTCCATTGTGGTGGCTTTATACCCGAATTGAGTAAATGCCTTCGTAGCCCCGTCTAAAATCATTTGTCTCCTATCAACACTCATGATCTCACTCCCAAAATGACTATTTGAACGTTTTGGTCATTAAGTACAGAAAGTAATATACCACACCCTTTTCCCCGGATGCAACAACTTTGTTCACATTTATGATTCCCAACTCTTTTCGATTGATTCGAACATGAAAAACTCCCTTTCCATGACAGAAAAGGGAGTTGTTTTTTTATGAAAATAGGTAAGATAAAGCTTCTGAAATAGCAGCTTTTCCTTGATCAATACAATCAGGGATTCCGACACCTTCAAAAGCAGCACCTGTGATATAAACACCAGGATATGATTGCTTAAACGTTTCTCGCATGTTCGAAATAGCTTTTTGATGACCGACGTGATATTGCGGCATGCTCGTCTTCCAGCGAGTCACTGTCGTCAGTTCTGGATCTGCTTTAATATCCATGATTTTTTTCAAATCCTCCAGCACGATGCTGACGATTTGATGGTCTGACTGCTCGACAATTGATTCGTCGCCAGCTTTCCCTACATAGGCACGCAATAGCGTTTTTCCTTTAGGAGCTGTATGCGGCCATTTTTTGTTCGTCCACGTACAGGCTGTAATAGAGAAATCACTGTTTCTTGAGATGACAAAACCAGTACCGTCATATTCATTATGAACATCCTCTTCTTTAAAACCGAGTGCCACCGTTGCAACAGAAGTTGATGTCATATCATGCAAGTACTCAAGCCCTGCTTCTTTTGGAAACATGGAATAGATCGATTGATGCGGAGTTGTCACAATGGCTGAATCAGCAAAAAGCGTTTGACCGCTGTCTAACTGCACACCGTAGCCCCCATCTGTTTTTTCAATCTGCTGCACTTTTGTCCCTTTATAAATCGTTGTCAGCTTGAGCTTGCTTTCTACTGCTTCAACAAGCGCTTGCAGTCCTTGATTGATCGTTTGGAACTGCCCTTGTCTTTTCGCTGTCACTTGCTGCGCTTTCGCATGCTGCTGTGATTTTTTCATCCCAAGAATCAAACTGCGATGCTTTTGTTCTGTTTGATAAAACTGCGGGAAGGTAGACATTAAGCTGAGACGGTCAATGTCACCTGCATAAATGCCTGATAGAAGAGGTTCGATTAAATTCTCAACTACTTCATCACCGACACGTCTTCTAAAAAATTCACCGAGCGACTGATCTTCTGTTTGCTTGCTTTTTGGCAAGACGAAATCCATTGCGGCTCTCGCTTTTCCTGCAACTGAAAAAAGACCGGTTGTGATGAATGGGCTGATTTGAGTTGGAATACCCATGACAGCGCCTTTTGGCATCGGGTGAAGAGTTTCATTGACTAGTACATATGCCTGCCCTGTTTCATTATTGACGAGCTGATCTGCGAGACCCACATCCTTCGCCAGCTGCGGTCCACTGACCTTTCTTTCTAAAAATGAATCAGGTCCACGTTCAATGATGTAGCCGTCTTTATATAATGTTTGTATTTTTCCACCTAGCCTAGGGCTCGCTTCAATAAGAGATATTTGAATGGGAAGACCTTTTTCTTCGACTTCCTTTTCCAAATAGAAGGCGGCGGCTAAACCAGTGATGCCACCGCCAATGATGACAAGGTGTTTTTGATTGTCATGCATAGGATCGCCTTCTTTTATATAATTACTTGCTTTCGTCAAGCTTCTTTAATACGACAGTTGCGAGAGCATCAATAAATGCTGGTTTCGCATTTGGCATTTCTGGACGATAGTAGGCTGCACCGATTTCATCTGTCACGACTTTACATTCATAATCGTTGTCGTATAACACTTCAAGATGGTCAGCGACAAATCCAACAGGCACATATACGAACGTTTTATAGCCTTTTTGTTCGAATAGGTCACGTGTTAAGTCTTGAACGTCTGGTCCAAGCCATGGATCAGGCGTGTTGCCTTCACTTTGCCAGCCTATTTCATAATGTTCAATTCCTGCACCTTCTGCAATCATTTTGGCAGATTGTGCGAGCTGATCAGGATATGGATCTCCTGCTGCAATAATCTTTTCAGGAAGGCTGTGTGCAGACACAATGAGTACGGCTGATTCTCTTTCCTCTTCACTCATTGATGCATACGTATCCTTCACTTGTTTCACCCAATAGTCCACAAACTTCGGCTCATCGTACCAGCTTTCCACAGACGTAATCTTCAGATTGCCAAGCTTGTCTGCCTCATCTTGTGCACGCTTGTTATACGATTTCACGCTAAAGGTTGAAAAATGCGGCGCAAGAACAATACTCACTGCTTCTGTGATGCCGTCCTTGTGCATCTCTGCAACTGCATCCTCAATGAACGGCTCAATATGCTTTAAGCCAATGTAGACATGAAATTCAATGTCGTCTTGGATGTCGTTCAAATGATCACACAAACCATTTGCCTGCTGTTCGGTAATTTTTGATAAAGGAGAAATACCGCCGATTGCCTTGTAGCGATCCTTCAAATCTTGCAGCATCTCTGGCTCCGGCTTTCTGCCTCTGCGGATATGTGTATAATAACGCTCAATATCTTCTTCTTTATATGGGGTGCCATATGCCATGACAAGAAGTCCCATTTTCTTTTTCTCCACAACCAACACTCCTTCAGATCATTTGAAATAGTTTAGATGGATGATTTTTTATGTTTCGCTGAATAATCGTGAATAAAATCTGTCAGCTTCTTTAACGTATCTGGTGAAACATCTGGAAATACCCCATGACCTAAGTTAAAGATAAAGTGATCTGATTTCATTCCTTGATCTAAAATAGCTTTTGCTCTCTCTTCAATGACTTCCCAAGGAGCAAGTAAAATGGTTGGATCAAGGTTCCCCTGTAACGTTTTTGTGAGCCCTTCTTTTCTTGCTTCGTCTACACTCATACGCCAATCCAGTCCAACCACATCAAGCGGCAGGTCATGCCAGTCTTTCGCTAAATGGCTTGCTCCAACTCCATACATGATCATTGGGACGTTTTCAGACTTCAGCTCTGTGAAAATTCGCTGCATGACAGGCTTAATGAATGTCCGGTAATCTGCTGCATTTAAAGCACCAACCCATGAGTCGAAAATTTGAAATGCACTGACCCCGGCTTTTACCTGCGCGCGTATGTACGTAATCGTCATATCAGCTAACTTGTTCATAAGCAGCATCCACGCCTCAGGATCACTGTACATCAGTGCCTTTGTTTTATGATAATTTTTAGATGGGCCGCCTTCAATCATATAGCTTGCCATCGTAAATGGTGCGCCAGCAAAACCGATAAGCGGAACATTCAGCTGCTCCTTCGTTAAAAGCTGAATGGTATCAAGCACATATGGCAGGTCTTCTTCAGGATGAAGTTCCCCAAGACGTTCGATATCTGCTTTAGATCGAATCGGTGCATCAATCACAGGTCCAATTCCATTTTTAATTTCTACGTCCACTCCAATAGCCGGAAGCGGGGTCATAATATCTTTATATAAAATAGCGGCATCTACACCATATTGTTCTACAGGAAGTCTCGTTACATAAGCACATAGCTCTGGCTGATGCGTAATTTCAAATAGCCCGTATTTTTCTTTAAGGGCACGATATTCAGGCTGTGAGCGTCCTGCCTGTCTCATATACCAAACTGGTACATGGTCTGTTTTTTCCCCTTTACACGCCTTTAAGAACGTGTCATTAAAAACCTTCGTTTTTCCCATTACCTTTCATTCCACCTTTCGCCTTATACTCTCTTTTTGTACAAGGCTCAAACCTGCTTTTACTATACCGTTTTTTCAAGGCACGGTATACTAAAGCGGCTCAATGTTCAAAAAATCGCCGAATATTAACGTCCAAAAGCCTCTGGCTTGACATATGGACTGCCTTCGCCTTCTTCTTGCGTTTGAGTATTATATGGAACAACCTTATACTCTGCATTTGAAAATACATTGGCATACGGCATTGTATAGCTGCCCACGCCTGTCACTGTGTCGATCAGCGTCTCGCTTCCATTTCTCTTTTCATAGATACGGTATTCAACGCGTTTATCCTCTTGATTGTCCCAATACAGCTCTAATGTAAACAATCCTTTGATTTTAAACGCATAGCGGGCTTCAAATCCTGTAAGTCCCTCTAAATGGATAGGCGACTCGAGCTCTTTTATCCCCTCTGGTTTTTCAAACGTTTCATTGGTGATTTGAGCTGCTGTTAAAATATCTTTAAACAGCTGTACAGGGTATTGACTGCCCCCAGTTAAATAGTGGCTGTTATCGGTTTTGTCATACCCCATCCAAATTGCACCCGTTGTACTAGGCGTATAGCCGGCAAACCAAGCATCTTTTGTTGCACCTTTCACACCTGAATATGTGGTCGTACCTGTTTTACCTGCTAAATCTCCAGCGTATGAACCGCTCTGGGCTGTCCCGCCCTTGACGACTTGCTGGAGCATTCTTGTCATATTCCAAGCATTCTGCACACTAAATACTCGTTCTTGCTGACTACGATTCTTTTCTACAGTTTCTCCTTCATCATTGGTGATTTTTTGAATAAAGAAAGGCTTTTTATATACGCCTTCATTTGCAAAAGTATGAAAGGCTCCAGCGATTTGTAATGGAGAAACTCCTTTCTCTAAACCGCCAAGCGCAATAGCTAAGCCTTTATCCGAGATATCTATCCCCATTTTCTCGAGATATGATTTCGACATATCAATGCCCAGCTGGCTTAATGTCCACACAGCAGCGGTATTTTTACTTTTCATGAGGGCTTCCACCATTGTGACCCTGCCTTCATACTGCCCATCGTAATTCTTAGGTGAATAGCCGTCATAGCTTTTTTCTTTGTCTTCAAGCAGTGAATAAGGTCTGAATTTTTTCTCCTGCATTGCCGGACCGTAGACTGCGATCGGCTTAAAAACAGATCCCGGCTGCCTAACAGCTGTCACCCTGTTGTAGCCTCTTGCCTGATATTCTCGTCCACCGATGGCTGCTTTCACTCCACCAGACTCGTTATCAATGAATACGGCGCTGCCTTCCGGAGAACCGCTTTTTCCCGGGAAATAACGGTTGTTCTTCATCGCATCATAAGCGGTTTTTTGCAGATTCATATCAATCGGAACTGTAATGGTATAGCCGCCTTGAAGCAATTGTTCATGCGAAATGGCATACTCTGATTCTGCTTCTTTAATAATGAGATCAACATAGCTGTCCACCCAAGGCGTTTCTGATTTCTTTTTTAAATGAATGCCTAGTGTTCTCCCTTTTGCTTCTACTGTTTCTGTTGAAGACAAATATCCTTGTTCGTTCATTAAATTCAGGATGGTGTCCCGCCTCTGTTTATTTTTATCAGGGTGTAAAACAGGCGAGTAAGAAGATGGTGCCTTTGGCATCGCAGCGAGTGTGGCACCTTCGCTGACCGTTAAATCTTTCACATCCTTACTAAAATAATAATTGGCTGCTGCCTGAATACCATAAACACCATGGCCAAAGTAAAGCTGATTCAAATACATCTCTAGCAGCTTATCCTTTGAATAATCTCTCTCTAAATTAATGGCAATAATGACTTCTTTCGTTTTTCGAAGAAAGGTTTTGTCATTTGTGAGAAAAATATTTTTTGCGAGCTGCTGGGTAATTGTACTGCCGCCCTCTACCTTCCCTCCTGCTAATATATCTCGATAAACCGCCCTTGAAATAGACTGTGCATCAATTCCGTGATGCTCATAAAAACGCTTGTCCTCGACAGCCACAAAAGCTTTTGCTACTTTATCAGGCACCTCTTTTAATGACACAGGGTCCCGATTTTCTGAATACATGCTTGTGAGTTCTTTTCCATTCTGATCAATGATTTTGGAGGAAGCATGAAAAACAAGCTTCTTTTCATCTATGACATAATGTCCTAAAAATAAAATCGTCAGATAGCCAATAAATGAGAGTACAATTGTACTTCCTGCAATGACTAATGGAATGATTATCTTCTTTTTCTTCAAATTAGGTCACCTCATTCCTTTATACGGATAGTATGGGATGTATTGCTTCATAATATGTTTTATGGATTGACTGCCAAAGAATTATATATCATTCTTTTGTTATACTATCAAGCAGGAGGCGGTTTAGATGAATTTCTATATTACATATGGAACAGCAGATTTTTTGCATAAAATCGCAAAAAAACACCATCTGGAAAATCTGCTTTATATGGTCGGAAAAGAACAAGCAGCTCTTTTTCATGAAACGGAGGGTGAGACTGTATTTAAAGCCCCTCATGCCTATGATGTGATTTATGCGAAAGGCGAGCTTGTCCAATCTGGTTTCGTCACCTTGAATCATATCCCTGTTAAGCTTGAAAGCAGAGCACTGTTTGAATCCACCTTTCAGAAAAAGACGAACATCTCAGAACATCAGCGCGGCTTCCAGGCTATTCGCGTGTTAAGACCTAAAAAAGATGAAGAAGTTTATTTGATTTTGACACTTTGGGAATCAGAGGACTTATTTCAAGACTTTCAAGAATCAGAAGCATTCTTTCAGCCACACGAGGATACAGGCTCCATTTTCTCTCGTCCAGCTTACCTCACATCCTACCATGCCGTCACAGACAATTAAGGAAGTGCTGCTCTAGCACTTCTTTTTTTCATCAAAAAAAGCCCAGTCGCTGGGCTCTTCATTTTATGAGCTTGATTTCAGCTCGTACCGATGAATGATCGGCTGAAGCACATAGAAATTTAGCAATATCCACCCTAATAAGATCGGCCACTTCAACATAGGTGAAGCACCTTTCAATTGAATCAGCAGCACCAATAGTGGAATCAAGCAGATCATGAAAAAACTCATTTTTGAGACAAATGTTTCTTTGATTTGATGCCGGCAGCTTGGACACATCATCATTTTCGTATGTGATAAATGAAATTTTTCGACGAAAGAAAATGTTTTTGAACAATTTGGACAGCTTCCCAACGCTACTCCTCCCTTTCCTTGCTTCATATCCACTTCGACTTTTATGTAAAATGACCTTTTGATACTGACCACGAAATCCTCTTCTGTTGAAAGATTCTAACAATTACCATACAATCAGTAAAAGAGCATGAAGGAGGTTTTCGATTCAATGACAATATCCACTTTACAAAAAAGCATCAATGAACGTCTTGATGAACATTATGAGGAAATGGTTGAAATTAGACGCCATCTCCATATGAATCCTGAACTTTCTTTTCAGGAAGAAGAAACAGCCGCTTTCATCGCCAGCTACTATGATACATTACAAATACCTACGCGCACCAAGGTGGGCGGTCATGGCGTACTCGCTTTTATTAAAGGAGCTTCTCCGGGACCAACCATTGCCCTCAGAGCTGATTTTGATGCACTTCCCATCCACGATGAAAAAGATGTACCTTACAAATCAACAAAGCCTGGTGTGATGCATGCGTGCGGTCACGATGGGCATACTGCGACACTTCTTGTATTAGCTAAAATTTTGCATACGCATCGTGATCAATTAAAAGGGAAGATCGTCCTCATTCATCAGCATGCCGAGGAATATGCTCCCGGCGGTGCAAAACCAATGATTGAAGACGGCTGTTTAGACGGTGTCGATGTGATATTCGGTACGCACCTTTGGTCTTCAGAGCCTTGTGGCACGATTCTTTATAAAAGCGGGAACTTTATGGCAGCGGCGGATCGTTTCTCCATTCAAGTCCAAGGGAAAGGCGGACACGGCGCCCAGCCTCATTTAACAAAAGATGCCGTACTCATCGGTTCACAAATCGTCGCAAACCTGCAGCAAGTCGTTGCACGTAAAGTCAATCCAATTGATTCTGCTGTTGTTTCTGTTGGAGGTTTTGTAGCGGAGAATGCCTTTAACGTTATTGCAGACTCAGCTGTTTTAACTGGTACTGCACGATCCTTTGAAGAAAATGCACGGCATATCATCGAACGAGAAATTGAACAGGTGGTAAAAGGGGTATGCCAGATGCATGATGCTGCCTACACATATGAATACGTCAGAGGATACCCTGCTGTCAAAAACCATCCAAAGCCGACTGAATATATTGCTGACATCGCAAACCAGACAGAAGGTGTCACAGAAGTAAAAGAAGCGGAAACCCAAATGGGCGGAGAAGACTTTGCTTACTACCTTCAGCATGTCCCTGGTACCTTCTTCTACACAGGCGCCATGCCCGAAAACAGCCAAGACGTGTATCCACATCATCATCCAAAGTTTGATATCAACGAAAAAGCAATGCCTATCGCAGCAAAGGTACTCGCTAACGCCGTTCTTTCCTACAATGAATAAAAAAAAAGCCGCTGTCATCAGCGGTTTCAGCGTGTAGACAAACCCTCGCATTCGGTGTCAGGTCTGCGCTCCGGTGCTCACGAATGTCAAATTCGCTCCGCTGCTCGTCCTTCCTAGACTGCAAAGGTTTTCTATCACGCTGTGCTGAAAAGAAGACAAAGGGCTAAAATAAAGATTATTTTAGCCCTTTGTCAACAATCTGAAGCCGCTGTTATCAGCGGTTTTTCTATTTCATTTCTTTCAATATTCGCAAGTGGAACACATGGCGTGCAACCTCTCCGAGCTGTCCTGTCAGCTGATGATTTGCCACCCCGCCAACAGCGGCTCCGACGACCGGCATTAATTGAAACAGCTTTACAAGATCAATGTAATCTCGATACTCCTGCTGAAAGCTGTACCAATCCATTTCCTCGCAGCTCGTTTCCCAATCATCTATGATCTTCATCATTTTTTGACGATGTGCACTGCTGGAAAAGGCGAGTTGAAATATACAGAGCAAAAAGAGTCTTTCCTCCTTTTGAGATAAATCAAAGCCATAAATACACGCCAGCTCATAAAGGCATTTCATCTTTATGCTCAGCAGCAGCGGAAAGTCTGCCATTCCGAGGAATAAACCGCCTGCACCTGTTCCAACCCCTTCGATAGCAGCCGCCTTTTGGTAATACTTCACTTTATCCTTTGCCAGTTCATTTCGTTCAACAATAGATAATTGTTCATCAATCACTGAAAATGAAGTAAAGTGTGATCCTGATACGGTTGATTCAACCATTGTTTTGACTGCACTTGTGATGACTTGATGAAACCTGGCAGGAATTCGGCGGTTCACCTGCTGCTGAACTCCTTTTGAAAACCGTTCGATCTTTGAAGGTTTTCTTAAAAAACGTGTTTGAAAAAGAATGGCTTCTTCATACAACTCCCGTTCAGCTGCATTCATCCGGTCCCCTCCTTGATGTCATCATACGCTCGCTGTAATTCCACTTATCTCATCTTTTTTAATCTGCTTTGTACGTAAGGCTTAAAGAGGACAAGCACAAACGCTACAGAAATGAGAAAGGCAAGTCCGCTTCCCTGCCAGCCTCCTGCTGGAAGTACCGCACAGCTCAGCAATATCGATTGGATGATGAGCACATTACGGACGAGAACAAAAAAGCTTCGATCCTTTTCTTTTTGAGAAACTGGATAAAGTGCCTGTAATGAAAGATGAGCAAAGTGCTTCGTTAACGGCACAAGCTGTACACCTGTGATAAATACTGTGAACAAGACTAGTAACGCACCCACCCAGCCTGCTGCACCTGTATACAAAATAATCAGGACAAACACGGCAGTTAATCTAAACACCAGACCAAAATAGTCATTTGAGCGTACAAACGCCCTCACATACATATAAGAAAAAGTTTTACGCTGATCGTAAGGAACAAACTTCAACATCCAGTCCATGTATGCTCTTCTTTTCACCTGTTTCTTTAAGTGAGGCACATCTGTAAATAAGTTTGCCAAACGATAAAAGCGCTGCTTCCGTTTTAATTCATCAGAAATATGCATTTCCCATTGAAAGGGCTGTTTTTTCACTGCATTTGTTAAGTAGACAAGATAGACACCATAGATAAGATAAAAAACGATTGCAATCGCATAGGCTGCCTGTAAGATGGTGTAGATCAACATCATATTTAATAGAAAACGAAGGGCTGCATCGAGCCATCTCACGTGTTTTCCTTGAAAATAAGTCATTCTCCATTGAATGGCTGTATTCAGACCCTTTATTAAGATCATTTGCGCCAATATCAGCACATACTCCGTGATGCCTCCTGAAGACACCGCCGAATAAAGCGGAAGTGCGACAATCGATACAGCAATGAGAGGAAACAGCTGAGAAATGAAGCTAAAGTTAAACGCTTGTTTTAAGTAAGGCTCCATCTTTCCTTCCAAAGGAAGCAAAAACACGAGATCGGCTTCTTTAATCAACGTACGTACGTATGAGCTTGTAAGTACCAATGAGAAAACAACTGCCATCACCCAGTAGGATGGGAAGTGAGCTGGAATATGTTTGAGCCAGCTGCTGTACCAGCTTGCTCCGCCTGCAAGGAAAAAAATGAGCACAATGACAAGATGATCGTTGAACATGTATTTTAAGTATTTTCTTGTTTCTTGTATGTGTTCCTCTAATCTTGATTTCCAAATAGTAAGCGTTGTTTTACTCATAGCTTTCTTCCTTTGTTAATTCCAAATAAAGATCATCGAGTGTCGCATCTCTCATATCGAACTGTTCTCTCAGCTCTGCCAGTGTTCCTTTCGCTCTGATTTCCCCTTCGTGCAAAATAATGAAGGAATCACAATAGCGCTCAGCTGTCGCTAAAATATGCGTTGACATCAGGACACTAGCGCCGCTTTTCTTCGCTGCATTCATCCGTTCAAGCAGTGCATTGATTGCAAGAGGATCAAGCCCTAAAAACGGTTCATCGATGATATACAGCTCTGGTTCCACAAGGAATGCACACATAATCATGACCTTCTGCTTCATTCCTTTTGAAAAATGAGCAGGGAACCATTTCAGCCTTTTCTCCATTCGAAATTCTTTCAGCAATGATGGCAGGCGTTCGTCTAATTGTTCCTTTGATAGACCGTAAGCCATCGCTGTCAGCTCTAAATGCTCTTTTAACGTTAATTCTTCATATAAAACAGGTGTTTCAGGAATAAATGTAAATTGTGAACGATACGCCTCTTGGTCGTCTTGAAGAGTTCGTCCATTCAATTCAATGACACCTTTATGCGGTTTCATGAGCCCGATAATATGGCGGATGGTTGTACTTTTCCCCGCCCCGTTTAAGCCAATGAGACCGACGATTTGATTTCTTTCTAATTCAAATGAAATATTTTTTAGAACGGGATTCTTCGTATATCCGCCCGTTACATCTTTTACAGTGAGAAGGGACATGAATTCGTTCCTTTCTTTCTTTTTTCCTTTATAGTAACAAAAACGAATGATAATTTGAAATGTTTACCTATAGACGAGTCATGAATAAAAAATAGGCGCTTTGGTCATCATAATGTATGTAGAAGAAATGAACTTGATGACCAATAAGTAAATGAGGTGTTTGTTAAAGGCAAAGAACCGCATGACAAGTTGGTTTTTCATCTAAAAACCTTAGCTTCTGTTTTGCTTCACTGATTCTTGATTTTTGTGTCCTATACAATATGTATTCGACAAACCAAAACGTCAAATGAGGTGTTTACGGCAGAAATAGCAGGCACATGAATTCTTTATTTCAGTAAATAGAGAATTCAAAAGGCATTCGAATGAAAGCATCAGCATTTCTTCTGCAGGAGCAGGATGAGCGACCAAAGGAGTTCGCTTGTCCTGTTTTCTTTTTTGCTTCTTTTTATGATACGATAAAGGAAAAATAGTGAGGAGTGACATGGCGTGAGCGACTGCATTTTTTGCAAGATCATTGATGGAGACATTCCATGTGCAAAAGTATATGAAGACGAGCATGTATTGGCTTTTCTTGATATCAGCCAAGTAACAAAAGGACATACCCTTGTAATCCCGAAAATACATAAAGCAAACATCTATGAGATGACACCAGAAGTGTCTAACCACTACTTCCAAGCGATTCCGAAAATTGCAAGGGCGATCAAACAGGAGTTTGAACCAATTGGGTTAAACCTCCTGAACAACAACGGTGAAAAAGCCGGTCAATCGGTGTTCCATTACCATATGCATATCATTCCGCGCTACGGAAAAGGCGATGGCTTTGGTGCCGTATGGAAATCACACCAAGATCAATACACGTCAGAGGATTTAAAAGACATTTCTTCTGCCATCCACACGCGGCTTACCTCATCTTAACAGATGAGGTTTTTCTTATTTTTGCCCCTTTTCCTCGCTTCCATCTCCTAATAGTAAGATATTTTGAACGATTCAAATTTTTTGTCCAAATGCTTCAAATTTGTGATAGGATGGTTTTATCTTTTGATCCATTAACGCGAGAAATAGGGAGAGATTGTGATGAAGCGAACGACGAATTTTAATGCTGGTCCGGCGGCACTGCCGCTAGAAGTTCTTCAAAAAGCACAGGAAGAACTTGTTGATTTTAAACAAACTGGGATGTCTGTGATGGAGCTTTCTCATCGCAGCGGTGAATATGAAGAAGTCCACAATAAAGCAAAAGCGCTTTTGGGGGAACTGATGCACATTCCAGAAGATTATGAAGTCCTCTTTTTACAAGGCGGAGCTAGTCTTCAATTTGCGATGATTCCTATGAACTTCTTACATGAAGGCGAAACAGCTCATTTCATTCAAACAGGCGCTTGGTCAGAAAAAGCATTGTCAGAAGCAAAAGGGTTTGGTCAGACATCTGTGCTTGCTTCAAGTGAAGATGACAACTACTCGTATATTCCAGAAGTAGATACTTCTGGTTTAACAGATGGTGCTTACTTGCACATCACATCGAACAATACGATCTTCGGCACTCAGTGGAAAACGTTCCCGAACACGTCACTCCCGCTCATTGCGGATATGTCCAGTGATATTCTCAGCAAAAAAATAGACGTTTCTTCATTTGATCTCATCTATGCTGGGGCACAAAAAAACCTAGGGCCTTCAGGTATCACGATTGTGATTGCACGCAAACGTTTATTAGAGAAAGAGAAAAGCAGCACGCCGAAAATATTAAAATATTCAACACATGCAAAAGCTAACTCTCTTTATCATACACCACCGACTTTTGCGATTTATATGCTGTCACTTGTCCTTGAGCATGTCAAACAAGCTGGCGGTGTAGAAGCAGCGGAAAAACGCAATGAACAAAAAGCAGGCATTCTCTATGATACCATTGATCAAAGCGGCGGTTTTTATCAAGGGCATGCGCGCGCTGACAGCCGTTCACATATGAATGTCACCTTTACTCTTCGCGATGATGCACTTACTTCTTCCTTTGTGGAAAAAGCAAAGCAAGAGCAAATGGTTGGACTTGCCGGCCACCGTTCTGTCGGTGGATGCAGAGCATCTATTTACAATGCGGTCTCAATTGAAGACTGCCAAAAGCTTGCGGACTTTATGAAAAAGTTCCAGCAAGAAAATGAGTAAAAAGGCTTTTCTATAGAGAAATAAATTTGTTATAATAACGAGAAATATAAAGTCATGACTCTTGCAATAAATGATGAGCCATATTATTGGAGAGTCCTATAAGAGCTTAGCAGAGGAGAGCATAGAAATGAAAACAAAAGAATTAGTGATTATGTCATTGCTTGCAGCAATGGGAGCTGTCTTGCATACGATTTTCCCACCCATCTTTTTCGGAATGAAACCTGATATGATGCTTGTCATGATGTTTTTAAGCATCATCCTTTTCCCAAAGGTACAGCATGTTGTCGTGATTGCGCTAGTGACTGGTGTCATTTCTGCATTAACAACGGGATTCCCAGGCGGACAAATTCCGAATATGATTGATAAGCCAGTGACAGCCTTTATCTTCTTAGCCCTTTTCTTATCTTGCTTGAAGATAAAGAACAAAGTCGTGCTGACCGCTGTATTAACTGCGATTGGAACCATCGTATCCGGCGTGATTTTCTTATCTGCCGCTTTACTGATCACTGGACTGCCAGCTGCATTACCGGCACTTCTTGTGGGTGTTGTCCTGCCAGCAGCCGTGATTAATACCATCGCTATGGTATTTGTCTTCCCAATTGCTCAGTCCATTCTGAGACGTGCAAGAATGATAGAAGTTGCTTAACGAATAACCGAACCTCTTCATGATAGATGAAGAGGTTTCAGATTGTTGACAAAGGGCTAAAATGATCTTGATTTTAGCCCTTTGTCTTCTTTTCAGCGTGATAGAAAACCTTTGAAGTCTAGGAAGGACGAGTACTGGCGCGGAGCGAATTTGATATTCGTGAGCACCAGCACGCAGGACTGACAAAGAATGCGAGGGTTTGTCTACACGCTGGAACCTCTTCATGATAGATGAAGAGGTTTTTTTCATGCTTTTATAAAAGAAAAAGGGTCAGCAGCAAAATGAGGAGCGAAATTCCTGCACCAGCCGCACACACAAGTGCTTTTTGCTTTAAAACATGTTTTGGCGGATAAGACCCTGCATACCCAAGCTGTCTTGCATAATGAATAGAACCACCTGTAAAAACGATGACGATACACATAAAAACGAACAGAAAGACAGACAACCTTCTCCCCTCCCTTTTCTTCAAAAGTATGCTAAAATAAAGCAAGCTATGTATGGAAGTTCAATGAAGCTGATCGTCAGCTCAGAGAGAACATGCGAATGTGTAAAATTTGACTAGAGGTGATTTGAATGGCTAGTGGACGTTCTTTATTAACAGGATTATTTGTAGGCGGTCTCCTCGGAGGTGCGGCAGTGCTCCTGACGACTCCCTCTTCTGGCAGAGATGTGCGCGGAAAAGTGAAAGACGGCTATGACAAATTCGAAGATACGCTGACAAAATTAAAAAGAGATGGACAAGCTTTAAAAGAGCAAATTGTGGAAACAGCAAAAGAAAGCGCAGAGGTGATTAAAGAAGTCGGGTCTGAATTGCAAACATCGATTCAGCAATGGCGCGAAGAAATCAAACCTCATCAGCAGGACTTACAAAAGGAAATTCAGGAAATTGAGGAAAAGCTCAAACAACTGGAGAAAACCTTACAAAACTAATATACTCACAAAAAAATATTCGTTTACAAAAGTGTGCGGGGTGCGTATCCCGCACTTTTTTTGTTGAAAAAAGGTTATTTTGACAATGTTTTTCATGACTTTTAAAAATTCTTGAATTTTCAGCTTTATTAATCTTTATTTTATTGGCATAATAGAATTACAAGAAAAAGAGAAGTAGGTGAAATGGATGAATCATTCGGAACAGCCTTTCGATGTAAAAGAAGCACTTTTATTCAGTCAAAGAATGGCCCAATTGAGCAAAGCTCTTTGGAAATCCATTGAAAAGGACTGGCAGCAGTGGATCAAACCGTATAACCTAAATATCAATGAACATCATATTTTGTGGATTGCGTATCAATTAAAAGGAGCTTCAATATCAGAAATTGCAAAGTTTGGCGTCATGCATGTATCAACGGCGTTTAACTTCTCCAAGAAACTGGAGGAACGAGGATTTTTAAAATTTTCTAAAAAGTTAAACGATAAGCGCAATACGTATATTGAGCTAACGCCAAAAGGCGAAGAGACATTCCATAAACTACTCGAAGATTATGACCCGGCTCGAACTGGTATTGTCAAAGGCGCACAGCCGCTTCATGACATTTACGGAAAGTTCCCTGAGATTTTAGAAATGATGTGTATCATCCGAAACATTTATGGTGAGGATTTCATGGAGATTTTTGAGAAATCGTTTTCAAACATTGAGAAGGACTTTTTGAATGAGCAAGGAAAAGTCACAAAAAAGACTGAGGAACTTGAAAACTCAGCTGAGGCAGCAGAAAAAGCGTCTAAAACAAATCAAATTGTTTAATGATCTTTATAAATTCATTCATTAGCGGCTGAAAGAGCCCTTGATCATGCAAAGCAAATATCGTCTCATGAACATCCAGCTTTTCAATTAACTGTCCCGCAAAGAGCGCAAGGAGATCGTCAAACATGACGTAGCCTTGTGCTTTTTGCTTATCCATTTCCTCTGAAAGCTCAGCACAAATACGCTCAATTTCCTCTGCCTCTTCTTTCGATACACTCTGCCTGATCAATAACGCATAATATGGATAACGGCTCATATCGGCTGCCGTCAATAAAAGTTCCATATAATATTCAAGCTGGCTCATTCGTTCCTCAATACTCATGTACGTTCCCTCTTTCTCTTAGTCCTTCTATTTTAGCCGAAAATACTCATTGACGAAAGAGACGAACCTCCCCCTTCAGTTCTTTTTTCTTGAAAAATCCAAAGTTTCCTCTCTTTATTCCATATGAAGGCACCATTTTATTTTTTTTCATCAAAACCATTGATTTTTATCCTCAGGAAGAGTAAATTATCTTGAGATATTCAATTCGATTTTTAGATTGGAAGGATGAAAAATGAATTGTTGGAAGACCATTAATCTTGAAAAGGATTATGGTTATACGAGAATGATGATTTCTGCCATAAGTCTTGCTATCCTTTTTTTCATTATGGCATTTTTATGTTTTCAACTGACTCATCCTGAAACGAGGCTAAGCAGCCATAACGCACCGCTTTTTGCCGTGCTCTTACTTGTGACATTGCTTGTCCACCGTGTGGTTCACTTGATCCCAGTGATGAAAAATAAGAAAAAAATGACGTTATTAATGAAACGAAATTGCTGGCAGCGCGTACCTAAGAAAGTGATGCTTTTTTCACTTCTCAGCCCGTTTTGTGTCATCTCACCGGTTTACTTTGTGTTAGGCGTGGCGTTTCCTATGTACGCACACTATTTTATCATCATCGCAAGTATACATGCAGGCTATTGTTTGCCTGACTTTTTATTTGCATGGAAGCTGCTCAAAGCACCTAGATCCTGCATCATCGATCAAGCTCAAGACGAGTTTGATATTTTAGTTGACCAAACTTCCTCATCATGAGGTTTTTAAAGCCAACTTCTATCTTTTTCATAAAAAATTTGGTAATGTAGTATGGGAATAGCATAGAGAGGGGGGATCTCCGATAGTTTTATTTTACTTCATCGTCTTTGCCGCGTTTATTGTGTATTCAATAAACAGGCTTACTAATACATTATGCCTTGTCAGAGAGATTCCTGAAGAACGGCAAGATAAGGTGTTTCGCTTTATCAATGTATCAATACTGATCTTACTTATCTCATCATTTGTTCAAATTAACATTTCCATTTAAGATCAAAGCAAAAGCTGCCAGTTTGAGGGCAGCTTTTTGTGTATATTTGAATTAGCAAATCCAAGATGCACCGATGATGATCAATAAAATGAATAATACGACGACTAGTGCAAAACCGCCAGCAAAGACTTCTCCTCCCATGTGAAAACACCTCCTGCCAGTTCTTCCTCTGTTCTAAGCTCAGTGTATGCAGAAAAATAAAAAACGTTTAGGCACCTGTCATCGTTTGAAAAAAGAACCGCCCTCACGCACGGCAGGACGGCTCCCTTCTGTCACAGCGATTTAATTAGTAAAGATATGCTGCACCAACGATGATCAGCAAAATGAATAGCACGACCAATAAAGCAAACCCATTAGAATATCCTGCTCCCATATAATTCAGCCTCCTTTTTGTGATCACTATATGTGTATGTCGCGCGCAATTTTTTGACTAGACGAATGCCCTTCCATTTGCATTTCTTTTTACAGCGTGTCACAATATGTTATGATACAAGCAATGATAAATAAATTGGAAAGATTAGGAGTGTTTTTTGAATGAAAAAAATGGCTTTAGCAGCTGTAACAGCAGTAAGTGTTTTAACTCTTGGCGCATGCAGTAGCGGTGATAAAGATGTGATCGCCACAACGAAATCAGGAGATGTCACAAAAGGAGAACTTTATACAACTCTTAAGAAACAAGCAGGTGGAGATGCTCTAAACCTACTTGTTCAACAAAAGGTTCTTGCTGACAAATACAAAGTATCTGATAAAGAAATTGATAAGAAATTGGAAGAATATAAAAAGACACTTGGTGAAGATCGTTTAAAACAGCTTCAAGATGAATTCGGTAAAGATTACATCAAAGATCAAGTGAAATATGAGCTGCTGACTCAAAAGGCTGCCAAAGCTAACATCAAAATCACTGATAAAGAAGTAAAATCGTATTACGATGACCTTAAAGGAAAAATCCGTGCAAGCCACATTTTAGTAGCTGATAAGAAAACAGCTGACGAAGTGGAAAAGAAATTAGATAAAGGTGAAAAATGGGATTCCCTTGTCTCTGAATATTCAACTGATACTGCTTCAGCAGCACAAGGCGGAGATGTAGGCTGGTTCGCAAAAGAAGGCCAAATGGACGAGAACTTCAGCAAAGCTGCTTTCAAACTAAAAGTAAATGAAATCAGCAAGCCAGTAAAATCCCAATTCGGCTACCATATCATTAAAAAGACTGAAGAACGCGGTAAATATGATGACATGAAAGCAGACTTGAAAAAAGAACTGCTTGACCAAAAACAAGCAGACACAAATGAAATCCAAAACATCTTAAACAAATTAGTAAAAGATGCTGATGTGAAAGTAAAAGATAAAGAGCTTCAAAAAACGTTCAAAGAAAAATCTGAACAGCCTGCACAAAATCAGCAGACACAACAGAACCAGTAATCACAAAAAACCCCTCTGCCGTAATCGTGCAGAGGGGTTTTTGTATGACGAGATTAAGCAATTGAATGATCTTCATGTGCCGCAGTATCCTGTGATCTTTTCACCTGCTGATTCTGGCGTCTGCGCTCTCTTTCCTGTTCCATTCGCTCGATAAATATTTCTCCTTCCTTTTCAATAAAGGATTGATCAATTTCTTGCTCCTCTTTGGCTGTTGTCATTAATTTATACGCACAGAAAATAATGCCGATAATACATGCATACACCCACCACGGAAAAAACAACATTTTTTCATCGCCTCCTTTTCTTAAGGACATTCCTCTCTTCCTTTGTGTTACATGCTTATGCGAAAAGAAGACAAGTTATGAAAAAAACGCCCGCATAAACGGACGTTTTGACATGATTATTCGTGATGGAAGGTTGGTTTATAAAACGAACGATTCTCAAGTGCAAAAATACGTTCTGTATATTCTCCTGGCTTCACATGCTCAAGTGCACGATCCATCATGTTCATTTTCGCATCTAAATTATCAATATAGTGGAGAATTTCAGCTTCTTTCACCATTGGTGGTTTCGGGCTGCCCCATTCTCCTTTTCCGTGATGACTCAGGACTAAGTGCTGTAAAATGAGAATTTCCTCTGAATCAATGCTAAGCTCTTCCGCAGCTTTCGCAATTTCTGTCACCATAATGGAAATGTGGCCAATTAAATTCCCTTCCACAGTATATGTCGTGGAGACTGGACCCGAAAGCTCTTTGACTTTCCCTAAATCATGAAGAATGATGCCTGAATATAAAAGATCTCGATCTAGTGATGGATATAGGTCAACAATTGATTTTGCTAAATGCAGCATAGACACAACGTGGTAGGCGAGTCCAGAGACAAATTCGTGATGATTTTTTGTCGCTGCTGGATAATCAGCAAATTCCTGTCCATATTTCTTCAGCAAATGCCTTGTAACACGCTGAATATTAGGGTTTTTCATATCAAAAATATATTGCATAATCGTATCCATCATATCGTGTTTTGGAATAGGAGCTGTTTCGAGAAAGTCATCAATTCGAATTTGCTCGTTTTCAGCAACAGGGCGTATATTCCTAAGCTTCAGCTGATTCCTCCCGCGATAATGATGAATGTCGCCTACTACCTTCACGATGGTTTGCGGACCGTAGGTGATTTCATCATTCTGCTTTGCATCCCATAGTTTCGCCTCAATATCTCCACTTTGATCTTGAAGAATGAGCGTTAAAAATGGTTTGCCATTACTTGCAATCCCTTTAGTAGATGATTTAATTAATAAATGCAGGTCAACTTGTTCGCCGACATCATAGGTCATGATCCCTTTAGCCATTCAATAAAAGCTCCTTCCATGTTTCTGCTCATATAAGTATAACATAAGTCATTATTTGTCAATCATTCAACTGCTAAACTCGTAATCTGTCCATCTTCTGCTGCCTGCGTCATATGCTGATGACAGGTGAAATAAAACAGCTGTGTTTCAAAACGCGTGAATTCATTCATCAACTCCAGTACTCTTCCTAGACGAACATGATCAAAATGAACGAAGCTGTCATCCATCATAAACGGAAGCTGACATTCATGCTGATGAGACAAGGCGAGTGCAAAACGAATGGCCAGATAGACTTGTTCACAGGTTGCTTGTGAGAGCTCCTCTGGGCGGAATATTCGTCCGTCCATCCTTTTCACGATCAGCCGGTCATCCTCGGGTGAAAATAAAATGGCTTCATATCGATCATTCGTTAACGGCTGAATAAAGCGGGAGGCTGTTTGCAGCAGTGCTGGCAGCCTTTTTTCTTTATGTTCATTCAATTTTCCTCGAATGACGGAGCGAACAAGCTGAACCGCCGCCCATTTTTTCGCAAGATGCTTTGCATGCTCCTGCTCAGCTGAAAGCTGATGAGTCAAATCAGACACCGTACCTGAAGCTTCTATTTGCCGGATTTCCACTGCTCGTTCTGCCAGACGTTTTTCCATATTTGCCGCATTCGTTTGTATGTTATTCAGGTGCTGCTTTGCTTCCGCACACTCTTCTTCAAGAAGACGCAACCCTTTACGAACAATCGATTCTTCCTCATCAAAGCAGCCGCTTCTATGCAGCTCTTGATTCAGCTGCTGCAAATGGGAAAGCCGTTCCCGATATTCTTTCGATAGATGGGAAAGAATTTGGTAATCTTTTTTGGACTCTGCCTCTACTTGACGAAAAAGCGCGTCCATTTGTTTTTCGTAATAGTCAATTTCCCCTTCTAGCGCCGTGATCTGCTGTTTCACATGTTGAATCGATACATCCAATGTCTGACGTTCTTTTTCTCTTTTCGCCTCATCTTTCAAAATCTCTTGAAAGGCCGAGATGTTCTCTTGAATGGTGCCTTCCTTTCGTTGCAGAAGACTGCTTAACGCTTCCACCCTGTGCTCATAATTGGATTGCTGGCCGGCAAGCTCGTCTATTTCCCGGCTAAGCTCCTCATATTCCGCTGTATCCGTTTTTAATTGCTTCAGAATAAGAAAGGCTTCTACTAGGAAAGAAAGCTCTGAGGACAAGCCAAGCTGTCTTTTCTTTTCCTCTACTTGCTGCTGGACAGGTTCCAGCTCCTGCTCCCAGTCTTCATATTGCCTGATGATCCTTTCGTACAAAAGCTCCTTCTGCCTCACAAGCGTTTCAGCTGAAGCTGTCTGTACTTGGAAGGAATCGAATGCTCCCCTGCCGCTTCCCTGTTTCACCTGTGCCGATTTCAAAAATGGGTAAATAGCAAAGAAGACAAAAACAGAAAACCCTGCAAATAAGAAAGTAACCCACCACTCTGTTAAAAAGAAAAGGACAAGCAGAAATGCAGCATCAAATATCACCATCACAGGAAATAACCACGCCCGGGAATGAACCTGTTTCTCTTTTGTTCTTGTTTCCCCAGCTTCTACTGTACTGTACGATTTGGCCTGCTGTTCCTTTAATCCTTTTAAAGCGGTTTCCGCTTCTTCCAGCTCATGTCTTGCATGATCAAACCGGTCATCCAGCTGTGCCTTTCTGTCCATTAAACGAACGTATTGGCTGACAGCCTCCTTTAATTCCCACTCAAATTCAAGGGAGTCGTCAATCTGATCAAGCTTGACTGAACGCTGCCACTTTAGCTTCGCTGCGGCTTCGTCCATTTTTTGTTTCAATGAATCACGTTCTGCTTTACATTCAGCTAAGCGGTTTTTGACACGTTCAGCATGAGAAGATTCATCAACGACACGCTTCATCTCCAGTAATGTATCCTTGTCATAAAGCGGTTGAACTTGTGCCAGCGAGGTTTGCAAATGATCTAATTTTTGCTTTAGTGCAGTCATTTGAGCCTTTTTCGGGTGAAGGTGTGATTCTAATTTATCCAATTCATGCTCTGTTTCTGCTCTAAAGCGTTTGACTCGTTCTGGATAACGGGCTAATTCTCTTTTTAACTCCAACTTCTTCTCTATCATGGGATAAAGTCGAATGTGTTCGTTTAACTGCTGAATCTGTTCTTCTGTCTGCTTCATTTCCTTTTGAAGCGCTGCGATATTCTCTATTAATTCAGAATGCTCCCGTTTTTTTTCGGTATAACGGCCTTCTGCCAATCTAGCTTGTTTCAGCTGGGCAGCCAGCTCTTTTAAACGATCAAGCTGCTGGTTTAATTCCGGCTTGCGTCCATTTGGTTTAAACAGCTGCTCCTGCTGCTTAAGCAGCCTGCTATCCATCTTAGAGGCAGCATCTGAGCCAAATAAACTTGAGAAAAGGAGAAATTCACCGATTTGATCTTCGTTTAAGGCTTGGACATTTTGCAGTCCAAACACATCAAATGAATAGATTGATTGGAATAATCTGCGATCTGTTCCCTTTAAAAGAGTTCGTAGAAATGCTTCATCTTTCACTTCACCATTCGTTAAAAACACCTGTGCTTGACCGCCTCGATCGGACGACCTCTCAATGTGAATGACACCTAACTCCTCATCTAAGCAAGTGAGGGAGCCGCCATAGAAAGATCCTTGTTTCGGCTTGTATATCTTGTTTTTTGAAAAACCAAATAACATCGACTCAATAAACGCCTTCAATGTCGTTTTCCCCGATTCATTCAGGCCGTAAACTAGCTGAAAACCGTCATCAGAAAAGTGAAAGGTTCGATTTGAAAATTTCCCGAAATTCGCTATATGGAGTGAACGTATTTTCATCATACCTCTCCTTTTCTCATAATTGCTTCAGCTGTTCCTTCAGCAGCCTTTGTGCTTCTTCTTTTATATCCAATTCATCCTCTTTTGTGAGCGCTTTTCCTGACTTTCTGTAGATTGGGTGACGCTTGATCGGTAGAAGCAGCTCTTCATATGACTCAAACTGTGCAATTTCTGCCGTTAGTTCCTTCAAAAAAGAATCCTCTGGATAGATCACATCCTCATTTGTTCGGCAGTCAATTGACATCACCCAAACGAACACGTCTTCATCTTCCTCCTGCTCATGAAAAACAGTCAACAGCTCTTCAAGGACCTCAAGCTGCGTATGCTCAAAGTAAGAAGGTGCATCACCTGTCAATTCAATTCTCACAAAATGAGGAACGCCTTCCTCTTTCAGCTCATTGATTTTGCCTTCCACTAGTGTGACAAGATCCGTCATATGAACCGTTTCTGTGATGTCTATGGCCAGTTTCTCAAAGATGATATCTGCACAGCTGATAAAATCCGCTGTGTGAGAATCTTCGGAGAGGTGAATCAAGTAACAGCCTTTTTCTCCCGTTTCTTTAATATGTCTGCCCTGCACATTACCAGGGTAAATAATAAATGGATCTTCATACAGAAGGGCTCTTTTATGTATATGTCCGAGCGCCCAATAATCAAAATCCCGTGCTATGAGCTGCTGAAGCTGAAATGGGGCATATGCATCATGTCCTTCTTGTCCGGCTAAAGTGCCGTGAAGCATCGCAATGTGATAGGCAGCATCTGTTGTTTTGACATAATGAGATGTCATATTTTCATAGACAGCCCGCTCTTTGTAGCTAAACCCATAAATACTCGCGACAAGCTGCTTCCCTCGATAATAGGAGTGCTCACTTGGTGTACTGCTCGAAAAGACATGTACATTCTCGGGCCACTCAATCGGTGTCCATTCCCCGCCTAAATGATCATGATTCCCATAAATAATAAAGACTTCAATGCCGTGCGTTTGCAGTCTTACAAACTGATTTCTTAAAAACAGCTGTGCTTTTAAGCTGCGATTGGATTCATCAAATAAATCTCCGCTCAGCAGCACAAAGTCTACCGCCCGCGCAACGGCGAGATCAAAGATGTTCTTAGCACTTTGAAATGTACTTTCTTTGAGCCGCTTAAATATAGAATTAGGTATAGTCGACATTCCTGCAAATGGACTGTCTAAATGTAAATCTGCGGCATGAATAAAGGTGAGCTTAGTCAAACGTCTATCTCCTTGTCCGATACTGTCATTGTCCATATTTTATCATGCCATTTTTACGAATGCACGTTCTATCACTCTCAATCTAAAAAACACATTTTTAAGGGCTAAAAAAGAGGTTTTGTCTTATTCCATGTTTAATTACATTAAAAAACAGAGGAAAGGAAGATGAGGAATGGAGAAGACATACTTTTTAACCGTATTTGACCGGTCGGGTGAGACTTTATTAAATGAAAAAATCACAGCGGATAATGACGAGAAGGCAAAGGAATTAGGACGCCATCGCTTAATGGAACAGCAATACACAAAGCATTCTCATCGACTCGTTGATCAAGCAGGAAAGCTGCTTTTATTTGAACGTTAAAAAAGCCGGCTTTCGCCGGCCTCATGTTCATTTATGCTTTTTGAAAGACAGGACGTCTTTTTTCTAAAAAGGCTTGTATACCTTCCTTGTGATCATGACTTTTTCTCAGTCTTGCCTGTGCTGCTCTCTCTTTTTGAAGAACGGCTAAGAGCTTTGATTCTGACTGCTGGAAATAGATCATCTTTGTTTCGATAAAGGCTTGAAGCGGCATGTTCATAAATGGCTTCACACACACTTTTTGGTACGTATCGACCTCATCCTGAAACACCCCGTCTGCAAGGCGCAGCTTTAACGCTTCTTCAGCCGGCAGCTTTTGTCCGCTCCAAATCAATTGTTTAGCGGTTTGCTCACTCACTCTTTTTGTGAGGAAAAAATGCCCCCCGCCATCTGGAATTAATCCTACTCCATTAAAATTCATGGCGAGTTTTGCATCCTGATGCATAAACAAGTAGTCACAGCTTAGAGCAAAGCTAAAAGCGAGGCCTGCTGCTGATCCGTGGACAAGCGCAATCGTCACTTTTTTCATACCAGCTAGAGAAAGTGTAATTCCCTCGATCAAATCCATCACACGATGAAAATCTTCTTCACTTTCCTGCTTGAGCATCATCCCAATATCTCCGCCTGCTGAAAATCCTTTTCCTGCTCCCTTGATGACAACGACTTTTGCACTGCTTTCCTCCGCTGCATCACATGCTTCTTTGAATTCAGCAAACATGTCCACATGAAAAGAATTATAAGCTTCAGGTCTATTGAAAACGATTTCAAAAACATCCCCGTCTAACTGACAATTGATATATGTCATCATCCATCCCCCTCTTCTTTTAAAAGCTCATAACTTACTTCCATTTCCATCATGTAAAACCTTTTTCTCTAAACAAAAAATTTCAAGATCAATTGATACTAAAATAAGCATAATGATTGAAACAAGAAATATATTTTTATATAGTAAAAAAAGAAAGAAAATAAATTTGAAAGGAGGAGGATGATTGATCAGATGTTCCATCATGATATTGGTTAGCTTCATCGTCATGTTTTCTCCTTTTTCAAATGTCGTTTTTGCTTCACAGGCAGAAGCGAGTATACCTAGCCTGATTTCTCCATCCATTTATGATGAAGAAATCAATGCTGTGAAGACACCTTCGTTTTCAAAAAAACATGCTTCATCCATTCTGTTGAAGGACAGATTATCAATGATGGATGCCAAGACTTTTCTGCCAAAGCCTGCCCCATCAGCTGCATTGTCCATTGATCTATGTTTTTTGGAAATGAAGTGTGCGATCCCCGTTATGTATCAATCTAATTACCTCTACTGATTCATTTTATTTCATCCGCATTTACTATATGAAAAACACAGACTATCAAATTCGGAGGGATAAAATGAACATTAAAGAAAATGATCTTCCTGGGATCGGAAAGAAATTTGAAATTGAAACGAGAAATAGAGAAAAAATGACGATTGTGATTCATGATGATGGCAGACGGGAAATTTATCGTTTTGACGATGATGATCCAGATGAAGTGCTGTCTACCATTTCACTCGATGATGCTGAATCCCGGCAAATCGCTGCTATTATCGGCGGTATGGTGTATAAACCGCAGGCACTAGAAACCATTGAAATGGCCTTCAACGACTTGATCATTGAATGGTTTAAAGTGGAAAAAGGTGCAAAAGCGGTTGGACATACACTCGGTGATTTAGATGTGAGACAAAATTATGAAGTCACCGTGATTGCGATCATTAAACATACAAATGAAAAATTACTCAACCCTGGTGCCGATTCGATTATTCAAGCAAATGATACGATGGTCATTTCGGGCGAAAGAAAACACTTGAAACGATTGGTACGTGATTTTCTTTCTAGAGGGGGAGAGTGATGAATGGATCATTTAGTCTTTGAAGTTGGGACGGCGCTAATTCTTATCGCCATCGCCAGCTTAATCGCCAATAAAATTAAATTTTCTATCATCCCTTTTCTCATTGTCCTCGGAATGATTGTTGGGCCGCATGCTCCAACTATCGGGATCATTGATTTGAAATTTATCGAAAGCACGGAGATCATTTCGTTTTTTGGCAGAATGGGCGTCCTGTTCCTTCTTTTCTATCTTGGACTTGAGTTCTCTGTCGGAAAACTCATTAAATCGGGTAAATCTATTGCAGTCGGCGGATCTATTTATATTTTGATCAACTTCAGCTTAGGACTGCTCTACGGTTTTATCACAGGGTTTGGATTCCTTGAGATTCTCATTATGGCAGGTGTGATCACCATTTCATCCAGCGCCATTGTGGCCAAAGTCCTTGTCGATTTGAAACGGACGGCAAATCCTGAAACAGAGTTAATTCTAGGGATTATTATGTTTGAGGATATTTTCCTTGCCGTATATTTATCTGTCGTATCAGGTCTTGTCCTTGGAGATGCCACTACTGTTGGCGGTGCCTTATTATCAATTTTAATCGCTTTTGGTTATATGATGCTTTTCTTTATCATTGCGCGGAAGCTGCCAAAACTATTAAATAAGTTGTTTGATATCCGTTCGAACGAAGTATTCATCATTGTGATTTTTGCCGCTTTGTTCTTTGTCGCTGGTTTTTCAGAAACAATTCATGTAGCAGAGGCTATTGGGGCTCTCTTACTTGGTCTTGTTTTCTCAGAAACAGAGCACTCAGACCGCATCGAGCATCTCGTGGTTCCGTTTAGAGATTTCTTTGGAGCGATGTTCTTTTTCAGCTTTGGTCTCAGTATCGATCCGTTTACATTGGGTGATGCCTTCTGGCTTGCGATCGGCGCTGTGATTCTTACCTTAATTGGGAACTTCACTGCCGGAATGTTCGCTGGACGGAGAGCTGGATTTTCTCATAAAGCCTCTTCTAATATTGGATTAACCATCGTATCGAGAGGAGAGTTTTCAATCATTGTTGCCGAGCTTGGCATCGCCGGCGGACTTGCCGCTACTTTGAAGCCCTTTGCTGCTTTGTATGTCTTAATCCTTGCGATCTTAGGACCGCTCGTAACGAAAGAATCTAAGAAAATCTATCAAATCCTAAACAAAATCTTCAAATGGAAACCTGAAAAACCAAAAGTAAAAAAAGAAACGACGATCTAATGAAAAAGGGCCCTATGCTTGGGCCCTTTTCTATGTTTTATTCAAATTGCTGAAATGCAGTTTCTTGCTTGACTGGCGCTTCCTCGGCCCCGCGAATGGTTCGAATGACTTTCTGGTTGCGGTAAATCGATAGTTTCAAATTGGTTGCCGCTGTTCCATGAGAATGATCAAGATTCGTGAATGTAAAGAAATGATTTGAACGCTTGTCTTTGAACACAAGCCTGAAGTCGTCTGTCACTTTAAAATGCTCTTCACTTTCCCATTCAATCAAAGGTTCATATGCACTAAACCATTCAGGAATATTCGGTGTATACCCTGTAGCCAATACAGCATGATCTACAGTTATGCTTTTTTCTTTCTTCAGCTGCCACTGTTTGAGATGCAGCTCCAAAGGCTGATGCTCTCCTCTTTGAATCGCTTCAAGCTCTGTCATTGGCTGAATGAGCACAGATGGCTCTTCACCTGAAACAGAGCGATGATACAGCTCCTGATAAATGCGCGAAAGCGTTGATGCATCGATGCCATTTCTTAATCCTGTCAGCCTAGGCAATGTGTTCATACGTTCTTCATAAGGAAGCGAATGAAAATACTCGACATACTTTGGTGTAAAAAGTTCTTGGCCAAGCTCTGCCGTCTCCAGCTCTCTAAATTCACTAGAACGTGTAAACCATGAAAGCTGCTGTCCTTTCTTTTGATGCTGAAGCAGGTCTAAGAAAATTTCAGCTGCACTCTGCCCTGAGCCGATTACCGCCACCGACTCAGCTTCGTGAAGTGCTTTCTGCTGATCTAAATAACGGCTGCTATGGGTCACATATGGGTATGCTGCTTCAGGCACATCGACTGGAATCATTGGTTTGCTTCCTGTGCCTAACACGACATGCTTTGCACGATATTCAGAAAGCGATCCATCGTTCAGCCGTCTGACTTTCACAAGGTAGCCATCTTGGCAGTCCGTCACTTCTTCTACCTTCATCCCGAACTGACAGCTGTCTAATTCCCCTGCCACCCATGATAAATACTCATTGAATTCTCTCCGCGGGATATCAAACTGTTCAAATGTATAGAACCGGTGAAGTCTATTTGATTCATGTAAATAATTTAAAAATGTATACCTGCTCCTTGGATTCGCCATTGTGACAAGGTCTGCTAAAAAGGAAACTTGCAAATCCGTTCCTTTGATCAGCATACCAGGATGCCAAGCAAACTCAGACTCTTGTTCAAAAAAACAGCATGAGACATCCTCATACTCCTCTAACAAAGCGGCCAATCCTAAATTGGCGGGCCCAATCCCAATTCCGATCACATCTATCATATGTACACCTGCTTTAACTTTTTATCACTTATATACCCTTTTACAAATGAAAAAAACACTGCGTCATCGCAGTGTTTAAACGTGAGAAACAAATAATGATTCAAGGAATTGAATTTTCTCTTCTGTATAGTGTTCATACCGGTCATTATACGATTTTGGATCTTTTGGATTGGCATACTGCGTAATTTTTCCTGTCCGTGGATCAATGAATTTACTCGCTGCACCGCACCCAATGCCAATGATTGTCTGTACTTCTTCCATGATAATGATATTATACAAACTTTCCTGTCCATCTAATGAATACCCGACATTTTCGAGATTTCCCAAAATATTTTTTTGTCTATATAAATAATACGGGTGATATTGATGTGCTTTCGTCCAAGAGACCGCTTCATCCATCATACGTGTGATTTCTTCTCGGTCTGCTACTTGGTATTTCTCCTTATTGCGCGTCATTTCAGATGCTCTTTTAAAGGAGAGTGTATGCACAGTTAAAGATTCAGGCTTGAGCTCTTCAGTCTGCTGCAAGGAGTGCTGAAATTCTTTGAGCCCTTCTCCCGGCAATCCAATGATTAAGTCCATATTGATATTATTCATGCCGTACTGTCTTGATAAGTGATACTTTTCAATCGTTTCTTCCACACTATGATGCCTGCCAATAGCCTTTAGTGTTTCATTCTCATACGATTGCGGGTTAATGCTAATCCGGTCAATATTGTAGCGGTTTAGCACCTCTAGCTTATCAGGCGAAATCGTATCAGGACGCCCTGCTTCGACAGTCACTTCCCGTATATGCTTCACATCTGGGAACGAGCGATACATTTCTTCATACAGCAAATCCATTTCTTCCGCTGTGATGCTCGTTGGCGTGCCTCCGCCAAAGTAAACGGTCGTCACTTTGATCCCGTGTTCTTTTAGCCATGCGCCCATTTTTTGCATTTCATAATGCAGACCAAACAAAAACGTTCCCACTCTGCCAGCTTGTCCTTTAATGGCGTAAGCAGGGAACGTGCAGTAAGCACATTTTGTGGGGCAGAAAGGAATGCCGATATAAATACTCACTTCCTGCTGAAGGTCATACAGATCTGGAATGGCTTTAAGCTGACGATCGACAATCTCCTGCATCAAATTGATTTTTTCATCATGAATCAAGTAATCACGCTTTAATGCCTCATGTGCATCTTCCTTTGACATGCCTTCTCTCAGCATCTTATGGAGCAATTTCGTCGGGCGTATTCCTGTGAGAATCCCCCACTTTTGTGTCATTCCTGTGTGCTCCTGAAGCAAGTGTAAATAAACAGACAGCACTGTGTTTTTGATTTGTTTCCAGCGCTCCTTATCGTTCAAGCTCTCTGGGACATTCCGCGAAAAACGACTGGTGATGTCTGATCCATCGATATGACCAGATGCTTCCACCATGCCATTTTCTTCCTTCCAGCTAAATTCCATGATCAAACCATCATCTAGTTCACTTGGTTCAAACATCACTTCACTATCTTCTTCAAATAAATTGGCTATATTGACAAGCGGGCGATGAAATCGTTCATCTGACAGCCCTTTAATTAAAATTCGCATCATATCACCTTTATCTTCAAACTTGTTTCATTTTACAAAATTCATGTAGGAAAAGCAATGAAGGGAACAGACGAAGGCCCTGTCATTTCTTGATTGACAGGGCCTTCAGTGTATTATCTCTTAATATCGAATTGATGTAAAAATCCTTCTCTTTGCTGCATTCTAAAGTATTCCTTGATCATATAAGCCACACCCTGTTCATCATGCGAGCGCGTCACCCAATCGGCTTTACGCTTGACATCATTGGAGGCATTTCCCATAGCAACGCCTAAACCAGCCAATTCAAGCATTGGAATGTCATCTGTTCCATGACCAATGACAACCGTATCTTCTAAAGTAAAACCGAGTGCAGAGGTTAAAAGAGAAAGTCCCGCTTCCTTCGAAACCCCTTTGCATACAATATTCATTTTCTCATCACTGATCCTAATAAGATCAACAGATGGGAATGCTTGTTGAATGGTCCTGTGAATCTCGGGCTGAAGCTCCGCGGTCGAATATACTTCAATCACTGGAGTACTGACTGGTTCATCCATCAGCATATCACTTAACGATTCAACAAATTGAACGGGATAGAAAATGGGATCAGACGGATGAATGAGCGTCTTTCCCATCAGCTGAGACTGCGTTTTTTTCCGGTTGCCGATCGAGAATTTTTCATGCAGCAAGCGGACATTACAATCGAAGCTTTCAAGGATTTGCACAAGATTAAATGTCTTTTCTTCCGTTAATTTTTTCACATGAAGCGGCTCATCGAGTTTATCGGCGATAAATGCACCACTATGCGTCACAAGGGTTGATGTTGGAATCTTCAACGCCTTGGCAATTTTTTGAGCGGAACGAAAATGCCGGTTGGTGACAATCGTCACGTAAACCCCTTTTTTCTTTACATATTCCACAGCTTCTTTTGTAGCAGAATGGATTTTACCATTGGAACGAAGTAACGTCCCATCTATATTGAGTGCAAGTAGTTTTTTTGACACTGAGGCATCCCCCTTCTTGATGACTGTACTTACGATGAGGATATGCCCTAGCTTGGTGCTTTAGAACATGCAGTTGAAAGAGCCCCAGGTTATGAATAGATGGATAAATAAAAAAAGCCTACCCCTAGGCTTTTTTTTATGTATGGTTTGGATGCGTTACAATGGAGTGATGAAGCTCCCCATGATCCCCTTATCATTTACACACCAAAGCATTGCTTATATCAGATCCCCTTATGATGCTTTGCGTTTCTCCCAGAAGCGCTTCTCTCTCGTTTGGCTCACCGCCATAAATCCCAAGTGAAACGCACCCAATTGTCCCTTGAGAGCGCCTTTTGAAAGCACTTTCAATATAAGTATTATCGCAGAATTTATGTGCTTCGACAACCTTTTTTTAAAAGATATTGAGGAGAAAAGATAAAACAAAAAAGGGCGAATGACATCGCCCTTTCTATTAGTTTTCTTCTGGATTCCCATAAAGCTCTTCAAGTGGCTTCATGATAATTTTATTTAACTCACCGATAAGAACACTCACACGTTGTTCTGCTTCCATCAACTGAGAGATTTTGTCGTGCTGCTGAACAAGAGCAACTGTTTTTTGAGCTTGCTCCACTTCTTCTTGTGTGATCTCTTGACCAGTCATTTGTTTTTGTTGAAGGTTTACTTGAATGTCACGGAAGTTCTCAAACATTCTTTTAGAGGACTCATCCGCGTTTACCTCATCATAAAGATTTCTTAAAGTTGAATATTCTTCGCTATGACGCAATGCTTTTTCAAGGTCATATGCAACATCATAAAGATTTACAGACATGTTATGTCTCCTTTCTATCCGTTATCACCGATATGATCGGCGGACACCACTCCACTATAACAAACTATGGCTTTCGTTTCACATATATACAATGAATTCATTAAAATTTCTATAGCTTGTCTTAGAATAGCGCCACAAAAACAGCTTGGATAGCACCAATCATCCCGCCTAAAAGACCGCCTAGAAATGTTATCATCTTCAGCTCCTTATTAGAGATGCTGACTACAAGCTCTTCCATTTTTTCAAGCGGGAAAAGTTCAATTTGTTCACGAATGATATCTTCAAATTGCAGCTTTGCAAGCAGACTCTCTAAAGCATTTGAAGCCGCTTCGATCCCCTTATCAATCAACACTGGCGCAAAATGTGTTTTAAGGTCATCCGCTACAGCACTGACATATGTTCCAACTGGTTTGTCTAATATCAGCTTTGTAGAGAAATGAGAAAGCAATTGATTTTTCACACTAAAAATAAGTTCCTTCACATTCCATTTTTCATCAAGCTCATGAAGAGAAAATAGCTTCACCTTGTCCCATTCTTGAACAAGTAAATCTGATAAAAATCTTTTTGTTTCTGCGTTTCTTAAAAACTTGATGATTTCGGGATGTACACGATCAATTAAGCTTGAATTCCCTAGAAACATTTGGACCATACTGCCAAGCATTCCCCGTTCTTTTAAGAAATCATCAATCATATTGCCAAGCCTGGCTTTGCCTTCATCACTTTCAAAATAATGAATGCCTCTCTTTAAAATATAATCTGCTGCATCTGGAATTTTTGATGATATTTTGGTTTCCACTTCTACCGGGAGCAATTCAGATAAAGTTTGCTCGTTATATGTTTCAAGCAGTGATTTGAGCTTCTGATCAGACCACTGATGGAGCCATTCATCTGCTTTGACATCAGCCTGTGAAACGCCGAATTTTTCTAGCAGGGAGAATACGGTGATCTCCATATTTGCGCCTTTGTCAATATATTGATGGACTGTACGCAGGATCTCCTGCTTTGCCTCCGATGATTCAAATCGCTTTTGAATACCTTCTGGCGTGAGCAAATGCTCCATAACCATGACACCAACCTGCTTGGCTACTTCGTCTCTTCTTTTAGGGATAAGCCCTGGTGTAAATGGAAGCTGTTTTCCGAATAAGTAATATGGCTTATAAGGCCGGAAAAGCATTTTAATTGCAAGATGGTTTGTCGCTGCTCCTATGACTGCGCCGATAACAATCATAAAGATAAACGTTGTGAATATATTCAAAGTCGTCATCTACCTTTCAAACAACACCCGAGGTTTATTGTTTTGATCTATACGTATTATAGTTGTTGTCAAGTTCCCAAGCAAATGAAGCATGCAGCGAGACATATGATCAAGCGATCTGTCGTAATGATAAAGGAGCGTAAGCTTTATGTAAAATCATAAAAAAATGTTTTTTGATGGTAAAAAAAGAAGTTGAAAAGAAGGTGTTTTTTAATGACAACATTAGGTATTGCGAGCCTTTCTCCGCAGTATGAAGAGGCATTCACACGGCAGCTCGCCAAAGCTGCCTCTTCTTATCGTTTAGAGGTTGTTCGTTTTACACCATTTGATTTAAAGCCGGCTTCAAATATGATACAAGGCCAAACATATACGAATGGCCAAGGGTTTGCCGACGCACAATTTCCGATTCCCGACTTGATTTATGACCGATGTCTTTACCGGCATGACGCACAATCTAAAAAAGCAAAACCCATCATGGAATGGCTAAAAAAATATCCAAAAACAGATTTTTTGAATACCGGCATTTCAAATAAAATGGTGCTATTTGAGCAGCTCCGTCTCCTCTCTGCTTCACAGCCATATTTACCTGGCTGCTTTTTATTAAAAGAGCCCTCAGACCTGATCAATATGGTAAGGGAGTACGGGGCTGGCGGTTATTGTAGAATGCAGCCTCTCTCCCATCAGCATGCAGCATCTATTTACTTCATTTCCTTTGATGGCAAATCAACATTTACTGTTCAACTAAGTTCCAATCAAACCATTACATTTTCTCGTACGTCAGAGCTGGAGCGCTGGTGCAAAAAATATGCAGGCCGGTATTTCCTTCAATTTTTCAACACGAATGATCAAAAAGAAATTTTATTCAATGAAATCAAGATTTTCCTTATGAAAGATTCACAAAATCAATGGAAACGCATGGGAATTCACACAAAATCACCTGCAGAAAATAGTCTTTTAAGTCATACACAAAAATCAGCTCCTGTGATAGGCTTTGAACACTATCTAAATACATTGCAGCCACACATCAAGGAACTCCTTTTAGATGATATGGCATCCATTCAGGCATCAATCCCAGCTTATATAGATAAAACTTACTCTCCTTGCTTTGAATTCGCAGTAGACTTACTTCATTCAAGTGAAGGCAGACTTTTCATATCAAATATCAGATCAAAGCCAGGGCGGTCCGCTTTTTTAAAAGTTTATCCTGAGAAGGAACACGAATTGATTCGTATCATTCTTGAACATGCGCAATCGATAAAGTCTCAACCGAAGGAGGTTTCTTATGAA
This sequence comes from Bacillus sp. FSL M7-0003, assembly GCF_038628485.1. Taxonomy (NCBI): domain Bacteria; kingdom Bacillati; phylum Bacillota; class Bacilli; order Caryophanales; family Bacillaceae; genus Bacillus; species Bacillus sp. FSL M7-0003. The sequence goes on along the minus strand of NZ_CP152024.1, from coordinate 983,000 downwards.
CAGAAAGCACTGCATCATCGCCCCACACCTCACAAGTGAAAAAACAATTCATCTTCCCGTCCATTATAAACAGAAAGATGCCATCTATTCTCTTGCTCTAGGGTCTCGTTTAGTAGATGGCTTCAACATTTCCTATCATCAGCATCCAAATAAAATTTTATTATCTGAAGATTTATACAGAGGTTTACTGATTCCTTACCAATCAAAAGCTGATGTGATCATCATTGACCATACACTTTTTATAGGGCCGTTGATGGGCATTTTCACTGCAGGTTTTGAGCAAAGTACACAGCCATTAGGAACGAGATCAGAATTTTTTATCAAACTGCTGCACTCTTTCAGGCAGCATCCTGGTTTTGCCTATCTTTTTGGGTCACATTCTATTGATTGGGAAAAAGGAATTGTAGAAGGACTGTTGTACCACGAAGATTCATGGGTTAAAAAACAGCTTCCCCTTCCGTCAGTCATTTATGACCGGCTTCCAAATAGAAAAGCTGCTCAGTCGGCACTCATTCAAGAAACGAAGCGAAAACTCACCCAAGACTATGATATCCCTTGGTTCAATCCTTACTTTTTTAATAAATGGGAGATTCATGAACAGCTATTAACAGATGAAAAAACATGGTCCTTTCTCCCACATTCTGTACAATTAGATCCCGTGGACGCTCTAAGTAAAATTGAAACACTTCTCCATCTGCATCAAGTTATATACTTAAAACCGACAAACGGAAGTCATGGAGACGGGATTTATCAGTTAAAAAAGGAAAACGACGGAATCACTGTATCCTCAAATTTCGGAAATTCTATTCCATATGATTCAATAGATCAGTTTGTTCAAAGGCTGCGAAAGGATCATGCAATTCATGATTTTATTGCACAACAAGGCATTGAGCTTCTTCAAATAGACAATCAACCGATGGATTTCAGAGTTCATACGAATAAAAATAAAGAAGGTGATTGGACAGTCACAGCAGCAGCAGCAAAGGTTTCTGGAGATCATACCATCACGACTCACCAGTTACACGGGGGAACGGTGAAAACACTTTATGCTGTCTTTCCAGAAGAAAAGAAACGTTTGCAGATTTTACAGCAGCTTTCTCATACTGCCATCATGCTTAGCCAGGTGATAGATAAAAAAATGACCGGGCATATTGGTGAAATCGGTTTTGACTTAGGCATTGATCAAACAGGTGCAATTTGGATGTTCGAAGCCAATTCTCGCCCTGGCCGAGAGATTTTCCAGCATGTCTCTTTGAAAAAATCAGAATGGCTGATTGGGAAAAGAATCATGGATTACGCATCTTACCTTTCAAAAACGGCACTCACCACTTCAGATCACGCGAACGTCTACTGACGCTTTTTTGTCACATGTCAGTGCTCTTAAATCTATGCTTTTTCTATGCTCTTTTCATGAGATGAGATACAATAAAATCAAGTTCAAGGTTGTTTCCGTGTTGTCGTGTTTGTTTATTGTTTCATCAATAAAAGCAAGGAGGCAATGATGATATGATTTCTCATTTTCAATGGAAACCCCTTTTTAAGAAAGCACAATTGCCAGGCTGGAAAATATCCTTTTTCCACAATGGTGCACACTATGAAGGCATCTACCACAAAACAGGTGACATTGAATGGGGCTCTCAGCTTCCGCCCCATGAAGTAGAACCAACTTTAAAAGAAGAAATCCACGAATTAATGCTGTTCCATGTCTATGATTAAACTGTTTAAGGAGCCCCGCCATGTTAGAAAAATTAAAACTTGTTTACGGAGACCATATCATCAGCACACCTACTCATGACAAACAAATTCTTTGGTATCAAACAGACGAAGGTGAAATATTTGGAGTAAACAAATCGGAGCTTTCAGAAAGAGAAACACTTCTTCTCAACTCTTTTCTTACACCAATTGATCTATTTCAAAAAGCGCAGACCGAGGATGAACAAAAATGGTTCAGCTATCTTTTTGAAAACAAACCACTAACTGTTCAACATCCCGTCCGTGTTTATTATTTTCAAATGATCCATCAAGAAGAACAAAGACAGCAAATAAAAGAGGCTGTGAATAACAGCCTCGAACATACTCATTTCATATGGACAGGCCCTGAAACAGCTATGCTGATTCAACCAAATGCCACATCAGAAAACAGTCAATTAGATCAGTTAAATGATTTGTCTCTGGCTATTACAAGTGATTTTTTAACAGACTCAGTCTTTATACAAGGACAGCTGCATTTGCCAAATGACCATTTACAGATGAGGTTATTAAATGAACAACAGCTATTTTTATACCATATGCAGCGAGAAAAGCTTAGATCAGGGGCTGCCACATTTTATCAATGCCTGCCTTCGTTCATTTGTTATGATGCATCCGCACTCTCTCATGCTATTTCAGATGCTTTTAAAGAAGCGGTCTTTGACCGGGATGTTTACCGAACTCTCATGACCTATATGCAATGTAATTTAAACGCATCCAAGGCAGCAAAAGCGTTATATGTTCACAGAAACAGTCTTCAATATCGAATTGATAAATTTATTGAGCGCACTGGGCTAGATATACGACATTTTCCAGAAGCATCCGCTGCTTATTTGATGATGACTCTACTCGATCTTTCATAAAGAATGAAGACTTGAGCACCCTGCCCAAAAATGAAAATAGGATGTTGTGCACGTTGTCCATTTACAGACTCTTCCTCATTTTATACACTTTATTTACTAGTAAAGCGCTTTCAAAAAAAGAGGGACTGGGGAGGCTGACATCTAATGGCTGAAATGATGCTCAATCAAATTTATAAAGTATACGATAACAAGGTAACAGCAGTAGACAACTTTAATCTACATATAGAAGATAAAGAATTTATTGTGTTTGTTGGTCCATCAGGCTGCGGAAAATCAACAACCCTTCGCATGATTGCAGGTCTAGAAGAAATATCACAAGGAGACTTTCTGTTAGATGGAAAACGGATGAATGATGTAGCGCCGAAAGACCGGGATATCGCAATGGTTTTCCAAAACTATGCATTATATCCTCATATGAATGTATACGATAATATGGCTTTTGGATTAAAGCTTCGGAAGTTTCCAAAAGCAGAAATTGATGAGCGGGTTCGAAATGCCGCTAAAATATTAGGGCTTGAGCAATATTTAGACAGAAAACCAAAAGCACTGTCTGGCGGTCAAAGACAGCGTGTTGCACTTGGCAGAGCGATTGTACGTGATGCAAAGGTTTTCCTTTTGGATGAGCCGCTTTCTAATTTAGATGCAAAACTCCGTGTTCAGATGCGTGCTGAAATTTCTAAGCTTCATCAGCGTCTGCAAACAACATTTATCTATGTGACACATGATCAGACTGAAGCCATGACAATGGCAACACGCCTTGTTGTCATGAAAGATGGTTTTATTCAGCAGGTAGGAGCGCCGAAAGATGTATATGAAAACCCAGAGAATGTGTTTGTAGGTGGATTTATCGGCTCACCTGCGATGAACTTTTTTACAGGAAAGCTCTCTGACGGTGCGATTGCGGTTGGAAAAACTCATATTCGTGTACCAGAAGGAAAAATGAAAGTATTACGCAGCCAAGGCTATATTGGAAAGGATGTCATTTTAGGCATCAGACCAGAAGATTTTCACGATGAACCAGTATTTATAGAGGCGTCTGAAGGCACAAAAATTCATGCTGACGTAGAAGTAGCTGAATTAATGGGGGCAGAAACGATGCTTTATTCTTCTATTGATGGTCAATCGTTTATTGCACGTGTTGATTCTCGTACCGATGTACAAGCCGGACAGTCTATCCCTCTTGCGATTAATATGAACAAAGCCCATTTCTTTGATTCGGATACGGAGCTGCGCATTCGCTCAGCAGAATAAAAAGATATATAAGCAGCACCATCACTCATCATTGGGTGATGGTTTTTTGTATGTTAACACAACATTTACCATGTTCTTTTTTCGTATGTTTTTTTCGGAAATAACCATAATACTTAGTACAAAGCAGTTACTTCATTGGGTTTCGCCAAGTGGCAAATGACTTGATCATTTCGCTGGTGCGATTCCAGCAAACCCAACCAAAAAAACAAATCATATACAAAAAGGAGAATCACATCATGGCTAATTCTAATAGTTCAAACCAATTACTAGTTCCTGGAGCAGAGCAAGCGATCGATCAAATGAAATACGAAATCGCTTCTGAATTTGGTGTAAATCTTGGAGCAGAAACAACATCTCGTGCTAACGGTTCAGTTGGTGGAGAAATTACAAAACGTCTTGTGTCTTTCGCTCAACAAAACCTTGGCGGAACAAAAGCTTAATTTCATATCTGGATCATAGAAGGCACCTCTTATGGTGTCTTCTTTTTTTGTTTTTATCCCTCACCAAACTCCTTTCAGCTCATATCATGTAGTAGAAAGGAGCGGATCTTCATGGACATTTTTTCTGGTATGAACTTTGAACTTTTACAATTTGTAGGGATCTCTCTATTATGCGAATATGCTCATAGTATTCGGTCCTTTCATCTTTATAAAAAAAGCATCACATAAAAGTTGTACCAATTTGGGTTCTTTTCACTTATAGTATGTAGTGGAGGGATCGAACAGATGAAAATAGCTCTTTTCGGTGCTCATGGACGTGTAGGACAAGCATTTCTTCGTTTCGTTCAAGTAGATGAGCGTTACATGGTTCGTTCATTGATTCGGACAAACCGAGAAGAAATGCTTGCGGGTATGTTTCAAGTCACCGGCAATTCAAGAAATCGAGAAGATGTGCTTGAGACAATCAAAGGAGCAGATATTGTTGTGAGCTGTCTATCAACAGATGGTGATGATACATTATCTGTTTCAATGGAGCATATCGTACAAGCCATGAAGCAAACGAATACATCAAGAATTATTACAATTGGTACAGCAGGCATTTTAAAAGCAAGGCAGCAGCCGGAGCTCTACCGTTTTGAAACAAATGAATCAAGACGGACCACTTCCCGAGCAGCTAAAGAGCATGCGAAAGCGTTTGAAATCCTTCAATCGACTGATCTAGATTGGACCATTATTTGTCCAACCTATTTACCAGATGGAGAAGTGACACGGTCATATCGCTATGAGAAAGATTTTCTCCCTATAGATGGAAAGAAAATTTCAGTTGAAGATACCGCACACTTTTTATATCAGCAGTTAAATTCGAAGGAGTTTGTACATCAACGCGTCGGCATCGCTTATTGATGATGATGCCTGTCCAAACAATATAACCAGTAAAAGTCGAGGACAGAACCCTCGACTTTTTCATGCAAAGGAAAGAGCCTCTTCCAATTGAATGAGGCTCTTTTTTCTACTATTCATCAGCTGTTTGCAACAGCACCTTTTTGCAGTTCATACATTTGTGCATACAGCCCTTCTTGCTGCATGAGTTGTTCATGACTGCCACGCTCGACGATTTCACCTTTTTCTAACACCAAGATCATATCGGCTTTTTTAATAGTGGATAATCGGTGAGCGATCACAAAAGTCGTTCGTCCTTCTTTAACTACATCAAGCGCCCGCTGAATGATCGCTTCTGTTTCTGTATCAATGTTCGCGGTGGCTTCATCTAAAATTAAAATCGCTGGATCGTACGCCAATGCGCGCGCAAATGAAATCAACTGACGTTCCCCTGAGGAAAGGGTGCTTCCCTTTTCAACGACTGGTTCATCAAAGCCTTCTGGCAGGTGCTTCAATAACTCTGCGGCACCTACTTGCTTTAATGAGGATTCAATCGTTTCTCTTTTGATGTCTTCATTCCCTAAGCTCACATTGGAAGCAATCGTTCCAGAAAATAAATACGGGTCTTGCAGCACAATGCCCATTTGTTTACGGAGCGTTTGGCGCGACTGATCATAAATGCTTTCGCCATCTATGAGAATGTCTCCTTGCTGAACGTCATAAAAACGCAGCAGCAAGTTCATGATCGAGCTTTTCCCAGAACCAGTATGCCCCACAAGTGCAACCGTTTGACCTTTCTTCGCTTCAAACGTAATGTTCTTTAAGACATTTTTCCCTTCATTATAAGCAAAGGTGACATCTTTGAACTGAACGTGTCCCTCCAGCTTCTTCTGAACAGGTTCTTCCACTTCTGTTCCTGGTTCATCTAATAATCGGAAAACCCTTTCTGATGAAACCCTTGCTAATTCCAACCTAGAGAACTGATTCACAATGCCTGTAATCGGCTGGAACAATCGATTTAAATAATCGACAAACGCATAGAGCACACCAATGGACACAATGCCTGTCGCACTTAGCGACGCACCGCCAAAATACCAAATGAGTGCCACATATGCTAAATTTCGCAGCAAGTTAACCAAGTTATGTGAAAGAAGTGAATTTAAATGCAGCATCTTTCGCTGATATCGAAAGTGATTGTTGTTCAGCTCATCAAATTCCTCTTGCGTCGCTTTTTCATGACGAAAGGCTTGAATGATTGTCATCCCTTGAATGGCTTCATTTAGTTTGGCATTGATTTCACTGATGATCGAACGAATGCGGTGATTGTACACTGATGCAAACTTTCTATAAGTCATCGACCATAAGAAAATAATCGGTACAGCGACCAAACAGATGAGTGCCAGCTTCACATTTAATAAAAACATGGCAATGTAAATCCCGATCATGTAAATAGCACTCGTCACGAAATTTGCAAGGACTGTTACATATAAATCACGAATGGTTTCCGTATCATTGGTAATCCTCGCGACAACTTTTCCAGCCGGTAAATTATCAAAATATCGGATCGGCAGCGTTTGGATGTGCTCAAATACGTCTACCCTCATTTTTTGAATAATTCGATTTGCAATCCTTTGGAGCAAATAATGCTGCCCATACTGAAAGAAAATCGCAACGATGAGCAGTCCTAGATAAAATAGAACAAGCTGCACCAAACCACTGATTTCCGGCTGATAAAAAGCGAAAATCTCCTCTTTTGATAAACGCTTTACCTCATAGGTTTCACGCTCGTTCCCATTATCAATGGTAAGCTGATCTCCCGATATTTTTCTGTTTCCATCAAAACGAATCGGCTCATTCACAAAATAGTAACCGAACCCGACTTGCACTACATTGATTTGCTTTCCAGAATCCATTTCATTATTTAATCGATCGCTTCGTATATAGTTATTTCCCTGGTAATAAACGGTTTTGTCTGTCTTTTCATTGACCTCGACATACGGTTTTTCTACACCTAAAATATGATCATCAATCATTTTCTTCCCAATAAACGGCCCTGTCAGCTCAGCACCAACTGCAATCATTAGAAAGATTAAGGCAACAGACAATACTTTCTTATATAGGAGTGCGTAGGCAAGGAGTCTTCTTCCTGTTGTCATGCCTCATCCCCTCCTTCCAGCTGATTTGTTAGCTGCTGACGCAAAAATTGTTCTTTGTACCACCCATCCTGCTGGATGAGCTCGTTGTGGGTGCCCTTTTGGACAATGCGTCCTTCTTCCATGACAAGAATGAGATCGGCATGTTCAACAGCTGATAGGCGATGAGTTGTAATAAACGTCGTTTTGCCATGACGGTTTTGTCTTAGATTTTCTAGGATAGCGGTTTCTGTTTTTGCATCTACCGCAGACAATGAGTCATCCAGAATTAAAATGTCTGGATCAATTAATAAAGCACGTGCGATGGATATTCGCTGTTTTTGTCCGCCTGACAGCGCCACACCTTTTTCCCCAACCATGGTTTCCAGACCCTCTGGCAAAAGGCGTAAATCCTTTTCAAAGTAAGCATCTTTGATTGCTTGTGCTAACTCATCTTGTTTCGCGTCACGATAACCAAAGCGCATATTCTGTTCCACGCTTTTTGAGAAAAGTATATGATCCTGCGGTACATATCCGATCCATTGAAATAACTGATCTAATTCAATGTCTTGGATCGGAACACCTGATAGCAATATTTGCCCATCACCTGCCGGGTACTGGCGCAGAAGCTGTTTGACAATGGTCGTTTTGCCGCTTCCCGTTTTGCCTGTAATCCCAATTGTCTGCCCTTTTCGAACGGTAAAGGACACATCAATGAGATTATCTTTAGATGAGGTTGGATATCTGAATGTCACATGATCAAACTCAATATCTCCAGGCTCTTGTAACGTTTTCGGCTGAGCAGCATCTGTTACGTCCGGCTTGTAGCTGAGTGTATGATTTAACCGGTCTAACGACGCATTTCCTCTTTGCATAATATTAATCAATTCGCCGATCGCAAACATTGGCCAGATCATCATGCCAAGATAGACGTTAAATGCAACAAGCTCCCCAATGGTTAAATCACTTTGGAACACGAGATAGGCTCCGTAGCCGATTCCGATTAAGTAGCTGATCCCCACAAGTAATTTCACTGTCGGCTCAAACAAAGAATCAATGATCGCCACTCGCATATTTTTTTGAAATACATCATCTGTCATTTCTCGAAAGCGTTCGACATCTTGTTTCTCCTGCACAAAAGACCGAATGACCCGGACACCCGCCACTGATTCAAGAACGCGATCGTTCATATCACCAAATGCATCTTGAGCGACTGTAAAGCGCTCATGGATTTTGCTTCCATAAAACGCAATCAAGAGCGCCATCAGCGGCATAGGAATAATCGCCATTAAGGTTAATTTCCAGCTAATCGTCAGCCCCATCGTAAAGAAGATCATCAGCATATAAGCAGTGGAATCAACCAAGGTCAGAACGCCAAAGCCTGTTGTTAAGGCCACAGCATTCAAGTCGTTTGTACCTAATGCCATTAAGTTACCCGTTTTTTTCTTTTCATAAAAAGTAGGCGTCATCTTAAGCAAGTGACGCATCAGTTTCCCACGCATCACACGCTCCATGACATTTGCGCCGCCAAATAACTGATACATCCAAAAATATGTAAGTGTATAGACGACGACACCTAGTAAGCAAAAAATGGTCATATAAAACACAATACTGGATGTTGTAAATTGACCAGAACGAATGTCATCAACTGCCTGGCCAAGGTATCTTGGCGGCAGCATTTCAAGCACATTCACAATGAGCAGGAGCGTAATAGCAATCGTATAACGCCTCCACTCTTGTTTAAAGAACCAGCCTAATTTCGCAAATACTGAAAACATGTTTGTCTCTCCTTTTCAAGCTAGCCGCTTTCTAAATTTTCCTGCAAGTCACCTTGTTTCGTTTTTTGAGCTTTTGTCATTTGTCTTGATTTTGGCATGTTCACATGCTTTCACTCCTCTTCATTTACTTGTTGTTTTTCATCCCTTTATTTCGAAATGCGAAATGAATTCAACAAAAAAAGAGGCCACCAGCTGGCTGGTACGCCTCTTTTCGTCATGTAAAAAGGCGCATGTTGACAAATACGCAACATACGCCTTGATTCATCCGATCAATTGGAACAGACGAGTTCCTTTTCCATGACCAATGAAGGTGTAATTGTCACGTGAATCAACCCATTCATGCAGTTTGATTTCATTCTTCCAATGTTGCACATGACATTTCCTCCTTTTGGCTCTTGAATCTTTTTTTATCTTATAGTGGCTGTCACTATTTTGTCAATAAATATTTTTCAATAAATGAAATTTTCTAACAAAAATCATTCTCCTTCATGTGTATCTTTTTCTATTAACGGGTATACCATGAGTGTAAAGACTCCTTTTGAAAGGAATGAGGACATTGTTTCAAGCTGATCGGATGGTCGTAGCGTTTGATGGACATGAAGACAGTAAGAAAGCATTAAAAAAGGCAATCGCTTTAGCTAAAACCTTACATGCCAAGCTGACCGTTACCTATGCACATGATGGCAAAACAGACAGACAGGTGTTTGATGTGCCGCGCCCAATGACTGGCGGAGCTTATATCGGCGGCGGTACGGCAGATCTTCAAACACCCCCTGTATATGTACCTCATGATGAACAGCAAAGTCCCTTGATTTTTGAAGACCATACAGAAGAGGTCGTTGCGGAAGCAAGAATGCTTTTAAATGAGGAGCAGTTTGAGGCTGCCATTGAAATTGTAGAGGGAGAACCAGCGGAAGCGATTATCGAATATGCGGAGGAAATATCAGCAGACCTCATCGTCATGGGAGCACGTGACCAAAGCAGATTGAAAAAAATGCTGTTTGGCAGTGTGAGTGAAAAGTTATCAGCAAAATCAGATATACCTGTGCTTATTGTGAAATAAATGCATCACAAAAGGCTGTAAACATTAGTTTACAGCCTTTTTTATTTATGAAGAGATCGATGCTTCACTTTCATGTTTAATTTTTTGCTGGAAGCCTTCCTGTACGCGCTTTGTCAGCTTGCCCGGAACGCCTTCCCCTACTGGCTCGCCATCTATTTCAACAATCGGAATGACTTCAGCTGTCGTCGAGCTGATGAAAATTTCCTGAGCGCGCAGCAGTTCTTCTTTGCTTATACGAGTTTCTTCAACAGTACACCCTTCTTCCTCACATACCTCCAGCAGCTTTCTACGAGTAATGCCGTTTAAAATGAGATTGTTTGCAGGGTGAGTACGAATCACGCCATTAATCACGGCATATACATTCGAGGAGGTTCCCTCGGTCACAAAACCGTCTCTCACAAGGATTGCTTCAAACGCACCAGCTTCAGATGCTTTCTGCTTTTCCATGATGTTATATAAAAGGTTTAAGCTTTTGATATCACACCTTAACCAGCGAAGATCCTCAGATAAAATGGCCTTTGCCCCAGCTTTCTGCTCTTGAACAGGCTTTTTCACCTGGAACGTATATGCCGTGATTTGAGGAGTAAGAGAATCACTATATTGATGTTTACGAGGGGCGACACCCCGCGTGACTTGAATATACACACCGCCATCTGTTAATTGATTGTGAGCGACGAGCTGTTGTAACTTTTCTTCCATATCAGATACTGTACCTTGCAGATGAATGCCAATTTCCTTTGCACTCTTGAACAGACGCTCTGTATGCTCTTTTAACGTAAACAAAGTACCATTGTATACACGGATGACCTCATAGACTCCGTCACCAAATTGATAGCCTCTGTCCTCAATATCAACATGTGCATCCTTTTTTTCAATGAAATCTCCATTGTACAATACTTTCATATGGAATCTCCCCTTCGCTTTGCATTAATGGTTGAATCTGATGCTATCTTAGCGGATAAATGGGTACGTTTCAATGATTATTCAGAATTATTTCACATCATAAGAAATGGATAACCTTCTATTGTAACAAATATAGATTCATAACCAAAAAGATTCCAATTTTTTAGCAACTTCTATATTCATAGGCTCTTTTTTCCTGTATACTGACACCATATAAACATGACAAAAAACAGCGGAAAAAGACAGAATCTACTACATGATTCGACACAAATTTTTGATTTATTGGAGCGATTGTAATGCAACGGGTTAAAAAAAAACAGACACCTTCAAACACAATGCTGCTCTCAAAGGCGATTGGTTTTGTCATCCTGACACTAATCCTCTTTTTTATTTGGGATATGTCCAAAACCAATATGCAGGCAGCAGATCAGCCGGCGAAATTGTCTGCGAGCAGTCAATTTAGGGACACAAGTACTAGTATGAAAGCAAAAGATGCTTCTCGGAAAACATTAGATGCACATTTTAAGATCCATTCAAATAAACATGTAACGGATCAAACGATCTTTTTAACCTTCGATGATGGTCCATCAGCGACTTCAAATCAGCTGTTAGATGTGCTAAAAGCGCATCAAGTGAAAGCCACATTCTTTATGCTCGGACCGCAGATTAAAGAACACCCGGCAGCTGTGAAAAGACTCCATCAAGAAGGTCATCAATTAGGGCTTCATGGTATTACCCATGATGTGAAACGCTTTTATCAAAAAAGTGATTCTCCTGTTAACGAGATGAAGGAAGATCAGCGCATTTTGGCTTCTGTCACAGGTGAGTATACCCATCTTGTAAGAACACCTTATGGCAGCACCCCAAATTTAACCGATCAGCAAAAAGCACGTTTAAAACAAAAAGGCTTTGTCTACTGGGACTGGACCATTGACAGTCTTGACTGGAAATATAAAAGCTCAAAATATGTACCAGAGGTATTAAATCAGCTGCAAGTGCTGGAGACAAAATATCCAAAAGAACCAAAAATCATCTTAATGCATGATCAGCCGGCGACGGCAAAATACTTAAGCAGCTTAATCACGCAGCTAAAGGCAAAGGGCTATACATTTGAAGTCCTTGATGAAACAATGAAGCCGCTGCAGCAATAAAGTAAAACCCGCACCTTTAGGATGCGGGTTTTTTAATGATTTATAAAGCTTTCACGAGATCGCCAATTCGCTCATGAAAGACAAGATCAAAAAGCGGATCGAATTCTGTTTCACTCAAATTCGTCATCACCATGAAGATGGAAGGATCATGAGCTGCATCTTCTGGAATATATCTTGCTGGCGCTACTTCTAGGGAAGTCCCCATGACGAGCAGCATGTCCGTTTTCTGAAGTGATGTCTCCACTTGATCAAGATGTTTGACCATATCTCCAAAAAGAACAACATCTGTTTTTAGCACACGTCCACACGTACTGCCGTCTGGGGAAACCCTTTGACAGACCGGCACCTCTTCTTTTAATAAATAAGGCAGATCATATACCGCCTGACACGATGGACAAGTGGCCGTTTGAATGGAGCCATGGAGTTCATATACATGCTGGCTTCCCGCCTTTTTATGAAGACCGTCAATATTTTGGGTAAAAATATCCACATGCTTCCCTTGTTGCTCAAGGCTGGCTAAAAAGGTGTGCCCGCTATTTGGCTCATATTCTCCACTCATTTTCATTTGAAACAATTCTTTAAATTTTGGCCAGAATTGATGAGGGTTTGATAAAAAGTAGGACCGGCTCATCGCCTCCATGCGGGAAGTATCTTCTGTCCACAGACCACCCGTTGATCTAAAATCAGGAATACCCGATTCTGTACTCATACCTGCACCTGAGAGTACTGTGATATGTGAAGCCTGCGATAATTTCTCTCTTAACACATCCACCTTTGTTTGGTCCACTCACCATTCCTCCTTTATTCACCCAGCTGCTTCTCACCTTTTTGTTTCATATAAATGGCCTGACCAGGGAAAGCAAATTCTACGCCTTCCTCGTGGAAAATATCTATGATGCGATAGTTAATATCCTGCTTAATATCAAGGTTTTCAGACCAAGCTGTCGTGTTTGTGTAAAAGTTGAAAAACAAGTTCAAATAGCTGTCTGCCAGTACATCGAGATTTACCATGATTGTCTCCTTATGCACACCATCATGCTCGTGAAGCATCTGTTTGAGACGCTTAATACACTGATCAATATTTTCCTTTGGTGTATTGTAAGAAACGCGAACAGAGAACGTGATCTGACGTTTATTCATTCTTGTCCAGTTTGTGATTGGCTCCTTTGAAAGCGTAGAATTCGGAACGGTCACGACGGCTTCAGCAGGTGTTCGAAACCTTGTACTTCGAAATGTAATGTCCTCCACAGTCCCAAGAACACTTGGTGTCTCCACAAAGTCGCCCATCGTAAAAGGCTTCTCTGTAATGATAACAATCCCTCCAAAAAAGTTAGCCACTGTATCCTGCGCGGCGAGCGCAAAGGCTAGACCACCTAGACCGAGACCTGCCACAAGTCCATTTACGTCATAATTAAATTCTTGTGCAATGACACTAATACTCAGTGCAATAATAATGAAGCGAAGTACCTTTGATAAAAATGGTGCTAAAATATCATCCATATCTAATTCAAATTTCGAATTGACCTTTTGAAACAAGAAAGAAGATGCAGCGGTTAAATTACAAAGCCCCCACGTCAGCATCAATATAATAGAAGATCTATACAATTTAATGATGACATCCATATGATGCTCAAAGTATGGCGCTTGTCTTAACGCAAAATATAAACCAAGTGCCACGAAAAACAGCCTGGCTGGTTTTTCAAATGCCACAACAATTTGGTTAATGACCTCTGTTTTAGACCGATTCGTCAGCCTAAACAGAAGCTGAAATAAATACTTCGTAAATACTTTCCGAAGCAATAAAAAAAGCAATAAAATACAAAGGCTAATACCAATTTGGATCGCAATATCTACTGTAAAATATGTATCCATCCATTTTTGTGTAAACATGTCTGTCTCTCTCCTTTAAAACAATCCTCTCTAGTTTATAATATAACCTTCGTTCATGTCCTCTCTTAAATGTCTGACCTCTACATAAAAAGCCTCGGGACTGATCCCGAGGCATGAAGTTCAAATATGAAATTTTGGCTAGAGACATATCGACGGGCAGCAAACTACTTTTTCTTCTGTGCCTGATCAAGGAGAGTCGCTTTAAACATTTCAGCATCCGTTTCGGCCTTAATACGTTCTTCCACTCTAATTCTCCCTTTACCCAATCATCTCGCCTCCTTTTCATCATTATAAAACATCAGAATTTTCAGTCAACATGACGAAAGCACTAATATTTTGACGAACGCTGACGATTTGGACAAAATTGATCGAAGAAAAAATGATGTAGTTCAGATTTACTCAATAAGAGCTTGGGATATTCCTGCAACTTTTCACCTTTCATACACGATGCTTTCTCACCATATGCCATGTTCCATTACATACAGCTCTCCCTCGTACCATATAGTAAAGAAGGAAAAACAGCAAAAATTTGATATGATAAGACCAGAACTTATGTCAGGAGCTGGAGCATGTGTATATTATCGCGCATAGAGGGTCTTCAAGCGCTGCCCCAGAAAATACAATCGCCGCATTTGATTTAGCTGTTCAGCAGGGTGCGGATTATATTGAGTTAGACGTCCAGCTGACAATGGATCAGCACGTAGCCGTCATCCATGATGATACTGTTGATCGAACGAGTAACGGAAGCGGCTTAGTGAAAGGTTATACACTTGATCGGCTGAAGAAATTGGATGCAGGAAGCTGGTTTCATTCTCAGTACGCCAACGAACGAATTCCCACCTTACAGGAAATTCTTGAAAGATACAGTCAGCGTGTCGGGATACTGATTGAGATCAAGCATCCAAAACGGCAGATTGGGATTGAAAAGGCAGTTGTCGACATCATCAACCGGTTTGCCTATTCCCGTCACATCATGGTTCAATCTTTTGATGCCAATGCACTTCAAAGAGTCAAAGCTTACGCCCCTTCTCTTCGAACAGCTTTTATTATAAAACCCTCTGCCTTTAAACTGACGAAAAGGAAATTAGCGGAGTACAGCTCCTTTGCGGATTGTCTTAATATGAAGAAAACGATGATCAGCAGATGGTGGATTGATCGCATCCACTCATTTGGAATGGATGTCTTTATATGGACAGTGAAAGATCAAAAAACAGCCGACAGGATGAAAACATACCACATTGATGGAGTGGTGACGGATCACCCGCCATTTTTTCTAAAGGAGAAATGATGTAAATGAAAGCATATCTCGCCGTATTTATCGGTGGATTGGTTGGTACTCTTTGCAGATATGAACTTAGCCAATCCGTTGTCAGCCAGACATTCCCCTATGCAACACTGATTGAAAACATGACAGGCAGTCTGCTTCTTGGCTTTTCAACAGGGTATTTTATGTTTCGGAAAGGAAAAAAATATCTTGCTGCTTTGGTCGGAACAGGATTTTGCGGTGGTTTTACGACAATGTCCACTTTTTCTAAAGAAACGGTTCTCTTATTACAGGATGGACTGTTCACATCAAGTATCATGTACATTCTACTCTCAGTGATTGCTGGAGTGGGCGCTGCCTTATGTGGACTGATCACCGCTCAGCGCCTCTTTCAACAAGATGAGCAGCCGAAAGGAAGCAGATAAATGATTGTATTTTATACAGCTGTTGCCGGCGGGATAGGCAGTGCCCTTCGTTTTTTCCTCAGTCAATCGATTCAGAAAACCAAGTTTCATACTCGTTTTCCGTATAGTATTATTCTCATCAACTTACTCGGCGCTGCCGGCTTAGGTTTACTGACAGGTGCAGTGACTGACAGTGATCCGCTGCTAATGATCATAGGTACTGGGTTTTTCGGTGGTTTTACAACCTTCTCTACATTTAGTGTAGAGGCTGCGTCCATGCTGCAAGAGCGGCTAATTGGACAACTTGCTGTCTACTTATTGGTCACAATCATCGGGTCTTTATGTCTCTTTGCTGCGTTTTATCAAATAGGACAGCATCTTTAAATATTGGTAATAGCGGCTAAGCTGATGAGCAGCTGATCCATCAGCTGGCGCTTCATCAAAAAGAGTGTTTTTTCACTATAGCCAATTTCCATTGCACACTTTGCCATCCGCCAATCTCGAAAATATTTGTAATCGATGAGCTGCTGCTCTATTTCGTCCAACTCTTTTAATGCCGTTTCAATACAAGCAACGATGAGTTCATACTGATTTTTTTGCTCTTCTAACTTTTTCCGTGTCATGTGGTCGAGATGATGCGGGCTTCTTTTTTCAAGCTGCCTTTCGATATTTAAGATTGCTGCTTGATAATTTTTGAAATTCTTTAAATGAAACTCAATTCGTTTCATTGAGGTTTTCTTCTCCGTGATACTTGCTGTTTCATACCAAAGCATGTCCATCCCCCTCTATCGAACGTTTGTTCTTATTATATACCGAACATATATTCGTATAAAAGAGACTAAATACCTAAAAAAACCTTGAGCTTATTTTTCGCTCAAGGTCATTTCGTTTACTAGCAGCGGCTCCTTTATATCAAGTCCAGTGCGTGCACTGCCTTTTTCTGACGATGTGACGCCTTTTTTCAAATCGATCTTTTTAACGTAGCGTCCATCCATTTCCAGCACTTTCATTCGAATATCATCAAGATAGACGGATTGTCCTTCTCTGATATCAATATTCTCTTTTAAGATGAGTCCGCCGATTGTATCAATTTCCTCATCATGATAAGAGATCTCGATCAAATCTTGAACTTCATCTAATCTCACTTTGCCATCTAAAACATAATGATGATCGGCTCTTTTTTGAATCACTGGCTGTTCATCTTCATCGAATTCATCTCGAATATCTCCGACAATCTCTTCTAAAATATCCTCCGTTGTGACAAGTCCAGACGTTCCGCCATATTCGTCAGTTAAGATCGCCATATGCATTCTATCACGCTGCATCTTGACGAGAAGCTCTTGAATAGGAATCGTGTCGATAACCTCAATCACTGGATATATATAATCTTGAATTTTCAGTTGATCTTTTTCACCTTGATACACAAGATCTGCAAAGAGCTGCTTTTTGTTCAGCATGCCGATGACATGGTCTTTATCTCCTGAAAACACAGGGAAACGTGTATACTTTTCCTGCGTCATGATGGCGAGGATATCATCTAACGGCATATCTTCTGGAATCGCACAAATTTCTCGCCGCGGTACCATGATCTCTCTGGCAATTCGATTATCGAAATCGAAAATCTTGTTCATATAATTATATTCTGATGGGTTGATTTCCCCATTTTTTAAGCTCTCAGATAATAAAATCTTCAGTTCCTCTTCAGAATGGGAATGTTCTTTTTCAGACCCCATATCAATGCCCATCATTTTAGTTAGCAGACGTGCTGACCCGTTTAACACATAAATGAAAGGGAACATAAGGATATAAAATGCATGCAGCGGGCCTGACAGCCATAGTGTCATTTTTTCCGCCTTTTGAATGGCAAGCGTTTTTGGTGCAAGCTCGCCTACAACTACATGCAAAAAGGTAATAATAGAGAACGCAAGTGTTGCTGAGATCAGGCTGATTGCTGAATCAGGAATGTTTGTCAAACCAAAACCTCGAACCAAAAGTTCTTTCACAGCCGGCTTACCAATCCACCCTAAACCAAGGGATGTCACTGTAATACCGAGCTGACAGGCTGACAAATATTCATCTAGCCTTGATGTCACCTTTTTCGCCATGATGGCCTTTTTGGACCCTTCGGCAACAAGTTGATTAATTCTTGAACTTCTCACCTTTACTATGGCAAATTCAGATGCAACAAAGAAAGCTGTTAAAGCAATCAAAACACCGACTATACTCAGATTAACAATATCGTCCATTTAACCTTGCTCTTTCTTAGAAGAACAAGGAGTCACCTCCTGATTGATGATGTTATGTTTTGCAAAACGGTTAACTGATTAAATAAGACTACATTGAGGGCCCCACTTAACCACCTCCGGTTCACGTAAAATTCCGCCTCTCTACATATATATGAAACGGTATTCATTTTATCTTACCATAAATAATCTGAAAATTCCTGTATCATCATGCTGTTTTTGACATGACTGACTAAATTGAGGGAAATCCTCCTCTGTTTCTTCTTATTGGCAGGAAATATGAACAATTAACTTGTGTTTCAGACTAGAATTATATTAAACTATTTTCATAAACTATAACGTGACGGTTAGGAGGAGATGTTCAGATGGGGCTGAGAAAAAGTATCGTATTGGTGAACTAGCACAGATTGCACAGGTGACGAAACGAACTGTAGATTATTATACAAATCTAGGTTTGCTTGCGCCTGTTAGATCTTGCTCAAATTATCGTTATTACGATGAATATGCTTTAAAACGATTACAATTAATCGTTCTTTGCAAACAGCAGAGATTGGCTCTTTCTGACATCAAATCCAGATTAGATGAACAATTCCCTTCTCAAAAGGAAGATCATGATGAACTTGTCCATTTAACCTCTGATATCGATCGGATGAATGAGCATATGGACCGCATTTTGGCACGTTGTAAGCAGCTTCAGCCAGAACAACGTGAAAAACTAAAAGAGCAGCTTACTCCTGAAAAAATGACGGCTGTCCAATCATTTTTACTGCTGTTAAGTTAAAATTTTTACTAAACAGGAGGTGTTACCTTCGTTCTCAAAGTCAGAACGAAGGCCTTAATTGGACATAGTTAATTTACTCATAGTTGCTTTACTTATAGCTTTAACCGCGTTTTTCGTTGCATCAGAGTTTGCGATCATTCGCTTAAGAAGCTCAAGAATTGATCAGTTAATCGCAGAAGGTAATAAAACAGCAGTTGCTGTCAAGCATGTAACGACTCACCTTGATGAGTACCTATCAGCCTGTCAGCTTGGTATTACCATTACCGCCCTTGGTATTGGTTGGTTAGGGGAAGAAACAATTGCGCATATGCTTGCGCCGCTCTTTGCAGAGTTGTCCATTCCTCAATCAGCTAGTTCTATTGTCACTTTTATTATCGCGTTTAGTATCATGACGTTTTTACACGTTGTTGTTGGAGAACTTGCACCGAAAACACTCGCCATTCAAAAGGCTGAGCAAGTATCCCTTCTTTTTGCTAGACCACTGATGATCTTTTACAAAGTGATGTTCCCGTTCATTTGGGTATTAAATGGATCTGCTCGTTTGTTAACGAAAGCGTTCGGTCTTCAGCAAGTATCTGAGCATGACATGGCGCACTCTGAGGAAGAATTGCGGATTATTTTATCAGAGAGCTATAAGAGCGGCGAGATTAACCAGTCTGAATTCAAATATGTAAATAAAATTTTCGAATTTGATGACCGTCTGGCGAAAGAAATTATGATTCCTCGTACCGAAGTTGTCAGCTTCCCGTATGATATTACCATTGAGGAAATGCTGAAGGTAACAAAGGTAGAGAAATATACACGTTATCCAATTGAAGATGGCGACAAAGACAACATTATCGGTGTTCTTAACATTAAAGAGGTTCTCACTGCCTGCATTAGCGGTGAGTGCTCTACAAGCGATACGATCGAGAAGTTTGTAAATCCGATTATTCATGTGATTGAAACGGTTCCTGTTCATGATTTACTGCTCAAAATGCAGCGTGAACGTGTACACATGGCCATTTTATCAGATGAATATGGCGGTACAGCAGGTCTTGTGACCGT
The DNA here is from genome assembly GCF_038628485.1 of Bacillus sp. FSL M7-0003. NCBI lineage: Bacteria > Bacillati > Bacillota > Bacilli > Caryophanales > Bacillaceae > Bacillus > Bacillus sp. FSL M7-0003. Next base: position 963,162 of record NZ_CP152024.1, on the reverse strand, counting down.
TGAAGACATCCTTGAAGAAATCGTTGGTGAAATTCGTGATGAGTTCGACATTGATGAAATCAACGAAGTGCGTAAACTTGGAGAAGACCATTACATCTTTGATGGCAAGGTTCTTGTTGATCAAGTCAACCTCCTATTAGGTACACAGCTTGATAATGAAGAGGTCGACACAATCGGCGGCTGGTTCCTTACTCAGAAATATGAAGTAGAGAAAAATGACGCCATTCGCGAACAAGGCTATGAATTTATTATTAATGAAGTCGATGGACACCATGTGGCATACATCGAAGTAAAAAAGTTAAATGAACAATTATTAGAAGCAGCTGAAGAAGGCGCTTCGTAACAAAAAACGCCCACTTGCTTAAGCAAGTGGGCGTTTCACATTGTGGACAAAGGGCTAAAATGATTTTTATTTTAGCCCTTTGTCTTCTTTTTCAGCGTGATAGAAAACCTTTGAAGTCTAGGAAGGACGAGTACCGGAGCGGAGCGAATTGAGCATTCGTGAGCACCGGCACGCAGGACTGACACCGAATGCGAGGGTTTGTCTACACGCTGAAACGACCCTTGCCTAAGCAAGCGGTCGTTTTTCTTATGCCTTTTCCATTAATTGAGCTTCTAGCTCTTTGATTCTTGTGTTTAATACTTCTGTCATGGCACCTAATCTTTCTTTTGGCGGCAGATGGTCAAATTCAGACAGCTCAATCGGTTCACCGATGATTAAGCGCATTTTCCCTTTTTTGAAAAGACTTTTCGCATTTGAAGGTCCTTTGTATGCGGCTGGAACAATTGGCGCTTTACCGAGCTGCGCAATGGTAACCGCCCCTCTTTTTAGAGGAACATCCTCTGTTGTACGTGTTCCGCTTGGAAAAATCCCAACGATCTTTCCCTCTTTTAATAATTTAATGGGCGTTTTAATACTGCTTGGCCCAGGATTCTCTCGATCAACAGGAAAGGCATGAATCTTTTTTAAAAATCCACCGATCCATTTATTTGCAAACAATTCTTTTTTCGCCATGTAGTGGATCTCAAACGGAAGAATTCCTGCGCCTAATGCAAGAACATCCACAAAACCCTCATGTGTACAAGCAATGACAAAACCCCGATCAGTTGGCAGATTCTCTTTTTGATATACTTTGATTCCACCTCGGAGACCAAATAATAGTTTGACGGTATAGCCTGAAAATTTATACATAGTGCACTTCCTTTGTTTGAAGAATGAAGGATTTGTCTCTATTATAACAAATTTTTTATTACCTGGTACTAAAAATTTGTACACAGTCCAATCCTCCCTATTTTTTTCGTTTAAAAATGAACGTTCTGCCTGTATTCAAGCACAAGGTTTTAGGGGAGAATAGAATAGGAATTGTGTCCAATTTTGTCGTTTTTCGATGTTTTTTCCTGATTTGTTCTATTGAAAATACTTTATAAATGATGCAAATTTCGCTATGATAAGGAGAAATGATTTTGATTCGGCGAAAGAAATGAGTAATGTACGGTAATGAGAAGTTTCGTGCAACTTTATGCCTTTCTTATGCGTGTATAACATAGAGGGGAGAAAAATCAGTGACGATCGATGAAATTTATCAAATGTATATGAACGATGTTTACAGGTTTCTGCTCTCCATGACAAAAGACAAACATTTGGCAGAAGACTTATTGCAGGAAACCTTTATGCGTGCGTATATACATATTCATTCCTACGACCATAGCAAAGTGAAACCTTGGTTATTTCAGGTGGCACGAAATGCTTTTATTGATTATGTCAGGAAACATAAAAAAGAAGTGACCATATCGGATGACCTCATTGGCGGTCTTTTACAAACGTCTGTACAAAGCCCTGCTGAACAGGTTGAAATAAAGGAAGTCCTCACCATGTATTTAGAGCAGCTTCCAGATAACTACAAGGAAGCGTTGACATTGTATTATTTAAAAGAACTAAATTACAAGGAAGCATCCAAGGTCATGAATATTACTGAAGCAAATTTCAAAAGTGTTTTATTTCGTGCAAGGCAGCGCCTAAAAGCACTTTACAACAGAGGTGTTAATGATGAATGAAGAGTTTAACAAGCGATGGGAACAATATAATAATGGTGAGATGAATGAGGAAGAAATGATAGCGTTTGAGGAAGAGCTGGAAGAAAACGAAAAACGCTTAAGCCAGGAACTGAACGACTCGGATTGGACAGATTTTTCCATCAGTCCTGAGAAGCAAAAAGCCATTCTACAATACGGAAAAAGAAAGTCATATTTACGTATTTCCGTACTTGCTGTCATATCGACACTCATTATTTTACCGCTTTGTACATTAGGAAGTTATTTATACTACGGCGTTGGCGGAGCCGAGAGCAAAGGCAATCACTTCATGGAAACAGCCGCTGTCACCGTCGCTTTGACCAAACCAAACGTGGCCATTGATATGAAGGATTTAAAAGGTCAGGTCAAGCTTTTTGGAATGAACACCGAATTGAAGCTGCAAAAGCAAATTGGCAATAAAACAGAAGCCATTGGCAGTGAACAAATCGAGATGTTTTTCGATAAATTAAAGCAGCCTACTATCTCTTATTATGGTGACAGCGCACGCGAAACGGAGGGTTTCTTTACCCATCCTTCGGCGCAGGCAGATGCCTCAAAAAAACAAACACTCACTACGTTAGACAAGCTTCCTGAAGGAACAGTAAGTGAAGTGTATGTATCCTATGACAGAGCTTACACACCAAAGGATATTTATTCCTTTGCTAAAAAATATGATATGAAAGTGCTGTGGAATGCGATTAAAACAGAGGATTCATTAAGTGGAAATCAGCGGCCAATCGGCTTTCCTGGGAAGGACTCTGAATTTTTAAAAGAGCTTCAGCACACATCAAAAACTGAGGTAGATCAATTCAAAGATGCCCTTGCTTATGTTAATCAGCACCCGACATGGGCAACAACGATCTCTGGCAGACCTGATCTTGATCTGTCTAATCGTATACGCTATATCGATCAAAATGGCGTCACCGTTTATGGCTCTGTGGTCACTGGACCTTCTAAAGAAATTGAGAAATTTGTAAAGACAAAACGCATTAAAACGGCAAAAGTGAGCGAGGTGGAATTATGGAATTGGTAAGAATTTTTAAAGAGCATAATGTATTTGGCTGGATTTCTGTCGGCACAGCGATATTATCCCTGCTCATGCTAAACCTCGCCATTATCAGCAACGTGACATTTTATTCTTTTCAAATGCTTCCTTTTGCAATGGCCGCAGTTCCATTTGGCATTATTGAACTGTTCATTAAAAAAGGCCGTACGGGTCCAGGTTTCCTCGGTGTCGTACTGAATATCTTTGTCATTGTTTGTGTCTATGCCATCGTATCAATCGATGTCGATCTTCAGTTAGGTTTTTAATCAGCACTCAAAAGCAAAAGCCCGTGTTACTTGACTAATGCCAAGCAGCACGGGCTTTTTTCATTTACTTTTTATTCAATTCTGAATGCTTTCTTGAATATAAGAAATACACAACCAGCCCAATGGCAAGCCAGATTAAGAAACGAACAAAGGTGATTGCACCAAGCTTATAAATGAGCAATCCGCAAGATAGAATAGCCAAGATCGGAATAAGCGGAACTGCTGGGCATCTGAAAGCTCGTGGTAAGTCCGGCTGCGTTTTTCTCATCACAATGACCGCCACTGAAATCAAAATAAATGCTGAAAGTGTCCCGATATTCACTAGGCTTGCCAGCTCATCAAGTGGAATAAATCCACCCATTAATGCTGACAATGTACCGAAGAACAGTGTATTGATGTAAGGTGTTTTATGCTTTGGGTGAACTTTTGATAATACCTTTGGCACCAAGCCATCACGAGACATAGCAAACATCACGCGTGTCTGGCCGTACAGCATGACAAGCATTACGGTTGTCATCCCTAGAATCGCTCCGACATCCACAATACCAGCCACCCAGTTTTGTCCGGCTACTTGTAAAACGAGAGACACTGGATGTGATACTCCTTCAAAATTCATGAAAGGAACGATGCCCGTCATAATCGCACTGACAACGACATAAAGCAGTGTACAAATCAATAAGGAAGTAATAATCCCTCTAGGCAGGTTGCGTGATGGATTTTTTGTCTCCTCTGCCGCAGAAGCAACTGCATCAAACCCGATAAATGCAAAGAATACGAGGGCTGCTGCACTTAAAACCCCTGATGTCCCAAATGGAACAAATGGTGTCCAGTTTTCAGGTTTTACATATTTCACAGCGACTAAAATAAAGAGCAGAATCACAGCAATTTTCATAATAACCATGATGTTATTGACTCGTTTTGATTCTTTAATACCAAAGTACAGCAGGAAGGTGATGACCATTAAAATAATAAATGCTGGAAGATTAAAATATGTCACTTGCCCTTTTAAACCACCTGGTGCTGCTGTTAACTCAACTGGTATATGAACCCCTATCCCATTTAAAAAAGACACAAAATAGCCTGACCAGCCCGCTGAAACGGCACTAGCAGCCAGCATATATTCTAATATTAAATCCCAGCCAATGATGAATGCTAGAAATTCCCCCATTGATGCGTACGTAAATGTATACACAGACCCTGACACAGGCACTGTGGAAGCAAATTCCGCATATGACAGTGCTGCAAACAAACAAGCAAGACCTGCGATGACAAATGATAGCACAAGTCCTGGCCCCGCAGTGACGGCTCCTGTACCTGTTAGAACAAATATCCCTGTCCCGATAATGGCTCCAATGCCCAGCATGGTTAAATCAAATGAACCCAATTCCTTTTTTAATGCTTTTTCCCCTTGTGTTGCCGCAATGAGCTCTGAAATGCTCTTTTTTCTAAACAACGAATTGCTCATACCATCACTCCCAAAACTTAGTATCAGTCTAAAGACGCCACATTCATATAATTCACAATATTTTCTGAATATTTAGATTAAATTTAGCACAATAAATTGGTGGCGTAAAATTATTATATATGAAAATTAAAAAATGAAAACACTTTTTTAAAAAATAGAGTGAAAATTCTTATATATCAACGAAAATATTGTCAATAAAACGGTTAGATTTTCTTCAATCCTTATTCAATTGATAGTTTGTCTCCCTCTATTTATGATACAACATGGAAGATTATATTTTTTTCATATACTTATTATTCAACAAAAATAAGACCCTTTTTTTAAAAGCGGGGTCACAATTATGTTATTTTAAAGCCTTTAGACCGATAGTGATCTATGAGAAAAAGACCAGTTCTGCGGCACAAATGATATATGAAAAAAGAGACTGCTTCATAGCAGTCTCTTAAAATGAATTAGTTTACAAATGTTTTCGCTCCAAGATAAATAGGCTTCCAATAGCTTGATGTCATATCACTGATCGTTACACCGTCAGAAGCAGCATGGATAAACTTATTGTTCCCAAGGTAGACACCCATGTGAGATGGACCCGATTTATACGTTGTAAAGAAGACAAAATCTCCAGCCTTTGGTTTGGATACACTTTTCATCGATCCCCAGAAACCTTCAGTTGTTTGTCTTGAAATCTTTTTTTGTTTGTTAATGATATACCACATAAATCCGCTGCAATCAAAGCCCTTCGGTGTCGTTCCACCCCATCTATATGGAGTACCGTTTTGCGCTTTAGCATCTGCTATGAGCTTAGACGTGTTTAAGGAAGAAGTAGAGACTGTTTTTTCTTTCACAGGTTTCGCCTTTACTTTAGACGTCTTTTTCACCTTTAGCTTTTGCCCGATTTTAATGAGGTCTGTTTTAAGTTTATTTAACGATTTCAACTCTTTCACAGTCATCCCGTATTTTTTGCCGATCTTAGATAATGTATCACCTTTGACAACTTTATGAGTGGCAGTTGCTGAAGCCGTTTTTACTTTTGTTGTTGTTTTTGATGTCTTCACTGCTTTTTTCGAAGAAGTGCCATTCACTTTTAAGGTTTGTCCAACATAAATCACGTTAGATTTCAGCTTATTGTCTGATTTAATTTTGCTCACGCTTGTTTTGTATCTTTTCGCTAGAACAGAAAGAGAGTCACCTTTTTGAACTTTTACTGATTGTGCTGAGGCAGCTCCGGCAAATAATGTCGTCCCAAGTAGAACTGCACTTGCAGCTGTGATCAATTGTTTTTTCATTTGTTCCTCCTGTATGTATCTATCTGATCCGATTTTTTATCTACTCCCTATTATAAGGATCAAATACCAGAAGAAATAGTCTTGACTTCCTACGACATTATGCTTATTAATTCGGCAAAATTTATTTTTTTTTAGGGTTCTTTTTATTTCATTTTTATTACACAATCATGACAAAATAATCGCATCTTGTCATGGATAAATGATACATTCATTTCTCTTTTTGGTTCATTCTATGTAAAGTGGACCTTTACAATTTTAAAGTGAACTTTACGGTGCTGTAAAAAGGAATCCACACTTCTGCTCTACCATTGTAAACGTAAGAGCGATACATAAACAATGAGGAGGCAAAATGAATGAGTGTGTTGAAAAACTCAAAAACGAAAATCGCTGCAGTGGCAGCAGCATCTGTGCTATCGATTGGCATTTTTTCAGGGATTGAATTTGGACAAGCTGACAAAGCTGAGGCTAAAAAGAAGCCGAAAAATGATGTGCAAAATGTGATCGTGCTGATTGGAGATGGCATGGGAACACCTTATCTTTCAACTTACCGCTCATTTAAACACAACGGTGACCTTTCAAAGCAAACAGCGTTTGACCCTTACCTCACTGGCATGCATAAAACATACCCTGACGACTCTAAAAGTAACATTACTGATTCAGCAGCGGCTGGTACAGCCATGGCCACTGGTAAAAAGACATACAACAATGCCATTGGTGTAAATAAAAACGGCAAAAAATTAAAAACCGTTTTAGAAGAAGCCAAACGCAAAGGAAAGTCAACGGGTCTTGTCGTGACATCTGAATTAACGAATGCCACGCCTGCTGCGTATGCCGCTCACGATGTGTCTAGGAAAAACACAGCAGCCATCGCTGATGATTTCTTCGATGAGAAAATCGGAAAACAGCATACAGTCGACGTCATGCTTGGCGGTGGACTTGTCGATTTTGTCCGGAAGGATCGTGATCTGACGAAAGAATTCAAACAAGCCGGTTATGATTATGTCACCAATAAAGCCGCCTTACAAAAAAACAAAAATGAAAAAGTGTTAGGCATTTTTGCTGATGGAGGTCTAGATAAAGCCATCGATCGTGATAAAACGACTCCTTCCCTGCAAGATATGACATCCTCAGCCATCAAACAGCTGTCTAAAAACAAAAAAGGATTTTTCCTTATGGTTGAAGGCAGTCAAATTGACTGGGCTGGACACGATCATGATATTGTCAGTGCGATGAGCGAAATGAAGGATTTTGAGAAAGCATTTGAAGAAGCGATTCGTTTTGCGAAAAAGGATAAAAACACGTTAGTCATCACGACAGCAGATCATTCAACTGGCGGACTTTCCTTCGGAGCAGACGGTTCGGGCAGCTGGGATTACAAGCCTGTCAAAGCAGCGAAAAAGACGCCTGACTTTATCGCAAACAAAATTGTCAGCGGCATGCCTATTGAGTCAGCGCTGAAACAATATATCAATCTTGATTTCACAAAAGAGGAAACAGCCGCCATTCAAAAGGCCGCTGAAACAAAGGATGCTGTTAAAATTGATGATGCGATTGAAGAAGTGATCAACACGAGATCACATACAGGCTGGACCACATCAGGTCATACCGGTGATGAAGTTCCATTCTATGCATATGGTCCAACAAGTGAGCAGCTAAAAGGTCTGATGGAAAACACCGATCAAGCAAAGCACATTTTCAAACTGCTGAAAAACCAATAAAACGAGCAAAAAAGATGTCTGCTAAGAGACATCTTTTTTCGTCTTTTTTTATGCGAGATATTTCCGATGAACCCCTTTTCCATCATAAGAAAACATGACTTCTTTTCCTTCAAGAACTGACTCGATATGCACACTTCTTCCCCATAGCTGATATAAATACGGCAGGACTTTTTCTAAGTATTTCAGATCAAGTTCAATGCCTTCATACCAATGCTTGATATAAAGTTCATTATTTTTTAAATAGTCGCCATCAATCACGGTCAAATACGGAAAGCCGCCATTCACTCTCATGCTGACTAACTGATCACGTACCGCCTTCCATTCTTTATCAATGACTTTATAATCTCTCCCCTGCTTTTGAAACAAGTACAAGTCTTCTCTCATCACAAGGTCTTTCGTTAAGTAGTTTCGAATAAAGGAAATATCCGATTCAATTTCCCTGACTTCAAACATTTTGCTGCGGCCAGATCCTTCTGTGACCCCTGCTTTTTTTAATTCTTCACACGGGTTGTCATAGCGCTCTTCGATATCTTCAAAAATCTTCAGCCCTAAATAGTAAGGATTGATGCCTGTTTTAGATGGCTGCACCACACCTGCATTTAATTTTGCGAACTCTATCGATTCACTTGAATCCAAATCAAGCTCCCGCATTATCCGTTGGTGCCAATACGATGCCCAGCCTTCATTCATAATCTTTGTTTCCAGCTGCGGCCAAAAATAGAGCATTTCTTCTCTCAGCATAGTAAGAACATCCCGCTGCCATGGCTCCAGCTCCCGGGAATGCGCCTCAATAAAGAGTAAAAGATCCTTTTCCGGCTTTGGCGGAAATTGTTTGACGGTTTTCTTTTTCTGACGCGTCTTCGGCTCATCCATTCCCCACAAATCATCATAAGGCGTTTGACGTTTTGGTTTATCATCTTCATATTCTTCTTCATCGTCCATACTCCAGCTTAATTTTGATCGAACAAGAGACGGATCAATATGCTCTTGGATAGCCAATACCGCGTCTAAAAAGGATTCGACTTCTTTTGTTCCGTGGATATGCTCATATTCTTTGATCCGCTCTGCCGCTGCTGACATGCTTTCGACCATATCTCGTTTTGTGTTTTGGAAACGGCAATTATTTTTGAAGAAATCACAGTGTGCCAGTACATGAGCCACAATTAATTTATTTTGAACAAGCGTATTGTTATCAAGTAGAAAGGCGTAGCAAGGATTTGAATTGATCACCAGCTCATAAATTTTACTTAACCCTAAATCATAATGAAGCTTCATTTTATGAAATTGCTTCCCAAAGCTCCAGTGGCTGAATCGTGTTGGCATTCCGTATGCACCGAACGTATAAATAATTTCCGCGGGACAGATTTCATATCTCATCGGATAAAAATCTAGACCAAATCCTTCTGCAATTTCTGTAATTTCATCAATCGCTCTTTGTAAAAGACGTTTTTCAGATACGCTCAAGGAAACCATCCCTCCTCATCGGACTTATCCCTACTATATGAGCGTATGTAAAAAAACATGATGTTCCTCCAACCGTTTAGACGACTTCCATTTCTTTCGTGGATTGCCCGCCAAATGCTTCGAAATGAATATGGTCTGTTGGAATTCCCAGCTCTTTTAAAATATGAATGATCTCCTGTGTAAACACCGGGGAACCGCATAGATAAAATTGGCCTTTCCCTTCTCCGATCACCGATTGAAGAAATGGACGATCAATGCGGGAAACCGCTTTCTCAACAAGCTCACCCTTTCCAGACTGCGCAAATTGTTCATTACATAGAATGATGCGCCCATGGGCTGCTGAAGCTAAAACGCGTTCAAACTCATTTTCAAAAGCGATGACATCCTCTAATCGATCAGCATGAATCATCGTAAATGTCTGGCTGTTTTGTGCTGCAGTTTTCACTAAACCAATCATTGGTGTGACACCAGACCCAGCACTGATGAAATAAACAGGCTCTTTTATGTCATCTTGCAAGCAGAACATTCCCTGCGGCATACTCACTTGAAGAACGTCCCCTTCTTCCATTTCATCATGCAAAAATTTGGACACATGACCATCACGCTTCACTGTAATACGGTAATAAGATGGATGATGCTCGTCTGATAAGCTGTATTGTCTGCTGCACATATAGGCTTCTCCTGGCATATCTGTCTGAACCGTAATGTATTGGCCTGCTTTATACATTGGCAGCTCTGATTCATCTTCTGGTACTAAATAAAAGGAGATAAGCGATGGAGATTCTTGCTTCTTTTTCTTTATCACAAACGGCTTCACATCTGCCCATCCACCTGTCTGCTTCACATTATCATCCATCATTTCTGCTTCAATGGTAATGAAAATATTCGCAATGATGTCATATGCAGCTTTCCACGCTAATAGAGTGTCATCTTCTTCTCTTAAACGAAACACATCTTTCATCGCTTCAATCAAGTGATATCCGACAATTGGGTACTGCTCTTTTTTGACCATGACACTGACATGCTTATGGGCAATTTGTTTGACCGCAGGTAGTAATTCCTCTAATCGATCAATGTGCAGTGCAGCCTGATATAGTGTCGCAGCAAGTGCCTCTGGCTGACTTCCGTTCATAAGATTTGTTTTATTAAATTGATTGAGTAGCTCCGGGTGCTGGCGAATCATATTTTCATAAAAAACAGTGACAAGTTTGGTTCCCTCGGCTTTTAATAGAGGAGCTGATTGCTTTATTGCATTCATTTGATCTTTAGATAACATCTTCATTCCTTCTTTCAAAAGAAGTATTTTAAATACATCTTTATCGTAATGGAAGACAGTCTCTAAAAGCAATATTTATAATACATGTTTTAAATGTTGTCACATTTCACACTTTCTCGAACAGTTTTTGTCTAAAATGTGTTACGATGATACAAAACTCTATTAGGTTTAGAGGTCGTCAAAATGAAACTTACGAATTACACAGATTTCTCATTAAGGGTACTCATTTATTTAGCATCAAGAGAAAACAATGAACTGTCAAATATTCAGCAGATCGCCGATGTTTATGGCATTTCTAAAAATCATCTGACGAAGGTGATTTATCATCTTGGAAAACGCGGGTATGTAGACACGATTCGCGGAAGAAATGGCGGGATCAGGCTTGGAAAAAGCCCAGAAAGCATTAACATTGGAGAGGTTGTCCGTTATACAGAGGATGATTTAGTCATGGTTGAATGCTTTGATCCAAAGAAAAATGGCTGCATCATTTCCCCGATTTGTTCATTAAAGCATGTACTTCATGAAGCACTCACTGCTTATTTAAGCGTTCTTGACGGATACACACTAAAAGATTTAACACAAAACAAAGATGCTCTCAGAGAGCTCCTGCTTTAAGGCGAAAGAATTTTATTCTTTCGTCTTTTTCTTTACCTTCTTGTAATAATAATTTATTTAAAATTATTATAAATAAATATTGACTATCATGTTTGATTCAATATAATTAGGGTATATAGATTGCTAGAAAACACTTTTTTGTTTACAGGAGGAGAAAAGAATGACAAATTCAAATCATAAAAATTTGACAACGAACCAAGGCGTTCCTGTTGGCGATAACCAAAACTCAAGAACGGCTGGTCACCGCGGACCTACCTTTCTTGATGATTACCATTTGATTGAAAAACTCGCACACTTTGATCGTGAACGTATTCCAGAACGTGTCGTTCATGCTAGAGGCGCCGGCGCTTACGGTGTGTTTGAAGTAGAAAACAGCATGGAGAAACATACAAAAGCGGCCTTCTTAAGTGAAGAAGGAAAACAAACAGACGTTTTCGTTCGCTTCTCCACCGTTATTCATCCAAAAGGTTCACCTGAAACCTTACGTGACCCGCGCGGCTTTGCTGTCAAATTTTATACAGAAGAAGGTAACTATGATCTCGTTGGTAACAACTTGCCGATCTTCTTTATTCGTGATGCATTGAAATTCCCTGATATGGTTCACTCTCTCAAGCCAGATCCTGTAACCAATATTCAAGATCCTGACCGTTATTGGGATTTTATGACCTTAACACCTGAATCCACTCATATGCTCACATGGCTCTTCTCTGACGAAGGAATCCCTGCAAGCTACGCTGAAATGCGCGGTTCTGGTGTGCATACATTTAGATGGGTGAACAAATACGGCGAAGCAAAATATGTGAAATATCACTGGAGACCTTCTGAAGGTATTCACAACTTATCTATGGAAGAAGCAGCAGAAATTCAAGCGAACGATTTCCAGCATGCGACAAGAGATTTATATGACCGCATTGAAAAAGGCAACTTCCCAGCATGGGACTTATATGTGCAGCTTATGCCGCTTAGTGATTATGATGAACTTGATTATGATCCATGTGACCCAACTAAAACGTGGAGCGAGGAAGATTACCCGCTTCAAAAAGTAGGACGCATGACACTCAACCGCAATCCTGAAAACTTCTTTGCTGAAACAGAACAGTCTGCTTTCACGCCAAGTGCATTTGTTCCAGGAATTGAGGCATCTGAAGATAAACTGCTTCAAGGCCGTCTGTTCTCATATCCTGATACGCAGCGTCACCGTCTTGGTGCGAACTACATGCGCATTCCGGTTAACTGCCCTTATGCACCTGTACACAATAACCAGCAGGATGGCTTTATGACAACGACTCGTCCAAGCGGTCATATTAACTATGAACCAAACCGTTATGACGATCAGCCAAAAGAAAACCCTCACTACAAAGAAAGTGAGCCAGTTCTTCACGGTGACCGTATGGTGAGACAAAAAATTGAAAAACCGAACGATTTCAAACAAGCTGGAGAAAGATATCGAAGCTACTCTGAAGAAGAGAAACAAGCATTGATTAAAAACCTAACAGCTGATTTGAAAGATGTAAATGACAAAACAAAATTACTTGCAATCTGCAACTTCTATCGTGCCGATGAAGATTACGGCCAGCGATTAGCGGATTCACTTGGTGTGGATATTCGCGCTTATCTTCAAGGAAGCATGAAGTAAATCCATCTCGAAATAAATTGTTGGACAAAGGGCTAAAATGATCTTAATTTTGGCCCTTTGTCTTTTTTTGAGCGTGCTAGTAAAGGCAGTTATTGAGGGTTTGTCAGAACACCTCAAGCACCTTTTACAAAAAAAGGTGCTTCTTTATAGTCGAAACACGTTAATACTAATCAAATGACCGGTCACCGGATGAAAATAAATTTCTGCATGTGCGGCAAAGCGAGTTGAGCCTTCCTTAACAGTTACGCGAAACACATCTTTTGTCTGCTCATCATTTACTTCTGTCCGGCCAATGTAATGATAATCGTTTAAAGCGGCACCTTTATATTCATCTTGCAACGCTGTGTACGCGAGTCTTTCCCAATTTTCAAACGGCTGCACCGCTGCTTTTGATGCAGGATGAATCATCAAACTGCCAAGCAAAACGATTCCTGCTGCAATAAGCATCCACCATTTCGACTGCATGATATCATTGATCTCACTTTCATATATGTTTTGTTTAGCTTTAGCTGGCTGATCCTTTTTCATACATGAAGCAATTATTCAGCCTATAATTCCCGGTACGCAATTCATGCGGACACCAACTTTTCCCCTGAAAAAGTCGATATGTTCCGAGCAAACTAATGAGGACTTCTCAAGGGAAAGGAGAAGGTTTAATGAATGTGGCGGATTATGATAAAGCACTTTATTATACGCATCGCTCGCAATGGGATAATTTACTTATTCTTATGGTACGTACGCAAGATGATTTGCTCTCGAAACGTATTGAGCATTTCTTACATGCGTATCAATTTAACCGGAACGATGCAGATGTTGAAAAATGTTTATATGGGCTCCTGCAGTACATTGACCACGCTTCAGAGGCTGCTGCTGCTGAAGTTTATTCACAACCGATGTACACATAAAGAAAAAGGGCTAGAATGAAGTTTATTTTAGCCCTGCCTTTTTACATACAATTAGCAGTGCGCTGTGATGGGAAACATAAAGTGGCCTTTTGCCCAATGTTCCTTTGTGTAAATAAATAGTGCATCCTCGTCATTTGGCTTCGTAACTGCGTGTAAACCTTCAATTGTCGTATCAGGCGTGAAATAAAAAATCACTTTTTCCGTTGTTTCCTTCACAATGCTTTCTACAACTTCTTGTACATTTGGTGTTTGAAGCGAGATGATATCAAACACATGCATCGTTTCATTTTCTTCATTCAACAGCACAATGCTATCTAATGCTTCAATATAAAAAATGGCATCCGGCCATACTAATGTAAAATAAAACATCAATAAGCTGCTGTGATGCTGAGCATCCAGCTTCATTGAGTGAGTTTGCCGATTTTCTGCGAACTGTTCAAGTAATGAGAGGTCTTGCTCCAATGTCAGCTTTTTAACATCTACGCCTTTTTTTATTTGAATAGCGCTTTTACTGATATTTAAGCTATATTCACTTTCGTGATGACGGGTAAAACCAAATCTCGGATAAAAATCTAACACAGTTTCATTAGCAAAAAGAAAGATGACATCACACTCATTTTTGTATTGATCCATGATATGCTGCATTAATTTTGCCGCTAATCCTTTGCGCTGATAGGCTTGATCTGTCATAACAGTGCCGATTTGAACTGCTCGATACGTTTGCCCATCAATGATCACTGACATAAGATAGACAGAAGCGTTAGAGATTACCTTCCCGTTATGTACAAAGGAATAAGGTATATATTTTTCATCCCAATAGCCTCTTTCGTACCAGCCGCTAAAATCCAAATCAAATGTATCGATCGCAAGCTTATTAAAGCTCTCTTTTAATTTGACATCATGGCGATAACCACTTACTAATTCATATTTTTCCACTTTGATTCCCTCCCATTTTAAATTCACCTGTGATTGACCAGTTCATCACCTCCTATAAAATAAAAAAAGACTTGATGAGCATCCACTCGTCAAGTCTTTTACATTTTTCTATTAGAAATTAGACGATCCATGCCTCTCTTTTTACACAAAAGCGCACATCAAATAACCAACATCTGTGCTCTTTTTTATTCAATTCATTGAATTGAATGTGCGCTTAAAAGTTTTAGCATAACGACTAAATCCCCTTCTGTCATAGCAGCTCTTTTGGCTGATTTTTTTGATAATCCACTGCATACAAAGCGGCTTGGGTTCGATCTGCCAGCTCTAATTTTGATAATACATGGGATACGTGCGTTTTGACAGTCTTTTCAGAAATAAACAGCGATGAGGCAATTTCTTTGTTGCTTTTGCCTTTTGCAATCTCAAATAAGACATCTCTCTCTCTATTGGTGAGCTCTTTCATCAATGCCCATTTCTGCTCTTTTGGCTCTGTCAGATGCTGCACGAGAAAGGTCGTGATATGACCATCTAACTGATAGGTGCCATTTTGAACTTCAATCATGGTTGATAGCAGTTTTTCTGGTGCTACATCCTTTAATTGATAGGCCTTCGCCCCTGCTTGAATGGCGGGAATGACATAATCTTTATCCGCATAGCTTGTCAGGATCACAATACGAGAGTCAGGCATTTCCAGCGTCATTTGTTTCGTTGCCTCAATGCCATTCATGACAGGCATAGACAAATCCATTAAGACAATATCAGGCCGGGTTTCTCTGACAACCTCTAATGCCTCTTGCCCATTGGACGCCTCACCAACGATGTCGACATCAGACTGTGTCTGCAAGAAAAACACAAGCCCTTTTCTCACAATATGATGATCATCTGCAATGACAACTCTCATGACGATCCCTTCCTTTCTTGTGAAAATGGCACTTTTACATGAATCGTGGTTCCTTTACCTAATTCTGAATAGATACAAAATGTACCACCTGCTCTTTGGATGCGGTCAGACATCCCTTTCAGCCCAAGTGAAGGAAGGCTCATCTGCTCGTCATATTGAAAACCTTTTCCGTGGTCAATGATTTTCATCTCCAACGTGTCTTTTGATTGCTCAAGCTTGACCTCGACTTCTTCTACTTCCGCATGTTTTTGACAGTTATTCAGTGCTTCTTGACATACCCGAAACAAAGTTTCATTGTGTGAATGATCCATTTCTATACAGCCTAATAAAGATAAGTTGCAGCGTAATCCTAAAAGCTGTGCATACTCTTCAATTGCTGTCGTAAACCCCTTTTCAAGGCCTCTTGGTCTCAGCTGCCAAATGAGTGACCGCATTTCAATCAGAGCGTCTTGTGACAAATGCTGAATAAAATCAATCATTTCTCCTAAATTCTGATCGCTTGTCATTTGCCGTGCAGCCTTTGCCGTCAGACTCACAGAGAACAGCATTTGGTTGACAGAATCATGCAAGTCCTGTGCGAGCCGGTTTCTTTCTTCCAAAAGTGCGTGCTGCTGTTCATTTTGCACAAGCTTCATCCGCTGAATGGCAGTGCCAATTTGAAGTGCAATGCTTTCAAGCAAATTCAGCTCTTCTTGCGTAAACGTAACTTTTCCTTTTGCTGCCACATTTAATAAGCCGAACGTACGCTTACACGCTTGTAGCGGTACGGTCGCATGATGAGTAATTCCTTCTGTATCCCCAAGCTTTTCTTCAATCGCCGTTTCAATCCGTTTGCAATTAATAATATTGGTGGCTGATTGCAGTGTGCCTTTTGTGTAACGGTTGATGCAATAACAATCATTTTGACACATGAGCTGCTTTTGATGCTTTGCGAGTGCTTCAGGTAAGGAAACCTCTGCCATCAGTTCATATGACCCGTCTTTTTCTATAAAATAAATCCATGCTGAATGAAAGCCTGTGACATCCATCAGCATGTGGAGTACTTCATGGAGCGTTTCTTTCATTTCCATGCCTTCATTTAGCTTTTCAGCAATTTCTTTTAACGTTTTTAATGTTTCAACCTTCTCTTGGTATTCTCCCATAATGTTTACCCCCGGCATTTGCAGCCTTCACTTCTCATTACGCTCATTATACCATGAGCCCTCTCGTCGCTCTTTCTCCAAAAGAATGATTTCTTCTCATCCTTTTGGCTGAGAAAAAGCCATCATGTATTCATACACGATGGCCTTGTCTTTCGTTATTTCGCTGTTTCTTCCACAATATCATAAACGACTTTCATCACTTCTTCTGACAAATGCTTTAACTTTTCTTCACTATCTGTTAAAGACGTGCCTTTGACTGCAATATAAAATTTCACTTTAGGCTCAGTGCCGGAAGGTCTTAAGCAGAACCACGAACCATCCTCAAGGAAGTATTTCAGCACATTTGATGCTGGCAGGTGAATGGTTTCCTCTTTCTTTTCAGCCACAAGTTGTCTTTGACTTGATTGATAATCCTCAATCACTGTGATGCGCTGCCCTGCGATGGCAGCTGGCGGGTTTGTTCTAAAGGTATGAAGGATCGCTGAAATCTGCTCTGCTCCTTCTTTTCCTTTTAAGGTTAACGACTTTAATCCTTCCCGGTAAAATCCAAACTGCTTGAAAATATCAACAAGCGCTTCGTACAAGGACTTGCCCTGCTTTTTATAGAAAGCAGCGACTTCAACGGCTAAAAGTGCCGCTTGCACCGCATCTTTATCTCGGGCAAAGTCACCGATCAAATAGCCATAGCTCTCTTCATAACCGAATTGAAACGTGTATTCTCCGCTCTTTTCAAACTGCTTAATTTTTTCTCCAATAAATTTAAAGCCTGTGAGTGTGTCTATCGTGTCGGCACCAAAAGCTGATGCTACAGCGCGCCCAAGCTCACTTGTAACAATGGTTTTCATCACAACGGGACGAGGCGGCAGCTGACCCAGCTTTTGTTTTTCAGATAATAAATAATGGAGCAGCAGAGCGCCTGTTTGGTTGCCTGTTAAGACGGTAAATTCTCCTTCGTGATCTCTGACCGCAATGCCTAACCTGTCAGCATCTGGGTCTGTGGCAATAAGGATATCTGCATTTTGTTTTTCACCAAGCTTGATGGCGTACTCAAATGCTGCATGCTCCTCTGGATTCGGCGAGGTCACTGTTGAGAATTGTGGATCTGGTTTTTCCTGCTCAGGCACAACAGTGACATGCTGATATCCAAGAGCCTGCAGCCCGTTTCTGACAGGGTGATTGGCTGTCCCATGAAGCGGAGTAAACACGACTTTGACATCGACCTCATGTGCCAGCTCAGGGTGCACACTAATGGTTTTTAATTTTTCAATATAAGCATGGTCGATTTCTTCTCCGATTATTTTGATCAGCCCTTGCTGTTTCAACGTTTCTTCAGAGTCAACTGAAATCGACAGTTCATTTTCAATTGCATCTACTTCTTGAATGACTTGATCTGCTTCAAATGGAGGCAGCTGCCCGCCATCTTCACCATACACTTTATAGCCATTATATTCTGGTGGATTATGACTTGCTGTCACGACGATTCCAGCAAATGCATGCAGCTCACGAACCGCAAAGGAGAGCTCTGGTGTCGGACGCAATTCATCAAATACGTACGTTTGAATGCCTTGTGAAGCAAGTGTTTTAGCTGCTTCCATCGCAAATTCAGGCGATTTATGGCGTGAATCATATGCAATGGCGACGCCTCTATTTTTTGCATCCTCTCCATGTTTCGCAATATACGCAGCAAGACCTGCTGATGCTTTACGAACAGTGTACACATTCATTCGGTTCGTGCCTGCACCAATCTCACCGCGCATTCCTCCAGTGCCGAACTCAAGGTTTTTGTAGAAACAGTCTTCAAGTGCCTGGTGGTCATCTTGATGCGTCTCCAGCCATTCCTTTAGTTCAGTATCCAGGTGCTTCTCATTGATCCATCGCTCATAATTCGTCTTCCAACTCATGGTCGTCCTCCTATTTATTGCCATCATTATAAATAATATCTACTTATATTTTATATCGAATCATCCTTAATGTCATGCTATATCCAAAATTACGATGGACAATTAAAAAAGCCGATGCATGATCGGCTTTTCTTTTTATTCAGCATCAAGCGGTACGACTGCTTCATGGAATAGTTGATCTAATTCTGTTTGATGTTTCTGTTTTGCTGCTTCATCCCAGCCAAAACGCTCTGCCATGTAGTCAACAACAGGCTGTGCGTATTTTTTTGCCCAATTGATATTAAATAATAGGCTTCCTGTTCTTCTTAAGAAGAAATCGACAGGTGTTACAGCTAGTTCTTCTTCGATCGCATAGACAAGCTCTGCCAGCACATATGCTGGAATGTTTCGTTTGTCTGCTTCCCCTTGAAGCTGCTCTACTCGTTTGTAGACACTGCTGACGTTTGAACCATATTTTTCAGCTAGTTTTTGTGCAATCGGTTCTGTTAAACCAACAGATGCGCCTTCTGCTGTTTTCGCTTGAACAAAGGCTGCCATGTTTTTAGATCCGCCTACATGGCCGCCTGAGATTGGCATATGCTTTGTTTTACATGGTCCGTAATCTTTGCCCGTTTCCTGTTTCAATCCATCACGTACTAGATCGACAATATGCTCAGCCATTTTACGGTAGCCTGTTAATTTACCGCCAGCAATGGTGATTAAGCCTGAAGATGATGTCCACACTTCATCTTTACGAGAAATTTCTGAAGGATCTTTGCCCTCTTCATGAATGAGCGGACGAAGACCGGCCCAGTTGGATTCTACATCTTTTTCTGTAATATTGAGGTCAGGGAACATGTACTGAATCGCTTGGATGACATAGTCACGATCGGCTTTTGTCATACGCGGGTGCTCCAGCTGTTTTTTGTACACTGTATCTGTTGTTCCAACGTACGTTTTGCCTTCTCTTGGAATGGCAAAGACCATACGTTTATCAGGCGTGTCAAAGTAAATCGCTTGTTTTAATGGGAAGACCGATTGGTCAAATACTAAGTGAATTCCTTTTGTATGCTGTAAGTGTTTTCCTTCTTTTGAGTGGTCCTTGTCTCTCAGCTGATCTACCCATGGACCTGTCGCGTTGACGATCTTCTTCGCATACACATCGTATGTTTTCTGCGTCATGACATCTTCAATGACAACACCAACCACTTTGCCTTTATCATAAATAAATTCTTTTACTTTCGCATAGTTGACCGCTTCCGCTCCGAATTTCACAGCCTCTTTCATGACTTCAATTGTGAGGCGTGCATCATCTGTACGGTATTCAACATAGTAGCCGCCGCCTTTTAAGCCGTCCTTTTTGACAAGCGGTTCTTTTTCAAGTGTTTCTTTCGCACTTAGCATGCTTCTGCGTTCGCTATGCTTTACGCCAGCTAAAAAGTCATACACTCTCAGTCCAATAGAGGTTGAAAACTTACCAAATGTCCCGCCTTTATGCATCGGAAGAAGCATCCATTCTGGCGTTGTCACATGAGGACCATTTTCGTATACAATGGCACGCTCTTTACCGACCTCTGCGACCATTTTTACTTCAAATTGTTTTAAATAACGAAGTCCGCCGTGCACTAGTTTCGTTGAGCGGCTGGAAGTACCTGCTGCGAAATCCTGCATTTCTGCAAGACCGACACGCATTCCGCGTGAAGCCGCGTCAAGTGCTGTACCAGCGCCTGTTATACCCCCACCAATGATAAACACATCATATGGTTTTTTTGTCATTTCCTGAAGCATTTGTTCTCTTTCTAAGCTAGAAAAAGTCATCTCTTGTTCCTCCCATGTTGTACGGTAAAGAAAAAGAGACCGCAAACACCCAAAGCGTATTTCTACACTTCGGTGCCTGCGGTCTCTCCAGTTCTCCAACCGTTCTATTAACTTACTTGAAGTATACCATACTTTTGGTTTATTTGAAAGCTTGAGCTGCTTTTACAGCCTTTTTCCACCCGCTGTATAACGAGTCACGGCTGTCCTCTTCCATTTTAGGGTCAAAGCGCTTGTCAAGGTTCCATTGTTTTGCAATGTCTGAACGGTCGTTCCAGAAGCCAACTGCTATTCCCGCAAGATAGGCCGCACCGAGTGCCGTCGTTTCATTAATTTCTGGACGCTCTACTGGTACATCCAGCAAATCACTTTGGAAGCCCATTAAGAAATCATTCTTTACAGCTCCGCCATCCACACGCAAAGTTTTTAATGAGATGTTTGAATCCTTTTCCATCGCATCTAAAACATCCTTCGTTTGATAAGCAAGTGATTCTAACGTTGCACGGACAAAGTGCTCTTTAGAAGTACCGCGTGTTAATCCGAATACAGCGCCTCTGACATCACTGTCCCAGTATGGTGTGCCTAGACCAACAAATGCTGGAACGACATATACGCCATCTGTTGACTCAACGCGCTCCGCATAGGCTTCGCTGTCTTTTGAGTCTTTAAACATTCTCAGTCCGTCGCGCAGCCACTGAATCGCTGAACCAGCTACGAAAATACTTCCTTCTAAAGCATATTCAACTTTACCGTCAATGCCCCATGCAATTGTCGTTAATAAACCATGATCCGACTTAATTGCTTTTTCCCCTGTATTCATCAACATGAAACATCCTGTGCCATACGTGTTCTTCGCCATTCCTTCTTCAAAGCAAGCCTGACCGAATAGTGCAGACTGCTGGTCTCCCGCCGCTCCTGCAATCGGGATATTTCTGCCGAAGAAGTGATAGTCTGTTGTTTCACCATAGATGTGTGAAGATGGTTTCACCTCTGGAAGCATAGAAGCAGGTACGCCAAGGATCTCAAGTAATTCTTCATCCCATTTCAGATCGTAAATGTTGAACATTAACGTTCTTGACGCGTTGGAGTAATCTGTGACGTGTGATTGACCGCCTGTCATCTTCCAGATGAGCCATGTATCAATTGTGCCAAACAGCAAGTCGCCATTTTCTGCTTTCTCACGAGCACCTTCTACATTGTCTAAAATCCATTTTACTTTTGTCCCTGAGAAATAAGCATCAATGAGAAGACCTGTTTTATTTCTAAACGTTTCATTGTGTCCTTGCGCTTTTAACTCTTCACAAATGCCAGACGTTTGTCTAGACTGCCAAACAATTGCATTATAAACGGGTGCGCCTGTATGTTTATCCCAAACAACAGCTGTCTCACGCTGGTTCGTAATTCCGATACCGGCGATTTGATCTGCTTCAATGCCTGATTCAATTAAAGCAGTTGAAATGACGGATAGAACAGAACTCCAAATTTCATTTGCATTATGTTCTACCCAGCCTGGGTTCGGAAAATATTGATTAAATTCCTTCTGAGCTGTATGTGCAATTTTGCCTTCTTGATCAAATAAGATCGCTCTTGAGCTTGTTGTCCCTTGATCTAAAGCGAGAATATATTTTTCTTTTGCCATGGTGTTTTCCTCCCCTTACATACTTTCATTTACAGCATTTGTTTGATTTTTCGTAGAGACATAGAGTCCTAACAATACCACAACTAAAATAACGCTTACAATCCAAAAGGCTGGTGTGATGTTCGCTTTAAAAGCTGCATTGTAGAAAACACCGCCAAATGCGCCGCCTAAAATTGGACCAACGACTGGCACCCAAGCATACTTCCAATTCGATGGACCTTTACCTGGAATCGGCAGAATCGCATGTGCAATTCTCGGACCTAAATCACGTGCAGGGTTAATTGCATAACCAGTTGTTCCACCTAAAGAAAGACCAATTGCGACAATTAAGAATCCAACAATCAGCGGATTGATTCCGTCTGCGAATTTATTTGCACCAATCGCTAAGATTCCTAGAACCAATACAAATGTACCGATGACTTCACTAAGTACGTTTGCAAAAGTATGCGGAATCGCAGGACCAGTTGAGAATACACCCAGCTTTGCACCTGGATCGTCTGTTGCTTTCCAGTGCGGTAAGTAATGTAAAAAGACAATAATAGCTCCTATTAATGCGCCAAGCATTTGACCGGCAATATACATTGGTACATCAGCCCAAGGAAAACTTCCTTCTAGCGCAAGCCCAATTGTTAGTGCTGGATTCAAATGTGCACCGCTGATTCCACCTGTTGCATAAGCTGCTATGGCTACTGCAAATCCCCATCCGAAAGCGATTACAATCCAGCCGGACTGATATGCGAGCGATTTCTTTAAATTGACTGCCGCACATACACCGCCTCCAAAAATAATGAGAAGCATTGTACCTACGACTTCACCCCAAAATGGTGTCATGAAAATTCCTCCTCTGGTTCAGTTGCCATCCCCTATGAATGTGTAAAAAAAGATAAAGAAAAAAGATCCACAACAAACATACTTTACATCAGGGTCATTTGTCACCTAGTAAAGCGCTGTTGTGGATCTCCGTTTCTCCATCACATGATATTAACTTAGTGCTATAGTATCAGAGGATGAAAACGTTGTCAATCAATTTTCACATTTTATCTTTTTCACTTTTGGAACGCTTTCCAAAGGGCTGTATTCGATGTTGTCACAGCTGTAGCTCCCGCTTCAAGCGCTCTTTCTACATCTTCTTTTGTACGGATAAACCCGCCTGCAAATATTGGAATCCCAGCTCGCTCGCGCACTTCTGTAATTAAATCAGGTACGACCCCTGGCAATACTTCAATAAAATCTGGGCGGTGTTTTCCTACGAACTCCATGCTTTTTTCCATCGCACTTGTATCAAGTAAAAACATTCGCTGAATGGCATATACCTTTTTTTGCTTGGCTTTTACTATGACAGAAGACCTAGTAGAAATAATTCCTGCCGGCTTCATTTCCTGACAAATAAATTCCGTTCCATACTCATCATGTTTGATCCCATGAATGAGATCGACATGGACAAACATTTTTTTATGATGGGCATTTGCCTCATTCATAATGCCCTTTAGCCGGCCTAAATGCACATCAAGTAAGACCCCATATGTAAATGGACTTTTTAAAAATTCCTCAAATTGCTTCATATTGCGAACAGCAGGTAGAATGGGTTGATCATGAAAACTCATATGCCGTCTCCTTCTAAAGTGTATTGGTTCAGTCTTCTCCTAACAGTAATAGAATCTCTTCTATTTTTCAATACACCTAGTGTATCCAATGCCGATTGCACCTAGCAGATCTTAATGTATGTGCTCTTCCCATAGAAAAAAGCAGAGAAATCTCTCTGCTATAACTGTGCCATGCTTTCTTTTAGCGTGTTGATAATAAATGAAGCGTCTTCGGCTGTTATATTTAGCGGCGGTGCAAGCTGGGCAACGTTATTATAGCCGGCAACCGTATCACCATTTTTCCCGATGATCAGTCCGCGTTTTTTACATTCTGCAATCAATTGACCGACAACCTGTGGAGCAGCCGGTTTTTTAGACTGTTGATCCTGAACAAGTTCAATACCAAACAGCAGGCCTTTCCCTCTGACATCACCGACAAATGGATGCTCTTTTAACTCTTGCAAACGTTCAAGCATGTCTTGCCCAAGTGTGTCAGACCGTTCTACTAATTTCTCGGTTTCCATGATCTCTAGGTTGGCAAGGGCCACCGCACAAGAAGCAGGGTGACCGCCAAATGTATTTACATGGCGCAGCCTGTCATACGTATCTTCCCCTGCGTAGGCTTCATAGATTTCTCGTTTCACGCACGTTGCAGAAAGAGGTAAATAGCCGCTTGTGATCCCTTTTGCCATTGTAATGATGTCCGGCTTTACATCTTCATGCATAAAACCAAACCGCTTCCCTGTCCGGCCAAAGCCGCAGATGACTTCATCCACAATGAGAAGCGCTCCATGAGCCTCACAGATGTCTTTGACCTTCTGCAAATACCCTTTTGGCGGCATTAAGATACCGCCGCCTGTAATAATCGGTTCCATAATGACCCCAGCAATGGTCTCACTTAGTTCCCACGTCATGGCTTGATCGATTGCCGCTGCACTTGCCAAAGTCTCTTGATCCTCAGGATGACGATACATATCAGGCGGTGCGACATGGATAAAGCCTTGACCTAATGGTTCATATTTATATTTACGCTGCGCCTGCCCCGTTGCAGCAAGAGCTGCTGCGGTATTACCGTGATACGACCGATACCTGGAGATGAACTTTGTTCTTGTGCTCTCTCCTTTTTGCGCATGATATTGTTTGGCGATCTTAAATGCGGCTTCATTGGCTTCAGAACCGCTGTTAGAAAAGAAGATGACATAGTCCCCGCCAAGCCATTCATTTAGCTTTTCAGCCAGCTGAATCGCTGGCACATGGCTTTGCGTCAGCGGATAGTAAGGCATTGTATTTAGCTGCTCATATGCCGCTTCTGCAAGCTCTTTTCTGCCATAACCGGCATTTACACACCAAAGACCTGACATCCCGTCTAAATAGCGATTCCCATGAATATCAGTCACCCATGCGCCTTCTGCCTTGTGAATGACCATGCTTTCATTTTCCTTGTTTGTCCCTTTCATATGATGCCAGATCAACTGATCATCTTTCGCCTGAAGATTTTGAGCCTGCTCATGTATTTTCATCTTCCCGACCCCCATGTATCCGTTTTCATCATTAAAGAAGCTTAAACCGGTTCAGCAGCACATTGCCCCTCTATTCATTATATGGCTGAAAAGGGAGGCATATGAAACTGAAACTAGGCCGCCCGTAAGAGAGAACCAACCATTACTTTCATTATAAAAAAGGGGCCGGGCCCATTACATTAGACAGATCGTCAACTGATTGAAAAGAACCGTAAGACACTCTACTAGGATGCTTAGCAAATCTAACATACCTCGTTAACGGTCATTTCCTTGCAGGAATTCATATGCAAGAATCGCAAATTCAAGCGCCTGTCGTTTCGGTGCCTGCATCATATCCTCGCCAAGCAATGCTTGCAGTTTATCTAGTCTATGATAAAGCGTCTGCCTGACAATATAGAGCTGGCTTGCAGTTTCCTTTTTAGAACCGTTTGTCTGTAAAAAGATATTCAGCGTTTGATAAAGTCTGCCGCTATTTTGCTTATCATATAAAATGACAGGCTCCAAATACTCTTTCACCATACATTCAAGCAGTCCGCTTTCCTTCATGACAGGCATGAGACGGAGCATATGCAAATCTTGATAAAATGGGCTTTCCACACGCTGGGGCATCACTTTCTTTAAATGCAGCACTTCTTTGGCTGCTTGAAAGCTTTTTCTCATATGCTGAAACTGTTCACAATATGGACCGATGCCAAAATTGATCACAGTTCCGCGGGGCTGCTCGCGCTCATACAATTGTTTGATATCGCTCGCAGCCCTCTCTGCACGCTCTTTCCAATCCTCCTTCTTTCTCGTGTTCAATAAAATAAACAAGGTTTGTCCTTGATGCTCATAAGGAATCAAATGGAAACCCGCTCGCTGAAAGATAGAGCGGCAAGATACGAGAAAATAAAGATTTCCTGCGATTTCTTCGATTTGATGATGCTTTTGAAAGAGCATCACCACACAGCCGGTTGGCTTTTTCAATCCCTCTGTTTCTTCAAGATGCTCTAAAATATCTCTTTCTGTATGCTCTTCTTGGAACCATTTTTGCAGCCATTCGTTCTCTTTTGTCTTCTTCAATTCTTCTGTATAAAGCTCTCTTAGCGTTTGCTGGGCAAGAGCATTTGCCCCTTTATCCATTACGAGCAGTTCGAATTCTGAGAGTGTGTTTGTTTGATGAATGAGCACAAGGTCTGCAAATGTCTGCTTGAGTGCAAGCACTTCTTTTTTGGTCACTTCGTATCCTTTTGGCAAGGAAGCAAACTGTAAATAATTCATGACCAGCTCTTCGGTTTGTTTGGAGGAATCACATAAAATAATCGGCTCCCCCTGAACAGGAATGAGTAAAAGAATGCCTCTTACGTGCTGATACACTTGATCCAAAATATCCATCTGCGGATGCGGAGTCAGCAAAAGCTCATTCAGCTTTGATGACAGTGCTTCTAAATCAGCCATCATTTGATACTGGCGTTCAATCATCATCGTATGGAGATGCTGTGTGATGTTGACGAATTTCACTTCTTTTGTAAACAAAATCAGCGGAAAATCTCTTTCTTCTGCATACGCAATCAGTTCTTCCGGCACATCGAATCTGAGCGGAACAAATTCAATACATAAGCCTGCCGCACCAGAATCGATCAGCTGTTTTAAAAATGCTTGAAACACATCCAATTGATCATGAAAGCCTGCGGCTGTTGTTAGGATGAGCTCTCCCCCATTTAACAAATCTTCTACAGCAGGCACTTCTAGCACATGGACCCATTTGACCTGCCGAAACAATCCCTTTTCTCCTGCTAACACTTTTGCATGGGCAAAATACTTTGTTTTCAACACATCACTCACTTGAAAATGAACATCTGCATTCATTGATATGTCCCCCTTTGTTTGCCGCCTATCCCCTATCCCAGAGGGTGCATAGATAAAATCCATAATAAAACTGGTAATGTCACGATGCTTAAAACGGTACTGAGAAATGTCGTGCTTGAGACAAACTCAGGCTTCGTTCGAAATTGTACAGCCATCAGTGTGGTATTTGCTGCTGTCGGCATGGCTGCAACTAAGATCATAATTTGTTTCACTAGATCATCTACCGGTAAAATGAGTGTAAAGCCAAATGCGATGAGTGGTGAGATAAACAGCTTCAGCAATACAGCATAAGAAATATTGCGATAATCCACTTGCTTAAAAGAAATGACGGCGAGCTGCATGCCTAAAATAAGCATAATCGTCGGTATGGCGGCATCTCCCACAAGCTGGACACCCGTCATCACCTCTTTAGGTAGTGTAAGATCCATCAGCTGAAATAATAGACCGAGGAGTGCCCCATATGCAACCGGCATACGCAGCACTTTTTTCAGCACGACCTTCCCATCCCCTGCATCCTCTCCGCCCTTTGCTGCATAATACATACCGATCGTACTCATGACAAGCTGCTGCAGCACCATTAAGACGATGGCAATATCTAAACCTGCTGCTCCGAAGACAAGCAGGACAACAGGCGTGCCGTAATTCCCATTGTTCATAAATGCTGACGACAGAATCATGGCACAATACATTTCCTTCGAATAACCATAAATACGAGATAAAATAAAGACACATAAAACAAGTGAAAGACAAAGTCCGACGACAAAAATAGATAGGTACACATAGTCCATCGACACTTTGTTTTGATAAAAGGTTTCAAACGCAAGAAATGGTGACATTAAATATAAAGACATTGATGAGAGCGTATGTATGTCAAAACCAATGGCCTTCTGCCCAATATACCCGATAAGGAAAATACCGAACACTGGCAGTAAGACAAGTAAAAACTCCATGCTGCACCTACTTTTCTCTAGATGAATTCCTATTTTTTGTTTCCTCATAATCATACCACTGTTAAACAATAAAAAAGAAGCGACCTTATGAAAGGTCGCTTCTGATTATTGACAAAGGGCTAAAATGTTCTTTATTTTAGCCCTTTGTCTTCTTTTCAGCGTGATTGAAAACCTTTGCAGTCTAGAAAGGACGAGTACCGAAGCGGAGCGAATTTGACATTCGTGAGCATCGGAGCGCAGGCCTGACACCGAATGCGAGGGTTTGTCTACACGCTGAAGCACCCTTATGAAAGGCCGCTTCTCTCCTCATCCAAATAGAACACTTCCCACAAATGACCATCAAGATCCTGAAAGCTCCAACCGTACATGAACCCATGATCCTGCTTTTCCTTAAACGGCGACCCGCCTGCTGCCATCGCCTGCTCCACCAGCTCATCGACCTCTTTTCGTGAATCAACCCGCATTGAGACAATGACCTCTGATCCCTGCCTTGCATCCACCAATTGTTTTTCTGAGATGGTTTGAAAATGCTTATGGGTTAACAGCATAACCGTAATGGTGTCACCAATGACCAAACAAGCTGCCTGATCATTCGTCAGCTGCTCTTGAAAGTCAAAACCCAGCTGCTCAAAAAAAGCCTTTGATTCCTTGACATGCTTTACCGGTAAATTGATATACAAATGTTTAGCTTGTCGTCCCATGTTCCTCTCCTTTTTGAACACATGATCTCCTTTCAGTATATTCAGATTTTGCTCCGGCATCCCTTTATCGCATGAAAAAATAAGCTTTCCACCTTATTTAAGCAAAAAATGATGATGAATCTTGAACAGGTAGCAGCGCTCGTGCTGCTACTATGTCTCTTAATCAAAAAAAAGCGCCTTGTGACAGGCGCTTCTTTTCAGCGTGATAGAAAACCTTTGCAGTCTAGGAAGGTCGAGCACCGGAGCGGAGCGAATGAAACATTCGTGAGCACTGGAGCGCAGACCTGACACCGAATGCGAGGGTTTGTCTGTGCGCTGAAGCGCCTTGTGACAGGCGCTTCCTTTCATTATTTCTTATATTCAATATGGTACACGTCTCTTCTTCGGTCTTTGAGCTGACGTACCGTTCCATCTTGCCGCTGTCTTCTTAAAATTTCTAAATCGACATCGCCAACGACAACCATTTCTATATTCGGATTACATTCTCCTACAATCCCATCTCTTGCAAATTCAAAGTCAGATGGGGCAAAAATCGCTGACTGTGCATATTGGACATCCATATTTTCGGTTTGCGGAAGGTTTCCGACAGTTCCTGAGATAACGGTATAAATCTGGTTTTCAACCGCTCTAGCCTGTGCACAGTAACGCACTCTTAAATAGCCTTGGCGGTCTTCTGTACAGAACGGAGTAAAAATAATTTTCGCTCCTTTATCAGCTGCAATTCGAGCAAGCTCAGGAAATTCAATATCGTAGCAAATTTGGATCGCAATTTTACCACAGTCTGTATCAAATACCCGAACCTGATCACCTGCTGAAATCCCCCACCATTTTCTTTCATTCGGTGTGATATGGAGCTTATATTGCTTTTCAATTGTTCCATCACGTCTAAATAAATAAGCGATATTGTAGATTTTCCCTTCCTCTTCAACGAAATGGGATCCGCCAATGATGTTAATGTTGTACTTCACAGAAAGGTCTGTGAACAAATTAATGTAGTCCTCGGTATATTCTGTGATCCTTTGCACTGCAAGACTTGGGGAGCGCTCCTCTAAGTAAGACATGAGCTGCGTTGTAAAAATTTCTGGGAATACGGCAAAGTCAGCTGACGCATCTGAAGCGACATCAACATAATACTCCACCTGATTCATGAATTCCTCGAAGGAATGAATTTGTTTCATCGCATATTGAATGACGCAAATACGAACTGGGAATGCCGATTTATAATATCTCTTCGATTGCGGACGATAATCGACGTTGTTCCATTCCATTAACGTCGCATATGTGCTCGATGCCTTATCATCCGGCAAGTAATTCGGATTGATCCGCATGAGGCTGAATTCATTTAACAGCTGAAAAGATAAAACAGGATCATAAATTTGGTGAAGCATGACCTGCTCCACATATTGACGAGGCGTCATTTCCTCTTGGTATTTATGATAATTCGGGATGCGTCCGCCAATGATGATGCTTTTTAAATTTAATCTTCTCGCTAAGTCTTTTCTTGCTTCATATAAACGATGGCCAATTTTC
Organism: Bacillus sp. FSL M7-0003; assembly: GCF_038628485.1. Taxonomy (NCBI): domain Bacteria; kingdom Bacillati; phylum Bacillota; class Bacilli; order Caryophanales; family Bacillaceae; genus Bacillus; species Bacillus sp. FSL M7-0003. The sequence goes on along the minus strand of NZ_CP152024.1, from coordinate 932,971 downwards.
ATGCGGCGGTATTCAGGACTAACCATCACTTCAATTCCATACATATTCATCCCATCTGGATTATGGTTAGTGATGTACCCATCATCTGTGATGTCCTGCCAAGTATGACGGTCATCGTATTCATCAAAGTTAATTAATAAACTTGAACAAGAGCCAATGATTTCTCCCTCAAATTCAGCACAAAACTGACCTTCTGGGAAATGCTCAAGATGGCTTTCAAGGTGCTCTCGTTTCCAAGGGTCCATGCCCGGAAAGCATACCTCCTGCAAGGCGATGATTCGGTCAATATCTTCTTCCCGGATATTACGGATCACCATTCTTTTTTCAAACCGCGTTAAATCGAGTTTTTCTGCCATGATGTTTTTGCCCCCTTACTGATCCTCTTTTTCAAGCTGATGGAATAGCTGGAGCAATTCGATTTCAGCCATGGATTCTAATCTGACATCATATTCTTCAAACTGCAGCGTGCTCGTCACTTTGTTTGGGACGATGACGCATTTCATGCCTGCGCGTTTGGCAGCAATTGATCCATTCACTGAATCCTCAAATGCCACACAATCCTTTGGCTCTACACCTAAGCAGCTTGCGGTTTGCAAATAAAGCTCTGGATGAGGTTTGACTTCTTCCACATCATCTGACGTGCGGATACATTCAAAGTAATCGAAAAGACCAATTTGCTTCAGGTGATCAGACACCCATTTATAGTCTGAGCTGGAAGCAAGTCCAATCTTGATTCCAAGCTCCTTCGCTGCCTGTAAATAAGCTTCTACGCCAGGTCGTGCTGATTCATCCTTCATTCTCTTTTGAAAACGAGAACGCCGGTCCGCTGTGAGTGCCTCATGATCGAGCGTCTTTCCTAGCTGCTTTTCTAAGTATTCAAAAGGCTTAAAGCCTGCCTGCGTCCCGATGACGTTGCCCCATACAGAAAGAGGCAGCTCCGACTCATGCTCTGCAAACATTTCTTGTAAAACTTCATATTCATGTGTTTCTGTATCTAAAATTAATCCGTCAAAATCAAATATAATCGCCTTTACCAACGAGGCCACTCCTTTTTTACGAAAGTCTTTAATATGATACTCAATGCTATCATATCGTGAATAAAATTGACTTTCAAAGATGAATGTCTGCTAAAATCATTATGTATAAAAGGAGCCTGTACCATTTTGTCAGGCTCCTACCCGTGTTCGGTTATTCTGCAAGAGATCCAAGCGCTCCGATTCGTGGAGAAATAGGCAATGTTGAAAAAGAGCGGGTTTGGTATTACAGATCTTAAGGTTTCTCCGTTCCCTTAAAAATAGTATGTGCGGCAGCCTTGTAAGTTAACAAGGAAGTTCACACCAACTTTTACGCATTTTGAAGACGGCGGCTGGCAAAATCGTCTAAATCAAACGGAAAAGAAAAGCCGCATGCATTGACCTGATCACGATTTCGCTCGAATAGCTCACGATCACGCTTTGTAATATGGCGTTTAGGTTTTACAATAATGGTATGTAATAGCTGAAGTCCCGATAAAATACGAAAAGCATCGTCCATCGTTCCGTTATAAACCCCTTCAACAAAGGTCAGCGGGCGTTCTTGTTGACGCGCAGCTGGGTTTTCACCGACAGCATGGGATAGAAGATCTTCAACATCCTTTGATATTTCTTCAATTGCCTGCTCTTGCATGTCTGTAGCAGCTTTCATTATTCTCACGTGGCATCTACCTCTCTGTCGTTATTTCTCCATTCAGAATAGCACAGAAAAAAAGGCGTTCGCCAAGGTAAGTGTTTCCTATATATACCCAAAGAAAGGAACGGATATCATGAACATTAACGGACACACGCTCTCGCTAAAAGCAGGTGAGCACGATCATGACACTTCACTGAGTCAGTTTTTAAAAACAGCCGTGTCGGCCTCAAAACCGATTATCCATTTTTGGATGGAGCATCAAAAAATACGTTTAAATCAAAAGCCTGCCCATCACGCGGCAAAGGTTAGTACAGGCGATCACATCCTGATCGATTTATTTGAAACGGAAGAAAGTGATGTGACGCCAGAATATGGTGAATTAGAGGTGCTCTTTGAGGACGAGCACTTATTGATTGTGCAAAAGCCCGCTGGACGACCAACGCACCCGAATGAAAAGGGACAAACGGGCACACTGGCAAACCTTGTGGCCTTTCATTTTCAAGCAAATGGCGAGGAAAAGCGAGTGAGACATATCCACAGACTCGATCAAGACACAAGCGGCACGGTCATTTTTGCCAAACACAGATTAGCTCATGCTGTGCTTGATCAAATGCTTTCTAAAAAAACGATCAGCCGAACCTACATCGCTATCGCAGAAGGACTTTTCAAGAAAAAGAAAGGCACTATCGAGGCAGCGATCGGCCGTGACAAGCATCATGCCGTCAGACGAAGAATCTCTCCTACTGGTCAAAGTGCTGTCACTCACTTTCAGGTTATGGACACTAATAAACGTCTGCAAATGACAGCTGTTAAGCTGCAACTTGAGACCGGAAGAACACATCAAATTCGTGTCCATCTTAGCAGTCTCGGGCATCCTTTAGCCGGGGATTCACTTTATGGCGGCGCTCGCGCTTATATCAACAGATGCGCTCTTCACGCCAAACAAGTAGACATGACACATCCTTTTACAGGTGAGCAACTGAGCATAGAAGCACCGCTTCCACTAGATATGGCTCAGCTCATGGACGAGATCATTCATTAAAAATGAGCCTGCTTTTGATAAGCAGGCTCTTTCTTCATTAGACAGATGCTCTTTTGGCATAAATAATGTACCGCTCTGGTGCATTGCCGACGAAATGAAATGGATAGCATGTCGTTAACACCAGCTCTTCCTTTTTATTCTGCAAAGTAATAATGGATGTATCATGCTGATCCACGATTTTCGTATGTGTGATTTTATAAACAAATTCACCATACGGCACAGTGATTTTCAGCTGATCGCCAATATTCAATTCACCTGTCCGGCGAAATACCGTGTCACGATGGCCAGATAGGACGATTTGTCCCTTTTGATCAGGGTAATAACTGCCTTTGTAATGCCCGACTCCTTTGGCAAGATCATCCGCATCTGTCCCTTCGACAATGGGAAGGTCTGCTTTTAATTTCGGAATCGTCAGAATGCCAGAGGCTTTCCCCACTTCAGGAGAAAACTGCTTCTTTGACATCCTTTGATCGTCCGCTACCGCTTTCTTCGCGTCTTCTAATGATTGTGCTGTTTGAAGGTGCGTAGAGGCGATTTGCCAAATTCCCCAGCCTAGCAAGACAATTCCTGCTGTCATCACAGTAAGTGCAAGCCACTTTTTCATGCTTAAACTCCTTTACCTGTTACATTTCTCTTAGATGATACGCTCTTTAGCTTGCTGCTTTTTCTTCTTGTTTTGCTTTTTGAATGCGTCCCTCTTTTTGATACACAATGGAAGCTCCTTCAAAGCTCTTCACAAAAGCGACAGTGGCTTCTAAATCCTCTGGACCTGTTTCAGGATTTTTCCCCAGCCTTCCTATCGGTGCATACTTACTGCCAGTTGCAGTTGCCATAAAGTTATTCACCGTGAGTGTATATGTTTGATCGAGCGCAACGTCTGATCCATCTGGCAGCTTTAAATCGACTACTTTATATGTTACCGGATCATAGGAATATGAAAAGCCCGAAATGCTATAATCTGGTCCAAATTGAGGAGAAATTTGCGCTTCAATGATCTCAGCCAAGTCTTTCCCCTTAATCTCAAGTTTAACTAAGACGTTGCCAAAAGGCTGAATATTAAACAGATCTCCCCACGTAATCGGCCCTTTTTCAAGGTTTTGCCTGATGCCGCCGCCATTCATCATGGCAAAATCACTTTTCATAGAATACCTCATACCATCAGCAATCAAATTACCGAGCGGCGTGTCTCCATCATTTGAATAGCCGCCTTCCATTTTGACACCAGCTTCTCCAACTACCTCACTAATAATCGGCTCAACTTCTTTCCCGTAATGAGCCAAGATGCCGGCTGCTTCCTTGTCCTTTTCAATACCAGACTGGTCTACATACTGGATATTTGCACTCTTTTTGACAATATCCTTCGTTTTGCGGTCAAGTGTTACATTGACCTCGCCAATGGCCTTCCCATATTCAAAGGCTTGAACAATTAATTTCCCATTGACCTCTCCGTTTACGACTTCGTGATTATGCCCCGCAAAGATGACATCAATTTCATCATCGCCTTCTTTAGCCAGCTTCGCACTTTCTCCAGTGATGGTATCTCCATTTTGAGAGGCCGTCATATGAGCTAAGACCGCAATGGCTTTGATCCCTTTTTGTTTTAATTCCTTCGCGGCTTCATTTACGGCTTTGACTTCATCTGTAAACTGAATGTCTTTAATCCCTTCTGGCATCACCATTCCTGCGGCTGACTTTGTCACAACACCGATAAATGCTACAGGAATTCCCTCGACATCCATGATTTCATAAGCAGGTAAAAGGGGTTTACCTGTATCCTTGTATTCACAGTTTGCACAAACGAGCGGAAAATTCTGTCCGTCATATCCCTTTGTGCCTTTAGGATGATCTCCGCCATTTATGATACGTAATAGCTCGTCCACCCCTTCATCAAATTCATGGTTGCCGACCGTGCCAACATCAAAGCCAATGTTCTCCATGAGTTCAACCGTTGGTTCATCCTGCAGAAGAGACGATATTGGAGAGCTGCCGCCTATCATATCTCCAGCATGGACTGTGATCGTATTTTTGTTTGCTGCTTGTTTCTGTTTCATATAAGCCGCCACATAATCCATCCGTCCGTACGTTACTTTATTGCCATCACCTTTTAGATCCAGCTCGTATTGTTGATCAATTTTTCCGTGTAAATCATTCATGCTTAAAATGGTTAATGGCACTTCCCCAGCTTCCTCTGCCGGCTGATAGCCAGCCCGTTCTGCTTCTTCTTTTGAAGCAAAAAAGATGCGTTTATCTACAGCGATTTCTTTCCAGCTGCCAGGCGATACGTAGGTTTTCGCTGATGAATCACCGACGTAGCGTGTCAGTCCTTTTTTCTGTTCACGTGCCCTAAATTCAAACGGCTGTTCCAGCAGCGGGTCCGCTTCGTTCCATATGCCCAGCCCTTTTTGTTTTGCCTCTTTGACAGCTTTTTGGAACATCTGATAGTCCTTTTCATCTCCAACCGGCCAGATGAAATACGTAGGGGCATATCCTTTTTTCACAAGCTCTAAATTCGTATTGACCCCTTTTTTGGTTTTCACTTGAGCTAAAAGACGTCCATAGCCATCCTTCGCTTCAGGACCAATCTTTAATGTGACTTTATCTCCGCTTGAAAGAAGCGTATTTAAATAGTCCGCCGCCTTTTGTCCAAAACGCAGCTGGTTTTGATCTAATTCATTTTTTGGCTTATGGTACGTTTCCGGCGTGTCCATATTCACAAAGCGCACCTTTGTTGTACCAAGCACAGGCTTCTTTAAATGAATCGTATCTCCATCTACCACCCGGTCAACCGTTGCCTCGTATTCTTTCTTCATTTTTGGCGGCTTCGGCTGGCGTTTCAGCAGACTGACATCACCTTTGTGTCTTGGAAGCACCTGCAGCGTATCATATCTGCTTAACACTCCTGTAAACTCATACCATTTCCCTGTCTTTACTTCATCAATGGCACTAGTATCCACCATCACTCTAAGGATGGTGCTGTGATATTTTTTATCAATGACTACTACATTGTATCCACCGCCAGCCGGCTGCTCTGGTTTTGATTCAACATAGCCTTTGACCTTCACAAGTTTTCCTTCATGTTTACGTGCCTGATCCGTTTCTAGTTGTTTCACGGAGACTCGCTTCGGCTTTGGCAAAGTTTGATTCACACCATCGATCTTCAGACGGTCTCGATCCGGCACAATTTCAATCAGTCCTTTATAAGACGTGATCTTCCCCGTTACTGTCACCTTCATGCCTGCTTTTAGTTCTGGGAAATTGCTTTGCTGTGCTGAATAAATATTGATTCCAGCTGATTTGTCTTGAATGTACGTTGACAGTTTCCCATTGCCTATAGCCGATTGGTCTGCTGTCACAATTCCACTCACCGTCACCGTCTCTCCGATCAGCTGACGGGCTTTCTTGATTTTCATTGGCTTCTTTTGGTTCCAAACCGTTTCCTTCTTTTCAGACGCAATGGCTTGTTCTGCTGTGATTATGCCAGGCAGTAAGGATTGCAGACTAAAGATCACTAAAACCAGACAGCAGATCATTCGAATGGATCGAACACGTTTCATTAGACCCTCCCCTTCCGAGCTTTTTCTCTCAAAGTGTACTAAGTAAATATTGATGGTAGATGGATTTCTTGTAAATCTTATGTCTGTCAGCTCATTGGAAACGTAATAATCACTCGTGTCCCCTCAAAGCTTTTGCTTTCAAAACGAATGCTGCCGCCATGGCTTTCAATGATTTTAATCGTCATCATTAAACCAAGGCCAGTCCCTTTTTCTTTCGTTGTATAAAAAGGTTCACCCAGTTTCCCTATTTCGTCTTCTGGTATGCCCTTTCCCTGGTCTTCAAAAATCAGCATCATCTGATTATGTTCCAATACGGATGTGACTTGAATGACACCTGTCACACCATCCATCGCTTCAATACCGTTTTTAAGAATGTTTAAGAAAACTTGTTTCAGCTCATTTGGTATACCTTGAATGTTTGGCAGCGACGGAGATAAATTCTTCTGAATAGACACGCCTTTTAAAACCGCCTGTGATTCAACGACCATGATCACTTCTTCGAGCAGAAGATTGACATGTACCGGCTCAAATTTCACCGATTTGCTTCTAGAGAGCACAAGGAATTCATTAATAATCGCTTCAAGCCGATTAAATTCAGACATCATCACATCTGCATAATCCTTCTGATATTTCTTACTTTGAATCATCAGCTGTAAAAATCCCTTTAACGACGTCAGCGGGTTCCGTATCTCATGGGCGATGCCGGCTGCAAGTTGACCAACTGCGGACAGCATCTCTGACTTCATCAGCATTTTCTCTGACTGCTTTTGATTGGTAATGTCCTCTGAAATCCGCATCACGGTTGACTGCATTTTGTCAGGATCATCAATTCGGTGTAAAGAGACTCTCTCCCATCGTTCACGGCCTGATAAATCCTGAAAGTACAGCTCACCAGTCCAGCTGCCTTCTTTTAAACAAACGTCCCATTGCTTTTCTAAATCATCACATTGACACAGCGAATGATAGACAGAAAAAATATCTTTGCCGATCAGGTCATATTCATGCTGCTGTACAAACTGGCAAAAGCGCTGATTCACGCATTGGATGACCCCTTCCTCAGTTGCAACAACAATATGGATATGGCTATTATCCAGTGCTGTTACCGCTAGATGGAGTGACTGTTTGATTTTTGTCATTTCCGTCATTTTAATCCACGTCATCACCGCTCCCTCATGATCTTGATCAAAGATAGGTGTGATGTGAACAGTGAATTGTTCTCCTTCATTCGTTTCAATTTCTCGTTCGATGACGCGCCTGTCCGAGATAACCGATTGTATGTCATGATAGAGCGTTTCCTGCGTAAGCTTCTTAGCCATCGCCTGAAAGGATTGCTGTTGCCTTATTTGAGCTGAAGTAAATAAAGAGGCGGCTGTAGGAGTGTAATAGCGAATATTCATGTCCCGGTCCACAAACAACGTCGCAAGCTGGGGCTTAACAGAAGGTCTATACAGTTCTTCCCTTGTTACCCTTAAGTTGTTTATGATATTAATAAAATGTTCATGTTTTTTCTCAAGCTCCGCTATTTGCGTGTTTTTCACTTTTAATTGAGCCCTTGCCTCCTGCTCTTTTTGTTTAATTTCATTGAGTTCATTTTCTAAATCGACAATACGCTGTTGATAAACTGAATTCTGATCTGGCATCCCTTTTTCCCTGCTGTTCTTTTGAATTTTCCCTCTCTCATTCATTCGAATGAGAATGACGTATACCCCTTTAAAACGGTGATCAAAACTCTTTACAATAAAATCCGCATACTGCTTTTTTCCTTTTTCCGAAATGAGGACATGCTGAAACACAACCTCTGTCTCGTCCGTCCATACCTTTTGAAAGGTTTGACTCAACATCTCTTTCAAATAATCAGGTGTCACATATTCACATGATTGATCTGACACTTCTGTACGGTCTAAGAAGGAATAGGCCCCATTTGACATCGCCAGAATTTTGTCACAATCATTGATCACCATGCATGCGTCATATTCTTCGCTCACTTCTTCCATATATTGAGCAGCTCGCTTTTTTAACTCGGCATCACGAGCGTCACATACCCAAGGGACACTAGATGCAGGAACATTTGAATAGGTGTAAATGTTCCACTTCTCATTGAATAATTGAAACAATCGAGGAATATTGGGAACAGTTTCATTTGGCCCTAAGATTAACACCCCTTGATCTTTTAAAGCATATTGGAATCGGGATAATACTCGTTTTTGTACTTCTGGCTCAAAGTACATCAGAACATTTCGGCAACTGATAAAATCGAGGTGGATAAAAGGTGAATCAATCAATAAATTGTGAGGAGCAAAAACAATATGTTTTCTAAGCGACTGCTTCACAATAAAAGCGTCACCTTTTTTTTCGAAATATCGCGCCCGCCATTTTTCCGGTATGCTTGCCATAGACTCTATCGAATAAAGACCTTTACTAGCTATTTGAATGGCTTTTCGGTTGATATCTGTCGCAAAGACTTGAAGTTCAATGGACACATCTCTTCGCTTCATTTCTTCTAAAAATAAAATCGTAAAAGAATAAGCTTCTTCCCCTGTCGAACATCCCGCAGTCCAAATTCGGCATCGAGATTTCCCGTTGTTCATCGAATGGTCAATGATTGACGGGATCACCTTCTGTTCACATACTCGAAAAGCCTCCATATCTCTAAAGAAAGCAGTCGTGCCGCTTAGGAGCTGGGCATGCAGGCGGTCAAGCTCATCTGGTTCTCTTTCTAATAGACGATCGTACTCTGTTAATAATGACATCGGTTCGTCTGCGGTGCGCATGCGTTTTTGAATAACAGAAAGCAGCCTTTTCTTTTCATAGGTTGAAAAGGCAATCCCTTTATACATTTCGAGACGTTCAATGATTCTTAGTAAAGCTGGATCCGTCTCATCCGCATGCGGGACATTGATGATATTGGCCATATAAGCTGCAAGGGTGGATGGATTTTTGAATGTGTGATGATACATGCTGTCAAAACCACTCTCTACCTCACTGCATGATAAAGCTGTACCGCCTTGCTCAACCAACCGAAGCAATCCACTCCCCACACAATGACCTTTTTGAAAAAAGATCGCAAACGCCTCTTCCTTTTGAACACTGGCAAGTGACTTAAAAAGCGAGTCGACAGAGCATGCCTTGTTTGTTGGCAGCTGTTCTGATACATGAAGCCGATGATCTTCTGTTAACGTCACAGCCTCATGCTGCGGACAAAAATAGATGGTCTTCTTCATGACTTTCTCACCATGTTTAATCGTTTTTGCCCGGTAGCCAATCGGTAAAACAAGTGCTTCTAAATCTGTTATACAATCGCCTGTCACATGATTTTGCACAACAATAAAAGAGGCATTTAATTCATGTGGCAACGATTGAAAAAAAGCCTCAAGATGATGCTGTTCAAACGGCGAAACACCGATGCCGATCACTGGTGCCTGCACATGTTCGTCTTCTATCAAACGATTAATGATTTTGTCCTGCATCTGGTACCCCCATGTTCATTCGTCTGATACTTTTTTTCGACAAAAAGAAAGAAAACCCTCTAATTGTAAATAATGTTTTTTGCATGAAAACGTGAAAACATCCTCACATTAAAACAGATTGTATAAACAAAAGGAGGAATCTCAATGCAAAACGATCAGCAGCCAATGTTTCAAGGAAACGCTGAGCAGCCTGAACTCAACCATGGCGGGCATGAGTTATTCGATTTACATGAAATTTTAGCCGGCACGATTAATATTTTGGATCAATATATGATCCTGCGGCAATTTATTCAAGATCCTGCATTATCCGACATCCTGGATCGACAATATCAATTCGTTTTATCCCAGTACAATGTCACTGTAGATTGTTTTTCTACAGGCCAAAAGCCTAGTGAAGAAACCGCTACTTATATGATGAAAGAACACACACAAGTGACATACGGAATCAAACCTACTCAGCCGAAGAAGCCGAATCAGTCCTTACAGGATGTAAAAGACTTAGGCATCACAGGACATATGCTCAGCCTAGTCAAATCACACGCTGGGTTACTTTCCATGTCCGCATTAGAAGTTACAAACCCTGTTGTCAGACGTGTGCTTGCTGCGCAGATCCCGAACTTTATCGAAATGGCCTATGAAATTTTCTTGTATCAAAACAAACATGGCTACTATCAAGTTCCTCAGCTTTCCAAACAAGACATGACAGCCATGACGACAGCTTTTGCACCGCTTCAAGGGCAGGTTCAAATGCCTCCTAGTAAGGCCGATCAACAAAGGCCTCTTCATTAAAAAAACGGCTGACCCCTTCTCTGGTCAGCCGTTTTTTCTTTGGTACATCACTTTGAACTGTTCTTCAAAATCTGTGAGCCTCTCCCCAGTCGCCTGTTCAAAGCCGCTAGCAAATTGGCCCGTTTTCGCAGTTTCCTCCATGATCTCATGTATGACATCTCGTCCGTAAAGCTGCACCAGCTCATAGATCATATAATAGCTTTGTAAATAAACATCTGTCTCATACGTTACCCGGGAGTTCTGCCAGTCCTGATCAGAATGAAGAGAGTGAAATGGAATCACGTCGAAGCGTTCAGACGTAGCATTTAACACGTCATAGGCCGTCCACTCTGCTGTTCCCTCGTGGAACCAAAGCGGAAAAATGCCTGGAGATACTTCATATGAATGGACCTTTTCATAGAAAACAAAATGAGCATACTCATGAATAAAAAGCGAATTGAAAAAGTATAAAGGCAGTGTCTCTTTCTTCAATAATGCTTCCCGTTTATCTGGATATAAACCAATCATTTGATCATGATCAGAGTAAAATCCGGTTATATGCTTAATTCCAGCCATTTGTTCGATCGTCTCTTTATCATCAAAATAAATAACGTCTAAAGGTCTGTCAGCTTCAAACTGAAACACTGACGCTGTTCTCTTCTCTGCCTGTTTCATGGCCTCTATGGTTATATCAACAAAAGCATCCTCTTCCTCTGCATAGTAGATTCGAATATGTTCATAGACTTGCTTATTGAGTCCCTCCGTAATAACCGTTTTAGGAGAAGACTGCTCCAAATATTGTCCTGTCAGCTGAAACGCAACATAAATCAAGTACGCGGTGAAAGCATAAAAAATCAGACCTGCTGCAATCATCCCGCTTACAAGTTTTTTATGAATCAATGACGGCCTTGCTTTCATTTGCTCCCCACCTGAATTCATCCTGCACCCTCTTTCTCTCTCTATGAAGAAACAAAGATCAACAAGAGGTGATATATTTTTTACTTTATGCAGTCAGGTGCGCGAGGTGCGGTTCCAAACAAAAAAGCCGCATATGACATACGGCTTTTGTCGTAGCTATTTTGATTCAGGGAAGACACGTCTAACCGTTTCAGTAAATTCATCGAAAAATCCTGAAATCGGCTCTCCGCTTTTAATACGTTTTCCATAACCTTGCATACGATCGACAAAGTCTGGATTAGCAGATACATACACGTTGTCGATTTGTTGATCCGTTGATTTGACTTTGTCTGAAATTTTCTTTTTCAGATCGTCCGTCACATCACCGCTTTTATTGCCTTCAAGTACAACGGCAACAAATGCATTTTTTCCTGTGACAAGTACGTTCGCTGTTTTCACTTCAGACATATTGGCTACGAGCTCTGACGCCTTATCTGACACTTTGACCTTCTGAGGTGTTTGAACATCTGGCTGATCCTGCCTCATGTTGTCATTCTTATATGTGACATTTTCATACTGCCGTTTCATTGTTCCTCTACGCTCATCGCCTTGGTTGTTCATTCCACACCCAGCAGTGATTAAGGTTGGCACGAGCAGTAAAGATAGCATCCATTTCTTATTCATCAATTATTCCCTCCTTTTGCTCATAGGTTTTTCATCCAGCCGGCTTTTTATGCACATATCCTCTCTTTCCGCAAAATGAATTCATAATTCAGCTGTGATTGGTCATCCTAAACTTGATGAAAGATCATCACGATCAAATGGAGGGATTCGTTTGTTTAAAAAAAGAAAAGGTATGAGCACTGGCGCAATGATCGCAGTATCAACAGCTATCATTGCATTATTCTCCCCGGTTTTACGAAGAAGGCTGAAAAGCATGACACAAATGAATATGTCTTCAATGATGAAAGGCGCAAACCATCAGCACCAAGATTCATCTCGTCATGAGTCCCGCTCACATAAGGAATCAAAAGGAACAGGTGAAGTTGGCCAAATGATCAAGCAGGCATTCACAGCTGTCCAGCCAAATCAAACGAACCAGCACCAATCACCATCAAGAACTCATCAGCCAAGAGAGTCTTATGCGCAATCTCTTCACATTGATGAAAGTGTGATGAATGTGATGGATGATGAATCGATCCAGCAAGTCATCAATGACATCGAGCACAAATAATAAAACAGGAGCCTTCATAAAAAGAGGCTCCTGTTTATTCTCCTGAAAAATGTTCTTTGACCATAAGACAAAAGGAAGGTAGAAATGTGATTTCGATTGTTGTAATGAAGTCGTCATGATGCTCTAATATCAGCAAAAGCTCCTTTTCTTCCTTCCGATCTTTTTTAATCTCTACATGCTGCACTGTTTTAAAATCATATATTCCTAAAACGGATTCGGTCTTTTTTCGAACGACGTTTAAGCTAAACTCCTTCATAGCAAGCGACATGTTCACAACAAATTGCTCCTCTTGATTCTCGAACCGAAAAGTCAAATCTTGATATTCAACCGGCATTTCTTTTTCAAATCCGGCATCTGGCATTTTTTCAAAAAAAGAAAGCCAGTCCGTTTGATCTGGAAAGCGTTTTCCTCGCATTTTCTTCAATTCCTCATCATTAAAATTTTTATTAATTATCTTTTTTCCCCTTTTCTTTTGCAACAAATTTTAGTAATTTTAAAAAGGTGATTCTATTTGCTAAGAGACCTCTTTATTAATTTAACAATTCTTGTTACTTTCCATTACTTATTTATACTTGTGTTTAAAGAGAATTTTCTAAAGAAAGAAGATACCTTGCTCAGACAAATATGCAAAGGCATGCTTTCTGGGTTACTCGGTGTCCTTTTAATGTTCTTCTCTATTAAAACAGGGCCAGCGATCATCGATTTAAGACATATTCCCCTTATTTTAACAGCCTTTTATGGAGGCATCGCTCAAACAATGATTGCGGCCTTTGTTGTCATCATTGGCCGATTATTAATTGAAGCCAACATCGCTTCTTCCATCAATATTTTTTCCATGATGTTTATCGCAGCCGCTTCTTTTTTGATTGCAGAGCGTCATATGAATCATGTTGTGAAAATGCTGTTATCCATTACGATTGGTAATGTGGTTGCCACAAGCCTGTTCATCTTGATCGTGCATGAGACATCATTTCAACTGCATTTTACTTATTGGGTTTTCTCATATATTGCTGGGTTGTTTAATTTTTATATCATTGAGCATCAAACAAAAGCATATCAGCTGTTAAATTTGTATAAATTCCAAGCTCATTATGACTTTTTAACAGGTGTTTTAAATAAACGGAAGTTCGATGAGGTATTAAGTGATGCTTTTACTAAGAAGTTGAAGCAGCCTATCCATCAAATGTCCCTTATTTACCTAGACATCGATTACTTCAAAACCATCAATGATCAATATGGGCATCATGAGGGAGATATTGTTTTAAAAGAAATCGGTACAAGACTGATTAAAAACACAAGAAGCTCTGATTATATTGGTCGGATTGGCGGTGAAGAATTCGCTGTCCTTCTACCAAATTGTACAATTGAAAAAACATGGCAGATTGCAGAACGCTTGCGAAAAAAAATAGCCGATCAGCCGATTTATTTAAAAAACGGTCTGTCCATTCACACTACGGTATCAATTGGATGTGCTTATTCTCATGGAACTGGTGCAGACATCAAGCAATTACCGATTATAGCTGATCAGGAGCTCTATAAAGCGAAGGAGTCCGGCCGAAATCAAGTGAGCTTTTCAGAGAGAAAAAAAGACCATTTGACATAGGCATTTTCCTCAATTTGTTAGCACTAATTATTTTTAAAAAAGTTTTCGTATAACAGTTGTTTTTTCCCGCAAACACTGGTAAAGTAAAGGTAATTATTTTTGTTCGTATCATCTTTAAGAAGAAAGTTTTGAAAGAGTTTTCGTCTTTGAAGTTTGTGTAAGAGCAAGAATAGTGAATTTAAGCGTTAAGATCGCTTTAGGAGGAAATTTCATGTTAGAAGGTAAAGTAAAATGGTTCAACTCTGAAAAAGGTTTCGGATTCATCGAAGTAGAAGGTCAAGACGATGTATTCGTTCACTTCTCTGCTATCCAAGGCGAAGGCTTCAAAACTTTAGAAGAAGGTCAATCAGTTTCTTTCGAAATCGTTGAAGGTAACCGTGGACCACAAGCTGCTAACGTTAACAAAGCGTAATTTAAGAGCATCTGCTCTTTTAGCACTTTATAGAGTGAAGGAAAACCGCCCGGCTTCTGCCGGCGGTTTTTTTGTACCATAAAAAAAGAGAACCTGATGAGAGGTTCTCTTTTTTATTTGTCCTTCTGCTTTAGCTTCTGCAAAGCAGAACGATACATATCATCATTCATTTTTGTCTCTGGTTCTTCTTCTTTGACAGGTGGTTCTGGCTGCTTAAACTTTTGAAGCGCCTGTCTATAGAAATCGTCGCCAGACGCAGCATCATCCGTTTGAGAAGGCTCTGACGCTTTTTTTTCAACTTCAGGCTCTACATGTCTCGCCACAGCTTCTGGCTCGCTATGCGGCACGTCAGGCTGTTTGGAGACATCTTCTTTGATCTCTTCCTTATCGGCTGATGCGTGTCTGACATTGAACGCTACTAATCCAATAATGACTAGAACAGCAGCTACTAACGCTACAATAATCGTCGCCAAAAGAACCCTCTCCTTATCGCTTAAATGATGCAGTGACTGATGCTACACGTCTTCCTAGTGCTTTTCCAAGTTCAATGCCTTCAGTCGAAATCAATTCATCTGAATCGATCGGACATGTCACACCAGCTCCATAGTAAGAGCCGTATAAAGCATTCTCTGGAACATTTCCAGGAAGGCCGACAACAAGCATTCCTTGGTGGAACATTGGTGTGATCAAATTATGCATTGTCATTTCTAAACCGCCGTGTGTTGTAGCAGTTGTACAGAAAACAGCACCGACTTTATCGATTAGTTTTCCTTCTGCCCATAAGTAGCCGAGACGGTCAATCCATGTCTTTAACCCAGAACTAATGGTACCAAAGTGGCCAGGGCAGCCCCAAATGATCGCATCCATTTGATCAAGCTTGCGAATATCCGCATCTTTCACGTGATCAATGAATACTTCAGCTTGCTCTGTTTCACCCGCGCCTGCTGCAATCGCTTCTGCAAGTGCTTTTGTATGGTCACCTTCACTATCGTATACAACATAAATTTTCATGTACGGTCCCTCCACACTTATCTTGCATCTTGGTTTGCTTCCTTAGGTGCTGGAAGCAGTGATATTTCTTGTTTCTTATGCTGCTGTTCTTTTCGCTTTTTATCCTTACGAACATCTCGCAGGAACAAGCTGAGAATGACACCAGCCGCACAGAATAATGTCACCCACATATAAGCATCATTGATACCCATCACGTTTGAATCGATCTGTGCTTTCGTAAAGAGCTGGGTGGATACATATTTTTGAGCAGCTTCTGCTGTCATACCCATATGATGCATCACATTCGATACAGCCGCCTGGAATGAATTCATAAAGAACGGGTCCGCTGTATTTGTTTGATCCGCCATATTGGAATAATGGAATGTCGTCCGATTCGTATAAATCGTTGTGATCAAACTCGTACCGATGGAACCGCTAATTTGTCTTAATGTATTAGACATCGCTGTACCATGGCTGTTTAAGTGCTGCGGTAATTGGTTCATCCCTGCTGTCATAACTGGCATCATCAAGAGTGACATACCAAATGCACGTACTGCATACATGAGCACTATGTGACTATAGGAAGTATCAATGGTCAGCTTTGTAAACTCATATGTCGTGACAACGGTAATGAGCATCCCCACTATGGCAAGCGGACGAGGTCCAAATTTATCAAACAAGATTCCTGAAATCGGGGACATAATGAGCATCGCAAGTGCCCCTGGAAGCATTAATAGCCCAGATTGCAATGCCGTAAACCCAACGAGGTTTTGCAGATAAATCGGAAGTAAGAACATCCCTGTATATAAAGCAACCGTAATAATGATGTTAATGACACTTGATAATGAGAAAATGCTGTATTTAAATACGCGGAAATCAAGCATCGGATTATCAACTTTCAACTGTTGGAAAATAAAGAGAATGATCGCAATCGCACCAATAATAATCGTAGATAAGACGATCGGATCTGT
This sequence comes from Bacillus sp. FSL M7-0003, assembly GCF_038628485.1. Lineage (NCBI taxonomy): Bacteria > Bacillati > Bacillota > Bacilli > Caryophanales > Bacillaceae > Bacillus > Bacillus sp. FSL M7-0003. Next base: position 916,365 of record NZ_CP152024.1, on the reverse strand, counting down.
CCAACCATCACTTCCTGCTTCACTCACTCCGTATAGAAGGGAAGCAAAACCAACGATTGAAAGAATCGCACCAAGACTGTCCAGCTTGATTTTTTTAGGCTCTACAATATTTCTAAACATAAAGAAAGCCGCGATAATGACAATCGCACCGATTGGCACAAGTCCATAAAACATAATACGCCAAGAATAATGTTCAATAATGTAACCAGATAATGTTGGTCCTACTGCAGGAGCAAACATCATCGCAAGACCAAAAATCCCCATTCCTTTCCCTCTGTTTTCCGGAGGGAAAATAAAAAGGATTGTTGTCATGACAAGCGGCTGTAAGATACCGCCGCCGACAGCCTGAATCAAACGGCCGATAAGCATCGTTGAAAAGTTTGGCGCAATGCCGCAAATAAATGTACCTAGTGTAAACGAGATCATAGCCACTAGGAATAAGCTGCGCTGTCCAAAACGTGTGATTAAAAACGCAGACAACGGAATCAGCACACCGTTGACAAGCATGTAGCCTGTTGTCAGCCACTGAATCGTCGTTGCACTCACATTAAATTCTGTCATTAAATGGGGCATGGCTACGTTCAAAAGCGTTTGGTTTAAAATCGCTACGAACAAACCGGCCATTAAAATGATCAGTAAAGACAAGGAGCCTGTTCCCTGTTTTGTCGCTGCAGGTTGATTTGCCATCTCAGACAACCTCCTTTCATTTTTTGATATCAATCATCATTAAGATGAAATTTTGACAGAAGCATTCATACCTGGAAGTACTTTGTCTGATGGGTTTTTAATTGAAATTTTCACTGCTACTTTTTGTGTTACTTTTGTATAGTTGCCACTTGAATTAGTTGCTGGCAGCATATTGAATGTTGAGTTTGTCGCATAACCAATTTGTTCAACAGTTCCTTCAAATGTTGTATCAGGATCTCCATCTACAACGATGTCGACTTTGTCGCCTTTTTCAATGTTTTTAATATCTGTTTCTTTAATATTTGCTGTGATGTAAAGCTTGCTTAAATCGATTGTTTCACCAAGAACTGTACCAGGCTGCACTTGTTGGTTGTTTTGGATTTCTTTTTTGACTAATGTGCCATCAGCCACTGCTTTAATGTTTGTTTTTGTTTGTCCTTCAACTTTTGCAACTGTGCTGTCTTTATCCACTTCGTCACCTTCGTTGATATCCCAGCCTTTGATTTGTCCAGCTGCTGGTGCTGTAATTTGATACATGTCACCTGTCACTTTTGCCTCATCTGTTTTAACAAAGTTTGTGCTTTCGTAGTAGTAATAAGCACCTCCGGCAATAATGGCAAGAATCACAATAAGGCCAATAATGTTCGTTAGCAATAAACGCCCTCTGTTCATGTTTTGTTTCTCCTTTCATGTATAAAGATATAGTGTCATCTGCTTTAGCAAACTTAGAATGCCCATCATCTGACAGAATATGAAACAAGCTCAACAATCTGTCCTTTTCCCTTCATCTACTCCCGCCCCTATCATGGTGTGCAGCCCATTTATATTTATTGTTCACTTATGAGCAAAGAGCAGAAAAAGAAGAAAAGACGATCGGCATCTTTTTTGAAAAACTTATATTTAACAAGATTAAATATTAATAAATGAAAATTGAAATGTCAAAGAGAAAGTTTTACTTTTTTTCTGGCGATCCTTTCCTTCTCCACACAAAAAACCTTTCAGCCCTTATGCTGAAAGGTTTTTTCAAATGTGCTCGTTATGAATGAACTTCTTCCTGCTGAAAAAATTTTTTTAGTGCGAGAAAAACGTCTGATTTTTGCTTCAAAATATAATGCTTAAATTTCTCATCCTGAATATGCTTATATGCTGACATTAACGTAGAATGGCGGTTGTATTGATTCACTTCACCATAGCAGAATAAATTGGCTTTTTTCATGATCTCAGAAACAAGTTTCACACACCGGGCGTTGTCTGAGGTCAAATTGTCACCATCAGAAAAATGAAAAGGATAAATATTATATCGCGACGGCGGGTATCGTTCGTCTATGAGCTCTAGTGCCTTTCGATAGACAGACGAGCAAATGGTCCCCCCGCTCTCACCCCGTGAGAAGAAATGTTCTTCGTCTACCACCTTCGCCTCTGTATGGTGGGCAATAAATTCAATATCGACCGTCTCATACTTTGTCCGTAAGAAACGTGTCATCCAAAAGAAAAAACTTCGCGCCATATATTTTTCCCAAAGTCCCATACTTCCACTCGTATCCATCATTGCCAAAACGACGGCTTTCGACTCTGGTTTGGTCACTTCATTCCACGTTTTATACTTGATATCCTCTGGGTAGATTGGATAAAAGGAAGGACTGCCTGTCATCGCATTTCGTTTAAATGCCGACAGCATCGTTCGTTTTTTGTGGATATTTCCTGTTAACCCGGTTTTGCGAATATCGTTAAACTCAATTTGTTCGACAATGATGTCGTCAAGCTCCTTTTGCTTGAGGTTTGGCAGCTCCAGTTCACGAAACAGTGCTTCCTCGAGATCCATTAATGAGACTTCTGCTTCGTAATAATCCTCACCAGCTTGATCTCCAGCGCCCTGGCCCTTTCCTTGGCCTTGCTTACTGTCTGAGCCGTCGCGCGCAACAACATCTCCAACCTCACTGTCTCCATCGCCTTGACCTACATGCTTATTTTTGTCGTAGTTATACCGAATTTTATATTCATCTAATGAACGGATCGGAATTTTCACAACATCTTTTCCATTCGACATGATGATGCTTTCTTCTGTGACAAGATCCGGCAAATTGTTTTTAATCGCCTCTTTGACTTTTTTCTGATGACGCTGCTGGTCGTCATAGCCTTTTCGATGGAGGGACCAGTCTTCCTGTGACACAATAAACTGACTTTTTTCTTGCCGGGACATCCATCCCCCTCCTCACCTATTTGCACAATTCTTCTAACCATCGATTCCTTTATTCTATGCTGCTTGTCATCCAAGTTGACGATCATTTCTAAAAAAGACATTACCGGTGCTGATGCGCCAATAATGCCTCCTTCATTTATTAACGGTTCAGAAGACTGCCTACATATTTTAAAAGTTCATTTGCACTTGTTGAATTATAGCCATGCTCATCAATCAATCTAGCCACTACTTCATTGACCTTCTTCAGCTGCTGTTCATCCGGTGTCTTCGTCGATGTCGTGATTTTCACCACATCTTTTAGATCAGCAAACAGCTTCTTCTGAATGGCCTCCCGCAATCTCTCATGCGAATTATAATCAAAGCGTTTTCCCTTTCTCGCATAAGCCGAAATACGAATCAGAATTTCTTCTCTAAATGCCTTTTTGGCGTTTTCAGAAATACCGATCTGCTCTTCAATTGAACGCATGAGCTTTTCATCAGGATTCATTTCTTCACCAGTTAACGGATCACGCAGCTTGTTTTTATTGCAGTATGCCTCGACATTATCTAAGTAATTATCCATCAGCGTTTTCGCAGACTCCTCATAGGAATACACAAAGGCCTTTTGCACTTCCTTCTTCGCAATATCATCATACTCTTTTCGCGCGACTGAAATGAAATTCAAATAACGCTCCCGGTCCTCGCTGGAGATAGACGGATGCTGATCAAGCCCTTCTTTTAAGGAGCGAAGAACATCCAGTGCATTGATCGATTCCATATTCTTTCGAATGATGGTAGATGAAATTCGGTTGATTACATAACGCGGGTCAATTCCGCTCATCCCTTCGTCATGAAATTCCTTTTTCATCTCATCAATGTCGACTGATTGGAAGCCTTCGACACTTTCTCCGTCATACAGACGCATTTTTTTCACCAAATCAATATCAGAACGCTTCGGCTCTTTTAATCTCGTCAAAATGGAGAACATTGCTGCTACCTTCAGCGTATGCGGGGCAATATGCACATCTGAGACATCACTTTCTGAAATCATTTTATGATAAATGCGTTCTTCTTCTGTGACCTTTAAGTTATAAGGAATTGGCATCACAATAATTCTTGAATGGAGCGCCTCGTTCTTTTTATTTGAAATAAACGACCGGTACTCGGTTTCATTCGTATGGGCGACGATCAATTCATCTGCACTAATCAAGGCGAATCTTCCTGCCTTAAAATTCCCTTCCTGCGTTAATGACAGGAGGTGCCAGAGAAATTTCTCATCACACTTTAACATCTCCTGAAACTCCATCATCCCTCGGTTTGCTTTATTGAGTTCTCCATCAAAGCGGTAGGCGCGGGGATCTGACTCTGATCCAAATTCAGCAATGGTTGAAAAATCGATGCTGCCTGTTAAATCGGCAATGTCCTGAGATTTCGGATCAGACGGACTAAAGGTACCAATGCCGGTCCGTTTATCTTCAGAGAAAAAGATCCGCTCGACCCTTACATCCTCAATTCTGCCGCCATATTCCTCTTCCAGTCTCATCATGTTCAGAGGCGACAAATTCCCCTGCACACGAATCCCATATTCTCTATAGAAATCCTCCCGCAGATTTTGCGGAATGAGATGAAGCGGATCTTCATGCATAGGGCAGCCTTTGATCGCATAAACTGCGCCATGATCTGTCAATGAATATTCTTCAAGTCCTCTTTTCAATCTAGTGACAAGCGTCGATTTCCCCCCGCTTACTGGTCCCATCAGTAATAAAATACGCTTCCTGACGTCTAGCCGCTTTGCAGCAGGGTGAAAATATTCCTCTACTAATCTTTCGAGTGATTCCTCTAACCCAAACAGCTCCTGATCAAAAAATTTGTAGGTTCTGACCCCATTCTCCTCTTCAATCCCGCTGTCTTTAATCATATGATAAACGCGAGAATGAGCAGATTGAGCGACAAGTGGATTTTCCTTAATAATGTCTAAATAATCGCTGAATGTGCCTTCCCATTTGAGACGCTGCTCTTCTTCTCTGTGCTGTTCGATTTTCTTTAAAATATCCATATGAACCTCCTCTTTCAAGATTGAAGCTAGAAATCAGATACTGTTTTACAATCTATGCGGAGGCGTCCTATTACATGCTTTCGTTCTTCAAAATGACGAATTGGCAAACTGAATTGACAACCATCCGCAAGACCCTTCATAATAAAGGAAAAATAGGAGAAAAATGATTTTCTTCTCCTGCTTTTCAAGGTGAACTTCACATCATATGAAACAGGCAGCGAACGGAACAAAGGGATAAGGGGGAGCTTATATGAGAACGGTCATTATGATGGGCGTCATCATTACGTTTTTAGTATCCATTTTCACTGCTGGCTACGAAGGCAAGCCTGGTAAATGAAAAAAAGGATGTTCCATTTGCGGAACATCCTTTTCATTTTCAACATGTCAAAAAAAGTGATTTCACATAAAAAAGCCGAGTTCAGTATCTCGGCTTTTATCATGATCTTATGTGAGATCGCGATATTGCTGCTGGCGAAGTGCCTCATATACAAGAATGGCTGCCGTATTCGACAGATTCAGAGAACGAACATGCTCTGTCATCGGTAAACGAAGACAACGGTCCATATTTTGTTCAATCAAATCTTTCGGCAATCCACTTGTCTCTCTTCCAAACACAAAGAAATAGTCTTCATCCAGCTGAGAGTAATCAAATGTTGTGTGCGGCTTTTGGCCAAATTTAGTGATATAGAAAAATTGCCCCTTCGGATGTGCCTCAAACAATTCATCAAGTGAATCATGATAGACCACATTGGCAAATTTCCAATAATCGAGTCCTGCACGCTTCAGCATTTTGTCATCTGTCGAAAAACCAAGCGGACGAATCAGATGAAGGGTTGTATTTGTTGCTGCACATGTACGCGCAATATTTCCAGTATTAGCTGGAATCTCTGGTTGATATAAAACGACATGAAGTCCCAAAAAAGTTCACCTCTAATTTTCTTTTCCGCTCAACATTATACCACTAACTATCCTTCGCGGCATCGTCCAAAATGTGAAAAAACATATATCGAATAGCAGGTGTATAGGCAGTCGAATCCTCATATGACCAATAACGCATGCGGCAGTCATACGTCTGTGCATTCACAAGAGGCATTCCGCCTTTGTCATGATCAACGACAATGGTTGTATGATTATACCTTCCATCACCTTCAAAATCGTAGCAAATGACATCACCAATTTGAAGCTCGTGCGCTTCTTTAAGTTTCTTTGCTCTCAAACCCGCTTTTGAATTCGCTAAATAATTTTTCATCGAATGAGCCACCGTCCAGCTATAGCTCCACGTATGCGGACGCACCCACCAGCCAGACCCGCGGTTCGGATACCCTCTCGTTGGCGCATTCCCTGCTTTCAAACATTGTGAAATAAAATTTGTACAGTTATCTTCAAAGTTTTTATAGGCTGGATTCCGTTTATTCCAATATGTCTCCGCATACTTCACGGCAGCCCGCCGGTCATAATGAAAGGCTCTCCCAAATTGATCTTCGGTCTGAAAGCGCTCATCCAAATGCTCTTCCCATTGCCGCTCTTCTAACATCATCCGATCTTTGACAAGCATGTTGTTATAAAGAAATGCTTCTCTTTTTTCCACCTGTTCCTCTAAATAAAAAGAATCGTCTACATCCTTGCATACATATGTGAGATGAGCAAGGTACTGCACATGCTGAGCCCCATCATCTTGAATGGCTGAATCGAGAAGTTTTGTTTTTGCTTTTGCCTTCACAATCTCAACCTGTCTTCTAGCAAAAAGCTCTTTTTTCCGCTCTACTGCTTCCACATCAGACATAAGCTGCGGCTGTTTGATTGCACGGTCATTGATTAAATACGCCAGCCTGTCTTCTAAAGTTTTCTCTAATAATTGTTTCACACAGACACCACCAAACATTTTTTAAAATCTTTGTTTGGTTCATTCTATGTTCACAGGGATGTTATTTAGTATTTAAAGGTGTCTGTAAAAGCTCAATCCCTTTCACAATCTCCTCTTTCGCTTCTTCATCACTTTCCCGCTCAAGGGCCTTTTCCAGCTCTGGGAGCTGCTGATCATCACCAATTTTGCCAATTGCCCATGCAGCCGTTCCTCGAATGACCGGCCTTGGATCCTTGTGCATCAACTCAATTAATACTGGTAAGGCAGATGTATCTTTAAAATGAGCGAGTGCCAAAATTGCATTCCGCTGAATGGGCTTTTTCCCCCGCCATGAACCTGAAACATGACCGTATTTTTCCTTAAACTCACGATTGCTGATCGTCAGAAGCGGCTTTAACAGCGGCTTCGCAATTTCAGGGTCTGGCTCCATTTCAGGATGCAGATGAAAGTCTTTTCCTTTATTGATCGGGCAGACAGTTTGACATGTATCACACCCGTACAATCGATTCCCTATTTTCGAACGAAACTCATCAGGTAAAAAGCCTTTTGTCTGCGTTAAAAATGAAATACACCGCTGAGAATTCAGCTGTCCTGGATTCACCAGCGCACCCGTTGGACACGAATCCACACATTTATTGCAAGTTCCGCACTGGTCTTCAATTTTCTCATCCGGTTCAAATGGGACATTTGTGATCATTTCAGCCAAATACACATAAGATCCAAACTCTGGCGTGATAATCATACAGTTTTTTGCACTAAAACCAATGCCAGCACGTTCCGCTACAGCACGATCAGACAATTCTCCTGTATCCACCATTGATTTTGTCCGTATATCAACATGTTTGCTTCGCAAAAATTCTTCGAGCATATCAAGCTTTTTTTTCAGCACAACATGATAATCCGTTCCCCATGAAGCCCGGCAAAAAATCCCCCGTCTCGCATCCTTTGTACTTCGAGGAGCATCTTTCATTTTGGAAGGATACGCGAGCGCTATCGCAACAATTGATTTGGCCTTCGGAAGCAGCAAAGAAGGGTTTGTCCTTTTTTCAATATCAGGCTCTTCAAAGCCTGACAAATACCCTAACGATTCATGTAAGATGAGGCGGTCCTTTAATGAATCAAATGTGTCGGCACTTGCAAATCGAATTTTATCGACACCAATTTCTTTCGCATATTGAATCAATTCTTCTTTTAATTCTCCAACATGAATCACCTTGCAAACCTCCTTTCTTTGTTTCTTCTGTTGTTTTCAGTATAATACGAGTGTATCATGACCGATTGGAGTGAGTCACTGTGAAGATACATATGGAAATTTCTCATCCTCAAAACCCGTCTATCCATGTTGGACAGATTGAATATTCGCATATTGAAGTGGGTACATCACCTCAAATGTTAAAAGGCCGATTACGCCTGTTTCAAGAATCCCTATTTTTTGAATACGAAGATAAAGTTTTAGAAGAAGTATCAGCCATCAAAGAATGGACGGATATTTTAAAAGACGTTCCTTTCCTTCCACTTCTTTCTAACATCCAAAAGGAACAATTTATTGACTCGACCAATTCCGTACAGGATTTGTCGATATTTTTCTCACTAAAATATTTCTTACCTATCCTGACTTTAGATGCCGATCGCATCAAAGGACCGCTTTCAGTGGCAAAACATGAGGCTGGTCACATCGAATGGCAGGACAGCGCAGGACTGAATGGATTATTTTCTCAAGCAAGTAAAGCACAAATTTCTCAAGACACAAAGAACATTCTTCAAATCATCCTTTTCCCGCCATCTATTTCCCGGGAAAAGAGTGAAGCTCTTATTCAATCCTTGACGAAGATGTTTGTACAAATACATGGCGGAGAAAGCAAATATGAACTCATTGAAAAAGCACTGTAGCCTGACAGTGCTTTTTCACATTATACTGACATAATAAAAAACGCAACACTTCGTTTATCTAAGAAACGAAATACTGCGTTATAAACAAAATTATGTATTGGAGCGGGTGATGAGAATCGAACTCACGACATCAGCTTGGAAGGCTGAGGTTTTACCACTAAACTACACCCGCATCAATCTTTTAAAAGCAACGTCATCGCGTTGACTTTTATTATGTTACAACTTTCTTAACAATTCGTCAAGAGAATATGAAGATTTTTCGTCAAAAAACTTCATATTCTCCGTATATATTACGATAGTTATTTATCTAGCTGGATATAAAATAAGTATGCATGTGACTTATTTTTCAGCGCTTGCTTTGGATTCTTCTGAATTTCCTCAAGCATTGGTGCATTTCCATCCTTCCCCATTGCCGCTGTATACGCAATCAGTGCCTTTCCTCCAGAAGCAACTTTGACAGTTTCAGATTGTGCAGAAAATACATAGTCACTTACTTTGAACGGAAAGCTTGATGTCGCTTTCGTCATCCCATCATTCTTTTTATTTGACCAAATACTAAATTGTGATTCATATGTATCTTTCTCATGATGTAATTGAAGAAGTACATTCACCGTTTGATCGGTTCCATCCTGGTGTAAAGTAAAGGTAGCAGATGATGCTTCCTTATTCACTAATCGTCCATTTTTGTAATGACTCCCGATAAACGTAATACTTTTATTCTTCTTCGTTAATCCTTTCAGTGTCAGAGCCACCTTTTCATTAGTTGTTGCTGCTTCTAGTAAGTTTTTTTCTTTTTTTGAGAGTTTCATTTGTTCGATGGTTACTTGGTTTTTAGTGGCAGACTCTGTTTTAATTGTCGAAACCGTCTTTTCGGTTGTCGTGGTTTCTTCGGCCTTCTCGCCGCATCCTGCTAATAGAAAAACTGTGAATAAAAGAATGCTCCATTTTTTAACCATTGTGATCCCCTTTGATGTTTTTTATTTCTTATTATACTAAAATTTGGTCGTAACACAAAAAAAGGTTAGGAGAATTCTCCTAACCTTTTGCTTTTTTCTGTTTCATGGCTGATAGGAATGCCACAATGAGAAAACTCACAGCAAAAATCACCATCATATAAATAAAAAAGTTTGGCTTGATCTGAAAAGTAAATGCGGAAGAGCCTTCCATCTCAAAAGCGAGACTGTTAAATAATAAAGCATCATTCGTTTTTGATTGAAATAAATGATAGAACAGTACACCGATTGTCAGCATCGGAAAGCCTAAGAATCCTAGAAAACTACCAACTATCGCGCCTTGTTTCATCGCCTGTACGTTCATGATCGTTGTCCTCCCATTCCCCCAAGCAATAGCTGCTTCATAATGGACTTACCATCCCCCATAAACGGAAGAAGATAGAGTAATTGAATAAAATACGTGATTGAAAAGATGAAAAAAGCTGTCGAAACCGGGTTTTCTTTTAGAAATAAAATGGTGACAATAATGCCTGCTGCGCCAATCACACCGGGAACAAGCGGTCCAAGCAGCGTAATCCATACCTGCTTTTTCTGAAACGGATCTAATACGGGTCTTACAAATTTCACAGACATCATATCACTCGCAAAAAAGCCTTGAGGACCATCTCGCCCCGCAAATTTCCGATGTGCATAGCCATGTGCCGCCTCATGTAAGGCGGTTCCGGTAATTAATCCGAAATAAATAATCGTAAAATATATCGCAATGGCTGCAATCGACGGATCAGGAATGAATAAAAAAGCGATCCCTGCCATGACCATGAAAAGCATCCAGAAAAAGATGATTTTACGCGTCACCATGAGCAAAGCCGTCCTAAAAATGTGAAGGAACGAGTGACCAGTACAATCAAATCGTTCCTTCATTTTGACTTGATACTGCTTGAAAAATTGGCAGCAGGCTGTCACAATCCGATATGGTGAATGATAATGAATAGACAGCAAGTGATGCTGATTCAATCCCATCATCAGCTGATAAAAATCACGAGCAATCACCGACTCATCGACCTGAAACAAATCGGCGAGCTCTGCGGTAATACTCGCTTCAGTTCTTTTACCGTCCACTTTCGTTAACATATGATAGGCACTTTCATTGATCGGGAGTGTGCTTCCATACTGCGTATCCGTGAGATGCCTTTTTTGTAAGGTCACATACGGCGCTAGTGCCGGTACCCGCTCAATCTTTAGCTTATTGTTAAGAAGTTGAATCATGTGAATACCTCCATGAAAAACCTTTGTATATGGCAAAGATGAGCAGACCCTCAAATGCAGCCACAAGCAGCCATTGAAGCGTTTGACTCGACGCCCCTATGACATAGTTTCCAATAAAAACAATCGGAATCATGAGTAAAATAAGCGCTCCAAATGAAAAAATGCCTGTATAGGGATTGTTTCGATCAAGAGGAAGTAAAATACCTACCACATAAAAGAGCGCAGTCGCATTGCATAACACAGCGGCACCAATCAATGCGTGCCAAATCTGATCAGGAAGCGTCAGCGTTGTCAGCATGAATAAAACAATTTGTAGTACACCTACGAGCAGAAGGCCGATAAACTTATACAAAGCCACTTCCCACGATCTCAGACCAAATGTTTTATACATGCCCAGCATTCGTTTATCATTGCCAAACGAATTGAAGGCTGTTAATCCAGCAAGACCACATAGAACAAAAAACGCTTCTTCTTCAAAGCGGAATCCAAATTGATAACGAACGAATAAGATCACAATAAGAAGAATAAGAAAGTTTAAAATGTTTTCTTCATTCCGTACCTGTGACTTCATTTCCTTCACAATAAGCGACCACTTCTTTGAAGAAGAGAATGGCAGCTTGTGTAAAAAGGTTAACGCTTTTTTCTCTGCCATAATCGGCATCATCGCAAGAGAAAGAAATGTGCCGCCTGCCGATAAGAGGATGATCAGAATCAAGATGGCATAATTTACCCCTTCAGGAGGCATTCCTTGTGCCGCTAGGAAAAACGGAGCTGTCAAATACATCAAATGATAATCAAACTGAATATATGATTGCTGAATTTGGCTAATATCAAAGTGCGTCAATCCATACGTGACAACCAGTGCCAATAAAACAAATATCGCTGCAAATTTTTGCAACGGTAATCTTAATTTCAAAACGAGTAAATAAGTGATATTGTAAATAAACTGCAGCAGCATTAAGACAAAAAGCGACTGCAAAAGCACCATCAAAAAGAAAGTAAAGATAAAGAAAATACCAATTCCCTGGGCAATAAAATTAGGTAAAAGCAGGATGCCGATAAAAAATAAAACAAGCCCTGCCACCACTGTCACCATCGGAATGAAGTATCCAAAACTTTTCTGAAAGGTAGAGAGCGGGAACCAGCTGAGCTGCATAGAAAACCGGTCTTGTTCAGGTGTTCTGACCTTGATCAAAACGAATAACAAGCTTGTAAAAATAGAGGCATTGATCGCCATTGACACGACAAGTAATCCAAGTGAACGTTCATCTCCATTTAAGAAAGCCTTCATAAAGACACCTGTAAAGCTGTATCCGATAATGGCTCCCATTGTGATGGCAAACAAAAAGAATAAGACCACAATGATCCGCTTCGTTTGAGTATCAAAGAGCTTATACATCTCCTGCTGCCACATTTTAAGCATCATTTTAGAAATGATTAATGATTTCATCAAAATGTGCACCCCTATCACTTAACATTGAAGCTTTCAGAAACACCTGTTCCAATGTGCTTGATTGATACTTCTCCTTTAAGGCTGAGACCGTCCCTTCATCCATTTTATTTCCTTTAGAAATAATGGCGATTTTGTGGCACAGCTCTTCCGCTGAAAGCATATCATGCGTTGAAAGCAAGATCGCACCATGGTGCTTGGCATACCGCTTCATCAGTTTCTTTGTGTTTATAACCGCTTCAATATCAAGTCCTCTAAAGGGCTCATCCATGATCACCAATTGACTATCAAGCATAAATGCAGCAATCAGCTGTGTCTTTTTTTTCATCCCATGTGAATAGGTTTCGATCGGTCTTGATAAAGCCGAGTCCATATCAAACAGTTCAATTAGTTGATTTCTTCTGTGAATTGTTTTACATTCATACATAGAAGAAACAAAATCTAAATATTCAGCACCAGTCAATGCTTCAGGGAGCAGCAGGTCATCTGGAACATAGGCTACTTGTTTTTTAAAGGATGGTTCATCGTTTGGGACGTCCTGCAAGTGAATCCTTCCTTCTGTATGCTTAATAATGCCGAGTATACAGTTAATCATCGTTGTTTTACCCGAACCATTCGGTCCAGCAACAGCAACGATTTGATGAGGGTCGATCTTTAAATGAAAATCATTGACAGCAGTCACGTTATTTTTATACGTCTTGGTTAAATTCTCGATCGTAAACATATAACCTCCAAGTGTCTGCATATTCTTTAAAAACAGATCAGGCTAAACCGCCCGCCACAGACGGTTTAGCCCTGGTGTCTTATCTAAGAAGCAAAAAGATGAATCCTAAGTATAGCTACTTACATTCAATTTTGACTTTTAAGCCACTTTCCCACTGAACGGCTCCTGTAAAGCTACCCTTGCCGTTTGCGATACACCAAACTGCTGCTCCTAGAACGACTGTTGCTCCCAATCCAAGAAGGACAGCAACAAATACTAAGAACCAAGCTTGGTCCATAATAGCAGGTTCCATAGTGGAATAGTCAACTTGCGGCGCTGCATAAGTCATACTTTTCACCTCCCAGCTTATGATGATCGTATCATAGGCGTCACACTCCAAACATCTACAGAACATCCCATTTTTGACCGAACATACATTTGATTAAAATGTGACTTTTTATTCAATTATTCCCTTTCATCCGTTTAAACCCTCTCTTATTTACTAGATTTTGACACCCCATAAGAACCACAAAACCCATTTAATGTCATTTGCACCATCTTTTTTCTTCTTTTTTTCAAATAGTCCATATTTATCATCTATCATATTTATTCTTTCTTTTTTGTGAGATAGAAAGAATTCCCCCGATATATCAGATAAAAAAGTCCCGATTTTATGTCGCAATAATGCCAATTATGAAATATTTACTGATCATTCTGATAAAAGAGTGGGCATATTTCCCTTCTTTTCTTGACTCTATAAATGTGTATATACAAGAAAAGCGATTGGGAAAAAAGCCCTTACTTTGTTCAGCAGTACACAACATAAGACTCCCGCTATTCTATGAAAAAAAGCAAAGCAGCCATCGCAGACTGCTTTGCTTTTTCATATTTATGAGGAACTAGCAGCAGAGGCAGCATCTGGGAAATGATTGTTCCCAATGATTTCACCAGCTGGCACAGAGAGTCCTGTAGCCCCTGATCTCTTGAATGGAAGGAGCGGGAAAACAAGCTCTGCTAAATAATAAGCTTCTTCTAGGTGCGGGTATCCAGAAAATATAAATGTATCAATGCCTAGAGACTGGTATTCTATGATACGATCTGCTACTGTTTGCGGATCTCCGACGAGTGCTGTTCCTGCACCGCCGCGTACTAAACCAATGCCTGCCCAAAGATTTGGGCTGATTTCAAGTTTGTCTTTCCTCCCTTGGTGCAATTCCACCATTCGTCTTTGACCTACTGAGTCCATCCCCTGTAACACTTGTTGCGCCTCATCAATTGTTTTTTGATCCAAATGACGAATCAGATGTTCCGCTGCCTGCCATGCCTCCTCTTCGGTATCTCTCACAATCACATGAAGACGAATGCCAAACTTCACCGTTCTTCCTTCCTTTTTAGCCTGTTTCTTCACTTGTGTAATTTTCTCTTTTACTTGTGCAGGCGGTTCGCCCCAAGTTAAATAGACATCTGTATGCTTGGCGGCTGCTTGAATTCCTGCTGATGATGATCCGCCAAAAAAGACTGGTGGATGGGGTGTTTGAGCCGGTGGGAATAACAGACGGCCATTCTCCGCTTGTAGATGTTTGCCATGAAATTGTACATTTTCTCCTTTCAATAACCGCTTCCAAATTGTCAAAAACTCTTCTGTTGCCTCATAGCGTTCATCATGAGAAATGAACAACCCATCCCCTTCAAGCTCCTCTTTACTTCCCCCTGCTACCACATTAATCAACAGTCTCCCGCCTGAAAGACGATCTAATGTAGAAGTCATTCTAGCAGCAACAGACGGCTGCATCAGCCCGGGTCTAAGAGCCACGAGGAACTTTAAATGAGTGGTTTCCGCAGCTAAAGCAGCTGCCGTCAGCCATGGATCTTCACATGATCTCCCAGTAGGCAGTAAGACCCCTGTATAACCAAGCTGATCAGCTGCTTGAGCAATCTGTTTAAAATATGGATAGTCTGCCTGTCTTGCCCCTTTTGCTGATCCTAAATAACGGCCGTCTCCATGCGTTGGAATAAACCATAAAATATTCATGACATCGCCCCCTGTTATTATTCACCTTGATAACTAGTGCGCCACTTGAGCAGACGCTTTTCTAACAGACGTACAAATGAATCTGTCAGCTTACCAACTACTGCAAAGATGATAATTCCTACAAACACTTTATCTGTTTGAGAGAATTGCCTTGCATCCATAATCATATAGCCGACGCCGCTGCTTGAACCCATCAACTCAGCTACCACTAAACCAAGCCAAGCAATTCCTAATGACAGTCTCACGCCCAGAAGAATATGAGGAAGAGCAGCCGGTAAAATCAGCTTTGTGATGCTTTGATACACATTAAACTCTAAGGCGCGAGCCACATCAAACAGCTTATTGTCTACACTGCGAATACCTAGAAACGTATTAATATAAATCGGAAAAAAAGCTCCAAGTGCAATCAATAAAATTTTCGCCGTTTCATCAAAGCCAAACCAGAGGATGAATAAAGGAGTGACCGCTAAATGTGGAACGGTTCTCAGCATTTGCAAGGTCGGATCTACATACTGCTCTGTTTTTTTAGAAAATCCTACGCATACGCCCAGCAAAAGACCTAAGCCTCCCCCTAGTAAAAATCCACATATCGCTCGATAAAGGCTGATGTATAGATGGCCAAACAGTTCTCCAGAACGAATCAACTCTCGAAAGGATTCTGCAATCAAGACGGGCGAAGGCAAGACAGTGGAAGAAACGATTTGAGAACTAGCTATGATCTGCCAAACAGCAATAAGTAGAACAGGTAATACCAGTCCCTTTAACTTATATAAAGATATAGCTTTTCTCCTTTTTCTCTTTGTTCGCTCGATTTCAGATGCTAAAGCCGGATTCGAAATAGCTTTCATTTATTCATCTCCTCTTTTAGCATTTTTTCAATAAACGAATTATCTACAACCTGATTGACATCAATTTTCCGCTGGATCGCTTTTGTTTGATATTGAAAATCAGCGGTATGCTGCTGAGCATTGATGATCTTCTTCGAAATGGGCTTATTGAGTGGTTCCGTATTGTTTAATACTTGTGTGACGACCTTCTTATCTAAATTTTTTAAACGCGCGTATAGAGTAACAGCCTCTTTTGGATGTGATTTCTGCCACTTCACCGCATGGTCATATACCTTTAAAAATTTCACTACTAGTTCAGGATGCTGATCAGCAAACTGAGTTCGAACAAGTGTGAAACCTGGAGAATATAAATCGGTCGCTTCCCCATTCACTAGCAGCTTTGCTCCCTTCTTTATCGTTTCAAGTGATAAGAACGGCTCCCAGATCGACCAAGCATCAACGGACCCATTTTCAAATGCTGATATCGCTTCATCTGGCTGAAGCTGAATGATCTGAACATCCTTCGCAGATAAACCTGCCTGATCTAATACTTTGTATAAAAAGTCAAAGCCGCTGCTCCCTTTAGCGACAGCAATTTTTTTCCCTTTTAAGTCTTCTACTTTTTGAATCTTACTGTTCTTATTCACTAAAATACCGTTCGCTTTCAGCCCATCCTGAGATAAACCAATTTCCTTAAAATCAATACCTGCTGCCTGACCTGCTATGACAGGTGAGTTTCCAACTTGCGAGAAATCTAATTGATTTGCAGCAAGTCCTTCAAATTGAGGAGGACCACTTTGAAACTCCACCCACTTTACCTTCACTCCTTCTTTTTCAAATGATTGTTCAAACCACCCTTTTTCCTTTGCTAAAAGCAGCGGGCTCAAACTTTGCTGAATCCCAATCCTAATTTCTTTCACCTTGTTTTCTGAGCCGTCTGCTGCTTGATCACACCCTGCTAAAACAAGGAAAAGACTCAAAAAGATAACGATCATCTGTTTCTTTTTCATGCGATTTCCCCTCCCTAAATCCCTGATCCATCAGTTAGTAACAATTCATCTGTTTTCTCAAATTCTGAAAGCACCTTTTGTCTTAAGCTTTGAAAAGCAGTTGACGTTCTATCACGCGGAAAAGGCAGGTTCACAGGAAGAATTTTATGGATTCGGCCAGGTCTCGCTTGCATTAGCACAATTTCATTTCCTAAATAAATCGATTCATCAATATCATGAGTAACGAGAATCATTGTTGTTTTTTTCTCCTGCCAAATGTCCAGCAGCACATCCTGCAAGTGCTTTCGTGTGAATGCATCCAGCGCACCAAATGGTTCATCCAGCAATAAGATCTCCGGATCACGAAGGAGTGCTCTCGCAATGGCAACCCGTTGCGACATTCCTCCGGAGAGCTCATGTGGATAAGCGTGTGCAAATCCTTTTAAACGAACAATTTCAATCAGTTCATCCACTTTGCGGCGTACATCCTGTTGTTTTAAATTGAAATTGGCCGCTATATTTTCTTCGACTGTCAGCCATGGAAACAGGCGGTGTTCCTGAAAGATAAAGCCCTGTTTCATTCCTGGTTCTGTGACCTGTCTGTCTCCTATCAAAATTTGCCCATCATACGCTGTGTCGAGCCCGCCTATGATTTTTAGCAACGTACTTTTCCCACATCCGCTCGGACCTATTACTGTTATAAATTCACCAGGAATGATGCTCAATCTTAAGTTTTCAAGTACCCGAATGGACTGTTTGTTTTTCCAAAAGGATTTATCCACAATATCAATTGAAATCGTCATTGAAACCTTCACTCCTCTTGCGATCAGATAAATACACAGAAAGGCCCTTATCCCAAAAAAGAGATAAGAGCCTTCGCGTTGTCCGATCAGCTAATCATATTGATTTGTTAGCACCATCCTAAATCATATTAATCCCATAAATCAACTCAAATTTATAAAATGGTTATTTTGTCCTTGTATGTTTTTCATCGATCCGATCAAAAATCGCTTCTATTCGTTCCTTGCTGCTGTAAATCTCATATTTGTTCCGCTCAATCAATATGTCTAGTGTGAGATCCATGTGTTTTCTGTATTTTTTTCGTTTTTTCTTTTTTTCCATCTTCATCATCCTTTCTTTTTTCAAATAAAAAAAGGCTCTTCACTCATGCTTAAGTGATAGAGCCTTCGGTTGACCGATCAGCCATTCTTGTTCGTGTTTTCAGTATGCTCATGTTAATACACACTATTCCTACCTGTCAACTATATTTATTGTTTTTTCAGATTTATCTAAAAAATGATTGACCGAGCAGGGAACAAGATTTATAGTCTTATTAAATATTTCTTATCAAAACAGTTGGTTTTATCTAACAAAAGGAGGATACACACATGTCAGAAGAACGTCCATTTCGTTTAGAAACAAAAGCCATTCACGCAGGTCAGGAGCTTGATTCAACGACCTATTCAAGAGCCGTGCCTATTTACCAAACGAGCTCATTTGGTTTTAGAGACAGTGAGCATGCAGCGAATTTATTTGGTCTTCAGGAACCGGGAAATATTTATTCACGTATTATGAACCCTACAAATGACGTATTTGAAAAGCGTATCGCTGAGCTTGAAGGTGGAATTGGTGCACTTGCTGTTTCTTCTGGACAAGCAGCGACGACTTATTCTATTTTAAACATTGCAGGAGCCGGAGATGAAATCGTTTCCTCAAGCAGTCTTTATGGCGGCACCTACAATTTATTTGCCCATACACTCAAAAAACTTGGAATTACAGTAAAATTCGTCGATTCATCCAACCTTGAAGAACTCGAAGCGGCGATCACAGACAAAACAAAGGCAGTGTATGCAGAGAGCATTGGAAATCCAAAAGGCGACATTTTACATATTGAAGCCATCTCAGCCATTGCACACAAGCATCATATCCCGCTTATTGTGGACAATACGCTCGCCAGCCCTTATTTATTAAGACCTATCGAGTTTGGTGCAGACATTGTCGTCCACTCAGCGACGAAATTTATTGGCGGTCACGGTACATCAATTGGCGGTGTCATCGTTGATAGCGGCCGATTCCCTTGGGCTGACAGCGATAAGTTCAAAGGACTGACTGAACCAGATCCAAGCTATCACGGTCTGACATATACAGAAGCGATTGGAGAAGCGGCTTATATCACAAAAGCACGAGTACAGCTCTTACGTGATTTAGGGGCAGCTCTGTCGCCATTCAACTCATTTTTACTTCTGCAGGGCTTAGAAACATTACATCTTCGTCTTGAGCGGCATAGTGAAAATGCCTTGAAAACAGCACAATTCTTACAGGATCACCCTCTTGTCGATTGGGTAAGCTATCCAGGTCTTGAAAGTCACGAATCATATGAGCTTGCTCAAACCTATTTACCAAAAGGACAAGGTGCAATCCTCACATTCGGTATTAAAGGTGGACGCGAAGCAGGTAAAAGGCTCATTGATTCTGTGCAGCTTTTCTCCCATCTCGCAAACGTGGGCGATTCTAAATCCCTCATTATTCACCCTGCCAGCACAACGCATCAGCAATTAAGCGAAGCAGAACAAAAAGCGACAGGTGTCACACCAGAGCTCATTCGTTTATCTGTTGGAACAGAAGCGATTGAAGATATTCTTGCAGATCTTGAACAGGCGATTACAAAAAGTCAGTCTGAATGACATAGAAAAAAGCACACGGCTGTGTGCTTTTTTATTGTTTATTAATGATTGAGTAATCGAATGTCTTGGAAAGGATAAAATACAAATGAGGTAGTTCCTTGAATATCACGCTTTGTAAAAAGACCTAAGCCGTTGCGGCTGTCCATTGAATTTTGGCGATTGTCCCCCATGACAAAGTACTTTCCTTTTGGAACATTCAGAGGGCCAAAATCAGGTGTCAGCAAAGTGCCATCTGCAGCTGCTTTCTTTTTGTTTGACGCTAAGTAAGGCTCCGCCACTTTTTTTCCATTAACATATAGCTGATCATTTTTCATTTCAATTTTATCACCAGGTAAACCAATCAATCGTTTGACATAATGAGTGCTGCGGTCTTCCCCATCAAGAACAATGATCTGTCCTCGTTTATAATCACCGAAATAATCAACCGTTTTATTCACAAACACCCGCTCTGTATCATGCAATGTCGGATACATGGAAGATCCTTTGACAATGTATGGCGCGAATAAAAAGTTCCGAATGATAAAAACAGCAATAAATGCGATTAAGATGGCTTTGATCCAGCCCCATAATTCTGATTTCTTTTTTTGTGTTTTTGTATTTGTTGTCATAAGCTCCTCCTGAATTCCCCAAGGACGAAATGTGTGTCACCAGTTGCCAGCCGGCGTCACGCTTGTTTCTCCCTAAATATAAACATATTTTGCCAACAAATCAAGCGAAGAGAGAGAAAAAGGCAAGCACCTTTCTGTGCTTGCCCAAAACTCAGTTAGTTAGCAGAAGAATCCGCTTCTTTTTCTTTGTTTGCTTTACCATAGAAATAATCCGATGGATTCACTGGTTTGAAATCAGATAACTTATGGAATCGAAGAAGATCCCTATAGAGCACTTTATCTGAAAGACTTAACTGATTATCAACACGGGCTTTAATCGCCTCTGTCTTTTTATTTTGTTTCACCACTTTACCCGTTTTCGTATCATAAACGGTATTATCGACAAGTGTATATTTCGGTGTCACATAGTTTCCATTACGGAAGGCAACAGTCTCATCATGCTTTTTAGAGAATAAGTCTGTTCCAAAATTCACGAATTCATTTGAATCGATACCTTGTAAGTGAAGAAGTGTTGGCATAACGTCGACTTCACCACCATACGTATGGTTCACGCCGCCCTTCTTACCAGGAATACGAATCATGAGCGGAACACGCTGGTTTTGTGCATTTTGATAAGGAGTGATTTCTTTCCCTTGAATTTCACTCATTGCACGGTTATGGTTCTCAGAAATACCGTTATGGTCACCATATAATAAAATGACTGAGTCTTTATACATACCTGATTTTTTCAAGTCTTTGAAGAATTGCTCTAATGACTCATCTAAATATCTTGCTGTTTGGAAATAGTTATCGACTGTTTTATCGCCAGTTGTTGCCTTAGCGATTGTCGCATCTTTTTCATCTAAATTAAATGGATAGTGATTTGTCAGTGTCATTAAATGTGCATAAAATGGCTTTTTCATTGATTCTAGCATTGGAATTGATTCTTTGAAAAACGGTTTATCCTTCAGACCCATATTCACAAGGTTTTCTTCATCCATGTTGTAATAGGAAGCATCAAAGAATTGATCAATTCCCATATGTTTATAAATCGTGTCACGGTTCCAGAAAGATTTATAGTCCCCGTGAAGTACTGCACTCGTATAGCCTGCTTTTTGATCTAGGATGGCAGGTAGTGATTGGAAGGTATTTTCACCCTTTGTCACAAATGCTGCTCCCTCTGGCAAGCCAAACATACTATTATCCATCATCAGCTCAGCATCTGATGTCTTCCCTTGACCTGTCTGATGGAAGAAGTTATCGAAATACGTAAAGTCGTCTTTCCCATGAGCCAGTTTGTTTAAGAATGGAGTCACTTCTTCTCCATTTAATTTGTAGTCAATTAAGAAAGACTGGAAGCTTTCTAAATGAATTTTAATAATGTTTTTGCCTTTTGCTTTACCAAAATACTCTGCATTTGGCTTCGCATAGTGAGAAGACGTATAGTTCACAACATCCGTTAAATCTTCACTGCTTGCATTGGCTACCTGTGTTGCGTTTTGTGCTGCTTGTACCCCATCATAAATCGTATAGTTATAAACACCTAAGTATTTGACAACATACTTATGATCAAAGGTTCTCGTTAATAATTCTGGCCGATCCTTTTCAGCCAAATGAAGGTTTACAAAGAACAGTCCAATACCTGCAGCTACAATCAGCAGTGCAAACGTCTTTTTCATTTGGAACTTCTTCACTTCTGGTCTCCAAATGACAATCGCAATCAAAATGATAATATCAAGGAAGTATAAAAGGTCATGCGGCTTAATGCTTGCTAGCACACCGCCAGTCATGCCTCCCCCAAGATTTCCTGCCTGCTTCATTGTTGAGAAAGTCAAAAAGTCATCAAAGAAACGGTAATACGCTACATTTGCATATAAAAGTGCGGTCATAATAAAATCAATAACAATTAAAACAATGGCAGATTTACGCCCCTTCAAAAAGAGAGCAAGTCCAAAAAACACGATGGCTGAACTAAATGGATTCAATAAGAGAAGCCCCTCTTGAAAAGAACCTTTTACTCCTAAATTAAAGTCCATTTTGTAGGCTGTGTACGATTTAGCCCAGAATAAAAGGACAGCCAAAACAAAAAAGCTATATTTGTTTGCAAATATTTTTTTCATAAAACCTCTTCTTTCTTATCATCGTTCTGATATAAATGAAATCATAAAAAATTTACATTCATTTTGCAAATGTAAATCTTCTTCGCCAAGCATGCCGATGCTCTGTCTCCGCCGGATACATGCGCTCCTTTAATATAACGAATGAGAGGCATCATAAGTTTCAAAAAAAATACGAGTAAATAAAAGGAAAAATATCCATTTACATTAAATTTACGCACACTTCATGTTTTAGTGGATGAAGAAGGTTTTGTAAATCACTCAGTATTACTTTACTTTTTTCATCTATTCGTGTCAAAGTAATTATAAAGAAAAGGAAGAATAACCTAGGCTTTTCGACTCATTTACCCAAATTTATACAAAATTCGATCCTTGCTTCTTTTATTGTGACTCAACCTCCATTAATCCATGTACCTCCCTAAAAAAACAGTTTTAAACAAAAAAAGCTTGATTTCCCCTACTGATGTGCGGTGTGATAAAGAGGTAGAACTTGATCACAACACTTATATGTTCATGACAAAAAAATCAGGCTGGAGGACATCACATGAAGATTAACAAACAAATCAACACTTTTGAAGAGAGATTTTCAGAAGATGTAGTCACTATCATTGCTGTTACAGGACCTTCTGGCGTAGGGGCAGGAAAAGCAGGCCAGGCACCTCTTTGGACCGCTTCTATTCCACTGATTGCTTGGAAAGAAAACGGTCATATCATAACCGAAAATGTAAGACTTTGCTGGCTAACAGATGACGAGGGATTAAGGGAAAAACAGGCACAATTACATAAAGAATCAATCGTTACACTTCAGGTTCGAAAAGGCGAAGGTGAATTCATGCTTGTATCTTTAATCAATACAGATACACAGGATCAAGCGCTTCAAGAAATTTTAGAAGAAGCCCAAAAGCCTGTGTATTATCATGATGATACACTTGGCACCTTTGAGTTAGTGAAAGGACTAGACTTATTTGAAAAGACGATCCAATGGAGCAATGAAGAGTGCCTTCTCTACTTCAACCTCGAAGAAGATGAAAAAATAAATGACTCTCTTCGAACAGCAAACCAACTTATGCAAGAGCAAGCCAAATGGGATTCTTCTATTAAATCATTTGCCGCGAATCAGCTGATAGATCTAGCAAAGGATTGGCAGGAACAAGACGAATCAGCTGAAAAGCAAGAAGAACTCACACTGAATCAATTTATAAGCCGCATTTCACTTGAAAGCCTGCATGTTTACCCTGAGGGAGAGTTTGAAGTCTACTATCATGACGGTGATTTATTTTGGGGTCATGTCATTATTGTCACAGGAAATATAAATGGCACATTTCATGATGCACACATTGCAGGCTAAAGGCTGGAGGAATAACCCATGGAAATCAAAGCTTTTCAAGAATTAAATCTAATCGGGAAAACGCCAGCCATCGCCAAAATTGGCGGCTTCCGTCCTGATCCAGCTATACACAGCTGGTTTGCCGGCCATTTTTTCATCGATCCTAACCAAGGCTGGCCGACAGATCAAGATGGGGCCATGATTCCGATTTTACAAATTTATTTACCAGAAGTGCCAGGAGGAATGAATGGCTTCAATGAGTGTAAGCTGATTCAAATTTTTCTCAACCAGAAAGCACTTCCGATCGATATCACCAAAAACGGCGAAGGCTGGAAGCTCATTGAATATTCAACAATCGAAGAATTAGAAGTAGTTGAAACTCCTGAAGAAGTAAGAGGACTCAAACCCTTTCAAATCCAATGGAACGAAAGTGAGCAAAGGGACTTTCCTTGCTGGGAAGAAGCATGGTCATATGTGGATCTAACAGAAGTAAACGAAAGTGAAGAAGCGACAGACCACTTTTTTAATCAATACACAAATTATTCGTTCACAAAAATCGGTGGATATGGGGCGTATATTCAATCCCCACCCCATCAACAACAAGGCGAATTCATGCTACAAATCGCCTCAGAAGAAAAACCTCGTTTCATGATTGGTGATAACGGCACGATGTATTTCTATTATGACAAAGAATCAAAAGAATGGTTTATGCACTGGGATTGTTTTTAACGTTTATTGAATGAAACCTTGCCTTCTCCTAAGCGTAATGAATAATATGAAAGGAGGAAGCAAAATGGGATTCATTTTAGACATCTTTTCACTTGCTGTATATATCCCTTTTCTAAAAGTGGATGAAGAGGAGATCTCGAGGAACGCAGCACATCTCAAAAAATATAGCTGGTTTCAGGCACTATTACATGATCAAACTTGCAGGGAGCTCATCATTTATGATCCCGGTGTCCGGCGTGTCATAGGCAGGTTTAAAACGGAGAAACTCCATAAGAAGCGATACAACTTAAGATGCGAACGTAAATTACTACAAGCATTACAACGCGCAATGTAAACTGAAACAACAAGAGCCGCACTTTCCTGTGGCTCTTTTTTTAGCAATTGAATCGTTCCTTTATAAGAAAACATTTGACGCCTGGACAACTCTCCCCGTATATTATGTATAAATCCATCTTTTTCAAAGAAAAGGGGGCCTCACATGCACTTGTTTAAGAACTGGAGAAAAAAGCAGCCTGCACAGCAAGTCGCTTCAGAAAAACAAGAAGACAGCATCCAAATCAACTTCTCCACACTTCCCTTTGGCACAGACACCGTCGATGATTTTTTGTTCAACCTAGACCTGACCTCCAAGCTCACAGATCCCTATAAAGAAACAGATACGAACAAGCTTACCTAGCTCTTCGCAAATCCTCATCCAATACTGGATGATTTTTTTATACTCAATGAAAGGTGTATCCAATGAAAACATATTATATCGTCAGACACTGCCAAGCAGATGGACAATCTAAAGATGCAGCTTTAACACCACAAGGCATCACTCAATCTCACGAACTGTCACAGTTTTTTTCCAGCATTCATCTTAATCAGATTATCTCAAGTCCTTATAAACGAGCGATCCAAACTACTGAGCCCCTTGCTCATGCAAAACAGCTCGAGATAAAAATCGATCAACGCCTCTCTGAACGTGTGTTAAGCAGTAAGCCAATAGACAATTGGTATGAGAAGCTAAAGCTTAGTTTTACAGACTTACATATGACCTGTGAAGGCGGAGAATCGAGCCAAGAAGCCATGAATCGTATTGTAGAAGCACTCCACGAACAAATAAAATTAGAAACAGATCATACCCTATTGGTCACACATGGCAATATCATGAGCCTGCTTCTTAAACACGCCGATTCAACGATTGGATTCGAAGAGTGGAAGAAACTAAGCAATCCAGATGTCTATATCCTGAAATATTTTAGTCCAGATCATATAGAAGCAAAGCGAATATGGCAATAAAAAACGGCAGAGTTCATTCTGCCGTTTTCTCATCTATTGCTGATAATAAAAGGACTCTACCCACTCATACGGTTTCTTACGCTCCGCACACCATTTCATAAAGCCTCTTGTCTCCGTCTGCTGAAACGTCATCCAGTCCGTTAAAAGTTGGCCATAATAGACGGCTTGTTTTTGAACATTGGTTCGAATTCTTTTATCTTGAATCAGCATCATAACACGTTCAATCCCTTGAATTCTCTCTTGATCCTTCTCATAGGTGCTTAAATAAAGATCTTCATGTATATGATGAAACGAATACCACAAGGCCGATAAATAGGTTTCGCAAATTTGAACAATCACACGCTGTTCCTTGCTGCCCCCAAGCTCTAGTGCCTTCAATAAATGAGGCAGCCCTTCTCCCTGATGCACAAACAAACCTTGCCAGCGATACGGTCTCACATCCAATGGATCAACATTCTCCCACGTTTGAAAAACAGGCTGGATTACCCCATTTACCAGCGGATACACAAGCAGATGATGACCATCCTCAAACCGTTCAATCCACTCAAACAGCCAAGCAGCAAATTCCCGCTGTACTTCAAAATCGTTCTCTTTCATCTCTTCAATAAAGGCCTGAAGAACGTTTAGCGCATCTTTACGCAGGCCCTGTTCTTTTCTCACACAGTACTGTCTAAAAAGAGGATAATCATTTACTCCCTCGTCTTGAATGATAGCCTGTAATATCGTCTTCGTTTGCATAATCACAACGCCGCCTCTTTACATCCATTCTTTTCCATGTTCATGAATAAATTGAATGTCTTTTTGATAATGTTCAAGATGTCCTTCTTGAATCATGTTTTGAAAAGCGATATCCCCCTCACTCGCTTTTCGTTTCATATACTGACATAATCCTTCTAAACGCAGCAGCACCATATCCAAATAATCTTCTGCTATTTCCTCACCATAAGCTTCAAAAAACAGTTTCACTCTATGCTTTATCTGGTCTGCATGGTCTGATGAATGATAGTTCACGATGTCTCCTGTTTTGGTGCGAAAAAACCTACTGATAGGTACACATGTATACAGAGTATATGCCATATCCCAAAGTCTTGGACCAGGAGCAGCTACATCAAAATCAATGATACCTACTGGTTTTTCATTATTGAAAATGATGTTGTACATTGCAAAATCATTATGACACACAACCTCTATTTCGACAGGCGTATTGTCCATTCGTTCCCAATCGTCTGAAATGGGAAAATCATGAACAGCATCATGATACAGTCTAAGCATTCTCGCTATTTCTTTTAAGGCATGGTGAGAGCACATATATTCTTTTAAAGGCTCATGACCGGCTACGCCTTCAATGAAGGACAATATCTCTCTACCTTGTTCATCAACCCCTAAAAACTTTGGAGCATAGGAGAAATTCTTTTTTTCTAAATGCTTTAGCAGCTTTCGTATATTGATATTGTCTGACTTTACTTCTCGACGAACCGTATCTCCCGAACGATATACGTTCGAGACATTTCCACCTGTCAATAACTCTTCATGAGCATTTTGTTTTTTCATAAATTCTCCCCTCAAACTGGGTCACCATGTTGATGTCAGTTAAAGATGTGTATGTACCCACAAATATTCATTTAGTTACTCAAAGGTAGTACAACAGTTTTATGTGAATGTGCTGCTCCATTTTGTTTCCTTACATGGTTAAATGTATCTTATCAAATGTTGCAAATCATCTAAAGATTATTCTGCTAAAAGAAGTACATACTCATTATTTTCTAATAGGCTCCTATTTTTTATCTAAATAACTCATTAAACCACAAAAAAACGTTTTACCACGAGGGTGAAACGTTAGGTTCATGGAAAAACCAATCATGAAACTTTTAACAGATACCGGTGGCCGGGGTCGAACCAGATGATAAATTATTCCAAAAAGGCAAGGTATACCCTCTTATAGTAAAGCACCCGTTAATGAATGAAGAATTAAAGCTCTTCCTGATATATTTCTGATTTTATCGGCTTTAAACTCAAAGGTATTTTAAACTCATGAATACTTTCAATATGATTAAAAAAATGATCGATATCGTCATAATCCATTGACCATTCTTCTACCACCTTTAACTTTTTTAACTCGCTTGTTGGTTTAAATAAAAATTCACAGTGTAGTTGTTCCATGTGAGAATAATCATCTTCTTCATAAACTGTAAACTGACGTACAAAGTCAAAATGAAATACTTCCTCTCCTGTAAAATCATAGACACCACACTGAAATAAAATTTCTTTATCTTCTTCGCCCTCAACTGTCTCCTTTGAAAAAGCCTTAAATGTTTCCCAAACCTTTTTTATATCATCGGTATCTTCACCAATGCTATCTTTAAGATAACTTTCAGCATTTTTAACCGTAATCATTACAACACCTCTTATGTACAATTTATATCCAATCCTTCTTCAATTATCCTGCCTCTTTAGTTTAATCATAAGGTAACCATCAATAAAGTAAAAGTAATCTCCTTAATATGTTCCTCTGTCATATTGCTGTTAGAGAATTAAGAAACGCCTTAAAAATTTATTACTCACAGTCCTAAACAAATAATTCAATAGCTTCCCGAAATGATTCAACATAAGACTTAGTTTCCTTTTCTAAAATTGCCAATTCACCTTGGTCTAAGATATTTTTACGTCTTGCCATTTAGCTAGGTCCCCTTTCAGCAGTGAAACGATTTGAAGTAATTTTATCGTGTGAAAAATCAGCTAAAAAACAAATAAAAAACGCCCTCCTACAATTTGTAGAAAGACGTTTTAAACGTTGATATTCTTTAATTCTTCTGTGATTGACGATAATAAAGAATATCGAAAACTAGATACCGGTGGCCGGGGTCGAACCGGCACTCCGTGAGGAACACGATTTTGAGTCGTGCGCGTCTGCCAATTCCGCCACACCGGCATGATCATTAAAGAGCGCAACTTATATTTAAAAACAATGGTGCCGAGGGCCGGACTTGAACCGGCACGGTAGTCACCTACCGCAGGATTTTAAGTCCTGTGTGTCTGCCAATTCCACCACCCCGGCAGTCTTTTCAAAAAAGGCGACACCCGGATTTGAACCGGGGATAAAGGTTTTGCAGACCTCTGCCTTACCACTTGGCTATGCCGCCATTATTGGAGCGGAAGACGGGATTCGAACCCGCGACCCCCACCTTGGCAAGGTGGTGTTCTACCACTGAACTACTTCCGCACATCAACTGGGCTAGCTGGATTCGAACCAACGCATGACGGAGTCAAAGTCCGTTGCCTTACCGCTTGGCTATAGCCCAATAATAAAATGGGGCGATTGATGGGAATCGAACCCACGAGTGCCAGAGCCACAATCTGGTGCGTTAACCACTTCGCCACAACCGCCATAGATGTAATGAATTATAAAGTATAATTGGCAGGGGCAGTAGGAATCGAACCCACACCGGAGGTTTTGGAGACCTCTGTTCTACCGTTAAACTATGCCCCTATGAAAACAAAAAATGGTGGAGGGGGGCGGATTCGAACCGCCGAACCCGGAGGGAGCGGATTTACAGTCCGCCGCGTTTAGCCACTTCGCTACCCCTCCACTTTTGAAAAACAGTGCCGGCAAGAGGACTTGAACCCCCAACCTACTGATTACAAGTCAGTTGCTCTACCAATTGAGCTACACCGGCAAATAGTGGTGGCTCGGGACGGAATCGAACCGCCGACACACGGATTTTCAGTCCGTTGCTCTACCAACTGAGCTACCGAGCCAAGTATTCTTTTGAAAAATGGCGGTCCGGACGGGACTCGAACCCGCGACCTCCTGCGTGACAGGCAGGCATTCTAACCAACTGAACTACCGGACCATTTTGGTTGCGGGGGCAGGATTTGAACCTGCGACCTTCGGGTTATGAGCCCGACGAGCTACCGAACTGCTCCACCCCGCGACGATATAAAAGATATGGTGGAGGATGACGGGCTCGAACCGCCGACCCTCTGCTTGTAAGGCAGATGCTCTCCCAGCTGAGCTAATCCTCCGAATAAAAAATGCTGGTGTATATTCTATAAAAATGGTGACCCGTACGGGATTCGAACCCGTGTTACCGCCGTGAAAGGGCGGTGTCTTAACCGCTTGACCAACGGGCCCTTTATTATGTAAATTGTGGCGGAGAGCAAGGGATTCGAACCCTTGAGACGGGGTTACCGCCTACACGATTTCCAATCGTGCTCCTTCGGCCACTCGGACAGCTCTCCAAATTGGCTCCGCAGGTAGGATTCGAACCTACGACCGATCGGTTAACAGCCGATAGCTCTACCACTGAGCTACTGCGGAATGAAGAAAGCCTGGCGATGTCCTACTCTCACAGGGGGAACCCCCCAACTACCATCGGCGCTGAAGAGCTTAACTTCCGTGTTCGGTATGGGAACGGGTGTGACCTCTTCGCCATCATCACCAGACAATTTAGTGACAAAAGATATTATACTATGTATTGAAAATAAATCAAGAGATATTTTAAAAATATTCTCTCAAAACTAGATAACAATGTTCATGCTTCACATTAGAATATAGGTTAAGTCCTCGATCTATTAGTATCTGTCAGCTCCACGTGTCACCACGCTTCCACCTCAGACCTATCAACCTGATCATCTTTCAGGGATCTTACTTCCTTGCGGAATGGGAAATCTCATCTTGAGGGGGGCTTCATGCTTAGATGCTTTCAGCACTTATCCCGTCCGCACATAGCTACCCAGCGATGCCCTTGGCAGAACAACTGGTACACCAGCGGTGCGTCCATCCCGGTCCTCTCGTACTAAGGACAGCTCCTCTCAAATTTCCTGCGCCCGCGACGGATAGGGACCGAACTGTCTCACGACGTTCTGAACCCAGCTCGCGTACCGCTTTAATGGGCGAACAGCCCAACCCTTGGGACCGACTACAGCCCCAGGATGCGATGAGCCGACATCGAGGTGCCAAACCTCCCCGTCGATGTGGACTCTTGGGGGAGATAAGCCTGTTATCCCCGGGGTAGCTTTTATCCGTTGAGCGATGGCCCTTCCATGCGGAACCACCGGATCACTAAGCCCGACTTTCGTCCCTGCTCGACTTGTAGGTCTCGCAGTCAAGCTCCCTTGTGCCTTTACACTCTGCGAATGATTTCCAACCATTCTGAGGGAACCTTTGGGCGCCTCCGTTACATTTTAGGAGGCGACCGCCCCAGTCAAACTGCCCACCTGACACTGTCTCCCTGCCCGATAAGGGCAGCGGGTTAGAAGGTCAATACAGCCAGGGTAGTATCCCACCGATGCCTCCACCGAAGCTAGCGCTCCGGTTTCCAAGGCTCCTACCTATCCTGTACAAGCTGTACCAACATTCAATATCAGGCTGCAGTAAAGCTCCACGGGGTCTTTCCGTCCTGTCGCGGGTAACCTGCATCTTCACAGGTACTATAATTTCACCGAGTCTCTCGTTGAGACAGTGCCCAGATCGTTGCGCCTTTCGTGCGGGTCGGAACTTACCCGACAAGGAATTTCGCTACCTTAGGACCGTTATAGTTACGGCCGCCGTTTACTGGGGCTTCAATTCGCACCTTCGCTTACGCTAAGCGCTCCTCTTAACCTTCCAGCACCGGGCAGGCGTCAGCCCCTATACTTCGCCTTACGGCTTCGCAGAGACCTGTGTTTTTGCTAAACAGTCGCCTGGGCCTATTCACTGCGGCTTCTCGGGGCTTTAACACCCTAAGAAGCACCCCTTCTCCCGAAGTTACGGGGTCATTTTGCCGAGTTCCTTAACGAGAGTTCTCTCGATCACCTTAGGATTCTCTCCTCGCCTACCTGTGTCGGTTTGCGGTACGGGCACCTCTCACCTCGCTAGAGGCTTTTCTTGGCAGTGTGGAATCAGGAACTTCGCTACTAAATTTCGCTCGCCATCACAGCTCAGCCTTTACGGGAAACGGATTTGCCTATTTCCCAGCCTAACTGCTTGGACGCGGATATCCAATACCGCGCTTACCCTATCCTCCTGCGTCCCCCCATTGCTCAAATGGTGAGGAGGTGGTACAGGAATATCAACCTGTTGTCCATCGCCTACGCCTTTCGGCCTCGGCTTAGGTCCCGACTAACCCTGAGCGGACGAGCCTTCCTCAGGAAACCTTAGGCATTCGGTGGACGGGATTCTCACCCGTCTTTCGCTACTCATACCGGCATTCTCACTTCTAAGCGCTCCACCAGTCCTTCCGGTCTGGCTTCACAGCCCTTAGAACGCTCTCCTACCACTGTTCGTAAGAACAGTCCGCAGCTTCGGTGATACGTTTAGCCCCGGTACATTTTCGGCGCAGAGTCACTCGACCAGTGAGCTATTACGCACTCTTTAAATGGTGGCTGCTTCTAAGCCAACATCCTGGTTGTCTAAGCAACTCCACATCCTTTTCCACTTAACGTATACTTTGGGACCTTAGCTGGCGGTCTGGGCTGTTTCCCTTTCGACTACGGATCTTATCACTCGCAGTCTGACTCCCAAGGATAAGTCATCGGCATTCGGAGTTTGACTGAATTCGGTAACCCGGTAGGGGCCCCTAGTCCAATCAGTGCTCTACCTCCGAGACTCTTACCTTGAGGCTAGCCCTAAAGCTATTTCGGAGAGAACCAGCTATCTCCAGGTTCGATTGGCATTTCACCCCTACCCACACCTCATCCCCGCACTTTTCAACGTGCGTGGGTTCGGGCCTCCATTCAGTGTTACCTGAACTTCACCCTGGACATGGGTAGATCACCTGGTTTCGGGTCTACGACCACGTACTCATGCGCCCTATTCAGACTCGCTTTCGCTGCGGCTCCGCATCTTCTGCTTAACCTTGCACGGGATCGTAACTCGCCGGTTCATTCTACAAAAGGCACGCCATCACCCGTTAACGGGCTCTGACTACTTGTAGGCACACGGTTTCAGGATCTATTTCACTCCCCTTCCGGGGTGCTTTTCACCTTTCCCTCACGGTACTGGTTCACTATCGGTCACTAGGGAGTATTTAGCCTTGGGAGATGGTCCTCCCGGATTCCGACGGAATTTCACGTGTTCCGCCGTACTCAGGATCCACTCTGGAGAGAATGACATTTCAGTTACAGGGCTGTTACCTTCTTTGGCGGGCCTTTCCAGACCTCTTCGCTTATATCATTCCTTTGTAACTCCGTATAGAGTGTCCTACAACCCCAAGAGGCAAGCCTCTTGGTTTGGGCTGTTCCCGTTTCGCTCGCCGCTACTCAGGGAATCGCATTTGCTTTCTCTTCCTCCGGGTACTTAGATGTTTCAGTTCCCCGGGTATGCCTTCTCATACTCTATGTATTCAAGTATGGATACTACTCCATTACGAGCAGTGGGTTTCCCCATTCGGAAATCTCCGGATCAAAGCTTGCTTACAGCTCCCCGAAGCATATCGGTGTTCGTCCCGTCCTTCATCGGCTCCTAGTGCCAAGGCATCCACCGTGCGCCCTTTCTAACTTAACCATTTCTTACTTTAGAAAGAATCACTATGTGTGATGAACTTTGCATTGCATTCAATGTGAATGTATTACTTATTGTTATCTAGTTTTCAAAGAACAATCCTGTCTCGCTAGAGACATGTTTTGAAGGAATGATCCTTCAAAACTAAACAAGACGAAAACGCACGCTGCTCCATATATCCTTAGAAAGGAGGTGATCCAGCCGCACCTTCCGATACGGCTACCTTGTTACGACTTCACCCCAATCATCTGCCCCACCTTCGGCGGCTGGCTCCATAAAGGTTACCTCACCGACTTCGGGTGTTGCAAACTCTCGTGGTGTGACGGGCGGTGTGTACAAGGCCCGGGAACGTATTCACCGCGGCATGCTGATCCGCGATTACTAGCGATTCCAGCTTCACGCAGTCGAGTTGCAGACTGCGATCCGAACTGAGAACAGATTTATGGGATTGGCTAAACCTTGCGGTCTTGCAGCCCTTTGTTCTGTCCATTGTAGCACGTGTGTAGCCCAGGTCATAAGGGGCATGATGATTTGACGTCATCCCCACCTTCCTCCGGTTTGTCACCGGCAGTCACCTTAGAGTGCCCAACTGAATGCTGGCAACTAAGATCAAGGGTTGCGCTCGTTGCGGGACTTAACCCAACATCTCACGACACGAGCTGACGACAACCATGCACCACCTGTCACTCTGTCCCCGAAGGGAAAGCCCTATCTCTAGGGTTGTCAGAGGATGTCAAGACCTGGTAAGGTTCTTCGCGTTGCTTCGAATTAAACCACATGCTCCACCGCTTGTGCGGGCCCCCGTCAATTCCTTTGAGTTTCAGTCTTGCGACCGTACTCCCCAGGCGGAGTGCTTAATGCGTTAGCTGCAGCACTAAGGGGCGGAAACCCCCTAACACTTAGCACTCATCGTTTACGGCGTGGACTACCAGGGTATCTAATCCTGTTCGCTCCCCACGCTTTCGCTCCTCAGCGTCAGTTACAGACCAGAGAGTCGCCTTCGCCACTGGTGTTCCTCCACATCTCTACGCATTTCACCGCTACACGTGGAATTCCACTCTCCTCTTCTGCACTCAAGTTTCCCAGTTTCCAATGACCCTCCCCGGTTGAGCCGGGGGCTTTCACATCAGACTTAAGAAACCGCCTGCGAGCCCTTTACGCCCAATAATTCCGGACAACGCTTGCCACCTACGTATTACCGCGGCTGCTGGCACGTAGTTAGCCGTGGCTTTCTGGTTAGGTACCGTCAAGGTGCGAGCAGTTACTCTCGCACTTGTTCTTCCCTAACAACAGAGCTTTACGATCCGAAAACCTTCATCACTCACGCGGCGTTGCTCCGTCAGACTTTCGTCCATTGCGGAAGATTCCCTACTGCTGCCTCCCGTAGGAGTCTGGGCCGTGTCTCAGTCCCAGTGTGGCCGATCACCCTCTCAGGTCGGCTACGCATCGTCGCCTTGGTGAGCCATTACCCCACCAACTA
Organism: Bacillus sp. FSL M7-0003; assembly: GCF_038628485.1. Classification (NCBI taxonomy): domain Bacteria; kingdom Bacillati; phylum Bacillota; class Bacilli; order Caryophanales; family Bacillaceae; genus Bacillus; species Bacillus sp. FSL M7-0003. Next base: position 881,784 of record NZ_CP152024.1, on the reverse strand, counting down.
GCTAATGCGCCGCGGGTCCATCTGTAAGTGACAGCCGAAACCGTCTTTCATCCTTGAACCATGCGGTTCAAGGAACTATCCGGTATTAGCTCCGGTTTCCCGGAGTTATCCCAGTCTTACAGGCAGGTTACCCACGTGTTACTCACCCGTCCGCCGCTAACATCCGGGAGCAAGCTCCCTTCTGTCCGCTCGACTTGCATGTATTAGGCACGCCGCCAGCGTTCGTCCTGAGCCAGGATCAAACTCTCCGAGGTATGCAGGATGCATATCACACATGCGCTGCTACACGATGTAGCGAACTTAGCATGTGATCACTTCCTGCCTCGCCAGTTTGACTGACTACCTATGAAGTTTCATAGGATTTTTTTATAAAAACTCGAATTAACAGGTACGTTTTGTCTTGTTTAGTTTTCAAAGATCATCTTCGTTATCGCTCAGAGGCGACTTTCTTAATATAACATTTGAGCACCGTGTGCGTCAAGCGTTTTTTAGAATTTCTTTTTGTCAGCTTTTCTTTCAAAGCAACTCAGTTGCTCGTTAGCGACGTTTAATAATATACCATCATAATATTCATGCGTCAATATCTTTTTTCACAAAATATCCTCGATGATAGATTTTTTGTCCCTTTGTCTCAATCGGCTCCACTTGAACAATTCCTTTTTCCACAAAGAAATCAATCATGACGCTAAGGTCAGGCGTGAAATACTTAAGATCAGGATGTGCAAGAAGCTCACCAAAAAGCCATATATCCTTCTGTTCCATGACATGACGCAAATGAGCGGCACCAATTTCTGCTTTTGAATGGATCAAAAAATCATTTGCTAAAAATAAAAGTTCCAAACGTTTATGCAGACTTTCATGGCTTTCAATCAGTTCTGAATAAAGTTTGTATACTTCCGGCTCCATGTGACGCACTTGGTTCCAAACGGTCACTTCTGGGTGGAAGCCTTTATCAATTACTTCAATACGTGCTAAGTGATGCAGGGCATGCACAATGGAATTATATGCATCAAGGAATTGATTTGACTCAAAAAATGCTTTTCCTTCTATATATCTGCGAATGAGCTTGCCATATTCTAAACCGATTTTGAGCTTGCGGTTTGAAAACGGGAATGTACTTAGTTCATCAATTAAGTTGAAGATATATTCATTTCGATCAAACAGGACTTTTCCATTCAAAATCCAATCGATGATTCGGCGGTTAGTACCGAGGGTGATCCATTCCTTTAGTTGATCATCTGTGACAACGTTTAAAGAAGCTGTTTGGTGATCGGATTCATAGTGCTTGATAAATAACGGCTCTTCCGCTTCTTTTACGATGACTAAAAGTGCTGCATCAAAGTTATCCGTTTCAGAAGATACTTTATGTCTTCTTTCTACTATAATCACAGCTAATGTGTCTGGATGGCTTGCTCTCTCTTGATAAATAGGACGGAGAAGATTTTCCATAGTGATTCCTCCAATACTCGGGTGTAAAGTTCTTCTCTAATGCTATGTATTTCTCCTCATAGAATCAAAATTCCTTCAATACATGAAAAAAGATCATTGAATCATTATAAGCAATTTATTCACAAAACTCTATAACTAATTCAAACGGAAAGGTAAAATGTGCTATATTGGAGATAAGGGGGACTAGGGATGGCGAAATACTCCAGTAAGATTAATAAAATCAGAACATTTGCACTTAGTTTGGTTTTTGTTGGCTTTCTGATCATGTATATCGGTGTGTTCTTCAAGGAATCGATCTGGCTGTCGACTTTCTTTATGCTGCTTGGCGTCTTATCGATTGGATTAAGTACAGCCGTTTACTTTTGGATTGGTATGCTTTCTACGAAGGCTGTACGTGTCGTTTGTCCAGGCTGTGAGAAGGAAACAAAAGTGCTTGGGCGTGTGGACATGTGCATGCATTGCAGAGAGCCGCTTACACTTGATCCAGCATTAGAAGGTAAAGAGTTTGATGAATCCTACAATCGAAAAAAGTCATAAAAATAAGCTGACCATTTAAACGGTCAGCTTTTTTCATTAATGATTTTCTTTTTTCGCACATTCTTGACAAGTTCCATAGATCTCCAAGCGATGATGACTGACTTTAAAGCCCGTCACATGGGATGCAAGCTGTTCAACTTCATCAAGGCCAGGATAGTGAAAATCTACGATTTTTCCGCAGTTTTCACAAATCGCATGGTAGTGGTCAGATGTCGCAAAATCAAATCGGCTTGAGGAATCACCATACGTTAATTCCTTTACTAATCCAGATTCCCGGAAGACTCGTAAATTGTTGTAAACCGTTGCGACACTCATGTTTGGAAATTTTCCTTCAAGTGCTTTATATATATCGTCCGCGGTTGGGTGAGTCATAGAATTTACGAGAAACTCCAAGATGGCATGGCGCTGCGGAGTAATTCGAACACCGGTTTCTTTTAGAGCATCTAAAGCGTCTTTTAGTTCGTGAGCAGCCATTTCATCATGCACCTCTCTTCAAAAATATTCTTATATTATAATCTTTATAAATAGTGTACCCCCAGAGCCGAAACTTTGTCAATTACAATCCTCTTTTTTACCTATTCTTCTTTACAAAAAAGACCGGCATGACTGCCGATCTCATCCTGTGAGGATATTAAGCGTGAGCTTTCAATTCCTCAAGTGCTTCCTCTACGTGGTCTTTCACCTTTACTTTTCGCCATTCTTTCACAAGCGTGCCTTCTTTATTAATAAGAAACGTTGAACGCTCGATTCCCATATATTCTTTGCCAAAGTTCTTTCTCAGCTTCCATACCCCAAAGGCTTCAGACAATTTCTGTTCATCGTCTACAAGAAGCAGAAACGGCAAATCATGTTTTTCTTTAAACTTTTGGTGCTTGTCCTGACTGTCTGGGCTTACACCGATAATGACAGCATCTAATTCTGCAAAGCTTTGATGGCGGTCGCGGAAATCACATGCTTCTGTTGTACAGCCTGGTGTCATATCTTTTGGATAGAAATAAAGAACAATATGTTTTCCTTTAAAATCAGAAAGCTTTATTTTCTCCCCGTTGTCACCGGTTAATTCAATGTCAGGTACTTGCTGCCCTACTTCGATTGTCATGACACAATCCCTCCAACCTATTTTTTAATTAGCCTATCCAATTTTGAGAGGATATTCAACTAAGGACGCTTGCATCGGCATGTTAAAATAATGTTAGACGACGTGATACGTTGAGATAGGAGGCTATTTATGAAATTCACAGAATCAGAAAAATTACATCAAGAGGCGCTGGAGCACATTGTTGGAGGTGTCAACAGCCCGTCTCGTTCATATAAGGCAGTAGGCGGCGGTTCACCCGTTGCGATGGAAAGAGGAGAAGGCGCTTATTTTTGGGATGTTGACGGAAACCGCTATATTGACTATCTAGCAGCATACGGTCCAATTATTACAGGACATGCCCACCCGCATATTACAAAAGCCATCACGAAAGCGGCTGAAACAGGTGTCCTTTACGGAACACCAACGAAGCATGAAGTCACTTTTGCTAAAATGCTGAAGGAAGCCATGCCTGCTTTGGACAAAGTTCGTTTTGTCAATTCAGGTACAGAAGCGGTGATGACAACGATTCGAGTGGCACGCGCATATACAGGCAGAACAAAAATCATTAAGTTTGCCGGATGCTATCACGGCCACTCTGATCTTGTGCTTGTGGCAGCAGGCTCTGGTCCTTCCACTTTAGGAACACCTGATTCCGCGGGTGTACCAAAAAGTATCGCCAATGAAGTCATTACCGTTCCATTTAATGATATTGACAGATATAAAGAAGCATTAGATCGCTGGGGTGATGAAGTAGCAGCTGTCCTTGTCGAGCCAATTGTCGGGAACTTCGGCATCGTAGAGCCTAAGGACGGTTTCCTGCAGCAGGTCAATGACCTCACACATGAAAAAGGCGCACTGGTGATTTATGATGAAGTCATTACCGCTTTCCGCTTTATGTATGGCGGTGCACAGGACTTGCTTCAAGTAAAACCTGACCTCACTGCATTAGGAAAAATTATTGGCGGCGGACTTCCTATCGGAGCTTACGGCGGTAAAAAAGAAATTATGGAACAAGTGGCCCCGCTTGGACCAGCCTATCAAGCTGGCACAATGGCAGGAAATCCTGCATCCATTCTTTCAGGTATTGCCTGCTTGGAAGTGTTAAAAGAAGACGGTGTTTACGAGCGTCTTGATCAGCTTGGCGCTATGTTAGAAGAAGGCATTTTAGCCCATGCCAAAAAGCATCAAGTAGATATTACAGTGAATCGCTTAAAAGGAGCGCTCACAATTTATTTCACAACAGAAACGATTGTGAACTACGAGCAGGCTGAAAATACGGATGGCGAAATGTTTGCCCGTTTCTTCAAATTAATGCTCGCCCAAGGCATTAACCTCGCTCCTTCTAAATATGAAGCTTGGTTCTTAACGATCGCACATACTGAAAAAGATATTTCTGAGACGCTAAAAGCAGTAGATCATGCATTTGCACAGCTAAAACAATCATAATGAAGTCCAAAACAGGCGTAAAAACATGCGCCTGTTTTTTTATTTACCAACTCTTGTTTGTCAAAAGCGTGCGAATCTGTTACATTTCTTCTCAATACCTTCTTTAGATGTTTTCATGAACTTTCAAAAATCACTTGAATATTTCGGAAGACCGCTGTATATTACTTAGTTGTTTCATCAAAATATGAATGATAAATGACGAGTGATCATCTATTATCGAAAAGAAAGGAATGCAGGGACAAAACCAATGAAACTTGGAGCCCGTATTTTAAAAACTGGTATTGCCATTGTACTCGCGCTTTACCTGGCAACATGGCTTGGGTTGCCAACGCCCGTCTTCGCGGGAATTGCAGCTGTATTTGCTATCCAGCCATCAATTTATCGATCTTTTTTAACCATTGTTGATCAAGTGCAAGCCAATATTATTGGAGCAGCGCTTGCCATTACGTTCGGTCTGCTTTTTGGCACAGGACCAGTCATTATCGGTTTAACCGCCGTCATGGTCATCGCCATTAATTTAAAGCTGAAAATTGAACACACCATTCCAATTGCACTTGTAACCGTCATTGCGATTTTAGAAAGTGCAGGGGATCATTTCCTTTCCTTTGCCTTAATTCGAACAGCTACTGTGGTGTTAGGAGTTCTTTCTTCATTTTTAGTGAATTTAATCTTCCTGCCGCCAAAGTATGAAACAAAGCTTGTTCATCACATTATGGAAAATACGGAGGAGATTTTAAAATGGATCCGTCTGACCTCCAGACAGTCTACTGATCATTCCACATTAAAGGATGACATCGATCAAATAAAAGAACGCATGATCAAATTAGATCATATTTACTTGTTATACAAAGAGGAACGAAGCTATTTAAAGAAAACCACCTATGTCAAATCAAGAAAGCTTGTTTTGTTCAGACAGGCCATTATGACATCAAATCGTGCTCTGTATTTACTGAAAAAGCTTCATAAATTAGAAAATGAAATTCATTTGATGCCAGAGCATTTCAGGGAAAGCTTAACGGATGAAATTGATTATTTACTGTATTGGCATGAGCGCACCTTGATGAAATTCGTCGGAAAAATGAAGCCGCAGGACGATGAATTTCAAAATGAATGCTCTCTTCGTCTTGAGACGTTAACGAAATCATTTATTCAGCATCAGCAAAACCAAGAAAATGACTTACTCGATTACAACATGCTGAATGTCATGTCCAGCATCATCGAATACCGTGATGAGCTAGAGCATTTAGATACATTGATTACAAGCTTCCAGACGTATCACCCAAAAGATAGTGAAATCGAGACAGAAGAAAAAGAAGCATAAATAGAAAAGACCGATTCCTAGAATCGGTCTTAAATTGTTGACAAAGAGCTAAAATGATCTTGATTTTAGCTCTTTGTCTTCTTTTCAGCGTGACCTGAAAACCTTTGCAGTCTAGGAAGAACGAGTACCGGAGCGGAGCGAATTGAGTATTCGTGAGCACCGGCACGCAGGACTGACACCGAATGTGAGGGTTTGCCCGCGCGCTGAGACCGATTCTGAGAATCGGTCTTATTTTATTTTCTTCATTTTAGGATCTAGTGTGTCTCTTAATCCATCCCCCATCAGGTTAAAGCCTAAAACAGTCAGCATGATCGCTATTCCTGGGAAGATTAATGTCCAAGGGGCTTGAACGAGATAAGGTCTTGCGTCGGCGAGCATTTTCCCCCATTCTGGACTTGGCGCCTGTGCCCCCAATCCTAAAAAGCCTAAAGCGGCTGCCTCAATAATTGCCGTTCCGATCGCTAGCGTCGCCTGTACGATGACCGGCACCATACTATTTGGCAGGATGTGGCGCAGAACGATGCGGCGGTGTGACATCCCCACCGCCTTTGCTGCCAGCACGTATTCTTCTTGTTTAATACTCAGCACTTTTGAACGAACGAGCCGTCCAAAGGTTGGGACATTAATAATCGCAATGGCAATAAGGGCATTTTGTAAGGAGGGGCCTAGGATGGAGACAATAGCAATCGCTAATAGAATGCTAGGAAAAGCAAGTAAAATATCAAACAATCTGGAGATCACAGCATCTAACACTCTTCCGCCATAGCCTGCTATCAATCCAAGCAGTGTGCCTAAAATGACAGACCCGAGGACCGAGAAAAAACCGACCCATAAGGAAATCCGTGCTCCATGCACAACTCTTGAAAATATATCTCTGCCGAAATCATCCGTACCAAACCAGTGTGCAGCTGAAGGGGCACTAAATCGCTCACCGAGTGATTGTTCATTGATTCCATAAGGAGCAATGAGCGGTGCAAAGATCGCTAGGATCAGAAATAAAAAGACAATCACACTGCCAATGACCGCCAGCTTATGCTGAAAGAACTGCTTCATCGATTCAAGAATCAATGATTGAGAGCGTTCATCTTTTGGCTGAGGTGGTTCAAGCTCTTTTTGTGCTTCCATATTGTCACTCTCCCTCTCTAATATTTAATCCTTGGATCAATGACCGCATACAAGATGTCCACAATGAAATTGATCAGGACAAATATAAGCGCAACGACGAGAATACCTGTTTGAATGACTGGGTAATCACGATAACTGATGGCGTCATATATATACCGCCCGATTCCCGGCCAAGCAAAAATGGTTTCTGTTAAAATCGCTCCACCAAGCAAGAGGCCCGTCTGAAGACCAATAATCGTCAAGATCGGAATGAGCGCATTTTTCAGGCCATGCTGATAAATGATAAAAAATGAACGTACTCCTTTTGCTTTTGCTGTTCGAATAAAGTCGGAATGAAGCACTTCCAGCATACTTGCCCTTGTAATTCTCGCAATAATCGCAGCAGGAATTGTGGCGAGTGCTGTACTTGGTAAGATCAAATGCTTGATGCTGTCAGCGAATTGATCAAACCGGCCCTGCAAAAGCGTGTCCAGTGTATGGATATACGTGATCGACTCGACTGGATTCCTTACGTCTTCTCGGCCCGTTGTCGGCAAAATACCTAATTCGATCGAGAACAGCCACTGCCCCATTAAGCCTAACCAGAAAATTGGCATGGACACTCCGATGAGTGCAATAAACATCGCGGCATAATCAAAGAAAGAATGCTTAAACCAAGCACTAATGATTCCAGCATTCACTCCCACGACAATCGCCAGCACCATGGCAAAAAAGGTCAATTCTAACGTCGCAAATAAGTAGGGCTTCATTTCCTGGGCAATAGCCGCTCCTGTTCGAATGGAAGTCCCTAAATCCCCTTTTAAAAGGCCAAGCATATAATGACCGTATTGAACGTACCATGGCTGATCTAAACCGAGCTGGATCGTTAATTGTTCTACAGCCTCTTTCGTTGCCCGCTGTCCTAAGATGACCTGCGCTGGATTTCCAGGTATAAAACGAATAATTGAAAACACGACCAATGTCATTCCGATCAGTACTGGGATGAGCATTCCTGCCCGCTTCATACAATAAGCAAACAAACAGCTTTCACCGCCTTTATCTTTGTTTGATAAGGGAGATACATGATCTCCCTTATTTGCTTATTCGAAATACACGTCAGTTAAAGCTTCTGAACCAGTTGGATGCGGCTGATAGCCTTTTAAATCATTAGAAGCGGCAAGCATTGGAATCGAATGCACCAATGGAATCCAAGGCGCTTCGTCATGAATGATTTCCTGCGCTTTTTTATACAGCTCATTTCGTTTCTTTTGATCTGTGTCTGTTTGCGCTTCAATGAGAATGTCATGCATTTTATCGTTTTCGAAGAATGTATAGTTGTTACCGCCAATGCTGTCTTTGTCCAGCAGTGTGTAAATGAAATTATCAGGATCGCCATTGTCCCCTGTCCAGCCTAATAAGAACACATCTGCTTCCCCTTTACTTGCTTTATCTAAATAGGTCGCCCAGTCATATGTCACAATTTCTGCTTTGACGCCTACTTTTTCAAAATTTGACTGAATGACTTCTGCTACCTTCATCCCATCTGGCATGTATGGACGTGGTACAGGCATCGCCCAAAGCTTGATGCGAAATCCGTCAGGGAAGCCTGCTTCTTTTAATAGTTCTTTCGCTTTTTCTGGATCATACGGATATGGCTCAATGTCGTCATTGTAGCCTTCTAAAGCTGGCGGCAATGGATTTTTTGCTGGCTCAGCAAGTCCGCCATAAAATGACTCAATAATCGATTCTTTATCGACCGCATAATTGAGTGCCTGACGAACCAGCTTGTTATCAAGCGGCTTTCTTGTGACGGTCAGTCCGATATAGCCTACGTTCATCGATGGTCTTTCAATAAGCTGGAGTGCTTTGTCGGTTTTAATGCCATCTAAATCTGACGGATTCACGCCATCCATTAAGTCGATCTCGCCTGTTTTAAGGGCATTTAAACGAGCAGAGTTTTCTGGAATGGAGCGGAAGATGATTTGATTCAGCTTTGGTTTATCCTTCTGCCAATAATCCTCGTTTTTTTCTAACACGATACGGTCGTTTTGCTTCCACTCTTTAAACTTAAATGGTCCTGTCCCCACTGGATTTTCTCTAAATGAATCGCCGCTTTTTTCAACTGCGGCTGGACTGGCGATGCCAAATGGTGACATGGCGATGTTTTTGAGGAATGTCGCCTGCGGGCGCTTTAGCTGAAATTCAATTTCATGCTCGCCTTTGACGATGATGTCTTTAATGACATGCCCTTTATCTTTTTTATAGCCGCCAAACATACCATAGTAAGGAAACTTTTCTGCGTCTCCATTCATCCAGCGCTCAAAATTGAATTTCACTGCTTCTGCGTTAAAGTCTGTACCATCGTGGAATTTCACACCTTTTCTTAAGTAGAACGTGTATGATTTTCCGTCCTTTGCAACATCCCATTCTGTTGCGAGGCCAGGATGGATGGTCGTGTCTTTCTCACCGTAATTCAAAAGCTTTTCAAATATATTCTCTGTGACCTTGAAGGTTTCGCCTTCTGTCGTTGTAATTGGATCTAGTGAAGTGGAATCCCCCCCTCTGCCAAATACGAGGGTATCTTTTGTAGCCTTTTCTTCTGATGTCGGCGAAGACGAGCATCCGCCTAAAAAGAGCGCCAGTGCCAGCACAAAAATGAAACTACTGAATAACCATGTCTTCTTCATTGTGTTCCTCCTTTTGATATAAATAACACGCGGCCGCGTGCCCCGGTGCCTCCTCATACAAAGCAGGAACTGCTTTCAGGCATTTCTCCCATCTTTTTGGACACCTTTTGTAGAAAGGACAGCCGCCGCGTTCCGTCATTGTGGTTTCTTCTGCTGCCACATCTTGCGCCTCTAGTACGTGATCCATATGTGGAATGGATTTCAGAAGCAGCGATGTATAGGGATGAAGCGGGCTGTGAAACACCTCTTCGGCAGGCCCCATCTCCACAATGCGCCCAGCATACATGACGGCGATCCGGTCACTCATATATCTGACAACCCCAAGGTCGTGAGAAATAAACAAATACGTCAGAGAAAGCGTCTTTTGCAATTCAAGCATCAAATTCAAAATTTGCGCTTGAACGGATACATCTAAAGCCGAAACTGGTTCATCGGCAATGACAAGACTTGGGTGCGTAATAAGTGCTCTTGCGATACCGATACGCTGCCTTTGTCCGCCGCTGAATTGATGCGCATAACGTTCCCCGTAGGAAGGATCAAATCCAACAATGTGCAGCATCTCTTTTACCCGTTTCCGTCTTTCTGCTTTCGTCCCATGCTGATGGACAATCAGCGGTTCCTCTAAAATATCTTTGATTTTCATTCTCGGATTTAAAGAAGCATATGGATCTTGAAAGATCATTTGAATATCTTTTCTTAAGGAACGCATGTCTCGTTCTTTTAGAAGGGTGATCTCCTGCCCTTTTAATTGAATAGAACCTGACGTCGGTTCAGTCAATCTCATTAGGCTTTTGCCAAGTGTTGATTTACCGCAGCCTGATTCACCAACAATGCCAAGCGTTTCTCCTTCCTTCACGTGAAAGGACACTTGATTTAAAGCCAAAGTCGATTGTTTATGTTTAGAAAAAAAAGCGGCTGTGTCATACCGTTTTGTCAGCTGATTCACTTGCAAGAGTGGGTGACTCAGTGTCTTCTCCTCCTTCCATTAGAAAACATGCCACGCGGTGATTCTGTTCAATGGATTGTAAGGCTGGATCTTTTTCAAGACATTGCGCCATTTGATATGGGCAGCGTGGTGCAAATTGACAGCCGGACCGGATGGCTCCTGGCTTAGGCACATGACCTGCAATAGAGATGAGTTTTTCTTTTTTCTCTTTAAACGATGGAACTGAGGCGAAAAGACCTTTCGTGTAGGGATGCAGAGGTTTTTGAAAAATACGGTCAACGGTTCCTTCTTCTACAATTCGACCGGCATACATAATCATGACTCGCTGGCATATTTGCCGCACGACACCTAGATCATGGGTAATAAATAAAATAGCAGTGTCCATTTCTTCGTTCAGCTTTTTGAGCAGACGAAGGATTTGCGCTTGGATGGTTACATCAAGTGCAGTTGTCGGTTCATCAGCGATCATGAGCTTTGGGTGACAAAGCATTGCCATCGCAATCATGACTCGCTGGCGCATACCGCCTGATAATTCGTGTGGATATTTTTTAAGTAACGATTCCGCTTGCTTCAACCCAACTGTTTCAAGAAGATCAACTGCCTTCGCTTTTGCTTCTTTCTGACCGATTGCTTGATGTGTGAAAAGGGCTTCCGTCATTTGTTTGCCGATGGGCATTAATGGGTTCAGAGAGGTCATGGGCTCTTGGAAAATCATCGAAATGTCATTTCCTCTTATCTCTCGCCACTCTTTCTCTGAAAGTGACAGCAGATTTTGCCCTTCGAAGTGAACCTCGCCCGTTGTATCGGTTTGCTGATTCAATCCCATTAATGACATGCTTGTGATACTTTTCCCGCAGCCAGATTCGCCCACAATCCCTAACGTTTCTCCTTTTTGAATCGAGAACGATATGTGATGGACGATGGGCACTTTTTGCTTTTTCTGCTGAAACGCAATGGACAGCTGTTTGACATCTAGTAGCACGTCTTGTTCTTTCACATATTCACCACCCCGTCATACTTTTTAAAATTGTATTGAGACAAGCTGGGAAATATGTCATGTTTTTGACAACATAAAAAAGCCTATCCGCTAGAATCGGATAGGCTTCTACTAATTTAATGTTTGAATGGTAAATAAATGACGATAGTGGCTGTCTTGATTCATTAATTCTTCGTGTGTTCCTTTTTCCACTATTTCGCCTTGTTCCATGACCACAATTTGGTCAGCGTGTGTAATGGTTGATAATCGGTGTGCGACAATAAAAGTTGTGCGATCCTTCGCCAGCTTTTGCATCGCTTCTTGAATGTAATGCTCACTTTCTAAATCAAGTGCGGACGTCGCTTCGTCTAAAATCAAAAGCGGTGGATTTTTAAGAAATACCCTTGCAATGGAAATCCGCTGTTTTTGTCCGCCTGACAGCTTCACGCCCCGTTCTCCTACTTTCGTGTCATATCCTTCAGGAAGAGACATAATAAAATCATGGGCGTTTGCCGCTTTTGCAGCCGACACGATTTTTTCAAAAGATGCTTCTGGGTCACCAACCGCAATATTTTCTTTAATCGTGTCACTGAATAGGAATGTATCCTGCAGCACCATCCCGACTTGATTTCGAAGACTTCTTGCTTTGTACTCTTTGATATCAATGCCGTCAATTTCAAGTGACCCGTTCGTGACATCATAAAACCTTGGAATTAAGCTGACGAGTGTCGACTTTCCTCCACCGCTCATTCCTACAAGGGCAACTGTTTGTCCTTTTTCTACTTTCAAGGAGATATTGTGCAGAATCTCTTCCTGCGTGTGTTCATACCGAAACGACACATTTTTAAACTCTACCTCTCCTTTTAAATGATTGGCTTCTTTTGCATTCGGCCGGTCTGTGACCTCATATGGCTCATCAATAAACTCAAAGATCCGATCCATTGATGCAACGGACTGAGTTAACGTCGTGGATGAGTTAATGAGACGGCGAATCGGATTGTACATCCGGTCAATATAGCCGACAAAGGCGATCATGGTTCCGATCGACAGCGATCCGTTAATTACTGTATAACCCGCAAATGCAATGATTAATAGCGGTGCAATGTCAGTGATGGTATTGACGACAGCAAATGTTTTGGCGTTCCAATTCGTATGGTTGATTGCTTTGTTTAAGAAATTTTTGTTTTCATCATGAAAATTCTCTTGTTCATATTCTTCAATCGCAAAGCTGCGAATGACCGGCATTCCTTGTACCCGCTCATGCAGGTGCCCTTGCACTTCAGCCAGCGCCTGTGACCGCTCTTTTGTCAGCTTACGAAGCCGTCCGTAAAAATACTTTACTGCAAACGCGTATAGCGGAAAAATAATGACAGACACGATGGTGAGCTTCAGATCCAGTGTACACATAATAGCGATCACGATCAGTACAGTCATCATATCCAGCCAAATGTTCATGAGACCTGTGATGACAAATTCCTTTGTCTGCTCCACATCGTTGATCACTCTTGAAATAATTTCTCCTGTTCTCGTGTTGGCATAATAACGAAGACTTAGCTTTTGAATATGCGAGAACAGCTTCTCCCGAATATCAAATAATACCTTACTGCCTGTCCACTGTGCGTAGTATTGTCTATAGTATTCAACAGGCGGCCTCAACACTAAAAATAATACGAGCATGATTCCCATTATGATCAGTAGAGTTGATGTCTTTTCTTCAGCTGACCCCGAGCCTTGAATGACATCATCAATGACGTACTTTAAAAGCAGAGGCAAGGTTAAGGGAATCGAGAACTTAATCATTCCGATGACCATTGTCAATGCAATCTGTTTTTTATACGGTGTTACAAAAGCCATGTAGCGTTTAATGACCCCCATGTAAATCTCCTTCCCAATCTATCAGTGCCTCTTATCCGTACGCAGTCAAAAACCTGTTAGCCTAAAAAGCCAAACAGGTTTTTGGATGCTCTTGCTTATTTTGTATAATGTAAAAAACGTTCATACCACATATCCACAAATTCAGGAGCAAACGGACCTTTCCGCTGGTGAATCCAATGAAGTAATGTATTCAGATGCTCTCTTAAGATACTATCGATTTCTTTTGGATAATTCATCTGCCTCTTATGATCTGCATATTCGTCCTCATCCAAAATATTGTACGTCATGTCTGGAAAGACTTTGACGTCTAAATCGTAATCAATATACTTAATTGCCTCATCATCTGTCGCAAAAGGAGAGCTGATGTTGCAGTAGTAATATACCCCATCATCTCTAAGCATCCCAATTACATTAAACCATTGTTTTGCATGGAAATAGCAAATAGCCGGTTCTCTCGTCATCCAAGTACGGCCGTCGGATTCAGTCACCATTGTACGGTCGTTTGCACCAATGATACACAATTCCGTTGCTTTCAGAATGGTGGTTTCATTCCAAATCCTGTGGATCAAGCCATTATGTTTATAGCTTTGAATTTGGATGGTTTCTCCTTCCTTGGGATAGCCCATATTTTCTCCCCTACTTTCTATAACAAACAAACCTAACAGTCCAAAGACCTAATTTCCCAACTAAACATGTCTCTATTATATTATACCGTTACATCATTAAAAAATGAAATGAAAAAGCCATTCAACCCAATTGAACGGCACACTGACTTACATCACGCTAGAACTCTTTTCGATCTGTTTATATGAGTTGATGACCTCTTCTGTCTGTTTTGTAAACAAGGTTTGCACTTTTTGCAGTTCCTCACGTTTCTGTTTGATCTGATCACAAAGCTTATGCCACTCTTCTTTTTTTTCATCCTGCAGCAATTGTTTTTCTGTTTCTAAGCATAGATCGAGTTCTCCCTGCACATCGAGCAGCTGATCCATGAGCTGCATTTGTTCTTTTACAAGCTGATCGAAATCAGACATCTAACTCCTCCCTTTTCATCGAATCCACTTTTTGTCTGTATACCATTTCTTGAAAGAAGGAAGAAATCCTTTGACTGTTTATGTAGAGGTTTTACAGGTTTTGTCGGATGGTGGTGAGAGGCAAAAAGAAAAGCACTTCATTCGTATATGAAGTGCTTTCCTTTGTTTCAGTGATTAGCTGTTTTGTTGTTTGTTTTGCTCAGCTTTTTGGTTGTATTTTTTTACTTGCTGTGCGTCAGTCTCACTAGCAAATTCAGTACCAAATTGACCGCCTTGTGCAGAAGCTTGGTTTTGTTTCTTTACTTGTTGCGCGTTTGTTTTGTTTTGTTGTTGATCCATCATTATCACCTCCACGCACATTAATTTGTGCAGAAGGTGTACATCCTATTCATGATTTTTTTAAACAAGCAAAGAACGTCCGCCATCCACAATAATCGTCTGGCCTCTAATCATGTCTGCTTTGCCTGATACAAGGAATTCCACGCTGTCGACCATGTCTTTAATTTCCACCATTCGGCCGGCAGGTGTATTTTTCTTCGCATCTTCTAAAAGCTCTTCACGGTTCGGGAAGTGCTTGAGTGCATCGGTATCGATCGCGCCGCCTGATACAGCGTTGACGACGATATTTTTTTGTGAAAGCTCAACAGAAAGGTAACGTGTTAAAGCTTCTAGTGCTGCTTTTGATACGCCGACTACTGTGTAATTTTCAAGGTAGCGAATAGAGCCAAGAGAGCTAATGCTGACGATATGTCCGCCGCCGTTTTTCTCCATTAGTTTTGCCGCTTCTTGTCCGCAGAATAACAAGGCTTTCGCATTGATATTCATCGTCCAGTCCCAATGATTTTCTTCAAGGTCCATAATGGGACGCTGAACACCTGATGCCGCATTGTTTACAAATACATCTAAACGGCCAAAGGTTTCGTCAATTTGCTGAAACATGTCTTTGATTTTCTCAGGCTGGCCTACATTGGCTTTAACAACCAATGTTTTGACACCCATCGCTTCAATTTCTTCCGCTGTTTCAAGTGCGGCTTTTTTGCTTCTCGCATAGTTAATGACAATGTCATATCCTTTTTCAGCGAGGCGAAGGGCTACTTCTTTCCCTACTCCTCTGCTGCTTCCTGTAATTAATGCACATTTACGTTGACTCATTATGGTTCATCTCCTGATTTGAATAGTTTTCGTTCATTCGCTTCACACTAATAGGAAAGTTCCTATTAGGAGGTTACATTCATGTATGTCGGACGCGATTTAAGCCAGCTTGGCATGATGTCCAAGGATCAATGGAAAGATACTGAGCTTGCTTACTTTCATCATGCTTTCCAACAAATTTTACCTTATTTGAATGAAGAAGGGCAATCTAAGTATCGAGAAATCATTTCTGAAATCGAAGACCGCGGGGGTCTGCACCGAAATGAAGCTGATTATACCCACGGGACAACGGTTAAATATGACTAGGCTGCTCAAGTGCCAGCTTCCAAATTTTTTGGTGTGAGACTGGCAAAGCATATGCCTCAAATTTTTCTGTTGTGACTTTTTTCAGCTTCGTGTCATCAGATACAGAGGTAACTCGTCCAAAGAAAACAGAAATATTCCAGATGAGGTGGGTAAATACATGCTGGATGGTGCCTTCTAGATCACCAAGCTCCGCTTGTACACCCGCCTCCTCTTTTAAGAAATCAATCAGCTGCTCTTTTTCCGTTTTTCTTCCCTTTGTTGTTTCCATGTTAGGGAATTCCCATAAATTCGCAAGGAGGCCTGTACTTGGCCGCTTATGAATATATAGGTTGCCTGCGTCATCAAATAACACCGCTGCTGCCATTGATTTTGCAGTCGGCTTTTTCTTTTTGCTTTTCACTGGGAGCTCATGCTGAACGCCTTCCTCGAATGCCGAGCAATGCATGTTCAAAGGGCAAATGAGGCAGGCTGGGGATGTTGGGGTGCAAATGAGCGCACCTAGCTCCATCAGCCCTTGATTAAATTCTGACGGCTTTTCCCGGGAAATGAGCTGATCGACCGCAAATTCGAAAATGTTTCTCGTTTTTGGTTTTGCAATATCATCCCATATGGACAAAATACGAGAAATGACCCTCATAACGTTGCCGTCTACCGCAGGATATGGCTTGTTATAGGCGATACTCAGCACTGCGCCGCTCGTATACGGGCCTACACCTTTGAGCTTTGAAAATTGCTCTTTCGTATCAGGGACAACACCCCCGTAGGATTCATATACTTCTTTCACAGCTGCCTGTAAATTACGCACTCTTGAGTAGTAGCCAAGACCTTCCCATGCTTTCATGACCTTTTCTTCATCAGCTAAAGCGAGATCCTTCACCGTCGGGAATTGCTCCATAAACCGGTTGAAGTACGGAATGACCGTATCTACTCTCGTTTGCTGAAGCATCACTTCTGATACCCAGACGCGGTATGGATCTTGATTTTCACGCCATGGCAATGTTCGTTGTTCTTTTTCATACCAATCAATTAAATCATGCTGAAAGCCCGCAATATCTTTGCGGTCCAGCTTTTCTTGAATGTCTTTCATATCTATACTCCTTCTCATTGGACCGAGGGCTAACGTTCTGAATAGAACCTTATTTGTTGTATACTGTTTGTAGATACGTTAACATGTTACATTAAATCGGGATAAAGCAAAAGTGATTTTGCACATAGTCTTGATTGAAGACGTATACTTTGTATGATTGTTCCTAAGCATGACAACTAGGAGGTAATCAATTGGACACTGGTACTCATGTAGTAATGGGCATTTCTCTTGGGGGACTTGCACTTTTAGATCCAGCCGTCAGCGCAGATCCACACATGGCACACGCCGTGATGATCGCGACAATCGCCGGCTCCCAAGCACCAGACATTGATACTGTGCTAAAACTAAAAAATAATGCGGTTTATATAAGAAATCACCGAGGATTTACACATTCCATTCCGGCTGTACTGTTCTGGTCATTGCTGATTCCGGCTGTGATTTTCCCATTTGTGCCGGGGGCGGATTTACTTCACCTTTGGTTATGGACACTATTAGCCGTTGTGCTTCATGTGTTTGTCGATATTTTCAATGCATACGGTACGCAGGCCATTCGTCCATTTTCGAAGAAATGGGTAGCGCTTGGGATCATTAATACGTTTGATCCGTTTATCTTTTTTACACACCTTGTCGCCATTGTCGTTTGGGCGATTGGCGGTCATCCCGGCTTTACGTTCATAACGCTGTACGCCGTGATTTTCTGTTACTATATCGTCAGGGTCATCATGCAGCTTCAAATTAAACGTCAGCTGCATGCACGATTCGATGAAATTGAAGAGATTATTATTTCGCCTACAATGAAGTTCAGACAATGGCGCATTGCTGTGAAATGTAAATCCTCTTTCCATGTTGGGCGCAGCATGAATGGAGAGGTCGTCATTTTAGACACCTTTAACCGGGTGCCGGTCCCGGATACTGAAATTATGAAAATTGCTAAGCAAGATGAAAACATTTCAGCCTTTCTCTCCTTCTCCCCTGTCTACCGGTGGGAAGTGGATAAATACAAGGATCATTATGAGGTGCGGTTCATTGATTTGCGCTACCGTAGCAAAGGTCATTATCCTTTTGTCGCGATCTGCCATATCGACATGGACCACCAAATCAAAAATTCCTATACCGGCTGGATTTTCAGTGAAGAAAAACTACAAAAAAAATTAAGACTCGGCTCTGTGTGAGCGAGTCTTTTTTGTTGTGTAGGGCTTGAATTATTATATGTGTAGATTTTGAACTGGATAGTACTTGAATTTGTATAAAACGCAGAAACTGTGATCTATGCACTCATGTAGAGTGCGACGTATCTCTCCAATTGATAAATTAGAAAAAATTTGTATTTCAATCCACGCACCCATGTAGAGTGCGACTGTCTTTAAAATATAAACGCAAGGCCCTTGAAATCATTTCAATCCACGCACCCATGTAGAGTGCGACCGCTCGCTGTGCCATTATAGCTTGTGCGTGCAGTATTTCAATCCACGCACCCATGTAGAGTGCGACATTTGAGATCCAACAAAACAAGCCAAAATCATTAAATTTCAATCCACGCACCCATGTAGAGTGCGACTGCGATTTCCGCCCTAATTATAACATTTTTTAGGGAATGATCGTCAAAACCCACAAGTTTCTATATAGAATTTTGTTTTCACCCTTAAAAAATATACATTTTTTCTCATTTTTGTCGAATGAATAGGTGCGAATGTTCCAGGGATTTTATGTTCACCTCACATTCGCACCGACTTTTTCTTAGTATGAAATCTATTGAAACTTGTTAATCATACTTCTTTATATTTCAGCAACAATTGAATTCAATTAGATTCATGACTACTGAGGCAGGAGGCAGAGTTATGTTTTCGCAATTATTAATCCGTCCACTCATGTAGAGTGCGACCCTTTAATACCTAGTGGCTATGATTTCCTAGAAATTTCAATCCACGCACTCAT
The DNA here is from genome assembly GCF_038628485.1 of Bacillus sp. FSL M7-0003. NCBI lineage: Bacteria > Bacillati > Bacillota > Bacilli > Caryophanales > Bacillaceae > Bacillus > Bacillus sp. FSL M7-0003. The sequence continues at coordinate 862,851 of NZ_CP152024.1, read as the reverse complement.
ATAGAGTGCGACTTACACACGAATAAAGGGTTATGGAAAGGTGAAGATTTCAATCCACGCACTCATGTAGAGTGCGACCAGGAGCTTCTAATAGTTTAACTGGTGATCATAATTTCAATCCACGCACTCATGTAGAGTGCGACGTGAAGGCACAGTAAAAGTTGTCATCACTGACGGATTTCAATCCACGCACTCATGTAGAGTGCGACGATGGATTGTAAAGATTATAACTGATATTTAATATTTCAATCCACGCACTCATGTAGAGTGCGACATAGACAAGCAAAATTATGTGGGGCTGCTCCGGCAAATTTCAATCCACGCACTCATATAGAGTGCGACGGAAAAATATATTCGGAAATATGGCGTGGTTAATATTTCAATCCACGCACTCATATAGAGTGCGACTGCGATTTCCGCCCTAATTATAACATTTTTTAGGGAATGATCGTCAAAATCCTTAAGTTTCTATATAGAATTTTGTTTTCACTCCTAAAAAATATACATTTTTTCTCATTTTTGTCGAATGAAACGGTGCGAATGTTCCAGGGATTTTATGTTCACCTCACATTCGCACTTAGTCTTATGAAATGTCGTCGTCCATTTTAAGTCTTCCATAACCTGCATTTGTTTTAGCACCGATTCCTTCGTATTCTAAAGCGCCTAGTAAGATGGTTTTGGCGAGTTCGAGCCATTCCGATTCTTCTGGTAGATTCTTTTTTGTTTTCAATAGAAGTTGAAAGCGGCCGTTGACCACCGTTAAGAAATGAATCGGTGTTGGTGAGTCATCATCTCGAGGGGCTGGAACACTTCCCCCTTTGTTCATCTTATCTAGCTTGACGCTGTTATAGTCTGAATGATGTGGTGTCATCACATCTACTTTGAATGCTTCCTTTACTGTCTCAGGCATCATGAGCGCATCATGAAATTCGATCATGCCGGCACGTTCGTTTGTTCCAAACAATGTGTTGTAATCACTACCACCTTGTTTTAGTTCTGGAAAGTTTTCACCTAATACAGAATGGGCATAATGAGAGGCTACGCCTTTTAAAGCTGTTCCTGGTAAATAAGGAATGCCGTATATCGGGTGTAATAACAATCCCGTTTCAAGTACACCCTCGCCTCCATGTCCAATGACTAACGGCGATATGGATTTGACTAAGCATGCGGGGTTCGTATCGGTATAATATCGCTCCACAAATTTTTCATACAATAAGCGATTTTTTCCCCATTGCTTTCGATGTAAACTAATCACATTTTCATAAAATGACTGCTTCTTCGCACTGTCCTTTATGATGTTCGATAATGTAGAACCACCAATCTCCCATTTGCTTTTGTTTAAGGTTAATGACAGATTCATTGGATGTCCTCCACACTTTCTGCCCCTTGTTCCACCTTTAAAATAGATTCCGCATATCTTTTGAACCAAATAGATGCACTTAATGCTTGTCTTGATTTGATTAAGTAATCTCGATTGGAAGCTGACCAACTTTCTTGTAAATCTAGCGTTTCTTTTATATCTTGAACGAATTGTTGATAAGCATTTCCTTTTTTTGATTTTGCCTCAAAAAATGTAATGGTGAGCCTTAATCCATTTGTTAAGATCATTGAGGCGAATCTGTGACAGAGTTGTCCATATTGATTTGAGAAATTCTCCTCATTCGATTTGGCATTCATCACATGTTGATACGCTTTCTCAGCATAATGATGTTGAATGAGTTTCATGATTTCTCTCCTCCTGTCATACGCCAGGATACTCTTCCTTTACCTACGTTTGTGTTTCCACCTAATTGAAGATACATCTGTTTTTCTAGTTGATTTAACAGTTGGTGTCTAACAGATAAATCATTGCTTCCATCGACACGATCACACCATATTAGCCCATAAAATATGGCTTCTGCTGGTACATACTCTTCATACCAGAGAGCTCCTTTACTAACTGTTTGGGTTTCATGATCAATTCTAATACGAGGTGTCACTTCAGAATTCATGGTGACAATGTATTGAAAAACGTCATCACTTACAATCACAAATCGTTCTATCCAAAGAGTTTGTGATTGTTTATCGTCGAATAAAAGTTTGGCCATCTGTTCAGCAAAATCGGTGAGTTGTTGAGATTTTTTGGCTGCCCCTTGGAATTCACCTAGATATAATTCGTCATTCTCTACTAATGTAGAATTCATGGTGACTAGTGTGCTTGATTCTTCTATGAGATCAGGGATATCCAGTGATACGCCTAATGCTTTTGCATCGCGAGCTAATCTTTTCAATATGAGTGGGCTTGCCACATATGCAAATGTACCGTATCTACTCGCCACCGGGAATGAAAATAACCTGCCATCTGTCATCACGATTGCCCCAGCGCTTCCATCTTGATCTCCTTGTGTACCAAATACTTTTTGTACGAATGTGTCTTGTCTTTTCGCGCGATAATGCTCACGCTGCACACCTTTGATACTGCTTCCAGGTATAATCGGCCATTCTGTGACTTTTTCTCGTTGAATAGGCATATCAATCACGCCAACTCCTTCACCCGCTCCAATATGAAGGGGGGATAAACAATGTATCCAAAACCAACGGCTTGCTTCCATCGTCTCACTCCTCTTATTCATTCGGTTTCCATGTTCCCCAAAGTGCTAACCCGCAGCCATCTTCACGATCAAACGCTTCTTTGCGCCGGTTACGATCGGATACTGATTGAAGCCACATTTTTTCGGCCAGTTCTGCTGGATCTCCTTCTTCTACTGTAAAAAAGTAAACGCTACCTGCGGGGACTAAGCGGCGTATTGCTTTTTCACGCCCTTTGTCTTTATTTGCTAAGCTCCATCCAGAGATAGGCTGCCAATGTGGAACAGAGGCCCAAACCAATTTCAGTCGTACATTTGTATCAAATAGTGGTTTTGACATAAGCTGTTCATCCAGCCAGCCGGGCTGCCATCCTTTACTGAAATAAGCGGGTGTCGCCAATATCATGCGAACATACGGCTTGTTTTTGAGCGATTCTTTAATAGCATCCGGACATATCCAATCTTGTTGGTATACATGTGGCCTGTCTTCTATATGAGCCAGCCGACGTTCACCACCTATCGGGTGAATGCCTGAGAAAGGCTTTAATCCTTCTGACTCTTCAGTAGATAACTCTATTCCCGCCTCCAGTTTAAAGTCATCTAGGAATAAGAGCGATTCTGTTGAAAATAGATGCTGATCTTTTGCTCTTTTACTGCCAGTTTCCACCTCAATTTGTGTTCGTTCCTGACGCTGTAATGCTGGAATAAATGCCGGTGGTGTTTCCTTTTTGAAAGAATGATTTTCCTTCTGCATGTGTTGATATTCAGTCAAGGCTTCCTTCACCTGACTCTCATCCACTGCATCTGTCAGCCAGTTCACCATCCACTTTAGTGATACAAAAGCAGGCGGCGATTTCATTTTTTTACGAGCACCAGCTCCAATTGGCGGCCATAATGCCTCACTAAAACGGCCTGTTTTTCCTGTACCAAAAAAGCCCTGTCCTTCCGACATCATTGGCTTTGGTCTCACTTGATTCATCCCATACTCATCATCGAATAACTCAAGGTCATTAGGCATTGGCACATATAAATGATCATGCCAGCGATATAAAGGACCTCGCACAAGAGATTTCGCATAATAAGAAAGTGGCGTGGTATGTTTGATTGATTGTCGTTTCTTTGCTAGAGCTGTACGAAGTGTTCCTGCGACCACACTCGGCGGAACATCGTTTAATGAACGCGCCCGTATACCCGGTACACGTTGAAATGGGCGTGCATCACGAATAAGCAGCGGATCAAGCGGTTGAATGTGAAACCATCTTTCAGGCATGTCCACTTACCTCCTCTAGTTGAAGAGCAATGATCATACATTCAGCGATTGTATGTAATTCTTCTAATGTATTCTTCTTCGGTATATACTTCGCAATCAATTGATCGATCCACTCTTTCGTTTCTTGCTCTGTTTTTGCTTCCGTTTTCTTTTTGAATGCAAGACGTCTTATCTCTAGTGGAATGAGTTCATCTAAGATTTCCGGCTGTTTTCTAAAAGAAGACTGTTCGTATGTTTGATACAACTCTCGTAAGCCATATGCAAAGCCATTCGTGAAATAAGACTGTTTTAACCACGTCGTCATCTCTTGGATAGAGGCCACTGGATCTATTTGAAATGAGACTGAGATATTCATTGTGTCTCCTCCGCCTCGCTTTTGGAAATGAATCGCTAATGAATTTCGCTCTTGTTTTGCATATTGTTCAGCCTGACGTGCCATGCTTCTTACTTCTTCAAGAGGCTCAAGCATATGAACGATGGCAATTCCAATTGAAATCGAAGGAGGTATTTCACTATGTTGATGAGCCTTCATCGTTGAAACAAATTCTCTTTGTAATTTCCCAGCTGCTTCTAAGCATTGGTGCACCGGTACATAAGCCATGACATCATCTCCACCGCCATAGATCAATGTACCTTTACATTTGGAAATAATCCCACGAGCCTTTGAAGCAAAAGTTGAGAGCGTTTTAGATAATGCAATATGGCTTTCTACATGCTGTATATTTCGCAGTTGGCTGCCCATCTTATCTCCATCCGCCATGAGAAAGGCATAGTAAGGTGAAGGTGCTGGTGGTTTGATCGGCTGGCCGTGATGCTTGCTGTATTCACCTTTGAAATATTTTTCGAGCAGCTGTGTGATATCATTTTTCGCTTCTGTTCGTGTGTTCCCGACAAGTCCACGTTGTTCAAGATAATCTTCTATTCTTCTTTCATAAAAAAGCGATGCCTCACTCCAATCAATAGGAGCTACTTTTAGATTCATATTCTCAAGATATGTTTCTACATCTTTCACATATTGTATGGCTGTTTGCTTCATCTGTTCATTTTGGTCCAACATATTTTGATAGGGAGCAAAAGCTTTATCACATACAGATGGAAATGTCATACTCGGATGCTTATGTAAGGACAATCGTTTGATCACTGAAATCGCATCTAATGATTCATGTTCACCAATTCCCCATTTTGCTAGTTGCGCCACTTGCTGTGTTTTTTTTTGCTTTTGGAAAACAGACTCTCGTCCACCGTCAAGTGATGATTTTGGTTCACCGAATAACGCCCCTGGTTCATTTTGTTTAAAATCTCTTAACGTCTTCCGTGCCGCCATTAAACCTTCGACTTCTTGAAGAGCCAAATGATATGGACTTGCGGACGCATTTGCCGCTCTGTCTTGATTTTGCACCTCAGTCCACACAGCATAAAATTCCAATAAATCATCTACTTGTCGATTCCATGTGCCTATTTGAATATAAGGATCCACAATCTCTCTTACAAAATCTGTGTATTCCTTCCATTTGTCATATATTGCTTTTTTCACTTGTCTTGCAACGGATGAAGGCTGTTCATATGAGATTTCTCCCAATATTTTATTTGGTGAGTTGTTTGTTTCTGAGTTGTTTGTTTCTGCGTCGTTTGGTTCTGCAGAGGATTCGTTGAACACAGGGAAAATAAGCGTTCCACCCAGTTGTTGAAATTTCTTCGCACCTGCTTTACTTAATTCAGATAGAAGAAAAGAGCCAAACCATAAATCACGCGTCCGCCTTGCTTGCGCAATAAATTCTTGAACAGGCCCTATCGAAAATAGCATCAATGTTTGTTTTTGTGATTCTTCTGACAAAATGTTTGCACCTCCTTGCTATGTAAAAAGGCTTGAATCGCCGATGAGTGCGTCCGGCCACTCTCGTCTTGTAATGGGTTTTTTGAGTAGGTGGCTGTTGGATAGATACTTTGTTCATCTGTTACATTGGGCAAAGGCTTTCCGTACCCTAAAAGCGATAAAGCTTCGATCTTTGGTTGCTGCAACACTATCACCATGCCTACCGATTCCTTTTGATTAATAGCTAACGGTTTTAAGATGAGTGGTGAAGCCAAACGATCCTTTCCTTTAGGTAGGAGCGTTACAGGATCTGGATCTTTCCCACTATCTTTAGGAGCAAATCGGAACTGAATAGGCAAACCAAATTGAGCTCTAGGAAATGCTTGATATTTAAATGGTTTCTCTTTTGGATAAGGGATGTGATGACCTGATTTAGCTTTACCTGTTAACAGACGAATAGTATCTGCTTCCGGCCAGCAACTTCTTCCTCTTTTTTTGTCCGGGTTAGATCTTCTTCGAAATGTTTCATATGTCTGAATGACAGACTGCCAGCTTGAGATCATAGATGATGGAAATGCCTGTACTTTGAATTCTCGACTAAGCGTTGGCCATTCTCGACTTGATGCTGGCAATTGAATGTCATATTCTAAAAGCTTTTGCTCAAACCATTTTTCCAATTGGCTTTTTGTCCTCTTGTTGTATGGTGAAAATTGCTTGCAATATAAACTGCCACACCCACGTCTCGTTCTTGAACCAAGTCCACCGAAGTTGATCCAAGCCCATAATGCTGCTTCAACTTCTTTTTTGATTAACTCAAAATCGGTTGTTTTTTTAGATAACCGGATATTTAAAGAAAATTGCGCCTTCATAAGGTATGGTGTTTCATCTTTCATATTTGAAAGAACATACCGTGGAAAAGGATGATTTTTCTTTTTAAAAAATACTTTTGAATTTCTTTTCACTTCGTCTTTTTCATAATGGGTTACCACTTGAATCTGGCTCGCTTGTTCTGTATGACCAAATATCTCTGCTTCTCTTTTAGATAATTCATTCGCATTTTTGCAGGCAGCTCCTCGAGTTGCACGCCACCAGAAACGAAGATGTCCACGAATCGCACTTTCTCGAATCGGTCTCTCTTGATCAATTGAGTTTGATTGGGGCCCTCCCCCAAACATTGGTGTAACCAAATGAATAGTGAGCGGCTCTTTAAAAAGTTTTTGGTCTTCATGAATTTTCGTGTCAATCGCATGTTTCACATCATGCCAATTCGTTTTGGGTTTACTAAATTCCCTTGTCATGTCGCTCTCCTTTCTTCACTTTGTTATCTGTTTCTGAAATAGCTCGGCATATGCATAGTGAGGGAAAAACATGGGGTTGTTGATGAGCATCAGCAATTGATTTAATTGGAAGTTTAGCGTTAACAGATCGTATCCATCAATACGTAAATCGCTGAGTTTGTTCGAAATCACTTTGTCTTTACTATTATCTTTATTTTTCTCACTATTTTTTTTCTTTTCTTTATCCTCTTGTTCCTTAGACCTTTCTGGATCATAACAATTTAATTCATTAGCCCACCATCCTAGCTGTTTATCTTCATTAGGAGCTCTTAAATGAAATACACTCTTTTGTTTTATAAGAATAAGGTCAAATGCTTTGTCTAATATTTCAAACATCTTTGAAGATGAATTTGCTGTTTGCCTTTTTAAATTACTTGCTAAAATTAAAATAGGACGTGTTCGTTTCTGTGTATCATTTTCAACCATGACAACCCCTTGAGCGGCCATCCTAGCTATTCCTTTTGTTTTCGGTACTAATTTTTTTATATTGTCAGACCAAACTTTTAAATTATCAACATCGAAATTTGAACTTTTACATTCTATAGCAACCGCAACCGCCTCAATCGGTATAAACTTCAACGAATTGTGTTGGAACACATACGGCGTATACTGCTCATCAAATACGGCAATATCGACTTCGTTAGAATGATTTCCTTCTGAGTCAATAATGATGACACCTTGTGCTAATGAATATTTTTTAGGAATGATTTTCCGAAAAAACTCCAGCCACATCACTTCTCTAGAATCCCCTGTCAGCCCGCCATGATTAGAAGCAAAGTCCACTTCTTCTGATATCATGCTGTTTAATCTTTGATAATTCTCTAAGATCAGCTGCTCCACTTTACCGGTTCGCTCCGTCTCACCCAAACCATTTCCTCCTTCATCATTCATTACGAATGGATAATATTTGAATCTAAATGACTACTTTTCATTTCGACTTATTTTGAGATTTTTTAAGGTTTATTTAGGAAAAAGAAGAAAAAAAACATGACTGCAATGAGTCATGTTTTCACTTTACAAATGAACAGTCTATTTTGATGGCTTTTGTATCTGAAAAAGGGTGTTGTAAGAATCATGATCTCTGAGAATGTCATACCGTTTAAGACACAATCATTTAAAATCACGCACTCATATAGAATGCGACCAGTAGTGAAGAAAGGACAACCGAAGGTTTATAATTTCAATCCACGCACTCATATAGAGTGCGACGGCAATTCCTTTGAAAACTGTTCCGGCGGCGTTAATTTCAATCCACGCACTCATATAGAGTGCGACATGTCTATGTAGCTAGTAGACCAGAAATAAAGGTATTTCAATCCACGCACTCATATAGAGTGCGACAGCGCACAGATCAATCCGTCGAGTCTCAGTGGTAATTTCAATCCACGCACTCATATAGAGTGCGACTGCGATTTCTGCCCTAATTATTACATTTTTTAGGGGATGATAGCCGAAATCCCCAATTTTCTATATAGAATTTTGTTTTCCCCTCTAAATAATATACATTTTTTCTCATTTTTGTCGAATGAAAAGGTGCGAATGTCCCGGGGATTTTATGTCCATCTCACATTCGCACCGAATTTTTCTTAATCCTACTTAATTAAAAATTATTGCTCTTGAAAATCATACTTATTTTAATTGTTTCACCAATAGCTTTGAATTCATTTAAAAACATGACTACTGGGCCAGTCATGTTTTTCACACCTATCATTCATACTCTGAACCCATCGGTAGCCAGCCTACGACTGCCATTATTTCAATCCACACACTCATGTAGAGTGCGACCGAAAGTATTGATGAGAAATTGCGTTCTATGACAATTTCAATCCACGCACTCATATAGAGTGCGACGCTACGAATATCCTCATACTATGATAGTTGGATATTTCAATCCACGCACTCATGTAGAGTGCGACATGTAGGATTCATGATAGTTGATAGAGTAGTAGGAATATTTCAATCCACGCACTCATGTAGAGTGCGACTTTTCTTTGGAGGGAACGTGTTGAAGCGAGCTGAATTTCAATCCACGCACTCATGTAGAGTGCGACGACCTTACGTCTGTCATTACAAGGTGCAACTACAATTTCAATCCACGCACTCATGTAGAGTGCGACTGCGATTTCTGCCTAATTGTAACATTTTTTGGGAAATGATAGGCAAAATCCACAACTTTCAATAAAGAATTTTGTTTTCCCCTTTATAAAATATACATTTTTTCTCATTTTTGTCGAATAAAAAGGTGCGATTGTCCCGGGGATTTTATGTTCACCTCACATTCGCACCGAATTTTTCTTAATCCTATTTAAATAAAAACTATTGCTCTTGAAAACATACTTATTTCACTGTTTCATCAACAGCTTTGAATTCATTTAAAAACATGACTACTGAGCCAGAGTCATGTTTTTCACACCTAAATCAAGCCCAACTGTCAACATTTTTTTCAAGCTACCTCAATCCATACACTCCTGTAAAGTGCGACACATAGAAGCACTGAGCACGGTCACACAATCATTATTTCAATCCACGCCTCATATAGAGTGCGACGAGGCTGACGAAAAGGCTAAGCGTGAGGCTGAGATTTCAATCCACGCACTCATATAGAGTGCGACATCGTTGGGACCTGGAAAGATTAATAGCAATTGCAATTTCAATCCACGCACTCATATAGAGTGCGACCTAGTACCATCTTCATTCACACTTTGCGAAAATAATTTCAATCCACGCACTCATATAGAGTGCGACGATTGATCTAAAGCTATACAAGACCCTCTCAAAATTTCAATCCACGCACTCATGTAGAGTGCGACAATAAAAGGAATGACAAAAGAAGACTTCAAGATCATTTCAATCCACGCACTCATATAGAGTGCGACTGCGATTTCTGCCTAATTGTAACATTTTTTGGGAAATGATAGGCAAAATCCACAACTTTCAATAAAGAATTTTGTTTTCCCCTTTAAAAATATACATTTTTTCTCAATTTTGTCGAATAAAAAGGTGCGAATGCACCGGGGATTTTATGTTCACCTCACATTCGCACCATCAGTTCCTCTTACAACTTCGTCATATATTCCACAATAAACTCCCAAAATCCAGGTCCTTCTTGGTAAATCAGCCGGTCTATTTTTTCGATGAGTTTGATATAGAGTTCTTGTTCGAGGTCTTCTCTTTCTTGATATGCCGTGTTTTGTAGTTTCTTTTTGATCATGGGTGTGAAGGTTTCAATGAGTTCTTCCATTTCTCCATTGGTCATTTTGTCTTCGTGCACGGACATCTCCCCCTGTTTCTTCTTTTAGTTTGTTGAGTGCTTTTTTGTGAATGTTTGAGATGTTTTGTCTTGTTTCGCCGAACTGATCGGCTATTTCTTTCATCGTTTGGCCTTCGACATAGATTTGGGTTAGGACCATTTTTTGTTTGTCTGTGAGCTGCTGGTAGGCCTTGTACAATGTTTGGTCTTGCAGATGCTCCCCTAGGTCTTGCTGGTTGAAGAGCACAGCTTCATACGTATCTGTTTGAACATGGTCTTTCACTTCTTGTGTATCAGGATGATCAAGTATGAGCGGAAAACGCTGCTGTTTCTTTTTTACTCGTTTGTCAAAGTCGACTGAAAAGATGCGTATCATTGTGGAGATATACTTGATGATGCGGATTTTCTGATAGAACTGTTTGAACTCGGAATCTAGTTTTTTGGCATTTTCCTCGTTTGGCTCTTCCATGACTTGCCGGAGCAGCTGCTCGTTTTTCGGGTTGCTTAAAAACTGCTGAATGAGCGGGTGATCAATGATTTCCTTCCATTTTGCTTTCAATAACAGCCGATAATCCATGTGCATCCTCCCCTTTGTTCCCTCTACTAGCATTAAGTGGACAAAAGTTAAAAAAAGTAAACTTCGTGAAACGGGTCTAATGATTCATTTTCTCCCCCTCTGCTTTCCTTTTTCTTCTTTCATACCACTTATATAGAAGACGAGCATCCGCTGGGAGGTGAGACAAATGGAGCCCTTTTTTTCAGAGGAATGGCTGAAGCAGCTCGGTCAGGCTGGCTTCCCTGCCATTTTGACGGTTTACTTGCTGACACGCTTTGAACGAAAGTTTGATGAATTAAGCAAGCTCATCCAACGATTAGTCGCTGCTCAAAAAAATGATGAATCAGATTGACATCTGCCTGATTCGTTTCACCTTATGAAAACGAGGGCGAAATGAAAGGCCTTTTGTCACCTCACACAATACGATGTTGAAAGGGGATTTTATCATGAGTGAAAAGCAAAATGGAATACCACAGCCGATTCGAGGAGAAAAAGGAGCAACGGTCAAAATTCCACGTAATCTCGAGCGGGACAGACAAAATCCAGATATGCTCACGCCGCCAGAAACCGATCATGGAACGGTCTCCAACCTGAAATATTCTTTTTCTGATACACACAATCGTTTAGAAAAAGGCGGCTACGCCCGTGAGGTAACAGTCCGTGAACTGCCGATCTCTAAAAGTCTTGCATCTGTTAATATGCGGTTAAAGCCTGGTGCGATTCGTGAGCTTCACTGGCATAAGGAAGCGGAATGGGCGTACATGATTTATGGGGAAGCCCGGATTACATCGGTTGATGCAGAGGGGCGCAATTTTACAGAGGATGTGACTGAGGGTGATTTGTGGTACTTCCCTTCTGGCCTGCCGCACTCTATCCAAGCACTTGAACCGGGAGCTGAATTCTTGCTTGTGTTTGATGATGGGGCATTCTCAGAAAATAGTACGTTCCAAGTAACCGATTGGCTTGCCCACACGCCAGAGGAAGTCGTGCTCAAGAACTTCGGTATGACAAAAGAGCAGTTTGACAAGCTGCCAGAGAAAGAAAAGTATATTTTCCAAAAAGGAATTCCTGGTTCCCTTGAATGTGACAAGGTGAAAACAGAGCAAGGAGAAGTCCCGAATTCCTTTAAATATGAGCTGTTAAAACAGGAGCCGATTACATCAAGCGGCGGACAAGTGTGGATTGCGGACTCTACCAATTTCAAAGCATCTAAAACGATTGCATCCGCTCTTGTGAAAGTTGATCCAGGTGCCATTCGTGAGCTGCACTGGCATCCAAATACGGATGAATGGCAATATTTCATTTCTGGAAAAGCACGAATGACGGTATTTGCTTCTGATGGACATGCGAGAACCTTCAACTATCAGGCCGGAGACGTTGGATATGTCCCATTTGCGATGGGGCATTATGTAGAAAATACAGGCGACGAACCACTTTATTTCTTAGAAATCTTTAAGAGCGATCATTATGCAGACATTTCACTCAATCAGTGGCTTGCGGTCACACCGAAACAGCTTGTTCTTGATCATTTAGATCAAGGTGAAGACTTCTTAAAACTGCTTGATACTGAAAAACATCCTGTGATCGCTGCGCCTAAAAAAGAGGATTAACATATAACTTCCTGCAAAAAGGCTGTCCTTTTTGCAGGTATCTTCATGTAAAGGAGTGTTTGTTCACCTATGCAGCAATCTGTTCACGCTTTATGGCAAGGGCTGAAATGGCTCATGGCGGCGTCGGCTGTCTGTTACATATTTTTGTTGTTTTGTGTACTGTTCTTTCATTTAACGGGTGCTTTTTATCAATCGATTTTATCGATGCTTTTATTTATGGGCATCTATGTGGTACTTGGGATATCCTTTGAGCATGTGGAACATGTGCTCATGAGGGTTGTGAGAAAGTGCCGTTCCAAAAAACGCTCCATCGTTTTCTATGCCATTTCCATTCATCTCTTGTTTATTTGGGGGGCTGTCTATTTATCTGATGAATTGGTAGGCGGCATTTTACTGTCTACTTCTGAGGAAATTCTCTTTGCCCTCAGTCTTTGGTTGTTTCATTTTTTGTTTGATTATGCGACTTTTTCGTTTGAGAAAGAAGCTTAGTGATTTGCTTCATATGATGGATATCGTGTTCGATCAGCCCTTGGAAGATAAAAAACACCACTTATGATGAAAAGTGGTGTTTCTTGTGTTTTCTCCGTGCATATAGGATCGCAACGATCAAACTGACGAGTGAAATCAACGCGAGAATTCTGATATAAGGCGGATAGTAGGTTAGCACAATCTCGTTTTTACCTTTTTCTATTGGAAAACCGATAAAGGCGTAATTGGCTTGTTCAATATCGGTCTGCTGTCCGTTTACTGTGAGCTCCCAGCCTTTTTCATATGGTACTGGCAGAACCATATAATCATCGCCGCGTTTGTTATCATATGAAATCGTAAAGCGGTTGTTTTCGAGCTTTACTTGCTGGCTGCCATCATCCTGTTTTTCTTTTTCATATGCCTTTTCTAGGATGCGGTAAGGCTCTTGATACAGCTTCAGTTGATCGAGTTCATACGTCCCTTTTGGTACTCGAATGGAAAGAATTTTTTCCGCAGGGACTCGAATCGTCACTTCATTGACGCCTGTTTTGTAGATGGATGTATTGCTTTTTCGTGAGGTGACGTAGTTGTCAACGGATAACTGAAATCCTTCGTTCCGGTCTGTCCGCTTCACATAAAAGCTCACATACACATCTCCAGCGCGGGCCATATCATCTGGCAGCGTGATATTCAGACCGCCTGTTTCTCCGTATACATCAAGCACGCCGTGTTCGTATACGGCTTGTTCCGTATGAATCTTTGTATCCTTGACTCGATCTGGCGCGTGCTCAATTTCAGCGTTTCCTTTTTTGTCTAAAATCACACCTTGCAGCATCGCATGCTCTCTATCAAGTGCTGAGGCATTCTTTAAGGATTCTTCTGAATAAACGGCGCTTGTTGTTCTTGCAAATGGCAGCGGCCGTGTATTTTCATACACTTTATAATGCTCGCTTTCCAATATTGGCTTAAAATAAGCTGGCGGTGAGTCAGGCATCGTATTGTCTCTCATATAATACTTTCCGTAGGTCAGGCTGTATAAATTCGCTCTGTCCCCCATTGTTGCATAACGGCTGACACTTTCTCGTCCCATATCGATTTGCAGGTCATTCCAGTAGAAATTGAGCAAATGCTGATTCAATATACTTGAATACGCACTCATGCCTTGAAAGCCTTCAAATAACGGGGTGTTGTTGCGCACGCCATTCATCCAGTCAATCCGGGCAAGCGGATCTTTTGAAGAGCGGCTTTGAATCTGCTGAATGAGCTTCATTTGCTCATGTCCAGCATACGCCTCACTATTCAGATACGTATCTGACACGCTCTTAATATTGCTTCTTTCAGATAAGTAGCCCTGCTGGTACACGCCTGCTGTCAGTAAGCTGACAACGATGAGCACAGCTGAAAAGAGACGAAGGTGCTGGCGTTTTTCCGCATGAATCACAAGGAAAAACAAGCTGATCACAAGCAGTCCTATGCCTGTAAATACAACAACATCCATATTTCCCTTTGCTCGTTCTGATAAGATGACTGCGAGAAGAAACACGATCCAAGCACCTAAGACCGCACGCTTTTTCCACTTCCACTCAATTTGCGAGAAATGCTTGATGGTGATGGCTACGACCGCTCCAACTGTAAAGGCAAGAATGTATTCAAACCTGTACTGCGGTGCTGAAAAACCATTAAACACGCTCGCCATCTTTGGACTGTAGTGAAAAACAATGAGCAGAACGCTGATCGATGTAAACATGAAAAACCACCTGTTCCGGTAAAGCGGAACGAGGAACATACAAATGAGAAAAATCACAGGTAATAAATACACCCTGCTTGTAAACAGCAGATGATCATGCAGATCAAACCAAGGTATAGATTGATCATATGGCGGTCTTATATTATGAAGAAATCCATAGACAGACGGGACAAAAAAGGCAGCACTGATACCAAAGGATAACAGCGTAGAGACCGCCAGCGTCCAGAACACCTTCCACCCGTTCTCCTCACTTCGAAGCTTGATGATATATCTGAAGACAAGATAGATCGCTAAAAAGATAAAATGAATATAAGCAAAGTAAAAATTGTTGATGAGCATCAGGCTGCACGCCGCAATAAACCAAGCCGGCTTACCTGTTTTGAAAATCCGTTCAACCCCAAGTACAAGCAGCGGGAGCCACATCATACTGTCGGTGAAAAACTCCCAAAATGTTTCATGTCGAAAATACACAATAGACAGTCCGTAAATTGCGGCTCCTGTTAATGCACTCAGCCTATGCTGAACCATTGAAAGAAGCACACGGTAAGCGATGAAAAGAATAAGCGTCAGCTTAATCACACTCAGCCAAATGACGGCATTTGCCCAGAATTGAATGTCCGTTGACTGGATAACATGAAGCGCATTCATCAGCCAGACGACAGCGACTGTGACCATAAAGACAGTTGACGTTGTGAAATAATAACCTAATTGCGTATATGTACCGCCGCCTAGACCGAATTGATAGGAATAAAAGAAGTTCCCTTTGACGTATTCATCGTAAAGCAGCTTTTTAAATGGGAGCATTTGTGAGATCCCGTCTCCATCTCCTGTCATATACCGGCCTTGCGTATATTCATATAAGAAAAAGGAGTGTCCTAATAAAGCGAGAATGAGGCACATTCCTATGATTATCCATCTACGTTTCATCATCTAAATCCTTTCCACAAAAGATCCACTGTTCTTTGAAACAAAACAACCCAGCAAGCGATTCGTGCTTGCCGGTTATTTGACTCCACGTTATTTAAATAACTGCGTTAACACTCGGTCTTGTTCCTTTGAGCTTGTCTCTTGTTCCATCACATTTGATTCCTGGATTAAATAATGCGGCCTCTTTTTCGTTTCATAATAAATACGGCCAATATATTCTCCAATCACGCCTAGACTCAAAAGCTGGACACCTCCGAGGAACAGCACAGCTGATATTAAAGTAAAATAACCCGGCACCATTATGCCCGTTCTGACGATTTGAATAAAGGTGGCCACGATGTAAATCAATGAGAGAAATAAGATCAGTATGCCAGTATAAAAACAAATGCGCAGCGGGCGGTTGTTAAAGGAAATGACGCCATCAATGCCATAGTTAAATAATTTCTTCAGTGACCATTTTGTATCACCATGCTGTCTTTCTACATTTTCATAATAGATGACCTTTTCTTCAAACCCAATCCAGCAAAAAAGCCCTTTCGAAAAACGATTTCCCTCTTTCAGCTGAAGCAGTGCATCGATGGCTTGGCGTGAAATTAAACGGAAATCCCCGACGCCATCACGCAAGTCCACTTCTACTACCTTGTTCATCACCTTATAGTACATGGATGAGAGGTAAGAGCGCAGCTTGCTGTCACCTTTACGATTCCGTTTGGCAATGACTTGATGATAGCCTTCTTCATACCCTCTGACAAAGTCCTGAATTAAATACGTCGGGTGCTGCAGATCGGCGTCCATAATAATCGCAGCTGCTCCTTTTGCATGTTCAAGACCTGCCAAAATAGCGGCTTCCTTTCCAAAGTTACGGGAAAAGGATATATATTTAACTTTTGCACTTTTGCGAGAGAGCTCTCTCATGTATTGAAGCGTGTTGTCTTTGCTTCCATCATTTACAAAGATGATTTCAAAGTCATAATGAAAATCGCGAAACTCTTCCTCGAGTGCCTCAAAGATTCGTCTGATGTTTTCACCTTCATTGTAAGAAGGAATTATAACAGAGAGCAGTTCCCGTTCCATATCGCACCTTCTCTTCACTTTTTTCACATAGTCTGATATGTTCATTATTCCTTTTTTGTCAGAAAACGAAACCCTTTTTTATTATCCATAAATTACATGTCTCTTCAATCGTTTCATTATATCAGAGTTTTATTTCCAGTAATTTTCGGCAGGATGAATTTAATGTAATTTTAAGTTTAATCATTGTAAAAAGCCTGTAATTTCGATCACAGACTGGGTATTGTTTCATAAAGTTATTTGTTCATTTGTATATTTTCCTTATTATTGAAAAAGATGAATGGAAGTAAAAGGGCAACCTTTTAGTGAAGCAGCCCTCGATTGTTTTGTTGCAGATGCTCATTTGCCTTTGATTGTTTATTTTGAAATAAATGCAACTGCGCGCCGTAGCTCTCGATCCACTCTTGGACAATTCGTTCTGTTGTTTCCTGTCCTTTATACTTGCGGCCAGCCTTTGCATAAGTCGTTTCAAAATCACTCCAAAGCAGCTCTACCCATGTACGTGCTTCGTCATATGTCAGCATATTGTTTTTTTCCATAAGTTGTTCTGTTAGTCGCTCAAAGTATTGTTCCATGTGTATTCCTCCTTCATTTAGCAGAAAGTGCCTTTTTAAAAAAACTTCTTTTTTCATATACTACCCTTACGTCTTCAAAAGACGCAAATGATTTGTATTGTTTGGAGGGAATCGATATGCGTAATAAAGCAAAAGGCTTTCCAAATCAGGTAAATCACAAGTTTGAAGGCGAACCAGGCGCTACAGATGCTTATGCGTCTAAACGGCCGAATGGTGAAACGAATACACGTCCACAGGAACGTATGAGGGCATCAGGGAAACGCTAATTTTTCCAAAGGGAGTGCTTGAGATATGAGTTCAAATGGGAAATCGTATATGGCAGACTTTGTTCAATTAAGGACAACCGCTTACCCTCAACCATGGGCAAATGCAAAGCATTCTGCCTCTCAGGTCAACGGAGAAACGCAGCAAACGCAGCACGACATCGTACTTCAGAACAACGTCCGTAAACAGCGTTCGAAGTAAAGAAAAGGACTGATCTTTTAGGATCAGTCCTTTTGCGTCAGCATTGAAATCGGCAGGGCATCTTCCTTATTTGGAGCCGATACTCTGTATCCCCATGCAAAAACGCCATTTAGATATTCCACATAAAACTCTTCTTCTGTGTCTTTAATTTGATAAGTTGTTTTCGTTTGAATCGAGGCTGGATCTAATAAATAGGCTTTCGCCATATCGATTTTCCGTTCTAAAACTGCGTATTCATTCACAATGCCAAGCTGCTCAGCCTTTCGTGCTTTTTCAGAAAGGGCGGCAATCTCCTGCTTCAATTCGTATTCTGTCATCTCACTATAGCGTTTTTCCATCTGTCATTCCCCTTTGTCTAAAACGTGATCAATTGTATCAAGATCAAAGCCTTTTCTGAATAAAAATTGCTTTACTTTCATCTTCTTTTCAAATGATCCGTCATATCCTACCTTGCGTTTTGCCTTCTCCAGCATATAAAGGAGGGCTTCTTCTTCCTTTTCGTCTTCTTGTCCATCATAGGCTTCTTGAAGGGCTTTATCAATGATCTCAAACGAAAATCCCTTTCGCTGCAGCTGCAGCTTGATGCGCTGCTCGATCTCTTTTGCAGAACGATTTTTTTCTTTTTTGACAAGCTTGAGAACCTGCTTTACAGCTTCCTCCAGCTGTAAGTCATCAGGGTATTGCGATAGCGCCTGTTCAATCGTGTCATCGTCTATCCCCTTGAGCTTCAATTCTTTTTTTAGGACGGACGGTCCTTTGCTGTTCGTTTTCCGGTGGGTGCTGACATAGGCTTCTGCAAATTCAAGATCATTTACATACTTATAATGCTTCAATTTGTGTATAATTTCACTAATAGCAGGTGCAGGGATTTCTTTTTTCGTTAAATAATCGGTGACTTCTTTCACTGATCTCATGCGGTAGGATAAATAATCAACGGCCTGCTGAAATCCTTTTTTCACTGAATCACCGAATTGAATCTCAATGATATCTGCTTCGTCCAGCTCTTTTCCTTTTTTCAAATCGTGCTGGACGAGCACATCTAAATCAACGCTAAAGGCGTACTTTTCATCAAGAAAGATGTTGACCCGCTCGGTATTGTTTTTCTGAGCAGAAATTTTTGTAATATAGGGCATCCTGTGATCACTCCTTTTCCAAAACAGTCAGGATGTTTCTTCTGATTCAAAATCGTGAAAGATATAGGTATGTATATGAGAGGAGAGATGTCAATTGAATATCGCCATTACCGGAGGAACCGGTTTTATCGGCCAGCATGTCACAAAAGTGCTCGCTGCTGAGGGACATCATCTATATATTTTAACAAGAAATCCAAAGGAATCCGAACAAAATCATTTACATTATGTGCAGTGGCTGACTGAAGGTGCTGCGCCTGAGCATGAATTGCCTGCCATCGATGTATGGATTAACCTTGCTGGAAAATCCATTTTTACACGCTGGACAGACAAGGCAAAAGAAGGCATCCTCTCCAGCCGTCTCAAATCAACACAAGAGGTAAGACGCATTATAGAAGCGCAGGAATCAAAGCCATCTGTGCTGATTCAAGCAAGTGCTGTCGGGATTTATGGCACTTCTCAAACAGGAGATTTTACGGAGGAGTCACCCCCTGCAGATACTGATTTCTTAAGTCATACATCAAAACTTTGGGAAGCTGAGGCGCAAAAAATTGAAGCACTCGGCATTCGTACAGTCTACACCCGCTTTGGCGTCGTGTTAGGCGAAAAAGGGACATTGCCACTGATGGCACTGCCATATAAGCTGTTTGCCGGCGGAACCATGGGCTCTGGCACACAATGGGTTTCATGGGTACATGTCGAGGATGTTGCACACCTCATTCAATATGCCATTCAAAACGACGACATTTCAGGACCACTTAATGTCACGTCTCCGAATCCTGTTCAAATGAAGCAGCTCGGACAAACCATCGCCTCTGTCCTTCACCGTCCTCATTGGCTGAAGGTCCCATCTTTTGCGATGAAAACGGTACTTGGCGAAATGTCATTACTTGTTTTAGAAGGCCAGCGTGCTCTTCCGAAAAAGGCACTGCTTTCTTCTTATGACTTTTTGCATCCTGAACTAAAAGAAGCGATTTTGCATTCTAAGGAATAAATGTTGTCAAAAACACCCATCCTATTAGAAATGATATGAGGGGGCGATTTTGATGAAGAAAAAAGAACACCAGCCAACTTCGAAGTTGAAGAAAACCCAGGAAGTCCTGTATCAGCAGGAATTCAAAAAAGCGGAAAGAGCAGCAGAAAAAAGAAACAAATAAGACGGATATTCCCCTCCAACAAGCACATAACTAAAGTGATCTTGTAAAGGAGGGAAAGGCTTTGAAAAAAGACCAACACAAAAAATCCAACCACGAGCTCGCGGCACAAGAGACGGATGGCGAATATGTTGAATTTTCCAAAGAACTTGCAGATCCGAATGACGTAAAAGCAATGGCACGTATGAAAGCGGCCGATCAGCGCGCCAAAAAACAATAAGTAAAAAAGCAGACCTTATTCAGCGGTCTGCTTTTCTTTTATTTGATTTCAGTAAGAAGACTTGATGCTTTCTGGCGTGATTTTTCCTCAGGTACCTCTTCTGGATAACCTATATGAAGGATCGCAGCAAACCGTTCGTTTTCCTTTAATCCCATGTCTTGTTGAAAGCCTTTATCGTATAAAATGCGTCCGCTCTTCCATACCATACCGATCCCTTGATCCCACGCAAGCAGCTGAAGATTTTGAATAAGCGCGCTGACGGCGGCAAAATCATCATTTCTCACCACAGGGTTCTCGTCTTCTTTTAGTACGACAAGTAAAAGCGCTGGGACCTTGGAGAAGTAATCTCTGTAATGATTGATTTTTTCTTCTTTTGCATCTGGGTTGTTGCGCTGAAAGAAAGCAATAAAGCGCTCTACAAAAGTCGCTTTCGCTTCATCCGTCACCGCATATAAAAAGCGCCACGGCTCCGTGATTTTATGGTTCGGTGCATAAACTGCATCCTCTAATAGCGGCTGAAGCTGCTCAATCGTCACCGGTATGTCTTTGAATTTTCGAATCGATCGTCTATATCTGACAGCGTCTCGAACTGTTAACGCTTCTGTTTGTTGTTTCGTTTCTGGCATATATGTCATCCTTTCAATCAACTTAATTGAAATTGATTCTCATTCACATTATAAACGTCATCTCGTGCAGTTGCAAATCAAGTATCCCTCCTCCCCGTCTAAATAGTTGTTTGACTTTTTCAAGTAATGTTACAATCATATTACGTTTTAAACAAATTTTGAGAAAAAAGCCAAGATGATGAAATGATTTTCAAGTATTCCCATTTTGTCTGATCTGGTTTTTTTGTCAAAAGGCTTTCAACCATGATTGGAAGGGAGGCTTCTGGATGGAATGAAAATCAATATTGGACAAATCATTAAACTCTACCGTTATAAACAAAATATGACCCAATCTGAATTGGCAGAAGGAATTTGTTCTGTCTCTCATTTAAGTAAAATTGAAAATGGCTCAAAGGAGGCCAATCAAGATACGATCAATTTGCTGCTTGAACGGCTTGGCATCAGCCAAGAAAAGCTGTCACAAAAGGCGCGTCATCTGCTGTCACTTTTGGATGAGTTTCAAATGAATATGTATTTCTATGCTCTCGATCAGGCTGAACAAAATGCAGAAATGATCATTCAGCACGAGGAGCAGTTCTTTTCGCTCGATTTAGGTATTCAGTATCATTTGTCCTTATTTCAATTTTATTTATTAACGGATAAACAGCCGCTTGCCTTAAAAACACACCGCGTGCTCAAAAAATTCGAAAAAACCTTTATTGAAACGGAAAAAGAAATTTTTGAATATCTTGACGGCATTCATCAAATTAAAATTGGTCAGCTTGAAGATGGGCTCAAAAAGCTTGAAAGCTGCTTTTCCTACGCTTCAGTCGAACAAAGTGATTTGTATTATCACTATGCAAAAGCACTTGGAAACATGGGACAGCTGGGTGATGCGCTTGAAGCGACACATCAAGCAATGGATTTATATAGACAAAAGAACAATTTCAAGCGGATTATTCACTGTACACTCATTCACGGCGTGATCTCACTTGAACTAAAAGCCTATCAAACTGCGAAGAAATATATAAAGGAAGTGATTTTGCACACGTCCCTTCATCCTGATGCCTATATTAAAATGTCCGCTTATTTTTATTACGGGGTGCTCTTAAAACGTGAAGGTGATTTCTCTTCAGCTGTGCCTTATTTACTAGATTCACTCAATTACTTTAATCAAGAACAGATAGAAGACCGTTACTGTGAAACGCTATATGAAATTGCGACACTATACGCTGAATATGACCGCAAAAAAGCACTTCCCTACATACACGAGCTGTTAAAACAGCCTCGTATTCAGCCAAACTGTTTATATATGATCAAAATCTATAAATTGATGATTGAGGAAAACCCACTTGATTTGAAAACCTATTTGGTCGAAGCAGCCCTTCCTTACTTTGAACACAATGAGCTGCACAGTGAATATTTGTTTGCTCTTAGGACCTTACTTACCTATGCAGGTGCTGAGCTTGATGAGCAGGCCTATAAGTCCTATACAAAGAAATTGCTCGATCATTTAACAGTATATCTTCCCTATTACAAAAAAGCATGACCTTCTGCCGATCGAAGGTCATGCTTTTTCTATTTATTAAATGGTCTCTTGTTGATCTGTGTCATGATGGTTCACCCGTTTGACAGAATGAATATACCGTCTTTTTGCAAAGAAATCGTACGCATGCTGTCCAAAGCCAAGCCAGATGCTGAGCACGATGAATGGGACCGTTCCCCATAAAGCAGGGATATGGCAGGCCATACGCAGCCAAGTATAAATCCCTGAATTCTTTTGATTTTTGGCTAGGGAAATAGACACAATTCGTTTTTCCGCCTTCTCTTCACTGATTTTATTCAGCCTGAGCAGCTGCGAGTGTCTAAAGGATTCAAAGTGAATCCGATTTTTCCAATCGAGTGATCTTAACACATCAATCGTTTTTGCACATGCAGGGCTTTGTCCGTCATAAAACACAAGCAGCCTCAGTGATTTAATGGAACGCTGTTCTCTTTTTTTCGATTCAGCGAGCTTCTTTTTTTCTTGATCGAGATAAATAATTTTTTTCATAAATTGATCGCCTGTCCTTTTCCATCATTTTTTTAGTTCGTTCAAAGGAGATTACAACTAGATTACTATAGTTGCTGGGCCTCTTGTATTGGGAAAAAGCCAACCGTTGTGCGTTATATGAGCCTTTGGATAAGGGCAAAATCATTGATTTCATAGCATAATATGAGGTTTTTCAACTAAAAGTGGTTGGGAAAATCGTGGTGCTTTGCGGTTTTCTGCGGTATTTGATAGAATTCTGCGGTTTTCTACATCTTTATGCGGTGGTTTTGTAGGTAAAACGCAAAAACAAGATAAAAAAAGACTACTTCCCATTGCGGCGAAGTAGTCTTTTGGTTTATATTTTTGCCAAAACTTCTACTATTTCTTTCTCAATATCTTTCCATAAGTAGCGGTCTGTCGTATAGTGATGTGCGGCTTCTTTCGCAAATACTTGAAAAGCTTCTTCATAATCAGGTGCATCTTTGTCCGGTTTTTTCTCGTCGACAAAGCGCTGCGCCTCTGCTGAGCGAGGTCCCCATTTGCCCACTTCATTCCCCTCCTGATCAATGATGACGATAATCGGAATCGATCTTGCGGTCCCGTTCGTTAAATACTGATCCATCAGGTCTAGATGCTCATCTCGAATGAAATAGCGCGCATCAATGAGTGCTTCATTTGCAATACGCATGAAAATTGGAACATTGACCATCGCATCTCCGCACCAATCCGCTGTGATGACAAGTGCTCTGAGCTTTTTCTTTTGCAGCTTTTGGAGCAGCTCTTTTTCTTTTTGATGAATTGCATACTGGTTGTACACCGTGAGCAGATTTTCCCGGTTTTTCTCCATGTTGTGTACATATGTACGTTCAGCTAATCCCTTTGTAAACCATTCATTTAATGTCATATGAACATCCCCCTTACCCTTCAACTTTACCACTTTTGCTATTCTTTTGTCTAAAAAAACCTTCACCTAGTGAAAGGTAAAGGTCTTTTGGTTTATGGACGGCGCTTTCGATTTGGGTCCATCCCGATCAGCTTGGTGACAAGTACCATTGTGACAGGCAGTGACGTATTCTTTTTATACGCTAAATATTTCCCGCGCCATTCAGGCTTATATTTCTGTTTAAATGACCGTAAACCGCTGAAGCTGTACATGTATCTGACATTGTTGAAAATAACACTCGCCAAACGCTCCGTAAGAAAGGACTGATGGAACGTCCCCACATTCGATAAAGGTGCCATTCCCATGTTAAACGATTTGTAGCCTCTTTCTTTCGCCCATTGAAATAGGTGGATAAACAGCGCATCCATCATCCCATTCGGTGCATCATGCATATGACGCATTAAATCGATGGAAATCTCCCCTTCTTGATACATCGGCATCAATGATACAAAGGAAATGATCTGCCCTTGCTCATCCTTTAGAATCGCAATCGGTGCTTTTTGAAGATAGTCTTCTTGAAAATAACCGAGCGAAAATCCTTTTTCTTTTTTCTTTCCGAGCCAGCTGTCAGAAATCTGCTTTAAGGTTGAGATCAACTCATTTGAAAAGGGAGGTTCCAGCATTTCAAAGGTGTAGCCTTCTCGTTCAAATTTATTCGCCACAGCTCGTAAATTTGATTTTTTCTTACCTGACAGAGTAAACGTTTCTAAATCGACCATGGCTTCTTCCCCAAGCTTAAAGAAGTGAAAGCCTAAGTCATGATAAAGAGCCATCCCTTCTCGTTCTACTTGATAAAAAGCGACGCGGTAGCCGGCTTTTTCTGTCTCCTGTAAAAACTCTTCAAGTACAAGCGGATAAGACGCCTCACGTCCAGATGGATCTCCGAGCACAATGACGCAGCGGCCAATTCGCCCAAACTGAAGCATTGCTTCTCCATCACTTGAGAAAAATAGTTTTTTGTCGCCTAAAAAGCCAAGATGACTGAGGGCATTTCCGCCCTTTTCTTCTAAAAACGTTTTTAGTTTTTCCTCATCTGCTTTTTCTCCAATCGGAAATGCTTTCTTATTAAAGATCAGTTTACTAATGAAGAAGAAAAGCGGGACACCGATGAGAGCGATCATGCTTGTCATCGTGATATGCCGTTCATTATGCACCAAGTAATCCTTACTCAAGAAATGCCCAATTTTTGTCCAAATAAAGTTGCCAATAACATTATAGTTAAAGAGCACGAATAAATAACCAGCGGCAGCCGCCACAAACTGATACAAGGAATAAGGTGCCTGCTGCTTTACAAATTGATTTCGAAGAGAGAAAAACACAGCCATGATGACTGGCAAAATAAAAATCAAACTGAGGTTAAACCCCTTTAACAAAGTAAACACAAAACCGCCTGCTAAAGAGATCATTGTCAGCACGTATGATCTTTTCGTTCTTTTATACACTTCAATGGACAAAATCATCAGAATGATTCCGAACATTAAAGAAAGACCATTAAATCCTGATAACAGAAAGCGTGGAATGCTGGTAATCACACCTAATCGATCGACTGGAAGCACAACAGATGCCATGATAAGCAAGCCGCTTCCAAAGGTTAAAATCGATAAAGATCCGTACAATAAACGGATTAATAAAGCACGGTGCAAAACAATTAAAACGTTCGTCGTTTCAATGGCAGGTGCCATTTTCGGATTGCCTTCAAGACGTCTAAGCGTCGTTCCCGTTAAATCGTAAGCAGCTAGACAAAGCCCTAAGATAAACGGGAAAATCGAGTACACGAAGCGGTACAAGACGAGCGCCGTCAGCACCATCTCTTTATCAAAACCAATGTATTGCATGCTCAGTAAAAAGATAAGGTCAAACGAACCAAATCCGCCCGGAACCATACTGATTAAACCGCCGATTGACGCAATCGCAAATACACCTAAGACTATTCGGACATCGACATTCATCCCCATAGAGACGACAGCCATGTACATGACAAGTCCAGCTGCCAGCCATTCTAAAAACGATGCCCCGATATAAGCGTAAATTGGATGCTTCAGTCCATTTTCACCGCTCTCGATCGAGCTTTTTCGAATGGAGGCCATGACGATATAAATCGGTACAATACAGGCAAAGATAATGACAAATGCCCAAAGCCACGGCTCCTGGCTGATAATACTTTCAACTGGAAGCACCCTGACCAAGATCAAATCACTGAAAATAGATAAGCCCAAAAGGACAGAGGAAGTCAAAAGGGCAATGCCTTTCAGCAATTTTTTCGTATCTGTTATGTACTCCTTATAGAGAAGCGTTCTAAGCCCTGCTCCTGATAGACCGCCAAATCCAAGAACACTGTTAAAGGAGTTCGCAATCCAGGAAATGCGTATCGTTTTCCAGCCGCTGATGGGCATATCAAGGCTTTTTCGTAAAATAAAATCATATAAGGACATCGATAAAACCGCGACAAGTCCAAGAAAGACAAGAATAAACAAGTCCATTCGGTTCAAGCTGTCAATAATATAAAACGTCTTTTTAATGGAAAGTCCGCTCAGCTCCTGCTTCGCGACAAAAATCAAGACAAGGATAATGACGATCGGAAAAAGCATTTTTAAGATCGTCATACCCGTTTTTTTGTTCCACATGTTTTTCCCAACTTTCTAGGTTGCTTCATTATTTCAACTGAACATTATTATACAACAAATACCACTTGATTCATGCAGTTTAACATTCAAAAGCTTGACGAACCTTTCAATTAGAAGTAAAAATCAGTAATATAAAGAAAAAGAGCCGCTTAAAGGAAGTGAACAAGCGTGGAATATAATATTCATGACACCACCGTATTAAAAGAAGAGATTTTATCTCCAGAAGAAAAAAAGACATGGGTTCTTTATATGAAAGTGCTCACAGCTGCAGGTCTTGGAGATGTTTCTGAATGGATGAAGCTTGATATGAGTATGCCTCAAATGAAGGTGCTCATGCTGCTCAATAACCATGGCTCTCTCAAAGTATCCGAAATCGCTGAAAAAATGGGCGCTTCTTTGTCCAATATGACAGGTCTGCTTGACCGGTTAGAACAGTCTAACTTTGTCGTGCGAAAGCACTCTGAGCGTGACCGGAGAATCATTGTCGTAGAACTGACAGAGGAAGCAAAAAATATATTCAGAAGTATTTATCAAAAAGGACACGAAAAAATCAAAAATTCCCTGCAGCGGCTCAATGACGAGGAAAAAGAAAAAGTCAATGAAGGCCTTGCTATCTTAGAAAAAGCACTGCGTCCTGAACGCGGCTAAAAGGAAAAAAGACGGTCACTTGGAGTCCGTCTTTTTTGTTTCTTCTACTTGCCGATATGGGTTGAGAAGATTTTTACGAATCACTTCCCTGTCATCCCATAAAAGATAGGCTAAGCCAATGATGAGAAAAAAGATGCTAATCCACGTACCGCCAGGGGGCACTTCTTCAAGAAGCTGAAATTTACTTACCTCATCATCAAAGCTCGTTCTAAAAAAATGAATCTCAAAAAGAACATATTTCGCTATATAAAACAATGCCGCCATACAAATAAACATGGCGCCGACAATTCTTCTTCCAGACATGCATTTACTCCTTTAATTCCAATGATTTCTTTTGATTAATTCCGTGATATGGGCAAGGTGATGCTTTGAATGCCAGACGTACATTCCTGCTGCATCATATAAGGACACCGTTTGTTGATCGGCAGGGTGATAATAAAAAGCGTTGAAGTCATCCTCTGACATTCCCCGCAGTAAAGTGACCCACCTGCGATGCAGACTGCTGATCAAAGGCAGGGATAAACTGATGGGCGCCTTGCTGTCAGGAAGTGAGGCAAATCCCTCCTGATCATATGGACGTATGTCCGGTGTATCTTCTGTGAGAGCAAGCTTGAATCGTAAGTATGCATTTAGATGACTGTCTGCTACGTGGTGAATGAGCTGACGAACAGTCCATCCTCCCGGCCGATAAGGTGTATCAAGCTGAGCATCTGTCAGCGGTGCGGTCACCGCTTCATACTCTTCGGGGATTGCAGCCAGCTGATCCATCCATGCTTCAAGTTGTGCTTTCGTTTTTGTTTCTACCGGTTCATATAAGCCAATCGGATATTGTAATGACGTCATACGCTCTCTCCTCTC
This sequence comes from Bacillus sp. FSL M7-0003, assembly GCF_038628485.1. Taxonomy (NCBI): domain Bacteria; kingdom Bacillati; phylum Bacillota; class Bacilli; order Caryophanales; family Bacillaceae; genus Bacillus; species Bacillus sp. FSL M7-0003. The sequence continues at coordinate 834,981 of NZ_CP152024.1, read as the reverse complement.
TCAAATCCTTCAAGCACAAATTTTCCAATCATCTTTCCTTGCTCAAGTGTTTGATGTGCCTGCTTCAAGTTAGCAGCATTGATCGGACTGAGAACCTTTGTTAAGGTATGCGTTATTTTTCCCTGCTCAAATAACTCACCCGCCTCTGTCAAAAGCTCATGCTGTTTGATCATGTCTGCTGTTTCATACATAGGGCGTGTGAACATGAATTCCCATACAAATGCCGCACTTTTATTTTTGAGTAATTGAATGTCTAGGTTGTGCTCGTTTTCGACAATTGTACAGATCGTGCCTTGCGGTTTGATAGCTTCTGCCATGCCTTTGAAATGTCCATCTGTATCATTTAAGCATAAAATAAAATCCACTTCGCCTATTCCTTTTTCCTCGAGCTGCGCTAAAAGCGGCTGATGATGATCAATGATATGATCGGCACCTAATGACAGACACCACTCTTTTGTTTCTGGTCTTGATGCGGTAGCGATCACAGTTGCCTTCGCTAATTTGGCTAGTTGAATGGCGATAGACCCAACACCGCCTGCACCACCAATGATCAGCAAGGTTGAGCCTTCAGCATTCCTCTTCATATGCATTCGTTCAAATAAAGCCTCATAAGCCGTAATTGTTGTAAGGGGCATCGCGGCGGCTTCTGCAAAGGATAGATTAGCAGGCTTTTTCGCCACAATACGTTCATCCACAAGCTGATATTCACTATTCGAGCCTTGACGTGTAATATCTCCCGCGTAGTATACGTGATCACCTGGCTGAAACAATGTACACGATTCACCCACTTCAACAACCGTACCGCTTGCATCATAGCCTAGAATTTTCAGTTTTTCTTCCTTCTGATCCTTCGGTGATCTCACCTTTGTATCAACTGGATTCACGGACACAGCCTCTATCTTCACCAGTACATCTCTGCCAGACGCTTTAGGCTTTTCAACCTCCTGATCCATCAGGCTTTGCTCATGCTCAATCGGCAAATACTCCAATAGTCCAACTGCTTTCACTCGCTCGCACTCCCCTTCTCTATTCTTTCTTTCCACATTTTATCATAATTTTCTGATGTTGATGGCTGGATCAAACGAGTGATGGCACATTTATGACCTTTTCAGAGCCTTTCGCTCCCTCGCCATGTATGAAGGACGTGCTTTTTGCAAAGAAGGAACATAAGTGAACCAGCTGTTGGATTTAAAAAATAGCTGAACGTAGTAAAACTGGACGTGCTGTAGAAAAAAGATGACCAATAGAAAAAGAGTGAATGAGAGTGTAGATAGATCCGCCCTTCCTTGTATCCATTCATTGATCAACAGAATCACAAAACCGAGGAGGATGAGCTGTTCAACTCTTTGCACGAACTGGCTAAGGAGCTGCCCGCGTTTTGATAAATCACCAGACTGGTGCTTTCTAATCTTTCTCGATTTGTAGAACCAAATGATACTTTCTGCTAAGTTATGAGTTATAAATAGTGCAATAAGCGCTATCGATAAAGGAGATGGGTGATAAAAAATTGGGACTGCAAATGGGATCACAAGAAAATAAATGGCAATCAATGCGTGTCTGACTGATAAGACAAATAGGTCTTTTTCTATGGATGTTTTCATGTGTTTCACCTCCATATGTACTACGTTTCAATTGCCAAAATGTTCCCCTTCGCTATCAAAAAAGGATACCCAAGAAGGCACCCTTTTCATGAATCAAACTTAAAAAGCAGCGCTTAGTACGACAGGGCCTTGCGGGAGCTTGTTATCCTTTTTCGGTTCAAGTGTAACAGCCACGGTATCCCATGATTCGCCTGCTTCTTTTTCAGATAAAGCATAAGTGACGGTTCCTTCCCCTTTGTTATCTGTTTTAAAGGCACCTGCTGGAACCGGCTGATCTCCTTTAATAAGCCACACTTGATAAACAGCAGATGAATCAAGCGGACCCTTTAAGCCGTCTGCACTCACTACAAGTTCTTTTTCTGAAAAGGAAGTGTGCTCCTCATGAGAATGTAAACACTTTATGACATACAGACCGTTTGGATCACCCATCGTACAAAAGTCAAGAATCCATGTTGTGACCACTCTCTGATCAGCTGATTTTAGCAAACTCTCTCTCCCTCTCAATTCAGTTGAGGTAGAACGCATTCTTTCCTCATGTCATAATAGGGTGTAAATTGGAGAAATTGGAGTGTCCGTATATGATGGTGACGATTGTTCTTTTTTTATTAGCAGGCTTAGCAGAAATTGGCGGCGGCTATTTGGTGTGGCTTTGGTTGCGTGAAGCAAAACCTGTCAGCTTCGGAATCGCCGGCAGCCTCATCTTGGTTGCATATGGCGTCATTCCAACCTTCCAGCAGTTCCCGACTTTCGGACGTGTTTATGCTGCCTATGGCGGTGTTTTTGTCATTCTTGCTGTGTTTTGGGGCTGGTGGGTCGATCGAAAAACACCTGATCTCTATGACTGGATGGGGGCTTTGATCTGTTTGGCTGGAGTCAGTGTGATGTTATTTGCGCCTCGCAGTTAATGGCCCCATATAAAAAGTGCTGCCACATACGGGCAGCACTTTGCTATGTTATTTAAATGCTTCAACGAGCTCCAGCTGTTTGTAATTCTTTGTTTTTCTCTTTAAAGCGTTCGTTATGAGAGGAAACGTACGCCACTTTTTCAGCTTCTGGTTCGATGTACAGCTTTGCGCTATTCAGTGCATTGACTCCATCAACAAACGTGCCGGCAATTAAGCGGACCTTGCTTTTATGTGTACACAAGTCGCCTACCGCATAGACGCCCGGTAAATTGGTTTCCATTTTTTCATTCACCTCGATCAGTCCCCATTCACCTTGCTTGAGGCCCCATTCTGATAGCACGCTTAAATCGCCTTTCATCCCGTGATTGACAATCACAGCATCTGTTTCGATTCGTTCTTTTTCACCTGTCTCTATGTTTTGAATGGTGACCGCAGCAATTTTGTCGCCTTGACCATGCAGCTCTGTTAGTTCATGCGGGGTTAAAATTCGTTTGCAAGTTGCCTTCATGTTGGCGACGTTTTTCTCATGTCCGCCAAACATGTCTCGACGATGCACGACGGTGACACTTTCAGCAATCGGTGCAAGGGCATTGGCCCAGTCAACCGCTGAGTCGCCGCCTCCAGAAATCACAACCCGCTTCCCTGCAAATGTCTTGAGCTCCTGGACAGTGTAATAAAGGTTTGTCACTTCATAGCGGTCTGCATGCTCGATTTCAAGTTTCCGCTGAACTGGAATGCCGTGACCCATCGCTAATATGAGGGTCTTTGTCAAATGACGATCACCATTTTCAGCCGTCAGTAAGATGTGATTATGTTCATCTCTCTCAAATGACGTGATTTTTTGATTCAGTGCAATCTCTGGTTCAAATGTTTTCGCCTGTGTTTCCAGCTGCTGTATCAGCTGTTCTCCTCTTGTTGGCGGCAAACCGCCGACATCCCAAATGACCTTTTCAGGATACAGAAGGATTTTCCCGCCAAGGCTTTCGTTGTACTCAAGTACCTTCGTCTTTAAGTCCCGCATCCCACTATAAAAGGCGGTGTACATGCCTGCTGGGCCGCCGCCAATAATGGTGACGTCAAACAATTCAAGCTGATCTGTCATTTGAGTCCCTCCAGTTTTCCATCGAATGATCTATTTTCCAGTGATATTGATTCTCATTATCATATGTACCTATTGTAGTCTACTCTAGTGAAGGGAATCAATAGCTTTCTGCAAAAAAAGAACAGGACGAGCGCTCACTCGTCCTGTTATCCATCACACAATGGTTAAACCAAGGTCTTTTAATTCAAGAGAAACAAGTCTTGCAATCGCATCTGCGCCTTCTTTTGTAAAGTGTGTGCGATCCTCAATTCCTGTTGACAGCATAAAGTAAGAGGTCGTTTTCTCTATACCGGAAATTTGATAAAACTGAAGGCTTGCCGTATTTAAATCAACGAGAAGGACTTCTTCTTCATCAGCTAGTTCTTTCATAGCGGCACAATAATCAGGAAAATCATTGATAAATTCTCCGTCTTTTTCATGAAAACGTCCGACTGGCGTTAATAAAAGTGGTGTTGCCCCTTTTGCTCTTGCTCCATGAATATATTGAGACAGGTAGCTTTTATACGTCGTGAAAGGATCTGTATGCCGCTCAGGCTTTTCCTTGGAAGCATCATTGTGCCCCATTTGTGTGAAAAGCCAGTCTCCTGGCTGAATGTCAGCCAATATGTCATCAAGGCGTCCTTCTTCAATGAATGTTTTTGAGCTTCTTCCACCAATGGCACGGTTCTCGACGCTCGTGCCGTGCGCTGTATAGCGGTGTAAAAACTCTCCCCATCCTCCTTGAACAGGACGATCTGGATAAGATGAAACGGTCGAATCACCAGCTAAATAGATGGTTGTCATGTTCATACGCCTCCCTTTTTCATTGAGCCACTTCACCCGAGCGATACGGACATGCTAGTGGCTGCTGAAAAGATATGAAACAATCAGCATCGCTATTTCAATTATTCTCTTTTTAATGATCAAAACCCTGCTTACCGGTAGATGTGAATGTGTTAAATATGCGGCGGAAGTTCTATTTTTGATTCCACTGCTTGATGTAACGCCTGAAGCATATAGCCAATTCCTTTATATGGAGCCAGCGGATAATTTGCTTTTTGATGAGGCTGTAATAAAGGATCGATCACTTTTCGATATTTCTTTCCACCTAGTACCACCAGTTCATCATATGCGAAAAGATTTTTTTGATGAAATTGCTGGCTCAGTTCTTCTCGTGTGATCTGGTCAGCATTCGGTGTACCAAAAGCCACATCATAATTTTCGTGAATGATATCATCTGCCTTTAAGAAGCCGTGCTTCGCTGATAAGATCATCCAGTCTGAAAAGAACGTTTGAGCATAGCTTTTCGTACGCTGATGCAGGGGACTTAAATAGACATGGTTCGCTGGCTGGCTCCCTGCTTCTGGATCGACATCCCAAATTTTCTTCGCGCCACATGGAATGATACAAACTCGCTTCACTCAAATTTCTCCTTCCTTTTTCGATAGATCTGATACATGATACAGCCTAGCGCTGTGCCAAGCGTATTTAAAAGAATATCATCAATATCGCTGCTTCTTGTAATGATACCAGATTGCGAGAACATCCATTGGAGCAATTCGATTATGGTTGACAGGAGAAAGCCCCCAAGAACCGCCTTTTGCCAGCGCATGGTTCGAAAGGCTTGATATAGAAAAAAACCGAGTGGTACAAATAACAATATGTTGCCTGCTAAGTTTAAAAAGACAAGATTTGGATAGCCGTGATGGTAGGCGTGAAGATTTTGATAAATGGACTGCAAAGGCATGAGGTTGACACTCACCTGATCTCTTGGGGCGGAAAAACGATTTGGAAAGACCGTCAAATATAGTAAAACATTCGTATAAATAAACAGACTGGCAAGGAGCAATTCTGTTCGCAAATAGATAAAACGATTGTGCTTTTTTGCCTGTCTGTATCTCATATGTAAATAGAGCGGGACGAGCAGGAGAAAATAAGCAATGGAAAACATAGCACTGGATGTCATACAGAGAGCTGCCCCTTTCTCAGATGATGATGCTTGACCATATTTACAGCTTATTCAGGCTTGCCCGCATCTATTCATCACTTATTCTCACATTCAATGAAGAGAAGACCATATTGACAAATCGTCATTTCCCCGCTAAAATGAATGACATTCAGTCAGTTAAGGCCGGTGATGATATGTCGAAACGAGAAAAGATTATGCTTGCTGCGATTGATGCGTTTAAAGAAAAAGGAATCGAAAAGACGACCATTTCGGATATTGTGAAAGCAGCAGGAGTAGCGCAAGGAACGTTTTATTTATATTTTCCTTCAAAGCTTTCCGTCATGCCTGCAATCGCAGAACATCTCATCGCACAGATGGTGCCTGCAATCGAAAAGGAATTCACTCAGCATGCAGATGTCCTCGATCAAGCAGATGCGCTTGTTGAATTCATTTTCGCTTTTACAAGGCAATACCGTGATGTCCTTGCCCTGACCTACTCAGGCTTAGCCGCCACCGAGCATTTAAAGGAATGGGAAGATATTTATGAGCCAATTTACAAATGGGTCGCTGCTTTTTTAGAAAAAGCAAAGCAGGACAAAAGGGTCCGTGCGAATTTGAACTGTCAATATGCAGCCAAATTCATTATCGGTTTACTTGAATCTTCTGCTGAGCAAATGTACTTATTTACGGAAACAGATACAGAAGAGGTTCTGATTCAAAAGCGAGAGGTGAAGCAATTTCTTCTTTACGCACTTGGCATAGAGACACCTTAACTTAGTACAGCAATTGCTGTACGCTCTTTTTTGATTTCAAAATGACGAATCGTCATTTTTAAGTTTTAGGAGGAAATACGATGAAAAAAAGCTGGATGTATGTTGCACTCACTTGTTTATTCGAATTACTTTGGGTGTTTGGTTTAAATAGAGCTGATGCTGTGTGGGAATGGGCGGTCATTATCTGTCTGATCCCAGTTGATTTTTATTTTTTAATGAAGGCCTGCGAAAAGCTGCCGACAGGGACTGTGTACGCCGTGTTTGCCGGAGTTGGAACGATTGGGACATCTTTGATGGATTATACGCTGTTTGGCGGTTCTTTTTCATTAGAAAAGCTCTTATTTATGGGCATTTTAATCCTCGGGATTATTGGACTGAAAGTGTCTGATGGAGATGTACATGAGCAGAAAGGAGAAGCGGTATAAATGGGCTGGTTTTTTGTACTGTTGGCCTCTGCCTGCGAAATCGGTGGAACCATAGGCCTCAATATGTTTAGTAAGAAGAAGCAAATCACGACTGGCATTTTATTTGTCGGCGGGTTTGCCTTATCCTTTTTGTTTTTATACGCCTCGTTTTCTACGGTTCAAGTATCTGTTGCCTATACGGTCTGGATTGGACTTGGAACGGCAGGCTCTGTCTTGTTTAATATGATTCTATTTAAAGAGTCGAAAAACATGATTCGTATACTGAGCTTGCTGCTGATTGTAATTGGTGTGGTTGGGCTGAAGTTGTTTGCTTGATGTGTGAAATCAAAGAGGCTGTGGATTCGTCCACAGCCTTTTGCTTACTTCAAATCAATGATACACAACTTCTTCTTGTAACATTTCAATCGCGTAAGGAACACACTCTTGATGATCTAGAAGCAAATAAATCACAATGGGATTTTGTTTGTTACTATTTTTTTGGATGAACAACACACAAACAAATGATTCAATGTCTTTTGGCAATTTATCTTTAATAAAAGGATGTAGCTTTGATGATATTCTTAGTACCTCTTTATCTACCAACCACTCATCATGACGAAGAGCAGGATAATATTCGTTGATAAAATGTTGAAAAATATCAATATCCTTTGAACACAAACCTCATTCAGCTCCTTTTATACAGGAAATAGCTAAGGATTAAAAAGACAAAAATCAGTACAAAGACTAGTAAAAGTATTTGATTGTCTGCTAGCGTTTCTTTCATTTGTAACTTGGTTTCTTCTTGTTTAAATTCTTCATTCATCACCTTGGATTGCTTCACTAGGTTCGCTGTAACCATTAAACGATGTGTAGTTGCAGTTGGAAGGTCACAGGTTATTAAGGTTAACCGAGCATCTGCCGTCTCTTGTATCACATCAATTTGAGATTCATCTATGGTGTTGATGTCTGTGACTTCATAAATAAATACTTGTTCCTTATTTGTTATTTTGATCTTGTCCTGTTTTTTTAGTTTTAAAAGAGGACCAAACAAGAGGTCTTCATCTCTCATATGATGGCCAACTAAAGGATAATTTCCTTTCCCCATTTGCTGATCTTCTCTCATTGTCGCTGCACCTGCGAGCAGGTTAGATGAATTGACTCCTTTAAGGATTGGCAATGTGACTTGGAGGCGCTCAATTTCTATTTGACCGATGACAGCACTCTTCTTCACTTGATTGCCATACTTCATGACATCTAACAATGTTGGAGTTTCGACTGCTTCAAAATGAAAGGAAGCTTTTTTCTGCTCGTTTACTTTCAACTGCTTAGCAGAATAATGATTGATATGAAACATCAACACATTCTTGCTGATCAAAAGATTTTTTATTTTTGGTGCATTGATCAAAGTGATACCTGCTATTACAAGGACAATCATAGTAAAAATAATGAAATGATCTTTCCACTTCTTGACTCTCATAATCCGCTACGCATGAAAGGTCGTCTGATTCTCTTCTTCAGAATGTTTATTACGTTTTCTCTTTTTTCGAATAAATAATAGCAGAATCCCAAGTGCTATCATGAGCAGGCCGATTCCAAGAAGAACATACATCCAGGTGTAATCTGTATCGATCGTGACATCTTTTTGATTTAATTCTTTTGCAATATTCGCATCTATTGTAAAGTCCTTCGTCCAATGCCATGTCTTATTCAACGACTGCGCCGTCATATTGAGTGTATATGTCCCTGCCTTTAATTTCTGTCCATTTAATGGAACTGGAAAGCGAAAGTGTGAATTCGGTGCCATTTGCATTTCTTTCTTATCTGCTTGATAAAGTACCTCACGACTCCCTTTTTCCATAATTTTTGCCTTCACACTCATTTTGTTCATATACATCGGCTTCACATTTTGAATCTCTGCTTGAATGACATTGCGTGCATTAAGCTGGCTTGGCTCAATCTTGTTTAACTGTAACTTTGGTACAATCTTTGTGCTGTTCCCACTTAGTAAAATGGCAACGACATATGAATATTTATTTTCAATTGACAGGCCAGCTTCTTTTTTGTTTTCCTTTGGCTCTTTTTCTTTTTCTTGAAGTGTAACCCCTCCAGCTAACCATCCATCAAAACGTTTCTCAGGTGCAGTTAAATGTAACGCTAGTGTTTTTTTCCCTTTTGCTGGAATGGTCACATCTTTATTTATTTTCACTATATCTTCCATTTTATATTTCAATGTCGGATCTTTTTTTCCTTCTGTTTTCCCATATTCTACTACACCATTTACATTTGTAGTGGCTGTATGTACCTGCGGTTCTATCACAATTTGTCGATTGGTGTCATTTCTCAATAAAATTTGAAGTGTTTGTTTTTGTGAAGGTTTGACTTTTAAATCAAAATAAGACTTTGATTGATCTATTTGATTGTGCGGGATGACGGTTGTAACAGAAAAATTAAGTTCTGACGCATTTACTTGTTTCGTCTGTGAGACATTTATGATGCTGAACATCGCCACCATCATGAATACGATTTTCCATATTGGTTTCATCTCAGTGCACTTCTTTCCTTTTATTGATAAAAAATACACAGAACAACTTAGAATTGCCCTGTGTTTTCGTTGGCCGGGACATCAGTCAATGTCCATGTGAATGATGTTTTATAAACTTCGGCCAGCTTTGTTGTGGAACCTGGAACCTCTAGCGAAATGCTTTCACTTTTTGTCTGGTCTGTTCCAAAAGCATACACATACGTGCCGGCCCCCTCACCATTTCCAGCACTCACCACTTGCTCAGCTGCACCAGTACCATCTGGCGTAAGGCTGAATGTATCTTTCAATTGGGATGGCTTTGGTGAAGTGGATATTGTATTGATTTGAGCTTGTTTAAATGTTATTTTTGCGCCTGATAGCTCGTGGCCCGATGTTGAAACAAATTGTCCATTTTGTTTTACTTGAAGGGACCATCCCGTTTCTGTTCCTCGGTTATCCGTGATTTGAACATAGTTCGGTCCCTCTGATCCTCCAGTAAACGCTTGGGCTTTTGCATAATACACTTCATTTTTAGTTGAAATTTTATTTTGACCAAAATGAAGAGAAGATGCATAATCGATACTCAGAGGCCCAGCAGTCCCTGGGTTTGGTCCATTGGGATTGACCGGATCAATTGGTGTCACTGGATTCTCTGGATCTGGATTGCTTGGATTCACAGGCGGCGTGACATCTTGATTTGGTACGAAATTGACCACCGCATTAGAATCATATGTTTGAACTTCCGCAAAAACTGGGTGGCTATTCAGTAGGATTCCACTGAATATAGCCACTGTGATGACAACAAATCTATTTTTTTTCATCTTTTATTCATTTCCTGGAACATCAGATAATGTCCAAGTAAGTTCCGTTTTATATTTCACTGCATCCTTTGGTGTTTTCCCAGGAACAGTCAGTGTGACAGCTTTATTTTTTTGTAAACTTTCTCCGTTCACATCTACTGTCTCAACGGTTCCAAAACGATCAACCCATGTTCCTGCACCTGCTCCAGCTTTCGCAGTCATGACGTTAGATACTGCTCCACTTGGGTCAAGAGTAATATCTGAAGTAGTCGGTTCTGCCATAGCTTCTGCGTTACTTACTGCTTGCCCCGATACCAGCTTAATTTCAGCACCAGTGAGCTCCTTGTTCTGTGTCGCATCATTTGAGAGCTGCCCTTCCTGCTTAACTGTTAAAGTCCAGCCTGCGTTACTTCCACGCTGATCTGAAATTTGAACATAGTTTGGGACACTTCTGCCATCTTCTAACTCTTGAGCATTTGCAAAATAAGTTTCATCTTTATTTGTGATTTTATTTTTTCCAAAGTCTAAGCTAGATGCAAAATCTATACTTAGTGGTCCTGCCGTCCCTGGATTAGGGCCATTAGGATTCGTCGAATCGACCGGATTTACTGGATTGTTTGGATCTGGATTCGTTGGATCGATTGGGGATGTAGGCTCTGGGTTTGCCACAAACTCTACAACACCGTTTGATTTGTATTCACCACCGTCTGCGGCAAGAGCTGTTGTTGTACCAGTTGTAAATAATAAAAGTGTTGCTGTGATTGAACTAGCTTTCAAATATTTCATGTTCATTTCTCCTTTTTTGTTTTGATACTTTGAAAATGATTAAAAATAGGATCGAGATAAAGATGAATACCCATCCAACGACGAGATAAATAGACTCTGTTTTGTCTCCCGCTCTTGGTAATACTGGATTGGCTTGATGATCTTGATTGGCTCCATTGGCCTGATTATTTTGATTGGATCGATTGCTCTGAGGTGCTTTCTCTCCCTCCTGATCCGATTGGTTATGTTGATCTTTAGATTGATTTTCTCCATTTTCCAGTTCATATGTCCCGTAAAAATCCACTTGTCCATTTGATTTATAATTTTGACCTGCTGCATAAATGGCCTGAGAACTTAAAACAAATGCGAAGCACACGATAAATATCACAATGACGAACCTACCTTTAGACAATAACCATCTATTATCCATTTCCCGGAACATCCTGTAATGTCCATTCAATAATCCCACTATAGTTCGTACTTCGTGCTTCACCAGCTTTAATGTCAAGTAAAAGTCCTTCCTTGACTCCTTCCCATTCAGACGAGATATTCAATGGATTATAATCCACACTCTTGTGCCGATAAATGATCACATCACTCGCTCCTAATACTTGATCTTGTCCAGCTTGTCGATAAACTAGTGCACTTGGCAGCGTATCTCCATTACTGCTTTGTAACGTTTTCATCATACGTGCTGATACTTGCCACTCTGATTTCACTTTTCTTGTATCCTGTACAACTAAATCATCAACTTGATGAACAAGAGGATATCTTTCATTCTTTGGCGAAATTTTTAATTGTTCCCCAAAAGAGAGCATTTTAGGAGCCGATACGAAATCTAATATCCCCAATATCTCACCCCCTGGATTCTCCACTTCATTTGATTGGACTGTTATTGCTTTCAATTCTTTCTCTGGATCAATTGGTCCGGGTGTAAATTCAGCTTCTTGCGGTATTTCTCCTGTAGCAGAAGCTTTATTTTTAATCGTCTTCTCTACTGCGCTATCGTTCACCTTTGCTTGAAACACCACATTTATTTCTTCTTGTGATGATAGATTGCCAAGCTTGATTTGAAGCTTTTTCGTTCCTTCATCATATGAAAACTGAGAGGAATCAATCGCTTCTCCATTTATCTGGACGGAAGATGGAATGAAATCAATTCCATTATTCAACACATCTTCTAATATCACTTTTTCCCATTTTGTTTGAACAGCTGCTGCTTTGTTGTTCTTCACATTTAATGAATAAGTAAGGATAGAACCAACCCTTGTCACTTGATTCTCATTATTGACAGATACAGACTTGGTGACAGTGTTTTCATCTGGCAGAACATCCTTCACCTGAAAGCTGGCTGCTTTTTTAAATGTTGTATCATGATATTTCAAGTCTTCTGCCGGATTGATATTGCCCTGACTGCTGTTCGTAGACGGCGGGTTTTTGATATTTGCTGCTTGTCCCGCTTCATCTGTTAAAAATACTTGGACAACATCATTCTTCTGTAAATAGGCCGGTAAATCGAACTGCCATTCTCCTTGGTCGTTTACCTTAGCGCTGCCTTTGATGGAAGAACCGTTTACCTTGATCGTTACGGCAGCCCCAGGTTCACCATTCGTTCCAGAAATTTGTTTTGTTGTATTCGTTATATCGGTGGCATTCGTGATGACAGCCGGATTTGGCGGCGTCACATCAACGACGGTTGTTTTTGATACCTTCAGATCATCTGATTGACTCAGTCGTGCTTGTGGTGAGGAGGGATCTTCCTTTCCACGCCATGCACTGATCACTTCAACCTGATCTCCTGCATTTAATAGTTGCTGATCAGGAAGATCAATTTTAAATAAGCCTGCCCGCTCTGCATCTCCATAAACACTCAGACGATTTTCACTTCCATAGGTTTTACCAATCAGCTGCTGCTTTGTACCATCAGCTTTCGTCACTTCCACTTTGACATATACTTCATTTGTCCAAGCATCACGGCTAGATGAATTTTCAACTGGTACAGTGACATGACCATAGATGGAATGATCTGCATTTGTTGGCACCCTTAGCTCATCAACGATCGCCCTAGCATTATTCCCACTCATTCGAGAATATACAGTCGCCCCATTTATACCATAAGAACTAGAAGACGTATTAAATTCATTTGGTATATTTGTAGAGACAATTGTTGAGAAATTCGCACCGCCTAATTGATAATTAAAGTTTGACCAATGCCTTGATGGGTCCCCATCTAAATTACTGCCTTTTGGCCATACAGCAAGATCTGAATTTGTTGATGTAAAGCTTGAGCTGCTATTAAGCTGAAAAATAGAACCGCCGCCACTTCGATTATTTCTAAAATCATAAAATTTTGGTTCATCTACCTTGATTGTCGCCAGTCCAGCATTAAATATGCCATTATTAATACCGCTTGTTCTGCCTTCTGCGATAAAAGTCGTTCCACGGCCGGCTTCAATGCTGCCTCTGTAATTTTCCATATCAATAGCAGGACCATTTTCCGCTTGGATATTCATGATAGAGTCTTCATCTTGAAGGTCAAAGATGGCATCATTTCCAGCAGTGAACAGGATGCCTTGATTTGCTGCATCGCTTCCTCCATTTGCAGGTGAGCCATTACCTGCATTTTTAATACTGACCTTTCCACCGCTTCTCACAATAAATTTGTTATGATCGCCGTACATTCGAACGGCCGGCGCATCACCACCTGTTTTATTGATATTGATTTCGGCGTTATCAGTTACATTAAATGTCATATTACCTGCTAAACGAAATCTTAATGTGGCTCCTAAAGAATTGGCATTGGCATCAGAACGTAAGTTTAACTTAGAGTTACCACTGACATTAAAAACGCCGCCACTACTATTCATTAACATCGCGGATGTCCGTTTACTGTGTACATTGATTTCAGCATGGTCTGTGATATTTATGACTGCACCATCACCAACCAATGAAATAAGTGCCCCGTCATCTCCGATTCGGTTTGAATTCCCTTCTACTTTTAGCAAGGTGTTTTGACCCGTTACATTTAAATCTGTTTTGGCGTTCATCTGCATAGCCACATCATCTTCGCTATAAAAGGAAACTTGAGATCCTTCACTGATTTGGACAGTAGAACCATCTATACCGGTGTAATACAACACATTTGAACCACTTGCATTCAAAATGGCTCCATTCTTTATAATGAAATGCTTTGCAATAAACGCTGTATGTGTTGTGTTATAGGTGTTTTGCCCGCCATCAAATTGAATTGTCCCCTGCGGCAGATCGGCCAGTCCTGAAGTCGATCCATCTACACTTTCAACGTTTTGAAAAACAACCTTCCAGCCGGCACCATTGCCAATAATCGATGATGTCAAAATAGGGATACCACCAGTTTTTTTGACCTTTACATTTTTCATTGAGAATGTAGCATCTGATACTTGTCCTAATGTCAAAGCACTTAGTGACCCAAAATCAATCGTATGACCATTGCCGTTAATTGTAATGTCCCTTCTGTAAGTGCCTAAGCTGATACCAAAACCTTTGGAAATACTTTGGCTAAGCGATATCACATGTACAGCTGGATCATCAAGAGCTTGTATAAATTCACTCCAGCTTGAAACGATCGTTCCTGCATCCTCTGATTGCACTGAGGCCGCCTTAAGCATTGTGCCTTGCTTCATTTTTTGTTTAAGTGGTGCCAGCTTTTTTTCCTCATTTATGTTGAGATCAGCTGTCTCTTCTTTTTTCTTCTCGGCGTTAATCACCAAAGGAGGTGATTGATAAATTGAATGATCTATTTCTGCTTCAGCCGTTAAGCTGTAGTTTGATGCTTTATCCAATTTAAAAGCCATGAAGACTTTACCTATGACTTTCTCTTCTCCCTCACCTTTTAAGGGGGAAATTGTCACTATAGATGAAGAATCGTCCCAAGTAAATTGGACATCTTCATTCCTTATATCCTCTTTCATTTGTTGAAGTGAAATGGATAAACCATCAGGTATTTTCATTTGAATCTTTTGATAAATTGGATTAAGGATGTCCAATGTTGTATCAAATGAATCCCCTTCATTGAGCTGAACTGAATCACTCCCCCATGTAAGGCCCCCTTTTGTGGAATCTTCTTCAACAGCAGCTGCTGTGGGTATTAACTTCTGGGTGAATATCATGATGATGATCATTAAAATGCTGATAGCCTTACTTTTATTCACTCCATCCTCTCCTTTGTATTCTCAAAAGTGCCGCCTTCCAATCTAAGTCTTTTTACGCTTAATCTTAGAAAAGTTTATTACCTAGCACCTTTCATTTATCATAGTTTAATTTTGTTTGTTCACTATTTTTTATTTTTCAAAATTGCATGCAAAATTCTATACAATTTTATATAATAAATCAGCATTTCTTCTTCATTGTCTACACAACAGACAAAAAAGAGCGATTTCGCTCGTCATTTTTGTAAATAATTGTTGTTTTCGTTTTAAAAATTGCTGTACTCTTTGTATTTTTTAAAACAAATTTGAAGTGATAAAACAATACAATAATTCAAATTTCAATTCTTATTTTGATGGAATTCGTTGGAGGGGCTTCATTTAAATGAAATTAATAGATACTAAGTCTAAGAGAATGATTAGCATTTTAAAACTACTCGTTTCCCAAAACAAATGGTGGACGATTCAAGAATTTGTCGATTTAGAAATTGGATCCTTCCGTGCCATACAACATGACCTGGAAATCATGAAAAGTTATCAAACTGAGGATTATGAGCCGCTTTTACAATTCAAATTAAGAAAAGGGATACATATTAGCTTTTCTCATCGGCTTCGAGTTGATTACTACATAAAAAAGATTTTGCTTGAAAATACAATCATTCAATTAGTGATTGGCATTATTTTTGAACCACCAAAGTCGTTTGGAGATTGGTTGAATGATTTAAATGTTAGCCGCTCTACTTTATATTCAACGATTAAAAAAATTAATGAAGAATTAAAAGAGTATGATATAGAGTTAAGGTCCGATACAATGCAATTTCATGGAAATGAAAAAGAGATTCGCCGTTTTTACGTCGAATTCTCCTTTGAAATTTATGGAAATGATTATTGGCCATTTTTACATATCGAAAAACAATCTGTCTCCGCTTTTCTTTCAAAACTTTGTGAACTCTTTCATATCAACTTACCAGAAATATCAATAAACAAATATTATTTTTGGATTGCCGTCCTGCTTCAACGTTTGAAAGATAATAAAACGATTCCTTCTAAAATTAATTCAATTCGTTTAGAACCAGTTTCAGCCGAATTTAAAAAATCATTTGACAATCTTGAGAATTGGTACAGTATTTTACAAGAAGAATCCTTTAAACAATTTAAAATAACGATTCCTCATTCGGAATTAACTTATTTTTTAATTGTGCTTACAGTAGTAGGGAACTTCAAATCCAATTACTCTATTCAAGAAAAGACCAATTTATTGAAATTGTTTTTTTCCGATCTTTATAATAGAATTCAATGTTTTATCCAACAATTAGATAACTTTTATTCACAAAAAATTGGAAATCGTCAAGAACTCGCTGTTATTTTAGTGCAATTTTACTTAAAAACGAAGGATTTAAAAGGAACTAGTGATTTCATATTTAAAAAAACCAATAAATATCTTGAACATATTCAACGGCATCTCCCCTATTTTTATGAACGAATGACTTATGTAATTCAGCAATTGCATTCAGACGATCTGTTAGCTTCTTTTGTAAACAATCAAGAGGAACTCATATGTCTTATTACTTCTAATTGGAGGGGACTCATGTCATTAGAATTACAGAAAAAGTGTCCTATCAATGTGTATATCATCTCCACTTTAGGTTATAATCACACGTTGTTTATTGGAGAGATCATGAGAGATCACATTCCTCACCACTTTCAAATCATTACGAGTAACATTCAATCAGTAGATAAACAGTTCTTATCTGAGCAAAAAATTGATTTGATTATCACCGATATCGAATTACCTAAAGAGGTTCATTTACCGATCATAAAGATCGATTCTTTTCCTACACATACAGAACTTGAATCGATTCATCATCTCTTAGTTAACATGAGTCCATCATGATATGGTCATCACTTATACAACTTGATACATTTGAAAAGCCTTTATATTGATAAAAATAAAACGAAGCAGTATATTCACTGCTTCGTTTTATTTAAATATCTTCATTTCCAGTGTGTTACTTTCCACCGTGGTTTTTGTTTATCAAAATCTTTAAAACTAGAGGTCTTCCAATAGAATCACTTCACCGCTCACTGCATCAACGCCTTCATGACAGTCGAGCTTGCCGCATAAAACATATCGTTTTTGCACATCGTCATAGACGTAGATGGGTGTAAGTTCGAGGCGTTCCCTCAATTTTTCAAAGGCTTCTTTCTGAGATATGGTGATTTCACTAGCGGTTTGAGATGGATTGAGTATCCCGCATACTTGAAACATCTCTTTTTTATCTATGTAATTAACGGCTTCAAAAGTGCTGGCATCAATGAAGACCTTGATCTTATCCATAAATCCACAGCCTTCTTGCTCATTCGTTTTTAATATCGCTTGGATGTAGCCATGATCACGGTGGAGTGTTTTTAGCACCCACTTCCCTGTATCCTTTGAATATTTTTGCGCCAAAAAGGTTCGAACCGCTTTGATACACGCAGCCTGCTCTTCTTTTGAGATTGGGAATATATCCGGCGAAGGCTCCAGTGAGAAGGCTTGTTCAGCCGTAATGTCCTCGTTTATATCGATTTCCTTTTTTTCAAAGGCTTTGTTTAACGGTTCATTCCACTCCATGACCTGATGCATGTGGATGCAATGCGTTTCTTCACGCCCAATTTCAAACGGAAGCGTACCTGTTCCATCGTTCTTCACATAAATTTCTTCTAACGCATATATAGGGCGGATTCGATTCTTCTCAAAGGATGGCCAATCAAACCGCTGCACTTGCTGCTGGGCTAAATTCTCGATCCTATCAATGGAAAGCACATATTCTTCAGTTTTTAGTCGTTCTTTTGCCATAAATGGCCCTCGATGTATATAGTGAATGAGCTGCCCATGTTCATCCCATTTCACCTCGATTCTGCCTGAAGGCGTCACTTTCATACCATCTATTGCTTCTTCGAAAAAAAGTTCCCCTTTCTCCTTTTGATGCATGTGAAAGTGCTCGCCATAGATCAACCCTGTTTCTTGTTCGATCCATTGAATGACATAAGCTGGATAAGGCCTCTTAAATGTGACACCATTCTTCGCGAAGGTTTTGTCCATGACAAAAATGACCGTTTCAACCTGGCCTGTATTTAAGTTCACGTCAATCACAGCTGTGCCGTCCGGGTTTAGATCATCCTCCTCGGGTTCAGCTTCATGAGTGGGAAACCATTCCATATTCAATGTATAAACCGTTTCATTGAACATATTGACGTAGCGATGAAAACTGTGTCTTTTTAAATAGTAAAGATCTAAACCAAATTTCGCCTTTGTCTGATCGATCAGTTGTTGAATGTTTGCATTCATTTGTTTCACCTCAAAATTCAGTTTTATGGAAGAAAAAAGATGACGATAAATCCGAATATGACAATCACTGATAATAATCCTAAAGCCATTGCCATCATGTTTGATTCCTTTGTAAAGCCTTTTAATCCATGCGCTTCCGTCGATCGGTCGATTTTTCTAAAGCGATAAAGCATGCTTACATTAATAAGAGCTAGAGTTACAAATAATAAGAAAAGTAAAAGTATAGGCTGTATGCTTAAGAATGGAATCGTTACATCTTGGAAACTAAATGACTGGAGGAACATCAGACCACTCAATACCACTCTCGAAATATTTTCTGTCCTCTTTTCTTTTTCCCACTCTTCTCCCAATTTTTCTTTTTCATAAATGGCTATCTGCTCAAAAATAGGAATGAAAGACTTTGTTGATCCTTTTTTAATAAAACCATAAATACTTAGAAAGAGCATGATAATTCCTAAACAAAGAAAGAAATGTGTAAATCGAATGTCAGACAGTTGAATCAAGATATAAAAAGCGACGATTATGATGCCGGTTATTAAATTAGAGACGATTATTTGTTTTGTCCTCATCTTTTTCAGTGCTGCTTGTTCCATGCAATACTCCTCTCCGTTTTAAACGGTTTCTGTTAAACGCTCTATCTTTATTACGATTTTACCGAAAAAATGTTTCAATATTTTCCCTTTCCATTGCAGATTCAGCTTTTCTGCAAATGAAAAGACGCCCATCATTCAATGAACGTCTCATCCTTTTTAATATCAAATCATATCTGAGCAGCCGATCTGTCTTTTATTTGCTTAGCTGCCATGTGTTTAAAGTCCTCAATAGACAGCTCTTTTGACGTTTTTTCTCCGTGCAGTCTAATATTCAGTGTTTTTTCTTGCCTTTCTTTATCGCCGATGACCGCGATATAAGGGATTTTTTGTATTTGTGCTTCTCTCATTTTATAGCCAAGTTTTTCATCTCGCTCATCGATTGTGGCTCTTATTCCGATACTTCTTAATTGCTGCTGCACCTCTAAGCAGTGATCAAGGTGAACAGTTGAGACAGGGATGATTTGTACTTGTACTGGTGCTAGCCATAATGGGAAAGCGCCCGCAAAATGCTCGATGAGAATACCTAGGAAACGATCTAGAGAACCAAAAATGGCACTGTGAATCACAACTGGACGAACCTTTTCATTTTTTTCGTTGATATATGTTAAATCAAATTTCTCTGGCATTTGGAAATCTAGCTGAATTGTGGCGCACTGATGGCTCCGCTGCAAGGCATCTTTAATATGAAAATCGATCTTTGGACCATAAAATGCGCCATCTCCTTCATTCAGCTGGTAGTCGACCTTTAGACGATCAAGCACATTTTTTAACGCTGTTTCGGATATATCCCAAATAGCATCATTGCCTAATGCTTTTTCTGGACGAGTGGATAGCTCGACTGAATACTCAAATCCAAATGTCCGATACACATGATCAACTAATTGGAAAATCCGTTTGATTTCAGCTTCGATTTGATCTTCTCTTAAAAAAATATGGGCATCATCTTGGCAAAATGTTCTGACCCTGAACAAACCATTTAACGCTCCGCTAAATTCATGACGATGCACCTGACCAAACTCAGCCATTCTGATCGGAAGGTCTCTGTAGGAATATAAGCTGTTTTTAAACATGAGCATATGCCCTGGACAGTTCATCGGTTTTAAAGCGAAGCTTGTATGGTCTACTTCCGAGAAATACATATTTTCATGATAATGATCCCAGTGCCCTGACTTTTCCCAAAGCTCTTGGTTCATCATAAACGGTGTACTCACTTCTTCGTATTGCGCTTTGCCTCTCACTTCTCTTGAAAAGGCCATTAATTCATTTCTGACAATCTGCCCTTTTGGTAAATAAAACGGCATACCTGGCGCTTCTTCTGAAAACATAAAGAGGGATAGCTGTTTCCCTAATTTCCGGTGATCACGTTTATTTGCTTCTTCCATGAAATGAAGATACTCAGCGAGATGCTTTGGGTGTTGAAACGCCACACCATACACTCGCTGCAAGACATCCTGATGACTGTCTCCCCGCCAATAAGCCCCTGCAACACGTGTTAGTTTAAATGACTTTACGTACCCTGTAGAAGGTACATGCGGCCCGCGGCATAAATCTACAAATTCTCCTTGCTGATAAACCGTGATGGCTTCTTGAAAGGGTAAATCTTTTAAAATATCCAGCTTATAAGGATCATGTGCAAACAGTGCTTCAGCTTCTTTGTAAGAGACTTCCTTTCTTTGGATAGGATGATTCTCATTTATGATGTTTTTCATCTCTTTTTCAATTTCTGCTAAATCCTCTACGCTTAATGATTGATTGAGCTTCATATCATAGTAAAATCCGTTTTCAATGACCGGTCCGATCCCCAGTGTGACATTGTTATATAACCTTTTCACAGCCTGGGCTAATACGTGGGCAGATGTATGGCGCATCACTTCAAGCCCTTCTTTTGAATCTAGTGTGACAATAGACAGCCGAACATCGCTGTATAGCTGCTCACTTAAATCAACCATTTGATCATTGACCTTACCTGCCACTGCTTTTTTTCTTAAGCTCGGACTAATATGGGAGGCAACATCTGCGACAGTCGTACCTGCGGGAAACTCCTTTATCTTTCCATCCGGAAATTGAATCTTCACCATGTTTTCTCTCATAACCGACACACCTTTCCTATTTTTTGAAATAAAAAAACACATCCATCCCGCGTAAAGGGACGAATGTGTAATCCGTGGTTCCACCCAAATTCCCATAATGCGTATTCGCTTTATGGCTCTGGTGCCGTAACGTGGCATTGACGGTATTGGATACTGCAATTTTCCCCAATACAGCTCAAAGGTGGTAAGACCGCTTTTCTGCGTTAGGAAGATTTCAGCGTGACTTCCCTCTCTGGTAACCGTAAAAGCTGCTCATGTCCTTTTCAAAGCAATGATCCTATATGAGTGTACAAAAAAACACACCCATCCCTCATAAAGGGACGAATGTGATATCCGTGGTTCCACCCAAATTCCCATAATGCGTATTCGCTTTATGGCTCTGGTGCCGTAACGTGGCGTAAACGATATTGGATACTGTGATTTCCCCAATACAGCTCAAAGGTGGTAAGACAACTTTTCTGTGTTAGGAAGATTTCAGCGTCACTTCCCTCTCTGGTAACCAGTAAAAAATTGCTCATGTCCTTTTCTTCGCTTTTAATTTCTCCATATCTTACATGATGATGATGGATTGTGTAAAGCTTTATTTTGTACAGTGATAAGAAAATTCATTCTTTAAATGTAATATTGCGCGTATTCACTTGGGCTGTATTCAATTTGAAACGCAGGAGATAAGGCTCGTTTCACTTCTTCAGTGATACGCTCTCCTTCTTGATTGAACTTCCTTTCCATGTCTACGCCATTTGGCAGCAAATCATCGGTCTCTTCGTCAAACCAGCGGCCATACTGTATGTTCCAATTCCAAATCTTTGAAAAGAGTGTATCACTCATTGGTACATCATCTCTTTCTAAATGACATTCGCAATACCCACACTGAAAAGGTTCACCGTAATCTCCTTCAATTTTCACAAAGGGATGATCCTTAAACTCTCGACAGCACACCCATTTTTTGAAGTGCTGACCAAACTCTGTCAGTTTAATTGAGTAATAACGCATGGAAGTTAGTTTACCTTTCATATCAAAAATCTCTTGATCAATTAATTTCTTGATTCGATATTCAATAAAATCATCGCCGATATACTGATCTAAATGACCAATGACTTCTCCTATTAAACGTGGAGTTACAATGTACTCGTCTTCTGGCGCGGACTGATGAAGCCGCTTAGCCATTTTCACTAAATAAGCATCAAATTCATCTTCTGGTACGCTGATCGTTTGTCCTTTTTTCCATATCCGCAGCGTATGATTTTCTTTAGCAAATGAAAGCCATTCGTTTTGTAATTTTTCTCTTTCTTCTGTTGATACTGTGTGAATATGCTCTTTACTTCTGTACAAAACCTTCAATTTTTCAGATGTGATTTCCCCGGAATGTCGAATATCCATTCTTCTTGTATTAGTATTGAACAGCTGATCAAATGCAGTCGTTGTATTGATTACAGACAATTCTATGCTTTTCTCTTTTAATAAATAGACGGCATATCGCAAGCCAATTTGCTCATGTGCATTACTGCCTGTCCAGATGAGAATACGACTGCCTGCTGTTGTCTCTTTTATTTGCTGAAGCATTCTGTGCTGATCGTTGACCATGTCGTCAAAATAGCCATATTCATTTGACATCACGTTACGCAGCCACTCTATACGGTTCGCTTGTCCTTCATCTTCGTGTAAATGTAGAAGTGGTCCAATCGAATAAATATCATCAAAAGCGATGATATCATCTATTTGATCTTGCTTCATTTCACGTACTGCTTGTTTTAAACTACCGGCAGCTGCCGCCCCAAATATGATATGTATCATTATTCGTCTCCCTTTATCTTACAGTTTATTTCATCTTCACCTATTCATGGTTCTTGCGTCAATTCTATTGAGTCAATTTCATTCAAAAGTATGACAAAGAGATGATCAGATCTTTACAGAAGTGATCATGGCAGAACCGTGGAAGCTAGACTTTTACGAAAAACGAAAAGCCCCACAAAATGGGGCCATTTGCGTACAACCCGCTCTGAGGCTTTCTTTCCGATTGATTTATTAATAGAAATCTCCTAAAAAAAGGATTTTCATATCTTTATTCACAAATTCCCCTTCACAATCGTTCTCTTTGCTTTTTTGATCATTTGCTAGTCACTTTTGTATTAAAATCCTTTGACCACTGTTCGCACAGGTTTCGCGTCCAATTCAATTTGGTCATAATACCTTAAGGTTTTGACAGGCACTTTACTTAACATAGAAAAATCACCGATTTTGAACATCCTGCATCTCCTCCGTTTTGTTGATCTGATCAAAGTATAAACCTTTCAGTAAAGGGGAAAGTCAACAGAAGAATTTCATTTGCATAATCATTTGATGAAGTTGAATAAATTTTCCAAAAGCGCAAAAAAGCCTAGATTTCTCTAAAATCTAGGCTTTGCCCATTATCCTAAAATTTTTTCTAACAATCCCATCTGCTCAACAATCTTCATATCATTCATAAACCGTTCCAAACTTACTTTATTCTCTTACACGTTCATCTTCTTTTTCAATTTTTATTGCATCAAGATCATATAATAATATTTGATCAATTTCTTCTATTTTCATAGAAGGAATAGTATCGGCTACATTTGTTTTATTTTTCATATGATCACTCCAATACTCATCGCTCTTACTCCAAACAATCCAATCTTTCAAGACACTTCAACATGGTTCCACTTTTAAAAGAATTGAATATGGAACCCTCGCAAAACCGCTCAGCTCTCACAACCCCCATGATGAGGGCAAGTACACACTGCACATTTAAATTTGAAATGTCCACATTCTCGATATCGTTCAATCCACCTTCAATGCCATTTTCTTTGAGGATTTCTCTGTAGCGGGTAAGCTCCATCTCTTGATGTTGTTCTGCAAAGGTATAGACATCTTCGATAAAGTGACGGACCGTTTCGGAATAATTCACAAATGGCATCTGGATTGGGCGTTCAGCTGTTCCATCATTTTCTTGATCGATCACCCATTCTCCGATATGGTCCTCGCGGAGCATCGGTATGTATTTTGTTAGACTCTCGAATTGGCTCATTTCCATCCTCCTCTATTTTTTTAGAATGTTTTCAAGCCCAACAACATTAAAAGGAAACATATGATGAATCGTACGTTTTATTATTTTTCAGCTCATGTATCGTGCATACAGAAGTGGCATTTGTTCAGAATTAGGCTGGAGCCTTCAAATATATCAAGGCTCCATTTCCAACTAAACTGCTTTAGCTAAAATAATAAATCTGTGTTGTTTTGCGTCAAAATAACCCTTTTGTTCAATGGTTTTATGAATGGTGTATAATTCATCCTTGAAATTACTTATTTCAAAACCTGGCACTTGCCAAGAAATTGCTTTCAGATAATACACCAATGCTCCGATATCATAAAATCTTTGAACAGGAAACTCTTCTGCACTTTTCAACACCTCAAAATGATTCTCCTGTATTTCGTTTAAAGCTTTCTTTAAGTTCCAATCAATAATTTCTTTATTTATTGGTACCCTTAGATTCTCATTAATCTCTATGCAATCGAGTCCACCGACTTGTTGAGTTAGAAAAATACCTTCCTTCGAGATAATTCTTCTCACCTCTCTAGATGAAAATGACTCATGTTGGTTGATGATAAGATCAAATTTTCCAGTCTCAAACGGAAGATTTCCATCATTAGAAATTTGAACTACCTTCACTCCTAAAGGTGTTAATCGTTCTTTTGCGATAGGTACATTAGGCAAGTAACCTTCTGTAGCATAAACTGACGTTGGAAAAGGTCTTAATTTTGATAAAAACTCTCCACCACCTGTTCCCATGTCCAGCATTGATTTTGCATTTTGAACAAGAGAAGTAGCTATACTACCATATGACCATGAAAGCAACTCACTTTTCATTCTTCCAGTTTCAGATATGAATGAGAAATCCCACCCAACAAAAGGTTCATCTGCTTGTTTTATAAATGAAGAAAACTGTTTGTCATTCATCATAATCCCTCCAATTATCATTTTGAGTTTAATGATTAAATATTTGGCGGGCCTCTTACGAATGTATAAAGTTGTTATATTTCATGTTCTTTTAGTCTCATATTGAATCACTCCCATTAAAAACACTTAAAATTATATTTAAAGAGCCCTTGCCGAAGACCTTGATTTTTGACATTTATTTTATATTCATTCAGCTGATAATTGAGTGAGACATGAGTTGTTTGAGAATCGAGAGGACTAAGTACAATGATAGATAAGAATCCGAATAGGAAAAAATAAAATAGATTGTTAGTTAAAGTAAAACCCCTCCTGTTGGAAGGGTTTTTATCATTTAGAGACTGTTTTTCTATTGCTGTTTTCGGTCCATCATAGCTTTCATTTCCTTTTTATTTAAGAGATAAAGACACCACACACTCCACATGCGCCGTATGCGGAAACATATCAACTGGCTGCATGTATTCGATTTTGTAGTCTTTTGACATGTATTCAAGGTCTTTTGCTAGTGTGGATGGGTTGCAAGAGACGTAGACAAAGCGTTTTGGTTTGACTTGTTTGACGGTGTCTAAGAAGGTGCGCTCGCAGCCTGTTCTTGGCGGGTCGACGACGATGACGTCAGGGCGGAAGCCTTCTTTGACCCATTTTGGCAGCCAATGTTCAGCAGTTCCTGTTACATAGGTCGCGTTTTTCATGCCGTGTTTTTTGGCATTTTTCTTGGCATCATCAATTGATTCTTTGATGACATCCATTCCTCGTACTTCTTTTGCGCCATCTGAAAGCCACATCCCAATGGTCCCAACACCGCAATACGCATCGACAACCTTTTCTTTTCCAGTCAGTTTGGCCGCTTTTTTCGCTTCATCGTAAAGCTTTAGCGTTTGCTTCGGATTCAATTGGAAGAAAGCACGTGCACTCAATTCAAAGGAAACGTCTCCTAAAAATTCTTGGATGACCATATTTCCAGCTAGGTGAGATGTTTTATGGCCGAAGATAACCGACGTTTTTTCACCATTAATATTGTGCATGATAGACGTCACTTCAGGCAGACGTTTTTGAATGGCTTCGGCGATTTCTTTTTTCTTTGGAAATTCAGGTTTTGATGTGACAAGAACGACTTGTACTTCACCTGTTTCAAAGCCGACACGCACGACAATCGAGCGTACGTCACCTTTTCTTGTCCGTTCATTGTAGACCGATACGCCGAATTTCTCTAAAATTTTGCGGACAACGCCTGTTGTTTTGTTCGTTTTTGGATGCTGCACGATACATTCCTTGATCGGTACAAGCTTATGAGAATTCAGTCCGTAAAGTCCTGCAATGATGTCTCCGCTGTGAGAACGTCCTACTTGGAACTGACTTTTGTTTCGGTAATGCCACGGATCTTCCATACCGATCGTTGGCCGAATATCAAGCTTTTCAACCGATAGCTTTGTATGGCGCTCCATTGATTGAATGACAATATCACGCTTTTCATTTAGCTGCTGCTCGTACGCCAAATGCTGAAGCTGACAGCCGCCGCACTGTTCGTATACTGGGCATGGCGGTTTGACTCGATGCTCGGAGCGCTTTCGCACTTTCCTCACTGTACCTTCTGCATATTTTGCTTGGACATTCGTTGCTTCAACCACCACTTCCTCACCTGGAAGCGCACCTGGAACAAAAACCACTTGCTTTTTAAAATAACCGACCCCTTCACCATTAATGCCAAGGCGTTTAATGGTAAGCGGGAACTGCTGTCCCTTTTGCAAAAGGGCACCTTGCTGTTTTTCTTTCACTTTATTCTCTCCGTTCTATTTGAACCCTTGATAGGTTGTCTTCATTTTATTCCATCTCATTAGTATATCACGTCTTAGACAAAGAGAGAAAATTCCTTTCCGTTATTTATCTGTCTCAATGCTTCTCCATAAATATAAAGAAGCGTAGCTTAAATATGGTGTCCATTCCTTGCTTAGCGTTGCCATCTCTTCTTTTGTCGGTTTTTCAGGCAGGTCAAAGTGCCGTTTGATTGCGTTTTGAATGCCGATATCTGCCATCGGGAAAAGATTTGGTCTTCCAAGCCCATTCATGAGCACATTTTGAACCGTCCAAGGTCCAATCCCTCTAATCGGAAGCAAACGCTCTTCTACCTCCAGATCGGATAAATCGTGTAATTCTTCTAAACAAAGTGAGCCTGTGACAATTCGTTTCGATACATCGATGACATATTCTGCTTTTCGCTGACTAAATTGAAGCTTTCTCAAATCATCTGTTTCAAGAGAGGCAATGGTTTCTGGTAAAGGATCAAACCATACACCTTCTATTTGCTCGCCGTACGTATGGACAAATCGTTTCGTGAGCTCGTAAGCAAACGAAAGATTAAGCTGCTGATGAATGATGCATTTCATTAAACAATGATATAAATGGAAATCAAGCATGAGCGGCGTTCCGATATGCTGCTCAAAAATGGGCGCTAGATTGGTTTGAGAAAAATGGTCTTGAATCATGTGTAATTGATGCTCCATGCCAAATATCCGTTTCACCTCAGAAAGAAGGGGTTCCTCTGGGCCGTTTGATTGCACCCGGAACATAGGCGCATCTTTTGTTCCAGTAGCTTGAACGATGACCACGTACGGTTTTTGCTCTAATCTGATCGGCACTTTGATTTCTCTTTGACTCAAATCGACTGCTTTTAATGGATCACTTGATAAGCGTCTAAGCACTTGATCGAAATGATACGGCGGCTCTACCGCAAGCTGTTTTTCCCACATACATGTCCTCTTCCTTTCTGCCAACATACGCAGATGTGATTGTTTCATTTTGCATGAATGATTCTCTAGATTGAATACTTTTAAACATAAAGAGTACAAGAATTTATCAGTTATATCTTCCTTATTTGTGGTCATTCTCCTTTTGGATAGATGAAAATTTTTAGTCGAATTCAGCTAAAATTCGACAGCATCCTTCAACATTTTAGGCTCATTTTCCTTAAATTAGAAATAGAACCTCTGGGTGATATCTTCCATTCTAAAAATATTTGTATAATTATGACATATCAAGGAGGTGAACAAAGAAATTAGCGGATTAGGCAATCATTTGTTTTATCTTGCAGGAACATATTTACCTCATTGATGACCGGCTTCACTTAGTTTCACATTTTACAAAAAAGAAGACCCAAAATTTTAAAACAAAGGAGATCCGACCAATGAAAAAAACAATTCTTTCTGTTGCCCTTGCCACTGCTGTTTCTTCGACACTGCCAGTATTCGCTGACGCTGCTGAGCCAAAAACTTCAGCACCTGTTTCTACTACATTACAGCAAACCGTTTTAAACAAAGCTGCTGAAGGTAAAGCATCTACAACTGCAGGAAACGTTAATATTAACTTTGACGTACTTGGTATTGCGAATGCATTAATCAATGCTGCAAATGCTAACACAAACCGTGAAGGCTTTGTGAAAGGATTAATGGAGTCTGCTTTCTATGCTGCTGGCGCAAAATACAATGTCATGGTATTTAACTTAAGCCAAGGTTATGAGACTCGTTTCAACGGCGTCAAAACGTTTGCTACTGTGAAATACGGAAGTATTACGTACGGAGTCTGGGTATTCGAAAATGGATCTTTCACAAACAAAGGTGACGGCGGCTACATCAACTGGGCATTTAGAGGCTGGTTCGACCGTAATGGTGGTTTCGTCAACTTCCGTCGCCCTTAATTCTCGGTTTTATCCATCAATCATACACGCACATTGAACCGATCTCAAAAATGAGATCGGCTTTTTTTATGAAGAAAACGTATAAGTTCACCGGTGTTGCTTCATGATATAATGCAAGTCTGGAGGGGTGCACATGCTGAGAAAACTTGCAGTGACAAAAAACGGCGACTTGATTGAACATGCAACATTGCAGCAGCTTTCAAGCCCCGATATCGCCTGGTATTGGATTGATTTTCATGCGCCAACGGAAAAGGAAGCAGCGCTTTTAAAGGAATATTTTCATTTCCATCCGCTTGCGATTGAAGATTGTTTTCATTATTTACAGCGTCCCAAGCTTGATTTTTATGAAGGATATTTGTTTTTCGTGCTGCATGCCCTTAATCAAAAAACGCTTCGTTCTGAGGAAGTCGATCTGTTTGTTGGTGAAAACTATATCGTGACCTTTCATTTGAAAGAAGCGCCGTACGTTGAACGTGTGATTCGAAAGCTCAAAGGGTCTGATAAAGCGAGAAACAGCGGACCTGAGCATATTGCCTACATGCTGATTGATCAGCTTGTTGATGATTATTTCCCTATTATTTATCAAATTGAAGACAGGCTGAATGAAATTGAGGATGAAGAAGGGCATAAAACGTATGGCACGTTGATGAACGAAGTATTCGGGATTCGCTCAGATTTACTCAAACTGCGAAGAACGATTATCCCGATGAGGGACCTTTTATATCGTATTGTGAACACAAATATGATGAAAAGCGATACAAACCGCCAAGCGTATTTTAATGACATTTATGATCATCTATTAAAACTAACCGAAATTGTTGAGTCAAACCGTGATATGACAGCCGATTTACGAGACAGCTATCAGACGCTGAATTCCAACCGGATGAATGCGATCATGATGACATTGACCATTGTGTCGACCATTTTTATTCCACTGACCTTTATTGTTGGGGTGTACGGAATGAACTTTGACAACATGCCTGAATTACACTGGAAATACGGCTATTTTGGCGTGCTGATATTCATGGGTCTCCTCGTCTCGGGGATGCTTTTGTGGTTTAAACATAAAGGGTGGTTCAGGATTTTTAAATAGTGTTGACTCTTTTTCAAATCATCACCCTCTTTTTTATCGTAAAAATAGAGAGGGATAATCAAAAAGCCTGCAGGTCTTCTGCAGGCTTCTTTCTACAGCTGTGGCAGATGCCATACTTTTTCAAGCATGAGATCGTCTAGACTTTTAAAGGAATATCCTTGTTTTTTGAGAGCGGTGATGGCATCATCCAGCGCTTCGGCATTGTCTCTTGAGACGGTATGAAGTAAGTAAATGGCACCTGGGTGCGCCTGCTTCATCATTTGATCGTAAGCATACTGTTTTCCTTTTTGATGATGGATATGCCAGTCCACAAACGCCACTGACCAGAAAACAGTTTGGTAGCCGAGCTGTTTTGTTTCTTTTAATACCCGTTCACTGAACACACCGCGCGGCGGACGAAGATAGAGGTTATCTTGTTTTCCTGTGATTTTGTACACAGCTTCATTGACACGGTCCAGTTCTTCTTTGATTTCTTTCGTGCTCTTTGTTGTTAAATCTGGATGATGATAGGAATGGTTGCCAATGATATGACCTTCTTCTGCCATACGTTTGACAAGCCCGGGCTGGTCCTTTACAAAGTGACCTGTCACAAAAAAGGTGCCTGGTACTTGATGTTTTTTCAGCACGTCTAAGATCTTGGGCGTGTACCCATTTTCATAGCCATTGTCAAAGGTAAAATAAATCTCTTTCTTTTTCGTGTTGCCTAAATAGAACGCATCATACTTTTTTAAAAGTGCCGTCAATTCTTTGCCCGCATCCGGCGGCCTGTGCTCTTTACTTTTCGCAAATCCCCAGTGGATGGGCTTATTAGACACGGCTGCCGCTTCTGAGAGAGGCATGGAAACAAAAAGCGCACATAAACAGATCAGCATGTATTTTTTCATTTACGTCACTTCCCGGTTTTTCTTCTATTGTGCAGAATAAGACCGAGACTCATACACCGATTCACCTGCCAATTTAAAGAAAAAAGCCCGCATCGCGCGAGCTATTCTTCCTTCCAATCGTTTTTAAACCGTTCATATTTCGCTTCCAGGTCATCAATCATCTGGATCAGTCTGTCTATATCCTCAACGTCTGTTGATTCGGGATCTAATGAATCAATCACATTCATAAACATATCTAATCGGTTCTTTAAATAATCAACCTGCTGCTCTTTGCTGTCTGCTGCCTTACCCATCGATACACTCCCTTTAGCATTTGTTTATAGCTTATCTTTTTTTCCCTTGCAAATCAATTGTGTCCCCCTTGCGTATAACCGTGATGAGGCTTAAAATTAACTGTTGGCGGGTCTACGTTTGCCCGAATGAAAAGGAGATAGATACCATGAACCAAAAAACAGCACTTCGTCCGATCACACCTGCATACGACCCTTGGGAAGCCTATCTCGATGTGCAGGATTACGGAGAAATGAAGCTGACAAATATTGAATTTACGACTACAACGCTGTGTAACATGAGATGCGAGCATTGTGCGGTCGGCTATACCTTACAGCCTAAAGATCCGAATGCACTGCCGATTGATTTGTTACTTCGCCGTTTAGATGAAGTTCCGCTTCTGCGCTCACTTAGTATTACAGGCGGAGAGCCCATGCTTTCTCTTAAATCTGTACGGGAATATGTCGTCCCTTTATTAAAGTATGCCCATGAACGCGGCGTCCGTACACAAATCAATTCAAATTTAACCCTTGATTTGGCGCGGTATGAAGAAATTATTCCATACTTAGATGTCCTTCACATTTCACATAACTGGGGCACTGTCGAAGAGTTTGCAACGGTCGGTTTTGCCATGATGGATCGAAAACCAACCTTTGAGCAGCGCGAGAAATTATTTAACCGCATGATTGAAAATAGTCAGGCACTTGTCAAAGCGGGCGTAACCGTATCCGCTGAAACCATGCTGAATAAGCGCACGCTTCCATATATCGAACACATCCACCGGCAAATCGTCGAGGAAATGAAATGCCAGCGCCACGAAGTTCACCCGATGTACCCAAGTGATTTCGCCAGCGCCCTTGAATCATTGACGCTTCCGCAAATGCGGGATGCGATTCATCAGCTGCTTGATATTCGTGATCAAAACACATGGATGCTGTTTGGCACCCTGCCGTTTTATTCATGCAGCCCAGATGAAGAAGACCAGCGACTCCTCAACCGATTGCGCCAGGAGAAAAATGTCACGGTACGAAATGACCCTGATGGACGCTCACGGTTGAATGTGAATATTTTTGATGGGAATATTATTGTGACAGACTTTGGCGATACTCCGCCGCTTGGAAACATTGCAACTGATACATTGCAATCAGCCTATACACGCTGGATGAACACAAAATTAGCAAAAGAACTGAATTGTCATTGCCCAAGCGTACAGTGCCTAGGTCCGAATGTTCTTGTGAAAAACAGCTATTATCAAGATGTTGATTTTACTTCTCGTACAGCCAGGGGGTAACCGATAGATGGACGATACATTTCTGACAGTGGTCAAAAACAAATACATTGAAATTCTCCTTGTTGGACTCATTCTTTGGCTTGCCGTCTTTATGATTAACAAAGCCCTTCAAATTTTCTTTAAACGAACTGAGTTTATCGAGGACAAGAAGAAGAAAACGATCGAGAGCTTGGTCAAATCGGTCACGCAATACACCGCTTCGATTTGCTTTGTGCTCTATGTCATTTCTCTGTTCTTTCATGACTTTGGGAAAATTCTTGCGGGTGCTGGTGTCGCTGGGATCGTCATCGGTTTTGGCGCACAGACGCTGATTCGTGATATTTTAGCAGGCGTTTTTCTTATCTATGAACGTCAGATTCATAAAGGGGATTATGTGACGGTGAATAACCTCTTTAATGGAACCATTGAAGAGATTGGTCTCCGCTCTCTGCAAATTAGAGAATGGAGCGGCAAGCTGTTAACCATTTCTAACGGGGATATCCGTCAAATCCAAAACTATAACATGCACTACATGCGGATTACGGAATCTGTGTTAATTAGTGCGAATCAAAACCCAGATATCGCCTTCCAAGCACTTGAATCAGCATGTGACAACTTAAATCAAATGCATCATGATTTTCTTAAAAAAGATGAATTCCAAAACGCCATAGAACCCTTTCAGGTTCATGGAATTATGGGCTTGAATAAGCTGAATCGCGGGATTGAAATCACAGTAAAGGGAATGGTCGAAGACGAAAAATACTTCGAAGCCGCCCTCGCTGTGCGAAAAGAAATGATCAAACAACTTCATCAGCATGATGTCAAATTGCTTGAGGATCTCGCTTATCCCCAGCCTGCAAAATAACCTCATTTATGATGGGGTTATTTTTTTATATACAAGTTGCCGGGCTGACTCGGGCTTGCGAGAAACTTGGAACACTTGAACATTCGCTAACAATTCTTTTCATTTCAGCCCTCTTACTTCTATCCTCTTGACTGATTCATGTATAATAGATAGCAGAATGATTTCATGCAGCATGGGGACCCTCATACTGTGTATTTTCTAAGTGAAAGAGAGTGAATAAGATGGGTCGTAAGTGGAACAACATTAAAGAAAAGAAAGCATCAAAGGATGCTAGTACAAGTCGTATTTACGCAAAATTCGGGCGTGAAATCTATGTGGCTGCCAAACAAGGTGAGCCAAATCCAGAATCAAACCAAGCACTTCGTTTTGTCCTAGAACGTGCAAAAACATATAGTGTCCCAAAACATATTGTGGACCGTGCCATTGAAAAAGCCAAAGGCGGTGCGGAAGAGAACTTCGATGAGCTGCGCTACGAAGGATTTGGTCCAAACGGATCAATGGTCATCGTTGATGCCCTCACCAATAACGTAAACCGTACAGCTTCAGATGTTCGAGCAGCATTTGGGAAAAACGGTGGAAACATGGGCGTAAGCGGCTCTGTTGCCTACATGTTCGACGAAACAGCTGTCATCGGTGTCGAAGGAAAAAGTGAAGAAGAAACGCTTGAGCTTTTAATGGAAGCAGACGTTGATGTACGTGACATCATGGAAGAAGATGAAACGGTGATCGTGTATGCTGAACCAGATCAATTCCATCAAGTACAAGAAGCATTCAAACAAGCTGGCGTAGAAGAATTCACTGTCGCTGAAATCACAATGCTCCCTCAAAACGAAGTGACATTAGATGATGAATCGAAAGCACAATTTGAAAAGCTGATCGATGTATTAGAAGAGCTTGAAGACGTGCAGCAGGTTTATCATAATGTGGATTTAGGGTAATAAGGAAATTGAGACAGACCTTTTAAAGGTCTGTTTTTTTAAAATAAATAACAGAAATTAAAGGAAATAATGTATAATTTTAATAAAAATAAACAACGAGGTGCTTAATGGAATATTTAACGAAAACGAAGTTATCCGAAGCTGTAGGCTGGTCAGAAAGTGGCGGAAGACGTTGGATTAATTTTTTCCAAGAATATATTCCAAGTGTCAAACGAGGTAATTCAATTTCTTTCACTCAACAATCAGTGGACGCTTTAAAAAGAATTAAGCAACTCAGTGAAATATTTTCAATGAAAGAAATGCAAGAATTATTTATTGATAAAGGCTTTCCTAAGAAGGATACAGATATTAAAGATTTAATTAATAGTTTTAGTTCTAGTACAAATGATATTCCATCTACTAAAAAAATCATCATAACATTTCTTAACGTAATAAAAGATCGTAAACCCTATACCTCTAGTTATATAACAGATGAATTGACTAAGTTGTTTAATTTAACTGAAGAACAAAGATCTCGATCCTACGAAAACAGTAAAGATTCAATTTTTATTACAAGAATACGTAGTGCTAGATACAGTCTTAAAAATTCAAACTATATAGAAGAAATTAGTCAAGCTACATACCAAATAACATCAACAGGTTTAGATTTGTTAAATGATAATCAAAAAGAAATGGAAGAAGAATTAGAAGACATTGAAGAAGTAATTGATCCATTTGAAATTATGTCAGAAAAGTCAGGTGAGTTAAGGAAAGAACTGGCACAATCACTCTTGCAACAGATTAAAAAAGCACATTGGAGAAAGCTCGAATATATAATAGTTGAACTACTTATGGCTATGGGTTATGGCGACGGGAAAATTACTGGTAAAACTAACGATGGTGGTATTGATGGTGTTATAAAAGAAGACAAACTTGGCTTAGATAATATTTATTTACAAGCAAAACGATGGGATAATTCTATAGGTAGAGAACTTGTTCAAAGCTTTTCAGGTGCCCTGGATGACATGGGGGCAAAAAAAGGTGTTTTTATAACTACTTCTCATTTTACTAAAAATGCAATTGATTATACAGATAGACTACAAAGTAAAAAAATTATCCTAATTGATGGTGAACGATTAGCAAAATTAATGATTGATTACGATATAGGTGTTAATTTAAGGGAGAAATTTATTTTAAAAAAAATTGACTTTAGCTATTTCAATGAGGAGTAAAATAAATATTAACAATTATAAACAAAACCTCTTTCATGATGAAAGAGGTTTTGTTTGTTTAATTCATCCCTTGAAACCCAAACGTCAAGTGATCCTGAACAGGAATCCAAGCGCCGATTCCTTGTGAGGTCACGTTTTTCACGACGAGTTTTCGTTTATTTCCTTTTAGTACAAGGTACACTTCTCCGTATGTGACCTTACCTTTTTCGTTAATCGCTGGTGCATAGGCATGAAGCGATGCTGCTTTTTTCGGAGAGACGTGGTATGACTGATCTCGTTTTGTTCCTGCACCAATCACGGTGTCAAAAGCGAGAGGCAGCTTTGTTTTTTGAATCGCTTTTTGCATCATCAATGTTTTCACATCTTCTGGGTTCGGCACTTTTGCTGTGAGGCCGCCGCTTACTTTCACTTGCTGCTTTTGAACGTATTTTCCGATAGCTGTTTTGTTGCCGCCTCTGTTATCAATGTGGTTCGTATTCACTTTTTTGTATTCCCAGTTGGCGACCGTTTCGTTTGAATCGTAGCTCAGCGCCCATCTCCCAAGGAAAATGGTCGCACGGTATCCAACAGCTAATGGCGTCCCTGAAATGCTGGATTCATTCAGCATTTTAATCAAATGCGTATTCTCAATCGGTACACTTGTTGTTTTGAACAATTCAGCCGTCAGCTCGCTCGGCTGGAGCAGCGGCTGATCCTGTGACGCGTTTGGATACGTATTCTCCTTGGAGATACTGGCGACAGAGGATGGCACTTTAAATGGCTTTGCCGCCTCCGCTGGAAAGCTGTATAGAAAACTTAAGGATAAGAGAACAACAAACATGATGCGGAGCATCTTTTTCATATCATCACTCTTTCTCATTCATTTTTCCATAGTATTTTCCGCAAAGACGTCCCTTATCCACAAAAGATTATAAAAGGAAAAATCCAATCGCCATAATAAAATAGGCAGCGAGTAATGTGGCGCCTTCAAACCAGTTTGTATCCCCATCATTTGATAAAATCACCGTGAGCAGTACAGAGGATGCCATCGCAATGAGTTCTGGCAAAGAGAAAATGAGCGGCATCTGCTTGTCGAAAAATAACGAGCTGATGACAAGGATTGGTGCGACCATCATGGCAACCTGAAGTGTGGAGCCAAAGGCAATTTCCACTGCTACATCCATTTTGTTTTTATACGCCATGATGACAGCTGAGGCATGTTCTGCGGCGTTGCCGACGATGGCCACAATAATGACACCGATAAACAGCTCACTCCAGCCAAACTGTTCTCCTACCGTATCAAATGTATGAACAAGGCGCTCTGAAATGTACGCAACTGCGATCGTCGAAAGCAGCAAAATCACGGTGGCAAACTTCCCAGACCATTCAGGTGTTTCTTCTTCCGTCTCCGCTTCACCTTGCACGCTCTCCTGCTTGGCAACATAAACACCGCGGTGGCTGACTAGTTTGAAATAAAGCGCCGCAACATAAAGC
The DNA here is from genome assembly GCF_038628485.1 of Bacillus sp. FSL M7-0003. Taxonomy (NCBI): domain Bacteria; kingdom Bacillati; phylum Bacillota; class Bacilli; order Caryophanales; family Bacillaceae; genus Bacillus; species Bacillus sp. FSL M7-0003. Next base: position 798,317 of record NZ_CP152024.1, on the reverse strand, counting down.
AAAATCATCACAATGCTGATCCCAATGCTTAAAACAAACTGTTTATTCTCTGCCATCTCCACCGAAAATACTTCTGGAACGACAAACGCTACAATGATGGCAAACATGAGCAAGCCTGAATTGTGCCTTGCATCATGGACATTGAACACTTGGCGCTTATATTTTAATCCGCCAACAAAAAAAGACAGCCCCGCCACAAGCAGTAAATTTCCGATGACTGATCCAGTTAATGAAGCAAGTACGATGGCCGTCAGTCCTTGCTTTAAGGCAAAAAACGATATGATTAATTCCACTGCATTTCCGAATGTGGCGTTTAAAAGTCCGCCAATTCTAGGTCCCGCAATGATGGCAAGACTTTCTGTGGCTCTTCCCATAAAACTAGCAAGACCAATAATGGCGATACAATAAACGGTAAACATGATGACCTGCGGGAAATGAAGAAAACTGCCAATCACCGATAGCGGAACACCGATTGCGACAATTACAAGAAACAAACGATTCATACAGCCATTCTCCTTTACATATGTCTGACTGTTATTCTTTCGTGAGTGCCGGCATCGTATACATTTTAGATTCGCGCGTGTGAGAAAGTGATATCAATACTCCCTTTCACGGACTGCACCATAGAGCAATGCTTCAATGCAAGGGTGATCACTTTATCGATTTGTTCATCAGATGTATTGATGTCTTCAAATAAGATATGTAAATGAATGCAGGAAATTTTGTTTACAGCTCCTGTCCTTGTCGTTTCAGGTGTGATCGTCAGCCCTTCATAGGATATTCGCTTTTTACGGCATACATGAATAAGCATTTCTCCAAAGCAGCCTGCAATGGCTGAGGTGAACAATTGAGATGGGCGGAACCCCAGTTCTTCTGTTCCTGAAATAGGCAGCTGCCTGTCCTCAATATGTGCGATCCAATGATCCTTTTTGTATGTCAGCGTCATTCGTTTTCCACCTTTCTATTGAAACCCCTATGGTTCCATTGTACGATGAAAGCATGAACTTGTAAGGAGCATCTTATGTCGAGAATTCACTTTATGATTTTAATTTTACTTGTATCCGTATCTGGTTTTTCACAGGGGGCATTACTTCCTGTCATTTCCATTATCTTTGAACATGCCGGTACTTCTCCTACGTTAAACGGACTGCATGCCACAGGCTTATATCTCGGTGTACTGCTTGCGTCTCCTTTTATGGAAGCACCGCTTCGCCGGTTTGGATTTAAGCCATTAATCGTCATTGGAGGCGCCGCTGTCTTTTTAAGCTTATTTAGCTTTGTGTTTTTTGAATCTTATGTCGTCTGGTTCTTCCTCCGGCTCATGATCGGGATTGGTGACCATATGCTGCATTTCTCTACACAGACGTGGGTGACCTATGCTTCATCATCAAGAAATCGCGGACGAAACATTTCATTGTATGGATTATCATTTGGACTCGGTTTTGCCGCCGGCCCTTTTTTAACGCCGCTCATTGAGATCAATCCAGCCTTGCCTTTTATTGTTTCTGGTGCCGTTAGTTTATGTATTTGGCTGCTTGTGTTTGTTTTAAAAAATACATATCCAGATACAGGCGAAGTGCAAACGTCAGAGCAGACAAACAGTTTGAAGCGCTTTAAAAAGGCCTTTCAATTTGGCTGGATCGCCTTTATGATGCCATTTTGCTATGGCTTTTTAGAAACGACGCTTAATAGTAACTTCCCTGTATATGCGCTAAGAAGCGGTGTGACAGTAGATGCGGTGGCATTTATTTTACCTGCGTTTGCCATTGGGAGCATTGTCTTTCAGCTTCCTCTTGGGATGCTCAGTGACCGGTTTGGCAGGCGCCGCATCATTTTATGTGTGACACTCGCTGGATCATTCTTTTTCCTTTTGGCAGGGATTTTCATTCAATCCGTTTTGGCTGTAGCCATCTGTTTCTTTATTGCCGGAATGGCTGTAGGCTCTACCTTCTCACTTGGCATCAGTTATATGACCGACTTATTGCCAAAGCATCTGCTTCCCGCCGGGAATTTGATGTGCGGGATGGCGTTTAGTGCAGGCAGTATTCTCGGGCCGGTACTCGGAGGATTCTTTGTGCAAACGTTTGAAGGAATGAATTTACTTTACCTTGTCAGCATCGTGATATTATTTGTGTTTTTCTGCGTTCGATTTGGGAGAACGCAGGCAGTGGTGGAAAGTCCCAATGAATCCATTTCTAATTAAAAAAACTCCTCTGCACCTATGCAGAGGAGTTTTTTTCATTTAATGATAACCATTTTGCCCGTTTGCACTGCCGCTTGTTTTGTGCTTTGGCTGCTGGCCTTTGTTTTGTTTCGTGTTGCTTCCGCCTTTTTTCGATTGTTTGGACATATGTGATTCCCCCATCCATCAAGATTGAACATGTTCGTTCTTCTTTAGGATGCCCGGATTTCTTCACACCTTGCCTGGTACGATTTTACGCTTATGTAAAAGCGCATTGAGCTCGCCGCCAAGGATAATCATGATGCCGGTTAAATAGAACCAGATCATTAAAATAATGATCCCCCCAATACTTCCGTACATCGCACTGTAATTCGCAAACTCGCCTACGTAAAATGAGAACAGCATGCTGACCAAAATCCAACCAATCGATGCAAAAATCGCGCCTGGCAGAACAAATTTCAATTTCAGTCTAATGTTTGGGGCGAAATAGTACAAGGCTGTAAACACAATCAATAAAATCAGCGGGCTAATGATCCACCTCATGGCCGTCCAAATGGTGAGAAAGGCATCTGACTGCCCGACTAGTTCAGCGAGAAATAAGCCAAGTTCTTTTCCAAAGACAGGCAGCATTAAGGCAAAAATAATCGTGAGAACCATTGCGATGGTTAAGATGATTGATGTTAAACGTACGAGAATGAAGGAACGATTTTCCTCAACTTCGTAAGCATGGTTAAATGCTCTGACGACGGCATTAATCCCGTTAGATGCAGACCAAAGGGCAGCAATAATCCCGAATGACAGCAATCCGCCGTTACGGCTGTTCAGTGTCTCTTCGGCAATGGATTCAATCATCGAAAGTGCTCCTTCTGGCGCATAACCAGAGATGACGCTTAGGACATCCTTCGACGTCAGCGGCAAATATCCAACGAGCGTCAGCACGAAGATGAGAAACGGAAATAATGAAAGCAAAAAGAAGTAAGCAAGCTCAGCAGATTTTGCCGGTCCTTCATGCAGCAAAAAGCGTTCAATTAACGCTTTGATAAAACCCATACGCCTCATCTCCAATGATCAATCTTTCTATTTCGATCGAAAGTGATCCTTTGTTTCTTCAATAATCTCTAATACTTTTGGGGTTGTTTCCTTTAACTGATTGACTTGTTCATTTAAAAATGACAAATCATCTGAGACTGTTCGCATCAGCTGCTTCGTTTCTTCCATTTTTTCTTTCATACAAGCAGAAATTCTGGCTGGCTCCTGACGGTATTCCGCCAGCTTTTCCTGACAGTCATCCCATTTGTCTTTGAGCGCGATTCTCGTTGGCCGATGAAATAATGTCAGCAGTGCGCCGCAAGCTGCTCCTATCATAGCTCCTCGAAGCATGATTTGATTTTTTTCTTCCATCTCGTCTGATCTCCTTTCAGTTAAAGGTGTTTCTCTTTTTTTACATACGTCAAAAAACGATCAATTCCTTTTTCAATTAAATCATGTACTTCCTCAAAGTTTCCAGTGTAATAAGGGTCTGGCACATCATCTCGATCGTCGTCTTCAACAAAGTCAAGAAGACGGCCAATAAAGTGATGTTTCCCATAGCCGGCTATACTGCGAAGTGCCCCTACATTTTCAGCATCCATCGCAATGATATAGTCGTATGCTGTGATGTCCTCATCTATGATTTGTCTTGCGGACATCCCTTCATAGCTGATCCCTTTTTCATCAAGCAGCTTTCGTGTTCCTTCATGCGGAGGACTGCCTTGATGCCAGCCGCCAATGCCTGCTGAATCAATGACAAAGTGCTCGCTTAGCCCCTCATCTTCTACTCGTTTTCTAAACATGGCCTCTGCCATCGGTGATCTGCAAATATTGCCAAGACATACGAATAATACATGAATCATCCTTCATTCTCCTCCTATCTTTTCCCTAAGAACTGCTTTCGAAAACCTTTTCTCTATCATATCAAGCCCTTTTTCTTTTGAAAACTTTGCAAGAAAAGCTCTCATCGCCATTGACAAAATACACAAAAACAGGAGAAACTTTAGGAGAATTACACAAACAAAGGGGGATATTAGATGGGAATAATTGAGCAGTTTGTCACGACGATGAACAATTTTTTGTGGGGACCTCCCCTGTTGATTTTAATTGTTGGTACTGGAATATACCTCACCTTTCGCATTCTCTTCATTCAAATTAGATTACTTCCTTATTCTTTAAAGCTCGCTTTTTCAAAACAAGACAAAATGTCAGAAGGAGATATTTCACATTTCCAAGCGTTAATGACGGCTCTTGCTGCCACTGTCGGTACAGGGAATATCGTCGGTGTGGCCTCCGCTGTTATAGCCGGTGGTCCTGGTGCAGTTTTCTGGATGTGGTTTGCTGCATTTTTCGGGATGGCCACCAAGTTTGCAGAAGCTGTTCTTGCTGTAAAATACAGAGTCAAAAATGAAAAAGGCGAAATGTCTGGCGGACCTATGTATTATTTAGAGCATGGATTAAAACAGAAATGGCTAGGGGTGCTATTTGCTGTTTTCGGCGCCAGTGCTGCCTTTGGGATCGGCAACCTGGTCCAGTCTAATTCCATCTCAGGCGTCATGAATTCTACTTTTCAAATTCCAACATGGGTAACAGGTATCATCATTACGGCTTTTACAGCACTTGTAATTTTAGGCGGAATCAAAAGCATTGGCCGGGTCACATCTATCTTTGTACCCGTCATGGCTTTATTTTACGTCATTTGCGGTCTAATCATTCTTGTTATGAATGCTGATCTTGTTCCAGGCGCAGTCAGTCTTATTTTCTCAGATGCCTTTACTGGTCAAGCCGTAGCAGGGGGTGCAATTGGGACTGTCATTCGCTGGGGTGTCGCACGAGGAGTTTTTTCCAATGAAGCAGGTCTTGGGTCAGCACCAATTGCTGCTGCAGCTGCGAAAACGGATATGCCTGCACGCCAGGCACTCGTCTCTATGACGCAAGTGTTTATTGATACCATCATTGTTTGTTCTATCACTGGCATTACCATTGTCATGGCAGATATGTATTTAACAGTGAAAAGTGATGCGCTGACTTCGTTATCCTTTGCTCACTTCCTCGGTCCAGCTGGCTCAACCATTGTGGCAATCGGACTGCTCTTGTTTGCCTATTCAACCATCATTGGCTGGTCCTATTATGGAGAGAAATGCTTTACATATTTGGCGAAGGATTCGTACGTCATGTATTATCGCATCGTCTTTGTGATGGCTGTCTTTTTTGGTGCTGTGTTTAAGAATGACTTCGTATGGGGCGTAGCAGATATGTTGAATGGTCTGATGGCCATTCCAAACTTAATTGGCCTTATTGGTTTATCGGGCGTTGTCGTATTTGAATCAAAACGAATCATTGAAAAAATTAAACAGGAGAAAAAGGAGAAAAACATCTCGGTGTCGTCTTAATAGCCCTTTTATTCTTTTGCTTTTCTGTTAAAATAGACATATTATTCAACACATATGCAGGAAAGGACGTGCCGCCCTTGTCAGAGCAAAAAGCGGCTGAAGTCAATCAGCTGATTGAAGACATTTCGCAAAAGTTAAATATGCTGAACATTGGAGTCATCAAAGCCGAGGACTTCAGTCCAGACAAGTACGAAGATATTGAATTTCTACACCAAATGGTGATGAAAAAATCTTCATTCAGCCCAAGTGAAATGCAAGCCATCGCAAGCGAGCTAAAAAACTTAAGAAAATAATCGTGCAAAGGAAACTAAGATTGCGGTTTACGCCGCTTTCTTCCAATCATGCGCAGAAAAAGCCAGCACCCCGCAAGGTGCTGGCTTTGTTTATCCTGTCAAAACTGCTTATTTTGCGAGCAGTTTTAATGATTCACGGTTAAATGCTGGAATGTCATCAGGTGTACGGCTTGTCACAAGCTGATCCTGACAAACAACAACTTCTTCATCTTTGAATTTTGCGCCTGCGTTTTCCATATCTACTTGGATGGATGTATATCCAGTCGCGCCTCTGCCTTCCAGCGTCTTTGCTGTAATGAGCAATTGCGGCCCGTGACAGATCGCAAATACTGGTTTTTTCTCGTCCATAAATGCTCTTGTGAACTGGACATAGCGATCATCTGCACGCAGAATGTCTGGTGAGAACCCGCCAGGAATCAGCAGTGCATCGAAGTCTTCAGGCTTCACGTTATCAATGGACGCATCCACTCTCACTTCTGCTTCTCCTTGCTTCCCTTTCACTGTTTTTCCTTTTTCGTTTTCAATTACTGTGATCTCATGGCCTGCATCTTTAAAGGCTTTTGCAGGCTCGGTGAATTCAACATCCTCAAAGTAATCTGTTAATACAACTGCAATTTTCTTACCCATGTAGAAACCCTCCTGCTTGATTATCGTTTACACTACACACTATACCCGGGGAGATTGAAATCAAACATCCTATCCCGATCAGATAACCCCTTATGGTGAAAATAAGCATTTAGACTTATTTATATTTCCTCAACAAGGTAATTCGTATGATTTATGTTATCTTTACAATAATCTGCAAAAAATAACTACAAAAGTTAACGAAACATTTCTACAATAGGTATTGTGGTCAAAAAAATTAGAAAGGCGGAGATCAGGTGAAGAAGCAAGCACATAGGTCTAAACGAAGGAAAAACCTGTCTATTCTGCTCACTTCCATTATGATGATTAGTCTCATTCTCCCAGCAGTACCTACTCATGCAGCAATAGAAAACGGCGATGCCGTAAAAGTCAGCATCTTAGCCACAACGGATGTTCATGCGAACATGATGAATTACGATTATTACAGCGACAAAGAAACAAATGAATTTGGTTTGGCAAAAACAGCTGAGCTGATTGAAAAGCACCGTTCACAAAATCCAAATACACTCCTTGTTGATAACGGAGATCTGATTCAAGGAACCCCTCTTGGAGAATACGTTTACAAAAATGAAAAAGACAGTATCATCAATCAAACAAAGGTTCACCCCATTATTCATACACTCAACAAACTAAAGTACGATGCAGGCACACTTGGCAATCATGAATTTAACTACGGATTATCATTTCTTGACGGTACTATTGCCGGGGCTAACTTCCCGATTGTCAATGCGAACGTCAAAAAGTTAAATGGAGAACACCGTTTTACCCCTTATGTGATCCAAAATAAGACCTTTAAAGATGCAAACGGAGCTTCCCAAACTGTGAAAGTCGGTTACATAGGATTCGTTCCACCTCAAATTATGACGTGGGATAAGAAGAATTTAGATGGACAAGTTCAAGTGCAGGATATCGTCGAATCTGCTAATGAAACCATTCCTGAAATGAAGGAAAAAGGCGCAGATATCATCGTCGCTCTTGCCCATACAGGAATTGAAAAAACCGCTTCGCCTAAAGGATCAGAAAATATGATCTTTGACCTTGCCACAAAAACGAAAGGCATCGATGCGATCGTGTCCGGCCATCAGCACGGCACATTCCCAAGCGCTGAATATAGCGGCGTCGACAAATTCGATGTCTCAAAAGGAACGATCAACGGCATTCCAGTCGTCATGTCAAAAAACTGGGGAAGCTACCTCGGAGTCATTGATTTAACATTAGAGCCTGACGGCAGCAAATGGAAGGTCACAGATGGAACAGGAAAGATTGAATCTGTTGCAGGAGTCACCTCTCAAAACAGCACTGTGAAAGATGCCATTCAAACAACGCATCAAAACACACTTGAGTATGTGAGAAAACCTGTTGGTAAAACAGAAGCAGACATTAACAGCTTTTTTGCTCAAGTGATGGATGACCCTTCTATTCAAATTGTGACAGATGCACAAAAATGGTATGCACAAGAAAAAATGAAGGACACGTCATACAAAAACTTACCGATTTTATCTGCAGGCGCCCCGTTTAAAGCCGGCGGCCGAAACGGTGTAAATTATTATACAAATATCGCAAAAGGTGATTTAGCAATTAAAAACATCGGCGATCTCTACCTTTACGATAACACCGTGCAGATTGTCAAACTGAAAGGCAGTGAAGTGAAAGACTGGCTCGAGATGTCTGCTGGACAGTTTAATCAGATCAAACCAAACAATTCAAATGAACAGCCTATTTTAAACGAAGAATACCGCTCGTATAACTTTGATGTGATCGATGGTGTCACCTATCAAGTCGATGTGACGCAGCCTGCTAAGTACAGCACAACAGGCACTCTTGTTAATGCGAATGCAAACCGCATCAAAAACCTGTCCTACAATGGGAAACCAGTCTCTGACAATCAAGAATTTTTAGTCGTAACGAACAACTATCGAGCTTCTGGCGGCGGGGGCTTCCCGCATCTGACGCAAGATAAAGTGGTGCTTGCCTCAGCTGATGAGAACCGCCAAGTGCTGATGGATTATATTATCGAACAAAAAACCATCAACCCAAGTGCGGATCAAAACTGGTCCATTGCACCAGTGAAGGGCGCAACAGTCACATTCGAATCTTCTCTTTTGGCTAAGCCGTTTGCTGAAAAATCAAGCAGCGTAGATTTTGTTCGTAACGCCAGCACAGATGGTCTTGGCGTGTACAAGCTAGCCTTTAAAGAGGATGGCACAACAGAACCGCCTGCATCAGATAACTGGAATTTAACGGTGATGCATACAAACGATACACACGCACACCTTGATGATGCGGCAAGACGTGCAACAAAGATTAAAGAAGTTCGAGCCGAAAGCAAAAACAACATTTTATTAGATGCTGGAGATGTCTTCTCTGGTGACCTATATTTCACAAAATGGCAAGGACTTGCCGACCTAAAACTGATGAACTTAATGAAATATGATGCCATGACGTTTGGTAATCATGAATTTGACAAAGGTCCTTCTGTTCTTCGTCAATTCCTGACAGGTGATGCATCAGATGTAGATGCGAAAAACCGTCATCAATTTGAAAAGCCTGCATTCCCGATTGTGTCATCAAACGTTGATGTCTCTAAGGAAAAACAATTGAGCGGCTTAGTGAAAAAGCCAGCCACATTCAAAGCTGGTGAGAAAAAAGAAGCTGGGATTTACCCATACATCCTGCTTGATGTAAACGGTGAGAAGGTGGCTGTATTCGGCTTAACGACTGAAGACACGGCCATTACGTCCAGCAGCGGTCCTAACATTCAATTCAAGGATGCATACAAGAAAGCAAAAGAAACAGTCAACACGATTCAAACAAAAGAAAAAATCAACAAAATCATTGCTTTAACACACATTGGCTATAACCGTGACCTTGAGCTTGCTCAAAAAGTAGACGGGATTGATTTAATCATTGGCGGTCACACGCACACCCTTGTTGAAAAATTAAAGGTCGTCAATAAGAAAGAACCAACGATTGTCGCACAGGTAAAAGACTACGGACAATTCTTAGGAAAAGTAGACGTGGCCTTTAATCAAAAAGGAGTCGTACAGCCAAAGGAATCTTCTTTTGACCTCATCACCATCGATGACTCTGTCAAAGAAGATGCCGATGCAAAAGCGATCCTCGATCAGTACAAGGCAGATATTCAAGATTTAAAAACGGAAAAAGTCGGGTCTACCGATGTCCTCTTAGATGGACAACGCGAGCATGTCCGTGCGAAGGAAACGAACCTTGGGAACTTTATTGCTGACGGTATGCTGAAAAAAGCACAAGAATCTGCTGGTGCTGATCTTGCCATCACAAACGGCGGTGGTATTCGAGGCAGCATTGAAAAAGGAGATATCACATTAGGTGATATTTTAACGGTCATGCCATTCGGAAACACACTCTATGTCGCAGATTTAAAAGGCAGCCAAATTAAGAAAGCACTCGAACAAGGGCTTTCAGGCATTGAGGAAGGCGGCGGCGCATTCCCTCATGTAGCCGGCATTGAATATACGTTTACGCTGAGTAAACCAGTTGGCAGCAGACTCATTGATGTCAAACTGAAAGACCAAAACGGCATACTAACAAACATTGATGATCAGAAAACATACCGCGTGGCGACAAACGCATTTGTCGGCACAGGCGGAGATGGCTACAGCGTCTTTACAGAAGCCTCTCACGGCGAAGACTTAGGCTATGTTGACTATGAAATCTTCAAAGAGCAAATTGAACAGGCAGACGGCGGGCATATTTCTCCTGTCATCGATCATCGAGTGAAAGAAGTGTTCCTTCCGCGTGCGAAAGGAAAAGGCGCCTATGACATTCAAGATGATGAAAAATTCCAAACGTATGTGCAGCATACAAACAAAGCATTGCTCTATTTAGACAAAGCGAGCGAAGCGAAAAACGTTCAATTGTCTCTATCAAAAGCGCAGGTAGCCGAGCTGAAGAAAAGAGAGCAAGATCCAAACGTCACCATCTATCATGACAAAGTGGGACTCGTATTACCGCTCTCTAATTTGTCCGAAAATAGCGCAGATATATGGATGAAAAAAACGAATAAGGTGAAAAATGCATTAACCGATACGTATGATTTCCAAATCAAACAAGATCAGAAAAAGGTTTCTACCTTTAAAGATCCTGTCACACTATCCTTTACATTAGATGAGCCTCAAAAGGCGAAGAAACCTGGTGTATATTATGTAGACCGCAAGAAAAACCGTTATGCCAAAACAAGTAACGGATCGTTCGAAAATGGGGTCGTATCAGGTCAAACTGAACACTTCAGCGAATATACCGTACTCAACCAAAGCGGGGCAGCTGGAACAACGCCAGATCAAACTGGCGGAGAAGGCGGTACATCAGCGCCAGGCGGAGGTTCAGGTACAGATCCAAACCAAGATGGAACCGGACTCCCAGGCGGCACACTGCCTAATACAGCAACGATGATGTATACAGCTGTATTGATTGGTGTACTTATGCTTGCCTTAGGCGGTATCCTATATTACTACCAGCGCAAGCGTACAAGAAAAAATGTATCATCCTAAAAAAGGACAGAGCGTATGCTCTGTCCTCATATTGTTGACAAAGGGCTAAAATGATCTTGATTTTAGCCCTTTGTCTTCTTTTCATCTCAATCTTGGGATAAATAAATCCAATTGCGCTTATCAAATTCTTTCACATTATCTGATCCTATATGACGCAGCATTCTATTGAAGAACGTGATATCATCTTCATCATCGATGGCATATAAATCCTCTTGAACATAATCTCTTATAATAAAATTCGTTAAGTTCGTATTATTCACAAAATCAGCAAAATAATCCTCTACAAGAGTTAAATCCTCTTCACTTAACTTTTCATCATTAATAATTGAAATATGAAACACATTCAAAATCGCTTGTATATCTTCTTCATCCATATAACATAATGGCTCTAGTTTTCGATCTTCTTCCGTAAACGGTTTTCGAGTATCTTCAATAATCACGTAACATAATATTCGATGATTTTTCATCACGCTAAAAATTTCTAAATCCCGTAATTTTAGTGGTCGATTCAGTCTAATCATTTTTCCTCCTATCAATCATGATCTTGTCGTTGTATATCCCCGCTTCTCCAAAAATTGAAACGGACAGAGCCTATGCTCTGTCCGTTTTTTCTCTTCTAGCAAAATCGACGAATCTGAAGCGGTCTAATCGGTGACGGCTTTCTGTGTATTGAAATAGACTCGTATCCTCTAAGAACACATAATTCTTTACCACGACGACATGGTCAAATCCCTTTAAATCAAGGTACTTCGCATCCTCTTCTGTACATGGCTCTACCACAAATTCCTTTTGAGCATAGCTGATTGATACACCGAGTTCTCCCTCAATATACTCGTAGATTGATCCTTCGCATATGTCTTTAGTCAAGACTTCAACATGCTTTTGCAAGAAGTAGTCCTTGTCTAAAATCACTTCTTCCCCGCTAATATTACGAGATCGAATGACTTTCCAGACGTCTGTCTGTTCATCAATTTTCAGCTGAGACTGAATATACTGGTCCGCTTTAATTAAGCCAAATTCATGAACCGTTGTGACTGTCTTTCGGCCAAGCGTTTGGGAAAGCTCTTTAAAGCTGACAAGACCCGATACAGGGAACTGCATTTTCTCCCGATTCAGCAATACAGAGCCTTTTCCGCGGATTTTTTGAATATAGCCATTTTGTACAAGAATATTTAATGCCTTTCTCACCGTCTCCCGGGACGTGTCGTACATGATAGAAAGTTCATGTTCTGATGGGAGAATGCCTTTATCCTGCCATTCACCTTGCTCAATTCGTCTTGCGAGCTGATCATAAATCACTCGAAACTTATTCTCTTTCATTTTCCCTCCGCCCCATTTTCTAGCGTTTGGTTAAATGATAAACGATTGACTCATATGGGCGCAACGTAAATCCCTTGATATGTGCCGGCACATCCTCATAATTGGATAACAGGACTTGCCCCTCCATCTCATCTACAGCCTGTACAAGCTCATCAGGAAGCGTAAAGTCCGCCTCCCCTGGATAAAAGTGATTGATCACGAGGAGCTTCTCATCCTTGCTTTCTCTAACATAAGCAAAAATCTTTGGATCTTCTGCTAAAAGTAAGGAGAAGCTGCCATATGTGATCACATCAAGTTCTTTACGCAGTCTGCAAAGGGCTTGGTAATGATAGAAAATGGACGTCCGGTCTTTTAACGCAGCTTCGACCGAAATGTCGTTATGGGCTGGCTCAATCCAAGGTGTTCCTGTTGAGAAACCTGCATTCTTCTCTGAGGTCCACTGCATTGGTGTTCTCGCATTATCTCTTGACTTGACCTGTAAAATGGCGAGTGCTTCTTCCTTTGATTTTCCCTTTTCAAGCATGACTTCGTACATATTGAGTGATTCGATATCACGGTAAGACGAAATGTCCTCAAAGCGAGGATTCTTCATGCCAATTTCCTCACCTTGATAAATATAAGGAGTCCCCTGCATCAGATGAATCGTGGTCGCCAGCATCTTCGCTGATTGCTGATGATACGTGTCATCATCACCATACCTTGAGACGATACGCGGCTGATCATGATTGCACCAGAACAGCGCATTCCAGCCGCCGCCCTCATGCATTTTCGTCTGCCATTCAGACAGAATCGACTTTAATTCTTGAAAATCAAATGGTGCGATCGCCCATTTTTCACCGTTTGGATAATCCACCTTTAAATGATGGAAATTGAACGTCATATCCAGCTCCTGCCGATCAGGTCTTGTATACCGAATGCAGTCTGCGATATTCGTTGAAGACATTTCTCCAACTGTCATGCTATCGTATTTCGAAAAAACCTCCTGGTTCATTTCATGCAGAAATTCATGAATTCTCGGCCCATCCGTATAGTACATGCGGCCGTCGCCTTGCACAGATTGTCCGGCGTCATCTAAGAAGCGCTGATCCTTTGAGATGTTGTTGATGACATCCAGCCTGAACCCATCAATTCCTTTTTCAAACCAAAAGTGCATGATGTCATATACTTGCCCGCGCACCTCATCCTTCTCCCAATTGAGATCCGCCTGAGTGACATCATATAAATGAAGATAATAATCTCCTGTTACTTCGTCAAACTCCCAGGCTGGGCCGCCAAATTTCGACTGCCAATCATTCGGCGGAGATCCGTCCGCTTTTGGCTCCTTCCAAATATAATAATCTCGGTAAGGGTTATCCTTTGACTCACGCGAGGCTTGAAACCACTCATGGAAAATGGATGTATGGTTAACGGCTAGATCCATAATGACTCGTATTCCTCTCTCATGCGCTTCCTTCAGCATGCGTTCAAAATCTGTCATTGTGCCGTACATGTCATGGATTTTTGTATAATTACTAATATCATAGCCATTGTCATGCTGCGGGGACTCATACATTGGCGTGAGCCAAATACAATCCGCCCCAAGCTCTTTAATGTAATCAAGCTTTTTCGTCACGCCATTGATATCCCCTGTACCAGAGCCCGTTGTATCTAAAAAGCTCTTCGGATAAATTTGATAGACCACCGCTTTTTTCCACCATGGTTCATTTGATTGCTGATTCAATTTCCTTCACCACCACTAGTTAAGTTCTTCTGAAAAATCCTTCTTCTTTTTTAGTTTTGCATATAAAAGAGTACCGATGAATGGAAGGATGAGGACAATCACCATTCCAATTGCAAATGCCCCCCAATATTTCGGGATAATGGAGAAGATTCCTGGAATGCCTCCAACACCAATTGAGCTTGCCAGCACCCCTTGAGAGGCGATAAACATACCGGCTAATCCTGAGCTGATCAGTGCAAAAATAAATGGGAATCGATAACGCAGGTTGACCCCAAACATCGCCGGTTCGGTAATTCCTAAATAAGCAGAAATACTTGATGTCAGCGAAAGTCCTTTTTGTTTTTCATCTTTTAAGACAAACATCATTGCCAGTGCAGCTGATCCTTGTGCGATATTGGACAGTGCAAGCATTGGCCATAGGAACGTGCCGTGCAGCTTTGAGTTAATCAATTGAATATCCACAGCAAGGAACGTATGGTGCATTCCTGTAATGACTAATGCTGCATACAGTCCGCCGTATAATAGACCGCCAAGTGCTGCGAATTGCTGGAATACGGCTACAAGTCCAGATGTTAAAACATTACCGATTGCAAATGTAACAGGTCCAATGACGATAAATGATAAAAATCCAATAACTAATAACGTAATCGGTGCAACAACTAACAGCTGAATACTTTCAGGTGTCCGTTTTGTGATAAATAATTCGAGCTTTGCAAGTAAATAGGAGGCGACGAGTATCGGAAGAACCTGTCCTTGATAGCCTACCTTCTGCACTTCAAGTCCAAACAAGTTCCAAACAGGAATGTCACCGGTCTTCTCAGCCGCTCCATAGCCCCATGCGTTTAACAAGTCCGGGTGTACAAGCATCAGTCCAAGGACCATCCCTAAAAGCGGATTTCCCCCAAACCGCTTCACAGCTGACCAGCCAATTAATGCTGGCAGGAAGGTGAAGGCAGTGCCTGCAATTAAGTTGATCATATTCGCTAAATCAGCCCATGCCGGATACACATCCACAATCGATTTTTGATCGAAGAAAATATCAGGAGCTGTTAAAATATTATTAATCCCCATTAATAAACCGGCTGTGACGATGGCAGGAAGAATTGGTATAAAGATATCCGCAAGCGTTTTCACAGCACGCTGCAATGGATTTAATTTTTGATCAGAGGCACGCTTGACGTCTTCTTTTGTGGCTTCCCCAATCCCCGTCCTTTTGACCATTTCGGCATATACTCGATTGACGACCCCTTGGCCGATAACCACTTGGTATTGACCGTTCGCTGAGAAAGATCCCTTCACTTCATCAATTTGTTCAAGTGCTTTCTCATCCACCTTGTCTTCATCTTTCAGCACAAAGCGCAGCCTTGTTACACAATGTGTCGCTTGATCAATATTTTCTTTGCCGCCGATGGCTTTCACAATCTGATCTGCTGCTGCCTGATAATCAGCCATACTATCCCCTCCGAGATCGTTTTTTTATATAAGAAAAAAGAACCAAAAAACTTGTATATACATGTTACTTTATATTTTATATTTGTATATACATGTAGTCAACAACAAAATGTAGCGCTTACATAAAAAAAGCTCCCTCAATGTGCTCAGGGAGAGGCAGCGTGTCATCCTCTTTTTTTATGCTCCGTTAATTTCTCGTAGACCTTATTTTTGTAAAAGGAGGAGGCTGGGCGGGCAAAAGTTTGGCGCTTAGATGTAAGTTCATCCAGACGTTTTTGTTTTTCTTCACAGATAAGAGACAGTTTCTTTCTTTCTTCTCCATCTATGCTTGATTGAAGTAATTCTTTGACAGTCATGAGTTCTTTTTTCAGCGCTGTTTCTTCCCCAGCAAATCCGGCATTTTTCATGATGCGGTAGCCCATTCTAAGTTCTTCTGGTACATGAGCAGCATCATCTTTTGGCAGAGGTTTCCCAAAGCCAGATAATCCTTCAAAAGCCCCGTTATCCATCGCTTTTTTGATCCGTTCTTCTGATAATCTCTGCGCAAAATCCATAGCGTTTCTCCTTTCGCCGCAAGTATTTGATT
Organism: Bacillus sp. FSL M7-0003; assembly: GCF_038628485.1. Lineage (NCBI taxonomy): Bacteria > Bacillati > Bacillota > Bacilli > Caryophanales > Bacillaceae > Bacillus > Bacillus sp. FSL M7-0003. The sequence goes on along the minus strand of NZ_CP152024.1, from coordinate 782,168 downwards.
AAGCATAGCAAAAAAGCTGGCTCTCTCACAAGAGCCAGCTTTAGCGTCTAGACACCCCCTCGCATTCGGTGTCTATCCTGCGCTCAGGTGCTCGTTCGCTGAAAAGAGAAAAAGGGCTAAAATATTTTAGCCCTTTCTCGTTATTTATTGTCGACTTTGAAGGTTGAGACCATTTGTGCTAAGTCCTCTGACATGTCAGAGAGCTGTTCAATCGCACTTGAAATTTGCTGCATACCAGCACTTTGCTGTTCTGTTGCTGCCGCCACTTCTTGAGAGCTGGCTGCATGTTCTTCCGATACAACAGAAATTTGCTCAATCGATGTAGAAATCGTTTGATATGCTTGCTCAACTTGCTTAATAGAAGCAAGCAAATTGTTCGTTCTTCTTGAAAACTGAGATACACCGTCGTAAATCAAAGCGAAATTTTGTGACGTGCCTTCCATTTGCTCACGTCCTTCTTCCACTGCTTTACTACTTTCCTCTACACTTTCAAGAACGCGCTGACTGTTTTCCTGTGTGCCGATGACAAGGTCTGAAACGGTTTTAGCCGCATCCGCTGATTGCTCAGCTAACTTGCGCACCTCATCTGCCACAACAGCAAACCCTTTTCCTTCTTCTCCAACACGTGCCGCTTCAATTGAAGCATTCAGTGCAAGCAGATTCGTTTGGGCTGAAATGTCCGTAATAATTGAGATGACACTTTCAATCTCCGTTGAATGAGATTGTAATTCTTCTGCTGCCTGCTTTGAGTTGGTCATCTTGTCATGTAGCATATTCAGATGATCAAGCACATGGTTCACTAATTTTTGACCAGATTCTGATTGCTTTTGTACGTCAGATGAAACAGATTTCATTTCGTCGACTTCTTTTGTGACGCCTTCGATTTGAGTATCGATCTCTGCAACGGATGTCGTACAATCCGTGATATTTGCGACAGAATCATTGATTCCTTCACTCATATTCGTCATAGCTTCTGATACTTGCTGCGCACTTTGACTTGATTCGGTCGTCACCGTACGAAGCTGTGAAGACATTTTCGACACTTCACTAGATGAGTTTGAGATTTTCGAAATGAGCTCTTTAATCCGTCCCTGCATCTTTTGGAAGGATGCGGCAAGCTGGCCGATCTCATCTTTACTTTCAACCTCTACCATACCAGTTAAATCACCGTCAGCAATTCGATTCGCTGATTCCATCAAGGAACGTGCTGGTTTTGCAATTCTTCTTCCCATGAAGTATGAGAAGAGTAATCCACCGATAAGCACAATGGCAGATGCCACTGTGATATAGATCATCAACTTCTGCGTTGTTTGAGGCACGACAGACGCATCTAAATCAATGCCTAAAATCCCTGTCAGCTCACCGCCTGAATCCTTAATTGGCAAAAAGACTGATTTATGTGTACCAAATGAATCTTTGTAAATATCACTTTTGACCATTTTATCTTCAGAGAGCGCTTGTTTCATCTCTTCTGAAAAAGCATAATCTTGATCAAAGTCATTTTCTTCACCGGTTAGTATAATAATTCTTTCTTTGCCGCCTTTATTAGATAACACGTATAAGTTCTCAAGCGTATGATCTTTTTGAAGCTCTGCGAATTTCGTTTTGATCTCAGCATAAATAGGATCATCCTTCCCGCTAATGCTGAGTACGTTTCCATCGATGTTATCGATTTCTTTTTTGGCGGTATCAATATCTGTTGTTAATCGATAATCAAATTGCTTTAATAACTGGGATGATAAATCCTGGCTCACTAGATAAAAGGTTAGAACGAATAATGCAACGGTTGCGAGTAATGTTACGGTAACGACTGACATGATTTTAGAGGATATCGTGTATCCTCCAAATTTCCTTTGTTTCGCCATTTTTTCCTACATCTCCACTCTCAGATTTGATTTAAGCATGTACATTTTCAAATTGACCACAAACAGATGCAATCACATCTTTTAAATAAGATACGATATGAGGGATATGCTCTGGTAACGTATAAGGTGAGATGACAAAAAACTTACTAACACTTAGATAGAATTCTTGACCTTCTTTTGAGTTGACAAGTAAAAACTTCGTTGTATCGCCAAAGAACATCTCATCTCTTTTCTCTCCAAGTTTTTCAAACAGCATTTTGTTCAATTCATTGTTCCGCTCAATTTCCATTGAAGTTGCTTCGCCAGAAATCTCTTCTTGAAAACGCGGTGAGCCGTCTAGGTAAATTCTAAATAATGTAGCCATTCCGACGTTGTCATCATTCACGACTTCTGCTTGCGGAATTTCTCGGCTAAGTGCTTCTCTGAAGGCAAGGTTCACTTCTAAGAATTGACCGAGCAAGCGCTGATAGCCTTCAACCCCAAACGTTAAGAGCACACTCAGCATGCTGATTGAGCTTCCCATTCTTGAGCACTCAAGTGTATAACCCGTATGGTATTCACCGTAGCCTCTATGGCCAACATATGGCGTCTCTTGTTCTTCCAGATCCAAACGCTTTAAGTCAGCAGCGTTTTTCACTAAGAATAAACTGGATGTGTAAGGTGTTTGGCCGAGCTTTTGAAAATCAAAGCACATCGAGTCTGCAAGAGAAAGATGCTGGAATTTCGCTTTGATTTCTTTTAGCATCCGAAGAACACCGACTGAGAATTGCAGCGGGTTTTCTGATACATCATACTCATTAAAGAAAGCAAAGAATCCACCCAGCGCCGAATCTGCATGAATATGCGGCACCTTCAGATCATACTTTTCAGCAATCGCTTCTGCTGTTTCACGTACCCCTTTGACATCATCAATTGCAATGGCATCTGTTGTTCCGGTTGTTGCCACAATATAAACGGGAATCCCGCCACTCTGTGCAACACGTTCCATTTGACAACGCAAATCTTCCATATCCATTGAATGATCTTTATTCGTCTTAATTCTGATTAAGTTGTTTGTGCCTAGTCCTGTTGCTTCCATTGACTTAAATAAGCTGTAATGTGCAGCATCAGAACAAAACGCATAAAGATTTTGTGGAACTCCTTTTCGCAGTGACTCCGGCGCAGCTTTTGCGATCGCTAAACGAAGTCCTGAAAAAATCGCTCCTTGACCTCCCCATGTTGTGTATCCCCCGCTCATATTTGGATCATATCCGATGAGCTTAGACATCATTGAGACCACTCTGACCTCAGCTTCCGCACCTGCTGGTCCATAAACATCCCAAAGGTTGTTTCCGTTTACCAGCATAGCTGTCAGCATGCCTAAAATTCCTGGTGTACTTGCCATTGGCAAAATGTTCGTGAAGAAATACTTGGTGTGGTATGGATGGTTATGTAAAAGCTTCAGTAATTCTTCATTCACAAGTTCCGCTTGCTGGCCGTTCATCGGAATTTGACTTGTTTCAGTGAGCTTTTTGTAAAAGTCCTCCCCACGATTCTTTTCACCTTTAAGGTGTGCACGGTTGGGATCTTTCAGGTCATCGACCCCTGAAATGATCTGCTCCATCAATTTGATGAGTTCTTTACGCTCTCCTGCATTTCCGTCCTCACTCGGAAACCAGTTCTGAACGAGGTTCTCTGCTCGTACAGTCATATACTATCAATCCTTTCAATGGAAGATTTCCTGTCACTGTCTATATCGACCCCAATTCAGAAGTTTATAGTCTCGATATGTTCACTTAAGTATATTTAGATAATTTGTTCACTTATTAAAATAAATGAAACCCTTAAAAAACACATGAAAACCATTATGTTCACGAAACACAAAAATATATTGATATATTGTATAGGAGGAATTTTTATCCATCGTCTTATTCTATTACATGGCTCATTTTTTTTGTTTAACCTGCATAAACATTAATAAACAATGGAAATACTCTCTAAATGACCATTGTAGAAATTAAATTAATTCTTTAGACTTGTATCTTTTTACCTGTTTTATTGATATAGCAACTGGAAAATTGCTGAATTTTCTGTCAATAATAGGTCAATTTTCATAAAAAGTTTTTCAATGGGCGAATATTTTCATTTCCTCTCCTTTTATTGCTCGGACAGGCTTGCAAAGGCTCTTCACTGGTTATGACTTTTCTATTTGTGCATTTCGTGGTATATTCTAATGGTTCGTTTTCTTTCGTTCCGCCTCTTCCGTTTAACGGAGAAAAGGAGTGTTTATATGAAAACATTTATTCAAAAAAGAGGTCTCGGCTTCTTTCTGATTGCAGCCACCTTACTATGGCTCAAAACGTATTCAGCGTATTTAATCGAATTTAAACTTGGTATATCAAATGTGCTTCAGCATATTTTGCTTTTCGTGAATCCTATTAGCTCCAGCTTGTTCTTTCTTGGCTTTGCTTTATTGTTCAAGAAAAAATGGCAGCCTGCCGCTATCATTGTGATTCACTTTTTCATGTCTTTTTTACTATACGCAAACATCGTGTACTATCGATTCTTCAATGACTTTATCACGCTGCCTACAGTGATGCAGGCAGGAACGAATGGCGGACAATTAGGTGATAGTGCATTTTCACTCATGCGTTGGACTGATGTGTTTTACTTTATTGATACAATCATTTTGATTGTACTTGCAGTCCGCATGAAAAGGCAGCAGCAAACAAGTACAGCCACTGTACCTGTTCAAAAGTCAAAATCGTTTAGACTCGTCCTTGTGTCCTCTGTTGTGATCTTTGTTTTAAACTTAGTTGCTGCAGAGATCGATCGTCCAGAGCTTTTATCAAGATCGTTCGACCGCAATTATTTAGTTAAATATTTAGGTGCTTATAACTTTACTGTGTTTGATGCCATTCAAAATGTGAAATCAAACAGCCAGCGTGCTCTGGCAAATTCAAATGACGTGACAGATGTAGAGAACTATTTAAAAGCGAACAGCGCTGATCCTAACCCGGCTTATTACGGGAAAGCGAAAGGCATGAACGTCATTACAATTTCTCTTGAATCTCTGCAAAACTTTGTCATTGATTATAAGGTGAATGGAAAAGAAGTAACGCCATTCCTTAATTCATTGGCACACGATAACAAAACGTTTTACTTTGATAACTTCTTCCATCAAACAGGACAGGGAAAAACGTCTGATGCTGAATTTATGATGGATACTGGGTTATTCCCATTATCACAGGGCTCTGTTTTTATTAACAAAGCGCAAAACACATATCAAGCACTGCCTGGTATTTTGAAGAAGGATCAATATACGTCAGCAGAATTCCATGGCAATACGAAAACCTTCTGGAACCGTAATGAAATGTTTAAGTCGTTTGGGTATGACAGATTTTACGATTCTGAGTACTACGATATGAACGAGCAGGATACGAAGAACTATGGACTGAAAGACAAACCGTTCTTCAAAGAATCGATGCCAATGCTTGAAAACTTGAAGCAGCCGTTTTATTCGAAGTTCATTACCTTATCGAATCATTTCCCATTTGGAATGGACGAAGGTGATACTGATTTCGAACCTGGTGATTTCGGTGACTCTGTCGTCGATAACTACTTCCAATCGGCTCATTATTTAGATGAAGCGATTGAACAGTTCTTCAATGATCTAAAAAAGTCAGGTCTTTATGACAACACAGTCGTCATTATGTACGGAGATCATTACGGTATTTCTGAAAACCATAATGAAGCGATGGAAAAAGTGACAGGACAAAAAATTGGAGATTATGAAAATGCGCAGCTCATGCGTGTGCCGCTCTTTATCCATGTTCCTGGCGTAAAAGGCGGACAGATTCATAAATACTCTGGTGAAGTCGATGTCGCACCAACTCTTCTGCACCTGCTTGGCGATGATACGAAGAACTATTTAATGTCTGGATCTGATATCTTATCGAAGAACTTTAAAGAGCTTGTGCCATTTAGAAACGGTGACTTCGTGTCTAAGGACTACACGAAAGTAGGTAATAACTATTACAGCAACAAAACAGGCGAGAAAATCGAGCCAACTGACAAGGCATCCCAAGAAAATGAAACGGTGAAAAAGATGCTGGAGACATCTGATAAGATTGTCACCGAAGATTTACTCCGTTTCTACAAGCCTAAAGGCTTTACACCGATTGACCGCAATGATTATGACTATACAAAGAAAGTACAGGATGAAAAGGATTCCTCTTCCGCCAAAGATGAATCCAGCTCTTCTTCAAAATAACGTTCTCATGCTAAGAACCAGCCGATCCTTGATCAGCTGGTTCTTTTTACGTTTGATCATGATTACTCCGGGTATAGGAGAAGAAGGAGGGATATATCATGAAGAAATCAGCAGCTTTTGTCGTGACTGCCTCACTTGCTTCGTCTGCCCTTTTCGGTTTCAGCCCTGCTGTCTCAGCACACGCCATGACCAAACCGGCAGCAGAACAATCCGTTCCTCAAGGTCCAAATGCCGCGCTTACCAGCATTTATGAGCTGGCACATAAAGGACAAATGCCCTACTATGCTAAAGGATTGAAAATAGGCGTTCAAACCAAAAAAGACGTTCATCATCAGCTCGGAAATCCATATCCAGAAACAGGTCAAAGCAGCTTTGATTTGTATCATGCGGAAATGGGGAATCCCGGATTTGCTTTTCACTATGATGCAAAAGGCAAAATTGATGAAATCCGTTATTTCGGTACAAATGTAGAAAAAGAAACAAATATCGGCGGTATGACCCCTTCGTTACTAAAGAAACAGCTTGGACCAGCGGATTCAGTGAGCACCATTCCGCAGACAAAAGAGAAAAAATATGTGTATCGAACCGGTGATTATGAGCTTGAATTTATCGTTGGACATGATCCTGATATCAGCCAGCATGAACTCACCGTGCTGCATATCAACTTGATAAAAGCCAATTCTTAAATAAAAAAGCATCCTGAGCACATGCTCTGGATGCTTTTCTTTTATTATGATGCCACTTCTAATTGCGGCTTTCTTTTCAATTTTCGTTTGAGGACTGGACCTGCTACATAATCAAGACCAAGTTTTCCGGCGTTTCCTTTCGCTGCCATGATGAAGACTGCGATCAGAAGAAGCAGCGGGTTCACAGAGACAGTTCCAGCTAGTAGGAAAGAGACATTCATCACGCTTCCAAAAAAGGCTGCCGTTGTTGTAAACAATCCAACAATTAATCCTAGGCCTACTAAGATTTCTCCCCACATGACCATGGCACTAAATAATCCGGCATTCGGCAAAGCGACATTTTCTAAAAACCATACATATAACGGATACACAAGATGACCATCTTTGACGACAGGTTCAGATATCGCAAATTGCAAATAGCCTGATGCATCAAATCCACCTGTTAGTTTTCCAATACCAGATGTCAGCCAAGTCCATCCGATATAAAGTCTTGCTGCCAAAAGGATAACGGCTGCCCATACATTCGTTTGTAAGAATTTTGTAAACATGATGATGCCTCCTTTTAAATTATGTGAAATATTTCACATTTTCTTTATGATCTTATTATACTATGCTATATCTAATTTGTGATCTTTTTCACATATATATTCACAAATTGTTCATGAATATCTAGTTGAGGTAAACTTTTCCCTTGCGAAAACCGTCTAAGTCATTTCAGACCGTAAAAAGGGGTTTAATTTTGTATGAAAACACTATTTCATTTTGCTTATTTACAGGCCATCTCATGTCTATTCCCCGTCATGATCTTTGCGGCGCTTGCCCTATCAAAGACGGTGTCTATTCCTTTTCTTCACCGGTATGATTTCATTCTACTGCTTTGCCTCGCGGCTCAGATCCTGATGCTGACGCTGCGGCTGGAGACTTGGGCGGAGCTAAAGGTCATTTGTCTATTTCATCTCATAGGAATCTGTTTAGAAGTGTATAAAGTACATATGGGCTCTTGGTCCTACCCAGAAGAAGCTTATACAAAAATATTTGGGGTTCCACTTTATAGCGGCTTTATGTATGCGAGTGTGGCTAGTTATATTTATCAGGCATTTTCACGACTTCATGTAAAAGTGGCCGACTGGCCTCATCCATTTCTTTCAATTGGCATCAGTTTGTGCATTTATCTCAATTTCTTTACGCATCACTGGCTTTATGATGTCAGATGGTGGCTGACATGTCTGCTTGTTGTTGTGTTTCGGAAAACATCGGTTTCGTTTCAGGTTGGACCATCTTCCTTTCGAATGCCGCTTGTTGTTTCATTTCTCCTGATTGGCTTTTTTATTTGGATTGCCGAAAATGTCACCACCTTTTTAGGCGCATGGCAATATCCAAATCAGCAGCATGCTTGGTCCATTGTTCATCTAGGGAAAATTAGCTCATGGTTCTTACTCGTTGTGATCAGTATTGTGCTAGTGATCGAACAGCGTAAACAAAAAAACGTTCAGCCCATTTGACCTGGCTGAACGTTTTTTTTAATCTCGATCGACTTCCTTACGGAGATCATCTGCGACAAATTCTACATTCGTTCCAATAATAATTTGTACGGATGTTTTTCCAGAAGTCAGCACCCCTTTGGCACCTGCTTTTTTCAATGTACCTTCATTTAATAAATTAGTATCCTCTACTGTTAAGCGAAGACGTGTGGCACAATGATCAATGTTGGTGATATTGTCTTTGCCGCCAAGCCCCTCTACGAGCATACTCGCCCCACCTGCCGTCACCGCATCATCCGTTGCGATATCTTCCATGTCATCATCTTCCCTGCCTGGTGTTTTCAGCTTTAATAGTTTAATGAGGAAATAGAAAACGACAAAGTACACGACGCCATAAATGATTCCTACTACAAGAAGCAAGATCGGTTTTTGCGCAATACCGAAGCTTAAGACGTAATCAATCGCACCTGCTGAAAAGGCAAAGCCGCTATGAATCCCAAGGGTGTTCACAATAAAAAGCGAAAGCCCCGTCAAAATAGCATGGACACCATATAAAAGTGGTGATAAAAACATAAAAGAAAATTCAATTGGTTCAGTGATCCCTGTTATAAATGATGTAAGTGCCATCCCAATCATCAGACCAGCTGTTGCTTTTCGTTTCTCAGGTTTTGCAGTTACAACCATGGCTAGACATGCCGCTGGCAGACCAAACATCATCACTGGGAAGAATCCAGTCATAAAGACACCTGCACTTGGATCTCCTTTAAAGAATCGCGCTAAATCCCCTGTTGCCCCGCTGAATTCACCGAATTGAAACCAAAATAAGTTATTCAAGACATGGTGAAGTCCTAATGGAATGAGCAATCGGTTAAAGAAACCAAACAGCCCTGCACCTGTTGCACCAAGGCTTAAAATCCATTCTCCTAAATCATTGATTACACTTTGAATCGGCGGCCATACATATCCGAAAACGGCTGCTAATAGAATGGTGAAAAGTGCGGTCATAATAGGCACAAGCCGCCTTCCGCTAAAGAAACCTAAGTATTCCGGCAGTTTCGTATCCTTAAATTTATTGTAAACATAACCTGCCAAAAGCCCGCATAAAATACCGCCCAATACCCCCATATTATTGGTTGAGTTAATCGACGTTGTACCGGCTGACAAAATAAAATAAGAGATCGCTCCTGATAATGCCGCTGCCCCGTTCCCATCCTTTGAAATACCAATCGCTACACCCATCGCAAAAATTAAAGCCAAGTTCGCAAAAATTGCATTCCCTGCCGCATGAATAAACGGGATATTGAATACATCCTCCCGCCCAATGGCCAAAATAATCCCTGCTGCTGGAAGTACAGCGATTGGAAGCATAAATGATTTTCCTAGCTTTTGAAAAAACTGAAACACCATCTGATTTCCCCCCCCTTTGTCATCATCATGACCAAAGCATTCATGATGTTCATAAAAAATATATCATATGCACGTCTAGTTATCTATACCAATTTGTCCACATCCATTTGAATTCCGCTCTTTACTCTTTTTGCGTAAAATGTGGTAAGCTATTGAATAGAATGAAGATATAGAAAGCGGGAATGAACAGTGATTGTCAAACATGATCATGAGTTAGAAGCCTTAAAAAAAGTCGGCCGAATTGTCGCTTTGGCAAGAGAAGAAATGAAAAGCCAAGCGAAACCAGGCATGTCTACAAAAGAATTAGATTTGATTGGGAAAAAAATATTAGAAGAGCACGGTGCCAATTCAGCACCTGAAAAGGAATATGACTTCCCTGGTACCACTTGTATCAGCGTGAACGATGAAGTTGCACACGGTATCCCAAGTGAAAAAACCATTTTACAAGAGGGCGACCTCGTGAACATTGATATCTCAGCAGAACTGGACGGCTATTATTCCGATACAGGCATTTCATTCGTTTTAGGTACAGGTGATGCTCGTCTTGAAGCATTATGTAAGTGTGCGGAAGATGCGTTCCTTGAAGGATTAAAGCATGCAAAAGCCGGTAAAAGACAAAACCAAATTGGCCGTGCGGTCTACAATACAGCGAAAGAACAAGGATTTACCGTCATTAAAAACCTAACAGGACACGGCATTGGGAAGAATCTGCATGAAGCACCTAACCATATCTTGAACTACTATGATCCATTCGATAATGCTTTGTTTAAAAATGGCACAGTCATTGCCTTTGAACCTTTCATTTCAACAAATGCTGAATCGATTTATCAGGCTGATGATGGCTGGACATTTAAAACACCAGATAAAAGTCTAGTCGCACAGATTGAACATACGATTGTGATCACTAAAGACGAACCGATTATTTTAACAAAGCTGTAAGCCAGCTATCCCCTCCTTCACTGGAGGGGATTCAGATTGTTGACAAAGGGCTAAAATGATGTTGATTTTAGCCCTTTGTCTTCTTTTCAGCGTGATAGAAAACCTTTGCAGTCTAGGAAGGACGAGCAGCGGAGCAGAGCGAATTTGACATTCGTGAGCACCGGAGCGCAGACCTGACAACGAATGCGAGGGTTTGTCTACACGCTGTATCCCCTTCTTCACTGGAGGGGATTTTTTCATGCCCGTTTCACGAATCTGTCACGACTAAACAAAAAAGCCTGTGGTAAAATAGGCAAAGATATGCGAAAGGGGTCTTATTTGATATGTGGTTCATCATCATAGGTGTTATCTTTTTCATCGAAAGTATTATCTTAACGGTTGTAGGGATTAAGAAAAAACAATCCATGATGACCTATCTTGGTGTTGTCATCATGATTATGACGGTCGGCATGATCCTCGTTACCCTCAACCCGCCAAATTCATAAATCAATATTTCCAGCATATACATGGATCATAGGCAGATAGAATCAGTTTTCATTTCTTGACACCTGCACGCTTTTCACGTCCTTTTTTGAGATGTTACAATGCAGGCAGTTTCAATTGAAAGGAGTTTTCTATCATGCATTATGGTAGCAAAGGCTGGTATGTCGAAGAATTAAAGAAGCTTGGTGTGACTAAGCATGAAGGAAGAAAGCTTCAAAGCTTAAAAACATATTTCCTTGCAAATCTTCTTGAGCAAAAGAAACGCAGCTCATAAACGCTGAAAAGCCGTACATCTTAATGATGTACGGCTTTTTTTAAATGTGCTGAATTCGTTTTTCTAAAGACTTCCTCACCACATCTGCTAAAGCATCTACTTCAAGAACGGCTTTCAGTCTCTCTGGACTTGTTTGACGATATTTGACTTCGTTGACCTCATGGACCGTAATGTGATGGGACGCTTTTTCTACTAGTACTAGCGATGCATCAGGCGGCACCATGCCTTCTTTCAGTACACGTAAATAAAAGCCTGTATACCCTGTTTTTTGCACTTCCTTTACAAGCTTCATGTTGCCATGCTTAAGAGACAATTTCACACAAGGCTGTCTTGGCTGGCTCACCTCAACAAATGCATCTCCAAGCTGAAACACATCGCCAATATGCACATTCGTTTCGACTAGCTGGCGTACTGTTATATTCTCGCCAAAGGCAGCTTCCTGTAATGGCACCCCTAAAAATTGTTCAAAGTGAGCATAATGATCATACGGAAAGACGCAGACGGCTTTATCATAACCCCCATGATGAACCAAATCCCCCTGACCATCTCCTTCAAAATTGACCTGACTTAAATACACAGGCTCATGAATGCGCCTTTTGTTGATGGCTGTTTTGATTTCTTTTCCATTTGCATATGTAATGATAGGTTGTCCCACTTGGATTCCTTCTATGCCGTATCTCTTTTGTCCCACGATGGCCATCTCCTTTGGTTGTCTACTGGCCTTTATTTTACATCGTTTGACAATCAAATCATAGTCGAGGCGTGAAGATCAGATGCAGGCTATGGTACGATGTGAAAAAAGGAGAGATGACCATGATTCATTATCACGCCATTGTAAAAGGACGTGTACAAGGAGTCGGCTTTCGTTATTTTGTTCAGGGAGAAGCCGTCAATCGTGGAATGAAAGGCTGGGTACGCAACACAGATGAAGGTCATGTCGAGTTAAAGGTAGAGGGTGAGCAGCAGAAAGTGATTGATTTCTTAGAGACTGTCCGGAAAGGAAGTCCTTTTTCAAAAGTCACCGACATGCAAATGGAGCCGCTCACCGAGCTTGCTCATTATCAGGATTTTCGAATACGGTCATAAAAAACCTAGCTATATGTAAACATTATTCCTATTCATGATAGTTAGACGGAACTTTCGTATGATATAGTTCAGCCAGAACTTTCTGGTTGAACTTTTTTTATTTAGATTTAATCTATCAGTAGCCAGGCTAGAACGTACGGAGGCGTGGGACATTGATTCCGTCAAGTAAACTGTTCATCACCATCTACTTGTAGAAATATGTTTGAGGCTGGTTGGGACTTAGGCCTCGTAAAAACATCGAATCGGTACGAGTCATGCATAAGATTAATTGGACTGGTTCGATATTGCCTCAAAATAGTCTAGAACTACTTTACGGAATTCCAATGAAGCTTGCGTCATGTATCGACTTGTATGCCATAATAAAGCGATATCACGTACAAGTTCATGATTCTCAACTTGCAAATATTTAATCTTTCCCCATGATATTTTTGCTGTGCTTGGTATGAAGGCAAGTCCAATTTCAGCTTCTACAAGACTGATCAAACGTGTAGGTTCATCGCCCTCATACACATATTTAAGGTCAATTCCAGCCGATTTGCATACAGAGTCTACTAAATCACGAGTGCCGTATCCTCTTTTCATACCGACAAAGCATTCATCCTTAAGTTCTGTTAAACATACGCTAGTTCGGTCTGCCAGTCGATGCCCATTAGGAACTGCTACAAGAATGGGATCAACAAAGACAACTTGACATTCGATGTCTTCCCCTTGAAAAGGAGAGGACGACAAGCAAAAATCGACTTCGCCTCGATGTAAAAGCGTGACCATTTCCAGTGTGGTCAGCATTTGCACATGAAATTGGATATTAGGACGTTTTTTACGAAACTCTCGCATAATCTGAGGCAAAGTGCTTGCTGTGGTTACCGCAAGCTTTAGTGTGCCAGATTCTCCTCTAGACAAATCGCTAATCTCCTGTTTTCCCTGTTCCAACTCAAACAAAGCCCTTTCCGCGCGACGAATGAATTTGTTGCCAAATTCATTTAAACGCAGTTTCCTGCCTGTGCGATCAAATAAAGGCACCCCTAAATCTTCTTCCAGACGCTGAATCGTTTTGCTTAGCGACGATTGCGTAACGTGGAGGCTTCGTGCAGCTTCAGTTACATGCTCTAATCGAGCTACCTCTAGAAAATATTGTAGTTGAAGGAGTTCCATTTCATTTTCTCTCCAATCATTCCTTTTGGTCAATGATATCATAACTTTAAATGCGTTGGAATGAATGTAAAATGCCAAGTAAGATATCAATATAACAAATTTAAAGGGGGAGAAAAAATGAATTCTCGTAGCAGATGGTTAATGATATCCGTTGGACTAGGTATATTATTAAACCCTTTAAATTCATCAATGATTTCTGTTGCTATTGCTAGGTTGCAACATGTGTATAGCATTGATTTTACTGCTGTTTCCTGGATTGTGTTTTCATTTTATATCGCTAGTGCTATCGCCCAACCTGTCATGGGGAAGGCTAGTGATTTATTCGGCAGGAGGAAGATATTTCTGGCTGGTCTTGTTGTATCCTTAGTTTCTTCTATTCTGGCTCCATTTTCTCCAAATTTCGGATGGCTTATTGTGTTCAGAATCGTACAATCCATCGGAACTAGTATGCTGATTGCAGTTGGAACAGCTATAGTACGCATTCATATTACAGAAAAGCAATCAGATGCTTTAGCAGGTTTATCAATTTTCCTATCCGGTGCGGCAGCTATAGGACCTTTTGCCGGAGGAGTACTTATTCAATGGTGGGACTGGCCAGCGATCTTCATCGTCAATACCCCGTTTGTAGTGGCGAGCTTTATATTAGCTTGGAAAATGATTCCTAATGATGGGCCAGCAGCAACGGTTTCACGTGACATGTCGTTTCGAAAATTACTGGGTGTGATTGATGTGCCAGGAATTCTGCTCTTTGCGGTGGGTCTGATTGCCCTTCTAGTTGGCTTGCTGGCAGCGAAATCATCTGGGCATTTCTCTATGGGGAATATCGTTGTTGTGCTAATCGGGCTCGTTGCGGTGGGAATATTCGTACGACATGAGCTAAAAACAGTGTCGCCATTTATTCCTTTACGCACCTTCGCCAAATATCCAGGGATGACTTGGGTCAATATACAATACTTGCTAGTTAACTTCCTTTATTATTCACTCTTTTTTGGGATTCCGTCATACCTGCAAATGGTACGTCATGTCAGTGAATTCCAGACAGGGATTCTTATGTTAACCTTGGGCTTGAGCTCGATTGTAGCTTCGCCAATAGCAGGGAAATGGGTCGGTAAATCAGGACCCAGACCTGCATTGATTGTATCCTCATTACTGATGGTAGTAGGGGCAGTGTGGATCGTGACATGGACGCAAAGTTCACCAGTCATCAGTGTGTGCCTGGCGTTAGCCGCATTCGGTTTTAGCAACGGGCTAAACGCTGTTGGTATGCAGGCAGCTTTGTTTAAAAGCTCTCCAAAAGAAATTGCTGGTGTAGCATCTGGCCTATTTAATACATCAAGATACTTGGGTACAATTTTATCTTCACTGTTGACAGGTATCATTATGGGAGGTGCGTTCACCTTTACAGGATTCCGATTGCTTGGGGTTTTCCTAACGGTCATTGCATTGGTCTTAGTATTTATAAGTCTGCGGCTCAGATATTCTGAGCAATTGGATGAACCGAGTACAAGCAATTCAAACAAAAAATAAAAATTGGAGTTGAATGTTATAACAACTGTTAATATCAAGAATGGTCCTCATGGGATCAAACTTGGCAGGGAATGCAAAAGGATAAACAGCCTCAGGGTGAGAAAGTCATCCAGAAGTGGAATGCGAGAGCGCAAACTTTCGCCCATTGTTGTAGTAAGGAAGAGATCTTTTGTGGTCATCATAAATAAATAAAAAGGGATAGATATCTATCCCTTTTGTTTTAATCAATTTAAATGTTCAACATCATATGAGAGGACACATGTATTATGATAAAAGACATCTTTTTATGGAATTACATATAGCTCTCGCTAGGCTTTTTCTGTCCTGTGATAGGGCTTTTCCTGATAAAAATAGTTTGGTTTCACAATGGTATTGTCGTAATGCTTGTGGAAGATGTGGGTAGCAGCTGGTGATACTGGCGGAATCAGCCATGTCCAGTCCCCGGTCAGCTTGCGTTCAGCCTTTTCTTCCTGCTTTTCAAACTGCTTGAATTGATGTGCTGCTGTATGGTGATCGACAATGGTTACCCCTGCTTCGCGATAAGAATGGAGAACCGCCACGTTCAATTCGACAATGGCTTTATCCTTCCAAAGGGACGAATTCTTGGTTGTGTCCAGTCCTAAAAGAGAAGCGACTTTTTTCAGCATATTGTAGCGGTTTTCATCCGCTAGGTTGCGTGCGCCAATTTCTGTGCCCATGTACCAGCCATTAAACGGTGCAGCATTGTAATGAATACCGCCAATTTCTAATTTCATATCAGCAATAATCGGGACCGCATACCATTTTAGTCCCAAATCACGGAATCCATCATATTCAGGATGGGTGATCTCTACCTCTTGGACGATTTCTTTCGGAAGCTCATATAGAACAGGCGGCTGACCTTTTAGCTGAAACATGAGAGGCAGAATATCAAAATGTGTGCCCTCCCCTTTCCAGCCATGTGCTTCACATAATTTTGTTAATTCAAGAGATGCCTCGTCGCCGACGATGCCGTATTCCGTTTCATAGCCTGCATAACGAACGAGCTGATGATTATAAATGACGACTTCCTTCTGTCTGTTTTTCTCTGGGGGAAAGATCGTAATGGACGGTTTGATTTTCCCGCCATTTGTCGCATACTCAATATGATGAAAGAGCGCCTCCTTCACCTCATCCTCTGTCTTTACATGCCGGCAGTCATGCACTTGCAGGGTCGACCAAAACAAACGGCCAATGCAGCGGTTACTGTTGCGCCATGCCATTTTCGCCCCGTGAGCTAATTCCTCTAGTGTATGCGTATAAATTCCTTCAGACTCAATTTCTTTTTTTATTTCATGCAGACGTGCTGCTTTCTCTTCATTTGACTTGTTTAATTCTTCATAGCATACAGAAATAAAAGCTTCTGCTTCATTCCACAACGCTTCTTGATTACTCAAACATACTCGCCTCACTTTAATACGAATATATCCATTGTAGCGGTTTCTATTGATAAATTCACTCGTTTCAAACCATTTTTTATCAAATCATCCGACCATTGTCCTTAGATCATAGATGAATCAATTCGTTTAAGGGTCTTTTGGAGCCAGCGTACATAGCCTTTTTCCCTTTCGATTGCCCTTGTCAGCACTAAGTAATGCCCAAATTGCGCTGAATGCAGTGATTCAGCAGAAGGGTCTTCCTCTGTCAAAGCGTGCAGCTTTTGTTCCAGCACATCTACTTTCTTGGTGCGCTCTAAAAGTTGATAGGCAAACAGGTCAGCCGCTTCTTTTTTGTCCATGGAGGAGATGAAAAAGGTTTTGAGCATGAATTCATCCTTTGTTGTTTCCGGAATCGGATCTTTTGTTCTTAACCACTGACGCAATTCTTCTTTTCCTGCCGCTGTGATTTGATAGACCTTCTTCTCCAGCTTTTTTCCTTGTATGTGAATATCAAATTCAATAAACCCTTCCTCTGTGAGACGCTTCAGCTCAGGGTAAATCTGACTGTGCTTCGCACTCCAAAACTGTCCAAGGGAATCTTTAAAATGTTTCGTGATATCATATCCCGTCAGCTCATGCTGATCCAGCAAGCCAAGAATGGCATATTTTAGTACTCTCATGATGGGCCTCCAACGCTTATTCTTTGACAATAGTATATCATAGACTTTAAAATAAACATGTAAATCACAACATGTTTGAAAAAACATCATTCTAATGAAAGAAGGAATAAACATGGATCAATTCGTTGGACTTCATATGATTTATACGTATGAAAATGGCTGGGAATATGAGATTTACATTAAAAACGATCACACCATTGATTACCGCATTCATAGCGGAATGGTTGGAGGACGCTGGGTCCGTGATCAAGAAGTAAATATTGTGAAGCTGACAAAAGGCGTATACAAAGTCTCTTGGACAGAACCAACTGGGACAGACGTCTCTCTGAACTTTATGCCTGAAGAAAAACGCATGCATGGCGTCATCTTCTTCCCGAAATGGGTGCATGAACGTCCAGACATCACCGTCTGCTATCAAAATGACTACATCGATCTCATGAAAGAATCTCGTGAAAAATACGAAACCTATCCGAAATATGTTGTCCCAGAATTTGCGGACATTACGTATATCCATCATGCAGGTGTGAATGACGAAACCATTATCGCAGAAGCACCATATGAAGGCATGACAGATGAAATAAGAGCTGGACGAAAATAAAAAAGCGGCACGCCAAGTGCCGCTTTAGATTGGTGAAAAAGGGCTAAAATGATCTTTATTTTAGCCTTTTTTTATTGAATGCCTAACGTCTTTTGAGGAAGCACGAAACGATAGACTGGCAGTTCATCACCTGTTTTTGAAGCAATAAACCCTGATGACATATAGCTGTCCTTTGATTCTGGTTCAAGGGCAAGTGAGAGCAAATTGGTTTGCGGCTGTGCCGTGACATATACCTTTGTTCCTTTTGGCAGCTGACGTTTCTTGTCAACGAGTTTTGTTTCAAGCTGAATATCTGTTTTGCTCTTTTCCTCTCGCTTTGTCACCTGATAGGCTTGTACCGGCACTTTCATGCCAGCCGGCAATGTGACACTTTTTAATCCTAATGTTCTGAGTTTCTTTTCTACTCCTTCATGCCCCGGAAGAATGAGATAAGCTGTCGGCCGTTCTCTTGTTAAGACAGGAACAGCATCGCTCGCACTATGAAAGCGTACAGGAACTTGAGTCGTTTGTCCCTTCTCAATATCAACCATTTCCAGCGAGTCATTGACAGGTGCTTGGAAATCATCTTGAATGACCACTTGATCATCATCATTTGGCTGCAGTCCTTTTTTGACCAGCTTCAGCCGCTCCGTCACCATTTGCCGCTTCACCTGTTTGGCATGTTTCACCGTGGTCTCAATGATTTTTTCATGGGTGGCTACTTGCGCAGCGACGCGGCGGGCAAAATCCTCTCTTCCAATCCCAATCCCTCTGCTTTCTACAAGAAATGACAGGGCTGGCGAAAGTGCAAGGGCATTACGGCCAATTCGCGCATCCGTTCCACCTTCATAGATGTCGATCTTTCCATCCTTTCCTCTTGTGTTTGTATAATACAAATCGTTAGAAAACCCTTTATTCGTCAGCGTTTCACGAACTCCGTTAACGTATAACTCATTTGATGTCAGCCGGATGCTTTCAGGAATGTTTAAATTCTTCCCTGAAAGAATAAGCAAATCATGATATTTGAGAGCGCCTGATGAACCGATATTTTCAAACTGCTTTTGACCCACATCGTATTCATGGGCATCAATAACTACCTCTGGCGCATACCGATTAAATTCTTGATGCAGGGCTGCCAGTTCTGGAGATTCTAATGTCATATGATCACGGTTTCCGTCTAATCCGTTTGCCAGTCTGCGGTCAAACGCATAAGAACCATCAGGATTGATTCTTGGAACAATGATGATATTGACATGATTGAGTATACGCTCTCCTTCTTCACCTGCTAATCGTTTTGCAATGACGAGAGCAGATTCACCGGAGGCTGGTTCATTTCCATGTATTTGTGCTTGGAGCCAGATGGTTGGCTTTTTTGAAAGTGGCGTGATGGAACGATCCTTTGTAAAGTACAGGGCCGGAATGGATCTACCTTCAATGGATGTTCCAATCTGTTTCTGAGTGGCATATGGGCTTTTGCGGACAATGTCTTTTAAGAAAGCTTGAAGCTCTTCTTGTGTCGTAAATGCTTCTCCTTTTTTCTGAAAGGCAGGGGTTTCAAACGTCTCGCCAGACTTAGGGTATAGCTTTTTCACTGAAGCCGGCTGTTCATAACTCTTTCCATAATAAGGGGTTTCTGCATGAGCTGAAGCTGGGCTCACCATCGACAAACTGCCTGCCAAGAGGCATGCAGCAGCAAAAAGAATCGTGCCTTTTCGTTTGGACATGCTATCCTCTCCCTTCGTTGATTTGCATTATAAAGAAAAAAACAGAAAAAGTGTCAGTATTTTTCAAAAATAAATCTTTTGGAGGAACAGGCATATCTTTGTCTAGGGCAAATGAATGGAGCCTGCCCGGCAATATGACCTAAAAAAAGTGCCTGCCCGCAGCAGACACTTTTTTATTTACCAGATGGAAATGGCCCCAATGAGAACCGCCACGACAGTCATAGCGACGACTGCCAGTACCGCCCATTTCATCCCAAATTTCTGATGCTGATCCAGTGATACGCCAACAAGTCCAACAAGTAAATGAGTCGATGGAACAAGTGGACTTAACATATGAATCGGCTGACCAATAATAGAGGCTCTGGCAATCTCAATTTTATCGACACCGTATGCTGCCGCTGTTTCTGATAGGATCGGCAGTACGCCATAAAAGTATGCATCATTCGGCATAAAGAAAGTAAAGATCCCGCTTGTTAATGCGACAATGACTGGAATAAAGCCGCCAAGCTGCTCTGGAATTGCAGATACAATCGAAATCGCCATTTCATCGACCATTTTCGTTCCAGTTAGAATACCTGTAAAAACACCTGCCGCAAAAATCATCGAAGCAATGGCTAAAACGTTTGTTGAGTGAGCGGCAATTCGCTCACGCTGCTGATCTAAGTTCGGATAGTTCACGATAATTGCCACACAGAAAGCAAGAACAAATAGAACAGTTAAGCTGACTTTACCTGATACAAGCAGCAGCACTAATAACAAAGTCAATGCCAGGTTAAACCACCAAAGCTTTGGCCGTTTGATGTCATCTTGCAGTGCCGCTGCCATTTCATTTGCATGAATCGGCTGGTCAAGTTCAATCACACCAAGGCGTTTTCTTTCAGCTTTTCCAAGAAAATAAGCAACAATAATCATACTGAGAACCCCTGCACCAATGACTGGAATCATCGGTCCAAATAAAAGTGAAGGGTCAACGCCAAGTGCACTCGCCGCTCTAGGTGTAGCGCCTCCCCATGGAATTGTATTCATAATCCCCATGCCAACCCCGGCAATACCCGCTAAAATAATTGGACGGATGCCAAGCAGCGTAAATAGTGGAAGCATCGCTGTTGTTGTAATCATATACGTTGTTGTTCCATCACCATCAAGTGCAACAAGCATCGTCAGGACAGCTGTTCCGACCACGATTTTTAATGGATCGCCTTTAACGATTTTTAAAATTTTCGCCACCATTGGATCAAATAAACCCGCATCAATCATAATGCCAAAGTACAAAATCGCAAACATGATCATGACCGCTGTCGGTGCGACTTGCTGCACGCCTTTGACAATCATGTCTGAAATTTCAGTAAAATGAAAACCTGCAATAAGAGCAAATGCAATCGGTGTTAACACCAATGCCGTTAAAACAGACATACGTTTCGTCATAATCAAAACCATAAATACAATCATCATAAGAAATCCTAAGATTGCTAGCATATTGTTCACCCCTTATGTTGTATACGCTTTCATTAATGTGTTGGTATCCCATTTCCAACCCTTTTTGTCATCATATCTGAGGTGAGAATTGAAGTAAATATTATGAATTTTAATTCTTTTTCGGTCGATAAATGCTTTTTGTTCATTTTGTTCAAACATTGGGCTTTTTTGATTCCATGAAAAAAACAAAGGGTTTATTTTAGCCCTTTGTTTTCTTTTCAGCGTGATAGAAAACCTTTGAAGTCTAGGAAAGACGAGTACTGGAGCGATATGAGATTGGTGAGCACCGGCACGCAGGAATGCGGGCGAATGCAAGGGTTTGTCTACACGCTGGAAGCGGTCTCACTCGACCGCTTGTTCTCCTTGTATCAATTGCTCATATTGCCTTAATTGATTTTCCATAAAGATCTTTGCCTCTTTGCTGTTCATATAACGACTTGTCCAGCCCTTTTGCTTTAATCGCTTTTTCCAGGACTTCGTTTTCGTCATTTTTTGAAGAAGCTGATCCCATTCACGAATGTCATGCTGACTCATTTGTTTAGGGCCCATCACACCGCGCCAATGGGAAAAGATGAGCGGAATGCCCTGCTCTTTCCATGTCGGCACATCTTCAAATCCATCTAAGCGCTGGCTGGTTGTCGTCGCTACGAGCTTCAGCCTCTTTTTTTCATAATCATGACGAACCTCTGTAATGGTAGTCGTTGCTGCATCCACTTCATGGTTGATGAGCGCCTGAAATAAATCATCTGCACTGTCAAATTTCAAAAATTGAATGCGGTATGGATCAATCCCTGCCATTTCTGCTGCCCGGGCGAATGAGATTTGATCATCATTTCCAAAGTCAGGCGCAAACCCAATTTTTAAGGAATCTGGTTTTTTCTTGAGGGCGTGTAACAGCTCCTTCCCATTTGCAAAAGGAGAATCCATCGGGACTGCGACGACCTGCCACTCTTCTGCAAGGATTGCCAGCGGTGTCACATCATTCATCGTCACGTTACTGCTGCCAAGTAAATTACGGCTTAACAATAAACTTGAATTTAAACTGATATAGTTGGCTTCCCGCTCCATCATGTATGTCCATCCTTTATCCACCGTTCCGCCTCTTTGATAAAGAATGTTCACAGGCCGGTTCACCAGCTTCTCTTGTTCAAGCACTGATTTCATCACCTGAGCCGTTTGGTCAAATCCCCCCTCTGGTACACCCGACACCACAATATATAAGGAGCTTTGCTGCAGGAAAGAGTCTCCGGCTTTTTTTTCATTAAAGGTGAGTGTTATACAAAGGCAGAGCACGATCACAAAAAGTATTCCTTTTTTCATCTTTTAAGACTCCGCTTGTTTGGCAGGGTAATATTTACGTTCAGGTCTGCCAATAATTCCGTATGCAAGCTCTGCCCGGCATTCCCCTGTTGTCACGAGATACTCTACATACCGTCTCGCAGTTGTACGTGATGCGCCCATCTTTTCCCCGAGTTCTTCTGCTGTAATACCGCTATTCTCTGATGCCATCAATGTTTTCACTTTATCCAAGGTCAGTGAATTGATGCCTGTGGGGAGATCTCTGTCATCCCTTTGTTTTGGCTCTTCCTGCATCTGTCCAAAAAACAGATCGATCATCGTTTGATTGACTTCATCCTTTGAATTGATGATGTCTTTCTTCTCTTTATATTCGGTTAAAACTTGTGCAAACTTTTGTGCGGTCACCGGTTTGATTAAATAATGAACCACTCCGTAATGAAGCGCATCTCTTAAAAGCGTCGTTTCCGTTGCAGCCGTGATAATGATCACATCTACTTCAGGACAGCGTTCTCTTAAAAGCGGCAGCAGGTTTGTGCCGAGCTCATCAGGCATATACACATCAAGCAAGATGAGATCCACTTGTTCCCTTTGGAGCGCCTCCCACATATCTTTTGCACTCTTTGCCTTTCCAGCGACCTTAAATCCTTCTATCTTTTGTATATAAGATTCATGAATGGCAGCGATTCGAAAATCATCCTCCGCAATGAGTACCTTAATCACCATCTATTCCCCCTTTGTGCCTTTCGGTATGTATACAGTGAAGATGGCACCGCCTTCTTTTTGGTTCGCAACTTCAATCCAGCCCCCAAGCTCGTCCAATACTTCTTTCACATTCGCAAGCCCATAGCCTCGTCCTTCTCCCTTTGACGAATGGCCTCTTGTGAAAATCTGTGACAGTTCTTCTTCATTCACCCCATCACCTGAATCTGACACTTCTATGATAATATCAAACCCAATATCTGTGATGAACAGGTCTACCTCGCGCTTCTCCTTATTTAATACAGCTTCAAAAGCATTGTCTACGAGATTGCCAATGATGGTGATAAAGTGAGATAAACTTAAATGAGCTGGGAGCGGCTCAAGTGAGCTATTTTCATCAATGTGGAAATGGACTTTCTTCTCAGATGCTTTCCCTAACTTGCCAAGTAAGATGGCTTGTATTTTAGGAGACCGAATCTGCTTCATGAGTAAATCGTGCTGACGGTTTTGCAGATGATATTCTTCTTTAATTAAGTCGATGGCTTCATCGACTTGCTTCAGCTCAAGCAGGCCTAAAATGGCGTACAGCTTATTTGAGAATTCGTGCGTTTGGGCTCTTAGGTCTTCTGAATATTGGCTGACCTCTGTTAATGTATCCAGCAGCTTCGTCAGCTCTGTTTTCTCTCTGAAGCTCACAATCCCTCCGAATACTCGATGATCCTGCATTACTTTTTTCACATTTAAGACATAGGTTTTATCATTGACGACGGTTTCGATGTTAGGTTCAATCGTCTCTGCCTTTAAATAGAGAAGAAGTTTGGCATTTGGCAAGACTTGATCAATATGAAGAGGCAGCTTTGATGAGACGCGCAGCATGTGCTCAGCTGATGTATTCATCATCGTAATCGCGCCTTTCTGGTCAAACGCAATGATCCCTTCTTTTATAGCGAGCAGCATCGCTTCTCTTTCTCGATACAACGAAGCAATTTCATGCGGCTCAAGCCCTAATGTATCTTTGCGAATACTCTTCGTTAAAAAAATCGCACCGAATATGCCAGGCAAAAGCACGAGAAGGGCAATATAGCTAAGCTTCAATAGCTGATGAGCTGTCGCTTGATCAATTTCCTTTTTTAAAAATTCGACGGTGACTGTGCCGATAATTTCTTCATGCCCCTCTGTTTCTTTCATAATGGGTGCACTGCCTCTGACAACGGTTTCACCATTAGAATCATCAGTTGATATGGAGGTTCCTCCAAATAAGAGAGTACTTCTTCCTTCCGAAACACTGATGGTTTTTCCTACGTCCTCATGATTCGTATGAACAAGGACCTTTCCTTTTCGATTGGTAATGAAGATGGCATGAGCTCTTACTTGCTCCTTCATTTGCTCAAGCACTGCCTGTTCTTCATTTTGGGACGCTGATAGAGCCACCGATGCTTTAATGGGCGGCATATATGATATCGTTCTAGCGGTCTGCACCGCCAGCTGTTCAGCTTGCCCCTGCCTTTCTGATGTCTGCAAAAAACCAAAACAAATGGTTAATAATGCAATGACAACAAGCAAAAGCCCGATAATTAACCCCAAAATTTTCGTTTGTAAAGTGACTTTCCTTTTGCCCATTCTCACCGCTACAACCCCTAATTCAGTAGATTCACCGAATAGACTCTAAGAAAATGATATCATTTTTTCTTACTAAGTTAAGAGAAAATTCTTTCAAACAAAAAAGACGACTCAAAATCGAGTCGTCCCTGTATGCCTATTACGTGATCGATAAACCAGCACTCGCATAGCCTGCTACGGTATTCACTAAGGATAGACCTGTAGCTGATGCGGAGAATACAACAAGCAATCGTGTTTCAGGTGTGACTGGTACATTTAGACCAGTCGCAATACCATTTGCAATTGCACCCAGCGTTAAAACACCGGTTAAAGCTGGTGCTAAAGTGACACTCGCTACTTGAGTGAAACTGTTATTTGGTGTTGGTGAAGCAAACAAACTAGCTGTGACCGTAATACTTGTGCCAAGCAAAGAAAGAGCAGCTGTCGTACTGAAATAGCCGGCAAATGATGTGATTGTTCCGGCTCTAGGAACTGAGAACGCCATGTTGAGTAAAGTGCCTGCAGCGCCGGTTAAATCAATCACTCCGCCTAAAATACTGACACCTGTCGCTGAGTTACCAAATCCGATCAAGCTGGATGTTCCAACGAGACCGCCTGCAATTGTTGTCAGGACAGCAGGTGTACCTGAAGCAAACGGAATGATCGCACTCGATCCTGTCACTCCTGTTGGACCGGTGGCGCCTGTTGCTCCTGTACCTGTGACTCCCGTGGCGCCTGTTGCACCGGTTAGACCCGTTGCGCCGGTTAGACCTGTAACTCCGGTGACTCCAGTTAATCCAGTTGCTCCGGTGGCTCCGGTTAGACCTGTGGCTCCCGTGGCTCCGGTTACTCCAGTTGCTCCGGTTAAACCTGTGGCTCCCGTGGCTCCGGTTACTCCAGTTGCTCCGGTTAAGCCTGTGGCTCCTGTGACACCGGTCGCTCCGGTTACTCCAGTTAATCCAGTTGTGCCGGTCACTCCCGTGGCTCCTGTTACTCCTGTCGCTCCGGTTACTCCAGTTAATCCAGTTGCACCGGTCACTCCTGTCGCTCCGGTTACTCCAGTTAATCCAGTTGCACCGGTCACTCCTGTAGCTCCGGTGAGACCTGTAGCTCCTGTGACTCCAGTCGCACCTGTATCACCCGTTACCCCAGTTGCTCCGGTTACTCCAGTTGCACCCGTATCTCCTGTTACCCCGGTGGCTCCTGTGACGCCCGTTGCTCCTGTATCTCCAGTTGCACCGGTGGCTCCTGTGACGCCCGTTGCTCCTGTATCACCCGTTGCCCCAGTTGCTCCGGTGGCTCCTGTGACGCCCGTTGCTCCGGTCGCTCCTGTATCACCGGTTACCCCAGTTGCTCCTGTCGCTCCCGTGACACCTGTCGCGCCTGCGGCTGCTAATAACGTATAGTCTGAAGAAGTATCCGGTGTGCCTGTTGGCGGCGCTGTATTCACAACATAGGTTCCACCTTCATATGTCACCACTTGACCTACTGGATAGGTTGGCGCTGTTGCTGGGTCAAATGTCAGAATACCAGTTAATCCTACACCGGTTACTCCTGTTGCCCCTGTATCACCAGTTATCCCAGTTGCTCCAGTTGGGCCTGTGACGCCGGTTACACCCGTATCTCCTGTTACCCCGGTGGCTCCTGTGACGCCCGTTGCTCCGGTCGCTCCTGTATCACCGGTTACCCCAGTTGCTCCTGTCGCTCCCGTGACACCTGTCGCGCCTGCGGCTGCTAATAACGTATAGTCTGGAGAAGTATCCGGTGTGCCTGTTGGCGGCGCTGTATTGACCAGATATGTTCCTCCTTCATATGTCACTACTTGACCTACTGGATAGGTTGGCGCTACTGCTGGATCAAACGCTGCAACTCCAGATAAACCGACACCTGTCGCTCCGGTCACTCCTGTTGCCCCTGTATCACCAGTTATCCCAGTTGCACCAGTTGGTCCTGTGACGCCGGTTGCACCAGTTTCTCCTGTCGCGCCTGTGATCCCTGTTGCTCCTGTTGCTCCTGTGCCAGTAGCTCCGGTTGGGCCAATTTCCCCCGTCGCTCCCGTAACACCAGTAGCTCCGGTTGGGCCAATTTCTCCCGTCGCTCCCGTAACTCCAGTGACGCCGG
The DNA here is from genome assembly GCF_038628485.1 of Bacillus sp. FSL M7-0003. Lineage (NCBI taxonomy): Bacteria > Bacillati > Bacillota > Bacilli > Caryophanales > Bacillaceae > Bacillus > Bacillus sp. FSL M7-0003. The sequence continues at coordinate 755,444 of NZ_CP152024.1, read as the reverse complement.
TAGCTCCGGTTGGACCAACTTCCCCGGTTGGTCCTGTCACTCCTGTTGCGCCGGTGGAACCCGTGACTCCTGTACCGGTTGCACCCGTAACGCCAGTCGCTCCTGCAGCGGCCAATAACGTATAATCTGGTGACGTATCAGGTGTACCTGTTGGCGGCGCCGTATTGACGAGGTAAGTTCCTCCTTCATATGTCACCACTTGACCTACTGGATATGTCGGCGCTGCCGCTGGATCAAACGCTGTGACGCCGGCTAGACCTACTCCCGTCGCTCCTGTAATCCCTGTGGCACCGGTTGCTCCAGTTGCTCCTGTAACACCAGTAGTTCCGGTTGGGCCAATTTCTCCAGTCGCTCCTGTAACACCAGTGGCTCCGGTTGGGCCAATTTCTCCTGTTGCTCCCGTGACGCCGGTTGCTCCGGTTGGACCAATTTCTCCTGTTGCTCCCGTACCGGTAGCGCCTGTAACGCCAGTCGCGCCTACAGCGGCTAAAAGCGTATAATCTGGTGATGTATCTGGTGTACCTGTTGGTGATGCTGTATTCACAAGATACGTTCCACCTTCATATGTCACCACTTGCCCCAATGGATATCCTGGTGCTGCTGCAGCATCATACGGTACAACCCCAGTTAAACCCACGCCGGTGGCTCCTGTGGCTCCAGTTGGACCTGGATCTCCTGTGACACCTGTTGGCCCTGTACCTGTTTCCCCCGCTGCAGCTAATAATGTATAATCTGCCGACGTATCCGGTGTACCTAATGGCGGTACTGAATTGACGACGTACGTACTGCCATCGTATGTCACCACTTGCCCTACTGGGTAGGTTGGTGCTACTGCTGGATCAAATGCCAAGATGCCTGTTAAACCTACGCCTGTTGGACCGATTGGACCTGCTGGACCTGCTGGGCCTGCCGGACCCGCTGGACCCACTGCACCCGCTGGACCTGCTGGGCCTCTTCTTCCTCTCCCGCCTGGCGGACCTTGAATCACACAAACACAAGGATCTTTTCCGCAGCAAGGATTTTTTACTGGTTTCCTAGGCTTTTCTGATATCCCTTTTTTACAACTATCACATTCCCAGCCATCATCCTTATACGCATCATACCAGCTTCCTTTTTGGTAGTGGTCTGTCGAATGAGTTGGATATGTCTTACCACATTGCCTACATCTTTTCATGGAATCACCCCCATCCATCGTATTCATCATGACTGGGAAAGGTGTATGTACACTTTTATTTTTTTAAAATAATCAAAAGACCTTGCACTTTATGCACAAGGTCCTTCTTTCATTAAAGTCTCATCGTCATTTTTAAATCTTTTCCTACCATACTATAATCCATATCTACCGGACGGATGGCTTCTTTTAATGATTTCGTACCTTCTCCTTCAAAGAAAGTAGGTGCATCTTTCCCTCCAATTAATAATGGTGCCATATAAATAATGACTTCGTTCACAAGTGACGCTTCTAAAAAGGATGCGCTCACACTGCCTCCCGCCTCTACAAGCACCGACATCACAGAGCGCCTTTTCAGCATACGTAACACCGCATGAAGATCTGTCCGATTTTCTCCGCTTGTGACAAATACTTGATGTCCTTTTTGCACCAGTTGATGGTATTTTTTTTGATCGTACTTGTTTGAGGTACAAATGATGGTTTCTGCCATATGATCATTTAAACATTTCGCATGAAGCGGAATCCTTAATGTGGAATCTAAAATGACACGAATGGGCTGTGTCACGATTGAATCTTTTACAATAAGACCTGCATCATCTTGAATAATGGTTTCAACGCCTGTTATCACAGCATCTGCTTCTTGACGTAATTGCTGCACTTCATTCCTCGCTTCTGTCCCTGTAATCCATTTGCTTTCTTGATGAGCTGTTGCAATTTTCCCATCTAACGAAATGGCTGTTTTTAATATGACATAAGGAAGGTCTGATTGTATCGAATGAAAAAAAGGAAGATTTAAGCTGTCCGCTTCCCGCTTACATACCCCTTCTTCTACTTCTATCCCTGCCTGTTTCAACATCGTGACCCCTTTACCTGCTACAAGTGGATTTGGGTCCCTAGTGGCAATGACCACACGTTTCACCCCGCTCTTTATAATGGCTTCTGAGCAAGGGCCTGTTTTTCCATGATGCGAACAAGGTTCGAGCGTCACATATAGATGAGCCCCCTTCGCCTTATCTCCTGCCATTTGCAGCGCATGAATTTCAGCATGCGGCTCGCCCGCCTTCATGTGAGCACCAATTCCAACGATCTCACCTTTTTTGACTACCACTGCCCCGACAAGCGGATTTGGCGAGGTTTGTCCTTTCATGGCCTTTGCGTTGGCAATCGCTAGCTTCATATAAAAAACATCGTCTTTCATGTAAGTCTCCTTTCCTCTCTTTCAAGGGAAAGAACTCCTTCAGGGAATGAAGGAGTTCTATTCTCATGTGCTATATTTTTTCCATCCGTTTCTTTTCAGATCGATCATAGTAAGGCAAGGAATAAAAAAGTTTATAAGATGCTCGTTGTATACAAAAACAGCATTTGCGACATTCATATTTATTAATGAGGAGCACATGCGGACAATTGAGTACAGACAGACCTTTTTTCATATGTTCCTTGCAAACACTTATCATGAGAATCCCCCGCTTACATTCTTTTTCTTAATGAGAGATTACTTCTTTCGGAAATTGTTCAAATAAGCGTAATACTTCGGTATGCGTCCCATCTTCTCGAACGTGATAAATCCCGCCGTCATATGAGCTTGCATATACATCATTGCCTAATTGTCTGATGGCACTAATCCCATTTTGGGCAATTCTAATTGGGCCGGTGTTGACATCCAGCTCTGGATTCCACACAACGATATAGCCCCAATAATCACCGCTTACAATATAGCCTGAGTCTGTGACTGTGACCGATTTAATCGAATACTGGTGTTCGTTATGCTGGTCTAAAATTCTTCCTGTATGCAAATCAAACAATCTCACATTCTTGTCGCGGCTGACAATGGCGATACGGTCTCGTTTACTATCAATAAAGACATCATTTAACAGCTCTGTCGCACCAATGTATTCCGCTTTTAAGGACAAACTCTTTTTATCTAAAAGACAGATGGTTCCTTCAACTGCTGCTGTGATGATAAGATCTCCTTCTACCTTTAATGCTTTAACTGCACAATCGTGTGCTTTGGAACGGCCGATTTCCTTTAAGTGTTCTGTCGAAATGACATGGACATAACCGCCATAAGTTCCAATATAAAATTGACGATCCTCCTCGTGAAAATACACGCTGTTGACCGGACCTGTGTTAAGATCAAACGAAACCATTTGCTTTAATGACTCATGAACAATATGCACCTGACTTGCATGATCTCCCCACGCATAATAGCTTCCATCCCGTGCAACAGCTACTCCATTTGTTAAAACGCCCGTCGATTTGGCGATTTCAATCCCATTTTTTCTGAATTTTCCATCATCAGATGCGGTAATAATATCACCCGCATCAGTCAGCGCAATATCATTGATAGATGGTGTCGCCATTTCGATCTCATCTGATATGACTTTGCCCTTTTCGATCGACCATTCACAATATGTTTTTCCAAAGCTGGCCCCTAGTATTGACTTCTCATCCTCTGTCCAGACAAGTGAGCGCTCCCACTGATATTTATGAGGCAGCAGTGTATCGACTAAATCACCTGTTTCATAATTCCACAGCTTAATTAAATGGTCGTAGCCTGCTGTCAGCAAGTAATTGCCGCTTGGAGAAAAATTCACGCGCTTGACGCCCTGTAAATGGGCTTTGATGATTTTCTTCTCCTGTAAAGTAGCTGCATCGTAAATAATAACAGTGCCATCATCTCTGCCAAGTGCGAATACTTCTTTTTGATTGCTGCCGCTGATTGTATCGAGCTCATAATCAAACGGGCCGATTTCCCCTACAATTTCTCCGGTTTCATACAGCCATACAAGGACATATCCATCATCACCTGTTGTATAAGCTTTATCACCATGTATCCATACAGCTAATACATCTTTGCTATGGCCATGGAATTCTCTTAAAATAGCGCCCGTTTCGATATCCCAGACTAAGCATCTTCTATCTCTGGACACGGATACAAGTAAAGTATCCTGCTTCGCAAAAGCGACGGCTTCTACATCATCTGCATGACCAAACAACGTGCGGATTCGGGTATGTGTGCCTGTATCATACAATTGAATGGTATAGTCTGACGATGCACTTGCTAAATACTTTCCGTTTTCAGAAAGAGATAAAGAGTTAATGATATGCTCGTGACTGCCAATAAACGTTCCTTCTCCCGTCGCCAGGTTCCACTGATAAATACAGCGGTCATAGCCGCCAGTGTAAACAATTTGGTCGTGCTGAGTTGATAAAACAGATGTAATTGGTCCTCTATGCATAGTTTTACACTCCCACCTTTATATGTTGTTTTTGACGAGTCACTAAACGAAAACCAGTAAATCGAAAAACAGGATCTGGGTGCTTCCCGTGTCTTCTTGCGACTCTGCATAAATCTCCGCCTCTTGCGAAAGAGCCGCCTTTTAAAATGTAGTAGTCACTTCCGAGTGTTTCCGTTAAATCATCGACGACCTCGATGCCGCCTTCATAAACGTGATATTTGGTGTTGACCCATTCCTCGACGTTTCCTCCCATATCATAAAGACCAAATAAGGATCGGCCCTTTTCGTAATGACGGACAGGCGTCGTTTTTTCAATATTTGATTCGTGCGTATTGCAGTAAGAAGGATCAAACTCATCTCCCCACGGGTATTGATTTCTCGTGTTTCCCCGGGCAGCATACTCCCATTCTTCTTCAGTAGGAATCGAAACATCAATCCCAAGTTTCCCGCTCAGCCACTGACAGAACGAGAAGGCATCCTCAATGTCCATGCCCCAAGCTGGATGATCTTTTCCCCCGCCAAGCTCTTCGTTCGTTAAACTCTCCGGGTATGTCTGGCCTGTTTCATCACAATAGCTTTGATACAGTTCATTGCTGACGACCGTATCTGAGATAAAAAATTCGTTGATATACGGCTGATAGGACGGAAATTCTTTGTACAGCCATTTTTGAAATTTTTTCTCACGGCCGTAGGTTGGATTGAGCAGCTTGTCCTTCCAGAATTCTGCTGCCTTTTTCATATCTTCTTCATTACTTCCAATCGTTGCATAGCCGCTTGGGATTTGAATCCAATTGATATCAGGTTTCACGCTTTTCTCCCGCCTTCTTTCAATAAACTCGTCTATTGATTAATTAATTTCTTCTCATCGACCATATGCCCTGAGGCTGCTTTTGCCTTTAAATAGGCTTCATTGTAGAGAGAGGCTTCGACCGTATGATCAAACCGCAAAACAGGAAGACCGAAAGCTGCAATAGAATCGACTTTATCTGGATTGTTCGTTAGTAAATGCAATGGTTTTCCTTTGTTTAAATAGTGCAAAACAGCTGCTGCTTCCTCGTAATGCCGATCATCATCCCCGCAGCCGATCAGGCGGTTGGCTTCAAAAGTATCCAGCTGCATCTCCTGTAATTTATACGTCAACGCTTTTGCCATCAGCCCAATAGACCGACCTTCTTGATTGGCCATATACACAAGCATGCCTTTTCCGTAATCGGTGATTTTCTTCAGCGATAATGCAAGCTGTGGACCACAATCACATTTCAGTGATCCAAACACATCCCCTGTTTGGCAGACACTATGGATTCGCACAAGCGGCGGCCGTTCATTTTCAAAGTCGCCAAATAAGAGACAAGAGGAAAAGGTTTGCTGCGCGGTACTCATTTGGACAATAGATTCGATTGTTGGTTTTGTATCCCGTTCAACAGGCGCGAAGGCATACCACTTAAATGGCACTTCTTCATGTTGAATGGAAATTGGCAAATTCACAGGCCCCACGAGCAAATAGTGTTTATCTTGAAAGGTAAAATGATGAATCATTGATTGTAATTCATCTACAAACTTGTTCATTTGTCTCCCCCCTATTCATCACTGCACCCAAATCGACTCCCATAGCGCAGTGATGGAGTGATGAATATGTGTACGCACTCCCTTAGCCTGTGTGTTCCCGCAGAAGGAAATGGATGTGCAGTGTCTCTCATCGCTTTAGACCTTGTCCTTTTCCAGTACAAAGGAGCAGAAATCTTGGTTCATATGCTTTATTTTCTGGCAGAGCAGCAAACGCCCTTGATTGGCAGCCGCTCTTTCTTCCCATGAACACCTCTGCTAGCTTTGAATCAATCACCTTTGTACTAGATTTTGACGGCAATGACATGATGCTGGCTTATTCCAGCCTTCGCTTGTAACGGTGATATGGATACAAGCTCAAGACCTGATGTACAAATTTTTTCGCCAAGCTGAGAATCTGAAAATGAAAAATGGAAACGGCCATCTTCTCCGATTAATCCTGTTTTCCACTGTTCTCCCCAGACAACAAGTGAAAAGACACCGCCTTCATGAAGTAAAGAAGAGACCTGTTTTAAATAACGTTCATGATCATCAGGATGTTGATGATGAAAGCAGCCATGATCTAAAATTAAATCAAACTGCATCCCGCGTCCCTGATCCATGGACCATGACATAAAATCTTGATGAACAAAATGGACAGGAACTGTTTCTCTTTTCTGTAACCCTTCCCACTCCTCATGCTCATACAGGTCGATACCGACATATGCGGAAAGCCCGCTTAAATGTTCTAGTGCACGGCCGTTGCCGCACCCGATATCCAGCACAGAAGCAAGTGCATTCTTTTCCCTTGAACGCCATGCCTTTAATGACATCACTGCTGCGTCTGTTAAGGATGAATCAGTAGACCACATATCTGTTCTTTGCTCATAATGCTCTTGGAATGCCATGCGCATCTTTTCTAAATACAATCCACTGTCTTCATGGTACAAAGCCTTTTTCATCATGAAACCTCCTTCAATTCACAATCTTCTTTTCGGGCAAAGGTGGTTTTCAAGCCAAAAACCTTATGTTAAAATGAAAGATGGATTTTTTAGGAAAATCTGTTTTTCTGAAAAAGAAGAGAAGCACCCCACATGTTTACTCTTCTTTTTCAGCATTCATCCTCATATGCAGCCCTTCGAAGGCCGCATCGCCTCAGCTTGTTCTCTCTTTTTTTCATATGAGTTCACCTCCTTTACCGTTCGATCAACTCACATTTCTTATTGAAACCGCTTTCTCTTTTTTATAAGGACTTAACGTCTTTTGGACAATCTCTTACACTGTGCTTATCAATCTACTGTTTAGAATGGCGATCATTTTTTCTTCAAGTAAACGACGATTTGTTCAGTTCTAGTAGACATTTTTGTATCTAAGAGGCGCTTACGCTTTGGTTCTTGCCACCCCCTTTCACTAGATTATGCTTCGAATAAACCCGCCGGAAATTTAACAACTAATTCCATAATGACTGGATTAAGCCAAATATATTGTTTTTAGTTTATTTTGTCAACAAATTATTTCCTAAACATTAAAATGAATTTTCTAATTGAAAATACAGGTAATTTTCGTGGTTTTTTGACCTTAAAACACTTATTTCTACACAAAAATACAACTTAAACCAATAGAACTAAGAAATTTATCTACTAAATTACACAAGTTTTTTATTTAATTTTAAATCAAAATAGAAAGATACAATGATTATTTCCCGAATGGTTTTTTGTGATATTTCGACTATTTTTTCTGATTCTTCTTGATTTTCATTGGTATAACGGCATTTTCAATTAGAGAGTTTACTATTTATTCCATACTTCTGTATTTACTTAATATCGTAAAAAAGATATATGTCTCTCTTTCAGACATGGAAGCATGAAAAAAAGCCCCTTACAAAAGTAAGAGGCTTTTTCGGTTGGCGTTTACGCCCAGTTTTTCACTTTTTCATGATCTGTGACAAAGAGAAGGACTTTCCCTTCGTCTAAATGTTCTTCAAATGTCTCAGCTTCTTCTTTTGAGAAACCAATTTCATGAATTTTATTGCGGAGCTCATCGCCCTTTTTACTAAAGATGTTCCCAACCGCATGTTTGAGTCCAACTTCTCTTGAGCCAATCGTATTGGCATCTGCATTACTTGCAATACGCTCTGTTCGGTCATCGTCATGGGACAGAACATAAATGTCCTCTCTTGCAACACCGAGTGCCTTTAATTGCTCTACATCTTTTTGAAGTGTTTCATCATTTGAATACTCTCTTACAACAGGTTTCATTTTATATTCCTCCTTTAACGTCTTACGAATCTTTTACCCGTCACTTTTGACATTAAACCTTCCACGAGCACATCCAAATTGCTTGATCGACGTACCATGTCTATCGACTTATTTTTGACAAAAAGCCTGTAAAAATGACTAAATTTTCTGAATTATTATGTTCAATCCTGTTGATTTGTTGTACAATTCTTATACTGGAGGCTAGAAATGAGGGAGAGCTGATGTATTACTTTTCAGCGGAGCAGCAGTTTAATGCTTGGGTTGTCAGTGATTTGGTGAAACAGCTTTTTCAAAAGTGGAATCCTGAAGAAGCAAATACAAAGCCGCTTACATTGTTTGCCGAACAGCACTTTCACATCTCCATTGATTATCTCTTTTCCATCATTATTAACATTGGAGATATCGAGTCAATTGAACAAGATCCACAAGACATGTTGTCCTCATACTTGAATATCCTTTTTCCTTTTGTGACGCGCGATATGATGAAAGCCTCCATGCAAAATGCAAACGAATATTTGTTAAAAGAACGTGATGCGGATGTGTATCAGCTGTTTGGCTGTCTCCCGCCGCTCCTCTCTGTATCTTTTCAGAAAAAGTAGTCCCTTCGATGAGATGGCGGCTGCTTTTTTGTGTGTGTTTTGAAAAGACCGTATGTTTTGAACGAAAAGAAGCATCATGTTAATGTAAATCTAGGCTGTAAGTGAAAGGGAGGATTTTACATGAGTCAACAAAAGCAAATTCAATTAGCTAAACGTCCAAAAGGATTACCTACAAAAGATGTTTTTCATTTTGAAACAGTAGATATACCTGTGCCGCAAGATGGAGAGGTCTTGATTCAAACGAAATATGTTTCTGTAGATCCTTATATGAGAGGACGAATGCAGGATACAAAATCCTATACACCTCCGTTCAAGCTAAATGAAGTGATTCAGGGCGGTGTCGTCGGAGAAGTCGTTGAGTCGAAATCGCCTCAATTTGAAAAGGGTGATTTTGTCCTTGGATTCCTTGGATGGCAAGAATATTCCACTGCCAAAGCTGAATCTCTGACTAAAATTGATCCGTCCATTGCGCCATTGTCCTATTATTTAGGCATTTTGGGCATGCCAGGGCAAACCGCTTACTTCGGCCTGCTTGCGATTGGCCAGCCAAAAGAAGGCGAGACGGTTGTCATCTCTGGAGCCGCAGGAGCTGTTGGTTCTGTTGTAGGACAAATCGCTAAGATCAAAGGCGCACACGTCGTTGGAATTGCCGGATCTGATGATAAACTCGCTTATTTAAAAGAATTGGGCTTTGATGAAACGATTAATTATAAAACAACAAATGATTTAGATGATGCCATTGCAAAAGCCTGTCCTAACGGCGTTGATGTGTACTTTGACAATGTAGGCGGCGAGATTTCAGATGCGGTGATGAATTATTTGAACCGTTTTGCACGCATTCCAGTATGCGGCGCAATTTCTTCTTATAACATTAGCGCAAGCGAGGACATCGGACCGCGTGTGCAAACAAAACTCATCAAAACAAGCGCATTGATGCAAGGCTTCATCGTTGGCAACTATTCAGATCGTTTTGGAGAGGCAGCGAAAGATCTCGCACAATGGGTAAAAGAAGACAAACTCACATATAAAGAAACAATCATTGAAGGCTTTGACAACATTCCTGATGCATTCCTTGGACTATTCAAAGGGGAAAATGTCGGAAAACAGCTTGTCAAAATTTCATAATAAAAAAGGACCCTGCCAATAATGGAGGGTCCTTTTCTTATGCCTGCTTGGGCGCAAGGTGCAGCTGGCCTTGCTTATACACAATTTCTTCAAGCGAAAGATTCAGCTTTTTCGCCATTTTTTTCAGCATTGATTGCTCTTGAGGTGTGACAAGACTGATGACTGCGCCTTCTTTTCCTGCGCGTCCGGTTCTGCCTGAACGGTGGATGTATCCCTCTTCATTTGGCATATCTGCATGAATCACATATGGCAGATCATCAATATCGATTCCTCTTGCTGCAATATCTGTTGCAAGGAGGAGCGGGAATTCACGCTGTTCAAATGATTTCAAGATCACAGCACGTTCAGCTTTTTTTGCTTCACTATGAAGGACACCAAGGTCGACATGATGGTACGCTAATTTCTCTGCATAAATGCTTAAGTTCGTAATGTCACGCACAAAAACGAGCGCCTGCATGTCCTCAAGCCGTGATAGCTTTTGCAGCAGTTTCACTTTGTCACGCTGATCACATAACAGATAATAGTGACCCACTTTCTGCGCTTCTTCCTCGCTTCTAGCAATTTTCAATACTTCTGGTTCAGATGTCATTTCTTTGATCAGCTGAACGGTTTCTTCTTTCAACGTTGCAGAAAAACAAAGGATTTGTCTTTCTTTTAATGTGGACTTAATGATCCCTTGGATCGTTTTCATATGCTCTGGCACAAGAAGCTGATCTGCTTCGTCTAATACAATCGTTTTGACTTCGTGCATTTTCAGTTTCTTGATTTTGATTAATTCTTGTACTCGGCCCGGTGTCGCCACAACGATGTTCGGGTGTTTCTTTAGTTTTTCTTGCTGCTTCTTGATGTTCGCTCCACCAATCAAGGAGACCGCTTTGATGTCTGATCCTTGTTTGAACTCTTGCACGACATCAAAGATTTGCATCACAAGCTCTCTTGAAGGTGCCAAGATTAAGACTTGGGGATGCTTAATATTGACATCAATTTTATTTAAAAGCGGCAGTACATACGCAAGTGTCTTCCCCGTTCCAGTTGGCGATTCTGCGATCACATCACGCTTCTCCGTAATCCACTCTGCTGTTTTTTCTTGTATAGCTGTTGGTTTTTCGAAGCCAGCCGCTTGAAAGTTTTCCTGAATAAATGGCTTTGCTTCTTTCAAAAATGCCCAATTTTCCGTCATGTTGATCTCCTTTATCCTCATTCAATCTATCCTTTAGTATCTCAAAATCAGCTTTGAAACGCAATTTTTCTTTTGATGCTTTTATCGAGCCGGACAGTTCGATATAATCATGAGAGGCACTAGCCGTTTTGAATCTATTTGAGGTGTAAAAAATGATATTATCTGTTAAAGATTTAAGTCATGGCTTTGGCGACAGAGCCATTTTCCACGAAGTGTCCTTCCGTTTATTAAAAGGCGAGCATGTCGGCTTAATCGGCGCCAACGGTGAAGGAAAGTCAACGTTTATGAATATTATTACTGGCAAGCTGGAGCCAGATGCAGGAAAAGTCGAATGGGCGAAAAATGTCCGTGTCGGCTACCTTGATCAGCATACCGTGCTAGAAAAAGGAAGAACGATCCGTGAAGTCCTTCAGGATGCATTCCATTATTTATTTTCAATGGAAGCCGCGATGAATGACATTTATGGCAAAATGGGTGAAGCCGATCCTGATGAGCTGGAAAAGCTGTTAGAGGAAGTTGGCGTCATTCAGGATGCACTGACAAACAATGATTTCTATATCATTGATTCCAAGGTCGAGGAGATTGCAAGAGGTCTTGGGTTAACGGATCTTGGACTGGACCGTGATGTGACGGAGCTCAGCGGTGGTCAGCGTACGAAGGTGCTGCTAGCGAAATTGCTGTTAGAGAAGCCAGAAATTCTCCTTCTCGATGAGCCGACCAACTATTTGGATGAGCAACATATTGAGTGGCTGAAGCGTTATTTACAGGAATATGAAAATGCGTTTATCCTCATTTCACATGATATTCCGTTTTTAAACAGTGTTATTAACTTGATTTATCATGTTGAAAATCAAGAGCTAACGCGCTATGTTGGTGATTACGACCAATTTAAACAAGTGTACGAAGTCAAAAAGCAGCAGCTTGAAGCGGCCTATAAAAGACAGCAGCAGGAAGTGGCTGAACTAAAGGATTTTGTCGCAAGAAACAAAGCACGTGTCAGCACAAGAAATATGGCAATGTCCCGTCAAAAGAAACTGGATAAGATGGATATGATTGAACTGGCGGCAGAAAAGCCAAAACCAGAATTCCACTTTAAACCGGCACGTACGTCTGGGAAACTGATTTTTGAAACGAAAGATTTAGTCATCGGTTATGATGAACCGCTCTCTCGCCCATTGAATTTGAAAATGGAACGCGGGCAAAAAATTGCGTTGTACGGTGCTAACGGTATCGGAAAAACGACGCTGCTCCGAAGTCTTCTTGGGGAAATCACACCTATTTCTGGTGAGGTGGAACGTGGAGAATTCTTGCATATTGGCTACTTTGAGCAAGAAGTAAAAGAGCAAAACAGCAATACTTGTATTGAAGAAGTATGGAGCACCTTCCCTTCTTACACGCAATACGAAGTCAGAGCCGCTCTTGCAAAATGCGGATTAACGACAAAACATATTGAAAGCCGTGTGTCTGTATTAAGCGGAGGAGAAAAAGCAAAGGTCCGTCTTTGCAAGCTGATCAACGAAGAAACCAACTTACTTGTTCTCGATGAGCCGACAAACCATTTAGATGTCGATGCAAAAGAAGAACTAAAACGCGCGTTAAAAGAATATAAAGGCAGCGTCTTATTGATTTCTCACGAACCTGAATTTTATCAAGATGTGGCAACCGAAACTTGGAATTGCGAATCTTGGACGACAAAAGTATTATAACGACAAAAAAGCCTTATATCTTTTGCAGATATAAGGCCTTTTTCTAATTAATGACCTGCTTGGATATTCACCAAATGCTTACGTCCAAGGAGCAGAATAATCATGCCTAGAAGAACAACAACAGCCCCGACATAATAAGGTGTACTTGCTGTATAGGATTCAGCGAGAACTCCGGCAATCCAAGGAGCAATCGCGCCCCCAATAAACCGAACAGCACTGTAAGAGGATGAAGCAATTGAACGTTCAACCGGTGCTGACCCCATCACAGCTGTTGTGAGCACTGTATTGATCATACCGAGAATTCCCCCAGCAATGACAATTCCGCATATCACGACCACAACATGAGACGTCCATACCCCAATGCCGAATAAGATCACAGCAAACGAAGCAAACAGAACCACAAGCGAGGTCAATGTTCCAAGTTTGCGATGAATGACCGGCGCTGAGAAGACGGAGGTCACAGCTAAAAATAGACCCCAACCAAAAAAGACATAACCAAGTCCATGCTCATCAAGATGGAGCACAAATGGTGAATACGCTAAAAGCACAAAGAAACCAAAATTGTATAAGAAAGCAGCAGATGCCATCGTTAAAAGTCCTTTATATTTTAACGCCCCGACAGCCTCGAAAAATTTCACTTTTTTCTGCGGCTTTTGCATAGGTGGAAGCATAAAGGTAATCGCTAAAAGAGCAATGAGCATTAACACGGCAACGCCAAAGAAAGGCCCGCGCCAAGAAATTGTTCCAAGCTCACCGCCAAGCAGCGGTCCAACCGATATCCCAAGACCTAATGCTGCCTCGTATAAAATAATGGCCTTCGCACTTCCTCCAACAGATACACCGACAATGACAGAGAGTGCAGTTGAAATAAATAAAGCATTCCCAATGCCCCATCCGCCTCTAAAGCCAATCAATTCATTAATCGTTGAAGAAGTACCTCCTAAAGCAGAAAAAACAATAATAAAAATGAGTCCTACTAATAATGTCCATTTCGCACCAATCCGGCTAGAAATAAAGCCGGTGAAAAACATCACAAAGCCGGTCACAAGTAAGTAGCTTGTAAATAAAAGAGACACCTGACTTGGAGATGCATGTAATTGCGATGCAATGGCTGGCAGAATCGGGTCCACGAGTCCTATTCCCATAAACGAAATCACACACGCAAAGGCAACAGCCCAAACGGCTTTTGGCTGCCTAAGCAAACTTGTACGCTGTTTCAACACTTCTTCTTCCTTCATTCCATCAGAACCTTTCCTTCAAATGTTGACAAAATAAAATAAACACGCAGAGGTGTTTATTTTTGTAATTGCTCAATTGCATGAGCCGCTCTTTCTTTCATCGCTTCAAGATCCTTTTTAAAGGATTGAATGGTTTCAAGCTTTTTTGAAATCAATTGATGCTGCACAGTCAGCTGCGCCTCAATATCTAACAGCTTCTCTAATCGTTCCTTCGGATCAAGCGACAGCAAGTAGCCTTCTTTATTCAGCTCTAGCTGCTTTCCGATTTCCATAAACGATTGAAGCTCCTGTAAAGAAAAGCCGAGTACCTCTTTTGCCTGCATCACTTTCTCTAGCTCTTCCATGTCGTCCTCTGAGTAAAGTCTGACTCCGCCCTCTGTCCGCTTTGGTGCTGATAATAAACCAATCTCTTCATAGAAACGAATCGTCCGTTTTGTCAGTCCGCTTCTTTTCGCCACTTGATCAATTTTCATCCATTCCATCACCAGTGCCTCCTGCTCATCAATTCATGTTTTATTATACACCTTTATAACCTTAACGTAAACGTCAAAGTTTTAACCCTTGATTTCCTTTGTGTTTTATCGCAGAATAAATAGTAATAATTACGATTTATAGGAGGTAATATATGCGTTCATTTCCATCTAAAGAAGAGCGGCACCAGCTATTCGGATCTGTACCGCCAAGTCTTGGCACAAAGCCTTGGCAAAAAGAGGACATGACGGACATTCAAAAAACAGAGCAGGACTTTTATTTTCATCTTGAACAAGTCGGGATCTGCCGCATGTCCTATCCGGTGCATATCGTATCTAAAACAGCACCACAGCGCCAGACAACTACTGCTGAATTTTCACTGAGTACTTCCCTGCCAGCTCATCAAAAAGGCATTCATATGAGCCGTCTCACTGAACAGCTGCACTCGTTTTATGAGAGCAGCAAGCCGCTTGATGTGAATGCCCTAAAAGAATTGACGGCAGCGATCGCCCGGAAAATGAGTCAACCCTCTGCTTCCGTTCAAGTTTCCTTTCCATGGTACATGGAAAAACAGAGCCCAGTCACCGGGCAGTCAGGCTTGATGCATGCGACTGTCAAATATGACGTCCATTTTCATGAAAAGGACGGATGGACCTGTCACGTAGGCTGCGATGCACAGGTCACGACATTATGTCCTTGTTCCAAGGAAATCAGTGAATATGGTGCACATAATCAGCGCGGATCTGTTTCCATTCACGTAGAGTTGTTTGAACAAGCATCGCTTCCTGACGACATCAAGGCCGCTCTTTTACATATCATTGAGTCCAATGCGAGCGCACCGCTTTATCCCGTACTCAAAAGACCTGATGAAAAGAAAGTGACAGAAGAGGCTTATGAAAATCCGCGCTTTGTAGAAGATATCACAAGATTAATTGCCATTGAATTATATGAACAGCCATGGATTAAAGGCATTCAAGTTGAGTGCCGTAATGAGGAATCCATCCACCAGCATGATGCGTATGCCAAATGCTCCTATGAAAAAAACCTGTAGATCGCTCTACAGGTTTTTTATTTCCACTTCTTTATTCATTTAATTCTTCAATCATAAGAGATAGTTCTGTCCAGCGGTCCATTGCTTGTTCTAGTTCTTCCGCAACGGCTTTTTGTTCGTCCATCAGCTCTTGAATTTTTCCAAAATCACTGCCTGCCTCTGCAATGCTGTCTTCGAGCTGCTGATGTTTTTCTTCTAATGCCTGTATCCGGTCTTCAATCCCGTCCCATTCAAGCTGGTCTTTATAAGAAAGTTTTTTTCTCTTTTTCGGCGCAGCTTCTACTTGTTTTTCAGCAGGCTTTGCCTCTGTCCGCTTCTGCTCTTTTTCCTGTTCCATATAATCGCTGTAAGCACCTTGGAAGTGTGAAATGCGGCCATTTCCTTCAAAGACAAGCAGGCGGTGAACCACTCGGTCTAAGAAATAACGATCATGGGACACGGTGATGACGACGCCAGGGAACTGCTCTAAATAATCCTCTAAAATACTGAGGGTCTCTGTATCAAGGTCGTTCGTCGGCTCATCTAAAAAGAGAACATTCGGTTCTTCCATTAAGACCTTCAATAAATACAATCTGCGGCGTTCTCCCCCTGACAGCTTACGGATAAACGTCCGCTGCATCGATCTTGGGAAAAGGAAGCGCTCCAGCATCTGCTCTGCTGTGACAATGGCGCCATCAGACGTCTTGACGATCTCAGCTGTTTCCTTGATATACTCAATGATAGTCAGCTCATCATTCATTTCCTTGTGATCCTGCGTGTAATAGCCAATACGAACGGTTTGTCCAATGGTCAATTGTCCTGAGGTCGGTTCGATTTTACCCGCTAAACAGTTCAGCAGAGTGGTTTTGCCGACTCCATTCGGTCCGATGAATCCGATACGATCACCCGGCACGACTAAATCTGTAAACCGCTCCACAAGGGTCTGGCCAGCAAATGAAATCGATAAGTCTTCTGCCTCGATCACTTGTTTTCCCAAGCGGTGCGAGCCGATGGCAAAATCAAGCTCTCCCTTCGCATCAGGCCCTTTTTGATCCTTCAGCTCTTCGACTCTGCCGATACGTGCTTTCTGCTTTGTCGTTCTTGCTTTTGCTCCTCGTCTCAGCCATGCAAGCTCTCGTCTAAGCAAGTTTTGACGCTTCGTTTCTTTTACCTGAGCCTCTGCTTCCCGCTCCGCTCTTTTTTCTAAAAAGACTTCATAATTTCCTTTATACGTATAAAGCTGTCCTTGATTTAACTCATAAATCCGATTGGCTACCCGGTTTAAGAAATAACGATCGTGCGTCACGAGAATGACAGCACCGCTATATTGGCTTAAATATCCTTCAAGCCATTCAATGGTGGCATTATCAAGATGGTTGGTTGGCTCATCTAAAATCAGCAAACCTGCAGGCTGAATTAAATTTTTAGCAATGGCGACACGTTTCTTCTGTCCGCCTGATAATGCATGTACAGAGCGGCTCACATCTTTCACGCCAAGCTTTGTCAAAATCGTTTTGGCTGAAAGGTTCGCATCCCAAGCGTCTTCCTGATCCATTCGGTTTTGCATGCGCATCAGCACCTCTTGTTTTGCCTCATTTTGCGGGTCATGCTCTAAATCGGCGAGTGCCTGTTCATACGCCTTCATCGTTTGAATCATTGGTGCCGTTCCAGAAAAAATGTAGTCAAGAATCGTTTCATTTCCGCTCATTTCAGGATCTTGCTCAAGAAATTCGATATCAAGTGTCCCTGCTTTCGTGATGTCACCTTCCTCAAACGATTCAAGCCCCGCGATGACTTTTAGAAGCGTTGACTTCCCTGTACCATTTGGTCCAATCAATCCGATGCGCTCCTTCGGTTCTATATGAAACGAAATATGATCAAACAGCGTTTTCTCGCCATAGGTTTTATATAATCCTTCAACATTCAATAAACTCATTTTATCAGCCCTTACATAGATTCTTCCTTTATTTTAAATCAGCCAGTAGCAGAAAACTAGTTTTAAAAAACCCGCTGCTGAAAAGAATGTTTCCTTTTGATGCTCGATACACTATGAAGAGGTGATCTAAAGATGATAACCATTAGCTTATGTATGATTGTGAAAAATGAAGAGGAAGTGCTGGCAGACTGTCTTTCTTCTGTTCAAGACATTGTCGATGAGATAATCATCGTTGATACGGGATCAACAGATCAAACGAAGGAGATCGCTCATTCTTTTTCAGCAAAGGTACTGGATTTTGAATGGGTGCAGCATTTTGCAAAAGCACGCAACTTTGCTTTCTCACATGCAGCGAAAGAGTATATTTTATGGCTCGATGCTGACGATGTTCTGCTTGAAGAAGACCGCCAAAAACTGCTTCAGCTCAAGCAGACACTTGATCCCTCGGTGGATGCCGTTTCGATGTTTTATCATGTGGGATTCGATGAAGACGGTCAGGTCAATTTCAAATATAGAAGAAATCGCCTTGTGAAGCGTTCGTTGAACTTTCAGTGGTATGGGGCCGTTCATGAGTTTCTTCAAGTGTATGGAAACATCTTTCCAGCAGATATCGCCGTCACACATCAAAAACGCAAGAAAACAACTCTTGGTGAGCCTGAGCGCAACTTGCGAATTTATGAAAACATGCTGGCAAAAGGAGAGGACATGACGCCCCGAGATCTCTTTTACTTTGCCAATGAACTAAGAGACAACGGGCAGCATGTCAGGGCGATTCGTTTTTATCATGAATTTTTAAACACAAAACAGTGCTGGATTGAGGATGAAATTCGCACATGCCAATATTTAGCGGACTGCTATTATGCGGTAGGTTTCGAGGAAGCGGCCTTATCCTCATTATTACGATCCTTCTTATATGATCAGCCCCGGCCAGAGTTTTGCTGCCGGATCGGGGATCATCTAAAAATACAAAATAAACATCAGGCGGCCATCTTTTGGTATGAGCAGGCGCTGAAGGCTCCTGAAAACGAAACAGCCTTCACACTTACACAATATAAAACGTGGTATCCTCACCTTCAGCTTTGCTACTGTTATTATCAGCTCGGCGACCTGGGGCAAGCCAAAACACATCACCTTGCCTCCTCCGCCCATTACCCGACTCATCCAAGTGTGCTGTACAATGAAAAAATATTTGCTGAACAGACATAGATCGTCTGTCACCACATCCGCCTTCGATTTCACGGCGGATGTCTCTTTTTATACACTTATTCGGTTTTGACGTTTAACACTTTAGTGATTTAAAGCGTTTTTCAACCAATTGACTAAATTGTCATTTGCGCATATACTAACATTCGTCTTACGAAAAGATTTATCCATTAGGAGGTCAACATGAGTTCTTTATTTCGAAAAAAATCTCTCGACCAGCTCATGCTTGAAAGTCAAACAAAGCGGCTCAGCCGTTCGTTGAATACGTTTGATTTAATCTTGCTTGGCATTGGCTGTGTGGTCGGGACTGGAATCTTTGTCATTACGGGGGTTGCTGCGGCAAATGATGCGGGACCTGCGATTATTATATCTTTTATTTTGGCTGCGATCGCATGCGCCCTTGCTGCTTTTTGCTACGCTGAATTCTCCTCATCCATTCCTGTGTCAGGAAGCGTCTATACGTATTCCTACGCAACACTTGGGGAATTTCTTGCCTTCTTAATGGGCTGGGATCTCATGCTGGAATATGTTATTGCGCTCTCTGCTGTAGCAAGTGGATGGTCGTCCTATTTTCAATCACTGCTCAGCGGATTTGGCCTGCACATACCGAAGGCTTTATCAGCTGCACCTGGAGCCGCTGACGGGGCCGTCTTTAACCTTCCAGGCGCACTCATTATTTTGCTCATCACCTTTATCGTCTCAAGAGGCGTCAAAGAAAGCACAAAGCTGAATAACATTATTGTGCTGATCAAAATTGCCATCGTCCTTCTCTTTATCATTTCAGGCTTTGCTTACGTCAAACCTGAAAACTGGACACCGTTTATGCCAATGGGCTTCCATGGCGTGATTGCTGGAGCGGCAACTGTCTTTTTTGCTTACCTTGGATTTGATGCAATCGCTAATGCATCTGAAGAAGTTAAAAACCCGCAAAAGGCGATGCCAATTGGAATCATCGGTGCGCTCGGTGTTTGTACGATTTTATATATCGGGGTTTCATTCGTCTTAACAGGCATGGTTCACTATACGAAGCTGAATGTCAGTGATCCTGTCGCTTTTGCTCTTCAAGTGGTTGGCCTGAATAGTGTCGCTGGCATTATATCCGCAGGTGCTATTATCGGGATTACGACAGTGTTAATTGCACTTGTCTACGCTCAGGTTCGTTTAACCTTTGCCATGAGCCGAGATGGACTCATGCCGAAAATCTTTTCAAACGTTCATCCAAAATCTAAGACACCGGTTGCCAACACTTGGCTGACAGGCGCTGTTGCGGCCTGTATCGTTGGATTCGTCAACTTATCAACACTTGCTAATTTAGTCAGCATCGGTACACTTGCGGCCTTTACGGTGATCTCTATCGCTGTGATCGTACTCCGGAAAAAACATCCGAATATGAATACAGCTTTTAAAGTACCCTTTGTCCCTGTCCTTCCTATAATTAGTGCGGTCATTTGTATGATCTTGGCTTTCACACTGAAATGGGAAACATGGAGAGCCTTCCTCATCTGGATCATCATCGGTGTTGTTGTCTATTTCACCTATGCAAGACGAAAAAGCCATCTTAATGAAACACATTAGAAAAGAGACACGGGGATTCCCGGTCTCTTTTTTTGCTTAAATCACACTGTTTTTGACTGAATTTGAGTCCACCATATCTGGATCTAACACGCTTGAAATCGGAATGACAAGCGGTGAACAATCTCCATTGTCCTCACCAAAACCTTGATTCAATTTCATTGAGAGAAAATAATCAATCTGCTGATAAGGTCCTAGCGTCAGTGATGACCCCCGATCCATTGCATTGATTTTAAAAGCACCGACGTTGACGACTGAGGGTGAGAATAACATCACACGTCACTTCCTTTGAATGGGTTTAGCTGCTGGCGAAAAAGAGGCAGGTGAGTCCACTTGATCTCGATCATCTACATGGCTTTTTGTACCGACAAAACCGCTGGCATCTCCAAAATTCTGTCCGTAACCCTGATTTTTTTTATCTGAGTTTTGCCACTCTGCTAACAAATTTTGTCCGACATTCACCGCCGACGCATTTTCAAAGGAATTAATTTTTAACATGAAAATATTAATATTGATATACGGAGTTGGTTGAACCACAGATAAACCTCCTTTTTATAGGTATATGCAAGCACCCATCAAGTATGTTAACGGGAGGTCTTCACATGGACTTCGAAAAAATGAAGCAGTGGATGGATATTGCCCAGCAAATGCATGGAGATGATTTTTGGAAAATGATCTTCGATGATGAGCAAAGATCCCCCTTTATGGCAAACGGTCCATCTCCATTTACATTCACACAGCAGGATCAGCGGGGATCAGATGCGTCGTTTCCTCCAATCGACATGGTGGAAACCCATGCAGAAATTCAATACTTAATTTATTTGCCTGGCTACCGAAAGGAAGACGTTCAGGTGTTATCATATGGTGAATATTTGGTTGTGAAAGGACAGCGTTTTTCCTTCTTTAACGAGCAGGACTTTCGCCAAAAACAAGGGAAGTATGGTCCGTTTGAAAAGAAAATCCGCCTTCCAGAAATGATTCTCGGCCAAATGAATGCTGCCTTTAAAGACGGTGTACTTTACATCCGCCTTCAAAAAGATGAAGGAAAAGCGACTGCTATCATCATAGATGACGAATATTGATACTCACTGCGTCTATTTGATCACGATCATCAATTGTTTCAATTGGCAGGATCGTGATCACGCCATCAGCATTCTGTTCCCCAAAGCCATTGTTTCGTTTGATCGTACTGCAATGATTGCGAACAAACGTCGAGCCAAACGTCATAGATGATCCTGTGCCAATCGAATTCGTTTTCATATGAGCAATGTGAATCTGAGCAGGCAGCATATGCGTCTCCCCTTTCTTGTCATCTCTATAAGTATATATCAGATAGCTTTTCCATAGACTAGAGTAAGGCGGAAGAAAAGGTTGTGGTCTACTTGAAACATTTCATTCAATCACTCTTTAAAAAAACTGAATCCAATCCATCCCCATCTGTCATTGAGCTAGAAAAAAGACTCGCCGCTCTTGAGCATAAAATGTCTGCACCAGCTGCTCCTGTCTCAGAGGATACACACATCCATATTGAATCCCTGCGCGTGGACAAAATTGATTATCATTTAGAATTTGGGGAGCTTTCTATTGACCAGCTTCAAGGCAGGCTCAATATTGGGGCAACCTATTACACGCCAAAGGACACATGCATCAAAAAATCCACACAAACACCGAAGCCAAAAGAAACAAAAACACCGGTTGTCTCGATTCGATCAAAGCCATCCTCTTCTTAATTCGCTCAGCTCTTCAGCACGACCGGCAGCCAGAAATAGACCGCAAGAACAATCACCACAATACTGATGATATTTAACCAAAAACCCGCCCTGACCATATCAGATATTTTCAGCACGTCCGCACTAAAGACAGCGGCGTTTGGCGGTGTGGAAATCGGCAGCATAAACGCACAGGAGGAAGCCAAAGCAGCCGCGGCCATTAACCCATATGGCTCGATTCCAATCGCAAGACCAAGCCCTACCGTTATCGGAATAATCATATTGGCAACAGCCGTATTAGACATAATTTCAGTCATAAGCAGAATCGCTCCCGTTAAAATAATCAACAGCATGATATACGAAAGCCCGTTTAAATGCCGTAAATTTTCTCCGATCCATCCTGTTAGATTGGTTTCTGCAAAGCCCGTAGCGAGCGAAAGCCCTCCTCCAAACAAAAGCAAAAGTCCCCACGGCAGTTCTTTCATATCCTGCCATTCTAATATTCTCTCTCCATTTGTTGCTGGAATGAGAAATAACAGCATGGCACCGAAAATGGCGATAGACGTATCAGATACGGTCATCCCTCCAAACAAAAAGAGCTTAAAAATCCATAAGAACGCCGTCATGAGAAAAACAACAAATACCCATTTTTCCTCTCTTTTCATTTTTCCTAAATCCTCTAATCCCTTTTGAATGAACGCTGCACTCATTTCACCTTTGTGTTCTACCTTGAACTGTACCCTCGTCAAATACAAAAATAAGAGAATAAGCAAAATCATCGCAACTGGAAAACCAAACAAAAACCATTCGAAAAACATAATCTCTCGATCTAGCAGTTTTTTTGACATCGCAGCAAACACCGCATTTGGCACAGATCCGACAAGTGTCGCCAAACCTCCAATTGACGCAGAATACGCTACTGACAATAAGATGCTTTTACTGAATCGATCAAGAGATGGACCAGATAAGATTTCATTTGTCTTGACCTCTTTAATCACTGCAAGTGCCACTGGCAGCATCATGAGTGCTGTCGCTGCATTCGAAATCCACATAGATAAAAAAGCAGTCGCGATCATGACACCTAAGACAATGCGGTCACTTCTTGTGCCAATCACTCTTAAAATGTGTAAGGCCATTCTTCTATGTAATTTCCATTTTTCAATGGCAATTGCGATCATAAATCCTCCCATGTACATAAAGACGATCGGATCTCCATAAGACCTTGATGCCTGTTCCATAGAAAGCCCGCCAAGTGTCGGCAGCAAGATGATGGGCAATAAAGATGTAGCAGGAATGGGCAGTGCTTCAGACACCCACCATGTGGCCGTCCAAGCTGTAATGCCCAAGACTACCCTCGCAGCATAGGTCAATTCATCTTCAGGTATGAGAAAAAAAACGAGCAAAAAGAGTGTCGGTCCAAGAACAAGTCCAATCAAATTCACCTTTTTATAAACGATAACAATTCCCCCCTATTGAAAGCGCTTGTCATATTTTTTTTTTAACATTCGATGATCTTTTAAGAAATCCTTTAAATCATAAGAAAAAATGAAGATATCTTTCATGATGAATAGCTGTTATTTTACTCCCGTTACCCAAACCATGACATGATCCCTTGGTCTATTTTCATAGGAGAAACTATACAAATCACGACCAATCACTGTAAAATATAGAGGATCTAATCAAAAAATTGAGGTGTTTTCATTGTATACGGATCAAAAAAAATCATTTTGGAAACAGAAAAAAGTCATCATCCCTCTCCTTAGCATCATCGTCGTTGCTGCTGCTTTCTTTTTCTTAAAAGATACTCTTTTCTCAAAAGAAAAAGAGGCTTTAAAAGCCGCTCAAAGCTTTACGAAACATATGGAGAAGAAAGACTTTACGAAGCTGGCAGATGAGGTGACAAGTGCATCTTTGAAAGCCAATGACTTTTCAAAAAAACAACTAGCCGAAAAATACGACAATATTTTCAACGGCATTGGTGCTTATGATCTGAACATTTCAAAGCTCAACGTTGAAAAACAGGACAAAGGAGATGGGTATCAATTCTCCTATGATGTAACGATGAAAACGTCTCTTGGCAAGCTGCATAAGCTGTCTTACAAGGGCATTCTCACCGAAGAAGATGATAAGTGGAAAGTGGACTGGAAACCAAATCTCATCTTCCCGCAAATGGAAAAAGGAGATACCATCAAGGTCAAATCTGACCCTGCTGTCCGCGGAAACATTGTCGACCGAAAAGGACGTACGCTCGCAGAAACAACTGGTGGAAATGCACTTGGCATCATCCCAGGTAAGCTCGGAACAGGAGAAGAAAAAGAACGCAATATCAAAAAGATCAGCAAAGCTTTTGATATAGAGGAAGAACTAATCAACAATCAGCTGAAACAAGCATGGGTCACAGACGACACGTTTGTCCCGCTCAAATCGATGTTAAAACAAAAGCCAATTCCGAAGGACGTAAATGGCGTTACCTATCAAACGAAGGAAATGCGCTACTATCCATATAACAAAGCCGCCGCCCATCTCACCGGATATGTCGGAAAAGCAAATGCGGATGATATCAAAAGAAATCCAGCATTAAAGGCGGATCAAATCATCGGCAAAACCGGCCTTGAATTTACATTTGACAAAAACTTACGCGGACAAGATGGCGGAAGCATTCTCATTGTCCATGATGAAACAGGCATTGAAGAAACATTGCAAAAATCAGCTCGAAAAGATGGAAAAACAGTGAAGCTGACGATTGATGCTTCTTTACAGAAAAAAGCCTATGATCAGCTGAAAGGTGAAAAAGGGGCCGTCACAATCATGAATCCATCAACAGGTGATCTATTAGCGCTTGTCAGCGCCCCTTCCTACGATGTCAATCTCATGACAAACGGGATTACACCTAAGCAATATCAGGCATACAGTGAAAATCCAGACCTTCCATTCCAAGCTCGATATGCGAGCCGGTATGCACCAGGATCCACATTCAAAACCATTACAGCCGCCATTGGGCTGGAAACAGGTGTCACAAAGCCCGACAAAGTGCGTACCATTCATGGACTGAAATGGCAAAAGGATCAATCTTGGGGAAATTATCGCATCACACGTGTTCACGATAAAGAAAAAGTAAATATGGTCGATGCCCTTGTGTACTCAGACAATATTTATTTTGGACAGGAAGCACTCGAAATCGGCAAAGACACTTACGAGAAAAAAGTAAAAGCATTTGGATTTGGCGAAGACTTACACATGCCATTTACAATGAAGCCTGCACAAGTATCAAACGATGGTATTCAATCGGATATCTTACTGGCTGACTCGGCGTATGGCCAAGGCGAATTACTCATGTCACCGATTGAACAAGTACATGCCTATTCTCCATTTGCTACAGGAGGCAAGCTTGTCTACCCTCGAGTGATTCAAGATGAAAAAACAGCATCACCAAAACAAATCATCAAAGAAGGCTCGGCAGACACAGTGAAAGATGCATTGACTAAGGTCGTGACCAGTCCAAACGGAACAGCCCACTCCTTACAAATCGAAGGAGCGGATATTGCCGCTAAAACGGGAACGGCAGAATTAAAAAGCAAACAAGGTGCAACAGACGGCACTGAAAATGGATTTTTACTTGCGTTTAATCCTAAAAAAGAAGATTACGTCCTCGTCGGCATGATCGAAGGGGTGAAAAACCGCGGCGGCAGCGGACTCGTCGTTCAAAAAATGAAGCCTGTCATTGCTTCTTTTTACAAATAACTCTTTAGAGACACAAGCTCAATCAAATGCTTGTGTCTCTTTTTTTCTAAATCATGACAATTTGCTATTGTTTTATAGTTCACCTTATGAATAAAATGAGAAGAATGAAAAAATCAGAAAACAGATAAATGAAGGGAGGAAGTCTCATTGGCCATTGCTGCTCGTACAAAGGATAAACCTCAACATTCTGTTACCGGCTCAACGGTTTATCCTATCTTATTGATTATTGGTATTTGTCATATGCTGAACGACACATTACAAGCCGTTATTCCTGCGATGTTCCCTATTTTGGAACGCTCAATGGGGCTGACCTTTACACAATTAGGGCTGATTGCTTTTACATTAAATATGGTCTCCTCCGTGATGCAGCCAGCTATAGGGTGGTACACAGATAAACGGCCGATGCCTTATGCACTTCCGATTGCTTTATTTTCAAGTGCTGTTGGTATATTCGGACTCGCGTTTGCTCCGTCGTTTGCCACCATTCTGCTTTGCGTTGTCTTTATCGGACTCGGCTCTGCAATCTTCCATCCAGAGGGCTCCCGTGTTGCCAACATGGCAGCTGGTCCAAGACGAGGTCTTGCCCAGTCCATTTATCAAGTAGGCGGGAATACAGGTCAAGCCTTTGCTCCGCTTATCGCTGCATTAATGCTCGTCCCGCTCGGTCAGACAGGCGTGGCTTGGTTTACGATTGTTGGAATGATGGCGGTTGGTTTCCTTCTTTATATTTCAAGATGGTACGCAGGAAGGCTTCAAACCATTCGGGCCGAAGCGAAAAAAACACCTGCAAAAGCTGCTAGATCTGATATTCATCGTAAATCAGCACTCATTGCACTTGGCATTATCGTCTTTCTCATCTTCGCCCGCTCTTGGTATGGAAATGCCATTTCGAATTTCTATGCATTTTATGCGATTGAACAATACGGTTTGACGATTAAAGAATCACAGACTTATATCTTCTTATTTCTTATTCTAGGTGCAATTGGGACATTTTTAGGCGGGCCGCTTGCAGACCGCTTTGGCAAGAAAAACGTCATTTTAGTTTCCTTATTGGCATCCTTCCCGCTTGCCCTGCTGCTGCCATTTGCCGGACCGGTTTTTGCTTATGTTTTACTCGGACTGATTGGGCTCATTTTGACATCAAGCTTCTCTGTCACCGTGGTTTATGCCCAAGAACTATTTCCCGGGAAAATTGGCACAATGTCTGGTTTAACTGTTGGGCTTGCGTTTGGTATGGGTGCAATCGGATCGGTTGCCCTCGGCTCATTCATTGATGCCTTCGGCTTAACGCCTACCATGATCGGTGTTGCCTTTTTACCGATATTAGGCATCCTAGCCTTCTTACTTCCCAGCGACCAAACCATCTCTAAATGGAATGAATCATAAAAAGAAAACCGCTCAATAAATGAGCGGTTTTTTCCGATTGTTGACAAAGTGCTAAAATGATGTGTATTTTAGCACTTTGTCTTCTTTTCAGCGTGATAGAAAAACCTTTGCAGTCTAGAAAGGGCGAGCACCGGAGCACAGACCTGACAAAGAATGCGAGGGTTTGTCTACACGCTGAAACCGCTCAATAAATGAGCGGTTTTTTCATCTCTCATAAAAATGCGTGTCAGGAACATGCTTCCTTGCAATAAATCCTTGCTTAAATTCTGGAAATACCTTTTGCACCTGCTTAATCTTTTGATGAACCAAGTCGGCATACGGAATATACAAATGATCCACAAGCTTCTGTTCTTTCATATAATAATACCAATTAAGGTTAAAGGTATTCTCGTCAATGATCGTAAAGGCAGAAAAATGATAGAACAAGAGTGGACATTCGTCGAGATACATATCTCCTTTTACAACTGAAAGCTTGTAGTTTTCAATGTTCCAAATCGCCGCATTGGCTCCTTTAGATGCAACGATATGAACCCCTTCAAAATCATCAACCCATCTTTCCACATACCGCTGATCTCCGTACGTCTTTTTTTCTGTATCCATTTCTACAGTACAATGGGCAAGACAGTTTTCTTTCCATTGCGTGACTGCCTGTTTGGCAACATCTGTGTTACGGCAGCCTACAAACCCAGTATTAAAGCGGCCAGACAACTCATAAAAATGATAGAACCGCTTGGAATTCATATGATCCGTCAAAAATAAATGAGCGCTTGGATTTTCTGCAAAAATCGCCTCCGGATCATGATAAAAATACAAATCCGTATCCAGATGGGCAAGATAATCTGCATCTGAGGACTCAAGAATTTTGAGCAGAAAAGCAGGCTTTAATGTCCAGCAATACTCATGAAACGTTCGATCTTCTTTTGCCTTCCGCAGCGTATCATCTTCAATGTCCTCAAGCTGTTCATATTGAACATGCGGGTGAGGGAACTCCTTTAATACCTTATAAGCCAAAGGGTCTGCACATAAAACGGACAGCTTGAAGGCATGCGCGTTTTGTTCAAGCGAATGAATCAGCGCCAAAAGCTTAAAAACATGGGTATTCGACACAATGGTTGTAAAGTGATAAGACGCCATTTACAACACATCCACTTGGAACAAATCAACGCGCAACAGCTCTTTCGTCAGCCCTTGAATGGCTTCTACAAGCACCATGCAGCCATACTCCTCACGTGCAAGCTGCGCCGCTTCTGCCAGCTTTTTCAAAGGAACATGCTTGGCTGTCAACATATCTTTTTTATCCCGCTTGATGCCTACATTCCGTTCTGTGATCAAATGAAGCAGCTCTAAAAAATAGGATAACAGGTCATCAAATGCTGGATTCTCACGCAGCTGCCGAACTTCTTTCACAATATCATTTGTCACAGTGTGAGAAAACGGACCAGAGAAAGCCAAATGGACATCAATAGCATCAATATGATTGTACTTCTCACACATATACAAAATGTTGTATTTGATGTCATCAAATGACGTTAAATTACTTGGATGCTCTTGATGCACACTCATGATATCCTCTCGCAATTCAAAGGAGAGACCAAGCTGATTCAATCGAATCCCTAAATCATAATCCTCAAATCCGTACCGAACGATATTTTCATCAAACATCCCTAGTGCCATGACATGCTTACGTTTAACAGAGGAGTTATTTGTAATAAAAAATCGCCATGGCAGCTCATAAGAACCTAAATCATAGTGGTACGTTTCCAAAATGTCTTTCAGGATATCAATAAACTCAGACTGCAAATCGAAGCTTTTCTCTAGAAATACACCATTTTCGACTTCTTCCAATGATAAAAGAGGCGTTTTGTCCTCCATTTTCCGTTTATACAGTCCTTGCTTTTTCAACCGCTTCATATGATCCTTATCAAAAGCTTTGTAAAAATAGCGATAAATCCGCTTCCAGCACACACCGCAAATGACAAGATCCTCCCTGTCAGCATGAGCCTCTGCATGCTTTTGAATAAATCTCGGTTCTGCCAGCATATCACTGTCATGAAAAATGAGCAGATCTCCCTCCGCCTCGCGAATGGCATGATTACGCCCCTTTGCAATCCCTTGATTGACAGGAATACGCACCTTTTTAAATGGGAAGTTCACCTCAATATTCTCGAGCATTTCCATCGTGCCATCCGTTGAGCCATTATCGGCAACAATGACCTCAAATGGAATATCTGTTTCCTGAAGCGTTAATGAAAAAAGGCTTCCTTCTAAACGCTCTTTGGCATTATAGCTTGGAATAATGACGCTTACCTTTGGCTTTTCGTTCATGCGTCATCCTCCTCCCGTTTGGCATAGCCGTTAAACAGCGGATCGACCTGCTCCACAGATTCAATCACATGGCGAAGCACTTGCCGATAGGCTTCTTGGAAAAACGGCAGGTCATTTCGTCCTTTTTCATGAATTTGCTGCATCTCATCCTTGCTCACAATCCGAAAGCCGCTGTAATGATAGCAAATGAGCGGGTGCCCATCCTCCAGAAGAATACGTCCATTCTCCTCCCGATAAGAATGCTGCCCATAGTTCCAATGACCAATATTCACGCCTTTTGTCTCAATATCTTCTACTTTGTCAAACAGCCTCGGCATATGATCTAGATATCCTTGATCGCCAAACTTGCCTTCTCCCGGTGCATTTTTACATTCTTTTAAGCATTCTTCTTTCCACCAGCTAAGGCATTTTCGTCCGGCTTCATCTCCTTTAAAATGCAGAAAGCCTGAGTTATAGCGTCCTAAAAGCTTCTGAAGCATCTTCACTTCCTCTGCATCAAAGCTTGGAATGACAATATCCCCTCTCGAAATTAAAACAGAAGCATTCGGCTGATGTTGAAAAATCACCTGAGGGCTCTCATAAAAGAACAAATCCGCATCAAGATAGGTCACGCTCTCTGCCTGCTCCTGTTCAAATAACCACTCAATCCAAATCGGCTTTAAGGTCCAGCAATATTCCGATGCATCCCGTTCCTCTTTTTTCTCCAGCAGCTCTGGTGTTTCGAGCGCCCGTACATGAACAAGATCCACATGCGGAAAATTCATTTGATGAAGCAAATCAAATGCAGCATCATCCATGCATAACGTCTTGATGACAGCATCATCTTCTACTTGCTTCAACGATAAGAAAAACGCAATGGCTTGATAAAGTCTTCCACTTGAAAGAACCGTACAATATATGCTGTTCATCTTTTTACACCTCTATTTTTGAAAGAATTCGCGGTACCATTCAATCGTCTTCTCTAAGCCTTCATCAATGGAGTAATCAGGCTTCCAATCAAGCAGCTTTCTCGCTTTCTCTGCTGACAAATATTGATGCTTAATTTCATGTGTTCCTTGGTTGAGAATACGAGGCTTCAGTTCACTTCCCATTGCCTTTAAAATCTTATCCACAAGCTCAAGCACTGTCAGCTGAATTTCGTTACTAAAGTTAAAGGCTTCTCCCGCCAGCCCTTTTTCCTCCATCTTCTCAGCTAGCAGTAAATAAGCCTTCACTGCATCTTCAATGTAGAAATAATCACGAATAAATGTCCCGTCACTTCTAATTTCCGGCGCCTTTCCTTCTAACACAAGCTGAATGGTTTGCGGAATGATTCTGTTGAAATTCAAATCTCCGCCTCCATATAAATTACCGCAGCGTGTAATACAAACTGGAAGACCATATGTGTTGTAGTACGTATGAGAAATGAGATCTGCACAGCTCTTCGAAACATCATACGGATGTTTCCCGTTTAACGGCATGTCTTCATCGTATGGCAGCTGCTCTTGATCACCGTAGGCTTTGTCACTTGATGCCACGATCACTCGTTTGATCAGCGGCTGTCTTCTGCAAGCCTCCAGCACATTCCATGTCCCTAAGATATTCGCTTCAAATGTAGAAACAGGATGTCTATTTGCGACTCCAACAATGGCTTGGGCAGCCAAATGGAAGACGGTGTCAATTTCATATTCTCCTAACGCACGCTCAATCGTCTGCATATCCTCTAATGCGCCTTGCACCACATTCATTTTTTCAAATTGACTGCCTTGATATAAATTCGATCGAGGCACCTGATCACGCACAAGTCCAGTCACGTTTGCCCCTTGATCAATCAATTCCTTGACGAGATAGCTCCCTAACAGCCCTGTACATCCAGTTACAAATACGTTCTTTCCATTCCAAAATCCGCTCATGCTGTCACCAAACCTTCCATGGTTGTTTTCCATCTGTCCACATGTCGTTGATTTCCTTCAGGTTTTTATACGTATCAATTGCTGTCCAAAATCCGTGATGCTCATAAACGGCAAGCTCTCCATCATCCGCCAGGTTTTGAAGAGGCTCCGCTTCAAACACGCATTGATCATCATCTGTCAAATAATCAAATACCTTTGGAGACAACACAAAAAATCCTCCATTGATCATCCCGATACTGTCTGTCTTCTCAGAGAAGGATTGTGCCATCCCGTTATACACCTTCAGTGTCCCGTACTGGGACTTCTTTTCAATGCCTGTGACAGTCGCAGCTGCTCCAAGATCCTGATGACGTTTCAGCAAATGAAACATATTGATATTGGCCAGTCCATCACCATACGTCATCATAAAGGTCTCATCACCAATGTAATCCTGTGCCTGCTTTAAACGTCCGCCTGTCATCGTATCTTCACCTGTATCTAAAAAGGTGATTTTCCAGTTCTCCTTTTTCCCTAAAAGCTTCATTTCTCCTGTCGCCATATCGAGCTGCATGCTGTGATGCTGCCAGTCGTAGGTCAGAAAGTACTCTTTGATCTTCTCTCCTTTATATCCAAGCAATAGGATAAATTCGTCTACACCGTAATACTGATAGATTTTCATAATATGCCATAGAATAGGCCGATCTCCGATCATAGCAAGTGGTTTAGGAAGCGCTTGTGTGACCTCACTCATTCTCGTTCCCTTTCCTCCGCAGAGAATGACTGCTTTCATCTTCTCCCCTCATCTCTCTATGAAGATTTTTGATTAAAAACCCTATCTTTATGCGGAAAATCAGTACATGTACCCCCATACTTTGTCCGACATCAGGTTTTGAATCTACTCTATTCATATGTCGAAATGAGAGAGTGTGCCACCTAGCATTTAACTATTTTTACAAATAAAAAAAGAGCGAGATTCATATTCTCGCTCTTCCAAAGTTTAAATTGTATATTTTCAGGGTAGATGGTATGATAAACATGTGCATAACCAGCACAAACAGCCTCTTTCTACAAAGAGACTACTAGATTGAATGAATTCAAGTGGCAGCTTGTTTCATTCTCAATATGAATTACGGAGGTGAATTCCCTTGGCACAAAACGTTCTTTGTGAAGTGAACTCTTGCCGTTTTTGGGCTGAAAACAGCTGTACCGCTTCTACCATTAAAATTGGTAAAAACACGATGACTGAAGTGACTCGCAACGCTGAAACTGATTGCGAAACATTTGAAACAAAATAATCTATTTTTCTCTGAGATGAAGGAACTGGCAGGTTCCTTCTTTTCTTTTATCATTCTATCAAGAATGATAATTATTATCAAGTGTTTTTCAATAAACATTTCTCGGGAAATAATGACACGATATTTCTCCATTCGTTGACGATTTTCACTCCTTTTTCTATACTCAACATATCCGAAGAAGAAAAAGTGGTGACCAATCAATGGATTTTACGATACGTTTTCTATCATTCTTTGTCGTGGAAATCGAAGGCAAAGATGAACAAGCAAATAAACGATTTAAACATTATCAAACACTAGATCAAGAAGAATTTGAACAAAGTGAGCTGAAGGACTTTTTAGACGGTGAACTGAAAAAAATCGTCAAACGAAAAGTGGACAGACACCCTAAATCTGAACAAGTACCGACCAAAATTGGCCGATTTATTGTAGAGCCCGGTCATGAGCTCGATTCAAATCCAAACTACAACCTATTTCATCAAACGAGATTTGCAGATACAAAAGAATTGTTTAATGAATACAGTGAACAGTTTGTTCGCACATATTTAGATACAAGTGCTGTCAGAGGCGGCGTTTTTTTAGTTGCTTCTGCTGTTCCTAAAAAGTATTTCGATGATTCCTTTGTCTTTATTATGAAATGCGATTTCGAACAAAAAGTGGCTTCTATTGCTGATACATCTACCTTAATTAGAAAAGTCGAAATGGCTATTACGACCAAAAACATGAAATCGATTCAATACCCGTTTATGCCAGAAGAGGGAATGACTGAGGAAGCTGAAGTGAAAATTCACCAATCCTCACACGCTCGTTATTTTGAGGACTTTTTGAAATTCGTCGAATACGGTGAATCCATGCCTGAAATCATGAAATCACAGGTTATGAATATGGTACAGGAACAGGTTTTTGAAACATTACAGGATGAAAGTGAAGAATTAAAGCAGTTTGAAGAGGATCTTGAAATATGGGAAGCGAGTGAAAAGCGAGAAATTAGAGAAACACTCGATACAGAGCAGGTCACACAAGCGGCCTCCCATATTGTTGAACAAACCCCTGATATCACAATGAAAATGCGTCTAGGCGAAACGGAAATCAAAGGTCTTCTAGCAGACTTTGGCCACTCGATCCATATTGCAAAGCTCAACAATCGATATGTCGTGCTCGTTGAAGCAGATCAAATCGTCTTCGAAAAAGGAAGCACACCTGTTGAGTTTCATAAACCAAATGGGTTAAAAGAGGTGATCAGCCAGCTGACGCAAAAAGCCTATGATTCAGATCTAGAATAAAAAAACACGACTGCCTCTTGCATTCAGCGCATGAGGCAGTTTTTTGTATAACGCTTGATTTATTACGCTGGATCAGAAGTAACATGCAGCTCTCTGCCTCTTGCCCACATGCTGACAAGCAATAAGCTTATAATGAGCATCAGCCAAAAGACGCTGCTTGATCCAAAAAACTGAATCATCGTATACCCGCACAAGGGTCCTAGAGCTGCTCCCATATCTTGAACAAAGGAATAGCTTGCGAGGAAGCGGTTTTTATCTGTTTGAGCAGACGCTTTTTGAAAAGCAAGCGTATCCGTTAATGTCGTTAAGATTGTTGACAATAGCTGGATCAAAAGCAGCATCACAAGAAACCAGCCGCTTACCTTCAGCATGACCGCCAGAAGACTGAGACCTCCAAATGAAAGAAACATCCAGCAAAGCGTTCGTTCCTTCATCACAAGCCCATCAAACCATCTGCCCGTTTTCGGTGCTACAAATGGCTCCCACCCCCATCTAAGCGCTTGAATGATTCCACTTAAAGCCGAAGCTCCAATGACAAAGCCGAACAGAGCAAATTCACCATGACCGATCCTTGCTTCAATGACATGACTGAGGGTTGATGCGAATAACCCTTGGATCACAAGTGCGATCAGCATACCTGTCATTAATACTTTTACAACATCCCGTGCAAGCCACCTCTGTTTGATGACTTGATACACCTGCCCCTCTTCTCCCTTTTCAATCTCATCCAAAGAGACATAAAAAATGATTCCTAGTAATGTGAGTAAACCAAAAACAAGCGTCATGGACTGGAAGCCGATCAGGCTGGCGAATATTCCGCCAAATAACATGCCGAATAAACTGCCAAGCCGGTAAAGCCCATTATAAATGCCCGTATAATGCCCTTGAGAGCTTTCCTCCATCTCAGCAATTAATCTCATTCCACTCATACGCAATAACGTCCATGCCAGCCCCCAAGCGCAGCGGCAAATCAGCAGCAGCCAAAAACCGCTCACACCATATAGCATCGTGGTCACTGAAGCAATCAAAATAGCGATCAATACACCAGTCTTCATTGGGACAAACCGATAGAGCCACCAAACAACAGGTGTTAGCGGGATGCGGATGAATCGGTTGATGGACAGCAGCAGCCCGACCTCCCAAATAGATGATAAACCAATCTCTTTCCAATAGATCGGAAGCACAATATAAAGCATTGAATCTCCAATCAGTGCAAATGCTGTGATAAGCGATATTGACACCACTTGCTTTTGACGATGATCCATTTTCCCTTCCCCCTTCGCTATCTTTACAATAAGGGATGCCTTATAATAAATCTAATGAATGTTTTTGATTAAACCATCAAAATAATTGATAGGTGGTGCAAAGTTGAATTTACATGCCCTTCGGATTTTTGCAAAGGTCGCAGAGACAAAAAGCGTTACACAAACAGCAGACGTGCTATCTTTGACACAGCCAGCTGTGACAGCTCAGCTTAGAAGCATTGAAAGTGAGATCGGTTTCCGTCTTTTTAAACGAAATGGCAGAGGCATTACACTTACGGAAATGGGGAAAATTCTATACCCTTATGCCCGGCAAGTGTTCGAGGCTGAAAAAGAAGTAGAATATCAGATCACACTTTTACAAAACGGAAAAAAGGGGCGGCTCCGCATCGCTTCTACCTATGTACCACTCAACTTTTTACTGCCAGATTGGCTTGCTGCTTTTAAAACATCTTCACCACAGATAGAAATTGAATTAAAAAGTGGAAACTCCGCTCAGGTTTTAGAGAGCCTGCTTCAATATGAATCAGATGTGGCCATCGCCGTGATCGAGGATTTGCACCATGAGGA
This sequence comes from Bacillus sp. FSL M7-0003, assembly GCF_038628485.1. Classification (NCBI taxonomy): domain Bacteria; kingdom Bacillati; phylum Bacillota; class Bacilli; order Caryophanales; family Bacillaceae; genus Bacillus; species Bacillus sp. FSL M7-0003. Next base: position 719,735 of record NZ_CP152024.1, on the reverse strand, counting down.
GATTCTCACTTCTCATTTAACGAATTTAAGCTATGATTTTATTGTGCCGGCAGACCATCCGTTAAACGGAAAAACCGTCCCACTGGAGCGCCTGAGTCAGGAGCCTTTTTTGATGCGTGAAGAAGGCAGTTCCACAAGAGATAAGCTCTTTTCTCTTTTTACTTCGAAAGGAATCAAAAAACCGACCGTTGATTTACAATTCAGCGGTGTTCATGAAGCGATTCAAATGATCAAAGCTGGATATGGCATCACACTTGTTCCCCGTGATGCGGTTCATGGCAGTCTCAAGCGGCAAGAAATTGGGCGCGTGTACATTGAAGGCATTGAGATCGTCAGACCGGTTGTTGTGTGCAAACGGGCGAATGATCTTGAAGAAAATAGAACCGTGGATGCCTTCCTGCAAATGAAAGGTATCGGTCCATTTACTACGTCTGCTACCAATTAAAAAAGTGCCTGCTTCTGAACAGGCACTTTTTTTTATTCGGCTGGCTGCACGATGTCAAACGGTACAGCTTTTGAGGCTTTCACTAATTGTTCTGGTGTGATGAGGATTTCATTTCCCCATTCGCCTGCCCCAACACCTAATATTTCCTCTTCTAATAACGAAGCCTCAATAATGGTGCGGAATCCTTCTGGCTGCCAGCAAAACGGCGGAATCGAGCCAATTCGATAGCCCGTCACTTCAAGAACCTTCTCCGGTGAAGCCATTTTAATATTACGGGAGCCGGCCGCTTTCTTGAGTTTCCCTGACTTAATATGCTGATCAGCGCCAACCATCACAAGCAGCTGCTCTCCTTCTCCTGTTTCAAAAATCAAAGTTTTAATCATTTGTCTTTCACGAAAACCAAGAGCTGCCGCTACATTTGCTGCTCCCTTTTCTGTTTCGGCAGAAAATGTTTTGACCTCGTATGGAATGCCATGTTTGTCCAAAAAGTCATGTGCCGGTAATTTTTTCAATCGATTGAACCCCTTTCCTTACAATGTCCTTCATTTAGCTTATCACAATCTTCTCATCCTTAAGATGTATTTTTCAATGAAAAGCCTCTGGACACACCATCACCATGCTATACTGAACTTGTTTTTGAAAAGGAGCCGGTTTGATATGGGAAACAAGTTTTGGTGTTATACAAGCAGTAAAAGCCTTCTCATGCTGAGTGATATTTTATTTGTGATGACGATCACGTTTGTCATTTATCAAGATACACAATCTGTTGCCTATGCGGCTGTATTTCCGCTGATTAGAACAATATGCCAGCTATTGGCTGGGCTCTTCTCTCCTGTTTTAACCGATTACTTTCAAGCTGGCCGGCTATTGAAATGGGTCCCGCTTTTACGTCTTGGGATGCTCATCGTGTTTACAGCCCAATTTCATTTGTTTCAGCAGCATATGGTCTGGCTGTTTAGTGCGCTTATTTTGATTTCCCTCACAGGCGGGTTCATCAGTCCTTTAATGCAGGCCATCATGCCGATGCTTGTACCAGCAAATCAGCTTGTGAAAGCAAACAGTACAGCCTCCATTTTTCATCAAATGATTCAAATCGCCGGCTATTCGTTCACTGGAATGCTCGTCCTATGGATTGGGCCATTTTATTTAATGTGGATCACTTGTGTCATGATTGTGTTGTCTTATCTATTATTCATCCCTGTCTTTCCTCTTCTCAAGCAAGAAGAGACGGTTCGAAAAGCAAATAAGATGAACAGCTTCAAAGATGGCTGGACGATCATTTGGAGAAATAAAACGGTGCGCACCCTGACCTTTATGGATGTTTGTGAAAATATTGCGGGTGCTGTGTGGATCGGGGCGATTACGCTTGCCTTTGTCACCCATGATTTAAAGCAAGGTGAGGAATGGTGGGGTTTTATCAATGCCGCTTATTATACAGGTGCCATCATAGGCGGGCTCTTAGCTGCATGGATGAGTCAGTTTATTCAAAAACAGCTTCTCCTCTATATGGCAGCTGGTTCATTCATTTATGCAGTGCTGACCATTGTCTATTCACTGAACAGCCTGCCGTGGCTTGCTTTGGTGCTTTGTATTTTGATGGGGCCTGCCTACCAAATCCGAGATGTTTCGCAGCAAACCATTCTTCAAACGGAAACGCCAGTACGTGATTTATCAAAGGTGTATTCGGCTCACTACGTCCTTTCTTCTGTATCGGTCGGTTTGTCTATTTTCTTTGTTGGATTGATGGCAGATGCATACGGGGCGAGGTCTGTGTATTTGCTGGGCGGTCTGTTTGTGCTCGTTTGTTCCGGCATTGCTATCCTTGCTTTTATGAAGCAGAAAAAAGAGAGCAGCTGATGTATGCAGCGGCTCTTTTACTTTTCTTTTAACATCGCAAACATGTCACGGGCCATGGCTTCTAAAATATACACAACTGGCGTCTGTGTGGTGATATTGGCTCTGTGGACCCGTTCATCTGTGACGTAGTAGGCAATATTTAAATCTGAAATACGCGAAATCGTGCAGTGCTGGTTATTCGTAATACTAATGATCTTGCTGCCTTCTCTTTTTAACTTCGAAATATGATCAATCGTAATACTGTTCTCCCCTGATACAGACAGCACAATGGTGACACTATTGTCTAGATACTGCATATTCATCGGGAAAAACGGATCGTTGATGTAAAATGAAAATTTCTCAAGACTTGAAAAGTACCTCGCCCCATACTGCGCCAAAATGCCAGAACTGCCAGTCCCAATAAACAGCACATTTTTTGCCTCAGCAATGAGCTTTGCTGCCTCCTTAATTTTCTCCTCAAAGTCTCCCTTCAATGTTCGTTCAATAAATTCATATAGAAAGTGCTGTGTACTTTTTAAAGAAGGTGTCTGCTCTGATTCTAAATACATTTTGAGCTTCACTTTAAACTCTGAAAAGCCTTCACAATTTACTTTTCGGCAAAAGCGAAGGACAGACGAGGTGGAAATATGTGCAGCATCTGCAAGATCTCGAATTCTCATGTACACGACCTTTTCACTGTTTTCCATGATATATCGGTATAAAGCGCTTTCTAGTTCATTAAAGCTGGAAATGACCTCACTTGAAAACATCTGACTTCCCCTTTCTCCAACAACATGTCACAATGTGTTTCTTTTATGTAACAAATCTCTAAATAGGGCACCCTTGCCTAAAGACACTGAAGTCATTTACGCACACGATGCTCTCACGATAAGCTAAAGATGTACAAACAAGAAAAAAGACTTTTCTCTATTATAACATTGCGCGTTACATTATTCGGAGGTGCAGAACATGGCAAAAGGATTAAAGGTTGTCACAATTGGCGGAGGATCAAGCTATACACCAGAGCTTGTAGAAGGATTTATTAAACGATACGATGAATTTCCGATTAGCGAGCTTTGGCTTGTTGATATTGAAGCGGGAAAAGAAAAGCTTGAGATCGTCGGAAACCTTGCAAAACGCATGGTCAAAAAAGCAGGGCTCCCAATCGAGGTTCATTTAACATTAGACCGCAGAAAAGCACTTGTAGATGCTGATTTTGTCACAACACAATTCCGTGTCGGACTTCTTGAAGCACGTATGAAAGATGAACGCATTCCTTTAAAATATGATGTCATTGGTCAAGAAACAAATGGTCCAGGAGGTCTATTCAAAGGACTTCGCACCATTCCTGTCATTCTTGATATTGTCAAAGATATTGAAGAGCTTTGCCCGAATGCATGGCTTGTGAATTTCACAAATCCAGCTGGTATGGTCACTGAAGCCGTTCTTCGTTATTCAAACCATCGTAAAGTCGTTGGTTTATGTAACGTGCCGATCGGCATTCGCATGGGAATCGCCAAAGGGCTTGGTGTCGACGCAAGCAGAGTCGAAGTCAGCTTTGCTGGATTAAACCATATGGTCTTTGGACTCAATGTATTCTTAGATGGCAAAAGCATCATGGATCAAGTCATCGAAGACATGGCTGATCCAAACTCCAGCATGTCGATGAACAACATTCAAGCGATTCCGTGGGATGCTGATTTCTTAAAAGGGCTTGGCGTCATTCCTTGTCCGTATCACCGTTACTACTACAAAACAAGTGATATGCTGGCTGAGGAAAAGAAAGCAGCAGCAAATGAAGGAACACGTGCTGAAGTCGTTCGCGCATTAGAAAATGATTTGTTCGAGCTTTACAAAGACCCTGATCTCGACATCAAGCCGCCACAGCTTGAAAAACGAGGCGGTGCCTACTACAGTGATGCGGCTTGCAACTTGATTGCATCCATTTATAACGACAAGCATGACATTCAGCCTGTAAACACCATTAATAACGGGGCTATTAGTGACATTCCAAATGATTCTGCGGTTGAACTCAACTGTGTGATCACAAAAGACGGTCCTAAACCAATCGCTGTTGGTGAAATGCCGGTCGCTGTCAAAGGACTTATTTCTCAAATTAAATCCTTTGAACGTGTAGCTGCTGAAGCAGCCGTGACAGGCGATTACAACACAGCTCTTGTGGCAATGACCATCAACCCGCTTGTCCCATCAGATGCCATTGCAAAAAGCATCCTAGATGAAATGCTAGAAGCTCACAAAGAATATTTGCCACAGTTCTTCAATAAAGTAGAAGCATAAAACTGTCTACCCGCTGACCGCACTTGTCGAAAGTGCGGGTTTTTTATTTGGCTGCAAACAGCCGGTCCATCTTAGGACGATCATAGTCTAATAGCAAGTGCTGTAAGCCTTCATAGACTGGGCGTAGACGCTCAGCATCTGCCGAAATGAGATCACAGCCTCGATCATCATATAAGTGAAAAATCATTTTTTTTGAGAGATTCATTAAGTAAATTTCATACCCCAGTTTTCCCTTCAAGATTTGATTCGGTGCATAGAAGTCCTCCTGGCACATCGCATGGAGAAGCGGACGCAATCGAATGTCTTGCAGCTGGCATTTGAGTGTAAATCTCTCTAATGTCAGTGAATCTTCTATTTCTGGACGTACATAAGTCAAAAGCTCGTGGCGCAATCTGTTCCTTACTTGCCGATGCACATACTTTTGATAGACAAGGAGCTTACGCTTCGTTAATTCATGTTCATGATCTGTATACACATCCGTCACAAGCAGCATCTCGTCTTCTGGATCAAAAGTATATTTCACAATCTCTAAAGCACGATCTCCCGCTTTTTCTAATACAATCGATTCTTTTCCTAATGACCAATCTGCCACTTCAAACCGAAGCCCAATAGGCCACTCATAAAAAAGAGGCGGCGTGAGGAAAAGATGAGGAAAATGATTTTTTAGAAACATATTTGTTTGATCACTCATTTGCTTTCCTTTCACTCGTTTTATTTTTCATTTTACCGTTAAAACATATAGGAAAACAAATTGGAAATAAACTGTCATTTCTTATATGATAGAAAGAGATGGAGGTGTGGTCAATTGAAAACATCAAAATGGTTTTTACAAGTGTTCCTTACAGCACTGATCACCATGTGGATACAGGCTGGACTTGATCAGGCGAACATCATTCAGATCACCAATGTATGGGTCGATGTCAGCAGCTGGATCCTGATCTTCTTTGTCATCTACGCACTTTTGGAATGGACAGCTCACGTCTTAGCAAAACGGAAAACCGTTCATCGTTGAACATCTCTTTTCATAGAGATGTTTTTTCTTGAAACTCTTCTTGCACCAGTTCATGAATGACGCCCATTCCTGCCTGGCTTCCAGCTGCTGCTGCGAGAACTAACTGAGCAGGACCGCCTAGATTATCACCACATGCAAAGACACCACTGACGGTTGTACGTCCAAGGATATCTGTTTCAATACCCGCATTCTTCGTCATTTGACAGCCAAGCTTTTCGGCAAATGGGGCTGACTGCTTGAATTCACTTGCGACAAAACCGCCTTCCCTATTCACTATCTCCCCATTCGCAAGCTGGAGAGAGCGCAGCTGCCCATTGTCATGATCAATCGACACAATTGGCACATCAATGACTTGAATAGAATGTGCCCTCAGAAGCGTCTTGTCCTCTTCAGCCAACACGTGCCCATTCGTAAACACGATCAAATCCTTTGTCCAATTGGAAAGAAGCTTAGCCATATGCAAGGCTCGCTGATTCTCTGCAATGAGGGCAAGTGCTTTGTCCTTTAATTCCCATCCATCACAGAAAGGACAGCTAAACAACGTTTTTCCGTACACATTATGAATTCCTTCGATCTCTGGCAATATATCCTGAAGACCTGTTGCCAAAATGATTTTTTTCGCTTCGAATGCATCCCCCTCGTGTGTCAGTAACGTAAAGCTTTCCTCTTTCTTTTGTATATCAACAATTCGACTTCGGTTGATTTTGATATTAGGGTATTTTTGAAGATCTGCCTCTCCGGCTTGTCTGATCTCAAATGGTGTCATTCCATCATTTGTAATAAATCCATGTGATTCCTGCGTCACTCGATTTCTTGGCAGCTCATCATCAAATACAGTGACCTGCTTTCTGCCTCTTCCTACAACAAGTGCTGCACTTAATCCGGCTGGTCCGCCTCCAATAATGGCACAATCTAATAACATATCAATCTCTCCTTTTCTATTCAAGACTTTAAAGACCCTTAATATCTATAATTAGTTCAAAAAAATCACATGTTGAAAAATGGATTTTTTTCTGTCTGTTCAATTTGGCTCGCTATATCAATTAACCGTTTTTGACTTAATGTCTCCTGCATTTTCGTTTCAACATCCTGCATAACTTGTTCAATCAAACAGCCATCATGAGGCATAAAGGAGTCATGCTCTAAGGAGCAGCGAAATAAATTCGTTTGTCCTTCTACAGCCTGAATGACATCTAAAAACGAAATGTCTTCCTTTCGTTTGATAAGGGTATAACCTCCCTTTGCACCAGGTGTTGATTCAATCAATCCCGCCTTCACAAGCTTTGTTAAAATTTTGGATAAATAGGTTGGTGAAAGGTCTTGCATCTTAGCAAGAGGCTCAACGCCAATCGCTTTACCCTTTGGCGCAAGAGTTAAAAACACCATCGTATGCAGCGCATAGTTGGTCGCTTTAGAATATTTCATGAGGAAACTCCTTTCTATCTATTATAGACCTTTTATATCTGTAATTGATCATAGATGATTCAAGAGAAAAAAGCAAGAGTTGTGAATCTGCTCCACTTTTCATTCCACATTTCACATTTCCTTCCGATAATAGAAGTAAGCACGAAAGAAAGTTTTGATTGAGAACGAGAAGGAGTGAAGAAAAATGTCAGATCAACAGCACAATGCAGCACACGAAGAAGAAGAGGAATTTAACGTATACGACATGCTTCCGCCCGCAGGTACAATCATCGGAGAAGCAACAGAAGAAGAAATGGATGCCGCAGCAGCACTTGAAGTGAGACATGTCGCGTTCATGCGCCTTCAAGATATGTTCATTCAATTTGATGGCTCGTCTTACAAAGACTTATTAAAAGACTTTCAAGAATTCGAAATGGATTCCACAAAATTCTGGAGAGCCATTGCTAGACGTCTTCAAATTCCGTACGAATGGCCAATCCGAATCGACCACGCAAACGGCCCTATTTATATTGGTGAAACAGAGGATAGCCGTGAGGTTGAGGAGAGCGCAGAGTAAGGAATGGCGGCCCCCTTTTGGTAAGGGGGCTTTTTGTCTCCATTACAATACATCGGTTGAAAAAACAAATAAGCAATATGAGCGCTGTCACGCCCATATTGCTTATTCTCGTGTTATGTTAACTCTGGCCAAAATGCTTGATTTGCCACAATTAAGTCGTCTAAAATATCTTTTGCTACTTTAGCACTCGGCACCGTTTTCGATAATGTGATAGCCTGCCATAGTTTTTGATAGGACCCTTCTTCAAATGCTTCTACTACTAGTTTTTCTACGCCAACTTGCTGCTCCATGAGACTTTTCTGAAATCTAGGAATCTCTCCAACTACTAATTTTTCTGGTCCATTGCTCCCAACGATACAAGGAATTTCGACCATAGCTGTTGGATCAAAGTTCCTAATGGCGCCATTGTTCTCTACAATCATCAGCATCCGTTCCTTTTTATTAAAAGCAATGGCTCTTGCTAAATCAACAATATAAGAAGCGTGCTCATCAATGGTCAGCTTTGTTTCCTTTGCAGTTCCTTTATCAATGATGGCCTGACATTCACTAAAAACAAAAGCTTCCCGCCCCTCCATCACTTCATTGGCACGCGTGAACTCAATATTTGAATGTGCCACTTCTTCATCTGGAAATATATAGTATTTCAAATACGTATTCGGTACCGTTTTTGGATCAAGTGCTTGAATATCTTTGGCCTTTTTTAATGTGCTGTTCCAGCTCTTCTGCTGTTCTAATTCAGATGTTCCATCTGTTGCATAACCATGCTGGCTTACATGCTTAATTACCTCAGGCATTAAGCTATTTCCTGATTTATCTCGAATATCTGTCCACCAGCCAAAATGATTTAAACCATAGTAATCGACTTCTAGTTCTTTCCGTGAAGATAAACCTAAATTCTTTGCAATTAATTCTTCGATGCCAATTGGCATATCGCATATGTTTAAAATCTTGGCATTCGGTCTTAGCTTACGTGTTGCCTCTGCTACTATCGCTGCAGGGTTCGAATAGTTTAACATCCAAGCTTCAGGTGAGTATTTTTCCATATAATCGACAAGTTCTAATACACCTGGAATGGACCGCATTCCGTAAGCTATTCCGCCTGGTCCGCATGTTTCCTGTCCGACGACTCCATGCTTCAATGGAATTTTCTCATCTAATTCTCGCATTGCATATTTCCCGACACGAATATGTGCCATCACAAAATCGACTTGAGTAAAGGCTTCTTCTGGGTCCGTGCTTGCCAGTAATCGTACTTCTGGTGCTCGTTCTTTTAACATAATCTCACATGCATCTGCAATCGTCTTTTGTCTAGCTTCATCATTATCATAGAGTTTAATTGTATGAATTGGGAACTCATCTAGATAGTCTAACAGCATCAAAATGATTCCCGGTGTAAATGTACTTCCGCCTCCAGCTATGGTAATATTAAATTTTTTCATCATATCCAGCTCCTTTTTCAATCTAATGATAGTTTTGTCTCAAAGGACTCTCTTACTTGCGGTACACTTAAGCCAACAATGATTTGAATGCTTTGACCACTCTTCGCCATGCCGTGGGCCAGTTTATTTTTTGTAAAGTAGTCCCTATCTTTCACCAAGCTAGGGTCAATCACTGTAATACGTAGACGTGTGGCACAGTTTGTCACATCTTTAATGTTTTCTTTACCGCCAAGGCCTTCTAAGAAATACACGGCTTTCTCTTCATACTCAGACGCATACACGGGCGCTTCTTTTTGGTCATGACCTTTTTTATGAGCATTCTCATAATCTTGTTTTGTATATAGCCTCGTCTCCTCCTCATGTTTTCGTCCTGGTAATGGAATATCGAATTTCACAATCATCCATCTAAATATGACAAAATACACTGCTGTAAAAAGAAGTCCAATCATCGCTTGGATCAGATAAGTCCCTCCATGATTTGAAGAGAGCGGAATCCAGTTCAATGCAGCTATTTCAATAAGCCCGGAACCCATCATTCCGACAACACCAAACATATTCATGATTGTCACCATGGTCGCACCAAGAAGTGCATGTATCACAAATAAATAAGGCGCGAGGAATAGGAATGTAAATTCAAGCGGTTCTGTAATTCCGGCAAATACCGCTGTTAATGTGGCGGGTAATACCAATGCCAAAACCTTTTTTCTGTTTTCTTTCGGTGTAGAAAAATACATGGCTAAAGCTATCCCTAAACAGCCAAACATCTTAATATTCCCATGCAATAAAAATCCGTATGGATAAAGATCCTTCAAATCGGAAGTGGAGGACGCAAATTCATTTAAGTGAGCAATCCAATATGGTTTTAACCCCCCATTTACAGCCGCTGGACCAAACTCAAAAGGTGTATAAATAAAATGGTGAAGTCCTGTTGGAATTAACACCCTTTCCAAGAAATGAAACAGCCAGACACCAATATAACCAGACTGTGCCATGAACCCTTGGAGAGATTGAATCCCCTGCTGAACATAGGGCCATACAAAAGCAACGATAAAAGCAATAGGAATCATCACAAAGAATCCGATGATGACAACAAATACAAGCCCCTGGAAAATCCCAAGCATTTCAGGCAGCTTTTGATCATAAAAACGATTATGGATCCAAATGACGATTCCAGATATCATCACCGCACCAATGATACTTGTATCCAGCGTAGGTATACCCGCAATTTCTTTTACACCCGCTACATTCTCGACACCTTGCGATAAATCAACGCCAAAAGTAGACGGCCAAAGTGTCAAAATAGCATGAATATAATTGTTAAATACAAGATAAATCATCAAAGCTGCGAGCGTCGCACGTGCTTGCGCTTTTTTTGCAAGTGAGATGGGCAATCCAATCACAAAGGCTAATTCCATATGATTGAAAATCGTCCATCCCCCGCTTTCAATCAGTGACCAAACCTTGTACCACATCGTACCTTCTCCAGCCATTTCCCCCATAATCGCTGGATTCTTACATAAAGTCGCGAGGCCGACAACAATACCAAAAAACGCGAATAAAAGTACAGGAACTACCATAGCACTGCCAAACCGCTTGATTACATTCATAAGCATAACCCCTTTGCTTGATCCATAACATCACTGTAAAGGTAGCGCTTACAAAAACCAATAGGTTTGACGTATTTAGAAATCAAGTTGTAACATTAGATTATATTTTCACAGGAAGAAAATATTTTCATGTTGGAGGGCACATCGCATGATACTGGACAAGCTGGTTAATAAACACTTCGAAGATTTAAACAAGAATGACCTGCACATTATTAAAACAATCCATGATCATCTTGAAGAAATGAAGACAATGAAAATTCAGGACCTTGCCCGTTATGCTCATACTTCCATCTCATCCATCCATCGGCTTGCTAAGAAAATAGGGTTCGACGGCTACAGTGACTTAAAGTCTTATGTGAAATTAAATGCTTTCACTGAAGAGACAACACAAGATTTAATGCAGCTGCTTGATCAAGATATCCGGCAGACAAGAAAATATATGGAGCAACTGGACTTTCATCAATTAAATCAACTGATTGATCGTGCACCGTATATTTATATTTATGGGACAGGAACAGCACAGCTTGATTTAGCAAATGATGTACAGCGGCAGCTATGGTCACTGCATAAGAAATCTCAAGTATTACGAAGCAAGCGGGATTTAACAGATGGAATCATTGAATTTGGTGAGGATGACCTTTTATTTATCATTTCTTTATCGGGTGAATCGAAGAATTTAGATGAAATCATTCAATTGGTGAAAACGAGACATATCAAATTTATCAGCATGACCACATTAAGGAATAACCTCCTTGCACAAAATGCCATGTTTAACATCTATGTAAGCAGCACCCCGTTTCACTTATATAACAAAGTGGACAACTCCAGCTTTCTGCCATTTTACATTGTGGCAGATATTATCGTCAGAAAATTTAGTGAGTGGAAAGTGAACCAATTGAATAATAAGACTTAAACATAACAGATACAGTTTTGGAGAGAGATTCAATGTTGCTTCGCAAAAAAAGAGAGACTCTTTTGTCTCTCTCAAAAAATACTGTATAACAACGGTTTTAATGAACTATATCTACTAGCGGCTGCCTTTTCCTATTCAGCAGTATAATGCCCAGCAATCAGTTCATCAAACGAATCCGCTAATTTGAAATCCGTCTCATCTTCTAGATCAAAGTAGTGAATCGGCGGATGCTCCTTTGTTTCTCTGTAATCCAATGCAATCCACGTATGACCATCCCCACAAATAAGCACAAGTCCCTCAGGCAATTCCCATTCTTCTATTAAATAATCACTATCCATAATGCCTTCGTCTTTGGCAATTCCTCTTAAATGATCAAATGATACATGATCCTCTGCCCATCCATTCGGCTGATCCGTTGGAAAAGCGTTATGCAGGGTATACCCGCCATTTTGTTCGAGGATCAGTTGCTTATATGTATCAGGCAGGATGACGCCTAGCTTCTTTTCCGCTTCTGCAATGCCTTTCTCATTGATTTTCTTAAATGTTTCTTCGCTTTCTCTATCTTTATCCCAAAATGGTTTCAAATAAAATACCTCCAATTGTTATTTCTATCTCATTTTACCATTTAAGAGAACTAGTTTAATAGTCCTATTTAATAAAAAAGAGAAGGGTTCCCCTCCTCCTCTTGTTGGTCATGATTGTTCTTGATTTCTCGCTTCAAATTCATCCAGCATGGCACGCACTTCATCTGTTGATGATGTGTTCATTAATTGATTTCTTAAGAAACTCGCTCCTCTGAATCCTTTTACATAAATCTTAAAGAAACGATGCAACGCCTTGAATGGACGCAAGCCTAATGAAGAATATTGATCATGAAGGTCAAGATGTAATCTTAAAAGACCAAGCAGTTCATCGCTTGTATGCTCCTTCGGCTCTTTTTCAAAAGCAAATGGGTTATGGAAAATTCCGCGCCCAATCATCACGCCGTCTATTCCATACTGTTCAGCGAGCTTTAAGCCTGTTTGACGATCAGGAATATCACCATTGATCGTCAAAAGAGTATCCGGTGCTACTTCATCACGAAGTTTTTTGATCTCAGGAATGAGCTCCCAATGCGCATCCACCTGGCTCATTTCCTTTCTTGTGCGAAGATGGATTGATAAATTCACAATATCTTGCTCCAAAATATGTCTAAGCCACCCGCGCCATTCATCGACCTCAGTAAAACCAAGTCTTGTTTTCACACTGACAGGTAATCCCCCTGCTTTTGCCGCTTGAATCAGCTCTGCCGCAACGTCTGGACGAAGAATCAAGCCGCTGCCCTTTCCGTTTTGTGTGACATTCGGGACAGGACAGCCCATATTAATATCAAGCCCCTGAAATCCCATTTCCGCCATTCCAATGCTCATTTGTCTAAAGTTCTCAGGCTTGTCTCCCCAAATATGAGCAACAATCGGCTGCTCATCCTCTGTAAACGTTAAACGCCCCTTCACACTTTGAATGCCATCAGGATGGCAATAGCTCTCACTGTTCGTAAACTCTGTAAAAAACACATCCGGTCTCGCCGCCTCACTCACAACATGACGAAACACAACATCTGTCACTTCTTCCATTGGTGCTAATATAAAAAATGGCCGCGGTAAATCACGCCAGAAATTTTTACTCATCTTTCATCCAATTCCTCTCATGACATAGCGCCTAAAGGGCTTGTCCTTCTGTAAATTCTTTCAGCAATTTTTATCATTATATACTTTAATATGAACCGTGCAAAATTGCAAAAAAGGACATTTGGTGATGAATTGCGGGATAAAAATATTAATTCCACTTCCAAATATCATTTTTTAGGCCGATTGAACATACAAAAATAAAAACATCCCGATATCAATGTTTTTCACAGAATCGGGATGTCACAATACATTACTGATTAATCACAAGACTTGCTACACATTCTACATGGTTGGTATGCGGAAACATATCCACAGGCTGCACTTCCTCTGTCACATACCCGCCATCTTCAAGAATTCTCAAATCACGAGCAAGCGTCCCTGGATTACAGGACACGTAAACAACTCGTTTTGGTTTCATCTTTAAAATGGTGTCAAGCAGTGCTTCGTCACAGCCTTTTCTTGGCGGATCAACGACTAATGTATCTGCTTTGATGCCTTCTTTGTACCAGTTTGGGATGACGGTTTCTGCTTCGCCGACTGCGAATTCAACATTGTTGATTCCGTTTAAGGCAGCGTTGCGTTTTGCGTCTTCAATTGCTTCTGGAACAATTTCAACCCCATAAACTCTGCCTGCTTTTTGTGCGAGAAATAAGGAAATCGTACCGATTCCGCAGTAGGCATCGATGACGGTTTCTTCGCCTTGCAGCTCTGCATATTCAAGCGCTTTGTCATAAAGCACCTTTGTTTGAGCTGGGTTCACTTGATAAAATGAGCGGGCTGAAATGGCAAATTTGATGTCGCCAATCGTGTCATAAATGTATTCTTCGCCCCATAAAACGGTTGTTTCGTCTCCGAAAATGACATTTGTTTTCTTTGAATTCACGTTTTGTACAATTGACCGAACATGTGGGAAGCGTGCTATAATCTGCTCAATCACCTGCTGCTTTTGCGGAAAGTCAGCTGTTCTAGTAACAAACACAACCATCATTTCACCTGTTGCAATACCGTAGCGAACCATCACATGACGCAGCCAGCCTTTGTGCCGCTCTTCGTTATATGCTTTGATGCCAAACGCATTGCATATGTCTTTTACTGCCTGTACCACTTCGTCGTTTTCTGACTGTTGAATCAAACATTTTTCCATATCAATGATTTCATGAGTACGCTGCTGATAAAAACCTGCAACAAGTCCGCCTTCTCGTTCGCCAACTGGAACTTGTGCTTTGTTTCGGTAATTCCAAGGGTCTTCCATGCCGAGTACAGGATGAACTTTTACACGGCTCATATCAAGCTTGCCGATCCGCTCTAAAACGTCCTTTACTTGTTTCTGTTTGAATAGCAGCTGGCCTTCATAGCTCATATGCTGAATTTGACAGCCGCCGCACTGTTTGTAAATGGGACATGGCGCATCTTGCCTGTGCTGACTTTCCTTTGTCAGCTCCATGAGTCGTCCAAAAGCAAATCCTTTTTTGACTCGTGTGACTTTGATTTTTCCTTGTTCGTCAGGAAGGGCATTCGGTACAAAGACAGGGAATCCTTCAATTTTCGCTACACCTGCACCTTCATGCGTTAAGTCTTCGAAGGTTACATTGTAGTATTCATTCTTTTCAACAGGCGGTTTCATTTTCACCAATTTTATCACCTCATTTGCAAAGAAAAACTTGGCCGCCATAAGGAACCAAGTTCAGTCTTCACCCTATTTTTTCAGCTGTTGCTTTTGGCACAATAAATTCAATATGGCGATACAGGTTTTCAAATTCACCTGGCAGCATGCCGCCGTATTCACCATCTAAATTCAATTGCATTTTATCTTTTACATCTACCTTCACGCGATTCGCTTTTGCGTAGATGACATTGTTATCATGAATATGCTCGCCTCTGAGTGCAAGGCTGACCACTCGAATGGCTTCTGCTAGATTGACCTTCTTTAGAATGATCAGGTCAAACATCCCATCATCTAAAATGGAATCTGGCGCTAGTTTTTCAAAGCCGCCTACTGAGTTTGTGAGTGAAACAAGAAACAGCATGATTTCTCCATGAAACAATTTGCCGTCATATTCAATTTCGACTTCTGTCGGGCGGATAGAAGGAAGCATCTCCATGCCTTTTAAATAATAAGCAAGCTGTCCAAGCATGGTCTTCAGCTTGCTAGGCACCTCATAGGTGAGCTCTGTTAACCGGCCGCCGCCAGCAATATTAATAAAATAATGGCCATTGACTTTACCGATATCAAGCGGCTTCGCTACACCCTCAATAATGGCATCTGTCGCTTTTAAAACACCTTCTCGTGGAATGCCAAGTGCTCTTGCGAAGTCATTTGTCGTTCCAACTGGAATAATTCCTAGTTTCGGTCTTTTTTCAAGCGGTGCTAGTCCGTTGACGACTTCATTGATCGTGCCGTCTCCACCTGCTGCTACAATTAAATCAAAATCTCTCTGTGCGGCTTTTTCTGCTGCTTGCGTGGCATCTCCTGCACATGTCGTCGCATGACAAGAAGTTTCATAGCCAGCTTGTTCAAATTTTTGCAAAACCTGCGGTAAATTCTTCTTGAAGAGTTCACGCCCAGATGTCGGATTGTATATAATTCGAGCACGTTTCATTCATCATCATCCTATATTCATTATGCAATCTATTTTCACCACTAACAACCTTTAATTATACTATGAGATTTGAAAATGGCAACAAAACAACCACCTAATTATGTGAAATCTCCTAGCCAATCTCCCTCAGCAAGAAAGCATTCTGATAAGATAAAAGAAAACGCTGTAAAGGATGATATGCGATGAAAAAGCCTGTCTATTTTAATCATGACGGCGGTGTTGATGACCTCGTCTCTTTATTTCTTCTCCTTCAAATGGAACATGTGAAAGTCATCGGTATGTCTGTGATACCTGCTGATTGTTATTTAGAGCCTGCTCTCAGTGCATCTCAAAAAATCATTGATCGATTCAGCCCTTATGAAATTGAAGTCGCTGCTTCAACTTCTAGAGGCGTCAATCCGTTTCCGAAGGATTGGCGTATGCATGCTTTTTATGTAGATGCTCTGCCAATTTTAAATGAAAAAGGCAATGTTGATACAAAAGTGTCCAAGCTGCCAGCACACCTTCACCTGATTGAAACGGTTAAGAAGGCAAAAGAACCTGTCACCCTGCTCTTTACTGGTCCGCTCACAGATCTTGCACGCGCTTTAGAAGAAGATCCTTCGATCTCTAATAAAATTGAGAAATTGGTGTGGATGGGCGGCACGTTCCTTGAAAAAGGCAATGTTGAAGAACCCGAGCATGATGGGACAGCAGAATGGAATGCCTTTTGGGACCCTTATGCTGTCAGCACTGTCTTTCAGGAACCGTTTCCTATTGAAATGGTCGCGCTTGAAAGTACAAATCAAGTCCCGCTTACACTTGATGTACGTCAGCGCTGGGCTTCTCTTCGTTCTCATATTGGAATAGATTTTATCGGACAGTGCTACGCCTTTTGTCCGCCGCTCATTCATCATGAAACGAACTCGACTTACTACTTATGGGACGTGCTGACAACGATCACTCTTGCTTCCTCTTCATTTACTCGCTCAAAAGAAGTGAACGCAATCGTTTATACCGAAACGCCTAGACAAGGTCGCACTGAAGAGCATCCAGATGGAAAATCAATTCAAGTGATTGACCATGTCGATCGTGATGCCTTTTTCCACGCATTTGAAGAGCTTATGAGAAAAGCTGTTTGTCAGATTTCAAAATAAAAAAGCCCCGCTCATTGGCGGGGCTTCCTCTTACTCTTCTTCTGCGTACTTTTTCTTACGTCTAAACTTGCTTAACATTTCATACACGATTGGAACGATAACCAATGTGAGAAGTGTAGAACTTGTTAAACCGCCAATTACGGTAACACCAAGTCCTTTTGATACGATCTGGCTTCCGCCTTCAAATCCTAATGCGAGTGGTAGCAGTGCACCAATTGTCGCAAGTGCCGTCATTAAGATTGGACGTAATCTTGTTGTACCTGCTTCAAGTAACGCTTCTCTTGTTGAGAGACCTTCTTGTTCTTTATGAATCACTCGGTCAATCAAGACAATGGCATTAGTTACAACGATACCGATCAGCATGAGCAATCCAATCATGGCATTTAAGCTGATGGTTTCTTTTGCTATAAACAATCCAAGCAGTGCGCCAATAATCGTAAATGGCAGGGAGAAAAGAATCGCAAATGGTGCAAGACCTCCGCCAAATGTGATGACGAGAACGAGATACACAATGGCAATCGCTGCAAGCATTGCAAGGCCCAGCTGTGTAAAGGATTCCTCAATATCCGCACTTACGCCGCCTGTGTCAATCGTTACGCCAGATTTTAGATCAAGCTTGTCGACTTTCTTCTGAACATCCTGCGTTACACTTGAGACGTCGTCTGTTGTCATGTCACCAGACACTTCTGCGTAGATTTTTCCATCACGTTTTGTCACCGTATTTGCAGTCGTACCATCTTTTACTTTGACGACATCACCAATTCGGACTTCTTGCCCTGTTGGTGTGGTGATCTTTTTATTTTCTAAATCTTTTTTGCTCTTATATTCATCTTTTTCCGTTTGAAGCTTCACATCAAGTTCTTTGCCGTCCTCTGTGACTTTCGTCAGTGTTGTTTCACTATTTTGAGGTGCAATTGCTTGAGCGATTTGTGAAGCAGTTAGACCTAGTTTCGCTAGTTTTTCTTGATCTGCATTAAACGTATATTCATCGTATTTCTCAGATAAGCTTGTGCTGACATTTTTCAGGTTTTTCTCATCTTTTAAGATGTTCTCAACATCTTTTACTGTGCCTTCAATATCACTTGCTTTGTCCCCGTACACATAGTATGTCACGGTATTATTTGCACCAGCAGATGAGAAGTTTTGTGATTTCCATTCCCCTTTAGACGCTTTGTCTTGAAGGGCTTTGACCACCCGGTCTTTTTCTTTATCAAAGTTTGGCGTGTCATCATCATATTGTACGAAGAATAATGCACCGTTAGAGTTACCGCCAACACTTGCGGTCATGGCATTTGAAGAGCCTAGTGAATACTGAACTGTATTGACATGGTCACGTTTCATCAAATATTCTTCAGCTTTTTTCGTTTCATCAATTGCTTGCTCTCTCGTTTGTCCAGGTTCAGGTGTATATGTTACCATGGCCGTTTTCTCTGCTTCCTGTGGTAAGAAGCTGACACCGACAAGTGGTGCTAAGAATAAGCTTCCGACAAGCATAAGAATGGCAATTCCTGATGTGATCCATTTATGGTTGAGTGTCCAATTAAGTACACGTCTATAACCGCCAGCAAGTTTGCTTGGTTTATGCTCTTTTACTTTTTTCGCTGTGCCGTAGAGATTCTTTTTAAATAGACTGTGTGCCATCATTGGAACAATTGTAATAGCGACAAGCAGTGAAGCAAGCAACGCAAACACAATTGTTAGGGCAAATGGGATGAATAGTTCACCAATCATTCCACCTACTAATGCTAACGGTAAGAATACTGCAATTGTCACAATCGTCGAAGACATGATTGGGATAAACATTTCTTTTGTGGCTTCTCTGACGAGTGCCTTACCTTTTAACGGTTCATCCTTTAACGCCATTCGTCGATAGATATTTTCTATGACCACTATCGAGTCATCGACAACACGCCCGATGGCGACGGTCATGGCACCAAGTGTCATAATATTTAACGTGATATCCAGCTGATTTAATATTAAAACAGCAATCAACAGAGATAACGGAATGGAAATGACCGAAATTAATGTTGATTTGATATCTCGCAGGAACAACATAATGATAATGATCGCAAAGATTGCTCCGATGATCGCCTTGTTCAGCATTGTGCTGACAGACTCTTTAATCGGCTCTGCTTGATCATATGTGGTGCTTACTTTGATGCCTTTGTTGTCTTTTTTGAATTTCTCAAGCTCTTTTGTCACTTCTTCTGCTACACTCACTGTGTTGGCATCAGAGCCTTTGACAATTTGCAGACCGATACTGTCTTTTCCATTCGTTCTAGAGATCGATTCTGCATCTTTTACGACTTTAATATCTGCTATCTCAGATAGCTTGATCGTCGGCAGCTCTACAGATTGACTGCTTGCTGCACCTCCACCTGCTGGCTGCTGAGCTGCTGCTTGCTGCTGACTTGCACTTCCAGCCTGCTGCTCCGCACCTTGCGCACCTGGGTTTTCTGAACCGCTAGAAGGTGCTCCAGCTCCAGCGCTTCCCGCACCGCCGCCTGCACTTGGTGTGACTGGAATACGCATGTTTTTCAAATCTTTGACGCTTAAAATATTGCCGTCCACGACAACTGATTTTTGTTTGTTGCCAAATGTGTATAGACCTAGTGGTACATTCACATCAGAGCCTTTGATCATGTTTTGGACGGTATCTTCATCTAGACCGTATTCTTTCAATTTCTTTTGTTTAAACGAAAATTCTACTTCTTTGATTTGCTGTCCTGAAGTTTCGACAGAAGAGACACCGTCTAATCCTTGAAGTGAAGGAACGAGATCATTTTCTACTTTTTGTGTAAGGTCTTGTAATGATTCTTTATCACCAGAGACACTTAGGGCTAGGATTGGAATCGCATTAATACTAAAGCGTGCGATTTTAGGTTTTTCTGCATTTTCAGGGAAATCGATATTGCTAATCGCATCTTCAATTTCCTTTTTTGCTTCATCCATGTCTTTGTTGTAATCGTACTCGATTTGAATGGATGATGCATTTTCAAATGAATTAGAAGTGACCACGCTGACCCCATTGAGGTTTTGAATCGATTTTTCAATTGGATCTGTCACCTTATCTGATACTTCGTCCGGCGTTGCGCCAGGGTACGTTGTAGAAACCGTAATGACTGGCGTGTTGATATTCGGGATTGATTCTTGTTTCATATTCAATCCGGCATATAGACCAGCAACTGTTACGATAATCGTCATGAGCCATACAGCGAACTTATTCTTTAATACAAAATTGATGATCGAATTCATTATATC
This sequence comes from Bacillus sp. FSL M7-0003, assembly GCF_038628485.1. NCBI lineage: Bacteria > Bacillati > Bacillota > Bacilli > Caryophanales > Bacillaceae > Bacillus > Bacillus sp. FSL M7-0003. The sequence continues at coordinate 699,540 of NZ_CP152024.1, read as the reverse complement.
CTCCATTTTCCTTTATGTATTGACTGACTGGTCATTCTATATCATAATAAACGGTGATATACAATGCCGTCAACCATTTCACTTGCGTTTGACGTAACATTCTAAAGCTGAAGGGGCCTTATTTCATGAACGAAAAAAAAGAAAAAATCATTAAAGCAAGCATCCAATTGTTTGCGAAAAAGGGTTTTTCTTCTACGACCATTCAGGAAATTGCAGATGAATGCGGAATATCAAAAGGCGCATTTTATTTACATTTCAAATCAAAAGAACAGCTTTTCAACCGAGCGTTTGAATATTATATCGACACTTCGATGCAAACTATCGAAATGATTCGAAAAGAGAATCAGCATCTCGCGCCGAGAGAGATCTTTCAGAAACAAATCGCTGAACAGTTCCAGCATTTTGCTGAGAACAAGGATTTTATCATTCTGATCCTCAGCGAGAACATTATTCCGGAAAACCAGCAGATTAAAAAGTATTCAAAAACTGTGAAAAAGCAAATGAACGATGAAATTCAAATTTCCATCTTGACCACTTATGGACAGGAGATCGAACCATATGTAACTGACCTGTCAGTCATGATCCAAGGCATTATCCAATCATATGTGCAGGTTCTGCTTTTACAGGATCAAATGCAATTATCATTTGATGAGCTCTCATCCTTTATACTCGAACGGTTTGATGATCTGGTCCACGGCTTGCTTCGTTCTCAGACGAAGCCGATTTTGAAGCAAACCATTTGGGATGATGAAGCGCCGAGTGCTGCTTCCCTTCAAGAGGAGCTTCGTTCGTTAAAGCTTGAGCATCTGCTTTCAGATGATACTGTTGTATCCATTGAAGTGATTGAAGAAGAGCTGGCAAAAGCTGAACCTCGTAAGCCAGTCATCCAAGGGATGCTGACGAATTTAGAAAAGTGTGAGGACCCTGCTGTTCTAAGAGCAGTGGAGCAATTGAAGCTGTTTCTTCAGTAACATGACGTGCTGTTTTCGATTTAGCTCACCTTTCCCCTTCGAATGTGCACTTTCGCTTATGCTTCATTATAAGAAAAGATTCTCTAAATTGATATACGGCGGTGGTCTGAATCTATGATAAGACCCTGTCATTTCAAGCAAAAAAAAACCGCCTATTACATAAGGCGGTTTTTTGCGATTTAGCGCTTTTTGATTTCTTCAAGGAGAATCTTGTTCACCATCGGCGGGTTAGCTTGGCCCTTCGATGCTTTCATGATTTGTCCGACTAAGAAGCCAATCGCGCGGTCTTTACCATTTTTAAAGTCTTCAATGGATTGCGGGTTGTTATCAAGTGCTTCTGTAACGAGTTTAAGCAGCGCACCTTCGTCAGAAATTTGGACAAGTCCTTTTTCTTTGACGATTGTTTCTGCATCTCCCCCATTTTCAATGAGCTCTTTGAATACCTTTTTCGCAATCTTTGAGGAAATTGTTCCTTTTTCAATGAGCTTGATCATGCCAGCAAGTCCTTGCGGCGTTAGCTTTGTATCGTTCAGCTCTTTTTGAGCAGAGTTTAAGTAAGCAGATACTTCACCCATGAGCCAGTTCGATGCTTGCTTCGCTTCTGCACCTTCTGAAATGGTCGCTTCAAAGAAATCAGACATTTCTTTCGTCAGCGTGAGTACCATTGCATCGTATGCAGGGAGTCCAAGCTCATCGATATAGCGTTTGCGGCGCTCGTCTGGAAGCTCTGGAATTGATGCTCTTACGCGTTCTTTCCACTCGTCATCAATGTACAGTTCCACCAAATCTGGTTCTGGGAAGTAGCGGTAATCATCAGATCCCTCTTTGACACGCATCAGGATCGTCTTTTTAGACGCTTCATCATAACGGCGGGTTTCTTGTTCGATCAAGCCGCCAGAAAGCAATACTTGCTCTTGACGCTTTTCTTCGAATTCAAGGCCTTTTTGTACGAAAGCGAATGAGTTCAAGTTTTTGAGCTCTGTCTTTGTACCAAACTCTTCACGGCCGATTGGGCGAAGAGAAATATTGGCATCACAGCGAAGTGAGCCTTCTTCCATTTTACAGTCAGAAACGCCTGTATATTGAATAATGGATTTTAATTTTTCTAAGTAAGCATACGCTTCTTCTGGTGTGCGAATATCTGGCTCAGATACGATTTCAACTAGCGGTGTGCCTTGACGGTTGAAATCGACGAGTGAGTAACCGTCGCCTGTATGCGTCAATTTCCCAGCATCCTCTTCCAAATGAAGACGCGTAATACCGATTCGTTTTGTTTTGCCTTCTACTTCAATTTCAATCCAGCCGTTTTCACCGATCGGTTTATCAAATTGAGAAATTTGATACGCCTTTGGGTTATCAGGATAGAAGTAGTTTTTACGGTCAAATTTTGTATCTGTTGCGATTTCACAGTTCAGCGCCATGGCCGCTTTCATCGCAAAGTTCACCGCTTCTTTGTTCAGTACAGGCAATACGCCAGGATATCCAAGGTCGATGACACTTGTTTGCGTGTTGGCAGCTGCACCAAAAGGTGTCGGCGAGCTTGAGAAAATTTTCGATTGTGTTTTTAGCTCTACGTGGACTTCAAGTCCAATTACCGTTTCAAAGTTCATTCTGATTCACCCCTTACAGTTCAGGTTTTGCTTTATGATGATCTGTTGCTTGCTCAAAAGCGTGAGCCACGCGGTACACTGTTCCTTCGTCAAAGTGCTTGCCGATGATTTGCAGTCCTAACGGGAGGCCATTTGCAAATCCACAAGGCACACTGATTCCTGGAACGCCTGCAAGGTTAACAGGGATCGTTAAAATATCGTTTGCATACATGGTTAGCGGGTCGCTTGTCTTTTCACCAATGTTAAATGCAGGAGTCGGTGTTGTTGGTCCTACAATGACATCATACTTTTCGAAAACATCTTCAAAGTCTTTTTTGATCAATGTACGGACTTTTTGTGCTTTTTTATAGTACGCATCGTAATATCCTGAGCTTAGCGCGAATGTACCAAGCATGATGCGGCGCTTCACTTCGTCTCCAAAGCCTTCAGAACGAGTATTTTTGTATAAATCAATGAGATTGTCTGCATTATCTGTACGGTAGCCATAGCGGATGCCGTCAAAACGAGCAAGGTTTGCAGATGCTTCTGAAGAAGACAGTAAGTAGTAAGTCGCAAGCGCATATTTAGAGTGCGGAAGAGATACTTCTTCCCACGAAGCACCAAGTCCTTCTAATACTTTTAACGCTTGAAGAACAGATTCTTTTGCTTCCTCGCCAACGCCTTCGCCAAGGTATTCTTTCGGCACAGCAATTTTCAAGCCTTTGATGTCGCCAGTTAATGAAGAAAGAAAATCTGGGACATCGACATTTGCACTTGTTGCGTCCATTTGATCGACACCTGCAATCGCTTGAAGAACATATGCGTTGTCTTCTACATTACGTGTAATCGGACCAATTTGATCTAATGATGAAGCAAATGCGATTAATCCGTATCTGGATACACGGCCATATGTCGGCTTAAGACCGACAACCCCGCAGAAAGATGCCGGCTGACGAATAGAACCGCCTGTATCTGAACCAAGTGAGAACGGTACTTCACCTGCCGCAACAGAAGCTGCTGATCCACCACTTGATCCGCCTGGAACAGTGTTTAAATTCCACGGGTTTTTCGTCGCTTTGTAGCCTGAGTTCTCCGTAGAAGACCCCATTGCGAATTCGTCCATATTTAATTTACCGATTGTGACTGCTTCAGCGTCTCTTAGGCGGTTCACAACGGTTGCATCATAAATTGGATCAAAGTTTTGCAGGATTTTACTTGAAGCTGTAGTACGCAAATCCTTTGTAACAATGTTATCTTTCACACCGATCGGCATACCGAACAATAGGCCAAGCTCGTCCTTTTCACCAACTGCCTCGTCCAATTCCTTTGCATACGCACGTGCTTTCTCTTCGTTCAGTGCAAGGAATGCTTGTACTTTTCCGTCTACTTCATTGATTCGTTTATAAGACTCGTCCACTAAATCAGAAACAGACAGTTCCTTTTTATGTAAAAGCTCTTTTAATTCAGAAATTTTGTGATCAAACAGTGACATGTCTCGGGCCTCCTTTAGTCCAAAATTGATGGCACACGAATATAGCCGTCTTTATGATCAGGCGCGTTTTTGACGACTGCCTCAATGGAAAGACCTTTATTCGGAACATCTTCTCTCATGACGTTTTTCATTTTTAATACGTGTGTAGTAGGTTCAACGTTTTCCGTATCTACCTCGTTTAACTGCTCTGCAAATGAAATGATGCTATCAAGCTGTTCTGTAAACATCTCAGCTTCTTCTTCTGTAATCGCAAGCCTTGCTAAATGGGCAACGTGCTTGACTTCTTCTATTGAAATTCTTGACATGCAGGTTCACCTCCAAAAATGATGCGTACTCGTGGTCATGATCATAAGTCATATACACTTTATCATATCAAATTTTACTGTTCTAAAGCAACTTTACGCAGGTGCCGTGAAAGGTTCGTTCCCTTGAAACCGTCTTTATAATCAAATCGATAAAAGAAATATTCATCAGGCGACTTTTATTTTTCAGAAAATTTTTACTTTTGTTTATTTTTGTAATCGCTTACATATTGATTCTTATCATCGATCGGTACATTTTTTCTTCAAAATGAAGAGGTTTAGGCAGGTTGATCACTTGGGAATACTCTGTTAGGTTAAGTAACCATAGCAGTGAGCGGGACAGTCAAGCAAAAAAGCTGCCTTCGCACTTCTGTATATTTTGATTGAGGTGATGTCAAATTAATACGAAAAAGGTGAGAACACAAAATGAGTATTGAAGTTACAATTTCCTTATCTATTTATTTTATCGGGATGCTTGCCATTGGTTGGTATGCATTCAGGAAAACACATAATTTAAATGATTATATGCTTGGCGGACGCGGGCTTGGCCCATTCGTTACAGCCCTTTCAGCAGGTGCTGCCGACATGAGCGGATGGATGCTGATGGGTGTGCCAGGTGAAATGTATAAAACGGGTTTATCGACAGCCTGGCTTGCGATTGGTTTAATCGTTGGTGCTTACTTGAACTACCTCATTCTTGCACCTCGTTTACGTTCTTATACAGAGATTGCGGATGATGCGATTACGATTCCTGATTTCTTTGATAAACGCTTCAAAGGTTCATCTGCTTTATTAAAAGCTGTTTCAGCCGTCATCATTTTAATTTTCTTTACGCTGTATACATCGTCTGGGATGGTATCAGGCGGACGTTTATTTGAGTCAGCATTCGGTGCTCACTACATGTTTGGACTGATTTTGACGTCAAGTATTGTCATTTTGTATACATTGTTCGGCGGATTTTTGGCAGTGAGCTTAACGGACTTTGTCCAAGGAGCTATCATGTTTTTAGCATTAGTGCTCGTGCCGATCGTTGCCTTTACACAATTAGGCGGACCTGTTGCTACATTCCAAGATATTCAACAGATTGACCCTAAATTGCTTGATATTTTTAGAGGAACGAGCGTCATTGGCATTATTTCCTTCCTTGCTTGGGGACTAGGTTACTTTGGACAGCCGCATATTATTGTGCGCTTTATGGCCATTACGTCCGTTAAAGATTTAAAACCAGCACGCCGAATCGGAATGAGCTGGATGATTATTTCAGTGATTGGATCACTGTCTGTCGGTTTAGTGGGTGTTGCCTATGTTCATGAAACGGGTATGAACCTTGCTGACCCTGAAACCATCTTTATCGTCTTTTCTAAAGTATTGTTCCATCCATATATCACTGGATTTTTACTTTCTGCCATTTTAGCTGCGATTATGAGTTCAATTTCGTCTCAGCTGCTTGTCACAGCAAGTGCCATGACAGAGGATCTATACAGAACGTTCTTTAGAAAAACAGCATCAGACAAAGAGCTCGTCATGATTGGCCGGATGTCTGTACTCGTTGTCGCTGTGATTGCTCTCTGCCTTTCACTTAACCCAAGTGATACCATTCTTGACCTTGTCGGTTATGCGTGGGCAGGATTTGGTTCTTCATTTGGTCCAGTCATCTTGCTTTGCCTATACTGGAAACGAATGAATCATCACGGTGCCCTAGTTGGAATGATCGTTGGTGCGGTTGTGGTTCTGACATGGATTACAACTGGCCTCAACCATGCGACAGGTATTTATGAAATGATTCCAGGCTTTACGCTTAGTGGATTAGCTGCCATTATTGTGAGCTTGTTGACAAGTAAGCCGTCAAAAGCATCAAAACAGCTTTTCAACAAAATGGAAGATCATCTTGAGGAAGAAACAAAATAAAGAATTGAAGAGTCATCTGCCCTATGCGGATGACTCTCTTTTTAAATAAAATAAAAAGCTTTTCTTTCTTCAGAAACTGAATAAAATAAGAGTTGTGCAGCCATATGGGCTGTGAGAAGATCATATACATGTTGTGAAACGTACATGAAGTGAAGGAGCGATACGCATGTTTTGGACAATTGAATGGGATACAGTCTTAAAATTAGCCGTGGCCACCTTAATCGGTCTGATTATCGGGCTTGAACGAGAGCTGAAGAAAAAGCCCCTCGGCTTAAAAACGTGTATTGTCATTGCTGTCAGCTCCTGCGTCTTAACCATCATCAGCATTGATGCAGCCTACAATTTCCCTCGAGTCTCTAAGCTTCAAATGGACCCACTCAGGTTACCGGCGCAAATTATATCAGGTGTTGGTTTTATTGGAGCAGGTGTAATTCTTCGAAAAAGCAATGATGTCATCTCAGGTCTCACGACTTCTGCGATGATCTGGGGAGCAGCAGGACTTGGGGTTGCAACAGGTGCAGGGTTTTATAAAGAAGCCTTCCTCAGTCTTTTCTTTATTCTCATTAGTGTTGAATTTCTACCATGGCTCTTCCAGCGGATCGGACCGATTCGCCTGCAGGAAAAAGAAATCCGCATCAGAATGTCTCTTTCTGATCGAAACCGCATGACCGATATTTTAAAAGAAATGAAAGCCCTCAATATCCGTATTCATTCTGTTCGAATTGATGATTTAAAGGAAAAGGATTATCCGATCATGGAAGTACGCGTACGTGTGCATAAAGACCGCTATACAACCGATGTGTACTTTGATATTAAAGATCTAGAAGGCGTCGTTGGCGTGAAGTGTGATACGGTGTAGTCATAAAAAACCCCTTGCTGTTTGACACAGCAAGGGGTTTCTTTTATCGGGCCAGCTGTTGAAAGTCAAAAGGAGTAATTGGTGTTTTTTGCTCAATTTCCTTTCGAAAACATGACAGCATGGCTTTTTGGTCAGAAGTCATTGTTTGGAGATCAAATGCTTGATGTAAAAGCCCATAAATAAGCATATGACGCAGCATGAGAAAATCAGGAATTGTTGCCAGCCACGCGTCATCAAGCTCATTTTCCTGTCGATAGCCTTTTAGAAAATGACTCATAAATTCTGCCGTAAATTCAGCTTTATCATCATATGGAATCACTGGATACCAAAGAACATTGTATAGCAAAATACTAATATCATTGATAAACCAGTGATATCCAATATCATCAAAATCGAATGCGATAATCTCTCCTTGATGATAATGGAAGTTTCCATGATGCAAATCAGCATGCACCAGCCCATACACATCCTTCGAAATTCGGAGCTGGTGAAGCTTTTGCATCAGTTCATCTTTTCTTCGCAAAACAACCGTTTGATCAGACGGAATATATTGATCCAGCTTTAATTGCTCCTCTTCATACCACTCTTGACGCTTATAAAGAGGATCTTTTACTTGATATCGTTTTGTTATTTGATGCATTCGTCCTGTATAGGACCCTAACGCTTCAAACAGCTTCCCATTCCAATCTCCTTCATTCACTTTTCTCCCTGGTGCTTTTTCATACACACGAAGTAAAAATGCGCCTCCGGCTTGATCAGGAATGGTTTCAACGTCTTTTCCTCTTGCTGATGAAATCGGCTTTGCTACGGAAATACCATGATGAGCCAGGAATCGAATCCAGTCCATTTCTCCTAAAATATATGTGGGTGAACGACGAATGGTATGGGTGATTTTTAATATATAATTCTCCCCATTCATTGCCTTATATTCATACACATAATTTTCTGCATCGGCTAGAAATGTGACTTGGTCAAGCTGAAAGTCATACAAATGAGCCGCTTTCTTTAAGACTTTCTGTTCATCGTATCGTGCTTTTACTTCTTTATGCATGCTGATTCTCCTTTATCGTCTTTTTAAATGTTCTTGACGGTAATCAGCATTATACGAGCATCAACATACCTGCCTTTCTTCTTGGTTTCTCCTAATATTTTGACAAGAGTTTGGAAATCCCTCTTATTTAGTCATATATATGAACAGTCGGTTCTTTGTCTTCAGCATTTTTCGTAATCAAGGCTTCTTGTTGATCAGAAGATGTAATGTTGATTTCGATATTGGTACTCTTGTAGTAATCCATGACTTCACCGGTTAAATATTGTGTGAAGGCTACGACTTCCGTTTTTCCATAGAACTGCATTGGAATTTCGATTTTCATTTTTTGCAGGTTGCCGTTTTTGTAAAAGCCTTTTCCTACAACACCAGTGTAATTCGGGAAGTAGTCTTCGACCTTTGTCTTGAAGCGGTCAAATCGCTCTGAATCATCTTTGTAGCTGCTTTTCGCATTATCTGAAGGGAAGAATACATTCTCCTCATCGATCGTATCCCAATTTCCGATATCAGCGGAGCCTGCTTTTACATCCGTTTTGGCGATAAAGTTACCTGGAACGATAGATGATTTTGGTGCTTGCTTATAAAGGGCAATCATGACAGGCACTTTTTGCAGTCCGTCCATTTGACGAATGCGCTTGATCACTTGTTCAGCGATTTTTTCACCCTCTGCCAAAAGTTTCTTTGAATTTTTCGATGAATCGATGGTCACCTCTTGCTGAGGGTCACCGATCTTTTCACGGTAATAATAAACAGAGTTCAGTGCAAGACCAATGACAACTCCGCCAAGCTGTAAGCTGTTTTTGTCTTTTCTAATTAAGTAATTATGCTCTAGCATCGAAGCTAAGTAGATGGGACTATTTTCATTTTTAGACTTTGTTGAACCTGAGTTTGGAAGAGCAGGATTTAAGCCTAGATTCTTAAAGTCTTTATCATCTTTTTCTGCCTTTTTCAGATCACTGCCTGTTTTTTTGCGTGCTAGCCAGCTGAGAACGGTGTCCTCATCTAAATGCTGTCCTTCTTGGAAAAGATAGTCGTTTGTATTAAATGACTCTGTTGCGAGGCGCATGAGTCCTGTTTCAAATTCATCAATGTCCAAGCGTGTGTTGAGACGCTCCGCTGTTAAACCTCTCGCAGCTCCTTGTTTAAACGGCAGCACCATTTTGTAATAGGAATCTGAGATATTGTACATCGGGATGATGGCTGTTTCCTTTGTTTCCTTCGTTTCATCCGTTTTTTGTGTGACCTCTTCCTCTTCCTTTCCCCCAAAAGGTGCACACGCTGACAATACCAGTGTGAGCATTGTCAGCAGCAATAACAACTTTTTCAATAGAAAACACTCCTCTTATTTCTTTAGCTCCTCGAGCATTTTAGCTTCGTCCCAAATTTCAATATTGAGTTCTTCTGCCTTTGTCAGCTTACTCCCCGCTGCTTCTCCGGCAATGACTAGATCTGTTTTTTTACTCACACTACCTGCCAGCTTGCCGCCTAACGCTTCGATCGCTGCTTTTGCATCGTTTCGCGCCATTTCTTCTAACTTTCCTGTCAGCACAATGGTTTTTCCTGCAAAGTAGGAATCACTTTCTTCTGCTTTTACCGGCTTTGGCCCTGTATAGGTCATATTGACTCCAAGCTCTTTTAGTTCGTTCAGCAGATCGAGTATTTCTTCTTTCTCAAAGTACGTGACGACGGCATCAGCCATTTTTTCACCAATTTCGTCGACTTCAAGTAATTGTTCTTTCGTTGCTTGCTTTAATTGATCGATGTTTTCGAAATGCATCGCCAAGGTCTTTGCCGCTTTTGAACCAATAAATCGAATGCCGAGTCCAAATAGTAAACGCTCAAGAGAGTTTTCTTTCGACTGCTCAATCGAACGCAGTAAATTGTCGACAGATTTTTCGCCCATTCGTTCAAGCTGAATGAGCTCTTCTTTCGTTAAACGGTAAAGGTCGGACACACGAGAGACTAGCTGTTCCTTAAAGAGCTGTGTAATGACCCGCTCGCCAAGCCCATCAATATTCATTGCATTACGGGAAACGAAGTGAATGAGTCCCTCACGTATTTGGGCAGGACACTCTGGATTGATGCATCGTAAGGCCACTTCGCCTTCGATTCGCACCAGCTCACTATGACACTCTGGACATTCAGTTGGCATGTGAAACGGCTTTTCTTCGCCTGTACGCTGATCGACAAGGACACCTGCGACTTCAGGAATAATATCGCCGGCTTTTTTCACAATCACTTGATCAAACAAGCGAATATCCTTTTCTTTGATCAAATCTTCATTATGAAGAGATGCACGCTGCACTGTCGTCCCTGCTACTTTGACAGGCTCAAGAATCGCTGTTGGTGTAATCACGCCTGTTCGCCCAACGCTTAGTTCAATATCAAGCAGCTTCGTTACGACCTCTTCAGCCGGAAACTTGTACGCAACCGCCCAGCGCGGGCTTTTTGCTGTAAAGCCGAGTTCTTCCTGCTGAGCCAGTGAATCGACTTTAATGACAATTCCATCGATTTCATATGAAAAATCGGCACGCTTTACTTTTAATGTTTCAATAAGGTCGATGACTTCTTCGATCGTTTGGCACATCCGTCTTTCTTTGTTTGTTTTAAAGCCAAGTTCGTCGAGAAGATCAAGTCCTGCGCTTTGCGTTTCAACACCAATTTCATCAAGCTCCGCTATACTGTAGACGAATATATCAAGGTTTCGTTTCGCTGCAATTTTCGTATCAAGCTGACGAAGTGAACCTGCAGCCGCATTACGCGGGTTTGCAAACGGCTCTTCTTCGTTTTGTATTCTTTTTTCATTTAATGCTTCAAAAGAAGGTTTTGGCATAAATGCCTCGCCTCTCACTTCAATCGACAGAGGGCGTTTGATTTTAAGCGGGATGGAACGAATCGTTTTGAGGTTTTCAGTAATATCCTCCCCTGTTGTTCCATCTCCGCGTGTCGCTCCTCGGACAAACACGCCATTTTCATAACGGAGAGAAACAGCGAGTCCATCAATTTTCAGCTCGACATTGTATGCGATATCGTCACCGACTGCTTGACGAACCCGGCGGTCAAAATCAAGAAGGTCCTGTTCATTAAACGCATTCCCAAGGCTGAGCATCGGTGTGCCGTGACGCACTTTTTGGAAGGCGTCTAAAACAGCGCCGCCTACTCTTTGTGAAGGAGAATCTGCTGCTTTTAAGTCAGGGTGTTCTTCCTCCAGAGAGATCAGCTCACGCATCCGCGCATCATATTCAGCGTCAGGAACACTTGGACGATCAAGTGTATGATATTCGTAGTTGTATTGATTCAAAATCTGGTGCAGTTCCTCGATCCGGCGTTTCGCTGCTTCTTTATCCATCTGCTTCTTCCTTTCAATTCAACCGTTTTGTCCTATCAGTTTATTGCTTCTCGATTGGTGCAAATGCTGCGAGAAGACGCTTAATGCCTGTAGGGCTTGGGAACGCAATGTCAAGCTCTGTGCTGTCTCCGCTGCCTTTCACACTGACAACCGTACCAACGCCCCATTTTTTATGGGCCGCTTTATCGCCCACAGCCCAGCCAATACTGCCGCCGCCTGTGTTTTGAATCGTTTGTGTTTGCGGACGTGAGACGGGTCCCCGTCTTTGCGGTCTTTCTCTTGTTTGGCCAAACGGTGTTTTTGTTTCTTTTTTCTCATTTAGGTTGTCCAATAAATCGGCTGGTATTTCTCGAATGAATCTAGATTCAAGATTCATGTTTGTCCGGCCGAAAAGTGTTCTCATTTTCGCACTTGATAAATAAAGCTCTTCTTCAGCCCGTGTGATGCCTACGTAAGCGAGGCGGCGCTCTTCTTCCATCTCTGCATCTTCCATTAATGAACGGCTGTGCGGGAAGACACCTTCCTCCATTCCCATTAAGAAAACAACAGGGAATTCTAGACCTTTTGCGGCGTGAAGTGTCATTAAGATAACGGCATCCTGATCTTCTTCTTCATTCTCATCCAGCTTATCAATGTCTGCGACGAGGGCGAGATCTGTCAGGAAGGTCACAAGTGACTTGTCTTCATTTTGTTCTTCAAAGTTCTTAGTGACGGATAGAAACTCGTCAATATTTTCTAAGCGGCTTTGTGCTTCAATCGTTTTTTCGAGCTTCAGCGCTTCACGATAGCCAGTTTTCTCTAGAATTTCTTCTGTTAATTCAGTGACAGATAAATAGTCCTGCATGTTCGTCATTTGATCAATGAGCTGTTTGAACTCATCAAGCGCATTGGCTGCCCGTGCACTCAGTCCAATGAAATCCACCTGACCAAGTGCTTCAAACATAGACAGGTCATTCATCTCCGCATATGCTGCAATTTTATCAACAGATGTCGCACCGATTCCGCGCTTTGGTACGTTGACAATTCGTGCAAAACTAATATCGTCATCTGGGTTTGCCACTAGGCGTAAGTATGCCAAAATGTCCTTGATCTCTTTTCTGTCATAGAACTTTGTGCCGCCGACAATGTTGTATTGAATGTTGGCTTTCATTAACGTTTCCTCTATGACACGAGACTGGGCATTTGTCCGGTAAAGGATCGCAAAATCGGATAATTTGCGCTTTCCGCTCTGATGAAGCTGACGAATCTTTCCTGCAACAAATTGACCCTCACCAAATTCATTATCTGCACGATAATAGGCGATCTTCGCTCCTTCATCATTTTCTGTCCAAAGATTTTTCGGCTTCCGGTTTGCATTGTTTTGAATGACCGTATTTGCGGCATGCAAAATGCGTTTCGTCGATCTGTAATTTTGCTCAAGCAGAATCACTTCACTGGATGGATAATCTTTTTCAAAGGAGAGAATATTTGTAATATCCGCTCCGCGCCAGCGATAAATAGACTGATCCGAGTCACCGACAACACATATATTTTGAAAGCGCTGCGCGAGCAGTTTCACAAGCATGTACTGTGCTCTGTTCGTATCCTGATACTCATCCACATGAATGTATTGGAATTTCCGCTGATAGTGCTCTAATACTTCAGGAATGCGCTCAAACAGACGAATTGTCATCATAATTAAATCATCAAAGTCGAGTGATTGGTTTTTGAGTAAACGCTTTTGATAATCTGTATAGACATCGCTGACCACTTGATCATAGAAATCACCAGCTGTTTTGGTGTATTCCTCTGCGTCAATGAGTTCGTTTTTTGCACTGCTGATTGATCCTAAAATACTGCGCGGGTCGAACTTTTTAGGATCGATATTCCGTTCTTTTAAAATGTTTTTGATGACTGAAAGCTGGTCAGATGTGTCTAAAATAGAGAAGTTGCGATTCACACCAATGCGGTCAATATCACGTCTTAAAATGCGGACACACATGCTGTGGAACGTAGAGATCCAGATGTCATCAGCGCCAGGCCCTAAAATAGCTTGGACACGTTCACGCATTTCACGTGCTGCTTTATTTGTAAATGTAATCGCTAAAATGTTCCACGGAGCCACATGCTTTTCTGCCATTAAGTAGGCAATTCGATGTGTGAGCACCCGTGTCTTCCCGCTTCCTGCTCCTGCCATCAACAATAAAGGACCGTCTGTTGCTTTGACTGCTTCTTTCTGCGCGTCATTCAGCCCTTCTAATAGATGATTCGATATTTCATTCATTCCATTCACCGCCAATTCGAACTTATGTTCTATTTTAACCCGTTTCGTCTTATTTGACTATGATGACTTTTTGACTGCATCCACTGTCTTTAATGCTTCTTTGAAATTGTCATAAATGACGTTTCCTACAACCACGACGTCTGCATGCTGGGAGAAGTCTTTTGCCTGCTTAGCGTTCTTAATGCCGCCGCCATAAAAAAGAACTGTTTCATCAAGCACTGCTTTTGTTTCTTTGACAAGCTCTATGTCTCCAAGCGTTCCGCTGTATTCCAGATAAAAAATGGGCAGCTTCATCAAATGCTCTGCCACTCTTGCATATGCCCTGACGTCATCGATATCCAGCGCTGTATTTGCCTCTGTGAGCTTGGCCGCTTTACAATCTTCATTTAAGATGACATAACCTTCAGGCACAATCTCTTCCATTGACATCAAATCACCGAATTCCTTCATCGCGTCTTTATGAAGCCCAACAATCCAGTCAGGGTGAGAGCTGTTTAAAACGGTTGGGATGAAATACAGATCAAAGCCAGGCACAATCATCTCATGTGTGGAGATTTCGAGCACACATGGCACTAGAAACCGGCGGACCTTTGACATCAATTGAAGCACGTTGTCCTCTGTCACATGATCACTTCCGCCAATCAATATGGCATCCGTCCCAGATTCGCAAATCGCTTCTAGCTGTTCATCGGAAATTTCTTTATTTGGATCGAGTTTAAAGACATGCTTCCACTCGGTAACATCATACATGAAAAACGTTCCTCCATTCGTTTCATTCCATTTAAATATTATAACAAAATCAAAGGCCGCAAAAAATGGGTAACCTCCTTTAGCTAAAAGTTTCATTCTTTTGAAAATGGGTGGCGTGATTTAAAGATTTAGAAACAAAAAAGCAGATGCTAAGCATCTGCTTTCTTAATAAATGAACACAGTTTTTTTATTTTTCAAGTGGAGCAACTTGTGCTGTTGGTGCACCACATAGCAAGAAAAAGCCAAATAATACAGGAGGTGATACCGCAATTCCAGTTAAAGTTAGGAACCCTAGAACACTTAACCATTCACCTTTTTCAATAGCCTTTTGAACCTGATTTAAAGCCCCCTTGGTTATACCAAGAGCATCTTCAAGACAACGTTGAACAGTGTTTTTTTGTGTAGTAGCAATACCTTTTTGTTGATTCATATAGTTCGCAAAAGCGATCATGCCTTCTTTTTGATAAACTGGGTATGAAGCTTTTTCTAATTCCTTTTCGTTAACAACATAACCTACTTCGTCATCAAAAACTAGAATTTCAGTAAAGATATACTCTATTTCAGCTACAGATTTTTCAATTTGTTCTTTTGTTAACCCTTTCAATCCAGCCTCAGGATTTACTGAATTTTCAGCTGATGCTACTGGCACTATTGTTGCAATAGAAAGTAATAAAGCCAATGTGAATACAAATAATTTTTTCAATGTATAAACTCCCCTTTTTCTTAAAATAACCTAACAAAAAACCATAAATTTGATTTTATGGTCATTTTTGATAATAAAATATAGTGTTAGTTTGGTTTTCGTTTTAAGGTAGAAATAATTTGTTTTTACATAAATAGTGCTACTTTTTTCGCAGAATTATAAGACTGTTAAAACCACAAATGAGATTCCCCAAGTTAATACTCCAAATAAAATAAAATATTTTATAAAAAGTTCAAAATTAGTGAGCTTCCTCTCATTTCTAGTTTTCTTCAGTCTCCAATAAAAAGCATATGCGCACAACACAAGTACTATATGGCTCAGTTCAGACATTTTTTCAAAAAAATACAAATCCGCCATTTATAATTCATCTCCAATATAGTTAATTTATCCCATTAAAGTATATACAAATATACATTCGTTGCACATCCTGCTATGTTCTTAATTTTAGTTTATTATAATAATTGATATTCTTTAATTTATCTTCGATACCCATTCATAATTTCAAATCTCGTTAATTAGCTACAGTTAAAATTAAAATGAAGCAGGTGACCCCATTGAAAAGAACGATCACATATGAACAAAATATAGACATCGGATACATCTATATCACCCCGCAAGCGGAGCATATGAAAATCAAAGAAACCATTGAATTAGATGTCAATGAATGTGTCAATGTAGATATCGATCAAGAGGGCCGAGTGGCTGGCTTGGAGTTATTTGCACAAGAATCCGAAGTGCTGCGGAACGTACCGGTTTATGAGGATGATCTTTCTTTACGTTTGACGAATCAGGAAATTCTCTCAACCTATCAACTGTCAGGCGTTGAATTCCAATTCTCAACACCTGATCACAATAGGCTGATCGGTTTTACTATTGTCGATCCTCTTCGCTATAACATCACAAGAAAAAAACCGTTTTGATCTTTCAAAACGGTTTTTTCAAACTATTGTCTCGCTTCATTAAAATAATGGACGGATGTCATGGCCCCTTCGTCGACCATTTTGTTGTCTTGGATATCTAATGGATCTGGGTGGCCGGCTTTTTCAGGAATCTTTTCATCTGACCGGAACATGCTTGCCCATTTTTTCAGATGCTGTTTATTTTTTACCGCTAATAACACAGCTCCTCCAACCCCTAATCCTGCAAGTACATACGCATTTGGACGCTTATTCATGTATGTTCCCTCCCCTTATGATCTTATTTGTAAGTTACCCCGCCTTTTCATTTCTAAACGTCACAATATGCTGGTGTGGTTTCTCTTTCATTAAAAAGTGGAATAACAACAGCAATGAAAGAGAAAAGAGGGGATCTTCGTGACAACAACTTTAATTGTCATCGGCGCATTGCTAGTCATTTGTTTGATCATTCCAATCATTCTATTGATCTGGATTTGGATGAGGGATGAAAAACAAGAGGAACATTCAGTTCTGCGAAATTATCCGGTCATTGGAAAGCTGCGGTTTATTTTTGAAAAAATAGGACCTGAGCTTCGCCAATATCTGTTTCTGAATGACCGAGAGGAGCTGCCCTTCTCAAGAAGAGAATACGAGCAGGCGGTCATGTCTGGAAAGTACAAAAGCCGGACAATGGGCTTTGGATCAAAACGTGATTTTGACAAGCCAGGCTATTACATTCGAAACGTCCTGTTTCCAAAGCAGCGAGATGAACTACGAATCGATCAATCTGAAAAAATCAAAACAAAAGTGTATCAGATTGATCAAGACAATTTACTGCGAAGAAGTGAACATTTCAAAGAAGTCGAAGCAAATCCTTACTTTCTCCATCAAGAGGATGTACAAGTCATTGGCGAACACACATGTCAAAAGCCTTTTCATGTGAAAGGACTGATCGGTCAATCTGCCATGAGCTACGGCTCCTTAGGCGACAGGGCGATTACAGCTCTATCCTCAGGATTAAAAATAGCCGGTGGGACGTGGATGAACACAGGTGAAGGCGGGCTTTCTCCTTATCACCTCAAAGGCGGCGCAGATATCATTTGCCAGATTGGGCCCGGTTTATTTGGCGTTAGAACAGAGGATGGCGCATTTTCCTTTGAAGAATTCAAGAAAAAAAGCGAACACGAGGAAGTCAAAGCCTTTGAACTCAAGCTGGCACAAGGAGCAAAAACACGCGGCGGTCATATTGACGGCGAAAAGGTGACGGAAGAAATAGCGAATATCCGTAAATTACCGCCTCACCAATCCATTGACAGCCCAAACCGCTTTGAGATGTTCCACTCCATTCCTGACATGTTTGATTTCATTGAACAGCTTCGGAGCATAGGCGGAAAGCCAGTTGGAATCAAACTTGTTGTCGGACATAAAGAAAATATTGAAGAGCTTGCCAGCTATATGAAAAAAAGCGGGAAACACCCTGATTTCATTACAGTGGATGGCGGAGAAGGCGGTACAGGGGCGTCCTTTCATGAATTGGCAGATTCCGCAGGGCTTCCGATTTTCACGGCACTCCCCATGGTTCATCAAATATTGAAAGAATACGGTGTCAGAGATCAGGTGAAGCTCTTTGCTTCTGGCAAGCTTCTCTCGCCTGATAAAATTGCGATTGCCCTTTCAATGGGAGCTGACTTTGTGAATATTGCCAGAGGTCTCATGTTTTCAGTCGGATGCATTCGCGCCCAAGTCTGCCACACGAATAAATGCCCAGTCGGGGTCGCCACGACTGATCCAAAGCTGCAAAAGGGTTTATCGATTGAAGAAAAAAAATACCGAGTGTGCAATTATATCCTGTCTCTTAGAGAAGGTTTGTTTAACTTATCCGCAGCTGCGGGAATAGAATCGCCTATTCATTTTAATGAAAAACATATTATTTTTAGACAAGAGAATGGCCAGACAAGCGAAGTGCCGATGTTCTCAGGCACACAGCCATCTGTCTAGCTCGAAAAGGTGCGGAAACGCACCTTTTTTTATTGACATTTTCGTATAAAGTTAGCAAGCAGTAGAGTTTAAGGAAATCATCTCAAGCGAAGATGGCATCTCCTATGAGGGAGAAAGATGGTTTATGGGCGAGCTAAAGTAAAAAACAGGGGCACTTTATCAGCCCCTGCCCGCCTTTTCATAAAAAAACTGCAAACAAGTCCATTTTTCGTAAAAAGGATTGTTTACAGTGAAAGCTGCTTTATTTTGTTTCGTTATTTTCCTGCTGTTCTGCTACGCGGTCAAGAGCCATCGTATAGGCATCGTTTCCGTAGTTCAAGCAGCGTTTAACACGTGAGATAGTTGCAGTGCTTGCACCTGTTTCCGTCTCGATTTTATGATACGTGTTTCCCTCGCGAAGCATACGCGCTACTTCAAGACGCTGTGATAAAGATTGGATTTCATTGATGGTACATAAATCATCAAAGAATCGATAACATTCTTCCAGGTCTTTAAGGGATAAGATGGAGTTGAATAACTGATCTAAGCTTTTGCCCCTTAATTTATCAATTTGCATCTTAATACATCTTCTCCTTTACTATTGCCACACCGCTTCGCACGATCTTCTTCTAAGAAAGCGGTATCTTTCCTGACTAATTTTTTTAAAACCTCAGCAATGAGCTTTGAACAGATCATGACAGGTTTGGTTCTACGCTGAAAATGCCGTCAGGTTCTTTCGTAAGCCGAAGCTTCTTTATCGTAAACAAATTCGACAAGTTCTGTCATTTTCCTTGTATGACAATCTGACAAACTTGTTTGCTTCCAGTATAAAGATGACTTCTGCTTGGTTAGGTCTTCTGCCCTCATATACAGGCTTTGCAGAAAGCTCGGCGAGACCACAAATATGCGCCCCGCCTTGCTCGGGTTATTCAAAATATGTTGGCCGGTCAGCGTAACCGGCAAATTCATTTTACAATTAGAGTACTTCATTCGTCATGTCAAAGCCCTCTGCTTTGTCAACAGCTCCACATAAGATCATGATCACTTACATGGCAGTGAAGAGAACCATGGCTCACTTCTGCCCTATAACAGCAGTCAGAAATGCAGCAAAGATGATACAGCTCCACTCTGTTATATTTTAACGCATTATAGACGGAAAGAGTACAGTTTTTTTCATGACATCAAATATTCCTCTTGGTGTCACTCGAATATACGGCAAATGTGTACTTTGGAAAAAGACAAGTGTATCAATTGGGCAGTCAAATGGATAGCCGCGCTCAATGAGCAGCTCGCGTAATGTTTGTTCCTGCTGAAGAACAGTCTCAAATGGTTCAGCCGATGCACAGCCTGATAATTGCAGCGGGATTTCGTGCAAAATTTTCCCGTTCTCTGTGAGTACGATTCCTCCGCCAATTTCTTTCATCCGCTTATGTGCCAGCATCATATCTTCTTTATTTTTCCCGATCACTAAAATGTCACCGGTGAGCGAAAATGAGCTAACAAAGCCCTGCACTTTATTTGCGAACCCTTTTAGCATCGTATTCACACGCCACTCGCCTTTTCGGTCAATCAGGCTAAAGAAGCTTTGATCATGGTCACATGAGAGCTGGTTGATTGAGTTATCAATTTCCACTGTATAAGGCTCCATGATGACGGCATTTCTCATCTTGACACCTAGCGGCATAGAGAATTGCAAATCACTCATCGTGAGGTCGTAGCTTAAATCTAATGGAAGAAGCCCGCCATTTTCCCATTTTGTTTCTTGGAATTGATGCTGGTTCTCGCCATCTAATTTGAGGATAATCCCTTTAGATATCACCGTTTCAGGATTTGGGTTCATTGGATCATCTAAAATATTTATAGAAGCCAGCCGGCCTGGGCCAACAACGCCTAATAAATCATCGATTTGATGGTATTTTGCAATGTTAAATGTCGCCATATTATACGCATCAATGATCGGCACGCCTTCTTCAAGAGCAATCGAAATCAAACGGTTAATCATGCCTTCCTCATAAAAGTGAGGAGCAGCACCATCTGTTGTATAGAAAAAGTGGTCATAGTGTCTAAAATCACGCTCATGCAGTTCTCTTAAAATGTTCACTAAATCTGGGCGGATGGAAGAATGCCGCAATGAAACATGATAGCCAAGGGACAAGCGTTTTAACACATCGTCCGCATTCATCGCTTCATGATCACTGTCCGCGCCAAACAGCTTCATTTTTGTTAGCGTTTTCTCAGAAGCTCCTGGGAAATGCCCTTCAATTCGTTTTCTCTGCTTCTTCGTTTCTTGCATGCAATATAAAATGAGATCATCACCGTCCATCAATCTTGGCCAGCTTGTTAATTCGCCGCCTTGGAGGACGTCAGGATGATCAATCCATTCCTTCCGGTAGTTGACTGGCAGCATCTCATCTTCATATCTGACTTCCGTTTGAAGATCGTATCTGGACCACCAGAAATACTGAAATGGCTGCTTTTTTAATTCACATAGAGTGGAAAGCGCTTTCTTTTCATTGCTTTGCAAAAGAAGAAATAAGTTATCGCTGACCATTGTTGTTGTGCCAAATTGAGACACATATTCTGCAAGTGATTGGGGATTATAAATATGGAACGGATGCGCGTGAGGCTCTATATACCCAGGCACAATGTATTTCCCTTCACAATCAATCACACGTTTAGCTGATTTATTTTGAGGAAGCTCTGCTCCGACATAAACAATTCGATCATCATGTATCCAAATATTTGCCTTCACCCATTGCTTCAAAAACGGGTTAAGCACGAGTCCATTCGTTAAAAGGAGTGTTGGAACTAATTTTGAGTCGACTACATCGATTTGTGTGCGGATGTCATTGTTTCTCCAATTAAAAGTACGTTCGGACATTCACATACTCTCCTTCATTTGTATTAGCCCTATCGTAACATAACGAACTACGTTACGCATTAATGAAACGTTACAATTTCTTGAAATCACACTTAAAATAATTTAAAAAAGGAGATTCACCTTCAATGAAACCTAATCTCGGCTTAATGGAAGCTCTCATTAGAATTGCCTGCGGAATGACAATATGTACTGTGGCTGGATCCTTATATGCTAGAAAACCATGGAGTAAAATGCTGCTTTTGGGCATCATGTTTGGCGGTATGAAACTAGGATCTGGCATTCTTCGTTTTTGTCCAGTGACATATATGTGTGAGCAGCAGGACACACATAAAGAGAAGGCTGAGTAAGGCAGCCTTCTTTTTTTGTGATCATTTTCATCTCATTCCGCTGCTTCACACCATTCTACTATTGTACCTGCAATAATTTCTGCTGCTTCAATCACATGCTCAATGTCGATGGATTCATTCGGAAAATGGGCAAGCTCCGTTGTTCCAGGTCCAAACACGATGATCGGAATACCAGCCGCCTGTGACAGTAATCCGCCGTCCGTTCCCCAAGGGGCGGCTTCGATCTTCGGCGGCTGCTTCATGACCGCTTCATATTGTTCCTTCAATAAACCTAAAAGCGGATGATCTGTATCGATTGAACCCGGAAGCCATCTTGCACCAAACCATTCGACCTCAACAGGATGCTCTTGAAACCATTCATCTTTTTCTCCGAGTCCTGCCATCCAATTTTCTAATTCCTTCTCTGCCTGTTCTACCGTTTCACCCGGCATCACCCCGAGCCTGCCTTCCATTGTGACAAGGTCTGCTACGGAGGATGGCCAATCACCGCCTTGAATTTTCCCGATATTGATTGGGATCGGGATTGGGATATGCTGAAACAGCGGCTCAGTGATTCGCTGATTTCTTTCTTCTTCAAGTGCCGCTATATGTGAAAGGACTATCGTGCTCTTTTCAATAGCAGAAACGCCGTGATATCTTGTTCCGCCATGAGCAGCCCTTCCTTTAATATGCAGTCTGAACCATTTAGATCCTTGCTGAATCGGAAAGATTTTCATATGACTTGGCTCTGGAATGATGGCTGCATCTGCTGTATATCCTCTCAGTATGGCTGCAAGGGTGCCTGCGCCGCCGCTCTCTTCTTCGACAACACTATGAAACACGACATCTCCCTTCAGCGGAATCTGAAGCGCATGCAGTGCTTCAAGTGCAAAGAGTAAAGAAACGTTTCCACCTTTCATATCTGTTGCCCCGCGTCCATAAAGTCTCCCGTTTATGATATGCCCGCTGTAGGGCGGATATGTCCATTGTTTGTGATCACCTGCCGGGACAACATCGACATGCCCATTTAATAAAATAGATTTGCCGCCGCCTTTACCTTTCAATCGTCCGGCGACATTGGGACTCCCTTTAAAGGAACGCCTCGGGGAATAAAAATACGGGTGGTTCAGCAAGTCATCCCCGCCAATGTCCCATACGTCAACATCAAAGCCAATGGCAGAAAGTTTATTTGCTACGATTTGCTGTACTTCTTGCTCATTTCCTTGTGTGCTGTCACATTGCACCATTTGCTGAAGAAGCGTCACGGCTTCCTCCTTATGCTCTTTCATCCAGTTTCTGATACGTGTGGTTGGCTGCAAGTCGGTCATCCTTTCTACACAACAGATTTGACATCAGGCGCTAAAATGAGCGGCGCCTCTGTCGCCCTCATGACATCTTCCGGCTGAAACGGCGGCATGACTTCACGCAAAATGAGCAGCTGTGATTTGACCTCAATGACTGCCATATCCGTAATAATCAGATCTACACAAGACTTAGCAGTTAAGGGCAGCGTGCAGGCTGCTTTTATCTTAGATTGTCCATGTTTATCAAGGTGGCTCATCACAACCACCACCTTTTTCGCTTTTTGCGCAAGTTCAATGGCTCCACCCATACCCGGCACTCGTTTCCCTGGCACAATCCAATTGGCAAGATCCCCATGACTGCTGACTTCAAGTGCACCTAAAATGGTCATATCCAGCATCCCTTTGCGAATGATGCCAAAAGCAGTTGTGCTGTCCATATATGATCCGCCTTTTGTTAACGTAATGGGAAAACCCCCGGCATTGCACAAATTCGGATCTTCTTCCCCTCGTACTGGTGAAGCGCCTGCCCCCATAATGCCGTTTTCTGCATGCAGCCAAACGTTGTAATGCGCTGGAATGTAATCAGCCGCAAGGGTTGGGATGCCGATCCCAAGATTCACAATCATGCCATCTTCAATTTCCTGTGCCGCGCGTTTGGCTATGCGGTGTCTTAAATCGATGTCTCCCATGCCCATGTCCAGTTCACTCCTTTTGATTGCACGATCTGGTTCACAAATACGCCTGGCGTGACGATTTCCTCTGGATGAAGCCCGCCCACAGGCACAATCTCTTCTACTTCCGCAATGGTCCAGTCTCCTGCCATCGCCACAATCGGGTTTGTATTCCGTGCACTTTTATCAAAAATCAGGTTGCCTGCTTCATCTGCTTTGAGGGCATTCACAATCGCGATATCCGCAGTCAGTGCAGGCTCAAGAATATACTTCTTTCCATCCAGCTGAACCAATTGTTTCTCATCAAGATTGAGGCTATCCATGCCGACATCTGTCACAATGCCCGCTAAACCCATGCCGCCTGCCCTGATCTTTTCTACTAGAATGCCCTGCGGGTAAAAAAGAACGTCTAGTGTACCTGCCTGCATTTTCTGCCCGGCAATTGGATTTGAGCCAATATGAGAGGCAATGATTTTCTTCACTCTTCCTTCTGTGATCAGCCTGCCAACACCGATTTGCGGGAAGCCTGCATCATTTCCGATCAATGTCAGGTCTTTGATATTGGCTTCTAGGATGGCATTGATCAATGATGGCGGGGAGCCTACACCGCCAAACCCGCCAAACATAATGGTCATTCCGTCCTTAAAATGGGTGATCACTTCATCAAGACTCGCTGTTTTGTTCATCCTCTTTCCTCCCTACATGGCAGATGGGAAAAACCCTCGATTGATGACTTCTTGCTCGACCTGCGTCATTGTCTGCCCGAATAAATGAATCAGTTCATCCATCTCCTGCTGCGTAATAGAAAGCGGCGGTGCGATCATGACCGCTGCACCTCCTACGCCATCCTCTCCAGCGCTTGCTGGGTAAACAAGCAAACCATTTTGTTTGGCCGTCTCCACAACTAAATGTGTCATTTGAGCATGGGCAGGAAATGGTGTTTTCGATAATCGGTCTGCGACAAATTCAATGCCAATGAGCAGTCCCTTTCCTCTCACATCTCCTATGATGGAATGATTTGTTTGCAAATTCTTTAAAGCATTCATTAAATATCGGCCAGACAGATCAGCTCGTTCTGAAAGCTGGTGTTTTTTCATATATCGAATGACAGCCAGTGAGACGGCTGCTGAAAGCGGATTGCCGCTATAAGTGTGGCCTGCCATCACAGAGCCCGAACCGCTGAGAATCGGTGCAATCACATGATCCGCTGAGACAGCTGCCGCAATCGGTGAATAGCCGGCGCTCATGCCTTTTCCGAGTACCATAATATCTGGTACGACGCCCCAATGTTCCATGGCAAACATTTTCCCAGTTCGTCCAAAGCCTGTCATGACTTCATCTGCAATCATTAAAATATCGTTTTCCTCACAAACTCGCTTCATCGCCTGAAAATATCCATCTGGCGGAACAAGCGCCGCGCCCGCTGCTCCAACAATCGGCTCTGCAATAAAAGCCGCAATCCTCTCTTTTCCTATACGCTGGATGACGGTTTTAAATTCCTGTACATACCATTCGACCTGCTTGCTTTCTTCCTTTGGCAGCCACGAACGATAGCTGTATGGCGAAGACAGCACCGGGTGTTTTTCGAGCAGTGGTTCAAAGCGCTCTCTCCTTGCAATATGTCCTGACATCGACAGCGCACCGAGTGTGATGCCGTGATAACTCATCCATCTTGAGATGATGTGATTCTTCTCAGCCTTCCCCTGCTCCTGCCAATGCTGAATGGCAATTTTCATGGCGGTCTCTGTTGCCTCTGATCCGCTTCCGACAAAAAAAGACCAGTTCAGGTTCCCTGGGCAGAGCGTACTCAATTCATAGGCAAGTTCTTCTGCTGGTTCATTTGTGAATTGTGATCTGTACGTAAAGCTCACCTTTTCCGCTTGCTCTGTCATGGCATCAATGATGTCCCGTATGCCATGTCCAATACTCGCCGTGACAGCACCAGATGAGCCGTCTAAATATTTTTTCCCGTCCCGATCATATAAATAAATCCCCTCTCCTTTCACAGCCACAGGATAATGCTGATTCAACATCGGTTTGATTAAGTAATCCCGGGTCTCCACTTTGTCATTCCTCCCTCTCTCGTCAGCAGCTGCATCTTTCTTTTTTCATGAATCGCAAGAAAATTTTGTATACTTGTTATAAGATTAGCTTAATCAAGAGGGCAGTCATCCTCCATTCGCCACATGCCCGAATTTCACACGCATTTTTTATACATCGTGTATAAGAGTGTTCAAAAGGAGGTCATGAGTCTATGGCGATTCTCGTCAAAGATGCACTCTCGCTCGATATCATGAAGGAAACAAAGCTGCTTGCTGGGGAAAATGGACTAGACCGCCTCATTCAGTGGGTGACCATCGTGGAAATTATCGAAGATACTTCAAGGCTTTCAGAAGGGGAACTGCTCGTCACAACCGGCTTTGGACTTGCAGACAATCAGGAAAGGCGCACCCGGCTTGAGGAGCTGATTCAATCTCAACGTCTATCGGCCATTGCGATTTATAAAGGCGTATACTTAACGGAAATTCCGGCATCACTGATCGAAGCTGCCAAAAACAGCGGCATTCCACTCATCGAGATTCCTTCACATGTCAACTTCTCAGACATTACAAAAGCCGTCCTAGAGCAAATCGTCAGCAGCCAGCTCCATCAGCTTAAATATTCTTCAGCCATTCACCAAAGACTAACCCATTTAAATGTCAGCAATAAAAATGTCACACAAATTACAGATGAGCTGGCACATCTCACTTCGGCGAACATCGTTGTGCTTGATGTTTTTTTACAGCAAACAGCAGCTCATCTCATCAAAGATGAAGTGACGTACTCTCCTGCTTTTGGCTTTTTGACAGATCATGAACCAATCGAAACGACGCCTCTTCTCAAGCAGGCTGAGGAGAAAGGAAGGCTCGTTTATGACACGTGCGGTGCGTTTGTCCTCGCTGCATGTCCGGTGATTGCGATGGGCGATATTTTCGGATTTATTGTATCTTTAAAGAAAAAGGATGCGTGGCATCATCTCGACGCGATTGCCATCGAGCATGCCGGGGCGGTGTATGCGATTGAATGGCTGAAGCAAAAAGCCATTCAAGATACAGAAAACCAAATGCAAGGTCATTTGTTAGATGATATTTTGCAGCAGCAATATACAGAAGAAAGCTATGTGGTCGAACAGGCAACAAATCTGCAATACGATATGAGCGATGAGCAGGTGGTCATCTACTTTCAATTTCAGCATCAGCACACACAGCTCGATCACCAAATGATGCAGCGCCTATCTCAATTACTCACGTCGATATTTGAACGCAGACATATTCCTTTTTTACTTAAGACAAGGCTCGATTCCATTTTTGTTCTTACACCAGCAGGAAAAAAAGCCTTTCAAGAAGCGGAGTGGTATCGTGCAGCAGAAGAGTGCCGGAGCACTTGGTCTTATTTTTTTCCCATCCACCCGATTGTGATTGGCATTGGGAGAGCCTATGACCAGATCGGTCTCTTTTCAAAAAGCGCGAAGGAAGCGCAGTATGCAGCAAGGCTTCTTCCGCTTTTAAAGACAGACGAATGCATCATTCATTATCAAAAGCTCGGCTTATACGGGATGCTGCTTGAAATGAATGAAGCGGGTATGAATTTGCATGACTTTTACGTGGAGCTGTTAAGTCCCTTGCTTTATACGAAAAAACAGGGCGCTGACCTGATCCATACACTCGAAGTGTATTTGGCACACAATGAAAATATTCAAAAATCTGCGGGAGAATTGTTTATTCACAGACATACATTAAGCTACCGGCTGAAACAAATTGAAACGAGAACAGGCTGCAGCCTCAAATCCACAGATGATCGGATGAAGCTGCAGCTCAGTATCATGGCGTACCGCTTATCTGGTCTGCTTGATCAGATGAGAACCATTTCATGATTCATTCGGCGTTTTCACCCATAGATTCATATCTTCAATTTTGTCAAAAATATAGCAGTTGTTTTGGAAACGCCCGGTATACGTATAGCCGAGCTGATAAAACACTTGGTTCATTCCATAGGACAGTGCACGTGCGAGAGAATAAAAGACATAGATGTGCATGGATTGAAGTTCTTTTTCGAGTGCTAGAATCAAATGATGCATGAATCCTAGTTTTCTGTATGATGGAAGGGTCGCACAATCTGTTAATTCCGCATGACCATACGGCGCATTGATTTCAGCGGATGCTGCACTCACAATGTGACCGTCATGTTCAACGGCATAAAAGACGGTCCCTTCCTCCATCACCTTTTGGATGTAATCTGGCTCATTCATTGGCGTAGGATACGTTTCAAAAACGGTATCATAGAGCTTTGCCAGCTTGTGAATATCCTGCGTATCTGCTTTCCTCATCACAAACTCATCCTGCCACGTGCCTTGGTCTTTTTTGAGAGGCTTTTCCTGAATAGACGCAACAATTTCATCTTCCTTCAGCCAATACAGGCTGTTCATCCGATCCTCCGTCAGAAAGAGCGACATGCCGTACGCATCACTTCCAAGAAAATAATGAGAAAACACGCCTTCAAGCCGAAAGCCTTTTTCTAAAAAAAGAGACATATGCTCACGCCTGACTTTCACAATGACCTTAGAAGCCTTGCAGTCTGCCGCTTCCTTAAGAACCGACTGAATCACATCCCGCACCTTGCCGCTGTAGTCATCCAAACGGATTCGCTCATTAAATGAATCAATACAGATCGAGGCAGAAAAACGCTCGTTCGCAAGTTCCTTCAATTGCACCATATACTCATCCTCTCTTATAAATCAGCTAATAAAAAAAATCCAAATGGAAAATGAAACAATGACGATACCAGAAAAAATCGACATGATCATATACCGAATGGCTGAGTCTTTTTTGGCTTTGTTTTGCTTTCTCGCTTCATACATGATGAGATTTGAGAACAGTATAAATAAAATAAGTAACACGATTGCAAATAGAATAATTCCTTGAATGACCATGCTGCCTCCTCATAAACTCGTCATCCCATACTACTTCTTCATATTCGAGCATCATCCCTTCTCATGAACAAAAAACACCTTTCCATCTCATCAGATAGAAAGGTGTTTTGATTAAACGTTTTTCCCCGCAGCCTTCAGTGCACGGGCACCGATGTCACGGCGATAAAATAGACCTGGCTGTATGATTTCTTCAACCGCTTCATACACTCTTGATCTTGCCGCTTCAAATGTGTCGTCAAATGCGGTCACATTCGCTACACGTCCGCCATTTGTGACGAATTGATCGTTTTCTTTTTTTGTTCCTGCATGGAAGGTCACGACATCAGAGACAGTCGTTTGCAAGGCACCGATCGGTGTGCCTTTTGCATAGTCTTCTGGGTATCCTTCTGATGCAAGAACCACACTGACAGCCGCAGTGTCTTTCCACTGTAAGTCCACATCTTTTCCATCAAGAATATCGAGGAATACTTGGACTAAATCTGATTCAAGACGAGGGAGAACCACCTGCGTTTCAGGGTCGCCAAAGCGTGCATTGAATTCAATCACCTTTGAGCCTTCTGGTGTCAGCATTAAACCTGCATATAAAATGCCTGTAAATGGACGCCCTTCCTGCACCATCGCGCGAGCTGCCGGTTTCACAACATCTTCCACGGCTTTCTGAACCACTTCATCTGAAATTTGCGGAACTGGTGAATAAGCGCCCATTCCGCCAGTGTTCGGCCCTTTGTCATCTTCAAAGGCACGTTTGTGATCTTGCGCAATCACCATCGGGTACACCTTTTCTCCGTTGACAAAGGCCATGAGTGAAAATTCTTCGCCTGTTAAAAATTCTTCGATGACAACAGATGCACTTGCATCGCCAAACTTTTCATCCTCTAAGAAATCATGCAGACAATCGACCGCCTCTTCGAGCGTCATGGCCACTGTGACGCCTTTCCCTGCGGCAAGCCCGTCTGCTTTAATGACAATCGGCGCACCCTTTTCTTCCACATATGCTTTTGCTTCTTCAAACGATGTAAAGGCAGCGTAAGCGGCTGTTGGGATATCGTAGTTCTTCATTAAGTCTTTTGCAAATTCCTTTGAGCCTTCAATGACCGCAGCTTTTGCATTCGGTCCAAATACTTTTAGACCTGCTTCTTCAAATGCATCAACGATACCTGCGATTAAAGGGACCTCTGGACCGACAATGGTTAAGCCGATTTCGTTTTCTTTTGCAAAATGAATTAATGACTCATGATCGCCTTCGTCGATTGGTACAAGCTTCGCAGCATCTGTCATTCCATCATTGCCGGGTGCGACAAATACTTGGCTGACAAGTTCACTTTGATTCACTTTCCATGCGATGGTATGCTCTCTTCCGCCTCTGCCGATAATTAATACGTTCACACTGTCATCCCCTTAATGTTTGAAATGTCTAACGCCAGTGAAGACCATGGCGATGCCGTATTCATCTGCTTTTTGAATCGATTCTTCATCACGAATAGATCCGCCTGGCTGAATGATCGCTGTGACGCCTGCCTTTGCAGCAGCTTCCACTGTATCGCCCATTGGGAAGAATGCATCAGAGCCTAGTGCGCTTCCTTTTGCCTTTTCACCAGCTTGCTCAATTGCAATGTTAGCTGAGCCCACGCGGTTCATTTGACCAGCACCGATTCCTGCTGTCATTTGATCTTTCGCAAGGACAATAGCATTTGATTTCACATGCTTGACTACTTTCCAAGCAAGCTTTAAGTCTTTCCATTCGTCTTCTGTTGGTTCTCTTTTCGTTGGAATAGAAATCGTTGCTTCCTCTAAGCCGTACGTGTCAATATCCTGAACAAGCAGTCCGCCATGAACACTTGTCAGCTGTTTTTCTTTTTTCCCAAGATCTGCTTCTACATCTAATGTTAATAGACGAAGATTCTTTTTCGCTGTTAACACGTCAAGTGCTTCTTGGCTGAACGATGGGGCGATGACAATTTCTAAGAAAATCGTATGCAGCACCTCAGCCGTTTGTTTGTCTACTTCACGGTTAAGTGCCACAATGCCGCCAAAAATAGACGTCTCATCTGCTTTGAATGCTCTGTCAAATGCTTCTGCAATTGTTTCTCCTGTACCAACGCCGCACGGGTTCATATGCTTCACAGCAACAGCTGCTGGCTCCGTGAATTCACGTACAATTTGAAGAGCGGCATCTGCATCTTTGATATTGTTGTAGGAAAGTTCTTTTCCATGTAATTGCTTTGCAGTAGCCAAAGAACCTTTGGCTGGAAGAGCATTTTCATAGAAAGTCGCCGCTTGGTGCGGGTTTTCTCCATAACGAAGGGATTGTTTTTTCTCAAACGTGACAGTGAACTGTTCTGGCTCTGTTTCGCCCACAAAGTTTGTTAAGTAATCCGCAATCAGAGCATCGTATGCAGCCGTATGACGGAATACCTTTGCAGCGAGCTCACGTTTTTTCTCGAGTGACACGCCGCCTTCTTTGATTTGCTGGATGACTGTATCATAGTCACGAGGATCGACAATTACTGTGACGTCTTGGTGGTTTTTTGATGCTGCACGAAGCATTCCCGGTCCGCCAATATCAATGTTTTCAATCGCTTCTTCATACGTCACATCGTCTTTTGAGATCGTCTCTTTGAATGGATAGAGATTCACGACAACAAGATCAATCGGCTGAATGCCATGCTTCTCAATCTGTGCCATATGCTCATCGTTTTCTCTCACTGCTAAAAGCCCGCCATGAATGTTCGGGTGAAGTGTTTTGAGTCGTCCGTCCATGATTTCAGGGAATCCAGTGACTTCTGAAATTCCAATGACATCAATGCCGTTCTCTTGAAGAAGCTTATGTGTACCTCCAGTTGAAATCACTTCAACGCCAAGTTCTGTTAATTCTTTCACAAAAGGTACAAGATTCGTTTTATCGGAAACACTGATTAATGCGCGTTTGATCGTCATGCCTTCGTCACCTCATTAAGATAATTCTAAAAGTGATTTGATCACTTTTGGATATAGTGTGTGTTCTAGTTCATGCATTCTTTTTTCAATCGATTCAAGCTCTTCCCCTTGTTCGATGTAAATCGACGCTTGGTCAATGATCGGACCTGTATCCATGCCTTCATCGACAAAATGGACGGTGATGCCCGCCACTTTGACGCCTGCTTGATAGGCTTGTCCAATGGCATCCAGCCCTGGGAAGGCTGGCAGCAAGGACGGGTGGATATTGACAATTTTCCCTCTGAATGCTTCAAGTAATGTCGGACCAATCAGTCTCATATACCCAGCAAGGAAAATCCATTCCACTTCATGCAGCCTAAGCTGTTCAATGATCGTTTGTTCAAAAGCGGCTTTATTCGGAAAAGCCTTCGGGGTAAAGGCAAAGGAGGGAATGCCCTCTTTCTCAGCACGCTCCAGCACCTTTGCACCCGGTTTATCACAAATCACAATGGCGGCCTCTGCCTGCCACTGTTCTTTTTTTAATGTATCAATAATGGCTTGAAAATTCGTCCCGCTTCCAGAGGCGAAGATCGCAAACTTCTTCATGAGAGGCTTCCACCGCCGAATGTGACACCTTCTCCTTTTTGAACACGGCCGATGAGAAATGCTTTCTCTCCGTCTTCTTCAAGTCCTCTGATCACTTCGACAAGGTCATCTTCTTTTACCGCTAAGACAAAACCAATGCCCATATTAAACACGTTGAACATTTCTTCTGCCTTTAACTGTCCTTTTTCTTGAATAAAGGAGAAAATTGGCGGTACTGGCCATGAGCCGTTATCAACCTCAACGCCAAGCCCTTCAGGCAGCATACGCGGTAAATTTTCAATAAAGCCGCCGCCTGTCACATGTGCCATGCCGTCAATCTTGCCGGCTTTCACTTGTTTGAGAACAGGCTTCACATAAATTTTGGTCGGTTCAAGAAGCTCTTCTCCAAGCGGTCTTGTAAAAGGTTCATACGTTTGATGTAGATCCAGACCAGCGTCTTCCAGCAATACTTTACGAACGAGAGAGTACCCATTGCTATGAATTCCGCTTGAGCTGAGTCCGATAAGCAAGTGCCCCTCTTTGATGCTCTCTCCTGTCACGATTTCATCCTTTTCAACGACGCCTACTGAAAAACCAGCAATATCATATTCATCTTCTGTGTAAAGACCCGGCATTTCTGCTGTTTCTCCGCCGACAAGCGCTGAACCAGACTGCTCACAGCCGTCAGCCACACCTTTGACGATTGATTCAATTTTTATCGGATCTGCTTTTCCAACTGCTAAGTAATCTAAGAAAAAGAGCGGCTCTGCCCCTTGTGCCAGCACATCGTTCACACACATTGCCACGGCATCAACACCGATCGTATCGTGTTGATCCATTAAAAAGGCAAGCTTTAATTTTGTTCCGACACCATCTGTTCCTGAGACAAGAACGGGCTTTTTGTATGGCAGCTCAGATAAATCAAACATACCGCCAAATCCGCCTAGAGCACCCATGACGCCTGCTCTTTTTGTACGTTCTACGTGTGTTTTCATTCGTTTGACGGCTTCGTATCCTGCTTCGATGTCGACACCGGCGTTTTTATATGCTTCTGACATCCCATTCACTCCTTTTAGCTGCTTCTCTTCCATTTATTTTCAGCAGAATGAAAGAGCAGCATATCAAATCATCTTGACTGCTGCTCCTTTATTCGATTATTTCGTCAGTGCTGTTTCCTTCACATGCGGAAGAACAGTATCTTCATAAATTTCAGTCGGGTATTTCCCAGTAAAGCATGCTAAACATTGACCGCGCTGCGGATCCTCATACTTTCTGCCAATCCCGTCCATTAAACCGTCTACAGATAAAAATGCAATGGAGTCTGCACCGATTTCCTGTCTAATTTCTTCCACTGAATGAGAAGAAGCAATCAGCTCTTCATGTGTGGACGTATCAATTCCATAAAAACAAGGATGTGCGATTGGCGGTGAACTAATGCGGACATGGACTTCCGTCGCACCCGCTTCTCTTAGCATCGTCACAATGCGGCGGCTCGTAGTTCCGCGTACGATGGAATCATCGACCATCACGACACGTTTTCCTTCGACGACCCCGCGCACAGCTGACAGCTTCATGCGCACGCCCTGCTCACGCAATGCTTGAGACGGCTGGATAAAGGTCCGTCCGACATAACGGTTTTTAATTAAACCGAGCTCATATGGAATACCTGTTGCTTCGGCATATCCAATCGCTGCAGAAATACTCGAATCTGGTACACCTGTCACGACATCCGCTTCGACATGCGCTTCCTCGGCAAGCTTTTTGCCAAGATTCTTTCTCGCACTATGCACGTTGATGCCATTGATATTGCTGTCAGGTCTTGAGAAATAAATGTATTCCATGCTGCACATGCTGCGGTTAATGTTCATGGAGAAGCGTTCAGATTTCAGGCCTTCATCATTAATGATCAGCATTTCTCCAGGCTCTACATCTCGTAAATACGTGGCACCGACAACATCAAATGCACATGTTTCAGAAGCAACAACATACGCATCCCCAAGCATACCAAGTGAAAGCGGACGTAAGCCGTTCGGATCAAGAGCCACAATCATTTCTGTTTCCGTCATAATTAAGAAAGCATATGCGCCTTTAAGCATGGACAGAGCATTTTTGATCTGCTCTTTCAATTCAACATAGCCGCTGCGCTTAATTAAATGAGCAAGCACTTCAGTGTCAGAAGATGTTTGGAATATACTCCCCTGGTTCTCTAGCTGCTGCTTTAATTGCGTTGCATTCACTAAGTTCCCATTATGAGCAAGGGCAAGACTGCCGTTGTTTTGCGAGCGGAAGAAGAGGGGCTGCACATTTTCAAAGCCGCCTCCGCCTGCTGTCGCATACCGAACGTGTCCGATCGCACCTTTTCCTTTCAAATCCTTTAGCTCACCGTTTTGAAAGACTTCCGTAATCAGTCCAAGGCCTTTATGTGCCGTCAGGTTTTCACCATCTGTTGCAATGATTCCCGCACCCTCTTGTCCTCGGTGCTGAAGGCTATGCAATCCGTAATATGTGATTTGCGGGGCTTCTTCGTGTCCCCAAACCCCAAAGACGCCACACTCTTCGTTTAAGCCTCTGATTTCAGCAAGCATGGGATCGCTCCTTTCCATGCGCGTTCAAGCTCGTTGACCGCTGCATGAATCCATTGTTGTCCTTCTTGATTTTTGACAGTGAATACCCCATCATTTGTGACCGTTCCAACTTCTTTCGCATCTTTGACAGCCGCAGCAAACGCTTCGCGATGCTCTGGTTTCACTGTGACGACAAAACGTGACTGTGTTTCACTGAATAATGAAGCTTCGCTGTTTAAATCAATTTGGATATGAGCGCCAAGACCGTCTGTTCCAAATGTACTTTCAGCAAGTGCAACACCAAGACCGCCTTCAGACACATCGTGAGCTGATTGAACAAGTCCGTTTTGAATCGCAGCAAGAAGGGCTTCCTGACGAGTGAGCTCTACATCCAAATCAATTTCTGGTGCTTTTCCGTAAATACGGCCTTCTGTCATCTTTTGAAGCTCACTGCCTGCGAATTCTTCCTTCGTCTCACCAATGACGAAAATCACATCGCCAGCCTGCTGGAACGACTGCGTCGTAATATGAGCTGTATCTTCCACCAAACCAACCATCCCAATGACTGGTGTTGGGTAAATGGCTGTTCCATTTGATTCGTTATATAAAGAGACGTTACCACCGATAACTGGTGTGCTTAGCTTGCGACACGCTTCGCTAATACCGTCAGCAGATTTTTCAATTTGCCAGAAAATTTCTGGTTTTTCTGGGTTACCGAAGTTCAGGTTATCTGTTACTGCAAGCGGACGAGCGCCTGAGCACACAATGTTACGTGCTGCTTCTGCGACTGCGATTTTCCCGCCGACCTCTGGATCAAGGTACAGATAACGTGCGTTACAATCGGTTGTCATCGCAAGGGCTTTTTTCGTTCCGCGGATTCTTAAAACGCCCGCATCAGAGCCTGGTGCAACGACTGTATTTGTCCGAACCATGTAGTCATATTGGTCATAAACCCATTCTTTACTTGCAATTGTCGGCTGCTGAAGGAGCTGCTTTAACGTGTCGGCTGCATCTGTGATAGCAGGTGCTTCAACTTTTGTTTCTAAAAACTCACGATAGTATGCAGGCTCACTTGACGGTTTGTGATAAACCGGCGCTTCTTCTGCAAGTGCATCAACAGGAAGCTCACATACCACTTCACCTTGGTGAAGTAAGCGAAGCATTTTATCGTCTGTCACATGACCGACTGATACTGCTTCAAGATCGTATTTTTCAAAAATATCAATGATTTCTTGTTCACGGCCTTTTTCAATAACCAAAAGCATTCTCTCTTGAGATTCAGAGAGCATCATTTCATATGCTGACATGCCTGTCTCACGCTGCGGGATGAGATCTAGATTCATCTCGATACCAGAACCTGCTTTACTCGCCATTTCCGCACTTGAGCTTGTTAAGCCAGCCGCTCCCATATCCTGAATTCCAACGAGTGCATCGTTTTTGATGACTTCGAGGCACGCTTCAAGTAGCAGTTTTTCCATGAATGGATCGCCGACTTGAACTGCTGAGCGTTTTTCTTCTGATTCATCAGAAAATTCCTCAGACGCAAATGTTGCACCATGAATTCCGTCACGGCCCGTTTTGGCACCAACGTACATGACCGTGTTGCCGACACCTTTGGCCTGCCCTTTTTTGATGTCTTCATGGTTGATTAATCCAACACACATCGCATTTACGAGCGGGTTGCCTTCATAGCTTTGATCGAAATGAACTTCTCCGCCGACTGTTGGAATTCCGATACAGTTTCCATAGCCTGCGATCCCTGCCACTACTTCTTCAAACAAGTACTTCACGCGCGGTGAAGTCAGTTCACCAAAACGAAGAGAGTTTAATACAGCAATTGGACGCGCACCCATGGAGAATACATCACGGATAATTCCGCCGACACCTGTCGCCGCTCCTTGATACGGTTCAATCGCAGATGGATGGTTATGTGATTCGATTTTAAATACAACCGCTTGGTTGTCTCCAATATCAACGATTCCAGCGCCTTCCCCAGGACCTTGAAGGACGTGCTCTCCTTTTGTCGGGAATTTGCTTAAAACAGGCTTTGAGTTTTTATAACTGCAATGCTCTGACCACATGACAGAAAAAATGCCCGTTTCTGTGTAGTTTGGCAGCCTGCCAATAATGGATTCGATTAAAGCGAATTCTTCATCACTCAATCCCATTTGCTGATACAATTTCTCTTCTTTAATTTGCTTGTGACTTGGTTCAAGCAGTAGTGACATGAGTGTCCCTCCAATTTTTCACGATAGATTGAAACAATTTAAGTCCGTCTGCGCTGCCTAGTAATGAATCAACCGCGCGCTCAGGGTGCGGCATCATGCCGAGTACATTGCCCTCTTCATTCGTTACACCTGCAATACGATTCACACTACCGTTAATATCGTCTCCGTAAGTGAAAGCGATTTGGCCGCGTTCAATGAGCTTCGCTAAAGTGTCTTCGTCACAGTAGAAGTTGCCTTCACCGTGCGCTACAGGAATCGTAATGGATTCGCCTTTTTGATAACCGCTTGTAAATTGCGTTTCGTTGTTTTCTACAATGAGTTCAACTGGACGACAGATAAATTTCAAGTCTTTATTTCGTCTCATCGCACCCGGAAGAATACCTAGCTCCTGAAGAATTTGGAACCCGTTACAAACACCAAGAACAGGTTTTCCTTCCTCAGCTGCTTTTTTCACCGCCGGCATGATGTTTGAGAAGCGGGCGATCGCACCACATCTTAAGTAATCCCCATAAGAGAAACCGCCTGGTACGAGTACACCGTCAAATCCGTCAAGACTCGTTTCGTCGTGCCATACATATTCAACTTGTTCACCTAACTCATCTTGAATCGCATGGTACATATCGATATCACAGTTAGAGCCAGGCAAGACGATCACTGCAAACTTCACTGTGCGACAACCTCCTCCACCTCATAGCGGTAATCTTCAATCACCGTGTTGGCAAGTAATTTTTCGCACATTTCTTTGACGACTGTGTCTAAATCACGATCTGATTTTTCAATGACAAGCTCCATGTATTTCCCGATACGGACATCCTTTACTTCCTGATAAGACATGCTGTGCAAAGCATGCTGCACGGCACTTCCTTGAGGATCAAGAACGCTCTCTTTTAAGCTGACAAAAATTTTCACTTTATACATGTTTATGGCCTCCAAGTCTTTTGAAAATTTCTTCGTATGCATTCGTTAAGCCGCCTAGGTTTCGTCTGAACACATCTTTATCAAGCTTTTCGTTTGTATCTTTGTCCCAAAGCCTGCACGTATCAGGTGAAATCTCATCAGCTAGCAAAATACGATTCTCGTGATCTATTCCGAATTCAAGCTTGAAATCAATTAAATTCACATGACAGTCTGAGAAGATTTGCTTTAACTCTTCATTCACTTGTCTTGTGATCTGTTTCATTTCCTCGACCTGCTCAGGTGTCGCTGCATGTAAAATGCGAATATGATCTTCTGTAATGAGCGGATCGCCGAGCGCATCATCTTTGTAGTAAAACTCAATCAAAGGTGTGTCCAGTTTCGTTCCCTCTGGAATGCCAAGGCGTTTTGACATGCTGCCTGCCACTACATTTCGTACAACCACTTCAAGCGGAACAATCTGTACCTTTTGAATGAGCTGCTCTGTTTCAGTAAGGCGTTTCACAAAGTGATTGTTGATTCCTTTCTCATGCAGCATTTGAAAGATTAAGCTCGAAATTTCGTTGTTCAGTCTGCCTTTGCCTTCGATTTCGGCTTTCTTTTCGCCGTTAAATGCTGTAGCTGAGTCTTTATATTCGACATATAAAATATGCTCGTCATCGGTCTGATAGATTCTTTTCGCTTTGCCTTCGTAGAGAAGTTCTTGTTTCACAGTCATTCAGGTTGGCCTCCTAATTTGAATGTTGGCAATTTTCAGGATTGGGCGCCTGGCAAGCAGGCGGCCCATTTCTTACGCAAGACCTAGACGTTCGAAAATCATATCGACATTTTTCAAATGATAGTTGTAATCGAAGCAGTCAGCGATTTGTTCCGGTGTTAAGCGTGACGTGATTTTTTCTTCTGCTTCTACTAATGAACGGAACGGTACTTGCTTCTCCCACGCTTCCATTGCCTTTGGCTGAACCGTGTCATATGCCTCTTCACGTGCCATGCCTGTATCGATTAATGCAAGAAGAACGCGCTGTGAGTAAATTAAGCCAAGTGTGCGGTCCATGTTGCGTTTCATATTTTCAGGGAAAACCGTTAAGTTTTTCACGATGTTTGAGAAACGGTTGAGCATGTAGTTCAGTGCAATCGTTGCATCTGGTAAAATGATGCGCTCAGCAGATGAATGAGAAATATCACGCTCATGCCAAAGCGGTACATTTTCGTAAGCTGTCAGCATATATCCACGGATCACGCGGGCAATTCCCGTCATATTTTCAGAGCCGATTGGGTTACGCTTATGCGGCATCGCTGATGATCCTTTTTGTCCTTTTGCAAAGAACTCTTCTACTTCACGTGTTTCACTCTTTTGAAGACCACGAATTTCAACAGCAAATTTCTCAATGCTCGTTGCGACTAAAGCAAGAGTAGCCATGTAATCTGCATGGCGGTCACGCTGCAAGGTTTGGGTTGAAATTGGTGCAGCTTTGATGCCAAGTTTCTCACATACATATTGCTCAACAAACGGGTCGATGTTCGCATATGTGCCAACAGCTCCAGAGATTTTGCCATATTCAATGCCAGCTTTTGCTTGTTTAAAACGTTCTAAGTTACGCTTCATTTCCTCGTACCAAAGAGCAAGCTTCAGGCCAAATGTTGTCGGTTCAGCGTGTACACCGTGTGTACGGCCCATCATGACGGTATATTTGTGCTCTTTTGCTTTTTCTTTTAGTATGTCAACAAATCTCTCAATGTCCTTGAGCAAGATATCGTTCGCCTGTTTTAATAGATATGAAAGCGCCGTATCCACTACGTCTGTCGATGTTAATCCGTAATGAACCCACTTTCTTTCTTCTCCTAGAGATTCAGAGACAGCACGCGTAAAGGCAACCACGTCGTGGCGCGTGTCTTGTTCAATCTCTAAAATACGTCCAATATCAAAGCTTGCATTTTTGCGCATTGTCACAACGTCTTCTTTCGGAATGACGCCAAGCTCTGCCCAAGCTTCACAAGCGAGAATTTCTACTTCAAGCCATGCATTAAATTTGTTTTCCTCTGTCCAGATTGCTGACATTTCTGGTCGTGCGTAACGTTCGATCATTTCCCGTTTCCTCCATCTCTTTCAGTCCATATCTTTGTGATGTTTGTCATCCACTCATCATCGAGCTGTTTCATAAACGTCATATGCCCCATTTTGCGGCCGGCTTTTACTTCATGCTTTCCATATAGATAAAGCTTCGCTTCTTTGAGAAGCTCAGGATGCTCTTTTGGAATGTCCACTTCATCGCCTAATAAATTCACCATCATTCCCTCTGATAAAAGGGCTGTACCGCCAAGCGGCAAACCACATATAGCGCGGACGTGCTGTTCAAACTGACTTGTCTCACATAAATCGAGTGTATAATGACCAGAATTATGCGGGCGCGGTGCCAGTTCATTGACGAGCAGCTTTCCGTCATTTGTCAGGAACAGTTCTACAGCAAGAGTACCAACCAGCCCCAGCTTTTCAGCTAGTGTTGTTGCCAATTCTTTCGCCTTCTCCTGAATGCGGTTCTCTACCCTTGCAGGCACAATGCTTTGGAACAAAATATTATGCTTATGAATGTTCTCAGCGACTGGGAATACTGCAATCTCTCCATGAACAGAACGAGTGACGATCACCGAGAGCTCCATTTGAAATGGAACCCAGCTTTCTAAAATACAAGTTCCATGTGTGAGCAGTGCAGCTGCTTCCTGAAGCTGTTCTTTTTCTTTAATGACGTACTGTCCTTTTCCGTCGTAGCCGCCTCTGCATGTTTTCAGCACGGCTGGCAAACCAAGCACGTCCACTGCGTCTTCCAGCTCTTTTTCATCATGAATGATGCGGTAAGGCGCTACTTCACAGCCTGCGTCTACAATTCCTTTTTTCTCGGTCTCACGATTTTGAGTTAAAAGGAGAAGGTCGCTTCCTTGTGGTAAATAGGCTTCTTCCTTCAGCTGATTGAGTGCATCATAATCAATATTTTCAAACTCATAAGTCACCACATCGCTGATGTCTGCCAGCTTTCGAATCGCTTCAAGGTCACTATATGCGGCTGTGATTTCTTTATCGGCAACCTGTCCGCAAGGAGATTGTGCAACTGGGTCTAGAACTGCTGCCCGGTACCCCATTTGCTTTGCGCTGACAGCCATGTATCTGCCAAGCTGTCCGCCGCCAATGATCCCGATGGTTGCGTTTGGAAAAATGGTCTGCTTAGCCAAGCTGATCACTGCTTTCTAGTACAGTCTGTTTTGTCTGTTCTCTTCTTTCTTCAAGGCGAGCTGCGACCTTTTCATCAAATGCTGAAATCATTTGTGCGGCAAGAAGGCCTGCATTTGTTGCACCGGCTTTGCCAATGGCTACTGTAGCAACTGGTACACCGCCTGGCATTTGAACAATGGATAATAAGGAATCCAGCCCGTTTAGTGCCTTTGATTGTACAGGCACACCAATGACCGGCAGTGTCGTTTTTGCTGCGACCATCCCCGGTAAATGTGCTGCGCCTCCAGCACCGGCAATGATGACCTTTAGTCCTTTACCTCTTGCTTCAGTCGCATATTCAAACATCAAGTCAGGTGTCCGGTGTGCGGATACTACCTGTTTTTCATACGGAATGTTTAATTCCTCTAAGATGTCGCACGCATTTTTCATTGTTTCCCAATCAGATGTACTTCCCATGATGACACCTACAAGCGGCTTCATTTTGTCCCCACCTTTAAGCTGATATTCGATTTTGTATCGTTTGACACGCTTCCCAAACCTAAGCAGCTTGTCAAACGCCGAACAAAAAGGCCCGGTCTGTATTGCAATGTTAGGAAGCAACACAAACCGGGCCATGGTAAGCGCTGTTCGCTTTTGAAACGCCATGTCAGTTTTGTTCACTATCCTGCATAGTCCAGTCATTTACGGTAACTGGGTAGAAACTTATGGGCCATATTCCCAAGATTATATGAGGCTCGTGTTTTGATTTCATGTTTATCTTAACAACGGATGTTCATGATGTCAACGGATTTATCGAACAATCTATGAAGTCGTCGTTTTAATGTTCGGATTTAGACTATTTTTCCTTCAAATACGATTTTTTTCCCAATCGGAATGATCTGAATCGACCCATTTTCCTTCTTTTCTTGAAAAATCGGTTCCTCCATTCGACGGACAGGCGAGTAGCCTTCCGCTGCCATCTGGGACAACACTTGATCAATCGTCATGTTGTCTTCCACATAGAATTTTTTCTTCTTTGGTTTTGCGGTCATTCTTTAATTCTCCTTTTCTTCACAGCCTTCACCCAGAAGCCGCCGTGAATCGATTTGGGCTCATATGAAATGATAAACGCCTTTGAATCCAGCGTCTTAATCGTTTCATATAATTGCAGTTCATATTTTCTCGGAGTTAAAATTTGCAATGCTGTCCGGTCTCCTTCAAGACCGCCTGCTACCCAGCTGGTGACACCATATCCTTTTTCTCTCAATTGTCTTGGGAGATCGACATCCAATTCTTTTGTGATCACGTTAACAGTTGTGTAGCCAAGTGCCAGCTTCTCTTCAATTTTCATCCCGACAATGATCCCCATCCCATAACCTAGCGCATACGCAATGACATTTTGTATTTGATCTAAGTTATCTAAAACGATACTTAACCCAATGACATAAATGAGCATTTCGATCGTACCCGCAAAAGCAGCTGCGTACCGTCTGCCTTTCATCGTTAAAATCAAACGCATGGTGGAAAAAGAAACATAAACAATATTAATCACTAAAATGATTAAAACCATGGTGAACGCATTGGATAAAAGTTGTTGAAGCACGATTCGAACCCCCTGCACTAAAAAATCAAATAAAGCACCCCATATTCTACTAGAGAACATACCTTGATACAATCAAATTTACGCGATCAAAACACATATATCTTTCGACAACAAGGATGGTGTTTGTTACCAAGAGTTTACCCGTTTTTTTCTCTTCTCAACATGAAAACCTCCTTTTTCAAAAAAGGAGGTTTTCAGTGTGTTTTATCCAAATCGAACAGGAACAAGTGATGGAATCAAATACTCCCCGACTATGCCCCAGAGCAGCGCGATGATAACAAGCTCAACCAATAAAAAGGCCCAGCCCGCATACATCAAATCTCCATGTTCGGCATCATGCTCCGATTGAATCGAGCGAAAGAGCACGATCGCAATCAACTGGAGGCCGACAAACATCATCACAGATATTATGACGGTCACATATGGAATATTCAGCATGGCAAATACAAGCCAAAGGATGGATAAAACCAACACCGGCACAAGCGCAGCACCAAACTTCATGATCACTTCTTTCAGTGATATGTTGCCTTTTAGCATGTACTTTCCGAGCAGCCAGACGGTAAGCATCATCAATGTCAACACAATGAGTGTAAAGACTGCCACTCTCAAAAAGGCGTCGCCAAAAGAATAATGAATGCCAAAGCCTAATAAACGGGTCTTTGACGCCTTTAATTGAACATAGTTGCCTAAAGCAAAAAACACGCTGAATAACACAATCGAGATCCAGGCGTACTTCATACGCAATGTTTCCGCTTGATTAATGGCCCGGCTCGGTGATTTTAACATCGCCAGTCCATATGAACCATACCGCTTAAACGCGCCTCCTACACCTTGCAGTATACGCTGGATAGCTGAGCGCTCATCATCCGCTGTTTTTGAGGTTCTTCCTCGTTTTGCAGCGCTGCGGCTGAGGCGGGATTGCCTTGTTTCTTGATCTATTGATGACTCTTCGTTTTTCTTTTCAGATGTCCCCTGATCTTGATCTTTCTCTAACATCTCATATCAACTCCTATCCAATCCTTACAGTGCTAAAAGTGCATGAACTGTTCGGATGACTCCTCTTAAAGTAGCGGAGTCTCTCTATTCAGTCAAGATTCCTTGACGTTCATACGAATAGACGGATAAAAGGCAGCAGAGGTTTTAAA
This sequence comes from Bacillus sp. FSL M7-0003, assembly GCF_038628485.1. NCBI lineage: Bacteria > Bacillati > Bacillota > Bacilli > Caryophanales > Bacillaceae > Bacillus > Bacillus sp. FSL M7-0003. The sequence continues at coordinate 656,121 of NZ_CP152024.1, read as the reverse complement.
ATGGAGAGAAAATAAGACAAAACAAAAAAGCTGACGGCCTCCATCAGCTTTTTATCAATGTTGAAATTCATGATCAACGATATTGACTCCGCTTTCCTTGCTGAACCCGGAGATTCTCCTGATGAGCGGGGAACCGAGTCTTCTTGGTCGTATCAACCTGTGTAATATGTCCATTATGAATGGTGATGACCACTGATCCATAGTCGATCCCTTTTAAGGCAGATAAAATATAATTCAGCTTTTGTTCATCCATCGCTCATCCCCCTATTTTTGTTTTCGCTCTTTTAAATAGAGAACCTCATTTTCCAGCTCATGAATCGTGTAATGCATGAGTGCTTCCTGCCCTTCTTCATGCCCCCATAAAAGGAGCTTTTGAATCAGCACCTGCTTTTTTCGTTCAATCACCTGTCGAAGCCAGCGTGACAAAAGACATCTCCTCCCCTTTTGAATGTCTGCAAGAAAAAAAGGCACCCTGAAACCTTCTATTAAAAAGGAAATCAAAGCGCCTTTGGTGATCCAATCAGCGAATTATGTCTTTTTATCATAAACACATAATTCCTATAAGTCAACTATGTTTTGATTTTTTTAACAAAAAAACAGCAGCTCCCATGAGCTGCTGTTTCAGATGTTCAATTAATGATTTAAGAAAGCAAAATATAGAATAAAGATGACAAACAATCCGTACATAATTGGATGCACTTCTTTGGCTTTCCCTTTAAAGATCATCGTAATCGGGTAGAAAATAAAGCCAACCGCAATCCCTGTTGCAATACTGTAAGTCAGTGGCATCATAATCATCGTTAAGAAAGCTGGTACCGCAATTTCAAAACGATCCCATGCAATCTTCGCCAGCGGAGCAACCATCAGCGCACCGACAATGATTAAAGCAGGTGCTGTCACATTCGATGTAACGATGGATAAAAGTGGTGAGAAGAACATCGCAAGCAAGAAGAAAATGCCTGTGACGACAGCTGCAAAACCAGAACGCGCACCAGCAGCAACACCTGAGCTAGATTCAACATAAGATGTCGTTGTAGATGTACCAAGAATAGAACCTACAACAATAGAAGAAGAATCCGCCAGAAGCGCTCTTCCTGCACGAGGCAGCTCATTATTTTTCATTAAACCAGCCTGTGTTGCCACAGCCACAAGTGTACCAGCTGTATCAAAGAACCCAACGAATAGGAACGTTAAAATCACGACAAGCATTTGAATGGAGAAAATTTCTGGCAAGTGAATCAAGGCTTGACCAAAGGTTGGAGACAAGCTTGGAATACTTCCCACAATTTGAGATGGTACTGGCACAAGACCAAAAATCATCCCGGCAATAGCTGTCACAAGCATCCCAATGAAGACACCTGCATTCACTCGAAGTACCATTAAAATGACCGTCACAACGATACCAAATACCGTTAACAGAACAGGACCACTATGAATATTTCCAAGCGAAACGAGCGTATTATCATTATTGGCGATAATCCCAGAGCCTTGAAGGCCGACAAACGTAATGAACAAACCAATACCTGCACCAACTGCCAGCTTCAGCTCAGCCGGAATGGCATTGATGATTTTTTCACGGAAACCTGTTAAAGAAAGAGCAACGAAAATCAATCCTGAAACGAACACACCTGAAAGTGCAGCTTCCCATTTAATGCCCATGCCAAGCACAACCGAAAAGGCGAAGAACGCATTCAGACCCATACCGGGTGCAATCGCAATCGGATACCTGGCGATCAATCCCATCAGGATACACCCTGCAGCAGAAGCTAACGCCGTCGCTGTAAAGACTGCCCCCTGATCAATTCGTAATTTATCTGGAAAATCCGGCACAGACACTAATGCAAGTGTGATCGGATTAACAAACAGAATGTAAGCCATCGACAAAAATGTGGTTAAACCACCGATGATCTCTCTGCGGTAATTCGTACCTAATTCATCAAACTGAAAAAACTGTTTCAAGCCAACTGACTCCCTTCATGTCCTTTTGCTTTAGCCTGCCCCATTCACTAGTCAAATAAAAAACGCCCCAACAATTTTGGGACGCTTGACTACATATGTGAATTCAGACTGTGACATAAAACAAGAACAATGCATGATTTATATCAAACGAGTGTGAATTGACGTAGTCAAGCCATTTACGGTAGCTTGGTAGAAACTTGCGGGCCATATCCCCGCGATTATACGACTTCTATCTATTTGATTTCTGTGTCTATTGTACCAACTTCATTTTTAAAACACAATACGAAAAGCGAACATTTTTCAAAGAAATGTCCGCTTCATTCGTCTTATTACACGAATTTGGAAATTCACAGCTAGTTCTTTATACACCCTTCCCCAAATCCTTCTCTTTTGCAAAAACCGCTTCGGCTACATGGAAAAACTCTTTCACTGCCGGCGAAGCTTGAGAGAGCGACGGACAGGCGAGCGCAACCTCACGATGATGAGAGACATTCAGCTGGCGAATATGCACAAGCTGCTGCGTTTTTAAAAACAACTCCGGACCTATCGTGACACCAAGTCCTTCCCCGACCATACGGGCAATGGTCGTACAATCATGAACTTCAAATAAAACAGCCGGCTTCATTTGCGCCTCTGAAAAAATATCCTCTACATGTGATTGATACATGCCAGTCGGCATAATAAATGGTTCACCCGCCAAATCTGTTATATCCACAATGGGCTGCTGTTCATATCGATGATTTGGGTGATAGGCGACGACCATCTCATCTTTCATAAGCGGCATTAAATCAAAGGCTTCATCCGCATGACCTTTTACAACGAATCCAACATCAATGATGCCAGAATCCAGCCACTCCAATATTTCTTCATACGTTCCCTCATAGAATTTAAATTCGATTTTCGGATGTTTTTTCTGATAGCTCACAAGCAGTTTAGGCAATAAACAAGCAGAGGCACTGGCAAATGTGCCGATACGAATCATACCTGTTTCAATATTTTTCGTTAACGCAATTTCTTGCTGGATTTTCTCCACTCTATTTAACACTTCTCTAATATGCGGGAGAAGCGTTTGACCAATGTCCGTTAGCATAATGCCCTTTTTTCGGTCACGAATGAATAAAGACACACCCCACTCTGACTCTAAATTCGCCACTGCATGACTCACAGCTGACTGCGTCATATTTAATGCTTCAGCTGCTGCTGTAAAACTGCCAAGCTCCACAACTTTTGCGATAATATCAAAGCGAACAAAGCTCATGAGTATTTACTCATCTCCTTCATGAAAAACATCAATTTTACTTATGTTAGCACGGAATTTAAACTAAAGACAACGTATCAACATGAAGGAAGGGTTCAAAAATGAAAAACACATCTCATCAGCTATTGATTATTCTTTTAGCTGTCGGTTCATTTGTCACAGGCACGTCAGAATTCGTCGTGTCTGGCATTCTAGATATCATTGCTGTTGATTTACACATCTCCATTCCTGCTGCCGGTCAGCTCATCACCGTCTATTCTCTTTTTTATGCAGTAGGCGCTCTCTTTTTAGTCATGGCAACATCGAAACTGAACCGAAAAAAGGTTTTGTTATCAGCTATTTTTGTGTTTATTTTAGGCAATATGCTCGCCTTTTTCAGCCATCATTTTGTGCTGCTCCTGCTCTCTCGTGTCATCATGGCCATGAGCGGCGGTTTATATATTGTCGTCGCCACGAATTATGCAGCGCAGATCGCCCCGCCAGAAAAAAAGGGAAGTGCAATGGCAACTGTCATCACTGGATTCACCGTTTCACTCGTACTTGGTGTGCCTATTGGGACATTTCTATCAGGTCATGTGGATTGGCACTATATTTTTCTCATCATTGCACTAGGTACTGCTTGTCTCTTCTTGCTTCTTTATCAATTGCTGCCACGCATAGAGGGACATTCACATCTACCTTTAAAGCAGCAATTACACATTCTTCAAGACCGCAGAGTGATCAGCGGCTTAGCAACGACCGCCCTTTGGATCTTAGGCTACACGATGGTCTTTGCTTATATCTCTCCTTTATTGCGACAGACCGCCGGCTTTTCACTTGAAATGACAAGCATGGCCTTGCTCGTCTTAGGCATTTCTGCTTTTATCGGCTCACGCTTTGGCGGCTTCGCCGTTGATCAATGGGGACCAAACCGAACCATCTCGATCAGCATCATGATCCAGATGTTCGCTCTCTTTGCCTTATTCTTTACGCAATTCTCTACAATTAGCGTCTTGATCACACTCGCCATTTGGGGCATCGCCACATGGACAACAACACCAGCGAAGCAATTTTATCTGATCTCCCTTAAACCCCAAGCATCAGAAACCGTGCTGAGCTTTAATACAGCGATTATGAACATCGGCATGATGCTTGGATCGTCAATGGGCGGCGTGATTATACAGTATACAAATGTGACTAATTTAAGTTGGATAGGCGGGTTAGCTAGTTTTGTGGCGTTGATGTTGATTAGGTATTCGTTCAACCGTAATCGACTGGCGGAACAGCAGACAAAAAGCGAACATGTATAACCATGTTCGCTCTCTTATTTATTGACTAGCTTTTGAAGTTTCTTTTTTGACTGGAATGGTTACCTTTATTGCTTTCTGTGGTGCCAACATATTCAGTTCTGACAAATCAAGGTAAAGCCCATATTCTTTAAAAGAAAAATGCTTTAATGATAAAGTTTCTAAATTCTTATCATCAAATTCAAAGGTGGATTGCATGGAAGCTGTCTTTAAATTCGTCATCTTCGCATGGTTCCCCTTCAAGTAATATCCGCTTTCATAGTCTGCTTGTGGATCGGGCCATGATTTCATCTTTTCAACATCGCCTAATCCAATGAATTCACCTATATTCTCCATCACATCCTGATCTAATTCTTTTTGATCTACTCCAGTAAATTGATAATCAACAATCACAGAACGGTCTTTTTGCTCTATCTTAATGATTTTGATTCCGATGCCATGGTGTTTTGTTTTGAACTGAACAGGCAGCTTTGTCTTGAGAGGAATGATGTGGCTGTATTCTCGTTCGTAGCTCACATCTGTGTAAAATGTCAATTCAGTCGCCTTTGGATTGATCGGCTGATTCAAAATTGTCAAATGATCTTTTCTAGTTTTGTCAGAAGTCAGTTGTTTTTTTCTTAAAACGGTTCCAATCTCAAGCTCATACTCATTCCCTAAATTATCCTTCATTCTATCAATACTAACTCTATCATCTTTGGCAAAACCATTGTAATCAATGGCATATTGAATAGCAGAGCCTTTCACTCCATTTTCTACCTTTACGTTTCTTATTTGATAACGTCCATTTAAAATAGACACGTCTTTTTGTCCCGCTAATAAAGTGGTTTTTTGCTTCACTACAGGTAATTCAAAACGCCAATTCCCTACAATATCTCCAATTTTTGAAATGACGAGTGGCACTTGCTGACCTTGTTTGATCGTTTGTCCATTTGTATAGACTTCCGTCTGCCCAACATAGCGGCCATCTTTTAATTTTTTCAACTCTGTTTTATCATAATTAAGTTGGAAGTTTCCATCGATTTTTTCTGCATTCACTCTGAACGATACAGAATCTTCTTTTGTATGGAGATTCTCCACCGTAAACGTATAAACAAGCCGCCCGGCATCATAGTACACGCTGTTTACTTTCACAGTCACCCCTCTTGATTCAGCCCCTTCATTGACATGCTTCACCAAATCACTCTGAAAAAGAGACATTCCTACTTTATCGTGAAACATCATATAAAACTGCCCAATAATCGGTACACGTGCCATTGCTGTATTAAGAGAAGGAAAAAGAAAACCTGAAGAAAAATAAAGGACGATGAGGACGATGAGAACAATGACAGAGTATATTGGCGTTCTCCAGTTCCATTTGAACCAATGTCTTTTCTGTTCCGCTTTTACATCTCCTATTGCTTGGCGAATCGCAGAGGTTACTTCAACCATTGGTACATCAATCTCATCATAAAGCTTTTTCATTTCTTTTCGTTTCATCGACACTCTCCTCCTTCTCCAATGTTTGCTTTAATAACTTTCTTGCTCGATACAAATGAGTTTTAACCGTTCCTTCAGGCACACCCATCTGCTCAGAAATCATCGAAATTGAATAATCTTGAAAATAAAACAACTGAATGACCACCTGGTATTGCTCATCTAACACTTCAAGTGCATTTTTTAAATCGAGCTTGTCTTCCAAAAAATCATGACGCTCCACGCTTTCGTGTTGCTGTTCAAACGGAACAACATCTTGCTGTTTTTTCTTCATCGCAAAAATTGTATGAATCAAAATTCTCGTCAGCCAGCTAGAAAAATAAGCCGGTTCTTTCAAACCAGATAGATGCTTAAACGCTTTAAATACCGTCTCTTGAACAGCATCTAACGAATCCTCTTTATTTCTTGTGTAGAGAAAAGCTGTTTTATATAAACGCTCTTGATACATCAGCATTAATTTCTCAAATGCCGGGACATTCCCTTTTTGTGCTTTTTTAATTAGACGCACTTGCTTCATCACACTCACACCTCCTACACCTGTTAGAGCAAGCTTTCTTTCAAACGGTTTCAACAAATGGAAATTTCTTTTACTTAGCATATGTCGGATAAAAATAGAGAAAGTGAAGAACGAGCCGCAAAGAACATGTCGAACATTTGATATAATGGAAGAAATATGTACAAAAAGGAGTAAGTCGATTGTTTCTATTTGAAGAACCCACGTGTGCTAGCTGTCAGAAAAAGATAGAAGGAAACGAAGAAGTGTACGTCAAGCTGACCTATCCAAAGAGAAAAGGAATGACAGAGGTAAAGGCTTGGCTCAGGAATGAAGGGGTTTTTTATTGTAAGACATGTTATGGAAAAGAAACATAAAAACAAGCATTTCAATTGAAATGCTTGTTTTTACTTTCTACTTTTTTATTTCCGCTTACTACGAAGTTCAATGAGTGCTAGTTTATTGTCATTGAAAAAGAACTCCAGAATGATACCGTTTGATTGATCTTGATATTGTATACCTTTGCTATACCCTTCGACAAACCAGAGCTTCTTGAATTGATCTCCATATGTTTGTAGCACAGATGAATAATCGTCTCCAATAGTGATTCCCTTAGATGTTTTGAGTTTTTTCTGTTTTGACTGATTGTAAATAGATGTAACTCGATGATGTTGATCAACTGATACTACAAAATCTTGATTTTCTTTTTCCATATAGACCCTCTGTTTAGGATGGGAGAATTGAGTATTCTCCACAAAAGTATGATCTCTCTCAAATTTTTCACCAATCTTAAAATGACCTAGCGATTCATTTGTTAAAGATACAGAGTGAAAATTAAAAAACATAGCCACCCAAACAAATAGTGCGGTTCCTCCTAAAACAGAACCTACAATCACTAACACTTTAGAATGGATGATTCCCTTTTTAAACAAATAGATCGCTAAAGATACGATGATCATCACGATGACGATCATAATTAGAAAAATACCCATTTCAATTATCCTCTTTTGCTTTTAATCGAATTCTGTTTGTGAATTATCCCCGCAATCACATTCTCACATATTATACCAAAGCATTACACAAAATCGACCAGTACAGGTATAATTTAAATAAAATTGCACGAGGAGAAAAATATGTATAGACATAAACTGATATTCCCGCAATCATTTCCAACCATACATACCGAAAGACTAATCTTAAAACAAGCAACAATCGAAGACGCTGAGGATATGCACATCTACTTATCCAATGAAACCGTGTGCCGCTACATGGGCATTGATGCTCATGAAACGATTGAAGACACAAAAGGAGAAATCAAGTGGTATCACGACATCTTCAAAGAACAATCAGGCATCCGCTGGGGCATTTCTCTAAAAGATGATCCTGCGATCATCGGCAGCTGCGGCTTTCTCAACCTAGAAAAACAGCACTGCCGCACGGAAATCGGCTATGAATTACACCACGATCATTGGAGAAAAGGCATCATGAGCGAAGCAATTGCTGCGGTGTTACGATATGGGTTTCAGGAAATGTATCTGAATCGGATTGAAGCGATTATTGATCCAGCAAATACGTCCTCTGTTCAATTATTGGAGAATGTTGATTTTGTTCGAGAGGGTTTATTAAGGGAGTATGATCTTGGTCAGAATGGGTTTGATGATGTGTTTATGTATTCGATTTTGAAGAGGGATTTCAAATAAACTGAATGATTTTTAAACAGAAGCGTTAAAGTGAATGAATTAAAATTGCACAATTACCCAGTAAGAAACCTCTAGTCAAGTTTATGACTAGAGTTTCTTTGCATGGTAACCCTTCTAATTTACTTACAATTCCAGCAATATTCAACACCCTTTCTATAATTATAGTATCAGTAATAGTAAAAATTTTTGAACAAAATGCAGATCCACACTTAAGTAATTACACTATTTCACTTACTTTTCTTTTCTAAGTACAAGATTCAAATAAAAATAGCCTATTCTTTAATCTGTTTTAGTTGGAATAATTCATATTCCAAAAAAAGAACTTTTGTCCATTTGCAATTTCACTGATTAATTTAGATTTTTCATTTTCAAAATCTATTTTAGTGACATTATTTTTACGTTTACTTGTTTCGCTTTCAATTTTGGAGAACGTTGGACATGTGGAGTTGGAGTGAGGTTACAACAAGTAATGAATAAACTCATTGTGTTATCAGGTCATAGTTGGCAGTGGCAAAACATTTTTAATCAAAAAAATCATAGATAATTATTAAGTAAACGAGTCAAGAAGAAGAACTGGCATATTTACAGTAGTACACGCATGGGAAATTTTAAATATATAAGGATATATTACCTTAAATAACATTTACATCAAAATAAATATAGGTTAATATATTCTTGTATTTCATAAAAAGGGAAGGGAGGTATATTCTGTATTAATTCTAAATACTGCATGTGAGAAGGAAGCTTGAATGAAAAAGTCAAAAGCCTTATTACTATTTGTTTCGTGCCTAGTGATTCTTGCAATTGTATTATGTTGGGGACTATCTGGCGATGTTTCTGAGGATAATAGTAAATCATACAAGACAGAGAAGGAAAAAGACCTGCTATGGGGATATAAAGTTATAGGTCATGAAAAACCTAATAATCATAAGAATTATGTCAAAATTGCTATCCTTGATAGCGGTATTAATAAGTCACATAAAGAGTTTAAAGATTTAACTTTTTATGAGTACAATGCTATTAAACCAAAAAAATCTATCGAAGATGATTATGGTCATGGTACAGCAATTGCCGGAATAATCGCTGCAACTGGTGAAGAAATAAAAGGTATTTCACAGAATCCCATTATTTATGATGTCAAGGTACTAAATAAAAATGGCAAAGGAAAAGTTGAAGATGTTGTCAAAGGGATTAAATGGTGTATTGAGCAAAAGGTAGACATAATTAATATAAGTTTCGGATTTGGAAAAGACTACGATGAATTACGAAATGTTATAAAAATTGCTTTAGATAACAATATAACAATTACAGCTGCTTCTGGAAATACATTAGGTCTAACTGTTGAATACCCTGCAAAATATGAAGGCGTCTTATCGATATCCTCACTTAACGAAAAACTAAAAATTGATCCAATTTCAGCAAAAGGAAAAATTGACTTTTCTGCGCCTGGAGTAAATATTAAAACAACTGATATACACGGAGGATATACAAAGGTAAAAGGTACATCCTTTGCAACTGCGTTTGCAACAGGTGCTATAGGCTGTTTGTATTCTAAAAAATACAAATCTAAAGAGAATGTTCATCAAACACTCAAGAAAAATACAGTTGATCTTGGAAAGCTAGGTTATGACAGAGAGTATGGCAATGGGATGATTATTTGTAACAAGGGAGAGAATTAGATTGAAAAAGGTTTTAATAAAAATTCTTGTGTTAACATTGTTTTTGTGTGGAGTTGTTCCTGAATTTGCAAGTGCAAAATCAGGCGAAATTAATTCTGATGCTTTAAGAATAGAAGAGAATGCTAGTAAAGAATATGAAGTGAATGTTGAAAAAGAATTGGGGATAGAGCTAGAACAAGATATGTTAATGGAAGTTAAGGAAAGCCTAGATGAAGTTAATATATCTACTCAGCTTGAAGCTGAGAGTATGAATGTCCAAACTGACATGAAAATTAATCATGAGACAGGTGAAATCACAGTTGATGGTATTACAGAGTTAGAAAATGGGGAAAAAGAAACTAACAAATTCAACGTGTTAATTGAAGAGATTGAAGGAAATGATTTTACAGCAACCTTTGTGGATGATGAAACAGGAAAAGAGTATAAAGTTAGCACCATAGAAGCTCAGTCATCAATTGTTCCAGCAATAATAGTTGGAATTGTTTCTAGGTTTGGTATTCAATATGCTATTAAAAAATACGGAAAGAAGCTAATAATAAAAACTTTTAAAAAACAGGTAATTAAACAAGGTATAAAAAAAGTTTCTAAGTTTTCTGTTAGCAACAAACATCTTAGTAATGCAAAAGGTAGATACAGAAAATTTGATACCAAAAGCAAGAGCACAGTAAATAAATGGATAAAAGAAGCTTTACAATCTAAAAATGTTTCGTTTACTATAAACAATAATAAAAAACTATCCTTTGTCATCACTGCAAATCTGAAAAAGAAAATCGGAACAAAAGGTGAGACAAAAATAAAAATAGTTATAGGTTGGGATGGTAAAATATGGACAGCTTATCCAATCAAGTAGAATTTGATTATATGTTCACATCTGATGAGAAAGATATTCCAAAGAACATGAAGAAAGATCCATCAACAGCTCTAAGAGTAGAGGGAGAGTTTAAAATAGTTATAAATGGCGAAGTATATTTTGAAGAAAATATCGCCTTATTAGAATTTTATGCATCTTTGCACGACTGGATTAAAAAGATAAAGAAAAAAAACAAAGTTACAGAGTATAGATATTACACAATGGAGTATGAGGAAGACGACCCCATTATTTCAGTAATACCATTTGATAATAAGGCTCGACTCACCACTATTTGGGAAACTCAACAGTTATATAATGTATTCGATCTTAATTATATAATTGAACAAATGAAGGTATTACATGAAAACCTTGGACGTGACATTGAACAACATTATAAAATTTCACTAAAAAACTTTATTGGAAATATCCCATTAAGAAAATATTGAATAGAGAAAGGAACTCCTGGTTAGGGGTTCTTTTCAATGTTTTAGTAGGATGTTTTTAGAGGAGGTGTATTTTTGATTTTATATTTCTTAGCTGGTTTTATAGGAATCATAATAGCCACAATTATGCTAGGTATTGAAATCGAAGGATATACATTTTTGACAAGTTTTATTTTAAAGATGTTTGGGATGTCTATATTTGTAGGATCGATATGGCTAATAAATCAAAACAGAGAAGAATGCCCAAAAATAGCAATAAAAATGAAGAATGAAAGCTCATTGTAAAATTCGTCGTTACAAATATCTTTTATACCTATATCTCGAATTGCAAGCGGTCTTCCATCATTAATTACAAAAACCTTTATTTGATTTATTTTAGATAACTCATTAAAAGCATCATCTCTTGAACTGAAATTATGATAAAAATATCTCTTCCTTATTACTATTATCTATAAAAAAAGATTGTTCTATTAATCTTACATGGTAAATATCCCAAACTGTATTTAAAATGGGCTCAACAGTTTTTTTAGAGTACCCTCCAAATATTCTTATCAACACCACTTATATCGGACATTGAGCGTTCCATTAATGCAGTAGTAATATTATAATTGAATTGATTATTTTTAAAAAAATTTAGATAATCGAGAAATTCATTCTTCTGAATATTTTGTCTATAATCATTTAATAACCTGTTTAAATACGTCAAAATATTCAAATCAAAATGTACAACTTTACCAACTTTTATTTTCGGTAATCCCCTCCAATATAATTACTATCAAGAATCCACATTTTTGTATAGTCAGGAGAAATATTTTATAACCGTTAATTTCCCTATTTTTAAAACTTTCATTAATATTTGAATATTTTTATATGATCTGATTTATTAAAAAATTTTTCGAATATGATATTCTTTTCAATTGTATTATCTGCTTTAATTATGAGATCAATAATAATTTTAAGTTGTTCATTCATTGTATCCCCTTCACATCTGATTTTCCTTCAATATCCCTCAACCTACATTTATCTAATTAAATATTTTTTGCAGTTCTGCTGAAACTGTAATTAATCAAAGTGATAGCACCGATACCAATTGTTTAGTCGTATATTCTGGCGTCATCCATGGCACCTTTGTTGTGGATGTCTGGGAGAACCTCAAAATATTGTCAGATGTCTCACTCAAAGCCTAAGATGGAAATTTCTTCGAGTAGAATTAAATCTTATTCCCGGACGATTTCTAGATTTTCTTCAGAAACTCCACCCAGTACACGGATACCCAGTCCTGAACCTAGGACTAAAAGGTACATTCTATAATTACAACACAGCACAAAAAGTCAAGTTTCCTAAAAAGCATTTCCGCTATACTAATTTCGTAAGGCAAGGAGGTGCTCGGTTGTCCTATCAAGAACATGAGAAAACGATTCAAGAAACATTGAATTATATTGAACAGCATCTGAAAGATGATTTACCGCTTCAAACTCTAGCGAAACACGCTGGTTATTCTAGGTTTCACTTTCACCGTATGTTCAAAAAAGTGATTAAGAAGTCAGTTGTTGATTATATACGGGAACGTCGAATGACCCAAGCGGCGAAGGATTTAATTCATACGGATCAACGGGCGATTGACATTGCATTGCAGTATCGATTTAGTTCACAAGAATCCTTCACTAGAGCCTTTAAGAAGATATATGATATGTCACCCGCACGTTATCGGAGATTACTAAGGAATGTCATTGATAAGGAGGAAACGAATATGGCTGCAAATAAGAACACACCTACTGGCTGGATTATGACGGGAGAAACACCATCTGATTATGAAACAGGTTTGGATAACAGAATTGTACACAGTGGTACTACCTCAGCTTACTTGAAATCAAAGGATGAAAAAGCACGAGGATTCGCGACCTTGATGCAGCAAATTAAGTCTGATCGTTACCGTGGAGAACGCCTTCAATTTTCTGCTTTTGTCAAAAGCGAAGATGTGAAAGGTTCAGCTGGTTTATGGATGAGGATTGACCATTCTTCAGGTGAAGTTCTTGCGTTTGACAACATGATGAACCGCCCCATTACAGGAACAAACGGCTGGAATCATTTTAGTGTAGTATTGGATGTTCCAGTCAAAAGTGAAGTCATTGCGTTTGGCATATTACTACATGGACAAGGTCACATTTGGATGGACGAACTTAGTTTTAAAATTGTAGATGAAAGTGTGCCAGTGACAGAACAAAATACTGTGGATCATTTAGAGGATGAACCAGTGAATTTAAATTTTGAAGGCTAGCAGACTGAATTTAAGAGGAGGTTCATTGCCATGAAAAAAATTGGTGCGATTTTATTGTTCGCTATGAATTCACTCACCTTTATTTGTGGCCTTGGAATTTTATTTGGTGAAGAGGATTAAAGATAAGCACCCATAGAACAAAAAAAATCAATTAAAAAAGATATCCCTATCACTATCTCTTTTTTGTAGACTTGGTATAATAGAAAAAATCAGAAAAATGAGAATGCGATGATAAGGAATAGTACTTGCCGAAATGTTTTCAGAAAGTTGCTGGCTGATGAGAAGCAATAACAAAAAAGCAGGGAACTCACCTTAGAGTAGCCTTAGTGAAATGAAAAGTATTGATGTAGTTAAGGTCGGCACCCCACCGTTATATGGGAAGGATATAAGATCAAACAATCTATATCCGAATAAGGGCATGATAATGTTTGTTTATCATGAAACAGGGGTGGTACCGCGTAAGAAGAAGTCTTTCGTCTCCAAGTTAAATCTTGGGGATGAAAGGCTTTTTTTATATTCTATTTTCTAGGAGGAATCGATGATGTTTAACCACAAAAAATACGAAAAGAAATACTTTTTGCCACCGAAGCTTACTTATGATTGGGTGAAGAAAGAAACATTAGAAAGTGCTCCGATATGGTGCAGTGTGGACTTGCGGGATGGTAATCAAGCATTACCTATTCCTATGAACTTAGAAGAAAAATTGGAAATGTTTCAGTTATTAGTAGAGATAGGTTTTAAAGAAATTGAGATCGCATTTCCAGCTGCTTCTGATACGGAGTTTAGGCTATTACGGACACTGATTGATCATCATATGATTCCAGACGATGTCACAATTATGGTGATCACACAAGCGAGAGAGCATATTATCCGCCGAACCTTCGAAGCCATTAAGGGAGTACCGAAAGCGATTGTTCATTTATATAATTCGACTTCAGAAGCGCAGCGCAGACAAGTATTTAAGAAAACAAAAGATGAAATTAAACAAATTGCCATTGATGGAGCTATTTTAGTAAAAGAACTTGCCGAAAAAACAAATAGTGATATTTATTTTCAATATAGTCCAGAAAGCTTTCCAGGAACAGAAGTTGATTATGCGTTAGATATTTGTAATAGTGTTTTAGATATTTGGAAACCGACACGAGCTCATAAAGCCATCATCAATATTCCGACAACAGTTGAATATTCAATGCCTCATATCTTTGCAAGTCAGATTGAGTATATACACAAAAATCTGTCTTACCGAGACAGTGTGACATTATCTGTTCATCCTCATAATGACCGCGGCTCTGGGGTGAGTGATGCAGAATTTGGTGTTCTGGCTGGCGCAGAAAGAGTCGAAGGTACATTATTTGGTATCGGTGAACGTACAGGGAACGTTGACTTGATTACCTTGGCGATGAATATGTATTCACAAGGTTATGATCCAAAATTGAATTTCAATAACCTAGAAGCGATTCGTAAAAAATATGAAAAACTAACAAAAATCACTGTTCCTGAGAGGCAGCCCTATTCTGGGGAAATGGTTTTCACCGCATTCTCTGGGTCACATCAAGATGCGATATCTAAAGGTATGAAATATAGAAAAGAAAATAAAGTTGATAAATGGGACGTTCCGTATATCCCAGTAGATCCCGTTGACTTGGGGAGGAATTATCAAGCGGATGTGATTCGAATCAACAGCCAGTCTGGAAAAGGCGGCATAGGCTATATACTAGAAACAAATTATGGCATTCAACTTCCTTATCAAATGAATGAAGCCATGGGATATGAAGCGAAGAAAGTATCTGATCAGGCAAGTAAGGAATTGTCTGTCGAAGAAATATATCATGTTTTTAAAGAACAGTATGTTGATTATCACCCTCATTTCCAGCTGCTTGATTATCAATTTCATAAAGGAGAGAAGCAGGAAGTCACCTTAACTTTGCTGAGAGATGATCAACAAATTGAAATACAAGGAACTGGCACTGGAAGTTTAGATGCCATCAGTAATGCGTTAAAAGCATATTTTCATCTCGAATATGTTTTGGAAGTCTATGAACAGAATTCTTTGGGCAAAGATTCCCAAGCAAAAGCCTGTGCACAGATTGGAATTTCATATGAAGGAAAAATGCATTGGGGTGCTGGAATTGATAAAGATATTATAGAAGCAACAGTGAAGGCCCTGGTGGTTGCAGTAAATAAACTAGAGGTTTGGATGTAGATGGAAAAAGATAAACTTGAAAAACATGAAGTGATGCAATATTTAAGAGAATATAACGAGCAAGAAATTTTTTATCAACAATACCTACAGAAAAAGCATGACAATCAATCATTGCAATTATTTTTGAAGGATTATGATAAACACAATTTAATGCATAAGCAAATATATATAGAAGAATTTTTGCAAAAAGGGCAGAACGAATTTGAAAAAGAGGATACCATGTGGTTAGGTCAGGAGAAAGATATCGAAGTGAGAAAGTATAGCCGTTTTATGCCTCAATTGTCGGCTATCCATGATTTCTTTGAAATAATCTATGTTCTGGAAAATGAGATGTATGTAGAAGTGGAAGATAAAAAAATGACTTTAAAATCAGGAGATATTGCCTTTATTCCTCCTGACACCATACACAAGCCAATTGTAATGGAGAATACAATCGCTATGCAAATCATGATCCGTAAGAGTACTTTTCAAAGAGTGTTTTTTAAAATGTTAAAAGGAAACAATGTCATTTCAGAATTCTTTTTGAATGCATTGTATATAAAAGAAAATAAAAATATTCTTATTTTCCATAGTCACTTGGATAAACATTTGCTAGACTGCTCTCTTCAACTATTTACAGAAAATTATAATCGGTTTCCTAGTTACCAGTTGATTATGAATAATTTGTTTGAGATATTATTATGTCTCTTATTAAGATTCAAACCTAGTCATATGAACGTAAATCAGGTCAAACAATATCGTGATATACGTATTATTCAAATGCTCCAATATATTCAGCAATGTTGTGAGCATATAACAATTCAGGAGATGGCAGAGAAATTTAACCTTTCACAATCTTATCTGTCAAAATATATAGCTCGTAAGCTTGGCAAATCATTTAGTGAGATTCGACAAGAAATAAGATTGGAAAAAGCCTGCGAAATGCTCACTGGCAGCAATTCACAAGTAGATCATATTGCGGCAGCCGTTGGTTATCAAAATGTAGAGCATTTCATTCGTTTATTTAAGAGAAAGTATCACCTAACACCACATCAATATCGATTAAATAATAGATAATAAAGAGGAGAAATGATAATGTCCATCAAACAAGTAAAAGATTATTTTAAACAATATGATATGGATACTCGAATTAAAGAATTTTCAGTGTCTAGTGCCACCGTAGACTTGGCTGCTTCTGCATTGGGCTGCGAACCTGAAAGAATCGCAAAAACACTCTCCTTTCTAGTAAATGGACAAGCTATTTTAATTGTGACCTCTGGCGATGCAAAAGTTGATAACAAAAAATTCAAGGAATATTTTAAAACAAAAGCTAAAATGCTTTCTCCTCATGAGGTCGTTGACTTGGTCGGTCATGAAATTGGCGGAGTATGTCCTTTTGCTATAAAGAATGGCGTTTCTGTTTATTTAGATATTTCACTCAAACGTTTTGAGACAGTCTATCCAGCCTGCGGGAGCAGTAACAGTGCTATTGAACTCACAATAAAACAATTAGAAAAATACTCCGGTTATTCACAATGGATTGATGTGTGTATGGGATGGAATGATGAATAAAAATATGGAAGGAAAAAGTGCAGTTAAAAATAAAAAAGAGCTAGAAACCCTTGATACACAAAGGTTTTTAGCTCTTTTACATTTACTCCCACTCTATCGTAGCAGGCGGCTTACTCGTAATATCATACACCACGCGGTTAATATGCTTCACTTCATTGACGATACGAGTTGAGATCTTTTCAAGCACGTCCCAAGGGATTCTTGCCCAGTCACTCGTCATACCATCGATAGATGTAACAGCACGGATACCGATTGTGTAGTCGTATGTTCTTGCGTCACCCATGACACCTACGCTGCGGATGTCTGGGAGAACCGTGAAGTATTGCCAGATGTCGCGTTCAAGGCCGAAGTTGGCAATTTCTTCACGTAGAATCGCATCAGATTCACGGACGATTTCTAGTTTTTCTTCAGAAATTTCACCTAGTACACGGATACCTAGTCCTGGACCTGGGAATGGCTGTCTCCAGACGATGTCATCAGGAATGCCAAGCTCTGAACCTAGGGCACGGACTTCATCCTTGAATAGCGTATTGAGTGGCTCAATCAATTCGAACTGCATGTCTTCTGGAAGACCGCCTACGTTGTGGTGAGATTTGATTGTTTGTGCCGTTGCTGTTCCGCTCTCAATGATGTCTGTGTAAAGTGTTCCTTGTGCTAAGTAATCGATTCCTTTTAGCTTGTCCGCTTCATCATCGAATACATAGATGAATTCGTTACCGATGATTTTACGTTTTTGCTCAGGATCAGACACACCTTTTAGCTTGTTTAAGAAACGATCTTTCGCATCTACTTTAATCACGTTCATGTTGAAACCTTCGCTAAATGTTTTCATAACCCCTTCTGCTTCGCCTTTGCGAAGAAGACCGTGGTCAACGAAAATACATGTCAGCTGATCGCCGATGGCTTTGTGGATCAATACCGCCACAACAGATGAATCCACACCGCCGCTTAGTGCGCACAATACTTGCTTGTCGCCTACTGTTTCACGGATTTTCTGCATTTCGATTTCAATGAAGTTCTCCATTGACCATTTGCCATCGCAATCACACACGCCGAAGACAAAGTTTTTCAATAGGTCATTTCCGTACTCAGAGTGACGAACCTCTGGATGGAATTGAACGCCATAGAAATTCTTCTCAGCTAAGCTCATGGCTGAGTTTGGACAATGTGCACTTGTTGCATCGACTGTAAAGCCCTCTGGTACTTCAACAACGAGGTCACCATGGCTCATCCAAACGACTTGATCAGTCGGAAGGTCTTTGAATAAAGCAGGTGTTCCGTTAATATGGATATCTGCTTTTCCATATTCACGCTGGCTGGCCGCTTCTACTTTCCCGCCTAAATAGTGAGTCATGAGCTGCATGCCGTAGCAAATGCCTAGAACCGGAATGTCTAGATCAAAGATCTTTTCATCACAGCGGAAAGATCCTTCATCATAAACACTGTTTGGTCCACCAGAAAGGATGATTCCTTTAGGTGCCATTTCTTTAATTTCTTCAGCAGTTAAAGTGTGCGGATGAAGCTCACTGTACACACCAAATTCACGAATACGGCGTGTGATCAGCTGATTGTACTGACTGCCGAAATCGAGAACCAAAATCATTTCATTTACTAAATTTGTCATGGTGTCACCTCTATGTCCAATATAGTTTTTTATAAACGCACAGAAAAAATGAGAGGAGAAAACCTGCTCTCAGTGTGAATCACGCTTTTGAAGCGCCCAGACTCACATCCGAACGCTTCAATTTCATGTATTTTAGAAGGTTTTAATATTCACCTATTCTAACAACAGGAAGGTACGCGGTCAAGACTATCTCCTGTTTATTAAATTTTCCCATAACTTTGCCGATTGCTGCCAAAGCGCCGAGGCATCCTCTCGCCGGTAGAGCGCACGTTCATAAAGCTGGGTCAGCTCTGACATATGATGATCTCCATTCTTCTCATCAATCAACGAAGCGAATTCTCTTAGCGTCATACCTGGCTTTTTCTCGATTCCTCTGCGCCCTAGCTGCTTTAATAGAGCTCCATACGCATAGAAGAATGCTTCATCCTCTGGCAGACGTTTCACCTTTCTTACAATAAAGAATGGCAGCCATCTTGTTCTAAATCGATAAAGCATCCAGCTGATGAATCCAAGCAGGACAATAGCTCCTGCCGCATAACTTATAACCCAACCAACATGCACCATATTTGGCTTTGCCTGCGCTGTTTGTTCCTTTGGTTGTGCCGGCTGCTCTGTCTCCTGCTGCTTCGGCTGGTCTTGCTGCTTTTCTTCACTTGCATCAGAACTAGACTGATCTTCTTCTTCCTTTTGATCATCCGTTTGATCGCTTGAAACAGCTTCATTCGTAAAAGTCTCTGGGTTTGTAAATCCTTTTGTCGGTTCAAAGGTGACCCAGCCTCTGTTTGGAAAATAAACCTCTACCCATGAATGCGCATTGTTATTGGTCACTTCATACACATTGTTTCCATCCATTTGTGTTTCATATAACTGGCCAGACGTATACCCTTTCACCCATCTCGCCGGAATTCCGATCGAACGAAGCATCACAATCATAGAGGTTGAAAAATTATCACAATAGCCGATCATCGTATCAAATAAAAATTGATCCACATAATCTTCATTACGACCAGGCACAGCGACATTCTGCGTTTCATATGAAAACTTCGCAGATCCTAAATAATCCTCGATGGCTTTCGCTTTATCATACATATTATCCTTCGTTTCCGTTAAGCTGTTTGCCAAAGTTTTCACACGCTCTGGAAGTGACGATGGAAGCTGCAAGTATTCACGGCCAACCTGCTGATTCACCTGCTTCTTTGTCGGTACTTTGATTCTCTGCAAATCCTCCAGGATAAATGTAGGAGATAAAAAGCTGACTTGATAGTTCCCCAAATTTTTAGGTGGGTTTTGCATAGACGGGACAATTTTCTCCGTTTTGCCCATGATTTGCAGCGGAATGTTTTCCATTGGCGTCAGCATGATCGTTCCAATAGGATAAACAGCATGATTAAATCGATAATCCGATTCTATATCAATTCTTGTTTCATGCTCCTCTGTTTTCACTCGCTCAGTAAACCACCGATTCGGCACAGTGTCGTCCTTTAGCCGAGTAGGCTTCGTATCATTTGAAGCATCCTCCCAGCCCTTTCCTGTGTAAATACTTTTTGTTTCTACACGAAAGTATGATGGCTCCTTTCCGCTCCATTTAAAAACAGGTGTGCGGTCCTCACTAAACGGTCCGCCTAGCGCCGAATCATCTGCACTATATCCCACTTTATTCTGCCCGGCTGTCCCATCTTGATTCGTGACCGCCTTAAAAAACGGAACAGGATCGGGCCATTTCGGATCAGACTTTGGCAAAGAAGCACCCAGTGACGCTGATAGAAGGACAAGCGCCAGCATAGGCAAAAACCACTTTAGACGTGCTTTCTGTGACACCCGAACGCCCTCAGCTGAACGCAGTCGATCAAAATACAGCAATCCAAGCAAACAAAAGCCAAATACCATAATACGAACGATCGCAAAAGTCGCATCATATGGCGTAAACGTATCAAGAATCGTGACATACACAATCGTCATCAGTAAAAAGAAAAAGATACGCTGCTGATAGACCACCCAATAATGTAGCAAGTAGACAAGCAGCCACAGCAAAATATAAAACAACAATGTGCGGAAAGACGGGTACATATCACTCCACATGCCCATGCTCATTAACGTGATATTATCCTTGATATCAGCAAACAAAGCAGCCGGATAGCCTGGCGCTGATTGATAAAAGATCAAATATAAGGCGAGCAAAATCAGTCCAGCACAAATAGGAAACGTCACATACCACTTCAGACGAAAGAACGTAAACAAACACGTAAGCCCGATAAAAATGATGAAATAAGACGTATGGCTCGTCTCTGTAAAATCTTGAAGCGGTCGAAGCCACTCCCATAGCAGCAGAAAAGCTACAGCATAATAGATGAACAATTCAAAACGGCTTTGCCGCAGATGCGAATGCAGCATAAATGTTTGTCACCTCACAGTTCTTTCGTGCAGCCGGTCTTCAAATAAAAGGGTGATGCGTATTCCAGAGGCCTTGAGCCGGTCTACAAGCTGTTTTTCTTTTGTCGTGAAATGGTCAACGGCTTTCTTCACTAAAAGCACGGTGATGTTCTTTCTGTTTCGATTTCCAAAGAGACTTGCCGCAAGCTCCTCCTGCAGCTGACCCGTGACGACATATTTTCCTGAGTGCTGGTACTCACTCGCTGCTAACGGTTTATATTCTAGTGCGCGGGAAGGCTGATGCTGCACCCTTGTTAAATAATAAAGCATGTCCTGTAAATGAAGTTCTCCTTGATCGACTCGAAAGGCATGCTGATCTCCTAGAGAGACAAGACCTGACGGCACTCCTTTTTTCACAGCCGTTTGAAGAACAGATGCCGCAATAGAGACGACTGTTTCAAAAACAGCTTGATCAGTAAAATCAGCAAACACAACAAGGTCCTTTGCTTGATTCTGTTCAAATTCCTTCGTCATCAGCTGGCCTCTTCTGGCCGTCGTCTTCCAGTCCACCCAAGCAAAACGGTCTCCTTGCTGATATTCCCGTACGCCTGTTGTCACATGGGCCGGTTCATTGAACCACGAGTGAACCGCTTTGCCTCCATTTTCACTCACTGACTCAGCAGGCTCTACAGGGATATCCAGTACTTTTGGGTAGACAAGCAGCTTTTTCTCTAACGGAATGATGATTTCTTTTTCAACAAACCCAAACATATCACCCGTTTTGATTCTAACCGCTGTCAAATGATGCTCTCCCCGCATGACATCATTCAATTGATAGGAAAATCGCCAAGTTTTCCGAAACCAAGGAAAAAGCATTTGCTTCATTTCAATCTGTTCCTGTAAGTGAAAGGTATCTGGCGGAGCATCCTCTATCATGACGTAAACGTACGGAAATGGATGTGTCCGCTTGATTTCAAGGTCAACGGACAGCACATCCCCCGCCTTTAAGCTTGTTTGCTGTATTGTCCTCTTGGCTGTCGCGCGAAGCGGAATAAGTGCAAACAGCAATGCATACAAAGCATATGGTAAAAATGCATAAAAAAGGAACCAACTCACAAACCCTCCCTGAAACATGGCATAACAAAAGGCTGCCGCAGTGAGAATGATGAGCATCATCACCCTTAACCATAATGAAATTGCTACACGATGACGTGACTTCATTGAGTCATCGACTTTTGAACTGGCACGCCAATTTGCTCAAGCATTTGCCGCAGCAGTGTCTCCGCCTTCTTCCCTTCATATGTCGCTTCTGATGTCAAAATCATACGATGCGGTAATGTATAAGTCGCCAAATACTGTACATCATCAGGAATCACATAATCGCGCTGATTCAAAAGTGCATACGCCTGTGCCGCTTTCATCAAGGCGATCGATCCCCTTGGACTCACACCTAGATAAACAGATGGGTGTTTACGCGTCGCTTGAGCAATTTCAACAATATATTCTTTTATGGATGCATCCACATGAATGGTCTGAACAGCCTGCTGCAACGCATGGATATGTTCCTTTGTCATGACAGCTTGGAGCGTATCAATCGGGGATTGTTTCTCCTGCAAGTTGAGCACCTCCAGCTCCTCGAGCATGGTCGGATATCCCATCTGCAGTTTGAATAAAAACCGGTCCATTTGCGCTTCTGGCAGCGGATAAGTCCCTTCATATTCCACTGGGTTTTGTGTCGCCATGACGAAAAAAGGATCCGCAAGCGGCATCGTTTCTCCGTCCACTGTGACACTGCCTTCCTCCATCGCTTCAAGCAATGCTGATTGTGTTTTAGGAGAAGTCCGGTTGATCTCATCAGCTAAAATAATCTGCCCCATGATCGGTCCTTGCCTAAATTCAAATTCATTCGTCTTTTTATTGTAAATCGACACGCCTGTTACATCTGAAGGCAAAAGGTCAGGAGTGAATTGGATTCTCTTAAACTCACAGCCAATGGATTTTGCCAAAGCACGAACCATCATCGTCTTCCCTACACCAGGCACATCCTCGAGCAGCACATGCCCCTTCGCCAAAATCGCTACAAGGCTTAATATCGCAATGTCTTTTTTCCCAACCATGACTTTATTGATGTTATCTACGATTTTTTGTAAATCTGAATGCATCGGTTCATCAAATGCCATCCTGATCCTCCTATCACGTTTCTGTCAAATTTCATATAGTCTAACTTTACCATACAACGCGCATTTGCATATAACATCAGCACGTATAAAAAAGAAGCCTTCTCACGATGGGAAAGACTTCTTCTCTTCTTTTGACTTACTTGCTGGCTCCATATGAACATGAGAGTGTAAAATATCATGCTCCTGCTTCATTCTTCGTTCAATTTCATCTGCAATATCATGGCTTTCTGCTATGTTCAAGTTAGGCTCGACCTCAACCACTACATCCACATGGACTGTACTTCCAAGATAACGCGCTTTTATATCCTTTAAATCGCCTACTCCTGGTGTTGCTTCAATGGTCTCTTTATATTTAGACATATCTTTGATATGAAAACCGTCTGTTAACGAATGAGAGGCATCTCTGAAAATCTCCCACGCAGTTTTACAAATAATTAAGCCAATGACAAAGGCTGCTAGCGTATCAATCCATGCCAGCTGAAATTGAGAGGCCATAATTCCTACAAATGTTCCAATACTCACATACGCATCTGATTTATTATCAGCAGCTGCCGCATGGAGAGCCTGGCTATTAATTCGTTTGGACAGATTGCGGTTATAAATATACACACCGTACATCACAACAGCACTTCCTGCTGCTGTCCAAGCCGCGATCATATCCGGCGTTTGATGCTCAGATGAGAAGAGCGACTGGCCTGCACTCAGCAAAACTTGAAGTCCAACAAGCATCATGATAAAGGAAGCCACAAGAGACGCAATATTTTCCGCTCTAAAATGACCATACGGATGATCTTCATCAGGCGGCTTTTGAGAAATACGCAGCCCAATCAACACAGCAAGGGATGCAATAATATCCGTCGTGTTATTCAATCCATCTGCTGAAAGAGCCTCTGAATGAAACACATACCCAATAATGAGTTTGACCGCAGATAAGATCACATAGGCAATGATGCTGACCCAAGCACCTGTTTCACCTTGTCTTAATTCGTTATAGCGCTCCATGTTGAACCGCGCCTCCTCACACATCACTTTTCTATTATTTATCTTACAAAGCAAAGCCCGTGTGGGTCTACAGCAACATGATTCGCTTATGTCAGCAAAATAGGATAAATAGAAATGTGTTGACCTAAGTAAACTTATTTTTACAAGGTCAAATGACCTCAAGACCTACTCCCATCAACCTTTTTCCAATTCTCTTCGAAATGGACATATCGTCAAATCACTCTTCTCTGGTAAATTATCAGAATAATTTTATTTTGAGACACAACTTCCCTCCTTCCTTTTTTATGCTATTTTAAAAATAAACAGAGGGAAAAGAGGGAACATAATCTCTCAAATCCTTTCTACTTTTTAACATCATGTTAAGAGGTTTGAAATGTCAGTTTGATAACCTGTCCAATGCTGAATGACAATTCAGTATGATAAAATTTAAAATATTCTAAAAACAAATTCTCTATTCATGAGAAATGTTTGGAGGTAAAGAAATGTCCAACATGACAAACGGTCTTCAAAAAAACCTTAAAACAAGACATATTTCGATGATTTCCATTGCTGGGGTCATTGGGGCAGGGCTATTTGTTGGTAGTGGTGCTGTCATTCATTCTGCAGGGCCTGGATCCATTCTTTCCTATTCTTTTGCCGGACTTCTGGTGATCTTTATTATGAGAATGCTTGGAGAAATGGCATGTGCCTATCCGACAAGCGGTTCTTTCTCACAATATGCGAGCGATGCCATCGGTCCATGGGCCGGGTTTACAATCGGCTGGCTTTACTGGTTCTTCTGGGTGATCGTCATCGCCATCGAAGCCATTGCCGGTGCTGCCATTATTCAATATTGGTATGGAGATGCACCTGTTTGGCTCACAAGTCTTATCCTCACAATCCTCTTAACATTAACAAATATCTTTTCTGTTAAATCTTTTGGCGAATTTGAATATTGGTTTTCATTAATTAAAGTCGTCAGCATCATTCTCTTTCTACTCATTGGTTTTGCATTTATCTTTGGTTTTGGCGGTCATCATACTTCAGGTCTTGCCAATCTAACAGGGAACGGCGGTTTTCTTCCAAATGGATTCAGCTCTGTGTTACTCGGAATCGTCGTCGTCATCTTTTCCTTCATGGGAACGGAGATTGTGGCCATAGCGGCCGGTGAATCAGCAGACCCAGTCAAATCTGTGACGACAGCCACCCGCTCTGTTGTATGGCGTATTATCGTATTCTATGTTGGATCAATTGCTGTCGTTGTCACCTTGCTTCCTTGGAATTCCGCAAGTATTTTAACAA
The DNA here is from genome assembly GCF_038628485.1 of Bacillus sp. FSL M7-0003. NCBI lineage: Bacteria > Bacillati > Bacillota > Bacilli > Caryophanales > Bacillaceae > Bacillus > Bacillus sp. FSL M7-0003. The sequence goes on along the minus strand of NZ_CP152024.1, from coordinate 630,491 downwards.
GCCCGTTCGTTGCGGTATTAGAATACATTGGTGTTCCATCAGCCGCTCAAGTCATGAACGTCATTGTCTTAACAGCTGTTCTATCTTGTTTAAACTCCGGTTTGTACACAACGTCCAGAATGCTTTATTCATTAGCAGAAAGAGGCGAAGCGCCAAAACGCTTTATGAAAATCAGCAAACGTGGTGTTCCTGTAGCGGCTACAGTCGCAGGTACCTTCTTTTCCTACATTGCCGTCATGATGAACTACTTTTATCCTGAAACCATCTTTTTGTTCTTAGTCAACGCATCTGGTGCCATTGCCCTTCTTGTTTACTTGGTCATTGCCGTTTCACAATTAAGAATGCGACGCAAAATCGAAAAAGAAAATCCAGAACAGCTCAAAATCAAAATGTGGCTGTTCCCATACCTCACGTACTTTACCATTTTGGTCATTTGCGCCATCTTGGCATCGATGCTGTTTATCGAATCCATGCGGCCACAGCTCATTTTGACGAGTATCATTACCTTTGGCGTACTGGCTGCTTATTTCATCTTTAAACCGAATAAAAAAGTGCCTGCAAATGCGGCGCTTGAAAATAAACACCCTTAATTCTCCCGCTGAAAAGCGGGTTTTTTTATTTTATTCACCTATTTGGATGTCCGCACTTATACTGTATCAAATTGAATTTAAGTGAGGATTAGTCAACATGAACCTAGAAAAATTTGTTGACGAGCTTCCAATTCCAGAAGTCGCGGAGCCCGTCAAAAAGAACCCAAGACAAACGTATTATGAAATTGCTATGGAGGAGGTATTCTTAAAAGTTCATAGAGACCTGCCCCCAACCAAGCTATGGACCTATAATGGCAGCTTGCCTGGACCAACCATTAAAGCTAATCGAAATGAAAAGGTCAAAGTGAAATGGATGAACAAATTGCCATTGAAACATTTTCTGCCTGTCGATCACACCATCCACTCCGGTCATCACGATGAACCAGAGGTGAAAACAGTCGTTCATCTGCATGGCGGCGTCACACCAGCAAGCAGTGACGGCTACCCAGAGGCCTGGTTTTCACGGGACTTTGAAGCAACCGGTCCTTTTTTTGAAAGGGAGACTTACGTCTACCCAAATCATCAGCAAGCCTGCACATTGTGGTATCACGATCATGCCATGGCATTGACACGACTAAATGTGTATGCCGGTTTAGCTGGGTTTTATTTGATCTCAGATGCATTTGAAAAGTCTTTAGAGCTGCCGAAAGATGACTACGACATTCCTTTAATGATTATGGACCGGACGTTTCAGGAAGATGGTTCACTGTTTTATCCTAGCAGACCAAACGACACACCAGAGGACAGTGACATACCAGACCCATCCATCGTGCCCTTTTTTTGTGGAGAAACAATTTTAGTCAATGGAAAAGTATGGCCGTATTTAGAAGTAGAGCCGCGAAAATACCGTTTTCGTATTTTAAATGCGTCCAATACTAGAACTTACGAGCTGCATCTAGATAACGACGCTACAATCTTGCAAATCGGTTCCGATGGGGGCTTTTTGCCAAGACCCGTTCGCCATCAATCCTTTAGCATCGCGCCTGCTGAACGTTTCGATGTCATCATCGACTTTTCAGCTTACGAAAACAAAACGATCACTCTCAAAAATACAGCCGGCTGCGGACAGGATGTGAACCCTGAAACAGATGCGAACATTATGCAATTCAAAGTCACACGTCCACTAAAAGGGAGAGTACCTAAGACATTACGTCCGATTTTCAAACCGCTGCCACCGCTTCGGCCAAGTCGAGCTGATAGAGAGCGTAAACTCACACTTACCGGCACACAGGATAAATACGGCCGCCCTATCCTATTGCTCGATAACCATTTTTGGAATGATCCTGTCACTGAAAATCCTCGTCTTGGCAGTCTAGAGGTATGGTCTATCGTCAATCCAACCAGGGGTACACACCCTATTCATTTGCATCTTGTTCAATTTAGGGTTTTAGACAGAAGACCATTTGATACAGAAGTCTATCAATCGACAGGAGAAATCGTGTATACAGGACCAAACGAAGCGCCTCCTTTACATGAACAAGGCTACAAGGACACCATTCAGGCGCATGCAGGTGAAGTCATTCGGATCGTTGCTCGTTTTGTTCCATACAGCGGCCGGTATGTGTGGCATTGTCATATTTTAGAGCATGAAGATTATGACATGATGAGGCCAATGGATATCATTCAGTAAAAATGAAACCACTCTTCCGCTAAAAGCGTAGAACTTGTATGAAACTGCTGATTACAAAGGGGCTAACGGACATCTATTCATTAGCCCTTTTATGATCCATTTCAACATGGAAAAATAAATCGCATGAATCATTCCTTTGAAGAGCGTTCCATACTTAAAAAGTTGACGCAGCAAACCGATAATACTACTATATACCCATTACATCTATCAAGAGGCACATAAGCCATAATGAACGAACAAATGGAAAATTGCGATAAAAAACGGAGGAGTTCAATTTGAATGAAGAAAAAGAGACTTGCCAGGTCAAACAAGAAACAGCGGCAGGTAACAGAGAGAAGCTTTCAATTCATGAGAACGAGAGCATTCGGTCAAACATTGAACAACTAACCATTGAACTCAGTGAACAAAAAGAATTCAATCACTTCATATTAGATGAAAAACAAAAGGCCATCAGCACATTATCTTCCCTCATCACAAAAGGCAATTGTGATGAAGAGTTAAAGACTCATTTTGAACAAGCATTACATATCGGACTTTCTGTTATAGAGATTATGGAGATTATTAAACACTGTACAAAGGTTGCTGGCTTTCCTCACTCCATTAATGCCCTGTTTATCTTTCAAAACTTATTAGATAAAAACAAATAAAACAGAGAAAACGAGATGTCATCAGTCCTCTCGTTTTTTTATGTTCACTCATATTACTCTTTTTCTTTTCCTCTGTCACATAAGCAAAATATGAAAATAGCCCTCGTATCACTGCTTAAAAATTGATTTTCCATCTATAAATCCACCATTTCTCCAGCATTTCAAGTGACAAAATAAAAAAACGTCCAGTTATATAAATAACTGAACGTTTCCTTTATCGATTGACAGTGAAATTGTTAACAATTCCGCCATCCTTCTCCCAAGCGGCTTCCACCGTTTTCTTCTTCATATTGTATTCAAAAATCGTTCTTACCTTCGCCTTTCGTCCGGTGTCATCCTTTAATTCTTCTGCGTTTTTTGCAACACCTAAGAAATAAACAGACGACCCGTCCGTAGAAAATTGCGGCTGTGCAGCACTTAAAATATGGACATTCTGGCTGTTTTTAACGAGTGTCGTCGTTTTCCCAGTTTCTACATCAAGCAACTTAATCGAGGATATTTCTTTTTCTTTACGAACCTTTACTTCTGTATAAATCAATTTCTTATGATCTGGAGAAAATGAAATATCATTGATCGTTTGTGAGATACGTGCAATGCGTTTTCCCTTCTCACCTGTTTGAAGGGTGATTTTCATGGTTGTTGGTTCAGGATCTCTGCCCTTTTCATTCGCTTCATCGGTTTTTTGATAATCTTCTTTTAAAGAATAATGCTGGATCGCCAAATCATTTGAAGTCGGATCATATGCAAATGAACTCACCGTATCATCCTTGCTTTTTTCCGGATACAGCTCTTTCATTTTGTGTGTTTTCAAATCAAAAGATGCGACATAAAATTGCTCTCCAGAATCCTTGTTATACCTTAGAAATAACTTCTTTCCGTCACCAGACATCCTCATACTGTCGATAGAATCATCACTCGTAAACAGTGTTTTTTCTTCGTCAGATTTCACATTTAATTCCCGAATACTCACCTTTTGCGTGTCTTCATCCGTATACGTGTAATATAAAACTTGTTTCGTAGAATCATAAGCAATCGAAGGATATGCTGTCAGTTTCTCCGTATGAAGCGCCCGATCATGCAAGTAATAAGTATTGTTTAACTTTTGATCTGTAAATGAAACGAGCAATTCGTCTTTTGCATCTTGATTTGTTTTGACTTTTCCTGTATGTTTCGCCTCTTGCTCAGGCTTCATCATGAAGAAAATAACTGCCGCAATCACTGCGACGCCAATGACTGTGATGATCCACCATGTTGATTTTTTCATTGCCTTTCAGACCCTCTCTACAAGAAAAGAAGCCAGAAAATGAACTTTTCCCGCTTCTTTGCATGCCTATGTATTAATAAGTGTAATGCCCTTTTACGACACCTTTACTTGTTTTATACCCAAGTGCTTTGAATGCTTTTGGACTTACGTCTAGTACAGCATTTGGCATTCTGCCTACATCATATTTATATACTGTAATCACTTTATGTGGTTTCGCTTTTGTTGTCACTCTTAGTTTTGTACCTTTTTTCGGTACGTCAAAGCCCATTTTAGTTGCTGCATCCCAATGACCGAGTTTTTTTCCATCTGCGCCTTTTTTGCCGACACCATTATACCAAGTAATATTGCCGCTTACTTTTTTTGCACTTGCTCCATGTGAGAAACTGAATGCTAAAAATAAACTAGCTACTGTTACGATTGTCGTGATAAGCTTTTTATTCATTAAGAAATCCTCCGTTTTTGGTTTCTGCACTCATTATACATGAAGATGAACCCAGTTATTTTACAGACACATTACAATTCAAATACAAGTTGACCACTTTATGACCGATAAAGTTCATAAATACTACCAAAAACAGTCAGAACATTGTAAGCAGCCCCCCTCTTTCATTTTATATAATAAAAGTGAATCAAATTTAAGGGGGAATTTTCATGAAAAAGTGTTTCACCGTTTTGATTGTAAGTTTGGCCTTCGTTTTGATGTTTTCAAGTCTTCCTGCCTCAGCGGCTAGTCCTCGTCACGGCGCCATTGTGACGCAAACAGATGAAGCCAAATGGTCAGGTATCTCTGCTGATATTGTCCTGCCGAAAACAGCCACCATTAAAAACGGCTATGCGGACTGGTATCTCGGTCTCGGCTCTGCTGTAGTAGAGAGCGGTATTTCAAAAACGTCTTCTGGCTATAAGGTGTTTCTAGGCAGCGGCTCACAAGGCGGCAGTAAATACTGGAACAGCGAATACGATACAAGCATTAAAGATGGCGCACGTGTCAACCTAAAGCTCATCAACAATGGTGATGGTACGGTGTCACTATATGTCAACGGGAAACTGCGCTATAAGCAGCCTGTTTACAACCCTAGCCGTCTGAAAAACCTTGATGTTGTCAAAATGGTACATGGCGTACAGGATAATGGAACAAACAGCTATTCACAAGCAAGCTTTTCGAATGTACAGCTTCGTGCAAATACATCAGGAAGTGTCTATAAAAATTGGGACGGGTCAATCAAATCGTCACTTTTACGTAAAAATTTAGAATCCGGTGCCGCAGCTCCTAAATTCACCGTCATTTCTTCTATCCCATTAAGTACAAGCCTTTCAGCACAATAAGAAATAAAGCACCCTCCATTGGGTGCTTTTTATTGTTCACAGCTTATCAACACTTCTCTTTTAATCAAAACAAAGATTCGTGGTAACATAAACATACATCATTCGAAGAAAAAAGGAGAACGAACGTGAAAAAAAGTCTACTTGTTTTCATGAGTCTAGTTGCAAGTCTCTCCATTCTAGCAGCTTGCTCAAATACGACAAAAGAACAAAAACCAGAATCTAAGGCACTTCCTACGATTAATGAGCGCATTCAAAAAGAAACAAAAGAAGTAATGGAGCAGTCTAAGCTCATCAAAAACACTGACATCACCGTGGATCAAAAGAAAAAAGTCATTTCTTTAAACGTAACGGCTTCCTCTGATACCAATAGTGATTACGCTGAAGTCATCGGTTTAAACTTTGCAAAAACGCTGGCCATTGGAGCATCCACTGAAAAAGAAAACAATCTTCATAAACCGGAAAATGACAGCCTCGGCGCCCTCTATTCCTTTTATGACCTAAACATCACCGTGAAACAAGAAAACGGCAAGGTACTAGCAAAAGGAAAGAAAACAACAAATGAAACAAAAATCACTTGGGAAAGAGCCCAATAACTGGACAAGAAAATCCTTTATGGATTTTCTTGTTTTTTTTAACAAAACTATTAACTTTATGAAAAGAATGCCGATTAGTAAGATTGTGTTGGTTCTTAAGTACCAATAATTCTTATTTACATATCGGAGGAAAGTATGATGAAAAGAACGACAGAATTTGTTTTAGGTTTAATTGGAGGTATTTTTGGATTTTTCGGCGCAATGTTTGCTCTTGCTTTCGGAGGAATCGATGCAGCATTTAGCGATTCAGGTACGAGTGAAATTACAGGATTAGGCTGGGCAGCAATGCTTTTCTCTATTCTTGCCATTGTCGCATCTGTCATCGTAAAGAAAAAAGCAAAGCTTGGTGGAATTTTATTATTAGTATCTGCTGTAGGCGGCATTATTTCTATTTCTATGTTCTTCATCCTTCCAGCTGTATTAATCATCATTGCAGGCTGCATGGGCGTGTTTAGAAAAGAGCCTGTCGTCAATAACACAACTGCATAAGAATAGAGAATAAAGCTTGTAGAGATTGCTCTACAAGCCTTTTCTCTCTACTCTTTGTAATTCATATTGAATCGCATCAACTAACTCTATTATGTTTTCATCTGTCCAAAGATCCAACATAAATAATATATCATTCACCATGTGTGACAAATCTTCTTGGCTCATCAATTCTTCTTTGTAAGCAGGGACAACAAAGAAATAGAGTAGATCAGCCAATTCAAGAACGACACGTACATCTTTTTCATCCATGATGGCTTTATGCAAAGAATGAATCAGCCATTTGAGGTCTTCATGATTTTCAATAGGAACATACATCAATTGGTGTATTTCATCGGTATCCCTATCACTTAGAATCCTCTCAGCAGATTCCTTTGAAAGAGCTCCAACTGTATTTGAAGATATATTCAGAAACAAGAATTCATGTTGATCCTCTCTATTAACCGTCTTGATTGACGAACCTTCCATCTCAATCACTCCCAATCCCTTATAATAATTCTATTATAAGGAAATTCAAGTTCGTTTTAAGTCACAAGAAGTGGATTTTATGTAATTTTAAGCTAACTGGTTTATAAAAAAACACTCCAAAACAATTATTTTCTATTTTTATCATTTTTTGTTGATTTGAAAGTACTTTTGTCCTATTATAATAGTCGTGGTCAATGTATAAGCACATGGCGCTTATATAAATTAAACAAAAGGGGATTTTCATTTTGAAGAAATTCTATGCTTTATTTTTAGCTTTAGGGCTAACATTTACACTGGCTGCTTGCGGCTCAACAGAAGATGTGTCTACAGGTGCATCTAAAGAAAAAGAGTCTACAAGCACAAAAACACAATCAAAAAACAAAAAAGACGATGGTTCAAAGAAAATAAATGCGAGCAAACACAAAACAACTGCTCAAGGAATGAAAGTAAACCTTGGCGAAATTAAAATTATGAAGGATAGAATCAATGTTGGAATGAATATCGAAAATACGACAGATAAAGTTCTAAACTTCTATCCAGATCAAGGTAAAGTTGTAGCTGGAAGCATGCAATTAGATGCGAATATGTTTATGACTGACGGTGATATTGGTGGCGAAGTTGAAGGTGGCGTTAAACAAGATGGTGTTATTCAATTCTTAGCTCCTGAAGGCAAAGAGATCAACATTAAAAACATCAAAGAATTAAAACTGAAATTTGGAAATGTCACAACTGACGATTACATGAATAGTAAAGACGTGACATTCACAGTTAAAGTAAAATAAACTTTCACTCATGCCCTTGAATGATGAGGGCTTTTTTTATCACCACTAAAAAACACTTTCCTAGAAGAAAGTGTTTTTGTTTATAAGTAACGTTTCATTCTTTTTATTAACTAATCTTTCGAGAAGTCTCTTAAATGGAACTCTTTTTCATCTCCTCAGCCATTTCCACTTCATCCTCTGCTTCCAGCTGTTCAATGATGCGGATATAATCCCTTTCGTGGCGATTTTGGCTTAATTTAAAAGCAGCCTGAACTTCATCAATGATGATCTTAAAGCCTACAATGCCTTTCATTTGCTTCTCTAACAGTTCCTCAGACAACGTATCCCATAGCACCGGCTGTTCTCTGTGACTTTCGTATGTCTCCAGCATTGTGGTTAATTCCTTAACCAGTTCCGATTTTTCAAGCAGTTCCGCCTTTCCATAAACATGAACAGCCTGGTAATTCCATGTTGGTACTGCTTCTTTTTCATACCATGAAGAAGATATGTAGGCATGCGGGCCTTGAAAGATGACGAGCGTCTTCTCGCTCTCTTCAAACGTTTTCCACTGAGGATTCCCAATCGCCATATGCCCTGAGATCACATACGAATCTCCAACTTGATGAAAACTCACTGGAATATGTGTCGCAATGGGCTTTTCATTCATTGTCGTCACAACTGTAGCAAATGAATGAGATTGAATAAATGATTTGATTTTCTCCATATCTTTCACTCGAAAAAATGATGGGATATGCATGTACCCTTCCTCCTTTTTGATCAGCTCAATGTTTTGGTCATAATGAAATCCATTTGCTCTTCGTCCCCCATGAGAAAAGCGTGCACCCCTGTTTGAACAAACCCAAGCTTTTGATAGAAAGCGATGGCCGCTTTATTGTGCTCCCACACCCCAAGCCAAACATCCTGTTTATGATGATTTTTCGCAATTTCAATGGCTTGATCGATTAAATATCTGCCTAATCCTTGCTTTTGAAAGGACTGCTTGATATAAATTCTTTCAATCTCTAACGCTTCACTCCCCATCTCTTCTGATTGGGCATCATCCATATTGATCTTCAAATAACCAGCTACTTCCCCATTCACTTGAACAAAATAAAACTGTGAAGAAGGGTGCTGTAATTCCTTTAACAGCTGGTTTAGGTGAAAAGCTGTCTTCACGTACGCTTCGATATGTTCCACTTTGTTTTGATCCAGAAAGGTTTCTATAAATGTATCGGTTCCAATTTTCTGAAGCTCCTTTACATGTTGTTCATTGCACCGAATGAAAGTGACGGTCATAAAGTCGTCCCTCCTTATTTATTAGTAGTCTCTCTTTATCCCTTTTTTCACACCTTCCCAGTCCTTTTCTATATTCTTTCGCACCCTGAGAAGATACTCATAAATCTGTTCCGCTTCTTCCTTAGAAAACCCATCCAGCGCCACTTGATTCGAATAATCATGTTCTCGTTTAATCATTGGGTAGACTGCTTCCCCTTTTTCAGTTGGAAACAGCTTTTTGATTTTTTTATTCACACGATCATCTTTTTTCTCAATAAACCCATTCAGTTCTAATTTTTTGATAGCCCGAGCCGCCGTAGTTCGATCCACTTTAATCATTTCCGCCAGCTTTTCCTGAATGATACCAGGCTCCTCACAAATACGCACAAGATACAAATACTGCCCCTTCGTTAAATCGTACTCTCTAAATTCAATATTACTTATAGAATCAAGCGCCCGAGCTATCACACCGATCTCTCGCAATATTTCTTTCATGTATTTCAACTCCTTTTGTTGTATTTACAACAATTCACTATAGCTAATATAACTGATAAAAGTTGTATTTGCAACAAAAACCCACTCCTTAATTGGAAGTGGGTTTTCAACTCTTTCCTTATTTATCACGCTTCTTCGATCCAAACAATCCAAACACGACAGCCAGTGCAACAATAATCGCCACCCATGTAGTGAAGCCCATATGATCACCGCTTTTCTTTTTAAAATACCGTGTCGGGTAAAGACCCATGAAATCACTTGCTCATATTTTAACGATTGAGAAGCAGTAAGGGTTTCAATTCATCAGCCTTGATACTTTTTATTGCATGTGATCAAAATCATGAAGACATAACAAAAACCCCTATATTTCAAGGGGTTTTCGAGGGTGTTTACATCATACCACCCATTCCACCCATGCCGCCCATATCTGGCATTCCGCCGCCTGAGCCGCCTTCTTCTGGTTTGTCAGCAACGACTGCTTCAGTTGTTAGAAGCATTGCTGCTACAGAAGCTGCGTTTTGAAGTGCAGAGCGAGTTACTTTTGTTGGGTCAACGATTCCTTTTTCGATCATGTTTACCCATTCGTTTGTTGCTGCGTTGAAGCCTACGCCAATTTCTTCGTTTTTCAAGCGCTCAACGATAACGGATCCTTCAAGACCTGCGTTGTGAGCGATTTGACGAATTGGCTCTTCAAGAGAACGTAGAACGATGTTTACACCTGTTTGAACGTCACCATCTGCTTCGATTGAAGCGACTTTGTTGTATACATTCACAAGTGCTGTACCACCACCGGATACGATACCTTCTTCAACTGCTGCACGAGTTGAGTTCAGTGCATCCTCGATGCGTAGTTTACGCTCTTTTAGTTCTGTTTCAGTTGCAGCACCAACTTTGATGACAGCGACGCCGCCAGCTAGTTTTGCAAGACGTTCTTGTAATTTTTCTTTATCGAATTCAGAAGTTGTTTCTTCTACTTGTGCACGAATTTGGTTCACACGTGCTGAGATTTGAGCAGAATCTCCTGAGCCCTCTACGATTGTTGTGTTTTCTTTTGTCACAACAACTTTAGACGCGCGGCCAAGCTGACCGATTTCAGTTGATTTCAGATCAAGTCCTAGGTCTTCTGTGATTAATTCTCCGCCAGTTAGAACAGAGATGTCTTCAAGCATTGCTTTACGACGATCACCGAATCCAGGAGCTTTTACTGCTACTGCGTTGAATGTACCACGAAGTTTGTTCACAACAAGAGTTGCAAGTGCTTCGCCTTCTACATCTTCAGCAATGAGCAATAATGGTTTTCCTTGTTGTACAACTTGCTCAAGTACAGGAAGGATTTCTTGAATATTTGTGATTTTTTTATCAGTGATTAAGATGTAAGGATTTTCAAGAACTGCTTCCATCTTATCAGAATCAGTCACCATGTATGGTGAAGCATATCCGCGGTCAAATTGCATACCTTCAACCACTTCTAGCTCAGTTGTGAATCCTTTAGATTCTTCGATAGTGATGACACCGTCGTTACCTACGCGTTCCATTGCTTCTGCGATTAGGCTGCCGACTTCTTCATCTGCTGCAGAAATAGCCGCAACTTGAGCAATTGATTCTTTGCCTTCGATTGGTTTAGAAATCTCGTGCAAGCCTTCAAGTGCTACTTTCACTGCTTCTTCGATCCCTTTACGAACGCCAACAGGGTTTGCACCAGCTGTTACGTTTTTCAGACCTTCACGGATCATCGCTTGAGCTAGAACTGTTGCAGTCGTAGTACCGTCACCAGCTACGTCGTTTGTTTTGCTTGCAACTTCAGCCACAAGTTTTGCACCCATGTTTTCAAATGCATCTTCTAATTCGATTTCTTTTGCGATCGTTACACCATCATTTGTGATAAGTGGAGAACCGAATTTTTTCTCAAGAACCACGTTACGTCCTTTAGGTCCTAAAGTTACTTTTACAGCATCTGCAAGTGCATCTACACCGCGTAACATCGCGCGACGTGCTTCTTCACTGAACTTAATATCTTTTGCCATAATAACGAAACCTCCTCAGTCTTTTTAAAAATTTATCTCAATGTTTTTTATGTGATTAACCAATAACAGCTAAAATGTCGCTCTCACGAAGGATTAAATATTCTTTGCCTTCATATTTCACTTCAGTGCCTGCATATTTTGAGAAGATAATGCGGTCGCCTGTGCTTACTTCTAACGCAACGCGCTCACCACTTTCAAGTACACGCCCTGAACCTGCTGCAACAATTTTACCTTCTTGCGGTTTTTCTTTTGCAGAATCCGGTAAAACAATACCGCTAGCGGTTTTTTCCTCAGATTCAACGAGTTCAATGATTACGCGATCGCCTAATGGCTTTAACATAAGAAACAACCTCCTCAATTTTTATATGTAGTCTTTTTTAGCACTCATCACCAGCGAGTGCTAACACATTTATTATAATAAAGAATGTCTTCTGCAATTTCAAGTGAAAACCTTTAAAAATTTTTACGCTTTCACGATCTTTTTTGGTCTCAGATTCTTTCCTTTTCATCGAAAAAGGAGACTTGTGTTACAATAAATCTAGTTCTTTTAGTAAAGGGGTTTTCGTTACTTGAAAAAACAATATTGGTACATCATCTTAACGTATATATTGGTGCAGGTTTCTGCGTTTCCTTATGTGCTCATTATGAAATGGCTGGGATTCATTCAATCACCGATGACTCAAACAGAGCTTTCAAAATTATCAGGAACGTGGACAATCATCAGTTTTTGTATCGGATTGATCATTATTCTGCTCATCCTTCGAACCGTCCCAAAAGCTTCACTGCGAAATGAAGCGCCAGTTTCAATCGGTTCTGCTATCGCATGGATCATTGGCGGTTTCTTTCTTTCTCTCTTTGCACAATCGATTGCGGGGGCGATTGAACAATATGCATTCGGCATTGGCCGTGAGTCAGAAAATACGCAAACCATTTTATCCATTATGGATGCCGTTCCTTGGCTTGTGATCGTCATCGCCCTGATTGGTCCAATCTTAGAGGAAATCATTTTCCGTAAAATCATCTTTGGTGTGATTTATGAAAAAACGAATTTCTTCATTGGAGCACTTGCCAGTTCAGTGGTTTTCGCTACTGTACACTATGATTTTCCCCATATCTTGCTCTATACCGCAATGGGCTTTACCTTTGCCTTTTTATATGCGAAAACAAAACGAATCATTGTTCCAATCGGCGCTCATATGCTGATGAATTCACTTGTCGTTCTTGTGCAGATTGAGCCAGTGAAAAAAATGATTGAAGAACAATCTCAAACCATGCAAATGATTATTGGAGGCTTTTTCTCATGAGAAACCCAGTCGTATGGGGCATCATTTATTTTGCCGTAGGTGTCGCTTTCACCTATATGGCCATTCAAAACCCAGGTGACATGTGGTCATTTTACAGCATTTTGCTGATGGTGTTTGCGGCCTATAATATCAATATCGCGCTTAAAATGTTTGCCTTCTCTGTCAAACTCAAAAAACAGCAGCAAAAATAAATCAAAAACCATTTTCCGCGGTTGGAAAATGGTTTTTTTATGGAGGATGTATCTTTATGGAACATGAAAAACTTCGCATCTTCAATGATCAACATGAAACGATTGGAGCTGCCGCTCGTTCAGATGTCCACGCCCAAGGTCTTTGGCATGAAACATTTCATTTCTGGCTTCTTAAAAAAGAGCATGGCACCGTATATCTCTATTTTCAGCTAAGAAGTCCCGCAAAAAAGGATTTTCCTTCTATGTTTGATATCACCGCAGCGGGCCATCTTCTCGCAGATGAACAGCCTTCTGATGGCTTAAGAGAGGTAGAAGAAGAGCTTGGTCTTTCCATCCATTTTGAGGACCTCACCTTTGCAGGTGTCATACAGGATGAAATCCATATGCCTCCGTTTATCGACCGTGAGTTCTGCCATGTGTACCTTTATATGTATCAAGAAAAGTACATGGAAGTTTATCTACAGAAAGAAGAAGTCGCTGGTCTGTACAGAGCCAAGCTGCTTGATGCACAGCAGCTGTTGACAGGAACTTGTGAAAGAATTCGAATCGAGGGCTTTCAAGTTGATGCAAACGAAGAACGACGTGAAGAAAGCATCGAAGTGGGTGTTCATGATTTTGTCCAGCATGAGCACGCCTATTATGAGCACCTCTTTCATGCGATCAATCAATTTCTTTCACAATAGAAAAAGCATCGTGATCCTCATAGGATCATGATGCTTTTTTATGAGACATAATGACTTTCTTTCTCCTCTGTTTGCTGCATTTTGCGGTAGGTCACTCTTGAAATGATAATGCTCACTTCGTATAAAACGAGCATTGGCAAGGTGACCATGAGGTGAGAAACAAGCTCTGGCGGTGTAATGAGTGCGGCAATGACAAGGAGGACAAAATAGGCATACTTCCGTATTTTTGATAAAAACATCGGTGTGATGATGCCAAGTCTTGTGAGAAACATCAACACGACGGGCATCTGAAACAAAAAGCCAAATGGAAGTGTTAACTGCATCAGAAATGTAAAATACTCATGAATCCCAATGACTTGCTCTACATTTAAATCATTCGACATTCGCATCATAAAGTCGACGACAAACGGAAACAAAATAAAATAAGAGAAAGCCACACCGCTCAAAAATAAAAGCAGTGCAATCGGAATGTAAGCAAGTGTCACCTTTCTTTCTTTCTCATATAAGCCTGGACTCACAAACGCCCACAGCTGATATAAAATAACGGGACACGTCAAAACCAAAGCAATGACAAATGCGAACTGCATAAACACGTACAGTGGATCTGTAAGCTTAAATGCGTTCAGCGTAAGTGTTGCCGCTTCATCGGTATTTTGTAAATACACAATGACCGGCTTAGCGAGAAAAAAACCAGCCACCATAAAGGCGACAAAAAACATCGCAATGATCACTAAACGTTTTCGCAGTTCCACAATATGCTCCATAAGCGGCATATCTTTGACATTCATGAAGCTCATCCTATTCTACTGATCTTCTTTTTTCTTTTTTTCTTCCTGATCATCAGCTAAGCCTTTTGTGGCATTTTTGAATTCACGTAATGTATCTCCTGCTGCTCTTCCTAATTCAGGAAGCTTTTTCGGCCCAAAAATAATGAGCGCTACAATCGCAATCAGAATCAAACTCCCAGGACCGATTGGACCCATTTGCTCCACCCCCTTTACCCCTTTTCGTCAGTCCTCCTGCGTAACAGAGTAATGCTTTAAGAAATACACAAGAGACTGAAGTTCAACCGCCAAATCTATATGATGAATTCGAATGTGTTCCGGCACATTCAATCGAGCCGGCGTAAAGTTAAGGATTCCTTTGATGCCAAGAGCAATCAAACGATCTGTAATGGATTGAGCTGCTACGGCAGGTACTGTCAAAATCGCAACAGGGATATCTCCTACCTCTTGAACATGCTCTTCAAGCTTATCCAAATCATAGACAGGCACGCCGCCTATCTCACTTCCTATTTTACTCTCATTGACGTCAAAAGCCATTGAAATTTTTGTATTATTATTTTTTATGAAATTATAGTGTAAAAAGGCAGTCCCTAAATTCCCGACACCGATGAGCATGACATTGGTCATTTCATCTTGGTCAAGGGTCTTTCTGAAGAAGGTCAAGAGATAATCGACATTATAGCCGTACCCTTTTTTCCCAAGTGCACCAAAGTACGAAAAATCTCGGCGAATGGTAGCAGAATCCACTTTGACTGCATCACTAAGCTCTGCTGATGACACCCTTTGTTTTCCTGATGCATGCAGATTTTTTAAAAAACGGTAGTATAGCGGCAAACGTTTGGCTGTCGCTTGTGGAATTTTTGACTGATCTATATTCATATAAGGTCCTCCAACTTAAATATCAGATGCTCTGTGAAAATCACCGTTTTTCCCGCCTGTCTTTTCAATTAGATAGGTAGGACCGATGATCATGCCTTTATCAATCGCTTTGCACATGTCGTAAACGGTCAGTGCACATACTGAAGCAGAAGTGAGCGCTTCCATCTCCACACCCGTACTTCCTTTTGTTTTTACCTGTACTTGTATGTTCAGGATGTGCGCATTTCCGTCTTCCTCCCAATGAAAGGAGATATCCACACCTTTTAGTGCAAGCGGATGACACATTGGAATGATGGTAGATGTTTGCTTTGCTGCCATGATGCCAGCAACCTGTGCAACAGACAGCACATCTCCTTTTCCAATTTCACGTTGCTCTATTTTATGAAACACTTCTTTTATCATACGAACACTTGAAACAGCAACGGCGGTTCTCACTGTAGACGATTTGTCACTAATGTCGACCATCTTTGCTCTTCCCTGTTCGTTAAAGTGGCTAAATTGACTCATCTTTCAACGCTCCCTCACTCAAATGATACACTATTTTTTCCTATCTGTCTTTCATTTGAATATGGCGATTGTATGTAACATTTGCCGGTTTACTGCTGATAAGCTACACTTAACATATTATAGCAGAGGTGAAGTTACATGATGATTCTACAAGTGAATCAGCTGTCCAAATCGTTTGGCGCTGATACCGTTTTAACGAATATAAAATTGGAAGTCAAAGCAAGGGATCGCATTGCCATTGTAGGTCGTAACGGTGCAGGCAAATCCACGCTTTTGAAAATCATTGCCGGTCAAATGTCTTACGAGCAAGGTGAGATCATCAAACCAAAAGACCTATCGATCGGCTATTTAGCACAGCATACCGATGTGACGTCTACACGTACGTTAAAGGACGAATTATTATCGGTTTTTGATCATTTAAAAGTGATGGAACAAGAGATGAGAACCATTGAGGAGAAAATGGCTTCCTCCACAGGTTCTGAGCTGGATGCCTTGATGAAAACCTATGACAGGCTGCAGCAGGAATTTAAAGATCAGGGCGGCTATCAATATGAAGCAGATGTCCGCTCCATTCTTCATGGACTCGGCTTTAGTCATTTTGAAGATGAGACAACCGTCCAATCCTTAAGCGGTGGTCAGAAAACCCGTCTAGCGCTTGGAAAGCTCTTATTAATGAAACCAGAACTCTTAATTCTGGATGAGCCGACCAACCATTTAGATATTGATACCTTATCATGGCTGGAGCAGTATTTGCAAAATTATACAGGTGCCATTCTCATCGTGTCCCATGACCGCTATTTCTTAGACAAAGTCGTAAACCACGTCTATGAAGTCTCAAGAACTTCGATGAAAAAGTTTGCAGGGAACTATAGTAAGTATCTTGAGCTGAAAGCAGAGCAGCTCGAGCGGGATATGAAACTATACGAAAAGCAGCAAGAAGAGATCTCAAAGCTTCAGGATTTCGTGGATCGCAACCTAGCAAGAGCTTCAACTACAAAGCGCGCTCAAAGCAGACGCAAGCAGCTCGAACGAATGGATCGTTTAGATAAGCCTTTAGGTGACGAGAAATCCGCAAACTTTCATTTTGATATTACGAGACAAAGCGGCAATGATGTGCTGAAGGTACATGATCTCGATATTCGTTATGATGAAAAAACACCGCTCCTATCCTCTCTTTCTTTTCAGATTAAACGCGAGGATAGTGTGGCACTCATTGGTCCTAACGGGATCGGGAAATCAACCCTTTTAAAAACGTTAACGAACACATTAACACCAGTAAAAGGCGACATCACTTTTGGATCTCATGTCACGATCGGCTACTATGACCAAGAGCAAGCCAAACTGACATCCTCGAAAAAAGTGCTCAATGAGCTTTGGGATGACTATCCTCATATGAATGAAAAAGAAATTCGGACATGTTTAGGAAACTTCCTTTTTTCCGGTGATGACGTTTTAAAGCCTGTCCATGCATTAAGCGGTGGAGAAAAAGCACGCCTTGCACTGGCAAAGCTGATGCTCCAAAAAGCCAATTTTCTTATTCTCGATGAGCCGACAAACCATCTGGACTTAGATAGTAAGGAAATTTTAGAGAATGCACTAATCGATTATCCAGGAACCATCTTATTTGTTTCGCATGATCGTTATTTTATCAATCGTCTTGCTACGAAAGTATTTGAGCTGTCGCCTACAGAAACAAGAGAATATCTCGGTGATTATGACTACTATCTTGAAAAGAAAAATGAACAATTAGAGCTGGAAGCACTTCAAGAAAATGAGCCGCTTAAAAAACAAGCTGCACAGCCAGCAGAAAAGGCAAAGCTTTCTTATGCGGAAGAAAAAGAACTGAAAAAGAAAGAAAGACAAAAGCAGCGCAGAATCGAAGAAATTGAAGAACGCATTGCTGTCGTCGAAGACAAGCTCGGTGAAAATGAAGAGCTGCTATGTGATCCTGATATTTTTCAAGATCACGAGAAGGTCCAAGCCATTCAGACAGAAAATGATACGCTCAATCAAGAGCTGGAATCACTTTTTGCGGAGTGGGAAGAGCTGTCAGAAGCTTAAAGAGTGCCTTAAAAGGTACTCTTTTTTCTTTCAAAGAAAATTCATTATCCACAATGATACCCACAATAACTTCTTGATTATTCTTAAATACATTAGACTTATCCACTTTATCCACAGAGTTTTAATCACATATCCACAAAAAAGATCGTGTTTATACACACCCTCTTCATTTTAAAACAAAATTTTCTAACAATTGTGGATATATAACGTTTACATGTGAATAAATCGCTTTCATAAAAAATAAAAACCCCTGTCATCCACAGGAGTTTTTATTCATATGAGACTAGCGGCAGCCCTGGCTGGCCATTCATCGCCATATCGCCTCTGATTCCTTTTTCAAACGCAATGGTTCCAGCGGCAGCGATCATGGCTGCATTGTCTGTGCAAAGAGATAATGGCGGAATAATGACTTTCACTTCTGGCAGCTTCGTAAATGTTGAGGTTAAAGCTTTTCTTAGTCCTTTATTGGCAGCGACTCCTCCAGCTAGAACGACCTGCTTCACACCATAGGCTTCAGCTGCTTTCAATGTTTTCCCAACAAGCACTTCAATGACGCTTGCTTGAAAACTTGCGGCCAAATTCTCTGAGGCAATCGTTTCTCCCTTTTGTGACGCATTGTGTAACGTGTTGATCACAGCTGATTTTAAACCACTAAAGCTAAAGTGATACGATCCTTCTTCAAGCCATGCACGAGGAAGCTTAATTGTCGGCTCCCCTCCATGCGCTAACCGATCAATGTGAGGTCCGCCTGGGTACGGGAGACCCATCGTCCGGGCCACTTTATCGTACGCTTCTCCAGCTGCATCATCTAAAGTTTCTCCGATGACCTCAAAAGATCCATGTTCCTTCATTAAAACAAGCTCAGTATGTCCGCCGGAGACAACAAGAGCTAAACATGGGAACTCCAATTCATCAACAAGCTGGTTTGCATAAATATGCCCTGCAATATGATGAACACCAACAAGAGGAATTTGATGGGCAAAGCTCAGTGCCTTTGCTGCATTGACACCAATCAGCAAGGCACCGACGAGGCCAGGTCCTTCTGTGACAGCAATCGCATCTAAATCCTTAAAGCTCATACCCGCCTGTGCCATCACTTCTTCTAATACGATGGTGACTTGCTCCACGTGATGCCTTGAAGCAATTTCGGGTACAACTCCGCCAAATCGTTTATGACTGTCTATTTGCGAGGCGACCACATTCGCCACGATTTCCTTTCCATTTTTGACAATGGACGCAGCTGTTTCATCGCAGCTTGTTTCTATACCTAATATGAATCGATCTGTTTGTTCACTCATTTATATTCACCCACATGACTAATGCATCTTCTCCATTATCCGTATAATAATTCTTTCGAATAGAAGCTGGTCTGAAACCGAGCTTTTCATAGAGGGATTGTGCTGGTGTATTCGAAACCCGCACCTCTAAAGAAAGATGATCTGTCTTTTTTTCTTTGCAAAATTCCATGACATATCGAAGCAATGCTTCCCCGTAGCCTTTTCCTCTATGCTCAGGGAGAATCGCAATGTTCGTAATTTGTGCATCGTCCATGACAATCCAGACCCCGCAATACCCAACAGGCTGCTTATCTTCTTCAATGAGGAAATAATGGCTGTATTGGTTATGAAGAATCTCATACACAAACGATTCCTTTTTCCAAGGCGCTGTAAACGAATGCACTTCAATCGTATACACCTCTGGAATATCCGCTACTGTCATTTGTCGTATCTCTGCTATGTGAAGATTATTTTTGTCCTTCAAGCCATTTCACTTCCGCTTCTGCCAAACGAATATAGTTAGGAACAAGCTGATGGACATCTTCAGCAGGACGATCTGCGCCTAAAAATGCAAGCACTGAAGGTCTTGGGTTATGGAATGTCCCCTCTGCCAGTACAGCCGTTTCTCCTAAAATGGAGCGAATGCTCTCTTCATGAAGATGCACATCTTGTCCAAGAAATAGAACAGGCTTTCCTGTCTGCTTCAGTTCATGAAGCCAATCCGTGAGCAGGATATTTTGATCTGGTTCTACCTCTTTGATCTTACCCTTTTCAAACATATATAGTCCGGTATAAACTTGGCCTCTTCTCGCATCAAATAAAGGTGAGATATATCCATCAAAATATTGGCCATTTGCCGCAAGTGTTTCTAAACTCGAAACAGCTGATATCGGGATAGACAGCGTCCACGCAAGTGTTTTTGCGATGGTAACACCGATTCTGACGCCAGTGTAAGAACCAGGTCCTTTTGCTACAACGATTTTGCTTAGTTCGCTTGGTGATACACCACATTCTTTCATCAATGCTTCAACAGTAGGCATCGCTCGGACGGAATGGTTCTTTTTTAAATACGTAATGCTCTCCCCAATCACAGTGAAGTCTCTTACAAGAGCAATTCCTAGTGTATGGTTTGATGTATCAATGGCCAGTATGGTCAAATTCTTTCATCTCCTTACAAAGGGTCTCATAACGCTCCCCTTTTGCATCAAACGTGAGATGCCGTTCTTCTTCACGTTCTGTTCTCAACATTTCAATTTTTAAATAGGAAGAAGGCAATTGAGGTTCAATAAGATGTGCCCATTCAACCAAGCATACACCTTCACCCTCAAAATATTCTTCGAGGCCGATCTCTTCTTCTGCATCTTCCATGCGGTACACGTCCATATGATAAAGTGGCAGTCTGCCATCGGTATATTCTTTAATAATTGTAAAGGTGGGGCTGTTGACGATACGGGTAATTCCTAAGCCTTCCGCAAAACCTTTTGAAAAAGTGGTTTTACCTGCACCTAAATCTCCTTCTAATGTCAATACATCGCCTGGCATCACAAGTTTGGCCAATGCAGCGGCAATTCGTTTCGTCTCATCCGCACCTTTTGTCGTCCATGTTAATTTCACCGTTGATGTCACCTCATTTCTTAAAATGATTATATCCTTTTTTCATTAACATTGTTTGTTGATCATTGTCTTTTAACATAACACTGGCTGCTTGATCATCTTTGACTTGTCCAATACGTGTGATCTGAATGCCTTCTTTTTGACATTGCGATTCAAAGCTTTCCCAATCACATTCTGGTATCGTACCAGTTAAAACAAAATCTTCTCCCCCAAACAACACCCATTCAAGCCAGTCTTTGCGCAGCACCTGTAAATCTGGATGAATTGGAAGCTTATCAGCTTCTATCTCGATCATCACACAGCTCGCTTCGGCTATCTCATTCAACTCACTCGCTAATCCATCACTCACATCATTCAAGGTAACACGCGGGAAACTTGAACAAATGTGTCCAGCAGCAATATGAGGCTGAGGCATTTTATGACGCTTAAGAAAAAAATCAGCATCGACCGCCTTAGAAGGGGCTGCTTCGTTCATTAAGATTGATAACCCAGCAGCTGATGAACCAAGTTCACCTGTGACAAAGACAATGTCTCCAGTCTGAGCACTGTGACGATAACAAGCTTTTCCCTTTGAAACCTCACCAATGACCGTCACGGTAATGACAAAGTCACTGCGGGTGGCCACTGTATCTCCACCAATCAAATCCATATGATAAGAGTCAGCCAACGCTTTCATTCCCTCGTAAAGCTCCGTAACAATTGTCTCATCACCATGAGGCGGGATCGCAATTGAAACAAGATAATATTTTGGGGTCCCTCCCATTGCAGCGATGTCACTGACATTGACTGCCAGTGCTTTAAAGCCAACTTCAAATGGTGTTGAAAAGTCAAAACGAAAATGAACATGCTCCACCATTGTATCAACACAAACGACCTCTTCACAATGTGAATGAGGTTGATAAACACTTGCATCATCACCGATGCCCATGATCAAAGAGCGCTGATATGTATCTTTAGGTGTGATTCGGCGAATAAGATCAAATTCATCCATAAAAAGACAGCCCCTTCTTGCAATCAATTGGTTAAGTAGACATGAGGTCAAACACAGTTAGTATTAGTGTAGCGAATATAAGTCTCAGTTCCAACTAAAAATGATATAAAGAAAGCCTGGTGTGAAAAAACCAGGCTGAGTTGAAATAATCTATCTTTTCTTTCTTATAGTGTAGCCAAACACATATCATTTCATTGCATCTTGGGTACTTCTAGAAAGAAAAAGACATAAAAAAAAACGAAACTATACGTTTTCGTTTACAAGTCATAAAAATGGCGGTCCGGACGGGACTCGAACCCGCGACCTCCTGCGTGACAGGCAGGCATTCTAACCAACTGAACTACCGGACCATTTTGGTTGCGGGGGCAGGATTTGAACCTGCGACCTTCGGGTTATGAGCCCGACGAGCTACCGAACTGCTCCACCCCGCGATGATATAAATATAACAAGCTTGGCGGCGTCCTACTCTCACAGGGGGAAACCCCCAACTACCATCGGCGCTGAAGAGCTTAACTTCCGTGTTCGGTATGGGAACGGGTGTGACCTCTTCGCTATCGCCACCAAACCTGATGGAGAGAATGTTCTCTCAAAACTAGATAACAATGTTCATGCTTCACATTAGAATATAGGTTAAGTCCTCGATCTATTAGTATCTGTCAGCTCCACGTGTCACCACGCTTCCACCTCAGACCTATCAACCTGATCATCTTTCAGGGATCTTACTTCCTTGCGGAATGGGAAATCTCATCTTGAGGGGGGCTTCATGCTTAGATGCTTTCAGCACTTATCCCGTCCGCACATAGCTACCCAGCGATGCCCTTGGCAGAACAACTGGTACACCAGCGGTGCGTCCATCCCGGTCCTCTCGTACTAAGGACAGCTCCTCTCAAATTTCCTGCGCCCGCGACGGATAGGGACCGAACTGTCTCACGACGTTCTGAACCCAGCTCGCGTACCGCTTTAATGGGCGAACAGCCCAACCCTTGGGACCGACTACAGCCCCAGGATGCGATGAGCCGACATCGAGGTGCCAAACCTCCCCGTCGATGTGGACTCTTGGGGGAGATAAGCCTGTTATCCCCGGGGTAGCTTTTATCCGTTGAGCGATGGCCCTTCCATGCGGAACCACCGGATCACTAAGCCCGACTTTCGTCCCTGCTCGACTTGTAGGTCTCGCAGTCAAGCTCCCTTGTGCCTTTACACTCTGCGAATGATTTCCAACCATTCTGAGGGAACCTTTGGGCGCCTCCGTTACATTTTAGGAGGCGACCGCCCCAGTCAAACTGCCCACCTGACACTGTCTCCCTGCCCGATAAGGGCAGCGGGTTAGAAGGTCAATACAGCCAGGGTAGTATCCCACCGATGCCTCCACCGAAGCTAGCGCTCCGGTTTCCAAGGCTCCTACCTATCCTGTACAAGCTGTACCAACATTCAATATCAGGCTGCAGTAAAGCTCCACGGGGTCTTTCCGTCCTGTCGCGGGTAACCTGCATCTTCACAGGTACTATAATTTCACCGAGTCTCTCGTTGAGACAGTGCCCAGATCGTTGCGCCTTTCGTGCGGGTCGGAACTTACCCGACAAGGAATTTCGCTACCTTAGGACCGTTATAGTTACGGCCGCCGTTTACTGGGGCTTCAATTCGCACCTTCGCTTACGCTAAGCGCTCCTCTTAACCTTCCAGCACCGGGCAGGCGTCAGCCCCTATACTTCGCCTTACGGCTTCGCAGAGACCTGTGTTTTTGCTAAACAGTCGCCTGGGCCTATTCACTGCGGCTTCTCGGGGCTTTAACACCCTAAGAAGCACCCCTTCTCCCGAAGTTACGGGGTCATTTTGCCGAGTTCCTTAACGAGAGTTCTCTCGATCACCTTAGGATTCTCTCCTCGCCTACCTGTGTCGGTTTGCGGTACGGGCACCTCTCACCTCGCTAGAGGCTTTTCTTGGCAGTGTGGAATCAGGAACTTCGCTACTAAATTTCGCTCGCCATCACAGCTCAGCCTTTATGGGAAACGGATTTGCCTATTTCCCAGCCTAACTGCTTGGACGCGGATATCCAATACCGCGCTTACCCTATCCTCCTGCGTCCCCCCATTGCTCAAATGGTGAGGAGGTGGTACAGGAATATCAACCTGTTGTCCATCGCCTACGCCTTTCGGCCTCGGCTTAGGTCCCGACTAACCCTGAGCGGACGAGCCTTCCTCAGGAAACCTTAGGCATTCGGTGGACGGGATTCTCACCCGTCTTTCGCTACTCATACCGGCATTCTCACTTCTAAGCGCTCCACCAGTCCTTCCGGTCTGGCTTCACAGCCCTTAGAACGCTCTCCTACCACTGTTCGTAAGAACAGTCCGCAGCTTCGGTGATACGTTTAGCCCCGGTACATTTTCGGCGCAGAGTCACTCGACCAGTGAGCTATTACGCACTCTTTAAATGGTGGCTGCTTCTAAGCCAACATCCTGGTTGTCTAAGCAACTCCACATCCTTTTCCACTTAACGTATACTTTGGGACCTTAGCTGGCGGTCTGGGCTGTTTCCCTTTCGACTACGGATCTTATCACTCGCAGTCTGACTCCCAAGGATAAGTCATCGGCATTCGGAGTTTGACTGAATTCGGTAACCCGGTAGGGGCCCCTAGTCCAATCAGTGCTCTACCTCCGAGACTCTTACCTTGAGGCTAGCCCTAAAGCTATTTCGGAGAGAACCAGCTATCTCCAGGTTCGATTGGCATTTCACCCCTACCCACACCTCATCCCCGCACTTTTCAACGTGCGTGGGTTCGGGCCTCCATTCAGTGTTACCTGAACTTCACCCTGGACATGGGTAGATCACCTGGTTTCGGGTCTACGACCACGTACTCATGCGCCCTATTCAGACTCGCTTTCGCTGCGGCTCCGCATCTTCTGCTTAACCTTGCACGGGATCGTAACTCGCCGGTTCATTCTACAAAAGGCACGCCATCACCCGTTAACGGGCTCTGACTACTTGTAGGCACACGGTTTCAGGATCTATTTCACTCCCCTTCCGGGGTGCTTTTCACCTTTCCCTCACGGTACTGGTTCACTATCGGTCACTAGGGAGTATTTAGCCTTGGGAGATGGTCCTCCCGGATTCCGACGGAATTTCACGTGTTCCGCCGTACTCAGGATCCACTCTGGAGAGAACAACATTTCAGTTACAGGGCTGTTACCTTCTTTGGCGGGCCTTTCCAGACCTCTTCGCTTATATCGTTCCTTTGTAACTCCGTATAGAGTGTCCTACAACCCCAAGAGGCAAGCCTCTTGGTTTGGGCTGTTCCCGTTTCGCTCGCCGCTACTCAGGGAATCGCATTTGCTTTCTCTTCCTCCGGGTACTTAGATGTTTCAGTTCCCCGGGTATGCCTTCTCATACTCTATGTATTCAAGTATGGATACTACTCCATTACGAGCAGTGGGTTTCCCCATTCGGAAATCTCCGGATCAAAGCTTGCTTACAGCTCCCCGAAGCATATCGGTGTTCGTCCCGTCCTTCATCGGCTCCTAGTGCCAAGGCATCCACCGTGCGCCCTTTCTAACTTAACCATTTCTTACTTTAGAAAGAATCACTATGTGTGATGAACTTTGCATTGCATTCAATGTGAATGTATTACTTATTGTTATCTAGTTTTCAAAGAACAATCCTGTCTCGCTAGAGACATGTTTTGAAGGAATGATCCTTCAAAACTAAACAAGACGAAAACGTACGCTGCTCCATATATCCTTAGAAAGGAGGTGATCCAGCCGCACCTTCCGATACGGCTACCTTGTTACGACTTCACCCCAATCATCTGCCCCACCTTCGGCGGCTGGCTCCATAAAGGTTACCTCACCGACTTCGGGTGTTGCAAACTCTCGTGGTGTGACGGGCGGTGTGTACAAGGCCCGGGAACGTATTCACCGCGGCATGCTGATCCGCGATTACTAGCGATTCCAGCTTCACGCAGTCGAGTTGCAGACTGCGATCCGAACTGAGAACAGATTTATGGGATTGGCTAAACCTTGCGGTCTTGCAGCCCTTTGTTCTGTCCATTGTAGCACGTGTGTAGCCCAGGTCATAAGGGGCATGATGATTTGACGTCATCCCCACCTTCCTCCGGTTTGTCACCGGCAGTCACCTTAGAGTGCCCAACTGAATGCTGGCAACTAAGATCAAGGGTTGCGCTCGTTGCGGGACTTAACCCAACATCTCACGACACGAGCTGACGACAACCATGCACCACCTGTCACTCTGTCCCCGAAGGGAAAGCCCTATCTCTAGGGTTGTCAGAGGATGTCAAGACCTGGTAAGGTTCTTCGCGTTGCTTCGAATTAAACCACATGCTCCACCGCTTGTGCGGGCCCCCGTCAATTCCTTTGAGTTTCAGTCTTGCGACCGTACTCCCCAGGCGGAGTGCTTAATGCGTTAGCTGCAGCACTAAGGGGCGGAAACCCCCTAACACTTAGCACTCATCGTTTACGGCGTGGACTACCAGGGTATCTAATCCTGTTCGCTCCCCACGCTTTCGCTCCTCAGCGTCAGTTACAGACCAGAGAGTCGCCTTCGCCACTGGTGTTCCTCCACATCTCTACGCATTTCACCGCTACACGTGGAATTCCACTCTCCTCTTCTGCACTCAAGTTTCCCAGTTTCCAATGACCCTCCCCGGTTGAGCCGGGGGCTTTCACATCAGACTTAAGAAACCGCCTGCGAGCCCTTTACGCCCAATAATTCCGGACAACGCTTGCCACCTACGTATTACCGCGGCTGCTGGCACGTAGTTAGCCGTGGCTTTCTGGTTAGGTACCGTCAAGGTGCGAGCAGTTACTCTCGCACTTGTTCTTCCCTAACAACAGAGCTTTACGATCCGAAAACCTTCATCACTCACGCGGCGTTGCTCCGTCAGACTTTCGTCCATTGCGGAAGATTCCCTACTGCTGCCTCCCGTAGGAGTCTGGGCCGTGTCTCAGTCCCAGTGTGGCCGATCACCCTCTCAGGTCGGCTACGCATCGTCGCCTTGGTGAGCCATTACCCCACCAACTAGCTAATGCGCCGCGGGTCCATCTGTAAGTGACAGCCGAAACCGTCTTTCATCCTTGAACCATGCGGTTCAAGGAACTATCCGGTATTAGCTCCGGTTTCCCGGAGTTATCCCAGTCTTACAGGCAGGTTACCCACGTGTTACTCACCCGTCCGCCGCTAACATCCGGGAGCAAGCTCCCTTCTGTCCGCTCGACTTGCATGTATTAGGCACGCCGCCAGCGTTCGTCCTGAGCCAGGATCAAACTCTCCGAGGTATGCAGGATGCATATCACACATGCGTTGCTACACGATGTAGCGAACTTAGCATGTGATCACTTCCTGCCTCGCCAGTTTGACTGACTACCTATGAAGTATCATAGGATTTTTTTATAAAAAATCGAATTAACAGGTACGTTTTGTCTTGTTTAGTTTTCAAAGATCATGTTCAAAAATGGAGCGGGTGATGAGAATCGAACTCACGACATCAGCTTGGAAGGCTGAGGTTTTACCACTAAACTACACCCGCGTGGTTTGTATTGGCGCGCCCGAGAGGAGTCGAACCCCTAACCTTTTGATCCGTAGTCAAACGCTCTATCCAATTGAGCTACGGGCGCTTAATCAGGCGACTTAATTATCTTAACATATCGTTTTTCTTAAGTCAACATCTTTTTAAAATTTGTTTGCCGCATGTGTGTGAACGTCTCTGTTTCAAATACGTCATCAGCGACGAATAAAAATATACCATGAATCATATAAAAGGGTCAATACATTTTTCTAAAAAAGTTTCATGTTTTTTAAAATTGATTTTTTCTTAGATCAATAGACATGTAATAGCCCTATTTTCTCCTCTTTCTTCATAATTCCAATGATTCTTAAATAAAATCTTTCTAAATACAAAGGAGGACAAAACATGGCCACATAGAATTTTTATTTATTGGAAAATTCTTAATATTTTTCCAAGCATTTAAAGGAGGTAGGAGATGATGAAAAAGTTTATCGCTTTTCAAATCATGATCGCTTTGGTGATAGGAGCTCTTATCGGCCATTTCTTCCCTGACTTCGGAATGGCCCTCAGGCCAATTGGAGATGGATTCATCAGGCTGATTAAAATGATCGTTGTTCCAATCGTGTTCTCTACCATTGTTATTGGTGCAGCCGGCAGCGGCGGCATGAAGAAAATGGGCAGCCTTGGATTAAAGACGATCATTTGGTTTGAGGTCATCACAACCATTGTTCTTGGGATCGGGCTATTATTGGCAAATGGGCTAAAGCCTGGCGTTGGCCTCGATTTCTCTAAATTAGCTAAGAAAGATATTGGGGAATTAGATGGTTATACGGAGAAGGTCGTTGACTTTAAACAAATGGTATTAGATATCATTCCAACCAATATCGTCGATGTTATGGCTCAGAATGATTTACTTGCTGTCATTTTCTTCGCCATCTTATTTGGTGTAGCGGCAAGCGGAATCGGTAAAGCCTCTGCTCCTGTTCTCGCCTTCTTTGAATCAGTGGCACAAATTATGTTTAAGCTCACACAGATGGTGATGGTGACAGCACCTATTGGGGTTCTTGCATTAATGGCTGCTTCTGTCGGCCAATATGGCATTGTTTTATTAATCCCAATGATGAAGCTTGTCGGAACAGTATTTTTAGGATTATTCATTATTCTCTTTGCTTTATTCCCTCTGGTCGCACTGATCTTCCGTTTTAACTACTTCGAAGTATTAAAAATGATTTGGGATTTGTTCCTTGTTGCCTTCTCTACTACGAGTACTGAAACTGTCCTTCCTCAATTGATGGAACGAATGGAGAAATACGGGTGTCCAAAAAGAATCGTTTCCTTTGTGATTCCATCTGGTCTTTCTCTCAATTGTGACGGATCAAGTTTATATTTATCGGTTGCCTGCGTATTTCTTGCACAAGCGTTTGGTGTCGACATGAGTCTGTCACAGCAGCTTTTAATGATGCTTGTTCTTGTGTTAACGAGTAAAGGTATTGCAGCTGTGCCATCCGGTTCACTCGTTGTTCTTTTGGCAACCGCTCATGCAGTCGGTCTTCCCGCAGAAGGCGTTGCCATCATAGCCGGTGTTGACCGAATTATGGATATGGCACGAACAGGCGTGAATGTTCCAGGGCATGCCGTTGCATGTATTGTCGTATCTAAATGGGAAAAAGTATTCCGTGAGTCGGCGTGGGAAGTTCCAAAAGCAGGTGAAGAAACAAAAGGGATGTAATGTTATATGAAGGAAAGGGTTCGCCCTTTCCTTTTTTATGCTAAAAATGTTTGCTTTAGTACGGCTTTTCCTTGAGGATGCAGCTGTACTTCTGCATATGCCCCATTAATCAGCGTCATTTGCGGCGGGACATGCCCACAATCTATGTCGTAAAAAATGGGGATTTGTAATTCCTTTTGTAATTCTTCATATACATCCTGATACTGATACCCTTCAACAGGCACATTTACTGCACTACGCCCAAACATGATACCTGAACAGTGATCAAACCAACCTGCTAGTTTTAATTGAACAAGCGATCTCTTCACGCTTGCAGCATTTAATTCGCAGTTTTCGAAATACCAGAGAATCGGTTCATCTTTTATGAATGTTTTCTGAAAAGTTTTGACGTCCCCACAAGGTGTCCCTGCTAAATGACGTATGACATCAATGCAGCCACCCAGCAGTCTGCCCTTTACCATCTTTTCTTGTTGATCAACCGTATGCCATGCGGTAGGTTCTGTTAAATGAAAGACATGTTTAATCGGATCGTCACGCTGCCATTCCTTTTGATACATAGATGAAGAAAACTGGCTTATGTCCATTTCTTCTTTTGTTGAAAGTACTTCTTCCCACATAACAGTCGTTTGATCAAGGTCTTCTCCCTGAAGATCGACTAAGTTCGGTCCATGCGCTGTGGCAATGCCTGTTTTTAATGTCAACGCCAGCAGAAGTGCACTCGTATCTGAGTAACCAAGAATCCACTTTTTTTTCATCGATGAGAAATCAAGGTGCTCTAACACTTCCATAAGCAGCTGTCCTCCCCATGGCGGGATGATGTGATCAATCTCCTCACATGTCATCATGTACTGAAGTTCGTTTGCTCGTTCTATCGCAGGCGCAGATTTTGCCTTTTCCTGCTGCCAGACCGTCTCTCCACATATGACATCGTATCCTCTATGTTTCATTCGTTCACATGAAAGCTGAAACATGTCATGCAAAGATGGCCGTACACCTGAGGAAGGTGCTGTAACGCCAATTGTTTGTCCTTTTTGCAAATGCGGAAATTGTATCATTCTGCTTCCCCCAACCTCTACTCTCTTCCCTGTCCATTTTAAAGAAAATGCCCCTTTTATAAGGGACATCTCTTCTTATTCCTTTTGACGCAGTACAGTATAGACTCCTGCAAAGATACATAGAATCCCAATGAATGAGCGTATCCCCATCTCTTCACCTAAAAGCAGCCAGCCGAGAGCTGCCCCTACGATCGGTTGAAAGAAAAAGAACAGACCGCCGCTCGAGGCATCCATCAATTGAAGCCCTCTATTCCACAAAAAGAATGCTAAAGCTGTTGAGATGATGCCTAGATAGAGAATGCCGCCCCAAATCTCTGGCCTTGCCATCTGCTCCACATCTAGATGAGGTAAGCGAAATAAAACAGCTGGTGTTAAGACAATGAATGCAATGATGATCGCATATGTGGTCGTCACGACTTGAGGGTATTTTCCTGGAACTCGTTTCAGCAAAACAGACATCAGTGCCCAAGTTAAAGCAGCGAAAACTAATGAAAGACCGCCAACAAATTCATCTGAGTGCACTGCGACTGGTCCAATCATGAGCCATACACCTGCTGTAGCAAGCAGGATGGATGCGCACTTTCGAACAGTCATGGCTTCTTTTAATAGAAAGAAAGCAAACAGCACCATAAAAGCAGGGGTCGCAGATGTGATCACAGCCCCCATTTGTGCCGACGTATACATGGTGCCAATTTCTTGGGTCACAATTGATAGGAAATTTCCGATCAATCCGATCATGACAACAAGCGGGATATCTTTTTTATCTAATCGAAAGGAATAGCCCAAGCGCCAAATGGTGCACACCAGCACGATTCCTGCTACAGCATATCTCATCCATACAAGCTCAAGCGGCGGAACCACCGCTACTGTTACTTTGACAACAACGTACATGCCGCCCCAAATACTTGCAGCGATTGCTAGGTAAAGGGCGCCTATATATTTTTCCTTCATCTTTTCCCCTCCGTTACTGGATATATTGATCGCCATATCCACAAACGGAGATCACTCTCCGTTATGGACGGAGGGTGTTTGGTACATCATGTTCAAATAAAGGCTTCCATAGCATTGTCGTCACCTCATTTATTTTTATTTTCAGACTACTTTATAACAAATTCTGGTTGACTTCAATCCTTTTTTGTCACCATTTTTCTTCATATAATAGAAGATAAATGGGTATTGACATGCTGAATTCGTTTTCATATAGTAAGAAAACTATAGGTGGCCACGGAGAAAAGGAGTAGAGGACGTTGGATATTGAAGCGAGGAAACACATTCCCAGCACGGAACATGAACCGTTTCTCGAGGGAATAAAAGATTGTGTGCCAACCCTGCTCGGTTATATGAGTATTGGGTTTGCCTTTGGAATTGTTGGAATTAGCGCACAGTTAAGTATATGGGACATTGCGCTTTTATCGATTTTTATTTACGCAGGTGCTTCACAGTTTATTATCTGTGCACTGCTTGTGACAGGGAGTCCCCTTTCCGCTATTATTTTCACCACATTTATTGTCAATCTGCGGCATTTATTGCTCAGCCTGACGCTTGCTCCTCATTTCACACGCTACTCTGTGAAACAAAATATAGGATTCGGTCTATTGCTGACTGATGAATCCTTCGGTGTAGCGATAAATAAATTAGCGCAGAAAGGAAAGCTGAATAACAGGTGGATGCACGGACTGAACTTAACGGCGTATTTATGCTGGATTGCGGCCTGCATACTTGGCGGCATTTTTGGACATTGGATTTCAAATCCTGAAGCGCTTGGTCTTGATTTTGCTTTATCAGCGATGTTTGCTGCACTGTTAGTCCTTTCGTTACAGACAGTACCCAAAAATAAGTTAACTCATCGCCTGTCGCTTGTGTTGTATATGGTCATTGCTATGTTTGTTCTGCTTCATTTTGTTCCATCACATGTGGCTGTTCTCATAGCAACTGTACTTGTCGCAACTATTGGGGTGGTGACAGATAAATGATTAGCAGCTTTATGTTATGGCTCATTGTTGGTTGTATGATCGTCACCGTCATTCCGAGAGTCGTACCCTTTATATTTGTACGGAGTATTCAGCTGCCTGAAGTGGTGCTGAAATGGTTATCGTTTATTCCTATTTGTATCTTTACAGCTTTGATTGCAGAGCATCTCTTCATCCATACATCAACAGGCACAGGCGTCACCATTCACTGGATGTATCTTGCTGTCTTGACTCCTACTGTACTCATTGCTGTTTGGACAAAAAGCCTGTCACTTACTGTTCTTGCCGGCGTCATGCTGATGGGCACTGCTAGATGGTTTTTCTAAAAGAAAAAGCTTAACCACATGTGGTTAAGCTTTGTTTCATTTGACGATTCCGTATACAAATCCATCATAACCTTTTTCCCCAACAGTTTGAATCGCTGTTGCCTCTATTCTCGGCTCTTGTTTGAGTAAATCGAAAAATTCACGAGTTCCTTGTACTCGTTCATCCTCATCAGAGTCATGAAGGACTGCACCATTTCTGACGACATTGTCTGCAATAATGACTGTTCCCTTTTTCGAGAAATCTAACGCCCACTTCAGATATTTCGGATTGTTCGGTTTATCTGCATCAATGAAAATGAAATCGAATGGAAGCGCAGCCTTCTCTTTTAACTGAGATAACGTATCTAATGCCTTTCCTTCCAAAATGCTCACCCGTTCTGATAAGCCCGCTCTGCTGATGTTTTGCTGTGCGATCTGTACATGATGGCTGACAGCCTCTAATGTGATGAGTTCCCCATCCTCTTCAAGAGCACGAGCCAGCCAAATAGTACTGTATCCACCGAGTGTCCCGATTTCTAAAATGCGCTTTGCATTCTTCGTTTTTGCTAATAAATAAAGCATTTTCCCTTGGGCTGGTGACACATCAATTTCTGGCAGACCCGCTTGCTTATTATGAGTAAGGGTTTGCTCCAATACATCATCTTTAGGAATCAACTTGTCTGTGATATACTCGTCAACTTTTCCCCACACGTGCTCCATTTCATCCATCTCCCTTGATCATGTCTTCTCTCTCAAGTCTACATGATGATCGTGAGAACGTATAATCAATTCTTTTCACACATCTATTCATTTTTTTGATGAAAGACATGTGATGAGGAATACATGAAGCAACGCACTTGTTTCGGTTCTACTCGTTCAGCTTATTTTTGACATCCCCTTTTTTATCTTGAAGCTTTCCTTTTGCTTGATCCTTTTTCCCTTCTGCTTTCAAGTTTTGATGATCGGTTGCTTCACCAAGCTTTTCTTTGACTTGACCTTTGACTTGATTTGTTTTTCCTTTCGCTTTATCCATATGTCCTTTTTCTTTACTCATTTGTTCCACCTCCACGTTTGATACTATTCATTTAGCCTTTTTGAAAGATACAAAACATCTGAGTGTGCGATGTACACGTTTCAGGTATGATAGACATTAGAAGAAGGGTTGGTGTTCTATTTCATGATCGTCTCTGAAAAAATATTCACAGTTCGTGGGTTGACCTATCATATTCGGTCCGCTTCAGCGGCCGATGCCAAACAGTTATCAGCTCTCAGACTGAAAATCGATGGTGAAACAGAGTATTTAGACCGTGAACCGGGCGAAGCCTTTCTTGATGAAAAAGCATTTGAGGCTTTGATTCAAGAGGATAGCAAGCAAAGCCGGCATTTATTTTTGGTCGCTGCTATTGAAAGAAAAATTGTCGGTTTTTCAAGATGCGAGGGCCATTCACTCAAGCGATTTGCTCACAAAGTGACATTTGGCGTCGCCATCCAGAAAGATGCTTGGGGCTATCACATCGGGAAAGAGCTTTTAGCCGCTTCAATCGACTGGGCAGATCAGCAGGGTATACAGAAGATGTCACTTCAAGTGCTGGAAACGAACAAAAAAGCTATTCGGTTATATGAGAACCACGGCTTTTTGATTGAAGGCGTATTAAAAAACGATAAACGGCTGAGTGACGGATTATATTATGATACTGTTGTGATGGGCAGACAGCTGCCAAGCTCCTGACTACTTACATCACATAGCCCCATATCATCGAAATCGCACTGTATATCAGAAGCAGCCCCATCACATACTGGAACGGTTTTTCGTAAGCAGTCAAAAAACGCTTATACAAAGAGCCAAATAAGCTCCAGCTGAATGTACCAAGAAAGCCAATGAGTGCGAGAATCAGCGTCCATATGACATACTGCATATTAGATTGTCCATATGGCAAAACAAATGTTGAAATCACAGTCAATCCATACAAAATCGCTTTTGGGTTGATAAATTGCAGCATCATACCAGGGATAAAATGATTGTAGCGATCAAGTGTTTCGTCATCCCCGCCTTTACTTTTCATGATTTTGACCGCTAAATAAATCATGTATGCAGCTCCGATGAACGCCATGACCCATCCTATTTTCGGCATCACTTGATAAAGGATGAGATTAAAGAAGCAGCTCAAACACAAAATGACGAGAAATCCGATACCTACACCTAAACAAAATCGAAATGTTTGCTTGACCCCATATTTATTCGTAAAGACCATGGCCATGATGTTGTTGGGCCCTGGGGTAAAGCTGCTAACAAAAGCATAGATCAACATGGATACAATCAAAATGCCGCCTCCCTTATACGTTATTTAGACTTTAATTACTTTATTGCGTACATTACGTTTTATTGTAACGTTCGGTCTTTATAAAGTAAATAGAGAAAGGAGCTTTTTTCATGGAAGACGTACAATCGATTATTTCTAAAAATGTGAGGCTTCTGAGAGATCAAAAAAAATTAAGCCTCGAAAAGATGGCAGAATTAACTGGTGTCAGCAAGACGATGATTGGACAAATTGAAAGAGGAGAATCGACCCCTACCATCACGACTTTGTGGAAAATCGCCAACGGATTAAAGGTATCTTTTAGTGAGCTCATTCACGCACCACAGCCTGAAATCAAGGTAGTACGCAAGGAAGATGCACAGGTTTTAACTGAAGATGATGGAAAATATCGTGTATACACGACTTTCCCTTTTGACGACCGGGGGAAATTTGAAATGTACCGAGTGGAAATTGATCGAGGCGGGTCGCTTCGTGCGAGTGAACACATTGGGGGAACAGAGGAATTGATCACTGTTTTTGAGGGAGTCCTTGATTTATCCATTGGTGATGAACAATACACCTTAAAAGCCGGAGACTCTATTCGTTTTAAAGCGGACCGGACGCACACGTATAAACAAACCGGAAAACAAATGGTACGGATGCAAATGATTCTTTATTATCCTCATGAAAAAAGCTGACAGGCTTGTCCACCTGTCAGCTTTGCGTTTTATTTAATTAAATCCCGGATCGCGTACCACTGTTCCAGTAAATGTGACTCTATATTTTCCTAATCCTAATTCTTCAATAGAGGTTTGTTTTAAAATCCCGACCCAGCCATCCTCTGCATATACAATACTTTCTGGGATGTTTGATGTCGTATATGTTCTTGTTACTGAAACAGTTCGACTGGCCTGAGCCGTTACTTCACTGTTTGTTTGCTCCTTTGCTTCCACTGGAGCAGTTGTGACCCCAGCACCCGTTAAGACAATTACTCCAACCAAAACAGAAGACATGACCTTTTTCACAAAAAAATCCCTCCCTTTTTTGTTGAACGTATAAACTATACCATAATTTAGAACTTTTGTAAGTTTATTTTTTCATTTTTTTGAAAATTATGATATCATTGTCTTATGCTGGATAGAGTGCGTTACATACTTCTATGCATTTATCCTCACCTCAATCTAGTGAAACAATTGTGAACGGAGGTGATTTCATGAAAAAATGGCTCATCTGTTTTCAACTTGTTTTCCTCTTCTCCTTGGCGATCACACCATTTGCTTCTGCTGCCAAATGCCCTACAGTAAAACCATGTATCACTGATCCTTAAGCATAAGAAAAGGCCGATCAAGCCTATTCTCTTGGTCGGCCTTTTTATTTATTTTTGCTCTGCTTCCCAGCGGGCAACCTCTTCTCTTACTTTAGGAGCCACTTCTTTTCCAAATAGCTCAATGGCTTTCAGCACTTGATCATGCGGCATTGAACCAACCGGTACATGAAGCATAAAACGTGTGATGCCTACATTTTTTCTAAGGTGAATGACTTTCTCTGCCACTGTATTTGGATCTCCTACATACAGCGCCCCTTCTAAAGTTCTCGCTGCATCAAACGTAGAACGAGTATAAGGTCCCCAGCCGCGCTCTCTCGCTAATGTGTTCATCACATGCTGTGTAGATGGGAAGAATTGATCTGCTGCCAGGTCTGTTTCTGCCGCAACAAATCCATGAGAATGTGATGCTACAGTTAATTTCTCAGGGTCATGTCCAGCGTGCATTGCCGCTTGCTTGTACAGCTGAACGAGCGGTGCGAACTGTCTAGGACTTCCGCCAATGATGGCAAGTACAAGCGGTAACCCTAGTAATCCAGCACGTACGACAGATTCACGGTTTCCTCCACTGCCGATCCAGATTGGAAGCGGATCTTGAACAGGTCTTGGGTATACCCCAACATCCTGAATGGACGGGCGATGCTTTCCGCTCCATGTTACACGCTCTGACTGCTGTAATTTCAACAGCAAATCAAGCTTTTCTTCAAATAATTCTTCATAGTCATCAAGGTCATAGCCAAAGAGCGGGAATGATTCAATAAATGAACCACGGCCTGCCATAATTTCTGCACGTCCGTTTGATAGTCCATCCAGCGTTGCAAAATCCTGAAATACACGAACAGGATCTGCTGATGAAAGGACTGTCACTGCACTTGTCAGACGAATATTTTTTGTTTGTGTGGCTGCAGCTGCTAAGACGACAGCTGGATTCGATGCGGCGAAATCCTCACGGTGGTGCTCACCTACGCCAAATACATCGAGACCGACTTGATCTGCTAAAATAATTTCTTCTACTACTTCTCGAATACGCTGTGCGTGACTGACTGTTTTTCCTGTTTGAAAATCGGGTGTTGTTTCAACAAATGTACTAATTCCTAGTTCCATGATGGGAACCCCCTGTCTTATAAATATGTCACAAATTCAGAAACTGGCTTTCTATAGCCTCTCGCTTGTCTGCTCTCTACTTTTTCTTTTCCGAGTGTAATCATTAACACAGGAACCAAATCTGATTGAATGTTTAATACCTTTTTCATTGCTTCGGGATCAAATCCGATCATCGGGCAAGTATCCCAGCCTTTATTTTTAGCGGCAAGCATAAACAGCATGGCAGATAAGGAAGCATTGCGGATCGCCTCTTCCTTCTGGAAATCGGCTCCTCTCTGCACATAAAAGCTCATGGTCTCTCTGACCATTTCTTCATATTGCTGCGCATTGATAATGCCTAGCATTTTTAGGCCTTCATATATGTTCCCTGCGTGCTCATAAGCTTTTGGATCTCCGAGTACGATGATCGCTGCTGAAGCAGAGTGCACTTTATATTGTCCAAATGCCGCTTTTCTTACTTGTTCTTTCAGCTCTTCTGTTTGGACGACAACATATTGTGTATGCTGCAAGTTAAAAGCGGATGGTGCCAGCTTGACCTCTTCAAATATGCTGTTAAGCTCTTCTCTCGAAATCGAGATATTTGGCAAAAAATTTGATGCGGATCGTCTTTCACGTACCAACGTATCAAAGCTGAGTGTCATCTTGTTTCCCCTTTTCGCGAAGTTGTTTTGCACCTAAACCGATTTTTTTCAGTAATTCAATGAGCTGCTCTTTTTCTTCTTTTTCAATAAAGGCTAGATTTTGCGAAATGACCTCTGTGTGTTTAGGGAAAATATCGTCAAACAATTGCTTCCCTTTTTCCGTCAGCCATACATGAAATACCCGCTTATCTGAAGTCGCACATTGCCTTTTCACCAGTTCTTGTTTTTCTAGTTTGTTCACGACATATGTCATGCTTCCACTTGGGATTGAGAGGATATCGCTAATTTTTTGAACAGGCTGAGGCCCTTTACTGTAGAGCAATTCAAGGATCTGAAAGTTCTCAAATCCGATATCATAACGTTCAATGTCTTTTTGGATATTTGTAAAAAGGGCTTGATAGGCTTTCATCCACACGCGGAATAGCCTTAAATCTAATTCATGATCATGCTGCACCATGGCAACTACTCCTTTTTCAAGAAATCCTAAAACTAGGATAAATTTATCCTAACACTAGGATATTTTCTTGTCAACGAGTTTATTTCATAAAAAAAAGACCACCTTGGTTCAGTGATCCTCTTCTTTTAAGATAAAATGCATTTCAGCAATTTGTTTATATTGATGTACATCCTGTAATGAAAACTTGGATTCCAGATCCGCCGGCGAAAAGAGAGGAATTCCTCTTCCAATGATGACAGGTACGATTTGAAGAAAAAGCTCATCAACCAATCTTTCTTTTATGAAAGATTGAAGCAGTCCCCCGCCGCCGACAATCCAAATATTCCGGCCTGTTTCATTCTTTAATTTTTTCACAAATGATAAGACATCTTCGCGAATGATATGGGTTCCTTCCAGACTGTCTTGTAACGTACGTGACATGATATAACATGTCTTTCCTTCATAAGGAAACTCATCTGGTGACAGCTGAAGAACTTGTTCATATGTATTGCGCCCCATGATCAGCGTATCGACTGACGCATAAAAGGTGTCGTAGCTCGTTTCTTCTTCGCCCTCTGTCCCTATCAGCCAATCGAGCCGATGATCCTCTCTCGCTAAATATCCATCGATACTCATCGCCCCATAAAAAAGCAGCTTCCTTTTCTCACTCACTCCCACCACTCCCTTACTTCAAATAAGAACATATATTCTATTTTATCAAAAAGGAAAGACAAAAGCTACATAACTTTTTACGATTCCTGTTCCACCTTGAGGAGAAGCTCGTATAATTTATGCGCGAGCTTGCCGGCATCAATGGTCATTTCTTCGTGAATCCATTCCTCGAGTACACCCACGACACCAGACACGACAAAAGAGGCCTCTATTTGCTCATTCTCTGTAATCGGCCGCTGATCAAGCTGCCATTCTTTCATGATTTTTTCTTTGAAAAATGCTTTGAATTGGTTTGTTGTTGGACCATTTGGTTTTACAAATAACGTCAACATATATTGATTCTCTTTCAAGTACTCCGTCGTTTTGTTTAAAAAGGAAAGCATATCAAGAGGGTCCTGACTTGGAAAGGTTTCATCATATAACCCTCCGAGCTGATCGAATAGTTCTTTCTCAAGCTGTTCATATAAATCAAACACATCTTGATAGTGCAAATAAAAGGTTCCCCTGCCTAAATCCGCTTTCCTTGATAGCTCTGATACCGTAATCTGCTGCACTTCCTTTTCCTTTAACAGCTCAAGGAAGCTTTCCCGAATGGCTCTTTTTGTTTTGATTGTTCGTCTGTCCTTCATGACAACCCCTCCATTGTTGAACAATCAGGCGCCAAATGTCTATTTATGAACAGGATCTCATCCATTGCCGATGTTCGATTGGTTTACTTCTTATTATACTCAACACATGTTCAATAATCTATATGTGTTCAGTAAAGGAGGACCAATATATGTTTCATTTTAGACTTGCTAGAGAGGATGAACTGCCTCAAGTGGCAGAGTTGTTAGATGATTCGTTTCAGGACTATTCATTTTTTGACCTATTATGTGAAAAGGTCTCAAACCGGTCTGCTTTCGCTCGTCAGCTGCATTTGGTCAATACAAAGGTGTATTTTCAGCATCAAATCTGTTTGGTCGGGGTTGAAAACGAGAACATTGTGTCTGCTGCCCTTTTAAAGCATCCGCGTCTTCCTGAACCAGGCTTCATGGATTATGTGTTATCAGGTGGGTTAAAGCTGCTCTTCATTGGCGGTATATCGGCGGTTCAGCATGTGTTCCGTGTGTTAAAGGAGGCGAAAAAAGCATGTTCTTCCTTAAAGCAGCCTTACTGGTATTTAGAAGCACTTGTCGTGGCAAAAGACCAGCAAGGAAAAAAACTCGGAAGCCGCATGTTAAAGCAATGCCTTTTTCCCTTTATCGCCCGGCAAGGCGGCGGACTGTTTACACTGATGACACACAACGAGGCCAATCGTCAGTTCTACCGAAAAAATGGCTGGATGGAATTTGATGAAAGGGTACTGCGCGGAAAGGAAATGTCCTTGGAAAGCTGGAGCTATAAAACCGTGATTAAATAAGGTATCCTCTTCAGGTGATGATATAATAGAGTCAGTTCAATCAATGATCATACTTGGAGGAGAGACTGATGATACGACGACTTGATCATATCGTGTTGACTGTACAACATATGGAAGACACCATTCGATTTTATACAAACGTATTAGGGATGAAGGAAGAAACTTTTGGTGAAGGCCGTAAAGCGCTTCGTTTTGGTTTACAGAAGATCAACCTTCATGAAGCTGGTCATGAATTTGAGCCAAAAGCGGCTCATCCTCTTCCTGGTTCTCATGATTTGTGCTTTATCACCGATTTAGACATGGACAGTTTGCTGCTGCACCTCCGGAAGCAAGTGGTCCCCATTGAAGAGGGGCCGGTCAGACGCACAGGTACATTAGGTCCTATTGAATCTGTTTATATCCGTGATCCTGATCTGAATTTAATTGAAATCTCTCGATATATAGAGGAGGGTGATCCGTCATGACTCGTATATTTTTGAGACCGATTGAAGAACAAGATTATCCTGGTATTCAAAGAGGATGCCAGCATGCAGAAACACTTTATATGACTGGCACACGCAAAACGTTCACACTAGAAGAAATTCGCTCCGCCTATACCCGCTTTTTGCAGGATGACAGCAGACGAGATTTCGCCATTTGTCTGCTAGACACGAAAGAGATGATTGGAGATGCGGCGATTGTGGACATTGATCCAATCAATCATACGGCAAGCTTCCGCATTGCGCTTCACGGGCCAGAGCATTTTCAAAAAGGCTATGGCACTGAAGCTGTTCGGATGGTTCAAGCATTTGCCTTTGACACATTAGAACTCAACCGTCTTGAGCTTGAAGTCTTTTCCCACAATCCAAGGGCCTTTCGAAGCTATGAGAAAGCCGGATTTCAATACGAAGGGAAAAGACGCCAAGCGCTCTATTTCAACGGTACATACTCAGATGTCATCATCATGGGCATCCTTCGTGAAGAATATAAAAACATGATGAATACAGATGCTCCTGCTTAAGAAGGGTCATCTTTTTTAAAAAATTGAATTCCAGTGACGATGATTAAACAAATGATGGAAGAGAGAACTATAGAGATACTCGCTAGACTAAGCACCATGCCTTCCCATCTGCCAATAAAAAAACTAACAATCAATAAAACCAAACCAAATAAAATCAAGCATATTGGGACAATGAACCCCGCATGGCGCTGCCGGCGTCTTTTCCCTGCCCACCATGAGAGACACAAGACAACGATTGTAAAAAAGGCGGTTTGCAGCCAGAACATGTGATATCAACTCCTAACCCATAACAATGGAGGTACTTCAAATGAACATTAGACCCATTGAGCAAAAAGACAACCCGTATATCGCAGCGATTATCCGCCAGTCACTAGAATCAGCGAATCTAGCGATTGAAGGAACAGCCTACACTGATCCCCAACTTGACCAGCTTTTCGAATACTATCAATCATTGACTCATGCAGCCTATTGGATTGCTGAAGAGCAGGGTGAGATTGTGGGCGGTGTAGGGATTGCTCCATTTACAAAGGGAGTATGTGAATTACAAAAGCTTTATTTAAGTCCAAAAGCACAAGGAAAAGGTGCGGGCAAAAAACTGATGGATACGGCACTGGAATATGCCTCTGCATACTACGAAGCGTGTTATTTAGAAACCCGCCGGGAATTAACAGCAGCTATAGGCCTTTATCAGCGATATGGCTTTTCTCTTCTTTCAGAACCGCTTGAAGGCTCTGAGCATTCTGCAATGGATGCTTGGTTTCTCAAAACCTTCTCATCTTGAACCATAAAACAATCGATAGGTTTTGAGCCTCTGAAAGCCTAACTTCTCTGCTAGTTTGATTGAAGCTAGGTGATGGACATCGCAATCCCAATGCGGCGTCCTCTCTTTTTCAAGACAGATGCTGATCATATGCTGAGCTGCCAGCAGCGCCAAATCTTTTCCGCGATAAGACTCATCTGTCCAAATATCTATCTCCGCACGATCCATACTTGAAAAAATAGAGACGCATTCACTTACCACGTTCTCTCCATTTAAAATGGCAATCCCGATTCCCTTTGATAGAAAACGAGCTGTTTCTCCCCAATAGGCTTCGTAATAGCTAGGAGGGAAAGCACTGCTTGCAGTCATCACCTGCTCATTTGTCCGCTCTACTCTATAGCCTGGATGAGGCTGAGTGGCATGAGAATATGCCTGTGAATAAACGTACGCATGTCTTTCCATTTCATTCAGATGTAACCCAAGACATTTTTTCATCATTGCATCTGTTAATGGATTTGCTGAAAATAAGGTGAATCGGCCGTTTTGTCTTTTCTGCCTTTCGTACACATCCACAATGAAGGCTGAGCAGCGTAACAGCTCCGCTTCACTCCTTCCTGCTACATAATAAATGCCGCATGAAGCTTCGAGAAAATAAACAAGCGGATGCGCTTCATCATCTACATAAAGATGTCCTTGTATCATGCCATCCATGACCGCATCTACAAACACTGGATATGCCGGATCGATCTGTCTAATTCCTTTTTTCATTAATGGTGTCTTTTGCTGCTTCAATAGATGCACGATGCTCCCTCCTATCCTTCCATTATAAAGAAAAAGCAGCTGACATAGAGAATTCTTTGCAAAAAAAGGGATTTTGCAAAGGCGCAATTTTTTTAAAAAAGAGACCTCATTTAAAAGGTCTCTTACATTCTGGATGATATTAT
Organism: Bacillus sp. FSL M7-0003; assembly: GCF_038628485.1. Lineage (NCBI taxonomy): Bacteria > Bacillati > Bacillota > Bacilli > Caryophanales > Bacillaceae > Bacillus > Bacillus sp. FSL M7-0003. The sequence goes on along the minus strand of NZ_CP152024.1, from coordinate 587,483 downwards.
TCTACTCATGCTTCTTCTGTCACCTTCCCCTTCCAAATCAGGGTTAAGCGACTGTTTTTCGTCTCGTTCTGTTGATTTTACCGACAAACATATAGCCATATTTATAATGATTCGCTAACCATGACAATAGGATAGATCCAGCAATTGCTAGTGCTGATATTATGATTGTCCCTACAAAGAATGGATAATCTTTTAATTGTCCCCATAGCAACACAGAGATACCTAGAAAATACCCGTGAAGCAAATAGATGGTGAATGAATATTGACTAATGACAGCTACGAAAGGTGGAACGCTTTTCACTTTAGAAAACAAGAGAAAACATAAGAAGACAATACTGATTGTATAAAGAACAACGTCTGGCCTCTTAGAAGAAGGCTCGAAAAAGCCTACATATGAATTGCTTAGAAGGGTCGCTGCGGAAATCAAAACAAGTCCATACACGGCATACTTAAAACGATGAAGTCTTGTGATAAACTGCTGATAATTCACTCCACAATAATAGGCTAAACAAAAATAGAATAACCACCCTGGAAATGGAATCCATTCTAAGCCAAACATTGGATTAGGTAATTGAGGTTGTGGGATTTTGACGAGGTTCATGACACTTAAATAACCAACTGTGATGATAAAGGAGATCGGCAATACCCATTTGGCTGAGGTACGCTTAGCAATTTTGTGAAAAAACATATGCAAAAAGTAAAATTGAAAAATAATCAGAACAAAATAACCAATATAATTTCCCAATAAGACATTTGCTGAAGCTCTTTTAAAAAAGTCAGCTGCCCCTCCATTTAACGATGCCGAATGCATAAATCCATCGACAATCCCAATAAATACAAATGGGAAAAAGATGGCTTTCACTCTCTTCCACATAAATCCTTTAGGTGTACCATTTGGATAAGCATGCGCCAATAAAAACTCAGAAATGAAAATAAAACTCGGTGTACTGAACATGAGTAGTGCTACAAGAATCGATGATGATTGAGGACTAGATAAAATGGCTATTGCATGAATGAGCACAACACTCAAACACGAGATACACCGAATAAAAAAAATCTCTTTAATTTGCATTGAAAATCCCCCTCCTGTATTTGGTAAAACATGTATTAGATTAACATGAATAACACCTTATCAACAGGGACCTTGTGATTATATTCAAAAATCTATCCAAAAGGAACAAAAAAAAGAGCCCTAGTTAGAGCCCCTAATCTAATCAGATTCAACCGTTGCCTTCCCCTTCCAAATAAGGGTTAAGCCTAATCCAAGAAATAAGACAACACCTGCGAATAAAAATGGGAAATGAATATTTTGATCGAATAAAATGCCGCCAAGTGCCGGCCCGAAAATCGTACCTAGGCTTGTGTAGGTAGAGTTCATCCCTGCGACAAATCCTTGCTGGTTGCCAGCGATTTTGGATAAGAAGGTCGTTAATGCTGGACGCAATAAATCAAACGCAAGGAAAATGACACATGTGACAATCAGAACAACCAAAAAGCCTGAAACAACGGTTGAAACGAAAGCAAGGACAGCCCCGATAATCAGACATAGCTGAATGACTCTTTTTTCTCCTAGGGCATTTACCAGTTTACCAAACACAAGTACTTGGATGATGACTGCCACAATCGAACTGACGGTAATGATGACGGCAATATCTTTTGGACCAAATCCAAACTTATGATTTGTGAACAAGCTAAAGACTGTTTCATATGCAGATAGTCCAAATGCGAGGACAAACACAATGATAAAGGCGATGAGGTAGCTTGGATGAATTGATTTTTTCAAATCTTTAAAGAAAGTCGATTCTTTCACTTCATTCATTTGCTTCTCTCGCTCTTCTTTTGTTAAAGGCTCCTTCAGCATAAACATAGACGAAATGACGGCAATAAACGCAATCCCTGCCGCAAAGAAGAATGGCAGGCGTACGCCGTATTCTGCTATAAACCCGCCAATTCCCGGACCGATGATAAAACCGGTACTAATGGCCGCAGAGACATAGCCCATCGCCTTTGATCTTTCTTGAACGGTCGTAATATCTGCGACATATGCAGTGACAGCCGGCATAATAAATGCCGCACTAATACCGCCTAGAAGCCTTGCAAAATACAGAACATACACGTGTGTACCAAGACCAAAAACGAGTTCTGATAACGCGAATAGAAACAGCCCAGACACAATCATAATCTTTCTTCCGTAGCGGTCTACCCATCTACCTGCAATAGGTGATGCGATGAGCTGGGCAACGGCAAACGCCGCCACAAGGTATCCCATTGTACTCCCTGTTAGATGCATGACATTCATGAATAGCGGCATGACAGGAATAATGAGACCAATGCCTAAAAACGCAATAAATATATTACTTAATAAAATCACGAGTACTGCTTTTTGCTCACGAATCGGTTTTTGCATGATGTTTGTTTCCCCTTTACTGACTCACTTGTTACTCATGATGGTTGATCCCGTGAATAAACAATGAGATCGCCTCTTTTTGTAACTCTTTCTTCTGCTCAATGGTGTCATTTTTATATAACACGTCTAATCCATAAAAAACGGAAAGTAATATTTTCACTTTTGACTCCACATGCTGGATCGACCAGCTGCCATCTTCATTTCCCTCAAGTAAGATATCTCTCATCACATCATCAAAATCGACATCAATCTTGTTCAGCCGCTCCATGACTTCGTCTGATGTAAAAGCACTGGCACAAAATTCCTCACTCGCTCTCATTAATGGGTAGTTAATGCCCATTTGACTGAGCATCTCTGCAAATGCAGCGAGCTTATCGACAGCCCGGTGCTGTGTTTTCTTCTCCTCATGCCACGTTTCCATCATCAAACGGTGATCCTCTTCCATAATATGAAGAAACAAAAACTCTTTTCCTTTGAAATGATGATAGAGATTGCCTTTACTCACCTCAGCAGCCTCTAAAATATCGCGCACGGATGTTTCTGAATATCCTTTTTTCGCAAATAAATCACGAGAAGCGGTGACGATTTTTTGCTTCGTCTTCTCACTCTTTCCAGCCCCGCTTTGTGTACTTGTCATGTGTCACAATCCCTTTCTACCCTGCATTTCTTCATACGGACAAAATAAAACCGACCAGTTGGTTTATTTTTTTATTATAAATGGATTTTTATCATAATACAATGAAAAAAGCATTGGACTTCATAAGGAGTGATTCATGTGAAAACAAACAGAACAGTCATTTGCGCTATCACAAAAAAGGACTTATACGTATTTTTCTTCTGCGACCTTTTCATGGCTACTTTGGCGTACTACGTGTTCAAATTCAAGCCAACGACATTTTATGAATGTGCGGGAATCATGGGAAGTATTCTTTGTCCCTTTTTGATGAAAAAGTGAATATACCGATGATCTCCCTTTCAGTATATCCGTCATTCATTTAACTTTTCTTTATATTTAACTTCACTTAAATATAAAGATTACCTATAATAGAAAAGAGGTGATGTCATTGGATGAGGAAATCATTCATTACGGTAAAAAGATCATTGAATACTCGAATGCTCTAGGCTCAATTTATGTAGAAGAGTATCAGCGATTTTTAAAACATGAGTATGCAGATTTATCAGCCAAACAAGAGCTGACACTTGAGCTATTGCGCACGAAAACGAGAACAATCAATGAATTAGCTGATTACTTTTCGATTTCTGCCAGCGCAGCTAGCCAGCTTGTATCAAAGCTTGAGAAGCTCGGCTATGTCAAACGAGAAATTAATCCACATAACCGAAGAGAAATCATTGTTGATTGTGCTCAAAAGGGCCATGACTATCACAAGAATACGGAAGACATTCAACTGCACCTTATACAAAAATATTATGCAAAGCTTCCAAAAGAAGATTTAAAAACATTACTATCTCTATACGAAAAAATCTATCAGATTGCAAAAGAAGCGCCTTAATACGGTGTTTCTCTCATCAACACTTAAGTTATCTAAACTATTAAGGGGATGAAAATATGCAAAGCATTCATTTACAAGATGGCCGGTACATCGGTTTGACTCAATACGGTGATCTTGAAGGGTTTCCAGTATTCTTTTTTCATGGGACACCTGGATCAAGAGTGATGTTTTTAGATGATGATCCAATCTCTCAAGAACTCGGCATTCGTCTCATCTGTGTTGATCGACCTGGATTTGGTTTATCTACCCCTCTACCTGACCGTACAATTTTAGACTGGGCAAAAGACGTGCTAGAAGTGGCAGATGATCTTGGTATTCAACATTTTTCAGTGATGGGTGTATCTGGAGGCGGCGCATTCGCTGCTGGTTGTGCCTATCAATTGCCGGATCGCGTCCTTTCAGCTGCACTGATCTCAAGTACAACCCCTTTTCAGAACGGGAAACCGCCGAAAAACATGCTGAAAGAAAATAAATTAGCCTTTTTCCTTAGTAAGAAGTTTCCTTGGCTATTGAAAGCAAGCTATCATTCCCAAAAGAAAATGATTGAGAACAAACCAGAGAAATTTAAGAAGCTGGCCAAAAACGGGAACAAGCATTTACATCCGTGGGATCGGCAATTCCTTCAAACCGATGAGCAGTTAGAGATGATGATGACCCATTTATACGAAGCAACTCGTCAATCGGTGGATGAATGTATTCGTGAACCCATTTTACTCTCGAAACCATGGGCATTCGATATGAAAGATATTCAAATCCCTGTTGATGTCTGGCATGGAAAAGAAGATACAATGGCTCCATTTGTAGAAATAGAAAAAATAGCTCAGGCGATTCCAAACGTCAAAACCCATTATATCGATCAAGCAGGGCACTTTCTTACTGATGTAGACGATATTTGGCGAGATATTTTACTCTCTTTAAAGGAACGTGCTGAACTTCAGGAACATGCATAAAAAAAGACCCAATATGACTTGGGTCTTTTTCTTCATTAATACTGTTCATAATACCTTTGCACTTTAACTGGATCTTTTGTCTTCGTTAGTGCCAGCATGAGCAGAATACGTGCTTTTTGCGGGTTTAATGAATCAGACGACACAAAGTGATGTTCATCATCCGTTTTTTCATGGGTGACAATTCCATTACCCGTACGGCTTGACCTCACAAGAACCACATCTTTTTTCACTGCATCTGTTGCCCCTTTGATGGCTTCTGTTGACATCGTTCCATTTCCTACTGCAGCGACGACAATCCCTTTCGCACCTGCTTTTACTGCTGCATCATACATATATTTTTGATCATTTTGATAGCCATATAAAATATCGACTTGCGGTAATTCTTTTATCTTTGATACATCAAATTCACTTTCAGTCGTATGTTTTCTTGTCGGTTCGTTATAAAAGGACACCACTTCACCAGTAACTTCTCCGATGTATCCTTGCTCAAGTGACTTGAACGCATCGGTTGTGGTCGTGTTTGTTTTCGTAACAAATCGAGCTGATGCAATTCGGTCATTTAATGTGACCATGACCCCTTTGCCCTTTGCTTCTTTGGTTGATGCAATTTTCACCGCATGATACAAGTTAAGCGGACCATCCGCACTGATTGCGGATGCTGGTCTCATTGAGCCAACGACCACCACAGGCTTATCACTTTTAACAACCAGATGTAAAAAGTAAGCTGTTTCTTCAAGTGTATCTGTTCCATGCGTGATGACAATGCCATCTACTTGATCATCTTTTAATAGTTCATTCACTCGCTTGGCTAATTTTAAAAGAAGAGCGTTATCAACATTTTCACTGCCGACATTCGCAACCTGCTCACCCGTGACATTTGCAATATCCTTCAGCTGTGGAACGGAAGCAATGACTTTATCAATGCCGAGTGAACCAGATTTATAGCCCGTCGTATCTGTATCACTGTCTGAACTGCCAGCAATCGTCCCGCCCGTGGCTAATACCTTAATATTTGATAAGGACTTATTCCCTGTTTCAACCGCCTTGTTTTTCTCTTTTGTTTCATTGGATACGTTTTCTTTTTCGCTTTGAGTATTCTCTTGAGTGCCTGTGTTCGCACAGGCTGCTGTCACCAATAATAAAACAGAAAGAAGGACAGCACCTAACCATTTTGTCATGTTCATTGGATCATCTCTTTTCCTCATTTGATGGATTTCATGGCTAAATCTCTTTCTATAGGCTTTACTTTATACCATACCTTCATTCATCGACATGAGGCTAAAGATATAGAACCAAATAAAGGTAAAAAGGTCGTTATATTAATGATTTATTCAATTCTTATTACCTAAATTTGCTGTAATTCAGTTGAGTATTGAAGGTAGCGTATTTTAAAAATAACCGATGCTTGATAATGAATTTATGATAAAATATAGTAAATTTTACAAAAAAGGAGTATACATTTTGCATTCGCTTCAACCCTTTTACAAAATCCTCATCACACTATTCATCAGCTCTATTTTACTCGGCTTGTTTGTCTGCTTATTTCCACCTATTCAAGCTGAACCTGCGTTTCTGATATTTTATATTCCTATCTTTTTTGTTTTTTATTTCGTCTTTGCGGTTCCTTTGCAGTTATTGTTTTCTTTGCAGCCAAAGGCTTTCCATCCTCTTTATTTAGCTGCGTATTTACTGATTGCAATGGTTGTCATGCTCTTTTTCATCGATGGTATTGGGAGCCAGGCGTCTTTACCAATTATCATCATGAGCAGTCTTATCTACTGGACTTGTGATTCTTTGTTTTATCAAAGAATGCATGAAAAAAACACCTAACGCGAAGGTGTTTTTTCATTTTCTTTAAAGCATGTCTATCTTTTTCCCATCAAATAATCGGTATCCATCTTGAGCGATCTTCCTAGGACGTACAAAATCCTGTTCTGTATAGTAATGAAGGGCAATTTTGTGATGCTTCATCGCCTTCACTTGTTACATTCCTCCTTTGCTTGACCACACAGTCAATCACACCATAAAAAAATCACTGAGGATATCTACCTCAGTGATGGAATCTTTATTTCATAACTGTACCAGCGTGTGAAAAGATCGGATCTTTTAATTCAAATTCGAATGTCTTTCCGTCCACAATACCGACTGTTTTTTCACTGTCATAAAGCTCAAGCATACAAGCTGCCATTTCTTTTGATGTATGATATTTCTTGAAATTGCCTTCATATTCAAATTCGTCAACATCCAATGAACGCTTTGCAAATTCTGATTCTGTCGCGGATGGCGCTAATACTTTTGCCTGTAATTTGGCTCCTTTTCCTTTCAACTCTAGGGCCAGCCCTTCTGTAAAGGCGCTCACGTAAAACTTCGTTGCTGAATAGGTGACGGCATTGCCGACGACTGTATAACCGGCTCGTGAAGAAATGTTAATGAGCTGCGCTCCCTCTACTTGCTCATAATCACGAACAAATAAAGTGGATAGAATCGTTAATGCTTCGATATTCAGATGAAGCATGTCCCCAATTTTACTTAAATCTTGTTCTCCTATAGAGCCAAAGTGACCAAACCCTGCATTATTTATAAACGTATCCAGCTCATAATCTGATAATGATTCATAAAATGAATACACTTGCTCTTTGTTTGTTAAATCGACTGACTGTATGACTACTTTGATATCGGGATATTGATCATGAATCTTCATCTTCAATTCTTGGAGTTTATCAAGCCGGCGTGCAGCTAATATAAGATTTTCCCCTCGTGCTGCAAAGGCGAGAGCCGCCTCATATCCAATACCTGAGCTTGCTCCTGTAATGACTGTATAGCCCATTTTATATCCCCCTATTCGTGTCTTCTAACTGGTTAAATTATAACGACAGCGTTTCGCTCAAGTCAATTTTGAAGAGAGTCAAAGGGCATTATGTCTAACTGAGATACAGCTCCTCAGTCACTTCCTTTTGAATCATTTTGGAGGATGTCATGTTGAGATTTTTTTGTTCATTTTTGAAAAACCAATTGGTAGGAATGTTCAATTACCTCCACTACAAATGAGGATGGAATGTCTGCATGAAGGTAAATGGAATTCCAATGAGTCTTATTCATATAGTAGCCAGGGATAATTCCTTGAGGAAAGATATCTGACCCTTTTTACATTCACTTTTCTTTTTCAGAAACAGTAATAAAAGCACAGGCTCATTGTCTCCTGTGCTTTTGAATCACTCTGCTTTTTTATTCAAACGCTTTCTTTAGTTGATCCCCCATCAGATGCCAAGCCCCTTCAGCTATGGCTAAATCTCCGGCGTGCGTGAAGCCGTGTGGAACGCCTTTAAATTGTCTGTACGTGACGTCTATCCCAGCTTCTTTTAACTTGCCAGCATATTGCTCAGCTTCATCAGCCAGCGAATCCTTCTCTGCTGTGATGACGAGAGCTGGAGGCATTTGTGCCAAGGATGAACGATCTGCAAAAACCGGAGAAACGAGCGGATTGCGCGGATCTTGGCCTTGCAGATAGAAGGAATTAAAGAGTCTCGCCAATTCAACTGGAATCGCTTCTTCAAACGCTGGCTTTTGTGCTGGATCAGTGGCTAGATCAAGCGGCGGATAATCAAGCACCTGATAAACAATTGGGAGTGTATTTCCTTTTTGAATATTCAATAGACAAGCAGCCGTTGCCAAATTTCCTCCTGCACTATGTCCGCCAACGGCTAATGCATTCCGATCGATTTGAAGCTCGTCAGGATGTTCATACAACCACTTCAGTACATCGTAGCATTCATGAAGAGCGGCTGGGAAAGGGTGCTCAGGTGCAAGCTGATACTCGACATTGACGACGATACATTGCGCCCGGTCTGCAATGACTGGACACCATGGATTATCCATTTCAGCACTGCCCATGATAAATCCGCCACCATGTAAATTCACAAAAACAGGAAGCGGCTGCTTTGATGTGTTCACTGGCTTAAACACCCACACCTTTGTTTCGCCAGCACTTGTTGGAATGTCATATTCCATTTTGTTCACATCAGGAGGATTTACTGGCTTTAGTTCCGATTGACTCGCTAATGAATCTTCAGATGGCTGGCGTAATGAAGCAGCGATTTTGATTTGTTCTTCTAAGTTCATGATCTCAGACTCCTATCTTATTCATTTCTTAGTTACTCATTCGTTTCCTTTTCCTCCTACTGAATCAGCAGCAATTTTCATTTGTTCACTTTTTACCTATCTCCCCTTTTTCTCTCTCTTTGAAACAACCATTGAACAAATAAAAAAGCACTGCGGCGCTATGTCCACAGTGCTTTTCATTTCTCTTATGATACTTGCTGTTCTACCTTCACTCGTTTAATGAAGAAAGCAATAATCAATCCAATGACGGTCATGATCACGGCAAAGATAAATGCATGCTGGACACCATTTGTAAAGGCGAGCAGCTGATTCACCGGATTTGCGGGATCAGATACATTTTCCATAAAGCTGCGAGTTCCTGATGAAAGGATCGAGATACCGATCGCAGTACCAATAGCTCCTGACACTTGCTGCAAAGTATTCATAATCGCTGTACCATGCGGATATAGCTCTGGCGGAAGCTGATTTAATCCATTGGTTTGAGCAGGCATCATGATCATCGCGATTCCGATCATTAAGGTAATATGAAGAGTTACAATAAATCCAATCGACGTATTCACACTTAGATTCGTAAAGCCAAACATCGTCGCTGCGACAATGACAAGACCTGGAATGACAAGCCATTTTGGACCAAACTTATCAAATAGACCACCCATGATTGGAGATAGCAATCCGTTGATAATTCCACCTGGCAATAGCATTAAACCTGCTGTAAAAGTGGAAAGCGCCAAGGACGTTTGTAGATACAATGGCAAAATCATCATAGCAGACAGCATCACCATCATACACACTAAAATCAGAAGTAACCCAATGACAAACATCGGATATTTAAACGGGCTTAAGTTCAGCATTGGTTCTTTCATGTTTAGCTGTCTTAAGGAGAATACAAGAATCCCTATGACACCAACTACAATTGCAACGATGACATGCATACTGCTCCAGCCGCCGCCTTCACCGGCACTGCTAAAGCCATATACTATTCCACCGAAACCAATGGTTGAAAGAACAATCGATAGAATGTCGATTTTCGGTCTTGTTGGTTCTGTAATATTTTGCATAAAGATAAAACCAAAAACAAGTGCAGCCATTAATAAAGGAAGTGAAATCCAGAAAATCCAATGCCAAGTCAACGATTTCAAAATAAGACCAGAGACTGTCGGGCCGACAGCTGGTGCAAACATAATCACAAGACCAATAATCCCCATTGATCGGCCTCGTTTATGAGGCGGGATGATGACCAAAATCGTATTAAACATCAATGGCAGAAGCAATGCTGTACCGACTGCCTGCACGACACGTGCTACCATTAAAATACTAAAGACCGGGGCAACCGCCGCAATAAATGTTCCGATGATCGAAAAGACGAGCGACGTAATGAAAAGCTGTCTTGTTGTAAACCATTGAAGAATGAGTCCTGAAATCGGTACGAGAATACCAAGTGTTAATAAATATCCTGTTGTCAGCCACTGAGCAGTCGTCGCTTCAATTCCAAAGTCTAACGTTAAACTTCTCAGCGCCATGTTTAATGCCGTTTCACTGAACAGGCCAATAAATCCAGCCGTGATAAAAGAAATAATAATGGGCAGCGTTCGAATTTCAGAAGCTGCTGCTTTCTGTTTGTTCATATTAAGTTGGCTCCTTTTCTTTTTCAATTTAGATGAACCTTAGGAAGTCAGGGTGGTCAGAAATGAGCCACTTTCATGTCTATTGAAAGACGGATAAAATCTGTTTTTCTGCAGCAAATTGAGCAATTTTTTCGATTGAATAGCCAGATTCATGTATATAAAACATGAGCTCAGGCGTCATTGGAGAGGACATACATAACGTTGTCAGTTCTATATCCTGTATGTTTGCTTCTCCCTTTCCTCTCGCTTCCTCAAGCAAATCACGAATGATTTGTCTAAGTGATTGACTGTAATGACTCTCATATACTTTACTTGTCTGCTCTAAATTCCCAGAGATTGTGAGCATCCGAATCCAGTCTAGATGGTGACCGACGATCAGATGAATTTCTTCGAGAACATAGCGCAAACGTTCACGAACCGGCTGATCACTTATTTTGCTCAAGTAAAGATGCAAAGCTGGGATCAGCTGTTCAAATCTCTCCCCAAGGATAGAAAGGCACAAATCACTTTTATTGGCGTAGCGGCGGTATAAAGTGCCCTGCCCAACACCAGCTGTTTTCGCAATTTTATGCATGCTGACATTTTCTACACCAAATTCTTGAAACAAGGAGAATGCGATCTCTTCAATTTCCTCCCCAATATCTTTTTCCACCATGCTCACCTTCTTTACCTTCATCCACATGACACTTCTCTCTATGTGTTAAATCAAAACACTTTAGGTTTTTCTTAGGACAATTATCCCGATATTATCTTACGGACAACTGTCCGCAATGTCAATCATTATTTTTTACTTATGATCCTTCTTTCAATTCTATTAAATAATGCACACTGTTTATCATTATTTAGACCGATTTTCCCTTTTGAAAGAATCATGTATGATCAATAAAGAAAGCGCTTCCATAAAAGGAGAGGAGAATGCGAATATGTACCGTATGAAACGAATGTTGATGCTGCTTGTCACTGGATTAGTCTTGAGTTTGTCCACATTTACAGCGGGTGCCTCGGCACAAACGGGTGGATCGTTTTATGAACCTTTTAATAACTATAATACGGGGTTATGGCAAAAAGCCGATGGATACTCGAATGGAAACATGTTTAACTGTACGTGGCGTGCAAATAACGTGTCGATGACATCATCAGGTGAAATGCGTTTATCGCTTACAAGTCCCGCCTATAACAAGTTTGACTGCGGAGAAAACCGCTCCGTTCAAACGTACGGCTATGGGCTATATGAAGTCAACATGAAGCCAGCCAAAAATGTGGGGATCGTCTCTTCTTTCTTCACTTATACGGGACCGACTGATGGCACGCCTTGGGATGAGATTGACATTGAATTTCTAGGAAAAGACACGACAAAGGTACAGTTTAACTACTATACCAATGGTGTAGGAAATCATGAAAAGATCGTCAACCTTGGTTTCGATGCAGCGAACTCTTATCACACGTATGCATTTGACTGGCAGCCAAACTCTATCAAATGGTATGTCGATGGACAATTAAAGCATACCGCCACCACTCAAATTCCTCAAACACCAGGGAAAATTATGATGAACCTGTGGAATGGTGCAGGTGTCGATGAATGGCTCGGCTCCTACAACGGGGTTACCCCGCTCCACGCACATTATAACTGGGTGCGTTACACAAAAAGATAACTCTATCAAAAAAACCTGTGACAAGTCACAGGTTTTTCTTCGTTTAATTAGAATGAGTTTTCAGCTGATGAGCGAGTTTTTTCTCATGATTGTGGATAATATCTTCATAACTTTCTATTTTGAAATCCAACCGTTTAATGGTCTCTTCGATTTCCTTTTGTTTTTGGACGAGTCTTTCTCGTTCATTGACCAAAATGTTTTTTCGCGAAGATAACGTATGATCATCATCCTCAAAAAATAAGGCTGTATATTCTCTAAGCGCATCAATCGAGAGCCCTGCATTTCTCATGCACTTGATAAATTCAATCCATTGAAGATCATCCTCTGTATAATCACGAATCCCATGATCGTCACGTTTGATTTCCCTAATCAAACCAATATTTTCGTAATATCTAAGTGTCGCAGTGGATAAATCGAGCTGTTTTGCTGCTTGTGCTATTTTCATTGTACTCTCCTTCTTTCTCTTACCTTCCGATCTCCCTTTCCTCATCATCTCCATTTTGAAAAAGAAAGCAAGATGCTTTTGGCTCAATTCTTTTATTAAAAGCCTGAAGAGGGTTTTCTATTGACTTAGAGTTCACTTTAAGACGTACAGTATAGAAGAAAGAATCGTATCTTATTTTTGAAAGGATGATCAAGAATGTGTCAGACGCACCAATCAAACGTTTTAAGTGTATCACATGCAAAAGCGAATTTTGAACGGACGACCATTGAACGAAGAGCGCTTCGTCCACATGATATTTTAATTGATATTCAATTTAGCGGGATCTGTCATTCAGATATCCACAGCGCTTTTGATGAATGGGGCGGCGGCATTTTCCCGATGGTTCCAGGTCATGAGATTACTGGGGTCGTTGCAGCTGTAGGGGATGATGTGACGAAGTTTCAGATCGGAGACCGTGTAGGCGTTGGCTGCTTTGTGGATTCCTGCGGCACCTGTGAATATTGTCAAAATGGAGACGAGCAGTATTGCACAAAAGGGGTCGTCCAAACGTATAACAGCCGTGACTATGACGGGGAGCCGACTTATGGCGGCTACAGTCAAAAAATTGTCGTGACTGAACGATTTGTCGTCAGCATTCCTGATCAACTGCCTCTTGATGCCGCAAGTCCTCTTCTCTGTGCTGGCATTACCACTTATTCACCATTAAAGCACTGGAAGGCAGGTCCTGACAAAAAGGTCGCTATCGTCGGAATGGGCGGACTCGGTCATGTCGCCATTCAATTCGCGAGCGCTCTAGGTGCTGAAGTGACGGTATTGAGCCGCTCTTTGAATAAAAAAGAAGAGGCCCTGTCATTTGGCGCAAAAGATTATTTTGCTACAAGTGATCCTGATACGTTTCAGACACTAGCCGGTCAGTACGACCTTATTCTCAATACGGTCTCTGCCAACATTAATGTGGATGCCTATTTGTCCTTACTCCGTGTAGATGGAACCTTGGTGAACGTCGGTGCACCGCCTAAGCCGGATCAATTCCACGTCTTTTCATTAATTTCCGGCCGCCGCAGCATTGCTGGTTCACTCGTTGGCGGCATCCAAGAAACACAAGAAATGCTCGATTTCGCAGCTGCTCACAACATCGCACCACAAATTGAAGTCATCAACGCTAATCAAGTTGATGAAGCGTATGAACGAGTGCTGAAAAGTGATGTGCGTTACCGGTTTGTGATTGATATTTCGACGTTGTGATCGGATTCTATTTTGAAAGACTGGCTCAATGGCTGGTCTTTTTTTAACCATGATTTCCTCATAAACAGCTGTTTACGTTTGAATGACTGGATACGGATATAAAGGCTGGCGTCCGAGCTGTAATTGTGGATATCCTGTTTTTCTTATAGCGCGGAGGATATGTTCAAATTAAAAAAATTACCACAAAATAACCCCACTTTTTCAGAACCAAATTTATTGACAACAAATAAATAAACATGTTATTATTAAAAATTTGATTATTTAACCTCCAAGTGTGGTACCCTTAAAGTAGATACAATATATGGAGGTGGATGATATGTTTCAAATTGGTGATAACATTGTTTATCCAATGCACGGAGCAGGTATAATTGAAGCAATAGAAGAAAAAGAATTTTCTGATGAAAAACAGCAGTATTATGTGATTAAAATGTCAATCAGTCATATGAAAGTCATGATTCCAACACGAAAAATGTCAGGTTCACGTATAAGACCTGTTACAGATATACTGGCTTTAAAGAATGTGATGCACATTTTCCAGCATGGCAAATCAGATCAATTACTGACGTGGAAAGAACGGCATACAATTAATACAAACAAAATAAAAACGGGGAACATCCAAGATGGTGCTGAAGTTGTGCGTGATCTTATGCGTATGAAGAAAGAGAAAGCACTAAATGCTAGTGAAAAGAAAATGCTGGATGATGCCCATGAATTTTTGCTAAGTGAATTAGAAGTCATCAAAGGGATTACAGAAAAACAAATAAAAAGTTTCTGTTAAGAATCTCTTCCTCACCATTTTTGAATACACGTTCTCTAAGAACATGTCCACCCTTCATTTTATTTAAAAAAAGAATTTATTTAGGCAAATTCCGCATATTGTAAATCCAATATGCTATACTGTTGATAAACCTTTGAAGCATGAATTTTTTTACGATTACCTTGTAACATCTCCCTACTTGTACGCTGAGTAGGGTTTTTTATTGAAAAAATGCGTGAAAGCATAAAAAAACAGGCTCTCTACAGAGAACCTGTTTTAAAAGAATGAAGATTAAGCAGTTTTTTGAACGTTAGCAGCTTGAGCTCCACGAGAACCTTGCTCTACGTCAAATGTTACTTTTTGACCTTCGTCTAAAGATTTGAACCCGTCACCTTGGATAGCTGAGAAATGTACGAATACATCGTCGCCTTCTTCACGTTCGATAAATCCAAAACCTTTTTCTGCGTTAAACCATTTTACTGTACCTTGTTCCATGTTTGTTGCCTCCTCGTGCGTATACCACACAATGTATTATACTATCCTTGCCCAAAGTATCCTCAAGACGAAAAGTCTTTCTTCATGCTATCCTTTACGCCGAACAAAAATAATTATTCTTATTGTAGCATGAATCGGAAATAATTGCAATTTAGGATTTAAAAGCACATGATTTTTGTTCTTCTCTCCCTTTAAAGATCGCTTTTTTCTCAAATATAGAATAGGTGGTTCAATCATGAAAAGCAATGTGATTGACATCATCTCTAATGACCACATCTAATACACAATTTAAAAAATCAATATCAAGAAATGTATGACACTTATTATGAAAGGATAGATTAAACTAAGCACTTGATGCGAGTGATTCTGATGACACTTCACTCCAAATGCATAGCATCAAACAATCATGAATAACTCTTAAAAGCCAAAGTCTAACCTCAAAGAGTTATTCATCTTAGCTTTTTGATCTATTCACTTTATAATTAACGGTCAAAATTCTTTACACTTCATTTCCCTTTTAAAAACGAACAATCACTTTCCCTTTCGGCCGTCCATTTGCAACTAGTTTTAACGCTTCATTAACTCTCTCTAAGGTGAATATTGTTGGGTGAATTGCTGGAACAATGTTGTTTTCTTCAATGATTTTTGCCAACTCTTTCAGTTGTGCACCGTCAGAACGAACGAAAATAAAA
The DNA here is from genome assembly GCF_038628485.1 of Bacillus sp. FSL M7-0003. Taxonomy (NCBI): domain Bacteria; kingdom Bacillati; phylum Bacillota; class Bacilli; order Caryophanales; family Bacillaceae; genus Bacillus; species Bacillus sp. FSL M7-0003. The sequence continues at coordinate 571,585 of NZ_CP152024.1, read as the reverse complement.
CGGTATTCCACGTTTTGTTTCTTAGCTTTGCGGTCATACTTTGCACCAGCAAGGGCAAATAATATTTGTTTCCATCGTGGGAAATTTCGATCTTTCCCGAATTGTTTATTAGGACCTGTACGAAGTGAGAGCAACCTTCCACCCGGTTTGATTATACTCAATTCACGGTCAAATTCTTTAGGTCCCAACGTATCAATCACGTAATCCACATTCGACAACAATTCAACATAGTCTTCAGTTCGATAATCCAAATATTGAGATGAACCCATTTCCAAAGTGCGTTCGCGTGCCTCTGAATTGCCGCTAACAATGACGTGCAAGCCCATTGCTTTCGCGATTGGTACAGCCATTTGCCCAAAGCTGCCTGATCCGCCTGGAATGAAAACAGTTTCTCCGGATTGTGCCTCAAGCTCTTCATGTAAACCTTGATACGCTGTGAGTCCAGCAAGTGGTGCAGCAGCAGCTTCCACATAGGTTAAATTTTTTGGCATGAGGGCAATAGAAGCAGCGTCAATTGCGGCATATTCTGCAAAGGCGCCAATCTTTTCTATAGGGAGACGTGTATAAATAGCATCTCCTACGTGAAATTCTGTGACAGCTTTCCCGACTTTTTCGATCACTCCTGCCAATTCATTACCAAGCGTTAATGGGAATTCATAATCTTGAATCAGTTTCACGCTGCCTGTAATAATTAACATTTCGAGTGGATTGACTGCCGCAGCTTTGACCTTTACCAAGACTTCGTTTTCATCGATTTCTGGAATTGGAATGTCATTGACTTTGGCATGAATATTTTTTGAATACTTGGTGATCTGAGCTGCTTTCATGAGTGTTTTCATTTTTTCATTAGCATCCTTCCTTGAGATTATTACAGCCGGTGTTCCCGCACTCAATCGGTGGAACAGATATTAGAGTTCATCAGCCCATAGCGTCCGAATGCAGTATACCTCTGCCAGTGTAGCGCAATTCATGCGTCAAGAATTTTTCAATTGTATGCTATTTTTAAGCATTACTGTACGATTATGTTACCATACTAGTATTGGATAGATCGGCTTTCTCAAATTGAATTCATAGTTTTCATCTACAACCCCCACCACTTCATCTTTGTCATAAACCTCCATCATAAAACCTGCCATTTGCTTAGCTGTGTGGTACATAGGGAGATTTGCTTTGTAATCAAACTCTTTCATATCATTTGCATGTTTTGCGAATTCTGTTTCCGTCATTGCTGGTGCTAAAACTTTTGCCTTCATTTTCGCACCTTTCAGTTCAAGTTCTTTTGCAAGCCCTTCGGTGAAGGCACTAACATAATATTTAGAAGCAGAATAAGCAACACTGCCAACAGCAATTACATATCCAAGTGCTGAGGATACGTTAATTAATTGAGTTCCCTCTACATCAGCATAATCTCTTACAAATAGTGTAGAAAGGATTGTCAAGGATTCTATATTAACGCGTAACATGGTTTCTACTTTATCTAAATTCTGATCTATGACAGAAGAGGTTTCACCAAGACCAGCATTATTAATCCAAGTCTCAATTTGATACTCCTTTAAACTGTTATACAGTGTATATGCCTGATCTGTGACAGATAAGTCACTTGTACGAATAATAACATCTAATTCAGGATTTAGATTCTGAATGGTTGATTTAAGTTCTTCTAATTTATCTAATCTTCTAGCTACAATAATTAAGTTTTTGCCACGAGCAGCAAATGCTAATGCTGTCTCATATCCTATACCTGAACTTGCTCCTGTAATAACTGTGTACTTCATATTATTCTCTCCTTAAAAATATTTCAGATTGGGTTGACAAAGTCAAACCGATAATGGTTTCTAATTCTTTTTTATCATTTGTTGTTTTTACTAATACTCGTATTCCTATAAGTGAATTATGAATAAATTGAGAAAGCCCTTTGATATCATAGTGTTTAGAAATTTCTCCTTGTTCTTGACCATGTTTCAGTAGATCAAATAAGAAGGTTTCTGTCTTTATAAAAGTCTCTGTAACTTTTTTAGTAAACGATTTATTCCATTACAAGATCTTGGCTAGATGGCAGATCATAATCAACTGCCGCTCCACTCCTGGTCACCCTCAATTAGGTCAATGCCCTGTTCTTTGCTGTGTGGATCTGACCATACGGGTCACCACTTTGCGTGGCATCAATCGCGGAAGGAGTGCCATGAATCGGTTGCGAGCACCTGGTATTATGACCGTCTTGCCGCGTAAGAAGCCTCGGTACCCTTCCTCAGCCACCTGCCTGGCCTCCATGATAGGACCACTCTGGAACAACTTCGATTCACCAATACCCGAACGATCAACGAAGCCGGTTGACGTAAGTCCTGGACATAGTGCAGTCACAGTCACCCCTGTACCGCTCAGTTCGTTCTCCAAAGCCTCAGTGAACGACAGCACGTACGCCTTCGTTGCGTAGTAAACCGACATCATAGGTCCTGGGAAGAAAGCCACCAACGAAGCCACATTCATCACGCCTCCTTGGCCCCGTTTGACCATATCCGGTAAGAACAGTTTCGTCATAACAGTCAGAGCCTTGATATTGACGTCAATCATATTCGTCTCTTGTTCTAACTGCGTCTCCAAGAACGTCCCGTACAAACCGAAGCCGGCATTATTGACAAGATAGTCGACGACGATCCCCTTCTCCTTGAGCTCCGCAAAAATCTCTTCCGGCACGCCGGGTGACGCCACATCCTTGGCGATGACCGTCGCTTGACTGCCATATCTTTTCCGATATTCCTTCGCGAGCTCCAAAAGCTTACCCTCGCTACGCGCCACCAGCACCAAATTATATCCTCCCTTGGCGAAACGATCCGCCAACTCTTTGCCAATCCCACCCGATACCCCGGTGATAAGAACAGTTTTTTTCATTTTACAGCACACCTCTATTTTTAGTTTAGACCTTTAAAACGTTTTACAGCGTTTCTTACTGCGAGTTGTTACTATGGATGTAGGTTATCCATAATTCGAATTTTTGTATCAAGAGGATTTATACTTGCCGCATATATCTCAACCTAAGACCTCGTCATTATTTATTTTGGGCTTAGGGAAGTCTAAAAAATTTGGTTTTTCACCGTATTTTCAATCGCTAAAGCTTTCTTTACAATCCTCCACATTTTTATTTAACGCACATGTATCTTTTCATAACGAACCGAAGAAAAAAGAATATGAATATCCCTAGATGGGATATTCATATTAATTAAATTATTTTAAGAAAGGATAATCTGTATAACCTTCTTTTCCCCCTACATAGAACGTGTTTATATCAGGTTCGTTTAGGGGAGCACCTGATTGAATCCGTTCTGCAAAGTCTGGATTTGCTAGTACCCAAGTGCCTACTGTGACAACATCTGCAAGATTATTATCTACATCAGACGAAAGCTGATCTAGAGGACGACCTGGACGGTTAACAAGAAGAGCTTGATCCCAAAGTTGACGCACATCTTTTAGGAATTGCTCGTTTCCAAAGTGCATTAAATGCAGATATGCAAGGTTAAGCTTATTTAATTCACTTATTAAATAGCGATACATCTCAAGGCTATTTTCCCCCTCATCAATGCCTTGCAGCGTTCCTTGAGGAGAAAAACGGATACCTGTTCTTTCCGCTCCTATTTCCTCAACAACTGCTTTAGCTACTTCAATAGCGAATCGAGAACGCCCCTCAATCGTACCACCGTATGCATCTTGACGATGATTGGAGTTTTCACTAAGGAATTGTTGGATCAGATAACCATTCGCTCCATGAATTTCAACTCCGTCTGCACCAGCTTCAATTGCTGAACGTGCTGCTAAACGAAACTCATTGATAACATCTTTTATCTCAAGCTCACTCAGTTCTCTTGGTGTTGGAACTTCTTTCATTCCTTCTGCCGTGAAAATTTCTACACCAGGAGCAATAGCTGACGGTGCAACTGCTTGGCGGTGGTGAGGTGTGTTATCAGGGTGTGATATACGTCCCACATGCATAAGTTGAATAAAAATATGACCGCCTTCACTATGAACTTTAGAAGTTAATTTTTTCCATCCTTTAATATGATTTTCTGTATAAATACCAGGTGTATTCGTGTAACCTTGCCCATCATCTGAAGGTTGGGTTCCTTCGCTTATAATTAAACCGACTGAAGCACGCTGACCATAGTACTCTGCTGCTAAATCGCTCGGCGTACCATCTGGTAAAGCTCTATTTCTAGTCATCGGAGCCATAGCTATACGATTTTTTAATTCAACGTTTCCGATACGAACTTTTTCAAATAATCTGCTCATATGAATACTCTCCTTTTTAATAAGAATTAGAATCAAGAAATAAATTTACGTGTTCTGCAAATAGTTCTGGAAATTGAAACAAATGCCCGTGACCAGAATCAGGATATATAATCAACTGTGCTTTAGGTAATTTCTCTGTTAAGATATAGCTATTTTTAGTCGGTACCATCACATCATTAACACCATTAGTGACAAGTACAGGGTGTTTGATGTTTTGCAACCATTCATAATCATGATTAGATTTTTGTTTAGCCCATTTTGCGATGGCTTGTAATTGAGCCTCTTTTACTTGCTCCGAACTATTTACTTTTTTCTGATTAAAAATTCTTTGTAGTGAAGCCATTCCTGCTGATTTACTTGTTTCGGTTTGTTCGTAGAAAAAGTACATAAAATCATTTATTCCATCTTCTTCTGTTCCGCCGTGACGATTCATTCTTTCAAGAATCTCTGGATTTGGATTAATACCAGATTCAGGTGAAGTACCTGCCATAATAATTTTTCTTACTAAATCTCCTTCTTGTAAAGCTAACTCTTGTGCAACCATGCCACCAATGGAAAAACCAAGAATGTCAACTTGTTCTAATCCAAGTGCTTTTATAAATGTTGCTGTATCTTTTGCCATATCAGCAATTGTAGTAGGTGTTAGTCCATCCGTCTCACCAACCCCTTTATTATCAAATAAGATTACAGGGCGTTTATTCGCAACAGGTTCAAGCATGGCTGGATCCCAGTTTTCCATCGTTCCTCTAAAGTGAACAAGAAATACTACTGGTATACCATCTTGTGTACCAAATTTCCTATATGCATAACGAGTTCCATCCGCTTCAATAAATTCTGATTCTGATGGTATTTTAAAGTTTGTCATTTTTGTGTTCCTCCTTAGAAATTAAAAAACAATTTTATAAGTATGCATTATGATGGTTTGTTTTCATGCTAATTTTAGAATGATCGTTCTAAATAGGATAAAAAAAGAAAGCTAGTCCAACACTGAAAGTGCTAGAGAAATGATGCCTTCTAATTCTTTTTTACTGTAATCAGTTTTTATTAGTACTCTTATACCTACCAAATTGTTGTGTAAGAAACGAGATATGTTATCAGAATCGATTTCTTTTGATATCTCTCCACTAGTTTGGCCCCGTTTTATAAGGTTATTAAACATATCTTCAGTACGGTTAAACATTTTTGTAACGATGCGTCCAATTTCTTTGTCCAACAAAGATAATTCAATGGCTGCATTTACTGATAGACATCCTTTTGGGTATTGTTTAATGGAATTCAGTACGAAAATAAAAACATCACGTATCGTCTGTTTAATGGATGAAGTGCTGCTGATTATGCTTTCCATCTCATTGACGATGAGTTCTTCATAGTTATTAAGGGAAGCCAAAAACAATGATCGCTTGTCGCCAAATGTGTCATATATACTCCTACGGTGTATGCCCATATGGTCCACCAAATCTTGCATGGATGTTTTTTCATAGCCTTGTTCCCAGAATAACTCCATTGCTTTTCTTAATACTTCTTTTTCGTCAAACTCTTTACTTCTAGCCATTTTAATTCTCCTTAAAAAAATCAATGAACCAATACTAACAAAAACAAATGTCATAATCCATTATAGAATGAACGTTCTAAAATGGACACATGAATTCCAAACCACGATTACATAATATCCTTTTTAGAACGATAAGTAAAGAATTATTGAAAACTAATAATAACCAAAATATATCTCACATCTTTTCCAACGGGATCAAAATTAAAATGTTATTACCAATACTTAATATCAATGCAAGGAAAAATTTTGGACTGGCAACCGTATTTTTAACTGGTTGTTGTTGGAGCAAGTGCTTATGACAAGAAAAAGTTATTTTAATCAATGATACAGTAATACCATTTGGTGAGAAAGTCTTCTCTCATGACCTTATGTTCCACATAAAAAAATAATACCAAAGGTGGTTAAACCCTTGGTATTATTGAGATGCGGCCGAGAGGACTTGAACCTCCACGGGTTATTCACCCACTAGGCCCTCAACCTAGCGCGTCTGCCATTCCGCCACGACCGCGTGTATGATGTGCTCATATATTCATAAGTGCACTGTTTGGAAAAACAATGCGGGTGAAGGGACTTGAACCCCCACGTCATAAAGACACTAGATCCTAAGTCTAGCGCGTCTGCCAATTCCGCCACACCCGCGTGACAATGGTGAGCCATGAAGGACTCGAACCTTCGACCCTCTGATTAAAAGTCAGATGCTCTACCAACTGAGCTAATGGCTCATCTGCTATGCAGAAAAACATATATAAAAAATGGCTGGGCTAGCTGGATTCGAACCAACGCATGACGGAGTCAAAGTCCGTTGCCTTACCGCTTGGCTATAGCCCAACGAATCAAAAAACAAAACATGACCCGTACGGGATTCGAACCCGTGTTACCGCCGTGAAAGGGCGGTGTCTTAACCGCTTGACCAACGGGCCATACAAAAATGGCGGAGAAGGAGGGATTTGAACCCTCGCGCCGCTTACGCGACCTACACCCTTAGCAGGGGCGCCTCTTCAGCCACTTGAGTACTTCTCCATTATGGCTCCGCAGGTAGGACTCGAACCTACGACCGATCGGTTAACAGCCGATAGCTCTACCACTGAGCTACTGCGGAATAATAAGACATGTTTCATTATATCTATGCCAGAAAAATGTGTCAAGAATTTTTAAGTGTTTCATTCCTGTCTCATTAGCGACGGCTTTTATAATTTAACATATACTAATATAACAGTCAAGCCTTTCTTCCTTCCTTTTTGTTTTCTGTTTAGACATGACAGAAAGACCCCGACCTCTAACTGAAAGACCAAGGTCTCCTTGCTGCTGCGCTCCCTATGAGTTCATGACAGCTTATACTTCCGCATCCACTTGTAAAAGGTGCTTCTTGGCACACCTGCTGACCTCGCTGCTTCTGTCACATGACCTTTCGTTTTGTGCAGTGCTTCTATCACTGTTTGCTTTTGAATGCGTTCCCTAAACGTGAGTTCTTTTGAATTCTCGGTACATTCTACTGGAGGCAGCTTCTGCTTTTTCTGATCCATCGTCTCTAATACCTCCGCATATTGCGATTCACCAATCCATCCTCCTTTAGGAAACAGTACCCTTATATGTTCAAACAGATTAAAAAGCTCTCGTATGTTTCCAGGCCAATGGTACGCTTCCAGCTTACGAAAAAATGATTCAGGAAATGTCGCATTCCATTGGTGTTTCTTTTGGTAATAGCGATAGAAATCAACAATGTCTTCTTTTCTTTCTCTAAGCGGCGGGATGTTGATTGGGTAGACATGAAGTCGGTAATACAAATCTTCTCGTATTTCACCTTCCTTCAGCAGTTCGTTCATATTTCGGTGTGTCGCTGTAATGATTCTAATATCCAAAGGGATTTCGTGTGTCCCGCCGAGCGGTACGACTTTCCTTTCTTCAATGACCCTAAGAAGCGCCACTTGCATCGCATAAGGAATTTCGCCAATTTCGTCTAAAAAGAGCGTTCCTTTCTGCGCCTGTTCAAATTTCCCCTTTGCTCCATGACGTTTTGCCCCTGTAAAAGCTCCTTCAGCATAACCAAATAGTTCGCTTTCTAACAGGCTTTCAGGTATGGCTCCACAATTCACGGCAATAAACGGTCCTTTATGTCTTTCACTAGCTAAGTGAATCGCTCGAGCGGCCAGTTCTTTCCCTGTACCAGTTTCTCCCCAAATATATACATTTACATCTGTTTGTGCCGCTCGTTTCAATTCGCTGAGCGTCTGCTGAAATACTGTACTTGTTCCAGATTCCCCGGGAAATTGAGCAAAAGAAACAGTTATATTGCTCTTCTCTGCTTCTTCAAGAGAAAAAGACATCCCAAGCAGCTTTCCGTCTTGTTCGGACTGAATGATGTGCTTGTCCCGTGTAACAAATGTATCGTCCATGAGCAGCTCAACATCCATTCCGTACCAGTCTGAAAACCGGTCTCTAATCGGCTTACTTGCCAAAACAATCTGCTTTTTCTCATTACAGACAACATATGGTTCGTCTGCTTCTACCTGCTGGAGACAATGACTGATCAGCTCCATCTCTTTCCTTTTTTGCTGGACCTGAATTTCTCTCTCTATGGCATATGCAACTGTTGAAGCCATTCCAAGCATAAAAGGATGATTTTGATCCGCCATACAGGAGATATCAATGACTCCTATGATCGTGCCGTCTGCATCACGAATAGGGGCCGCTGAACAACTCCAATGGTGGGAAGCGACTGAAAAATGCTCAGTTCCGTTGATCGCTACGGCTTCCCCAATGACCAGTGCCGTTCCAATAGCGTTCGTTCCCACATCGGCTTCGGTCCAGCGCGCGCCCTCCATAAAATTTATTTTTTTCGCTTCTACCAGCGTCCTTTGACTTCCTGTCAGACTTAGCACATAACCATCTGCATCGATAAGTAATGCCATCATGTCCGATTCTTTTAATTGACGACTGATTTTATTTAAGTAAGGAAGAGCTGCATTTAGGAATAGTGAGTACTTCTTTTTTTGAACACTGAATAACTCCTTTTCTAACAACGACTGTCCTTTATCTAAATACGGGTTCACATTTGCCTGTTTACATCTGTGCCATGACTCCATCACTCTCTTATCCAGACGAGACCTATCAAGCAAACCTTCATGAACAAAACGTTTCCAAGTATTTAAATAACAAGGCGTCGGATTCATTCCATCCTCTCCTCTGGGGGCTTTTTATCCATTATAGATAATTATAAAAGCGCTTTCAATTATTGGCTGACCCAGGAAGTCATTCGGATAGAAAGTTTCTCTATCAGCAGTGCACCGCTCGCCCATTTGTTTGCAGCAAGGCTTCGTGTATCGCCTCAGAGAGTGTCGGATGTGCCGCAATAAACTGCTCTAATGTATCAGCTGTCAACTCTGTATGCATCATCACCGCCGCTTGTCCAATCAGTTCTGTTGCATTCGGCCCGATAATGGATACACCTAAAATTTCTTGATATTGCGGTTCGACAATGACCTTTACTTGACCAGCTGGCTGATTTAAAATTAATGCTTTTCCATTTGCAGAAAATGCGAATTTCCCTATTCGAATCTCCCCATATTGTTTTCTAGCATACTCTTCATTTAAACCAACACTAGCGATTTCTGGAGACGTGTAGATGCACCTTGGAATCACTTGTTCATTGACCTTTACATCTTCACCTGATGCATGTGATGCCGCAATCGTTCCTTCATGAAAAGCAGCATGAGCAAGCTGAACGCCGCCTATCACATCACCGCACGCATAGATATGCGGGAGATTGGTTTGCATATGCTCATTCACGCAGATGCCGTTCCTGTCAAATTCAATGCCGATCTGCTCAAGATTCAGCTCTCCCAGCCTCGGCTTTCTGCCAATGGCGACTAAACAATGATCAGACTGGATGTCACAGCGCTCCCCATGATCCTTCTCAATGACCACTTTTTTTGAAATTGCATCAAGCTGTTTGACTGCGGTTGATGTCAATATCTCCACACCTGCTTTTTGAAGCTGATCGTGAAGACATTTAGCCGTATCGTGATCTTCTTCAGGTAAAATGTGTGCTGCCTGTTCCACCATGACAACCTTTGATCCCATTCGGCTAAAGATGCTTGCAAACTCACAGCCGATCACCCCTCCACCAATGATACAAAGCGAATCTGGTATTGAAGGGAGCGTCATCGCATCCTTACTATCAATGATCCACTCTCTGTCAAATGGGGCGAAAGGTAAAGCAGCAGGTTCTGATCCTGAAGCAATAATGATTTGTTTTGCCTGAATGATGTCAGATTTCCCTTCACTTTCTATCAATAGCTCATGTGCTGAAAGAAATGATGCCTTCCCATTTAACACGCTGATTTTGTTTTTATTCATCAAATAACGAACGCCATCAGTCAGCTGCTTGACGACTGACCTCTTCCGCTTTTGAACGGCATCCCAATGAATGACAGGCTCCTTCCCTGGAAGCTCAATTCCAAAGTGTCCAGCTGATTTCACATGCTCGTACATATCGGCGCTTTGCAAAAGTGCTTTCGTTGGAATACAGCCTTCATTCAGGCAGGTACCTCCTAACAGGCCTTGGTCGATTAGTACAATCTCTCTGTCAAAACGGGCGGCTGTTATTGCCGCCACATATCCTGCTGGCCCGCCTCCTATAATGACAAGCGTCATTCATTTCACCTTCTTCCTATAAAAGAATGGATACTGGATTTTCTAAATATGATTTAACAGTTGATAAAAATTGTGATGCCGGCGCTCCGTCCAGCACGCGATGGTCAAAGGTCAGACTGAGTGGCAGGATCGTCCCTTTACATAATTTATTCCCATGATAAACAGGCATGTGATCCGCTTTGCCAACACCAAGAATACCTGCTTCCGGCGGATTCAAAATCGGTGTGAAATGTTCCACACCATAGGCGCCTAGATTAGTGATGGTAAAGGTAGAACCTTCAATTTCATCGTGGAGAAGTCTGCCTTCACGTGCTTTTTTGCCATACGATTTGATACTCTTCGCCAGCTCAATAAGTGAAAGTTTTTCCGCATGCCGAATAACAGGCACTGCCAGCCCGTGATCTAAAGCAGCAGCGATTCCAAGATGAACATACTCAAAAGTTTCGACTCTATCATTCTGATATTGACTGTTCATTGCAGGATGCTCTAGCAGGGAAAGAACCACTGCTTTGGCTACAAAATCGGTCATGGTTAATTTCATATCGTGTCGTGCTGCGGCTGTTTCGTTCAACTCAGACTGTAATGCTGTCAGCTTTGTCACATCCGCTTTCATCGTTATTGTTAATTGTGCACTTGTTTGCAGGCTCTCCATCATTCGCGAGGCAATGGTTTTCCGCATCATGCTGACTGGCTGATGCTTTGTTGGTTCATTGTGTTGTTTTTCTTTTTCATCAGGAAGTGCTCGAAGCACATCCGCTTTCGTGATTCTCCCATCTGGACCTGTTCCCACTAGTGTATGAATATCCAGATTAGCGCTTTGAGCAATCTTACGTGCCACAGGGGAGATTTTCTTTCTCTCTTTCTTTTGTTTTGGCGGCAGGTCTTTTTCTTTCTTTTCCTCGACCTGTTCATTTCCTTCACCGATATAGCAGATGACCGTGCCAGGCGGTACACCTTCTCCCTCAGGCACTTTTATATCCAATATGGTTCCTTCTGCAGGTGATTCGATCTCCATTTCAATTTTTTCAGAGTTGATGCTTGCAATGCTTTCACCTTTATTTACAGTCTCTCCGATCTCTTTATTCCAGACAGATACCGTTCCTTCTTTCATTGACATGCCCAATTTCGGCATCACAACCTCGACAGCCATCTCCCTCTCTCCTTTCTTTAGTTCAAGATCTTTTCATGACTCTTTCCAACCATCTCTAATACGGTGTTCACAACCTTATCAGGTGTCGGCAAATAGATATCTTCAAGCGGTGGTGAAAACGGAACCGGTGTATGAGGAGCCGTCACTTTTTTGATTGGAGCGTCAAGTAAATCGAATCCTTTATCCGCAACCAGAGAAGAAATATCTGCGGCAATTCCGCACCTCGGATTTGCTTCATCTACAATGACAAGCCGATTTGTTTTTTCTACTGAAGTTAGAATGGCCTCTTCATCGAGCGGTGACAAGCTTCTTGGATCAATCACCTCTGCTTCAATTCCTTGGGCAGCTAATTGCTCGGCCGCTTCGAGTGCTGTATGAACTTGTTTACCTACTGCAAAAATGGTCACATCTGAGCCTTCTCTTTTCACATCTGCTTTGCCAAGCGGCAGCGTGTAGTATCGCTCTGGAACATCTCCTGTGATATTGTAAAGCGTTTTGTCTTCAAAAAAGATGACAGGGTCCTGATCCTCGATGGCTGCCAGCAGCAATCCTTTGGCATCGTATGGTGAAGAAGGCACCACTACTTTCAATCCAGGGATGCTTGTAAATAGCGCATACAAGCTTTGCGAATGCTGAGCAGCTGCTCTAAAACCCGCCCCATGTGTCGTTCTGATCGTGATCGGTACCTCTGCTTTTCCGCCAAACATGTATCGGAATTTTGCTCCTTGATTCAGCACTTGATCCAGACAGGTGCCGATAAAATCATTAAACATGAGTTCTGCAATTGGTCTTAGCCCTGTGGAAGCTGCTGCCATGGCCGCACCTACATAGCCAGCTTCACTAATCGGTGTGTCAAGAACTCGCTCACGCCCAAACTCCTGAACGATTCCTTTCGTTACACCAAGCACACCGCCCCATGCTTCATCGTCCTGTAAGTGATCGACATGAGCGCCTCCAGCAACATCTTCCCCCATTAAAATGACATCCTCGTCTCTTCTCATGGCAAGTTTAATCGCTTCATTTAATGCACTAGACATGCTGATTTCTCTTGTCATTTTCCTCTCCCCCTTTGATTTATTGATACGAAACATACACGTCGGTCAATAATTCGGTCTGATCTGGATATTCACTTTCTTCACTGAATTGAACGGCTTCATCTATGGCTTCTGTTACAGCCGCTTCAATATTTGATATCTCTCCATTCGTCAGCAGCTGCTGCTTGATCAATTCATTTTTAAAAAGAGCGATCGCATCTCTCTCTTCTTGATGTTCTGTTTTTTCTTGATTTGTTTTGTAACGCTGGGCGTCTCCTTCGAAATGGCCATAATTCCGATATGTCATGCATTCAATTAATGTCGGACCTTCTCCATTTTTTGCTCGTTCAATTGCTTGTTCTGCGGCTTGATAAACGGCCATCACATCTTTTCCGTCTACTTGAATCCCAGGAATGTTATAACCGGCCGCTCGATCGACGATTGATTTGCAGCTTGAAGCATAGGAAAATGGTGTCGCTTCTCCGTACCCATTGTTTTCTGCGATGAAAATAACGGGCAGTTTCCAGATGGCCGCGAGATTGATTCCTTCGTGGAAAGTCCCTTGATTGTTTGCACCATCCCCAAAAAAGCAAACGCTTACATTTTCTGTCTTTTTATATTTAGCTGTGAGGGCTGCCCCGCACGCAAGAGGAAAGCCCCCTCCAACAATTCCGTTGGCACCAAGCATTCCTTTATCAAAATCTGCAATGTGCATGGATCCGCCTTTGCCTTTACAGAGACCTGTTGCTTTCCCATAGATTTCTGCCATCATTCCTTTTAGATCACAGCCCTTCGCTATACAGTGGCCGTGGCCCCGGTGTGTACTTGTAATACTGTCTTTTTCATTCAGATGAGCACAGACTCCTACGGCAACAGCTTCTTCGCCAGCATAAAGATGGACAAACCCCGGCAAAATTCCTTTTGTAAAAAGGGTGTGCACCCGGTCTTCAAATTGGCGGATTTCCTGCATTTTTTGATACATCCATACGGCTTTTTCTTTAGTCAATGCCATTTCCATTTGATAAAACCTCCTATCTTTTTTGCTTGCACTTCTATACAAGCAAAAATCGTGCCAACATGACGACGCATGAACACTTAGGTTTTGAACGAATCATACCGATAAAAAAAGAGACAAAATGAGACATGCGTCTCTTTTTGTCTCAATATGTCCACACATCTTTTGGAACAAAAAAAGCATCCCCATAGAGGAATGCTTGTCACAATGAATTGGTTGTGCGCAGCCACTTTAATTTCCCTTTGCAGACGCCGCATACATAACGAGAGGTATCAAACCGTCTTTTCCTTATAAAAGACCGGCCGCATCCTGTGCAAATATATTCATGTCGTTTCTCCGCACGGCGCTTATTTTGTATGGTTTTTAGCGGTGTACAAAAACGCGGGGCTCCTACTTGTTTTAATAACGCTTTAAAATCACGGTCGCGATGCTGATAGCCCTTTCCCTCAAGGTGCAGATGATAATGACACAGCTCATGCTTGATGATCCCGATTAATTCTTCTCGTCCATGCTCCTCTAGGTATCGGCGGTTCAGTTCGATGTTGTGTGTACCAAGTAAATATCGCCCGCCTGTCGTTTTTAGACGGTCATTAAAAATAGCCTGATGGCGGAATGCCTTGCCAAAGAACTGCTGGGAAATGTGCTCTGTTAACTGCTGTAACTCTCTCTCGTTCAATCAAGATCGTTCCTTTCTATAAAAACCTCGAACGGGACAATTTCCCCTATGCATACATTGAAGGTACATCCACTGTTTCGATCAAAGGAGGAATGGGCGATGCCCAACTGGCTGAAAAATCAGATGCAGAAGGCATTTTATGAGAAAAATCATTATCAAATCAAATTGCTAAATCAATGCTGGTACTTCTATAGAAAAAAACATTCAGTCACATCAAGGCACACCCCATCCTAAGGTGCGCCTCGTTTTTTTGTTACTCTGGTTTCAGCATGGAGAGGGCAACGCGGCCTTTTGCTTGGTCAACCGAGTCCACCCATACGGTCACAATGTCACCAACTGATACAACGTCAAGCGGATGCTTCACAAAACGATTGCTTAGTTTGGAAATATGCACAAGCCCATCCTGCTTTACGCCAATATCAACGAATGCGCCGAAGTCTACGACGTTTCTCACCGTTCCTTGCAGCTCCATTCCTTGCTTCAAGTCTTCCAATTTCAACACATCTGTTTTGAGCAGCGGTTTTGGCACTTCATCCCGCGGATCACGCTCAGGTCTTGTCAGCTGATCAATGATATCTTGAAGTGTAATTGTCCCAATGTCCAGCTGCTGGGCTGCTTCGTCCAGTTTCACTTCAGCCATTTTCTCTTTTAACTGATCTGTGCCAAGATCGTCTGGCGTCATGTTGATCATGCGTAAAAACTGTTTTGTTTCTTTATAGCTCTCAGGGTGAATACCTGTACGATCAAGTGGATCTTGTCCATCTGTAATGCGAAGGAAACCGATACACTGCTCATATGTCTTAGCACCGAGCCTTGGGATATCCTTCAATTCTTTTCTGCTTGTGAATCTCCCAATCTCTTCGCGGCGCTTGATGATATTCCCTGCGACGGCTTTTGAAAGGCCTGATACATATTGCAGCAGCGCCTGTGAGGCGGTATTGACGTTTACACCAACTTGGTTGACGACTGTTTCTACCACAAAGGTTAACGAGCTGTTTAATTGCTTCTGGCTGACATCATGCTGGTATTGGCCCACACCGACAGACTTCGGATCAATTTTCACGAGCTCTGCTAAAGGATCTTGTAATCTTCTAGCGATTGAGATGGCGCTTCGTTCTTCGACTTGCAAATCTGGAAACTCTTCTCGCGCAAGTGCAGATGCGGAGTATACACTTGCTCCTGCTTCATTCACGATCAAATAGGACACCGGCTGATCCAGCTCTTGAATCAAGTCTGCAATGAATTGTTCTGTCTCTCTTGAGGCTGTTCCGTTTCCAATCGCAATGACTTCAATGTTTGATGATTGAATGATCTCTTTCACTTTTTGTTTCGCTTCCGCTTTTTTCTGCACAGGCGGATGCGGGTAAATGACGCCAATATGATGGACTTTGCCTGTATCATCCACGACGGCTAATTTGCAGCCTGTCCGAAATGCGGGGTCGACTCCAAGTACACGTTTCCCTTTCATCGGCGGCTGAAGCAGCAGTTTTCTTAAGTTTTCAGCAAAAATATGAATCGCTTGTTCCTCTGCTTTTTCTGTCAGCTCTTTTCGTATTTCTCGCTCGATGGAAGGCTGAATGAGGCGTTTATACGCATCATCGATTGCCGCTTCAATAAACGGTCTCGCCGTCGTCTGTTTGCCTTTTAGAACTTGTTTGTCGAGATAGAAGCGAATATTTTCAGCAGGTGGTTCGATGGCTGCCTTTAAAATGCCCTCTTTCTCCCCGCGGTTGACCGCTAGTATACGGTGCGGGACAATCTTTTTGATTGGCTCTTGATAATCGTAATACATTTCATAGACGTTTTTCTCATCGCTTTCGACGTCTTTTCCTGATGTGACCAGACTACCCTTTTGGTACGTTTCACTGCGAATCCATTTTCGCATATCAGGATCATCTGCAAGCTGTTCAGCAATGATGTGCTGCGCACCCTCAAGTGCCTCTTCTACATTTGCCACTTCTTTTTCTTCGTTAATAAAAGCAGCTGCTTTCTTCTCGATCTGATCGCTTGGCAGCGTGAGTAAATATTCTGCCAGCGGCTCCAGCCCTTTTGCTTTGGCTACATTCGCCTTTGTTTTGCGCTTTTGTTTGAATGGCCGGTATAAATCTTCGACCTCTTGCAGTTTATGCGCTTGTTCAATTTTCTGTTTTAATTCATCAGTCAGTTTGTCTTGTTCAGCAATTAAACGAATGACTTCTTCTTTTCGGTTCATGACATTTTGGATATATGTATAGCGCTCTGAAATGGTTTGAATTTGCACCTCATCCAGTGAGCCTGTCTGCTCTTTCCGATAACGGGCAATAAACGGGACGGTGTTGCCATCCTCTAAAAGCTTGATCACACTTTCAATTTGTTTTGTTGAAAGCTTTAATTCTGTCGCAATTTGTTTCAATAAAAAGTCAGATGTCTTCATACTTTGCATCCTCTCACTGTGTCTTCTCTTTTAGTGTATCAAAAAAACCGGCAAAACAGAAAAAAGGTCAGCTATTTTACGTGAGCTGACCAAGTACATAGGTGAGATCGTCCTTTTTGTCTTGTGTGTATGTTTCAAGCTGTTTGGCGATGTCTTCAACTGAATGTCCATGCTTTAAACACATGCGCATGTTTGGCACATTCAGTCCGTCTGAATACATAATGAATATCGATCCTTTTTCGTAGGAATAGGTGTATGTTTTATATTTTCTAGGTTTCCCTGATAAGTATCCTGATGTCGGAAGTGGATAAATATAGTCGCCAGAAGGTGCATTCAAGATAAACCGAATATTACCAACCGAACAATAGGTAAATTGCTGCTGGGAAAAATTCACCTTTAATATGGCCACAGTGGCCCCGCGTTTATTTTTCATAGCCTGATTGCATCTGTCGATGAGGGCCGCCACATCCTCATGTCCATATTCTTCGACAATTTCGCTGACTAAAGAAGATGATTCATTGGCGTACTGGCCGCTGCCCAATCCGTCTGCTACAGCACAAATTAGTTCTTCATCATCTGCTTTAATAAAAAAACTGTCCCCGCAGCATGCTTTTCCTTCTTTATTCGATTGATAAATAATGGCGTTTACATGCTCATGCTGTTCAATCTGCTTCATTACCCTAGCTCCATAGACGCATCTTCTGATAATGCATCTCGCAGTTTTTTCACTGCCTTTCGCTGCAGTCTCGATACATGCATTTGGGATATACCAAGCAAATCGCCTGTCTCTTTCTGACTCTTATTTTGCAAGTAAGTCAGATTGATAATCTCTTTTTCTCTATCCGACAGCACATGAAGCACACTCTCAAGCATCATTTTTTGATTCACACGTTCGTAGCCCTCTTCCTGTGAGCCGACAACGTCTAAAATCGTCACAGTACTTCCTTCAGAATCAGCCTCTACGCCTTGGTCAACAGACAGCGCTTGATAGCTTTTGCCCATCTCCATGGTTTCAAGTACTTCTTCTTCTGTTACATCTAAGTATTCTGCAATTTCTTGGACTTTAGGTGATTTCTGTGTCTCTGTTGTCAAATGATCAACTGCCATTTTGATTCTTGGTCCAAGCTCTTTAATCCGCCTTGGTACATGGACACTCCATGTCTTATCTCGTAAAAAGCGTTTGATTTCCCCGATGATGGTTGGAATAGCAAAGGCTTCAAATGATTTACCGACGAGCGGGTCGTATCGTTTAATAGCGCCAAGTAAACCTATCATTCCAACTTGTCTAAGGTCCTCATGAAAGCTTTTTCCTTTAGAATATTTTTTCGCCAGCATATCAACCAAGTTTGTATAGCATTCGACCAGCGTGAGCTGCGCCTGCTCGTCTTGATTGGTTTGATAGCTTTGGATGAGGCGGTCTACTTCATCTTTAGTTAGTTTCATAGTTTTGGATGGTTGTGTCATGGTCAACTCGCTCCCTGTTTAAAAACTTTGTCATCGCCACGGTAACTCCGGAGTTTGCTTGCACCTCGACTTCATCCATCAATGTTTGCATTAAGTATAAACCAAGACCTCCTTCTGCCAATTGATCCACCGTATGAGCAGATGTGTACGGTCCGAGGTCTTCCTGTTTTTGCTTAAAGTCAAAGCTACCGCCTTTGTCAGCGACAATGATTTCTAGACGATCCTCGTAGACAAGAAAGCGAACAGCCACCTCTCCATCTTCGCCGTCTTCACCTTTGTAGGCATGCTGAACTGCATTTGTACAGGCCTCACTGACGGCAATTTTTAAGTCCTCAATCTCTTCATAGGCATAGCCCATCCGGCTCGCTACGCCTGACAGAGTCAAGCGAATGATGCCTACATATTCTGGTTTTGCCGGTATTTTCATCTCGATTAGATCTACTGATTCGTTCATTGTACCCCACCCTCTGACTTTGCAGAAATGTCAATGATGTCCTTTAATCCAGTGATTTCAAACAACCTTACAAGCCGTTCTGACAAGTTCTCAAGCTTTAATGTGCCACCTGCTTTTTGAGCCGCTTTAAACAGCCCAACGAATACACCTAAACCTGTACTATCCATATACGTAACATCCTTTAGACAGATTTCAAGATGCTCTCCCGCCTCAGCTTTAGGCATGAGCGTTTCTCTTAGCTCAGGAGCGGAGTACACATCAATTTCTCCGCTGACACTGATTTTCGTTTTTTGATCTATTTGATGCTCTTTTACAGACATATTCATTATGCATTCACCTCGAAATTCTTGTTTCCTAAAGTTTTATATACCCGCATGTTCACTTTCTAAACCTTTCTTTTGAGAACAAGTAAAGTAAAGTCATCGTGCAGCTGAAAATCCTGCAGTTTGAGTAAGCTGGCGTAGATGGCATCCACCATTTCTTGAGCTGAATAGGATAGGTGCTCAGATATGAGTGTTTTGATGTCCTCCCGCTCTAAGAAACCATCCTCTGACTTGGATTCTGTGACCCCATCAGAGAATAAGATCACCATATCTCCTGCGTCCAAATGCTTCTCGTACTGTCTGTAGTCAAAGTCTGGTGCGATCCCAAGGACAAGCCCTTTTGCATCTAAATCGTAAAATGTGTTCTCTTTTTTGCAATAGAAAAAGCCCGGCTCATGACCAGCCGATGCGTATTTAAACTCATGCGTTTCTTTATTATAGCTGCCATAGAACATCGTGATAAACATACTTGGGTCTACGTTTTGCTCGACTACACGATTCAGGGTTTTCAGCACCTTTGTTGGGCCGCTCCCTGACTCTGGCAAGGAATCCATCGCATATTTAATCATCGACATACAGAGCGCGGCCGGGATTCCCTTTCCAATGACATCTGCGATCGCGATATTGATTGTATCGTGATCCGTCACGAAGTGGTAATAATCTCCACTCATCTGTTTTGCCGGTACACTAATTGCACCAATATCAAAGGTATCTCCTTCTGGAATTTTCGTTTCCAGAAGGGTTTGCTGAACATTTGCAGCAATTTCGATTTCAGATTTTATTTCTTGCTGGATGCCTCTGAGTGTTAAATGTTCTTGGTAGGCAAGTCCGTACCCAATCATGACTTCAATTAAGAAGTCTAGTGAATGAAAAACATCTTCCGGCAAATCAGGGTAAAGCTCCTGAATCACTTTTCGGTGAACACTCACTATTTCTTCAGGAGGTATTTGATGATCAATGGTTTTACGGCTAAATTTTTGAGCTTGATAAAGCGATGTTTCAGTTAAATCACTGATATAACGACTGAGCAGCTGATGGTACCGCTGCTCCATTACCTCCTTAAAATCCATGGTTTCCCTCCTAGCGAAGCCACTTAACAGCTTGTATCTCCGTTCCTTGTTCTGGTGCAGAATCTAATTTAAATTCATCCATCAGTCGTCTGACGCCCGGAAGACCTGCTCCGAGCCCGCCTGATGTTGAAAATCCGTCTTCCATTACTTTACGTATATCCATGATACCTGGCCCCTCATCGGCTGCTATGACTTTGAGTCCACGCTTTCCGCGCTCCATCACTTCATCTATACAAATCTGACCTTTACCAGCGTATAAATAAATGTTTCGAGCTAATTCTGAAATGGCCGTCGTAATTCTTGCTTGGTCAACTGTTCCAAATCCAAGTTCTTTTGCAACATTGCGCCCCAATTGTCTTGCTGCGACTATGTCCCATTCCGTCAATATTCTTACACAGGATTGGTCTTTCATATCTATTCCCCCAATTCCCGCTTCAGTGTCTCAAGCCCTTGTTCAAGATCTAGTGCTGTCTGAATTTCTTCAAGCGATATTCCAAGTTCAATCAGCGTCACAGCGACTGCCGGCTGTATTCCTGTTAATACAACTTTTGCCCCCATGAGCTTGGACATCGTGATGACATCGCCTAATACCTTTGCAATAAAGGAATCAATCATGTCGACGGATGTGAGGTCAATGACAACACCGTTTGCTCCTGTTTCATGAATTTTATTCAGCAAGTCTTCTTGAAAGTGGAGAGCCGTCTGATCATCAAGCTCCCACTGTATTGAAATCAGAAGACAGTTATATAGTTTTAAGATTGGAATCTTCGGGTGATTTCTCACTAGGTTATCCCTCCAATGAAACAATTTTTCGATTTGTCATTTCCAAAGCAGTTTGAATTCCTTTTTGAAGGGTATTCTTTGTTGTAACTTGCGATAAATCAATTCCAAGGTTCACAATGGTTTGGGCTATTTCTGGGCGAATACCGACAAGCAAACACTTCGCACCTACTAATCTCACAGCCTCAGACGCTTGAATGATATGGTGGGCTACCATTGTGTCAACGACAGGGACACCTGTAATATCAATTAAGACGACCTGTGAGCGATGTTTGACGACACCATTGAGCAGGTTCTCCATAATTTTTTTCGCACGATCTGTATCAATTGTTCCAACAAGCGGCATGACGGTGATGTGCTCAAATACAGGGATCAGCGGGGCTGAAAGTTCCTGCAGCGCAATTTTTTGAAGGTTGACTGTTTTCTCCCATGAGATGGAATACTGGTTTAAGATCTCGTTATGAATAGGTGTGATGAATTGGTCGATTTGCCAGATGAGGTCATGACTTTCTTCTGTTGTATCTTTGTCATCGTTCATTTTTTGATATAAATGTGTACGGATTTCAGTTAGACCATTTGCCAGTAACTTAAGTGATATACCCATTTGAACAATGTTTAAAGCAAGAGTTTGCACTTTTTCTTCAAAATCCTCATTATACCCCTCTGAAAGAGATGTAATGATCAGTTGAACATATTCCGAACAGATGGTTTCATACATTTTGTCGTTCAGCATCATGTCCGTTTCTTTTTCTCCGAGTCGTCTAAAAATGTCCGTCCACTCTTTTTGTAATTCCTCTCGATGCTCTCTTGCAAAAGCTAACACGATATGATTCGACATGTTTTACCCCCTACGTACATAAACAGCACTTCTTTTAGTCTTCCTTCATTATAACGTTAATAAAAATTGAACACAAAAAAAGTTGCTCCCAAGAGAGCAACCAAATCTCACCATATTAAAAATCAATAAGAGCCAAACTAACTTGTAAGGCTTCATCAACCTTCTCCATCATCTCATCATCAAGATGTGTGATTTTATCTGTCAATCTTTGTTTATCGATTGTACGAATCTGCTCCAAGAGAATGACAGAATCTCGTTCAAAGCCGTAGCGCTTTGCATCAATTTCGACGTGAGTCGGTAATTTCGCTTTTTGTATTTGGGCTGTTATGGCTGCAACGATAGCAGTCGGGCTGAAGCGATTTCCAATGTCATTTTGAATCACCAATACTGGGCGAACCCCGCCCTGCTCGGAGCCAACAACAGGAGATAAATCAGCAAAGTAAACATCACCGCGTTTAACAATCAAATGTTTAACCCCCGCTGACTAATCGCTCAACTGTATTCTCAGCCTCAAATTCTGCGTATTGTGCCTCTGAAGAGATATTCAGATTAATTTTCGCCATCTCCATGTAGCCGCGTCTCATCGATTCACGATTTTGTCGAATATTACGTTCACGAATATACGTTTTTGTCGCTCGGTAGATCAATTCATTTCTTGTTACCTTATCCTGCTCTGCTACTCGTTCGATTTCAGACATCAAAGCCTCCGGTAGTCGAATCTTCATTTCGTTTGTTGCGCTGGATTCAGACAAAAAACATACACCTCCACAAAACTTACGGATACCGTTTCGATCCATTCCAAGACTAATCATACCATTATTCAATGCGCAAGCAAAGCTGTTTTTTCATGATTTCTTATTAGAACATGAAGCGGCTGTTCACCCGTAAATCAAAGATGATAATGGAGTTCCTCTTTCACATTATACGCTTTTTTCCGAAAATCATACGGTATTTCCAAAATCTCTAAAAAAGGGAGAATGTTTACGCCTTCTTTGTAGAATAAAAAGGAACGATGTCAGTTTGACGATCGTTCCTGTGAAAGCTGTTTAGAAAAAGCTTGGCCCGCCTTGAAGCAGCGGATTCCGCACATGCACCCTTTTGCCGTCCTCTATATATACTCTTGGGACGCGGTGTCCAATGGAGCATGTGACTTCATAGTTAATGGTTTCAAGCCTTTTTGCAATTTCATCGACTGATACCATTTCTTCACCTTGTCCACCAATCAAAACGACTGGCTCCCCTACTGGAAGGTTCTCTTTCAGTTCAACCATGAATTGATCCATACATACCCTTCCGGCAATCTTCCGGCGCTTTCCGCCAACAAGTACTTCCGTACCTGCCAGCTTCCGAATCCACCCGTCTGCATAGCCGACTGGTACCGTACCGATCCATGTATCTTGATTGGCGGTATACGTCGCCCCATAGCTGACACTCTCACCCTTTTGAATGGGCTTCACATGGGCGAGCTTTGTATGAAGAGACATGGCTTCTTCCAGCTTGAAAGGGAGTTCATCTTTGATTTCCTCTGATGGTGACAGCCCGTACATACTGATGCCGAAGCGAACCATATTAAACAACACTTCTTTAAACCTTAAACCTGCTGCACTATTGGCACAATGAACGAGCAGTTCGTCCGTATGAAGCGGCTGAAGCAGAGTTTGAAAAGTGTCGACCTGCCGCTCAAAATAGTTTTCATCCTTTTCATCTGCTGTCGCAAAGTGAGTAAATACACCTTCCAGTTGTAAATAAGCATGCTCGCTCACAAGCTTCTTTACTTCGCTGACTTCCTCCAACGTTTTCACACCTAAACGGTTCATTCCGCTGTCTATTTTCAAATGAAAACGAATGGGTTGTCCCATCTGCCCTTTCACCATAGCGTCGACTTCCCTCAGCCACTCTATGGAGTAAGCGGTCATGATCACATTGTATCGAACAGCGGTTTTGACATACTCCGGCGGTACTGCGCCGAGTACAAGAATCGGTGCTTTAATGCCTTGATTTCTTAAAGAAATGGCCTCATCTAAAAAGGCGACAGCTAACAAGTCTGCTCCTGCTTTGAGTGCAGCTCTTGCCACTTCTATATCTCCATGTCCATATGCATTGGCTTTCACAACAGCCATCAATTGAACATTTTGACCGATATGATCTTTCATATGTGAAACATTGTGCTTGATTGCGGTTAAATTAATTTCTGCCCAAGTGTCTCTATAAAAGGCATTTGTGTCCATCAGTCACACTTCCCTATTGAATGATTCAATCCCTTCATATGATACTAAAAATCAAGAATAATGTGAAACAAATCAAAGAAAATCAGCCCTTGCACAGGGCTGATGCTTCATTTATCAAGGCTTTCCGCCTGAGAATCTCATTTATTTAGCTGACTGGCCTTCTACACTCTTTGCAACCATCAAAAGCTCTTCTTTCGATAGATCACTTGAGGAAATTAAGTAGTCAACTCCGTCAGATGTCCATGAGAGGGATTGATCTGTCAGAACCCCTACTGTCATACCAAGATCGACCGGCTCACCGTTCATCGTGACAGGCGTAGATGCTTCAGCTACTCGCGCTTTTTCCTGAATGAGTGTGAAGGATTTCTTGCCGCCGTACGTAATCACATAACGCTTCCCAGCATCTGTCGTCATTTCTTTCTCTTCCATCTTCTTCACGCCTTCTGGCATATCAACTGGTGTTTTCACCGCAAAGCTGTCAGATGGGTCTGCACTTGTGGCAACATCCATTTGAGAGAGTGTCATGTTTTTCTTCTCATCAAATGCATCTTTGTCAAAGGATTTATTGAATTCAAAGTGAGAGAATTCCACTTTCACCATTGGCTTTTTGTCGCTATCCAGCACTTTCACACTGGCAGGCGCCATTGTTTTCTTATGAAAGGTAATCTCTTGGGTAGGCAGCATTTGGTTGTGCTGATAATTGGTCTTCGTTTCGAACACATACTTTGACTCTTTCGCTTTGAACTGAGCTGCGCTGTCATTTTTAATATCCTTCACAAGTGATTCGAATAAATAGACCTGACTGCTATTATTCGGCCAATCACTATGGAAACGGAAGCTCTTGTTCAATGAAGGTGTCAGCACAAACACACCATTGCCATTTCTTAAAATGACTTGACTCTGATCCTTTTTCGGATTTTCTAAATAGACACGGTAAAGCTCCGGCTTTTTGTACCAAATTTCTACCTGGTACTCCTGCGGGTCATTTCCTGTCTCAATGGTCATTTTTGCTTTGGCTTTGTATGATGTCATTTCCTCTGCCTTTTTGTTTAAATCTCCAACGATATCTTGCTGAGATTTTTGACCGCATGCGGAGAGAATCAGTACAAAAAGGATTCCCGTTACAAGCAAAACAAAGCTTTTTCTCACCCTTTTCAACCCCTTCGTTAATTGTGTTAAAAGGAAGAAACCGCTTGTTTGACTTTAACAGTACGCCTCAAGAGTTAACTGCGTACCGCGAACCATCAAAGCCTGTTAGCAACTCGCCCTTCCTTATCGCACTACCCAATATATGAAGGGGGGACAAACAATATGCAGACTAGCTTGACAACCTTTCAATTAAAACTTGTGCAGCAGCATATTCCTTTGTATGGGTAATGGACACATGAACCTGATCTCCCTCCGCTTTCTTGCTTTTGATAAAGGGTTTTCCCTTATCGTCTTTTTGAATGTCTATGTCATGAAAGCTTAAATGCTGACCGATTCCTGTTCCGTATGCTTTAGCGAAAGCTTCTTTTGCCGCAAAGCGCCCTGCCAAAAATTCCAGCTGTCTTTTTTCATTGAGTGTACGAAAGACGTCCTGCTCACTTAAAGTCAAAATGCGTTCCGGTAAACGAGGCTGTCTGCTGAGTACTCGCGAAAGACGGTCGATCTCTACAATATCAATGCCTATGCCTTTAATCATGAGGTACCTCCTATGATACTCGTACTAATTTAAGTGTTCGCTTCATAAACGTGTTACTATAAACTTACCAATATCTAGTCAAAAGGGGTTTGTTATGTTTATTCGAACGGAGAGCTTTCAACAATTTATTAGATCGTATCCAATCGTAACAGCGATCCTTGCTTTACAAATTGGCCTGTGGCTTATATTTGCGGTTCCTATCCCTATTATACAGCTTGGACAGGATCATCTCGTCGGTTTCAATTATGGTGTAGCGGCTGGGGAATGGTGGCGGCTCGTTACACCTATTTTTCTTCACGGAAGTCTCACGCATATTTTATTTAATTCCATGTCCCTTTTCTTATTCGCCCCAGCGCTTGAACATTTGCTTGGGAAGGTTCGATTTCTGATCATTTATCTTGGTGCAGGATTCATTGGCAATCTCGGAACCTATTGGGTGGAGCCTTTAGAGTATGTACATGTTGGCGCTTCTGGTGCGATCTTCGGTTTGTTTGGGGTTTATCTATACCTTGTCCTGTTTAAACCGCACATGATGGACCGCGGGAATTCACAAGTGATTTTAACGATTCTTGCTGTTTCTGTCATTATGACGTTCGTCAATTCGAACATCAATATCATGGCTCACTTATTTGGATTGATCGGCGGTATGCTTCTAGCACCGATTACGCTGCTTTTCCATTCGAAAAAAAGACGCTATTAATCTCATAAAAAATGTCGATCACTCCTCAAGCAGGAGCTGATCGACATTTTTCGTTTAGGACGATTGATTTTTTTCATATGAATACCAATCAAATACACGTGCCGCATCTTCTTCCTCAAGGTGATGCACACCAAAGGAATCAAGCAGCGCAGAGGATTTCACAAAGGTGTGAATACTTGCGACCCGGCCTTTCTTTTGGAAAAAAGATTGCGTCATCGTATAGTTTTGCATTCGTTTTCTCAAGACAATGCCAGTGGTCTTGCCAATGCCTCTTGATGTCATTTGAATCAATGAATCTTTGATTGTATATCCTGATTGTTTATAAGCTAAATAGCCGAAGAATAGAGCAAGCGGTAACGGAATGAGTCCCAAATACCCCCATGGTGGAAAGCGTACCGACAGGATGACACCTGCAAGTAACGGCACAAAGCCATATGAGATCAGGTAGCGTTTGAGTGAACGCTTTGGCACTTTTTTCAGCTCTGTTTCTGGTGCTACATGATAATGATCGGTGAATTGTGACAGCAATTCATTTATTTTTTTCTTCCGAATGAGCGGAAATAAGACGGAAGAGGTTTCTTTCTCTGTAATTGAACCTCCTGCACTAACAAGCATCACGGTCGCAAAACCAAAAGGCTCACGGATAATATTCTCCTTGATTTTCACTGCTTGAATTCTCGCAAGTGGAATGGTCATTTGATGTCTCTCGATGAGCCCTCTTGTAATGATGATGTCATTCCCTTTTCGTTTTGCAGCAAAATTCGCATACTGAAGTGCTGTTACCCCAACACTCAAGATCCAAGCGATCAATACGGCAAGAAATATCAAAATCGCATAGATTTCAATGCTCGCATGGCTTAAAAAAGAGAACTGCTTGAAGAACCCGTCCAAAGGGAGAATTTCATCTATTTGCGTGTAGATGGCAAGACACCCAGATATAATGACCCCGATACCGCTTGAAGTGGTCGCAGCCAAAAGCAATTCTGGCACACCCATACGATAGGAGACATTGATTTCTTCCTGCATAGGTTTTTGCGCAGTCAAATGGCCAGGCAGATCACCTGCTTCATCCATCATTTCTTCTTCCTGCAAGCGTTTCTTCCGGTTGAAAATCGACTGCTTTAATTGTTCTGCTTCTGCTTTAGTAATCGCGGTCAGGCTCACTTCTGGACCATCCGTTCCGCCTGCCGTTTCGATTTGGACCCGTACTAAACCAAAAATCCGCTGGAAAATACCTTCACTTGTATTGACTGTTTGAATTCGTTCTAACGAGATATATTTTTTCTTTTTCGTGATTACACCCGATTCCACACGAAATTCATCGTCTTCCATCCGGTAGGTGAATCGTCTCCATTCTAAAATGGTATATACGGCTTTCCATAAAAGAAGCACACCAAGAATGATAAATGCATAAAAGCGAATGCTGGAGTTCGAGTTCACAAAAATCAACACGAAAAAAGGGATAATGAAGTTTTTGATCATGGATACAGCATCTGATATAAAATCAATGAACATCGAGATGGGATGTACACGTTTTGGTTCAGACATCATCTTCCGTCACCCTTGCTAAACGAGATATGTAATCACGAAGCTCATCTGCCTCTTCTAATTCTAGCGCCGGTATATCATGAACTGTGGCAGCAGTCGAAATTTGAACAGATGCCAAACGGTAGCGCCTTAAAAGCGGCCCTTGAGATGTATCAACATGCTGAACACGAACCATTGGCACAATGACACGTGTGACGCGAATGAGTCCATGCTGTATTTCAATTTCATTTTCGAATACTTCGTAGCGCCAGATGTGGTGGCGGATTTTTGGTATGAGCCAAATGCCAAAAATAACCTGTAAGACCCATAAACCAGAAAGAATCGCTCCAATCCAATATGGCCATTGAAAATAGTAGCTGGCAACAAATACCCCAATGATGATGAGTAAGAAAATCAATGAGATAATTCCATTTTGAAGACGCCATACCTTTAAACCATTTAAACTAATTTGACGTTGCGGCTGTTTTCTCACATTCTTCCCCCATTCTCTTACTTTTCTATCAATATATTACGTAACAAAGCCTAAAAAGTTTCAATTTTAAAAAAAGCGAACCCTGCAAAGGATTCGCTCTTGTATGTTAGTTGTTATAAGATTTCTTTTGACGACGATCGTTAGAAGAACGATTGCGGTCATTTGAAGAACGCTTTTTATCACCATAAGATGAACGGCTGTTCTTGCCTTTTCCACGGTAGCCTCCGCCACCGCCGCCGTCTCTGCGTTTAGAAGAGCTGCGGTTGTTACGATGACGTTTAGAAATCATCGGTGCTTCATCTGTTAAACGAACAGGCGTTGCATCCGGCTCTTTTGTCATCATTTTGATCGCAGCTGCAACCACTGTTACAGAATCATGATCTTCCAACAATTCAGCAGCAGCTGTCATGTAGAAGTTCAAGTTGTTTTCACTGATGATTGTGCGTAGACGGTCAACTGTTACTTGCTGTTGTCCTTCAATCGCCTCATCAAGTGTAGGCTCTTTCATACGATCCATTTTACGTTTAGTCGTTTGCTCAATCGCACGAAGCATATCTTTTTCACGTGGTGTGATGAATGTCATCGCCATACCTGTACGTCCAGCACGTCCTGTACGTCCAATACGGTGCACGTAGCTTTCTGGATCTTGCGGTACGTCAAAGTTATACACGTGTGTTACGCCTGAGATATCAAGTCCACGTGCTGCAACGTCTGTTGCGACAAGCACATCGATTGAACCCTCTTTGAATTTACGAAGCGCAACCATACGTTTTGCTTGAGTCAGGTCACCATGAATTCCTTCAGCTGTATACCCTCTAAGGTTAAGTGCTTCAGTCAATTCGTCAACACGGCGTTTCGTACGGCCGAAGACAATTGAAAGCTCAGGTGATTGAATGTCAAGAAGACGAGTCAATGTATCAAACTTTTTACGTTCGTGAATATCCAAATAGAACTGTTGGATGTTAGATACAGTCATTTCTTTCGCTTTTACTTTTACGTGTTCTGGGTTTGTCATGAAACGCTCTGCAATGCGCTTAATTGGTGCAGGCATTGTCGCAGAGAATAAAAGTGTTTGGTGTTCACTTGGTACATTTGAAAGGATCGCTTCAATGTCTTCGATGAAACCCATGTTTAGCATTTCGTCTGCTTCATCTAGCACAACTGTTTCAACGTTTTGAAGACGCATTGTACGACGGTTAATGTGATCGAGTAAACGTCCTGGAGTCCCTACGATGATATGAGGATTTTTCTTGAGCGAACGGATTTGACGGCCGATATCTTGTCCACCGTAAATAGGAAGTACGCGTGCACGCTTGTCTTGGCCGATTTTATATAGCTCTTCAGATACTTGAATCGCTAATTCTCTTGTTGGCGCAATGATAATCGCTTGGATATTTGGAGACGCTGGGTCGATTTTTTCAACCAGAGGAATACCAAATGCTGCAGTTTTTCCTGTTCCTGTTTGTGCTTGTCCGATGACATCTTTATTTTGAAGACCGAGAGGAATCGTTTCTGCTTGAATCGGTGTTGCTTCTTCAAATCCCATGCGGTTAATAGCCTTCATGAGACTTTCGCTTAATTGAAAATCTTGAAACGTTATAGTCAATTTATTCAAACTCCTTCTAATTGCTGTTTCAGTAATCTCGTGAATGATCATTAAAAACTGCCCTTTTCTGAAAGGACAGGTCCATTATATACAAAGCCCGAATTACCCTACCTTATATCTTACCATTACACTATTTGTTTTTCAACAAGACAGAAATGGATATATCTACTGTTCTACAATGACAGATTCACCTTCACTTTGATCTCCGTCCATCCATTTCCACTTTTCAAACAGTTGAATTTTTCCGTTATCCAGCTGCTTTGGAGTGGAATTGCAAGTCCCGCTTCTCATACTGCCGTCCTTGCTTACATGGTGGTATCTAAAATGAAGTGTTCCATCCTCATTCACAGTTCCTACAAGTACGCCAGATACAATACTGCCGCCTTGATATGTGCCCGTTAATATATTCCCGTCCTGACGATATTGAAATATGGTTCCTGCTGATACTTCTCCGTTACTCGAATTAGACTGCGGGATAAAGGTTTTTCCGTCATATTGAAACAACCGAATCAACCACCTTTTCTTTCCTATTGTACCATATGCCTGTCACTCATTCGACAAAAATGATGCAAATTTTAACAAGTGGGATTCAATTTATATTAGTTTAGCCACATTTTAGCTTTTATATATATTAAATTGCTTTTTTTAGAAAATGTTCTACTTTCTCAAACAATTGCTGGGCACATGGCTCATGACAAACATGATGTTTACAATCGGGCAAATAAAACATTTCTTTCTGGCGAGACGGGACTTTATGATAAATAAATTCTGCACTTGAAGCAGGCACAATCCCGTCGCTTTCACCTTGAACAATTAACACAGGCAGATGAAGCTTCTCAAGCGAATTCTTCGTTTGCTTTACCAGCTTCATAAATTCTATCGCAGCTGAGAGCGGCGTGCTTGTGAGCTTATGGCGATATCGATCATATAAAGGGTTTGTATCAATGATCCCTGACAGGGACTCCTTCACCATCTGCCTTGTGTCTTGCATCATTTGTTTTGGGTTCACATATTTAGCCGCAGCACTTAATAGGACGAGACGGGCAACTGGGTACTTCGCTGCTAAGTAAGAAGCAATCATTCCGCCCATAGAAAAGCCGATCAAATACACGGTGTCACAAGTTCGATAAAGGGATAGAAGTTCGAGTTCAGCTGTCGCTATCCATTCTTGATAAAGAATGCCTTTTAACTGAAGCTCATCCCCATGCCCCGGAAGCGTGACAGACTGCACTTCCCAATCTGCCGTCTGTTTTAAATATTGCGCCAGCGGTTCTACTTCATAAGGGGCACCCGTAAAACCGTGGATACATAAACAGCCAATCATTCTGTCACCTTCTCACTTTTATAGTGCAGTAATGACTTCTTCCAATTTCATACCGCGTGAGGCTTTGACAAGCACAACATCGTCAGGCCCTGCCACTTCAGCTAGTTTTTTCTTCAGGTCCTCTTTGTCCATAAAGGAGAATACGTGCTCAGCCCCGAATGATTTTTTCGCTCCTTCAGCAATGAATGCACCTAGACGGCCATACGTCATGACATGATCAATAAATTCCGGCTTGATGTAACGGCCGAGTTCATAATGATACGTTTCTTCTTCGCTGCCCATTTCGAGCATATCTCCAAGTACAAGAATACGATTTGCGAAGCCGTCCATATCTCCCACAAGATCAATGGCTGCTTTCATAGAAGTAGGACTTGCATTATACGCATCATTAATGACAGTGATTCCTTTATCTGTTTTAAACAGCTCAAGACGCATCCCCGTCAACTTCGTTTGCATCAGTCCCTGGGCTATTTGTCTTTCATTCAGCCCAAAATGCTGGCCAATAGCAATAGCAGCAAGTGCATTCTTCACATTATGTTTCCCTAATACAGGAATGAGAAAACCTTGGGCATACCCTTCGACCTGAAATTCTGTTCCTTCTGCAAGCTGGTTGATGTGCGTTACCTTGATATCACAGTCCTCTGCTTCTCCAAAGGTTTTTACACGCTGAGAGAGTGAACTTGCTCTTTCGCGAAGCAAAGGCTCATCACCTAAGTAATAAAAGATGCCGTCTTCTTTTAACCCTTTGACGATCTCACATTTTGCATCAGCAATGGCTTCTCTTGACCCTAAATCTTGCATATGAGATTCCCCGATATTTGTGATGACTGCCGCATCCGGCTCAGCGAGGTCTGATAAAAATTCGATTTCGCCTTTTGCACTCATGCCCATCTCCAAAACCGCAATATCGGTTCCTTCTGGCATTGCAAGAATGGTGAGCGGAAGACCGATATGATTATTAAAGTTACCGTCTGTTTTATGAACTTGATACGCTGTTTGCAAGACGGAATGAATCATGTCTTTCGTTGTGGTTTTCCCATTACTTCCTGTAATACCGACAACACGAGGGTTTTCTTCTTTTAAGTATGATTTCGCCAGCTGTTGAAGCGCAGCTAGTGTATCCTCTACAAGAATTACTGGAACGCCTTCTGGCGGATTGGCTTCTTTTTGATTCCAAAGAACAGCTGAGGCTCCTAGCTCCACTGCTTTTGAAGCAAATGTGTGACCGTTAAAATGTTCTCCGATAAGCGGGATAAACAGGGCGCCGTTTGATACTTTTCGTGTATCTGTTGTCACTCCGTGAATCTGTTCTTCGCCAAAAGCTTGATTAGATAGGGTTCCACCAGCCATTTGGGCGATTTGTTTCACTGTACGTTTGATCATGATTTTTCGCCTCTCTTTCTCATTTCACGTTTGAAGGAAAAGAGACACTACCTAAGGATAGTGTCTGCTTGCTGCTCACATTAAAAAGTTGTTTTAATGGTTTGTTTTTCTCGATGGCGTTCAATTGCAAGTGACACCAGCTTTTCAATTAACTCTGGATACTCTACACCAGTGTGCTTCCAAAGTAATGGGAACATACTAAATGGTGTGAATCCAGGCATTGTATTCACTTCATTGATCAACACTTCACCTTTTTCTGTCAGGAAGAAGTCTGCACGTACGAGACCAGATCCATCGAGGGCTTTAAATGCCTTAATCGCCATGTCATGAATCGTCTTATATTCATCCTCTGACACACTCGCCGGAATGATCAAATCTGTATCGCCATCTTCATATTTTGCTTTGTAATCATAAAAATCTGTTTTAGGTGCAATCTCACCAACGACAGAGCATTTCGGCTCATCATTGCCTAACACACCAATCTCGATTTCTCTTCCAACGACGCCTTCTTCTACGACCACACGACGATCATATTGGAAAGCGAGGTCAAATGCAGTCTGCAGTTCTTCTTTGCTGCGGCATTTGCTAATTCCAACACTTGATCCCATGTTGGCAGGTTTCACAAAGCATGGATAGCCCAGTACTTTTTCCACCTGTTCTAAGCTGTCTGGTGTCGCTTTCTCGTAGTCTTTTTTATTGAAAGAAAGGTGCTTTGCTTGTGCAAGTCCTGCTTGTGCAAAAACATCTTTCATCATGACTTTATCCATACCCGCGGCAGACGCGAGAACGCCGTTGCCGACATACGGGATATTTAACAGTTCAAGTAATCCTTGCATTGTGCCATCTTCTCCATTTGGTCCGTGCAGCAACGGGAAGACAACATCAATTTTCTCATCAGCCGATGCAGGCTGTGGAAACATGCTTTCATTTAAAGAAGTTGGTAAAAACGTCTTTGCGTTCTGTTCAAATTGAAGCATTTTGACGTTTGATACTGGTTCAGTGAGTTTTTCTCCTCTTAACCATTCACCCTCTTCTGTAATATAAATTGGATGTATATCGAACTTCTCAGTGTTAAGTGCTTTTGTAACTGCAAGGGCTGTTTGCAGTGATACATTATGTTCGGCTGACTTTCCGCCGTAAATCAATCCTAAACTTATTTTCAATGGATACTCCCCCCACTAAAATTCATCTTTACTATCTTATCACTTTCAAGCAAAAATGCTCTAATTAATTTTTGTTGTTACGTAATTGAAATGATTTGTAAAGGTTGTAAGCGCCTCCCGAGCATTTGTATGTCATTCGCCTTTATTTTATATTAAAATGACATTGAAAAGGAGTTGTGACAAATTGAAAAAAATCACAAGTACTGAACAATTCAATGAAATTATTCAATCAGACAAAGAAGTCATCGTTAAATTCTTTGCAACATGGTGTCCTGACTGCACAAGAATGGACATGTTCATTCCAGACATCCTAGAAGCTTATGCTCACAATGAATGGTTTGAAATAAATAAAGATGATTTCCCAGAATTAGCTGAAACGTATCAGGTAATGGGTATTCCAAGCCTGTTAATTTTCAAAAATGGTGAAAAAACAGGTCATTTACACAGTGCAAACGCAAAATCGCCTGAAGAAGTGACAGAATTTCTTCAAGAGCACGTTTCTTAATTGATGAAACGAAGGACATCAGCAAACTCTTGCTGATGTCTTTTTTCTTTTTAAATCTCTTCATAAGACGAGCTGCACAGCCAAAACGTTTCAAATTGATGTTTCACTTACGACAAGTCATGACAAGATTATTTCCTGGGAAAGAATGCAGCGTCGAACCAGCTTGGAATATGTCGGTTACGTGAATTTTCTGAATTGAACCTTTACTTATGACATTTGTCTTTGTATAATGGAGTTGCTAATTGAAAATGATTATCAATTTCATCTATGTGAAATCCTATAGACGTCCATTCTAATAAGGGAGCGATAAGTCACATGTCTAAGAAGAAAATTAAAACCTATCAGCAATTGATTGAAGAGAATAAAAAGGCCATCATGCGCGATCCTCAAATGATGGAAAGTATTTACGAAACCATTGACAAAAAACACCAGAAGCAGCTTGCAGCTGCTGGGCGTGAATCATAAGTACAAGAGGAGCAGTCATCACTGACTGCTCTTTTGTCTGCTTCAATAAAATAAAAAAAGCCGATAAAATCTGTTATTCGATTTTATCGGCTTTTTTTTAATTTGCTTTCGCTACACGGTCCTGCTTCATTCCTAAATAAATGAGCATATATGTGAGATAACCCATTGTCATCGTTAAACCACCGAAGAAAAATTGAGAAAAGACTGGTTCCTCAAATGTCGTGACGGCAGCAAGAACGATCCAGCTTGCATATAAATAGACCATGAACCATTTCATGTTTCTTTTAAGTGTATACAGAAAGAAAAGACCCGCTAACGAAAAAATTCCCAGCGCTAGTCTGAAATAAACAAGGTGATCAAACTGGAAGGCAAAAGACACAAACGAAAACGACAGCAGCAACAAAATTGGTAAAGCCGTAATGAAATTTTTCACGATAGTGCCACCTCCATGACTCCTTCTTATTATAAGACAAAATCAGCCGGTTATCGTGAAATACAGACTCGTTTTCACAAAGATGTCACGAATTTTTCTTGTTATTTGACACAATTTTTACACATTTACATCACGTTTCCAAAAAAGAATCCAAGCCGATCCAATAAAGAAAACAAAATGCGCCCCTACTATAAATAGAGAAAACAAAATGCTCATCCCATGAAAAGGCGGCGGTCCTTGAAAGCTGTACTGAGTAAAGTCCGTATTCGCGAAAAGGAGGATTTTCCCCCACTGATTTTCTAAGAGAGACATGATCGGTACAAGTGATTTCGCCGCATATAAAACAAAAAACGAGGTCACAAGGGCAACAAGACTGTTTCTAAACAAACTGGAACACATAAAAGCAAAGCTTGCCATCATGATCACTTCCACCCACTGAGATCCAATGACGGCAAACGTATGCTGAAATAATTGCCCCGTTCTTTCATCAAAATCAGTACCGAAGAAAATAAGACCAAATAGAAAAGCCAAAACATAATAAAAAACAAACAAATAAATGACTGTCAGCACAAGTGTGATGTATTTTGACAGAAAAATGTGCAGTCTTGTTTTTGGCCGGATCAATAGAAACTTGATCGTCCTTTTCTGAAACTCTGTTGAGATCAAGGTCGCGCCAATAACAACAGCAAGTACCTGCAAAATAAACACGACGTTCGTGGAATAAGCAAAATAGTTCGCGACTGTGTCTTGTCCACCAAAGCTTGATATGACTCGTTTCAAGGTTAGAGCCATGGCCAGTTGAAATACAACGATCAATAAAAGAGCAATGAATGTGATCTTTTTCTTCATGATTTTCTTATGCTCATTCTTGATGAGATTAAGCATCTGTCGTCCCGCCTTCCGTCCATTTCATAAATGCCTCTTCAATTGACTGCTTTTGAGGCATCATTTCAAGTACATCAAACCCCGCCAGCACAAGCTGTTTGTTCAGCTCTGGCACACGTTCTTTGTTCAGTTGAAGCAGTACACGCGCTCCATTTCGTTCATATGTATAGTCGTGTGCATCAAGCCATGAGACCGCCTTTTCTACTGGCTGAATATTCATCAGCACCTGCTCTTTCCCCTCCATATCCCGGAGATGAGTACTAGCTTTGATCTGTCCCTTTTGAATGATAATCATTCGGTCACATAGCTCCTCTACCTCATGCAATAAATGCGTCGCAAATAACACCGAGGTTCCTTCTTCCTTTACAAGCATTTGTAAGTGCTCCCTGAATTCCTTCATTCCTGCAGGGTCCAGTCCATTTGTCGGTTCGTCTAAAATGAGCAGGTTCGGCCGATGCAAAATAGCTTGTGCAATCCCAAGCCTTTGTTTCATCCCTAGTGAATACGTCTTGACCTTCTGATGAATGGCATCCTCCAGACGAACTCTTTCCACCACTTCCTGAATGCGTTCCTCCGTCACGCCATCGTGCATCGCTGCATACATTTCAAGGTTTTCAAAGCCTGTTAAATACGAATAAAATTCTGGGTTTTCTATGATCGCACCAACAGATGACATCGCCTTAAGAAAATCCTCATCTTGTGAATATCCATTGATCATGATGTTGCCATTGTTTTTTTTCATCAAGCCAACGATCAATCGAATCAAAGTTGTTTTTCCAGACCCATTGGGTCCAAGTAGTCCAACAATTTCTCCTTGCCCAATATCTATAGAAATATCCTGCAAGATCATTTTCCGGCCAATTTGTTTATCGACTTTCTCTACTTTTAAAACAGCAGACTGCAAAATGGTTCCTCCTTCTGATGTAAAGCCTGTGGCGGCAGTTATGACCGCTCATCCTGTAAAAAGTATATCACGCGAGACAAATCAATCCATGAAAAAAAGGACTGATCCAGTCAGCCCTTCTTGCTTATTACAGTGATAAGTTAGGTGTCGGCGCTTCTTTCTCGTGTTTCTTTTCGGTTTCAGAAACAATCACCGCACATGCTGCGTCACCTGTAATATTAACTACGGTTCTTGCCATATCTAATAAGCGGTCTATGCCAAGGATCAGCGCTATTCCCTCAACAGGAAGATTCACGGAATTTAACACCATGGCCAGCATGATGAGTCCTACCCCTGGGACACCTGCTGTACCGATACTTGCTAAAACAGCTGTTAAGACAACCGTCAGCATTTGAACAAGCGTCAGTTCAACCCCATACACTTGAGCGATAAAAATGGTCGCAACACCTTGCATAATGGCTGTGCCATCCATATTAATGGTTGCACCCAGCGGCTGCACAAAGCTTGAAATCGGCTCTGGCACCTTTAAGCGCTTTTGCGCTGTTTCCATTGATACCGGCAGTACTGCGTTACTGCTTGATGTACTAAACGCAACAACCATCGCTGGTGAAAATCCTTTAAAGAATGCCATTGGATTTCGTTTAGCTAAGATAGCAATGGTTGATCCATATGTCAGGAAGAAATGCAGGATAAGCGCAATTAACACGACCGAGAAGTAAAGTCCCATCGCTTTCATGGCATCCAGCCCCTGACTGCCGATTGCCGTTGCAATCAAACCGAATGTCCCGTACGGTGCAAATTTCATCACAACACCGACAAGATACATCATTAATTCATTTCCTTGTTCAAACAGCTTCAGTAAGCCTTCCGTTTTTTTACCAAGCATGGCTATGCCAAGACCTAAAAATACACAGAAGACGATAATTTGAAGCATATCTCCTTCAACTAACGATTGGACTGGATTGGTTGGAATAATGTTGAGTAGTGTTTCTGCCATTGATGGGGCTTCCTCTGCGGAATAATCAGCCGCTTTTGTATCAAAATCGCCGAAGGCTCCCGGCTTGATCAATAAGGCTAATGAGATGCCAATAATGATGGCAAAAGTCGTAGTGAGCAGGAAATAAGTAATGGTTTTTGCGCCGATTCTGCCTAGCTTCTTCGGATCGCCAAGGCCTGCTACACCGAGCGTGATCGAAAAGAATACAATGGGCACAACAAGCATTTTAATCAGGTTTAAGAAGATTTGACCTAGAGGTGTAAATAAATAAGGGTCTAACACTTTGAATACATTTGGAGCAAAAAGGTTGAGCAGCAATCCTGTGATTGCACCTACAAACAAGGCAATAATAATTTTCGTCGCCAGCTTCAATAAAATCTCCCCTTCCTCGTCAAAAAGCCCACGAGAGAGTCTTCTCGTGGGCCTGCGTGTCCATACGTGTACCACTGTCTACTCTCTTCACGCTGATGAGGTTAGCTGACGGGTTAGGACGAAGAGATGTCCTTTTTTCTCAGATAAGAAAAATTCACCCCAAAAACATGGGTCCCCCATTCCTTTAGAAGGATTAAGCGTGTGGTAATATGATATTTTCATACCATTTATACCTTATTTTTAGAAAATTGTAAACAGGTTCATATGAACTTTTTAATTACTTTCTTCCCTATTTGTCACTTCAAGAATATCTAAAATAAACACAAAGATTGGGATACCGATAATAAGTCCCCAAATGCCAATATAGTGTTCAGAGAAGATCAGCACAATAAACGTGAAGAAAATAGGGAGTTCTGTTTTAGCTGACATGAGCTTCGGATTCAAGAAGTATGCTTCAATAGCATGGATAATCACAATCACCAGCACAATATACAGGACATACATTCCGCCTCCGAGTGTATACGCAATGATGCTGAGTGGAATAAGAGAGATAACCACACCCGCTACTGGGATTAATCCTAGCAAAAAGACCATGACCGCTAATCCAAATAACTGCGGGAAGCCCATAATGCCTAGCGCAATGGTCGTTAGCACACAATTAACGGTTGCAATAATAAACTGTGCTTCGAGTACTTTTCCAAACGTTCGGGAAAATTTACGTCCAAAGAAGGCAATTTCATGATAGAATACGGAGATTTTACTCGTTTTGAACTTGTTCATGAATTGAATGAGGCGTTCTTTTTCGAACAGGAAGAACATGCTTAATATTAAGGACATAATGACCTGGATACTGAACGTGCTGAAATCGGTTATGTATGTATAGAGGAAATTAAACCCTTTCTCAAAGAAAGCTGATATTTTGAAATCTCCGAATACGTTCGTGATGACGTCAAAGAAGGGTAAATCTTGTGGGTGATCTGCAATTTTCTTTCCTAAATGGAATAGCTGCTCTACCTGTTTGGCAATGATTGGTACAAAAACGAATCCCCCAAATGTCAATCCACCAGCCAGAAGAATATACAAAATGGTAATGACCGATTTCTGTCCTATTTTCAGGAAGCGATTTAAAAAGCCTCTAATGACCTCTTCCAACCGATTCATCAAAAAGGTGAAAATGAAGGTCAAAAGAATTAAATTCATCATTCCTCTTAATAGATATAATGCTGTAGCTAATACTACAAATACTGAAAACCGCTTAACACCGGGTTTTTCGAACAATTTTAAAAATGCCGTCATTACGTTACACACCTGCCAGGACTAAAGTCTATTTTTCATCGTATCTGATATACATTATATCGGATCTTTCTGTAAATTATATAATAAAAGGTCAAAGAGGTCTTACGATTTGTATTAATTTTATTGGTTTTTCTTTTTCACACAAAAAAACCGAACCCATGTAGAACATAAGGTTTCGGTTTTTGGTTGTTTTTATACTAAACAGCCTGCTTCATATTCCGCATTTCCTGAAGTGCTGTTTTGCTCTTCGCTTCGTCAAATTCTCCTTCACTCTTCGCGACAACAATTGTTGCGATGCCATTTCCAATGAGGTTTGTAATCGCTCTTCCTTCACTCATGAAGCGGTCAACCCCAAGCAGCAGTGCTAGACCCTCTAACGGAATGACCTGTAATGCCGCAAGAGTAGATGCAAGCACGATAAATCCGCTTCCTGTCACCCCAGCAGCTCCCTTTGATGTAAGCATCAGAACAAGGATAATAGTGATCTGCTGACCGATCGACAGGTCTACACCAAACACTTGCGCCAAGAAGACGACGGCCATTGATAAATAGATGGAAGTTCCGTCTAGG
The DNA here is from genome assembly GCF_038628485.1 of Bacillus sp. FSL M7-0003. Classification (NCBI taxonomy): domain Bacteria; kingdom Bacillati; phylum Bacillota; class Bacilli; order Caryophanales; family Bacillaceae; genus Bacillus; species Bacillus sp. FSL M7-0003. The sequence continues at coordinate 531,347 of NZ_CP152024.1, read as the reverse complement.
TTAAAGGAATAACCTGTTGGAATGACAAGACCAACAACAGACTTAGAGCACCCGTAGCGTTCCATTTTATCCATCATTCTTGGCAGCACGGATTCTGAAGAACTTGTGCCAAGTACAATTAAAATTTCATCCTTGATAAACCGCAGATAACCGAGCAGGCTGAAGCCATACATTTTACAAATGATGTTCAGTACAACGAAAATGAACAAGAACATGGTCAAATAAACGGAGAGCATCAGACTCGCCAGCGGTTTAATCGATGCCAAACCAAAGTGTCCGATCGTATAAGCCATCGCCCCAAATGCACCAAGAGGCGCAGCACGCATGATATAACCAATGATTTTAAAGAAAACAAGTGACAGCTTATCAAGCCATTCGATGATGCCTTTCCCCTTCTCGCCAAGAGCAGCGAGCGCGACACCGAATAGAATAGAGAAGAATAAGACCTGTAAAATATCACCCTTTGCGAAAGCATCAACCATGTTAGATGGCACGATGTGTGTAACAAATTCCATCCAGTCGATACCCTGTCCCCCATTTTGGGTATACTGTGAAACGTCCCCTTTTTCAAGCTTGCTATAGTCAAGACCAGCACCTGGCTTCATGATATTCACCACAAAAAGACCGATGACTAGAGCAAGTGTCGTGACAACTTCAAAATAAATAAATGCTTTTCCCCCAACTTTCCCAACCTTTTTCATATCACCCATCTTGGCAATACCAAGAACAATGGTTAAGAAAATAATTGGTGCAATGACCATTTTAACGGCATTGATAAAGGTGTCACCAAGCGGCTTCATTTCTTTTCCGACGTTTGGCCAAACCATCCCGACAATGATCCCGATTATGACAGCTGCAATTACCTGAAATGTCAGGTTCTTCAAAATCCTTTTCATAAAAAATCAACTCCCTCACCCTTTGATGTAAACGCTTAACTATTATCTGTAGATAAATGATAGCGATTTCATCAAAGGCTGTGAAGCTTATGGACATATCGTACATTTTGGTCTTTTTGGTCTCTTAGTCAGAATGTACGATATATTTATTCACAGGCCGTCCTACCCCGCCATATTGCATATCTAATTTCAGCTCGCCTTCTTTTACGAGGAAGTCTAAATACCGGCGTGCCGTGACGCGGGCAATGCCAAGTGCATTGGCGACTTCTTCTGCAGACTGCGCGCCTTCCTGCAAGCCCATATACGCTTTAATTTCGTTCATCGTATGCACATTCAGCCCTTTAGGAAGCCAAGTATCTTCCTGCTTAACAGCAGGCTTTCGTATGATATCATCGAGCATCTCCTGAGAGAATTCTGCTGCAGTTTGGATTTTTGATTTAAACGCCTTATAGCTTTCAAGTGATTCTTTCATTCGTTCAAATTTGAATGGTTTAATAATATAATCCCGCGCACCATTTTGAAGCATGATGCCGATGGTCTCTTTGTCCTTCGCTGCTGAAATGACAATCACGTCCACTTTCATCTTCTGTTTTCTGATGTCTTGCAGCGTTTTGACGCCATCCTTTTTTGGCATATAGACATCAAGTACCACGAGGTCTGGACGAATTTCTTTGATCAGCTGGATGCCCTGCTCCCCGTTCCCAGCGACAGCTGCTACTTGAAAGCCAGGAACACTCATAATGAACTCTTTATTCACTTCTTGCACCATCGGGTCATCTTCAATTAACAGCACCTTAATCTGAGTCATCTGTCTCTCTCCTCTATGGTCATTGGGAATTCGATTGAGAAGGTGGTACCAATGCCGATGCTTGATGTGACCTCTACATTTCCCATCCCTTTGTCGATAATCGTTTTTACAATATACAGGCCATAGCCTGTTCCGCCCTCTTTGCCATGTGTGAAGCCTTTATCGAAAATAGAAGGAATCATTTCTTTTTCCATCCCGGAGCCATTGTCTTCAATTAAAATCGCGAGGACATCCTCCGTTTGATCGATACTAATGGAAATGACTTTTGTGTCTCTTTCTACAGTATCATACGAAGCAAAGGCGTTCTCAATGAGATTTCCGAGCAGCTTTGTCATATCATGCTGATCAAGCCGTTCAGGGAAATCACGCAGACAGCTATGTTCATCTACTTCGACCATGATGCCAAGCTCCTTGCCCCTTCTGATTTTGCTCATCAATAACCCTGCGACAGCATCATGCTCTATGACGCGATGAAGAAAGTCCGTCACATGTTCCTGCTCCTCTGTCGTTTGAAAGGCTAGATCGAGCGCCTGATCGGCTTTACCAAGCTGAATCAGCCCGGCAATCGTATGAAGCTTATTCATATGTTCATGGTTTTGCACCCGCAAACCGTCCACAAAGTTCTTAACCCCTGTGAGCTCCTCCGCCAATTTTGCCGCTTCTGTCCGGTCCTGAAAAATGGCGACCGCTCCGATGATCTTCTTTTTCATGACAATCGGAATCCGGCTGCTCATGATCCGCTTTCCGCTCATATGGATTTCTTCATTGTAGACGGGTTCTGCGCGATCAATAATCTCAGGAAGTCTCGTATCAGACAGCACACCCCAAATATTCCGGCCCACGACATCACCTGTTACGCCAAAAATCTGCTTCGCCTTCTCATTAAAAATGGTGATCATGTGCTGATTATCAATGGCGATGACCCCTTCATTAATAGAGTGAAAGGTTGCAGTGCGTTCCTCTAGCATTCTGACAATCTCATGCGGCTCCAGCTTAAACATTTGCTGTTTAATATGACGGGCGAGCAAAAATGAACCCACAAGCCCAAAGCTGAGCGTCAGCAGGAGGATCATGAGGATATCCTGCTTCATTTCTCCTAATATATCTGCCATACTTGGCAGAGTTCTTCCTACAAGCACAACCCCTGTTTGATTAAATTGATCATCCTTGACTGGATAAAAAGCTCTGATGGCTGTTCCAAGCTCTCCCTCTGCTTCTGAGAAATAAATATGCTCTGCAAAAGCCGGCTCTTCATCAGTTCCTTCTGAGCGCTGGCCAATCCTCGTTTTCACTGGATGCGTTAATCTCACATGATCCATATCCATCACGACAATATAGTCAGCATCTTGAATAATCCGAATCTCTTCGATTGCATGCTGTAATTGATCACGATCCTTTGTCTGATCAGCTAACGCCTGCTTCACCTCATTCATCTCAGCCACGGTTCTCGCCGTGTTCATGAGTCTTTTTCGAAGCTCCCGTTCCTCTGTCTGCTGAATTCCCCCAACAAGAACAATGCCTCCGATTAGTAGGGCGAAAATGACAACGAAATATGTGAGGATGGTAAGCTTCCATCTAATAGATAATTGTTGTAATTTCAATCGATTTCTCATCATTTTTTCACCTGTATCTTTACGGATTCTTCCTCTGTCAAGTATGCTTGACATAAGGGGGATCTGACGCATGAAGAATTTACTCGCTTATACACTATTGCTCATGATCGGTTTTGTAACCGCTTTATACCTTGGTTTTTATCATATGATGCCAAAATCAGCGACAACCTTTGATGATGAACAGACAGGGCTGAAGGACCAGCTTGTATTCAAATTCAGCCATGTCGTGGCAGACAATACACCTAAAGGACTTGCCGCAAAGAAATTTGCTGAGCTCGTGCACGAAAAATCCGATGGAAAGATCAGCATTCAAATTTTCTCCAACGGAAGCCTTTATTCTGATATTGAAGAAATAAATGCACTCAAAGAGAATCAAGTTCAATTTATTGCTCCGTCTACCTCGAAGCTCGGCATGCTGTCCCCTGAGTGGCTGGCACTTGATCTTCCCTTTGCTTTTTCAAATTACAATGCGGTTCAAGAAGGCCTGCAAGGTGCAATTGGACAAAGGTTGTTTGGCACGCTGCAAAAAGATGGGTTAAAGGGAATGGCTTATTGGACAAATGGCTTTAAGCAAATTACTTCTAATAAAGGGCCAATCAAACAGCCGGCTGATTTAAAAAACCAGTCTCTCCGCATTATGCAAAGCGACATGATTGAAAAACAATTCAAACTCCTTAGCGCAAAGCCCTATCAGGAATCATTTAATTCAACGTTTCAGCTATTAGAAACCAAAAAAGTAGACGGTGAAGAAAATACCATTTCAAATATTTATTCAAAAAAATTCTATCATATACAAGACTATATGACGATCAGCAATCACGGGTATTTAGGCTATGTGGTCTTAACAGATCAATCCTTCTTTGACCGCCAGACACCCGAAACGAAGCGAATTTTACTTGAAGCCATGGAGGAAACAACGGCTTGGAATGAAAAGCATGCAGAACAGATGAACAAAGATCAGCTGGAGGACATTAAACGTGAATCGCCGATTGCCATTCATGAATTGACGCCAGCTGAAAGACAAAAATGGATGAAAGCCCTTGATCCTTTGTATGATGAAGCCGAAAAAACGATCGGCTCCACCCTCATCAAACAGATCCGCGAACTGCGTGCACGTTATGAACACTCACCTATTCATGCTTTTCAGGAAGAGGATGAGAGCAAATAAAAAATCCCTTTGATATGGGATTTTTTTATGCGCCGGACTCACTCTGTTCTTGCTGCGTGAGCTCTTCTAATCTTGTTAAAATTCTTCGCTTTCGGTATTGCATCATGCCTGTTTCGGCAATTCCTTTTAATTGTGAGCGGTTTGAAACGGCACCAAACAAAATTCCGGCGATGGGAACAAGTTGAAATAGTTTCTTCCAGCCGAACGAATCCCGGTAATTATAGACGACCTCACGCCACCCTTGGATTTGGGAAATCATGTTTTCATGCTTACCTTCGGATGCATGATAGCTTTTGAGTTCTTTTAGAATCGATTTCTTTCCAACGACATCCGCGGAGTTCAGCTGCAAGCATTTAATGATGAAGACCCGCTCGTCTTTGTTTTTAGGATCATAGCCATAGGTAACGGCAATATCCTGTAATGTTTTCAGGGAGAGACCCAGGACCGCAGGGATATCAGCGGCTAGCGTAAACATTCCGCCGACACCAGTTGTCGCCCCTTGTACCGTCGCGAGATTCGTTCTGTTTTTCCCCATATGTTCACTAATGGCATCCATCATTTCGATCGGGGCCTTTCCAATATCCTCTATGCGCTGAATGGATTCGTCTGCACATTTCTTTTGAAATTGATGAATGATGCCTTTTTCCGACGTCAAATAGGCACCGCCAGATTGAATGTAATGACCCATTTCGTCTAGCAGCACACCGATTTTTTTCTGAATAAAAGCAGGCGTCAGCTTGTCCAGCATTTGAAATGGAAGGCGGCTGAGCTTCTCCCAAAACCATACCTTTTGCTGGTCTTTCTCCCACTTTTCGATCTCCTTTAATTGTGCTTTTAGCCATTCTCTTTCCTCCATGTCATACGCCTCCTTAGATGCCGCTGAAGTATTTGTCTGTTATTATACACAATCCTTGTCCATCATACGTATAGAACATTGAAGCGGTTCCGAAAGGTTTTAATCTTTTTCAAAACGGTTATTGCTTAATAAACAAACAAAAGAGGAGTGATCAACATGTTAGGATTTCTAATTTCATTAGTTGTGGCGATTGTCATTGGTCTCATTGGGAGTGCACTCGCTGGAGGCAGTGTACCAGGAGGATGGATCGGCTCAATGATTGCCGGGTTTGTAGGCGCTTGGATTGGTCATGGATTACTTGGAACGTGGGGTCCTAGTCTGGCAGGCTTTGCGATCATTCCAGCGATCTTAGGAGCAGCCATCTTTGTCATTATTTTAAGCCTGATCTTCCGCAGCGTGGGATCAAGGGTATCTTAAAAAAACAAATAACAGAGGAAGCAGTAGGGACACCGTCTAAGAGGCGGTGTTTTTTATGTTGCGCGTTGACAAGGTATCTATTTTTTTCACTTACATATGATAAACAAACCTATTAGTTCAGATAGTTGACTTTTCATGAAGATGGGCATATGATGATTAAAAATTGCATGAAGGAAACTTTTTGTGCCCAAGCAAAACTTTGTAGAATCTAGGTGATGACATATGACAAACAAATACATCGAGGCACAGGCACACATGTCAGCGGCAGCTGAACGTGCACTTGAAGGTAAGGTCAAAGGATTTAGAAGGCTTCTTCCTTTTCTAGGCCCTGCTTTTATCGCTGCCATTGCATATATTGATCCAGGGAATTTTGCCACCAACATTGCGGCTGGCTCTAAATATGGATATCTTCTCTTATGGGTCATTCTTATATCAAATCTCATGGCGCTGCTCATCCAATCCTTATCCGCAAAGCTTGGAATAGCGACAGGGAAAAACTTACCTGAAATCGCACGTGAAGAGTTTCCAAAACCCGTCTCCATTGGTTTATGGATTCAGGGCGAACTCGTTATTATTGCCACAGATTTAGCTGAATTTATTGGAGCGGCACTTGGTTTATACTTGCTCTTTCGGATTCCTTTGCTTGAAGCATCTATTATTGCAGCCATCGGATCATTTGCGATTTTAGAATTGCAAAGAAGAGGATATCGAGCATTAGAAGCCGGCATCACTGGCATGCTGTTCATTGTCGTGATCGCTTTCGCTGTGCAAACCTTTGTCGCCAAGCCTGATATGGCAAGTGTCGCAGGCGGGCTTTTCATTCCAAAATTTGAAGGCACAGATAGTGTACTGCTTGCAGCTGGAATTTTAGGTGCCACTGTAATGCCGCACGCGATCTATTTACATTCAGCATTAACCCAAAGAAGAGTCGTCGGCAGAACGGAAAAGGAGAAAAAACAGATTTTCCGCTTTGAGTTTTTAGATATCCTCATTGCGATGCTAGTCGCTGGAGCCATCAATGCCAGTATGTTGATTGTGGCAGCCGCTCTATTTTATAAAAATGGTCTCTTTGTTGAAGATCTGGATGTTGCGTTCCAGCATTTTAGCACACTCGCAGGTCCTGTATCAGCTATCTTATTTGGTGTAGGCCTGCTTGTAGCAGGACTATCAAGCTCTTCTGTCGGTACATTGTCAGGCGATATCATTATGCAGGGTTTTATTCAATACCGCATTCCACTGTATGTCCGCCGGCTGATTACCATGATTCCCCCTATTGTGATCATTGCATCTGGGGTGAATCCGACATCCGCACTTGTGATGAGTCAGGTGGTGTTATCCTTCGGTATTGCCTTTGCTTTAATTCCGCTCATTTTATTTACAAGTAAAAAACGAATTATGGGCGAATTAACGAATGCCCGCTGGGTAACAGGAATATCTTGGGTGATAGCAGGTCTTGTTGTCGCACTCAATCTCTTTTTAATTGTGGATACGTTTATGTAAAAGACAGTAGTGATGCTGTCTTTTTCTTTTCATATGGTTATGGTAAAATTCCCCTGAGAGGATGTGGGCACATGTTTTTTTATCAAGATCAAGAGATATCCATGCGGCTGCTTGAGCCAAGAGACGCACGAAGTCTATATTTGCTCATTCAGCGGTCAAGAGAGCATTTACGTGAATGGATGCTTTGGGTGGATTCAACGAAAACAGAAGAAGACAGCATGGCGTTCATTCAAGGCGCAATGCAGCAAGCCATGCAAAACAACGGTTTTCAAGCGGGCATCTGGTCACATGGAGAACTTGTCGGGATCATCGGCACCCACCAAATTCATTGGATCGACAGGACTGTTTCAATTGGCTATTGGCTCGGAGAAGGCTATCAAGGAAAAGGCATCATGACAAAAGCGTGCAAAGCAGTCATTCATTATTTATTTGAAGATTGTGGACTGCACCGCATTGAAATCAGGGCTGCTGTCGATAACCTGAAGAGCAGACGCATCGCAGAGCGATTATCCTTTTCGCTTGAAGGCATTTTGAGACAATGTGAATGGCTGGGCGACCGCTTTACGGATCATTGTGTATACGCCCTTTTGCAGCCTGAATATATGAAAGAAAAAACGCATTCTATGAATCAGCCCACGTAATTGTGTCGATTGCATGAATTATTTTACAAAGTGAAGCTTTGTAGTATCGATTGCGATCAGCATCTGATAAAATAGAAGGAAAAATCGAGGTATGAAGTATGTCTCTTATTATTTTATTTTACTTATGGATTGTCCCTTTATTATTTGGCATTTTCTTCTCATTCTTAACAAAGAAAGCCACATACAAACGCCGCTTTGTCCCATCATATAGCATGGCAGGACTCAGCATCGTTTTTCTCATTCTGGCACTTGTCTTTTCAGCCAGCCATTTTCTATTCATTTGCGGTATGTTCCTATTTGCCACCACCCTTGTCGGCACAGGCATCCCTTTATTTTTAGCCTTTACAAAAACACCATCATAAACAAAAACCACCTTTTCGCAATGGAAAGGTGGTTTCTTTTTTATTGATTTGGCATTCTGTAAGTCACAGTGGCATCATGATTGGCTTCAATTACTTTCACAATGTCTTGAAGGATCTCTGCTGCACGATCGTTTGAGTCATACTTACCGAGCGTCTTGACCCAAGTATCGCTTCCTGCGATCATCCCTTCAATCTTTTTGCCGGCTACTGTGATTTCGTGGACATGAACGAAACTTTGCTGGTTTTGTGTGAAAATCCATAGCATGGTTTTAGCTCCTTTTTTGTGGTGATTGGATTAGTTTAACATGTAATTTCCAATTATGAGTGGGTGATTGAGTTTGCAAGTGCATTTTCAGTTTAAAAAACCTTGATATTTCGTAAAAAAATCAAGGTTAACATAGTATCGTAATCTTTTAGTTTTTATGTCATCATTTAGACGTTAAAATTACATAGGTTCTTTTACTGGCAAAGCTCCATTCATTATTCTTTTATTAATTGTTCACTTTCACTCATCAGACATAGCATCGTCGTAATCCTGTAATTCTTCCATTATTTCTTTTAATCGCTCAATACTATTGATCAATTCATCGTAAGAAATTTCTTGATAATTAAATATTCCTTCACCATATTCATCACTATCAAAGATTTTCACATCCGCTCCCAAATTCAGTAAAGCATCAACTAATTCCTTTAAATTTTCCATACTATCAATATCATTCGCATCCGTTTCGGAAAAAAAGTCCTTGTTTTCAATCCCACTTTTTATATCTGTAATTCCTAAACCGGTGTACTTTCTTAAAGGTAATACATATTTATTAATTGGACCTTTTGAGCTTATCTTAATAGCTATCTTACTCATATTTTTCCTCCCTATTAAAATTCCTCTAAATAATCTGGATTAACAGGTCTACCAGGTGCATTTTTGCTATAACTCCCTCCATGCCAACCCTTTAAATGTTCTCTTCCAGTCACAGGATAAATTAATTCTCCTCTATTACTGATATGTGGATAATTCATAGCATTGTAAGTATGGTGTCCGATAATGGATTTCCCATTATATTGTGGTTTTTTGCTTTTTAAAATCTCTTGTTTTTGTTCATTAGTCCAATTCCTTGTTGTAGATTCTCCATCTAAAATTCTTTTCTTTTCTTGTTTCCAGAATTCGGTAACCCCTGCAGCCCTTCTTTTGGAGAATCTTTTATCCCATTGATATCGTTTATACTCTTCCTTTGTAACAGTACGATTTTCAATCTTTTCCTTTATTTTCTTCTGCTGATTCCGACTTAACGATTTGTAAGGTGTAACTTTTGTAGTTAAATCTAATTCTACTTTCTGTACCCTCTGAGCAATAATTTCTTCACCCACTGCTACTTTTTTATTACTCAAAGTTTTTTCTGTACTCTTAATCCCCATCTTCCCATGAAACCCTTTAGCCCCAAACGGCAAAAGCATTCCAAGCGCCGCATTCATACTTGCTTCCTGCTGTTCTTTTGAGATCTTGTTTCCAAACATGTCTCGGCCTGTGATCGCTTCGCTGAAGCCGTTGGTGGCGGTGAGGCCATACAAGCCTTTTTGAGATGTTTTCAGGGCGTCAAAAGATTTTTGCGATGTCTTGTAGATATCGACCGCCCTGACTGCGGCTGATGTGGCTTGGGTGGTTTTATAGACTGCTTTTCCGCCTTTGAAAATGCGGCCTGCCCAGCCGACGATTGGGATGTAGCCTGCGGCTGCCATGCCGCCTGCAGCGACTCGCTGGCCTGCGGTGAGTTTCTCTCCTGTGATTGGATCAACGCCTGTTGCGGCACGTTTTGCATCGTTCACGCCGGTCAGTTCATTCACGATGTTTCCACCATAATCGAGGGCTTTTTCATACCAAGGGCGGTTGGCGAGGGCTTCTTGTTCCTTTGCGATCTTACGGGCTTCTTCTTGTTCTTTTTTGATTTTCAGATATTCAGAAGTTTGCTTCTCAATATCGCTCTTTGCCTTGTAGATTTCGCTATTTTGATACGCTTTCTTGTCAAAATTCATAGGCGAAATCGCTTTTCCGTCATTTGTCGCATTCATCATTTCAGCGTACAATGCCATTGTAGCTTGCTGTTCCGTCTCTGACAAAGCATATTCGTCTTTTAAATTTTGATCAAGCTCTCTTAGTTCTTTGACCGTCTTTTTTCGTTCATCTTCCGCATCTTCTATTTTTTCATCAAAGGTTTGGCTATCAAATACCTCTAGGGAAATGAGGTCATCAATGTCTTGAAAAATCGTTTTGAGTGCCTTTTTTTGATCTTTCACAATGCTTTTGGCATTCTTAATGCCCATATGTACTGCGTTGTCTAAAAAGTGTTCTTCTACAAAGGTATCGCCGCCAAAGCTCGTATCATCCAGTGTCCCAGAAACACCTTCATGAAAGGCTTTTTGCTTATCAATGAAGCTGATAAACATGTCTACATTTCCAGCAAGCTCTTTATAAAAGCTTTTAATGTTATCGGCTCCTTTCCCAGTGAAATCATCACCGAGATTGGCCACACCTTGTAATGACTTTTTTAAATCTACCATTTGTTCGCGGAGTTCCTGATAGTGTTTTGCCCTTGTATCCATGGCACTTGTTAGTGCTTTTGCATCAAGTATCTTACCCAGAAGAAGTCACTCCCTCCATTATTGATCATAAAGTCTATTTTACCTTTCTCAGCGAATTGGAAAAATAGGCTTTAAGTTACAAAAATAATTTCCAAATATTTTTAGAGGGAATAAAACAAGTGATAATTGAAATGTTTTTTCCTTTCAGCAAAAAAAGTCAGTCCTCTTTTGAGAGGACCGACTACATTTTGTTTAGAAAAAGCGTTTTAAACTTTTCTTGAGTGGAGGGATATCCAGCTCGCCTTTTTCAAAGAATTTTTTCAGTAAGTACTTACTAAAACCAGCTGCTTGTGTGTACGTAATTTTCCCAGGTAACGGCGGTTCATTGGTGACAGCAACATCAATAATGACGGGTTTATCTGATTGAAGGGCTGTATCAAAGGCTGGAGCTAGTTCTTCATGTGATGACACGGAGATTCCTTTGCCGCCACATGCTTCTGCGAACTTAGCAAAATCAATATCTTCCAGCTCTATACCATAATTGATGTTTCCTTTTACCTGTTGTTCATATTCGATCATTCCAAGGTTGTTGTTGTTTAAGATCACAACAACGATCGGCAGTTTATATTTTACCGCTGTCACAAAGTCTTGCATGACCATTGTGAAGCCACCATCTCCGCAGACAGCAACCGCTTGACGATTCGGTTCATTTAACTTAGCAGAAATCGCTCCAGGCAAACCACAGCCCATTGTGGCAAGCCAGCTGGAGATGATGAAATCCTGCCGTTTCATTTCGAAATGGCGGGCCATCCATACGGTTACATTCCCTACATCAACAGAAAGAATGGCGTCGTCTTCAACTGCTTCTTCTAGTCTAGCAATGACTTGCTGCGGTTTAAGTGGTGATGTGGCAACGGATTTTTCCTTATCCATTTCTTCTCGCCATTTCATCATATGCTCTGTACAAGCTTCAAGGAAACCACGCTGCTCTTTATATTCAATGTAGGAGGTCAGTGCCTGCAAACCACTCTTGCTGTCACTCACGATTCCTACGTCTACTGGATACCTTTTACCGATTTGATCTGGTTTAATATCCAGTTGAATGGCAGGTGTGTCCTCTGGTAAGTAGTCTCTATATGGAAAGGAAGTTCCAAGCATAATTAAGAGATCACACTCTTCCATCGCTTCATAAGCTGGCTTCGTTCCAATTTGACCTAGGTTTCCTAAAAAGTATGGATGCCTGTCTGGCACAACCCCTTTTGCAGGAAGTGTGATGACGATAGGTGCAGCAGCCTTTTCTGCAAATGAAAGAAGCTCTTCTTTTGCATTTCGTAATCCTTTACCTGCTAAGATGACTGGCTTCTCCGCATTGTTAATTAGCTGTGCTGCCTTTAGCAGTTGATCTTTCTTTGGACGTACTTCTCCCTCAACATAAAGAGGAGATGTATAAACTGGCTTACGCTTAATTTTTTGAGAAAATAAGTCATCTGATACGGTGAGAACAGCCACCCCTTTATGGGTATAAGCTGCTTTAATGGCTTGATTCAATAAATCAGGCAGAGCTTCTGCTGTTTGTACCTGCTGATTAAAGACAGCGACGTCGTCAAACATCCGCTCTAATTTGATTTCTTGAAATGTGTCTCTTCCTACTTCATTCGACGCAACCTGCCCTGCAATTGCTAAAACGGGTGCGCCATCTGCTTTTGCATCGTATAGTCCATTTAATAAGTGGACAGCACCCGGTCCAGCGATGGATAAGCAGACACCGAGCTTACCTGTTAGTTTGGCATCAGCCGCTGCTGAGAGTGCCGCCACTTCTTCATGTCTCGTTTGTATAAATTGTATTTGGCTTGATTCATGCCTAAGCTCTTCAATCAATTCGTTTATGCTGTCGCCGGGCATTCCATAAATATGTTTTACGCCCCACTCTTCCAGTAGCGCTGTTACTTCTTTTCCTGCGGTTCTTTGCGGCATGTGAGAAAACTCCTTTTTTCTTACTCCATACCACCGCACCCTTTTGATCAAACGTTTCAACTTGCTGCTACTTTTTAAAATGATATGGAAGGGTGGCGACCACAATATCCCGTTTCCATAATAGACGGAATCTTAATAAAAAGGCAGATTGGTTATGCAAGATCGTATGCCATCTTTTTTTCGGGATAAATTGAGGCACAAGCACCATCACTTTATATTGATGCGCATTTGCTTTAGCCTCAACTGTTTCAAGAAATTTATCAAGCGGATGAATAAGACTTCGATAAGACGAATGCAATATCACAAGCCGCACACCGCTGTTCAGTTTTTCCCAATCCGCTTCAATTTTCTTATCTTTTTCTTTATCAAAAGATACATGAACTGCTATGACTTGCTCTGATAAGGATTTTGCATATTGAACAGATTGTTCGACGACTCGTGTTACTCCTGCTATTGGCACGATGACCACATTTCCTTTAATCTCAACAGGCTCTGTTTCATTCATTAAACGCAGTTGTTCTCCGACAGACAGATAATGCTTTTTTATGGAATGAAAGATCAATAGCACAATTGGCATGAAAACAAATACTGGCCATACAAGATGGAACTTGGTCAAAATGAGAATCATGAGAACCGTGAAAGAAATCAGTGCTCCGACTATATTGATAGGCATTTTCGTTTTCCAGCCCTGCGGTTTTTCACGAATCCACTTCACACACATACCGGTCTGTGACAAGGTAAATGGAATAAATACACCGACAGCATATAGCGGAATGAGGTGTTCCGTTTTCCCATCAAACAACCAAATGAGCAGCATGGAAGCTACACCTAAAAAGATAATGCCATTAGAATAACCAAGTCGATCCCCTCTTACTGTAAACATGCGCGGCATATATTTATCCTTTGCTAAGTTGACCGCCAATAAAGGAAAGGCGGAAAAGCCGGTGTTTGCCGCTAATATCAAGATTAAAGCTGTGACAGCCTGAATGACATAATAGAAAAATGTACGTCCAAATGTATCTGATGCAATTTGTGATACAACCGTTTCTTCTGGCTTTGGTGAGATGCCAAAACCAAACGCAAGCAATGTCACACCCACAAATAAAACAGCTAGTAATCCACCCATCATCAATAATGTTCTCGCTGCATTTTGTGCAGCTGGTTTTTTAAAGGATGGAATGGTATTTGAAATGGCTTCTACCCCAGTCAGTGCTGAACAGCCAGACGAAAATGCTTTTAATAAAAGAAATAATGTAATGCCAGGTACATGTGTGCCGATCGCTGTATGCTCAGGTGCTGGAGGCACACCTCCTGTTAATAATTTAAAGCCGCCGACTCCAATTAATATAAGGAGTGATATGACAAACAAGTATACGGGATAAGCCAAAATAGATGCTGATTCTGTCAATCCACGAAGGTTGAGCACCATAATCAAAATGACCAATACAATTGAAATCAGCACATGATATGGGTATAGTGCCGGAAAAGCCGATGTGATGGCATCGGTACCCGCTGATATGCTCACTGCTACAGTCAGAATATAATCTACAAGCAATGATCCGCCAGCGACCAGTCCTGGCTTTTCACCTAAGTTTCTGCTAGAGACGACATAAGCCCCTCCGCCTTCTGGATAAGCATAAATAATTTGGCGGTAAGATAAAATTAACGCCATTAAAAGAATTAATACACAACCTGCAATCGGGAGTGAGTACCAAAATGCTGCTGCACTAACAACGGAAAGAACAATCAAGATTTGTTCTGTACCATATGCAACGGATGACAATGCGTCTGATGACAATAATGCCAACGCTTTGATTTTTGATAGTTTTTGTTCTCCTGCTGCCTGTGATTTTAATGGTTTCCCAATTAAAATACGCTTCATCAAACTGTACATGTGATGCCCGCTCCTTTAGTGTCAAAACGATTTAAGTTACAAAAGATGGATCGCCAAAAAGACACAGAGGCAATAGAATGCCCCTGCGTCTATTGTTTAGATCACAGGTTGGTCTTTGCTCTCTTTAACGCTTACGAGGTTAGCTGACGGATTCGGGCGCATGAGACTTTGCCCTACCTAAAAAGGATTCACCCCACGTGGTGTCCTGCACCACTAATGGTTCCCCCGCTCATTGAAATGATTCAGCGATTGGTCTTTTATAAAAGAGATCATACTCCCGTTTGACACCAAAGTAAAGACATTTTTTCAAGGTCTTTTGATCGTTTATCAATCAGTCTTTTTGCGGTTTTTTCGCACGAAATAAATAATCAGCCCAACCACAAAAATAATCAGCGCAGCGATACATGCAAAGTAAATCCAAGAATCATCGATGCCTTGCTTTTCATCTTTTTGGAGATCATTTGTTGTGCTGCTGACCGTTTGATGATTAGAGAACATGTCTTTGTTTTTGCTCTCGATTGCGACTGTTGCCGTTTCCGTATTTGTTTGCAGGAAATGAAGCACTTCATGTGAAAGATCAGCGTCAGCTGCATTCATTCCTGAAAAGACGGTCATTGTCTGTTCTTTATTCCATACAGATGGCTGCGTCCATACAATACGAGCAGTCGTTTCGTTGATCATGCCAAAGGAGGATACATCATACTGATCCTTTTTCACTGGAACGATGAGATCGTCTGCCTTTTCTTTTAAAAGAGAGAACGTTTGAATGCCTCCGATGAAAATGAGAGAGTGATCTTTCAATTGATCATTTGTCACATTTGAAGCTTTGATCAAATGATATTGGGCAGCTTCCGGCTGACTAAATGATTCTGTCAGCATCGCCATTTGATTGATCGTTTCTTGCTTGATTTGATCTGGAATGACGATCAATGTTTTTCCTTGCTGCGTTTTTGATGTGAAAGGAAGCGGCCATGCGGCTAAATCCGGTGTATCACTAGTCGTACCTTCTGGTATTTGAAGAGAGCTGTTCTTATCAATGTAAATCCAGCCTTCTTCATCCGTATGTCTGCAGGATTCCATGTTTTTAAAGCCTGTAGTAACAAATTGCAAATCAATATATTCGTTCTTTTGGAGTACTTGTGAATCTACTGGAATTGACACATGATAGAATCCATTCTCATCTTTGTTTCCTAGTTTTGTTAACGGTACATCGTGTGGTTCGTTATTGATCATGACTGTTAAGCGTTCCGCTTTGTTCGCTATATCAGATTTTTTAAATGATAGATTTAGCTTTGCACCTGATTTTTGATTAGCGATCAATGCCTTCGGATAATAGTAATGTTCAGACGACGTTTTCTTGGTTCCAACTGTGACATCCTCTCCACCGAAATCTTTTAAACGAATTTGATGAGATGGTTTTGATGCTTTAGCCGTAACCTTTTGAAGCAGTAAATCGCTACCAGTGAGCTGACCAGTCAGTTCTGGTTGAGTTAGGACATTGATTTTTTCAGCAATTGTTTTTGGCTGCTTAGCAGTGACAAATAAAATAGGCTGTTCTTTTTTCTTTCCTGTCAAGGTTCTCACCGCTAATGTGAGCTGATTGCTTGCTGTTTTCATTTTCGCAGCTTGCTCGATCGATTTCACTCGTCCATCCCAGTTTCCTTTTGCTCCCACAGCAATCGTTGGATGCGCGATTTGCTTGATGTCCTTTTCTTGGACAATTTTGAGGTCTGCTTGGCGGTCTTTGTTTTTCAATGTACGGTATACTTTCATAGCCGCTTCTAATTCAGCTGCTTCCGGTGAATTTGGAATCACGATATCTGTTTGTTCTTTCTGATCACCTGTTTGAATGAAAGGTGAAGGGAAGCTGTCTAACGTCACGTCTTTCGTTTGAGTTCCTTTGAAAGTCAGCTCACTTTCAGGATATACTTTCAGCCAGTTGGCAGGTGTCTCTTGGTTGATACACACACCTTCTTTTAACACGCCATAAAATGCGAGCTGAATTTGATGAGAACCTTTTTTCAATTGCGATTTGCTTAATTTGATTTGAATTGATTTCTTTTGGTTTTTCCCTGATACGGGAATGGTCTTTTCAATCTCTCCATCGATCATGACTGTGAACGAAGATGGCGAAATGAGTAATGGTGAAGCCTCTATATTCAATGTAAGGATGCTAGACTCTACTTTTTCTTTTTCTATTTGATAGGAAAATTCAGTGCGGTCTTCTTGTCCATACAAGGTCACTACATCTTCTGATAAGTGCTGCGTTTCTGTCTGGCTTCCTTTAGATGAGCGAATCCAGTCATCTTTCACTTGTACTCGATTTGATTGCGCCATTGCTTGACCCGCCATAAAAAAGGGCTGAATGGCAAGGGATATCATCAATATAAAAATCATCCATTTTACCGATTTCAATTTGTCACCCGCTTTTCTTTTGTTGTTGATCGTAACGCTCGGTTTTGTACCATTTCACTTCTTGTTTGAATAATCGGCTCTTTGCCTCTACACATAAGGAGTACACGACTAGCGCAATCCATACTTGAGAATAAGTGAAGTACATGAGTGCCACAATGAGTATATTTTGTTTGGTGAGCTCTGTTTTCTCAATGCTTAATGTAATCATCACTTCTGTTAGAAAGAGGAAGAAGGCCAATCCCCACAGGATCAGTGCAACAGCTCCTACAGATAAGTGAAGGTCAACAAATAGGTTCACGATAAAGATCCCATTTGAGAGCAGGACACCGAAGAAAAATAAGAAATACGTAAAGAAGAAATAAAACAAATCGAAAATCATTCGTTTTCGTTTCAGCTTCATAAACTGCTTTAAAAATTTGAGTACAACATATTGATTGCCTCGTGCCCAGCGCGTTCTTTGCCGCCACCAGACTTTCCATGTCTCAGGCTCTTGTTCCCATGTAATCGCAGCCGGGAAAAATCGAATGACATAGCCAAGGTTATAGACTCGAATCGTTAATTCGGTGTCCTCAGCTAACGCATGAACATCCCAGCCGCCAAGCTCTTCTAAAATGTGCCGGCGGATGGCGAAGTTGGTGCCTGGTATTGTCGCAATGCCAAACCACTTCCATCTTCCACCCTGCGCCATCCATTGGAAGCAGATGGTCTCAATATTAATAAATTTGGTCAGGAGATTTTTGGCTGCATTGATAACCCTGAATTTCCCGACAACAGCGCCTGCCTTCGGGTCATTCAATAAACCAAGAACCAAATGATAGACGGCCTTTTGTTCAGGCATGTTATCTGCATCGTATACGCAGATGACTTCTCCTGTTGAAGCCTTTAAGCCTTCATTCAGTGCAGTGGATTTTCCCTTTCCTGCAAATGGCGGCTTCGTTTCAATCATATGGACATGATCATATTGCTCACTGAATGACTGCACGATGTCCCCTGTGCCATCAGAGGAATTGTCATTAATCACAATGATTTCAAGAAGATGTTTAGGATAGGATAGCTGCACCATTGCTTTTAGCGTTTGCCGGATGACAACTTCTTCATTATGAGCAGGAATTAGAATGCTGACGGTCGGCAGCTCTTTCCCTTGTTTCGTCCATTCAGGCAGCACTTTTTCGTAGGTCAGGTAGTGCTGAAAGCCGCCCTGCATGAGAAACATGTGGTATAGGAGCATGATCCAAATCAGTATTAATGAAAGATAAAATAAGACATCAGCCACCTAATTTTCTCTCCTTAAAAATTCGTTTTTTCATTGTCAGTCTTAAATACAATGTGTAAAATGCAAATGCCGCAATAAACAGCATCACCACGACTGTTAGAATTCGCAGCATATTTTCCATACCGCTTCGTTTGACTGTTGTGGTTTCCGCTCTATTGGATTGTTCTACTTGAATATGTCCATTCCCTGATGTTTTGATCTGTACATGTGATGTTTGGACTGTTTGTTTTGTTTTCTTTAAATCCAGCCATTCACTAGAAGGAATTGCATCCATCTGCATCATCAGATTCTGCAATCCAGTTATTCCGGATTCCACATCATAGGACAGCCCGATTGCGGCTGATTGAAGATGCTGGATGGATTGAATCTTTTGTTCTAATAAAATATTTGAACCTTCTTGGTCAGACGCTGGCTCTACTGATTGCTGAGGATATAAGGTCATACCATGAAGCATGGCGGGTTTCGTCACGAGTGGCGGAGCACCGGCTGTTTTCCACGTATGGTCCGACAGCTGTACCTGTCCAAACAGACTGGACACATGCCTTGATATCACTTCATAGCCTTGTTGAGATATGGCATCATGCGGCACCTCGAATGCCAGTGGATAGAGACCTTGCTGCGCAAGAAACTCAATACCTTTTGTCAGTTTTTCTTCTGTATAGATG
This sequence comes from Bacillus sp. FSL M7-0003, assembly GCF_038628485.1. Taxonomy (NCBI): domain Bacteria; kingdom Bacillati; phylum Bacillota; class Bacilli; order Caryophanales; family Bacillaceae; genus Bacillus; species Bacillus sp. FSL M7-0003. The sequence goes on along the minus strand of NZ_CP152024.1, from coordinate 512,291 downwards.
GTTTCTTGCTGCTGATTCGATCTCGTATAAGCATGGAAGTCTTTCTCATTCGAAAAATGACTTTCACTTTGCTTCTTCTCGGCTTTTTTTGGGTCATTTGACGTAATGGACTGATCATTCTTTGCATCCCAGAACTCAAAGTCCTGACCAGAATCCTCTGTTCGATACGTACGGCTAAATCCATGAAGAATAATGCTGGCTCCATTACTTTGCAATTGTTTTAACACTTTTACGAGCTTCGGGCGGTCACTCAGTGTCACTTCATCGCCTGTTGTTCGATCCACCCAAACAGGGGTTACCGCTATCAGAAACGGGATATGCCGAGTGGATACATATTGTCCAAGCTCAAGCAGCTTCTTTTCGTCAGTGACAGGACTGATGTTCCCAAGCCTTAAGTACTTTGTGGTCAGCTGATCAGAAGAAGGCAGGTGTTTTTCTAGCACTTCTGCAAGAAGCTCATTATGCTGCACGACATTTAAGATTCCAATATAGGCCGCACCTTCCTTTGTTTGAATCACAAATGGAAGATCAGCTTCATGCTTCTTCAATAGAAATTCCCTTTGCAAGTCTGCCCCTTGAACCGTTAACGCAATGATCCTTTTCTCTAGCTGACGGTAAGTGGGATCATCTGTATATTTGATTTGACTCGTGTGTTCTTGTTTATGAAAAGTAAGCTTGGAAAATGGGCGCAGCTGGTCCGCATTGTATCCAATGGCTATGATCTTCTGTGCTTCGTTCATTACACGAATGGTCTGTTTTGGTAAGGTTCTCTTTATTTCCCCTAGATAGATGACTTGCTGAAATTCGCTGATCTTCTTTTCAGCCAAATGTTCATCAGATACAATCGTCGTCTGTTTGGAAAAATGTCCGGCGAGTAGATCCAGCATATGCACTGCTGGAGTCGCTTCTCCCGATTCTGTTGAATAAACGATCAGGGTATCTGGCTTGGCAAGAGCGTCGGCTGAAGCCATGTGAAACGAAAGAATGAAAAAAAGAGCGATCATCAAACAGCATTTCATTATAGAATTAAAGTTCATTCATCATCATCTCTTTTTCTAGTTCTTCTAAAAATTGCTCTGGCGTACGATAATCCGAACTGCTTGTTAAATGACAGACATGAAAAGTCAGGGTGACTTCACGACCGTTTAACAGCACATGCTTTTGCAATTTATCTTTTAGCTTCTCAAGGACGACAGAGACATTCTCTTCTGGTGTGTGAGTAAGCAGCAATCCTATTCGTTCTTCGGATAATCGAAATTTCTTATCAGTTTCTCTGACACTTTCGCGGATCTTGATACTTAATTGCTGAAATAGGTGCTGCATTTCTTTTTCTCCATATAATGATTTGAATTCCGCTGCATAATGGATATGAAGAAGGATAAAAACGAATGGCTGTCTGTAGCGTTCTGCCCGTTTCATTTCCTCGGATAATTCCAGCTTCATCCGATCTGCATTGTCAAATCCAGTTGTCGAGTCAATCGCCACAAATTGTTTCATCGCCTGCTTTTGTTGTTCTATGGTGTGACGCATCGTCTTGATTCGCTCATGCAAGCTTCCTGCTGAAATCGCGAAAAAGAGAAGAGCTGCGCCCCAAACCACCACATCCTGCAATGTTTGATTGGAAAAGAAGGGATTTGTGTGGCCAAGCTCTGTAAAGAACATAGCACTTCCTATAAAGAACAGCATTAGCAAGGTAAAAATTAATGCTGGTAAGATGCCAAATAAAATCCCGCATCCTAACACGACAAAAGTCAGTGTGATCATCAAAAAGCTCTCTGCATCAAGTACGCCAAGGTAGCCCATAAATAAAATAAGACCTGCAAACGTGAGGAGCAGAGAATAATATAAACGATACGTATTACTGAATAACCGATTCATTAAAAAGCTCCCTTTCTGCAATGAGAGGCAATAAGTTGTCAAATGAGTGTGTGTCTTTTTCGTTCATGTATCCTCCATAATAATCCTTGAGAGGATCTTGAATTTGTAATTCTTTCATGCGGTCATACACCTCTTTTGCGAATTCCGGTTCGTTTCGTTTAAGAGCATACAAGATGACCAGCGCATATACAGAAGGCGATTCATACGTCACTGATGGCTGCAATGTGCTCAGTTTATATCTACCGTACAGCTTTCCTTCTTTTTTAAAAGTCGTTTTAAGCCATTTCATGATCGCGGACGTATTCACCTTTGCACGATCAGCATGTAGAGCCGTATAGAGTTGATCAATCATATTGATTTCTCGATCAAATGAATAGGCTTTTTTCTTTATGTCATAGGATTTAGGAAAGAATCCTTTTTTTCTCGGTGCTTGTTTTAGAATGGTCAATTGGTTACTCGTCATTTGTTTCGTGAATATTTTGAGGGATTCCAATTCTTTGATTGCTTTTGGGTCTAAATATGAGAGTGTGATTGTGTGTGAAGTTCGATTTGTTGATGCATCATAATAATCGGACAAGATGCCTCTATACATATTTTTGTCTTTTAACGCTTGTGCGATTTCTTTTGCTGTGGTTTGATACGCTGCATTCTTCCATAAACGATCTGCCTTTTGAAGTGCCGCCACTACCCGTAAATCATCAACTAAGGCATTGGCCTTACTTTTTTGATCAGATTCGATTTGCCAGCTGAGAAGATGATGGTCTAGTAAAAATTCATCTTGCAGGACACCAAATTGTTGGTCAAAAGAATTTTGGTCTTTTTTTCGAACAAGATAATCCATCCAAAGCCCAAGCGATTCAGATAAGTAGATATGCTGCTCTGCAAATGAAGTGCGAATCATGCCTTGATCTGTCATGAGGTGATGAGTAATAAAATATTCTCCAGGCAATACAGGCTGTGGTGATACTGGATAAGCTGATTCCTTCTGCTGCTTCCAGGTACATCCGCCTAGTAGAATGACAATGAGTAAAACAATACCTATGCGATGTATGGGTGTATCCATTCGTGTCCCCTTTCAACTCCCGTTCTCTTAGCATTCCAACGATTTATTATAGATTGTTTCTGTTTAAATTTAAATAAATATTTTATACCAAATTACGAGTCTTTTCGCATAGACATTCCCATTTTCAGAAAAACAATATGTCGATATGCTTGATTACATTGGAAAACCCATGCGTTTCCGCATGGGTTTTTATAATACTATTGATCTAATTTTAATTTCTTTAATTGCTCAGCCAGTGCGTTATTGATTGGTTCTTCCACTTTCTTTTGTTTCTTCATATATTTAGACACATCATGCTTACTGGCTCTCTTTTGATTGGATTGTGATTTGCGTTTTTCGAAAACAGACAGTTTTTCTCTATGGCCGCACACACAAGCGAAGATTTTGCCATCGCCTTCTCCGCGCAGCTCGAGCTTTTTATGGCAGTTCGGGCAGCGTGCGTTTGTTTTCTTCGCCACATTTTTACGATGGCCGCATTCTCGGTCTTGGCACACGAGCATTGTGCCATGTTTTCCGTTCACTTTCAGCATAAGTTTTCCGCAGTCCGGACAATGGGTGCCAGTGACATTGTCATGCTTAAAGGTTTGGTTCGTCTGTTTGATTTCAGATACGGCTTGTTTTGCATAGGACTTCATTTCACTCATGAATTGAGAAGCCTTCAGCTGTCCTTTTGCGATTTTAGAAAGCTTTTGTTCCCACTCTGCTGTTAATGCTGGAGACTTTAAGTCTTCAGGCACTAAGGAGAGCAGCTGCTTCCCTTTCGATGTGATGAAAATATCTTTGCCCTTTTTCTCGATTAAGAAGCTGTTGAACAGTTTCTCAATCATATCGGCTCTTGTGGCTACTGTCCCTAGTCCACCTGTTTCACCAAGGGTTTTCACTAAGTCCTTTTCCTGATTTTGCATGAATGCCGCTGGGTTCTCCATTGCAGATAGCAGGGTTGCTTCATTAAAACGAGCAGGAGGTTTCGTTTCTCCTTTTGTTTCTTTCAGCTGGCGTACTTCAAGTGATTGCCCTTCGGAAAGTACCGGCAGATGCTGATCTGCTTCGGCTGATTCCTCGTCTTCATAGGATTCATCATACACGGCTTTCCAGCCGGCTGATTGCACGGTTTTTCCTTTTGCTGTGAATGTTTCACTGCCTATTTTGGCAATCACCGTTGTTTCCTCGTATTCAAAAGGATTCATGAGTACAGCAAGGAATCGTTTGGCAATAAGATCATATAATTTACGTTCTTTATCACTTAATGCACCAGGATACAGCTCTTCCTCGGTTGGAATGATCGCATGGTGATCTGACACTTTTGCATCGTTGACGAAGCCTTTGTGTGCTTTCACGCCTGATTGTAAAATGCGGTTCACATGCTGTGCGTACGGTCTGACGTTCATTCCTTTTAACCGATCTTTTAATGTAGGAACGATATCCGCTGAAATAAATCGTGAATCTGTACGCGGATATGTCACAAGCTTATGCTGCTCATACAACCGTTGAAGCGTAGATAATGTTTCTTTCGCCGAGAAGCCATAGCGTTTATGCGCATCACGCTGCAATTCAGTCAGGTCGTACAGCCCTGGAGCAAAAGCTTTTTTCGCTGTTTTTTTCAATGCATCGATCACTGCTGGTTTTCCTTTACAGCCTGCTAAGCGCTCTTTTATGACATTCTCTTGGAATGTGCGGTTTTGCTTTGTTTTGGCATCCTGCCAGGTCAAGGTAAGTCCATCTACTTGTGCAGTCAATCCATAGAACGGCTTCGGCTGGAATTGCTGAATGTCTTCTTCTCGTTTGGCGATCATGGCAATCGTTGGTGTCTGTACCCGTCCGCAGGAAAGCTGTGCATTGAACTTGGTCGTCAGCGCTCTTGTTGCGTTGATCCCTACAATCCAGTCTGCTTCTGCACGTGCAACCGCCGAGCGATACAGGTTATCATATTCTCTGCCGTCTTTTAATCGTTTGAAGCCTTCTTGAATGGCTTTGTCCGTAACAGATGAGATCCATAGTCGTTTTAGCGGCTTTTTCACATGTGCTTTTTCAAGAATCCATCTTGCGACAAGCTCCCCTTCACGTCCAGCATCTGTTGCGATGACAATATCTTTTACATCTTTTCTTGCAAGCTGCGCTTTCACTGCTTGAAATTGTTTCCCTGTCTTTTTCATAACAACAAGCTTAAGCGGCTCTGGAATGATCGGCAAATCCTCTAAACGCCAGGATTGAAATTCTTTTCCGTAGCCTTCTGGATCAGCCAGTGTGACCAAATGGCCAAGCGCCCACGTTACAATGTATTGATCTCCTTCTAAAAAACCATTTCCTTTTTTATGACACTTCAGCACACGCGCTAAGTCACGTCCTACTGAAGGTTTCTCTGCTAATACAACTGTTTTTGACACTAGATTTCACATCTCTTTCTTCTATCCATCCTTTTATTATAGCAGACGTGGAGATGTGGTTCTAATGACTAAAAAATTCAATGATCTTCTAGAAAATAAATTCTGATCATGTTATATTTAATTAAATTATTTTACAAATCAGGAGTAATTTATGAAAATATTTAATGATTACATACACAATGTATCTTTTTTTGATCTCTGCTGGACATCTCTTCTCTATTTTATTACTACTCTAATATTATTTTCTGAAAATGAATATTTATTACTTATCTCTATACTATTAATCCCTTTTACATGGATATTAAAAATAGTTAGTATAGTTAATTCATTCAAGAATTTCAAAAATATAGACATTAGTGAACCAGGGTTTAAATCAGATCGTGTAGCTAGAGGGAAAACCTATATATATATTTCTGTATTAACTTTGATTTTAGGATTTATAACATTTAAATATCTTGGTTATAATTATTTTAGCAATTTTCATACGATTTCTTTCTTCTGCTTTATTATCTGTTTGTTTTTTAGTGGGCTTGCAATAATTAAAAATAGTTATATTTTCAGATTTTGTTGTATTATTAGTGTAACTTTTTTAGGATTATTCACATTACTTTTAGTTTTTGTATCTTTGTTATCTTTACTTATCACTTTTTTACCCTTAGAAGCTAGTAATAGTAACCAAAACTTTTATACAGAAATTTATAATGTATTTTCGCTAAAAACTTTAATTATTCTATCATTTGTAGTAGAAAACTACTCATACGAGTCTATAATACTATCCATCTACTCAACTGTATTTTTATGCATAACTGTACTTATCCATCCAGCATATCAACTTGAGCAATTAAGTACAGCTTTTAAAATAAGCAATATCACTTTAACCTTAAGCTCTTTAGCAATCTTTTTCTTTGTAAGTATAAGTTTTTCACCAATTTCTTTATTAAACGAACTTAAAAATTTGGAATACTACAAGGATACTGATATCGCAGTGATTCAGAATAATTTCTCTAACTTTAAAACATATTTAAGTGATTTTTCCAAAGCGAATATTATAAGTGTTGGTACAATTCTTTTTGCACCATATGTAGTGGGAATCTTAATTACATCTTTTTTACTTGATCTAAGGTTAAAGCAAACAAAAAAAGTTTCTGCAAATATCTTAGAAAAATCCATGGTATTAGATCTTTCTTATAAAAATGAGCACTTTATGACGAAAAAATACTTTTACTACAATGGCGACAAAAACCAATGGAAAATGCATAATGATTTAAACACTTTAAAAAGGAACAATCTGAATAGATCCAGCATAAAAAAGACATTTTTTAAAAATAACATGAACATATTTTGAATTTTTCGTAGATTTCAGCATGTCCAGACGATCTTTCGTTTATATTAGAAGATGAGAAACTAGCTTTTATACAGGAGGATTTGTATATGCATACAAGTATTAGCCGTCTTCGACAGGCGGGTTTTATTGAGGGTATGTCTCTTTTAACCCTTCTTTTAATTGCCATGCCTCTAAAATATTTTGCGGATATTCCGATGGCAGTCACTATTGTAGGCTCTCTTCATGGCGCATTGTTTGTCATCTATATGCTCATTTTGGCATATGTGACTTTTAAAGTTCGCTGGCATTTGAAATGGTCCATCGCTGGTTTTTTTGCGGCTTTCATTCCTTTCGGTAACTTCGCCTACGATAAGGTGCTCCGCCAATATGATACAAAAGCTTAATCAAAAAGGGCTAAAACGACATTCGTTTTAGCCCTTAGTCTTCACGCTGAAGCGTCCTGATAAAGGAACGCTTTTTTATATTGATGCATATTTCACAATGGCTGCTCGACGCGTCATGTCGTGATATGCCACCCATAATTCATCACCAGGCAAGATGCTGGTGATTGGATCGATTGGCTGTTTCACTTCATACATCATGCCATTTCTCTCAACCTGAATGATCGCTAACGGCAGATTGCCGATGACGCCAGCAAATTCGACATTGGTCACTTTTGCACTTCCTTGTTTCTCTTGCATGAGACCCATTTCTCTATCCAGCTCTTCTTTCTTTGTCTGGATCGTGATTTGAGTGCCCGCTGCGACCTGCATATGATCAGGGATAAACTGGCTGACCGTTTTTGTGATGGACTCATCTCCGTTTGAAACCGTCACATCAAGCTGAATAGGCTTTTGTTCATGGATGGCAATTGGATATTGCTTCACACGCTGGATCGTTCCTGTTAACGTCACATCTTTCCCCGATCGATTCCGCACTTCATGGCCATAGGCTGCCATTTTGAGCTGGCCGTTGATGTCGACGAGATCGGCTTTTTCTCCTGTTGTAAATTCAAAACCAGCGGCTTGAATCATTGGAATGATATAAGTTTTCTGATCCAATTCAAATGTGAGTGATAAGACAGTGCCTCGTCCTACGGTTCCATATGATTCTATATTTCTTAAAACAGCGCCTTTGATGAACTTTGGCTCACTTGTCTGGGAGAAGTCTCCCTCTTTTAAGAGCATCGCCTTTTTCTTCTGCGGATTATAGAGAATGGCGATACGCTGACCCGGCTGTGGTATCTGGGTATAGGATACAACCGTTTTAACCGTCTTCTCGATATTTTGCCCATCATATTGAAATTGCAGCTGCATTTTGATAATCGGCTGTTCGTTGATGTAGGTGCCCGTTTCTTTAACAGACACAATATTGGCTTCTAATGTGACACTGTCTTTGATTTTGTTGTTTCTCACCAATCTCAAAATCGGCGGCAGGAAGATGGCTAGTATAAATAACAGCAATGGAATAAACAGCCATATTGCCCAGTTGAGAATGAGCGGTCCGCCTTTCATGACATATTGCATAAAGGTGTCAAATGATGTTTGGTGAGCAGGGCTTGCGTTTTCGATTGAGATGACTTTTTGCAAAGGAAATTCCTTTAGCTGTTTGCTTTTCGTCTCAAATGCACCCGTTAATTGATTTTCGAATGAATAATAGATCCAATCACTTTTCACATTTTTATGGAAAAATAGTCCTTCTCGGTTTAAATTTTCATATGAAAACGACTGAAAAAGCTTGCTGACAGACGTCGTCTTATTCGTGCGGTGGTTGTAAATATAACCAGTCAGCTTGCCTTTTGCTTCGTCCTTTGCTGTAGAGCCTACAAGAAGAACTTCTTCTTCATTAAGCTGGTAGATAAAGGTTTGATAAATCGGTTTTGGTGTTGGGACGACTTCACCAAGCCCTCCATCTGCATTCACTTTCCTTGGTCTTTTTGGATAGTTAGATTCGACAGCGACGGCAAAGTTTTGGGATGTTCCGATTGTTTTTGCTAGCTGCTTCTCCACTTTATCTTTAATGAGGCTAAACGGTTCAGCGTTTTTGGAGACATAGACCCCAAGCTGATGCTTATCGTTTGAGACTCCGCTGACATATGCTTTCTGGTCATTTTTTAAAGTCAATTCAAATATAGGTATAGGCGTCTGGCCTCTAAAGGAGTTCATGACGGCATCGATGGAAACGGGTCTTGCTGGCAGGTTCAGTTTGTTGAGATTGTGCACATGAAAAAACTGACCATTCTTTAGCTCACCTAGGACGGTAGCGGCACCTTCCATTTCTCCTGTAAACACAAGCCGTCCATTCCATTGATATGTATTCGTTTTTAAAAACGAGGGTATCTGCAAGTTTTGTTTAATGAGCTCTTTCTTTTCTCCGCTAGGCGTTAGTTTCTCGATCAAAAGCTGCCCCTCTTTATTTTTTAAAGCAAGTAAGAGATTGTTACCTTGAATGGATGGCAGCATTTCATTAAACGTATCGCTTTCCGTGGTCCATTCACTGATTATTTTTCCTGATTGAGGATCATACATTACAAAATGGAGCTGCTGGTCTTTTGATACAGCACTCACCACTCGTTTCCCTTCATCAAATGTAAATATTCGTCTGACGTCATATTGCGTCGCTTTCCCTGCTGACAAATCATCTTGGTAATGGTTCCACACCAAGAAACTAAGAATGATTGCTGGAATAAAGAAGACAATATATCTGAGGAAGATGACTGGTACTCTTTTCACTTGATCGCTTCCTTTCTTGAGGTTCCTTTCACTTATACGTCAGTACAGCGAAAATGTTTCATGCTAGAAGAATACCATCAAAGCCTCTAAAATCCATATTTTACAAACTTTGTTGTTTACGATAAAATCCAATCAGATTCAAAAAAGGAGTTATCTCATTGGATAAGCTATCATCAATCATTCTAGCAGCTTGGCTGCGTGTCCCTCGCTGGTTCAAGCAATGGGTACTCGTATCCATTTCCATTTTCTTTTTTTATATGTGTTTTGTAAAGGGGCTGACTAGCTGGCACACCTTGCCGCCTAGCACTTTGCTCTCATGTGTGATTGGTTCCTTCATCATTTGGCTGATGTGGCTTAAGGGTCAAAAAAATAAGTGAAAAGAGGACAATAATGAAAAAATCGATTCTATATTTTGCGATCTCTTTTGTTCTGCAATTCGTTTGGTTTGGTCTTGTGCACCCAAATAGAGGGGTGACACTGCTGGATATGTTCATGTTTTCTATTTTGTTTGCGGTTATGTTCTTTTTTATTGAGCGAATTTGGCAGTATCAGAAGAAAGGACAAAGTAAATGATCATGAAGCCCGCTTTATTCACTCTGATGATCTGTGCATTTATCGGCCTGCTGTTAGTATCGAACCCTTTTGGAGCGGACGCTATGCGAATGGTTGCGACCTTTGTTTTTCCTTTTCTTGTGCTCATTGGTTTCGGGGTTCTATTGTTTGACCTAATGAAAAAGGCTGCCAAATAGATGGCAGCCTGTTCCTTACTCTTTTCATGCAAATAAATAATCAATGTTTAATCTCCGTTACGGAGTGTATGAGTTAAGATTCGATCATATCAGTGTGTCATATGTGTTCCGAGTGAACCTACGTTTGAAAGTAAACGCCATGGAAGTTCTGGATAACAAGACAACGAAAGCCCTACCTCTCATTCGTCCTTACGGCTCCGAAGCCGCGCCAGTGTGAATTGTAAATCAAAACGTCTTTTTTCCATTCTTCCGCTTTTATAGGGGGCGGGTGCAGAAGGAAAAGAATAAGTTTGTTCGCTTTGACAGCGTCTCGTTCTTATCAAGTAGAAGCTCTATTGCTTCTCATTATGTCATAGAAAAAAGAAAGTTTACTTTCTTTATTTATTTGCTTATTTCAACACTAATATAAAACTATAACACATTCCCCCTGCTTACGCAAGTGTTAAAGTGATAATTCTGCTGGTGTACGGCTTCCTTCATTCATATAACGAATGGAGGTTGGCTCAATCTTCAGAATCACTAGATTCGGATCCTCTTTTCCTTTAAACCATTTCTCCATCTCATCAGACCAAAGACGGTCGATCAGTTCCCGATCATCGGTTAATGTGGCGGTGCCTGCAATCTCTGCATAAGTATCACCGAATCCTTCGCCTGAATATCCAATAAGAATATGAACATTCGGGTTTTTTTCAATTTCTTCTGCTTTATGTGTTTCTTTACTCGTTGGTGTATATAACGTCAGCCCTTCATGGAAAAAAGTCATATAGCGGGTATGCGGCTTATCCTGTTCAACAGTCGCTAGTGTCCCGACCTTTTGTTCATCTAATAGGTTTAATACCTTTTGTTTTAATTCTTCTTGAGACATATCGTTTCACTCCTTCAAAATTTCATCCGTATTCGTAGGTTTCCACGACAGCCCATTCATTAAACAAAGAAATGTGTTTTTCATAAAAAGCGACCTTCTGGCTGATGCTATAGAAAACAGGTTCAATGAAGGGAGAAATTGAACATGCATCATGAAACGATGTTCCATTTAAGTTCACTTGTCATTGCGGCAGTTGTTGTAGGCATTATCGTATGGTCTGTCATATCTGTGCAGAAAAATCGCAAGAAATACTAAAAACACCGCCCAATCAAAGCTGGGCGGTGCCGCGGTAGATCATGTATTCATAAAGGAACCGCCATTTACATGAAGTGTTTGTCCTGTCATATAAGACGATTCATCAGAAGCCAGCAGGACAAAGCAGCCGACATGCTCAACAGGCTGTCCTGGTCTTCCCATTGGGGTTTCTGCGCCGAAGCTTTCCACACTGTCTTCATCAAATGTAGATGGAATGAGCGGCGTCCAAATTGGACCTGGCGCTACACCGTTCACCCGAATCCCATCTTTCACAAGCGATTGTGCCATAGAACGCGTAAAGCCGTTAATGGCTCCTTTTGTCGCCGTATAATCAATCAGCACTGGGTTTCCCCGATATGGGTTAATTGATGTTGTATTAATGATGGAGCTTCCCGGTTTTAAATAATCCAGTGCCTTTTTCGTAAAATAGAAATAGGAATAGAAGTTGGTTCTAAAGGTTTGGTGAAGCTGTTCACTCGAAATATCTTGAATACGTTCTTGCGGATGCTGTTCAGCCGCATTATTTACTAAAATGTCTAATTGACCAAAGGCTTCAACTGTTTTTTCTACTGCTTTCTCACAAAAGGCTTCGTCACCGACATCTCCTGCAATCGTTAAGCATTTAACGCCTTCTTGTTCTACACGCTTTTGCGTATCCTCTGCATCCTCATGTTCATTTAAATACACAATGGCAACATGTGCACCTTCCTTTGCATAGGCAACAGATACTGCCCGTCCAATTCCACTATCTCCACCTGTAATCAGTGCCACTTTTCCTTTAAGCTTGCCAGAACCTTGATATGATTCATCCTCAAAGATCGGCGCTGGATTCATTTCTCTTTCACTGCCTGGCTGCTGATCCTGCGTTTGGCGCGGAATGCCATTTGTTAAATATTCACGTAAATCCATGTATAAGCTCCTCCTTGATTTGTTGATGTATCCTTTCATTACCACCTCATTTTTTCACTCAAACATCATAAAGCTGTACTGATGTGTTCCCGAAAATCAGCATGTTTGAAGAGGGGAAAAATCGGTTACATGATCATCAAAAAGGAGCGTTCTCACATGCTGTCTATTTCGAAAACCTTTAGCAGACCAAAAGGCTGGCTCGGAAGCATTGCTGGACTCATTATGGCAAATGAAAATAAAGCATTGAATCAGTGGGCCATCCGCCACTTAGATTTGACAGATGGTGAAAACATTTTAGAAATTGGCTATGGACCCGGCTACAGCATTAAACATATGCTCAAGCATTATCAAGATCTTCATATTGATGGGCTTGATGCTTCTTCCACCATGCAGGAGCAAGCACAGTCACGCGTCAGCAAACGGGCAAAAGACAAACAGGTTCGGCTGTATGTCGGAAAAATCGAGAAAACACGTCTTCCCGGAGAGCAGTATGATAAAGTGCTGTCTGTTAACAATTTTACGATTTGGGATGATCCAAAAACGGGCTTACTCAATCTTTATCACACCTTGAAACCAGGCGGAACACTCGTTATTGTGATGCAGCCAAGAGAAAAAGGAGCTGATGCCAATCGGACAAAAGAGATGGGTGAAAACATATTAAACGACTTGCAGTTTGCTGGGTTTGACCAATTTTCTATTGAGTATGAAGAAATTCGCCCTACCCTTGCCGTCTGTGTCACAGCAAAAAAGCCGAGAAGCGACTAATCTCTCGGCCTTTTTCTTACCACTTTGCCTCTTTAACAAATTGATAGAAAAGCTGATGTAATTTCTGTTCAATGTCTTCCTTTGTTCCTTGTCCATAAAGCGCCATGCTTTCTTCACTTTCAATGATGGATGAACTGATCAGACTAAACATTTCTGACCCTTCCTTGCCAAGCTCTTGCGGCGCAAGCATCATGAGCATTCGTGACATCTGCTGCTGCCCGCCATCCATGCTTTTAACCTCATATGCCTGATCAAGATCATAAATATGAAAAATTGGTTCCTTGATGAATGCATGCTTTAAATGATAAAGAGCAAACTCGGTCCCGGGTATGCCTAAGCCGCCTTGCTGTTCACGTTCCAAAAGGCCGCCCGCTACATCATCCGCATGTATGATAAACCCTTCCTCTTCAAGCTGACAAAGCAGCTGCCTGATGGTTTCATCATGCTGCGGCATCGTCTTTCTTTTTTCGATGGTAAAATGGGACAGAATGCTGCGAATCACAAACATATAATTCGCCACCTGCTCTGCAACCGCCATCATATCAACGGTTTCTTGCACCAATTCTTTAGGAGATTCTTTTGTTCTTTTTTTCTCGATGATATAAGGAATCTTCCGTTTAATATGAGCCTTCACACGCATGGCATCATCCTCGTTTAAAAGGGGGCTGACCATAATGTAATCGATATGCTCATAGGGAATCGGAACGGTCGAGACAATCATGTCATAGCTTGATGCATCGATTTCCTTTAGCTCCATCAAAGAGGATAGATCGAATTTGGCGATCTCCGGCAATTCTTTTTTCAACCGGGAGGCGAGCATTTTCGAGGAACCAATCCCGCTTGAGCAAACAACGAGCGCATGAATTTTTGTTTCTTCTTTTTTGATTTCAAGCACTGAGCCAAAGTGAAGCACAAGAAAGGCGATTTCATCCTCTGGAAATTCAATCTCTGGAAAGAAACGCTCGACTCCTTCTTCAATCGCCATAAACAGCAAAAAGTAGTCTTTTTTTATTTGTTGTGTGAGCGGATTATAGATTCTCATCTTTTCCTTTAGACGGTTCATGGCAGGCTCAAGATGAGACACGAGCCCCTCATACAATGAATCATTTTCATTGAGATGATAGCCGGTTTTATTTGAAATAAAATCAATGAGCTTTTTCGTTCTCAGCGCTATATCCAGCTCAATTTCATCAATACGGTATTCTGCCCCAAAGCTGCGATTTGCACTGCGAAGATGGATGGTCATATATCCGACCTCCGCTTCAGGAATCTCCACATTAAACATGCGTTCAAGTGCCCTTGCCATTCGAAGTGATGATTCAAATTCCTTCGTCCGCTTTAATTCCAGCAACTCTTCCTCTTCCATTCGAATGGTTTCCCCAAGCTGAATACGTTCGATAGCATAGGTTAAGTGAACAACAAGTGCAATATAGGCACTATCAGATAATGAGAGTGACAGTCGATCTTTCAAATGAAAGAGCAGCCTTTCTACCTTTAGCAGCTGTCCTCTGCTGACAACGCCAAACACCTTTTCCGTTGCTTTCGTTCGATGTTTGATATTCATTTCTATCGTTTCTAAAAATAATTGAATGTCGAGCCGGTCAACAATGAGATTGCCGACAATTTTTCGTTTTGCTTCCTCCGGCCCTTTTAATTCAATGCCGTACCCGCGCTTGCGGATAAGCTGCAAACCGTATGGAGCAATCCACTCTGTTAGTTCATCTAAATCATAGCTGATCGTCGCATTTGTTACCTGCAAGTCAGCTGCGAGTGTGTATAATTTCACCGGTTCCTTCGCTTCAAGCAGCGCACATAGAATTAAGAGCTTTCGTTCATCTGAGCTATATTCGATTTGATCCTCATTTGACATATGAGCAAGAAGCCGCTGTTTATCCTCCTGTTCGCCGACTGCCTTCAAGCCTTTCCCCGGCTGTTTATCTAATGAAAGATGATAATCTTTCAATATTGGTTTAATGGATTTTAGTTCTCTATGGATCGTTCTAGTACTTACCTGAACAGAATCGGCTATCTCACGAATGGTGACATAACGATTTTGCTGAATGATGTATTTAATGACTTTCTGTTCTCGTGCCGTTATGTACATGAAATGCCTCCTTCTGTATAAATAGGTCTATTGTCACACCTTAATATAAAACGCTTTCAACAAGCGAAGCAATCTTAAGTTGATCTGACTTTGGCACAGCGGCTATGACAAAATTAAAAACAAGGGTTTCATCAGACACTTCTCCAAAATGAAGGCCCATAATCCTTTTGATGAAATTGAACCTTTTGTTTTTGAAAAGGCAGTGAACCCCCGGCTTTTAAAGAATAAGTCGGATTGTATACTGGAGAGCCAAAGCAATAATCGATTGTGCCTTCTTCCGGACGAAACATGACGGTTCGCATCGTTCCAAACAGCTCCTCATAATTGTGCACAGTCAGACCATCAGGATATTCTGTCTGGAACAGTTTCAAAAGAGAATCACTTGACCGTTGCTCTTTTAAAGCTTCCATTAACATATCGTATCTGACAACAGAATGATGTTTGGTCATCCCTTTTGCTGTTTGATCAGCTACCGGATGATTCGTTGCAGCAATATAACCTCTCTCCGGTCTCCTCACCCTTTTTTGACCATCAATGATTTCAATCACAGCCGCCTTTCCTTTTCGATCGGCAAGCATGATATGAACATTTGAGGCAACGGGCATTTCCTCGATAGAGCGAATGGCTTCCTCGACCGTTGGACAGGATTCCAGAACAGAGCGAATCACATGATACACCTGCAAACCGGCGACGGCTGGAGGCTTTAAACCGGGTTCATTGCCAACCGGCGGACCGCAAGCAGAGAAAGTCACAGCAAGACCATGCTCATTCATTCCATCAGATCTGCCAAACAACAGCAGCGACGAGCCTGTATGATATGCCGAGCCTTTCACATGTGTCGTCACAAGACGCATATCATCAAAAATCGGGGAGAAATCATAGTTACGCAGCATGACCGTTTGTTGACCGGCCGCCATATTCCCCTGCCTCACACAGTGGGAACAGCCTGGCTGAAGATGAGATGAATAGAAAAAGGTCAAATAACGCTCATCTAATTGCATTTCATCACAAAACCCAGCAATCTCTTCATCTAATTGAGGAAGAAAGGGACGGATCAGCTGCTTCGTTTCTTTCACAGCCTGTTGTGTTACCGGTTCTGTTCGAATATATTGTGTCTTTAGCAACGGGTTCTCCTTAAGCCAGACAGCCTGCTGTTTTCCTACTTCATAAGCCGTTCCTGTCATCTTTTGAAAAAACGCACTGATTTCCTCCATGCCTGCACACCTCTTTCGCCTTCGTTTCTTTTATCATATCGAAACCGTCATATAATGAAAAGGATGAAAAAAACTGCAATCCCACGGATTACAGCTGTTTACAGTATGCCTTAAACAATGCTTCTGCCATCGCTTCATACCCCTTAGGATTCGGGTGAAATTGATCAATCGATAAGTAGGCTCTTTCATGTCCTTCAAACGCCCGGTACACATCCACAACTTCTACATACGGATTCGCAGCAAGCAAACGAAGCTGTTGATTATATTGCTGAAGCCACCGCCCGGCTATTGGTATTTGCGGAAATGGATTATATAAATTCATGAAATACACGTAGTAGGGCTGATGCTGCCCTCTTTTAATTTGAGCGATTTCTTGAATCATCTTGCTAAAATTCGCCTGGCAATGCGTGACCGCTTGCAGCAGTTTCTTTTCATCTTCACCTTCTTCATACTGCTGAACAGCTTGAACAAGGTCATTCCCACAGCCTGTGATGGTGATGATGTCAGCTGCCGCAATCGAACGTCTCACCTCTGACCGTTTGAAGAGCTGTAAAATCTGCTCAGTCGTTAACCCTGATTTTGCAAATACGGACAGCTCAACTGGTGCATGCGTCTTTTTTTCAAGCATCCACCAAAACCGCTGAACAAATCCTCCGCCAAATAAACGTGCCCCCACCCCAACTGTTAAGGAATCTCCAATCGCAACATAGGATCGTCCCACTCTTATCCCTCACTCTCTCCTGCCTTCTTTTATATATACGAAACCGGAGAACAGATGCTTGTAGCAGATGACTTAGGGGCATCCATCTTTTTTTGAGATGCAGCGCCTTTACAAACTCTTTACTTGCGATATCGATCAATTTTTTGTTCAATAAGAGTAGGCTTTTTGCGCTGAAAACTGCGTGTTTACGCGTTCCAGAAAAATTTACAAACTTTTTATCTTGATTTCGAGACTTTTTACCTTGACTTCAAACTACATAGTGATTACAATGAAAATATCAGTTTTCATGTAACTGTGCTTGTTACATCTTTTTCATAGCATTCCAATATGATTAAAGATGCCACATATTCAGTGTACCTTTGGGATACGCTAAAAAAATAACCGAAACAGAAAGGATTGAATGAACATGGCAAAAGTTTTATACATCACTGCACATCCGCATGATGAAACAGTTTCTTACAGTATGGCTACTGCTAAGGCATTTATCGAATCTTATAAGGAAGCAAATCCAAGTGACGAGGTTGTACATATCGATTTGTACAAAGAAAACATCCCTCACATTGATGCAGATGTATTCGCTGGCTGGGGCAAACTTCAATCTGGCGCTGGTTTCGATACACTTTCAGCTGAAGAACAAGCGAAAGTTGCTCGTCTAAACGAATTAAGTGATCAATTCGTTTCTGCTGACAAATATGTATTTGTTTCACCACTTTGGAACTTCTCATTCCCACCAGTTCTTAAAGCATACATCGACTCTGTTGCTGTAGCTGGTAAAACATTCAAATACACTGAGCAAGGTCCTGTTGGATTATTAACAGACAAAAAAGCTCTTCACATCCAAGCACGTGGCGGATACTACTCTGAAGGTCCTGCTGCTGAACTTGAAGCAGGTCACCGTTACCTTGGTACAATCGCTAACTTCTTCGGAATTCCTTCTTTCGAAGGTCTTATCGTTGAAGGCCACAATGCTGAGCCTGCAAAAGCAGAGCAAATTAAAGCAGATGCAATCGAACGTGCGAAAGCTTTAGGAAAAACTTTCTAATAACTGCACACAAAAAGCCAATGATCTTTACGGTCATTGGCTTTTTATTTGTTCAGAAAAGCCTAATTCTCTCGAAATATCACTGGCGGCTTTTTTCACCTGTTTAATTAAGTAAGGTAAGCGTTCTTTTTGATATCCTGCTTCAAATCCTGCAATGCTAATACCTGCTGCCACTTCCCCCAGATGATTGAAAATAGGAGCTCCAATCGCAGCTGTATAGTTTTCAAGCTCAGAATAGCTTAGCGTATATCCCCTCGCATTTGATTCTTCCAGCATGTTTCTTAGAACCTCTTTATCTGTGATGGTCCCAATTCCGATCTTCCCCAGCTCAATTGAGTCAATATAGGCAAGTCTCTCGCTCTCTGGCAAAAAGGAGAGAATACTTCTCGCACAGGCACCCGCATATAGGGGAGACCGTCTGCCAACGGCGGTGTAGAGACGAACAGGCTGCGTACCTTCAATCTTTTCCACGTAAATGGCTTCGTCGCCCTCACGAACAATGAGCTGTACAGCCTCTCCTACTTCATCGCGTAAGCTTTCCATAAATGGTCTTGCAATCCTTCGAATATCAAGGCGGTCCGCCACAAGCTGACCGTATTCAAGGAACATTAAGCCTAATCGATAAACACCTGTTTCTTGCTTTTCTAACAGTCCCATATCGGCTAAAGAGCTCGCCATGCGATGGACAGATGTTTTCGGCATACCGGAAAGCTCGATCATTTCATTTAATGTTAATTGATCGTGAGCGATAAACAGCCGCAAAATCTCCATTGATTTCACAACCGTTTTATTTGTGTTTTGCATCTTCTTCACCTTTTCTAAACGAGAATGCTTCCAGCTTGATTCTTGCGGCCAGCTCCCTCAGTTCTGCTTCTTGCTTAAATAACGCCTGCTCTGCATCCCGATGATCTATTTGTTCAAAATACAGCTTTGCCCCAGGCATCGCCTGTGCAATAAGCGGCAAATCAACAGTCGCTACTTCTCCAATACGCGGGTATCCGCCTGTCGTCTGCCGATCTGCCAGCAGAATAATCGGCTGGCCATCGGGTGGAATTTGAATAGATCCAAAGGCGACAGCTTCTGAGATCAATTCCAGCTTTTCTTTTAAATGAACCGGCTCTCCCTTTAGCCGGCAGCCCATGCGATCTGATTGGGGTGTGACCTGATAAGGCTGCTCAAAAAACGCGGTTTGAGATGTTTCTTGAAAATGAGAAAGATGCCTGCCTGCCAGCACACGAATCACTGGTGATTTCCGCAGCGGTAAAAAATGATCATGACTCACTGTCCAATCGGGTGCGCCGTATCCCGCCTGTTTCACTTTATTTTTCAGCCTATCAAACAAATGATCCGCTACGAGAGACGGCTCTCCAACAGGCAGAACGTCGCCTTTTTCAAGCGGTCGTCCTTTCAGTCCACCGATCCCTGCTCTGACATAGGTGCTTTTGCTCTGCATGACTGGTTCCACATCAAATCCACCTGCCACAGCAAGATAAACGCGGCAGCCTCTCTTACAAAGACCAAAGGTGATCGTACTTCCTGATCGAACAAAGAGCGGCTTCCATAATGGTGCCCGCTCCCCATCAATATCAATCTCTACATCAGCACCAGTGACTGCAATGAGCTGATCCCTCTCACATGTGAGCACAGGCCCCGGCCCCATCAACGTCACTTCCAGCACTGCTTCGTTTTCTTGGTTGCCAGTGAGAATGTTGGCGATTCTAAGTGAGAGCGGGTCCATGCCGCCGCTCGTTAAGACACCATACTTTTGATAGCCTTGCCGCCCTTTATCTTGAATGGTTGTGTAGATTCCTGGCTTGATGACATGAATACTCAACGTTCTGCCTCCTTCATGCTGAAAAATTCCTTTTCAGACATTTGGACAAATCTGACCTCGTCCCCTGCTTTCAATAGACTCGGAATTTCCTCGTCTGGGCGAAAAAGCGGCAGCGGGGTTTGTCCAATGAGCTGCCAGCCCCCGGGTGTGGAAATTGGATAAACACCTGTCTGCTTTCCTGCAATACCAACAGAGCCTTTTGGAATGGACATCCTTGGTGTTTCTCTGCGTGGTGCCGCGATCTTTTCAGACAGCCCGCCTAAAAACGGAAACCCTGGGGCAAATCCAATCATATAGACAAGGTACGTGCCGGCAGTGTGAATACGCACGACTTCTTCTGGCGTTAAACCATTGATACGGGCAACCTCTTCTAAATCAGGGCCCAGCGCTCCCCCGTAACAGACTGGAATGTCAACGGTGCGGCGCTTTACCTGAACTCCCTCCTGCCATTTGTCTTCAAGAAGTTGTTCAATATAGCCTTTGACCCATTCATACGGAGACAGATCTTGTGTTTGCAGCTGGGCCGATTGATGTACGGTATAAGGCTCGTAAAAAACAGTCACGTTTGTAAAGGCTTGAACTGCTTCTACATACCCTTCAAATGGGTGCTGTTCAATACATGCAAACAGCTGCTCAACACGTGCATGAATCTCCTCACGTATGTCAGCTCCTGCTTGGATGACGATCGCTGCATCTCCCAGCGGGTGATAGGTGATGGAATCTTTTATCGTTGAAAAAGCCACTTGAGGACACCTCTCTTTCTACAGTACACCGAGCTTTTGATCTCTTCGATCTGTGATGAACATATGCCCGGGTGCATGAGTGATCGCAATGTCGGGTTTTGTATGCATGACAATCGCTTGCGGCGTCACACCACATGCCCAAAACACCGGGACTTCTCCTTCTTTGATCACAGATGGCTCTCCAAAGTCAGGATGATTCACATCGGAAATGCCAATCACCGCTGGGTCCCCTATATGGATCGGTCCGCCATGGACTGATGGAAATCGAGATGTCACTTGAACACTTCTTGTGACTTGATGCGCCGGAATGGGTCTCATGCTGACCACCATCGGGCCATGAAAGACTCCTGCTTTTTCACAAGCTATATTCGTTTGATACATGGGAACGTTATGACCGTCTTCAATATGGCGGACAGGAATGTCATTCAGCATAAGCGCGTGCTCAAACGTAAAACTGCATCCAATGAGAAAGGCAACCATATCATCCTCCCAATAAGCCGTGATATCTGTCACCTCTTCTTCAAGAATCCCTTTTCGGTAAATACGGTACTTAGGAAAGTCCGTACGAATATCCGCTTGAGGCGCCGACCGTCTTGGCACTGGATCACCTGGGTCCAGTACATCAAGCAAGGGACATGCAGCCGGATTCCGCTGGCAAAATAAAAGAAAATCAAAGGCAAGTTCCTTTTTGACAATCATTAAATTGGCTTGAGCAAACCCTTCTGCAAAGCCAGCCGTTGGTCCTGTGATCTTTTTTTCGCGAATCAATTCTCTCATCTGTGATGGCTCATATGTTTGATAAGTATTCATCTGAATCAGCTCCATAGTTTCGGGATTTCATTAATGATGGTATAGCCGCCCATCATCGCCATAATGACCACAACAAATGCACCAGTCACTGTCAAAAAGAATGGATGACGATAATCTCCGACAATGTCTTTCTTATACGCCGCAACGAGTAATGTGCCAAGGGCGAGCGGCAAAATCAATGCATTGATTGCTCCAACTAATATCAAGATGTTCACTGGTCTTCCGATCGTAATAAAACAAATGGTCGAGAGGGCAATAAAGCCAATGATGATACCACGCTGGTTTTGCTCAATTTTTGGTGAGAAGGTTTTAAAAAAGGAAACAGATGTGTATGCTGCTCCAATGACGGATGTAATCGCCGCAGCCCACATAATAATCCCGAACATTTTATATCCGATATTTCCTGAAGCTAATTGAAAAACAGAGGCAGGCGGGTTGGATGGATCTATCTGCAAGCCTTTTGAGACAACTCCTAATGTGGCAAGAAAAAGTGCTACACGCATGACAGATGTAATTAACACACCGAAAATAGAGCTTTTCGTCACTTGCGGCAGTGCTTCCTTCCCCTTAATACCTGCATCCAGCAAGCGATGCCCGCCAGCAAAGACGATATAGCCGCCTACCGTTCCGCCCACAAGTGTCACAATGGATAAAATATCAATCGTCTCTGGGACAAATGTTCTCACGGCCGCTTCTCCAACTGGCGGCGCTGTTGAAATCGCCACATACAGCATCAGGCCAATCATGACAAAACCAGCTGCCTGTGTGAAACGGTCCATCGCTTTCCCAGCCTCTTTGATCACAAAGATGAGAATGGCAATCACAGCACTGATCCCTGCGCCGATTCGCGGATCGACTCCGAAGATTACCTGGAAACCGAGACCAGCTCCAGCGATATTTCCGATGTTAAAGGCAAGTCCTCCAATGACAATCAAAAAGGCCAGCACATAGCCGAGACCCGGGAGCACCATATTCGCTATATCCTGACCTCGTTTTTCTGAAACGGCAATGATGCGCCATACATTTGTTTGTGCAAAAATATCTAATAAAATTGAGATCAAAATGACAAACCCAAAGCTAGCCGCAAGCTGCTGTGTGAAGACGGTTGTTTGTGTTAAAAATCCCGGTCCGATCGCGGACGTCGCCATTAAAAAGGCAGCGCCCATCAGCATAGACCGATTCCCCTTTGGTGCCTTCATTTGTTTGACTTTCTCTGTTTTCATGCTGTTTCCCCCTTTGATGACGATTTTTATTGAAAGGCCTTGAGATGAATCCCGGCTTCTTTTAGCTTCGCTGTAATGGTCTTCGCAAATTGAAGCGCATGGCTGCCGTCTCCGTGAATGCAGACCGTATCTGCTTTGAGCTCGATATCTTCTCCTTGAACTGTACGAACCCTGCCTTCTCTCACCATACGAACAACCTGCTGAACGGCCCGTTCATCCTCTTCAATGAGTGCATGTTGTTCGCGGCGCGATGTCAGCGTCCCGTCTGTTTGATACGTCCGATCAGAAAACACTTCATGTGCCACTTGCAAACCTATTCGTTCACCTTCTAACGCAAGTTCACTGCCTGACAGACCAAATAACACAAGGTTTGGGTCCACATCATACACAGCCTTCGCAATCGATTCAGATAATTCAGTATTTTCAGCCGCCATGTTGTAGAGGGCGCCGTGTGGTTTGACATGCTGCATCGTACCACCCTCGGCCTTGAGAAAGGCTGATAGAGCGCCAATTTGATAGATGACAAGATCATAGGCTTCCTCTGCGGAGATAGCCATTGGACGTCTGCCAAAGCCGGCCAAATCTTGCAAACCAGGATGTGCACCAATTTTGACCCCTTTATCCAATGCCATTCTGACCGTCTTTCTCATAACCGTTGGATCTCCTGCATGAAAACCGCAAGCAATGTTGGCTGAGGTGACATATTCTAAGATTTGTTCGTCTGCACCGATTGTGTATTGACCAAAGCTTTCTCCCAAATCACAGTTGATATCCACTTGATACATAGAATCCCTCCTTGTTGTTCCGAAATACGGAATATAAAGTCCGAATATTCGAATTTATATTGATTATACCAACTTTGGATAGACTGCACATGAAATTGTCAGAAAATATAACAATCGAACTAGGAGAAAACAAAAAAAGCGAGAGGCAAAATCCTCTCACTTTTTCTGTCATGAAATGCACCTTATTTAGACAGCACCCAATGTTGGATGGCTTTTGCCACACCGTGTTCTGTGTTAGGAGCCGTAATCCAATCAGCGGCCTCTTTCACCACTTCCTGGGCATTTCCCATCGCAATGCCTAACCCGGCTTCTTGAATCATGGCCATATCATTGAGGCTGTCGCCAAGTGACATGACGTTGTCCATCGTACAGCCAATGCGTTCTGCTACTTTTGCAAGAGCTGCCGCTTTGTTAATGCCGGCTGCATTGACTTCAATATTCGTTGGACTTGAGTTTGTGATCTCTAGGTGCTTATTTGTTTTCAATGTATTGAGTACTTCCTCACGAACGTCATCATCATGAATATCAAAGCCAAATTTCAGCCATTCATGGTCATGAATTCGTTCAGGAAATTCACCTCTCCACACCTTATCCACAGTTGAAGCCCAGTAATCGGTTTCGTACCTATTTTTTAAATCCCACATCATTTGGACATGATCAGGATGCAGCAGATCCCGTTCGATCAGCTGGAAGTTTGAATCCCAGATTTCACTTCCGTTTGCTGTCACAAGGTAAGACGATAACTTGAGCGGCTCAACCAGCTCTCGGCATGTCATCAGTGTCCGCCCTGTGCTAATGACCACATGGACCCCTTTTGCTTCAGCCTCTTTAATGGCTTGTTTATTTTCCTCTGGAATGATGTGCTCACTGTTTAACAGCGTGCCATCCATATCAATGGCAATCAATCGGATGTCTTTCTTATGAGCTTGTGTTGACAAATTGAGTACCCCACTTTGTATCGATTTTTGAAACTATCTTTATTTTAATATAAAGAGGAAGAAGGCACAAAGGGACGAGTTTGATCCCATAGAAAAAAGACCTTGTTGCAGGTCTTTTTCACATGTGCTTAGCGTTCACACGCAATGCCGTCTTTATCGCGGTCAAGGTGCTTATTTTTTTGATAAAGTGCTTTAGATACATAAGGCTTGTATTTTGTTTTTCCGCCTTTGTTTTTCGTGTTTTTGCTTTTTGCTACGCCGCCTTTATACACTTTGTTCAGCGCTTTGCAGTTTTTGTAAGACTT
The DNA here is from genome assembly GCF_038628485.1 of Bacillus sp. FSL M7-0003. Lineage (NCBI taxonomy): Bacteria > Bacillati > Bacillota > Bacilli > Caryophanales > Bacillaceae > Bacillus > Bacillus sp. FSL M7-0003. The sequence continues at coordinate 487,648 of NZ_CP152024.1, read as the reverse complement.
GACCGTTTTTGCATCTGCTGTGTGGGTGTCGACTTGTGTAAAACTTAGTAAAAGTCCTAAAGACAAGACAGCCACCATGATTTTTTTCAACATGTAAGATCCCCCTATTTTTTCTATTTTTACATTTTTATCATATGTCACCACTTTTTGTTTTTCAAGACTATTGAGCTAAATATTTTGATTTTTTTGGAACGAAATACACCTTATATCCTATATGGTACAATGAGTGGGAAACCTTTCCGTTTTTGACACGTATATGAAGAAAGGAGTTTTTCACATGAAAATGAAATATACCATTTTATATGTAAACGATGTGGAGGCAAGTATTCATTTCTATCAGCATGTACTTGGTTTCCCAATAAAATTGAGGGTTGAATCCTATGTTGAGTTTGACACTGGAGACGTGACGTTATCGATTAATTCACGCCAGGATGTCAAAGAAGCACTCGGATTGCCTGTCCCTGAAGCAAATCAAGCGTCTCACACGTTTGAGATTGGCTTTGTTGTGGATGATGTGGAGCAAACGATTGCATCAATGAAGAAAAAAGGGGTTTCGATCATCAAAGAACCTGCCAAAAAACCATGGGGTCAAACAGTCGCTTATGTGTCTGATCCTGATGGTCATTTCATTGAAATATGTGATGCGGTCTCCTAATTGTCTTTGAAGGGAGTGAACCAGAATGAGAAAAAAACATGCTTTTTTCGCCGGTGTTTGCTCAATGATTGTGATTTGCAGCGCCGCTATCCTGTTGCAGCACCTTGAATGGATTGGGTTTGTCAGTGGCGGCATCTCAATTATTGGGGTCGTGATGTCTGGGGTGCTAATGGGTGCTTGGACAAGTGGAGAAGAGACACGAACAGCCTATCATTCTGAAACAAAAGAACACCGCATGTGGCGTCTTGATACGGCTTTTCTTGTAATCATTTTTGCACTTCCACACATGGCTGCGTCAGTCTTTTATGTTTTGATGTAAACACTTGTTAAAAGGAGTTCGCAATATGGCTGTTTTTATTCTATTCATTGTATTTGGCTTTCCTATTCTCTCTGTGCTGATTGGCATTTTGGGCACGCTCTTTTTGAAGAATGTTTGGATGCCCACTTTAATTGTGCTGTTAGCGAGCATGATCTTCATGTTCACTTATATTGACGGGAATGAATCCTTTCTCATTTGGGTCATCGTCTATACCGTCTTTACATTCTTTGCTGGGTGGATTACAAAGCGGCTCAAGTAAAAAAGAACAGTTTCCACTGTTCTTTTTTTGAATCATATCTCCGCACACCATAGTTCAATTTCAATTTTCAGCTCAGGCCATCCTAAAGCTGATACATAAGCAACCGTCATTGATGGGTAAGCTGTTTTGAAGATCGTATCCCACTGAGGGTATAGATGGTCCCAGTCGATCACTTTAGGAGCTATTTTTCATTTCATTTAAGTGCTAATTCACACTAAAATACTCTTATATTGAAGCATCTTATTGATTTAAACAAAATATTAAGTAATAGCCCATAAGGGATAGCTTCATACCTAAACTACAGGTAAAATACCAGTCATACACTAAGCGTTTTTGTTACCTTTATTTTTTTGAGGCCGAAAAAGGGTCTCATCGTTTTCTAGCTTAGAATCAATAAACTCCACAATACGTTGAAGATCGTGTATTTGATTCATCACTTTTTCTTTATATTCTAAAAGGGTTCTTTTTAATTCGGGAACAGAACTAAGTTTATATTTTACAGGATATTGTAAAATATTTTTCATTTCATTTAATGACATTCCTGTTTTTTTCAGACAAATGATCAGTTCCATTAGCTCTATGTCTTCTTCATCGTATATTCGATGTCCATTTCGTTTTCTTTTTGCATAAGGAAGCAATCCGATTTTTTCATAATAGCGGATCGCATCTTCAGTTAATCCGGTTTTCTTGGAAGCTTGCTTGATAGAATAAGCATTCAAATCATCACCTACTAATTTTGTTTACAGATAGATTAATTAAAATCTAAACGAGAAACTCGTTTTGGTAAATATCAATCAGTTGATTAAGTACTTGTGCCTCATAACCAGAGAATTTGATTGCAGTTTCTTTGCCCTTGTTTACAAAAATCCCGGTAATTTCGTTGTTGAAATTGAAAGCAGCTTCATATAAGCGAGATGCCCCTTTGCTTGGAGGAGAAAAAATAAGGTTCCTTATGGGAAGAATATAACTGGGCATTCTTTTTCCTTTGGTCAACTTCGTCCTGTTTGGTCCTGGGCAGACACTGCGAATTTTTATTCCCTCGGTCAATAGCTTCGGAGCAATTCCATTCGTCCACAGGGAAAGGGCTAATTTACTGTTCGCATATGGACCTATAATCTTTTTAAATGGAATTGTCTTAGGATCGATTACTGTATTTAAGTCAAATTGCTTCAAAAATAATAAAGAATTGGAAGACGTATTGATGATCGTTTTCTCCTGCCCATGTAGTAACAGTTCTTTAAGTTCCATTGTAACGATATAAGGCACTAATGTATTAACTTCAAAATGAATTTCACGCCCTTGTTTGGAATATTTGTATTCAGCAAAACTGACTCCTGCATTGTTAAAAATCAAGTCAATTTTGGTCTCGCTTTTCTTAATCTGGCTAAGTACGTTTCTAAGGCTGGAGAATTCGGCTAAATCAGCTTTATATACTCTTAATAGCTTCTTTTTAAGAGCATCAATAATTATTGGTTGATCATTTGGAAAATCAGAACGAATTACAGCAATTACTTCCCATCCTTGAGATAGAATCTTTTTCGTCAGCTCCAATCCAATCCCAGAGTTGGCTCCTGTAATCAATACTACTTTATTTTGTTCGTTCATTTTATTCTTCCTTTCTGTGTTTCCGATAGTAAACACAGATTACTACTTGGAGTGAACACCAAGTCAAGGGAAATTTATTTAATATATTTCCATAAGCGATTTATATTCGTATCCTTAAAAAAGCTATCCTTTATTATGGATAGCTTTTTGTATTAGTGAAAAATAAAACCAAAATGAGTATCCATAGCCACAAGGTAAGAACATCAATATCTTCTTTTTCATGACCGGAACACTCCTTTTGTTTGCGTGAGCAAGGTTTTGATTAACTTCATCGTATCTGACAAGTGATACATCGTCAAAATGATTTATAGACGATAACGTGCAATGTCCTGATTCAATCGCATGCTTAGTTCATTGAGCCTTTCTGCTGCTTTAGCCACATTAGAGATGGCTGTCACTTGTTCGTCTGTAGACGCAGTGATTTCTTCGATCGCCGCAGCATTTTCTTGAGAAACATGTGCTGCGCCGTGCATGGCTTTAGTGATGAGGTCGTTTTGCTCCAGCAGTGTATTCAGCTCTTTTGCCATCGCGTTTGTTTCAACGATGGTTTGTGAAATCAATGTAGAGATGGCATTGAATTCATGTTCTGTTGCATGCACCGCTTCATCCAGCTCGGCAAAACGATCCATTGTGTTAGACATGATACCAGCTGTTGTTGTCGTTTCTTCTTTAATGCCTTGGATCATTTGCTGAATTTGAACGGCTGATTGTTTTGTCTGCTCAGCTAAATTCCGCACTTCACTCGCCACAACTGAGAAGCCTTTGCCGTGCTCTCCTGCACGAGCTGCCTCAATACTTGCATTCAGTGCCAGTAAATTCGTCTCATTTGAAATGCTTTCAATCGTATCTGTGATTTGAGAAATATCCTGTACTTTTGTACTTAACTGCTCGATTCCTGCTCTAATGCCTTGAGACGCCTGAATCGATTGTTCATTCGATTGTTTTAATTGCTGTACGATTTGCTGGCCCTGCTGCGATGATTGACTCGATTGGTCGGAAATCCGTTTAATTTGATCACTCTGTTCTTTAACATTCTCAATAGATTGATTAAACTGGGTCATTTGTTGATTGGCTACTTCAAGATCGGATGCTTGATGAAGTGTTCCAGTCGAAATGTCTCCGATGGCTCGTCCAATTTCTTCACTGCTGGCTGAGGTTTCTTCAGATATCGCCGATAAATCTGTCGCTGATTCAACAAGCTGACTGCTCGTTTCCTGTAAACCGCTCACCAGTGTTCTGAGCTCTCCTGACATATGGTTAAAGCCTTTTGCCAGCTGGCCGATTTCATCCGTTGTTTCCTTTAAGTTCGTGCGTTCAATATTCCCCGCCGCAATTTCCTTTGAAGCAGAAGTGACTTGCTTCAGCAGTCTGACTTTTCCTCGGGCAGCTAAATAAAAGACGCCTAGACTCAGAAGGGCGACACCTGCTGTAATGAGAATAATATAGAGCTTCATCTGCTCTAATTCTTTATAAAATTCGTCCTGGAAGACAGCGATACCTACACTCCAATTCCACGGCGTAAACTGGCTCATATAGGCGAGCTTTTCTTTTTCTTCGCCGGTTGCATCGTCCTTATCCATATAGGTCACATAGTGTGCATCCTCACCTTTTGCATTAGCGCCAGCGACCATTTTTTCACGATTGGTCGTGTTATCTGGAATGACGCCAATGTCGTTGACCGGATGAACCTGGGTAGAATAGTCAGAGCCATATGCGATCAGATAGCCTTTATTTTTATAGATAAAATCTGATTTTTGAGATTGGTATCCCTTCCCGTTTTCATTTTTGGGTCCGCTCAAGTAAAGCCGGGCTTGTTCTTGCGCCTGCTCAAGCGTCAGTTCTTTTTTCTCCACACGGTCATTCAACTGTTCAAGTGTGGCCATCGCTCCGCTGACGATGTGCTTTAAATCTGCTTTCCCTGCATCAATTAATACATGTTTCGCTAACAAATACCCCGTTGTTCCAACAAGTCCGCCCGTTAAAATCGTGATCACGATAATGGCAGACATTAATTGAAAAAAGACACTTCTTGACGCAAACGCTTTCTTTTTCATGTACAAATTCCCCCTTACTTTATATATCGTCAAGCAGGGAAAAGTATTAAAAAAGTCATAGAAAAAATCCCTTTCTCACGTTGGAAAGGGATTTTCTGATTAATGGGCTGTTTCTTTAAGAATGGCTTGATAAAGATCGTCTGCTGGCGAGAGTCCACATACCTCTTCCAGCACACCTTCAATGCCTTTTTCTTTTCGTAATGCCTGCAGACGAACAGCTTCTTCGTCTTCAGTAAAGTCATAAGACAAAGCTGCCACAATACCTTTAATTAAATACTGTGGCTGTTTGATTTTTTTCGCTGGACCGATTAAACGGTCATTTGCTCCAAGCTTTCTAAGCGGGGAACGTGCGACGCGCGTGACTTCATCAGAGATAAAGGCATTTTCAAATCGTTTGATGATTTTTTGGATATACGCATCATGTTCTTCTTTTTGAAAACCATATGTGTCGATTAAATAACTGCCCGTTTCGTGAAGTGCACCTTCGACCACTTGACGAATCTCTGGTGTATCGACAGCTTCTTTAATCGTTTGCACGCCTTTTTCGTACCCGACATAAGCAGCTAGTGCATGTCCTGTGTTGACAGTAAAGAGCTTACGCTCAATATAAGGCGTCAAATCTTGTACAAAGGTTGCTCCATCGATCTGAGGAACGTCTCCAATAAAGCCTGTCTCATCAATGACCCACTCGAAAAATGGCTCGACTGATACTTTCAAAATGTCCTCATGGTGCTGAATGGGGACAATGCGGTCAACCGCAGCGTTTGGAAAACCAACTGTGTGTGACAGCGCTTCTTGTTCATCAGCTGTTAAATGAGAGAAAACAGCTTCCTTTAAATGAGAGCTGCCGCCAATCATATTTTCACATGCCACAATGTTGATGATATGATCAGATTTTTTTTGTTTTAAACCTTCAGCAATCGATGAAGCAATAATGTTCAAAACAGCTGGTCCAACAGCTGTTGTAATGAGATCAGCTGTTGCAACTGCCTCTCTTAAAGCGGCTGGATCTTTTGCGGAATTGATGGCTGACACAGGACCAACCACTTCTTGCTGCTGCCCTGGTGCTGCGAGTTCAACCGTGTATTCTCCTTTTTCATTCAGCTCGTTGATCACCGCTTCATTTACATCGGTAAAAACGAGCTCAAAGCCTGATGCTTTTAACAAAGATCCGATAAACCCTCTGCCAATATTTCCTGCTCCAAAATGAAGTGCCTTCATGTTAGTTCACCTCGTTAAAGATGGCAATCAGTTCATCCTGATCCTTTGCATGAATGATACGCTCTACGTTTTCTTCCTCTGAACAGACAATCGCAATTTGGGAAAGAATATCGAGATGTTCATTGTTTTTACCAGCGATACCAAATACAACTTTAGCAATATTCCCCTCGCCATATTCAACGCCATCTGGAATTTGGATAATGGAAATTCCTGAATGAAGTACAGCCGCTTTCGCATCCTCTGTTCCATGAGGAATGGCAATTCCATTGCCCATAAATGTAGAAGAAATGTTTTCTCTTTCAAACATTTTGTCCACATAATCACTTGTGACATAACCGTTTGCCACTAAGACTTCGCCTGCTTTTTTAATGGCTTCTTCTTTAGATCCCGCTTGTTCGTTTAGAAAAATATTGTCTTTTGAAAGTACTTGTTTCATGAAAGATCACACACCTTTTTTAGAATAGAAAATCAGAAAACAACCAAAACGGGGAGTTCAATTAGGAAAAATTGGACTCAACCCGTTTCGTCATGTTATTTTTTCAATTTCTCAATCAGCTCATCGTATTTCGGGCTGTTTAAGAAATTATCAACTGAGATATGGACAGCTCCTGGCAGTTTTGCCTTGGCTCTATCTGTTAAATCTTTATGAGTAAAGACCACATCGGCATCATCTGGGATGTTGCTGATGGATGTATTTGTCACATCAATATCAAGCTCTGCCTTTTTGACTTTATTCTTTAAGACGGATGCGCCCATCGCACTTGAGCCCATTCCTGCATCACAGGCAAAGATGATTTTGTTCACGTTATCTGGATTGATTTCATCTGGAGATGCTGCTTGCTCGCTTGCTTCAGCGCCTTCTTTTTGTGCTGTAAGAGCAGCTGCTGCTGCACTTTTCTTGCCTTTCATGTCTTGCATTTTTTCAGTTGCTGCTGTTAAGTCTTCGTCCACTGCTTTAGATGCTTTTAAAATGACAGAAGCGACAAGGAACGATACGACCGCTGCCACGACAACACCTGCTAGAACGGCTAGATGGCCGCCTTTTGGTGACATGAGCATAAGAGCGATGATACTTCCTGGTGACGGCACAGCCTTTAAGCCTGCATTTAACAGTGTAAAGGTCAGAACGCCGCTTGCTCCCCCAGCAATAACCGCCAAAATGAGCTTTGGCTTCATTAAGATGTATGGGAAGTAAATCTCATGGATTCCCCCTAAAAATTGAATGACAATCGCACCCGGTGCAGACTGCTTTGCCGTCCCTCTTCCAAAGAACATGTAAGCTAGAAGAACACCGAGACCTGGCCCTGGGTTTGTTTCAAGCAAGAACAGAACGGACTGGCCTGTCTTCGCCGCTTGCTCTACTCCTAATGGACCTAAAATCCCTTGGTTAATGGCATTGTTTAAGAACAATACTTTCGCTGGTTCAATGAAGATACTTGCCAGCGGAAGTAAATGTGCATTGACAATGATATCTACACCTGCCGCAAGGGCTTTATTCAGGCCTAGTACCACTGGACCGATGGCGTAGAAAGCAATGGCGACTAAAATGGCACCTAGAATACCTGCACTAAAGTTATTAATCAGCATTTCAAAGCCTGATCTGATTCGGTCTTTGAACAGCTGGTCGATTTTCTTAATGAGATAACCGCCAAGCGGCCCCATGATCATTGCGCCTAGAAACATTGGGATGTCCGAACCGACAATAACCCCAATCGTAGCGGTTGCACCGAGTACCCCGCCTCGATGGTCATATACGAGCTTCCCGCCTGTGTAACCGATTAAGAGCGGCAGCAAGTAGTTGATCATTGGTCCAACAAGTGTATTTAATTGTTCATTTGGAAAATAACCACTTGGAATGAACAATGCTGTGATGAGTCCCCAAGCGATAAACGCTCCAATATTCGGCATGATCATACCGCTTAAATAGCTTCCGAAGCGCTGTACTTTTACGCGAAATCCGCTTTTTTCCTGCATCTATGAAAACTCCTTTCTTCTCTCCCTTTATTTAGGGCTTTATAGGTCAAAAGATATAAGAACAAGATTCAGTGAAGCCCTTATGCCTATCGTAAAACGCTTTCACTTTCTCTTCAATTGAAACTAAATGTCACTTTGTCACATAGTGTGTGACAAAATTGAAAAATGATGTGACATCACCTTCAGATCCCAATACAAAAGGGGAGAAAAGGTTGATCTGCCGTTGTTTTGAAGCAAAATTCATGGGAATTTCACAACTTTCAAATGGTCTCTTCTTGTTTCCTCTTCTTAAATCGAATAGGCTTATAATTGATCAAACCTATTCAATTAAGAAATGTCTGCGCAGACATGACACAGAAAAAGTGAACCATCTTGCTGTTTGTTTCGTTTACCTTTTAGAGAGGGCGGTACAATAGGAAGAGCGGTTTTTTCTGTGACTCACAGTTTACTGCCGCTTTCTTTCTGATACATGAGACATTTTCATAGGTAGAAAGGCGGTTATTCACCTTGTTTAAAAATAGTAAGTGGCTTCTGCTTCTTATGGTCATGTTCGCTTTTTTCATTCCAAAGGAAGCATTTGCTCACGCATACGTCGTGAGCTCAAACCCAGCGGCAAATGAAGAACTGGATCAGCAGCCTCCTTCAGTCTCGATCACATTTAGTGAAGGGATTGAAAGCGGATTTCATGCCATTAAGGTGCTAAATGCAAAAGGTGATCGTGTGGATAAAGGAGATACGGTCATTAAAGATCAAAAGATCATGGAAGCGGCTTTGAAAAAGAATTTACCAAAAGGAATTTACACCATCCAGTGGAATGCGGTATCAGCGGACGGACACTCTGTCTCAGGCATGATTCCGTTTAGTATTGGAAAAGCGGATGGCGGTTTTGACCAATTAGAGCAAGGTCAAACGAATGAATCCATTGATGTGGCCTCAACTATTGATAAAGCCTTTCTTTATACGTCATTCAGCTTATTCCTTGGGACCATTTTGTTTGGACTGCTTTGGTTTAAGACTGCGATTTCACCTGCATTGGCGAAACGAATGAAGCGGCTTTTGACCGTGTCATTGATGATGATGGGCGGAGCACTTGTGTTCCAGCTGCCGATTCAGACAAAATCAGCGGCAGATGTGTCCTTTTGGGGGGCATTTCAGCCTTCGCTTTTACAAGAAACGATTGCGTCCACTTCTGGCGGTAGTCTGTGGATGATGCTTATGGCGTCATTTGTTCTTCTCACCATCTGGACGATTGTGGCGGTGAGAAAAGGGGATTTCTCTTCTTTCCGGGTTTGGCTGTTTCCACTGCTCCTCTTCACAGTGCTCCTTTGGCTGAAGGCACAAATCGGACATCCAGCCGCAACAGACAATAGAATACTCACAACATCACTTGATTTCATCCATCTCGTCTCTGCTTCGATTTGGGTCGGTGGTTTAACAGCCATTGTCCTTCTATTAATGAAGAAACTGCCAAATGAAGATCAGCCGCTCATTCGGAGTACGCTAGCAGCATTTCATCCTTGGGCACTGCTCTCTGTTGGACTCATTGTGTTTTCAGGATTTGTGAATGCCATCTTTATTTTGCAATCGTTTGACGCTCTTTTCCAATCAGCATACGGACGCACCTTTTTAATCAAGCTTGGTTTATTTATCATCATGGGCCTTCTTGGGCTTATGCATTACTTGATGCTGAGATGGGAAAAGAAGCAGAAACGCAGCATTTCCTTACGAGCCGAATGGATGATCGGGATCGCCATTTTGTTATTAACAGCTGTCTTTACCAATATTCCGAGCCCTCCTCCGCCTGCACCTGAGCCCTTCTTTGGTGCAAATCAGGTCGAGCATCGTGATATTGTGTCCTTGAGCATTACTCCGAATGCCCCGGGGAAAAACTCATTCGAAGTGGCATTTACAAAGAAGAATGGCGAAACGATCACTGATATTCAATCTGTAACAGCCAAGATCCATAAGGTGGCTTTATTCGGTGATGAGACACCGAGTGAATTTCAGCTGAAACGATTAAAAAATGGTCATTTCTCTGCTGAAAATCTCTTATTAAATGAAAAAGGCACATGGAAAATTGAAATCCATGCGTTAACTGGTTCTTTTAAGAATATCGATACCACATTTATTAGAAGAAACTAAAAGGAGTTCATCACATATGAAAAAATACGTTAAAGCTTTATTACCAATGCTTCTCGCTTCATTTTTATTAGCAATTCCTGTGAGTGCGCACGTAACAGTCAAGCCTGATACATCTGCGACAAATGCTTGGGAGACCTATACATTAAAGGTTCCTTCTGAGAGTGACAGCCCGACGACAAAGGTTGTCTTGTCAATACCTAAAGGCGTAGAATTCCAGCAATATGAGCCAGTACCTGGCTGGAAAACGTCAACTGAAGAGAAAGATGGCAAGGTAACAAGAGTGACTTGGGAAGCAACAGGTAAAGGTGTGCTTGCTGGACAATTCCAACAATTCGTTTTTGTAGCGAAAAACCCTGAAAAAGCAGGTGAAGCTGCTTGGGATGCGTATCAATATTATAAAGATGGAACAGTCGTTGAATGGACTGGCGATAAAGATGCTGATAAACCTCATTCCATCACAAACATTGTGGCATCTAATACTGTAACGGATTCACATGGCCAGGAAAAACCAAAAGAAGAAAAGGCCTCTGAAACAGCCTCTGCTTCTTCCTCACCACTTGTCCTTGGTCTGTCCATTGCTGCTCTAGTCGTGGCACTGATTGCACTTGGACTTGCTTTTAGAAAGAAATAAAAGCTGTATGAGCGATCGTTTTCTCAGAAACGATCGCTTTTTCTTGCACCACAGACTGTTTACTTTTATTAGAAATCAATTATTTTCCATTTTCCCAACTTGTTATTACCAATATAGGATTGAATAGGATAAAGCCGCGTGACATAATGAGACAGATGACCACATAGGAGGCTATGAGATGAACCATGTAATTATATTTGCTCATCCCCAGCAAAGCTTAAATCAAACCTTATTAGATCTTGTTGTGAGCACTCTATTGAACAATGGTCATAAAGTGACTGTTCGTGATGTCTATGCCCTAGGTTTTCCGCCAGAGCTCACCATTGCAGAAAAGGCTGCCATCAAATGCGGTGATGTCCCGATTGCCATTCAAAGAGAGCAGACACTGATTCAGCAAGCGGATGTGCTGACGTTTATTTTTCCAATATGGTGGACAGGCTTGCCGGCCATGCTAAAAGGATATGTAGAGCGCGTGTTTTCTGAAGGTTTTGCTTATCAGATCAGTGAGGATGGAGAGATTGAAAATCTGCTTCGACACAAAAAAGGTGTCATTATCAACACGCATGATGCACCGAGGACTTTTCTTGATTCCAATAAAGTCTTCAGCTCCTCTCATCACATGACAACCGATACTGAAGTCTTCAATTTTATTGGCGTTCAGCCTGTCGAACGGCTTTTGTTCAGCAGCATGGAGCAGGCATCTGCAGATTACATACATGAAATTTTGAAAGAAACGAAAGAAACGGTGGATCAGCTTTTTCCGCCGGCTGTTTAACATAAAAAAGACTGCCGAGATCCCTCTGACAGTCTTTTTCACGTTTATTCGTCTAAACCAATGGATACATATTTTGTTTCTAAATAAGGTTCGATCCCTTCGATGCCGCCTTCTCGGCCAATTCCGCTCTCTTTCATACCGCCAAAAGGTGCTTGGACAGCCGATGGACCGCCATCATTCCAGCCAATAATCCCATAATCGAGATGTTCTGAAATGTAGAGTCCGTTCCGATAATTTTCTGTAAAGAAATAAGCTGCAAGGCCAAAAGGTGTATCGTTGGCTAATTCAATTGCCTCGTCTAACGTTTTGAATGTCGTAATTGGTGCCACTGGACCAAATGTCTCTTCATGCATGATGTTCATCGAAGGATCCACATGTGTAAGAACCGTTGGCTGGACAAAATAATATGATTTGTCATCGTCGAAATGCGTATCGCCGCCGACAAGAACTTTCGCCCCTTTATCCACTGCATCTTGAATTTGACCGACAATTTTATCAAAGCCGCGCTTGTTGATAATTGGTCCAATAGATATGCCTTCTTCAAAGCCATTACCTACTTTCAGCTTTTCTACTTCTTTGCTGAAGCTTTGCGCAAATGCTTCATGAATATCTTCATGCACAATTAAGCGGTTGGCACAGACACAGGTTTGTCCTGCATTCCGGAACTTAGATGCCACTGCCTGTTTGACAGCTAGTTCAAGATTCGCATCCTTGTCTACGATGAGCGGAGCATGACCGCCAAGCTCCATTGATACGTGTTTGACTGTGCTGGCACTGTTTTTGATCAAATGCTTTCCGACGGGCGTTGAGCCTGTAAACGTGATTTTTCGAATCAATGGACTATCTGTGAAGATTTCACCCACTTCTTTGCCATCTCCCACAACCCATTGCAGTGCATCCTCTGGAATGCCGGCTTCATGACCTAATTTTACTAGTTCAATGGCTGTCAGCGGTGTGTCTTCAGCAGGTTTTACAATAAACGTACAGCCTGCTGCAAGCGCAGGAGCTGCCTTTCTCGTAATCATCGCCGCAGGGAAATTCCACGGAGTAATGGCAGCAACAGGACCAACTGGCTGTTTTGTGACGAAAAGGCGTTTGTTCGTCGTATGTGACGGGATGGTTCTGCCGTAGATTCGCTTTGCTTCTTCTGCGTACCATTCAATATAACCAGCCGCATAGACGATTTCTCCTAATGCTTCTTGATACGGCTTTCCGTTTTCTTCTGTGATGATTTTCGCAAGCCTTTCTTTATGCTCAATCATCAGATCAAACCATTTGCGAATGATATTGGCACGTTCATGCGCTGACGTTTTTGCCCATGATTTGAATGCTTTGTGTGAACGGGAAATTGCATCTTCGATCTGTTCTTTTGTATGCTGAGCAACTGAAGCAATTTCTTCTCCTGTTGCAGGATTATATACTCTGAGTTCGTTTGTCATGCTCTACCGTCTCCTTCGTTCTTGGATTCATTACATATAGTATATACCCAATGAGTACCCAACCTAAAAGCAATATCCATTCAGCTGGCCACGATAAGGAAGCCGGCATTCCTGGAAAGTAAAATGAAAGGAAAAGAAGACTCAGTCCGATGGCTAAAACACCTGTCGTCCGCCAATATTTAATGCTGTATGGACGCTCCAGCTCAGGTTCTGTTTTGCGAAGTCTCATAAAGGCAATGGACACGATTAAGTACCCGACGATGATTCCGACACCGCCTGCATTGACAATCCATACGAGGGCAGGACGCCCTAGTAATGGAGCAAAAAAAGCTAAAGCTCCAAGAAATAAAATGGCATTTGTCGGTGTTTTATACTTTGGATGAATATACGCAAACCATTTGGAAATCATACCTCTTTCCGCCATAGCATATAGAATACGGCTTGCACCGATAATAAAAGCATTCCAGCTCGTCACAATTCCTGCTACCCCTCCAATGACAAGCACTGTTCCAAACGCTTGATGACCGAGAAGCTGTACCATCGCATCTGCTGTCGCTAATGAGGAAGCTTCAAGCTGTCCTTTTGACATTCCAGCAGCTACCCCAAAGACAATAAGCAGATAAAAAACGACTGCGCTCACGATGGAGATAATCAAGATTCTCCCAATGATTTTTTTTGGTGCGTTAATCTCTGCCGCTACTTGCGGAATGACATCAAACCCAACGAATAAAAAGGGAATCATGACTAACACCGCCATAAGCCCCCCAACCCCGCCTTGAAACATCGGCTCAAGGTTTGCAAAATCTCCATTAAATGTTGCGCCGCCTAAAAGGAGAAAACCTGTCAGAATAATCGCCACTGTGAACACGGACTGAAAAATGGCAGCAGGCTTCGCTCCAATGTAATTCAGCGCTGTTAAAAACAATGCCCCGCCAGATCCAATCAATACCCATGTGAAATAAACGTCCCATCCTCCTATATTCCATAAGAAGCCAGCATGCTGTGTTGGAATCACATAATCAATGACAGTCGGCAAGGCGACTGCTTCAAACGTAATCACAGACACATAACCAAATAATACGCCCCATGCTGAGACGAACGCTGCTTTCATCCCAAATGCCCGCTGGACAAAAACGAGCCCTCCGCCTGTCTCTGGAATCGCAGACGAAAGCTCAGCATACGTAAGTCCGATAAAGATGACGAGAATACCGCCTATAACGAAAGCAATCACACTGCCTAAAAATCCAGCTGTTAAAATCCAATCTCCCGAAAGTACAACCCAGCCCCAGCCAAGCATTGCACCAATGGACAAAAATAGCACGTCAGACTGCGACATCGTTTTTGCCATTTGTTGTTTTTGCATACAACCATCCCCCTTTGTTGTTTAGCGTGCTTTGAAGGCGTCCTCGATAATCCCTAGTCCTTCGTGAAGCAGCTCATCTGTGATGACAAGTGGTGTTAAGAAGCGAATGATATTCCCATTAATCCCTGCCGTTAAAAGAAGCAGCCCGTGCTCATTTGCATATGCTGCAATCGCTGCGGCTGTTTTCTTATCCGGTGTACGCGTTGTTTGATCTTCCACAATTTCAATTGCCGCCATTGCCCCTAACCGGCGGACTTCCCCAATGAATGGATACGCCTGTCTCCATTCATTTGCTTTGTCCTCAATGACTTGCCCAATATGTTCAGATCGTTGATTCAGTTGTTCTGTTTCAATGATATCAAGGACAGCCAGTGCAGCTACACAGCCTAACGGACTTCCTGCATATGTTCCCCCAAGCTCCCCTGGATCTGCCGCATCAAGCATTTCTTTTCTGCCAACGACTCCGCTCAGCGGTAAGCCAGCTGCAAGAGATTTTGACACAGTGATTAAGTCCGGTACCACATCAAAGTGCTCAATCGCAAAGTATTTCCCTGTTCTCGCAAAACCAGTTTGGATTTCATCTGCAACAAAGACAATCCCGTGCTGCTGACAGAAGGAAGCGACATGCTGAACGAAACGCTTCGATGGCACAATGAATCCGCCCTCCCCTTGGACTGGCTCCATGACCACACAAGCAACAGTTTCAGGTGCAACGGCTGCGACGAAGAATTGATTGAATTGGTCAATGATGTACTCGTCGTAAGCAGCATCGCTTAATCCTTCTGGCTTTTGATAGTAATACGGGTATGGTGCTTGATACACCTCTGACGCAAATGGCCCAAAGCCAAATTTATATGGCTTGACCTTGCTCGTCATGCTCATTGTCATATTCGTTCTGCCATGAAAACCTCTTGTAAACGACACAACGGCCTGTCTTTTCGTATATTTACGTGCAATTTTCACCGCATTTTCAACAGCTTCTGCACCTGAATTAAGAAAAATGGCTTTCTTATCATGATCCCCTGGTGTGAGATGGCACAGCTTCTCTGCCAATTCGATATACGATTCGTACATCATCACGTTGAATCCTGGGTGAATCAGGCTCTCTGCCTGTGCTTTGACCGCTTCCACAACCTTTGGATGTGAATGTCCTACGTTTAATGTGCCAATGGCGCCTGCAAAATCGATAAATCGTTTCCCATCAATATCGAACAGCTCGGCTCCTTTCCCCTTCGCTGCAAGATGACGGTTGCCATTACTCACGCCTCTTGCGACGTATTGATCTCTTTTCCCCTGCCATTCTTCGGTTGAAAAACGGTTTGTTGTCGTTTGACTCATTGTCATCCATCCCCTTTATATCCTTTTTTATTATTCTGAATATTTTTTGGTATGATAGAAAGTACCAATATCATTTTTTTCATGGTACCAGAGAGGATGGAATGGTGAGATGCTGACAATTCAACTAGACCAAACAGGACAAAACGGATATATTTATCATCAAATTTATATGAAAATTAAAGAAGAAATCTTAAATCGCAACCTGCAGCCGCATGATCAATTACCATCTAAACGAGAGTTAGCCGATACATTAAACGTCAGCGTTAATTCAGTGAATGGCGCCTATCAGCAGCTGCTTGCTGAGGGATATTTATATTCGGTTGAACGCAAAGGTTTTTTCGTGGAATCACTAGAAACATTTCATGAATCTGGTCAGCTGAAACCCTCTTCTCTTCCTGTAGATTTAAAGGAAGAACCGATTGCCCGAGACGACTGGTATTCCTTTTCACATATCTCCGTCGATACAGCGAACTTTCCATTTAAAAGCTGGCTGAAAAGTGAACAAAAGGCGATCCATCTCCACCAAGAAGCCTTCGGTGAGCTTCCGCATCCACAAGGTGTGTATGAACTGCGGGAAACGATTGCCCGATTGATCGGACTTGCACGAGGGGTCAAATGCTATCCAGAACAGCTCATTTTAAGTGCAGGCACCCAGTCACTGATCCATTCGTTATCAAGCATTCTTCCGGCCGATCAAATATATGGGTTAGAAAACCCTGGCTACCGCCGGCTCTATCAAATGCTGAAAAACAATCATCACCAAATTGAAACGATTGGCATTGACCAAAAAGGTGTGCGGATGAGCGACATTCATAAGAAACAGCCAAATGTGTTGATCATTACCCCTTCACATCAATTTCCAACAGGGGTGATTATGCCGATTTCCCGGCGTATTCAGCTGTTAAACTGGGCAGCCGATCAGCCAGATCGTTATATCATTGAGGATGATTATGACAGTGAATTTAAATATGGCACAGACAGCATTCCGGCGCTGCAAAGTCTTGACCGATATGACAAAGTCATTTATATGGGCACCTTTTCAAAATCATTGCTGCCCGGCTTGCGGCTAAGCTATATGGTGCTGCCTCAGCATTTATTGAGACGCTATAAGGAGGAACAGCATTTTTTCATTCAAACAGCTAATCTTTTTACACAATACACCCTTCTTCATTTTATAAAAGATGGGGCGTATCAACGGCATATTAAAAGAATGAATGGTTTATATGAGGAAAAACGGAAGCAGCTCATTGAAGAGCTCAATACGGTTTTTGCTGACAATGTGCGGATTATTGGAGAAAATGCCGGTCTTCATTTTATTGCAGAGTTCCGCTCAAATCGAACGCAGCATGAGATTTTACAGCGAGCGAAAGAAAGAAAGCTGAAAATGTACGGAATGGATCGTTTTACCCTTGATGAGCAATTGCCGGGGCATCAGCCAGGCTTTGTTCCGCTCGTCCTCGGCTTCTCACATATGAAGCAAGAGGATATTCAGCCGGCAGTGAAACGGCTGTATGACGCCATTTTTGGGAAATAAAACAGCCAGCTGCTCTTCATAGACAGCTGGCTTACCACCGTTCTTTATCTATAGCTAGAATCGATGACATGAGTCCAGGAAAAGCGGTCTCGATGTCTTCTTTTCTTAAAGAATAGTAACGGTGCTTCCCGTCAATTCTCACTTTCACGACGCCTGCCTCCCTCAGCACTTTGAAGTGATGGGAAAGCGTGGATTTGGCAATATTCATCTCATACGTGCCGCATGTCCTCTCCCCCGCTTCCGCTAAGCAGCGGACAATTTCTAACCGGATTGGATCAGCCAATGCGTGCAGCACAGAAATCAGTCTCATATCTTCTTTGTTTGGATGGCTTGGATTCGTCATACAATAAATGTATCGTATTTTGTGCCAACATACAATCTCATTCACCTGGAGCTGACTAGTCAAGTAACGATATGACTTCACAAACGTCTATTATTCATGAGACTGTCTGAAGGGAAGGAACCCATTTTGAACATAATATATGGATGAGTTTATTGATGATGATTTTCGCGATCTTCCTATGTGCCTGCCAGTCCCTCCAATATTCTTAGTCAAAACCACCTAGTGCGGAAGAGTTATTAGCTATGGATCAGCAGGCAGATTTATTTCAATGGGAAGGAACGGTCTATGAAACAAATGTAGATTGGACGACATCCTTACACGTCACAAAACATCAGCAAGTAGGTGTCATTCAGAAAACAGCCGTCAAAAATTTTGAACATGGTACAGCTTCTAGGCTGCAAAAAGGGACCGCTATTTACTCTGTGAAAGAGAGAGAAGACATGTTGGTCGTCGAACTTCACGGCAAAACAAAAATATATACCGCACATGCGGAAGGATAAAATACCTGTCATGCAGACGGGTATTTTTTTAAGTTCATTTTCTTGTCATGGGTCATTGGTTTTGTTATCATAGCAAAAGTGACCACTCGGTTTCCATTGTGACCATATGGTTTTGCCGATTCGGAAAGGACTTATGAAGATGAACGAAAAGCAAGAAGAGATTTTGCGGGTTTCAAAGAAATTATTTTCTCAAAAAGGCTATATGAGTGTCTCCATGCAGTCAATTGCCGATGCCTGTAAAATATCAAAAGCGTCTATTTATAAACTGTTTGATTCAAAGGAAGCTCTTCTACTAGAACTGATTAAATACAATCAGTGCAAAATGAGAGAGATTTCTCAGATCATTCATTCAGAAACAACGTTGTCCAAAAAGGAAAAATTCACAAAGAAGATCAAGCTTGAGCTTGAAGAGTTTAAAGAGAATCATAAATTTTTGAACATGCTGTCCTTTGAAGCTTTTTCTCAGCATTCGCCTATTGTCATTAAACACTTACGCGAGACACGCTCCATTATCATGCAGCGGCACAGGGACATTATTTTGAGCACCTATGGTGAATCTGTCGCTCCTTATGTCTGGGATCTCGTGATTGTTCTCAATGGATTAATGAGAGAATTCATCTTAATGCTGGCGATTGAGCACAAGAACATCAAATTAGAAAATGCTGCTGAGATGATTATCGGTGTGATGGACCGTGTATCGAAAAAGCCTTGCTCAATTGAGCCTGTGTTAACAGATCAGCTCATGGACTCTTATTTGTTTTCCTCACAGGACGGATATGATGAAGAAAAACTTGTCATCTCGTACTTAACGAAGATCAAACATGAGCTTCACGCACTGTCAAACGGAGAAGAAAAAGACGATCTCCTCTCTGCTTATGAGCTGCTCAAACAAGAATTATCAAAGGATGAACCGAGAACCTTTTTAGTCAGCTCACTGCTCGATTATTTAGGCAAAAACAGCGTTTTATCACAAAACGTGTCACAGCTGAAAAACATCATTTTATAGATAAAGAAGGGATAACATGAACCAATCAACTACATCGTATAATCGATCTGTGATTGTTGGGATTTTCCTCGTTGGGGCATTCGTTGCGATTTTAAACCAAACGCTTCTCATTCCAGCGATCCCGCATATCATGGAAGATTTCAATATTGAGGTCAGCAAAGGACAGTGGCTTACAACAGCCTTTATGCTGACAAACGGGATTCTCATCCCCATTACGGCTTTCCTCATTGAGAAATTTTCAAGCCGTTCTTTAGTTTTAACGGCACTTAGCATCTTTACAGCCGGTACAATTCTTGCTTCATTTGCAACGAATTTCCCGGTGTTACTTGCAGCGCGTATCGTACAGGCAGCAGGCGCAGGGATTTTAATGCCGCTGATGCAAACGATCTTTTTAACCATTTTCCCGAAAGAAAAACGCGGGCAGGCAATGGGCATGGTCGGACTTGTCATCTCGTTCGCACCTGCGCTTGGGCCAACACTTGGCGGCTGGATTGTTGATTCCTTCAGCTGGAAGTTCTTGTTCTATATTGTTCTGCCAATCGGTATCATTGATCTCATTCTTGCTTTCTTCTTAATGAAAAATGTGACGCAGCAAAGAGAAACACGTATTGATGTCTTATCTGTCATCTTGTCGTCGTTCGGTTTCGGAGGGCTGCTTTACGGATTTTCTAGTGTCGGCACGTATGGATGGACGAGTGCGACTGTTCTCATTTCGCTGATTGTCGGCGCCGTGAGCTTGTTCTTCTTTATCCTGCGCCAGTCGAACTTAACAAGGCCGATGCTGGAGTTTGGCGTATTTAAATTTGCGATCTTTAGCTTAACAACCTTCCTCGGCATGCTTGTCTTTGCTTTATTAATTGGGACAGAGACGATTCTGCCGCTTTATACGCAGAATGTCAGAGGGCTGTCTGCACTTGATACAGGGCTTATCTTATTGCCAGGTGCTCTCTTCATGGGACTCCTGTCACCGATTATTGGACGGATTTTTGATAAAGTCGGCGGAAAAGGGCTGGCATTAGGCGGATTTACGATACTCACCGTTACCACCCTGCCATTTATGCTGCTCACCCTTGATTCATCGATCGCCCTCATTACAGTCGCCTACACGCTTCGGTTAATCGGGGTTGGGATGATCATGATGCCGCTGACAACCGCAGGTATTAACTCTTTACCGCCTCATTTGATCCCTCATGGGACAGCGATGAATAACACGATGAGACAAGTAGGCGGTTCCATTGGAACGGCTGTGCTTGTCTCTATCATGAGCAGCTCTGCTGCAAATGCAGAATTGGCCAATCCATTAAAATCGGCCGTTCATGGAATGAATACGTCATTCTTCATTTCTGGTCTGATTGCCGTCATTGGTCTCGTCCTCTCCTTTTTCTTAAAGGAAAAAAAACGTGAGAATAAAGTGATGAAGCAGGAGCTATCTTCCTCCTCGTCTTCTTCATAAGAAAAAGAGCTCGGCATATGGCCGGCTCTTTTTTCATATACTCATACAATATCGTCCTCTCTGTAAACACATTTGTATTTCTAGTGAAGAAAAACCTTGATAATTTAAAGAAAAGAGTTGATAATAGGAACTATTCAATTTGTGAGAAAATTTTTACTATAGGAGATGTATGCATTGAAGGTCGTTAAATTTGGTGGCAGTTCACTTGCATCTGGCAAGCAGCTGCAAAAGGTATTTGACATTGTAACAGCAGATCCAGCTCGAAAAGCAGTCGTTGTTTCCGCACCAGGAAAACGGCATTCAACGGATACAAAGGTCACCGATCTATTAATTAGCTGCGGTGAACAATATTTACGTTTAGGCGAAGCACATGATTTAAAGGAAGCAGTCATTGAGAGGTATGCCTCAATAGCGGATGAACTCGGATTAGGTCAAGACATTATCGATACCATCAGGCAAGATTTAGACACATTATTACAGGCTGATTCATCCCGCCCTGAGTGCTATCTTGATGCCATTAAAGCAAGCGGTGAAGACAATAACGCTAAGCTCATTGCCGCCTATTTCCGCCACCAAGGTGTGGAAGCTCATTATGTGAATCCAAAGGAAGCTGGTTTGTTTGTGAGCGATGAGCCTGGCCAAGCACAAGTTCTGCCGGAGTCTTATGATCATTTGTACAAATTAAGAGAGCGCTCTGGCATTATTATATTCCCTGGCTTTTTTGGCTTTAGTCTCTCGGGAGACATCGTCACCTTTTCGCGAAGCGGCTCCGATATTACCGGCTCCATTTTGGCGAACGGTTTGAAGGCAGATGTATATGAAAACTTTACAGATGTCGATGCTGTCTATGCCGTCAATCCAACGATTGTTCATGAACCGAAAGAGATTACAGAGCTGACATACCGGGAAATGCGCGAGCTGTCCTATGCTGGTTTTTCTGTGTTCCATGATGAAGCACTTATTCCTGCCTTCCGTGCAGGCATTCCGGTTCAGATTAAAAACACCAACAACCCGTCGGCAAAAGGGACAAAAATCGTAAATCAGCGGGACCATACAAATGGACCTGTTGTTGGAATCGCCTCAGACAATGGATTTTGCAGTATTTACATTAGTAAATATTTGATGAACAGAGAAGTCGGTTTTGGACGAAAGGTGCTGCAAACACTAGAAGAGTATGGGCTTACGTATGAGCATGTTCCTTCTGGCATTGATGATATGACCATTATTTTACGTCAGGATCAGCTGGAGGAGCAGCATATCGAAGAGGAGCTGCTAGACCGCTTGAAGGTCGTGCTTGATGCAGATGAGGTCGTTTTAGAGCGAAATCTCTCGCTGATTATGGTTGTAGGAGAAGCGATGCGTCATAATGTTGGCACAACAGCAAGAGCGGCAAAGGCGCTGTCAAAAGCGAAGGTCAATATTGAAATGATCAATCAAGGCTCTTCAGAGGTCAGCATGATGTTTGGCGTCAAAGCGGCTCAAGAAAAAGAAGCTGTTCAAGCCTTGTATGAGGAATTTTTCTCTATGTCTACTGTCCCTGTCTCTCTTTAATCAGAAGGCTGCCAGATCTTGGGATCGGCAGTCTTTTTTCATCTCGACGATCAGAGTGTTTTTGCGCATTAAAGTGTATCTATTTCTTGTTTGATTTTGTATGATAGAGACAAATCAACTATCCGTTCCGGCCTATGATCGGAGCTACAAGGAGTCCTAAAACAATGCCTCGTCAACAACTATTAAAACAGTTTCGCAATTTTCATGATGCTTCTACTAGTATTTTAAACATGATGAGTCAATTCATTGATGTGAATACACTGTTTATTGCTAAAAATGATCAAAACACCAATCAAATTGTAAAGGTGCTAAATCATGACGAGCAGCTTCTTGAAGAAGGAGAAGAACTTCCTTACGAAAAGACATTTTGCAAGCTTGTGGTCGATCATCGGGATACACTTGTGATTCCTGACATTTCGAAGGATGACCGTTTTAAATACTTAGAGGTTACGAAAAATCTTCAAGGCGGCTCGTTTATTGGAGTTCCCATTAATTTCACAGATGGGACGAACTACGGAACGATTTGCGGACTTGATTTGAGGCCGAAGCAGTTCACAGAAGAGCATGTGTATATGTTTGAAACGATGGCTTCATTATTAAGCTATGTCCTCGAACTAGACCGTGCCAACCGGCAAATTCGGCAATTGTCTGTACCGATCGTACCAGTTGTTGACGGTGTTGCTGTGCTTCCTCTGCTTGGTGATATCGAAGAGACACGTGCTCAGCATATTTTAGAAACCATTTTACAGGAAAGCTACAGGCTGTCGCTCTCTCATTTGGTCATTGATGTATCGGGAACCAAAAGCCTGAATGAACAAAGCATTCAATATTTGGTCAGCTACGCACAAACGCTGAGACTTTTAGGAATTTCGGCAGTTTTAACAGGTATTAAGCAAGACCTTGCTTTAAGTGCGATTCAATCCAATATATCGTTTAAAGACATCACCATCCGGAAAGACTTGCCGCAGGCACTTGCTCATATTGGGTTGACGTTTACCAAAAATGAATAAGTGGTGATTCACCAAAAAGGGCTAAGATGAACTTCATTTTAGCCTTTTTCTTTTGGAAACGGCAGTCGTATGGTAAATGTCGTTCCATTGTTTTTTTCACTTTTCATATCAATATGCCCTTCATGCAGGTCCACAAGCTGCTTCACGATAGACAAGCCCAATCCGTATTCTCCATACGGTGTATTCGTTCTTGAGATATCCGCTTTATAAAAACGTTCCCATATGTGTTTGACTTCGTCTGGCGCAATGCCAATGCCTGTGTCTTCCACTTCGATGATCGTCTCTTGATTTTCTTGTTTTCCTCTTAAGTAAATACGGCCGTCTTCTGTGAATTGAATCGCGTTCTTTGTGATATTGACAAGTATTTGAATGAGCCTGTCATAATCTGCATAAACCTTTAGCTCGGGATCAACGTCCACGATCAGCTGATTGTTTTTCTCTTCGGCGATTCGGCTCAGCTGCTCTTTCATCACTTCAAATGTGTCAATGAGTGGATAATGAAATTTCTGAAGGGTAATTTGATTCGATCTAATTTTCTCATAATCCATATTTTCATTGACGAGGCGCAGCATACGTTTTGTCTCATCAGTGATTAAGGCATAGCATTTCTCTTTCTCTTCTGCTGACACATCCGCAGTGTTCAGCCATTCCACCAGTCCTCGAATGGTGGTCAGCGGTGTTTTCAATTCGTGAGACACATCTGCGATGAATTGACGTCTGCGCTTTTCGAGCCGATCAATTTCCTCTCTTGATTGCTGAAGACGCTTGGCCATCATATTAAAATCCTCACCAAGTGTGCCAATTTCATCAAGGTGTTTGTTTTCAAGCTTGATGTTGTAATCACCTTGCGCAATCTTTTCAGTCGCCTCTCTCAACTTTTTGATGCGGTTCACATGAAATTTAGACAGGAACAGGCTGAGAATAAAGGTGATCGTCAGCGCCACAAATACGATGATATACAGATAACGATTCATTTGGGCGATGAGCTGTTCAGCGCCTTGAATCGGGGCAATAAGGACAACTCCACCCTTTAGCTTTCCATCCTCCATGACAGGGAGCGCCACAAGTGATGCCTCTTGATCAAGGCGGCGTGAATCACTTCGCTTCACAATGATTTGCTCTCCTTTTGAGAGTTTGGCCCATAAATCCTTTGTCAGTAATACTTCATGCGGCGGCATCACTTGCTGCTGAGACAGAATATCTCCTTTTTCATCAAACACGAAAAAACGAATTTGCCTCGTCGAAAGAATATCTTCAAATGGCCGCAGACGAAAGGTCATTTCGCTTTTAGAGAGTCGTTTATAATCTTGCAAGATTTCATTCCCATAGGAGCTCATTTCATTCACTCTGTTTTGATAGGCAATATCTTTCACAAAATGAGATAAAAGGGTGCTGATAATGACAATGGCAATGAGCAATAACCCAAGGTGACTGATCAGCAGCTGATAAAAATATTTAATCTTCATCGAACTTATACCCTACGCCCCATACTGTATACAAAAAGGGCTTAGGCCCGTCCCCAATTTTTTGACGCAGCCGTTTAATATGAACATCTACCGTTCGTTCATCTCCATAAAATTGGTATCCCCAAATTTGCTCAAGCAATTGTTCTCGTGAAAATACTTGCCGAGGATGCTGAATAAAAAAGCACAGCAGATCGTATTCTTTCGGTGTGAGGTTCTCTATTCGCTCTCCATCCAGGAAAACTTCTCTCGTTTTTTTATCCAACTGAAAATGTGCTGTCTCCAGCCGTTCGCCCTCATTCACCTTTTCTTGAGTGGTTGTATGAGCAAAGCGTCGTTTCACCGCTTTAATTCTTGCCATCAAGGTTAGTGGACTAAAGGGCTTGGTCACATAATCATCTGCCCCAAGATCAAAACCAAGCACCTGATCAGATTCGGTTTCCTTGGCTGTCAGCATGATAATCGGAATGTCACTAATCTGGCGCACTTTTTGACAAATGGTCAGACCATCCATCGAAGGAAGCATGACATCTAAAATGAGCAGATCCCAATCCTCCTCTTGCTTAAAGCGATTCAATCCTTCTAATCCATCATGAACGAATTCCGCTTGAAATCCCTCTCGTTGAAAAAACATATCCGTCATTGTACAAACGCTCTGATTATCTTCAATCATTAATATTTTCATGATCAGCCTCCGCTGCTACCATTGTTTTTCTTTATGTAGCTTTATTTTACATGTTCCCTTTCAAATCTCAATTGGATTCCACTGTTTTTATGAACTTATCATCGTTTGGTCATCTTTTATTCATACTTTTTGAAAGAACTAATACTGCGGTGAATCACATGAGGTTTTTTTATGATGGCATTGCAGAAGATGGTCAAGATATTGGTTGAAATAGGACAGCGTCATTTACATATATTTAGAGAAAGAACTTCCTGACAGTTATAGGATAGATCTATTTAAAAAAGCTCATCACTATATCGATGAGCTTTTTTATCATGCCAGCAACTTCAAATAAGCAGTGTCATTTTCCTCTTCAACCGCCTGTAAAATCTGCTGTGCCTGAGATGCGCTTGTGATGCTGCTTAACTTTTGTATGATGTCTTCTTTCGATAACGCACAGCCTGGTGCTCCCTGCGGAATATCAACCCGCTTGCTCATGGTGGTGCCGTCAGTTAAGGTGAGCTTCACAATCGTAAAGCGTCCTTTTGGGACAGCATCGGGATGGGGTACTGTCGTTTGATCATATCCTCTGTTTACCCGCTTCATCCATGTCCGCATGTCTGATGGAATGTTTTTTTTCGTAAAGGCATCCAGCGTAAGCGTCTGTCCAAACACTGCAAGTGCGATGACATATTCGACACTGAATCGTCCTTCTTCCCCGGTTAAAGGTGTCCGCTCAATAAGCGCTGCATCTCCGCCTGGCGGGAATATGACATCGACCTGTTTTACCTGCTCCGGCAAGAAAGACCGCTCTTTCATTAAGGATTGGATCGCATCTGCTGCATGGTGGGCTGCTGAGCAGAATGGATATACTTTGAACCACAGCCCCGGCGAAACGATACGCCATGTAGAACCATAGCCCTCTAGCAAACGGCTTTTCGCAAGTTCCAGATCTCCATAGAGTGAAAAGAAACCAAGCGCGCCATCAAGAACCGAGTCATTCCCGCCAAAACCTGAACAAGCTAAATCCATAGACCAAACGGCTGTTTTAGCAGCTAAGCCGGCTTGTAATGATTTCATATCAGAGCCAAATTGCTTTCGCATTCCGGCTGATTGCGCTCCGGCAAAGCCGATTGCTTTCGTCAGTTCTTCCTTGGAGACTTGTTTCAAATAGCCAATCGCACACACTGCCGCAATGGCTCCGAGTGTTCCTGTATTATGCCAGCCCCGCTCATAATGCGCCTTACCGATCGATTCGCCAAGTCTTGCCATCACTTCAACACCTGTGATGTAGGCAGCTAAAAACCGCTCGCCATACCCTTTGCCGTCTGTCAGCTGTGATAGCAGCGCTGGAATGATGACTGCGCTCGGATGTCCTCTCACATCTGAGTGCACATCATCATAATCCAGGGCATGGATGAGGTAGCCATTCAGCATTGCTGCAGATTGGCGGCTCACCTTCTTTCCTTGTCCAATGACAGGAATCTGAGCGGCTCCGCCTTCCTGTTCAACAAGCTGCATCAGCTTTTGGATCCCTTCATCCTCTTTCGCAGCAAGCGCTGATGCTGCAGCGTCTAACAGGCCATTTCTAGCCATTTGAATGGCCCGCTCATCCTGCAGCGGATCAGCAGAAAGCACTGCTTCTGCCAGATGTTTTGTTAATTCCATGATCGAGACTCCAATGCCCGTACGGCAAGCTCAGCAAAGAAGGCAGCGGAAACTGGAAGTGCGTCTTCATTTAATGTAAACGCAGGGTGATGCCACTCCTTCGTACCACTAGTCCCCATCCATACAAAAAAGCCTGGAATGCGTTCTTGATAAAGAGCAAAATCTTCTCCGCCCGGTGACTGCTCTGCCTGCACGACATGTAAGTCAAGTGAGCCAGCCGTTTCTTCTACTACCTTTGTCAAACGCTCATCATTCATGACAGATGGCAAATAAGGATGCCATCTTACTTCAGCCTCTGCTCCAAATCCTTCTGCAATTCCACTGACGATTTGTTTCATAAGCTCCGGAATCATCGCTCTTACTTCAGGCTCAAACGTCCGAACGGTTCCTTCCATCTCAACACGGTCGGGTATGACATTCCATGATGTACCGCCTTGGATACGTGTGATACTGACAACCGCATGATGCAAGGAGCTGATGCGGCGGCTGACGATTTGCTGAAGGGCGCTTGTGATCTGCCCGCTGATGGCTATGGGGTCTACCGTGTGATTTGGAATACCGGCGTGGCCACCCGTTCCTTTAATATCGATTTCAAACCGGTCCACACTCGCCATCAATGCTTTTTCTCTGATGCCAATCGTGCCAACTGGCAGGTCAGGCTTGTTGTGCATACCGAAAATCGCATCGACTCCATCTAAAACGCCTGCCTCTATGACGTGTTTCGCCCCTTGAGCAACTTCCTCAGCCGGCTGGAACAAAATACGCACCGTTCCTTTGATCTCGTGTTTCCGCTCTTTTAATAAAAGAGCCGCGCCAAAAATAGAAGCTGTATGGAAATCATGACCGCATGCATGCATTTTACCCGGTACCTTTGAAGAAAATGGTTCGCCAGATGCCTCTTCAATCGGAAGTGCATCAATATCGGCTCTCAAAGCAATTGTTGGCCCCTCTTGTTCTCCTTTGATTTCACAGACAACGCCTGTTTGAAGGGCTGGGATATCAAGTACAGTGATCCCTTCCTCTTCTAACCAGTGGCGCAGTTTCTTTGTCGTTTCATATTCTTCAAACGCCAGCTCTGGATGCTCATGAAGCGCTCGGCGAATGTTGATCAAACGTTTGTTTAAAGCTTCATTTCCTATTGATTTCACTAGACACTCACCCCTCTAAAGAATAAAAAGCAGCTTATGCTTCTTCAGCCGCTGCTTCTTTTTGGATAAATCGTTTCGTTCGTTCATTCTTTGTTTCATCAAATAGCTCAGTTGGCGTCCCCTGCTCGATAATATGACCATCCGCCATGAAAATCACATGGTCTGCCACTTCTCTTGCAAATGCCATTTCATGTGTGACGATAATCATTGTTGTTTCTTGAATCGCAATGGATTTAATGACTTGAAGCACACCTGAGACAAGCTCTGGATCAAGCGCTGACGTTGGTTCATCCAGCAAAATCGCATGTGGATCAACCGCTAACGCGCGGGCAATCCCAATCCGCTGCTGCTGTCCGCCAGATAATGTGACTGGATAGCTGTCAGCCTTTTGCTCTAACCCTACCTGCTTCAGCAGTTTCATACCGATTTCATTCGCCTGCTGCTTCGTCATTTTTTTCGTCACAAGCAGTGATTCTGTTATGTTTTGCAGTGCTGTCTTGTTTTTAAATAAATTAT
Source organism: Bacillus sp. FSL M7-0003 (assembly GCF_038628485.1). Taxonomy (NCBI): domain Bacteria; kingdom Bacillati; phylum Bacillota; class Bacilli; order Caryophanales; family Bacillaceae; genus Bacillus; species Bacillus sp. FSL M7-0003. The sequence goes on along the minus strand of NZ_CP152024.1, from coordinate 459,017 downwards.
AGTTTTGAAACACCATGGCCGTTTGTTGACGCAGGTGATGAGCTTCTTTACGTGAATATTTGGACGCATCGAGCCTTGCATCGCCAATTTCAATCGTGCCTTCATCAGGTGTTTCTAATAAATTTAAACAGCGCAGCAAGGTGGATTTACCGGAGCCAGAAGGTCCGATAATGGCCACAACCTGCCCTTTTTTCACGTCGAGATTGATTCCGTCTAAGACGACAAGGTCGCCGAATGATTTCTTCAAATTGGTGAGCTTGATCATGTCCACACCTCCTTAATTCCGGTAAGGTTTGCTGATTTTTCGTTCAAACAGGTCCTGCAGGAAGCTATAAATGATCGTCATCACCCAATACACGATCCCTACGGCTAAATAGGTTTCAAAGTATTTATAGTTCGCCGATGCAATCATCTTCCCTTGTGCAAACATTTCTGCCACACCAATCGTAAAGGCAAGAGATGTTTCTTTTAAAAGACCGATAAAGGTATTCCCCGTCGCTGGAATTGCATTTCTAATGGCCTGCGGGAAAATAATTCTAACGTAAGACTGCCATCTTGTCATACCGACAGATAAGCATGCCTCAAGCTGCCCTTCATCCACTGAGTTCAGAGCCGCTCTGAAAATTTCTGCTAAGTATGCTGAGTTTTTAATACTTAATCCGATAATGACCGCTGTTAAAGCATCCATTGAGGTCATCGCAGGGAATAGCTGCGGGAGACCAAAATAAATGAGAAAGAGCTGAACCAAGGTTGGAACCGCTCTGAAGAAAGAAATATACAGCTTGGCAAATTGGTATAAAACAGGTATCCGGTTTTTCGTAATGAGAGCGAATACCACACCAATGATAATGGCAAATACCATGGAGACAATCGCCATGAAGATCGTTATCGGCAAGTATTGAAGCAATGTCGGAAACACCGTCACCATATACTGCCAATCAATTTTGTTCATGTCTGCTCTTCACCGCCGCTGTCGTTATTTTTTAATTGGCACTGTGACATCGTCTTTGAAATATTTCTCAGACAATTTCTTAAGTGTCCCGTCTTCTCTTAATTCTTTGATGGCTTTGTTAAATTCTTCTCTTAGTTTGTCATGCTTTTTATCTTTCGCAAATGGATAGCCTACTTCTTCATACACAATTGGGTTGCCTACGATTTTCAGCGGCAGACCTGTTTTTTCAATTTGAGCAAGTAATACACTGCGTCCGTTGACATAAGCATCTACGCGGCCATTTGCCACTTCATTTAATACGCCGTCTTGCGTTTCATATGTTTTGATCTTAATTTTCTTGTCAGGGTCTTTGCTCTCTAAGTTTTTAGCATGGTTAGAGCCAAGAACCGCCGCCACTGTTTTTCCTTTTAAATCGTCAAGACCTTTGATGTCGTTGTTGTCTTTTTTCACGATGATTTGTGTTCCTGCGTAAGCGTACGTATCTGTAAAGTTAAATGTTTGTTTACGCTCGTCTGTGATGGCAACTTGGTTTGACACTGTATCGAGCTTACCAGACGTCAGCTGTCCCATCAGTCCGCTGAATTCACTCAGCTGCCAGTCTAGTTTGTAGCCAAGCTTTTTCGCAATGGCTTCTGTTACTTCAACATCGAATCCTACAAGCTTGCCATTGTCTTTATAAGCAAACGGATAGCTTTGTCCTGTAGCGCCTACTTTTAACACCTTTTCGTCTTTGCCTTCACTCTGATTGTTGCCGCCGCAAGCTGCTAAAACTGCCAGCATTGCTGCAAATAGAACGACTAGCCACTTTTTGTTTTTCATGTTTGTAAACCCTTCTTCCTCTTATGGTTGTGTGATATCTGATCTTAATTGTTTTTTGAAATAAACCGTGATATGACCTTTGCCTAAATCCTTTTCACCTGCTCTGACGTAGCCTTTACGCTCATACATCTCTATGAGCCATGGATGCTTATCAGCTGTACCGAGCGACACGTACGGCACCTTCAGTGTATCCCTTAGCACTTCGGTTTCAACCCATTCCAGCAAGGCTGAGCCTGTGCCTTTTTTGGCAGCTGGTTCTGAGGCAAACCACCAGATGTGAGGGACGCCGAATGGTCCTGGCTGCTCTCCCCAAGGCATACGGAGTGATAAGGTGGATAGAAGCTCTCCGTTTTCTTCCATCACATAGCAAAGATTCTTTTGTACATTTTTCTGAACGAGAGCGAAATCAGCATGTGCTGCTTGGAACTGGATGCCTAGCTCACGAATTGGCTCGTAGGCTCTTGTTGTCAGTTCAAGCAGCGCCTCTATATCTGCCTCTGTTGCCAGACGAAACGTGTATCCCAACGTTAGTCACCTCACCCTTATGTCGTGTAGCGATTTTTTGGCTCTGTTAATCCAAGATTTTCTCGTAAGGTTTGTCCTGTGTAATCGGTTTTGAATAAGCCTCGTTCCTGAAGGATTGGGACGACGCGGTCTACGAACACATCCAGCCCTTCTGGCAAGAGCGGCGGCATGACATTAAAGCCGTCTGCTGCTTCTTCACGAAGCCATGTTTCCATCACGTCTGCCAGCTGCTGCGGCGTTCCAATGAAAATATTATGACCGCGTGAGCCAGCAACCGATTGATAAAGCTGGCGAATGGTCAGGTTATCCTTTCTCGCCATATTCATCACGAGATCAAAACGGCTTTTCACCGCATTTGACGTGCTCGGATCAATCTCTGGAAGCGGCCCGTCTAAAGGATACTGAGACAGATCAATCCCGCCTAAGTAATTTTGCAGAATGCTCAGTCCAATCTCAGGAACAATCAGCTCCTGTAATTCTTCATATTTCGCTTGGGCTTCTTCCTCTGTATCAGCAATGATCGGGAAGATACCCGGCATGATGCTGACGTCCTCTCTAGCACGGCCAGCAGCCTCTACTTTCCCCTTCAAGCTTTGATAAAATTCCTTCGCTTTATCGAGATCGTTTTGTGCAGTGAAAATGAGTTCTGCTGTTTTTGCTGCAAGCTTTTGGCCATCTTCAGAAGATCCTGCTTGAATGATCACGGGCTGCCCTTGCGGCGTGCGTGATACGTTGAGAGGACCTCTTACTGAGAAGAACTCACCTTTGTGCTGGAGCTCATGAAGCTTACTAGATTCGAAGAATTCTCCCGTTTCCTTGTTTCTGACAAGGGCGTCTTCCTCCCAAGAATCCCAGAGACCTTTGACGACTTCGACGAACTCTTCTGCACGCTCATATCGTTTATGGTGTGCTAAATGCTCTTCTCCGCTAAAATTTTTCGCTGTTTCTTCAATAGAAGATGTGACCACATTCCATGCTGCTCTTCCGCCTGATAAATGATCAAGGGAGGCAAACTGCCTTGCAATATGGAAAGGCTCACTGTATGTAGTGGATGCTGTTGCTGCTAAACCAATGGTTGAAGTAGACTCAGCAATCGATGAAAGCAGCGTGAGCGGTTCAAATCTCGTTAATACGTTCGGATGAGAGGTTTGATTAATGGATAAACTGTCAGCTAAAAAGAGCAAATCCAGCTTTCCTTCCTCTGCCTTTTTCGCTAATTGTTTAAAATAATCTAGGTTCATGGCTGCATCTGGTACTGCATTCGGATGTCTCCAAGAGGCAACGTGATGTCCAGTTCCTGCGATGAATACGCCTAGCTTGAGCTTCCTTTTCGGCTGTGACACTTGTTCTTCATCCTTTCTATATCCTACATGTATCAAACTGAAGTCTTAGAAGATACATTTTTCTGATTGAATTAATCGGTTTTATTAATAAAAAAAGGGCAAATGTTGCGAAAAATGAAAAATAATTATTACTATATGCCCTTTTTACAGGATTGTCAACCGCCTTCTGAACCTCCAAAATAAGGGATTTCAAACGCTCATGACGGTGTATCAATCTCAATATTTCCGATGAGCCGATCTGTGGTATGTGTCAACAATTGACTGCGTTCCAGCATGTTGTGAGCGATGACAGAATGAGTGGAATTTGCGGTGCGGACAGCAATCGCTTTTTGAGGAGATAGATTGATGATGTTATTGCGCAGCACACGGGCTGAGGCGGCCTGGTCAATAAAGATCGCCGTCGGCTGTCCGATCGATCGATTTAAATAGAAACGGTTATCTCCAATTTGTGGCGAACCATTTTTAATATACATCACCACATATAAGGATGTTTCTTCAAAGGAATTATCTTTAATCTCTAATGCCCCCGTCGTGCTGCTGTATACAGCGTAGTTTTGATAGTGTTTAAAGCGATTCTGCCAGATGAAAGCCTTTGCATTTTCAGTGACACTGATCGTATACGAAGAATCTAGCTCCGGGTGTCCTTCTTGAATAAAGTGATTGCCGTTGATCCCGACTTCCCCTTCCTGCACCCAGATGCCTCTGCTGAATTCTTTGAATTGATTGTGCTGGATGAGAATATTCGTTCCTCTCACCACGGCCGCATCGATTACAGAGTAGACCGTATTGTTTGAAAAGACGACACTATCCGATTGATAGATACGCAGCGAGGCGCTTCTTTTTCCGGTATTCGTTCCTGATTCAATATGGTTTCCTTCTATTAGAATACGATTCGCCATATAAACGGACACAGCCGCATCTTCAAAAAGACTAATCTTATTGCCTGTAATGTGAACACTGTCTCCCCTCACATCAATCCCTTTTTCAAACCCCTCAATCATATTGCCAATAATCACCACATTGTTTTCCGTTTGACCAAGTGAGACGCCTAAGCTCGTAATCCCTGCTTTTGTCACACCTCCTCCCACTGCACGAATCATATTGTTGGCAATGATCGTTTCGGTGGAGAAGCCATAGGAGATACTGCTATCTGTATGATTGCCTTCAATGATCACACCATAACCGTTAAAGTTATAGATGGAGCTCGCTGCACCTCCTCTGACGATGTTGTTGCGAATCTGAATATTCAGAGGCTCCTCCATATTAACGGCATTTTCTCCATAGCCTTCAATATCAATACCCATTCTTGGCTCGACCCCATTTACTCCTGCTCTTTCCAAGAGACAGTCCTCCACAATAACCCCATCACAGCCTGTAATCGAAATATTGTTGCGTCTCGAATCTGTGATGGTGCAGCCAGAAATATCAATAGATGCAGCAGGCGAGTATGGTTCCCCCTCTGTCAACAAACCGTGGGGACTGACAATGATGCCGTCTCCCGTACAATTTTTTATTTGGACATGATTGACCTCTACATGGGAGGCACCTTCAATACATATCCCAAAGCCCCATTCATGGGTTTTTCGTTCAGCGGGGAGCGGCTTGTATACATGCTCATGACGATCCCCTTCAATACGCCCGCCTCGAATGGTCACATGCTCAACCTTTCCTATATAAAAAGTTGCATACCCCCATGAATCATTTGGTTTCACCTTTATTACAGCGTCTGACGCCATCTCAATGCATATATGACTTGGCACCCGTATACCTGCACCTCGGAAAGGAAAAAATGGATCACCTCTGTACACCGCATCGATTAAATATGTGCCGCTCGGCAGCCAGATATGGGAATATCCCTGTGCTTTTGTCCACTCTAAACATTCATTGAGCTTAGCTGTGCAATCCGTTTTCCCGTCAGCAATTACGCCAAAATCTAGTACATTGACAACTGGTTTTTTTAGATCAGATTCATTCAATTCCCCCAACCTAATCACTCCTTTTCACACATGTTCTCTTGTCATCCTATGCATGTGGTAAAGGTTTGCTTGTACATTCCTTCAAATTTTAAATAAATTCTTTCGGAATAACTTTCCGATAATTTTCACTTCAAAGAATTTTTCAATTTTTTGAGTCTTTACGCCTATTGAACTAACATTTTCCTGTTTTAGAATAGTTTTATATTGACACAAGAACTATACAAGAATATCATTTTTCTCATATCTCTTTTTTTAAGAAAGGATCTATGCCATGTCTACAATTGATCACGATAAAATTGTTAAAAGTGTTCCTCAAAAAGGGTTTTTTGGACATCCTAAAGGACTTTACACACTGTTTTTCACTGAATTTTGGGAGCGTTTCTCCTATTATGGCATGCGTGCACTGCTTATTTATTATATGTACACAGAGGTGACAAAAGGCGGTCTAGGCTTTGACCAGACGACAGCCAATTCGATCATGTCTGTCTATGGTGCGCTTGTCTATATGTCAGGAGTGATTGGCGGATGGCTCGCCGACCGGGTATTTGGATCATCCAGTACGGTCTTTTATGGCGGAGTTTTTATTATGCTCGGCCACGTGATTTTGGCTTTGCCAAGCGGAGCAACAGCGCTCTTTATTAGTATGGGACTGATTATTATCGGGACAGGTCTTCTCAAGCCAAACGTTTCAAACATTGTTGGTGACCTGTATACAAAAACAGACCCTCGCAGGGACTCTGGATTTAGTATTTTCTACATGGGGATCAACATGGGTGGCTTTATCTCCCCATTAATTGTCGGAACACTCGGTCAAAAAGTCAATTTCCACCTCGGGTTCTCACTCGCTGCCGTGGGGATGCTTGTTGGACTTATTACATTTGTGGTCACAAAAAAACCGAACCTTGGTCTTGCCGGCACGTATGTGACAAATCCATTATCAGCTGCCGAACGTAAGAACTTCAAAATTTACGGATCATTGGTTGTGATTTTGCTTGCGGTTTTTGCTGTCATTGGCATTCAAACAGGCGCACTCACAATTAATCTATTCACTTGGTTTGTTAGTGCCCTTGGTGTACTCATTCCGATTGTTTATTTCATTGTCATGTATTTCAGTAAAAAGACGAGCGCAGTGGAACAATCCAGGGTTCTCGCTTATATTCCATTGTTCCTTGCTGCCGTGATGTTCTGGGCAATTCAAGAGCAGGGCTCAAACATTTTAGCAACATATGCAGATCAACGAACAAACTTGAATTTCTTTGGGATGACACTAGCGTCTTCATGGTTCCAATCATTGAACCCAATCTTTATTGTGCTGCTGTCTCCAGTGTTTGCTTGGTTATGGGTTAGACTTGGGAAGAAACAGCCGTCTACCCCGATTAAATTCTCACTCGGTCTTCTGTTTGCAGGGTTATCCTTCATCATCATGATCATTCCTGCATACATGTCCGGTCCGAACACACTTGTGAGCCCATTATGGCTCGTTCTGAGCTTCTTCCTCGTCGTGATCGGAGAGCTCTGCTTATCACCAGTTGGACTGTCAGCGACAACAAAGCTGGCCCCTGCTGCCTTCTCAGCGCAAACGATGAGCCTTTGGTTCCTTTCAAATGCAATGGCACAGGCGATCAATGCGCAAGTAGTCAAACTGTTTGATAAAGTGCCGGAAACCGTCTATTTCGGTATCATCGGATTCCTTGCCATCGTTTTATGCGTTGTGATGCTATTACTGACACCAGTGATTAAGAAAGCGATGAAAGGCGTTCATTAATAAAAAACTGGGCATGAGTACATCATGTCCAGTTTTTCACTTTAATTATAATCATTATCTTACTGCATTATTCATTCGTTTTCATTGGTACTGTCTCATTTATTTCAATATTAAAATAATTCACGGCATTGTGATAACAAATATCTTTGACTATTTTTCCTATAAATTCGTAATCCCTTGGAAGCTCACCATTTTCTATCCAAGTCCCAAATAAATCACATAAGATTCTTCTGAAATATTCATGGCGAGGGAACGATAAAAAGCTTCTGGAGTCTGTAAGCATCCCTACGAAAGTGCTAAGCAAACCTATATTAGATAATGTTTTCATTTGATCTAGCATGCCGTCTTTTTGATCATTAAACCACCACCCAGACCCAAATTGAATTTTTGCTCTGGCATCAGAAGACTGAAAATTCCCTATAGTAGAGGCCACAATCGCATTATGAGCGGGATTTAAATTATAGATAATGGTTTTAGGTAAAAGGTTGTCTTTGTCTAATTCATTCAAAAAACCATTTAAATGTCTTGCTAGGTGGAAGTCAGACATAGAGTCGTACCCACTATCTTTCCCCGTTAACTTGAACATTCGTGTGTTATTATTCCTTAAAGCACCTATGTGTAATTGCATGGTCCAATGAAGCGAATGATATTTTTTACTCAGGTGAAGAAGAGTGTTTGTTTTAAATTTATTGATATCCTCTAGGGATAGTGTTTTTCCTTGCAGCGCACGTACAAATATAGAAGACACTTCTTGTTCAGTAGCTGGTGAAAATGGAAATATTTCAAAACCATGATCAGAAATTCTGCATCCATTCGCGTGAAAATAATCAATTCGTGAATGTAATGAAGCGATAAAGTTTTCATATGTTAAAACAGCGCCGTTGATTGAATCACCTAATTTTTCTATATAGTTTACAAAATTCGATTGTTCAATATTTAAAGCATGATCCGGTCTAAATGTAGGTAGGACCCTAGTTTTAATTCCTACATCTTTACGTATGATTTGATGAATCTCTAAAGTATCGATTGGATCATCAGTCGTACACACAACTTTTACATTAAATTTTTCTAAAATTCCATTTGTGGACATGTTACTTTCATTTAATCTCTCATTACAAATATCCCAAACTTGATGTGCATTTTTTTCTGAGAACAACTCATTTATATTGAAATAACGACTTAATTCTAAATGTGACCAATGATAAAGAGGGTTTCCTATTGTATATGGAACCGTTTGCGCCCAAGCTAAGAATTTTTCCTTGTCACGTGCATTCCCCGTGATCAATCTTTCTTCTACGCCTAACCATCGCATCGCCCTCCATTTATAGTGATCTCCATTAAGCCAAATATCAGTCATATTTTCATATTTTTTGTTAGCAGCAATGTCATCAGCCATTAAATGCGTATGAAAATCATAGATTGGCATATTTTTCGCGTAATCATGATAAAGAACTTTTGAACTTTCATGATTAAGCATCATATCTTCGCTTAGGAATGTAGACAATATCGTCACCTCTATACTTATGTTTAGAAAATCAATTAAATGAAATAAGGTGTTATTAACAAAAATAACACCTCACTTTTTTAGATCTTACTTAATTCAAACTCCGTATTTACGTAGATTGCGTCCCGTTGTGCAATTAAGCAAAGTTCTGCGGCTTTAAAAGTATGTTCTTGAGTCATAGCATTTTCAGTACCGTTTAAACAATCTAAAATAAGTTCACCAAAGTAAGGGAATCCTACTTCTCCATTTAGAGAAAAATGCTGCTCTGTCTGTTGATTTACTAAATATAAATGGTCTCCTGTTTTATCCCTTGCGATGTCTACGTATTTGCGGATTTCAATATACCCTTCTGTTCCAAGAATGAATGTACGCCCATCCCCCCAAGTGCTAAGGCCATCAGGAGTCAGCCAGTCTACTCTAAAGTAGTTTGTGGCCCCATTATCAGCAATCAAAGTAGCATCACCAAAGTCTTCTAATTCTGGATATTGATGATGCTTATAATTGCCCACTTTACTATGTACAACTTTTGCATCTTTTGCGCCAGAATAGAAAAGGAATTGTTCAATTTGGTGACTGCCAATATCACATAGAATACCTCCATAATATTCCTTTTCAAAAAACCAGCTTGGTCTGCTTTCTACATTACTACGATGTGGGCCAGTTCCAAGAACTTGTACCACTTTTCCAATGGCTCCTTGTTCAATCAATTGACCAGCAAATACGGCACTCTCCACGTGCAAACGTTCACTATAATAAACAGCCCATTTAAGGCCCGTATCAGCTGTTTTTTTACGAGCAAGCTCCAATTGTTCTAACGTTGTAAAAGGTGATTTATCGGTAAAGTAATGCTTACCATGATCTAAAACACGCAGCCCTAAATCACAGCGTTTAGATGTAATGGCTGCGCCTGCCACGAGCCTAACATCTGGATCTTCGAGGATTTCTTTCTCACTTTTGGCTGCCTGTACCTCCGGATATGCTTTACAAAATTCTTGTACTTTTTTCTGATCATGATCATAAACCCATTTTAATGTAGCCCCAGCCTCAGTTAATCCATTGCACATTGCATAGATGTGTCCATGATCAAGACCTATAGCCGCCATGACGAATTGTCCTTCTGTAACGACAGGGGCACTTTTTCCCTTAGGAGCATAATTCATTCCATCACTTTTCTGCATGATTGTTCCTCCTCTAGCTAGCTTCCAGTTTATTTTTAATAATTTAATAACGTTAGACTCATAGTTTCTCGTAATTTCCTCCAACGGTTATCGTATCGTCTGAAAAATTTTCTACACTGCTTTGTTTTTCATAAAAATGCTTAACGTTCGCGAGCATTCCTTCACGTGTATAAAAAGGATCGTCTGCTGAAAGAGGAAGCTTCACATGAACACCTTGGTTTGCAGATTTATAGATGGCTGTAATAAGTTCTAGTGTTTTTCTTCCTTCTGTTCCATCAATTAAAAGCTTCTGGTTACCCTTGATAGCCATTAAAAAATTATTTATTTGTCCTTTATGCCCTTCAAATAGTAATTCCGGATATTGATGAAAAGCTTCCTGAATACGATTTTCTAAATCCTCATCATTTTTCTCTTGAGGAAACCCATTTTCTTTAGCTATTTGAGCATTTACTTTCCATGGGACAGATACTCTAGCTTTTTCACCTTGAAAAATCAATTGTTGTTCTTCTCCATGATGAACAACAGAACTGGTTACTTGTGCTAAGCTGCCATTTCCATAGCGAAGTACAGCAATAGAAAGGTCTTCAACCTCTGCATTATCATGCAAGGTATTACTAGTTGCTGCAAAAATGTCAGTCGGCAATCCTAACATCCATTGCAACATATCAATATGATGGACAGCATGATTAAGTGTACAACCTCCACCTTCTTTTTCCCATGTACCGCGCCACCATAAATCATAATAACTATGACCACGCCACCAAAAAGAATCAACTTGAGTATGAGCGATTTTTCCAATTAGGTTTTGATCAAGGACATGTTTTAATCTCATAATGGGCGTCATAAACCTGTTTTGAGCAACAACAGATAAAAGCTTTTGGCTTTCAATAGATGCTTTTATCATTTCGTCACATTCTTTTAGAGAAGAAGCCATAGGTTTTTCTACTAAAACATGTTTGCCTGCTTTAAGAAAATCGATGGCAATAGTTGCGTGCATATAAGGAGGTGTACAAATGGAAACGGCATCAATCGTAGGATCATTCAATAATTCTTGGTAGTTAGCGACAACTCGTGCTTCCAGGTTATATTTTGTTGCTGCAGACATTGCTTTTTCAGGATAAATATCAGCTAAAGCTACAATTTTACTGATTTCAGGCATTGCAAGATAAGCCTCGATATGGGCAGTTGCAATAGATCCAGTTCCTATAATGGCGATGTTGGACATATCAATCTTTCCCTTCTGCAATAAGATAAATTTTCACTTCTAATAATGAGATAGCGCTTTCAAAAAACTGAATAATTCACCTAGCTGATAGATCAGAGTACCGTTCGTTTTATTAATATTCTAGTTATACTAGTATGGTAGCTCAAAAACATTATAACTTAATCTTTTTGAATTTTGTATAGTTTTTTGAATTTTCTTTTTAATATCCCGCACTTTTATGATTGATTATGGCTTACATAGTGGAATCATCAGGAGATGCTCACAGTGAAAGTATTCAGAAAAATGAAATTAATGGCTACCATTCTAATCTACTTGTATGGTAGTATGTTAGAGAAAGGAGATTAGAATAATGAATATTGATTTTAAAAACCAAAACCTCTCTACGAGGGAACAAGTTTACAATATGCTAAAAGATCAAATATTAAGCCTGAAGCTTCCACCTGGGACAAATATTTCTGAAAAAGAAATATCCGTTCAATTTAATGTTAGTCGAACTCCTGTAAGAGAAAGCTTTTTAAAATTATCTCAAGAAGGATTATTAAGTATCTATCCTCAACGAGGTACTTTTGTTTCTTTAATTGATTTGAACCTTGTGGAGGAAGCACGGTTTATGCGAGAACATCTCGAGAAGGCAGTGATTAGACTAGCCTGTCAGGAATTTTCGGAAGAGCTGATTAATGATTTAGATATGAATTTAAGTATGCAAAAAATTTGCGTTAAGAAAAAAGACTATAAAAAAATGTTTGAATTAGATGAGGAGTTTCATAGAACTATTTTCAAACGGTGTAAAAAAGAAAAAACATGGTTAGTTATTCAACAGATGAATGTACACTTTAATAGGAGCCGCATGTTAAGGCTAGTAACAGATTATAATTGGGATAATATTCTTTCCCAACATGTGGATATATTCAAAGCTATACAAGATCAAGATGCTGATAAAGCTGAAAAAATCATGGAAGAGCATTTGAAAATTGCACTTGTTGATAAAGAATTATTGAAGAAAGAATATCCAAATTATTTTAAATAACATTAGGGGTGATGGTAGATGAGGATGACATTCAGATGGTTTGGAGAAGGAAACGATACGATCACACTGGAACAAATAAAGCAGATTCCAGGAGTGGAAGGAATTGTTTGGGCACTGCATGATGTGCCCGTAGGAGAAGAGTGGCCAATAGAAAGAATGTTAGAAATGAAAAAATTAGCTGATAAACATAACCTTCATATTGAAGTAGTTGAAAGCGTGAATGTTCATGAAGACATTAAGCTCGGACTTCCAACTAGAGATCGATACATAGAAAATTATAAGAAAACAATTCAGAAGCTAGCAAAGGTAGGTGTTAAAGTCATATGTTATAACTTTATGCCTGTCTTTGATTGGATCCGTACAGACTTAAATAAAACACTTTCTGATGGATCTACAGCTCTATTTTATGAACATAGTCGAATTAAAGATATTGATCCGAAAGAATTAGTAAATAAAATTAGTGAAAACTCCAGTTTAACCATGCCAGGTTGGGAACCAGAGCGGTTAAATCACCTCCACCAACTTTTTGAAGCCTACAAAAATATAACAGAAGATGATTTATGGGCCAACTTGAAATATTTTTTAGATCAGATTATTCCAATTGCAGAACTTCATGATATTAAGATGGCTATTCATCCTGACGACCCACCTTGGCCTGTCTTTGGTCTACCGCGAATAGTAACTAACCAAAAAAACATCAGAAAAATTTTACAACTAAATAGCAGCCCATCTCATTGTATAACGCTCTGTACAGGATCTTTAGGAGCAAATTTAGAAAATGATTTAGTCTCTATGATTCACGAATTTATTGATAGAATACCATTTACTCATATAAGAAATGTACGTGTATATGATAACGGGGACTTTGTTGAAACATCGCATCGATCAAAAGATGGATCAGTAGACGTTTCAGCCATTATACATGCTTATTATGAAAGCGGATTCAAAGGTTATTGCAGACCCGATCATGGAAGACACATTTGGGATGAACAATGCAGGCCTGGATATGGTCTTTATGATAGAGCACTTGGAATTATGTATTTGTGGGGAGCTTGGGATGCTTTAAAAAATAAACAGTCTGTACGAAAAGAAGCAAAGGAGGAAGCTACATGGTAAACATACAAGAAAATAAAAATTTAGCTGGTAAAGTAGCTGTCATAACAGGAGGCAGTGGCGTACTTTGCAGCGCCATGGCAAAGGAACTTGCTAGACATGGCGTGTCTGTGGCTATTTTAAATAGAACAGTCGAAAAGGGCGAAAAGGTAGCCGAAGAAATTAACCTTATGGGTGGGAAAGCGATTGCGATTAAATGTGATGTTCTGAATAAAGATAGTGTGGAACAAGCCGAGAAGATTGTAACAGAGGAATTAGGCAATTGTACAATATTGATAAATGGAGCTGGTGGTAACCACTCCAGTGCAAATACAACCAACGAAATATTTCAAACAGAAGATCTTACTAATCCTAATGTAAATACTTTTTTTCATTTAAGTACAGATAGTGTACAAAATGTATTTGATTTAAATTTTATGGGGACTTTCATTCCTACACAAATTTTCACTAAACATATGGTTTATCAAAAGGGAGCAGTTGTCATCAACATGTCATCTATGAGTGCCCCTTCTCCAATGACCAAAGTGCCTGCTTATAGCGCGGCAAAAGCAGCAATTGAAAATTTCACCAAATGGTTAGCTGTTCATATGGCTGAGGCAGGAATTAGAGTAAATGCTATTGCACCGGGCTTCTTTTTAACCTCACAAAATAAAAAACTTCTCCTAAATGAAGATGGAGATTATACAGAGAGGTCTTATAAGATTATTTCGAACACACCAATGAGAAGGTTTGGTACGCCAGAAGATCTTCTTGGTACCCTATTATGGCTTGTTGATGATCATATGTCAGCATTTGTTACCGGCGTGACAATTCCTGTTGATGGAGGTTTTATGGCGTATTCAGGTGTTTAATATTTTTATTTTTTTCCTTGTCATACATCTTTATTTTATATGTTTTTTTAAATTTATAAGTAGGCTTGGAAAGGAGAAATAAGAATGCAGACTGAGAATAGGAAACTAACACTCAAAAATTATATTGGTTATGGAACAATGGATTTATTTGGAGGGGGAGCATTCGCTATAATAGGCGCATGGATGTTATATTTTTTCATTACATACTGCGGTCTTACCCCTGTTGAAGCAGGATCTATTATTGCAATTGCTCGTATTATTGATGCGATAGCAAGCCCAATTATGGGCCATATCACTGATAATTTTGGTCGTACAAAACTTGGGAAAAAATTTGGAAGACGCAGGTTCTTTTTGCTAGTTGGAAGCCCTTTGATGATTATTTATTCCCTTCTTTGGATTTCTGATATGAATTACTGGTACTATTTAACGGTTTATATTTTGTTAGAATTCCTTGCAGCAATGGTATTAATTCCATTTGAAACACTTGGAGCTGAAATGACGAATGATTTTAATGCACGGACCAAGCTCTCAACAATAAGATTAATCTATTCAGGACTAGGAACATTTTTAGCTACCTTTATTCCAGGCAGATTATTCGAAATATTCGGAAAAGATTCACCTCAAGTTTTTCTTTACAATGGGATTATCTTCACCTTTATTTTTATGGCTGCATTATTAATTACACATAGAACAACATGGGAACGTAAAATAGAAGAAGACATGATAGAACCTGATGGTGTAGAAAAAGTACCTGCTATAGAATCCATCAAAAAAGTCATCATTGACTTAACATCTACTTTTAGAATAAGAAGTTTCCGTCAGCACCTCACGATGTATATTTGTTCGTTTACAGCCATGGATATTTTAAACGCTGTCTTTGTCTACTTTGTTGTGTTTTCTTTAAATAAAGATGCAGTGCTGGCAGCTGATTTATTATCTATTGGTTCATTACTTCAAATGGTATGTACAATATTGTTTGGTTGGCTCGTGATTAAAATAGGCCCTGCGCCATCTTTGAAAATATCTTATATTGCGATTATTACATGTATCAGCGGTTATATATTTTTATACTTCACACAACCAGCTTATATGATTATAGCGCTGTATGCTTTCTCTGTTATCTTAGGCATCGGAAAGAGTGGGTTATATTATATACCATGGAATATTTACACTTTCATTCCTGATGTAGATGAAATGGTCACTCGTAAAAGAAGAGAAGGAATATTTGCAGGTATTATGACGTTTACACGCAAAAGTACTACAGCTTTAGCCACATTTTTGGTAGGAGTTATTTTACAGGAAAGTGGATTCGTTGCAAGCGCGACGACACAGTCTACGACAGCAATAAATGGGATTGTAGGTATTCTGTTTTTCGGAACTGTAGGGCTAGTCGGTATTAGTTTAGTCATTTCATTTAAATTTAAATTATCTAAGAAAACTCATTCCATTATGATTAATGAAATTAATAGGTTAAAGAATAATGGTTCAATGGAACAGGCTGATGATGAAACGAGAAGTGTTTTGAAAGCGCTAACAGGATGGGATTACGAGAAGCTTTGGGGTAATAATAACGTAGGATATCAGAATAAGCGCCAACATTTTGAACAACAAGATTTTAAACAGGATATGAACTAACTTTTGTTGTTAGTTGCACTTCAAAAAAAAACACCTTCAGATTGATATCAGAGGTGTTTTTAAATATCTTACATTTAGTGTTTTTTGATTTTAAAACCGGATCTCATCATCTCCATGGATTTGCAGCTTCAGTGGCTCACTTTGTGCCTGATGCTTTTTCACATAGCGGTGATAGACAATATACCCAATGATCATGAGCGGTACACCGACATATAGCCCGATGCGCTGCTCTTGATCAAAGGCAAGGCTGACCAATACGATGGTATTCAGTGTGATCGCAATGATTGGCAGCACCGGATAAAGAGGCGTTTTAAATTTTAAGTTTTCCAGCTTTCCGCCTGCTTTCAAGTATTTTCTACGGAAAAGCAGCTGTGATAATGTAATCGTGATCCAGCCTGTCTGGGCACTCATGCCGGCAATGGACACGATCCAGGCAAAAACCGTTTTCTCTGCAAAAAACCCGGATAACAGCGAAATCCCTGTAAACAGGAACGTGAGCAGTAAGGCATTCATCGGAATACCGCGCTGATTGACGCGTCTAAACGCTTTTCCTGCCATTCCTTCCTTCGATAAGGAATACAGCATTCTCGTCGATGCATACAAGCCAGAGTTCGCAACAGATAATAAAGCAATGATAATGACAAAGTTCATGATGTCTGCCGCAAAAGGAATGCCCGTTCTCTCAAACACAGTAACAAATGGGCTTTGCAGCACACTAGCTTCCTTCCAAGGCACCATACCGGCTAAGACGAAAATCGATAAGACGAAAAAGACAAGTGTACGCCATACGGTCTGATGAATCGAGCGGGGAACGGTTTTCTCAGGGTTTTCACTTTCTCCTGCCGCAATCCCGATCAGCTCTGTTCCTTGAAACGAAAAATTTACTGTTATCATCGTAACCACAACAGCGAGCAGGCCATTTGGAAACAGCCCGTCACTCACAAAATGGCTGAAGTATGGGGCGGGTTCACCGCTCGTTGTTTCAATAAACCCAAACATCGCCGCTCCACCTACGCCAATAAAGAGTAAAATCGCAATAATCTTAATGGTGGAAAAGAAAAACTCCGACTCCCCGAACGCTTTCGCTGACCGGGCATTTAATAAGAAAAGACAGAGTCCGAATATGAGACACCAAATCCACACATCCACTTGCGGGAGCCAGCGCCTCATCAGCTGCCCTGCTGATAAGAACTCAAGGGCGACCGTTGCTGCCCAGCCGAGCCAATAAATCCAGCCGACAGCAAAACCTGCTGCAGGGCTGACAAATTTCGTCGCATACGTATGAAACGACCCCGACACAGGAAGTGCAACCGACAGCTCACCAAGACACAGCATGGTTAAATACATGATCAATCCGCCCACAATATATGAAAGAACAGCTCCGACTGGCCCTGCTTGTCCAATCGTATAGCCCGTTCCTAAGAAAAAGCCTGTCCCAATGACACCGCCAAGTGAAATCATAAATAAATGGCGGGAGGTCATCGCCCTTTTCAATTGTTCAGGCTGATTTTGTCCAACATCCACAATGATGCCCTCCTTCTTCTAAGATGCTCTGTTATCAAAACATGTCTCCATGTGATTCATTCCATTTTCAAAACAACCTACTAATTATACATCTTTTATAATAAATATGCTTCCTTCTATGGTCACTGTCTCAAAGTCTTTATTTTAGTAATGTTCGCACAACTATGTGGTGGATCAAACCATTTGATAGGATGCCATATATCTAAAATATTGCACAAAAAAACCAGCATGAAACTTTATCGTTGCACACTGGTTTCGTTTCATTCTTTTCAAGTCTCATTTTAGACAGTTCTTATGATCACTTTAGTCACAAGTCATTCTGCTTTTAACAAACACACTTTGATAAATTCATCTATTTTCTGAAAGCAGCGCTTTTTAGATTCAGCGTGAAAGGCCGCAGAATATGAATTGGCGAATCCATGCTCACCCTCTACTATTGTCACGCAAAGCTTTTCCTTTTTCTCCAAAACACTCGCAATCTCCCTTGGATGAAAGGATGCTTCGATCTCCGGGAAAAATAACAGCGTTTTGCAGGCGGGCACAAGATCGACGTCATCTCTGATCCTTGAACCATAAAATCCAATAACTCCTCTAAACAGCTGATCATTTTGGCTGCATCGCCAGGCAATTGTTGCCCCCACACTAAAACCTAGCAGAAATATGTCTATCGCGGCATTCTTCGTTTTTAACTCTTTTGCCAGATTCAGTACACTCTTTACCGGCTTATCAAAACCAACTTTATTCATAAAGTAGTCGTAAGCCTCATTTTCACTGACATAAGGGAAGTGCTTCGCCTGTCCCAATAAATGAGGACAATAAACCTCAAAACCAGCTGTGTCGAAATAATGGATCATACTCTTCATATGATCATTTATTCCGTATATTTCGTGTATTAAGATCATGACAGGTTTTTGTTTCGATGTATGCAAATGTTCACACTTCCCTTTTGTTTCTTAGAAGTCAATTGAATCGATTGGAAAATTTCGTTGGGATGATCATTGCATATTTTACCCGAATCGTTTATCTAACGTTCCTCCAATCAAATCATCTTAATCATCTTGAACTTGTGATTGGTTTTATTCACCTTTTAACTTGGGTATAGTTCTATCGTTTGTCCGTTCGACCGTTTGAGGGCATAAAGTTGGTGAGATTCGCTCAAGCTAGTTTCAAATGCTTTACTTTTAGGTTGCTTCTCTGTAAGATCATATGTTGTAAATACCAACAAGAAAAGTGGGGAATAAAATGAAAAAAATGTTCTTTGCCATTATTTTAGGCGTTTGTGTTGCATTGATCACGGCATGTGGATCTGGTGCAAGCGACAACGCGAATAAACAATCTGGGTCTAAGGAATCAGGAGACCTTTGGAAATCCATTCAGGATAAAGGTGTATTAACCATCGGAACAGAGGGAACTTATGCTCCTTTCACCTTCCATGACAAAAAGACAGATAAATTAACTGGCTATGATGTAGAAGTCATCACAGAGGTAGCAAAACGCCTTGACTTAAAACCTGAATTCAAAGAAACACAATGGGACAGTATGTTTGCTGGACTGAATGCAAAACGTTTTGACGTGGTAGCAAACCAAGTTGGGAAAACTGGACGTGAAAATCAATATGATTTCTCTGATAAATACACGACTTCTCAAGCTATTGTTGTGACAAAATCAGATAACAACGACATCAAGAAGCTATCGGATGTCAAAGGCAAAAAAGCAGCACAATCGTTAACAAGTAACTACAATAAACTAGCAACAGATGCTGGCGCTAAGATTGAAGGCGTTGAAGGTCTTGCACAATCCATTCAATTGATTCAGCAAGGACGTGCTGATCTAACGTTCAATGACAAATTAGCTGTATTAAATTACTTGAAAACAAGCGGTAACAAAAACCTAAAAGTTGCATTTGAAACAGGAGATCCTCAAGAAACGTATTTCGCATTCAGAAAAGGCAGCGGCGAAGTCGTTGACAAAGTGAATGGCGCATTAAAAGAAATGAAGAAAGACGGTACACTTGCTAAGATTTCTAAGAAATGGTTTGGTGAAGATGTTACAAAATAATATCCTAGGAGTCGTCATTCCTTGGGATCTTCTTCAGCAATCTTTTTGGCCAATGGTGATGCAGGGGATTTATTATACAATTCCCCTCGCCATCATTGCCTTTATTATTGGTATTTTTATCGCGCTTGTGACAGCTCTTGCTAGAATGTCTAAGATTAAAGCCCTCAGATGGATTTTCTCCATCTATGTGTCGGCCGTTCGCGGAACGCCGCTTTTTGTGCAATTGTTTATTATTTTCTATTTCTTTCCGACATTTAATATCACACTTGATCCATATCCAAGTGCCATTATTGCTTTTTCTTTAAACGTAGGTGCGTATGCGTCGGAAATTATCCGTGCATCTGTCCTGTCTGTTCCAAAAGGACAATGGGAAGCTGGTTATTCAATCGGAATGACGCATCGCAAAACGCTCGTCCGCGTGATTTTACCGCAGGCTGTGCGTGTATCGATTCCACCGCTCTCTAATTCATTTATTAGTTTGGTGAAGGATACATCCCTTGCCTCCCAAATTCTCGTGGCAGAGATGTTCCGTAAATCACAGGAAATTGCTGCGGCAAACTTGGATCAAATCTTGTTTATTTATATGGAAGCAGCCCTCATCTATTGGGTATTCTGCTTCATTCTATCGCTCGTTCAGCATCAAATTGAAAAACGACTTGATCGATATGTCGCAAGGTAAGGAGGGAACGACATGCTAACAGTCAAAGGTCTCAAGAAATCCTTTGGTGAAAACGAAATATTAAAGTCGATTGATTTTTCGATCAACAAAGGGCAGGTTGTGGCCATTCTCGGTCCATCTGGTTCAGGAAAAACAACGATGCTTCGCTGTTTAAATGCACTTGAAATACCAAATGGCGGCTCCTTTACCTTCGATGATTTCTCGATTGATTTTTCGAAAAAAAATAAATCAGCTGATCTCCTGAAGTTACGCCGGAAATCAGGAATGGTGTTTCAGGATTATCACCTGTTTCCTCACCGTACAGTGCTTGAAAATGTGATGGAAGGTCCTGTTCAGGTGCAGCGCCGTCCAAAGGAAACGGTTCGAAAGGAAGCCATTCAGCTCTTGCAAAAGGTCGGTCTTGAGGATAAAAAGGATCTGTATCCATTCCAGCTCTCAGGCGGTCAAAAGCAGCGTGTCGGGATTGCCCGTGCACTTGCCATTCAGCCAGAGCTCATGCTTTTTGATGAACCAACCTCTGCGCTTGACCCTGAGCTTGTCGGGGAAGTCTTAAAGGTCATGAAGGATCTAGCGAAGGAAGGCTGGACCATGGCAGTTGTCACACATGAAATCAAGTTTGCCCAAGAAGTAGCAGACGAAGTGATTTTTATTGATGGCGGCGTCATCGTCGAACAAGGTCCCCCGGAAGAAATCTTCAAACGACCAAAGGAAGAACGAACAAAACAATTCTTAAACCGGATATTAAATCCAGTATGATGAAAAAAGGCTGTTCTCACGTGGTGAGGACAGCCTTTTTTATATCTCTTTTTGCAGGCGAAGTGCCAGTAAATCTTGCAGAAGCAGTCTCGCTCCCTCTGGACTGATAACTAGCCCGCCGGATAGCACCTTATTGGAACACGTCACTTGTCCTGTTACGATGCAAGGTTTGTCCTGCCAATACGGCTTCATCACAATTTGGTCTTCTTCTCGATAAATCTCCATAAAATCTTGCGGATGAATGTTCAACCGTTTTCTCATCTCTGTCGGCAGGACGATTCTTCCAAATTTATCTATATATTTAACATAATCGTTATTTAACAAATTGCCCCCTCCTGCATCTCTAGATATGATATAAAAGATTCCCTCTTTATGAAGGGATTAAGCGATCAAATCGGTTAATCTGCAGGCTGTTCCAGTGACTAAATACGCTTCCCATATATGATATATCTGTTTGGTGCAGGACCAATATAGGAAAAAGGGTAACATGTGGTGAGGACAAGTTCTTCCTTTTCCTGTTGTAAAGTAATAATTGTTTGATCATCTTTCTTCACTATCTTTGTTTTCTCGATTTCATAGACAAAACGTCCATATGAAAGCTCGATAATCAATTGATCTCCCTTCACAAGTTCTCCTGTTCGTCTAAACACCGTATCACGATGCCCTGATAGAACGATTTGTCCGTGCTCGTTTGGAAAATAACTCTCGTGAAAGTGACCAACGCCTTTTGCTAAATCATCTGCTTCTGTTCCTTCTACAATCGGTAACTCAGCTTTTAGCTTTGGGATGTGCAAAAGCCCAATCGCTTCACCAGTCTGCGGCGCAAAAGGGGAATCTGTTTGCCCCTTTTGCGCCGCAGACTGAAATGACTGATCTACTTCTTTTTGTCCATCAACGATATTCAAATATCCTACAATCGCAAGACAAAGCCCTGCTATGATCATTATCGCTGAGATGAATTTTTGAAACATGACTGGTTATCCGTTTCTTTTTCTTCTATTCCAAAAAATCAGGGCTGCACCTATTAATACGAGTGCAAATCCTGCTAGTAAAAGGTTGTACATCGCAGTTGCAGTATTCGGAAGATGATGTCCAGGTGTATCCTGTTGTGGATCAGAAGGTTGATCTGGATTTGCTGGCACTTCTGGCACATTCGGTGGTTCTACTGTCGTTGAGTTTTCAGGTTTGTCTGGTTCATCTACATTCTCACCCTTCACGACTCCAATATTTTGAATGGTTTTACCTTCAGATCCTTTGACAGCCTTCGCCTCAAACGTTACGGTATGCCAATCGTTATCTTTGATATCGCCAAATTGACCAGTTACTTTGCCTTTTGTGTAATCTCCGTTGTCGTCATCTTTTGCATCTGTGACGGTTTGTCCATCTACTTTTAATGAATCTTCGACATATTGAAGACCTTCCGGCAGCTTATCTGTGATGACTAGATCTTTGATGACACTGTCTTCTACACTATTTTTTGTTTTGATGGTGTAAAGAAGAGTGTCGCCTGCCTGTACTTGTTTTTCATCTGTATTGCCTTCTGCTTTTTGAGAGATTTCAGATGTTTTCTCTGATTCAAGCTTTGGATCTCTTGGTCCAATTTTTGTTTCGGTCGTTGGTTCATCTGGCGGTGTGTTTTCGCCTGTTACTTTCGCTGTGTTTTGAATGCTTTTACCTGATTGGCCTTTAGCGACTTTCGCTTCAAAGGTCACTGTATGCCAGTCCGTATCTTTGATATCGCCAATTTGACCGGTTACTGTGCCTTTTGTGTAGTCTCCGTTGTCGTCATCTTTTGCATCTGTAACAACTTGTCCATCTACTTTTAATGACCCTTCGACATATTGAAGACCTTCTGGCAATTCATCGGAAATCACGAGATTGTTGACGATGCTGTCTTCTTCAAGGTTCTTTGTTTTGATTGTATACAGAAGGGTATCGCCTACCTGTGGTGTCTTTTTATCTGTGTTGCCCTCTGCCTTCTTTTGAATGTCCGCTGATTTTTCTGATGCTAGTTTTGGGTCACGAGGGTAAATTTTTGTTTCTGTTGTTGGCTCTTCTGGCGGTGTGTTTTCGCCTGTGACGCTGGCTGTGTTTTGAATGTCTTGACCAGCCTGTCCCTTTTCAACTGTTACTTCAAACGTCACCGTGTGCCAGTCCGTATCCTTCACATCACCAAAAGAACCTGTAACCTTTCCATCTGTGTAGTCTCCGCTATCGTCGTCTTTTACATCCGTGACAGATTCTCCATCAACCTGAAGAGATCCCGTGACATACTTCAGTCCTTTTGGTAATTGATCTGAGATTACTAGATTTTCAACAAGGCTGTCTTCTATCGTGTTTTTTGTTTTAATTGTATAAAGAAGGGTATCGCCTACTTCTGGGTGTTTCTCATCTTTGTTACCTTCTGCTTTTTTCTGCAAGACCGCTGATTTTTCTGATTCAAGCTTTGGATCACGCGGATAGATTTCTGTTTTTGTTGTCGGCTTATCCGGCGGTGTGTTGCCGCCTGTGACATTGGCTGTATTTTGAATGTCTTTACCAGATTGTCCTTTTTCAACCGTCACTTCAAACGTCACCGTATGCCAATCTGTATCCTTAATGTCGCCAAATTGTCCTGAAACGGTTCCGTTTGTAAAGTCTCCGTTATCGTCATCCTTTGCGTCTGTGACTGTATCTCCATCCACCTGTAGTGAATTCGGTACATACGCCAATCCTTCCGGCAGTTCATCTGAGATCACTAAGTTTTCAACGAGACTGTCTTCTTTCGTATTCTTTGTTTTAATTGTATAAAGAAGAGTGTCACCAACCTCTGGATGCTTCTCATCTGTGTTACCTTCTGCTTTTTTCTGCAAGACGGCTGATTTTTCAGAGGTCAGCTTCGGGTCACGCGGATAAATTTCTACATTCGTTGTCGGTTCATCTGGCGGTGTGTTGCCGCTTGTGACATTGGCTGTATTTTGAATGTCTTTGCCTGCCTGCCCTTTGTTAATCGTCACTTCGAACGTCACTGTATGCCATTTTGCATCTTTCACTTCACCGAACGTTCCAGTGACAGTTCCGTCTGTCATATCACCGTTGTCATCATCTTTTGTATCTGTGACTGGATTTCCATCTATCTGTAGAGAATTTGGTACATATGATAACCCTTGAGGTAACTTGTCAGAAATCACCAGATCTTCAATGACGCTGTCTTCAACAGCATTACGGGCTTGAATGGTATACAGTAATGTGTCGCCTACTTCTGGATGCTTCTCATCTGTGTTACCTTCTGCTTTTTTCTGTAAGACGGCTGATTTTTCTGATTCAAGCTTTGGGTCACGCGGGTAAATTTCTATGTTTGTTGTTGGTGTGTCCGGTGGTGTGTTTTCCCCTTTGACATTCGCGGTATTTTGAATATCTTTTCCTGCCTGACCTTTGCCTACCGTCGCTTCAAATGTCACTGTGTGCCAATCGGTATCTTTCACGTCACCTATTTGACCTAAAACAGTGCCGTTTGTATAATCACCTTTGTCTTGATCTTTTGCATCTGTTACGCTTGTTCCATCCACCTTAAGCGACCCTGACACATACGTTAAGCTGCTTGGCAGGTTATCAGATATGATCAGATTTTTGACAATACCATATTGCACGGTATTTTTTGCTTTAATTGTATAAAGTAACGTGTCGCCTACTTCTGGATGCTTCTCATCTGTGTTGCCCTCTGCTTTTTTCTGTAAGATAACTGATTTTTCAGATTCAAGCTCTGGAGGATATGGATCAAATTCTGGCTTTACTCGTGATGCTAAGTCGTAAGATAATGAATCACCTACAGTGCCCATATATGTTGTACTTAATGTTTTCGCATCAAGTGTAAAAAGAGTGGAATGGCCAATGGATTCATTTAACCCTGACTGTAATAGCATTTGTCCATTTGGCAAGAAGCTAATCCCCCGAACGCCTCCGTCAATCGTTTTGCCATCCGCATTTTTAATTGGAATGACACGAATGACTTCTGCTGTATCAGGGTTCATTTGCGCAATGGCTCCACTGCCATTTGATGCGAACCAAAGATAGCCGTCCTTATCAACGACAAGATCTCCGCCAACGCCAGAGCCAATGTCATAGCCTACAATTTTTTTGGCCGTTTTTTTCTTCGTAACTAAATCGTATGTTCCAAGGAAATACTCACCATTAGAAGCGTAAGAATAGATATATTTATCTTGATACACAACGGCATTAGAAGCACCTTCTGGTAATTGGGCTACACTCTCTGCTTGTCCTGATGTCGCATTTATTTTATATAGAGTAGGGGTAGTGCTATTCGCAAATGCATACATAACATTTTCTCGATCACTTACAGCAACACCATTCACTGCACCTATATCGATTCCCTTCACCTGTACACTAGCTTTTACATTTGTTGGATTATTTCCATCAAGTTGCTGAAGAACTAGCGGCCTACTCCCAATAATATATGAATCCGTGTTATTGACAACCACCGTCCCAGCGGCTTTCGTAACAGCTGGTGAGACCGTTAATAAATTTCCAACGATCAGCACCAATATAAGAAATAATTGACTCGTTCTTTTTAATATATTCATTTTTTGACCTCCCCTTTTTCCTGCTTCATTTCATAATGGTATGTACCAGTTCACCTCCCACACTTTGGTAAAGAATATCAGTAACATTTGAAATGCCTCAACATGACTAAATGACTATTTTCGACAAAAATAGACTTTTAGAACTATACACCTCTCGTCATTTGATCTGTCTATGTTTTTTCCAAAAAAATAGCCTTTTTTCATCTTAAATCCCCTCATATATCTATCTTTATAAACAGGTCTTATGATGTGAATTACATACAATCCTTTCTATTTAAAGATAAATATTCTTTAATTGGGTGTAGATTATTTTTTTGGCAAAATATATTGAATTATTTTCTTTTTTTCTTAAAGATAGGAAATTAATGGCTTGGTTTGTCAAAAAAAACAATCCGAAAGTCATACTGCTTGTTTTGCCGTTTTGACCTTTACAATTCGAAAAAATTATTTTTGAAGTAAGCGATTACAATTAGGCTAAGCCATTTAAAGGGGTGTGAGAGTATGTTACGATGGAAATCGAGTGTTTAAGAAAGAAGGGAATGCTTTTGAAGCGGGAACATCTTTTACGTTGGTTTTTTTATTTTGTTGGATTGATCGTACTAGCTTTTGGACTATCGCTGACAGTGAAAGGGAAGATCCTTGGGATTGGTCCTTGGGACGCTTTCCACTACGGACTGTTTCAGCATTTTGGACTCACAATTGGACAATGGTCCATTATTATTGGTGCACTTATTGTGACACTGACTTCTATTTTTACGAAATCATTTCCAAAGATCGGCGCTTTACTAAATATGGTGCTGATTGGCGTGTTTATTGATTTCTTTAATGCGATATTACCTGCGCCGCACGGATATTTACCGGCCTTATATGTATTTATTACAGGTGTTGTTGTTTCTGGATATGGCGTTGGCATTTATGTTTCAGCTAATCTTGGCGCTGGGCCACGGGACTCATTAATGCTGCTCATCTCAGCGAAAACGGGACTGAACGTACAGTGGGTTCGAAATGGCATTGAGTTAACAGTGCTTTTGTTTGCATGGATGCTCGGTGGACCGATTGGCATTGGAACGATTTTGACTGCGATCTTCACAGGTCTTGTCCTTCGTTTCTCCTTGCCTCAATCAACACGGCTTCTGGAGCTGCTTATTACAAAAACAGCAGAGAAACCTGTTCAAACCCTGACTAGATGAGAACAAGCCATTCTATAATTAGAATGGCTTTTCTTGTGCTAAAATAAATAAACAGAATATTCACACACAGGAGATGAGACCTATGCAGCTTTTCCACTATCATTACTGGACACCATTTGTTGAAGAGACAGAACAAGCGTATCGTTCGCTAGGCTTTGAGGTAAAAGGTCGTTTCACAAAAGATGGCTCCTTTCATCCCCCGCTGACATGGGATGATTTTAGAGAAGAGCAGCCCACCTTTCGAATCATCGAAATGAGAAAAGGTCAGATCAATATCACTTTTGGCTATAGCAAAAAAGTCCTTTTTGATCACATCGGCTTTCTTGTCTCAGACGAAGAATATGCTCAGCTGCTTGCACAAGCTAAAGAACTAAACTGGCCAATCCAAGCTGGGGAACGGAGAACGTTTCTTTCGACACCTCTTCGTTTAAGGCTTGAGTTACAGCGGCGTACAGATGTCATTGAAACGGGAACCGAGGCGCTGCACGCTATGACAATTGCTGTTCCTGATTTGTCACAGACACCTAAAGTGGATCAGCTGCTATCACCTTTGCATCAGCCCATTCACTGGCAAAAAGGTGAACAGCTTTCCCTGCTTAACGTGGTCATGACAGATGATGATGGAGTTGATACAACTGATCCGAATGGTGTTCACATCGTGAAACAGACGTAAAGCAGCGAGGCTCGCTGCCTCTTTACGTTAATGGACCCTTTTACGCGGCACTCTTCAATGGTACAATCAATGTAAAAAATTAGAGGTTCGTTATGAAGATATTTGCTATCCAATTACAACACTTAGATGAAATTGATGCACAACAACAAATAGAGCGGCTGAAACCCTTTGTTTCATCTGAAAAGCGTGCTGCGGCTGAACGCTTTCGTTTTTTGATCGATGCAAGAAGAACCTTGTTAGGTGAGGTGCTGGTTCGTCAAACGATCCATGATATGTACGATCTGCCTATGGATCGGATCGTTTTTGAAACTGAGGGCAATGGCAAGCCTGTTGTCCGGCAGCTTCCTTCTTTTCATTTTAATCTTTCTCATTCTGGCGATTGGGTCGTTTGCGCAGTAGATGATGCACCTGTTGGCATTGATATTGAGGAAATCAAACCTATTGATCTGGCGATTGCCAAACGATTTTTTTCAGCGGATGAGTATCAGGATTTACTCTCACAGCCGGCAGAACGGCAGGAAGCGTATTTCTTTCATCTCTGGTCAATGAAGGAGGCCTTTATCAAGCTCACTGGAAAAGGCTTATCCTATGGACTTTCGTCCTTTACAGCCCGTCTGTCAGAGGATGGACAGGCTGCGTTGACATTACCTGATCATGAAGCACCTTGCTTTGTTCAAACTTATTCACTTGACCCTGCCTACCAAATGGCGGTATGCACACGAAGGTCTGCTGCGGCTGAAAGCGTAGAGAAAATCACTTGCAGTGATGTGCTGTCCCGTCTTTAATAACGCGTGCTTTGCTGAAATACCGTCTTTAATAAATCGACTCCACGTGTGATCTGCTCTTCTTTCACCTGCCAGATGTTCAGCTGAAGAATGGGGTCCTTTTGATAGGCCTGTAGGTAATGGCGGTCAATTGGCTGAATGGAAACAGATGCCTTTTTCAGCTGCTGAATGAGCTGGTTCATGGGAATCGACCGGTCGACACGTACATGTGTATGGGTAGCCGGCTCCTGTTCTCCCAGCTGATAAGCGCTCTGATCATTTTTTAAACTTGCCACGAGCTGCTTGGAGCGGTTTCGATAGCTCGCCCGCATTCTGTCTCTATGCCGCTCAAACATCCCGCTTTTTAAATAGATTTCTAAGGCTGCCTGGGACAGCATGGAGCTGTCGATATCAATCAGCCGTTTGTGTTCGCTAAAAGGTGTAATCAGTTCTTCAGGTAAGACGACAGCTCCTGTTCGCAGTCCCGGAAAAATGATTTTAGAAAAGCTTTTCAAATAAATAACCTTTCCTGCCTGATCGTATGAATAGATCGGGTCTCTTTTTGTGTCGAATTCTAAATCTGCCAGATAATCATCCTCAACAATGTAGACATCATATTTCTCAGCAAGGGCTGCAATCGCTCTTTTTTCTTGCTTTGATAAACTCGTTCCAAGCGGGTTTTGAAATCTTGGCATCGTATAGAAAAAACGAATCTCCTCTTCTCGAAAGATACGTTCTAATTCGATCAGATCGATCCCTTTTTCCGTCCGTTGAATTCCGCGCACAGGCAATTGGTTTTTCTCTAAATATTGGAGATATAAGTGATACCCCGGCTGTTCGACTAGTATGGTTTGTTTTCCATTCGGAAAAGGGATGGTGCTTAAAATGGATAACGCGAGCTGAATACCAGAGGTCATGACGATCTGTTCTGGATGAGCAAACACTTGATAATCCATTAATCGCTTTGAAATGACTGGCAGCAGTGATGGTAAGCCGCTGGATGTGCCGTAAATAAATAAGTCATTTTGATATAAATCGATCGCTTGGTTGATGCAGTGCTGGAAATCGACATATGGAAACACAACGGGATCAGGCGCAGATGAAGCAAAATCAATCCATGTGCCGTCCTGCTTAGCTGCTGATTGCTTCGTTTTCACGACATAATAGCCGCTCCTTTCTACAGAATACAGCAGATGTTCACGCTCCAATGTGTCCAGCGCTTTGATGACAGTGCTTTTACTCACTGCATATTGAGCCGCTAAGTGGCGAATGGAGGGAATTTTCATTCCAGCGCTGTACTTACCTGAATCCATTTTTCTTTTTAAACTCAAGACAAGCTGATCATATTTCCTCACACCTTTTTCCTCCTTGTACCGGTACAGATATCATGTTCTCTTATTGTACACGTTAGATGATCCGATTACGATAGAAGAACAGAACCGGTCAATTCATTTGAAGCATGCATGCTCATGTAAGGAGTCACGTTATGAATATGTCAAAACAAAAAGCGTATGCTGCCGCAATCGCATACGCCTCTATCATTGGTTTTTCCTTTTTGTTTGTCAAAATAGCATTAGAATCAGCAAATCCAATCGATTTATTGGCACACCGCTTTACTGTTTCTTTTGCAGCCGCTTTATTGCTGTATCCGTTTCTACGAAAAAAGTATCGCATATCCATTCAATGGCGTGATCTCATTTACATCGTACCGTTTTCCTTGCTTTACCCTGTTTTGTTCTTTGCTTTTCAAGTGTGGGGATTGATGTATACATCTTCTTCAGAAGCTGGCATCATTCAAGCGACGATTCCCATTTTGACGATGCTGCTGGCAGCCTGGTTTTTAAAGGAACGTGCGACATGGATACAAGTGCTGTTTACCTTCCTTTCTGTGTGCGGGGTGATGCTTCTCTTTGTCATGAAAGGAATTGATGTCAAGCATTCTCACTTCATCGGCTATGTGCTGATTTTACTTTCAGCCCTGTCATCCAGTGCATATAGTGTGTTTGCCAGAGTGATTACGAAACGCTTCCATGTGATCGAACTCACCTTTGTGATGACCTTCTTTGGCTTTGTCTTTTTCAATGCCGCCGCGCTTATTCGGCATTCGATCAATGGAACATTGCCTCAGTTTTTTAGTCCATTTACAGAACCATCCTTTGTATGGTCGATGCTCTTTTTAGGTATTCTTTCATCTCTTCTTACCGCATATTTATCAAACTATGCACTCTCACAGCTAGAAGCGGCAAAGGTCAGCATCTTTAACAATTTATCCGCGTTTATCACGGTCGCCGCCGGAGTTCTCATTTTACACGAAACGATTGATTGGTATCATCTCCTCGGAGGGGTGCTGGTCATTGGCGGGGTGATTGGCGGGAATGTGGTGAAGAAACAGCATTCATAAGAAAAAGCGGCATCTTTATAGAGAGCCGCTTTTCTTATGTCCTATTAATTGTTGATAGTCTTGTATAAGCTTCTTTTTTCGTCCAAATTAAATATCATATTTAATAAAATAAGTGATTTCACCTTGTATTTCATAGCTAGTTACTGAAGTAATGTCATTATCAATATAAAAAATAGATTTATGGGCTATTAATTCTCGAGTAATTTTACTACCTTTTCTCATATTCCATCAAACTACTACTAAATCTTTCGTTACAGAGAAATAAAATACAGTATAAAAAACCCATTTATTAAATATCCTTTTTTTGTATAATATGGGCATATAAGCAAGGGAGGAGGTGTTAATTATGGAATTGAGTTTAAAAAATAGATTTTTTGCAATTGTAGGCTTGAGTCTTATTTTCACTCTAACTTTGACAACTATGATTTTATTGACTCTTGAACCAGTTACACCTTTTGCAAATCTAGTAGCAAACTATCCTCAAATACCTGGCTGGGCTATAACTTCTGTTAGTGCAATTCTAAATGCTGCAGGTACAGTGGGTGCTGTTGCTGCTGTCTTAGGTACTTTTGGACTTGGTGCTATTGCTTCTCTGGTCATTAGTTATGCTAGAAAATACGGAGTGAAATACGCTATTTCTTTCTAAAAAAGATTTAATAGAGAAGGTGTAACAGCCTTCTCTATACACCTTTAAAATGGAAGTGTTGTAAATGCATAAATATTTAACATATACAAAAATCTTGTTAATCAATGATTTAAGAAGACATCATCGAAAAAATGCTCTCATTTTTGTATTTTTTGCTTTTTTATACATAATAACACCACTATTACTAGGTATATTAACTCCTTTTTTCGTTAAGGATTTATCAATAATTTATTTATCGCTGTTTATATTTATGTTTACAGTTAATATTGATAAGAGTTTGATGAGAATACTTTTCTCCTCTGATAAAAAACAGATGGCTATTTTAAAAGTTCATCTTGATCAATACATTTTCGGCAAAGATATGAGTAAGTTTTTCAGCACTATTGTGGGTGTATTATTCTTCATATTAGGGTCCTACTTAGCAAACTTAATTATAAATGGGTATGAGGGAGCTTTTACAATAGCAGCTCTCGCCGCCACTTCTTTTATTTTAGGTTACTTACTTAGATTACACGTCTTGTTGCTACTTTCTAATCCAAAGTTTTTCTCAATTTCATCGAGCATTGGTTATATAACTACAGGCCTCATTGCTCTATGGGTATTCACTGTATTTAGATTCAATTTATTAACAAATTCTTTATCTAGTTATTCAATATATTTTATTTTAACCTTCACATTCATTAGTTTATTGTTATTGATGAATTGGAAGAAAAATGTTCGTAATGTACCAATTTTTAATTCCCAAAAAGAATTAAAAGAAAAACGAAAAAGAACATCTAGAGAGTTTAATCATATTTTGTTTTATGAAATTACGCTTCTCATGAGAAATCCCCCTATTCAATGGTCAGTATTATTATTCATATTAACCTTATCTGGGGGGTTATTTGGTCTAATTCTTTATGGTGTTAATACAAATCAGCTTGAAACATTGAATATAGAAAATGATTTTTTGTTTATTTTTAGTGTAATTTTTCCAATGATTATTATATCGAATGCAATACAACCATATGTCTCTTTTGATATTGATGGACCCATTCTTCCTTTAAAACAGAATCTACCTAACTTAGTGAAAAATAAAATTAAAAATAAGATAATTTTATCTATTATATTACACTTGTTTTTTTGTATTTTATATATCATTTTTTCAAGCTTTGTATTAAAACTAGATCAGCCTTTTTACGTGATGATTACTTTAATAAACACTTGCATTCTCGTCGGTATTTGTACTGTCGGTTCTACTGTTGTATTTCCTTATTTTAATTGGGAATTTGTTTATCAAGTTCCAAGTTCTCTTAGTAAATTGACTTTAAATATTTGTTATGGATTTATTCTAGCTTTATCAGTGATTTCCTCATACAGCACAGTATATTTCATTTTAACAAATTCTGTTATGGCTGCTTGTTCATTCATCATTTTATTTTTAATGATTAAATTTTGGGATAGAACAATCAACAAAAACTACAAATCATTTAAAACATTATTTGAGTGAGGGATTGTATGTTATCAATTCAAGGTCTAATTAAAGAGTACAAAGAGTCTAACTTTAAAGTTATGATCCCTGAGATGCATTTCCAAGAGGGTAGAATTATCGGACTATTAGGTAAAAATGGTGCTGGAAAAACGACTATTTTAGAAATGGTAGCTGGATTGATAAATCCTGATGAAGGTCAAATATTAATAAATCATAGTAAGCAAAATTTTTCTTCTGTCGGATATATGGAAGACGATCCAACTCTATTTGAAAACTTAACCTGTTTTGAACTTGTAAAATATCAATCTATGCTTGTAGAACAACCTTTAGAAAATGAACAAATCAAGGATTTATTGAGCAAATATGGATTAGAAGAACAAACTCACCGCCGTTCCTCTGCTCTTTCAAGAGGTATGAGACAAAGAATGTCTTTTATATTAACAATATTACATCATCCAAACATTATTTTATTAGATGAGCCATTTACAGGTCTTGATCCTACTAACATGGCTGACATGAAAAAACATTTAAGAAATTTCAGAGATGCCAACAAAATCATTTTGCTCTCCACACATATCATTCAATTTGCAGCAGACTTATGTGATGAAATCCTTTTTATTGATAATGGTAGTATTATTCACTCAGAAAAAAAATCTTCAGGAGTGACTTTTCATGAGGATCAGCTCGAAAAGAAATTTTTTGAAAAATTATCTTAAAAATTTTTCAGTTTTTATCATATTATTTTTAGGAGGTTTTAGTTTAAGTATTTTTGCTTCAACATTTATAGATAGTATAGATTTTAAAAACAACATTGAGATTCATAGCTATCTAGACATTTTTTTTAATAATCTTTTTGTGTCACTCCTAATATTAATATCTGGAATAGTTAGTTTAGGTTTGTTATCTAGCATGATTATTTTTCTAAATGGTTTTTTCTTAGGTGCATTTTTTATATCGTATACCTATATATATGGATTTGATATAGCATTATACTATATTATTTTCCACGCTCCGATGGAGATTGTCGGTTTGTTCCTTTTTTATTTTGTCTCTTTTGATATATCAAGACAGATTATAGGATATATCATATCTAAAAACAAAATTTCATTTAAAACAAAAGGGAAAATCTATGCTAGTCAGCTTATAACCGGTGTTTTCTTATTATTTATTGCTTCGATGATTGAATTTTATTTTATAAAAATTTGATATTGTTAAAGGGTGCTATTATGAAAAAACACATTTTATTAGTATGTATGCTTTCTGGTATAATAGCTTTCATCCTTTCTATATTAAAAATGGATGAAATAAATAAAAATCTACTAGAGCTACAACTTGAAGGGAATCAAGATGTAATTGAAGTTAGTAAGTGGATAGGTATTTCACTTGCTGTGATTGGAGAAATATTCAAGCCAATGATTGAAGTTTTATTTTTTTCATTAGTCATTTTTTTAAGTTTTATTATTTTTGGAATAAAAGATTCCTATAAAAATATTTTTAAAAAAGGGATATTAGCTTACTATTACATTTTACTAGGCAACTTGATTGTTATTATTTTATACCTATTTAAGGTATCTAATGCTGAACGCACGATTACACTTCCATTTTTATGGAACATCAACATTTTCGTTATAGTCGCATTTAGTGTGTGGTGCTATTCTTACTTAAAAGATCAAGAAAATAGAAGTTATAAATTTTACCTCCCATTCGTTTTATTATTCTTATTTTCATTAGCTATATCAGCGTTTTCAAGTATTATTCCTCAGTAAAAAACGACCCTATTGATGGGTCGTTTTTTCTTAATTCTTGATCAATTGCTGCTTGGCTGTAAGCTCAATCACCTGTCTCATCTGCTCTGCAAATGGCTCGAGGTGTGTGTTGATGTACATGTGGCCTCCATCGAAATTGGTGCGTTCGATGGTTTTTGCCCATTTTAACCAGCCGCTTGCATCCTGCATGCATTTCTCATCTTGCTTTCCATTGAATAAATAAACAGGTGTGTCGATAATCGATTGATCTGTGTGCTGGAAGGTTTCTAGTGCCTTGTAGTCTGCACGCAATGATGGCGTAAAGTAATCCATCATTGGTTTGTTCTCTAGTAATTCCTTTGGAATCCCGCCCATTTCGGCAATATGCTGTACAAATGCTTCGTTGGATAAATGCGTCAGCATCTGCCGTTTTGTTTGCGGAGGCTGAATGGCTGAGATCACCACTGCTGCAGGATAAATTCCTTCCTTTTCTAGCAGCTGGGTTAGTCTATATACCACAAGCCCTCCCATTGAATGTCCAAACAGAATAAATGGGCGGTTCAATTTGTCCGTAAGTCCTTCTTTATACAGCTCTGCCAGCCGGTCAATGCTTGATTCAAGCGGCATGAGATTGGTGCCGTGCCCTGGGGGCTCTGCTGCTGTGACTTCGGCCACGTCTTTTAGCTGTTCAAAGAGCGGACGGTATGAGGCGGAATATCCGCCGGCAAAAGGAAAACAAATAAGCTGAATGAGATCTGATTTTTTTTCAAAGGTTTTCAATAACTGATTCATACGTCTTTACCCCTTTATAATCGTTTGAAGAATCCGTGCCAGTTCATCTGCCTGCGGTCTTTTCATCATGGTGACATGGTCGCCTTTGATGTGGTAATACGAGCACGACTCTTTCGTATAAGCCTCCCAATCTGCGAACTTCTTCTGAAAATCGCTTGCGTGATCACTGCTTTGGACAATATAAAATGGCACAGGGAATGGTTCTTTTTCTAATTCAATGGCTTGTGACATGATCGTATTATGCGTTTGCATTTGCAAATATTTATCTAAATATTGATCATTCATGAATTGATGAACAACTTCATCCTTTTCTGCCTCTTTGAGTATTTTCTGCTTCACTTCTTGGAAGCTCAATCCTTGTAAAGCTTCTGGCTGAATGCCGACCAGGTTCCCCATTCCAAGGACAAGTGCGAGCATTTTTACTTCTTCTTCGTTCATATCGGCATGAAGTGCCTGATCTGCCTCATCTCTTAGCACTGGCACCGTATCTAAAATGATGAGTCCTTTCGGTGCTTTTCCTGCATGGCAGAGCCGCTGATTCATTCCGTAGGCAAGATGCCCGCCCATTGAATGCCCTGCGAGATAGTCAATGCCCGGACGGTAGAACGTCTCAATAGCTTCAATAAAAAGGGTTACAAGCTCCGTGTAATGGAGGAATTGCGGCTCTTCATCCTCATATAGGCCAGGAGACTGCAAGGCGTACACAGCCCCTTGATGTGTCATGAGCTTAGCAACATCAATATAGCCCATCACTGTTCCACCAGCAGGCGGCGCAAAGAATATTCTCGGTTCGGCTGGATCGCCTTTTTTCAGCTCGATCACGTAGTCCTTCGGAGACCTTTCAACGTTCTCAGCGGCTTCTGGCACTGCGTCCAAATGGGCGGCTAATTGCGCAGGCGCCGGGTGCATGAAAATCCATTTTGGATCAACACGAACACCTTTTTCTTTTAATTTGGCCACAGCCTGAATACTCATAATGGAATCGCCGCCCAGATCAAAGAAGGAGTCATGCATACCTACTTGCTTCACACCAAGCACTTCCTTGAAAGCTGCGACAATCCGCTCCTCCGTTTCGGTGACCGGTTTGTCGTCATCATCGGAAAGGGAAATTGTTTCTGTTGGCTCTGGCAGTGCTTTTTGATCAACCTTCCCGTTCGTTGTCACCGGCATTTCATCCAGTACGACAAAGTAACTTGGAATCATATAGCCTGGCAGGCTTTCCTGCAAAAAGGCTTTCCAGCCCGGAACAGGATTTTCTCCATCTGTCACAAGGTAGGCCGCCAGCCGTTTTGAGCTGCCATACGTTTTGGCGATGACTGTACATTCTTTGATTTGCGGATGCTTGAGCAGGGCTGTCTCAATTTCTCCGCATTCAATTCGGTAGCCTCTAATTTTCACTAGATGATCTTTTCGGCCGAGGTATTCAATGGTGCCATCTGATCGCCATGTACCAAGGTCGCCTGAACGATACAGCTTGTCTCCCTTTAGTTCAGGGAAAGGATTGTCAATAAACCGCTCCTTTGTCTGCTCTGGATCATGAAGGTAGCCTTTCGCAAGACCAGTTCCACCGATATAAATTTCTCCTTTGACGCCTGCTGGTACTGGATTGAGCGCATCGTCCAGTATGACGACAGTTGAGTTCGACACCGGCACACCAATTGGAACTGATTTTGCGCCTGCTGGCACGTGTGTGACTTGATGTGTTGTGGCTAATGTCGTATTTTCTGTTGGACCGTAAGCATTGACGAGCACACCTTCCATATGCGGCAGTGCCTTTCGTGCATGCTCACTAGACATGGCTTCCCCGCCAACGAGTAATGTGCGGTAGCCTGCCACACTTTTTGGATCGTGCTCTACCAGTCGATTAAATAAAGCGGTTGGCAGACAGTTGGCTGTCACTTGATACGTTTTGATGAATTGCGTTAATTCTTCCATATTCAGTGCTGCATATTTTGGGAGTAAAATCAGCTGACCGCCATTCAGCAGCATCCCCCATAATTCAAATGTAAAAGCATCAAAAGCATAGTTTGAGAGCTGAAGCATTTTGTCATCTGGACCGAGCTTGATATAGTTTGTTTCTCTAACTAAGCGGACAACTCCTGCATGAGGAAGCATTACGCCTTTTGGTGTACCTGTTGAGCCTGATGTGTAATTGACATAGGCGATCTGGTCTTCACCTATAATCGATGATTCTCTTTGATAACCTGCATTTGTTTCTGGTATTGGCTTGTCCATGATAATCCTTGTGCCTGTAAAGCCTACTAGACGATCTGCAAG
This sequence comes from Bacillus sp. FSL M7-0003, assembly GCF_038628485.1. Taxonomy (NCBI): domain Bacteria; kingdom Bacillati; phylum Bacillota; class Bacilli; order Caryophanales; family Bacillaceae; genus Bacillus; species Bacillus sp. FSL M7-0003. The sequence continues at coordinate 421,548 of NZ_CP152024.1, read as the reverse complement.
ATGAGACTGAGTGATGATCACATCGCTTTGCGTATCACGAACAATGAGACGGATGCGTGCATCAGGATATTCAGGTGACATCGGAACATATGCAGCACCAGATTTGATGATTCCTAGTACCGAAACAATCATGTCAAAGGAGCGATCAAATATCATCGGGACAAGGGAGCCTGGTCCAATTCCTTTTGACTGCAAGTAAGCAGCAAGCTTTGTCGCCTTCTTATCCAAGGCTTCATACGTCATATGCTCATCCATATAGGACAAGGCAATACGATGCGGATCACGCTGCACCTGCTCTTCAAACAATTCTTGAAGCGTTCGCTTTGGATATGGCGTATCTGTTTGATTTTTGCCTAGAATCATGGCCGCCTGTTCCGCTTTGTTCATTAAGCAATAATCCGCAAATGTACGCTCAGGCTGTGCCGTCATGCCATCTAGCACATGGAGATAATAGTTCATATAACGATGAATGGTCTCTTGATTAAATAAATCCGTATTGTATTCCACCTGAATCGACAGCTGCTCTTCCTGTTCAAATACATGCAGGGTGAGATCAAATTTAGATACTGTATGATGGACCATCACATGTTCACTTGTCAGCCCTTTAAGGTTTACATCGAGCGAATCGGTGACATACCCCATTGCCGCCTGAAAAATAGGGGACCGGCTTAAATCTCTATCTAACGAAAGGTCATCGACAAGCTTGTCAAATGGATAATGCTGATGCTCAAACGCTTTTAATGTCATTTCTTTCACATTTTCCAAGAGGTCGGCAAACGTCTCAGCTGTTGAGACGTCCTGTCTCAGCGCAAGTGTATTCACAAACATCCCAACGAGCTGCTCTGATTGCTTGGCATCCCGGCCCGCGATAGGCGATCCAATGATGATATCTGTCTGTCCGGACAGCTTGTGAAGCAGGACGTAGTACGCGGACAGCATCGTCATGAACAAGGTCGTGCCCTGCTGCTTGGACAAAGCCTGCAAGCGGCGGATAAGCGGTTCATCCAGTACGATTTGCTCTGTAGAACCGTTAAATGTTTGAACCGGCGGACGAGGACGGTCAAACGGCAGCTCCAGCACTGGAAGTTCACCTTGTAACGTATTGAGCCAATAGGCTTGGTCTTCTTGATGATGCTTTAATTGTTCATTTTCCCAATGTACATAGTCTGTCCATTCGATTTCTAAGGCTGGGAGCTGCGGCGTTTCATCTGCAAGCAGCGCTTCATATGCCACTTCTAATTCCTGAATGAGCAGGCTGAGTGACCATGCATCTGAAATGATGTGGTGCTGCGCGCAAAGGAGATAATACTCCTCCTTGCCCATATCTACTATCGTCCACTGCGCAAGAGGTCCTCTTTCTAAATCATAAACGCGGTCTGCCTCTTGCTGAATGAGCTGCTTGAGTCTTCTCGCTCTTGTTTTTTCATTAAATAACGAGAAATTTGCCACTGTCACAGATGGCGGAAGGTCTTCACGAATAAGTTGAACCGGCTTGCCGCCAAGTGATTTAAATACTGCCCGAAGTGCTTCATGCCGCTTTGTTAAAAGGCCAATCGCTTTTGTTAATGCTTGAACGTGTAATGGTCCTGTCAGCTTCCAAGCACCTAATATATTGTAATGATGGCTCTTTTCTAATGTCGATAAGAACCAAATACGCTTCTGAGCATGTGACAGTTCATAGCTTGTTTGCTTTTCAAGCTTTGGAATTTTAGCTTCCTGAACGGCTGGCGCCCCTTTGATGTCATCAACCATTTGCGCCAGATGTGCCAGATGTTTGCTTTCAAATAATATTTTTAAAGGCGCCTTCATTGAAAATTCATGATTGATCCGGGAAATGGTTTGAGTCGCCTTTAGTGAATGTCCGCCAAGGTCGAAAAATTGATCCTCTTTGTACACGCGATCTACATCTAAAATGTCCTCCCAGATGGCGGCAAGAAGCTGCTCTGTCTTCGTTTCTGGCAATTGCTTTTCAAGGCTTTGTCCGTTTTTGTCATGATTCAATTTGAGTGCTTCATGATCAATAGAGCCATCTTGCTTTTTCGGTATTTCCTGTACTTGCTGAATGTCCCATTTGCCTTTTGAGATGCTCGTGATCTCTTCAACATGCACTTCTTTGCCAGGCTGAACGGTGTAAAAAAGCTTTTTCTCAAAGACCGGTATTGGAGCTGGCTGAAGATACCCGGCGATGTCTGGATTTGCTCCGTCCAGACCGATAAACAGATGCGCTTCATTGAGCCGGACACCTAAACATAATGAATGGAGACCTTGTTTCTTTCCAATCAATTGAAATCCCTTGCGAACGGTGATAGCTGCTCCGGTATGACCCTTAGACAAACCGAGATTATCCCACATACTAAAGTTCAAAGAGATTGCTCGTCTTCCTTCTTGAAAGGTGAGAGCGTGCGCGAGTCCATCTAAAAAGCTGTTGGCCGCAGAGTATGCCCCAAATGTTGTGCCGCCAAAAAAGCCATTGACCGATCCAAAAAAGACAAGCGGTACTGTCGGATCATACTTAAAGGCTTCCTGCAGGACCCATGCTCCGTCTGCTTTCCCTGACATTTCTTTTGTGAAATCCTCTTCTGACGTATGAGCCAGTGTATACTTGTCCACCTGCTGAAAATGCTCAGACACATGACCAGCACCGGCTAAATGCAGCACACCCCGGATTGATTGTCCAAAATGCTTTTCTGCTTCATAAATCGCCTGTTCAACGTCACGTAAATCGGTCACATCCGCTTGGATATAAATGACGTCACCAACATCTTTTAGCTGTGAGAAGGCTTCTTTCTTTTCCAAGCTGTCTTCTAGAGATGTACGTCCGATCAATACGAGCTTTAAACCAAATTGGAGCATTTGCTTAGACAGCTCAAACCCAATTCCGCCAAGTCCTCCAGTCAATAAATAAAGACCTTCATATTCTAAAAACCCTTCTGTTTGAGGTGCTTCGATCATATTGACTTTTTCCAGCTTTGGTACAAACCTGTCCCCATTTCGGTAGGACACCTCTGCTTTTATATGAATCGCAGACAATTCTTCCGCAATATGCTTGGCATCCTGTTCTACATTCTCCGCTTCAATATCAAGATGAGACACCTCTGCACCTTCCCATTCTTGCGGAATGGTTTTTAGCAGACCTACAAGCGGCGTTTTCTCCACATGAAGATCGTCTTCAGGCTTCACAAATTGACCACCTTTTGTCACAACGACAAGACGGATGGGCTCTTTATTTGCTTGTCTCAAGGCTTGATACAAGTACAAAATGGATTGATTGGTGCTGGCATGCAGCTCTTTGAACTGCCCAGGATCAACGATGTCTTCTTTGTCTGACACATTCCAAAGATGGAGAATACGCCCGATCTTTAGTTCATCTGCTTCAAGTGCGGCAATGAGCCTGACGTAATCCCCCTTGATTCTCGGATTTATCTGGTACATCCCTTTGGACAGACGCAAAAATTCATGCCCTTTTCTCACAGAAATATATGGCTGTTTCTTTTGCAATTGGGCGTAAAGCGATTGATACAGCCCTTTTTCATCCTCGAAAACGAGTGCATGATCAGTAAAAGGCTGAGTTGGACCGATATGCTCCTTAGCCCAAATGCGTTTGAAAAACCAATCTGGGAGTGTTTGTTCATTTTCAGAAGCAAGATCCAGTGCCTGTTCAATGTCACGGAAGGCTCCTTCTTTTAGTGCTGCGCCTAACTGGGCACGCTGAATTTTCCCACTCTCCGTTTTTGGAAATTGGTCTTTTTTCACTGGAATGATGTGATCAGGCTCTATGCCGATTTTTCGAATGATAGCCTCTCTAATCTGTTGAATCATCGCGATTTGTTCCTCTATTGAATCCCTTTGTGAGACAAAAAAGACGGCAAGCGTGTCATTGCTTGATTCGGAATTATAAATGCCATACGCAGCGGCAAAAGTGACTTCGACCCCGTCCACCTCTTCTACAACCGCTTCAATTTCGTAATTCAAATAGTTAGCGCCGTTGATAACAATGATGTCTTTTTCTCGACCTGTCAGAACGAGACGCCCTTCATGAATAAAACCTAAATCCCCTGTGTGAAACCAGCCGTTTTCCGCAAAAACTTCTTGATTGGCTTCTTCATTTTGATAGTAGCCCATCATAATTGTTGGACTCTTCACCTGCAAGCGCCCAACCTGATCTTCTGGCAGCACCTCGTGATGCTCATCTACAATTCGAATCCATACAGACGGAATCGGCGTGCCGACTTCTGTAAACGTCATCTTGTTCGGATGATCGTGCGTCACATATTCGATCTCACTTGTTAACGAGGTCTGATCAATCGTCAGCTGTCCATCCTGTTCACTGTTCCGCATAAATTTCTTTGACTGAACAATGGCAGAGGATGTTTCTGACATGCCGTAAGCAGGTACCATCGCATGACGGCTTAATCCGTGCTGCCCCATAATGTGCATGAAGCGCTGCGTGACTTTCGGAACAATTGCTTCGGCTGCATTCATGATATAAGTCAGAGTGGACAGGTCCCAGTTTCCCTTACGAATGTCGTCTTCATATTCATTCATCATGGAAAAGGCAAAGTTTGGTGCCCATGTCCTTGTGACACCGTATGTTTCTACCCAATCCAGCCACACCATCGGCCGCTCGATAAATTGATCGATGGATGGACTTATCTGCTGGCAGCCAAGGTAGACGTCATGTACATGAAACATGACAATTCCACCAACATGATCAAGCGGCATCCAGTTAAGTGACACATCCTCATGTGTAAAGCCGTTTACCTGCTCAAAGGCCATAATTCTAGATAAAATGCTTTGATGATGATGACGGATACACTTTGGTACACCCGTACTTCCTGAAGACAGCAGCTGCAGCACAGGCTCATTCGGCTCCGGCTCATAATGCTGTTCATCTGGTTCATACGCCAGCAATGCTTCAATTGTTAAGATAGGCACGACCTTTGCTTCAAATGTCTCACGCAGCCCAGCAATGTCCTCAGCACTTGCTTCATTCGTAATAATGAAAGGTTCATTTTGCAGCTGAAACACGCCCTTCAGCTTATTCACACCTTGATTCACTTCATCATAAACAGGCGGCACAGAGACTGGGGTCGGAATGATTCCTCCGAGAATACAGCCCCAGAACACCGTGATAAAATCTTGATGGTCTTTCAATTGAAGTAATACTTGATCGCCGTTTGTCAGTCCTGCTGCCCTTAAACCGGACAGAACCCGTTCAGCGCTTGTTAGTAATTCAGGATAGGTTTGGGTCAACGTATGCCCGCCTTCTTTTATATAAGTCACCCCGCGGTCTGGTGACATAAAGGCTGATCGAATCAGCACCTCTGTCAGTGTGACAGGTGTGCCTGGTTTTTTGATCACATCTCCGCCATACACAAGTGCGGGCGGCTTCTCATGTAGAGATGATGGTTTTGCTTCGCTCGCTTCACTTTTCGAAAGCGGTCCGTTCCCTTGAGCACGCTGTCGATCAGGAAACAGGTCATCTAGATGATAGGGCATGCGTTTTTCTGACTGACTTTCAATGAAAGCGGCCGCTTCCTCTACTCCATCTATAGCTTTGGTGCGCTGTTCTATCTTTCTTAATTCCTCTTGATCTATGATTTCAATTGAAAGCAGTGCCTCTGTGTCGACTGCTCCACTTTCTGTCTTTGGCAAAGAAGGTAATAAGACGAGAGCGGCTGGCACTTCATGAGGATGAAGCGGACCTTTCATCAGATCCTCTCTTGTCAGCGAAGCGTCCTTCGCCTGTGCAAATAGCACAAGCGATAGACTGCCTTCTTGATTTTTCTTCGGAATGATTGCACATTCCTTTAGTGGAAAATGAAGCATCATGACTTGCTCTAATGCTTTGAGATCCATCCGTTTTCCGTTGATTCTGACGATATGATTTGCTGCATGTCCTTTTCGTCTACTCACTAGCATCGTTCTTCTCCTCCTACATCCAATCCAAAATCTGAATCTTGTTTTCTTCAGTCCAAACGCCGACATCCCCTGTCGGATAGAGGTATTCGCCAGTTTGATGTTTGAATGGATGCGGAATTTTATGCGTCTCCATCCAATCGGCAAGCTCCCCGCAAATTGCTTTGATATCCTTTGCACCGATAAAAATATCTCCAGAAAATCCTACCGGCATGAGCTGATGCTCTTCGCTCAGGACATATATTTCCGTCTCACAGGAAGGATCATGCACACCTGAATAGACCTCTTCTTGATCTGGGTACAGCACGCTGACTTGTGCGTTTTTCGCCCAATCGGTGATCATCCGCTCTTTTTCTTCATTCGTCACGATCGTGAAGGAAGAGAGGGGTGTCTCCATTTGTTCTGTCATCGCTTCAAGTGTATGGATCAGCTGCTGCATCAGCGATTGTATTTGCTTTTCTGTATATTGATTGAAGCGATATGTGACCCGAAGCTCCAGCGTATCTCCCGGAACTGCCACAAGGGTCAGGTCATAGTTCGTTTCTTCATGACTCGCAATGTCTAAAATGCGTACCCCGTATGGCTCGATAGATTCAATCGGATAGTTTTCAAACACGACAATGCTGTTAAACAATGAATCTCCATTCGGGATGTGGGTCAGCTGCTGAATATCTGGCAGTACGGTATATTCGAATTCCCGCATCTGAAAAACTGTGTCCTGCGTATGTGCCAGCAGCTTGGAAATGGTCCACTCTGGCGTAATCGGCAAACGGAGCGGCAATGTGTTTATAAAGAGCCCTGTCATGCTTTCAACCTGTGGTAAATTCGCCGGCCGTCCTGATACTGTCACTCCGAACACAACATCCTCTGATCCTGAATGAAGATGCAAAAGCAGCCCCCATGCTGTTTGAATCAATGTGCTCATTGTCACCTTCTGCGCGCCTGTCATCTTTTCGAGTTTCTCCTGCATCTCGGGTGTTAGTTTGATACTTAGCTGATCAACACCTGCATCTTCATCCGAAGCATGCCCGCCGTCTCCTGGAAGTGGTGTAGCCTCTTCTACTCCTGACATATAACCTTTCCAGAACTCTAGCGCCTTCTCTTGATCCTGCTTTTGCAGCCACTCGATAAAATCTTTATATGGACGTACAGCAGGAAGATCCACCTCCCGTTCATCCACAAGAGAGCGGTATAAAGAAAAGGATTCTTCAATAAAGCTGAACAAGCTCCAGCCATCGATTAAAATATGATGAAAGCTAAAAATAAACGTGCATGTGTTTTCATCACGATGGAATAAAGCAATACGAATCAGCGGTTCATCCGTATCTTCTAGTTTGAAATCCTTTAAACGATCTGTTTGCAAATATTGCTGGATGGCTTCCTTCTGATCCGTTTCACTCAGGTGGCGCACATCGTGCTGAGTGAGATGAATGCTTCCTTCTGATTGAATCAACTGAACAGGCTCCTTTAGCCCTTCCCAAGCAAATGTTGTCCGTAAAATCGAATGACGCTCTACAAGCAGATTCCAGGCCTTTTCATAGGCTGCGCCGTCCGTTAAGCCTACGAGCGTCATATGCACTTGACCAAAATACGCCTGTGACGCTTGATCTAATAGAGCATGAAACAGCATCCCTTGCTGCATCGGAGATAGTGGATACACATCCACTACATTCTCTGGAAGCTCATCGATTTGCTCTTGCGTCAGCTGAACCATTGGAAAATCAGATGGCGTAAAGCCGCCTTTTGTCTCTACACAATGCGTCAGAATATCCTCCATTTTTTCTTTGAACCGTTCAGGTAACAGGCGCACCTCTTCATACTGAAGCAGTTCACGATGGATCATAAAATTCATTTGAAGCTGACCGTTCACAACATATCCGTATACATCGATCAAATGCTGTCTTTCTGCCTTTGGATCATGTACATGTCCATTTCGTTCGTCTGCTAAATAAAGAGATGCTTCACCGTCTATTTGATCTAACTGTCCTAGATAATTAAAGCTCATCTGCGGCGCTGCTTTTTTGAGTAAACGAGATGCTGTCATGTATTGAAGCAAGCCATAGCCGATTCCTTTTTGCGGCACAGCTCTTAAGGTTTCTTTGACATCTTTGATTTGTCTCTCAACATCGGTTTGAATAAAAGGAATAAAAATAGGATAAGAGCTTGTAAACCATCCGACTGTTCGTGACAAATCCATCTGTTCAAATAAATCCTCGCGTCCGTGCCCTTCTAACGTGATGAGCAGCGGCTTTCCAACGGCTTGTGTGAGTCCTGATAAGAGTAAATCGTTTACCTCTGTTCGGTACGCTTGTGATGCCTGTTTTAATAAAATATCTGTTTGATCCTTCGTCAATTGAATAGACAGGATCTCTGCATGTTCTTCTATATTGAAAAGCGCAGGTGTTTGAAAAGGAGAACCCTCTTCCTCTTGACTGATGATATTTTGCCAAAAAGGAACCTGCTCTTGTAATTGATCGGTTTGTGCATATTCATAAAGAGCATCTGCCCACTGCTGATAGGACGCAGTTTTCTTTGCAAGCGCGATTTCCTGCCCTGCCGCAAGCTGCTTCAGTCCATTTAATATGTCTTCCTGTATGATGCGCCATGAGATTCCATCCATTACAAGATGATGGGCAGCGATAAAGAGTTCAGACGTACCATCACTTGTGTGAAAAAGAATGGCTTTGATCACTTCTCCCCGTTCTAATGACAACGTTCCTTGACAAGCGGCGGTCTCCATGCGGATTTGTTCCAGCGCTTCCTCCTGAGAAACACCCGTCAGATCAAAGAAGGTGACACAAGGGGTGATGCCAGGCGCACGAATGGTTTGAATCCATGATCCATCTGCTGTTTTTGTATACATCGCTCTCAGCATATCGTGATGATCGACAATTTTTGAGAGAACCTGTGTCAGCTGCTTTAGCTGTATGGATTGCTTGAATTCCATATGCGCTGATAAATTCCAATAATCTTGGTTTGTCATTGATTGCTCAAAGAACCATGATTGGATTGGAAGCAGACGAACAGCTCCTGTGACAGGCGACTGATCATAGAACGCAGCAGCATCTGACCTTTTCATAGCAAGTGCCAGCTGTGAAATCGTCTGTTTTTCAAATACATCCCTTGGCTGAATGACATAGCCTTCCTGTGCTAAGCGCGCCACCATTTGTATGACAATAATCGAATCTCCGCCAAGCTCAAAGTAGTTATCATGTACGCCAATCGAAGGCGTACCGAGCAGCTGAGTCCATACTTTTTCCAGTACACGCTCTTCCTCACTGAGTGCCCTGTCAGCCGGTTTGTCCACTTCTTCCTGTCTCCACTCTGGCGGCGGAAGACGTTTTTGGTCTACCTTGCCATTTGCCGTGAGCGGGAGTTCCTCCAGCTCTATTAATAGGCTTGGCACCATATAATCTGGCAGTATTTCTTTTAATTGATGGCGAATGTCTTGCGTGGTCATGCTGCCCTTTTGGACAAAATAACCGATCAATCGCTTATGACCACTCTCATGCTGATGCGGAATGACCGCACATTCTATGATGTCTTCAAAGCGCAGCATAGCAGCTTCAATTTCTCCGCATTCGACGCGGTGTCCGCGAATTTTCACTTGATGATCGATTCTTCCAAGGCAGTCGATGATGCCGTTTGGCAGCCAGCGGCCCATATCGCCTGTTTTATATAAACGCGCTCCTTCTTGGAAAGGATGCGGGATAAATGATTGCGATGTTTTTTCTTCATCTCCAAGGTATCCGAGTGCAAGCCCTGTACCTCCTACGTAAATCTCTCCAATAACACCTTGCGGAACCGGCTGCAGCTGGTCGTCTAGTACATAGGCCTGAGAATACGCAATTGGCTGACCGATAGGAATTGTTGCCTGCCCCTCATCCATTGCCCGAATGTGATGCACACAGGAGAACGTCGTATTCTCAGTTGGTCCATAGCCGTTTAAAAGACCTTCAGGTAAATACGGCAGCGCTTTACGGATGTGAGCAGCTGACAAAGCATCACCGCCGACCAATAAGGCATCGAATCCACATAAAGCTTCTGGATGTTCCTCTGTTAATCGGTTAAACAGCGGCACCGTCAGAAATCCTGTTGTGATCTTGTAAGATGTCAGCGTGTCAGCCAGTGTATCCATTGATAAGATCGTATTTCGATCGGTCAGTATCAGCCTTCCCCCGTTGAGCAGGGCTCCCCATATTTCATACGTAAAGGCATCAAAGGAAAAGCTCGCGATTTGTAAAATACGCGTTTGTTCATTAAGGGTGACATAATCTGTTTTGCATACAAGCCGGATGACCGCTTGATGTGGAATTAAAACCCCTTTTGGCTGACCGGTTGATCCTGATGTGTAATTGATATAAGCGAGTCCATCAGGTTTTAAAGCAGCAGACTTGAGTTCTGCCTCTGATAAAAACTCTTCATACCCCTGATCAAGACAAATGAGCTCGGTTTGACTGATCGTGACTTGTTTCAGCCATTCATTTTTTGTCAGTAACAGCTGAATACCTGTATCCCTCAGCATATAATCAATGCGTGCATCTGGATATTCAGGATCAATTGGGACGTAGGCCCCGCCTGCTTTCACAATCGCCAGCACCCCAAAAATCATTTCAGGCGACCTGTCGATCAGAAGCCCTACTGGTTCATGCGGCTTCACTCCTCGCTGCTGCAGATAAGCGGCAAGCCGATCGACTTTCTCTTTTAACTCCTGATACGTCCACTTATTTTCCCCAGATTCGAGGGCGATCGCATGAGGTGTCTTTTTCACCTGTGCTTCAAACCGTTCTGTGATGAGAAGCGGGCCTGCTGGTTGATCTGTTGTGCCGCTCCATTCATAGAGCAGCTGATTCCTCTCTTTCTCTGGCAGGTAATTCATTTGTCTGATCGGCTGTGCTGGATTTTCACAAATACATGCAAGCAGCTGCTCGTAGTAACGAAGGAACCGTTCCATCGTGTCGTCAGAAAATAAGTCTGCATCATACTCCAGTTTTAATTGAAGACCTTCCGCCCCTTCAAAAACAAACAGAGATAGATCAAATTTAGCCGTATCGTTATCCTCAATGGCTAAAACGGATGTCGCCTCACCCATTGGAGAAGCTTCAAGGGGCAGGTTTTGCAGAACGAACATGACCTGAAACAGCGGCTGCTTGCCAGCCTCACGTACAATATTCAGCTCATCTACGACCATCTCAAACGGCACATCCTGATGCGCATAGGCGCCCATTGTTGTTTCCTTTACTCGCTCTAATAGCTCTGTGAAAGCCGGATTCCCGCTATGATCAATCCGAAGTGCCAGTGTATTCACGAAAAATCCGATAAGCTGCTCCATCTCCGTCCGATTTCTCCCGGCAATGACGGATCCAATAACAAACTCATCCTGTGAAGACAATCGATGCAGCAAGGTAGAGAAAGCCGAAAGTAATGTCATATAAAGGGTGCTGTCTGTTTTCTGAGAAAGAGCAGCCAGCTGGTCAGACAGCGGCTTCGATAAGCGGTATTTTTTCGTCTTTCCTCTGTAAGATTGAACGGCCGGCCGCGTATAATCATACGGCAGCAGCAACTCTTCCACAGGTACCGCAAATTGCTCCTTCCAATAAGAAAGCTGCTTATGCAGTGTTTCCCCAGTCAAATACTCCTTCTGCCAAAGTGCGTAATCCGCATATTGAATCGGCAGCGGTGAGAGATCAGGCTCCCTCCCTTCGATGATCGCTGTATACCATTCGGACAGCTCCCTTGCGGCAATGCCAATCGACCAGCCATCTGACACGATGTGGTGAATGGACATCAGCAGCAAATGATCTGTTTCTGACAGTCGAATCAGTTTCACGCGAAAAAGTGCATCATGCTCTAAGCGGAAAGGCGTGCCCGCTTCTTTTTTCGCCCACTCAGCCGCTTTTTGTTCTTTTTCTTCCTGTGATGCCAAATCTGATACATCGACCACCTCAAGCGCTGGAAGAGTCATATGCTCATGTATGATCTGTACCGGTTCATCGCCGTTCATCGCAAAGGATGTTCTGAGCGATTCATGCCTTTGCACCATTTGCTGCAGGCTGCGCTGAAGCACCTTTACATCTAAAGGTCCATTCATCCGAAAGGAAATCGTATTATTGTATAATGGCAGATCAGGCTGTAATTGATAGAGAAACCACTGTCTTTGCTGGGCATAGGACATCGGAAGCTCCTGACCCTTTTCTATTTTCCGTATCGGAATCGCTTCATCGGCTTTGGCATGTGAATCAATCCACTCCGCTAACTCTCCAAGTCTCGTATGCTCAAAAAGAACAGCGAGCGGCACGTCAAATCCCGTTTTCTGTCTAACAGCAGACAGCATTTGCGTTGCCTTGAGCGAATGACCTCCGAGTAGAAAGAAATGATCACCACAGCTGATGTTTGAAACATCAAGCAGTTCGGACCAAATGTGTGCCAAAAGTTTCTCCGTCTCGGTTTGAGGTGCTCTGTCCTCTGAAGCATGTCCGCTTTCCTCTATTAATTCATTGAAATGCACTTCGTCCGGCATCCCATCCTCTGTTTCTTTCCAGTATTCTTCAGGATATAGATGGACGGAATATTCATCAGAAAGACGAGACTGTAAACACGTATAAATGGATTGATACAGCCTTTCTTCAACAGCCTTTGTTTGATCGGTCTTGAAAAAGACATATACGGCCTGCTCTGTTTGTATCTCCCCTTGTATCATTTCTTGAATTTCCTGATTCGATCGATCCAGCCCGATATAAATGAGAGGAGCATCTGTCATCAAACATGCCATCATTGTTTGAATGCCCGCCCGTTTTGGAATCGAGAGATAGCCCCTTTCTTTTAGCATGCCTTTGATCATTGAGCCTTCACTCATTCCGGTCTCATCCCACATACTAAAGCTAAAGCAATACGGCTTTACTGTAGAGGTCAGCCTCTGATAATGAGCAAATTGTTCAACGAACTCATTGGCCGCACAATAAGCGCCAACGGTCATCCCGCCCTTTAACGTTCGAGCTGACGAGCTAGAAAGGAATAATACATTCTCCCGTTTAGAGGCTGCTTCATGAAGCGCAATCGTGCCATATACCTTCGCTTCGTACATCGCATCTAATGACACAGACGTCATTTCACGAAGCAGCTCTTCTTGAATGATGCCAGCGAAATGAATAACGCCATGCAGCCTTTTACCTAATGCCGTCTCCTCTCTTGAGATCAGGTCTTCAATGGCTTGTGCGTCAGTAATGTCTACTTTTTCATAAAGAACTGTACCGCCGTGCTTTTCCACTAGTTTCTCAAGTGAAATCAATACGTCTTGCTGCTCCTCAGATAAAGCCTCTCGCGCTTTTCTTCCAACCAGTACTAGATGCGCTTGATAGGATGTCAGCAGGTACTCACTAAGCAAACTCCCAATGCCGCCAAGCCCGCCTGTCATCACGTAAAGCCCGGATGATTCAAATGGCGGTTTCTTCATCCTTTGTTCTTTTTCCAGATGAAGCGGTGTTAAAAGAGGAGTATAACGAACACCTTCACGATAAGCGGCGATATGATGGCTTGTGTCATGTGTGAGCTCTGTCATGATCGATGATGCATGAGAACGGCCAGCGTCCGGTTCTGCCAGAGAAAAATCAAGACACCGCACCTTGATAAACGGCCATTCATGCTGAACAGCTGTCATCAATCCTGCTGTCGTTGCTTTCTCCACATCATGTGTTTGATCTTCCGGCAAATTCATCGCATTGGCAGAGACAAAGGTGATCTCTACCGGCTCATCATAGGCAGCGACCGCTTTAGTTACATATAGTGCACTCATACTGCCTGTTTTCTGCGCTTCTTTCGCCAACGCTGCATGAAGTGTGTCTTCTTGAGTTGTGTAGTTCCAAAGGTGAATGATTTGTTTCACCGAAACGCCATACGAACGGAGCGTCTCAAAGAGTTGTTCGTAGTCAGACGGCCGATTCGGGTGGATGATGAAGTGTGTTTGTGTAAGTTGTGTGAATGCTTGACCCGGTTCAACCGTAATATATGTTTGTTCATTGCTTGAAAGGGATCTCAATTGATCTGCCAGCCCTAATGTGTCTGCAAAGATCACCATATTCCCTTCTGTTTGTTTTTCCGCTTCATGAAGCGGAGCAGGTGTCCACTTCTTTTGTAAACTCCAATCAGGCAAGGTGTGTTCATTTTCAAGTCTGATGTCCAGCTCCTTGATGATTTCATCGAATTCGCCTTCCTGCCATCGCTTCTTGAGCTGTGCCCTTTCTATTTTTCCAGAGCTTGTTTTCGGAAAGGCGTGCTTCTGGACAGGGATCACACGCGATGCAGACAACCCCATTTTTGTTGCAATATGGGATTTGATATTCTGACTTGCCCTCATGATATAAGAAGGTTCATACAGCTTCGGTGTAAAAAAGAGAATCAGCTCGTCGGATGCAGATGCTTCCATCCGGGCGGAACAAGCGGCTACAAAGCTCGTTTCGACGCCAGGTACTTCCTCTGCAACGACTTCTATTTCATAGTTGTGATAATTTTTCCCGTTGATGATGATCATGTCTTTTTCTCTTCCGGTTAATGTCAGCCTTCCATCGTGCAGAAAACCTAAATCCCCCGTGTGAAACCAGCCGTCTGTTTGAAAGACTTCTTGATTCGCTTCGTCATTCTTGTAATAGCCCTTCATTGTCGTCGGCCCTTTAATTTGCACACTGCCAATATGATCTTCGGGAAGAAGCTCATTCTGATGATTAACGATACGAATCGTGATACCAGGAATTGGCCTTCCCAGCTCTGTAAAGCTGACAGTTCCTGTCTCACGTGCCTCCGCTGGTCTTAGCTGCTCTGTGAGTGATGTTTCCTCAAAGGTTAGAACCCCGCTGCTTTCATCTCCCCGTTCTATCGCAAAAGAGAAGACAACGGCTGAAGAGATTTCAGACATGCCAAATGCCGGTCTCATGACGTCTCCCTTTAAGCCGTGCGGAGCAAGCAAGTGTAAAAATCGGTGAATCGTCTTCGGTACGACCGCTTCAGCCCCATTGATCATACAAGTCATAGCAGAAAGATCCCAAGATCCTGATGAAATGTCTTTCTCATAATCATTGATCATCGCAAATGCGAAGTTAGGCGCCCATGTCTTCGTTGCACGGTAGCGGTCCATCCAGTCAAGCCAGCGCAGCGGCTGAGCGATAAAATCATCTGTTCTTGCCCGAACCTGCTCACAGCCCGTGTACACATTGACAAGGTGAAACATCACAATACCGCCAATATGATCTAAAGGCATCCAGTCTAACGACACATCCTCTTGTGTAAACCCATTGGCTGCCACTGTTCCTTTGACATTCGCCAGCACGCTTCGATGAGAATGCTCTACGCATTTGGGCATCCCTGTACTTCCAGACGTTAAGATAAAAAAGACTGAATCATCCGGTGACGCGGGATAAGCTTCTATATCTCTTTCTAAAGAAAGCATCGGCTCAACGGCTGCGACACGTAACTTGTCTGTATGCCACAATAAAGCTAAGCCTTGCACCTCATCAACCAGCGAGTCATCTGTTAAAATGAGCGGATGCTCCAGCAGCTTCCACGCATGATGAAGCTTCTTCACAGAGGCATTCATTTCCCGATAGGTCGGTGCAGCCGACACTAATGTTGGAACAAATCCCCCTAACACACACGCCCAAAAGGCTGTTACCATCGCATGATTGGATGAAAACTGAAAGAACACAGGATCACCCGGTTCAAGTCCGAGCGCCCTCAAACCTGTCAAAACCCGCTCAGCATCCTCCTTTAACTGCGCGTAGGATTGTGTGAGTTCATTTTCACTATTGACGATATAAGTCAGCCCATTTGTCGTTTTTGCCGCCTCCGTTAAGGCGTCCTGCAAGGTTTGGGCTCCTGCCTTAACATCTAGATCCCCTCCATAGGAAAGGGCGGGCGGCATGTCCGCTAAAGCAAGGGAAGCCGTTTGCGTCTGTATCGATTCAGCTGCGGCCTCCTGCTCCATGTGATTGTCGAGAAATAAATGAGAGAGGTGATATGGCCGCGGTCGAATGGTTTTTTCACGAGAAAAAACAGCGAAGCGTTCGATTTCGTTGGTTTGTAAAATGGTTCTCTGTACATCTTGTAAAATCGTATCCATTGATTCATGTACATTTGATTGGTTCATAATTGATGGTTTCATATGAGTTCCTTTCCTTTTTTATCAGGCAGAGCTGCCAATGTGCACCCCTGCCTGATCTAAAGTTTACAAAACGGCTTCTCTATTTTTTTGATTGACGATCTTTTGGATCAGCTGGGCATTTTGGGCTGCACATTCTTTGTTTTTGAACATGTCAGCATGCTGACCATAGCCTTGATAATAGCGATAAGCACCGGTCGTCGCATCTTCCCAATGATCCATCCAGTCTGGAATATCAATTTGCTCTTCTGATTGGATGAAATCAATATCTGCTTGTATCTTTCCTCGATTCACCCCCTTAACAAATGTTTCATAATAGGCCCGCGTTTTTTGAGCAAGCGCTTCTTGAACGAGCTCTTCTTGGGCAAGTTCACTTTGCTTTGATTGATGGACAATCGCTGCGATATCGTCATCAATGGATCGTCCTTCTAAATCACTTTCACCAATTTTCTTATAGGAATCGATCATGATGACCTTTTCCACCGTCCGTCCTGCTTGTTCAAGCGATTGAACGAGCTCAAAGGCCAGATAGCACCCGCCAGAGTAGCCCATCAAAGTCAGCGGTCCTTCAGGCTGAAGGTGCTGAATATGCTGAACGTATTGCGTCATGCGTTGATCAGCTTCAATAAAGTCAAAGGCGATCAAACGAACGCTATCAAGCGTTTTGGCAGCTTCCTGATAGATAAAGCCGTAGCCCGGTAATGGCGGAAGAGCAAAGACTGTTGGCGTTTGAGATTCATTGAATACAAGATAGCCGGCAGCTTCGTGATCCTGCTGTTGAATATAACGGCTGATGGCTTCAATTGTCGGCGTCTCAAACAGCAAGTGAATAGGCACCTGAACATCGAATTCCTTCGACACCTTTGATAAAAGCGACATCGCTTTTAAAGAATGTCCGCCAAGCTCAAAGAAATGGTCATCTGTACTGATATCATTTCGTTCAAGTACTTCACGCCACATGACAAGCAGCTTTTGTTCTACCTCATTGGCCGGAAGCTTCACATGGCGGTTTCCTTGAGGCGTCTCCGGCTTTGGCAGCTGACGTTTATCAATCTTTCCGTTTGGTGTCAGCGGCATTTTCTCAAGTCTGATCAGCTCATGAGGCTGCATGTAAGCCGGAAGTTTCTCCTTCAGCCCTGACTTGATCACATCAACTTTGTCCTTCCACTCCTCCTCACACGTCATATAGGCGAGCAGTCTTGTATGCTGCGAGCCATGCTGATCCGTCATAAGGGCAGCTTGCTTTACGCCTGGATGCATGAGAAGGTGGGCTTCAATTTCTGTCAGTTCAATTCGGTGGCCGCGAATTTTCACCTGATCGTCCACTCTGCCTGCATACTCAATCAGACCATCTGCTCGAAAATAAGCCAAATCTCCCGTACGATACAGCCTTTCTCCCGTAGCAAATGGATGTGTGATAAAGGCTTCTTTTGTCAGATCAGGACGATTCAAATACCCCTTCGCAAGCCCTTTGCCGCTGAGACAAAGTTCTCCAACCATTCCAATCGGCTGAAGCTGTCCTTGCTGGCTCAATATATAAGCACCCGTTTGGTTAATCGGCTTTCCGATTGGAATAGAATACGCTTCAATCGGCGGAGCTTCATCTACAGGATAATAGGTGGCGAAAACCGTTGATTCAGTTGGGCCGTAGACATTGATTAGTCTGCCTTTCCCCATGACACCAAAGGCTTTTCTCACATGCTGTACAGATGCACGCTCACCTCCGAACAGCACCTTGCGCACACTGCGCATCCAATCGGTTTCTTCATCAATAAGAAGATTAAATAAAGCAGTTGGAACAAACATGACAGAAATGCTTTCTCTTTTAATCAGCTCCGTCAGCTCATGCATATCTAAAATGGTGTCTTTTTTCGGCAGGACAAGCTTTGCTCCGTTTAAAAGTGCACCGTATACATCAAAGGTAAAGCCATCAAATACGCTGTTGGATAGCGACAGTAGTGTATCTGTTTCTGAAATGGTTAAGTAGTTCGTATTTTTGACCACCCGGGCAATATTGGAATGGGTTGTCATGATGCCTTTTGGCTGACCCGTTGTGCCTGATGTATACATGATATATGCCGTATCGTGTAAACCTGCTTCCAGCGGCAGATTCTCTGAGCTCATTAGTGAAATCTCCTGATCATCTGCAAACAGATACGTGCCAGCAAACCCAAGTCCCTTCGCCTGACCAATAAAGGATGAGTGAGTCAGAAGATGCGTCGCTCCGCTGTCTTTAAGCATGTATTGAATGCGGCTTTCTGGATAGTCGGGATCAATTGGCACATAGGCTGCGCCTGCTTTTAAGACAGCAAGCAGACTGACAATGAGTTCAGGCGTTCGATCGGCTAAAATGGCGATGACCGTTTGATGTTCGGCCCCATTTTTTTGCAAATGTCGTGCCAATCGATTGGCTTGTTCATTCAGTTCAGCATATGTCATCGTTTGCTCTTCTGCTGATAGCGCCACTGCATTTGGCTGTTTGCGGACATTATGCTCAAACCATTTCGATAAATACAGCTGGTCATGCTCAAGCTCAGGTGCATTCCATTCCTCAAGAATCAGCTGTTTTTCCTGTTTTGTGACGAATGGGAGTGTATGAACCGATTGATCAGGATGCTTGACCGCCTCATGTATCAATAGGCTGAGCTGTTCCTTTAACTTATGAACAAATTGAGGATCAAACGCTCTTTGGTTAAAGGCCAGCTTCAATAGTAATTCTTCTCCAGGCGATGCGAGCAGATTGAGATCATAGTTTGATTTTTCATAGACATTCATGTCCTCCACCGTGAACCCTAATCGTGCTTCTTGCTCGTCCTTCTTTGCGGCTGGAACATTTTCAAACACAACAATATGATCAATGAGCTGCTGCTGACCTGTCTTTGCCTGAATATCATAAATCGGAATATATTGGTGCGGCTCGGCTGCAAGAGACTGCTGCTGTGTTTCTGAAAGGAGTGTACGAAATGTCATGTGATCTGTCAGCTGAATTCTTCTTGGGATGACATTAATGAACAATCCAACCATCCTGTCAACGCCAGCCAAGTCTGCCGGACGTCCTGACACAACTGTTCCAAACAGCACATCATTTGACCGCTGATACCTGCTCAGCAGAATCGACCAAACGGATTGAAGCGCACTGCTTAACGTTGCATTTTGCTGCAGCGCTAACTCTGATAAAGCGGCCGTTTCTTCTTTGCTCATGGACCACTCAATTTCGCCTAATTCATGTTCATTCGTTTGTTTCCGCTGCTCTTTAAAGGTCGATTGTCCATCAAACCCTGCTAATGATTGCTGCCAATATTGAAGTGATGCTTGCTTATCTTGTTTTTCCAGCCACTTTATATATTCTTTATATGGTTTGACCGGCTCTAACTTGTAAGGGACGTCATGTAAAAGTGCATGATAAATCGCAAATAACTCCTGCACCACAAGTCCAAAGCACCAGCCATCCAGAAGGATATGATGATAGCTCCATATCCAGCGATAGCTGGCAGGGCCCGTTTGGAAAACAGACGCCCGCATGAGAGAATCCTTCGAGAGGTCAAATCCTCTCAGCTGATCCTGTTGTTTGAATTTCTCTATACGTTCAAGCTGTTCGTCTTCAGAAAGATCTTGCAAGTCCACAACATCAAGTGTAAAAGGACGTTCTTTTAGTACAACTTGGACAGGGCGCTTTACTTTTTCGTGGAGAAACACGGTACGAAAAATATCGTACCGCTCCACGATGATATTCATGCTTTTCTCAAGTAAGTCATAACGTAGTGTGCCCTTAACGTTCATATCCATTTGCTCTACATAAAAGCCCTTTTCCTGATGATGGAGGGTATGAAACAGCATTCCTTCTTGCATCGGTGACAGATAATACATGTCTTGAACTTGATCCCTTTTAAATTGACTCATCTATTTCATCCTCCCTTCCTTTTTTATGATTCATCTCGTGTTGTTAAGTCAATTTCTCCTCAAGCATGTCAAAAATGTCGTCCATTTCATCCATTTCAAGGTCAGCCGCAGAGAAGTCACTTGGCGTAAATTCCCGTTCTTGCTGCGCTAAGCAATGGGTGATGATGGATTGAATTTTTCCCTTCAACAATGCCATGAACTGCTGTATCGTCTGTTCTTCATATTCACTTGCACAATAGGAACAAGACAAAATGAATCGATTTTGTTGAACAAGACCACTAAGGTTCAGCTTATAAACAGCTTCCGAATCAGGGCTTGCTTGTCGTCCCATATCATAAGTCGACGGCCCAAAGAGTTCTGTCGTCACTTCCTGATCAATCTGTCCAAGATAGTTCAAACTGATTTCAGGCTGTACGTGCTGTCCTGACGGTTCAGCGGCTGTCATGTATTTTAAGATTCCGTATCCAATTCCTTTATTTGGCACACGCCGCAGCATTTCTTTCGTTCCTTTAATAGCATCAGCTATGGTCTGATCTGGCTTCGCTTCAAGTACAACTGGATACATACTCGTAAACCAGCCAATCGTGCGAGAGACATCCAGCCCTGATAAAATATCCTCTCTACCATGACCTTCAAGCTGCACATGTACATGGGACTCACCTGTCCACTCTTGAACAGCAAGACCGAGAGCACATAAAAGAATATCGTTCATTTCCGTAGTGTACGGCAGATGAATATCGGTCAAAAGATGTTCAGTTTCTGTTTCTGTCAGCTGCATTTGAACTGATTTGGTTTCGGCAACTTTTCTTTTTGTCACTTCATGATCAACAGGTAATGTGGTTAATGGTTTGCTTTCAATCTCTACCCAATACTCCTGCTGACTTTTTAAAGGCTGTGACTGTGCATAACGTTCAATGGCCTCTGCCCATTCTTTAAAGGAATGAGTTTTCAGCGGCAGGACAAGCGTTTGCCCCTGAGCTGCCTGCTGATATAGAGACATAAAGTCCTCTAGTAAAATTCGGCATGAGACACCATCAATGACTAAATGGTGTGTCTCGATGAGTAAGTGATCGCCATCTTTTGCATGGAAACAAATCACTTTCATTAACGGACCTGTTTCGAGATTCAGCTGACGCTGATACTCATTGGCATATGTGGAAATAGCCTTTTTCACGTCGTGCTCTTTTGAGACATCATGAGAAATAATCTCCAGCGGTTCCGTGAGCTCCCGCTGGTTGTATTGCAGGATACCGCCATGTTCCTGCCTGTATACCATACGCAGTGCATCATGATGTGAAAGCAGTTTTTGCATGACTTGTTCTGTAATGGAAAGGTCAAATCCATTTGGTGCATGAAGCATCATCGAGAGATTCCAATGGTGCTGATCGCTGAATGCTCGTTCAAAGAACCAGCGTTGAATTGGTGTTAAGATGACTTCTCCTTCGACAGGTGATTGGTCAGCTGTC
This sequence comes from Bacillus sp. FSL M7-0003, assembly GCF_038628485.1. Lineage (NCBI taxonomy): Bacteria > Bacillati > Bacillota > Bacilli > Caryophanales > Bacillaceae > Bacillus > Bacillus sp. FSL M7-0003. The sequence continues at coordinate 400,116 of NZ_CP152024.1, read as the reverse complement.
ATTTGATCGGCTTCTTCGATATATGGGCGCAGCTCTGCAATCGTTGGGTACTGGAATAGAAGTTTCATATCGAGCTTCCAGCCTGCTTGCGTGAGTCGGCTTGCCATTTGGATACCTTTAATCGAATCTCCGCCAAGGAAGAAGAAGTGATCATGAATGCCGACTTGGCTAACGCCAAGGACATCTTCCCAAATGCCGCAAAGCAGTGTTTCCACTTCGTCTCTTGGTGCTTCGTATACCGTTTGGTTCGCTTCGATATCAGGAGCTGGCAATGCTTTCAGATCGACCTTTCCATTGGCCGTCATTGGAAATTGGTCTAGTTTTATGATCCATGATGGCACCATGTATTCAGGCAACGTTCGTTTTAGGCTTTCTTTCAGGGTTGTTGTTTCTTCAGCCGCGATGACATAAGCGATAAGTGCATCTTGATCACTCGCATCTTTGACCGTTGTCACGACGGCTTCTTTGACCGAATCCAGCGTCAGGAGCTGGGCTTCAATTTCTGACAGCTCAATACGGAAGCCGCGGATGTTGACCTGATGGTCTATTCTGCCGAGATAAATCAGCTCTCCATCCTCTGTCCATTTCACTAGATCGCCTGTGCGGTACATGCGCTCGCCTGGATAAAATGGATCTGGGACAAATCGTTTGTCGGTTTCATCTGGAAGATTCCAGTAGCCTCTTGCCAGTCCTTTTCCTGCGATCACGAGCTCACCTGGTACGCCTGGCGGCGACAGGTCGTATAAAGAACCCATGATGTAAAAACGTGTATTGGCAATGGCTGTTCCTATCGGAATCGTGCCTTGTTCTGGATCGATCATTCCGCTTGTCGCTACGACTGTATTTTCTGTTGGACCGTAGTTATTGACGAGTTTGTATGGAACAGGCTTCACTTGTTTCAGCTTGTCTCCGCCTGTTAGTAAATAACGCAGAGAATGATTGTCCATTGACATAAACTGCTCGCATAACTGCGTTGGCAGGAAGGCAATAGTGATCCCTTCTTCATTGAAATACGCATTGAGTTTGATCATATCGAGACGAATCGCTTCATCGATAATGTGCAGCTCTGCGCCGGCGATCCACGTTGGGAACATCTCCCAAATGGAGGCGTCAAAGCCAAAGCCGGCATATTTCGCGGTTCGATCGTCTTTCGTCACTTGGAACGCATCATTGTGCCAGAATGCAAGATTCACAAGGGACTGATGCTCGACCATGACACCCTTCGGCTGTCCTGTCGTCCCGGACGTGTAAATCATATAAGCGAGATCCGTTGGTTTGATATGAACCTGAATCTCGTGAGCTTCTCCTTCTACGGCATCTTCTATGAACAGCACTTGACCTGTAAAGGAAGGTGGTGCAGTAAGCCCTTTTTGCATTAGAAGTACCTCTGCCCCGCAGTCTTCTAGCATGCATGCAATACGCTGCGCTGGATAGTCTGCATCAATTGGAACGAATGCCGCACCTGACTTGAGAACGCCAAGAACAGCTGCCGTCATGTCAAGAGATGGGCGAGTGAGAATACCGACGCGGTCGCCTGGTTTTGTGCCGTTTGAGATGAGTCTTGAAGCGACTACATTCGCCCGGCTGTTCAGCTCTTTATACGTCCAGCTCGTTCCGCAGAAGGTCGCTGCTTTTTGGTGCGGTGCTTCTTGTGCCTTAGCCTCAATCAAGGCATGAACGGTTTGATCTAACGGGACGTCTAGGGCAGGTCCTGACCATTCGTTGATCAGCTCTCGTTTTTCCTCTTCAGTTATGAGAGATAGCGCTGAAATTGGCTGATTCAGCTTAGCCAGCATATCATCTATGATTTTTTCAATATACATGCTCCAGCGCTGAATGGTGCTCTTTTTAAACAGGGCCGCTGCATACTCAAAGCGCAAGCCCACTTGGTCATTTTCTTCAAATACACCGAGCGTTATATCAAATTTTGCATGAACGGTATCTTGCTGCTTTTGCGACAGCTTGAGTCCATGCAAATCCGGTAACGTCAGGTCACGGTCATCTGTTGTCAGCATGACACTAAACAATGGATTGCGGCTTGTGTCTTTCGGAAGATCTAGCTGAGCCACCAATTCCTCAAACGGGTATTCTTGATGTTCATAGGCTGATAGGCTGCGATCTTTCATTTTTTCAAGCAGCTGCGCTGTCGTTTCTTCTGGCTGCACTTCGTTTCGAAGAGCCAGTGTATTGACAAACATGCCTGGAACCCGTTCGATCGAAGCATGCGTACGTCCTGCGGTCACAGCGCCTATGACGATATCTGTCTGCCCCGTTAACTTGGAAAGGAAAATGGCAAATGCCGTTTGCATCACCATGTTCAAGCTCACACCTTTTTCCGCCATGAGCGTTTTGATGGACTGCACCTTTTCAGCAGACAACCATCTATCGACTCGGCCCCCTTCAAATGACTGAACTTGAGGGCGCGGAAAATCAAGGGGCAGTGCTAAGTCTTCCGGCGGCTGTGCATATTGCTCCAGCCAATACTGCCGCTGTTTCTCAAGCAGCGCCTGCTGCTTTTCTTCCTGCTGCCATACCGCAAAATCCTTGTAATGCAGCTGAACTGGCGGTAACGTCTTTTTCTCATACAGCTCTGCGAGTTCTTGAATGAGCAGGCCGCGTGTGACACCATCTGCAATGATATGGTGCATATCCATCATGAATACATATTTCTCATCAGAAAGCTTCGCCACTTTTGCCCTCATTAATGGTGCTTGATGTAATGAGAATGGTGTAATGAATGAATCGATGACAGACTGCTCCTGATCGCCCTCTATTTCAACCGATTCTAATGTAAACGGTACTTGGCGATAGACTTTTTGAACGGGTACGCCGTCAATTTCTACAAAGGCTGTCCGAAGTGATTCATGTCTGTCGATCAAGGCTTGAAGCGCTGCTTCCAGCTGCTTTACATCAAGGCGGCCTTCCATCATTAAAACGGCTGGCATATGATAAGTGACTGCTTCTGGATGCAGCTGCTGCAGTACATACATCCGCTTTTGAGCAGAAGAGACGGGATAGAAATCTTGCTTTTCCGCTGGCTGAATGGATGTCACCACCGAAGAATCTGTTTCTTCCAAGTAGGCTGCCATTGCCCGTATGGTTGGTTTTTCAAAAAGGACTTTGAGCGGCACATGCTTGTTCAGCTTTGCTTGCACCTTCGAAATGAGCACCATGCCCTTGAGGGAATGACCTCCCAATTCAAAGAAGTGGTCAAGAACACCTATTTGTTGAACCCCAAGAACTTCTGACCAAATGTCACACAGCGCCCGCTCAAGTTCCGTTTCTGGTGCCACATGCGCCGCATGGTTCATATGCACCTCATGCGGAAGCGGCAAAGACTTCGCATCCACCTTTCCGTTTTGGGTGAGTGGAATGTGATCGACTTTCACAAAGTACGTTGGAATCATATAATCCGGCAGTGTCTCCGCAAGATTTTCTCTAAACGTCAGTGTTCCAATGTGTTCAGGCGCTGTGTAATAGAGTGCAAGCTCCGGCAACCCAGACAGGTGCAGGACTTTTACATAGACTTCTTGAATAGATGCCAGAGCACGTGCGGCATGCTCAATTTCCTGTTTCTCAATGCGATAGCCGCGGATTTTCACTTGATCGTCTACTCGTCCAAGAAACTCAATATCTCCATTTGCATGCTGTCTGACCAAATCCCCTGTGCGATACATTCTCTCTTGAGGATCATATGGATTTTCAAGAAAACGTTCTGCTGTTAATTCAGGCTGATTCAAATATCCTCTCGACACGCCTTCTCCAGATATATAAAGCTCTCCCGGCGCGCCAAAAGGGACAAGCCGCTGCTGCTGATTGCATACGAGCGCTCTTGTGTGAGCAATTGGCTGTCCGATCAAAGATCGTTCCTTCAAAGCGTCCAGCTCTTGCGGTGTGATCAGCTTGGTCACTGTACCAATGGTTGTCTCAGTCGGACCATAATGGTTCATTACTGCCACGCATGGATACTGCATCATAAATGTTTCAACATCCTCAGGGATCACCGGTTCTCCTCCAAGTACCACCAGGCGTAAAGCATTAAATGAATGTTCCTTAGAATCTGCCATCATATGAAATAAGGATGGTGTCATTTTGATATAAGTCAGCTCTTGTTCATCAATCAACCGCATCAGACGTACAGGGTCTGTATACACGTCTTCACGAGGAACATAGAGTGTCCCCCCTGCTTTTAAAACAGGGAAAATGCTTGTGTAACCAAGATCATATGCATAAGAAGAAAGCAGTGCCGTCCGATCACATTCCTGCAATGTCACCTCATTTTTCAGCCAGCTGACATAGTGAGATAGATTACGATGCGTGAGCTGTACACCCTTCGGCTTCCCTGTTGTCCCAGATGTGTAAATGACATAAGCAAGCTGATCAACCGATACTTCCGGCAATTCTAGTGGATGACTTTGATGCACTGCTTGTTCAACCTGCACCACTTGAATCGACTTATGATTTTGATAGGAATCTGCTAGAGACTCATTTGTCACGATGACTTGTGCACCTGAATCCTCTAATGTGTAGCGGATTCGTTCAGCCGGAAAGGCCGGATCAATCGGGGCAAACGCTCCTCCTGCTTTCATCACACCAAGCATGGAGACGATGACATAGACAGAGCGGTCAAGGATCAGTGCCACAGTTTGTTCCGTCTCGACGCCTCGTTTTTTAAGCTCACAGCTAAGTGCATATGACATATCCTCAAGCTCGCGGTAGGTGAGTTTTCTTTGATCATCCATGACGGCGATAGCATCCGGTGTTTCCTTCGCCTGACGTGAAAATTGGACATGGAATGGCTCATGACGATTCGTCTGTCCTTCGGTTTTTTTCTCCAGACGCTCTATTTGTTCATGCTGATCCAGTATATGGAGCAAGCCGATCTGTTCCTCTGGATGACGAACCGCCTCCCGAATAATCGCCAGAAGATGAGTTCCGAACCGGCGGACGGTCTCTTCTTTAAATAATGCCGCTGCATAGTCAAAGCTCAGCTTTAATGCTCCCTCGCGTTCAAATGCTTCTAAAGATAGATCAAATTTGACCGAGTGATGCTGAATGGCATAAGGCGAAATGTGCAGATCGCCGAGATTTAGCGCCGGTACCTCCATGTTCTGCATGTTAAATGACACACTAAAAAGCGGGCTCCGAGTTGTATCACGGTCTAATGGAAGATGTGCAATTAACTCTTCGAGCGGATAGCTTTGATGTGCAAAAGCATCAACACTTGTTTCTTTTATTTCTTCAAGCAGCTGTAAAAATGTTTTGGTTTGTTCTGGTTTTCCGCGCATCGCAATGGTGTTGATAAACATCCCCGGCATGTCCTGAATATCAGGGTGTGTCCGTCCAGCAACAGGCGAACCCACAATGATATCTTCCTGCCCGCTATAGGAGGCAAGCAGCACCTGAAAGGCGGATAACAAGAACATATACATGGTCGTATCAGTTTTCTGAAGCAGTTCATGAATGCGCTGAGTCGTTGCTTGATCACAGCCAAACATGAATCGTTCTCCAGTAAAATCACGTTCTGCTGGACGAGGATAATCAGTTGGCAGCTCTAAAACCGGTAAATCTCCTTCAAATTGCTTCAGCCAATACGCTTCATGCTCCTTCTGTTTCTCCTTTTCTTCTTCACTTAGCTGCCAGACAGCGTAATCTTTATAATGAAGGGCTCGTTCAGCAAGAGCTTCTCCATCGTAGGCCTTCGCCAAATCTTGAATGAATGTCTTCATGGAGCTGCCATCTGTAATGAGATGATGTGCTTCTAAGACGAGAAGATGACGATTCTCACTGACTTTCAGCAGCTGAGCTCGCAAAAGGGGTGTTGCTGTTAAATCAAATGGCGATTGACGTTCTGTAAGAAATGCCTCCGCCTCTTCTTCCTTGATGTCATGAACAGGAAGGTCAAATTCAGTCCATTCATGCACCCTTTGGACAATGTCTTCTCCGTTCATATGAAAGCTCGTTCTTAAGATTTCATGTGTTTGGATTAACTGATTAAATGCTGATTTGAGCCGCTGATATTCGAGTGTTCCTTCAAGCGTTAAGACGATCGGAATATGATAATTCGTGCTGTCAGGTTCAAGTGTCTGCAAAATGTATAAACGGCGCTGAGCTGGTGATACCGGATATTCGTCCGCCTGCTCTGCTGGCAAAATAGGATGTCCGGTTTCTTCTTGACCATCCTGATCGATGTAAGCCGCTAATGAGCGAATCGTCGGCTTCTCGAAAATCACTTGAATCGGCACTTCCTTTTGAAGCACTTCTTGAACCTTCGCAGACATCATCATCGCCTTGAGTGAGTGCCCGCCAGCCATAAAGAAATGCTCGTCTATCCCAATCGTTTTCCCAAGAAGCTCCTCCCAAATGTCAGCGAGTGCCTTTTCTGTCTCAGTCTCAGGCAGAATGATTTTGATTTCCTCGCGATGCACTTCGTCAGGCTTTGGTAAAGCTTTTCGATCTACCTTCCCGTTCGATGTCAGTGCAAAGGTATCCAGCTTCATCACATGGTGCGGCACCATATAAGCTGGCAGTTTTTGATTGAATACATCTCTTACCTCTTCTTCTGTCAGTGTCCCTGTGAAGTAAGCGATGATTTCCTTTTCATCTGAGGAGAGCTGCTGAACAAGTACAACTGCTTCATCTATGCCCGCTTCTTGGTGAAGCACTGATTCAATTTCACCAAGCTCAATACGGAAACCACGAATTTTCACCTGATCATCGGCACGGCCGAGGAATTCAATCTGACCATCTGCACCATATCTAGCCAAGTCTCCCGTTCGATACATCCGTCCTGACGGCTTAAAAGGATCTGCCATGAATACTTGATCAGTCAAATCTGGACGTTTGATGTACCCTCTTGAAACACCATCTCCGCCCACATACAGCTCTCCTGGGGCTCCAATTGGCTGAAGTCTTTGATAGTCATCTAAAATATAAGCTGACGTATGATTGATCGGCTGACCAATTGGGATCGGGCCCATTTCATCTCCTCTTACTTCGTAAATGGTCGAAATGGTTGTATTTTCAGTTGGGCCATAGACATTCAGCAAGGTAATTGATGGATGATGCTTTTTCACAAGCTCCGCACTTTTCACATTGATCACATCACCGCCGGTGAATAATGTTTTTAACCCTTTGAACATTTGCGGCCGCTGCTGAGCGAGCTGATTAAATAAACCAGTCGTTAAAAAGAGCGCTGTGATCTGATGTGTTTGGATAAATTGTTCAAATCGGTGAATATCCAATAAAGTATCACGGTCAACAGGATAAAGCGTCGCCCCATTCAGAAGCGTAGTGAAGATTTCAAGGGTAATCGCATCAAAGCTGACAGCTCCTGTATGCGCCATACGATCCGACGTGTTCAAGCCTATTTTTTCCTGAGAGCATGCTAATCTCACAATATGCTGATGCTCAATTTGAACTCCTTTTGGCCGTCCAGTTGATCCCGAAGTGAACATGATATATGCCAATTGAGATGGGGACGTCTCGACTGATAACTCCGCTTGTGAGTGATGAGACATGCCGGTCACATGAACAGCTTTGATGCTTTCATCAACTGGCGGCTGGCTGTCAGCATAGAGCAAAACGGATACGCCGCTGTCTTCAAGCATCCAACGGATTCTCTCCTCAGGCTGAGCTGGATCAATCGGTACATAAGCAGCCCCTGCATGTAAAATGGCTAAAATAGAGATCACTGCATCTGCTGATCGGTTCATATATACCGCGACAGCATCCCCCCGCCGAACGCCGTTTTCTACAAGGCTGCTCGCTAAACGACGGATTTCCTGTCCAAGCTCTTCGTATGTGAATGTTCGCTCGCCTTCGACTAATGCCGGATGGTCAGGCTGCGCCTTGATACGTTCATCGAGCAGCTCAGGAATGGACAGATGCTTCGGATAATCTCGCTCCGTCTGGTTCCATGCTTCAATCTGCTGCTTTTCTTCTTCTGTAATACATGTCACTTCATGAAGACGTATGTCAGGATTGTGAATGATTTGCTTCATGAGGTTGGTCAGATGTTTGGATATGTTTTCAATGACCTTTTCTTCAAAAGCCATCGCATTGTATTTGAATTTCAATGTCCACGTTTCACCAGGATAGACAAGGACATTGAGATCGAAATTCGTTTGTTCAAATCCGTCCTTTACATCAATGGCAAAACCGAGACGTGCAGACATGGTGTCACCAGACAGCTCCTGATCTAAAGGATAGTTTTCAAACCCAACCAAATGATCAAAGAGTTTTCCTCCAGCAGCTGTTTTCTGCTGAATGTCATAAAGCGGCATAAAATCATAGTTTTCCGCTTCCAGAGCATGCTGCTGAACCGTTTGAAACAGCTGTTTAAAGGTCTGCTCCTGATCTAATGTCACTCGAACAGGTATCGTATTGATAAACAGCCCTGCCATCCGCTCAATCCCAGACACACTTGGAGGTCTGCCTGATACGACTGTTCCGAATGTGACATCATCTGCTGCATGATAGGTGCCTAAAAGAACGGACCAGACAGCCTGAAAAAGGTTCGGTGCTGTCACTTGGCATTGTCTTGCCGCTTCTTGAATGGCTTGTACGGTTTGAGCGTCCCATGTAAACGTCCATTCCTGATGGTCATATTGTCCGTTCGCTTCTTTTTGCTGCAGCAGCCCTTGGTGCTGAACAGCACCATCCAGCCGCTCCGTCCAATAGTCTTCCGCTTCTTGTTTGTTTTGCTTTCCAAGCCACTGGATATAGTCCGCATAAGGCTTACCTTGTGAGCGATCCGGCGTTCTACCGTTCCGATAAGATTCATAGTAATGAAACAGTTTTTTCATTAAAACACCCATGGACCAACCATCCATAATAATGTGATGGTTGCTCCAAATCAGGTGCCAGTTTGTTTCATTTAATTGAAAAACAGCGACTTTCAACAACAGATCATTCGTTAAGTGAAATCCTTGCTTTCTCACTTGCTTTTTATATTGATCCAATACCTTTTTCTGCTCTTGATGATTCAGATGAGATAGATCTTCTCTATACACATCTATATGACGTTCAGCCAGTACAACCTGACGAGGCTTTTGTAATTGCTGATAGACAAAGGCTGTACGCAGAATGTCATATGTCCGTACGAGTTCATTGAGACTCTTTTCAAAAAGATCGAGATCAAAATCTCCGCTTATTCCAAGCTCAAGCTGTGTGAAATAAGAGGAGGAATTAGGGTCTAGCATGGCATGATACAGCATGCCCTCTTGCATTGGTGTTAAAGGATATACCTTTTGAATTTTCTGCTTGCTCATAAGTCCACCTCTTCATTTTTGCTTAAAATAGATCCATTAGCTTTTCAAGTTCGTCCATGGTGAGATCCTCATCCCCCACATCACTAGGTGTGATCTGACTCTCATCCTGTGATAGACAATGTGAGATCAATGCCTTCACATTCTTTTCTAAGAGTTCCTTGAACTGTTCGATCGTACGTTCTTCGAATTCAAGGTGATGATAGGAAATCGTCACATGGAGCATGGCTTGTTCTACGAAACCAACAATATCCAGCGCATGAGGTTTCTCGGATTCAGGGCTCAGCGATTGTCCTGCATGCCATGGAGAACGCCTCAATTCACCGCCGCCGATCTGTTCATCAAATTGACCAAGATAGTTAAAGCTGATATCTGGTGTGACTTGAAAATCGATATCGTCCTTCATCTTGTCAGGCGTTAAGTATTTTAAAACGCCATAGCCGATGCCCTTGTTCGGAATGTGTCTGAGTTCCTCTTTTAAATACTTGATCTGATAAGAAAGATCGTCTGCATGCGACATATCCAGTAATACTGGATACATGCTAGTAAACCAGCCGATGGTCCGTGATACATTAACCGCAGGGAGGATATCCTCTCTCCCGTGCCCTTCAAGATAAATAAAGTGTCTGTCTTCACCTGTCCACTCTTTCATGGACAACCCTAATGCCGTCAGCAAAATATCATTGATTTCTGTTTGATAGGCTTCATGTACATCCGTCAGCAGACTGTGTGTTTCCTCCTCAGACAATGTAAAACGAAGGGTCTCTGTATGAAGCATTCGTTGATCCTCCGTGACATGGTCCTTTTGAAGCGGAGGAACGGAATGCGCAAGCACCTTTTTCCAATACTCTCTTTCCGATAGCAGCTCATCTGACACAGCGTATTCAGTCAGCTTCTGGGCATATTCTTGGAAGGAGTGTGTTTTTTCAGGAAGGGTAAGAGTTTCCCCGCGCTTCGACTGTTCATAAAGAGCCATGAAATCTTCAAGGAAAATGCGCCATGACACACCATCAATGACAAGATGGTGTACAGCGAGCAATAAATGATCCCCTTGATCTGTTCGGAAAATGGCAGGTTTCACTAGTGGTCCCTCCGTTAACGACATACTCGCCTGCACTTCATTTGCCAGCTTTTCTACCTGCTGAATTTGCTGTGACAGCTCTCCTTTTACTTCCACCACATCAATTGCCACATTATTTTCCTCGATTCCTCGATGACGCTGGATGACGCGCCCTTCTTCGAGCGGATACACCATTCGCAATGCATCATGATGAATCATGAGCTGCTCTAGTACTTGCTGAACGTTTTTCTCATTTAAACCATTTGGCGCATGAAGCATCATCGATTGGTTCCAGTGATGCTGATTCGTAAAGTTTCGTTCAAAGAACCAGCGTTGAATCGGTGTTAATATGACTTCTCCTTTGACAGGTGATTGGTCGGCTGTGAGAAGATCGGCTTCTTCAATATATGGGCGAAGCTCCGCAATGGTCGGATACTGGAATAGAAGTTTCATATCGAGCTTCCAGCCTGCTTGCGTGAGTCGGCTTGCCATTTGGATACCTTTAATGGAATCTCCGCCAAGGAAGAAGAAATGATCGTGAATGCCGACTTGGCTGACGCCAAGGACATCTTCCCAAATGCTGCAAAGCAGTGTTTCCACTTCGTCTCTTGGGGCTTCGTATACCGTTTGGTTCGCTTCGATATCAGGAGCTGGCAATGCTTTGAGATCGACCTTTCCATTGGCCGTCATTGGAAATTGGTCTAGTTTTATGATCCATGATGGCACCATGTAATCAGGCAATGTGCGTTTCAGGCTTTCTTTTAAGTCCTCTGTATCGTTCTCCGTAATCACGTAAGCGGCAAGGGCGTCCTGATCACTTGCATCTTTGACCGTTGTCACGACGGCTTCTTTGACCGAATCCAGCGTCAGGATCTGCGCTTCAATTTCTGACAGCTCAATACGGAAGCCGCGGATATTGACCTGATGGTCTATTCTACCGAGATAAATCAGCTCACCATCCTCTGTCCATTTCACTAGATCGCCTGTGCGGTACATGCGCTCGCCCGGATAAAATGGATCTGGGACAAATCGTTTGTCTGTTTCTTCTGGAAGATTCCAGTAGCCTCTTGCCAGTCCTTTTCCTGCGATCACGAGCTCACCTGGTACGCCTGGCGGCGACAGGTCGTATAACGAACCCATGATGTAAAAACGTGTATTGGCAATGGCTGTTCCTATCGGAATCGTGCCTTGTTCTGGATCGATCATTCCGCTTGTCGCTACGACTGTATTTTCAGTTGGACCGTAGTTATTGACGAGTTTGTATGGGACTGGCTTTACCTGTTTCAGCTTATCTCCGCCTGTTAGTAAATAACGTAGAGAATGGTTGTCCATTGACATAAACTGCTCACATAGCTGAGTTGGCAGGAAGGCAATGGTGATGTCTTCTTTATTGAAATACGCATTGAGTTTGATCATATCGAGACGAATCGCTTCATCGATAATGTGCAGCTCTGCGCCGGCGATCCACGTCGGGAACATCTCCCAAATGGAGGCGTCAAAGCCAAAGCCGGCATATTTCGCAGTTCGATCGTCTTTCGTCACTTGGAAGGCTTCATTGTGCCAGAATGCAAGATTTACAAGGGACTGATGCTCGACCATGACACCCTTCGGCTGCCCCGTCGTCCCAGACGTGTAAATCATATAAGCGAGATCCGTTGGTTTGATCTGAACCTGAATCTCGTGAGCTTCTCCTTCTACGGCATCTTCTATGAACAGCACTTGACCTGTAAAGGAAGGTGGTGCAGTAAGCCCTTTTTGCATTAGAAGTACCTCTGCCCCGCAGTCTTCTAGCATGTATGCAATACGCTGCGCTGGATAATCTGCATCAATCGGAACGAATGCCGCACCTGCCTTGAGAACGCCAAGGACAGCTGCCGTCATATCAAGGGATGGGCGGGTGAGAATACCGACGCGGTCGCCTGGTTTTGTGCCGTTTGCGATGAGTCTTGAAGCGACTACATTCGCCCGGCTGTTCAACTCTTTATACGTCCAGCTCGTTCCGCAGAAGGTCACTGCTTTTTGATGAGGTGCTTCTTGTGCCTTAGCTTCAATCAAGGCATGAACGGTTTGATCTGACGGGACGTCTAGAACAGGACCTGACCATTCATTCAGCTGTTTTTGCTGCTGCTGCGGTGACAATAATTGCATTTGATCTAACGATTGATCTGGCGCTGACACCATTTGTTCCAGCAAATGAAGGAAATATTCTTTCCACTTTTCAATTGACGTCTTTTGAAAGATAGAACAATTAAAATCAAACACGAGATCAATTTGATCTGCGGATTCGTTTCCAGTTAAGGTCAAATCAAATTTGGCAATATTCTCTTCGAATGGCTGTGGAACAATGTGAAGCCCATCCATTGATAAATCACGAATATCCGCATTTTCCATTGAGAATACCACGTCAAAAATTGGATGACGGCTTGTGTCGCGAACCGTTTGCACCTGATCTACCAATTCTTCAAATGGGTACAGCTGATGCTCATTTGCTTCTAACACAAGCTGATGAACATTTGACGCAAATTCAGCAGCTGTCTGATGTCCTGATGGTCTTGTTCTAAGTGCCAGCGTGTTCACAAACATGCCGATCACAGATTGAATATCAGGATGGGTTCTGCCAACAACCGGAGAACCAATGATGATATCCTCTTGTCTTGAAAGCTTGCTTAAAAGAATACTGTAGCCAGCAAGCAGGACTGTATAGGTCGTACTGTTGAGCGCTCTAACGAGTTCGTCCAATTTCGCTTTAAGCGAACCTTCGATTGTAAATGAGACACGATCTCCTGCGAATGTTTGCACTTTTGGCCTTGGCAGATCTTCTGGCAGTGCCAGCACAGGCAGCTCCCCTTGTAATTGATCCAGCCAGAAAGCCTCTTCAGCTGCTTTTTGCACAGCAGATGCCTCACTTTTTGACCAAACTGCATAATCCTTATATTGAACAGGTAATTCCTCTAGTTTGTCTCCTCGATACAGGGCTGATAGCTCCTCAATTAAAATGCCAACAGACGCACCATCTGAAATGATATGATGCATATCAATCAGTAAATAATGGACATTTACGGAGACGGAAACCAGCCCTATTCTGAGTAAAGGCGCTTTTTCAACATCAAATGGCCTGATAAAGTCATTCATTAATTCCTGTATGTCTCGGCCGTTCTGTTCAATTTTTTCAATGTCTATAGAGACATTTGTTTCAATCCGTTGAACAGGTTCATTCTGAACAAAATCAAAGCTCGTTCGGAAAGCTTCATGACGTTGGACTAGCTGATCAATTGCCTTTTCAAATCGTTTTTCATCAAAGGCTCCTTCTAGCTTTAAGGCAGCCGGCATATGATAGCTTTGCTCCGCATCAGTCATTTTCTCCAAAACAAACAGTCTTTTCTGAGCAGATGTCACTGGATAATAGGACGCCTCTTTGGCAACTTCTACTCGCTTGATCTCCGTTTGATCCGCTTGATCAACCGCAAGGGCGAACGCTTCTAATGTTGGGGATTCAAATAAAGACTTCAAAGTGAGCTCCACCTGCATCTCTTCATATAGCCTGTTCAGCATTTTCATGCCGCGCAGCGAATGACCTCCGCATTCAAAGAAATGATCACGCCTGCCGATTCGCGGCACTTCAAGAACTTCCTCCCAAATGTTCGCCAGCAGACGCTCTGTTTCTGTTTGAGGAGAGGTGTATTCATTTGCCCCCTGCTCACTGAGATCAGGTGCTGGCAGCGCCCGCCTATCGACCTTGCCATTATTCGTCAAAGGAAGCTCGTCTAATTGCATGAAAAATGCCGGCATCATATATACAGGCAGTTCACGCCCTGCTTGCTCGCGCAAATCAGATAATGAAACAGATCCTTCTGCTGTGAAATACGCACATAAGGTGTCATTCGAAGCAGCAATGACGACAGCTTCCTTCACCTGAGGATGCTGCAGCAGCTGGTGTTCAATTTCACCAAGCTCGATACGCTGTCCGCGAATCTTCACTTGATGATCGATCCGTCCAATGAATTCAATATCTCCATTTGACAGCCAGCGTGCAAGATCGCCCGTTTTATACATGGTCTCTCCAGGGCGGAAAGGATTGTTGACAAACTTTTCGCTTGTTAGTTCTGGCTGCTTATAATATCCTTTCACCAGTCCATCACCAGCGACACATAGCTCTCCCGCCACACCCGGCGGCTGAACATGTCCAAACTCATCTACAATATAAACAGCCGTTTGACTCACTGGCTTTCCGATTGGGATAGATAACGCCTGCTTCTCAATATGATTCACAGGATAATATGTGGTGAAAATTGTGCTCTCAGAAGGTCCGTACATATGAACAAGCTTGTCTTTCCCAACTGTCTCAAGTGCAGTCACTACATGAGGCACAGAAGCTCGCTCTCCGCCAAACAGCACTTTTCTTACGTTTTTCAGGCTGTCTTTTTTCATGTCGATGAGTAAGTGAAAAAGAGCTGTTGTGATCATTAAAATACTGACTTTTTCCTTCTCAATCGCTCCAGAAAGCTCATTCATGTTTAAAATATGATCCTTTGGCAGAACAATGAGTTTCGCTCCGTTTAATAATGCACCAAACACATCAAACATAAAGGCATCAAATACATAGTTTGAGAGGCTCATCACCGTGTCTTCAGGATGAATGGTGAGATAATTCGATTGCTTCACCGTTCTCAAAATGTTCCGGTGTGTCACCATATTTCCTTTAGGCTTACCGGTTGTACCTGATGTATAGGTCAAATTCGCCAAGTCCTCAGGTAAAATATGAGCATCTATAGGGCTGTCTGACTGCTGAGCAATCGCTTGATCTTCTGTTTCTATGATGGTTCCCTCAAATGCAGTGAGCACCGAGCGATGGCGCAGCACTTGATGTGTCAGTAAGAATTGTGCACCGCTGTCTGTTAAAAAGTACTTCACGCGCTCATCAGGGAAATCGGGGTCAATTGGTACATAGACACCGCCAGCCTTAAGCACAGCCAAAACAGAGAGCACCATTTCATTGGAACGTTCAAAGAATAGGGCCGCTTTCATCCCTTTTTCAAAACCAGTTTCACGCAAATAATGAGCCAGCTGATTCACTCGGTCATTCAGCTCTTGATAAGAAAGAACCACATCTTCACATTGCAATGCAGGCTGATGACCATGCTGCTGCACCTGTTTTTCAAACTGCGTCACAATGGTTTCTTCTGCTGGATAAGGCGAAGGTAACGGATTCCACCTATTTAACTGAGCTTCTGCTTCTTGTTCAGACAGTAATCGATAGGATTGAATAGCTTCCTGCGGCGCTTGAACCATTTGCTCCAGCAGATAAACATAATGTTTCATCATCTGCTCTGCCGTACTTCGTTTAAATAGCGCCGTACTGTAATCAAGTACAAAGGATAAACCTTGATCGGACTCCATCGCTTGCAGTGTTAAATCAAATTTCGCAATATGGAAATTGGTTTCTTCAACCTCGACCAGCATGTCTCCAATATGCTGGGCTGCTCCATGATCCGGCGCGAGTGTAAAGACGGTGTCAAACAATGGATGACGGCTAAAATCTCTTGGCACATTCAGCTTTTCAAGCAGCCGTTCAAATGGATATTGCTGATGCTCAAATGCCTGCATTGTCTTTTTCTTTACTTGCTCAATCAGCTGAGACATGGTTCCATTCGGATCTACCTCAGACCGCAAAGCAAGTGTCTGGACAAACATACCGATCATGTCATTCAAATCTGTATGCACACGCCCTGCCGCCGGTGTTCCGACCACGAATTCCTTTTGACCTGTATATTTGGCAAGCAATGTATAGTAAGCAGAAAGCAAGACCGTATACAGTGTCGTGTGATGGTTTGCTGCAAGCTCCTGTAATTGATTCTTTAACGCTTCATCTATTTCTTTGATGACACGATCACCTGCGAAAGACTGGACAGCTGGACGCTGATAATCAGTCAGCAGCTGTAAAGCCGGAATATCACCCGAAAATTCTTGCAGCCAAAATGCCTCTTCTTTTTGAAAGCCTTGGTGCTGTTGCCAAACTGCATAATCTTGATATTGAAGCTTCAATGGTGCTTTAACCGATCCCTCGTAAGCATCTGACAGCTCACGCAGCATCAAATCGATCGAAAGACCATCTGAAATCAAATGATGCATATCGAAAAAGAGCAAATGCTCCTGATCATGCAATGACTGCAAACCAATTCGAAGAAGCGGCGCACACTCAAGATCAAAAGGTCTGACAAATTGCTGCATGTTTTCTTCCATCGTACCGCCTGTCAGCTGTTCTATTTGAAAGGACACTGATGAAACGATCCGCTGACGAGGAACACCTTTTATCGTATGAAAAGAAGTGCGCAGCATATCGTGACGTGAAATCAGCCTGTCAAAGGCTTCAGTCAGCTTCTCAAGCTGCAGAGTTCCTTTTAACCTCACAACAGCAGGCATATGATATGCAGTGCTTTGCTCCAATTGACTCACCATATAGACGCGCTGCTGTGGAGGCGACAATGGATAATGATCAGCAGCCGGCGCTTTTGGTATCACCGTTTCAGAAGACCTTTCTGCTTTCTCAATATAAGCAGCTAGAGCAGCAATTGTCTGCTGTTCAAATAAAACGGAGAGCGGCACCTCCACTTCAAAGTCTCGCTGAACCTTGGTAAGTACGGTCATCGCTTTGAGCGAATGCCCGCCTCGATCGAAGAAAGAATCATACACACCGATCTTCTCTTGATCTAGAATGTCTTCCCACAAATGAACAAGCTTCGTTTCTATATCGTTTCTAGGTGCCGTATAAACAGCATGTACCGCTCTATCACCTTTTAATGCAGCAAGTGCACGACGGTCGACTTTGCCGCTGACTGTGAGTGGAAAAGCATCGAGCTGTTTGAAATAAAGAGGCATCATGTACGCTGGAAGCTGATGTTTGATAGCCGCTTGCAGCATGTCAACAGACACACCTTCATGACGAGCTTGATAATAAGCACTTAACGCCTTTTCTCCATCCGCTTCGTCAACCACTAGCACGACAGCCTTATCAACTCCATCTACCTGCTCCATCACAGCTTCAATCTCGCCTGTTTCTATCCGGTAACCCCTTATTTTCACTTGATCGTCCATTCTGCCAAGATAATCAATCGTGCCATCTGGAAGCCATCTGACTAGATCCCCCGTTCGATACATCCGCTCATGCGGAGAAAACGGATCTGCTGTGAATACCTTCTCCGTCAATTCAGGCTGATTCACATAGCCTCGCCCAACACCTATACCGGCAATGCACAGTTCTCCTGCTGCCCTATGCAGCTGCAATTGATCATATTCATTTAAAATATAAATGCGATGATGACCAAGCGGTTTTCCAATCGTCACATAGCGCTGTTCAGTTGATTCGCTCAGCTCACTGAGATTCAGGCGATGCACCGCCGCATCCACACACGTCTCAGTTGGACCATACACATTCCACAGAGTAAAATCAGGCTGACTCATACGAACTGCTTCAATGAGTGAACGTGCTGCTTTCGCAGGCAGCGCTTCTCCCCCAATCAACATGTGCGTCAATGACAGCCCGTCCAAATCCGCAGCAAGTAAAAGCTGCACATGCGCCGGTGTTCCATCTGCCGCTTCAATTTGATGTTTTCTGTAATAAGCCGCTAGCTGCATGCCATTTCTCGTCGTTTCTCGCGGGATGATATGAAGCGTATGTCCAAATAAAAGGGCAGCAAAGATTTGTTTGACCGATGCATCGAAATGGAATGGGGCTAGTAGCGCCATTTGTAGCTCATTCGCCCCTTGATAAATCTCATGATGCAAAGCATGGACCAAATGATGAAGCTGAAGATGCTCAATCATGACGCCCTTCGGCTTTCCAGTCGTACCCGATGTATAAATCATGTAGGCTAAATCATCCGGCGCCGTCTGATCTACAAGCTCAGGCAGCCGTCCATCATCTAATAATATTTGCTGCAGCACGATCAATTTTTCCGAAAGGGCTGGGTATTCTTGAATGAACGATTCCTCTGTTAACACAATAGAAGCACCTGAATCCTCCACAATAAATTGAATGCGCTCCTCAGGTAATGCCGGATCAATTGGTACATATGCCCCGCCAGCCTTTAGTATGCCGAAGACTGCTACCATGGCATCTGTCTTACGCTCCATCAAAACAGCAACAGGCACATCACGTGAGATACCTTTCATTTGTAAAAAACGAGCCAGCTTTTCTGCCTGTTGTTGCAGCTCTCCGTAAGTAATTGTTCCATCTTCTGCTACAACGGCTGTCCGGCCTGCATATTTGTTGGCTGTCTCATCAAACAGGTGATGAACCGGTTTTGCTGCTGGCCTTTCAAACGATTCTCCTTCAGATAATTGCAGCAGCTCCTTTTGTTCACCTGCTGAAAGTAAAGGCAGTGTCCCGATCAGCTGATCAGGCTGAGAGACGGCCGCTTCTAGTAATATCAAGAATCGATCAAACATCTTACTCATTTCTTCTTCTGTGAATACATCTGTACGGTAATCCAAATCAATGGTCAATGTATCAGTATCCCAGCGGTCTTTCACATGGATTGAAATATCATTCATTCCGCTCCCGCTAAAAATCGGTTCAGTAATGAACGACAGATTCTCTTTTTTCTGCCACTGCATCACCTGATACTCTAAAGAAATATCAAAAAGGCGTCCTGTAAACCCTTCTCTTTCCCGCAAATCATTCATGAGCAAATTGTAAGGGTACTTTTGGTGTCGCAAGATCTTCATTTGATCCGCCATGACCTTCTTTACGAAATCAAGAAACGATTGCGACCCTTGAACAGAAGCACGCATTGGAATCGTAGATACAAACATCCCAATCATCTTTTTTTCTTTGGCATTCGTCCGGTTGCCCATAAAGGTTCCAAGAACGACATCCTCCATACCGCTAAAGCGATGTAAGTAAATATAGACAGTGGACATAAACATCGAAAGCATACTGACTTTCTGTTCTTCACAAAAAACACGAAGCTTCTCCTTTAAAGAATCTGGAACATCCCCTGAAAATCGCTCCGCATGCAAACTCATCTCGTATCCCTTATGCGGTTTTAAAGATGCGAAGTCTGGAATATGAGCAAATTGCTCATTCCAAAAAGCTTGGTCTTTTTGAAAACGTTTAGAAGATTCATAGGTCTGCTCACTCATGATGTGATCAACGAAGGAAATCTCCTCAACTGGCGAGATGTCTACTCCTTGCAGCATGTCATGATATAAATCAATAATGCGATTTCCCATTAAAATGATGGAAATACCATCCGCGACAATATGATGTGCTTTACAGAACAGCCAGCACTCTTGATCACTGATTTGAAACACCGTAAATTCAATCAAAGGGCTGTCAATCAATGGCATCGGCTCACGAATCTGCTCGTTTGCCCAAACCCTTACTTCCTCTTCACTCCAGCCCTTTTCCATGCGAATCGGCTGTTTTTCATAAGGTTTGATATATTGAACAGGCTCCTCCTCTTCATCTCGATACACGAGCCTCAGCCGAAGAGAGTCAGTTTGTCGAATGTACGCTTGAAGCACATCGACGACCAAAGAAGGATCGAGACCAGATGCTGATCTCAACCTGGCGAATCCACCCAAATTAGAAATACTTGTACCTGGATAAAATCTTTCCGTGTAGAATACTCGCTTTTGCGCATGTGTTAAGGGGTAATAAACTATATTCATTCTCATCCTCCGCCTCTTCTATGTTTTCTCCACCAATTTCACCCTGCACCCTCTATATCAAAAGAACCAAGTCTATTTCATTAAAATAGACGGTTAAACAGAAAAGGAGCCCACCCCGAATAAAACGGAGGGACTCCCATTTTCATTCGGTAGCCTGCCGACCTTAGCAAAAAAAGAATCATTTACCTTAGGACATGGCTTTGCGTCTCTATGTTTCCATAGATTTGCCTTTTTCTTCTTTTCTTTTAGATATTTTCTATTTACGTCCACTTTATATGAAAATATTGTTTTTTTCACCGAAAAATGGGTGTAAAGATTCATGCGTTATACCGAAGGGATCCTGTGAGAATTGACGATATTTACCGAAAATAACTAATAATAGTTGCGTTCAACCGAAAATAATCGACTAAATACCGCAAAAATTTCATATTTCCCCTTAAATTTTGAAAATATGACCGAAAATGTAGGATAGAGGTCTCCTTGCGTTCCCCGCAAATTCTTAAATCTTAAGAACTATATTCCCTAAAAAAATGAATTTTTTTACTGTAAAAACAACAAAAAAAAGAGTTGTCATTTCAAATGACAACTCCTTGTTTCTTCATTATATTTACATCACCTTAGACAAACCAATCGTTTTTTCAATAATGAGCAGCGCAATGATAGAAATGATAATAAATATGACAGATATCGCATTGACACTTGGATCAAAGGTCTGCTCAATGTAATTAAAGGTCCTGACAGGAATTGTAATGGTTTGAGGAGAGGAAACGAACAAACTGATCGATATTTCCCCAAATGACGTCACAGCTGAAAACACCCCTCCTGCAATGATTCCCGGCTTAATCAAAGGCAATGTGACTCGAAAAAACGTACGAATGGGTCCTGCGCCAAGATTCATTGAAGCCAGCTCAAGCCGCGGATCTAAATTCGAAACACTCACGCCTACCGTTCGAACCACATAGGGAAAACCAATGATGACGTGACCAATGACGAGCGCCCACAAAGACCCTGTAAAGCCCATAGCCGTAAACAAGTAAAGCATTGCAATCCCTAACACCACCTGAGGAATCATGAGAGGTGACAGAATGAAAGCTTGGACAGCCTCCTTTCCCTTAAAGGAAAGCCTTGCTAAAGCATACGATGCCATTGTCCCTAAAAGAACCGTGAGAGGCGTCACGATGAACAGCAGAATCACACTGATCCGAAGAGATTCCATCCATTCTGGATTTGACACGACCTCATGAAACCAGCGCACAGAGAACGAAGTCGGTGGAAATTCAGGAAAGGCATTTGGACTAAAAGCAGATAGGACGATCACAAGAACAGGTATGGTTAAGAAAAGATAAACCAATGACCCAGCAGTCCAAATCAGGATGGAAAGCAAGCGGTCACCTATTGACTTTTTACGCATGCATCCTCGCCTCCCAACGCTTCAATAAATAGCTTAATAGACTGACTACCACAAGCACACAAACCAATAATGTAAAGGACATAGCCGCAGCAAGAGGCAGATTATACACCTGCATGACCTGCTGATAAATTGACAGCGGCAGCAGCGGCTGCATCCGTCCGCCGACTAACAGCGGGGTGATATAACTTCCTGCTGCCAGTGAGAAGACGATGATCGCGCCAGTCACCATGCCTGGAATGGTCAGTGGTAAGGTGACATGAAAAAAGGTTCGAATCCGGCCAGCTCCAAGACTCATAGAAGCCGGTCTTAAGTGACGATCCATATCGGTTAAGCTTGTTGCGATCGGCAGTACTGCAAATGGCAGCATGACTTGGACATAGGCAATAATGACCGCATTCATATTCCACAGCATCGAGAGCGGCTTCTCAATCAACTGTAAATCTAGTAACATGCCATTGATCAGACCATTTTGCGAAAGAAGAACAATCCATGCAAATGTCCGAATCACAACACTTGTCAAAAGCGGCGACACAAGTAGGATATAGAAAAATGCCCGCAAACGCGGATTAGGTGCTTTGACGAGCACGTATGCTGCGGGGTATGCCATCAATAAACAAATCACCGTTGTCTGCAAAGCCACCCACACAGTACTTCCAATCGCCTTTACATATGCATCTGTCGTGAACACATGCATATATTGAGAAAAGCTATACGTTTGTAATGTATTCATCATCGAATCGACATCGCGAAAACTGAGAACTAGCATCATCACCAGAGGAGCTAGTAAAAATACTACAAGAAACAAACAGGCTGGCAGCAGCATAAACCAATGAAATCGTTGATTCTTTTTCTTGATTCGCATCACGTATGCACCTTCGAATCTAAGAAAACGATATCTTCAGGCTGCCAATGGATATGGACGGTTTCTCCAACTTCAGGCAGCTCGGGAAATGCCGCATCAGAAGCATGGACAATGATTTCACCATTATCAAGCCCCACAACCAAACGTAATGAATGCCCAATATAACTCACATCTGACAGCACGCCTGATACATGGTTCGGCTTTACTTCCTCCCGCTCAGAAGAGATACTGATTCTTTCAGGACGCAGCATAAGCAGTTGCTTTTCCCTCTTCTCTTGATGTGCCGCAGCCTGCAGCTGAAGATGCTGACCGTTTGAATGGGTTACATGCGGAACTGTAAATGCCGCATCAGCTTCATTGTACACGGCCTCAAAGATGTTCACCTGTCCGATGAATTCAGCTACAAATCGATTGTTTGGCTGGCGGTACACCTCTAAAGGCGTCCCAATCTGCTGAATTCTTCCCTCTCCTAAAATTCCAACCCGATCAGAAAGGCTTAAGGCTTCCTCTTGATCATGTGTCACAAGAATGGTTGTAATCCCGACATTCCTTTGAATATTTCGCAGCTCTGTCTGCATGTTTTTTCTTAGTTTGGCATCTAGGTTGCTGAGCGGTTCATCAAGAAGAAGAACAGACGGCTGAATCGCCAGCGCTCTTGCAATCGCTACCCGCTGCTGCTGACCACCGCTTAATTGGTGGGGCATCCGTTTCGCAAATGCCTCTAATTGAACAAGAGACAAGCTTTCCATCACCTTCTCTTTAATTTCCGCCTTCTTTTTCTTTTGAACCTTTAGCCCGTACGCCACATTATCAAATACAGTCAGATGTGGAAAAAGTGCATAGCTTTGAAAGACCATACCTGTTTTTCTTTGGTAAGGCGGCAAAGCTGTCACATCCTGATCACCAATATAGACGACGCCTTTTGTTGGTTCTAAAAAACCGCCAATGATGTTTAATAATGTTGATTTTCCGCAGCCGCTAGGACCAAGAAGGGAGAAAAACTCTCCCTCATTCACCGTAAGACTGACATCGTTGAGAGCAATCTGCTCACCGAAGTGCTGACTGATGTGTTCTAAATGAATTCCACTCATGCGATCACCTATTTTCCTCCGCCTAATACTTCGTTCCATCGGTTTGTCCAATTGCCAAGCTCAGAGGTCGCTGTTTCATAATCTACCCACGTCAGCTTGCTGTAATAATTTTCTCCAACTTTCACTTTCCCCTTAATCTTGTCATCGTATTTCACATCAGAATTCGACATGCCATAATAAGATTTTTCCGAGAAAGCCTCCTGAGCTTCTTTTCCACTTAAGTAGTTTAATAGTTTGTACGCCGCTTCTTCATGCGGACTTCCCTTCGTTAAAGCCCAGCTCGCAACAGCTGCAACAGCACCTTCTTTCGGATATGAAAAACCAATATCCATGCCTTCTTCTTCAAGTGCAAATACTCGCCCGTCCCAATATGGAACAGCCGCAACATCCCCACGTTCTAACAAGGTTTGAATCGATCCTGGGTTATCTGGAAAAGCAGCAACATGACCTTTTAACTGCGCGAGACTTTTAAATGCTTTATCAATATCCTTAGGATTTGATTCTGTCCCCCCTTGCGCATGAACAAGTGCAGAGAAAAATTGCAAACCGGCTGAATAAGTCGGAGATGAAATGGCTACCTTCCCTTTCAGCTGACTGCTCCATAGGTCAGTCCAGCTGTTTGGTTCCTGCTTGACGAGGTCTTTTCTATAAGCAATACCAAGCTGCCCCATACTAAAACCTGCTGCATATTGTTTTCCATTCACAGTAAGCTTCTTTTGGACAGAACGGTAAAGCTTTTTGACGTTCGGCGCTTGATCTTCATCAATAGGCGCAAGAACGTTTGCCGCGATACCTCTTTGAATCGTATCAGGCTGTAAGATTAGTAAGTCATATGGTGGATTTTTCCCATTTGACGCTTTTAATTTTGTAAACCATTCAGAATCCGCCCCAGAGACGGTTTGCACTTTAATTCCTGTATCTTTTTCAAACTTTTCAAGGATTGGTTTGATATTCTTTTCCCAATCGCCTCCATATACGCCAACAATCACAGTCTGCTGCTGTTTGCCTTGATCCTTTCCATTTCCACCACAAGCGGTCAGCAGTACAACGATTGATAGGATGCCTGCAAAAATAGCGATTAATCTTCTTTTCATGATTCATTTCCCCCTTTTTGTCCATTCATTTGACGAAGTGCTTGAGTAATATCTTTCGTTGTTAACGGCTCATTTCTATGACTGAAATGTTGATGAACTGCATGTTTATAGTGCGTACGTTCATTAGCCGGATAGGAACGAAGCTGAACGGCAAGCTCACTGCTGGCTTCGTCCGTCCATACTTTCTCATAAGCTGCTCTTTGTTCTCCGAAATCCCACACGTCAGTAGATGGAGAATGATTAACCTTTTCACGCACCCTGCTCGTCTGCTCCTCATCAATCTTCCATTCATTTTGGTCTAAATATACTTTCACACCATATTGCTGCAGCGCTCTTTCTTCACTTAATAGACCTGCTTCCACTTCCTGAAGGACTTTTTCTTTCTTCCTGTCAAATGGATTCCCCCAGCCGCCTCCACTTGGTGAAATCAATTGAACGATATCGCCTTTATCAAGTCGCAAGACATCTATTTTGGGCTGGTCTTGTTTCTCACCATTAGCTGTGATCAGCTTGACCTCACCAACCGCTCCTGCTCGGCCGCCCATTAATCCCCAAGGCTGAAACTTCATCCGTTCCATTCCTCGTGCTGTCACCATCGATTCAGGCTTTATCATTTCAAATTCCAAACCAATCGCATGTCCGCCTCGATTTTCACCAGCTCCACCTGTATTCGGCAGAAGCTCATATCGGTGAACATGAATATCAATATGCTGTTCCAAACTCTCAATTGGTGTATTCTTCAAAAAGCCTGACGAATGATCAATACCGTCGACTCCATCAGTACCATTTTGAGCACCGCCACCTCCTCCTAATGGTTCGACAACGGACATTTTCCTGCCACCCGTTTGATCATCAGGTACAGAGAGAACCACAATGGCAGATTGACCTGCACCTGCTGCCGGCACTGCTTCAGGCAGCAGCTTACCAATGGCGCCTAGCACGACATTGTACAGCCTCATCGTAATCGAATGTCGAATCCCGACAGAAGCTGGGTATTCTGGATGCACCAGCGTTCCTTTAGGAGAGATCACATCGATTGGATACGTTATTCCACCATTAATCGGTATAAAAGGGTCCTTACTAATGATGTAATTAATCAACCCTTGATAAAGAAAGGAATGCTTCTGACCATTGGTAACAAGGTTAAAGGCTGTTTTTACTTGCGGGTCACACTCAGAAAAATCGAGCGTCAGCCGTTTTCCTTTGATCGTTAGCTTGATTTTCAACCGAATAGGGACGTCTGAAATCATATCATCATCTAAATAATCAGCAAATTCACTCGTTCCATCCGGAATAGCTTCAATGACCTTTCCAGCACGATCCTCGGCTTGCTTCAGCAAGTCTATCATTCCTTGTTTCACTTCGTTTTTTCCGAATTTCTCAATCATTTCTTTTAACCGAATATCTGCTGTATTCACTGCAGCAATCATCGCATTGATATCACCATCATTTAGATGACTAGCGCGGCTGTTAGCTCTTAAGAAGGTACGTACGATCTGATTCTCTTTTCCGCCTTCATAAATTTTTACTGGCGGAATTCTTAATCCTTCTTGATGAACATCCGTTGCTGTCGGTGAAATACTCGAAGGCACAAGTCCACCCACATCACTGACATGAACAAAAGACCAAGCATAGCTTACGATTTCATCATCTACAAAAATCGGCTTAATGATATGGACATCTGGCAGGTGAGTCGCCAAACCATCTGTCGTATAAGGATCATTAGTGATGATAATGTCTCCTGGATGCATCGGCCCGCTTTCTTCAATCGCCTTTTCTAGACTCAGCCCTAAAAAGATCGTCACACCCACTGTCTTCGGATAAACAAAGAAATCTCCAGAAGGCGTGGCTAATGCTGTCGCAAAGTCAGCAGATTCTTTGACGAAGGTCGTAAATGACGTTCGTTCAATGACATGTCCCATGCCTGATGCAATCGCATTAAAATAACTGCGCATCATCTCAAGCTTTGCTGGATCAGTTCTCATGTAAAGCCGCCTCCTTTGAAATCACTAAGTTACCTGATGGATCAATGCTGCCTGCCCAGTTTGGCAAAATTAATGTTGTTGTATCATCCTGCTCAATAACGGCTGGTCCATTTACAATAGAACCTACTGACAGAGTGTCCCGGTTATAAACCGATGCTTCGTATTCTTTTTCCTCTATAAAGATTCGTCTATATTCATATGGTTTCAAAGACTGTCCGCTGCTTTCATGAACAGGTGAAAAAGGCAGCGGAGGCGTCTCGCCTATGACTCGAACGCGTAAATGAGTAAACTCGATGTTTGCCTGATCATCCCTATGACCATATTGACGCTGATGCAGTTTGTGAAAGGCTTCAATGAGTTGGTGGATGTCTTGTTCTTGTTTTAGCCAATCAATCGATAATGGCAATTCAATCTCAAATGCCTGTCCTTGATAACGTGCGTCTGCTAATAATAGAATGGATGTCTGATTGATATGCTGAATGTCCTGCTGGCTGACCCAATCAGTCGCTTTTCGCGACAGCTTCTCATAATCTTGTTTTAGTTGGTTGATCGAATAGTCTTGTAAGCATATTTTCTTCGACAGCACCGCATCATGAATAAAGTCAGCGGTCAGAGCACCTAATGCACATAATGTACCCGGACTCGGAGGAACAACCACATTTTTCGCATGAATTTCTCTCGCAAGAAAATTCGCTACAACCGGCCCTGCTCCGCCAAACGCCAGCAAACTAAAATCTCTAGGGTCAAATCCTTGCTGCTCCATCACATTGCTTAATTCTGTGTACATATTGGCTACGGCTACTTGAATGAGCTGGTCAGCCGCCTCTTCAACCGTTTTGTTGAGCTGATCAGCAATTGGCTGAAAGGCCTTTTTCGCCGCAGACAACTGTAATTGTAAATGTCCTCCGGCAAAACGTTCTTGATTGAGATAACCGCATATAAGAAACGCATCAGTTAAAGCTGCTTTTTCTCCCTTTCCATACGAAGCTGGTCCCGGATTTGAACCAACTGATTCTGGTCCCGCTTTTAGAAGTCCGCCCTGATCAATCCATGCTACCGAACCTCCCCCTGCTCCTATTGAATACATCGCAACAGATGGAAGAATAATCGGAAAGCCTGAAAGCTGATTGGATTGCGCCATTGTAGGCTGTCCATTTTGAATAATCGAGATATCTGCACTCGTCCCCCCGACATCAAAAGTGATCAGGTTGGGTTCACTAGCTGATGCTGCAATTCTCGCTGCACCGATGACACCAGCTGCCGGACCAGAAAAGAGAGTCTTAACAGGCGAGGTTGCCGCACTTTCTGCATCCATTAAACCACCATTTGATTGTGTAATGTATGGAGAAATTGGTACACCTTCTTCCTTCAAACGACTTTTCAGTGTTTGCAAATACTGTTTCACCTTTGGTTGAATGTACAAATTAACAACAGACATCACTGTACGCTCGTATTCCCTCATTTGAGGCCATAATTCAGATGAGGTAAGGACTTCTAACTGTGGATAATGATGATTGATATAGGCTTTTGCCTGTAATTCATGAACTGGGTTTTGATAACTATGTAAAAAAGAAATGACGATACCTGCTAGATTTTTAGATATAACATGCTGGACTGCATCATCTAACTGCTGCAGATGGAGAGGGTTTTTGATCGTACCATCGTGTATCAACCTTTCAGAGATTGGATATACATGCTTCCGAGGTATCAATGGTTCTGGCAAACGAGAATTGAAGTCATAAGGAATGGGTAGTCGTAAACGTTGAAGTGACAATATATCTTGAAATCCTTCTGTCACAAAAAGGGCTAAATCTGCTCCTTTTCGCTGCAATAATGTATTAAGACCGATTGTCATTCCGTGAACGAGGTATTGGATGTTGGATAAATCAACACCTCTTTTTTTTAGAAGATTTAACCCATTGATAATACCTTGGGCTGGGTCATCAGTCACTGTGGGTGTCTTGAGTTCAGTCAGCTCCCCTGTTGCTTCATTTATCAACGATAAATCAGTAAATGTTCCGCCTATGTCTATTCCGAGCCGGTATGAGACATCCGCCATTTGTACTTCCCTCCTACAATGTAATTAGAATCATATTTTGATAAATTACGACATTTTTTGATATTTGACTCCATATTATTAAAGCAGATCGGTCTAGTCAATTTTATTTTTTTGAAATTTCTGTGTGTTAAATTCTTGAAATTAGCTCAAAAAGCAGTGATAAAGCCATTTTGGATGAGCATAATCGTTTTATGATCTACAAAATTAAAATTTTTATGAATTTCTATAAAAATGAAAAACAAGAAATCAAGTAAAATCTGTTTTTTGAATTTTAAAAGGCGTTTTTTCAAAACCAGGAGAAATTGGTAAGTAATTCTGCTATACTTCTGTTTACAAAATACGCAAACAAGAAAGAGAGCCAGCACCTATGAAACTTCTTAAAATGATTCTCTTGCTTTTATTGATTGTTATTGGTGTAGCAACAGGCTATATCCAGCTGGAGCAAGGGAAACAAGAGACAGCGAATTCATCTTATGACAAAACGATTCATTTTCCATCAGACCGCTATCCCGAAACAGCCAAGCACATAGAAGAAGCCATTGATGAAGGTCATTCATCCATTTGTACAATTGACCGTAAACATAGTGATGAGCAGAGGGATCGATCATTACATGGCGTTCCAACAAAGCGCGGGTATGATCGTGACGAATGGCCAATGGCAATGTGCAAAGAAGGAGGCACAGGAGCTTCTGTCAAATATGTACGCCCTTCTGATAATAGAGGCGCAGGCTCGTGGGTAAGTCATCAATTATCGGATGATCCTGACGGCACAAGAATTCAATTTATCATCGATTAGCAGCCTTTCCCTTTTCTATATTAAAAAAATTTCCACATGACTGCATGCAGGTATTTTAAACACTTTTTTCATGCCGATAATCCTTAAGGAGGGATATCCTACCTTATACCTAAAGGAGTTAAAAAGCATGAAGAAAAAGGGAAAACTGAGGCTTGGCGCCAAAATTTTGCTGATCTTTTTAAGTGTCCTCATCATCTTTTCCGCAGTTGTTGGTTATGTGGTGAATCGCGAGATGACAGAAAACATCAAGCAAATGGCAACTGAAAAAGCAAAAGGTGATTTAAAACTAGGCTACGCCTACCTGAATGAAAAAGTAGAAGGCTCGTGGCAGATTAAAGAGGACAAGCTATTCAAAGGAAATACGCAAATGAATGATCATGACACATTGGTTGACCAATTAGCCGAATATACCGGTGATACCATCACGATTTTTCAAGGAAATACCCGCGTTGCTACGAATGTCATGTTAAACGGGAAACGAGCTGTAGGTACAGAAGTCTCTCCTGAAGTGAAGACCACTGTTTTAGATAAAGGAGAAAACTATTACGGCACAGCAAATGTTGCCGGGAAAGACTATCAAACGGCTTATATGCCGATCAAAAATGAAGCAGGCGAAACAATTGGTATTTTTTATACTGGCGCCAATCAAAGCATGATTTCACAAATGCTTCAGTCATTCTATATACAATTTGTCATCGTCCTTTTGTTAAGTCTGATCGTTTCGGTCATCATTATTTCTATTTTCACTAAACGGATTCAGGCACGTCTCAAGCATATGGCTTCTGCCATTAAGAGTGCAGGCGAAGGTGATTTAACCATCAATGTGACGGATACTGCTGGTGATGAATTGTCTGATCTGGCTGGCCATTTCAATAAGATGCGTGAAAAATTAAATCAAACCATTCTAAATGTCATGAACACGTCTGAATTAGTGGCCACATCCTCTGAGCAGCTGTCAGCTAGCGCAGAAGAAACGAGTGCAGCATCAGAAAAAATCACCTACACGATTCAAGAAGTTGCACAATCTTCAGAAGAACAGTCCACTCAAATGACAGCTAGTGAGCACAAAATGATTCAAGTATCAAACGAGCTGGCAAACATTACTGAAAATGCAGGACAAATGGCTTCAAGAAGTCACTCCGCACAAGAAGTGGCCCAAAAAGGTGTACACAATATCGGTGAAGTTCATTCACAAATGACGTCTATTGCCAAATCAATTGAAGAAAATGGTACAGCGATTCAAGCATTGGAAACACGTTCAGCTGAAATTGATCATATTTCCAAAGTCATTACAGATATCGCCAGCCAGACAAACCTGCTAGCTCTTAATGCAGCAATTGAAGCAGCACGGGCAGGTGAGCATGGAAAAGGATTTGCTGTTGTCGCAGACGAAGTGAGAAAGCTTGCAGAAGAATCTCAAGCATCATCAAACATGATTTCCCATCTCATTTCTGAAATACAAAAAGAGATGACTCATTCGACGAATGCCATCAAACGAGTAAGAGAGGAAGCGGCTCAAGGGGCTGTACTTATCTCTCATACAGAGGAATCATTTCATGATATCCAGCAGTCGATGAGAGAAATGGCGAATGGCATTAAGCATTTATCAAGTGCATCACAAAAAATCGCAGCTTATACAAACGATGCGAAACAGTCTTTTGCGTCTATTACAGAAGGCGTGAAACGAACGAGTGAACATTCACAGCAAGTAGCCGGTTTAACAGAAGAACAATTTGCTGCAATGGAAGAAGTAACAGCTTCATCAGAAGCGCTTGCCCATTTAGCAGGAGATTTAAAAGCAATGGTCTCGCAATTTCACATCTAGATCCCACACCAAATAGCGCAAGACGGCGACAATCGTCTTGCTGCCTAACTTTCTCCTCAAGAATCACTCTTTAACCATTCACGTTCCAACGAAAATCCATAAATAAAGGAGTTTTTTATATGAATTACTTAAATCAAGCCTATTCCCTATCTATCTCCTACCACCAAATCACGGTATACACCGGAAGCGAAACACCACCTGTCATTGATTGGACAGATGAGGACATTCTTCAAGGATTTGCAACGGGAGATCAAGGAGTTTCCTTTGAAGGAATCAATAATGGAAAGGCGTCTATTATTGTGACATTAAATAGCGATGAGCCCCAAGTCTCGGTTGATAGAGCCATAACAGTTCCCTTTACGCTTACAAGTGATCAAGTTTATATCACAAGCGTCATGGCCCATGTGCTGTCTTTCTCCATTCCAAAAGGAAACTATCAGCTTACCTGCTACACCTCACAGCAGCCTGATCAAGAAGTTTATTATGTAAATTTCCAAACAGTGTAGATTACGACTGATCGTATAGATCAAGCCACTGTTCCGCATAGTCTACCGATTCTCTCATGGGCAGTAAATATGAACTGGCAAGTCCAATTTTGTTGTGCTGATGGATGCCTCCTGATTGCAGAAAATCACGGCCAATCTGTTCAAATAGTTCTTCTCTTGTGATGATATCTTGGTACTCTTTCCATACCCTCCACCCATTCTCTAAAATAGGGGCCCCTCTTGTCATGAGGTCCTGTTGAGGGATTCGGTATTCAGCTAGATGAAAAGCTGTCATGCTCTCAAATGATGCGCCAAGCAGCAGCACTTGAGCATGAAGATCATACATGCGGCCAAGAGGCGACTGCTCTCCTAATCCAAAGGAAAGTGCATGGTGTTTCAGAATTTCATGTTTTCTTTTCCCCCAGGCGGTGAATGAAAAATGGGGATGATTGCTTCTCGCCACGCCTGGGTATTTCCAAAATGTTTCCGCCACCTTTCCCATTGCTGCTGGTGTCGTGTAAGCTGGGTCAAATGCGGGCATTGTTTCTTTGATCGATTTCCACCATGAATAAGGAACAGGCGGATCGATCCAATCGGCGGGATCAGAAAGCTCTAACGTTTGTGCCGGCATAATCAGTGTCCCCTCTTCTGTTAAGGTTTCCATCAATGCTTGTATGACGGCTACAGCGCCTCCGTTTACCCAGCCGATTGATGATAAAGATGAATGAACACATAAAATCATGCCCTTTTTCACACCAAGTTGAACCAAGTCTGCTTTGATTCTATCCTTTGTCATCGGTTCAGCTTGATTTTCGATTAATTTTTGCATCGTTCCTTTTCCTCCTGCGTCTCTTCTATTACTGATGAATGAGACGTTTAACCGCAATAGACAGTTTGTAATTTGCGTAATTCGTCAGCTCCGTTAAAAACTGATCAAGTTCATCATGACTGGAGAAATGTCCTTCAGCCATATAACAGCCTTCACCACTTATTTTGAACAAATTCTTGATTTCTTCCTTTTTATAAAGAAACGACAGAAGTGGTTCATGATGATGACTACGGGTATATAGCTGCAAAAAGGTTTGAATCGTCTTTTGTGTCTGCCAATCAATTGAAATGGTATATGCTTCAATCACGCCTTCTTCTTCTAGCTTTAACACCCGATTTGCAACAGCTTGGCCGGTCAAATGAACTTTTTCACCTAGAGCTTTCATCGTTAATCGGCTGTTCTTTGATAGTTCTTTTAAAATATTCATATCTG
The DNA here is from genome assembly GCF_038628485.1 of Bacillus sp. FSL M7-0003. Lineage (NCBI taxonomy): Bacteria > Bacillati > Bacillota > Bacilli > Caryophanales > Bacillaceae > Bacillus > Bacillus sp. FSL M7-0003. Next base: position 367,246 of record NZ_CP152024.1, on the reverse strand, counting down.
TTTGGTCTAGCATTGGCTCACCTCTTTCAAAAATCAAGCCCTTCTACCAAAAGACTTTCATGATCCTCTGTCACGTAGAACTCTTTTAATATACTGTAAACTTAATCAGAAAAAAAGGAGGCCTTTTTATGAAAATTACACTCATTCGCAATGCGACTTTATACCTTCACTATGGTCATGCAACTTTTTTAATCGATCCCTTTTTAGCAGCAAAAGGAACATATCCACCGTTCCCTCATACAGCCAATCAACATTTGAACAATCCTATTGTGGAGCTTCCTGTAAATATAGATTTAGACAGTCTGTTACATCCAGATGCTGTCTTACTCTCTCATTTACATGTGGACCACTTTGACGACGAGGCCAAAAGGAAATTAGCTCAGGATCAACCAATTTATACTCAATCGGAGAAGGATCGAAAAGAAATTGAAGAAGCTGGATTTCAGCATGTCACATGCATTGAAGATGAAATGGACATTTGCGGCGTTCATATTAAACGTACAGGCGGACAGCATGGGACGGGAGAAACGGCGAAGCGGATGGGGCAGGTGAGCGGTTTTGTTTTCTCTCACCCTGATGAACCTACCCTTTATATTGCAGGAGATACCATTTGGTGTGATGAACCGAAAGAGGTTGTGAATACAAGCAAGCCAGACGTCATTGTGGTCAATAGCGGGGCTGCTCAATTTTTAGAAGGCGATCCCATTACAATGACCAAGGAAGAGATTCTAGACATTCACCGTTCTCAGCCAAAAGCTCAAATTGTCGCCTGTCATCTTGAAGCTGTGAATCATTGCCTGTTAACAAGAGCTGCTTTAGAAGCTTACGTTCAAGAGCATCATGCAGATCAAGCCATTTTTGTCCCTCAAGATGGGGAAAGTCTCACCTTCTAATCGACAATAAAAAACCGGCACTTCGCTGCCGGTTTCATCATTATCATGGGCGATGGTGCTGTGGTTTTTTCAGCAATGGAACAAATCCGTTCTTTTTCAAATGAGTGTAATGCTCATCCATTCGTTTCGTGATGTGTGTGCCTTGTTCCTTTGTTAACACGCCGTACTGTACATATTTCTCAATGACTTCTTTTCGCTTAGAAAGAATTTGCTGCTCAAGGATTTCAATTTGTTTTTGTTGTTCTGCTGTTAATTTCACTTGATGTGTCACCGGGCGCTTTTCCATTTGAGGTGTTTCTCCATGAGCCGTTTCTATATGAAAACCAAATAACAGCATCATCGACAAGATGATCAAACTACTTATTTTTTTCATCATTGTTGTTCCCTCCTTTATTCGCCTTTATTTTGCGCTCGCTTTCCTTTTTTATACATTATTTCTAACACGCAAATTGCTTATAATATTCTTACTTTTTCACTTTTCTTCTGAAAACGTTGTCCTTACAGAAAAAGCGTGCTATGTTTTGTTTTGTATAAAAAATAGAGGAGGATTCTTAAATGAGTCGTTTTTATCATAAAAAACCTATATGGATCATGCTTGTTGTATCTGCTTTCATGCTTATCATGTCTGCTTGCAGTCAATCAGGCTCATCTCAATCTGAAGACACAAAGTGGGATCAGATTAAAAAGAAAGGGAAAATCGTGGTTGCAACTTCAGGCACCCTTTATCCAACTTCTTATCATGATACTTCTAATGGCAAGGATCAATTAACTGGCTATGAAGTAGAAGTCGTCAAAGAAGCGTTTAAACGTCTTGATGTGAAAGTAGAATTTAAAGAAATGGGCTATGATGGGATGCTGAGCGCCATTAATTCTGGTCAAGTGGATGCCGCTGCAAATGATATCGACATCACAGATGACAGAAAAGACAAGTTTGCCTTTTCAACCCCTTATAAATATTCCTACGGAACGGCTATTGTTCGGAAAGATGATTTATCTGGCATTAAAACTTTAAAAGATTTAAAAGGAAAGAAAGCAGCAGGGGCTGCCACAACGATTTATATGGATGTTGCTCGTAAGTACGGTGCAAAGGAAGTCATTTATGATAATGCGACAAACGAGCAATACTTAAAGGATGTTGCAAACGGCCGTACAGATGTCATTCTAAATGATTATTACTTGCAGACACTGGCTCTTGCTGCATTTCCTAAACTAAATATTACAATTCACCCTGACTTGAAGTACATGCCGAATGAACAAGGTTTTGTTATGAAGAAGGACAACAAAGAGCTTCAAAAAGAATTAAATCGTGTATTAGGCGACATGAAAAAAGACGGAACAATGAAAAAGATTTCTGAGAAATTCTTTAATCATGCAGACGTCTCTAAGAAAATTGATGCTGATGTCGAAGATGTCGACATTTCCAAATAAGGAGCCGCAATCGTGGGAGATATTCATTTAGAATATATATTTAATCCTGCACTGGCAAAGGCGTCATTTCCGTTTGTTATGAAAGGCATCTGGCTGACGCTGCTCATTTCCTTTGTGAGCATGTTTTTTGGTACCATTCTTGGCTTTTTTATCGCTCTTGCCAGGATGGCGAATTCATGGATTCTTCGGCTGCCTGCACGACTGTATATCTCATTCATGCGAGGCGTGCCCATTCTGGTGATTTTGTTTATTCTCTATTTTGGATTCCCCTATATCGGCATTGAGTTCACAGCGGTCACTGCCGCCATTATTGGGTTCAGCTTTAATAGTGCTGCCTATATTGCAGAAATTAACCGGGCGGCCCTCTCCTCTGTTCCAAGTGGACAGGTGGAAGCTGCTAAATCATTAGGTCTCAGCTATTGGCAAACGATGCGTGGGGTCATTTTGCCTCAATCCGTCCGCATCGCCCTGCCGCCATTGACCAATGTCATGCTCGATTTAATTAAAGCTTCCTCACTGGCAGCAATGATTACTGTACCAGAGCTCTTCCAGCAAGCAAAAATTGTAGGCGGACGAGAATTCGATTATATGACCATGTATATTTTGGTCGCACTCATTTACTGGGGCATTTGCAGTGTCGTCTCATTGCTTCAGGACTTTTTAGAAAAACGCTATGCGAAATATCTGTAGCAAAAAAAGAGCAGATCTCATGGATCTGCTCTTTTTCAGCGTGATAGAAAACCTTTGCAGCCCTAATCACCGGAGCGCAGACCTGCGGGCGAATGCGAGGGTTTGTTTACACGATAATTAATGAATAAGCCATAACCATACATATAACCCGAGTAATGTGAGAATCAAGGTTGGGATGGTCAGGATGATTCCGGCTTTCATGTACGCCCCCCAAGAGATATGGACGCCTTTTTTCTTTAAGACATGAAGCCACAGCAATGTCGCCAATGAGCCGATTGGGGTCATTTTCGGTCCAAGGTTGGAGCCGATGACATTGGCATAAATCAGTCCGTCTCTCATGACACCTGCTGTATCTGTATGTCCAATGGCAATCGCATCAATTAAAACGGTCGGCAGATTGTTCATCACAGAGGACAGCACTGCGGCAAGCACGCCCATAAACATCGTTCCTGCAAGCAAGCCATGTGAAGCCCCTTGCTGGATCCATGCCGCCAATATTTCTGTAAGACCGACATTTTTCAGTCCATATACGACGACATACATACCGATCGAGAAAAACACAATGGACCACGGCGCTTCTTTGACCACTCGCTTTGTCGCTACTTGTGGACTTCTTCTCGCCAGCCATAAGAAAGCAAGGGCAATCCCGCCTACGATGATGGACACTGGAATACCGATCAGCTCCCCCGCAAAATAACCCACAAGCAGACAGCCGAGCACATACCAAGACAAACGGAACATACGGATATCTCGAATAGCTGACGCCGGTTCCTTTGCTTGTGACAGATCGTAGGTTTTTGGGATAAGCTTTCGGTAAAATACATACAGAACCAGCATGCTCGCTCCAAGCGACACAAGGTTTGGCACGAACATATTCGCTGTATATTCTAGAAAACCAATATGAAAATAGTCGGCTGATACGATATTGACCAGGTTACTAATGACAAATGGCAAGGAGGTTGTGTCTGCAATAAAACCGCTTGCCATCACAAAAGGCAGCACCATGCGCTCATCCAGCTTCAACGCTCTCACCACAGATAAAACGATTGGGGTCAAGATCAGTGCCGCTCCATCGTTGGCAAAAAAAGCAGCCACAACAGCGCCGAGCAATGTTAAGTAAATAAACATGCGGACACCGTTGCCTCTTGCGGCTTTGGCCATATGCAGTGCAGCCCATTCAAAAAAACCGATCTCATCTAAAATTAACGAAATGATAATAATGCCAATAAAGGCAAAGGTAGCGTTCCATACAATTTGCGTGACTTCCCACACATCGCCTAGATGAACGACACCAAAGGCAAGTGCAAGAATGGCGCCTCCACACGCTGACCATCCTATGGTGACACGTACTGGCTGCCAAATGACAAGGACGAGGGTCATGATGAAAATCAAAATGGCTAAGGTGACTGATCCCAAAGGTGGCCCCCCTTTCACTTTTCTCATAAAATCTTTATCTATCATACAACGAAATGCTTCAGTTGTATGCCATTTTCGAATTTCACATGCAAACCCGCAGGTGATCCTATGCACCTGCGGATTCCATCATGATTATTGATCTTTTTTCATCAGCATCAATTCAATAAACAACTCACACCGCTGGCTAAAATGACTTAAGTCGATCGAAGTCATGTCAAAAATTTGTTTCATTCGATAGTTTAATGTATTTTGATGAATAAACAACTGCTCCGCCGCTGGCTTTAGCTTGCAGTTATTCAATAAGTAGACTTCCAGCGTTTTTAAAAACGAGGTTTGACTCTCGCGGTCTTTTTCCTTCAAGCGTAACAAATCTGGATTGAAGTCGTTTTTCTTTTTTTGATGGCTGTAAATAGAGTCTAAAAACCGGAAGACCCCTAAATTCTCATAATCATATGGAATCAGTTCTTGCCCTCCGACAATTTTTACTGCCTTGACGACCTCTATCGCTTCAAATCGACTTGTACTCATTTTCATGACATCACGATACTCTCTTCCCATCCCAATATACAAAGGGGAAGGATGGGCATTCGTTTTTGATTGCAGATGTGCGATGACATCAGCGGCAGTCGCTTTCGGTGAGTGCCGGTCTGACAGGCTGCCTAATATAACGACAATATCTGCTTGAACCGAATAGACGTGATTCACTTTATCCTCTAGCTGCAAATAAGTTCGAATGACATCCTTCACATCTTCTGCCGTCTCACTTTTGTTATCGGCAGCGTGCACGACCATAACGGTAAATACGGCTGGCAGTGGAATGCTTAAGTTCTCAGCCTCCCATTTCAGCTCTTCTTCAGTATAAAAATGATCATCCATGACCTTTTTGAAAAACTCTTCAATCTTGCCTTCCTTTTTCTCAAGCTGTTTCTTATTCTTATAAATCACTTTTCCAACCTGAAAGGAAGCTTCGTGTAAAAATTGCAGCTCCTCCTGAGAGAGGGAGTCCTCAATGTCCTGCACCCAAATAAAGCCTACTACCTCTTGTTTATGCTTGGCGCTCACAGCCACCCGCCGATTAAATCCGAGCTCGTCATGGCCGCTCACATAAAAAGGCTTTGACTCCTTGTGAAGCCGCTCAATTACCCCTGTTTTCTTTAACCAATCGACCACAGACCCCGGACATTCCTTGGAGAAAATCGTTTGCTGATTGACTGGGTCAAACTGCTGAATGCTGTAAGAATTATAAGCAAGGAGCTGACACTCTGTGCTTTCTAAAATGACTGGTTTTTTTAAATATCCGCTAATAAATGCAATTAATTTATCGACATCAAAAAATGTATGAAGCTTTTCTAATATCTCTTCCATCCCGATTGCTCCCTGATTAAGTGATACATTTATCATACTTCTTTCCAGTCAGATTTGTATAGAAACAAGTCGCAAGCAGGCAAAAAAAGCATGAACCCATCAGTGCAGGTTCATGCTTTTTCCATATTAAAACATTTCACTAATCGTTTTTGCCTGCATGTGCAGAGCTAGGTAATCTGGACCGCCTGCTTTTGAATCCGTTCCTGACATTTTGAAGCCGCCGAATGGGTGGTAACCAACGATGGCACCTGTGCAGTTACGGTTAAAGTAAAGGTTCCCTACATGGAACTCCTGCTTCGCACGGTTGATGTGATCACGATTATTCGTAATGACAGCACCTGTTAAACCGTATTCTGTGTTGTTGGCTACCTCAAGTGCCTCATCAAAGCTAGAGACTTTCGAGAAAGCCAAGACTGGTCCAAAGATTTCTTCTTGCATTAAACGGGAAGTTGGCTCAAGATCTGCAAAAATGGTCGGGTGGATAAAGTATCCTTCCGAATCATCACTCGTTCCGCCAGTGACTAAGCGGCCTTCCTGTTTGCCAACCTCGATATAATCCGTGATCTTGTCAAAGGACGCTTGATCAATGACAGGTCCCATGTAAACATCGGCAGAAAGTGGGTTGGCTGTTGTTTTCGTTTCTGTGATTTCCTTCACTCGCTCAACCACTTGGTCATACAGCTTCTCATGGACGACAGCCCGAGATCCAGCTGAACATTTCTGACCTGAAAATCCGAAGGCTGATGTGAAAATGGCATTAGCCGCTAATTCAACATCTGCATCCTCATCGACAACCACTGTATCCTTACCGCCCATTTCAGCAATAACACGTTTTAAATGCTGCTGGCCTGGCTGCACTTTTGCCGCGCGTTCAAAGATACGTGTCCCTACTTCTCTTGATCCAGTGAATGTAATCAGGCTTGTTTTCGGATGATCTACTAAGTAATCCCCGACCTCTGCTCCGCTTCCTGGTACAAAGTTGACAACACCCTTTGGAAGACCGGCTTGCTCAAGCTCTTCCACAAAACGGGCTGCAATGACAGGCGTCGCACTCGCTGGTTTTAAAACAACTGTATTCCCAGTGACGATTGGGGCTACTGTTGTTCCTGCCATGATCGCAAACAAGAAGTTCCACGGCGGAATCACGAGCGTCACGCCAGTTGGTGTGTAAACATATTGATTGCGTTCGCCTTCGCGGCTGTTCACTGGTTTGCCTTTTGCCAGCTCCAGCATTTGACGGGCATAATATTCTAGGAAGTCAATCGCTTCTGCTGTATCTGCATCTGCTTCATTCCAAGGCTTACCTGCTTCTTTGACAAGAAGGGCTGAATACTCATGCTTTTTACGGCGAATGCTTGCCGCAGCTCGGAATAATACGCCAGCTCTTTCTTCTGGAGACGTGTAGCGCCATGTTTCGAATGCTTTCGCTGCTGCTTGAACCGCCTGCTCTGCCTCTTCCTTCCCGGCCTTTGATACGGTTCCAACCACTTCATCCTTTTTCGCTGGATTGATCGAAACAATCTTGTCTTTCGTTTCAATTCTTTCTCCATTAATCACGAGCGGATAGGTTTGACCAAGTGATTCTGTTACTTTAGCTAATGCTTGTTCAAACGCTTTGCGGTTTTCTTCCTGGCTAAAATCCGTGAATGGTTCATGCTTGTAAGGTGTTGTCATTTTTGTCACGCTCCCGTTTCAAATTATTTTCTCGTCATCCCTTTTAGAGCAAAGGCAATGTTTGCCGGCCGTTCTGCAAGGCGTCTCATGTAGTAGCCATACCACTCTCGTCCATACGGAGTATAGACCCTCATTTGATAGCCTTCTTTCACAAGTGCCTGCTGCGTTTCTGATCTCATGCCGTACAGCATTTGAAATTCGAACTGACTTGTCTGTATATTGTGTTTTTTCACAATATTTTTTGTGAACTCGATCATTTGATCGTCATGTGTCGCAATGGCTGTATAGTTCCCTGAGAGCAATTGCTTTTCGATCAGCTTTTGATAATTCAGATCGACATCTTTTTTGTTTGGATACGCCACTTCGGCGGATTCCTTATAGGCACCCTTTACAAGTCTTAAAAATGGCTGCAGCTCATTTAAATCATCAAGATCCTTTTCTGTTCTGTACAAATACGCCTGCAAGACCGTACTGACATACTCATATTGAGATTTCATCTCTTTAAAAATGTCCAGCGTTTTTTGACAGCGCTGTTCATCCTCCATATCGATTGTCACCATGATACGGTGTTTCTCTGCCGTATCTAAAATACGTTTCATATTGTGATACACAAGGTCATCGTCAATATCCAGGCCAAGTGATGTCATTTTGAGTGACACATGGGAATTGAGTCCCGACTCAGCAATCCGCTGAATGGTTTGAATACACTCAGTCGTCCGTTCATTGGCAATCTCTGCCTTTGTAACAAACTCACCAAGGTGATCAACTGTCACAGCCATTCCTTGGTCATTTAATCGCTTGATAACAGGGATGGCACTCTCAAAATCCTTCCCTCCGATGATTTTCTTAGATGCAACAGCACTTCCCCAATTACGAGCAATATGGTTCAAGAGACTGCTCTTTGACAAAAACAAGAAGAAATTTCTTGTGACCGACTCCATAAAGGGCACCTCCCACTCTTTGTAAGCTATGTCTTTATTGTAAAGCTCATAAGCTGTCCGCTACAATATTTGAAGATGACAAAAATTCTGACTTTTTTTGTGGTTTTATCACAATAAGAGATAAAAAAGAGCCTGCCGTGATCCGGCTGGCTCTTTCCTGCTTACGCCCACACCTCATCAAGGGTAGACTGCAGCAGCTCATTTAATTCTTGCAACAGGTTGTCTTTCGGCTGATTGTAGCTTTTCACCAATTCATCAAATCGCGCGAGCTCTTTGTCGATAAATGGATGGACATAAGCGAGGCGGTTCTCTACATCCATTTCTTCTCCGTCCATTTTACGTTTGAGCAGCTCATGGATTTCCGCTAAAAGCGGACCTTCCTCCACTAGTTCTTCGAGCAGTTCATGAAAGTCCATCGGCGGAACCGTCCGGTATCGTTCAATCCACTGACAGGCAAGCAGCGGACGAAGCACATAGAAATATTTCTTGATTCGCACCTGCTCTCCTCGTAAATGCCGGCTTTCATTCCGCTTCGCCATATTGAGGTAATGATACATCAATGCTGGAGGATAAAACGCTCGGTCCTTTAATTCTCTTAGCTGCTTTGCCAAAGAGAAGGATTCAGCATAGATGATGTCAGACGACAGCCATTCCATGATGGACGGATTCGATTTATTGAATAAGCGAAGTGCCTTTCTAAGCTCCCAGCCGCTGATATCAAGCACATCATCAATCGGCCGTTCAATGACATCACGATGTTCTTCCATTGCCCAATACCATTCTTTTCGAGGAACATATAAAAAACGAACATCGTAATCACTATCAGTCGAGGGGAATCCCCATGCTCTGCTGCCTGATTCGACCGCGAGGCAAATTTTCACGTCATACGTTTCTTCGATGATTTTCAGCTCTTCCTTGATTCTCTCTCTCATCATCCATCAACTCTTTCTATAGAAATCTGCATGACTTCTTCACGTTTTGGTAAAATACGAATAAGACATATATGAAAAAGGAGTTGGATCTCATGTCTATATCTCGCATCATGAAATGGATTACCGGGATTTTTGAAGCCTGTCTTGCCATCCCTGTCATCGGAGGACTATTTATTATTAGCAATGGCTATTCACCGCTCATGGTCATGCTTATTCTGCATATTATCACACTCGTCTTATCGAAGCGAGACCAAGGACCAATGATTGGCAGCATCATTGGGATTATCACATCCTGCCTCGCCTGGATTCCGATACTTGGATTCATCCTTCATATCATCACAGCTCTTGCCCTTATTATCACCGCGTTAGTGCCTGATGAAAAAACGAGACAAAATACGAGTTATTAAAAAAGAGGCCCTCCTAGAGCGGCCTCTTTGTTCTTTTATTAGAGTAAGTGCTTTTGTAAGAAGGAGAGCTTCTCTGTTTGCAAAGCCGGGATAAACTCGTGTCCAAAATAGCGATATACCTTAAGGTCTTTATCTGTTTCTAAATGGTTGTATGCCGCAAACACAGTAGATGGCGGGGTAATTTTGTCAATCAGACCGATCGCCATCAAAGTTGGCTGTTTGACCCATCCAGCTAAATTGATTAAGTCAAAATAGCTTAATGTCTCAAATGCCTTTTCTTCCACTTCCGGGTCACTGTTTCTTCGAAAGTACGAATTGATTTCTAAATAAGGCTGCTCCAATGCCACATCCACTGCACGCTCAAAGTTTGATAAATAAGGGTAATCTGCCACGACGACCTTCGGAATATCTGAAAGGGCTGCAGCTGCTACCGCTAATGCGCCTCCCTGGCTTCCACCAATTACGCCGATCCGGTGTTTATCCACTTCAGGGAAGGACTGAATGACTTCGAGTGCACGAACCGCATCTAAATAAACACCGCGATAATAGTAGGTCTCTTTTGATAAAATGCCTTTTGTCATCCACCCCAAAGCGTGACCGCCTGGTGTCACTGTCTGATCTTCACTGCCGCCTTGACCGCGGACGAGCATACCAAAAATTGCATAGCCGTGGAGCGCCCAGTTGACGATGTCGTGAATGCCGCCGTCATAGCTGGCATTATAGCCATGATAACGAACGAGCGCTGGATGCGGGCCAGATTGATCAGGTACAGCATAAAAGCCTTCAATTTTAGAATGTCCAAAGCTTTGATACGTCAGGCGGTACACCTTGACGCCTTTCACTGGATAGTCATACGGTTCAAGTGCTGGCTTTGCCTCCACTTGGCGCAGTTCTTCGAGCGATTTCTTCCAAAAGTCTGAGAAATCAGGACGTGCAGTTTTCTTTGGTTTATATTTTTTTAGATCTTCTAGTGATAAATCGAACAATTGCATATCATACTATTCCCCTTTGTTTTATTAGTTATAGGTATCATACCACTCATTTCTTGATTGAGAAAGTCATTTAACAAAACCTTCTGACATTTCTATTGGCAAAGATGATGGAAACCTTTATGATAAAGAAACTGGCCTTGAAGACTAAAATAAACCATTACATACATTCATGATTTTCACATGACATATAGCGAATAAAGGAGGAACCCATATGAAAATCGCCCTTGTCCAAATGGACGTACAAATTGGAGAACCTGAAGTGAATTTTAAAAAAGCAGAAGCGTTTTTAGAAGAAGCAGTCCGCGAGCAGCCTGATCTGATCATTTTACCCGAAATGTGGAATACCGGCTACGCCCTTGAACAAGCCGAGCAGCTTGCAGATATAAACGGTGAACGCACAAAGCAGCTCTTCTCCTCCTTTGCCCGCAACCACCAAGTGTATCTCATCGCAGGCAGTGTGTTAAATAAACGGACAGAAGATGAACACATTACCAACACAATGTATGTTTTTAACCGCCAAGGTGAGCTTGTGTTAGATTATGATAAAATTCATTTATTCCGCTTAATGGATGAGCACAACTATTTAACCGCTGGTGATCAGCTTGGTTTATTTGACTATGGTGAAGTTGTGACGATTGGTGCGATGATTTGTTATGACCTCCGCTTCCCGCAGCTTTCCAGAACACTTGTGAACAAAGGAGCGAAGGTGCTTGTCAATACGGCGCAATGGCCGTCAGCAAGAGTGGACCATTGGCGCAGCCTGCTCATCGCAAGAGCGATTGAAAACCAGTCATTTATGATTGCTGTTAACAGAACAGGCACAAGCAGAGACACGGCATTCCCTGGACACTCTATGGTGATTGATCCACTCGGCCGCATCCTGCTTGAAACAAAAGATGACGAAGATATTTATTATGCGGAAATTGATCTTCAGCTGGTGGATGAAGTCAGACAGCAAATTCCGGTTATGACGGATCAGCGTCTGGATTTATATTAAACAGCAGGGTGCTCCCCTGCTTTCAGCGTGTAGACAAACCCTCGCATTCGGTGTCAGGTCTGCGCTCCGGTGCTCACGAATGTCAAATTCGCTCCGCTCCGCTGCTCGCCCTTTCTAGACTCAAAGGTTTTCTATCACGCTGAAAAGAAGACAAAGGGCTAAAACCAAGATCATTTTAGCCCTTTGTCACCAATCTTAAAGCAGGGTGCTCCCCTGCTGTTTGCGTTTAATTAAACGTTTGTTTAAGCTTTCCCTTGGTTCTGATAAAGGTCCATGAAGGCTTGAGCGGCTTTCGTTAAATACCTTTCTTCAACATATGCAAATACAAGTGTTCGGGTTGGGCATGAATCAATGTTTAAATAAATAACTTGGTTCCTATCCTCTTGTGCCACCATTTTCGGCACAACGGTCACACCTAGTTCGTTTTTGACCAATGCCTGTGCTGTTTGAATATGGCTTGTTTCAAAAGCCACTTTTGGCTGAAAACCGTGATGACGGCACAGTTCCATGACCACATGCCGAAAACCGTATCCCTCTTTCAGCATAATAAATGGGATACCTTCAAGAAGTTGAAAGGGAACCATTTCTTTTTGTCCTGCTTGCTTGATGATCTCGTTCAATTCCTCTGATAACCAAGGCTGAGCAGCTTGTGGAACTGCAAGAAGGAGCGGCTCTGTCAGCATTTGTTTCGTTTTCAATGATTCATGCTCGACAGGCATAGATAAAATAGCCAAATCCAGTTTTCCGGCCAATAGAAGTTTTTCGAGCTCACGAGGTGAATCTTCTATCAATTGAACGTCGACATGAGGATACGTTTGACAAAAGGTTTTTAATAAGCCGGGCAAGACATATCCCCCTGTGACTGCTGGCGCTCCAATGTTCAGCTCTCTCCCGATTTCATAAGCTGCTTCTCCCATTTCACGCAGCAAATCATCTCTTTCCTTCAAAATATTCTCAGCCCTTTTAATGAATCGTCTCCCTTGAGGTGTGGGCGTTACTTGTCCATACTTTCGAATAAATAGCGGTGTGTCTAATTCCTCTTCCAGCTTCTTCATTTGCTGGCTTAAAGAAGGCTGTGCAATATGAAGTTGATCCGCTGCTTTTGTAAAACTTTGCTGCCGGTACACTTCAATGACATATTCCATCATTCGTATATCCACTTTCATCACCTCATAGGTTTTAACTATCCATGTCATATCTTTTATGTCTTAGACAAATAACAGAAGGAATTCTACGATAAAGAGACCACAAAGGGGGAAAAGAAATGAATCCATATGCTAAAGCCGAGAACCAATTTTCACAAAATGCCGAGAACTATCGAGATTCACCTATATTTGCAGCCGGAGAAGAGCTGGAATGGATGAAAACAACAGCAAATGCGAAGGGACATGAGCATTTACTTGATATTGGCTGCGCGGCAGGACATACCGTTTTTTCCTTTTCAGACGTTATCTCTAAAGGGGTAGGCATTGATGTCACGCAAAAAATGATCGAGATTGCAGCAGCACTAGCGGAAGAACGCCACCTGAACCACATTACTTTTGAGCAGGCAGCCGCAGAAGCATTGCCCTTCTCTGATGAATCATTTGATTTAGTGACGTGCCGATTTGCTGCTCACCACTTTCCAAACCTTCCGGCAGCCATGTCTGAAATCAGCCGAGTCTTAAAAAAAGGCGGCCAATTTCTGCTCGTCGACCATTATGCACCTGAAAACCCTGCACAGGATTCATATATTAATCACTTAAATAGAATGAGAGACCCTTCTCATGTGCGGGAAAGCTCATTATCAGAATGGAAAGAGCTTTTCGATGACAACCAATTGACTCAGAAAGAGATTCGTTACTGGGATCTGCATATTGATTATCAGGACTGGATTATACGTGGACGCACGCCAGAGAATATTCAAAAGGAGATCGTTTCCCACCTTCAAGCCGCAGACCCTGACACAAAGCAGCTGTTTCAGCTTCAATTCGATGCGCAGCATCAGCCCATTTCCTTCTGTTTAAAAGCTGCACTGCTTCAGGGAATCAAGCATTAAACTGATAGAAAAAGTCTACCATCGCCGGTAGACTTTTTTAATCTTCACTGTTTCACAGGTGGCTTTTCATGTTCGTGACACGTCTCTCTTCACGACTAGATTATGTTTCTATTATATGATAAATGAACGAAGATAGGTGAGGCATTTTAGATCCTCTGAATAAAAAAAGAACCTACCCTCTTTGGAATAAGTTCTTCCCTGCATGCGTAACTTACGGTGCAATATCCTCTAATACTTTCTCGCGCGTTTCGATCATTTTAAAAGCAAGAATTGCTCCCACTACCGTCACACTTGCAAAAAGAATAAAAATAGTTGAAACACCGCTTACCTCTAAAATAAAACCTATCATAATAGGAGCGATCGCTGAGGCCAGTCTAAGCCACGCTGTAGCAAATGCCGTTCCAATCACCCTCATACGTGTCGGATAAATTTCAGGTGTATATAGATAGAGGAGAACTGTAATTGTCCCCATCATTCCGTAAGCAGCAGATCCTAAATAGATGACGCTTTCTGGTGAAGTCGCTCCGCTGATCCATAAAGTCGTTAATAAAACACCTGTTAATACAAATGCAATGGTTGCCCAGCGCTTCCGTCCCACTTTATCAATTAAAAATGCACAAGCGAATACCCCTATGGTCTGTAAAATATTTGTGAGAGATGCTGCCCTTAATGAATCTCCAACTGGCAAATGGTAAACAGTATTATAAAGACTCGGTAACCAGTTATTTAAACCATTCGATACAAAGTAGGCAGAAAACCATAGTCCCCATACGACCAATGTTCTTTTACGGTAAAAAGTTGAAAATAGCTCTTTCCAGTCGCCTTTTTCAGTACTGCTGGATACTTGATTTGCGACAGGCATTCGTTTGTCAGTACTAGCTTCAATTTCTTCAATAATTCTTTCGGCTTCATCTAACCTGCCTTTCGAAATAAGCCACCTTGGCGATTCACGCAGCATGAAAAAGAATCCAAAGACGATTAGACCTCCAATGCCTCCAATCAAGAACATCCATTTCCACCCAAAGCTAGGTACAACAAATGCCCCAATTTGAGCTGAGATCATTAATCCTAATGGAAAAATCATCTCATAAAGCATAAAAAATCTGCCTCTTCCTTGGGCTCGGGACAACTCATTAATATATGAGGCTGCTACCGGCACCTCTCCTCCAACTCCAATCCCTTGTATAAAGCGGAAAATAAAAAGGGCCATAAAATTACCTGAAAATACACATGCGATACTCATAATAGACATGAGGAACACCGTCCACTTTGCAC
The DNA here is from genome assembly GCF_038628485.1 of Bacillus sp. FSL M7-0003. NCBI lineage: Bacteria > Bacillati > Bacillota > Bacilli > Caryophanales > Bacillaceae > Bacillus > Bacillus sp. FSL M7-0003. Next base: position 352,198 of record NZ_CP152024.1, on the reverse strand, counting down.
TAAATACACGGCCGCGCCTTTCTGCTAACCACCCAAAGAAAATAGCACCAATCGCTTGTCCTATATAACCAGACCCAATAAGAAGGCCAATTTGAGCAGGTGATAAATTCCACATGCCGATGAGGACCGGGAGAACAAACGCTAAAGATAGCGCATCAAAAGCATCAAAAAAAGTAGCAGATCCCATAATGATTCGAGGTTTTAAATGCCATCTCGAAAAAGGTACACTTTCCATCCTAGTCAATAGTTGTGAAGCTCTATCAACAACTTGCCCACCTTGAGAATTTGAATTTCCGCTGAGTTCTAACGTCATGGTATCTCCTCCTTATTAGAGGAAATGATGCAAAAGTACATGCCGAAGAGCGCTGAAGAAATCGCTTACATTTTAAATCAAGAGGAATTCTCAAGCGATCTTACGAGTTTTCAGCATCTATCAAATCTTTTTTGGCGTTCCCGTGGTGCCCCGATCTATATAATACATAGGGAAGATATGCTCCATCGCCTCTAACTGTTCTCCTTCTAATAACTGTGTTAGTAAAGAAACAGCTTTTCTTCCCATTCCAACTAAATCAACATGAACAGAAGATAAAGAAGGGGTTAGGAAACTTGCAATGGGCACATCATCGGCACCAACGACAGACAAATCATGAGGTATTGACACATGTGCGTTTTCTGCCGCTTTCATGACCCCTATCGCCAAAAAATCTGAAGAGCAAACAACTCCAGTCATGTGCTGGTTTCCTTGGAGAAATTGAGAAACCACTTCTACTACTTTTCCCCCATCAAATTCATCTAACTCAAACACAAGCTCTTTGTTCAATGTTAATCCTAAACGTTTCAGTGTGCGCTCATACCCCTTGTAATACCTCACACTATGCATCGAACTCATTGGACCATTGACCAGCCCAATGGTTCGATGACCTTTATCAAATAAGGCCGTTACAGATTGACAAACACCTTCTTCATCATCTGGCCTGACACATGGAAATGGTGAATCCTCTAAGTAACTTCCGACAACGATAATGGGAATAGCCAAACTTTTTAGCCAATCCATGCTCAATTCTTCATTTCTTGGAGAAAATAAAATGGCACCATCTACAGCCTGCGTCTCAAGTAACCGCTGCTGCTGCACAGATGTAAATGACATCAGCATATTGAATTCGGTCTCATCTAATTCCTTCGCTATGCCATCTAAAATCGTTGAAAAAAATGGATTATTCAAAATATATGAACCGCGGGGAACCACTACAGCGATATTCCCAGTCTTTCTTTTCACGAGTCCTCTCGCTCCTAAATTAGGGCGGTAGCCTAACTCATCAATCACTTGTTTGATTCTTTCAGCCGTTTGAGCGCCTACTCCTGGTTTACCACTTAATACTCGGGAAACAGAAGCTATAGACACTCCTGCTTTCAATGCGACATCTTTAATACTTACTGACACATTTCATACCTCCGGGAGTCTGTTGTTTTATACCCTATTATAACCTGACTCACCTTCATCATGAAATCAATGGTCTGTTATCTACTGACGTTTTCCTTAAGCAAACCAACACTTTGAAGGCCTTGGCGAATCTCTTCTTTTTCCTTTTGAGTTAAAGGTAATACCGGCTTTCTAGCAAGTGAACTGCTGATCAAACCTCTCTGGAACATCGCTTCCTTCATTCGCAGATGAGAGGTAGAGGAAGGTTCATCCATTTTATATACAGCATGCTTTAATTCAAAGATTCTATCGTACACTTTATTAGCTGCTGCAAGGTCTTGTTCTTTCACACATTTCACAAGTTCAGCGATCAAATCTGGTACAAAACAGCCGAAACCGACAAGCGCTCCATCAATCCCTTGAACTAATGTTGGCAATAAATATTCATCGTGACATGTGAGCAGCGATACATCTGGTGCATGCTTTTTCAGTGCGCGCACATCGACTTCATATTGTGCCATGTCTCTTTGACCAATTTTGAATGAGACAACATTTTCAATTTCCGACATTTCTAGTAATTGATTCGTTGTATATGAGGTTTTTGTCCAAGTTGGATATTGATGGACGATGATTGAAATGTCAATCGCTTCTGCAACATCTTTAAAGAATTGGACAGGTGATTCAGGTTGCATACCGAATCTCAGCCATGAATGCGGCGGCATGAGAAGGATACCTTCTCCGCCAGCTTCTTGAACTGCTTTTGCATGCTGGATCGCTTCAATTGTCCCTTCAGCTGAAACCCCGGAAATGACAGGTACTTCCCCTTTTAATTCGTCAGCTGCAATACGCACAGCCTCAGCTCGTTCATGTGGCAGCAAAGTCATAATCTCGCCAGTATGTCCATTGACAACAATCCCGTTAATTCCTTCGTGCTCCGCCACCCAGCGAACAAGCTTACGAAAAGCAGGTTCATCAATTGAATAGTCATCTTTAAAAGGAATTAAGACCGCCGGGAATACACCGCTCCATTTTTCTTTATTTTTCATCAACAAATTCCTCCCCATTCGATTATAGTAAACGTTTACCGTAAGCGTTTACGTAAACAATCATAGAATGTGCTCACGGAAGATGTCAACATTATTTTTTAAATATTATCATAATTCAAAAAACTCTTATTAAAATTTAGATACTATTTTATTTTTCCGAAAAAGAAAATGATCTATATCAAAAGCCTCATCACCATGAACTGATTGAAGGAGGATCACCGCTTTTTCCAAACGGCTGCACACCAAAAAAAGGATAAATACATTTTGGTTGTCAAAGCATCATCATATGTACGAAGGAAAAGAATTCAATAGAAAAAAAGTCTACCCTCAAGGGACTGACCCCATAAGATGAGACAAATAAAAAACACCTTCAAGTTTGAAAACGGATCGTTGTAATCCGAAATAAAACATGGAGGTGTTTTTTCTATGGGGACAAGAGTGAGTTATCCGGTTGAAGTCAAACAGAAGGCTGTAGAAATGAGATTGGCAGGCGTATCAATGAAAGAGATTTTGCGGGAATTGAATATCAAAAATAAAACGCAGGTTCAGACATGGGTGAGGTGGCATAAGGCTGGGGATACACACCGGTTCGAACAGCCTGTTGGAAAACAATATACCCATAGAAAGGGTCCCGAGTACTCTTCCGAATTAGAGAGACTGCAGGCAGAAAATCGCTATCTGAGTCAACAGAATGAAGTTTTAAAAAAGTACAACGAATTGGAAAGGAAGTTGATAAGGAAACGTCAATCAAACTGGTAGAAGAATTGTGCAAAACAATGACAGTACAGGACATCTGTGTCCATTTAGGCGTCTCACGCGCTTCGTACTATAGATGGAAAAAAGATCTGACTCAGAATCATTCTAAAAAACAACTAGAGGAACAAATCGGCACGTTGTGCCGAGAGCACAAGTATCGATATGGATATCGAAAAATCACAGCCATACTAAAAATGAGGATGCATATTAACCATAAAACTGTTCAACGTATCATGCAGAAAAACCAGTGGCAGTGCCGGGTTAAAATGAAAAAGCGTAAGAAGAATGGGCAGCCCTATGCCGTGGCCGGTAATATACTGGATCGGAACTTTCAATCTGATCGCCCTCTTGAAAAACTAGTAACGGACATCACGTATTTGCCTTATGGACAGAAACAATTGTACCTTTCCAGTATATTGGATTTATATAATGGAGAAGTAATTGCGTTTACGATTGGTGATAAGCAGGACACAGACTTTATTTTAAACACACTTGATCAGCTCCCAGCACTGCCTGAAAACTGTGTGTTACATAGCGACCAAGGTTCTGTGTATACATCTTACGAGTATCAGAAAGCTGTTCATATAAAAGGCATTACCATGAGCATGTCCCGTAAAGGGACGCCCGCTGATAATGCCTCCATCGAATCGTTTCATTCCTCGCTAAAGTCTGAAACGTTCTATCTTAACAGCATTGATCGAACTACAACCAACATTGTAGAACGCACTGTCAAAGAATACATTTATTATTATAACAACATTCGTATTCAAACAAAACTAAACAACCAATCACCGATCAACTATCGGCAATTGGCTGTATAAAGGTGTTTTGATCCCTGTCTCAAAAACGGGGGTCAGTCCCTCAACGGTAGACTTTTTTTATTTCGAATATAAATCCCAGCCAAGCTTGAGTGTGTCCACAATATAATTGGCGACTTCCTCAGCCTCTAAATGATCTGTTTCCACTCTTGAGTTATGAAGAGAATAAATCTCCCGGCGCTCTTCAAACAGCTCTTTCATCTCATCAAGTGTCCGGTTGTGAAGAACAGGGCGGTTTTCGATTAAAATATCAAGCCGCTGCTTCCAATTCTCCCACGATAGATCAAGGAAAAGAACGGTACAATGCTTCAAGCAGGCGCGTTTGATTTCTTCCTGTTTGAATGCACCGCCTCCAAGGGAAACGATCTTGAGCTGTGTATGTTCACATAAATCGACGATATAATCCTTTTCAGCCTGCCTGAAGAATGCTTCTCCTTTTTGCTGAAACATCTCTGGAATCGTCATGTTGTACTTTTTCTCAATCTCCTGATCGACATCAATAAAATCTCTATATAGCTTTTTGGCAACCAACTGCCCAATGGTTGTTTTCCCAACACCCATAAAGCCAATGAGGACAATATTCCGCTGTCTTACAGGAATTTCTCTATTGATTTTCATGGTCGTGACACGTCCTCCCTACGACAAGGAATGCTACATAATGTTTCTATTATATGATAAATGGAGCTCGAAAAGATAGGCAATCTTAAAAATTGTGTTTGACGACGTAGCCGAGCTGTTCAGAAAGCCGCTGTGCCTGTTCTTTCACTTTTTGCTGCAACTGAGGAATGACTTCTTCAGTAAACCGATGGGTTGGACCAGATATGGATAAACAGGCTTTCACTTCACCATGAATGTTAAAGATTGGTGCCGCTACTGCCGCAGATCCTACCTCGCGTTCATCGATGCTGCAAGAAGTATATGTGTCAAGAATATGTTCACGTTCCTTTTGCCAGTCACCCTTCATCACATGATCAGCCTCAGACGCTAATACTTTTTGTTGAAATTCTTCACTTTGAAATGCCAATAATACCTTTCCGCCTGCACCTGCGTACAATGGCAGTTTTTCACCAATCTTGACAAGATGCCGAATCGATTGCAGCCCTTCCGCTTGTTCAATACAAACCCTGCTTGTTGAATCCAGTACATACAGGTTGACGGTTTCCTTTGTTTCATCACGAAGTGAGTACATGAGTGGCTTAGCCAGTTCCCTCAATTTAATGGACTTCCCTGCAATGTATCCGAGGAGATAAAGCCTTTGACCCAATCGGTATTTCATTGTTTCTTGATTCTTCTCCACAAAATGATTCATTTCAAGTGCCTTGAGCAGTCTCGTTGTCGTAGACATTGCTAAATTCATCTCTTTTGAAATATCCGTTAGCGTCAGCTCTTGACGTTCTTCACTAAAACAATACAGAATATCCAAAGCACGCTGAACTGTACGCAGTCCTGATTCTTCTTTTGACTTTTTATCAGCCATATTCACTTTCTCCTTTTCCCCTTTGATTTCTTATCGACATCAACGATCGATTTTGCTATAATCCATTTTAAACGTTCCATTAAAAGAAAACAAATTCCACCAGACGGAATAAAATCAATTGAAGATATTTGATGGAGGAGATATTTGAATGTACCTGCTCGTTTTTACACTGCTTATCAGTCTATATATAGTTCATCAACTATTTCCTGCTCCTATACTCTCCTATTTTGTTGGTCTGCTGGCCGCTGCTTCGCTCACCATTTCTTTTAAGAAAGCAAGCGGGCTTTATTTGAAAACAGGTGCTGTATTTCTCATCATTGGGTTGTTCTTATTCTTCTTATCCGGCCAGCCTTTGCACACGTTTTTTCTTCACTTTCATTCCATGCTGGGCTTGCTTTCTCTCTTTTTCATGCTGCCTTTTATTCATTCTCTCATACATGTTGGACATTTCGATACACAATTAAATAAACTGCTCACACTGCATACAACGAGCTCAAATCAGCTTTATCGCAAGAGTTCATTTGTCACTCATATACTTGGCATGTTTTTAAATATCGCGACGATTCCCTTACTCTATACATCGCTCAAACCGTCGCTTGAATCCCTAAAAGAACAAGTGAAACAACATCTTTATACACGCAACCTCTTAAGGTCATATGCATTATGTTTAAGCTGGAGTCCTGTTGAAGTGCTGGTAAGCGTCACCATTGATGCAACCAAACTAAAATATTATCAAATTGCACCTATTACTTTTGGTTTAATGGTCTTCGTGCTGGCGATAGATTGGATGCTTTTTTCTCGTCAAAGCAAACGATTACCAAACATCATTCAGTCTTCAAAAACAAGCGCCAACCCTCATCGAATTAAGCGAAAAACCCTTCAGCTCGCTTTCATGCTGCTAGGTTTTATGACAGTCGTCTCACTTGTCGATGCATGGATTGGGAAAGGCTATTTATTCGCTGTAGTACTGACGATTATTCCATTTGCTCTATTATTCTCTTCTGTTATCAAAAAAAGAAAACAATATATCGCTGTCTCTGTACCTCATTGGAAAGAAAGAACCCGTCAGCTCTCCAACTATATGTGTCTATTTTTAAGTGCAGGCTTCTTTGTCGATATGCTCCTTGCGACAAACAGTATGCAGCCGATTCAAGCATTTATTGTCAGTATATCAGACCATGCCATTTGGGTTTATTGTGTCATTGGGTTGTATTTTCTGATCACCGCCCTTTGCGGTTTTCACCCGCTCGTCTCACTTGCTTTGTTAGTGAGTATGATGGCACCAGTCATCCATGAACTGCCTGCTCTTCCCATTGCCATCATGCTGATCGTTGCTGGCACATCAACTGTTATGTTTAGCCCTTTTAATGTTTCTGTCTCCCTATTAGCTGATTTGATGAAGGTCAACCCTTACCGTATCACTCGCTGGAATATATGGTTTGCCAGCCTTTATATCAGCATGGGTATCGCATGTGCAGCGATCATCACCGTTATCTTTTATACATAAAAAAGAGAACTCATCCTTGAGTTCTCTTTTGCTTTCTCTCTATGGCTTTAATTGAATACGTTCAATTTTACCTACGATAAAGATGTACGACAATGCCCCGCCTAAAGCAACTAAACTGACGAATAAAATTCCTCCATTGTAAGAGCCTGTCGCCGACACGATGAATCCGATAATCAGCGGAGTGATGATCCCAGCTAAATTAGCAAAAAAGTTAAATACGCCGCCAGCCAGCCCAACCATTTCCCGCGGTGCCACCTCAGACAGCATCGTCCAAGAGATATTAGACAGACCTTGCGCAAATGAAGCGATGGATAAAATGGTCAGCACAAGCGGGATATTTGTTGTAAAGTTTGCTAAAACAATGGTACTCGTCATCAGTAAGCCAACCACTACTGGCAGCTTTCTCGCTACATTCACTGATACGCCCTTTTTAAGCAGCCAATCAGATACATAACCTCCAAACAAGACCCCAAAGAATGCAGCAATATAAGGAAGAGAAGCAGCAAAACCTACCTTGAGAAACGCCATATTTTTCGCCTCTGCCAAATAGGTCGGAAACCACGTTAAAAAGAAAAAAAGGGTAGACGCAACAGAGAATTGGCCAATATAAAGCCCGATCAATTTACGATATTTTAGAAGGGCGGCAAAGTCTGCCCATTTCAGCTTCTCCTGTGATGCGACTGTCAGCCCATCGCCTTGCCGGATTAATTCTAACTCATCTTCATTTATCTTCGGATGCTCTTTCGGTTCGTGATAATACTTGTACCAAAAGAAAGCAAATATGATACCGAGCGCACCTGCCGTAATGAAGACGGTTCTCCAATCGAAAGTCGTCATGATCCAAAATAGAAGAGGTGTCGCAAATGCAAGACCCACATACTCTCCAGCAGTATAAACACCTGTTGCAAAAGCCCGTTCCCGCCTTGGAAACCATGTGGTAACAATACGGTTATTTGCAGGAAAAGCGGGAGATTCTGTAATCCCAATAAACAAACGGCAGCCGAATAAAAAGGCAAAGCTGTTCGCAAACGCCTGTAAGCCTGTGAAAATAGACCAAGTAACGAGTGATATCCCATACGTTACCTTTGAGCCAAATTTATCGAGAATAAAACCGCCTGGTATTTGCATCGCTGTATATGTCCAGCTAAATGCTGAAAAAATCAAGCCTAATAAGGCAGGATTTAGTTGCAATGAAGATTGAATTGCAGGAGCAACAATGGATACACTGGCTCGATCAATATAATTAATAGCGGTAATAAAAAACAACAGAAGCAATATGCCAAAACGGGCTTTCGTTGGTTTCACATATGCGGGCTGCAATTCATTCCCCTTCAGTTCTGAATGCACTTTCATAACCATCCTCCTTTGTTTCCGCAGCGTGCGGTTCGGTTGAGCGTATTAAATAACCCCTTTTTCTTCTAACTGCTTACACTCTTCTTCTGTTAAGCCAAGCATATTTGTTAAAATCTCATAATTATGTTCGCCTAAATCAGGTGCAATGTGACGGATACTTCCAGGTGTTTTTTCAAACTTTGGAATGATCCCAGGCACCTTCACTTTTCCAAGACGAGGGTGATGCACCTCGACGATATTCTCTCGTGCTTTAAATTGCGGATGCTCAAAAATATCCCGAATACTTAAGATTGGGCTCACAGGAACACCGTGTGTATCTAAAATTTCTAATACGTCATCCCTTGTTTTCGACGCGATCCATTCAGAGACGATCGCATCCATTTCTTTGTTATGCTTCAGCCTGGATGCATTGACCGCGAATTTTTCATTCTCTAGTAAATCTAATCGATTCATCGCCTCTGCCAATCGATTAAAGGTCGAATCTGTACTCGTCACAAGAACCAAATAATGACCATCCTTTGTCTCATAGGTGCCGGCAGGGCTTGAATGTCCGCTTAGCCCCGGTGAACGCTCACGCACCTTCCCAAGCTTGTCATATTCTGCAACCAAAAACTCTAACATACGAAACACAGATTCATAGAGGGCCAAATCCACCATTTGCCCAGTTCCTTCTGGATGTGTATCCCTGTAATACATCGCTGTCACAGTAGCAAACGCCACATAGATGCCAGCAATATAATCAGTGAGAGAAAAGGAAGGGCTGACTGGATGCCGGTCTGGAAACCCTTGAATATATGTAAAGCCGCTAAACGCCGTCGCTGGTGTTCCAAAACCGGCTTTGTCCTTAAACGGACCAGTTTGTCCATAACCTGATACACGAATCATGATTAAACGAGGGTTGATTTCTTTTAACACATCGTACCCAACGCCCCATTTTTCGAGTGTTCCAGGGCGGAAATTTTCAATCAGCACATCGACCTGACCCGCAAGTTTTTTAAAAATGTCTTTTGCTTCGTCTTTGTGCAGATCCAGTGTAAGGGATTTCTTATTCCGTGAGAGACCTGACCATCTAAGTGGTTCCCCATCTGCAAAAGGGCCGACATGCCGCAGCGTATCGCCTTTGCCAGGAATCTCGACTTTGATGACCTCTGCTCCAAAATCCCCTAGAAGCACCGCGCCATAGGGTGCAGCAATCATCGTAGAGACGTCTAATATTTTTATTCCTTCGAGCGGTGTATTCATATTCATTGCTTGACTCCCTTTCATTCAAGTGATGAAGGGCTAAAATCATTCCTAATTTTAGCCCTTTTCATCTTTCTGATTGACCCGGAAAGCCCTGATCATTCAAAAGGAGGACTTACCGGTGCAGTTTTTTAATCCTTTGGAAGCTGCCCTTGCGGTGTGTAGAGCCAAATGAGCCATAAAGGTTCATCTCCTGTATTGACATGCTGGTGCGGGACACCGTCAGGAATGAACATAAAATCATTTTGTTTAAAGGACTGCCTTTCTCCATCACAAATGACTTCGCCAGATCCTTTAATCACAAAATCAAATTCCTCTGAACCCGGGTGATTGTGCACTGAACTTGCTTCCCCTGGTTCAAAAATGGTAAGACCCGCCATCATATGTTCTGAACCAACTGTATCCGGTGTAATGGTTTGAAATACCTTTCGAACCATTTGCTCCTCTGGACGATCTAAGCCTAACCATAATGGGTTCCCATCTTGAAACGGATTCAATACTTTAATTTTCATTGTTAATTCCTCCCTCGTTTTGATTAATTCACGCTGACATGTGAGCGCTTTGAATTTGGTGAATAAATGTCATTAATATTCCAATGTCCATCCGTAGGAACAGGATCATTTTTCATTGCTACATCAATAACGCAAGGCTCCTGAGAAGCAATGGCTTCAGCTAAAGCTTCTTTGAATTCAGAAGCAGAGGTGATTTTAATCCCCTTCATTCCATAACCTCTCGCAATGGCAGCAAAATCCGGTGAATAGCTTTCTCCATCTTTTCTGAAAACAGTGCCGTACGTCGTTTCATAGTGCGCCATTTGCAAGCCGGCTATTGTGCCAAACGCACTGTTATTCATCACAATCCACACAACAGGAATGTTCTCTTCAACGGCTGTTGCGAGAACGGATGGATTTTGACCGAAGCCGCCGTCTCCAACGAGTGACACAACAACACGGTCAGGCTGGGCAATCTTTGCCCCAAGTGCGGCAGGGGCTCCAAATCCCATCGTTGCAAAGCCGCCTGGCGTTAAAATGGTTCCTGGCGTCAACACTGGAAATTGCTGTCCAACCCCATTTTTGTTCCAGCCAACATCCGTTGTAATAAAGGCATCTGGCGGCAATACTTCCCGCACTTCCTGCAAAATACGCTGCGGCTTCATTGGGAAGGATTCATCTTGAACATTCCTCAGATTGCTAGCCTGAAAATCCTTACGATATGCCGCAATTTCCTTTTTCAATTCAGGACGATTCAGTCCTTTTGGCAGCCTTTCTTTCGCCACTCGATTGAGTACAGTCAAGGCTTGCTTTAGATCGGCTACCGCTCCAATTTCAACAGGGTAGTTCCGGCCAATTTCATTCGGATCTATGTCGATATGAATGAGCTTGGTTGTTTGGAAATTGAACGTATACTCCGTTTCCCACGAGCTCGCATCAGCTTCAGCAAAACGAGTGCCTAAAGCCAATATATAATCCGCCTCTTTGCACTGATCATTGATAAATTTCGTCCCCCAAAACCCTGTCATTCCAAGGGTCATTGGGTGATCATCCGGCATGGCTCCTTTTCCCATTAAAGAATGGGCGACAGGGATACTTAGATGGTCAGAAAATGCCTTTAGTTCTTCAGCTGCATCAGCTAGTAAAATGCCTCCCCCAACATATAAGAGCGGTCTTTCTGCCTGCAGCAATCGATCTAATATTCGATTGGCCGTTTGATCATCAATAGAAGGTTTTTCAATGGTGTGTGTATGATGGTTGATTTGTTCAAACAGGGACACATCTAAATCTTTTGAGAACACATCCATTGGAACAGAAATAAGCACCGGGCCAGGACGGCCGCTTTCAGCTAACTGAAATGCTTTTGATAAAATCTCTGGAAATAATTCTGGAATATCGACTCGCCATGCTCTTTTCACAAACGGCCGGTAAATTTCGTATTGAGAGGCATCGGAATGAAGATTGATTTCTTGGTGTGGGTGCTTTCCGTAATAATGACTTGGGACATCTCCTGCAATGACAACCATTGGAATGGAATCAAGTGCGGCATTCGCTACCCCTGTTGCGGCATTGGTGAGTCCAGGTCCTAGATGACTGAGAACAACAGCCGTCTGTTTCTTCGCCCGCGCATAACCATCTGCTGCATGTGCCGCTATCTGTTCATGTCTGACATTTACAAATTGAATCGAGCTTTTTTCAAGCGCTGATAAAAAAGCAATATTCGTATGACCACAGAGGCCGAAAATATGCTCGACTCCCCGATTTTCTAAGTACTGAATAACCTGTGTAGAAATATTCTTCTTCATGTTTCTCTCCTCTCACGGTGCAGCTATGAATCTGCTACTCACTTATTCTTTGAAAACACAATAGATAGAACATTGTTCAAATCCTGTATCGCCACTTGCCCGGGAGCTGAGCTTTCTTTCCCTACAGCAAAGGTCATCACAGAACCAAAAAGCCCGCCAATCATTCTTGTAAAAGCCCCGTATTCCGCCATTGCCATCGAAATAACGGGAATTGACAGCTGCTTTTTCGCATGGCTGGTCGCCGAGAGCAGTGTTAATGCATCGTCATAGGAGTGCGGCATCACTGCGATCTTTGCGATATCGGCGCCGACTGATTCTGCATTGACGAATAGCTGCACGAGGCGATCCACCTCAGGGGTGCGATCGAAATCGTGATACGACACAATCAAGGTAACGCCATGTCTTTTAGCTGCCTGACTGACTTGCTGTATATGTGTCACATCATGCATTAATTCATAATCAACGGCGTCCACAAGCTGTGTGGAACAAAGTTCGGCAAGCAGAGAAACCTTCTCAGATTCTGAGAGTGATATCCTTTCACCTCCCTCCTTTTCAGAACGAATGGTGAATAAAAATGGGATGCCCTTTGCCTTTTCTACCATTCCCTTAAGGGTTTCTATCACTTGATCCTTGTCATGAAGGTGATGAAAAAAATCCGCCCGCCACTCTATCACATCAGGCTTCTTCTCTGTTAACACCTCTATCTCATGAAACAATTCTTCCTTTGTTTGTCCGATGAGCGGCGTACAAATCATTGGCTGACCGCCTGCCTGCACACTTTTTACCTTTTGCTGAAATGCATTCACATCCATACGCCCCTTTCACAGACCATTTGGAAGCACGACCATTTTGGTTTCGGTCATCTCCTCGATGGCGAAACGCGGACCTTCTCTTCCAAGGCCACTTCGTTTAATCCCGCCATAAGGCCAATGATCCAGTCTAAAATTCGATGTCCCATTGATGACAACCCCGCCAGCTTCAAGCTCTTTTGCTGCGTGTAATGCCACATCCAGCTGATTCGTAAAGATCCCTGCCTGCAAACCATATCGGCTATCATTTGCTTCTTTAATTGCCTCCTCCAGCTCCTCATAAGGGAGAATGCTGACAACTGGGCCGAACACTTCCTCACAGACGACCTTGGCCTGTTTCGGAGGGTTTAGCAAAATAGCCGGTGTGATGCTCGCTCCATTTCTTTTCCCCCCGCATAAAAGCTGGGCACCCATGCTCTCTGCCTCTTGTATCCATGCCTCAACACGCTGTGCGGCCTGTACATCGACCATACAGCCGATATCACTCTCACTGGACAGCGGATCTCCAACAACAAGCTGCTCTACTTTTTGTTTTAATACCTCAGTAAACGACGGCATTATTTCCTGGTGGACATAAATTCTTTGAACAGAAATACAGCTTTGACCGGAATTACTAAAGCCTGTTTTGGCACACATGGATGCGGCTTGTTCAATATCTGCATCGTGATGAACAATCGTCGCTCCATTCCCTCCGAGTTCGAGCAGTACCTTTTTTAATCCCGCAGAGGTTGTAATGTGTTCGCCTCCGGCAGCCCCGCCGGTAAAAGAGATGAGATTCGTTCTATCATCAGTGACTAACTGTTTCCCGGCGTCGACCCCGCCAATCACAAGCTGCAAACCAGCCTCAGGAAATCCTGCTTCGAGAAGGAGTTCGACAAACGCTGTGGCAACAGCTGATGTTTGCGGTGCAGGCTTCAAAATGATGACATTCCCTCCCGCAAAGGCCGGACCGACTTTGTGACAAATTAAGTTGAGCGGTGCATTAAAAGGGGTAATCGCCAGCACAACTCCGACTGGTACTTTAAATGTCATGGCCATTGCTCCCTGTCCGCGCGATGATACATTGCCAGGAATGGTCTCACCTATTAATCGATTCGCTTCTTCCGCCGATTGCGCCAGCGTCTCGATTGACCGCGAAACTTCATCTCTTGTATTTTTAAGCGGTTTGCCTAATTCTAGCGAAATCAATTTTGCAAAATGGTCTTTTTGTTCTTCAAGCAAGGTGGCTGCTTTTGTTAGAAGCCTTGAGCGGTCGATTGCCGATATTCCCGCTATTTGTTTTTTAGCATGCTGCGCACTAGAAAGTGCTTGTTCTATGTCTTCTGATGAGGCGAGATAGGATGTACCGATCCTTTCTCCTGAGTAAGGATTGATGATATCTGTTTTCACACGACCGGTATCCAGCCACTCGCCGTTTATATATGACAACGCTCTCAAACTACTCAAATTTTCTCTCCCTCCTTCAAGTGCCGCGTTCCATGTCCTGCATAACGAACCAATCTTTCTTCATTCGGACAAGGTCCTTTCACGAGGGCTCCCTTTGTCAGCTCCTCATATGCATGCGCCACGATGCCCATTCCTCTGGATAAGGAAAAAATGCCTTTTGCTGCTTCTGCTGGAATGTTTAATTCACATTGGATGGCAGCAGATACACCATCTATATTCATCGTGATTTTCTTCCCTTTCAGTTGTTCAAGCTCATGCCTAATCGCTTCGGCTAACCGTAAATATGTGCCGCTGATAAGACCTTGCTGGACATGTTTGTGACTCAGCTCATATAGACGTCTCACCCTCGGATCATCATCATGAAGCTGATGGCCGATTCCCGGGATTTTTTCCTTGCGATTTAACCATGTTTGACACACTTGCTTTGCCGCAGAGTGTATATCCTTTTGATCATCGTAGATCGCTTTGGCCTCGTATAACATACGCATGGCCTTCTCTCCGGCTCCGCCATGAATGTCACCTAATAGATTCATCCCTGTTGCTACAGAGGAATTAAACGAAATGCCGCAAGTCACCGCCATTCTAGCTGCTGCAATAGATGGCGCTCTTGGTCCATGGTCCGCACCTGCGACAAGAACACTTTCAAAAAGAGCTGCTTTTGAATCATCCAATAATTCACCAACAAGCAGTAAATAGAGCATTTGTGGATAAGACAATTCACCAATCAGTTCTTCAATCGGATACCCTCGAATTTCAATTGAATTTTTTTGAATATGACTAATCTCAGTCTCCCACCAAGCGCCTCCCTCTTTGTAAATTTCCAGTGCACTTCGATTTTTCATTGTGTGAATCATTCCTTTAGCTTCTTATTTGGGGGTGAACCACCCCCTTTATTCCATCCAGTGGAATCTAATTTCACTTTTCGGAATGTGGTTTCATTGTAAGCGCATTCTTTTTATTCGTCAATTATTTTTTCTGAAAATACTGTCAATAGGAGCGAAATTAAGTGAATCGAACTAATTATGTTTGCTTTTTTTGATCAAAAAAATTGATATTTAGTTAAATGGACTTAAGTAGATCGTTCTACTAATTTAATGAATTTTTGGTTATTTTGTCAAACCCAATTGAAATTTGACATAAAAAAACCTCTCCATCTGGAGAGGTTTCTTTTTTATTTCCACCAGTCATCAAACATGGAAGCGGGTACTTGGCGTTTATGCTCTGATTGAACATAGCGCTTTTCAATCGCTTCTGCTGCTTGATCTGACACTGGTTTTCCTTCTAAGTAATCATCAATTTCACTGTACGTAATACCGAGTTCTGTTTCATCCGTTTGCTGAGGTTTGTCGTCTAGCAGATCGGCTGTTGGTTTCTTTAAATACAGGCGTTCCGGTGCTTTTAGCGCTTCTAAAAGCGCCCGGCCTTGGCGTTTTGTCAGACCTGTGAGCGGAAGAACATCGGCACCGCCATCACCATACTTCGTGAAGAAGCCGGTTACTGCTTCAGCTGCATGATCTGTACCGATGACAAGCAATCCTTCCTCACCACCGACAGCATATTGCGCGATCATTCTCATGCGTGCTTTGACATTCCCTTTATTAAAGTCAGACAATGGTCCGCCCGTTTCCTTTTGATATTGATCACTGAATGCTGACACGGCAGGTGCAATATCATATTTCCATGACTTGTCTGGCTGAATAAATGATAGAGCGAGCTGCGCATCATCTTCATCCTGCTGCACACCGTGCGGAAGGCGTACTGCAATAAAGACTGCATCCTCTTTTCCTTCTTGACGAAGCTCACTGACAGCAAGCTGTGCAAGACGTCCGGCAAGCGTTGAATCCTGCCCGCCGCTAATGCCGAGTACAAATCCCTTTGCCCCGGTTTTTTTCAAGTACTCTTTTAGAAATCCAACCCGTTTTTCGATCTCCTGCTTTGGGTCAATTGAGGGCTGCACATGCAACTCTTGGCTGATCTTTTTCTGCAAACTCATACACTTTTCCTCCTAAGCATCCTCTACATGAAGAGAACAGGTTTTACTCACAATTCATTGATTTAACAACGTTTTTTGAATCTTCATTATACCATGTTTTCATCAAGAACATTTTGTTAGACGTTCCCCTATTTCTGAGATGATCAAACATTCACAAGTGAAAAAGACCACGTCTTGATTGACTGGTCCTTTTCTTTTTTAATCGATTTCTACCCGTATGGATGTACAGCTTGATCCATTGCACTTCCCAATATCAGCAGGGCATGCAGAAACGGCCACAATGAGGTCCATTTCAGCCCGAAGGCGAATGTAGTCACCGGGCAGCGATTTTGGCTGCTCCACAGACAGCTTTCCTTTTTCATCAATGACTGTATTCATAAAGGCATTAAAAGGATAGTACATATCCTCCTTTGGAATCCCAAAGGGCTCAAAGGCAGTCCGCAAATTATCGTAGCATGTATGCATGACCTCTAAGTGCGTCCTGCCGTATAAAAGCTGATACATCTCTTGGCGGCAGGCGGGCATGTATAAATCATGGCATTCCACTGTATCTTCAATGATCGTAAACATCGGTTTATATAAATTAGAATAGAGCTTATCACCTTTTTTCACTTTGGATGAAAATAGGCTGTCCATTGTCGCACCTTGGTCAAATTTTTCATAAAAATCCTTTTCATGATAGGCCATCACATCTGCTACTTGCTGGCCTTCGACATCAACCACTCGCATACATTGGCCTTTTCCTAAACGAAAGCCGAGTCTACCCTTTGGTAAAATGACGTATTCTCCGTTCATCACATGCACTCCTTTCCATGACAGTATGCCCAAAATGTCCCCTTGATCATGTATAAAAAAAAGAGGCGGTCACAAGCTAATGTCATTGAAATAGAAAGGTGTTGCACTTGCATTGAAAGAAGAACAATCTTTATCTTGGTGGCAGCTTTCTCTTATCGGAGTCGGCTGTACAATTGGCACTGGGTTCTTCCTTGGCTCCAGCATCGCCATTACAAAGTCCGGTTATTCCGTCTGCATTTCCTTTTTGCTTGCTGCGGTCGGAACGTATCTCGTCTTTAAACATTTGGCTGCGATGACAGCTGATAACCCTGATAAAGGGTCGTTTTGTTCCTATGCTCGTAAAGCATATGGACGCTGGGCAGGGTTTAGCAATGGCTGGGTATATTGGTTTGCAGAAATGCTGATTACAGGGAGTCAATTGACAGCCATTTCTCTATTTACCCGCCACTGGTTTCCTTCTGTTCCGCTTTGGGTGTTTTCTACGATTTATTCCGCTCTTGCCCTTCTCGTCATTATCATTGGGCTTTCTTCTTTTCAAAAGACAGAAAATGTTCTTGCGGTACTGAAGACAGCGGCGATTTTTCTGTTTATGATTCTTGCCGTGCTTGTGTTATTCGGCATTTTGACAGAACATAAACCGACCCTGCATCTGCCTAACAAGGATCACGAATGGATGCCGCTTGGCCCGCTTGGTCTTTGGAATGGATTGATTTACGCGTTTTATGCATTTGGAGGAATTGAAGTCATGGGGCTGATGGCGGTTCATTTAAAAGACCCGAAGGATGCGGCAAAAGCTGGACGTGTCATGCTGATCATTCTAGCGGTCATCTATATCGTCTCAATCGGACTTGCTCTCTTGCTTGTCCCAGTGACAGCCTTTAATGAGAACAGCAGTCCATTTATTACATCATTAGAGCCGTTTCATTTATCAATCTTTCTTCATATCTTTAATGGCATTTTCATCATTGCCGGTTTTTCGACATTGGTTGCCTCTCTCTATGCGGTCACAACACTGCTCGGCACAATGTCAGAGCATCAAGATGCACCTGCTTGCTTTAAACAAAAAGACCCATCTCATGTGAGGTGGTCTTCGATTATCTTAACTGCTGCTGGCTTAATTGTCTCAATTCTGCTTGCACTCTTTTTGTCAAAACACATCTACGAGCATCTCACAACAGCAGCTGGTCTTACCCTGCTGTACACATGGATCTTTATTCTGTTCTCAAGTAAAAAGTTATCCAAGCCATCCACTCGCCAAACGTGCGAAATGATTCTTGCGCTGCTCTTAATTGGAGCCGCCGTTTCAGGCACATTAACAGAGGCAAGCGGACGACCTGGCTTTTTTATCAGCCTAGGGATCATTGCAGTGATTGCCATCATGGTGCTATTTATGAGGAAAAAGTGGAAGCAGGATCAGACCGCATCATAATTTCATCATGTTTTTTAATGCAGTAAATGGACATTTGGCGGAGGCTGGTTTCTCCGCCTCTTCATCTGGGAGAAAGTATTGCTTCCATTCATGATTGGCCGGGTCACCGTACCATTTTAATGATGAATGAACACTGACCTCATCATATGCTTTGAGCCGCTTGCGAACGAGCTGGCTCATTTTTTGTCCAAACTTGGTCGACCCATTCAATTTCTCAAACACCCATCTAGGCTGAAACGCCATCAAGAGATAAGGGAAGTGGCGGCTTTTTCTGAGTTTGTGAGCAGGTGTGGAACACAAAATAAAATAAGCTTCACCATGGAAGCAATACTCCCACTCATGATGATGAGTATCGAGCGGAATCTCCTCAGGCCACGGTTCTTCATCTTTATGATGGAGCCGTTGAAGCAGCGACCAAAACTGCTGCTCAAACTCTTCAAGCGAACTTTCCTTTAAATCCTGCGGTGTTTCAAAAAAACAGATAAATGAAGCATATTGACCGGTTTCTTTCGCACAGCCTTGATATTCTCTCAGGAGCTGGGCTAATTCATCCACCGCTTCCTCTTCCCTCGGGTCACCAACAAACCCATAGCGTAAATGATCGAGAAAAAATCCCTGTCTTCCGGGTACACAAGGGAATGTATCGGCTTCATCTCCTACCATCTCGCCAAATTGTGTGAAAGCATCCTGTTTCCATTCTTCTAGTGATCGTAGATTTTGATCAAGGCAACTTTTTGCATACAGCTGGGCCATTTCCTACACCTCGTTTTAGCGTCTTCTCCATAGCCTATGAGGTGCAAATGGCTGTGGTGACTGTCCCTCCACGACTTCCTAGCGTATGACAAGATGGGTTTCCTATGATCAGACTAGTGAAAGTTAATAGAGAGCCTTTCATCATACCTACGATGGATTCTTCATCAAAAAGACGGAATCCAGCACCCAATAAATAAGGGCTGCGCAGAAGCTAAACAGATAGACTTTATAGCTGATGAACACAACAAGCCCATAATCAATCCATAAAGCCAAAGCCGAACACACCACCCATGCTGCAATAAAATAAATCAATAAGTCACGGCTTCGAAACCTCTTAGGATGCCGGTGTAAAACAAACTGAATCGGTGCAGCAAAAATGACATAAGCGAGCAAAATGAACAGACTGGTCATCTCCACATAACTAAAGCCCACTTCAGGCTGCATGAATAAAAACGTATAAACGAATGTTGCAGTGATGACTGATAAAATCAGCATACACACATAGTTGAATACTGGCAGAAACATACGCATAGCAGAAGCTCCTTCAAACCATTTAATATTCCACCATTATTCAAGAATGTGTTATGTCTGTCAATCCTTACAAAAAAACAGACTGGATGTGTCAGCCTGATTCAGATTATTGACAAAGGGCTAAAATGATTTTTTATTTTAGCCCTTTGTCTTCTATTCAGCGTGATCAAAAACCTTTGCAGCCCTAGAAGGGCGAGCACTGGAACGGAGCGAATTTGACATTCGTGAGCACCGGAGCGCAGACCTGACAAAGAATGCGAGGGTTTGTCTACACGCTGAAACAGACTGGATGTGTCAGTCTGTTTTTCTACCCAATCAACGCCATGATTCCTTGATACCCAAAATAGGCGCCGAAACCAAGTAAAGATAGACCTGCCAGAACAGATAAGCCATGTAAAACACGTTCACTTAAATAACGCCTAAACGAACTAGCAAGCAGCGCCATGCTGAAATCCCAGATCAGCATGCCGATAAAAATAGCCATACTGTACATGAGCATTTGGGAAGCTCCATACTTTTCGATCGTATTGGCTAAAATGCTGCCGTAGATGCCAAGCCAAAACAAAATACTGAGCGGATTAGATAGAGAAATGAAAAATCCGGTCATGAATGACTGGCCAACTGATGTGTTTCCACTATGCTTTTTCGGACTCTCCTGCAAATTGATTTTACGCAGACTTTCAATGCCGGTATAGGTCAGAACAAAAAAGCCGAACAGCCACAAAAAGGTCTTTACAAGAGGTGCAGTCAAAAGCTGGGCGACACCAAAATAGATGAGAAGCATATAGACAATATCCGCAGCCATAGCCCCCACACCAAATATCCACGCATGCCAAAATCCACTTTTAATCCCTCTGTCGATTTGGGCTGCATTGACTGGCCCAACAGGCGCTGAAAGTGACAACCCTAAAAAGATATAACCAAAAAACACCGCCACATAGACGTCCTCCTTTTGATGCTGACTTGTACATGTTATTCAAACTTTCTGCGTTTTAGTACAAGTCCTTTGTCATCATTTCAGGTGGAGGCTTAGCGGTCTGCTTTCAGTGCTGACTGCTGCGCGTGTACCGTTTCTTTTTTCTTAGAACGATTCATTTGAATCGCAGCTGCAAACAGAAGAACAGCTAAGAAAGCAAATACAAAGACGGCACTAGCCGCTCCTGCCCATTCCAGACTAAATCCAATCAAAAAGGACAAGCAGGCTCCGCCTAAGCTTGCGGCTGCAATAAAATAACTCGTCGCCTCATCGATGGCATTTTCAATCATTAAGGCAGATGCTGTCAGTGCGATTGGGAACATGCCAGCTGCGCAAAGACCGATGAAAAAGATGAGGATCAGCTGCGCGGCGATGTGGGTTGTCAGAGCAAATATCACAAGCAGCAGAATCATCAGAGATGCACTTAGCTTTAAAAAACGCAGCGGATGCAGCTGATCAGCTTTTCTCGCGATCATGGTTCTGCCGATGACGATCGCTGTCCAGAAAGTAGAGACCGCAAAGAGTCCCCAATTTTCTCCCCCTTTTTCCAGCATGATCGACGGCAAAAAATTCGCAAAGTTCGTTTCAATCCCTGCGTAGAAAAAGGCAAAGCAAATCATGATCACCACAATCATTCGATTATTTCGATCAACAAGTAAAGACGGTTTCCTCGTCCCCCTTGTGGTGGGAGCATCCATCTGTCCATGAGGCAGTTTGTTCATAAAAACCAGCCAGAGCATGAGGAAAAATGTCAGCGCACCCACCTGAAATAAAAACACATACTGCCATGTCTGTTCTGTGACAGTCAGCAGAATCACTAGCGGGAATAACAGCGCACCTAATCCAAAAAAGACCTCCATGATACTGATTCGCTTTGCACTATTAGCCATCGAAATGACATACGCTCCGGCTGTTGTCTCAAGACTGCCTGCGCCGCTCCCAAGAAAAAAACCTGCCAGCACAAGCGTTGTCCATCCGGGCACCAATAGCCCCAGCAGAAGTGAGCCGATCATCAGCAAAAGACCCATGGTCAGCACAGCGCCATAGCCTTTTTTTCTCACTAGAATGGGAGATAGCAGAACACCTGTCAAAAAACCAATAAACTGAAAAAAAATTAAAGATGATAATTCCCCGGGACCCTTATCGTAACTCGACAGCAAATAAGGTGTTAAGCTGCCAAAAAATACATGAATGGTCCCAATAAAAAAATAAAAGACACAGCCAAAATAAAATACCTTTTTCATCTTTTCACTTCCTCTAAAAAGGAGCGGAGTCATGATATCCTCCGCTCCACCTCTTTAATATGCCTGGGCAGAGACAACTGCCTCTTCCCTTTCAAAGCATGTATTGAGCGCAGCCTGAGCGCGATAACCATCTTCAAAATCAGCGACCTTCATATGAGATGGGTATGGATCAGTATTCACCCAATGCATCAGCTGATCGCGGAATGTATCGGACCATCCGTAAAATTCATTTGGCGGATCTGTCAGCAAAGTTTGCGGCATTTGATGACGCTCCACACACAATCCATCACTGATCTCATATTCGTTTTTCATGTTCGTATGGTATTTGAATACCTTGTCATGACCAACGACTTCTACACTAAATCCACATTCCTCAGGCTGCGTGCTTTTGGATGTCACCAAATGAAAGAACACTTGATTCTCCATCTGCCCGAAAATTTCGGTATGATCATCCACCTGAACCTTTTTCTCTTCTTTTTCCTTTACATGTGTCAGCATCTTGGTGTTAAGTGATTCTTTCTTCATTTCACTGCCAAATAAGTACCACAGCATATCAATCAAATGAATGCCAAGATCCCCTAGTGCACCGCTCGTACGCAGACTTTCACCGCTGTCTCTCCATGAAAAAGTCTTTCTTCTAAGGGCACTGTTTTTCTTAAAATGAGTTCTGACGGTCAAAATGCGGCCTAATTCACCGTTGGCAATCAAGTTTTTCAATATATTCACAAAGGATAAATAACGATAGTTAAAGCCCATACTGGCTTGAACTTGGAACTGTTTGGCTGTCTCCACCATTTCCTTCGCTTCCTTCAACGACACAGCCATCGGTTTTTCACATAAAATCGGCTGTCCTGCTCTTAGCGACTGAAGGGCATGGTCCTTGTGACAAAAATTAGGGGATGCAATGATCAATCCATCAGATGCATCTGCCAGTGTCCCGATACTTGAATACACACGTCCGCCGTACTGTTTAATGAATCCCTGTGCGACCGACTCATGCAAATCATAGACACCGGATAATTCTGCACCTTTGATCGTTGATAATGCTCTTGCATGTGCTTTTGCAATATTCCCTGCTCCAACAATTCCAATTTTCTTCATGAATGTGCCTCCTCATGTTTATACATCACTGTTTTCAGTGTTTCATAGATTCCTTTTGCATACCCATGATGACAAATTTGGTGATGGTGCCGTTTGGCTTCAGCTGTCGCATTTTGGACAAGGAAGCCGTGTGTGACGGATTGAAGCATCCGCAAATCGTTCCCGCTATCACCAAAGGCAAAGCCTTGATCTTTCGATAAATCATATTGGTTCAGCATAAAACGGACAATTTCATCCTTCCCTGTTCCGACTGGTAAAAAATCGACATCATAGCAATCCGCAGGATCTCCAGCAAGCGGGTTGCATTTATTGATGTTGACTGCCACGCCTCGCTCTTTAGCCAGTGTTTGGATAAATGATAGATGATAAAGATCTGTCCGTTCATCCTGCTCCTGATAATAGAAATTCTTCTTATACCCTGAACTGCCCAGCTGCGTTTGCGGTCTAAGGGAAATGCCCTTTTCTCGGATGGTTTCCAGGATGTCTTCGATTTTTTCATCTGAAAAGCCCTGTGCATCCAGCCGCTTCATCCACTCTGCATCTGGCTGTCCAAAATGGGCATCCGACGTATATACAATCTCAGTCCCTAAGTTCGACGCAATGAAATGCGGGAATTGATGAAACCCTCCTTTTTCCATTTTGCTCGTGACAGAATCGAGGCTGCTTCCCGTCACCCAGCCCAGCAAGAGCTGTCCCGCTTCACTCTTTTCTGCTACAAAGGCTTCCAGCCGATTGACATCCGCTCTCTGCTCCTCTGTCATTCCGTGAGAATAATACGTTTCATCAAAATCACAGAAGACGATCCACTGCGGATTCTTCGGCAGATTCAGCAGTTTTTTATTGAATGGAAGACTTGATAACATGATGAACCCCCTCGATGACCTTCTCCTGATCTTGCAGCGGCATTCCTGGATAAAGCGGCAAGTGAAGTAATTGCTGCGCAGCTTTTTCCGTGTGTGGAAGTGTCGTTTGTCTATATTTTTGAGAAACAAGATTTGTTTGATGCTGATGCGATAGAACCGGGTAATAGACATCCGTCTCTATGCCCATTTCCAGCAATTTCGCTGCCAGTTCATCTCGTTCTCCCTTCAGCACTCTAATCGGGAATAGATGCCATACATGATCATCTGTCAGCGTCGGGAGCTTCATATATCCTTCATCCTCAAGCGTTTGCAGCTGTTCAATGTATCGCTTGGCTAAGTAAAAACGTTTGAAATTTTGCAGTCCTAAATACTTCATTCGTTCGAGTCCAATCGCTGCCTGCAAATTATCAATTTTCGAATTAAAGCCATAGTCACTGCGTTTGACATTTTTCTTTCCAGCTTCAAAGCCGTGATAGCTGATCTCCATGCATTTTTCCGCTAAGGCCTCATCATTTGTAGCGATGGCTCCTGCCTTTCCGCAGACCCCAAGGTTTTTGTATGGATTAAAGCTGAGAACAAGTCCATCTCCATAAGCGCCAAGGCCGCTGCTGCCAATCGCCTGACAGCCGTCTTCAATGATTTTCAGCCCATGCTGTTTCGCAATCGCCGAAATCTCCTTCATATCCGCTTGCTTTCCATATAAATGAACCGGTAGAATGCATACCGTTTTATCTGTGATATGTTTCTCTATTTCACTCGGTGAGAGGCAGTAGGTTTCAGGATCAATATCGGCATATACCGGAACAGCCCCAATGGCAAGCACTGCATTTTCTGTTGCAGCAAAGCTATTGGCCGGCAAAATCACCTCGTCTCCTGGATGGACGCCTGCTGATATGAGACTGATCATTAATGCATCTGTTCCACTTGACGTGGCAATGACATATTTTTTCCCTAAGTACTCAGCAATCGCCTTTTCAAATGTCGGAATATATGGCCCTGAAGTAAAACGGCCAGAGCTCAATACTTCCTTCAGCACCTGCATAATATCATCGATTTCATCTTCTGAAATCAGTTTGTCAACTGGCAGAAACGGTATCTTTTTTTCCTTATTTTGTTTATAATGGAAGAGAATTTTTTCCAAACCTGTGCGCTCTATATCTTGCTCAAGGAACGTCACCAGCTTTTCATTTGCTAGATGCTTTTCAACTGAATCAGCCTTAACTTGAACACCTTGATTGATCATATCCAGCAAAGGAAGATAATCCTTGCTTTTACCTGATATCTTCGTCAATATTTGCATTCCATTCCCTCCAATTAATCAATTCCTTTTGTTAATATTTAACTTGTTTCACATTGTAAATGATGTTATCGATTTCAGAACAATAACTTTGTGTAAAGGATTTGTTAATATGTGTACAATTTATGAAATTGCCAAACGCTGCGGGGTTTCAACCACCACCGTTTCCAGAGTGCTAAACCATCACCCATATGTGTCAGAAGAAAAGCGGCAGCTCATTTTACAGGTGATGAAAGAAATGGAATATACACCGAGTTCAGCAGCCCGCACACTAAGGTCACATCAGACAAAAACCATTGCTGTGTCTGTTCCAGCTGTGGACCATCCTTTTTTTGCACAATTGATTAAAGGCATTTCAAAGGAAGCACTGGATCAAGGATATAAAGCCATCGTGCTCCAGACGTTTTATCAAGAAGCATTAGAGCTTGAAGGGCTTCAATTATTAAAAAGAAAAGAAGTCGATGGGGTTATATTGGGTGCGTTAGAAAATACGTGGGAGAAAATTGAGCCATTTTTAACGAACGGCCCCATTGTCATGGCAAATGAATATCACCAAACAGCAAACATCCCGATTATTGGATACGATGAACGGGAAGCCGCCTATAAAGCGGTGGACTATTTGATTCGGTCGGGGCGAAAATCGATTGGGTTTTGCTTTGATACAGAAAGCAGTGAAGCGCAGAAACAAAGGAAACAGGGCTATCTTGATGCACTCTCTGCTCACGGTTTGCCGCTGCAAGATGATTGGCTGTTTGGAGAGGCTTTTACCATTGAAGACGGCTTTCGCTTAATGGAGGTCATCCATCACATGAAGGAAGCGCCTGATGCCATTTTCACCGGCAATGATCAAGTCGCAGCAGGACTCATTAAACAGGCTATTTCATACGGCTATCAAATCCCCGGGGATCTAGCGGTCATCGGCTATGACAACCAAGACATTTGTGAGGTGACAGCTCCAACGATCACCACAATTGACATACCGATCGTAGAGCTTGGCCAGCGGTCTGTACAGCAAATGATCGCACTCCTGCAAGATCAAAAACCATTACAGCGCGAACATATCCAGCTGCCTACCCGGCTCGTGACAAGAGAATCTACATAAAGAAAAAGACTGAGATCTTTCTCAGTCTTTTTTAGTCTATCAACCTATACAAATTGAGCAAGAATGAATGTCCATATACATACAATACCGAGCAGGATGAAGCTGTACTTCACGGTCTTTTTGAAGAGCTCAGATTCTTTCCCTGTTTCTCCAACAGCTGCTGTAGCGATAGCGATTGATTGTGGAGAAATTAATTTCGCCATCACACCACCGGTCGTATTCGCCCCAATTAACAAACCTGCCTGTGAGCCGATTTGAGAAGCAGTGACCGCTTGAAGGTTACCGAATAAGGCGTTGTTACTCACGACAGACCCCGTAATAAACACGCCGATCCAGCCAAGCACCGGGCTGACAAGCGGGAACAAATCGCCCGTTTTGGCAAGAGCAAGTCCAATGGCTGAACTTAGGCCAGCAAAGTTCGCAAGGTTGGCAAAACCCATAACAAAACAAATAGTCAGAACAGGAACCCAAAGCTCTTTCACCGCTGCTTTTAAGCAGACAGCGCCTTCTGTTAATGTAATATGTCTGCTAAACAGCCCTGTCAGCATGACCGCAATCAGAATGGCGGTCCCCGTTGCACTGATGACATCAATTTTAAAGATCGCATCAATAGGTGTTTCCGTTTGTGCAATTGGTGGTAATTTCACAATTTGCTGATGTAAAAATGGCATTTTCACTAAAATGGTCGTCCAGTTAAGCGGTCCTCCTACAGCAAACAATGCTTTAAATGCCGGCAGACTCCATACCGTAATAACAGCAGTTAAAATATAGAACGGAGACCATGCTTTCAGTATTTCAACGCCGCGATACGTTTGTTTCTGTTCAATATCTGGCGCTCCTTCTTCACGATAAATGTGTTTTGGCTGCCATTTCCGAAGAAATAAAGCCAAAATTCCCATACTTGCTAAGGCAGAAATAATATTGGCAAGCTCAGGACCCATCGTCACCATTGTGACAGCTTGCAAAATGGCATAGGTACCACTCACAACAAGCAAGGCTGGCAGAGTTTCTTTGATCCCTTTCAATCCATCTACAATCAGAATGAGGAGAAACGGAATACAGAATGAAATAAATGGGATGGTATATACAAGGGTTTGAGATAACGCAAGCGGCGTCATATTGCCCATTTGCGCCCCTGTAATCACCGGGATGCCCACCGCCCCAAATGCACCAGACGCAGCATTGGCAATTAAGCAGAGCATCGCAGCTTTCAGCGGTTTAAACCCAAGCTCTGTTAAGAGAGCGGCACTGATCGCAATCGGTACACCAAATCCAGCAGCGCCCTCTAAAAATGCGTTAAAACTAAAACCGATTAATAAGAGCTGAAGACGTTGATCTTGAGAGATTCCTGCAATACTAGATCGAATGACATCGAACTTACCAGATTTCACGGCAATTTTATAGAGCCATACCGCCATGATGACGATATATCCAATCGGCCACAGCCCATTAGATATACCGAGCAGCACAGCAGATAATGCTTTTTCAACTGGCATATGGAAGAAGAAAACAGCTGTTACAAAACTGACGATTAAGGTAAAACAAGCGGCTAAAACACCTTTTAGCTTAAAAACAGTTAATGCAAGAAGGAAAAACAAGATTGGGAGCATTGCCACCAATGCACTGACGAATTCATTACCAAACGGATCATATATTTGCTGCCACATAGTGATTCATCCTTTTCTGCTCAGATAGGTTGCTTTTGATTGATTAAAAATGAGGAGCCAAAATCTCTTTTAACACATTTACACTGTGTGCAAATTTTTCTTTCTCCGTGTCGTTCAGTGCGAGCTCCATCACTTCTGTTGCACCATTTCGATTCACAAGAGCTGGTACACCAATGTAAACATCTTCTGCTCCGTACTCTCCATCTAAGTAAGTGCTGACAGTTAAAATGCTGTTTTCATTGTGCAGGATCGCTCTTGTAATGCGGGCTAAACTCATTGCTACGCCGTAATAAGTGGCGCCTTTTTTCTCAATGATTTGGTAAGCGGCATGACGAACATTTTCCATGATTTCATCTAAGTCTTCTTGTTTGTATTGATCATTTCTCTTCATTAATTCTGCAATTGGTACACTTCCGATATTCGCATGACTCCAAACAGCAAGCTCTGTATCTCCATGCTCGCCAATGATGTAAGCATGCACGTTGTGTGCCGCTGCTTCAAAATACTCACTAAGCATGTATCTAAATCTTGCCGTATCAAGCGTCGTACCACTGCCAATTACTCGTTCTTTTGGAAGTCCACTGAATTTCCAAGTCGCATATGTCAAAATATCGACTGGGTTTGTGGCAACTAAGAAAATGCCATCAAATCCACTTTTCATTACGTTTTCTACAATGCCTTTAAATATATTTAAATTTTTCTCAACAAGATCAAGTCTTGTTTCACCTGGCTTTTGGTTTGCACCAGCACAGATACAGACGATATCTGCATCCTTACAATCCTCATAATCTCCATACCATGTATTCACAGGATGCGGGGCAAATGCTTTTCCGTGGTTTAAATCCATCACGTCACCCATTGCTTTGTCTTGATTCAAATCGATGACAACCAATTCATCTGTGATTGCTTGATTTATTAATGTAAAGGCATAACTGCTGCCGACGAAACCTGCTCCAATAAGGGCTACTTTGTTTACTTTTTCGTTTGTCATTTATCTCATCCTCCTGAGTAAAACTAGGCTGTTTTTCTTATGTGAAGTATTTCACATTCATATTGTGCAACATTTCACAAACTTTTGCAAGGGGACTGCTCAAAAAAAATATGTAGCGAATTTGTGAACACATTTATTGTGCTTTCAAAGCGCTGGATCCATACATATTTCCACAAGAAAAAAGCTGCCAAACACTCGTCGGCAGCTTCCTACATATTTAATAAGGTCCCCAGTTGATCATGACCCCGATACAAATAAATACAAGACCGATGACAAACCAAATGAGGGCAAGCGGCACCATAAAACGCAGCCATTTTACATAAGGTATACCACTTGCAGCAAGCACAGCCATCAATACACCAGAAGTCGGATTGATACAGTTGACTACCCCTTCGCCAAGCATCACTGCTTCTACAGCTACCTGTCTTGTGATACCCATTAAATCAGCGAGCGGCGCAAGAATCGGGATAAAGACAACAGCTTCTCCTGATCCTGATGAAATCAAAAAGTGAAGAAGCGCACTCGCAATATACATCCCGATCGCACCAGCGATTGGACTAAAGCCTGTCAGCATACTCGCCAAGCCGTTGACCACTGTATCAAGCAGCTTCCCATTTTCTAAAATGACCGAAATACAGCGTGCCATCCCAACAATAAGTGCGCCGTATACAAGGCTTTGGCACCCAATAATAAACGTTTTCGCAATATCATTGGCCGCTAAACCGCCAAGCAGTCCAGCAGCGATAGCCATAAAGATGAACACACCCGCCATTTCCTTATCGGTCCAGCCAAGCTGAAGTGCGCCATATAAGAATCCTCCAAGTGACAATCCGCACACTGCTAAAATCAGCTTATGTCTGCCAGTAAATGCAGGCTTGTCCACAGATTCCGCATCGGCTCCGCCAAGCCCCTTAGCAGGAAACCATTGATCGCCAAGAATGCTTCCCTTTTCTTTATTCTTCAGACGTCTTGTATATAAATAGATGTACACAATACTAGAAATAAGAAAACAAAGATAAATAATGACACGCAGGCCAATTCCGGAAAAGATCGGCAGCTCTGCAATCGTTTGTGATAAACCTAATGGAGATGGAGATAAAATCGTTGCGTTAAATCCTGCATAACAGCCGATGTATATGACAGCCGCTCCTGCTACAGCATCCCATTTCAAGGATCGTGCTACAATGATGCCGATTGGAATAAATCCAATGACAGAGTTCACGACAATTCCGGTCGTTCCAAGGACTGAAAATAATCCCCCAACAATACAAATAAACAATAATTGCTTCGTTTGAAACCGGCTGATGACATGGTGAATCATCCCGTTAATAGCACCTGTCTTCTCCAAAATGGCAATGGTTCCGCCCGTAAATAGAATCAGAAAAATAATAGAAGAGGACCCTACCATTCCTTCTTGTATCGCTGTAAAAAAGCCAACTGGACTCACTGGTGATTGATCAATACGGTGATAGCTGCCAGGAACGGCTGTTGTGATCTCCCCAGATGTCTTTCGGTCAAACTCACCCGCTGGTACAAAATACGTTGCTATTGTACAAATCAGTGCAATCATAAATAAGAGAACATACGCATCTGGCATTTGAAGTTTTCGTTTTTGTTTCTCTGGTGCTGATACTGTCGCTGTTTTCATGTGTCAAAACCCCTTTGTCCCGATCGGAATTTCACTTAATTTTCAGAATAATCAAATGATGTGTTATATTATAAACACTGTTGATATTTAAGAGCAATATTATTTCATTAAAATAATGTTTTGGCAGATTATCTGTCAGCAAGGAGGATTCTCATGACAACTTTGACAAACGAAATGAAACAAACCGTGACAGACATCTTTGAACACTTGCATGCCCACCCAGAAATCAGCTGGGAAGAAACAGAAACGACCGCTTATATTGAAGATATATTGAAAAAATTGGGCTGCAAAACTCAAACATTTGACGACTGTACAGGGGTGATCGGTGAAATTGGAGAAGGCGCACCAGTGGTCGCTGTGAGAGCTGATATTGATGCACTTTGGCAGGAAGTAGATGGTGAGTTTAAAGCCAATCATTCATGTGGCCACGATGCACACATGACAATGGCTCTTGGCACCTTCATGGCATTAAAGGAAAAAGAACGACCAAACGGCACGATCCGTTTCATCTTTCAGCCTGCTGAGGAAAGAGGCGGCGGTGCGCTGAAAATGATTGAAAAAGGTGTGCTGGCAGATGTCGATTACTTATATGGCGTACATGTGCGTCCAATTCAAGAAACATTAAACGGACGCTGCGCTCCTGCTATTTTGCACGGATCAAGTAATCATTATGTCGGCACCATTATTGGCGAGGAAGCGCACGGTGCACGTCCACACCTTGGCATCAACGTAATAGAAGTGGCTTCTACCCTTGTGCAGAGACTCGCGCATATCCATGTCGATCCAAGAGTTGCGCATTCTGTCAAAATGACCAATTTACATGCTGGCGGGGGCAGCTCAAACATCATCCCAGGTAAAGCTTCTTTTACATTAGATGTACGGGCGCAAACAAACGAAGTGATGGATGAACTAGAAAAAGAAATTGAAAGAGCCGTTCATTCTGTAGCGGATGCCTTTGGCGCTTCCATTACACTTTCAACAGACCATCGTCTGCCTGCCGCCACCTTAAATGAGGAAGCTGTCCAGATCATGTCTCATGCAATTGAACAGGTTTTAGGTAAAGAACAGCTTGATCCCCCGATTGTCACAACAGGTGGAGAGGACTTTCACTTTTATGCAGCAAAGCTTCCGCATATCAAATCCACAATGCTCGGTTTAGGCTGTGATTTAAAGCCTGGTCTTCATCATCCGTATATGACCTTCAACCGCTCGGCAATCTTTACCGGCATTGAGATTTTGACCGAAGCTGTCTATCAAACACTCCAGCAGCATTCATCATAAATGAAAAAGCCACCCGCCTTCTCATTAAGCGGGTGGTCTGCTTTATATTATGCATTCAGATCTGCCATGGCGGGAACGTTGATTTCTTTTACGCAAGATACCCTTGATAAATGAATCACACATCTCGCAAGCTCCACAATATCCTGGACAGGGATTCTCGTTTCATCATATAGAGTGATGGCCTTTTCGGCTCCATCCTCATATGGAACCTCCGCCGCCAGCTCTCCTGGATTGATACAGGTGACGGATATTTTATCTTTCCTCACATGCTCTCTCAGTGCATTTACAATTCCGCGCAGGCCAAATTTAGATGCAACAAACGAGACCTGAGGCAGGTTTGTATGGTCGAGTCCGGCCGTTGAGCCAATCACGATGATTTTCCCATTCTCTGATTTCCTTACGTGCGGAAGCAGTGCCTGGATGTATGTAATGGTTGAGGTGACATTCACATTGATTAAATGTGCAATATCCTCTGGCTGATCGTGATCAAAGGAATAATCGTCTTCAAAGCCTCGTTTTTCCCATAAGCCGACGTTATAGATGAGTACATCAATCGTCTTGTTCTCCAGTGCTTCGAGCATATAAGAGATATGCGTTTGGCTTGATAAGTCGATTTTCAGCCAAATTCTATGTACACCGTCATCTATGCTCAAACTGCTTGGTTCACTTCGCGATACAATCCAAACTGTATCTCCACTTGAAGGGAGACCCTTTACAAAAGCATCTCCTAATCCTTGACTTGCACCGAATATGATATAGTTTTTACTCATAGCTCCTCCTTCTAGGAAACACAAACTGTAAGCGCTCTACACCTATATCATACAGATTTTAAGAGACTGGCGCCCTTTTTATGCTCGTCTTCACTTATTGATTGGCGCGGCTACTGGATTTCCTTTAATTCGACTGGTAATGCACGTGCCTCTATAAAGCATTTGATCATTTCTGTAAAAAGTTCTTTCTTCTCAAAAGTAAATGTATGTCCAATACCGGGAACGATGAAGCCTGTTGCCTTCGGATGTGAATTCGTTATTTTTTTTGCTGACCGTTTCATAATGCCTTTTTCTTTTTCTCCCACTGTGACAAGAATGCGTGCCTTCGCTTGTTGAAACGTGTCAGGGAGCTTGTAATGGAGGTTTTCTTGAAACATCGTAAGAAGGGTTTTCTTTTGCAGATGTTTCGATTCCGCCGCATAATGATGCAGTACATGTTGCGAGAGCCCCATCTTTTCGGCTTGGAGCTGGATAAACCAATCTTTCTTTAATAATGGATACGTCAGTGGCAAGAGGGGTCTCACCATGAAATGGAGCCATGGCAAAGGCATCACAAGGGCGCTATTGATGACGGCTATGTCTACGATATCCGGCTCTCTTGATAACACATCAACGGCAATCTGCGCACCTAAAGAAAATCCAATCAGAATCACTTGACGGCCATTCGCATTTTCCTTGATCCATGAGATGACTTCACGGGTGCTTTCATTCATTGAAAATATCTGTTCTTTTGCTCTTGTCCCGTGTCCAATGAGATCAGGAGCAAAGCATTCATACGTGTCCTTCAATATTTCAACCTGCTCCTGCCACATCCAGCTGCTTACTCCTCCACCATGCAAAAAAATCATGATTGACTTATCCATCGCCCGACAACTCCATCCTTCTATATAAGAAAAAAGCAGCCGCTTTTTGAGCAGACTGCTTTTTCAACATGCTCCCTTCTATTATAAGGGAACCACTACATCATTGACTATTTTTTCAAATCCTCAATGGAGTTTACGTTCTTCATATATGTCGGGACAACTAGCCCCATTCGAAGACCTTTCATACTTGTACCAAGGTCATCATATTTTCCTTTAAACTTCGCTGCATACGTTTTATGCGTATTTGGCAGCCAAGCAGATAATGATGCATCCGCACTTCCGGTTGCAATTGCTGTCCACATTGGACCTGCTTCAACCTGAGTCAAAGTTACTTTAAACCCGAGTTCACGCAATACTTCTGCTGCAACATTGGTACTTGCAATCTCACTATCCCATGCAACGTAAGCAAGATTGACTTTTCCACCATTCGACTTTTTCACGCCTTTTGTCCATTTCGCTACTTGGTCTTTATGTTTTTTCACATATTTTATGGCGGCATCCTTTGGTTTCACACCATCTTGGATATCCATCATGACTTCGCCCATGTCATCTTGAGACCATTTAAACTGACTAAGCATTTTAGCTGCTTCCGGCTGATCCTTCGCAAAGCCTTTACGTGAAATCGTATGAATTTCTTCCGCTTCACCGTAAGATTTTTTTGGATCATCTAAATATTTTAAATCATAGCGGGAAAACATCCAGTGTGGATTCCAGCCAGTGATAATGATTGGCTTTTTACGGTCGTAAGATTTTTTGAGCGTTGCCGTCATGGCTGCACTTGATGCAGACACAACCGTCCAATCCTCTAAGCCATAATCCTTTTTGGCCTGATCGGTTAGAGCCATAATACCTGAACCCGGATCAATCCCAATAATCGTTTTATTGACCTGCTGTGCAGCACTTGCATTTGAATCCGATTGTACACCACAAGCTGCTAGTAAAAAGACGAGCAGGGCGGTCATCCCAATGTAGAGAGACTTTTTCCACATTAAGCATTCCCCCTGGTTTTTTTCGTTTTAATGTTTTGTGTAATACGGTCAAGTGTAATCGCCACAATAACAATGGCAATACCTGCTTCAAAACCAATACCTGTTTTCAGCTGCGTTACCGCACTATATACTTCTGAACCAAGTCCTGGTGCACCTACCATTGCCGCAATCACGACCATTGATAGAGCCAGCATGATACTTTGGTTAATACCAGCTAAGATGGTTTTTGTTGCAAGTGGAAGCTGAACTTTGAATAAACGCTGGAATGTCGTTGAACCAAATGCTTCGGTAGCTTCAATTAAATCAGCTGGTACTTGTTTAATACCGAGAATGGTCATACGAATCGTTGGCGGCATGGAGAAAATAACCGATGCCACAACCCCAGGAACAACCCCAATATTAAAGAAGAAGATCGCTGGTAATAGATAAACGAATGCAGGCATTGTCTGCATTAAATCTAAAATAGGTGTCACAATTTTACGCACAGTTTCCTTCTGTGATGCCCAAATACCGATCGGAACCCCGATTACAATGGAAATGACCACAGCGGTCAAAACGAGTGCAAGTGTTTGAAGCATTGGATGCCAGTAGCCTAAATAGTCAATCAGTAAAAATCCAATAAGTGTGAAAAGAGCAACTCCTCTTGTACTGATCCACCAAGCAATACCGGCAAAGATAAGGGTTAGAATTATGGATGGAATGACGCCAAGTGCTGCCACAATCCCATTTACTGTTCCTGCTAATCCATTTGTGATGCCATCAAAAAAACCACCAAACGTTAATGTTAACCAGTCAACAAATTGATCGATATATTCCGCAAACGGAATTCTAGGTAAATCACTCATACTAAACATCTTATTCTACCTCCTGTGCAGAAGGCTCTTGTGTCTTAATTTCCTCTAGCTTGTTAGAAGACATGTTGATATATTCATCATTACCTGATAATGCACCAATCAATGCACCTCTGACCACAATGCCCTTCATTCTGTTTTTCTCATCTACAACTGCAATTGGAATGTTTGCCGCATCAGACACTGCATCAAAGATTTCTGTTAAATACGTTGATTCCAACACTGTCGTAAACTCTTTATCAAGAACAGTTTCAAGCGATGCACCTGTTTCTGCTGCTTTTTTCGCTGCTTGTGCAGAAATAACACCTAATAAATGCTTTTTCTTATCTACTGCATAGATAGACGAAATCCCAAGGTTTTTCATGAGCGTAAGCGCAACACGTGCCCCTTTATCGATCTGAACTGTTTCTGCACGTTTCATAATATGACCAGCGGTTAATACTTTAGAAAGGTCAACATCTTCAACGAAGCGTTCAACATATTCATTCGATGGGTTCATCAGAATTTCTTCTGGTGTTCCGATTTGAACGATATTTCCGTCCTTCATGAGTACAATGCGGTCACCAATACGAAGCGCCTCATCTAAATCATGGGTAATGAAAATGATCGTTTTTCCTACAGATGTATGAAGCTCAAGCAATTCATCCTGCATATCTTTACGAATTAATGGATCTAGTGCGCTGAATGCTTCATCCATTAATAAAATGTCAGGGTCATTTGCTAACGCACGTGCCAATCCAACACGCTGCTGCATACCGCCACTTAATTGATTTGGATATTGCTCTTCAAAGCCTTCAAGTCCAACAAGCTTTAAAGATTCAAGCGCTTTTGGTCTGCGCTCTTCTTTATCGACACCTTGCAATTCAAGACCATACTCAGTGTTCTCAAGAATTGTACGGTGCGGGAACAATGCGAAGTTTTGGAAAACCATGCTGATCTTTTTCCGTCTGACTTCACGCAATTGATCCTTTGACATATTTGTTATCATATCCCCATCAATATATATTTCACCGGAGGTTGGTTCGATTAACCTGTTTAGCATCCGCACAAGTGTGGACTTTCCGCTCCCTGATAGCCCCATGATGACAAATATCTCGCCGTCATATACATCAAAATTTGCTCGATTGACACCAACAGTTGCGCCGGTCTCTTTTAGGATTTCTCTTTTTGTTTTCCCTTTTTCAAGCATTTGAGATGCTTTTTTAGCATTTTTACCGAAAATTTTAGATACATTATTTATCTTGATTTTGATATTTCTCTCTTCAGAATTCATATTTTCCCTCCAAATTAGCATCTTTATAACCGTAACATAAGCGTTATGATGCGAACAATCTTTAGAATTCGCTTATTTCCCCACAATATGTATGAATTCCATATAGAGGTCTGGTCATTAGAGTTTATACGCCGTATTACTCTTAAATCCTATAGAATGCTTCATAAACTACATATTTTACGGGGTATTTCCTCTCATCAGACAATATTTTACTGGAAATTCCTAATTGTGCTAAAAAATAAGTCGAATCCTCGTCATAGCGGTTTTTTGAATCATGGGCGAACCATTCCCCTGAACAGGATTTACCCGAAAATGGTCACATAAAAACCTTTTTCCTCAAATTTTATTTAAATTCATAAAAAACTGCCTGCAACTTTAGTTACAGACAGCTTGTTTTTTTAGGACTCTAGGGCAGCCCGCTTAATATTATCTTGAAGCTCAAGCATACGTTTTGTTCCATCTTCGCGTAATCGCTTGTTCTCTTCTTCGATCTGTTTCGTCTCTTTCATCCCTTGTACAATTGTATTAAAGGAAGATTCGATCGTTTCAATGTCGATGCTTGGACGGCCAGATAATTTGGCAATCTCCACACTTTGACTTGAAATGTTTTCAGCATTTCGTTTCAGCATTTCATTTGTTCTTCTATCCAGCTCACTCATAGAATCAGCCACAAGCTTTTGTCTCTTCGCTGTAACAGCTTGAATGATCCCATTTTTGAAAATTGGAATCGTGATGATGAAGGCAGAGTTGATTTTACCGATTAATTTCGTATTCCCACGCTGAAGCAAACGGATTTGCGGTGCCGTTTGAAGCGCCACCATTCGTGCCATATCAAGGTCATACACACGCTCTTCAAGCGCTTGAATGCCATTACGAAGCGTATCAAGCTCCATTTGTGCCAGCTGGTTTCCACTAGCTGCTTTTTCTTCATATGAAGGAACCAATTGCTTTAATTCTTCGATTTTCATTTGACCGGCTACGACATACTTTTCCAGCTCCAAATAGTATTGAATGTTATGCTCATACATTTCTTCAAGCGTCACAGTCGATTTGGTCATTTCATCTTTATATTTACTAATTTCCACATTAATTTTTTCAATTTCTGCACCGAGCGTTTGATATTTACTAAAAATCTTTTCGATCATGCTGCCGCCGCGCTTAAAGATTTTTGACAACAAACCACCCTTCGGTTCGTCAAAATCATTTTTATCAAAGCGATCCATAATCTTACCAAGCTGTGTCAGCATTGTTCCTGAGTCAGTGACGCTTGTTGAACGCATCATTGAAAGGATACGATCAGAGAACTTAGAGATTTCAACGGCCGGCTGTTTCCCGTATTCAAGCAGTTCCAGCTGATTTTTCACATCGATCTGTCTCGCAATATTTTGCACTTCTGGTTCGTTTCGAAGCTGAACGCGAATATCGTCTGCCTTCTCAATCGTGATTTCCTCTTTATCAATTGAAATGATGTCATTTCCGTTTGTATTTGTCATAAGCTTTGATCTCCTTATCGGTTTTTAATGGATTGAAATAACTTTCTAACGATGGACGGCTCTTTAAACTCCTGGTTCATGACCATCTCATCAAGCCAATGGGTATCAAATAATTGGTCATCGATATACCGTTCGATACACTGATATCCCGCCGGATGATATACGAAGAGATCCACACCCATTTCATTTAGGAAAATCAGGGCGGCCGCATCAGAACGAGTCAGCTCTCCATTATATTCCGTATGGTATAAAATCACTTTCGGTACGGTTTGTGCGTAATCAAAGGTTTGAATCAGTTCAATGAGATCCTGGCTTAAATGCAGAACCTGCTTGAATAAATAAATACGGACATCTAATTCGGTTTCATTGCCTTCTTTTAATAGCTTCGGATGCTGACAGATTCGAGATATCGCCTCTGCTATCGCACGCTGCGTGCCCTCATATAGATGAGAAAACTGCCACACATTGCTTTTCATTAATAAGTCAGGATCAATCTCTCTATTAGAAGAAAGTGCATGCTGATAATGAAATTGATAATTCGAAGTCACTTCTTTCGTAAAAGGAAAATGGCGAATGGTCTTCGTCTCTTTCCCCTCCATTAACGTGTGAATGCGATCCCAGTATTCACGCTTGTCTCGTGTGACACCCATCATTTTCGCAAAAAGATTCGGAATCTGTATCGTGTCCCGGTCTGCTTTAAAATTCGGGCGGATAAAGGATCGTTCCTTTGCGATTAAAAACAGCTCATCATACGTTGTCTTCAGTGTAATAGAAAGAGGAGTATGATCTCTGAATTGCCACGGCTTATAGAGCATTGAATCTTCCGTGTGAAGCACCTCTTCAAGCTCTCTTGTCGAGCGGTACGCCACCGTTGATTTCCTCTCAGGCCTTTCAGTAGGGAACGGCTCAAGCTTTGAAGTCCCCGGGTACTGATCAATAAAAGTCAGCTTTTCTTCTGGATCTAATTCGCGGAACGAATCCTCGCCTTCTGGATGAAATAGCACAACATCACAGCCAATCAGCATGACATAGTAAAGAAAATAAAGCTGACTTTTATTCGCCTCTCCATACCAAATGACAGCCGGCATTTTTTCTTCGATATTGACTTCCCTCAGCCATGGACCTAGATGATTATTTGAAAACTTCACGACATCCAGCAGAACCCGGCGGAAATCAGGATGCTGAAATCCACCTTCATGCATCTGCTTGAAATGCTCAAACACCTTAATCAATGAAAGACGAATATGCCGGTTCATCACAGGGTTTGGATGGCGTACAATCAGCTGTTCACCATCTAAAAAAGCCACAAAGCGATTCACGGACAATCCCTTTTCTTCTTGGTTAATCAAATGAATGCGCTGCAGCGCTTGAAAATGCTCTGGCTCAATATGACGATTGAGCGTTTCACTTAAAATATGCATGCCGTCTGTTTCGTATAATTCATGTAAATAAATAAAATAATCGGTTGCATCATGCGGAGTTCCAAGGACCCGGGCGGCGAGACGCGGCAAGGACAACGTATGCTCGTCCTTTACATAACCTTCTCTTTCAGGGAGCGGCTTTTTCAGCACGTTTTTCCAGGCTTCCTGCTCCGCCCGTGTATGGGTGACATTGATTTTTTTATAACTCACGCCGCTCCTTCCTTTCTCCTATATCTTCTCGAAAGCTACTACTATCATATCATTCAGCCTTCTACTTCTGCTATCGAATCGAAGGCTTTTTTACGTTCATCATCTGCTCGATGACACAAGCGGTGATTTCATCCGCTGCGGCCATGCCAGATGCTGCTGTCGGCTTAAGTTCTGGGTCAAAGCCGAGAACTTCTCCATGCCTTGGGGCAAAGCCCATATCTGATTGACGAATGAGCCCCGCATCTAACAGGGAATCACCCGCACCATAGACGTATTCTAGCTGCAGCCTGTCCTTTAGAAAAGCAACAGCATCCCACTTATTAAGCGGCTGTGGAATAAAATAAAGCTTCCGTCCCTGAAGAGAAACCTGCCATCCTCTCTCCTCACCCCACAGCTTCAATTCAGTAAGCGGAATGTGAGATAGATACTCCTCTTTCATAATCAAATAAAGGAATCTTCCCTCTGCTGTACGGGTACGCTTCACCCATGCCGCAACTGGAAGCTCGGAGATCGCCCTCAGCATCTCTCTGACTGGCATACACTCCCTAAGTCTCTCATCAACAATGGCCTGCCAATCCTCAAGCGGCTTGCCATGATGAAGAATACAGCCCCCGTTTGTTGTGACAGCATACTCCGGTTTAAGCTCTTGCTCAAAGAAGGTGATTCGTTCATACTGTGCGGTTGTTCTTGTCGTCACTGGAATGAACCAGCCTGATTGATGAATCGTCTGCAAAGATTTTTTCGTTTCAACAGACATATAGGAAAGCGGCCGTTCGTCCAGCACCTCAACTAAATCATACTCTCCTTCATACGCATACTGGTCAAGCACTCGATGTGAGTAAATCAGCGTCCGGTCTAAATCACTGGCAAATGCAAATGTCTTCATGACGTTTGCTCCAGCGGACGAATTAACCCACAGCACGTGTAGGACATATTGGCATATTCAATGACAGGAACACCTCTGTCCTCAGCCAAAAGCAAAATATGCTTCAGCTTTTCCTGAGATCCAGGCTGAATCAAGATTTTCCAAGGGATTCTTCTAAGCAGCACGCGGGTCGTCTCACCAACTCCCGGCTTAATCAAATGGGTATTTTCAATTTGAAACTCCTGACCGATTGCTTCAATGGATGCCATTCCCCGCCAATCTGCCGGCGTCCCCTGTGTAAGGATGGTTTCTGCTTTCTCTTGTACATTTGGTCCGAGGCTGGAAAATGCTTGTTCAATTGTATCCACATATAGATTGGACACATCCTCATCAAGCAGCTCTTTATAATACTTTGCCCCATGGAAATCAT
Organism: Bacillus sp. FSL M7-0003; assembly: GCF_038628485.1. NCBI lineage: Bacteria > Bacillati > Bacillota > Bacilli > Caryophanales > Bacillaceae > Bacillus > Bacillus sp. FSL M7-0003. The sequence continues at coordinate 311,192 of NZ_CP152024.1, read as the reverse complement.
CGGCATTGATCCAGCGGTTGTTTAGTACCGTACGACTGACAAGTCCAGACACCGTCGAATTCAGGCAGGCACTTGGAATGAGAAAGTCCTCTCTCGTTCCGTATACATGTGTACAATAGCCGGGGTCTGCCAGCACAGCCAGCTCACTCGAGAGACGTACACCATACTTTTTTTCAAAATCAAGAACAGCTTTTTGGAGCTCTTTCGAAATCGCCCCTTTTCCAGTCCATCCATCGATAAAAGCAATTTCAAAACCTGGATGTTCTTTCAGCATATAATGCAGTGCATTCTCGTCTATTCCGCGGTCGCGAATAATAGAGATGCTGTAATGAGGCAGATCGACACCATACGTCTTTCGAATATATCGTTTGATCAGCACCCCGATCGGTGTCCCCGCACGCGCCAAACTGCAAAGCACGGTTTGGAAGCCTCTCTTTTTCACAATCTGTTCTGCTACAACAGCTACTGCTTCTGCTACCTTTTCCTTACTTTCTTCAAGAGATTGATAGAATAAAGTCATATAAGATGCCGTTGGTTTGTACTCAATTGGCAGCATTTCTGAATAATGCGCACCGCTCTGAATCGAACGCTCCCGCTCCTCTGTACTTTTCTCCATCTCAATAGAGGATAAATCTTTGAGTAAGAAGGTTACATCCTGCTCTGGATAGCTCCCCATCTTTGTATACACATTAGCCATTCACCTTCACCTCGTCTGATAAAGTCACAATATGCACATGCTTCACATGCCGCTCAGCAAATAAGTGAACAAGCGGAAGCAATGACTCCTGAGAGACCTTTTTCTCAAAAAAGAGAAATACATCATCATATTCACCTTTTGGAATGTTGTACACGTAGTGCTGAATTCGGGCATCCTCTGGATTCATAAAGGTAAACCCATTTTGGACAGCGTATCCATCCTTTTCGACTGGGTGAATAGGGCTTCTCGTTGTTGAATGAAAGAGAACACCTTGCCCCATGTGTGCAGACAGTCTCATTGGCACATACATCAGCTCACCTGTCCCTAAGCAGAGTGTTTGTTTTCCTTTGCGTTCCTGCCGCAGCTTCAATCCCGCTTCAGCAGCTGCTTGGTCGAGCGCTTCCGTATCTGCTGCATTTAAACCAAAACGGCCCGTTTCATGTATATATGGCGAATGAACAGCCGAATTTGCTGCATGAGAAAGTGAATATGGCACCTGCTTAAAGAAAGATTGAAGAGAGTGAAAAGAGAGACTTGGCTGCTTCTCTTGCTCCGCAATCTCATACGAATAAGCTGGCTCATCGAGCGTCTTGCCTCGAAAAATCATCTGCCCTTTTAATAAAGACAATGATGTGATGTGAATTCCAAGCTCCTCTTCAAGCTGGCACATGGCTTTCTCATGCTCCTCCGTCCGCCAGTCCAAAATGGAAAGAATGGTATAAGAATGCCTTGGATACTTTGCGTGAAGGTCACGAATGATGTTGATATTGGTACGGCCTGTCGTGACTTCATCATCTACTAACACGATGGGGCGGTCTGTGCGAAGTAATGCTTCGTCTGCATAACAAAGCTGATCTGTTGCATGCGAATGTTCTTCTTCAAATACCAATGACGGGTCAAGATCCAGCAGCTGTTCACGTGTCGTATGAATGTATGATGCGCCTTCTATCACATCATACACACCATGTCCAAGGGCTGTTGCCGTTTCCGCAAAGCCGATGACGACAGGCACATTGCCAGCTGAAAGCTTTTCTTCTTTGAGTGTTTCATAGGCTGCCGTTAACACCGTGTGATCATCCGTCTTGAGTGCCTCGACGATAAAATCTTGGTGCGGGGGCGTCTTTCCCGTTTGCTCTTTGGCATATGCCATCGCTAAAAGACCCGAGACAAGGAGCGGTTTTACTGGATGAACAGGAATATGCTTTCCAAGCACCTTACTAACGAATAAAAAGGCTCTTTTTTTGTTCACCCTTGCCGCCATCTCAAAAAGATGCTCTTTTTCCAGCTGGAGCTCACCCTCTTTGAGGTCAAGCTCAACCTCCATATGTTCCAAGATGTTCAGCGTATGCCGCTTCTGATTCTGTGAGTATGTCGATATAGCTTCTATTTTCATGAAACACCCCGTAAATGTCTGACTTAATTAAAATGTGCTCTGCCCACCTGTAATGGGGCTTCGTTTCATTCATCTTATTAGAGAAAGCACTCTTCATCACGCCAACTGTGCCGTCGGCATGTTCCAGAATGCTTAATGCATCCAAGTACTCTTCCTTTGTCACAACGTACATGCTTTGCACTGGCTTGAGATGTGTTGGATGGATCACTGTCTTTCCATGTATGCCGTTGGCTACATCGAGTCTTGTCTCTTTGAGTAAACCTTGTACGTCATCGAATTCAGATAAGGACAGCTCACCGCCCTTAGAAAGCGCACGGATGAAAGGTTTTTGTTCCTTTCGTGCAGGGCCAAAATGCTCCCATACAGCACCTGATACAACAAAGGAACGGCCAAAATAATTGATAATATCTGTGATCAAATCAGCAATCAATCTGATTTCATAGATGGTGGTGTTGCGATCACGGCGAATGCCATATAAGCCGCAAAGATCCGTTGCCCCAATACGAATATTCAAAATATATTCTTCATCATTCAGCATGATCTGCTTTAACTTAGACAGCACCGTATATCTTGTTTCTTTTTCTAATAAATCGGGTGTTTCCAAAATGGGCATACCGTACAGCGTTGTCTTCGTTTGTGCGGACGCCTGTTTCAAGCTGTCCAAATAATCCTTCGCATTATGAATAGAACACTTTGGAAATACAAAACCCGTCAATAAACGAAGAGATGGACCAAGCAAATCTGCCATTTTCAGCAGCTGCTTCGGCGAACGAACCCGAATAAATAAAAGCGGCATTTGTTCAGCCATTTCAGGTGTATGCGTTAATTTGTCCGACAGTTTGGCGAGTTGTACCACTAGATTCTGTTCAGCCATTTCCACTTCTTGATCACCGATGGCATCCTCTAAACAAAATACAACAGAGCAAAGCGCTTCATATTTCTGCGACAGCAGCATGTCTGCTATATCCTGTCTTGTCGCAGGCATATACAAAGTAGCACCTAATGCATGCGCAAGTACGTGCCTTGGCGTCATCAAATGCATCGACCCCGGCCGTTTGAAAAAAATATCGTGCTGCCTCGCCTCTGATAAAAACTGAAAATACCGCATGCTGTGCCACCTCCTGTTGTTGAGAGAAAATCGAACAAATGACTTGATGATTCAAAAAAGGATGGAGCCGCTAATCAACTCCATTCCTTTTTGATCGTCCTATTCTTCTTTTGAAGCCGCAGCTTCGTTTGTCACTTCTTGATGTTTCTTCTTATTGATCTTATGAACGATAAACGTTCCGATAAATGCTAGGATAATAATCGCAAAGAATACAAGATGCGGGATTTCAATGTGAGCAGCACTCAAGCCCATTTTGATCGCAATGATCCCGATGAGAATAAACGCAGTATTCTCAAGCTCTGGGATACGATCAATGAGAACAAGGAATAACTGCGCGACTGTACGCATCATGAGAATTCCAAGCATTCCGCCTAATAGTAGAATCCATACTTCCTCAGATACAGCGAATGCTGCAAGAATACTATCAACCGAGAAGGCAAGGTCCATAATTTCAACAGAAATAACAGTTGCCCAGAACACACCAAAGACTCGAATCAACCAGCCTTCTTTTTTCAGTTCCTTCGCTTCATCATCGCCGTCACCTAACCAGAAGTGCTTAATAACAAGCCATGCTAAGTAAGCAGCTCCGAGGACCTTAATCCACCAGAACTTAATAAGCAGCATCCCTACGCCAATGAATAGAAAACGGAAGAAATAAGCGCCAATTAATCCGTAGGTTAATGCTTTTTTACGCTGCTTTTCTGGTAGATGTTTCACCATCACAGCTAATACAAGTGCGTTATCTGCTGATAACAATCCTTCAAGCACGACAAGAGTCCCAATAAGCCCCCAAGAGACAGGGTCTGTTAATACCTCTGCCCACATATGCCAATCAAAAAACGAGGCATATGTATCCAACATATGTTTCAAAATGTCCAACTGGTTTTCCTCCTATAAGTGTAGAAGCATCAGCAGGCTTTCGCCTGCTGCTATTCTTGATCGCTGTTTCTTTCTCACTTAGGAAAAGGCCCTCATATGAGCTTTTGACAGCATCTCTTGAACTGATTTGTTTCTCTTATTTACACTTCTAACCCATAATTTTGACAAAGAGCTGCAAGTCCGCCAGAGAATCCGCTTCCGATCGCGTTAAACTTCCAATCACTTCCGTGTCGGTACAATTCACATACCACAACAGCTGTTTCAATTGAGAAGTCTTCGCCTAAATCGAAGCGAATCAATTCTTCCCCGCCCTCTTCATTTACAACACGAACAAATGCATTAGAGACTTGTCCAAAATTTTGGCTGCGCGCCTCTGCATCATGGATCGTAACTGTAATTCCGATACGATCAATGTTAGCAGGAATTTTCGAGAAATCAACGAGAATTTGCTCGTCATCTCCATCTCCTTCACCCGTACGGTTATCACCTGTATGAGTGACACTGCCGCTCGGATGCTGAAGGTTATTATAGAACACAAAATCTGTATCTTGCTGACAACGATTGTTTGCATCCACCAAGAAAGCCGAAGCGTCCAAATCAAATTCGGCTCCGCCAGAATATTTATTCGTATCCCAGCCAAGACCGATCATCACTTTCGTCAGCCCTGGGTTGGTTTTGGTTAAATCGACACGTTGTCCTTTTGAAAGCTGAATCGCCATATTCGTATCTCTCCTGTCTTTGAAAATAGAAAACTATTGCGTTATCCGATATCTAAGCCAAAGTCCGTTGCAATGCGGGCAAGACCGCCTTGATAGCCTGATCCGACAGCTGAGAATTTCCATTCCCCGCCATGACGGTATAATTCACCTACAATAATGGCTGTCTCAATTGAGAAATCCTCTGCCAAATCGTAGCGAATGAGTTCTTCATTCGATGCTGCATTTAAAATACGTACATATGCGTTAGACACTTGTCCGAAATTTTGACTGCGCGCTTCTGCATCATGAATTGTAATGACAAATGAAATCTTTTCAACACTTGCTGGTACAGCTGCAAGGTCAACATTGACCTGCTCGTCATCCCCGTCCCCTTCACCAGTGCGGTTATCGCCTGTATGTACGACACTGCCGCCTCCGCCAGTTGTTTGGTTGTAAAAGACAAAGTCAGATGGAGAGCTTGCTTTACCTGTCGCATCTAAAAGGAATACACTTGCGTCCAGATCAAAGTCATGTCCGCCGTCATACTTATTGACGTCCCAGCCAAGACCGACGACTACTTTTGTTAAACCCGGATTCGTTTTTGTTAAATCAATTTTTTGACCTTTCGCTAAAGAAATTCCCACTAGGAACCTCTCCCTTCTGTTTAAATATAGTTTCTCGTAATATCTGCAAGCTTCGCATCATTTGTTCCATTTCCAAGCGCCGCAAACTTCCACTCATTCTCGTGACGATAAAGCTCTCCGACGATTAATGATGTTTTTCCTGCATAATCATCTTTTAAATTATATTTCACTAATTCTTGATTGTTTGAACGATCAACGATGCGAATGTAAGCATTTTGAATCATACCAAAGTGTTGGTTTCTTCTAAGAGCATCATAAATGTTCACGACAAACACCAATTTATTCACGTTACCTGGCACCTTGCTCAAGTTGACGAGGACTTGTTCATCATCTCCGTCTCCTTCACCAGTCAGGTTGTCACCTGTATGCTCAACACTGCCGCATTTGCTCTTTAGGTTGCCAAAATAAATCAAATCTTTATTTTCCGTAAACTTATCATTTTTCAGCATGAGCACTGAAGCATCACAATCAACATCAGCGCCGCCTCCGCCGCCAAACAGCTTTCCTAAAAATCCGCCGCCTTGTGATACAGGGTCCCAGCCAAGTCCAACAAGAATATTTGTTAGCCCTGTTTTCCCTTTTGTTAAATCAATACGTTGACCTTTTTCTAATGTAATCGCCAAATCAATCACTCCTCCAGCATAATAAAAATCTATTTATTAAGCGATGGACCCTATTAAAATCATCATACATGAAAATTCGACAAAATTCATGAAATGACATTGGAGCCTCTTACTCTTTTTTCTATTTACTAGTATATACGATCTATGTTCAAGATAGGTTTCAAACACTTTATATTTTTTTAACGAAAGATGCACATTGGAAATGGTTCATGTCGTTAATGAAGTGTTTCATGTGAAACATTGTCGAAAGTTCCCGATGAACAGCTCTAGCTGATAACGAGTGTATTGATGTGGTTTCATATGTTGATATAGAAAAGATAAAAGCAAAGGATAAACCCTTTCGTTTCCTTCCACCTAAGGATTTCTTTATACTTATATTCAGCATGTTGATGAAAGGATGTTGATGATGCCATCACTTCATATATTAGATCAAGTCGCCATTCCTAAAGGTCAGTCTGCTCAGGAGACATTGATTCATACAACGCAGCTGGCTCAGCTGGCTGAAACGCTTGGGTATGAGCGCTATTGGTTCGCTGAACACCACAGCACAAGAGGGCTCGCTAGTACAGCGCCTGAAATATTAATGGCTCATATTGCGGCTCATACAACGACCTTGCGTACCGGATCTGGCGGTATTTTACTTCCTCAGTACAGTCCTTTTAAAGTAGCAGAGGTCACGCGGCAGCTTGAAGCCCTTTATCCTGGACGGATTGAGATTGGTGTCGGCAAATCTCCAGGCGGGATCGAAAGGACGAGGCTCGCTTTGACAGACGGCGTGCCTAAAGATCTGTCTCAGTTTGACCGCCAGCTGAAGGATCTTCTTTTTTACTTATCAGACAGACTGCCTTCTGGTCATCCGCATACAGGCGTGAAAGCTGCTCCGCTTGTTGATACTCATCCGCCGGTTTGGCTGCTTGGGCTGGGAGAAAATAGTGCCATGCAGGCGGCGGAGCTTGGAATCAACTATATTTTCGGCCACTTTATCCATCCTGCACGCGGCACACAAGCATTTGAGACGTATCGATCACACTTTTCTCCATCTGTCTTTTCTAGGCAGCCACAATCTATGTTTGCCGTCTTTGTCATCTGCGGTGAAACAGATGAAGAAGCAGACAGGATCGCCAGCAGTACAGATTTATGGCTGCTTCGTGTTGAAAAGGGACTGGACAGCCGCGTTCCTTCTATAGAAGAAGCAAGCGCCTATCACTACACCACACAGGAAAAGAAAAAAGTGCTGCAAAACCGCCAGCGGATGATTGTCGGCTCGAAGAAAACGGTGAAAGAGCAATTACAGACCTTGATGGACCGCTATCAAACGGATGACATCATGATTCTGAACAATTCCTTTGATACGATCGAAAAACAACGTTCCTTCAAGCGAATAGCAGAATTATTTTGAAGCCAGCTTTCCAGGCTTCTTTTTTACATTGTCATAAAAAATGGGAAATGTAACATCAAGATGTCAAAATCCTTCCTTCTGTCATCTGATCGCAAATGTGTCTTCTAATCGTTAGCGAACTGTAAACGCATAAGAGGTGTACCTTTTATATAGTAGAGGTACATATTCAATGAACGGTTTACAACGCTGAGAAAGAAGGAGATGACAGACATGAAAAAGAGACTCGATTGGGTTGATGCAGCTAAAGGAATTGGCATTCTGCTCGTGGTCATGGCGCATGTGCCCATTCCAGATTCGCTCAAGCAATTCATTTACTCTTTTCATATGCCGCTTTTCTTTTTACTATCAGGCATGATGTTTCGATCATCCTCATCCCCTGCTCTGTCATTTATTCAGAAAAAAGCCAAAAGCTTACTCTTGCCCTATCTCTATTTCTCCATCATTACGTATGTATTTTGGTTCTCCGTTACCCGTTTTTTCGCATTCAAGGGACAAACGGATATTGATCCTTTCGTTCCGTTTACAGGTATTTTCATATCCAATGCAGATGAAGCAAGACTCACACATAACCCAGCGATTTGGTTTTTAACGACGCTCTTTTTAGTGGAAATTTTATTTTTCTTTATGCATCGTCTTTCTAAAGGAAAACCCGCTGCCGTGATCTTGCTGACTGTTCTTTGCGGAGGTGCTGGATATGCCTCTACCTTGCTTTTAGATCAAAGTCTTCCTTGGAACGCCAATGTCGCCTTGACAGCTGTTGTGTTTTATTCGATTGGATTTTTAGCAAAGCAATGGTTTGTGGAATTAAAAACAGATCCAACCCTTCTTTTATGTACAGGTCTGCTTGTGCTAACGGCTTACATGCAAAGCTTTAATTCACGGATCGATATGCGCGTCAACGACTACGGTGATCTCTTTATTTTCTACGCATGTGCTCTGCTCGGTTCAGCTGCCGTGATTTATTTAAGCTTTAAATTGAAAACATCCCCTATTTTGACGTATCTAGGACGTAATTCTATTGTCATTCTTGTCTTGCAGTTTGCCGGTATCGATATCATGAAAGCATTTGTTTTTTATGGACTCGGTATCAATATTGCTGATACAGCACAGCTCTCTTGGACACTTTTTTATACGATTGGCACATTGCTGCTCATGGTGCCATGTATCTCCTTCCTGAGCAAATACCCGATGCTGCTCGGCAAACCAGCCAAAGTCGCTCAACGCTACGAACAAAAAACATCCGCCGGATGAACAGGCGGATGTTTTTTGGATTAATCATTGATTTGAGAAGGATAAAGTGTCATTCCACCATCTACAAATAAGGTGGTGCCTGTGATATACGCCGCTTCCTTAGAAACGAGGAATGCAGCAGCGGCCCCAATCTCCTTCGGTTCACCAAAGGTTCTCATCGGAATTTTCTCAAGCTGCTTTTGTTTTTTCAATTCATCCTGTAAATCATCATTCGATTCGGTTGCCATGGTACCCGGCGCAATCGCGTTGATTCGAATACCTGCTTCGGCATAATCAAGAGCCAGCGTCTTCGTCATCATATTCATTCCGCCCTTTGAAGTGGAATAATGAACATTAAACGGGCGCGGAATTTCCTGATGGACACTGGAAATATTTAAAATCGATCCTTTGATGTCATGCTCCATCATATAGGCGAGCGCAGCCTTTGCGCCTAAAAATGCACCTGTTATGTTGACATCGATGACGTTTTGCCATTGCTCCAGCGTCATCTCATGCGGCAGCGCTTCTTCGCCGTTGAAGCCTGAATTATTGACGAATACATCTACTGTACCGAAATGCTCCAGTGCTGTATCCATGATGGCTTGGATGCCTTCCTCTTTGGAGACATCTGCGTGTACTTTCACCGCCCCACCTCCGTGCTTCTGAATGGCTTGTACGGTCTCTTCAGCTCCATCTTCATCGCCTTTATAGTTTACAACCACATTCATTTCCTCTTGTCCAAACCGCAATGCAATCGCTTGTCCAATTCCTTTTGAAGAACCTGTGACAATGGCTGTTTTCCCTTTTAAATCTTGATACATCTTCATTTCCTCCATTCACGTGCTTCATCTTGCTGATACACAATGGTTACCCATTTTGGAAAAAACAAAAACACAACCCTCTGCATTTGTACTCGAAGAGGGTTGTGCGTTTCATCAAGCTAAAAGGTGTTATAAACATTTTCACACGTTTCGGCGGTTGGCTGATAAAAGCAATGTGACTTATACCTTGCCACAAACGGCTGATTGTACCAAGTCGCCGGACAATCGCCAGGCGGTTTAAAATACCAAAGGCTGAATTTTGCCGGCCAAAAACGTTCTCCGTTAATATTTCTCCGCGCAAGTGTTTTTTCCGTTTCTCGTGCTCGCTGATAGAAGTAACCATGCGTGACCGCTTCAAATGCATGCTCCTGATAAATCATTTGTGGAATCGTACGCAGCCCTTTAAAGTCAGAGCAGTTGGCACGCAAACGATTGATGCCCACGTTTCCTACGAGCAGCATCCCTCGCCTCCCTTCACCTTCTGCCTCCGCTCTCAGCAGTCTGGCCATTAAATCAATATCAGAGCTTGTCGCTCTTACCACTGCCATACATCCACCTCCAGTTCGTTTCTCTTTTATTTTATGTAGCGTTTCTGTGTAGATGACTGCCATTTTGACATGAAAAAGCACGTTCAGTGTCGGCAGCCTGTCTAAATTTGCTGGACATGTGTCTCGCTGCCAACAACACTCAAACCAAGTGACCATATACATAACAGGAAGAAATATTCATTACTATATACTCATTTACAAGTCATAAAAATCCTTCTAATTGCGACATCATCTTCAAAAACAGTCATTTGAACCTATTCAATAATCCGACTCAAAACCTTAAAATATAAAATGTTGAGTTTCTACAGGAGATATCAAATAATAAATTACAAGTTTCTCCTCTCAACTTAGTGTCATTTTTACTACTTGAAGCCAATCAACCTCGGAAACGCACTGAGGTATTGACAGTACTTTCGCTTCATTCTACAGTAAAAAACATACAGTATTTTTCTTTTTGTGCAAAAAGAATGATATGAACTACAGCTTTTCAATGAAATTCACCATAAACCCGAGGAGGAAAACACGCCATGTTTAAAAAGAAATTATCCCTGTTTCTTCTGATCTTGTGTGTAACTGTTGTCGCTGCTGCTTGTAGTGGTGGAAAAGACAAAACAGCTGCGAAAGAAAACGATACCAAAAAATCTCTTGATGCAGCAGAGGTAAAGGTAGAAAGTGCTGAGTACACATTACCACCTCAATACGATACATCTGTACAGGATGATCAGTATGTACTAAAAGTGAATGTATCTGTAAAAAATATCAGCAAAGAGCCTCTCAATGTTGATAAAAGCAACTTCACGCTTTACCAAGATGACGCACAGGTATCTACAATCTCTCCAGATGACTATAACGAAGTATTATCTTCAAGCTCTTTAAATGCAGACAAAGTGACTAAAGGCGGTCTTTTCTTTGTTGTTGACAAAGACAAAGACTATCAGCTTGTTTACACAGAGCCAGGAAGCGGATCGAAAAAAGATGACAAGACATTAGAATTCGATATTAAAGGAAAAGACTTAATGAAAAAAGCAGATACACTACAAGCATCTGCAAAAGCTCTTTCTTCTTATATTGATGTGATGATTTTTGGTAAGAAAAACGATGATTTCGAAAAACTAACAGGTGATAACAAATCAACTGTTGTGAACGAATTTGATAAATCATTCAAACAAGGTTACATCACTTCTTCAGGTATTTCTTCTAGCTCAGCGAAGGATGAAAACCTTGATAAGCTACTGAAAGCTGTGAAAGAAACATTAGCTGAAAAATCAAAAGTTTCAACAAAAACAAAATCCATCAGTGGTGATAAAGCTGTCGTGTCTGTGACTCTTACACCAATCGATGCAAGTCCGCTTGTCGATCGTTTGAAAGAGAAAGCGACTGAGTTCTACAGCAAAAACCGTTCAGCTTCTTATGATGAAGCGCAAAAATACTTACTATCAATTTACCCAGATGAGTTTAAAAAATTAGGACCATCATCTTCTGAAGAAACAGTAGAAGTCAACATGAAGAAAAATGATATCGACCAATGGAAACTAGATTTGAACGACTACAAAACAAGCTCATTAGTTGAGAAATTCATCAAGAACTAAAGAAAAACCCCCGATTCCGGGGGTTTTTGTTAATTTATTTCGGTTGTTTCCTATATTTGATTCCGAAATACAGAGAAGAAAGCAAGAAAATCGACAACCACACCCACTGAATATCCACCATAAATATAGTAATGGCTGCTACTATTAATATAGTGAGGTCCAGCTTTTTTCATAACGAGAATATTTCATGAAGAAGAATTCCCCTTTTCAGCTTCATATTCTTTCATGATCTCGATTGGATCAACCGCATCTTCCTCTTGTGCGTATTCCTCTACATAAGGAGTTGTTAATTTTTCAAACCTTTGCTCATCGTCTACTAAAGCAATATAGACATCATATCCCTCATAATCAGAAGGGAATAACGTTGCAGTAGAACTACCGGTTTCTAAAGCCTTGTCTATTGCATTTTTTAATTCTAATAAACCTACCCTGTTTCCCAAAATAAAGGCTTCAAAATGATGTGTTTGCTGAGCATATATATTACATAGTCCTAACACATCACCGTCATCTGTTTGATAAGACATATCCGAACTCCTTTCTTTGGTAAAATTAGGATAATTATATCATTTCCTCTTCCATCATGCTATCGCGAGCCTCTTTTATATGAATCTCTGAATATAAAAAAACTTGCAGAATATATCTGCAAGTTTTCTTTATTTCGCAAGCATCCATTTCTCTTTCATAAACAAGCTTCTGACGATGACAAACAGGATGACGACTGCCAAGGCTGAGGAGCCGAGTGTCAGGGCGATGGACATTGGATCGATGATACCAAACATCAATTGCTTACACAGCGCATGAATATTGAGGAATGGGATGGCAAAGTAATACGTATCTAGCTGCGTAGCACCCGCTCTCATGGTAAAGAACATTGGGAGCACACCTAGCGTAATGATCATGGACATGTACGATTGCGCTTCTTTGACTGAACCCGACATCACACTGAGCAGCAATTCAATCATGGATACCATGAAGGAGAAGATGATTAACGCCGCAAACATAACGCCGATAATGCTCCACATTTGATCACCAAAGTTCAGAGCTTGCTTCAGCTTTTCTGTAAAGAGCAAAGTCGATAGAAGCAGCATCCCGATCGCCACAATCCCACTTAAAATACCGAACATAGAGACAGCGAGCCATTTTCCGATGAGAATCTGGAGTCTGCTGGCCGGCGTCAGGAATAAGGCTTCAATTGATTTTCGGTCTTTTTCACCCGCTACAATATCAAGCGCTGCCGGCAAAGCTCCTGAGATCACGGAGGTCACCAAAATCATTGGAAGGAGAATCGACAACAGCATAGCGGTCACTCCGTTTTCCCCTTCATCACCTTCTTCTACATCAACGGACTGCACTTCAAACGGATGAATAACGGACGTATCGATTTGATCCGCTGCTAAGCGCTTCTCGACCACCTGGTTTTGATACTGCTCCAGCAATGATTGCAGCATTTGAACGGTGATCACCGAATCATCATCTGTCGTATATCCATGAATTTTAATGGCGAATGGCTTTTGATGCTTGAGCATATCGCCTGCCTCTTTCGGCATTTCCAGGTAAGCATTTGCCTCCCCATCCTTGACGGCTTGCTGCGGATCATCAAATGTTTCAAGGTTTAGGTTTTTGACCTCTTTGATCATTTGGTTCATTTCGGCTGGAAGCTGTTCATTGATGGCGACTGTATAGGCTTTATCCCCTGGATCTGCAATCATGCTTTCATAAAAGAACACCAGCCCAAGCATGGTCAAAAGAGGAATCAGTACGGTTAAGAGCAACGTTTTTCGATCCCTTAGCGCATCTGTCATTTCTTTCAAAAAGACGATTTTCCACATTATGAAATCCCCCTAGCGAGCTTCGACATAAAGATATAGTTCAAGTCTTCACTTTGTTCCTGTGCATATAATTCTGGAAGTGTCCCTTTGTAAACAAGCTCTCCTTGATGAATCATCATCACACTGTCACAAAGCTGGCTGACTTCTTCCATGATGTGGCTTGAAAAGAGGATCGTTTTATTTTGCTGCTTGAGCTGATGGATAAAATCTCTGAAAATATTACTCGACGTGATATCTAAGCCTGTTGTCGGCTCATCAAATAAAATAATGTCAGGATCATGAATTAACGTTCTGGCAATCGCCACCTTTTGTTTCATTCCTCTTGAGAATCCTTTCACCTTGCGATCCATGTATTGTCTCATCCCAAAACGCTTTGCCAAATCCTCTATTCTTGCTTTGATTTCATGCTGATCTAAGCCATATAATTTGCCAAAGTATTCAAGGTTTTCTCTTGCCGTCAAACGATCGTAAAGCCCCGTCTCTCCGCCAAACAAGACACCAATTCGCTTTTTCACTTCTGTTGCTTCTTTCACTGTATCAAAGCCTGCGACAGTGACTGTTCCGTGTGTAGGCTCTAATAATGTGGCTACGGCGCGCAATAATGTTGTTTTTCCTGCACCATTTTCTCCTAGAATGCCAACGACTTCCCCTTCCTTCACGGAGAACGTCATGTGTTTCATCGCTTTTACGACTTTTTTCTTATCTTTAAACCAGCAGCTGCAATCGCTGAGAGTAATCATGTGGTTCGCCCCTTTCAACTTTCTAAGTCTATGATAGAAAAAATAACGCTTGCCTGATATAAAAATGTCGCGAAACGTCCTTTTTCTGTCTTGAAATGATCTATTTCAAAAAAACAAATGGTAAAATAGACAAATAATAAGAATGGTCATAGGTGATTTTTATGATAAAAGTAGGTCTCGTCGACGATTACCGAGTAGATTTAGAAAAGCTGCACGCCATTGTAGGCAGGATGGAGGCTGTGGACATCATCTTTGTCACGCAGTCAGCAGAGGATGCATATGAGAAGGTCAAAAAAGGAGACATTGATCTGTTGTTCGCTGACATTGAAATGCCTGGAATGTCCGGCTATGAATTAGCGGACCTCATTCACTCTCACGCACTGAATGTCGATGTGGTCTTTGTGACAGGAAACAGTGGATATGCGGTCCATGCGTTTGATTTGAATGTACATGATTATATTATGAAGCCCTACCAAGCTGATCGAATTGCCAAATGCTTAGAGCGTTATATGTCCACCAAACAGGAGAAGAGCATTCATGGACGGCTTCTCATTAAGCAGCAGTCAGATATTCATGTGCTCCAGAAAAAGGATGTTATTTTTGTTGAGCGAACAGGCCGGTCAACAACTATCGTAACAACGACAGGAGATATCCAGACCTATCAGACATTAAATGAGCTAAAGGGCGATCTAGCTGAAAAGGATTTTATCCGCTCCCACCGATCGTTTATCATTAATATTCATTACATTAAGAATTTCTCGGCGTATGCTAAAAATTCGTATATCGTGTCTTTTGAAGGGACAGATAAAAAAGCCATGATGACCAAGCAGCAATTAGAATTCTTTAAGAAATACTATTTTTAAGGAGAACGAACGTGAACGCTTTCTATCTTGGATTTCGCATTTATGCTCTCATATGGTTAGGTCTTGCGTTTCATGCAGCTGCTGAAGCCTTTCTGCCGCTTTCATCCATTGTGTTGTGGCTTCTTACCTTTTGCGCGGTGTGTGTTTATACATTTTTCATGTACAAAAGATTTTTGCCTCATACGAGCGGTGATGTGATATTAGGCGCTTTTATACTCATTACCTGCACAGGTCTTTTGCTGTTTCTAACGCAACCGAATGGACTGAGCTGTCTTTTGGCGCTCATCATGATGGTGACAATCGATATCCTCTCATTGAAGGTGATGCAGACAGAGAAACAGTTAAATGGACAGCTTCAAGAGCTCATAAACGCAGAATCAAGAACCAACGAATTACTTCTTGAGCTGCGCAGTAAACATCATGAAACAGCCAGACATTTAAATGCCTTTTCCGCATCGAACGACGAGCATGAAATCAAAGATTTGATTCAGCAATACGTCAAACATTTCCCATGGATTAAAGGAGAAAATGCATATTTAGCCTCAACCCTACATCCCTTTTTGGAGCGGGCTGAGAAAGAGGACATTGCACTTTCACTAGACCTTCAAGCACCCTTTTCATCGCTTCCTTTTTCAAAGGCGGATCAGGTTAGTTTTACTGGCAACCTGCTTGATAATGCTCTAGATGCAGCGATTGAAGCGAAGCAAGCCGGAAAAGAGGGAAGCATTTCGGTCACGACCTCTATTCGGAGCGGGCTATTTTTAATCCATTGTGAAAACAGCACAAAAGGTATGGAAAAACACGTGCTAGATCATTTGTTCAAAACTTTTGGCCGCTCGACAAAAGGCGGCGATCATCAAGGCATGGGGACGTATATCATTCAACAGCTTGTTGAAAAGGCAGACGGTACGCTTGATTTCACTTACCGTTCTCCAAATTTGCGGCTCGTCATCAAAATCCCTCTCACCATGTCATAAAAAAAAGGTGCATAGCTGCACCTTTTTTAGTGTTAAGAGAAGATCTTATCGATTTGATTGATTTCCTCTTCTGTTAATTGAACATCGTTTGTTTTTAGGTTTTGCAGCACTTGGTCTGCTCGTTTTGCCCCTGGAATAATAGCATCAATGCCATCCTGCGCTAAGAGCCAAGCGAGTGCGACGTGTGCTGTTTCTGCATTCTTTGATTGAGCAATGGCCTTCAGCTTGTCTACTTTTTCGAGATTTGAAAGGAAAGCATCGCCTTGGAAAAGCGGGTCCTTTGCTCGAATATCATCAAATGTCGCATCTTTTGTAAATTTCCCAGTCAACAAGCCTGACGCCAATGGGAAATAAGGAATAAAGGAGATCCCATGCTCGACACAGTATGGAAGAAGATCCTGCTCTGCCTGACGTTTCAGTAGAGAATACTCTGATTGAAGCACGTCTAAGTAACCATCTCGGTTAAAGGCTTGAAGCTGTTCAAAATCAAGGTTTGATGCACCGATTGCCCTGATTTTCCCTTCGTCCTTCAATTCCTTTAATGTGCCTGCTACTTCTTCGAGCGGCGTACGTCCATCTGGGAAATGCATATAGTACAAATCAATATAATCTGTTTGCAGTCGTTTCAGGCTATTTTCAACCTGCTCTCTTAAGAAATCACGGCTGTTATCAAGTTCAATTTGCCCGTTTACTTCCTTATGAGCTCCTTTTGTCGCAAGGACAAGCTTTTCTCTGCCGCCTCTTTTGGCAATGATCTCACCGATTAATTCCTCTGAACGGCCCAGCCCATAAATAAAAGCAGAATCTAAGAAATTGACACCTTGATCAAGAGCGGTCTCCACAAGCTCCCGTCCAGCATCCTCACTAAGATTCGGGAATAAATTATGCCCGCCTACTGCATTCGTACCAAGCCCTATCGGATTTACCTGCAAATCAGTTCGTCCAAGCGTTACCTTTTTCAAAAGCTCATCTCCCTTATCTACATAATCATCCTTATTTTCCCACGAACCATTTCCAACATTCAAGTATACCGCTCTCTAAAAATCAACCTGCGGGTGGACGCCGCGAAAATAGAAGATGCGTATGATGAAGATAGACTAAAACGAAAAGGAGATCTTGTCATGACCATTCAAATTGTCATCATTATGATTATTCTGCTTTTAAGAACAGGCAAGGAAAAAGAAATCCGCCCCATCAGGCTTCTCATAGGACCGCTCATTTTATTAGGCACACTCTCTTATTCCTTTACCCAGCATATTGAAATCACGGCGATGAGCCTGCTTGCAATGATTGTCTTTGCACTCGCAGGTTTTGCAATCGGTCTATGGAGAGGTAAACTATACAAAGTAACATATGATCAACAGTCGGGACGTATCACCGCCGCCAGCTCACTTTATGGAACACTTTTTTTCATCGGAATCATTTTTATCCGGATGACAGTAGGTTCCATTGTACAGGATGGCGGTCATTCCCTGATCATTTTCGCAAATGGCCTGACATTCCTTCCAATCGGCAGTATGATCGGCTTACGTTTTATTCTTTTAAAAAGATATATGAACATCAAGGCATCTGCTGCTATTAACTGACAGACAGGAGTTTTTGATATGAACCTTCAGCAGCCACTCAAGCTTTTAGGTCAAATAAGGCGGAAATTCGTATTAGGCCTTGTTTTGACCTATATGTATATTCAAATGTATGAGCCCCTTTCATTAGGCGAATTGGTGTTTCGCACCTTCGTCTATTTGGTGTTTCTCCTTTGTCTTTTTCCAAAAAACAAGCTGTCACCTAAAAAGCAATTTTCTATGCTCCTCTTGATGTGGATTTTGACACATCTTTTGTGGCTGGTGACAGGTCAGATTCAAGACAGTATTGGACTGACCTTTTTTATGATCGGCTTTATCGCTTTTCGTTTTTCAGAGGCGCATCATCCCTATCTATTTGCTATCATCTTTTTCACCAGTGGGATCAGCTATTATATAAACGATTTTTCTTGGAACATGGTGATCACTCTCCCGCTATTCCAGCTGCTTGTGTATACACTTGTTTTGATTTCTAGAATGCGTCGGCGTGAACAGGAATTAAAGGAAGAACACTTCGGAGAACTGCAATTGGTTCACAAGGAATTATCAGAAGCCCATGAACAATTGAAAAAGGCGCATATGGAGCTTGAAGAAGCGACCGTTCAGTCACTCCAATTTGCAGTGCTGGAGGAGCGAAGCAGAATTGCACGTGACCTGCATGACAGTATCGGTCACCAATTAACCTCAATGATTGTCCAGCTGCAGTCTTTGCCCTACCGTTTAAAGCAGGAAGAACCAGAGCAGATGACGCAGACGTTTCAGGAGCTGATCCATATTTCTAAAAATTGTCTCACCGAAGTTCGTTCTGTGGTTCATCATATGGCGTCAGATGATGCAGGTCTCGGACTTGCCGGACTTCGCAGCCTCATCAAGCAAGGAGAGATATCGGGTGAGCTTGACATTCACTTTCATACAGAGCAGCTTACGTATAAAAAATGGCCGCTCTCCGTATCTGAACTGCTTTACCGCATTTTACAAGAAGCCATCACCAATACAATTCGCCATGCCAAAGCCACCGCGATGACCATTACACTATCTAACGACCAGCATGAGCTGATGATGAACATTGAAGACGATGGATATTTGACCAGCGAAAAAGATATTTCATTTGGCTTTGGACTGTCAGGCATGAAGGCACGGTGTGACGCAGCAGGCGGTTCCCTCGAGACGTCCATACGTGAGCCGCACGGCTTTTGTATCCATGTTCAAATTCCTATCAAGGAGGACTCCGAGACATGACAAACCCTATTAAGATTGGCATTATTGATGATCAGCCGCTGATCCGCCAAGGATTTCGTTATATTGCAAGCGCTCAAGAGGATATTGACGTCATATGGGAGGCGTCAGACGGTCAGGAGGCGGTTGAGCTTTGCTCGATCAACACACCAGACGTACTGCTGATGGATGTACAAATGCCTGGAATGGATGGCATCACAGCAACAGAGCACATTTTAAAAAAGCATCCAGATGTAAAAGTGGTGATTCTCACGACCTTTGATACGGAAGAATACGTCTTTGACGGAATTCGTGCAGGGGCAGTCGGTTATTTGCTGAAGGATACAATGCCTGAGGAATTAATTGAGGCCATCCGTACCGCCTTTGCTGGTGAATCTGTATTTCGAACGGCAGCCTCTGAGCACATGATGGCACGAGCTCTTCAGCAGGCAAATGATACACATCACACTCATCTGCTTCACGAATCATTCACAGAACGTGAACGCGATGTATTACAGCAAATGGCCTATGGCTTAAAGAATGAAGACATTGCTGATCAATTATTTATCAGCAAAAGTACGGTAAAAACGCATGTGCACCGTATTTTACAAAAGCTCAATGCACAAGACCGTACACAGGCTGTCGTCTTCGCCATCCGGCACCGCCTCGTGAAATAAAAACTGCCTTCACTTCAAGATTTTTATACAAAAAACATTTAAAACCTAAAATAAATCTATAAATTAATACTTATTAACTAGTATATTATGCTTATTTAATTCCTTATTTTATAGGTGATTGTGTTAAAAACTATCAAAAATAGGGACTAAAACCTATTCCTCATCATGAATGAATTTCGATAGAATGAATAGTGCAAATCGTCATTAGGATATTTTCCCCTTTAACACCCGAATATACCAATCTATCTGTTTCTTTTTTCTTAGTCAGATAGCGGGAATGAAATGACGAAAGAAAAGCAAAGGAGCTTCAACTGTGAATCTTAAAAAATTAAGTGCACTCCTCATGATTTCATTCGTGATGATCATCTCTGCAGCCTGCCAGAGCTCAGCCAAATCAACCGACGCTGATCAAAAGTCAACGAAAACAGCAGAGGTAAAAGTCAATAGCTACGAATATACGCTACCAGAAGACTCAACAACTACCTTGAGAGATAATGAATTGGTGCTAAAAGTCAATCTGACGATCACAAACAAAGGTGACAAAGCCCTTTCATTATATAACTCTGACTTCTCCCTTTATCAGGACGACGCCAAAGTATCTGATTTAAAATTCTACGGCAGCAAAGACCGTCTTGACCTTGGTTCATTGAACAAAGGCAAGTCACTTTCAGGAGCTCTTTATTTCCTAGTAGACAAAGGGAAGAAATATCAGTTCGTCTATCAGGACAGCATCAAGAAAAACAGTGATTCCATCCAAATCGACCTAGATGGAAACAAAATACTCGATTCAGCAAAAAAGCTGGATAACCCAGCAAAAGCATTATCCGCTTATACCGATATTATTGTTTTTGATAAAAAGAACGATGAATTCGCAGATTTAACGGGTGACAACCAATCGGATGTCGTCAATAAATACCATGAGATGTTTGTAAAAGACTTCAAAAGAAGTGCAGGAATATACGGAAATGAAGTGAGTGACCGAGATATTCTGTCGATGTACAAACGCATTCAAAACACCATGAAGGATAAAGCGAAAGTAGAAACAAGTGTGAAAACCATCTCTGATGACGAAGCAAAGGTTGTCGCTCAAGTAACAGGCATTGATGCTTCTAACTTAAAAGACAAGCTAGACAAGCAAAGAGACGAGTTTTACAACGGGAAAATCCGTTCTAAAGAAGAATTGTATAAAAAAAGCTTAAACATGTACGCATCTGAATTCGAAAAACTTCCTCCCGTTTCCAGCCCAGCTGAATATGAAGTGAAAATGAAACGTAATGGGGATGGTCAATGGAAAATTGACCTCAATGATTATAATACAGAGCAGTACATGAGTGGTTTTATTAAAACGAGATAATCTAAAAAAGACGCTGGCCTCTGAAGGAGCCGCGTCTTTTTTAGATTTTATACTGTCGCCTCTTGCTCTTCTTTCACCGCTTTTTCGATATCTTTAAAACGGCTCGATACAGTCGACGCACTAATGCCATACTTCTTCGCTACTTGTGCTTGAGAAAGCGGGGCATCGCTTGCAAGTGAATGAATGTAGTATTCGATTCCGGCAGCAAATGACGCTACTTTACGGATCACTGGTGATTTCTGATCACAGTAGGCTTTCCAAACCGTTAAAGCACCATCTGTCAGGCTTTGGTCACCGTGCTCCTTCATTCCGTCTTCAATCAGCTTAGCAGTTTCCAGCTGGACGTCACTTGCCCAGTCCATACGATCTGCTGATAGACCTGCACCGCCTTCTGTTTGAGCAGGTGTTTCTGATTCTTCTACTTCTTGCTTCGCAAACATACACTTCAGCACATCAGGGAATGATTCTCTCATAAATGTGCTGCGCGCCCCTCCATTTGCTTCATATGCGTCAACAAGCTGGCGAACTTGAAGAAGAAGAGTATCTGTAAACTCTTTCGCAAACATCGTATATTGAATGAAAAACTCTGCCTTTTCTTCAAATTGAACAGGAAAACCAAGCACGAGACTTCCCTTTTCAGGCAGTACCGTTTGATCAGGTTTTACATCTACTTCAACCTTCTCCGCTGTTACCATATTCTCAAAGTAAAGAGACTCGTCCGTTTTTTCATTTAATAAAAGCAAAGATGGCTCCATGTCTGTCCAAGATTGGACCACTTGTCTTGTTTTCGGACGGGTAATATCTTCTGCTTTCTTTGTCAGGAACTCTTGGAAAATGGTCTCTTTCTGATCAGTTAATGGACGGAAGAAGATGCCCCATACACTCAAATGGAAAACTGAGATTTGTTGCGTTTCTTTATCCATATCTGCAAGGAAAGAAAACTCATTAATGAATTGATTGATCGCTCTCTGATGCTTAGAAAAAGCATAATTCATTAAATCCTTTTGAACTTGTACAGCTTCCTTAAACACAAGCTCAGACGTTTGTTCTCCGCCTGATTTTTGACCACAGCAATGTTTATATTTTTTTCCGCTTCCGCATGGGCAGAGCGCATTTCGTTTAATTTTTCCCAAAATAAAACCTCCGACATTCTAGTCTAACCTCACTATTTTAACAAACGATTGCACAGGAGGGTTTTATTTTCAAGAAAAAAGAAAAATCTGAATGATCAGTTAAATTATAAAATCACCTGAAGATCACGATAGATCATAGGAAAGACAGACTTTCTCTGTTTATTTTCTCCAATCATACCAACAGATTTTCTTCAGCTCATTCCTTCGAATAACTGCTTTGCCTCAAAATAAAAGATTTGAACGAATTTCTTCGTATTGACTCTGCCTGTCGATCCTGAGGGAGAAGATGTCTTCTGCATTTCTTTCATTCTTTGACTGACATCGGTAAAATCGAAAAACTTCGACGCGTAGTGCTCAAACTTAGGATTTGAGAAATCTGTTAATCCTAGTGAGGCAAAATGATTCAAGGAATGATGAATAGCTCGTCTAATCCGCTGCTCCGCCGCTTTCACTTCCCGCATCACCTCTACATCGGTTGCACCATGATCCAGTTTTCTTTCTGCTGTTTTGATAAACAGCTGCTTTAGCGGCGGGAAATTGACCTCATGAGAATTAGCTGACTGTGTTTCATGTAAGTAGATCAGTATCTCCAGTAAATCCTTAGAGCCGCTCTCACCGACAATTCCCAGCTCAGATAAGAGGAATTCCCCAGCCTCTTTCATCGTTCTTCTCTTCGCCCCAGCGCCCGCACCTTGAGAAATGACAGGCTCTAATGGCAGCACGTGGCGAAGAGAGGCTTGTATATCGTATATCGATTTTTCCAGCTTGATACGCTCCATGACTTTTCGAATCACACTGACGATTTCAATGCGATTGACAGGCTTATGGATATAATATTCAATCCCTAGTTCATAGGCTTCTGCCATCATCTCTTTCGCCTCTACTTGGGAAATCATAATGACCTTGCCTTTAAATTCAGGGTGGATATGGCGGATGGTTTGAATGCCATCTCTAGCAGGCATTAAAAGATCAATCAAAAGGATGTCTACTTTCTTGAGGTTCAGGGAATGTGCCTCTAATCCAACTCCGTCACCCGCTTCATCTACGACCTCTCCCAAATCCTCATCCTCTATGATTTGACCTAAAATCGAGCGTATTGCACGATCATCATCTGCAATGAAGAATCGCATACACTCACCCTCTCTGTATTAAATTTTGTATAGGAAGGACAAGCAGAAAAGCTGTACCTTTTGTTTCTTTTGGTTCGATTTGAATCTGACCGCCAAGCTCTTGAACCAGCTCTCTCACATAGGATAAGCCAATTCCTGTAGACGGTGTTCCAAATGCATCAAATTTGGAGGTATACCCTGGATCAAACACAATCTCTCTCATTTTTATAGGAATCCCTGGTCCGTCATCTTCAATCCGAATCTCTATTTTATCATGACTTCCTTTCAATTCGAGTGAGATCATCCCGGTATCTTTTATTGCTTCGACTGCATTGGCCATTAAATTATTAATCAGCGATAAGAAAATAAACACATGATAATCATGCAGATGAATGCCCCTTATATCAGATGTAAAGGAGATGTTTTTCCCAAGAGATAAAGCATACTTCTCTTGAATGCGGATCACAATTTGAACAAGCTCCTCCGCCTTCATATAGTCTTGCATATTTTCCTTCGAAATCAGCTTTGAAAGCCCAGCATAAATACGCTGATTGTCCTTTTTCACTTCATGAATTTCTCCTGCGAGCTTTAACAGCTCCTGACTCACTTTTTTCCCTGCTTCGTGTTCATGCAGCAGACGATAAAGCCGGTATGATTCCTGTGTAATATGCTCTGTATGTTTTAACGTTTTCTTTAAATGCACCGTTTCTTCATATAAATTCGAAATGACCATCATCATATGCTCATTTTGTTTCATGATCTGCTTTTCTCTTGATTGAGCCTCATACAGCTTCATCATATTAAAAAAACTGATCACCACAAAGCTATGAGCAAACGCAATGAGGAACATATCGCTCAGCTTTGATAAGGTCATCGTTGTATCAAACACTAGAAATTGTACAAACAGCTCGACAAAATCAGCAACTAATTCGATCATCAGACCGATGATCCCAATGAAAATAGAGCGCTGTTTAAAGCGTCCCGTACGGACGGCAAAAAACAGGAAAGCATAAGTGAAATAGAAAAAGAAGCTTGGGAATTGCTGATAAAATGATGAAGCCAGATCAGCATTCTGCTGAATCAAATCTAAACCTACCCGAAAAAGCACAATGGCTGCGCCTGTTAAAAATCCCGGCAATAGCGGTCTAGATTTTCTTAAGAGTAATAAGCAAAAGAAAAACGCAGGTGCGCCAAAGCTGATGCGAAACGTCTCATTCACAGGATAAAACTTCAGCTCTCCTGCAAGCGGCACAATGACTATCATAAAAATTAAAATGAATGCGTCCTTTTTGACAAGCTGATTTAAACTCAAATGACTGACATCCCTTCCCCTGTTTGCATAGCCACAGTATACAAGGAGACTCTTTTCTCCACAATGTACAAAAAAATAATTTTCACTGCTCCTTTTATCCTCAAAATCCGTTTTTATGACTATTCTCCGGGACAGCAAGGTGACCTTTCAGCTATTCACTGTTTTGATCATTGACGACAATAATAGGAATTGTTTAGACAATCATCGACAGACTGATTTTTATTTGTAAGTTTTTCTGTAGATTTACGTCAGATTGTGTAGTTTCCAAGATAAATTGAATGAATAATTTTAGTGAAACTATATGTAAGCGTTTTCTTAATTTTCACTAAAAACCCTTTTTGTTTTTCCGCCGACAATGCCTTCATTTGTACATATATTTAGGTGTAAAGGAGTGGTGCAAGCAGCGCATGACAAGTTCTTTGAAGATGTGTAACATGTTTTCGTGCCTATTTGATCGCATTTTTTGTCATCCGCCAATTCAATAGGGTACTTTTTGATTTTTGATTGGAGGAATCGTATGAAAACAGCAATTTCTAAAAATACACAACACGCATGCCAGTCTTCTGTTGATCAATGGGCAGAAGAAATACGTCCGTATTACACAAACGGGCAGAATGCTGGCTACATTCCAGCACTTGGAAAAGTGAATTCCTCTCAACTTGGTATCAGCGTGATAGGCCCAGATGGATCATCTGTACGATATGGTGATTGGGACGTTCCCTTTACCCTGCAAAGTATCTCAAAAGTCATCAGCTTTATAGCTGCCTGTTTAGGAAGAGGCGTACCTTACGTCTTGGATCGGGTAGATGTAGAGCCAACTGGTGATGCTTTTAATTCCATCTACCGTCTTGAGATGCATAAACCAGGGAAGCCCTTTAATCCAATGATTAATGCTGGAGCTATTACCGTATCCTCCATCCTTCCCGGAAAGACTTCTACAGAAAAGCTAGCATATATTTTCGATTTAATCGAAAACTTAATAGGTAAGCGTCCTTCTGTTAATGAAGAGGTTTATCAATCAGAATGGGCAACTGCGCACCGAAATCGGGCACTTGCTTATTATTTAAAGGAAACCAATTATTTAGAATCGGATGTCGAGGACACGTTAGAAGTGTATTTAAAGCAATGTTCCATTGAGGTCACAACAGAGGACATCGCCTTGATTGGACTGATTATATCAAGTGATGGCTACCATCCCTTTAAACAAGTCCAAGTCATCCCAAAGGATATCGCCAGACTAACAAAAGCATTGATGCTGACATGCGGCATGTATAATGCGTCTGGGAATTTTGCTGCTTTTGTAGGCGTTCCAGCCAAAAGTGGTGTTTCTGGAGGAATTATGGCTTGCGTTCCGCCAAGCGCAAGAAGAGAGTTCCCGTTTCAGACAGGCTGTGGAATTGGCATTTACGGTCCTGCCATTGACGATTGCGGAAATAGTATTACCGGTGTCATGATGCTGAAAAAGCTCGCCAAAGAGTGGGATCTCAGTATTTTTTAAAAAGAACAGTGATGAATTCGAAGAGGTGATGTTATGAACGAAAAAGCTTTGCTATCTTATTTAACACATACAAATGATTTTATTTGGACTTATATTGTGATTGCTCTGTTACTTGGTGTTGGGGTGTACTTCACATATAGAACACGCTTCCTGCAAGTGAGAATGATCAAAGAAATGCTGCGTGTCCTGAAGGAAGGAAGAAAAGAAAAAGAGGGAATATCACCGTTCCAAGCATTTGCCATCAGTATGGCAGCACGTGTAGGGACAGGGAATATCACAGGGATTGCTATCGCTATTGCCATTGGCGGCCCTGGTGCCATCTTTTGGATGTGGATCGTAGCCATTATCGGATCTGCTTCAAGTTTCGTTGAAAGTACACTAGCTCAAGTATATAAAGTAAAAGACAAAACAGGTTTCCGCGGTGGACCTGCTTATTACATGGAAAAAGGGTTAAACAAGCGCTGGATGGGGATTTTATTTGCGATCCTGATTACGATTTCTTTTGGAATCGTCTTTAATGCGGTTCAATCAAATACGATCACTGTCGCTTTTAAAAACTCCTTCGGTTTAGACCGTTTAACCGTCGGTATTGTGATGGCTGTCATTTTTGCAGCGATCATTTTCAAAGGAATCCAAGCGATCGCAAAGGCTTCTGAATACATTGTCGTTGTGCTTGCGGTTGCTTACATCGGAATTGCGTTCTTTGTTATTGTCACAAATATCACGGAACTTCCTGGTGTCATCAGCACGATTGTGAAACACGCCTTCGGGTTTGAACAGTTTGCTGGCGGTACGCTAGGCGGTGCCTTATTACAAGGGATTAAACGCGGTCTCTTCTCAAATGAAGCCGGTATGGGTAGTGCACCTAACGCAGCAGCAACGGCTGTCACAAGCCACCCTGTTAAACAAGGATTAATCCAAGCATTCGGCGTGTTAACAGATACGTTAATTATTTGTACAAGCACAGCCTTCCTTGTTCTGTTTTCTGATGCGTATAAAACAACAAACCTGCAAGGGATTGAATTAACACAGGCTTCTCTTAGTCAGCATATTGGACCATGGGCCTCTGGCTTCCTTGCCATCATGATTTTCCTATTCGCGTTTAGTACATTGATCGGTAACTATTACTATGGGGAAACGAACATTGAATTCCTTGGAGCGAACAAAATTTGGCTTAACATCTATCGAATTGCCGTTATTGGAATGGTTCTGTTCGGTGCGGTTGCCACTGTTCCTCTCGTTTGGGGTCTAGCCGATCTCTTCATGGGACTCATGGTCATCGTCAACCTCATCGCCATTACCATGCTGTCTAAGGTCGCCTTCGCAGCACTGAAGGACTACACGAGACAGAAAAAAGAAGGCAAAGATCCTGTTTTCTATAAAAATGCCGTTCCAAACAATGAGAAAATTGAATGCTGGGACGACGAACCTGCTGCATTGAAAAAGAATCAAATCGGATAAATCAAAAAAGCTCTGGTCAACGGGGGGACTGACCCCATAAGATGAGACAAATAAAAAACACCTTCAAGTTTGAAAACGGATCGTTGTAATCCGAAATAAAACATGGAGGTGTTTTTTCTATGGGGACAAGAGTGAGTTATCCGGTTGAAGTCAAACAGAAGGCTGTAGAAATGAGATTGGCAGGCGTATCAATGAAAGAGATTTTGCGGGAATTGAATATCAAAAATAAAACGCAGGTTCAGACATGGGTGAGGTGGCATAAGGCTGGGGATACACACCGGTTCGAACAGCCTGTTGGAAAACAATATACCCATAGAAAGGGTCCCGAGTACTCTTCCGAATTAGAGAGACTGCAGGCAGAAAATCGCTATCTGAGTCAACAGAATGAAGTTTTAAAAAAGTACAACGAATTGGAAAGGAAGTTGATAAGGAAACGTCAATCAAACTGGTAGAAGAATTGTGCAAAACAATGACAGTACAGGACATCTGTGTCCATTTAGGCGTCTCACGCGCTTCGTACTATAGATGGAAAAAAGATCTGACTCAGAATCATTCTAAAAAACAACTAGAGGAACAAATCGGCACGTTGTGCCGAGAGCACAAGTATCGATATGGATATCGAAAAATCACAGCCATACTAAAAATGAGGATGCATATTAACCATAAAACTGTTCAACGTATCATGCAGAAAAACCAGTGGCAGTGCCGGGTTAAAATGAAAAAGCGTAAGAAGAATGGGCAGCCCTATGCCGTGGCCGGTAATATACTGGATCGGAACTTTCAATCTGATCGCCCTCTTGAAAAACTAGTAACGGACATCACGTATTTGCCTTATGGACAGAAACAATTGTACCTTTCCAGTATATTGGATTTATATAATGGAGAAGTAATTGCGTTTACGATTGGTGATAAGCAGGACACAGACTTTATTTTAAACACACTTGATCAGCTCCCAGCACTGCCTGAAAACTGTGTGTTACATAGCGACCAAGGTTCTGTGTATACATCTTACGAGTATCAGAAAGCTGTTCATATAAAAGGCATTACCATGAGCATGTCCCGTAAAGGGACGCCCGCTGATAATGCCTCCATCGAATCGTTTCATTCCTCGCTAAAGTCTGAAACGTTCTATCTTAACAGCATTGATCGAACTACAACCAACATTGTAGAACGCACTGTCAAAGAATACATTTATTATTATAACAACATTCGTATTCAAACAAAACTAAACAACCAATCACCGATCAACTATCGGCAATTGGCTGTATAAAGGTGTTTTGATCCCTGTCTCAAAAACGGGGGTCAGTCCCCAACTGATCAGAGCTTTTTTCTTTATGTCAAAAATTCAAGTATGAGTTTGTTGACAACCTCTGGTTTCTCATGATTGATCCAATGAGAGGCATCATCGACAAAGATCAGCTGGCCATTTGGACAGATCTTTATCGTTTCCTTCGCCAGCTTTCTGCTTAAAAATTTGTCCTCCATCCCCCAGATCATGCGAACAGGAACGAGAATTCGTTTGGAAATTGGCTTTTCAAAGCCGCCTTTTTTGATGGCTCGATACCAATTCAGCATTGAGGTCAAGGCGCCTGGCTGCGTCCAAGCGAGCTTGTAGCTTGAGACATCTTCCTTCGTGAACAAATGCGGTCTTGCCGTCAGCCCAATGGCTTCATCCAGCTTTTGAAAATGATTTTCTTGAAGTGCTGCCTCTGGAGCATTCGGAAGCTGAAAAAAAGCGATATAGGAGCTTTTCTTCCACTGCGGCGGATAAAAAGGAAGAACCTTCATCATCACCCGCGGATGCGGCATATTGACAATGATTAATTTCTCGACATATTGAGAACGGGTTGAAGCCAAATGCCAAGCAACAGCTCCGCCCCAGTCATGTCCGCCGACAATCGCCTTTTGGTTCGGGCTCAGCGTCTTGATCAAACCCACAATATCATCTCTCAGTTTATCTAATACGTAGGATTCGACTCCTTCTGGCTTGTCACTTAGATGGTAGCCTCTTTGATCAGGAACAACAACACGATAGCCTGCCTCAGCCAAGGGGATGATTTGATTTTTCCAGCCGTACCAAAACTCAGGAAACCCGTGGAGCAGCACAAGCAGCGGGCCATTTTCTGGTCCAGCCATTGCTGTATGAAGTGTTACACCATTTGTTTGGATTGATTGAAACTCAATTTGTTCCATTCCTTTGCCACCCTTCTCCTTGTCCTTTTATTCTTCCAACATAGCATATTTTCCATTTTTCAGAAAATAAAAACACTCACAAAAAAACCTTCACACTCGTGAAGGTACAGATTGTTGACAAAGGGCTAAAATGATCTTGATTTTAGCCTTTTGTCTTCTTTTCAGCGTGATAGAAAACCTTTGAAGTCTAGGAAGGACGAGCATCGGAGCGGAGCGAATTTGACATTCGTGAGCACCGGAGCGCAGACCTGACACCGAATGCGAGGGTTTGTCTACACGCTGAAACTTCACACTCGTGAAGGTCTTCGTCTATTTCATATAATTCAGAACCCAGATCAACCCATTTTTCCGGTCCTGTACTTGTCCGTGAAGTGCGCCAAAGAAGGTATCCTGTAATTCGACCAGTACATCTCCATCAGCTTCCAGCGCTTCATAGACAGCCTTTAGTTCTTCTTCATTGTCAAACTGCATGATCAATCTGAGATTCTCTGGCTTTGGCGTGCGTCCAAATGTATCTGAAAAATGAAGCAGTGATTCCCCAAGATGCAATTCAGCATGCAGGACACGGTCTTGATGTTCATTTAAGATATGAATATCCCCACCAAAAATCCCTTGATAATATTGAAGAGATTCTTTCACATCTTCTACAACAATATAAGGACTAACACTAATCATATCCCTCATCCTCCTCTTGTTCCGTTCATCATCTCTTTTATAGCTTATCCCAAATCGTATGAAAAAAGGCACAAATCGTCAACGGATTTGCACCTTTTTCTCATGAAGATTTCGCTAATTCACTATGTTTGTTTGAATACGCTGCATACATGACGACACCGATTAACAGCCAAACCCCAAAGTAAAGCCATGTCCGGCCTGGTAAGTTGAGCATAAGGAACAAGCAGCAGCCCATTGATATAATCGGCAAAACCGGCACAAAAGGAACCCTGAAGCCCCTCTCAAGCTGCTGATGTGTTTTTCTCAAAATAAGCACAGATAAACTGACCATGGCAAACGTTAATAACGCACCGATATTCGCTAAGTTGGACAGATCCTTCAAATCAATAAAGCCTGAAATAACAGCTGTCATTCCGCCAATCATCCATATGCTAGCAACAGGCGTATCGCTTTTGTTTGTTTTTGAAAACACTTTAGGCAAAAGTCCGTCTCGGCCCATCGCATAGGCAATTCGAGTTGCTGCATAATTATTGGCGAAAATCACAGCCATCAATCCAATGACCGCACCAACAGAAATAATACCAGCCACACTATTTTGATGTACACTTTGCAGGACATAGGACATAGCCTCTGTGACATTCAGCTGTGTATAGTGCACCATGCCTGTCATGACCAAACAAACGACAATGTAAATGATCGTACAAATAAGTAATGAACCTATGATCCCAATTGGCAGGTTCCGCTGCGGATTTTTCACCTCTTCTGCTGAAGCAGAAATTGCATCAAACCCTAAAAAGGCAAAAAATACAGCAGCAGCACCGGCAATGACACCTTCTGCGCCAAACGGCATAAACGGCTGCCAATTGGATGGCTGTACATAAAAGCCGCCTACTACAATGAAAAGAACAATAATACCGAGTTTCACAAACACCATGATATTATTAAATTTTTTACTTTCCTTCGTTCCTCTAGATAAGATCCACGCAATCAGTAAAGCAATGATAATCGCCGGCAGATTCATATATCCGCCTTGCTCCGGCCCCGCTAAAAATTGATGCGGAATCGAAATTCCAAATCCCTCAAGCAGGCTGTTGAAATAACTCGACCAGCCGCTGGCGACAGCTGAAGCAGTCAGCATATAAACAGACAATAAGGTCCAGCCCATCAAATGGCCTACAAGCTCGCCCATGGTCGTATATGAATAAATGTACGCACTGCCGAATACAGGAAGCGCTGAAGCCATTTCTGCATAACAAAGTGCTGCCAAACTGCACACAATAGCTGCAATCGCAAAGGAGAAAATAACAGCCGGTCCTGCATCCTTAGCCGCTGTTATACCAGTTAACACCATAACCCCTGTGCCAATCACTGCCCCTATACCAAGAAGCGTGAGATCGAGCCCGCCCAGTGTTTTCTTTACCTTTTGCTGTCTGCTCTGTTCCAACAAATCGTGAACGTGTTTCTTACGAAGAATATGTCGCAAACCCTTTCCCTCCAAAACGTTAGAAAAACAAAAAATCATTCAAATTTCATTATAGCAGAATAGGTACTAAGCATTCACAACCAATTCACGTAAATCTTTCTTCATAATTTTACCAAGTTTGTTTTTTGGCAGATCACTGATGAAATGAATGGATGGCACTTTGTAATCTGCCAAACGTTCCTGACAATAGTTCACCACATCTTCTTCGCAGAAATCGGCGGATTCGTCTTTTACGATATACGCACTTGGCACTTCACCATATAATTCGTCCGGCACCCCGATGACAGCTGATTCAATCACACCTGGAATTTGTTCAATGACTTCTTCTACTTGATCAGGATAGATATTATCTCCACCGTATAAAATCACATCTTTGTATCTGCCTGTGATAAATAGAAACCCGTCTTCATCTAGATAGCCTGCATCTCCCATATGGAACCAGCCGTCTTTGAGCACCTTCGCCGTAGCGTCAGGCTGGTGATAATAGCCTAAGAAATAAAATGGGCTTCTCATGACGACTTCGCCAATTTCTCCAGCTGGCAGTGTTTCCTCAGTCTCAGGATGAACGATTTTCACTTCTACATCTGGATCCACTTTACCAGCAGAGCCCATTTTATCCTCGCCCATCGCAGGATGCCAAGCACTGACAACCCATGCTTCCGTGCTTCCGTAGCCATGCATCATCTGAATGCCTGCTTCTTTGTAGTCCTTAATCAAACGGACCGGCACCTTCGTACCGCCAGAAATCGCAATTTCAAAAGATGAAAGATCATACGAACCGCGTTTCATTTCTTCCAGCATGTACGTATAAGCTGATGGGAAAGCCATCATGAACGTAATTCTTTCTTTTTCAATTGTTTCTAAAATGCGCTTCGGTGTTGCATCATGTAAGAAAACAAGCGTATACCCTTCAATCGCAGCGGCGATCAGGTGATTAATTGAACTCATATGATACAGAGGGTGACTCGCCAAGTACCGTTTCCCTTTCAAATCAAATCCTCGATTCCCGCGTCTTGTTAAAAATTGATAGATTCGTCCATGTCCGACCATACAGCCTTTTGGATTCCCCGTTGTCCCAGAGGTAAATAAGATCATCGCTAGATCCTCTTCTGATACCTCTTCCGCAAGATCACTGCCATCGTTTGAAGCCAATATGTCTTCAAACAGCTGCGTTGTTTTCGCATTCACACCAGATTCCACCATGAGGCAGTTGTCTAAAGACACATTCACCGCAGCAATCACATCACGGAATTCTCGGTCAAAAAATAAAGCCTTTGGCTCTGCTTTTTTCAAAATACCTTCCAGCTCAAAAGAAGTAAGCTGCCAGCTAAGCGGAACTGCGACTGCACCTGCTTTAATGGCTGCCAGCATAATCGTTGAAAAGTGATGATGGTTTTGACAAATAAAGCAAACGCGGTCACCTTTTCGAATTCCTTTTTGATTTAAGTAATGAGCAAGCTGGTCGATGCGTTTTGCATATTCTTCAAATGTATAAGACACCCCTCCGCCAGTTACCGCCTCAATTTGTGAAGAGCGTTCCATTCTGTCGTTTAGTAATGCCTGTAAAGTATTCAATATCTTCATCTCCAAACGTTTGATTTCCAATAGCCAATTTCCAGCGAATTGGGTTGGCAGATTTTATCTCATTCACATTCTAAAATAAAAACAGCTGAAAGTAAAATCATTTCATTTTGGAATTGTTCTTTATATTAATTGATAATATAGGTAATTTTATAGCCGTCTTCCATTTTGGTTTAAATCATGTTGATTATTATGATAAGATAGACCTAGTAATTGATCGGAAATGCGAATGCAATAGGAAAAGAGGTATGGAGAATGCAACATTTCGAGCTAGAGGCAAGTTTGTTAGACCATGCACTGACAAAGTATTTAAAGGCGACGAAACAAATAGATGAAGAAAATATTCCGAAAAACGTCACGAATGTTAAAGGGTTTATTTTACGTATCATCTACCGCCATCAATCATGTACTGTGAAAAATATTCTGCAGGAAGTTTCATTATCTCCCTCTGCAACAACAACCGCTCTCAATCACTTAGAAGACGAAGGGCTGATCATCCGCTCTCGAAATAATAATGACCGCCGTACTGTGTGGATCGAACTCTCTGAATCGGGTGAACAAATTGCTAAACAAATGATCGACAATCGCCAGCTGCTTGTGAATCAATTGTTCAACCACCTTTCAGAGGAAGATAAAAAAACATTTTTTGAATTAATCGAAAAAATGATGGACGAGCACACATTAAAGGCTTAGGAATACTCCTAAGCCTTCTTTTTTATGGCTTTAAAACGACCTTTATACAATCATCCTGTTTGTCATTGAAGATGTGGTACGCATGAGCTGCTTCATCTAATGGTAATTTGTGAGTGATAATGGCTCTGGGATCAATTTCACCGCTTGTCACTTTTTGATAGAGCTTTGACATGTATCCTCTCGCCGGGGCTTGGCCCATTTTCAGGGTGACGTTTCTTGCGAAAAAAGCGCCTAATGGAAACATGTTGTACAGGCCGCCGTACACACCCGTCATCTGCACTGTTCCACATTTGCGAACGGCTTTTGTGGCAATTTGAATGGGTCCAATCGTTCCGCCTTGGAGTTTGAGCTTTTGCTCAATTTTTTCAAGCGGCGACTTCTTCCCGTCCATTCCCACACAATCAATCACAACATCGGCCCCGCCCTTGGTAAGCTCCTTTAACGTTTCTCCCATGTCGGGATCTTCTGTAAAGTCAAAGACCTCAACGCCGCTCATTCGTTTTGCATGCCGCAGGCGGTAATCAATGTAATCGACGGCAATCACACGTTCTGCTCCTTTTTGCCAAGCAAATTGCTGCGCCATTAACCCAACAGGTCCGCAGCCTAGCACAATGACCGTATCGCCTTTTTTCACACCTGCGTGCTCTACACTCCAATAGGCGGTTGGCAGGACATCTGATAAGAACAGCAATTGTTCATCCTCCAGCTCACAATCCTCTGGAATCTTAAACGGTGTATAGTTGCCAAAAGGTACGCGTAAATACTCTGCCTGTCCTCCGGGGTAATTCCCATATTTCTCACTATAGCCAAAAAGTCCACCCGAATCGTAGTGCGGGTTTGAGTTGTCACATTGGCTTTCTAAGTGATGATCGCAATATTGGCATTTACCACATGCAACTGTAAATGGAATGACGACACGGTCTCCCTTTTTTACGGCTGTGACATCCGGGCCAACTTCCTCCACAATCCCCATTGGTTCATGCCCAATCACATAGCCGATTGGAAGGGGGAAATTCCCCTGATACAAATGTAAATCTGATCCACAAATTGCTGTTGATGTAATACGTATGATCACATCTTCCCGATCTTGAATCGACGGTGCATCTACTTTCTTCACTGCAATGCTATTTTTCCCTTGATAAGTAACAGCTCTCACATGGATTTCCTCCTTTAGCTCAAGTCATCTTTACATAGCTTCACCTTGAATGAATGGTTCATTCATCAAATGAGAAATTTATGTGGAGGAGGCAAAAAACAAAAAAAGCCTGTCGATTGTTTCGACAGACTCATGATGTCGTGTAACGCGTTACACACTTATTCCTTTTCGACAAAAAACAAATCATATTGAGTTGAAGTCTCCCGATTGAACATGAAATTCCCTTCTTGAATAAAATAGGGGCATATACTTGGGCTTGGAGATTCTTCAAACTGCTCATACACCTGCTCAATTTCTCCTGGAAGCAGCAAAACCAACATTTTATTTGAATGAGACACAAATTCATAAGAGTGGATCGTATCCGGCGGGATATAGGCAAAGTCACCAGGCATCAAGCAAATATCCTCTCCATTCAATTGAAGGTTCATCTTCCCTTCAACACAATAGATTGCTTCTGTATGAACTTGATGATAATGCGGCGGGAAATATTTCTCCTTCGCTCCTTCAACCACAAAATGACTGAATCCGCCTCCTGTTGTTTCTACTGTGGCAATCAGCTCATGAATCTGACCATCAATGATGTATTGCTTCCCTTCACCAGCCTCTAATACATAAGGCTGTACCTCGTGAGGGAGCTGACTATGAAATAAAACGGAGGGCCTCGTTGTATTAGACAGTTCTCTGATTCCATGCATCAGGATGATATCGCTTTCTTTTTCAGCCTGCTGAAAACTGGCTGCATCGAAAGCATGATGAATCATAGACCATTCATTCTGAAAAAGCCTTTTCCCAATTTGCTGATAGACATCTGTCATTTTTCCGCCCAGCGTATATGAAATAAATCTTGTTTTATGACTATGCATTCTGTAGCCATGAATCGTTTTGGGCGGGATATGAATATAATCAAAGGCTGTGACCATGTATTTTTTACCGTCCAGCATCACTTCAAGCTTTCCTTCCAGCACAAAAATGGTTTCAAATAAGTGCTCATGACAGTGCAGCGGGAAATATGCTCCTTTCCCACCTGTGATTAAGGCAAGCTCAAACAGCTGATTCGTTTGATTTGCTTCTGCCAGCATATGAACAAGCTGATTCTCCAGCCCATACAGCTTTCCGGAACCAGACACGGTATAAAAAGAGGTACCTTCGGATTGCTTCATCGATTGCGGTTGCTCCGACATCCCATCACTCCTCATGACAAATTGACTATCTATATTATATAGACCAATTGATATAATAGATAGACAATATGCGAGAGATTTTACTCTTCTCGCATAAATAAGTGTCTAAGGTAACTTTTTACGTGTTCTAAAGGGGTCGTTTGTTTGAGTGCAGTGGTCATCGATAACCCCCCGATGACCATTGAGTGAAGGAGAGAAGCCAGCTCATCCGCTTTGTTTTCTTCATACCCGCTGTTCATTAGCTTTTCTTTTACAAGCTCCTGCCAGCGGATCATTTCTTGTTTGCATGCAGCATGAAGCTGCGCGTTTTCAGGCTTGGACTCTGCCGCAAGCAAGACAATTGGAATTCCTCTTTCACTTTCTTTCTCCATAAATCCTCGAATGATCTTTGTCATAAAACGATCGATGGCGATATATGGGTCATCCGAATAGGCAAAGCCTTCTTCAATTTGATTGATGACCTTTTGACTAATGTATTCAACAGATGCAATGGCCAGCTCTTCTTTTCCATTTGGAAAGTAATAATAAAGAGAGCCTTTAGGTGTGCCGCTCTCTCTGATAATTTGATTCAATCCTGTCGCATGGTATCCCTGTTTACGTAAAAGAAGTGCTGCCGTTTGAATGATTTTGTCCTTCGTACTCACGTGTGACACTCTTTTCCCCCCATAGACCAAAGTCGCTTTTCATGGTTATCGATTTAATTGACTAGTTCCTTTCCAAATCGAGGATGTCTCCATTTCCGCCGCAAGCCTGAGCAGCCAGTCCTCTTTTCCTTTAGGCGCTGTTACCTGTACCCCTAAAGGCATGCCCGCGCTAGTGAGATGAACAGGAACACTCATTGATGGCTGACCTGTTAAGTTGGCAAGCTGTGTAAATGGGGTGTAGGTCAAGCTCTTGAGGAACATGTCATAAATGAGATCCTGCTGTGCTTGCATGGAAAGAGATGACACACGTAAAAGTGCGGCTGTTTCCTGATCTGAATGCATAAGCTCACCAACCTTTGGAGCTGAATAGGCAGTAGCTGGTGTCACATAGAGATCGTAGGTTTGATGAAATGATGCCATTTGTGCAGCAGCCCGATCCCACGCATCAAGACTTTCTGTATAAGCAGCAGCGGTCACATTCTTGCCAGCCTCCGCCAGCACCCATGCCACGATGTCCGTTTCCTCCGGCTTTACTGGACGCCCTAACGAACGAGCCAAGGAGGTGAATAACGCAGACATTTCTCCGCTGTTCATCACGTAATATTGCTGCATGAGATGAATCCCATCAATTTCCGGCTTGGCTTCCTCTACTTGATGACCTTGCTCACTCAGCCATTTCACTGTTTGCTGAACCGCCTGCTTCGCCTCCTCACTGACCTTCGTGCCAACTGGAGATTCTACGCTGTAAGCAATTCGCATAGAAGATGTACGTTTCACCAGATCCTCTTGGTAACTGCCATCGTATAATGGGGTTTGGAAAGCAGCTTCAGGCTGAATGACTTGAAGAAGATCAAGAAGGGCTGCACTGTCCCGCACTGTTTTTGTGAGTGTAAAGTCAATGGAAGCCCCTTGCCACTGCCTTCCTGCGCCTGGGCCTACTGGCGTTCTTCCCCGCGTAGGCTTAAGGCCGAACAAACCGGTAAAGGATGCTGGAATCCGGATGGAACCACCGCCATCACTTGCTCCGCCAGCAGGTACAATGCCGCTTGCAACAGCTGCTGCTGTCCCGCCGCTTGAGCCGCCTGGAGAATAGTCCGTATTCCAAGAATTTCTCGTTGGCCCATGTAACGCAGGCTCCGTCACATTTCTTAAACCGAATTCCGGTGTATTTGTATGTCCGATCATGAGAAAACCAGCCTGCTTCAACCGATCAACAAAGTGCGAATCCGAATTTGCTTTTACATCCTTTAACAGCAAAGCTCCTGCTGTCAGCGGTTCATTTTGAATCCCTTGCGATATATTTTTCAGCACAAACGGAACGCCCGCAAATGGCTGATACTCATGTAACACCTTGATGTCTTTTAAAACTTGTTCTTGTCTTGTCCGTATCACAGCGTTTAGTTCTGGATTGACCTCATTCAATCTATCAAATGCCGCCTGCATAAGCTCCTCGGGCGTTACCTGCTTATTCCGCACAAGTGCTGCCAAGCCAGTCGCATCATACGTCATATACTCTTTTACGTTCATCAGCATGTCCTTCTTTCTCTTATCATGATGTCTCTATTGTCTACTAGAATTCTATGAATTTCAATTTCAGGTTACTTGTAAAAATAACTTTCTGAACAAGACGACAATTCTACTATCCCATCCCTCTGCTTTCTCCGATATAATAGAGAAAAAAAGACCGAGGTCATCGGATGAGAGGAGCCACGCATTGAAAAAGAAATTACTTATCGTCATTGCGTTTCTTCTTGCGTTGACAACTGCTTTGCCCTTCCATTCGCAGGCAGCTGCACCGCCAAAAGAAACAGATGTCATCATCGTCTATAAAAATCAAAAAGGAAAACAAACAGCTATTAAGGAAAGTGAGAAAGTGAACGCACAGTACATACATCTTCCCGCTGTCGCTGTGACAGCAGATGAACAAGCGGTCACCTCACTCAAAAAAGACCCAAACATCGCTTACGTCTCAAAAAACGTAAAGGTTAAACTCGCGGCTTCTACTATGAAGAAAACAGCCGCTGCTACTAATCAAGATGCATTGGTACAAAAATCTTACAATCTGCAAAAACTAAATATAAAGCAAGCAATAAAAGAAGGCGTCACTGGTAAAAATGTAAAAGTAGCCGTTTTAGATACTGGTATTTTCCCACACGAGGATTTAAAGGTATCCGGCGGTAAATCATTCGTGAGCTACACATCCTCTTATAAAGATGATGAAGGACATGGCACACATGTCGCCGGCACGATTGGTGCGCTTAATAACGATTATGGAACAGTCGGCGTGGCTTCCGGTGTGAAGCTGTATGCTGTGAAAGTGTTAGATAAAAAGGGAGAAGGCGACCTGTATAGTCTGCTTCGAGGCATCGATTGGGCGATTACCAACAAGATGGACATTATTAATTTAAGTTTAGGCTTTGAAGACAATATCCCCATCTTGCGTTCAGCAGTAGATGAAGCCTATAAAAAAGGGCTGCTTGTAGTCGCTGCAAGCGGAAATGATGGGAAAAAGAATTATATTAGCTACCCTGCCGCTTACAATAGTGTCATTGCCGTTTCTGCAACAACTTCCAAAGACAAACTCGCGTCTATCTCGAATACAGGAAAAGGGATTGAATTTTCTGCCCCTGGCGAGAACGTCATCAGCACTTATTTAAAAAATGAATATTGGTATGCAACGGGGACATCACAAGCCACGCCGCATGTCACAGGAATGCTGGCACTGTTAAAGCAGCTTCATCCGAAGAAAACAAATGCACAGCTTCGCACTTTATTGCGCAGCTATACAGTGGATCTTGGTGCAAAAGGGAAGGATCCGCAATTCGGCTATGGCCGCGTGCAATATGTGCCGCAATCCACCTTTTTAAAGGCTGCGGCCAGTGCTGTCAAAACAGCCGAAACATCTAAAAAGCAGGCAGATGTCAATCAAGCCAAAACAAGAATTGGCCGGCTCACTGCAAGCAAGCAAAAAACAGCACTCACAGAACGGGTGAAGAAAGTCCAAGCAGCCATTGATATCCGCTCGGCACGTGCAAAGGTCAAAACAGCCGAAAAGAACAAAACACAGGGCGCTATTAAAAGTGCTCAAACGGCCATCAAAAAACTAAATAAAGGCAAAGAAAAAACAAGCCTGCAAAACCGGCTTGACAAAGTCAAAAAACAAGTCGCTTATCAAAAGAAAGTGACGGACGCTAAACAAAAGGTCAAAAAAGCGGAAGCCAAACGAACAAAGAAAACAAAAGCAGCGGCTCAAAGCGCTGTCAAACAGCTAAAAGCCTCCAAAACAAAAACCAATTTACAAAAACGATTAAACCGTATTAAGGTCTAACAGAAAAAACGATTCCTTTCAGCGAGGAATCGTTTTTTCTATCTCAACATCGGCTCAAACAAGCTGTGATGATATTTCCCTTCGGCATCTGCCCTCACTTGATCGAGAATTTTTTCTATCGAAGACGTCACGCCTTCTAATGCCCGGCGTACTGCGCCGTTCTCAAAATCCGCTAAACTCTCCGGCAATTCATCTTCATCCAGTACATAGACTTCACCAGTCGGAAGAACGAGAAGATCAATAATGAGGTCTTCAAACATGACCAGCTGGGCGTTGAACTGTGTATCTCCCACAATATTAAAATAAGATCCTAGTTCCTTCCCTTGATCATCTCTCCAGAAATATATGTTATATGGACGATCCTTCCAATAATAAGCGGTCGTATAGCTCCCTTTTGGAATGGTTAGAAAACCAGCACCTGCCCTCATCGTAAACGGGTCTTCAATCTTATGAAACAGCACAGCCTGCTGTCCCTGTGCATCTAACAGCTGACAGGTATGTTCCACAACTTTCTGATCGTATTTGATTTTTCTCTCGATGACTTCATCCCAACGATCCACATGCAGCGAAAACAACATGTCACAACTCCCTCTAAACATCTCTTTTCTTTCCAGTATACACCGATTTTTTCTGAAGAAATAAAGGATTGCCTCATTTACTTATGGAAGCCCTATGATGAGGTGAAAGAAATGAACGGAATCACGATTCTTGAAAACTTTACACAGCTTGGACAAATCATCCTCATGATTTGCGGCTATGTCCTTTATTGGCGGCTGGTGAAAACGAAGAAAGAACGAAAGCTGTCTCCTTATGAACGCATGTTAAAACTCTTTGTCATGTTCGGTTTCATCTCGTGGGTGGTATCCTATTGGGCGCTGGCACTGTGGGCGTAAATTGAAAAAAGGAAGAGCTTGTCATGGAGGTAAGCTCTTCCTTTTGCTGCACGTTATACTATGAACCTGCCGGCTGTTCTTTCTTGATCACATATTGATAGCTCTTGACATGTGTCCCATTTTGGTTCACAAATTCTTTATCAAGCGCACGCTCAAAGCCCATTCTTTCATATAGGCGAATGGCGGCCTGCATTTTATCAGATGTATGAAGATACAGGACATTTTCGCCCCATGATTGCGTCAGTTCAATACTTTTACGCAGCAATGATTCTGCAATGCCTTTTCCCCTCACATCGGGATCTACTCCTAAAAACCGGACGATGGCTGATGTAATGCCCATTTCGGGTTTGTCATACGCTTGCTCTGATGAACGGAACATTTGCAGCGTCCCCACGACCTTGCCTTCATGTTCCGCCACAAGCATCAGCTCCATGTTCGGATTATCTACAGCTGCTGCAAGCGCGGCAGAATAATTTTGCCAGCCTTCCTCTGTAAATTGCGGCTCATACTGTGCATAGGATTTGATCAGCACGCGTGTGATGGCCTCATGATCTTCTTTGACTGCTTGACGAATAATCAGCTCTTGCTGCTTCATGTCAGCACCTCCTGCTCTCTATTAGTGGGTATACGTATCATGCAATCACTGCATGCGATCACCTTACTCTTTTCTCTACTCATTCAATGTAAAGAGTCTCATTCGAAAGATCAATCATTTTGCACGGAATCATCTCTGAAAATTTTTCATTGAAAAGGAACGCTTGATTCATTATGCTGTGTTGAGGAAGTATACGAGGAGTGTTGTCATCATATGAGTTCTTTATCCTATCCCCAAGAATCGAAAAAAAATCGATTTCTCCTTGCCGCATTGCTCGGATCTTTAACAGCCCTTGCTCCGCTGGCAATGGATATGTATTTACCTGCTTTACCTAATATCGCCCGTGACTTTGAAGCAAGCACGGCGCTGTCTCAGTTAAGTCTCATGGCTTGTTTGATTGGACTTGCTCTTGGACAGCTGATTGCAGGTCCAATCAGTGATACAGTCGGCAGAAGAAAGCCGCTCATGATTGGGTTGATCATCTTTATTGCGGCATCCCTTCTTTGTACAGTGGTCACATCGATTTGGACGTTCATTCTTCTTAGATTGATTCAAGGACTTGCTGGTTCAGCTGGCATTGTCATTGCACGAGCCATTGTCCGAGATCATTATGAAGGATCAGAAATGACGAAATTCTTTGCACTGCTGATGTTAGTCAACGGGGTTGCTCCGGCAGCCGCGCCTATCGTGGGCGGACAAATGTTACGGTTCACGACGTGGCAGGGTGTGTTTGTTCTTCTAGGAATCCTCGGAGCGCTAATGCTCCTAAGATCAATGTTTTCATTGAAAGAAAGCTTACCTGCAGAACGCAGACAGACTGGGGGCTTCAAACAGATCCTAGGTGCGATGAAAATTCTAGCGAGCGATCGTCTCTTTGTTGGATATGCCCTATCACAAGGTCTTGTCTTCGCAGCAATGTTTGCCTATATTTCTGGTTCACCGTTTGTGCTTCAGGAGATTTTTAACCTTTCTCCACAAGGATTTAGTGCGGCCTTTGCGGTAAATAGTCTTGGGATTATCACGGCTGGACAAGTATTTGCCCGAGTCGCTGCGAAAATCGGTGAAGAGAAAGTTCTTCGTATTGGATTGC
The DNA here is from genome assembly GCF_038628485.1 of Bacillus sp. FSL M7-0003. NCBI lineage: Bacteria > Bacillati > Bacillota > Bacilli > Caryophanales > Bacillaceae > Bacillus > Bacillus sp. FSL M7-0003. The sequence continues at coordinate 268,303 of NZ_CP152024.1, read as the reverse complement.
TGACAGCTGCATTAGGGGGAGTCACTTTATTTTTCATGATCTCAATTGATGCAGGATTGTACGGTATTCTGATTCCGCTGTTCTTTGTTGTCTCAAGCGTTGGAATTGTCGGCACATCTGCGCCGTCTCTTGCGATGCAGCATCACGGAGCGCATGCAGGAAGTGCAGCTGCACTGATCGGTGTGGCACAAATGCTGCTAGGCGCTTGCATGACCCCTCTTGTCGGACTAGCCGGAAGCCAAACAGCCTTTCCAATGGGTCTAATCATTATGCTTTGTGATCTAGGCGCACTTTGCTGTTATTTCTTCTTTGTGGCCCGAGCGAAAAAAAGACCCGCATAAGCGGGTTTTTTCATTTATTATGGCTTGCTCCAATTGATGGTGCGGAACACGTTACTCTCGTCATTGTTGTGATATGCATCTAAATCAAAGCCTGATATTCCAAAACCAATTGCCATGACAATTCCTCCGGCAACGGTGAAGATGATCCCCCATTTGATGCATTGCTTTTTTAAATCATTCACGTTCATACTCTCACGACCTTCTTTTTAAACATTCCCATGAATGCCTTAGTGGTTTGAATAGTCATTTGCACAAATAGCTTTGTCAAATACGCTGTGGCTATGCCACTTAATAATCCGACACCTAATAGAAGAATACCAACGCCAACCTGCGTCACCACCACATGCAAACCGTCCTGAAAAATAAATGGAGAACCAATGATGCTCCAAAAACCGCCGAGCAGACCAGTAAGCGTCAATGCACCTGTCACGAGTGGAATGCACCAAATCACCATATACACAGAAAGAATCAGCAGGAAGACTGTTGCTAGAATACTGCCCCATAACGGAAAGCCTAAAATGAGAATGGAGAGTCTCGTCGCCTTTTCTCCAAACGTCGGCACCTGAACGGTTTTAATTCCTTGTTCCTTCATAATCCCTTCAGCGATCATAGCAGGCTGTCCTACTTGATGAACCGCTTCCTCTTCACTGTAGCCATCTTCCTGATAATCCTCAATCATTTCATCGTAGTATTCGATAAACCGATCACTATCTTTGTCACCTAGAAGATGCAGATGCTTCTTTAGGCTGCTCAAAAATTCTTTTTTATTCATTGCCCTGTCCTCCAGAAATAAAGTCGTAAATCGCCATCACCTGATCCCATTCCTCTAAAAACTGCGCCATATGCTCCCGCCCGCTTTCTGTCATGCGGTAGTATTTTCTTAATCGACTGTTATGTTCCTGGGAATAGGTCTCCACATAATTGTTTTGCTCTAAACGCTTTAAAATCGGATATAATGTCGATTCTGAAATCTCAATACAATGGGACATATCTTTAATGATTTGATAACCATAGGAATCGCCTTTCTTTAATACCGCCAGTACACAAAATTCCAGTAATCCTTTTTTTAATTGTGCATTCATGTTTACAACTCCTAACTCTTTATACTATACATTACATAGTATTGTGTGACAAGAGGTATAGAGAATAAAAAAAGACCCGTTTTAGGGTCTTTTAGCTCTTTGTCTACTTTTCATTTTTATATATTCACAAATCCTTCTCCGAACACATCGCGTACGTCATGGACAACAACGAATGCGTCTCGATCTATTTTCTTAATAATTTTCTTAAGGCGCATGAGCTCCTGCTTTTGAATGACCGCGTAAAGAATTTCCTTCGATTCCTTTGAATAATGACCGCGTCCGTTTAAAATCGTTACGCCTCGGTCCAGGGTGTGATTGATTTCTTCCGCAATATCATCTTTGCATGAAGAAATAATCGTCACTGCCTTTTTCGTGTTAAGTCCTTCTATCACGAAGTCCATCACCTTTGTCGCCACGTACAGCATCACAATGGTAAACATTAATTTTTCTGCACCAATAATAAAGTATGAAGCAAATACAACGATCAGATCAAAGAACAAGATGGCATAGCTCACGTTCCAGTCTAAATACTTGTTGGCAATTCTTCCGAGAATGGCAGAACCCGCCGTTGTTCCACCGGCTCTGAGCACAAGACCAATCCCAATTCCGATGATAATACCTGCAAAAATCGCTCCAATAATCAATTCATGAACATTCACGACCCATGTTGTGGTCAGGTGCAAAAATAGAGAGTTACTTGCAACGGCAACCACCGTATAAATCGTGGTCTTTTTGTCCAAGTATTTATATCCCACAAGTAATAAGATGGCATTCAATACAAGGTTCGTCAGCCACGGTGCTATTTCAAACAAATAATAAAAAATAATGGACAGCCCCGTGACGCCGCCTTCACCAAATTCAAGCGGAATGACAAACATGTTCACTGCTGCGGCAAATAAAAAAGAACCAACTAGAATCATCGCTATATCTTTTACACATTTTTTCAATTTCTTCTTTCCTCCTTTTTTGAGCATATAAAAAACCCTCTTTCTGCACGAAAGAAGACAGTCGTTGGACAACATAAAAATCAAAAGACGGCGCCTTTTGATGAAGCTTTCTGAAATCAATCTTTCCATAATATATATCTCTTTTTAGAGGCTGTCAATGACTTGGTTTTCTATTATTTTGACTGCATTTTTATGCATCAAAACCCGCATGTTTTCAGGGTTTTTCCGCCCTACGATGCTTTTTCCTCTCCTTGACAAAAACACTTTAGTCATTTAAACTACTGCCTCATATCATATCCATCATTTCCGATCTAAAAAGGAGGCTGTTTGAATCCAATGAATCCTATTCAAAGCCGTTTACAGGCTCACGCACCTTTGATTTTAGACGGTGCATTAGCAACAGAGCTTGAACGAAAGGGCTGTAACTTAAACGATCGTTTATGGTCAGCCAAAATACTTATTGAACAGCCACAATTGATTCAGCAAGTACACTTGGACTACTTCCAAGCAGGTGCTGACTGCGCAACAACCGCCAGCTACCAAACAACGATTGAAGGCTTTGCTGAAAAAGGCTATACAAAAGAAGAAGCGATTAAACTCATGAAACGCTCTGTCACTCTAGCGAAAGAGGCACGCGATCTTTTTTGGCAGGATGAAGCGCGTCGTGAAGGACGGACAAAACCATTTGTCGCTGGATCTGTGGGGCCATTCGGCGCTTATTTGTCTGATGGTTCAGAATATAAAGGAAATTACGGACTCTCAGAGCAGGCTCTCATTGATTTTCACAGACCAAGAATTCAGGCATTAGTAGAAGCGGGTGCAGATATTCTTGCATGCGAAACGATTCCTTGTCTGATTGAAGCAACTGCCATTGCAAAGCTGCTGCAAGATGAATTCAGCGGGACATCAGCTTGGATCACATTCAGCGCAAAGGATGGCCTGCACATTAGTGAAGGTGATTCCATACGAGAATGTGTACAGGCGCTTGAGCCTTATGAACAAATCGCTGCTGTCGGCGTGAACTGTACGCCGCCGCAATTTATTACTTCTCTCATTCAAGAAATGAAAAAGGGAACGAGCAAACCGATTGTGGTTTATCCAAACTCAGGTGAAATATATGATCCTGAAGAAAAGGTATGGAGCGGAGATACGTCACATCTTACTTTTGGGGAATGTGCACATCAATGGTACAAAGACGGCGCGCATATCATCGGCGGCTGCTGCCGCACGACCCCAGAAGATATCAATGACATCTTAAAAAGAACCACATCATAGCATCATGAATCATCACACATACTTTTAAGCAAAAGGGCGGGAAGACATGGAACAAGCAAAAGATCAGTCACAACAATATCAACGAAAAATGACGAGCCGGCACCTGTTCATGCTTTCTCTAGGCGGTGTCATTGGAACAGGGCTCTTTTTAAGCTCGGGGTATACCATCAATCAGGCCGGACCTGCGGGGACCATTCTTGCCTATCTTGTCGGGGCTTTAATTGTCTACCTCGTGATGCTTTGTTTAGGCGAGCTGTCTGTTGCAATGCCGGTCACAGGGGCTTTTCATACGTATGCAACAAAATACATTGGACCTGGTACAGGCTATACGGTCGCTTGGCTATACTGGCTGACATGGACAGTGGCACTCGGTTCGGAATTTACAGCGGCAGGACTATTAATGCAGCGCTGGTTTCCAGACACTTCGGTTTGGATGTGGAGTGGCGTTTTTGCTCTTCTCATCTTTTTACTGAATGCATTTACAGTCAAGTTTTTTGCAGAATCAGAGTTTTGGTTTTCCAGTATTAAAGTGATGGCTATTATTCTCTTTATTATTCTTGGCGGAGCTGCAATGTTTGGTTTGATCCCATTAAAGGGCGGTGAGGCCGCTCCGTTCTTTTCTAATTTCACTGGGGAAGGCGGACTTTTTCCAAACGGCTTTTTACCGATCTTAATGACGATGCTTGCTGTCAATTTTGCTTTTTCAGGTACAGAATTGATTGGGATTGCTGCGGGTGAGAGCGTCAATCCTGACGAGACCATTCCAAGAGCAATTCGCACAACCGTCCTGCGTCTCGTCCTGTTTTTCGTTGGAACGATCGTTGTGTTGGCTGGCTTGATTCCAGTAGAAGAAGCCGGGGTGATCAAAAGCCCATTTGTCGTGGTATTTGATCGTATCGGGATTCCTTATGCCGCAGATTTCATGAATTTTGTCATCCTGACCGCGATCTTATCTGCCGCAAACTCAGGATTATACGCATCATCTCGTATGCTTTGGTCGCTTTCTGAAGAACGGACACTTCCTAAAAAACTGGCGAAGCTGACGTCAAAAGGCATTCCTTTGAATGCACTCATTTTAAGTATGATCGGTGGTATTCTTTCTTTGCTATCGAGCGTGATCGCACCAGAAACGGTATATCTTGTCCTAGTGTCAATCTCTGGACTGGCCGTTGTAGTTGTATGGATGGGGATTGCTGCCTCACAGTTTATGTTTCGGAAAAGATTTTTACAGGAAGGCGGACAGCTTCATGATTTATCCTTTCGAACACCGCTCTATCCAGTAGTTCCGATTGCAGCCTTCCTCCTATGTCTTGCATCTGTCATTGGCATTGCCTTTGATCCAAATCAGCGGATTGCCCTCATCTGCGGCATTCCTTTCATTGCGCTCTGCTATGCTGCCTATTACGTGACAGCTTGGATTCAGAAAAAACGAGAAAAACCTGGTGTATAAGCATCAGGTTTTTTCATTGACAAAAAAGGATATCGCTAGTAAAAGAAGCACACTTTGGTATATGATAGGAATCTATGATTTTCAGGATGAACCAAGGGAGTTGTCGTGAATATGGAAATGACCATTACAAGAGCATTAAGTGAACTGAAAATGTTAGATAAAAGAATCAACCGAACCGTTGATGAAGCCGTACTTGGTGGATTAATGATCGGCAAACATATACAGCATGGATTTCAGAATCAAGAAGAGATTGAAAAAAAGGCAAAGGCTGATGATCAATCGATTCGAGCTTTAATCAAACGCCGGAATGCCATCAAATCAGCCATCGTTGTATCGAATGCGACCACAATGATTGATGTGGCGGGTGTCCGTATGACGGTGGCAGAGGCGATTGAACGAAAGACGTCGATAGACTACGATATTCGTTATTTACGGAAAATGAAACAGGTGTACAAAGAGCTGGTCGACAAAGCTGAACAAACGAATGAAGATGTGAAAATAAGACTTGATCAGCATTTAGAGACCTTGTTTGGGAAAGATGGAAAGACACAAGCGGCCGCCAACCAAGAGATCGTGAAGTCTTTTCTAGCTGAAAATGAGGCGGTGATCATCGATCCGCTTCGTCTTCGAGTGAAAATTGAACAGCTTTCGAAAGAAATTGAAGATTTTCAAATGGAAGTTGATTTTTCCTTGTCTGAAAGCAATACACTAACGAAAATACAGATCGATTAATTGATTTTGTTAGTGAGCCGAAAATCGATAGGACTAAACACCTCCGAGGGAAAGGTCATTCCCTCCTCATCTGATGATCATCTTAGGATGATCCTTGATAAAAGCTCAAAGCTGAACGTTCAAGGATCAAAGTTCAAGTGTGAAAGTTCTTATCTATCAAAGCTCAAGATTAAAAGTTAAACGCTCGATCGAATCTGGGAAGAACGGCTAATGAGTGTTTGTTTATCGACTCTTTCGGTTGCCGCCCAGCAGGTTTGCTAACAAAAAACAAAGGGCTAAAATGATTTTCATTTTAGCCCTTTGTTTTTTTCAGCGTGATAGAAAACCTTTGCAGTCTAGGAAGGACGAGCACTGGAACGGAGCGAATTTGACATTCGTGAGTACCAGAGCGCAGACCTGACACAGAATGCGAGGGTTTGTCTACACGCTGAAGGATGTCACCTGATGACATCCTTTTTTTCTATGAGATTAGTAACGTGATGTATATGCCAAATGGTACACACTTGTGACATTTGAAGATAGTTTGATGTCGTTTGACGTGAACGTCACTGGAACGATATCGTAGTAATGTGTTGACCAGCCTGCATTATTGTATGATTGGTAGCCTGCACCTGCAGGAACTTGAAACGTCAGTGAAAACTGTCCATTCTCGTCTGTTGTGCCTGTCGCTGTTTGAGCATATGATTTGATGGCTGCTTCAAAATAAAGCTTGATCGGCTGATTAGGCATGAGGTTTCCGCTTGCATCTTTAAGTGTCCCTTTAAACGTAGCTGGATAATAAGAACCCACGCGATATTTACTGCCATAGCCGTAATTCACTATTCCACTATCGGCTGCTGTGACACTTGTTACTTCTACTGATGCTGGTACTGCCCCTGTTTCTTCAGCATGTGCAAAGCTTGGGAATACGAGAAGCAATGATAGAAAGAAAGCAAACATGATTTTTTTCATCGATAAATCCTCCTTTTTTTTCCTACTATATTACTATCGACATTAATTGGTATATTTCCAGTTAAAAACAAAAAAACCTCCCTTTTCTTAGAAAGGGAAGTTCTTCTTTTATTTTTTCACAACCACTTTTACCGCTTTGCTTTCTCTTTTTCTCACATCTGATGCGGTCACATATAAAACCGTTTTGGCTTTCTGTGGTTTGATTTGGGCAGAAAATGCACCCTTGCTATTGGTTTTGACTGTTTTGATGACTTTCTTCGATTTGTTTTTCACTTTAATGGTCAAGCCTGCACCCGCAGTCCCTTTGACCGCTTTACTTTTGACGGTTACTTTGCTGACTTTCGGCTTAGCTGGTGCTTTGCCTTTTTTCACGACGGTTTTGAGCGTCGTAGCGGCCTTTCCTTTTGACATTTTAATGTGAAGGACCTTGTTTTTGTTCTGATGCTTAATCTTCACACTAAAGGTGCCTTTTTTGCCTGCTGTGCCTTTTCCAAGCAGCGTTTTGCCTCTATACACAGAAATAGCAGCGCCGGCTTTTGCTTTACCTGTCACCTTTTGATGCTGATCTTCCACTTTGTTCACTGATGCATTCAATTCGACAGCACTTAATGCAGCAAATGCATTCAGTCTGCCATGTCCTGTCATCCAATCAATTCCTGGGATTTTCGGATCGACAATTGGCTCCTCGTTTTCATCATAGAAAACGTCGTCTTTTCCATCAATAGATTTAAATGAGATGTCATCTGCTGTACTTTGCAAAAGATTTCTCACTTGATTTGGCTTTAAGGATGGATTTTTAGAAAGCAGTAACCCTGCTGCTGCTGCCACATATGGTGTCGCCATTGATGTCCCGCTCAGGTATGAGACATTCCCATCAGGCATGAGGCTCGGAATATCCGACCCTGGTGCTGACATGCTCAGTCCTTTGCCATAGCTTGAAAACTCAGCGGCAATATCCATACGGTTGCTTGCGCCAACCGCCATTGCGTATTTTGACGTGGCAGGGTAGCCCATTTCTGGTACGCCATCATTTCCACTTGCCACGACCACTAGTACATTTCTTTGTGCAGCATAATTCATTGCATATTCAATCACTCTGCTGTAGTAGCCGCCAAGGCTCATGTTGATCACCTTTGCGCCTTTGTCCACTGCATGCTTGATTCCAAGTGCAATATGCTCTGTATCGCCAAAGCCATAGGCATCCAGCACCTTCACCGGAATGATGCCCGTATGTTGATTGAGACCTGCCATTGAGTAATGATTATCGGATTTTGCGGCAATGATGCCTGCCACATGCGTACCGTGTCCATTGTCATCAATCGCATCTTTGTTTCGTCCAATGAGATTCGCACCTAAGTCTGTACGAACAGTCCCGTTTAAATCTGTCAAACGGCTGTCTACACCTGTATCCACAACAGCAATTAATGTTTGCTTCATTTTGCTTGTGCCAATCAGTGTATTCATTTGTTCAAATTTGACGTCAGCGCCTTTTTTCCCGCTGTTTTGCGCACTGTTTTTCAGCGGCCACTGATAACCATACTGCGCGTCGCTGCTTAGCGCACGATAGGTTTGAACAGGCTCTGCAAATTCAACATTCGGCATGCTGGAAAGCTTTCTTGCCGTGCTCTTGATCGCCGCTTTGCCTGCTTTTAGTGTCTTTCCAGCGGATTCTTGCCCTGCTGGCACATCATAGACATACATTCCTTTGAATAAAGGACTGACTGACTGTGATGTCACACGGTTTTCTTGGATGCCGTAGCTTTTCATTTTCTTTTTCGCAGATTGAAGTGTTTGGTCATCCTTTAATTTAAAAATGATCTTATTCGTTTTAACCTTCTCTTCTTTTACAAGTTTTTGTTTCTCTAATACATAACCAACTGACTTTCCTTCAAGCTGATCGATGCCCATTTTTTGACTGACGGCTATTAATTCCTTTTTTAAATATGCCGGACTTGCTTCTTTGAGCATATCAAAAAGGGAGCCGATCGCCTGCTGTTCTTTTTCTGTTACGATATGACCGCTAAATGCACCATTTTTCTCTATGTCACTTAGCAGTGTTTTTAATGTGAGCAGATGGTTGTAAACCTTTTGCTGCTCTTTTTGATGTTTGATGAGCTTTGATTTGAGAAACGGCTTTGTCTTTTGGAGCAGACGTGAAAGCTTTTGACCTTCTGCTGTTTCATTGAATCGTTTATCTTCGATTGTACGAATCGATTGAAGAATTTCACGCCCGTACTTTTTCTCAATAATAATGATTTCAGGCTCATCTTCTTCAGGAAAAACAGGTTCAGAAGGCGGAAGATTAGCTCCTTTATATCCGATTGTATATGCCGCATCCTCTTCCTCATCACGGCTGTCTTCCTCTGACCCTAAATAGAGCACTTTGACATAATAGGGACCTGACCATGCATGCGGGAAGTTGATCTCTGTCTCTCCGCTTGCTGTGTCCACGCGATATCTTGAATAGGTGTCATCCTTCATCGCTCTGTCCTTACTTGGATAGACCGATACGGACAGCACTTGTTTACTTTTCACAGAAATTTGCATATGAGTATGTTTTGCCACTTCTTGTGCAGATGGCGTGATTTGATACCATGACTCTTCCTTTTCATTCTGTAATGTACCTGAGATGACTTCACCATTTTTTAACCCAATGGCTTCATTGACACTTGTTCCATGACTGGCAGCTGCTGCCTCGTATCCAGGTAATGCTGCCATACATAGAATAACGGCCATGAGTACGACCACACAGGATTTGACCTGCTTTTTGAACATGAAAAGACCCCCTTATCTTTTATGATACCTTGGAAGAATATCACAGAAATACATTTAGTAGAATCTGTTTTTTATATAATTAAACTCGTTTTAAGCTAGGATTTGAGATATTCAGTCAGCAAGACGGATAGCTTCATAAACTTTTTGCCGTTTCAAACGGAAAATGATGCTATTTAACCATGCTGAAAAGTACATTACAATCAACTTGTAAGCGCTTAACAAACAAGAGAGAAGGGATCAGCTTGTTCCAAAAAGATCATGTTTTCACACAAGTAAACGGACGATCAAAGAATGAGATTTTACAATACATTTCCGAGAAAGCTGAAGACCTTCAGATTACAAACAATCAAGCAGGGCTATTAACGGATTTATTGAAACGGGAAGACGAAGTCTCAACAGGACTTCAACAAGGCTTCGCCATTCCACATACAAAAAGCTCCGCTGTAAAAACGGCTTCACTTCTTTTTTTAGAACTTGAACAACCCATTGAATGGGGAAGCTTCGATGATTTGCCCACAAGCTATTTATTTACACTGCTTGTTCCACTAGAAGAAGCAAATGTCACACATCTGAAATTACTGTCAGGTATTGCGACAAGCCTAATGGAACCTGCTTTTATCGAAAAGATTCAACCAGGTCAAACAGCTGATTACTATTACGAAGTCATTGAACAACAATTGAAAGAGGGGATTACACAATGAAAATTGTCGGTGTCACTTCATGTCCAGCAGGGTTAGCTCATACTCCAATGGCAGCCAAAGCGTTAGAAAATGCGGGTAAACAACTCGGACACGAGATCAAAATCGAACAGCAGGGGATTATGGGACAGGTGAACGGCATTACAGCAGAGGAAGCACAGCAGGCAGACCTCTGTATCATTGCCTCAAATCAGCATATCAACGATGCAGAACGCTTCTCAGGCATTCCCACTGTACGTGTCGAAATCGGACGTGCCTTAAAAAATGCTGAACAAATTATCACCAAAGCCGTAGCACTTGTAGAAAAGAAAAAATCTGAATCTCAATAAACATGAGCAATGCCATATAGAAAGGAGCAAAGAAAATGAAAGCAAAATTAAAAGTCATTGAAGGCCATCTCATGACCGGTATTTCTTATATTCTTCCGGTAATCATCGGTGCTTCACTTATCGTTGGTTTAGCAAAATTGGTCGGGTTAGGGTTTGGTGTTTCAGATTTAAACACCTATAAGGATGCTGGCGGCATACTGCACGGTGCCTATTTAATGGAGCAGGTTGGCTGGACAGGCATTGGCTTAATGAACGTCCTGCTCGCTGGATTTATCGCCTATTCCATTGCAGATAAATCAGGTCTTGCGGCTGGTTTTATCGGCGGTGCCCTTGCCAGCTCAACAAATGCCGGATTTATAGGTGCCGTCATTGCAGGCTTCTTCGCAGGATATGTTGCTCTTTTTGTGAAAAGAAAAATTCAAATTCAAGGCTCTGCAGCTGGGCTCGTCCCTCTGCTCATCCTGCCGCTGATTACCGTTGGCTTAACCGGACTTCTAATGTCAGTTCTTCTAGGCGGACCATTAGGCGCTTTGAACACGGCATTAATTGAATGGATTAAAGGCATGGTCGCTGATGGAACAAGCACACTCGCGCTCGCTCTCATTTTAGGTGCAATGATTGGCTTCGATCTTGGCGGACCGGTGAATAAATCCGCATGGATGGCTGGTAACGCGCTCTTCCTATCAGGCGTCTATCTCCCTGCCATTCTTGTCAATATTGCGATTGTCATTCCACCGCTGGGATACGGGCTTGCGACATTGATTCGAAAACGCAACTTCTCTCCAACCTTTAGAGAAGCCGGGCGAGGCGGCCTTGTTATGGGCATTATCGGTATTACGGAAGGGGCGATCCCTTTTACCCTCGTCAATCCTTTGAAATTGATTCCGCTCAATGTTGTCGCATGTGCTGTTGGAAGCGGGGTCGCTGCATTATTAGGAGTTCATGACATCATGCCGCCAATTGGCGGGCTATACGGCTTCTTCTCAGTCGGAAACTGGTGGGCTTATTTAATCGGAGCCCTTACTGGCGCACTCGTCATCGGTATTGGCGCCAACCTGCTTGTGAATTTCTCTGAGAAAAAAGAGCCAAAAACGCCGGAACATGATCAGAAGCAGAAAGAAGAAGACGATTTTGACCTTGTGCTAGAAGGATAATTTGAACGAAGAAAGGTGTCGTTGATCAATGACTGTCAATGTACATGTGATTCCACATACTCACTGGGACCGGGAATGGTATTTCACCACCTCCCGCTCCCGTATCTACTTAATGAAAAGCGTAATGGACATTTTAGATACCCTTGAAACAGATGAAAGGTTCCATTACTTCATGCTCGATGCCCAGGCTTCCTTATTAGATGATTATTTGAAATGGCGTCCAGAGGATGAGAATCGAATCAAGAAGCTCGTCACAGCGAAACGTCTCATCATCGGCCCATGGTATACCCAAACCGACCAGCTCGTCATTTCAGGTGAATCGATTGTGCGGAACCTGCAATATGGAATTGAACGCTGTCAGCAGTTCGGCCACGTGATGAAAGTCGGCTATGTCCCTGATTCCTTCGGTCAATCCGCACAAATGCCCCAAATTTATCGCGGCTTCGGCATTGTCAATACAGCATTTTGGCGTGGCGTTTCTGACCATATGACGAATCATACTGAATTCAATTGGCGCGGCGCTGACGGCAGTGAAGTCTTTGCTGTGAACCTGCCATTTGGCTACTACTACGGCGGAAATATTCCTGAGAAGGATGAGGACTTACAAGCCTTTTTATCTGAAAAAATTGGTGCGCTGCAAGCAAAGGCCACCACAAAGAATGTCTATTTCCCAAATGGCTTTGACCAGGCACCGATCCGTAAAAACCTGCCTGACTTATTAGAAAAAGCCAATGAGCTTGACGAGAATCACTATGAAATCAGTAGTTTAGAAGATTATATTGCAGCCGTAAAAAAAGAGCGGACATCTTTTGAGACGTTACAGGGAGAGCTTATTCACGCGAAGCATATGCGGATTCACAAATCGATCTTTTCAACACGAGCTGATTTAAAAATCTTAAACAATCAAATTGAAAACTATCTCGTCAATGTGATGGAGCCAATCTTAACGATCAGCTATTCACTCGGACATGACTATCCTCATGACACGGTTCGTGATATTTGGTACCTCATGTTTGAAAATGCAGCGCATGACAGCATTGGCGGCTGTAATAGTGACACGACAAACCAAGATGTCTTCTTCCGCTACAAACAGGCAAAGGAAATCGCCGAGAATCTTGTAGACTTACACATGCGTCTCATCGCTATTCGACTGCAAACAGAGCAGGAAATCACGTTCACTTTATTCAATACACTGCCTTCAACGCGCTCTGAAGTCATTGAAGTCGAAACGTTTATCACAGAACGTCCATTTATACTAAAGGATGCAAATGGACGAACGCTTCAGTACACAGTGAAAAGCAAAATCGATGTCACAGATTATGTGCTGGCACAGCAAATTTCTCTTAACCCAAGTAAAGAAGTGTACATGCCAAAGCAAGTATGGAAAGCCGTGCTGCTGATTGAAGCCATCGACTTACCGTCAGTAGGCTATACACAAGTCAGCATGGTCTTCGATGAATCAAGCGAATCTCTATGGGAAGAAACTGAAGGACGCGTGATTGAAAATACGTATTACCGCATTGCGGCAAATGACAACGGATCACTGGACATCACAGACAAACAAACGGGCCAGACCTTCTCTGAGCAAATGATCTTTGAAGACAACGGAGACGATGGGGATTCTTACAACTATTCACCACCGCGTGAGGATCTGTATGTCTCATCAAAAGATCTTTCATCAGCGGACATCTCAGTGTCTAAAAGCGGTCTGCAAGACGAGCTGACCATCAAGCTTCAGCTCACTGTCCCTTATGACCTAGAGGCGCGCTCTAAGCAATCGGCTGCGACATCACTTCCGATCACAGCGAAGGTGGCATTAAACAAAGACGATGCTATCATCCGTTTTCATGTAGATGTCGATAACCATGCATTAGATCATCGCCTTCGTGTTCTTTTTGATACAGGCATCGCATCAAACGTATCACTAAGCGATCAACAGTTTGGTACAATCGAACGTCCAACAGAGCTCACGCAAGAGCTTGAATGGTGGAATAATGAACATTGGGAAGAAAAACCGATCACCATTGAACCGATGCAATCCTTTGTTGCACTTCGTGATCAAGCATATGGTGCCGCTCTGTTGACCGACTGCGTGAGAGAATACCAAATCACAGGAGAAGGTTACACAACGATTGCGTATACGCTCTTCCGCTGTTTCGGAAAAATGGGGAAAGAAAATCTCCTTTATCGTCCAGGACGCGCATCTGGGGAAAAAATTGTGGAGACACCTGACGCTCAGCTGCAAGGTGCACTGTCATTCTCATTTGGAATGCACTATAGCAAGGATGCAGTCAGCGAGGGACACTTAGCGCAGCTTGCCAAACGGTATACCACCTCTGTTCAATGCTACGAGCGCGCAGATTTTTTAAACGGTCGTTTAATTTTCTCTTTCCGAGATGAAAAAGAAGACTTACAATCTACTTATAGCCTGCTTGACATCGAGACAGATGGAGCCATTCTAAGCGCTCTGAAAAAAGAAGAGCATGGAACAGGCATTGTCATTCGTCTCTTCAATCCATATTTAACGCGTCAAACAGCCGCTTCAATCAATAGTTCATCTCTACAACACGGAGAAACAGCGAATTTAGGAGAAACACCTGAAGGACAGATACTCAAAGCACAACATGGATCATTACACATTGAACCGCTTACACCTTGTCAGGTACAAACCTACATTGTAAAGAAAAAATGAACATGTAGGGGCGGGATCCATTGGATTCCGCCCCTCTTTAATGGAGGGCATTGATCATGCGAATTGGAGGCATTGAAGCAGGCGGAACGAAATTTGTCTGCGGCTACGGAACAACAGACGGAACGATTGAACACATGACTTCCTTTGCGACGGGGAATCCAGATGAAACATGCCGGCAAGTGATCGATTACTTTACAAAGAATCGTGTTGATGCAATTGGAATTGGGGCATTCGGTCCTGTCGATGTGAAAGAGCAAAGCCCAAGCTATGGGACGATTTTAGACACACCAAAAACGGCCTGGCGCCAATTCCCTTTCCTCTCTACCTTAAAACAAGCCCTCGGGATCCCGATGAAGCTTGATACCGATGTAAACTGTGCAGCACTCGGAGAAGCCCGTTTTTCAACTGAAGCAGAAAAACCTGCCTCCTTGGTCTATATTACTGTTGGGACTGGAATAGGCGGCGGGGCCTATATTGAACATCGCCTTATTCACGGATTGCTGCATCCAGAAATGGGTCATATCACTGTTCAGCGGCATCCTCATGACACATACGGAGGCTGCTGCCCTATACATCATGATTGTTTAGAGGGACTGGCATCTGGACCTGCCATAGAAGGGCGCTATCATACACTGGCACCCATGCTGCCAGAGGATCATCCTGCCTGGTCACTTCATGCTTACTATCTCGGGCAGATGACTGCTAACCTGCTGCTCACCCTTTCACCAGAACGCATCATTTTAGGTGGAGGCGTGATGAAACAGCCAGCTATGCTGCCACTTATTCTTGATGAAACAGACAAGCGGCTTCGCGGCTATTTGCAGCTGCCAAAGCCTTTACATGAAATTATCACAAAACCATCCTTTGATGGATTATCTGGTTTAATGGGCGCCATCGCTCTTGGAACGGATGCCTTACAGGCGCAAGGAGCCGCGCAATGATGATGACGGCAGATCCTCGAACCTATCAGCTGATTCAGCGGCTATTTGAAACGAAGGGGTTCGTGAAGCTGGAGGAGCTCACTGCCTCTTTTCGCTTATCTGACCGCTCTATCCGCAATTTAATCAAGGAAGCAAATGAGTATTTAAAGGAAGCTGGAGCCATAATTAAAACGATTCGCGGAAAGGGATATACTCTTTTAACGAGTGACCAAGACGCTTTCTTACTTTGGCTTCATCAACAAAAACTTCCTGCCCGCTCTCTTGTCCCCGTCATGCCAGAAGAGCGTGTACGATTTATGATGAGAAAGCTGCTGCTTCAATCAGATTACTTAAAAATTGACCAGCTGGCTGAAGAACTGTTTATCAGCCGCATGACGGTCAGCAGTGATTTGAAAAAAGGACGAGAGATGTTAGCCCGTTACGGCATGACCCTTGTATCAAAGCCTGGATTTGGCTTAAAGATTGAAGGAGACGAGCTGCAAAAAAGAACGTGCTATGCAGACTTACTTCTTGAAGAAGAGCCTGCTCTCTCTCATATCACCGAGCGGGAGCAGCTCCATTTTCCTGATATTTCTCTTGAAACCATTCGATCTATTGTGTTGACGAACCTGCATCAAGAGTCATTGCTCATTAAAGACATTGCCTTAAAAAATTTAGTCATTCACTTAGCCATTGCGATTCAGCAAACACGAAAAAACCAGCGGGTATCCGCTAGTACTGTCCGCACACAAAGATCACCAGTTTTAATGAGAATTGCACAAAAAATCATACAGCAGGTGAGTTACACTTTTTATGTGACCTTATCAGAGGATGAAACAGATTACTTAGTCATGCATCTATTGGCAAATCAAACGTGGAAAGAAGCCGCCCAGCATCAAACGACAGTGGAAGTCCAACAGGCGGTTACAGTCTTTCTACAGCACATTGAAAAAACAAGCGGCCATCGTTTTGCTGATGACAGCATTCTGCAGCAAGACTTAATGCTTCATATGAAGCCGCTATTAAATCGAATCCAATATGGCGTATCCTTACAAAATCCGCTTTTACATGAGATCAAAGCGTCCTATCCTTACCCGTTTGATTTGGCTGTCAGCGGACTCAATGCCTTACAGCTGGTGCGTACACCAAATGAAGACGAGGCCGCATATGTTGCCTTGCATATCGCTGCTTCGTTTGAAAGAAGTCAGCTCGACACCTCGCAAAAAAAGAAAGCCATTATCGTGTGCGGGTCTGGACTAGGGACGGCAAGGCTCCTTGAAATTAAATTGAAGTCAGCCTTTCAGCACGAGCTTGACATCGTTGAGCTCTATTCCTATCAGGATTATCTCATGAGCTCCTCTTTGCCGTGTGACGTCATCATCACAACCGTTCCACTCACATCAAAGGGGAAACCAGTCATTCAGGTCAGTGCCTTTTTTGAACAGCATGATATACAGCGTGTGAATGAAGTCATTCATTTATTAAATGGACACGGGGCACCCTCAAAAGAGCTGATGGCGTTTTTTCAAGAGCGATTGACTTTAATGAATGCTGACCTAAGCAGCAAGGATGAGGTATTAGATATATTATGCAGCCGTTTGGAGGCGCATCAGCTAGTATCGTCTTCATTTCGGCCCTCGGTGCTTGAGCGTGAGCAAATGTCGTCTACCTATCTTGGCAGCGGTATTGCAATGCCGCACCCGCTCATCACAAATGAAGGCACCTCCTCTGTAGCCATTGCACACTTAAAACAACCGATTGACTGGCAGGGAGACCAAGTATCAATTGTCTTTTTATTAGCGATTCATAAGGATGACGCTGCCTGCATGAACCAATTCTTTGAACAGGCCGTCGATTTACTAGACAATCCAGACCGCATTCGCGCCCTCAAGCAAGCCAACACATTTGATGAGCTGATGGATGCGTTGTTCCAATAAGATCAAACAAAAGGCCGCCCAGTGCATGAGGCGGCCTTTTTATTTAGATATATATCATTAATCGTAGATGACATTTTTTCCTTCTTCACTTAATTTTTTTAAGGAGCTCAGCATATGATTGATTTCTTCATCGGAATGTCTTTCCCAAGAACCTAATTCTGCGACTATTTTCAACGGAGATTTCGATCGATAAGAACGTGTTGGGTTGCCGGGAAATCTTTTATCAGTCACATTTGGATCATTTTCAAACTCGCCTAACGGTTCTACAATATAAATTCTTTCTTTCGCATCAGATCTAGCTAATTCAGCACCCCATTTGGCCGCGTTTAGTGTTCCGGTGAAATAAATATGGTTCGATTTTTTATCCTGATAATTGGATAAATGCAGCGGTTCAAGCAGATCTCCAATCTTCAATTCCGCTTTGGTCCCATGAAAAAATGGCCCGGGATCTAACACCTTTTGCTTGTCATTCATACAGCCACACCCCTCATCGTTTTTGACTTGCGTATAACAGTATACGGCTAGATATGGGCGAGAAACAGTCTATAAATTTCATTAAATTCGGGGTATAATAATAGTAGAGAGTTAGATGTGAACAGACATAAGTACTGTAAATAAAAACGGAAATTTCGCATTCACACCAACAATGACGAAAACAAGAATACCTTCCACAGCTGACAGAGTCACAATCACTCCATGGTTCATTGGATATTCCTTCGCAATTAATTTCTGTCCTATATAATTCAAACCATAAAAAATGAAAAACAATAGGAAGAACATATAAAGAATTGTCATCATATAAACAGCCCCTTTCTTATAATGGATATTTAACCAATTTTTACAATATACCATCAGACTATCATGTGAGAACAACTCGAACAATATGATCTTGCCAATAAAGTGAACAAAAAAAAGCCAAACACCCGCATAAGGTGATTGGCTTTTTTATCGTTATTTCCCGATGTTGTCTCCATTTTGCTGAATCAAGGTTTCATACCAATAAGAGCTCTTTTTGCGAATTCTTTTGAGGTCTTTTAAGTCAAATTCGTCGCGATTGACGTAGATGAACCCGTAGCGCTTGGAGCACCCTTGGTGTGTGCTGATTAAGTCGATAGCTGACCACGGGCAGTATCCGAATACTTCGACGCCATCTGTGATCGCCCATTTGATTTGTTCGATATGTTTTTCTAAATAATCAATTCGATAATCATCTTGGATTGAACCATCTTCTTCTAACTTGTCGAAAGCACCCAATCCGTTTTCCGTGATAATAAGCGGCAGCTGATAGCGATCATAAATCTCGCGCATCGTTGAACGGAAGCCGACAGGGTCAATCTCCCAGCCAAAGGCATTTTTACTTAAGAACGGGTTGTTGCCGCCTTTGTAGACGCCATCTTCCCCTGATTTCAAATGCTGATCTCCACCGCGTGCAAATTCGTCGTTGCCATCTCCTTTACTCGCTTCAACCGTTTGTGAGGTGTAGTAGTTAAAGGCAATGAAGTCTGGCTTTGCGCTTTTCAAAATATCCATATCTCCCTCTTCGATAACAGGAAGAATGTCTTTTTCTTTCATGTACGCCCAAGCAAGGTTGTTATAACGGCCAAAGACCGCCATATCAAGATAAAGCCAGTTGCGGATCGCATTGTAATTCGCCGCAGCAAGCACATCTTCTGGCTTTGGAGAAGCCGGATAAATGAGCGCAATGTTTGGCGCCGGTCCAATTTTCGCTTCAGGCAGCATTTGATGACAAAGCGTCATCGCTTTTGCCTGTGCAACGAGCATATGGTGATTCTGCTGATACAGTTCTTTTTTTGGATTTTCTAAATTTGGATCAAGTGTACCGAGCGCTGATCCATGTAAGATCATCATGTTTTGTTCATTAATGGTCAGCCAATATTTCACCTTCTGACCATACTCCTTGAATAGCACCTCGGCATAGCGTTCAAATGCATCCACTGTCGCACGATTTGACCATCCACCCTTTACTTGAAGCGCATGAGGCAGATCAAAATGATACATTGTCACGATTGGCTCAATGTCATAGCTGCGCAATTCATCGATGAGAGAATGATAAAATTCAATCCCCTTTTGATTGATCTCCCCATCTCCATCTGGAATGATCCGTGTCCACGCAATGGAAAAGCGATAAGCCTTCAAGCCCATTTCCGCAAACATCTTCACATCCTCTTTATAACGGTGATAGTGATCGCTTGCGACTTTAAAATCCGTTGTCCCTTCAGGATAACTTGCTCTCATGTCAATGACAGAAGGCCCCTTGCCATCCTCGTTCCACGCACCCTCTACCTGATAGGCGGAAGTAGATCCGCCCCAGAAAAAGTCTTTTGGAAATGATGCTAGTGTTGAATATCTCATGATTTCTTCCTCCTTTTGATTAAACTAGATGTAAAAATGATTGGCCTGGTGTGATTTGTTTCTCTTCCGTTTCAATGATATCGCTAAACTCACCTGAATTGGTAATAATAACGGGTGTTGTGACTGACAGGCCTGAAGCTTGGATGGCTTCTATGTCAAACTCAGCAAGCAGTTCGCCTTCTGTGATGGTTTGCCCCTGAACAACCTTCGGGGTAAAATGCTTTCCGCCTAATTGTACGGTATCCAGTCCGATGTGAATGAGTACTTCTGCTCCGCTTTCAGAGGTTAGACCATACGCATGTCCAGTTGGGAACACCGTTGTCACAACTCCTGATACTGGTGCAAACAGCTTTCCTTCTGATGGAATGATGGCTGCGCCCTTTCCTAGTGCACCAGATGAGAATGCCTTATCCTGCACTTCCTCCAGCTTGATGACCTCGCCCTTTAAAGGACTTTTCACATGAGCTGCTTTGACCCCATGTTCGTTTTCAATTGCCGGTGCAGGAGCGGCTGCCGGCGTTTCATCTTCATCTACTGGATCTTTAAATCCAATCAAATAAGTTAAGATGATCGATAGGACGAACGAGACCGAGATACCGATGATGAACCCTGTAAATCCTTGACCGTAGAAAATCGGCAGTGTCAGTAAACTTGGAAGGCCTGACGCAATTGCAATACTTTGTGAATAACCGATAATCGCACCGCCGACCCCAGCAGAGATAACGGCTGCAATAAATGGTTTTTTCAAACGAAGTGTGACCCCGTATACAGCTGGCTCTGTGATCCCAAACACAGCAGAAACTGCTGTTGATCCAGCCAGTGATTTCAGTTTTTTATTCTTTGTTTTCAGCATAACACCGATGGAAGCACCTGCTTGTGAAAATACAGCTGGCGCAGTGGCCGGCTTGATATGATCTTTCCCATGGACTGCGATATTATTTAAAATCACTGGCACAAGTCCCCAATGGATACCGAAGATGACAAGAATCTGCCAAGCCATCGCAATTAAAGCACCTGCAAGTGTAGGACTAAAGGAGAAGACTTTCAGCAAAACAGCTGCAATGCCATTCCCTGCATACACACCAAATGGTCCGAATACGATGAGTGTCAGCGGAACAACCGTGACAAGTAAAATGAGTGGAGTAATAAAGTTTTTGACACTTTCATGAATAACTTTGTTAAAGAAACGTTCGATATATCCCATGACAAACACTGCCAAAATGATTGGGATGACCGTAGATGTATAAGACATTAAGACGACTGGTATCCCGAAGAATGTCACATCTCCGCCGCCTTTTGACAATTCTTGAATGGTTGGGTAAATCAGTGCACCTGCTATCGTCACAGCGACAAACGGATTCGCTTTAAACTTCCTAGCAGAAGTGAATGCGAGCAATAACGGCAGGAAGTAGAACAAGCTGTCAGATGCAGCAAATAAAATTTGATACGATGTATCTTCAGGAGATAACCATTTCGCGTTGATACAGATGCCTAATAGACCTTTTAAAATACCTGCACCCGCCATGACACCGAGAAGTGGTGTGAAAATCCCCGATACAATGTCGACGAATTTCCCGAAAAGGCTTGTGCTCTCTTCACCTGATTTTGCAGATGAAGCAGTGGAATCCTCTAATAGATTCGTAAACTCTCCAATTTCTCGATAAACCTCTGGTACGGTATTGCCAATGACCACTTGAAATTGGCCGCCGCTTTCCATAACGGTAACGACGCCATTTAATTTTTCAATGGCCGCTTTATCTGCTTTTGATCTGTCATTTAAGGTGAAACGAAGCCTTGTGGCGCAATGCACCAATGAATGGACGTTTTTCTCTGTACCAATGTGTTTAATAATGTCTTCTGCTAATTGACGATAACTCATGCAAAAACCCCCTTTTTTTCAAAAAAATACGTTTTTGGGCAAAATAAAAACCTAAACGGGCACCAAAAATAGTCGCAGCTTGCTGTTGCGCTTTTTCAGTGAACGTTTAGGTTTTGCCTGCCGAACAGTCACAATCCTCTAAGACGATCATTGTGAAACCGTATTCTTTTATGTTTATGAGCAAATAGTACCACTCACCTTTTCTCATGTCAACGCTTTCTTTTAAAATCTATCTTTATTTTTCTCGTTTGATCAGTCGATTCAAATGAATGGATAGATACAGCATCTCCTCTGATGTGAGATCCCGGTGATAGGTTTGATAGACATATTCTGCGATTTTCTTTGCGCAATCGTATGCTTTCGGATATTTCACTTTGATCAGCTGATATAAGTCCTGATCTTCGCTGACAAGCAGTGTTTCGTTAATCAGACGCTGAACGAAAAAGCGCAAATGCGTGAGAAAACGGTAAAAGTTAAGCGAGTCTTCATCAAATTCCATGTTGAGATGATATTTCACAATGGTGAGAATGGCATTGACTTCCTTTGTGATATTGACCGTCGTATTCATATCCTCATTGAGCTCTGCGTTAATGATATGCATGGCAATAAAGCCCGCTTCATCCTCAGGCAGTTCAATATGAAGACGCTCTTCAATCATCTCAAGACAGTCCTTTGCCACCAGAAATTCATCTTTGTATAAGCGTTTAATCTCCCAAATAAGCGAATTCTCAATCAGATGATTTTTCTTCAGCCGTTCGATGGCGTAATGAATATGGTCTGCCAGCGATACATGCAGACTTTCATTTAATCTTCGGTTCAGCTTTGTATGTGCATATTGGATCATTTCCTCCGTCACCTTGACCACATCATACGGAACCTCTTGAAGCAGCATTTTCATCCGCTCGTGAACGGAATGATCCTCCAGGCGGAAGACTTTATCAATCAACGATTCGTCCACCGGGTCCCCGGGACGTCGCTGGAAAGCGATGCCTCTGCCCATGACAACGATTTCTTTTCCATGTTCATCTATGACACTAATGACATTATTGTTTAGAACCTTTTGAATCTGCATTTCCAAACACCTCCGTCTATGACCAACAACTTTACTCAAAATATGCTCTCATCTTAACACAATTGTCAAATCACTTGATATTTTTATCTGACTTTAGCAATAGTTCTCATCAATAGTCAACCTCTTCATTGCTGGTCTGATCGTGCATCAGCCTGCATACAATACTCCTGAGGAGGTGACCTTCTGTGAAAGCTTTTTTCTGGTCTGCATCATTTTTATTCTTGCTCATGTTCACCCTCATCATTTTAGGCATCGTGTTCTGGCTGAGTGGACAAGGCTTAGGCCAGCTTTGGAGATATGTGCTCATTTCACTTGTCACAGCAGCCGTTTTGCGCGGCATCACCACTTGGCTGAAACGGCATGTGATGCACCTTTCATCCAAATAAAAACGGCTGCCCCGAGTGTTCAGGCAGCCGTTTCTTTATTCTTTGGTTGCTGCAGCTTCTTTCTGAGAAGCACGCAGCTCATCATTGATTTTTTTCGCATCCTCTAAAAACTCTGTTTCATATCCACTTTTGAGTGCCCACATATAAAATAGCAGAGCTACCACTGTAATCAGTGCCATGTCCCAGCCATAATGAATGATGTTATAACCGCCGAATTTGTCACTGCCAAGGCAGGAAATCGTCATCATGACAAGCAGGTACACCACCATCCAAGTACCCGCCTTAAAGTTGCGGCCGAAGCCTTTCCACTTCGCTTTTGCTTGATAATAAAAATAGATAGGTAGACCGATGAGAATAATGAACAGCACCTGACCTGTTAACGGCCATCTTGCCCAATACAGTGTCAATGAGGCAAAGACAAAACCGAGAGGAGCAATGATGCTGAGTCCTTTTATTCGAAGCGGACGATATAAATCTGTCCCTGTCTTTCTCAGCGTCATGACGGTCACTGGTCCAGTCAAATAAGAAATGAGTGTAGCGACAGAGATAATTTCAGCAAGTACACCCCAGCCTCTAAATAAAAACAGAAAGATAAACGATACGGCTAAGTTAAAAAACATTGCTGGACGAGGCACGCCGTAAATAGGGTGCAGACGGCCAAGCACACTTGGCATGTATTTGTTTTTTTCCATTCCATAAATCATCCGAGACGTCGTTGCGGTATACGTAATTCCTGTACCAGAAGGTGACACAAACGCATCCGCATATAAAATCAGAACAAGCCAGTTAATCCCAAGCGCAATGGCAAGGTCCGCAAATGGCGAGTTGAAATTCAAATGACCCCATCCGTTCACAATCATAGATGGATCAACAGCACCGATAAAGGCGACTTGTAAAAGGACATAAATCACAGTTGCAATGAAAATCGATCCGACAATGGCAATTGGAATCGACCGGCCTGGATTTTTTGCCTCACCGGCCATATTAATCGGGCTTTGGAAGCCATTGAAGGCAAACACAATCCCAGATGTCGCAACAGCTGTCAGCACACTCGCCCAGCCGTTAGGGGCAATACTTGTTCCAGAAGTAAAATTCTCACTATGAAAACCTACGAATAAGAGCGCACCAATTGTTAATCCTGGAATGACAATTTTAAACACGGTAATGAATGTATTTGCTTTTGAAAATAACCCAACTGTCCAATAATTAAGCAGAAAGTAAATCACAAGAAGCACACTGGCAACCATAAGACCTTCTGTCGTCAATACCCCTTTTGTGACCAAATGAGATGTCCACTTTGCCCACTTCCAAGGCCAAGAGCTCATGTACTGGACGGAAGCAACCGCCTCAACTGGTATCACGGAGACAATGGCGATCCAGTTCGCCCAAGCTGCAATAAACCCAATAAAAGATCCGTGTGAATATTGCGTATATTTCACCATTCCGCCTGCCTCAGGAAACATCGATCCGAGTTCACTATAAGACAAAGCGATAAATAAAATCACAACCATCCCAATCAACCAAGATAAAATAGCAGCAGGACCGGCGATTTGAGCTGCACGCCAAGCACCGAAGAGCCATCCTGAACCAATGATTGAGCCAAGACCTACCATCATTAAAGCGAAAGTTCCCATCCTACGATGCAAATGATTCATGTTCATAACACCTTTCGATTAAAATACAGAGCATGTGTCAAGTAAGCGTCTTTCTTTCAAAGCAGCTCACTTTTCATTTCACTGGCAAATATTTCTTCTATTGAACCTTTACCTTTGTTCATTTTTTCGCCTGTTATATTATCTCTCAATTCTTCATTTTCTGAAATAGTCGAACATGCTTATTTCAAAAGAAAGCGCTTTTTCACCTGTTCAATCTATTAGACTGAATAACTACCTTTACCCTTATTTTGAAAAAAACAAAACAAAAAAGATAGAGGAAATGACTTCCTCTATCTTCTAATCCCCGTCATGTATAGAAAAAAAGGATAGAGGGGATTCCCTCTATCCTTGTGAAATCGCTTGTTCTTTTTCAATGACAGCTAGTCTTTCTTGTACTTCTTCTTCAGATAAATTGTGTTGTTTCACATACAGGTTCCGTTCGCTTGTGCGGCATTCATGACTGCAGCTGCGCATATACTTATGCTCACTCTCTTCAGTGGCAATCATCTTACGGTTACATGCAGGGTTCGCACAGTTCACATAACGCTCGCAAGGCTCACCAGTGAAGAAATCTTTTCCGACAACCACATGCTCTGTTTGATTCACTGGTACTGTTAAGCGATTATCAAACACATAGCATTGACCGTCCCATAGCTTCCCTTGCACTTCTGGGTCTTTTCCGTAAGTAACAATTCCGCCGTCAAGCTGAGAGACATCTTCAAAGCCTTCACGCTTTAACCAGCCTGAGAATTTCTCACAGCGTACACCGCCTGTGCAATACGTCAGGATTTTTTTCCCTTCAAGAATCTCTTTATTGTCACGAATCCACTCAGGTAATTCACGGAATGTCTCAATATCAGGACGGACTGCCCCTCTAAAGTGACCAACATCAAACTCGTAATCATTACGTGCATCAATCACAACCGTATCAGGTGATTGCATTTGCTCGTAAAATTCGACCGGGCTAAGATGTTTCCCCGTTAATTCTAACGGATTCACGTCATCCTCAAGGCTGAGGTTCACGAGTTCCTTCCGGTGGCGGACGTGCATTTTCTTAAACGCATGTCCATCTGCTTCGTCAATTTTGATCGGCATAGACGCAAAGCGCGGATCTTCTTTTAACGCTTGCATGTACTTGTCCGTTTGCTCAATGGTTCCAGAAACCGTTCCGTTCAAGCCTTCTGCTGATACAAGGATACGGCCTAACAAACCAAGCTCCTTACAGAATGCTAAATGCTCTGCTGTAAACGTCTCTGGGTCCTCAATGGGGACATATTGATAGTAAAGTAAAACGCGATATTGTTTTTCCATCTATATAAACACCTCTTAAATTTAATCAAAACATACCATTCTTTATCATACAGGAAATACATACCTAAAGGCAATGTCGGCGGCTCAATTCCATAAAACGGAAGGGCCTTTCTTCTCATATATTCGATGGTTTGATTGGAGACTATGTAAAGAAAAGATTATCGACGCCATTCAAATCATTGAGGCCTTTCAACATCAAAAAACTGCACATAAAAAGCACAGGCATCGCACCTGTGCTTTTCTTTCGATTAAAAATCAAAGTTATCTGGATCTGGACCTGTGCGCTCATCTTCATTGAGCTGATCAATGACACCCATCTCACGTGCGGACAGCTCGAAATCGAAGACTTGTGTGTTTTCGATGATTCGGCTCTTTGTTACAGATTTTGGAATGGTGATAATGCCATGCTGCAAGTCCCAGCGAAGGATCACTTGCGCTACTGACTTGTCATGTTTTTTCGCGATATCCTGAAGAACAGGATGGTTTAGAAGCTTCCCGCTTCCTAATGGCGACCACGCCTCTACATGAATTCCTTTCGATTTGCAGTAGTCTCGTAAAGGCTCCTGCGTCAGCTTCGGATGCAGCTCGATTTGATTCACCATTGGCACAACTTCTGCCTCTTCCAATAAATCCTCTAAATGATGCTGATGGAAATTACACACTCCGATCGCTCGGACGCGTCCATCCTTATATAGTTTTTCTAGCGCTTTCCATGTTTCTTTATATTTGCCTTCAACAGGCCAATGAATTAAATAAAGATCTAATACATCTAATCCCAGCTTGTTCATACTTGTTTCAAAGGCTTCGAGTGTTGATTCATAGCCTTGATCATTATTCCAGACCTTTGTCGTAATGAATAGATCATCGCGAGAGATGCCTGATTGCTGAATGGCTTTGCCTACCCCTTCTTCATTTTGATAGGCGGCTGCTGTATCAATGCTGCGGTAGCCCGCTTCAAGAGCGTCTTTGACGGCATTTACAGCCTCATCCCCATCTTTTACCTGCCATACACCAAAGCCTAGCTTCGGCATTTTTACTCCGTTTGCTAATGTGACTGTATCTGTTAATCCACTCATCAAACAAACCTCCGCTTCCTTTTTAATTACCAAGCACTATACCCTAATTTTCAATTGATCATGCATGAAATTCTGGCTGAGCTATTTGATATATTTTCCTATATCAACTTGATTGGTGTCAACGATTTGATATTCGCTGGTTTGATCTTTTGTTTTAGAAAAATCATATGTTTCTAAAATTGTTTGATCGTAAAAAGTCAGACCATATGTTTCCTTCTCATTCTCATACACTCTGATCCAATAAGACTCTTTTGAAGTTTTTTTAGTTTCATTCGTTTTCTTTAATTTCATACCCGAAAATTCCTTCAGCAGCTTTTGAATATCCTCTTTCTTTTCCACTTTAACACGCTCATTATCATGCTCAATTTGAATCGAAGTCACCTTGTTCTGATCAATTGAGGCCACATCATCAAAAGAGTATGTATTTGCATTGATTAGAAAATAAATACCAATTCCTAATAAAATAATGACGACTAAACCAATCATCCACTTTTTCAACCTAACTCCTCCTTCTATTCACACCACACCTATAAAAACAGTGAAGTCCAATCATCCTCCTCAGAAAATACTTGAATTCCGTGCTGTTTAAGCAAGGCGGATGTCACTCCATCTCCAGCTTTTGTTCCCCCGTTAAAATCTCCGCGATAAATCATCCGGCTGCCGCAGGAAGGGCTGTACTGTTTTAACACAACTGCCGTCGCTTTCAGAGACTGAACCTGTTCCAGCGCGGCCTTCGCGCCTTTTACATACATCTCCGTGACATCATTTCCATGTACATCAATCACGGAGGCGAGGCCCTGTAATACATCATGTCCGTCTCCGCCAATGATTTCTGCGGGAGGCCTTGGCGTGGAGAAGCCGCCAAGCAGCTCAGGACAAACTGTGACTGCCTTTCCCTCCTGAACAAGCTCCTCAATTCGCTGATCTAATCGATGGCTGCCATTATAACGAACCTTCAACCCAGCAAGACAAGCACTGACGACAATCATGTATGTTCCTCACTTTTTTTGCTGACTTTAAAATAAATACATACAGGCAAGAAACATATCGTATTCACCAAAAAGGGCAGAGCACAATACAAAGCAGCAGCCCAAATTGGTTCTCCAGGTCCTGCAATACCAAAAAAATAAACAAATAATAGCACGCTGACAAACAATCCCACAAATGGCATGATGAATGCGTATTTTTTATAATTTTCTATCATTTCTTTCTCCAATGAGCTCCCTCCCTTTCATCACGGCTAAGAACAACGTCAATATATGTTAATTTTACCATAAAAAAACCGAAACCATCATCTCCTTTTGTACGATGGTTTCGGTTTTTTTTATCTATATCTTTTCTTTCCAAGCCTTTAAGAAACGCTCAATCACTTGTAATTCATCCTCATGAAACTGGTGGAGAAATTCTAAATAGGACGTGACTGCTTTATCATGTAGTTCATCATGCAGCGCCGCCAATTGCTTGCCTTCCTCTGTCAAAGAATAATAGACAGATTTCTTATCACCTTGCCGGTGGCAATAGTCCACCATGCCTTTTTCAATTAGTTTTTTCACAGCCTTTGTAATAGCTGGCTTTGATAGTTTTAACTGTTGAGATAGAAATGTATTGTTTGATTCGTTTGGATTGGCTTGAATCATCGATAAAATGTGAAGCTGTGTGAGTGTCCATTCTTGTTTGAGTGTATCAGTCGTGGTAATCAGTGGATCTGTTGGATCATTCCGTCTCTTTTCCCTATGCATAATCAGATCTTGAATCGCTTTTAATACAATCTGCTCTTTTGTTTCCATCTGAACCTCCACTCTTAACTGGTTAATAAAATGGTACTAATAATGAAGAAAGGAGTCAAAAGAAATGTCGATGTGAGTAAAACAATAGGACATAAGACCTGAAAATTGCATATGCACTTTTTTACTAGATTCTCCTCATCCTGTCACATGCTATAATCATGGGGATGTCATCCAATTTATCATAATGAAAAGGTGATCTAAATGAATCCTGAACAACAAATGGCCATTCACCAGTTAGAAGAAAAGATACATCTGTTTTCCTCTGCTGTGAACGGAGCCTTCCTTGCATCGGACGATTTCGTTCTATCAAATACTCATATATCGACTGACACGTTCAATTTGCTCTTACCAACATCAGCTCAAATCCAAGATCCGAATAAAGTGAAAGCAGCCATTGAACACATGCGGTCACAGAAACTCATATTCAGCACATGGGTCGATCACCGTTTACTCCATCCTGATTGGGCTGATTTATTAAAGGAATATCAGCTTCAAGAGGTCGAACGCAATACCATCATGATGCTTGAGCATACAGGTGACATTGATCCAGTCACATCCTCATCACTTACAATCAAGGAAGTACTTGATGAGCAGACACTCTTTGATTACAAACATATCTTTATAGAACTATTCAAAGGATCGACTGAGGCCGCCGCCTTAGAAGACTATTTCCAGCGTTTTTCGATTGAAGCATTGCACTCAAAAGCTCGCATGTTCGTGGGATATGAACACCACAAGCCGGTCACAACAGGCTTATTATTCGAGACAAACGCCAGCTACGGTATTTATGATGTCATGACAAGGGAAGAACACCGCGGCAAAGGACTTGGCAGTGACATGTTCCATTACCTTCTGACCCAGACAGAGAATAAACAAAAATGTGTCATCCTACAAGCTTCAGCTGACGGCAAAAACATTTATCAACGTGCCGGCTTCCAACCAATCGGCGAAATGGCCGTCTTTGAATAGAAAGTACTTTTCGTGTGAATTTGAAATGAACATAAAAAAGCTGCCTAATGTTAGGCAGCTACAGATTGTTGACAAAGGGCTAAAATGATCTTTATTTTAGCTCTTTGTCTTCATTTCAGCATGATGCTGACGATCCATATAAAGCGGCGGTCTCTTAAGCGAAATCACCGCACAGCTAAAGGCAATCAGTACAAACACAGCACCGAATTTAGCGAGATCAACAGATGAACCGGTCATCGTAAACATGACTCCGCCAACCGCAGATCCAATCGAAATACCGATTTGCAAGGCCGATGTATTTAAGCTCTGCTGAATATCAGACGTGACAGGATCTGTTTGAATCAAATAACTCTGCAAAGCAGGCGTCAGTGCCCAGCTGAGTGCACCCCAAAGGACAACCATCACCATAAAGAGCGCGAACACCCCCGCTGTATAAGGAATGGTAAACATGACAACCGCAAACGCGATTGTCACAAGCAAAATGGCTTTCCCTGAACCCAGTTTGTCACTCAGCCAGCCGCCAAATCCATTCCCGCCTATCGACGCAAGTCCGAAGATTAAATAACAAATACTAATCCAAAACGGGGTCATATGCAGAACTTCCATCAGAAATGGAGTGAAATAAGAATAAAGCATATAATGGCCTGCAAGCATAAACAAACTGATCAAGTGTGCACTAAAAATTTTCGGATGTCCTAAAGAACGAATCTGCTTTCTAAGAGGCGTCACTTTTTCAACAGGCATTTTCTCCAATAGAAAATAGATCAGAACCATCGATATGGCAGAAAGAATACTGATTCCTAAAAACATCACTCTCCAGCCAAAGCTCTCTGTAATAAAAATACCGATCGGTACACCGAGAACAAGTGAAGAACTAATTCCTATAAAAATCAGCCCTAAAGCCTTTGCACGATGCTCTGGTTCCACCAATTTGGCAGTGATCGTCAAAGATAATACCACCACAAGCGCTGTGCTCATGGCAATCAACACCCTTGATATCATGACAAGGGCAAAGGTCGAACTAAAATAAGTGAACACATTCCCTAATGTAAACACCAATAACGCGATTAAATAAAGGCGCTTTCGTTCGATTTTGGCTGTAGCGGTCAGCAGCACGGGTGCTGAAATGGCATACACAATCGCAAATACCGTAATGAGCTGTCCGGCTGTTGCAAGAGACACATTCAAATCCTCTGCAAGACTTGGCAGAATGCCCCCTACCACAAGCTCAACTAATCCAACCGCAAAAGTAGAAACGGCTAATAAATATACTCTCCAGTTCATGTCTAACATCCCTTCTGTATATCATCGCTTTCACTTTTGATACAGGGTGCAGACAAACAAAAAAACCCTGATTACAAAAAAGGAAAGCGCGCTTTTGTAATCAGGATTTATCGGATCCTGGTAGAAACCCTCAAACCATATTATTGAGGTTATACAAGTCTATTTTTTTCTTCAAATATATTAGCATAGCCTTACATAACTCGCAAGCTGTAAAAATAGAAAAATACTGCCATTCTGTTACCTAAACAAAAGGCGCCGTAAAAGGAATCAGAACAACTTGCTTTCTCCTCCGTTTACAGGTAAACTGATGAAAAATCAACGAACGAGGATCAACGTAGATCTGGAATAGTAGCTTGAATCGATCTTTAACAGAGAGGGAACGGTGCTGAGAAGTTCCTACTGACATCTTCAAGTGAACCTGCCGATTTAGTTCTGTTTCATACAGCGGTTCATACCGTTATCATGATTGAGTGTAAAGCTGTGCTTTAAATTAGGGTGGTACCACCAGGAATGGTCCCTAACTTAAAGTACAGCTTTTTTGTTTTAAAAAAGGAGGAACCTGCAATGTCAAAGAAACAATTTGTTGAGAAAATTACAAGCATGGAAGACGACTTTACCCAGTGGTATACAGATGTTGTCACAAAGGCGCGGCTCGTCGATTATTCAAGCGTAAGAGGCAGTATGATCATACAGCCGTACGGCTTTAAAATCTGGGAGAATATTCGCGACGAACTTGACCGCCAGATTAAAGAAACGGGTCATGAGAATGTCTATATGCCGCTCTTTATCCCAGAGAGCCTGCTTCAGCAGGAAAAAGATCATATTGAAGGCTTTGCTCCTGAAGTGGCGTGGGTGACACATGGCGGTGAATCCGAATTACAAGAAAGGCTCTGCGTCAGACCGACCTCTGAAGTGCTGTTCGCTGAGCATTACAAAAACATTATTCATTCCTACCGCGATTTACCGAAGCTATATAACCAATGGGCCAATGTCGTCCGCTGGGAAAAGACAACACGTCCCTTCCTCAGAACCCTTGAATTCCTATGGCAGGAAGGGCACACGTGCCATGAGACTGAGCAAGAAGCGATTGAAGAAACAGAAAGAATGCTTCACATTTACGCTTCTCTTTGCGAAGATCTCCTTGCCATTCCTGTCATTAAAGGGAGAAAAACAGAGAAGGAAAAATTCGCCGGCGCTCGCTTCACCTATACGGTTGAAAGCTTGATGCATGATGGAAAAGCGCTGCAAACTGCCACTTCTCATTTCTTCGGGAACGGATTTGCCAAAGCATTTGGCATCGAATTCTTAAACCGTGAAGGAAAACTAGAGCACGTCCAGCAAACCTCTTGGGGTTTCACAACAAGAATCATTGGCGCTATGATCATGGTTCATGGCGATGACAGAGGGCTCGTCCTCCCGCCAAATATTGCGCCAACCCAAGTGCGTATCGTCCCAATCGCTTCTCATAAAGAAGGTGTGCTGGATCATGCCTACGAATTGAAGAATCGACTCGCCCGCATCGCACGTGCTGACATCGACGCAAGCGATAAACAGCCAGGCTGGAAATTTAACGAGTGTGAAATGCAGGGTATTCCGCTACGTGTAGAAGTAGGACCAAAGGACATCGAAAAAGGACAGGTGATGCTTGCAAGACGAGACACTGGTGAAAAGCAAGCTGTCACGTTAGATGCCCTTGAACAAACCATCACAGCAACGCTTGAAGACATCCAGCGGACGATGTACGAAAAAGCGAAAGAACGATTACATGAAAAGACATCACACGCCCACACAATCGAAGACATCGAGCAAATTCTTGCGGAAGAAAACCGATTGATTAAAGCCATGTGGTGCGGTGATGAGGCCTGTGAAAACGACATTAAAGAAAGAACAGGCGCGACCTCACGCTGTATTCCATTCGAACAGGAAACCATTTCTGGCACATGTGTCTGCTGCGGAAAGCCTGCATCTGATATGGTGTTCTGGGCGAAAGCCTATTAAGAATATGAACGATAAAGAAGCATCTCTCATGATGCTTCTTTTTTTGTTAAAAAGACCCAAACACCCATTGACCTCACCTGCATGATCCCCTATAATTCATATTAATATAATCGGTTTTTAAGACTTTAACTGGAGTGGTGATACATGAAACGCTGGCCCTCATTCTTTGCCGAACGCTGTCCTAAATGTAAATCAGCATTAGAAGTCTCAAAGTCCAATGCCCTGCAAGGCAAAGTCGTGAAAACATGTCCCAACCTTCATTATCAAAAAGAGTACCACCCAGCACTAGAAACGTATATCGAGCACGATGACGTCCAATAAAAAAGACCAACATGCTTGCTTTGTTGGTCTTTTCTTTATAAAATATCCAGCCAAATTTTGACCGCTGTCGCCGTAATCATCACAGCAAGTGCCCATTGCAAGTAGACGGCGTTGATTTTCTGACCGACCTTCGCACCAATCGGAGCTGCCATCAAACTTGCCGCCATCAGCACAACAGCAGGAAGAAGCATGACCTGACCCGTCAATACCTTTCCAGTCGATGCGCCTATCGCAGAAAGAAACGTAATTGCAAGTGACGACGCAATCGTCATCCGTACAGGAATTTTTAAAATAGACAGCATCACAGGCACTAAAATAAATGCTCCGCCTGCACCTAATACCCCGGAAACACTGCCAATCACAAAGGCAATAGCTGATGCCAGCCCTTTATGAAAAGTGACTTCTCCCTCTGCGTCTGCACGCTGCCCTTTTTTCGGAATCAGCATGAGAATTACCGCCACAATGGCGAGTAATCCATAGACGAGATTCATCCCTTTCTCCGGCATAAAATGTGATACATAACTGCCTAATAAGCTGCCCGCTAATATACTGCTTCCCATATATAAAATCAGCGAGCGATGTAAAAATCCACTTTTCCGATAAGCAAGTACACCACCCAGTGTCGAAAAAAGCACTTGAATGGCGCCAATCCCTGATACCTCGTGTGCTGATAGTGCCATCACACCGAAAAGAGGCGGGATATAAAGAAGCATGGGATAGTTGATCACAGATCCGCCGATCCCCACCATTCCTGATAAGAAGGAACCAATACATCCGATGATAAAAAGAGTAATCAAAAATGCAAAATCCACGCTGGTCTCCTCCTTTGCAAAAGGAAAAGGGGATCTTCAGCAGATACCCCTACATCCTTTAGGACCCTTTTCTCAACCAGAACTTCAGCACGTGACCTTCTTCTGTCTGCGTGATCAATTCATGTCCGCTTGACTTCGCCCATGCGGCCAAGTCAGCTTTAGCCCCTTTATCTGTTGCATGTATTTCTAAAACTTGACCTTCCGCCAAGTCGTCCATTTTTTTCTTCGTTCGAATAATCGGCATTGGGCATGCGAGCCCTGTTACGTCTAAAATTTGATCTGATGTCATTTGATTGTTCCTCTTTTCTTATTTTATTGGACATTATCGAATCGCACAACGGTTTGGACCCATTTCCATTTCACGTTGCTCTTCCACATCTGGGTTCAGCTTCCCCATATTGGCTTGACGAATCTCTTGGAAGGCATGCGGCTGTGCAGGCAGACCTTCCGTCACCATCTTTCTAAACACATGTTGATCTTCAATATGGAGCCCATGATTTTCTTTTAAAAGTGAGCCGAGCTCCTTCCAAACACTGCCGTCTTCATTCATTTCTTCGATGGTCATGAAGTGCGCAGGCAGAACGATGTATTCCTTTGAAAACGCCATATACCGATCATAAAGCGTCTCTCTCAAATCATCTACCCAGTCCTCCGCCATTCCAGCAAGATCAGGTCTTCCAATTGAATCAATAAACAAAATATCACCTGAAAGAAGATATTGATTGTCTACGATAAAAGATGTTGAGCCGATCGTATGTCCCGGGGAATAAATGGGTTGAATATCAATAGAAGCTGCTCCAATCGTTATCAGCTGTCCTTCTTCAAGACGTTCATATTCAAAGGTTACCTCTTCTGCATCTTTTGGCGGCAGCCAGTAGGTGGCACCCGTTTGTTCAGCCAACTTTTTCCCACCAGAAATATGATCCGCATGAAGGTGAGTATCCAGCACATGCGTCACAGAGACATCATGCTTTTTCGCAAAATCGATATAGATCTCCGTCATTCGAGCTGCATCTACAACCACGGCTTCTCCATTGGACACGATCATATAGGACAGACACCCTTTGCCCATTCGTACAAATTGATACAGCTCTCCTCCGCCGCTTAAATCACCTATTTTCACTGGCTCTAGATGCTCACTCCATGCCTTCATGCCGCCCTGCAGATAATGAACAGGCACGCCAGCCTCTGACAGCATCTCCGCCACCAGGATAGAGGAACCTTCCTTGGCACAAACCACCAATACTTCACGGTCACTAGGAATGTGCTGTAAAAGGTCCTCTACTCCGTCAAGCAGATCAAAATAAGGCACATTCAAATCAACGATTGCTTCCCCTTCAATCTTCCAGTCCTGCACATCTGCTTGATTTCGCACATCTAGCAAAAAGAGCGGCTCTTTGCCCACGATCTTTTTTGTTAACTGCTCTGCAGTTATGGCTTTAACCGTCATGTTTTATTCAGCTCCTATTTTTCAATGGCTCCTGTCCAGCTATTCATGCCTGGCACCACATTGATTAATTGTTGAAATCCTTTCTCTTTTAGCTTTTGCGCAGCTAATTCACTTCTTCTGCCTGAATGACAGATGAGATAAATGTCCGATTCTCTTGTTAACTCCTCTGCACGATGTTCCACCTCACCAAGCGGGATATGAACAGCTCCTGGGATATGCCCCGCTTCGTATTCATCCAGCTCTCGTACATCCAAAATAAACAGAGATTGATCTTCTTTTACCTTCTGTTGAAAGGCATTCAAAGATATTTCCGAAATCATAGGCTCTTCCTCTTGCGCTCCGCCCTTACGAATCAAATGATGAAGCACCTGTCCTTCTACTTTTGTTCCTAAAAACTCATGGCCGGCACTTTTTGACCAAGCTGCTAAATCCGCTGCTGATCCTTTATCGGTAGCTTGCACTTCAAGTACATCTCCTGGCAAAAGCTCATTCATTTGTTTTTTTGTTTTCACAATCGGCATCGGGCATGCCAATCCTTTTGCATCTAAAATAATTGTTGGTTGCTGCATGTGATATCCTCCTTTATATAGGGGAGGGGGTATATTTTTATGCGTGCTTAATGCCAAGCATTCATACCACCCTTGATGTTAGTAATATGAGTAAATCCTTGCTTCTTCAATATTTTCGCTGCCTGCATACTTCTCATTCCGCTTTGGCATATCACGTAGATCTCTTCATTTTTCTCAAGCTGAGAAGCTCGTTCTTTTAACTGAGGTAAAGGAATGTTTCGAAACCCTTTAATATGGTTTGTTTGAAATTCTACTGGAGATCGTACGTCAATGAGCTGTTGACCTTGGTTTTTCAGTTTTTTCTTCATATCAGCTGCATCCATTTGGTTCACACCTCGAACCGGCAGAAAGCGGCTCACAAGTAAGCCAATCACCAGGATGAACAAAATCGTTTGAATCATTTCATCACCTCACTAAATAAATAAATTCACGTTCCCAATTTCAGCCTCTGCTAAATAAGCGGCGACACCAGCATATTGAATCTCATCTAATAATTCTTTCTCCTGCAGCCCTAAAAGGTCCATCGTCATTGTACATGCTACGAGATTGATCTCCTGTTCCTTTGCCATATCAATGAGCTGCGGCAAGGTCATGGCATTGTGCTTTTTGATGACGTGCTTAATCATCTTTGGGCCCATTCCAGCAAAATTCATCTTTGAAATGCCCATTTGATCAGCCCCGCGCGGCATCATCTTGCCAAACATTTTTTCTAAAAAACCCTTTTTCATTGGCACCATTTCATCCTTGCGCAAGGCATTCAGCCCCCAAAAGGTATGAAAAATCGTCACTTCATGATCATAGGCTGCTGCACCATTGGCAATAATGTAAGCCGCCATCGCTTTATCATAATCTCCACTAAATAGCACAATCGTCGTGCGTTTTTTCTGTTCTGCCATCTTGCTCCTCCTTTATTATTACCCATGGGGGTATATAGAAAACAAAAATATATACACATACCGGTAAGGGTATATTATAACAAGTAAAAAAATCCGTCAACCTTCAAAGGCTGAAGAATTTCTTACCGGCTTTTCACCAATAGCTCAACTGCTTCTTTCACAAGCCCCTCCGTATCCTTGCCTTGTTCAAGGCTTTCACGGACACATTGTTCAAGATTTGTACTCACAATCACGCCCATTGCACGATCAATGGCATTGCGTGATGCAGACAGCTGCGTCACCACCTCGCGGCAATCCTTTCCCTGCTCCATCATCGCAAGAACCCCTTTAATCTGCCCCTCAATCCGGCGAAGACGGTTCTTCATCTGCTGATTATATTCCATGCACAAGTACCCCTTTCTATTCTTTCTATGAACAGATAGTATACCCTAAGAGGTATTTAGTCAAACGACTTGCCCTTCTCTTTTGTAGAGAACGTATGTGAAAAGAATTGCACATTCCACCATTTATTGATAAAAAGAAAATAATCAACGAACGAGAAATCATTGAAGAAAAGAGGACAGCCCATGACTTTACATCATTATATTGGATCAAACAAAGAACTGCCGCTTGGTACCATTGGTCAAAATCCTACCTATAAACCATTCTCTGAACTCAATATCAACATGTTTGATAAAAAACAAAAAAAGCCAAAAACCTATCAAAAAGAAGAACTTTTGATAGAAGTATTTGAAACAGAAGAGGATTTCGAAGGCATTCACATTGATTATCTAGATCCCGTCTATGAAGCGGTAAGAAACAAATTCACGCATCCTTTTGTTTATGAATTAGACATCATTCATTCTCTTCGTGCACTTTTTAAATTCATTGAAAAAGAGCTGTCAAAAGGAGAAACCATCGAAATCTATTCTTGTGTAGATGGACTCGAAACGAAAGAAAAGAATAATCAATTGGACGTAGAAATTGACCTAAGCAAAAAACGGTTTGGAAAACATATCGATTTTAAAGAGATCGATGAACTGATTGATATGTTTGAATTAGAAAACTTACAATATGTGTTGGTGAAGAAATAGACCTCCTGCCATTATTCTTTCATATAAATTTTAAATAACCGTCTGAATAAAATGAATTTTTTTCTTATATGTAACACATCCTTTGCAAAAAATAGTGTCAGATTAACTGTAATATTAATAAAAAGTTTTGTTTTTTATATTTATTAATATCTCTTTATCTAGAAATAACTGATGAGATTAATTGATGAGTACTTTTTTGTTTGAGAAAAACTATGGTATATATCAAAGCAATAATGGTTGGTATTAGTAAAACCATGTAAGCGAAATTAGCTCCATAAGTTTCACTTATTAGTCCTAGTATTGGGCTTCCTATAACTACAGATCCTTGGTTAATAAACATTCTGTAGCTGGCCATTCTACCATGATATAATGAATCAGTAATCATTTGTTGTATGGATTGTGTAACTACTCTTAACAAAGCAGTACCAAAGCCTAAAAAGAAAATACCAAAAAAAGACAAAATAATAGTTCTACTAAAAGAAAGGAGAGAAAGTCCTAAAATAACAACACCTATAGATATAGTTGGGACAAAGGATTTTGTTTTTAAAAATAACCATGAAATAATTAAACCAGCAAGTATCGCCCCAGTAGACAAGGCTGCTTCCAGTAAACCAAATATAAAGCTTGGTTTACCAAGATATGTCTTAGTATAAACAGAAAGTAGACCGGTGTTTGAATGCAATACTAGCTGACCAACACATCCAATTCCAAAAAGTCCTAATATGATCTTATTTTTTAATAAATAGTTAAAACCATCTTTAAGATCGAATAATATCGAATTTTTCTCCCGTTCTAATTGAATTGAATTAACATTAATAGATTTTATAAAAGATAAAGATAATAAAGATAGGAGGCTAATTATTAATATTATCAAAAAAATATATACTGCATCTAAAAATATTAATAAAAATCCTGTGGAACTAACCCCAAGAATCCATCCTATTTCACCGATACTTGTTGAAATTCCTATGATCTTTGTATACTCTTTTTTCGAAAAAGTTTGTACAATAAGGGCCTGCATAGCAGGTCTAATAATTGAACTCAACAATTGGACTATTACGTGAGATGTAATTATTGTCCAAACAACTAATGAGTTGGTAGCAATAAAGATTGTCAGAAATAAAATCATTAAACTCTGAATTGATAAAGAAATAATGATAATTTTTTTTTTATTTAAGCGATCAATAATAACTCCTGAAAAGAGATTTACTAACAATCCTGGGATAAAACCAATTCCAACTATTAAGCCAGAATAGAATGCATTACCTGATGTTTCATATAGAATCCAAGTTAAAGCAATTATATACATTGAAGAAGATGTTGAGGAAAAAAGAACGGTTAATACGTATAACCATGAACTATATTTATTTAACATAGTAATTCCTCCAGATTTAACTCGTTTCAACATTACATAAAAAAGACTTTATTTTCCCATTACTCCCTATTAAATCTTCGATATTACAAAAATTTAACCTGATGTCTAATTTACATCCTAATTCTAAATTTAACTTTTCTCTGTATTTAAATATATCTACTTTGTTTTTTTCTTCATTAATTACAATATTAATATCAATTTCCCCTGGAATTGACTGCTTTAATTGGAAGCAAACAACATTTATATCTTCCAAATCTCTCTTTAAAACATACGTATTTAATAAATCACCATCCTTTAAAACAACCGGATTCATTTTTCGACCTTCAAGTAATTTAATTGTTTCACCTTTATATCCGCAAGGACATTTACTTGATATTAAACCCGTATCCCCAGTTTTATATCTCATAAATGGCATATATTTGTTTATTAATCCAGTAACCACGAATTCTCCTGATTGATTATTCTTTTCATTTATTAAGTTTCCATCTTCATCAATTAATTCAATAATTACACTTTCCTCATAAATATGATAATGATCCTCTTTGGACGAACACTGGACTGCTATATCTCCTATTTCCTGCATCCCATAAGTATCAACTACTTTCG
Source organism: Bacillus sp. FSL M7-0003 (assembly GCF_038628485.1). Lineage (NCBI taxonomy): Bacteria > Bacillati > Bacillota > Bacilli > Caryophanales > Bacillaceae > Bacillus > Bacillus sp. FSL M7-0003. The sequence continues at coordinate 228,128 of NZ_CP152024.1, read as the reverse complement.
ACTTATAGGCATTTTTTATGTAATTTCGGGTTTGACTTGTTAAAGATTCTCCACCGCATATTAGTAATTTAATGCCCTTTAGTTTATGAAGTAATTGATTTTTTTCGAAAATTTTGTATAATAAGAGGATTTCAGAACCATGACCACTTATAATATTTGGCTTAAAGTCTATAATTTGATTCAGTATACTTGTTTCAAACTTACCTAAAGAACCATTTATACCTATTAAACCTAAACTGAAAAATGGTAAAGTTTCTTCTGTTTTATCTGAAAATCCATTAATTCTTCCAGCAATTCTTAAAATCCTTGGATGCTCCGTTATGTTATATTCATCTAAAATGAACATAAGGTTAGCTAGTCCCTCATAATAGGATTCAATATTATGTATAGAAGAAAAGGGGGTTCCTGTAGAGCCTGAGGTATTTGTAACATAACAATCATTTTCATTTATATTATTTATATCATCCGATACATAATCTTCGTAACTATCTATAATTTGTTCTTTATCTACTGGAGATATTTCATTCAATAGAATTCTTGGATTTACCGAATTTTCTTTTTCTAAATTTAAAAATTTCGGAACTTTTTGTGTTGCATAACTCAAAAGCTCCTGCAACCTCTCTTCTTGAACTTTCATTCTAAAAGAAAAATCACTCCTGGATTTATTTTTAATTTTGATTTTCTTATTTAATCGCTCTTCTACTAAAGGAATCATATTACCCACTCCTATCTTATTTTTGCAAGATCCGAGTATCTATGTTATATTGTTTCCCTAAATTATTTAATGTCTCTATTTGCTTCTGATCTAAACTTATCCCTTCTTTTATTTTTTTTTGATAAAATCTTTTCTCACGTTCACCAGGTATTAAAATTTCCTCAGTTCCTTCTGCTTTTTTTGAAGATTTAATTAAGGAAATCCAATCCTCCATTCTATAAAAAAATTGTTCTAATTCCATAAAAATATTTATACGTATTCCAATAAAAGTATGTGAAGATTCTGCAACTGAGGAATAATCTGCCCTTTGTCTTTTTACTTGAGAAGCGTATAGCCCACCACTTAATACGCCAGTAAACAAATCGATTAACATGCCAATGCCGTATCCTTTGTGTTTACCGAATGGCAAAACTACCCCCTCATTTAAAAAATCTAACGGGTTATCGGTATTTTTACCATTTTTGTCAACAATCCAGCCCAAAGGTATTTTTTCATCTCCTTTTTCTACAGCTGCTCTTACTTTACCGCAAGCAACTTCCCCAGAAGCAATATCTAGTAAAAAAGAATTCTCTTGCCTTCCAGGAAAACAAACTGCCATTGCATTATTACCCAATACAGCCTCGGCCCCTCCCCAAGCTGCTACGTTTGGTCCTGAATTCGTCAATACTATACCTATCATTTCATTTTCAGCAATCATATTAGCATAATATCCAAGCATACCAATATGATTACTGTTTTTAACCATAACGATCCCAACCCCCTCTTCTTTAGCTTTTTTTACAGCATTTTCTGTAGCTAGAGATGCTGTTGCCGGACCTATTCCTCCATCAGCATCTATCATTTCTAACATGTCATTAAGTTTTTCAATATTCCTTTTAGGATTAATCCTAATTCCACCTTCTTTAATTCGCTTAATATAAGTCTCAGTTAATGAAATTCCATGAGAATCAATACCACAAAGATTAGCACTAACCAAAACATCTGATGTAATTTCGGCATCTCTCATAGGTAAACCTACTCTTTGCAAAACTTGAGAAATGAATTTTTTTAAGTTTGTTGAATTGACCATTTGAACCATAGTAGACAGCCCCTTATATATTGATCCAAACAACAAATAAGGCAAATGTTAAATAATTTGCCTTATTTGTTTCTTTAAAACTACTTATTTGCTAATTACAGATACACTTCCTTTAATATTTAAAAGTTTTTCGATTTTTTTCTTTTTCATATTATCTCACCTCCTTTATAGTTAAAATAATACTTCCGTGGTTTATTTTAACATTATATAAAAAGATTGTAAATATAATTGGGGTTATATTCTGAAAACTATCTATTTTTGATCAATTCAAGCCAAATGTCTCTTATTGTAGGCGGTAATAAATCAACTGAAAAATCGGAATTTTTTTTATTTATTTTTAAATTATTGAGCGTATTATGAAATGACATGTTCAAAAAGTTTGTTAAACGTTCTGTCTCTTTTCCTTCACACAGATCATTGTATTCAATTATAAGATACTTATCTTTTTCCCACTTGCGCATAATTGAAATAATTGGTTCATGCCAACTCTTCCATTTTATTAAATTATTGGTAGAGTTAAATGGACGCCATGGCTTATTTTTATTCCAGTTTAAGATGGAATTTGAAACGTCAAATGGATTGCGAATTAGCAGTATATATTTGGCATCCGGAAACAATTTATCAATATACGGTATTTGATGCATATACTCGTTATACTTATCGCCCCATAATATATAGTCTTCATAAGCTTTCATAATGATTTGACGTGACAAACTAACAGCATCCAAATCAGTCCCGTTAGCTACCAAAGCTGCTGCTTCATGAAGAGCGAGATCAACTTTCTTTAACCAATTTTCCACTCCAATTCCGCTGGGCATAATTCTTCTTAATGCGAAAGAAATTTCATCAGATCTAAAATGTCCAAAAGCGATATCGTCATCAGTAAGCCATCTTTGTAAAAAGTAAATTAATTTCCCATTAATGGTAAATAGACCGCCATGTTTGTTAAACTCATGGTTCAAGGAATACGATAATGCTGTTGTACCTGACCGTTGCACTCCCAATAAAAATACAGGATTATTTTTTTGTAAGACATTCATATTTTTATTTAAAATATGAAGCAAACTCTTTCATACTTTTTAAACTTGCTTCATACCCTCCTCTTGAAAATTCATCATACCAAGGATTATCTCTTATCTGTTGAGGAATTATACGATCTGGTCTCCAGTGAGTTTCAAGTGAAAACCAACCATCATAACCGTCATTAGTTAAAAATTTCACGATATCTTTCCATGGGACATCTCCATCGCCAATATTGACGTATTCTTTTTGACCTTTGGAATCTTTTACATGAATATGCTTTATAACATCTCTCCCTAATTTATAATCATTAGGAAATGGATTTTTATTAAATCCAGAATAAACTGTATTTCCAGGATCCCAAAGTACACCTACTCTATTATTATTTAATACTTCTAACAAATCGATCATTTGTACTATTGAAGGTGTATTCGTTCTCATTCCAGTTTCCACAAGTATCATAATATCCTTTGGTATAATATCTTCAATAATACCTTTCATTATTCTTCCCGCCTCTTTTGGCTCAGGTTGTTCTTTTCTATAAAATGAGAAGACTCTAATGAATTGGGCTTTTAAAATTCTCGCTTGATGAACTGCATGTAAAAAACTATCTCTCGCTTCTTCTATCTGCTTTATTGTCTTGGGAATTGCCGTTTTAAAAACAGGGGAATCAAAACCAACAATACTCAAACCCTTTTTTTCAATACTATATCTAATAGAGTCCAATTGTTCATCGTTAAGTTGATCTGGTCTTATATTCCATACAGACCTAACCTCAATTCCTTTGTAATCGCATTCCTGAACTGTGGAAATAACATTATCTAAATCTTGATCGATTTCATCTCCGATTATGGCCAAATTCACCGTCAATACCTCCAATCTTAAGTATTTATTTGATTAAGTAGTTGTTTAGTAATTAAGTAATCTTCTTCGTAGGAGTTAGAGCGCGTTTCAATTGTAATAAACATAGATGGATTATCTAACAGCTCAAGAATTTTTTTTAATGGATTTAAATTTATTTTCTCTAAAGGTAAATGCCGAGAATTTATTGGATTACACCAATCAAATCCTTTTATTTGCATTGCTTTTACAGCTTTTTTCAAGCGTAATAAACTAATATTTTCAATATCATTGCAAATTTTAAAGAGGCCCATAATATCCAAAAGAATATCAACGCCAGTTTCTTGGTGTAATGTTAGCAAAGTATCTATATCAGCGTAACCATAATGAGTTTCCACTAAAATATTCTTATTCAATATATTTTTTTTAATTTCAGAAATTTGCTGTATTGTAATCATCTTGTTGTGTTCACTCATACAAGACTTATGAGCTAATATTTTTAATTTTACATTTAAATTTTTATAGGGAGTTAACAGTTCCTTTATTAGCTCTTTAGTAAAAAATTGTTTTCCCAGAACTAAATCTAATCCTATAAATGCAATTTTTATTCCATTTTCAATAAAAAAATCACATCCCTTTTCCTCCCATTTTTGTCCTTTACCTACTCTTAAATCTAGGGTATTACATTTAAGTTTTTTTAAATAAGCAAGTATTTCATCTGCAGTTTTCTCAGGAAAACAATTAGTTGAAAACCCCACATATCCACTCATTTTAGTGCCCTTATATTAGAATTCATTTTCTCAATAATTTTTATCGTTCCTCTAAAATTTTCAATATTACATATTTCTGGGCGTTTCCCTATTTTTACTGAGTAAGAGAAATCCTCATACACTAACTTTCTTAAATCATCTGTTGTTTTCTTAGGATAAATCTGCTTCTGATTTATACCGCTTTCTAAATATACAGTTCCGTTTATATAAGTAAATACATTATCTCGATCATATATTATTATTCGTTCGTTTCTTTTTTTTGCCTCAGCTGTTACTGCTAAGGTAAGTACAGATCCATTACTAAATTTTATTATTCCTGCTGTTCTTATATCTAAGCCATATTGATAGTTACGTATACCTTCAAATAAAAAGGAGACCGGTTTCCCTAATAAAATTGATGCAATATCAATGTAATGAATACCTATATGAGTCGTAATTCCACCCCCAGCTGAATTTGGATTTTCTCGCCAAGACCTAAAATACCTTTTCATCTCTCGTGGTCTTGATACTTCTAATGTAGCTATTGTTTCAGGTCCCCACTCAATATCAAACACTTCTTTTGGTAACTGGTAACGATGTTGTAACATTACTCCAATAACCTTATTATAAATATTTGAGTATTCAATTAATTCATCTAATTCTTTTTCACTAAGACACGGGGGCTTTTCTAATAAAATTGATTTACCTTTTTTCATAGCTTCAATAGCCATTTTTGTTTTAAATTGAGGTTGAACACAAAAAGCTATTGCGTCAACTTTTGGATCATCTAAAACATCTTGCCAACTAGAATATGATTTATAATTGTCTATTCGTTTAGTTTTATCTTGTTCAAAAACACCTATAAGATTTACTTCTTCGGTACTGTTGATAGCTTCAACATGCTGCTTTCCTGCCGCCCCATAACCAATTAATGCTAAATTTATTGACATTTAATCTATTCTCCTTATATTTTTTTCTTAGCGGATAGTCGAGCAGTTAAATGGATAATGTTCAAACATCCATTAAATAATGAAACGATTAAAGATCCTTGATATAAGTTTCGGAATTTTACTATTTCTTTAATAAAGGTTTTCCAGCAAATAGCATCTGATTTTTCTCTTCCAGATTTAAAAGCCTCCTTAACAGCCTGCTTTACACCTTTGCTATTCCTATGTAAAATCACTAATTCGGGAATAAAGCAAATTTCATAACCAATAGCATCTAAATCTCCTACTATTTCGTTATCTCCACCGCTAGATAAGCGACTGAACCCATTAACCCTTTTAAAAATATCAGTCCAAATCGCACTGTTACCGCCCGAAAAAAAATCAACTTTATCTCCTCTTCTTAGATTTTTGTACCTCATGTTATATCTCTCCTGTCTTGCTTTTGATACAATACCACGGTCAAAGCGGAGTACTCTTCCTGTAATCCCACATTTTCTTTTTTCGAGAAAAGAAATTGCAGTAGCTATCCAATCGGGAGTTGGTATAGCATCATCATCAAGAAAAGCAATTATTTTAGACTTAACCAAATCTACAGCTTTATTCCTACATGCAGCTGCACCAATTGATTTGCTGTTTCTAATTATTTTTAAAGGTAAATCAAATTCTTTTATCGTAAGAGGCTTTTTAGAATTATCATCGATAATGATTATTTCCTCAATCAATGCAACATTATTTTTTAATAATCCTTGTAAACACCTTTTAAGATCATGTTCCCTATCTTTAGTAGGGATGATCACTGTTACCCGTACCATTGCATTCTCCATTTATATACCAACCTTTTCCATTCATGATTTTGCCTAGCAGGAAGATAGGTCCTGCGAATATTAGTATCTATTTTTTCCCACGATTGTGCTGGTGCTTTAACTGTCCCAAATGCTAAAGTATCCTCAGGGAAGATTATTTCCGATCGGGGTAATAAGCCGTAAGGATAAGAAAAATGAATAGAATCACTATTAAACTTACTTTTTAAGGTATCTATTGAAATTATAATTTCATTATTAGCCTCTTTCATTGATAATTTATTTAAAGCTGAATGTGACAAGGTATGTGCACCTATAGTATGTCCCATACTATGCAATTCAATTATTTCAGTCCATGACAAATAATTTTTCCAGGGATTTAAACATAAAGATTTTATGCCTATATTATTTGTTGTCAAAAAGAAGATAGCCTTTACCTCATACTTATTAAGTAAAGGTAATGCAAAATCATATGTGTCTCTAAACCCGTCATCGAACGTAATTAATACTGATGGTTCTTTAGGATTCCAATCGAAAGACCTTTTACTTATAACGGAAGGGTCTATTACTTTAAAATTGTTCAATAACAAGTTTAAACCCTCCTCAAAGTCTTTAGGTGTAATACTGGTATAGTGTTTTAAAGTTGGATGTACATGGTGGAAATACAGTACTAAAGGCCATCCGGGGGCGGATCCACAAAATGCATTTATTAACTCTGACTGTTTAGACATTACAACCTCCATAATGTATAAGCTAGACATTGATTTTACCGTTTTCTAGATAAACGATATTTGATGTGTGTTTTTTAAGAATCATAAAGTTATTGGATAAAAGAATTGTTGTGAAACAATTTGCTCTTCTGTTATACAAGAGTTCCGATAACTTATTAAAATCAAAATCTTCAATATCATCGATAATCAATATTTGAGGAGGATTACTTTTAATTCTTTCAATGGCACTAAAACACTTACCCCTTCTTTTAAAAGTAATTAAACTTAACCTTCTTTTTCGTCTTTTGCTTAATAAACCTATTGATTTACCTTTTTTAGTATTCACTATTTCACCAGTCAATGGGGCAATTTCTCCAATCATAATTCTTGCTAAAGTCGATTTCCCGCTCGAACTAGACCCTATTATCCCCTGCACAATCCCTTCATTCACAGTATAGTTTAAAGCTGCCAATACAATATTTTCTTCACCCGTCGGACCAAAGGATACAGTTATGTCCTTTAGAATCATATTGCCCACCGCCAAATTTTCAGATTATTCCCGAAAATTCTAACCTGCATTTATTTTTTTGTCAATTTTTTGTTTAAATTAAAAAAATATGGTAAGTTTATATTGCAAGAATATCAAATAACGTTGTGGAGGAGAAACTTATGTTTGTTGGAATTGATCATGTTCAAATTGCAGCTCCTAAAGGTAGTGAAGATGAGTGCAGAGAATTTTTTTCAAAAATACTCGGAATGGATGAAATACCCAAACCGGAAAATCTCAAAAAGCGCGGAGGAGTTTGGTTTCAATGCGGCACCCATGAGCTTCATATTGGTATTCAGGAAAACTTTATCCCCGCAATTAAAGCACATCCAGCTTTCAAGCTAAAAGATATAGATAAATTAAAACAAAGATTAATTGAAAACAATATTAAAATAACAGAAGATGAACCTTTAGAGGGAGCTACACGTTTTTATGTAAATGATCCATTCGGTAATCGATTGGAGTTTTTACAACGTCACTAATTACTAGAACAAAGTAATGAGAGTATCTTCATTGCTTTGTTTTTTCTTTTATTTCTTGGAATACAGATCCAAACTTGAATATTTTCTCACTTCTATAATTTTCAAAGAAGTTTCTAGTATCTACTATGAGTTTAGTGTTTTGTAAGATCAATTCACGATTATATTCGCTATGATCAGTTATTAATACAACACAATCATAATGATTAAACAGGTCATAGTTAAGAGGTTTAGATATTAATAGCCTTCCTTCCTTATCCTCAAACTCCATTACATGAGGATCATTAAAATCTATCAATCCTCCACTTTTCTTTAATAATTCATACAATTCTATTCCTGGTGACTCTCTTAAATCATTTATATCAGCCTTATATGCGATCCCTAAAATCAAAATTTTTGATCCCTTTATTATTTTCCCATATTTAAAAAGGGCTTTACTGATATTGTCATGAATATATTTAGGCATATTTTTATTTGTTTCATAAGCCAAATCTATAAATTTAGAAGTGAAATTTGATTCTTTGGCTTTCCATGATAGATACATAGGATCAAGAGGAATACAATGCCCTCCTATCCCTGGACCAGGAAAAAATTTCATAAACCCAAAGGGTTTCGTTCCTGCTGCTTCAATTGTCTCCCATATGTCAATTTTTAAATTTTCTGCTAAAATAGCCATTTCATTAATAAAAGCTATATTAACATTTCTAAATGTATTTTCTATCAACTTGCTCATTTCAGCAATTTTTGGTGACGATACTGGAATAACTTCATCTACAAATGATTCATACAACAATATACCCAAAGTTTCACATTTTCTTGTAGTCCCACCTAAAATTTTTGGCGTATTCTTAGTATTATATTTTAAATTGCCTGGATCTACTCGTTCAGGAGAGTAACACAAAAAACAATTCTCTCCTACCACATAACCCAACTCTTCAATTCCTTTTTGAATAATATCTTCAGTAGTTCCTGGATATGTAGTACTTTCTAGTATTATTAATAAATTTTCTTGCATAAATTTTTTTATATAATAAAGAGCAGACGTTATGTAAGTAATATCTGGTTCATTATTTTCAGTTAAAGGAGTAGGTACGCAAATAATAATTGCATTTAGTTTCTTTATAATACTTTTATCGTTAGTCGGGAAAAATTTTTTTTGAACAATACTCTCCTTAATTTTGCAGGAAGGAATATCTTGAATATAAGATTCTCCTTGATATAGTTTATTTATCTTTCTTACATCTTCATCTATTCCATGCACAGAAAATCCAGAATCAGCGATTTCCAAAGCTAATGGCAAACCAACATACCCTAAGCCTATTACACCAATATTAGCTGCCTTATCAATAAATTTAGTTTTTATCTCTTCGAAACTCACTCTTTGTACCCTCCCAAAAGAAACTGTTTAAAAAATAAAAGTCTCACTTGAATTTAAGTCTAAATATCCAAACTATTAAATGGGTATTTTTCTTAGTTTTTACAATTTTACAACAAATATAGTCACAAGTCTAATATTTATTTAAGTTGTTGCTTTATTGTTACTAATTCATTATTTTCAAAGTAGAAACTCCCCATAATTTAAAAGCTATAGATTGTAGGCAAATTATCATGATTATCAAAGCTGAGGATCAACGATCTACACACAACGATAATCAGTAATATAAAGGGGATTTCTCTTTATTTACTAAGGTTCTTGAAGCCCTTTAATGATTCAAACTTTTCATAAAATCCAAATTCCAGCCTATAAATAATATCTCACTGCTAAATGTTTTACTCACTTCCACAAAAAACAACATACCCATGTTACATCTAGATGGAGGTATTTTATTAAATACTTATGTTACATTAAAGAAGAATAAAGACGTAACGAGGGCAGATGATCCTATGCAAAAAAATAACTAACCGACTTAAAGTTTTTTATCTATCAGTAACAGGCAGTAGAGTGCGAGAAAGAATAGGCGATGACAGTACGAGAGATATATTTAATTAAAATGGGGGCGCATTGGAGCCGAATATAGCTATGGTACTAGTAAGTGCGGAACTTATGGGCAATTAATTTGATTTTTGTCCTCTTAGCAGGTCTCATACGTACGGATTCCAGCCTAAAAGGGATATCATTATAAACCATACGTAAATCTTAAATCATACTATTCTAATATCTATTAATAATCACAATGCATATTGTCATGATTATTATGCAAACGTTTTTGATATTTATGTTTCTTATGCAAGTTATAGAAAATTAACAAGCGATAAAACAGCTATCGAAGAATTTAAAACGCTGAGACTACCACAATGGGTTCGTGTGTTTACAGGTATCTAAGAATTAGTTACTGCAGTAGCTTTAATTATCGGTTATTGTTAGGTTCACTTTTGATTGTAATTTTTACTATAGTCGGAACCTTGTCAATGGTGCTCGTTAAGAAACCATTTAAAAACATGATAATGATTATAGTGATAGCTTTGCCATTATCTTATTTTTAAACAGTGTCTCAGACCTTTCAAATTCTCCTGGGTTTAACTAATGAATTTTTACGAAGGAACTTTAGTGAGGTTAAGACCTGAAATTGATGTCACTACATATTTTTAAGGCAGAGAACTAATCATAATTTGTGTTACATCTTTTCATAGCACTCTATAAATATTCAAACTTTACTGAGTAGTAATCTCTTTTATTCTTTCTTAATATATTTCTGATCATGTTCTATAATGTAGTAACATTTATTAGAATATGGGAGTGAAGAAATGAATTTGAAATGTGAATCGAAAAACTTTAATGATTATTTACTTGAATTAAATGAAGTTGATTATTCTAATCCTATTATTTGTACACTTGCAAATGAACTTTTCAACCCTTTGCAGACAGAAAAAGCAAAAGCAGCCTATGAGTTTGTTCGAGATGAAATTCCCCATACATGGGATATCCAATCCAAACGAGTGACTTGTCATGCATCAGAGGTATTAACTTATAAAGAGGGAATTTGCTACGCAAAATCGAACCTATTAGCTGCTCTATTGCGCTCACAAGGAATACCCACAGGTTTCTGTTACCAGCGATTAATGTTGTTCGATACGCCAGATAAAGGATATTGTATTCACGCATTAAATGCAGTATTTCTGCAATCACTTAATAAATGGATTCGATTAGACTCTCGTGGCAACAAAACAGGAATTGATGCTCAATTCTCACTGGATCATGAAAGATTAGCTTTTCATACCCAACAAGAATTAGATGAAGTCTTACTATCCTTTGATATATGTAAGACCCCATCCAAAAACAATGAGTATTTTAAAAGAACATACAGACGCTATTGAGATGTATCAACACCATTTACCAGAAAAGATATAGGCTTGGGGCCAAGAACCTTCGACAAAGCCAAACGTGAAAATAAACCGGTGCTTGTTAGCATCGGTTATGCCCCTTGTCACTGACGGCTTGGGATCTATTTTATATTAAATGCACTCAATAACTTCATCCAAACGATAGCTAGCCTTCAATCAAACGTTTTAACTTAAGCTCCGTATCAGTATCCTCAACTGGAGTATAGACGCTGCATCTTAGATCAGTATCCCCATACACTTGTAATGAAGTGAGATTAAACAACATTTTACCTCCCTTAGCATGACGAAATTCAATTAATACTTCAGGTGCATAGCTGATCTCATTTTCATTCCAAATTTTACGAAACTCAGGATATGCCTGCTCCATTTCTTCTATAAATTGCTCATACCAGTCATCTGCCACATACTGTCCGTAATACGTTCTAAATATGGCGATATATCCTCTAACAAAATGCTCCCAATTCACCGCTAAACTTTTAAATTCCTTTCTTGCGAATAGTAAGCGTATGATATTCCTTTCTGCCGGGATGATTTGTTCAAAGTCCAAAAATACGTTCGCAGCTGCTTGATTCCAGCCAACAATCTGGCTTCTTCTATCCGATACAATCGTCGGGCAATAACGAAGTTCCTGCAAAATTTTCACTAAAGCCGGACTGATTTCCTTCTCATTCTCAATGATAAAGGATTGTTTCACTCCTTCCTCTAACGCTAAAGCGTACAAATATCTCCTTTCATCGTTATTTAATTGTAATGCTCGAGAAATCGCATCTAATACCGAAGTCGATACTTTTATATCTCTGCCTTGCTCTAACCATGTATACCAAGTAAGACTCACACCGGCTAGTTGAGCCACTTCTTCTCTTCTCAGTCCTGGTGTTCTTCTGCGGGTTCCTACAGGTAAACCAACCATTTGGGGCGTAATTTTCGAACGTTGGTTTTTTAGAAATTCTGATAATGCTTGAAGTCTTGTTTCAGGTTTCATGAAGATCTCCCTTTAAAATATTATTAATTATACTAGGATAAACAACAACTTGTAATAGGATAACACAATGGCTAAAGTTAATAAAAACAAGGAGGGAATGATCATGAAAAGAGTTGTCATTACTGGAATGGGAATTATTTCTCCACTTGGAAATGATGTAAATAGCTTTTGGAATCAACTAATCAAAGGACAATCGGGAATATCTCTCATTGATTCTTTTGATACAACTGATTATAAAACAAAAATAGCTGGAATCGTTCGTGATTTCGATGCAGATGAAATATTGGGAAGAAAAGAAGCAAAACGATTAGACCGTTTTAGTCAGTTTGCCTTAGCAGCAGCCGAACAAGCATTAGAAAATTCGCAATTACAGTTAGATCAAGTTGATCTTGAACGTTTAGGCGTATATGTTGGTTCAGGAATCGGGGGAATCCAATCGCTTGTTGATCATGTCAATGTATTAGATAAACGAGGTCCCTCAAGAGTAAGCCCCAGCCTTGTCCCCATGATGATTTCAAATGCAGCTGCGGCCCAAATCAGCATTAGATTAGGGGCACAAGGGCCATCATTGTCACCAGTCACAGCTTGTTCTATTGGGAACACCGCTATTGGTGAAGCTTTCAATGCGATCCGAAATGATGATGCAGATATTATATTTGCCGGAGGAGCAGAAGCTGCTGTTTCACAGATATCTTTGGCCAGTTTTGGAAACGCACACGCACTATCTACTAGAAACCAAGACCCAAGCCGGGCCAGCCGTCCATTCGATACAGATAGAGATGGCTTTGTGATGAGTGAAGGCGCAGGTATCTTAGTATTAGAATCATTAGAAAACGCGATTCTTAGAGATGCGCCGATATTATGTGAAGTAGTTGGGTACGGAGCTAGTTCAGACGCTCATCATATGGTAGCATCCCACCCAGAAGGTAAAGGTGCCTACTTAGCCATGAAAAAGGCGTTGAGAAGTGCAAATATATCAACAGATGATATTGATGTTATTAGTGCACATGCAACAAGTACACAAGTAGGTGATCGTTCAGAAGTTCTAGCTATTAAGAAATTATTTGGTGAACGTTCAGGTGAAATTCCAACAACGGCAAACAAATCAATGACAGGGCATATGTTTGGTGCTGCCGGCGGAGTCGAAGCCATTGCTTTAGCGGAAAGTTTGAGACGAGGAATGATTCCGCCAACTATTAATGTAGAGAATCAAGATCCAGACTGCAACTTAGATGTTGTATTAGAAGCGAGACAGCTTCCATTGAAATATGGGCTATCCAATTCTTTTGGTTTTGGAGGACATAATTCAGCCATCTTGTTAAAGCATTACGATTGATGTAGCTATCAAGGGTTTATAGCCCTTGATTTTTTTCATTTTGGGAACACCTCACAGACAAATGATGACGAGCCTCAGCAATCTGATATATTAAATGGAGAAAAGGGAATACTAAAAACATTTAGAAAGCAGGTGACCCATGTCAAACAACGAAACATCCAACCCACTCATCAATGAAAGATCACCATATCTCCTTCAGCATGCCCACAACCCAGTTCACTGGTTCCCGTGGGGACAAGAAGCATTCGATAAAGCCAAACGTGAAAATAAACCAGTGCTTGTTAGCATCGGTTACGCCACTTGTCACTGTCTTTTAGTATTCATTATATATTTATCTGCTTGCCAATTCCTTAATCATTAAACCCAATTCATAAATTCCCTTTTGTAGGTCTTCAAGAGATGCATAAGCATATGATAAGCGAATATAGTTCCCCTTTTCTTGAGCATAGATACTGCCGAGATTGAGAAGTATCCCTTTTGTCAAAGCTTTTGTATAAAGTGATTTCATAGATAGTGAAGGCAATATTTTTACCCAGACAAAGAATCCTCCCTTCGGAATATTCCATGTAGCAACATTCTTCAAATTGGTTTCTAAAAGACTCATGACCAATTGCCTTCTCACCTTTAATTGACTTCTCACCTGTTCTAGATGTTGTTGGTATTCACCGGATGTAAACCACTCTGCCGCTACTCTTTGGGATAACGAACTGGAGCCGTAATCTGTTTGCATTTTTATGTCGGATAAACGTTCAATCACTGATTCTGGACCGACGATCCATCCAATTCTTAAGCCGGGGCTTAATGTCTTAGATAAACTTCCTATGTAAAGAACATGTCCATTTTTATCTATTGTTTTAATAGGATTTGGAGGAATCTCATCGATCCATAACTCACGATATATGTCATCTTCAATAATGGGAAGCTGTGCATTCTCACTTGCCGCAAGTATTTCTTCCCGTCGCCGTTCTGACATTGAGATACCGGTTGGATTATGAAAACAGGGATTTGTATATAATATAGCCCTCCCCCGCTCCCCCCTTGCCACGTGGATATGTTCCGGCAAAAGTCCATCATTATCCATAGGAACTCCAGTCAGCTTCATACCGGCTGATTGAAATACGTGTAATGAATAAAGATAGGACGGCTGGTCAAGATAAACGGTCGATCCCCTTTGTAAAAGCCCCATTGATATTAGCTGTAAGGCTTGCAGCGCACCCGAAACAATAAGAATGGAAGAAGATGAGCCTTGAATTCCCAATGTTCTTAAATAGCCACTTAATGCCTCTCGCAAAGGTAAATATCCTTTTGGTTCCTCATATCCGAATGCCTCTATGTTTTGAGATACCTTTCCCATCATCTCTTTCATAGCAGTTAAAGGAAAAATCTCCTTTGAAAGTTCTCCTTTACTGAGCTGTATAAGATCAGAGTTTGATTCTGATTTATTGATCTCTTGAACGATTTTTTGGCTTGGCCGCTGGATTCCAGAGGTTACATACTGATCCCAATCGGGGGCGGAATTCTTAGCCAAAAGTGTCCATGTATTGTTCGTAACAACTGTCCCTTTTCCCATTCTGCCTTCGATTAATCCGTCCGCCATCAATTCCTCTAAAGCTGTAATTACTGTGCTCCTATTCACCTCAAAGTGTTTGGCAAGCGTGCGCTGGCTTGGAATCTTACTTCCAATCGGCCATTCTCCATTTCCTATTTTATCTTTTATAAATTGAATGATTTGTATGTACTTAGGAAGCTTTCTCATCCTTCTTTCTTCTGAAGCGCTCATAAAAAGTATCCTCCTTAAAAACTAAAGTGGTTGGGTCAAAATCTATTTAACTGGTTGAAGTCATATCATCAAATCTTTATTAGTATAGAAACACATTAAATAACTGGTTGGTTTTTGTAAAGAGGAGTGAGAAAAATGCGAAAGAAAACAATTCGAATCGGCATATCTTACAGTCTGATGATTGGGTTGTGGGCATCAGCTTTCCCGGGAATTCGCGCGGGTTTGGAGAGTTATACGCCGGAACACCTCGCTTTGTTTCGCTTGTTGATTGGGTCAATGGCATTGTTGGTTTTTGCTGTTTTGACTCATATGCATTTACCCGACATGAAGGATATCCCTGCTATTTTATCTTTAGGATTTTTAGGTTTTACACTATATCACATTTTGCTGAATATCGGAGAAAAAACAGTCAGCGCAGGGGTAGCAAGCTTACTCGTGACCATGACACCTATTTTTTCTGCAATGTTATCTCGTCTGTTTTTTGGTGAACATTTTGGTTCTTATAAATGGATCGGCTCTATTATAAGTTTATTGGGTGTGTCGATCATTTCACTTGGGGCGGGAAACTATACAAATTCAGTGAACGGCATTTTGTTAATCCTGCTGGCAGCATTTTCGGAGAGTATTTATTTCGTTTTTCAAGCCCGCTATATAAAAAAATATGGATTTATTCCATTCGTTACATTCACTATTTGGGGCGGGACAATACCTATGCTTCTATTTCTGCCTGGCTTAGGGGAAGAGTTTTTGAACGCTTCAATGAACTCAACTTTGTCTATCGTTTATTTAGGTTTATTACCAACGGTTGTGCCTTACTTTGCACTTGCGTATGTAACTTCACTTGTCGGTGCTTCAGAAGCAACAATTTCACTTTATTTAACACCAGCCGTAGCCTTGGCCATTTCTTGGGTGTGGTTAGGTGAAGTACCTACGTTTATTGCACTGACAGGCGGGATGGTTACAGTCGTCGGGGTGTGTTTCTCCTATCTAACAGTAAATAAAAAGATAAAGATTTTAATTCCTTATTTCTTATCTAAAAAGCAATAAGGTGATGAAGTTAACCCTGAAAATAGAGTCATAAGCAGTTCTCCTTTTTAATAACTTGGGTTTGGTTCACAAAATGGAGTGTATGAATTTTTTTAGGGAATTATGGTATGTTAAACGTACAAATTAATAGAAAGCAGGTGATCCCATGCCAAACAAAAGTAAACCCAATAGATTAATCGCTGAGAAGTCTCCTTATTTACTTCAACATGCTCATAACCCTGTGGACTGGTTCCCTTGGGGAGAAGAAGCATTTGAAAAAGCGAAACGCGAAAACAAGCCTGTTCTCGTATCTATTGGGTATGGATAACCAAAGGAACATGTCACTGGTGCCACGTCATGGCACACGAAAGCTTTGAAGATCAACAAGTCGCTGACATCTTAAATGAGCATTTCATTTCAATCAAAGTCGATCGTGAGGAGCGTCCAGACATCGACTCGATGTATATGTCTGTTTGTCAGATGATGACGGGGCAAGGCGGCTGGCCGCTCAACGTGTTTGTCACGCCGGATCAAAAGCCTTTTTATGCGGGGACATATTTCCCAAAGAGAAGTGCATACGGGCGTCCTGGCTTTATCGAGGCACTGACACAACTGCTGGATGCGTACCATAACGACCGGGATCATATTGAATCATTGGCTGAGAAAGCGACAAATAACTTGCGGATTAAAGCAGCTGGGCAGACAGAAAACACACTGTCTCAAGAGGCAGTTCACAAAGCCTATTATCAGCTCATGAGCAGCTTTGATACGCTGTATGGCGGATTCGGCTCCGCACCAAAATTTCCTGCACCTCATATGCTCTCATTTCTGATGCGCTATTACGAATGGACTGAACAGGAGAATGCGCTGTATGCAGTCACGAAAACGTTAGATGGAATGGCAAATGGCGGTATATACGACCATATTGGGTCGGGTTTTTCTCGTTATTCGACGGATGAAAAATGGCTTGTGCCGCATTTTGAAAAAATGCTGTATGATAACGCGCTGCTGATGGAAGCTTACACAGAAGCGTATCAGCTCACCTCAAAACCTGAGTATAAAAAGCTTGTCCAACACCTGATCCAATTTATCAAACAAGATATGATGAATCCGGGCGGCTCATTTTATTCAGCGATAGATGCAGATTCTGAAGGGAAAGAAGGGCAATATTACGTCTGGTCAAAAGATGAGATCATCACCCATTTAGGGGAGGTGCTTGGCGCTTTATTTTGCGAAGTCTATCACATCACAGAAGAGGGGAACTTTGAAGGGGAGAACATCCCTCATACCATTTCTACCTCTTTTGAGGACATCAAAGCCTCTTTTTCGATCGATGATAAAACCCTTCAGTCTAAGCTGCAAGAAGCCCGGCATATTTTACAATCAGTCAGACAGCAGCGACCCGCGCCGCTTGTCGATGACAAGTTGCTTACATCTTGGAATGCGCTGATGATCGCAGCTCTCGCCAAAGCAGGAAGGGTCTTTGATGAAGAGGAAGCGATCCATATGGCGAAGCAGGCGATGTCTTTTCTAGAAACACATCTTGTTCAACATGAGCGGCTCATGGTCCGCTACAGAGAAGGTGACGTGAAGCATCTCGGCTTTATCGAGGATTATGCGCATATGTTAAAAGCCTATATGTCTTTATACGAAGCGACCTTTGAATTAGATTGGCTGGAAAAAGCCACAGCCATTGCAGAGAACATGTTTGAGCTGTTTTGGGACAAGGAAAAAGGGGGCTTTTTCTTCTCAGGATCAGACGCGGAATCGCTCCTCGTTCGAGAAAAAGAAGTGTACGACGGCGCCATGCCTTCTGGTAACAGCACTGCACTCAAGCACCTTCTCATGCTAAGCAGACTGACCGGACGTCAGGATTGGCTAGACACATTACAGCAGATGTTCCAAGCCTTTTATGTCGATGTCTCTTCCTACCCAAGCGGACACACAGCGTTTCTGCAAGGGCTCCTAAGTCAATATGCAACCAAAAGAGAAATCATCATTCTTGGAAAAAACGGCGACCCTCAAAAAGAACAGCTTTTACAGGCGCTTCAAAAACGCTTCGTGCCATTTGATATCATATTGACTGCCCAAACAGGGGAAGAATTAGCGAAGCTCGCGCCCTTTACAAAAGATTACAAAACAATCGATGGCAAAACCACCGTGTATATTTGTGAAAACTACAGCTGCCGCCAGCCAATCACCGATATCGACGAAGTGATGGAACAATTATTCCACAATTGAGTTTGTCATGAGATGACTATGAGAAGACAAAATGAGGACAAACAGATAAAAAACATGTCAATCCGCTAACAAATTGTCTGTACGGTTTTATTTTTCCTAAAAAACGGTTAGAATGCGCACTAGACGTTCTCATACCGAAGGGAGAGAAAATGATGAAAAAGGTATCATATACACTCATCGCTTGTTTGTTATCTGTTGGGCTTGCAGCCTGCTCGTCAAACGATGCCAAACAAGATAAGCAAAACGATTCAGCCAAAAACAAGGAAACAACACAGGCTGATCAAAAAGAGCAGCAAAAGCAAATGGAAGAAATGCAAAAGAAATTAGACGCACAAAAAATCGATGATCAAAAGGTCGTTGCGACCGTCAACAAAGACAAAATCACAGGCAGTGAATACAATAGCGCCTTATCTACCATTCAAGGCCAGCTTCAGCAGTCCGGGCAAGACCCCACTTCTAAAGAAGGCGAAAAAGCAGTCAAGAAACAAACCATTGATGCGCTCGTAGGACAAGAGCTCATCTTGCAAGATGCTGAGAAGAAGGGCTTCAAAGCCTCTGACAAAGAGGTAGATAAGCAGCTAAAGGAAGAAAAGAAACAGTTTAAAGACAACGCTCAATTCGAAGAAGCACTGAAAAAGAGCGGACTCACATTGGATCAGCTGAAAAGTGACATTGCCGACAGCATCAAATACAGCCAATATGTCGACAAAGAAATCAAATCAGCCTCCGTCTCTGAGAAAGACGTCAAAGCGTACTATGATCAATACGCAGATCAAATGAAAAAACAAAAGCAAAAAGCACCAGAATACAAAGAGGTTAAATCACAAATAAAAAAACAGCTAGAATCTCAAGAAAAGCAAAAAGAAGTACAAAAAGAAATTGAAAAACTAAAGAAATCTGCGAAAATTAATGTGACTCTGTAACCGCTAAGAAAAAATCCGCCATTGTGCGGATTTTTTTGTTACTTCACGAACCATTTTTCCAAATTTATGACAAAAGCCTCATCATAAACGTCTCTTCCATCCGATATGATGGGAGTACAAAAGAAAGCGCTAACAATTCTTTTGTCTCTGAAAAGGTACAGGATCAAAAGCCATTCTCGTACTTTTGCTCTCGTACTTTTGCTTCAGTCAATCGGACATCTACAAAAGGAGGATCTTTATGTTCAAATGGTTTAAACCTGCTCCACATATCGACAGGCTTGATGATGCCAAAACAGACGAGACGTATAAGCGGCTGCGGCTGCAAGTCTTTCTAGGCATCTTTATCGGGTATGCGGGCTACTATTTGCTGCGCAAAAATTTCGCTTTTGCCATTCCATATCTACAGGAAGAGGGGTTCACGAAAAGTGAATTAGGCTTTGTACTCGCAGCCGTATCTATCGCTTATGGCTTTAGTAAATTCATCATGGGAATGATCTCAGACCGCTGTAACCCTAGATACTTTTTAGCTGCCGGACTCTTTTTATCAGCTCTTATCAATATCCTATTTGTCTCATTTCCATGGGTCACATCCAGTGTATGGATCATGTTTTTATTCATGTTCTTAAACGGCTGGTTTCAAGGCATGGGGTGGCCGCCATGCGGGCGTACGATGGCGCACTGGTTTTCGGTTAGTGAACGTGGTACGAAAATGTCCATTTGGAATGTCGCTCACAATATCGGCGGGGGGATTCTTGCACCTCTTATCACATTAGGGATTGTACTGTTTGCGACGTGGAAAAGTATCTTTTTCTTCCCTGCCATCATTGCCATTATCGTCTCCTTCGTGATCATTCTTCTCGTACGGGATACCCCGCAATCCACTGGTCTTCCGCCAATCGAGGAATATCGAAATGACTATCCGGCACAAAAGTATGAGGATCAAGAAAAAGAATTAACAGTGAAAGAGATTTTATTTAAATATGTACTCAACAATAAATTCCTATGGTATATCGCCATTGCCAACGTGTTTGTGTACTTTGTCCGTTACGGTGTCGTTGACTGGGCGCCGACCTACTTAACAGAAGCAAAGGGCTTTTCGCCAGAGCATTCACGCTGGTCTTATTTCCTTTATGAATATGCAGGTATTCCTGGTACATTATTGTGCGGCTGGATCAGTGACCGCTTCTTTAGAAGCCGCCGCGCACCAGCTGGCGTCATCTTTATGGCTGGGGTGTTAATTGCGGTTCTTGTTTACTGGCTAAACCCTGCTGGCAATCCAATGGTCGATAACATTGCCCTTATCAGCATCGGCTTTTTGATTTACGGACCTGTTATGCTTATTGGACTTCAAGCCATTGATCTCGCTCCGAAAAAAGCAGCTGGCACTGCTGCCGGACTGACAGGCTTCTTCGGCTACATTGGCGGCTCTGCCTTTGCCAATGCCATGATGGGTGTCGTCGTCGATCACTATGACTGGACAGGAGGCTTCATTTTACTGGTTGGTTCTTGTGTGCTTGCGATTGTTTTCCTCGCCATGACATGGAATACAGGAAAGCGCGTAGAGCAAGCTTAATGAAAATCACATAAAAGATTCATATCCGCCCAACATGCTCTTTACATCTATTTCTTATGATGGAGGCAGTTACCGTAAAAGGAGGATAAAATATGAAGAAAAGTAGATTACTTGCTTTCGTGTTGCTCTCTTTTGCTTTACTGTCTTTTGCGTGGGTGCCGGCCACCGTATCGGCACATGAACATCTTTTATCTCCAGATCGCATCTTAACCGTTGCACACCGTGGAGCATCAGGGTATGCACCAGAGCATACCCTGGCTTCCTACAAGCTCGCCAAAAAGATGAATGCAGATTACCTCGAACTCGACCTTCAAATGACAAAGGATGGACATCTCATCGTGATGCATGATGAAACCGTTGATCGGACCACTAACGGAACAGGCTGGGTCAAAGACCTCACACTTGCTGAAATCAAACAGCTTGATGCTGGTACATGGTTTAACGAAGCCAATCCTGACAGACAAAATGCCAACTATATCGGACAGAGAGTCCTTACATTAGATGAGGTGCTGCGCTATTTCGGCAAACGAGAGAATTATTATATTGAAACAAAAAAACCAGACCTTTATCCGCAAATGGAAGAAAAACTATTGGCCGCCTTAAAGAAACATCACCTTCTTGGGAAACACACAAGAAAAGGGCAGGTTATCATACAATCCTTTAGTGAAGACAGCCTGCTAAAGCTTCAGAAATTAGCTCCACGCCTGCCAAAAGTACAGCTATTAGACAGAAACCAAATGACATCCATCACAGACGATCAGCTCGACTTTATCAAAACGTACGCTGTAGGGGTTGGACCGAATTTTAGAGCATTAACACCTGAAAACGTCCAGCATGTCAGAAGCCACGGACTCCTCCTTCATCCATATACGGTCAACAGCGAAGCAGATATGACCCGTCTACTGCAATACGGCGTCACCGGTCTTTTCACCAACTTTCCAGATGTCTTTAACCGTGTAAAAGCTTCACTCTAAATAAAAAAAGCCTTGCGGTCCATCCCGCAAGGCCTTTGATTATTTTACCGTTTGATCAGAAGAAGCTGTTTCAATCGGTTTTCGTTTTCCAATTCCAAATACAAAAAAGCTAAGTGCTACTAAAATCAAGAACCCAATTGCTACAATAAGAGAAATACGCGTATCCTGATTAATGAGCATAAACACAAGAACCATCAATAAAAATCCAATTGTAAGATAGTTAGAAAACGGTGCTAGCGGCATCTTGAACGGGTGCTGATCAAGCGCTGCCCCCTTCGCCTTTCTGAAGCCAATATGACTAATCAAAATGACAAACCAAGGCACCATCCCAGGAAGTACACTCGCACTATACACATAGACGAAAATATTTGGCGGAGAAACATAATTCAGGACCACTCCTATCGCTAAACCAATCAGCACAGCGAATGTCCCAAAATACGGTACACCGTTCTTCGAAATTTTTGTAAAGAAAGCAGGCGCCTGACCATTCACACCTAATGTATAAAGCATACGGCCCGCACTGAAAATACCACTATTACAGCCGGACATCGCTGCTGTAATGACAACAAAGTTAATAATACCAGCTGCTGCTGTAATCCCGATCTTCGCAAACGTCGCCACAAATGGACTGCCAAGGGTATTCAACTGATCCCAAGGATACACAGTCACAATGACAAAGATCGCACCGATATAGAAAATCAAAATACGCCAGATGATACTTTTGATGGCATTTGTCAGCGTCTTTTGCGGATTTTGCGCCTCACCCGCTGTAATCCCAATGAGCTCGACACCTTGATAAGCAGCAATAACTAGAGACAATGCAAACAGGAATCCGCTAAACCCACCTGTAAAGAACCCGCCATGCGCCCAAAGGTTAGACAGCCCAATAGGCGTTCCGCCATTTCCAAAACCGAAGAAAATAATGCCTAAACCTGCAACAATCATCAAGATAATCGTCACAATTTTGATCATCGCAAACCAAAATTCAAATTCACCAAATGACTTAACTGAAATCAAGTTGGCCGCTCCTAAAATGATCATCGCAATTAACCCTGGAATCCACGCAGGCAGCTCTGGGAACCAATATTTCATATAAGCCCCAACCGCAATAATTTCAGACATTCCGACAATGACCCACTGGAACCAGTTACTCCAAGCCGTCATATACCCTGCAAGCGGATGAATATATTGATGCCCGAATGTAGCAAATGACCCTGTACTCGGCTCAAGATATAACATTTCTCCCATCGCACGCATAATAAAAAAGATAAAAATACCACACACTGCGTAAGCTAGAAGAACGGATGGACCTGTCCATTGAATGGCCTTCGCTGACCCCATAAATAAGCCAACACCGATTGTGCCGCCAAGAGCGATCATTTGAATATGGCGGGCACTTAACCCTCTCTTTAATTCCTTTTGAGCCACTTTTCTTCCCCCTCATCAACAAACAACATAAAAAATAAAAATCAGAATTTTCATTCTGATTGAGAAACATCAATCTTTCGATGTATATTATCATAATAAATCTACCCTTAAAAAACAATTGTTTTTTTGAGGAAAACACTATTAACAAAATATTCTGACATAAAAGTAAGTTCAAATTATTTTATATTGATATAATCAATAACCAGAAAAATCTTCAAAAAAAGACCGCTCACACGGTCTTCTAAGCTCAAACTGTAAATTTATAGGAACTTCGGCAATTGCTTTCCTAAAACACTTTCCTCTGGTAAATCACAGTAGAAAGTCCCCAAGACAACAAGTAGAGGAGCATAATCAGCACAGCTGACCCCGTATATAAAACAGGGATCGATAAATTCATAATAAAATTAGTGAACCCACTAAATTGCTCTGCTAAATAGAGAACAACAGGCGGTCCCATAGCAGATAATACGATAAAGCCAATGATCACTGCCGTTGTGATATAACCAGGCTTTAAGATATAAAACAATGGAAACGTACACGCCGCGAACAATAAAAACAACCCGCTGCCAATCGCAATATCTGACAGCGAAAATAGTTTCCCAAACACAAGTAATGCAGCACTTGTCAGCCCGATCGAAATGACCATATAAAAAACGGCACCAAGATAACGGGAGGCAATAATTTCATTCCGGGTATAAGGCAAAGAATTTAATAGGATATTCGTTTCTGCCTTTTCATCATACGCATATGTGTTAAATGGAATGAAGACACTAGCGACTATAAACGTCAATACTGGATGGACATCCATGAAAATAAAAAATAAGATAAACGGAATAAAAATAAGTAACTGCTTCTTTTGCAAAATCACATCACGCTTAATTAAATGAAACATGCGCAACCCCGCCTTTCAAATAAAACATGATATCCTCAAGCGACGCCGGTTCAATCACAACAGCATCCCCAAAAATAAGTTTCACCTCATCAATCCGATCTGATAATGCTTCAAAGCCTGCTGATGTACGCTGAATATGGATAAACGCCTTTTCTGTGTCTCGATCCAATAACTCCAGGCTTCCTTTCACAAGCGCATAACTTTCTGCCACTTCATGAATCGACTGTTGAAAGACCAATCTTCCATTTTGTATAAACGCAATATAATCCGCAATCCGGTCTAAATCAGTCGTCACATGCGTCGAGAAAAAGATCGTCCGATTTCCATCAATCATCAATTCTTGTAACGTGCTGAGCAGCTCTCTTCTAAAAACCGGATCTAAACCAGCAGTTGGTTCATCCATGATGATCAGCTCTGCATGATGCGACAGCGCAATCGCTAGTGAAGCCTTCATCTGCATCCCTTTTGAAAATGTTTTGATCGCTTTATTCAGCGGCAGACCAAACTGTTCAATATATTGATTAAAAAGCTGGTCATCCCAGCGTTTATAGGCAGGAGCCACAATTCGTTTGATGTCCTTTAAATTCAACCCTGCGAAAAAAACATTGGCATCGTAAACAAATCCGATTCGTTCCTTAATCTCTTTTTCATGAGTATGATAATCCAATCCAAAAACCTTGATGTCACCTGAATCGGGCTTTAACAAATTCATGATCATTTTAATGGTGGTCGACTTACCCGCTCCATTCTCTCCAATAAACCCTGTGACAAAGCCTTTCTTAACCTGTAAATCAAGATCCTGAACGGAAAAGTCCTTGAATCGTTTCGTTACTCCTTTGAATTCAATCACATGCTCCACTCATCTCACTCCTCATATAAGAACTTTAATAACTGCTGCAATTCATCAAAAGATAAGCCTAATTCTTTCCCGTTTGTAACAACCGCTCCAAGCTGTTCCTCGATCACCTTCAATTTCTTCTCTCTCATCACTTCTAAGTTTTGTTCCGCAACAAATGAACCCTTGCCGACAATCGAATAAATAAATCCCGCCTTCTCTAACTCTTCATACGCTCGCTTTGTTGTAATCACGCTAATTTGTAGATCCTTCGCCAGTTTTCGAATAGACGGCAGCGCTGCACCTTCTTCAAGCTCACCCGTTAAAATCATCGATTTGATTTGATTCGTAATTTGCTCATAGATAGGCTCCTTAGAATGGTTTGAAATCGTAATTTGCATATAAAAACCTCTTTTTTCAGAAAAATATTGTATATACACTATATATACATTATATACACACTAAAAGAATATTCAACCATTTTAAAAATGTTCTCCTCATTTTTTTAAAATAAAAAACCGCACAGCCCTTAAGCCATGCGGTTCTTTTATCTTTTGCATTTGAATTCATTCGCCAAGCAATGAGTGTACATAATGAGCATATTGTTATAAGTAATGTGGAATTCTCTACTTATTTTGATTTGATAATAGGGCTTATCGCTGAACAATTATTCTTTTTTAACTTTGTTTTGCCTTGGCATCACTTTATAAAATTAGTCTCTAAATTTTTCACTGTCTATGGTTTTTGTTGCTCTGTATTTGAACTTGCTCCCCTTAGTGCTTACGATTACAACAATTCACTCTAGTGTTTGTATTAAGGAATTTTATACAAATAAAGGGGAAAGAGTCATTGGAAAACTGAAAAATGGTGACTCCTCTTATTATAACGTTGGATCTCCATCAGCATTTAATGAAGAAATATTAACTTGTACACACCTACCATTTGTCTAAGTTCCAAAGACTTGTTTGAACTTATTGCAATCATTAAAGAAAAGAAAGCTCGCTCGATTTATCGATAAAACCTTATAGTCATTTTTTACTCACTGTCATGGCTGGTGTAAATCGATTGGAGTGAGATTACTCACATATCACGTTCAGCGCTTTATAAATCTATTGCTCTTCATTTTGTGGAATTTCTATGAAAGGGTAATTATTAACTATCGTTTACTTTTAAACTATCAAGATATGCGTAATAAAACTTCTCCTATAAATATTTTTATATTTTTTACACTGAAATTGTCTATAAACATTGAAAATACCAATAATTTAGAATAAAATATATTTGGGATTTATAGAAATAAATCCCTTTATACAAAATAACGGAAAGGTGCTTGGTAATTATGAACTCTTCTGTAATTAGTAAAGAAAATGCTGTTAACAAATCATTTATCTTCACTCTAAGTGATGAGGAACGAGAGTTTTTATTTAACGAATTAAATCAGATTCAGTACGATCCAACAGGAAATACAGATTACATAACAGAAGTTCGAATGGCAGCAATGCGTGCTCTTCCGAAAGAAATTGTGAAATTTCTCAATCAACAAAAAACCTCATTGAAACCAGCTCCATATATTATTTTCGAAAATCTTCCAACAGATAAAGAAGTTAGATTCACACCAGATTCTCAAGATATCCCCCTAGAGGCTAAGTCAGGATTTATAAGTGAAAACCTCATAATTGCGATTGGATCACTAATTGGAGAACCTTATTCCATGTTTCATGAAGGCCAAAATATTGTTAATAACTTAATACCCAGCCTAAAAGCAAAAAAAGAATATACAGGACTTGGTTCTGAGTTTGAGTTGGATTTTCATATTGAAAATGCTGCATTAAAGTTTATGGGAACTAATAATTTTTCACCATCTGGATTACTTCTTACAGGTGTAAATAACGATCCAAAAAAGCCTCTTACACGTTTGTCTGACGCACGGAAAGCATTAAGACTTTTGTCCGAGCAAGATATTGAACAATTAAGTCAGCCTCTTTATCGAATTAAAGTTCCGTATCGCTGGAGGGTTTCAACGCCGGTCGAATTACAAGAGACAAGTCCTTCACCAATTATAAAAGGAACAATTGATTTACCAGAGGTTACAGCTGCATTTTATCCAGATATGGTAGCACCTATTAATAACTTAGCAGCTACATCATTAGAGAAATTTAGAAATGCGATTCGTAAAGTTTCATTTGGTATTGATGTTACTCCAGGTCGTCTAGTGTATATTAATAATCGATTTACATTTCATTCAAGAGATGCCTTCAAACCTACTTTGGATAAATCAGGCAACCCAATTCGGTGGTTACAGCGGATTTTTATAGCACCTGATTTATGGAATCACCGTACTCTAGAACCTGTTAAAGATCGAGTTTTTAAACTTGCTTTAAATCACTAACGAGTGTGAAAACGCCATAGAATGAAAATTAGCATTCTATGGCGTTTTTTTCTATTTTAAAGGTTGTTTTCAGTTTCTTTTTGTGTTTGATATTTATTGTTTCTTTCCGATAAGTAAAGCCATATACCCCCTATTGATATAAACAATATTAATAGGGAGAACGGTAGTTTATATCCATTAAAATAGTCCACTGATAAGCCAAATAGGGAGGGTGCCATCACAATAAAAATTTGATTTAAAGTTAAACCAAAGCTTACAGTTAATCCAATAAACTCTTTATCTGCTTTTTCAGACATTAGCACAATAAATAAACTGTACCATCCCACTCCTAAAAAACCTAAAATGAAACAAATTAAATAAAGTCCCCATAGTGGAAGATAATTCAAAAAGTAGACTAGAACAATTAAAATAACGACAGTTAATAATATTGTAAGTTGTAATGGCTTACTTCTAT
The DNA here is from genome assembly GCF_038628485.1 of Bacillus sp. FSL M7-0003. Taxonomy (NCBI): domain Bacteria; kingdom Bacillati; phylum Bacillota; class Bacilli; order Caryophanales; family Bacillaceae; genus Bacillus; species Bacillus sp. FSL M7-0003. Next base: position 200,068 of record NZ_CP152024.1, on the reverse strand, counting down.
CTCCATTAAACAAATTGTCACTCATCCATGCTAACAATATCCGTCCAATTGCACCACCAATTAAAACCACACTTAACAACGTTCCAGAAATACTTAATGATATATGTAAGGTATTGCTTAGATAACTCATCAGGTGAGCTAATATGATTAATTGTAAAGAAATCATACTCATTCCAATAAAAAATACTGGATAAAGACTCGATTTTGCTTTAATCTTATTAATTTTCTCAAAAAAACGATCATTCTGTTGTCTTTGCGCAGTCATTCCATGATCTTTGTAGAAAATTGAAAAGATTATACCACCTGCAATTGCTACAATAGCTTGTGTTAATTTAACTGAAGATAAACCATAATGATAAAAGAAAAAAGGTAGGGATGTTGAAGCTAAAGCACCACCAAGTGGTATTCCAGTTTGACGAATTCCCATTGCAAGTCCTCTGTTTTTGTTTTTAGGGAACCAATTGATGATTGCACTGCTCCCCCCTGGTTGAGCCGTTCCATACCAAACCCCGACAAAAGCAAGAACAATCAAAAGGTATATATATTCATTAACAGGAATTGTTATTAACATGGTAAGTCCTAGTAAGATTGAGCCTATTCCTACAACCCACCGCTCACCGTATTTATCCATTATGTTACCGAATATTAGCATAGAGAATATAGGGCCAATATTTACAGCTGATACTATTAAACCTGTTTGAAATTGTGATAAGTTATATATTTCTTGACAAAATGTTGCTAAAGGACCTACTCCGTAATTTACAAATGTTGCACACGTTTGTGAAAAGGTAGCTATTATGAGTATAACCCATCTATAGCTCCCCTTTTCATGATTAGCTTTAATTTGTGACATGTAACCCACCTCTCTTTTTATTCTAAATATGTAAACTTTATGTCATTATCTCAAAAATAAAAAGAAGTTTGAATGGGGTTTTTAAATTTTCTATCCGATTTAAAATATACTGGATAAATGTTATATAACGGTGACCTGTATAAGTTTCAGAGAAAATTATAAAATTCAATCATCACCCTAGTAGGAATAGTTCTTAAATTCAATTAAGATGGAACCCGTATTTATACATATTTATTTTTTCCAATACTCATGATTAGTAAAAATTAATTTTGAGGATTCCTAAAAGAGTCATAGGAGATTACAGTCTTAAAGTGCTCTATTCTCAATAGTAAACTCCTTACCTGTTCACGTTTTAATAAAACACTTATTTCCAATATACCCATTTTCCCATAAGCCACTCCACAGGACCTCTTCTCCATTTTTTCAAATAGAGATAGCTGATGAACAGCTGTGCTGTGTACAGTCCGGCAGCAAGCAGCAGCCCAAACATTGACCCCAATTGTCCAAATAGACCAAGTCCATAAGAATAGAAAATCGTTGTACAAATAATCGACTGCGCCAAATAGTTTGAGAGAGACAAACGGCCAAGCCCTGCAAGCAGACGTTTGAGGCCTTGAGCTGCCTTCGAATAGTAGAAAACAATAAAAGCTTGAATATACCCAATCGTCAGAACATAAGCACCGAATGTAATCACGAATTCACTCCAAGGAGCATCAATGAACGTCGCACATTTTAAAACGAGCCCGATGATAATCATCCAAACCCAGCCTTTACGATAAGCCATGCCTCGATCTTCTTCTGTCAAATGACCCTTTTTCCCGATCGCCATGCCAAGCAGTGCAAACGGGCCAACCATGATTGTACCAAAAAGAAAACCTAATATTGGCATAAGCGCAATGGTCACGATCGCCAGAATCATGGTCACAATCATCATATCGTCTTCAACCGTAATCCGGCTGAGCAAAATATCCCCATAATCACCTTTCGCATACACATCGGTTAATAAATCATCAGTTCCATAAACAAATTTCATCATGTATGGCAAAACGACTAATGACAACGCACCTAACACACCCGACCAAATAAGCATTGTTTTAATCCGGCTGCTCAAAAACATCATCAAGAAAAACGTACAAGCTCCATAATAAAGAAGAATGTCACCGTTCCAAATAAAGATGTAATGCAGCATCCCAAGCACAATCAAACCAAAACCACGGCGAACGACAATGGCATTCGTATTCAGCCCCTTGGCCTTCGTCGATTCAATCAGCTTGATAAAAGAATACCCAAACAAAAAAGAAAAAATCGGATAAAAAGACCCTTGGAACAAAATTTCCGTTAGATATACACCAAATTCCTGTCCCCAAAAACTCGAATCAAACATTTTCTCAAAATCATAATCATATTGGAAATTAAGCATATTCACAATCAAAATACCTAATAAACTAAAACCACGTAAACTATCAATTAACTCAACCCTAGATCCCTTCAAGACGACAGCTCCTTCGGACAATATAAAGATAAAGCATATTTATCCTACCACACTTTTAAAAAAATGGTTTCCATCCCCATGTGAAAAAGTGTGTTTTAAGGTAAATTTAATAAAAAAACCTAGAATCTATATTCTAGGTATCATACTAAATACTTATGACTTTCTTCTTCCCGCAGCACACGCTTCAAATAAAACAAAATTCCCAAACCGAATAAAATCAACGCCATTTCCAAGTCTGCAGAAATCGGCAACCATTTCAGCATCATTAAAATCAGCAAAACTGCTCCAACACCTGCGAAAAAAATGACGTTTCTTTTTAATTCTTTGTTTGATTGAAACAACACTCTCTCCTGCACTATTTAACCAATTGAATGTTTTTCTAACTTTTTCAATATTCTTTCCCAGCCGGTATCTCCCATTTTTCGATCTATTAACTGCCCCTCTTGATCAAAGAGGCAAAAGCTAGGTAATCCTTGAATCTTATACTTTGCAACAATCTCATAATCTTGATCCAATACAATAGGAGCGTTCATATTCTTTTCCTCTGCATACTCTGAAACAACATCTGCCGATTTTTCCTCTTCTGTATATGGAACATGGACACAGGTTAAATGAATACCCAGCTCATTCATACGTTGTAGGATATGATTGGTTAATTCTTCACAATGAGGACAATTGACTGACCAAAAATAAAGAAGCTGATGCTGTCCCTTAGGTACACTCCTTTGATCTGAAGGATAAATCCAAGGAAGATTCTCAGGCCAGTTGAGTTTCTGCGTTTCCACTATTCATCCCCCTTTTCCTTTAGCTGAAAAGCAATAATCTTCCCTAATGCTTCCTCTGCAGCAAAAGGCGCTACGTTGCCTGATGGATTTTCTTGTTCTTGTTTTAAGCACTCATACATGTTTTTTTCGATTTTTGATGGATCAATCCAAGAAATACACCATGATGCCCAAAAACAAGTAGGCCCCTCATAACGTTTCGCTAATGGCAGAAGGAATGGCAGACTAGGCTGCCCAATCCTCATGAGTGAGATGGCAGCAGCCATTCTTGTCTCCTCTTCGTCACTCTCTAAGAGGTTGGCTAAGGACTCAGCTGCGTCCTCTGCATCCGCTCCAAATTCACCCAGTACAGCTGCTGCAATATTTCGCAGAGACCCCTTTTCTTTTAAAGCTTCAACAAGCACGGGCACTGCATCTTTTCCTGATTTTCTCAATTCCCCCATTGCTTGAACGATCGTTACTTCATTTGTATTGGCCAATTGTTGAATGGATTGAGACAGCTTATTTTCTGGTTTCATTTACAATCAACTCCTCTTTTTAATGAACCGCACGGTATCGATAACAAAGCACATAAAATCCAGCCCCAGCAGCTAGGGATACAATTGTAGTCAACAAGCCATCAGTGATGAGATGAATGCTAATCATGACCATCGCACTGATCACAAACGCAAATAGCAATGATCGATAATAGGCAGCTAAAGCAAAACTCATTTCTCGTCTCAGAGGCTGCATAAAGGCAAAGAGCCGTATGGCCAAAAACCATATATAAACTTCTCCACCAAAGGTCCAATACAAAACATCCTGAATCTCAACCAAATAAAGAGAAATCAAGTAGAAAGCATACAGCCAAAAGGTTTGAAACACCTCTAACAGAATGATTTTTTGATATAAAGCACCTGGAAAAAGGTAGAGCACTCCCGTTTGTGCGTGTCTTACAATCCCTGCATAATATGAACTAAAAAGAACGGATGCCGCGATGACGATCAAGAATAGATTCAGCCAATCTGAAAAATAAGTAAAGACGACATAGTAAGTACCAATTAACAGCATAGTAGATAGTACATGGAAAATCATATACTTTTTTATCAGCAATAATTCAATCCAAAGAAAAGCCCAAATGCCCGTTAATGCCGGAAGTCCCCACCATGTCCTGCTCTTTTTTTGAACGATTGGACTTGATTGAATATGTTTTCCCTCAAATTCCTCCCAAAATACTGCTTCCTTGACTAAAGACTCCTTCATCTCTAAACGATGACTAGCCTTGTACATCATCATGAAAGATAGAAACATCACTCCAATAAAAATGAAGACAGAAAGAATGGAGAACTCTTCGATCATACGTCCAGATTGAAACATCAAAGAATCAGCAAAGTTCATCAATGGAGGCTGTTTCATCACCAATTGATTCAAAACAAGTAGTGCAAAGCTGAAAAACATCAAGACAAAACTGAGTAAGAGCAAACGCTTGTATACTCGAATGGTTCTAGCACAAGAAACCGCAATCATCCAAGTTTCGACCAAACATAACAGCCCTGTCAGAATGAGTGATTTGCCAAGCAGAAACGGGTACTGCTGCGTCATAAAAAACAGGAGTAGATCGGCAGTTACAGCAGAGAAAATGAGAAGAGCCCCTCTCCAGAAAATGTGATACATCCACACACTGATAACAACCGTCCATAAAGAAACGCCATTTCCATATAACCAAATGATATCGTTCATTTGGCTAGGCAGCCGGTTCGTAAACAAACCAACCCCCGTATAAAGAACAAACAAACAGATAATGATCCATCCAGCTGTACCCGTATTCCAATCACCCATACTTGAAACTGCACTTAGCTGAAAACCAATTGCCGCTATGAAAAGAAGTAAGATCAGAAAAGGCATTTTCTTTTCTTGATTTTTACTGATCAAGCGCCTTTGAGATTTCATCCATAAAAGGGAGAGTGTGTTATTCACTTGACCACTCCCCCAAAAGTTGAATAACTTCTGCCCTCCACTCAACCTGTTCTTCCTTTAATTGAGGAACATCCATACTCTTCATGATGGCACCGTCTCGAATCAATACAACCCTGCTAGCCGTATCAAGGACAAACTCCAGACTATGAGTCGACACAAAGACCGCCCCACCTTGACTGCTTTTTTGTCTCAGCCAATCCGACAGCCACTGTTTTGACGGTATATCTAACCCGACAGTCGGTTCATCTAATATAAAAAGGGAGGCATCTTGAACAATGGCTCCTGCTAAGACGACACGCTGCTTTTGGCCTCTTGACAGCCTTCCACACAGTTCATTCATCTTCTTTTCCATATGTACTTCTTTCAACGCTTCATATACCTTTTCCTTGATCTGTTTTAAGCCCTTATGATATCCACGAGCACGGAATTGAACATGTTCAGCAGCCGTTAAATCTGGATACAAATACGGCTGATCAGGAATAAGAGCTACTTGTTTTTGGACATGGGCATGACCAGGCGGGAAACCCTCTATGAGAATTTCCCCTCCATCTGGTTTATATAGACCCGTTAAACATCGAATCGTTGTCGTCTTCCCAGCACCATTAGGCCCAAGCAGCGCCACAACCTCTCCTGCTTCGATGGAAAATGACAGACCTTCTATCCCATCACCATTGCTATATCGTTTGCTTACATTCTGAACCTCCATGAATGGCATCAAATCTCTCCTTTTGATTAGAGTGATGTATGCTTATCTATGGTGTGTTATAAAATCAAAAAACGAATGTCAATAGACCCACTAATCTCTTAACCTAATATTACCATATAAGGGATATATAAATAAGAGAGGATTAACAGAATATATTTTATAAATATACTAAAAAAGGGATGAGCATCCTATCGCATCCCTTTTACTATTAAACAATTTATTAATTTGAATTATGAGCTAAAATAATTAACCTAACTGATCTCCATATAACTCTATCTTGAAAGCAGGATTGTAAGGATCATCACATAATGGCAAGTGTTCTCCTATCTTTTTAGCTGTTTTGTTTCAAATTCTCTAGGGCTAATTTCTGATTGGATACATCTACGATGGAATTAACTAATCACTTCTCATATAGTTTCGAATTCCTTTTCATATATAAAGAACTATCTCCGTTCTCTTAAACTTGAACAAGAGATTCTGTTCTCAACTTCGTCAATTCCACCCAATCTTTCATGAGCGTAACTTCTTTATCTCTTTTTCCTGATGATTTAAGCCTATCTTCTAAACACGATTCCATTTAACATGAAAATTACTTTTAACAGAGATAAATGATTAGGTCAAGGTTATGTGAGTCGTTCAATTGATCTTTGAACTGTTACCATACTTCTGATCGTATTGTTTTAAAGCCATTCGAAATATCCCAGCCACTGTAGCCTTATTATAATAATATTGACCAAAATGGTAAGAAGCTCTTTCATATTGTTTTATTAGTATCTTTTGAAATACTTCACCTTTTTCATTACTTTCAATATTTCTCCTCCTCATCTCATCTTCAAATGATTTTCCATAAATAAAATTATATTCTTTACTGCTTTCGATTATCCAAAAAGTATCATAAAATGAAGTTTTATAAGCCTTTATCCATTTCCACATGACTTCTGCATCAGACACATTAGGATTTTCATGATGGCAGCGTTTACAAAGAAGAACGAGATTTTCTACTTCATCGCTTCCCCCTAACGATCTAGGAACGATATGACATCTTTCTAACGGAGTCTTATATCCACACCTCCAACAGCGTTCATGTGCTTCACTATGGTCAACGCTTAAATCACATTCATCAACGATACTAAACCAGTAGTCTACAATATCCTCTTTTTTTGTTTTGATATTCAACAACTCCTTTACTAATTAACCTGCTAAAATCGAAAAACATTTACATATTATAGTATACTCTTGTCTACTATGAAGTTGTTATCAGAATGATGAGATTAATCATATCGGACAACAATATATTATTAGTGACGAACAAAATCTTTTCGAGAAATTAGGAATAACTGATTTTGATTTTTGCGGACTTATCTTCGGTTCCCCAAAATACATTTAAAGGTGACTTAATAAATTGGAACGTACATAATTAGCAAATGCCAGTTTACATAATAGAGAACATCTGTTTATTAAAAAAGATTAGAGTTTATAGTCAATCATTAACATCCATAAAAAAGATTGAATAACTCCTTAAACGCTTTGAAAATGGGGATTATTCGCAAATAAAGATAACCTAAACAAAAAACACCCCTTTGACAAATTCTCAAAGGGGTGTTTCATTATAAAAATTAATCCCTACTCCACCGTCACACTCTTCGCAAGGTTACGTGGTTTATCCACATCACATCCGCGGTGAAGTGCTGCGTAGTATGCGATCAGCTGTAATGGGACAACAGATGCAAGTGGTGCAAGTGCTGGGTGTACAGCTGGAAGGACGAAACGGTCGCCTTCGTCTTCTAGGCCTTTTAGTGAGATGACACATGGGTTTGCTCCGCGTGCAACGACTTCTTTGACGTTACCGCGAATGCTGAGGTTCACGTGCTCTTGCGTTGCAAGGGCAATGACCGGTGTGCCTTCTTCAATTAAAGCAATTGTGCCGTGTTTGAGTTCTCCGCCAGCAAAGCCTTCTGCTTGGATGTAAGAGATCTCTTTTAGTTTTAGTGAACCTTCAAGGCACACATAGTAGTCAAGTCCTCTTCCGATAAAGAATGCGTTACGTGTCACTGTGAAGAAGTCACGAGCGATTTGTTCCATTTCATCCTTTTGATCGACAAGGGCTTCCATTGCGTTTGCTACAATACCAAGCTCTTTGACAAGATCAAAGTCAAGAGATTGACCATTTAATTCAGCTGCAACAGATGCAAGGATTGCAAGGACAGCGATTTGAGCTGTGTAGGCTTTTGTTGAAGCCACTGCGATTTCTGGTCCTGCATGAAGAAGCAATGTGAAGTCCGCTTCACGAGAAAGCGTAGATCCTGGTACGTTTGTGATCGTTAATGCTTTATGACCAAGCTCTTTGACTTGAACAAGTACAGCACGGCTGTCCGCAGTCTCTCCAGATTGAGAAAGGAAGATGAACAGCGGCTTTTTCGATAGAAGCGGCATGTTGTAAGAGAATTCACTTGCTACATGGACTTCTACAGGTACTTTCGCCCAGTCTTCAATGTATTGTTTACCGACAAGTCCAGCATGGTAGCTCGTTCCGCAAGCCACAATGTAAATGCGGTCTGCTTCTGCTACCGCGCTGGCGATATCGCCAGCGACTGACAGTTTGCCGTTTTCGTCTTGATATTCTTGGATGATTTTGCGCATAACAAGCGGCTGTTCATCCGTTTCTTTTAACATGTAGTGAGGATATGTGCCTTTCTCAATGTCGCTTGCATCAAGCTCAGCGATATAAGAAGGACGTGTCATGATATCACCGTCAAGGTTTTTGATGATGACCTCGTCTTTTGTGACAATGACCATTTCTTTATCCATTAATTCCGCATATTCGTTTGTTACTTGAAGCATCGCCATTGCGTCAGAAGCCACAACGTTGAATCCTTCGCCGAAACCAACCAATAATGGGCTTTTGTTTTTCGCCACATAGATTGTTTCTTTGTTTTCGTTATCGAAAAGGGCAATTGCGTAAGAGCCTTTTAGTTGAAGAAGCGTTTGACGGAAAGCTTCTTCTGTATCAAGACCTCTGTTTACAAATTGTTCGATGACTTGAACAACAACCTCTGTATCTGTGTCGCTTTTTAGTGTGACGTCTTGTAAATATTCGCGTGTCAATTGTACATAGTTCTCAATGACACCGTTATGAACAAGCGTAAAACGGCCAGAAGCACTTTGATGCGGATGCGCATTTAGATGGCTTGGTACACCGTGTGTTGCCCAGCGTGTATGTCCGATTCCTGCTGAAGATGCTACGTTTGCATCCACGACTTCTCGAAGCTCAGCGATACGTCCTTTTTCTTTGAACACATGCACGCCTTCTTCGTTTGCCACAGCGATACCTGCTGAATCATACCCGCGGTACTCAAGCTTCTCTAAACCTTTTAGTAAGATTTCCTTCGCATCATTCTGACCAATATAACCTACGATTCCACACATAAATATTCTTCCTCCCGATCATGTGAAAGGGACAAAGAAAGCCTACTAAAATAGAAGGGACATTTCTTCGTCCCTCTCTACATGTTTATTTTGGGAGATCATGTGTATTCCCTTTGGACAAAGAGTCACCTCTTTGGTTTAAAGAAACACTTACGGCTGTGATCTCTTTTTTTGATCAGCCGGGAGGCATCCGCCGAAAATTCGATAACCTCCATCCTCGTCAACTAAGCATCTTTCGTCCGATCGCTTAGTTCGGGCGCTATAATTATAAGAGAGTTTCTGAACATCTACCCTGCCTTTCCTGATAGAATAAAAATCCAGTAACACAAGGATGATTGTACTATAAGGTCTGACCTCCGTCAATCACAATGTAGCGGGTGATCCCCTTCATTTGAGAAAGTGAGACCTCCATACACTATATGCGATGAGGCTTGTCACGTTCTACCTTTGATGTGCTCCCTATGTATGAAGGCAGTTTCAAGTTGCCCTCACTTATATCATTCGTATAGATCCATCCAATTATGTCGTTTATTCGAAAAAAAGCAAACCGCAGCCAGCGGTTTGCCTTCACCTATTACTCAATACCCATTTCTTCTTTCACAACAGCTGTAATTCGAGCCACATATTCATTACACAGCTCTTTTGTTTTCGCCTCTGCCATGACACGTACAAGCGGCTCTGTTCCAGATGGACGAACAAGGATACGGCCGTCACCATTCATCTCTTTTTCAACCTCTTGAATCACTGCTTTTACTTTTTCATTTTCTTCTACTTTATATTTATCAGACACTTTCACATTCACTAAAAGCTGCGGGAACTTTTCCATTTCCGCTGCAAGCTCTGATAATGTTTTTCCTGTCGCTTTGAGCGTATTCACAAGCATGATCGCAGAAAGCATGCCATCACCTGTCGTATTATAATCAAGGAAAATCAAATGGCCTGACTGCTCGCCGCCGACATTATAGCCATCCTTTTTCATCGCTTCGACCACATAGCGGTCCCCAACAGCAGTTTGAATGCTCTTAATGCCTTGTTTCTCAAGCGCTTTATAGAAACCAAGGTTACTCATAACCGTTGACACGACGGTGTCATCCTTTAATCGGCCTTCACCCTTCAAATAACGTGCACATATGTACATAATTTGATCGCCGTCTACGATATCACCTTTTTCATCGACTGCAATTAAACGGTCACCGTCACCATCAAACGCAAGACCAATATCGGCACCCTTCTCCTTCACAAAAGCAGAAAGTGCTTCTGGATGAGTGGAGCCTACACCATCATTGATATTCAATCCGTTTGGAGATGTTCCCATTGTAGACACATCAGCATCTAAATCTGCAAATAAATGTGTCGCTAGAGAAGAGGTTGCACCGTGTGCACAGTCAAGCGCCACGTGAATACCTGTAAAATCCTCGTCCGCTGTCTGCTTTAAGAATTGCAAGTATTTCTGACCGCCTTCAAAGTAGTCGTTCACCGTTCCAAGATCGGCTCCAACTGGGCGTGGTAATTGATCGACTGGCTGATCCATCAGCTGCTCAATTTCGTTTTCCTGTTCATCTGACAGCTTAAAGCCGTCACCGCCGAAGAATTTAATGCCGTTGTCTTGAACTGGATTGTGTGAAGCAGAAATCATGACACCCGCTTCAGCATCCATTGCCTTCGTTAAATAAGACACACCAGGTGTTGAGATCACACCTAGACGCATCACTTCAGCTCCAATTGAAAGTAAGCCTGCAACAAGCGCTCCTTCTAACATATGACCAGATACACGTGTGTCTCGACCAACGAGTACCTTTGGACGTTCTTTATCCTTCGTGAGCACATAGCCGCCAAATCTCCCAACTTTAAATGCGAGCTCTGGCGTTAATTCGCTATTCGCTACACCCCTTACACCATCAGTTCCAAAGTACTTGCCCATGTTTCAATCGCTCCTTTTTTACCATTCAAGAGGACGCTTCGTCCTCTTTTTTATCTTCTTTGACCCGCTGTCTTTGACTCGATTCTTTCTTTGCTTTATCTTGCGTGGATTCTTCTTTACTCTTCTCACCCTGATCATCGTCATTAGTTGATGGATCTTGTTGATCTTTTTGATCCTTCCGATCATTCGTCGAAGCCGGCTGATCCTCTGTATCAGTAGAAGTGAGTTTCACTTTGACCTTTGATCTCGATAATGTCCAAGTCACATTTTGAGGACCATTTACTTGAACTTTGACCTCATGGGTTCCTTCGTTCAAGTCCCCTGCATTGATATAGGCTTCAACATCTGAAGCCTTTAGTTTATCAATCGCACTCTTTGATCCCTTTGCTGTTAACGTGAGCCGTCCAGAAGAGGGGCTCACAAAATCAGAAGTGAGATCCTTGCTCAAACCCACGACAGAAATCGGTACATTATCGATCTTTTTTTCTTCAGCTGTTGCAACCTTCACTTTGATCTTAACGGTTTCAGGTGATACCTTTTTCACACCATCTGGCAGGGGAATATCGGCATCAATCTCCGTATCATCTTTGATCTTGCTTAGGTCCAGCTTGACGCCATCAATAAAATCAAGGGCATCCAGCACCTTTTGAGAGCCGTACACTGTGACCTCACTCGGGCTTGTCTCAATGCTTGAGATGCTGATTCCTTCTGGCAAGCTGCCCGTCCGCTCAATTTTAAAAGGGACCTTTTTGCTTGGACTAGAGATTGGGACTGTAATATCCACCACGGACGGACTTACTTCAACTGGCAGCTCATTCCCGCTGCTATCATACACAGTGAGCTTCGCCTCTTTTTCAATTTGCTGATCGACATCTTCTAAGTTCACAAAAGCTTTAATGACAGAAATTTTGTCGATGACGTCCTTTGATCCAGTAACTGTGACCTTTTTCGGATTCACAATGGGCTGTTCAGGTGAATAGCCGTCTTTGATTTTATTTTGATTATAAAACTCGGTTTCAACAGGAAATTCAGCTGTCGTTTTTTCTTGTATCGTTACAGTCGTCACAGATGGATTAATCGATAGTGTGAGTCCCTTTGATACATCTCTTGCCTTCAGCTCCACTTTATGTGTACCTGTCGATAAGTTCTGCATGTCTGCGTAAATTTCAAAATTCTTTGTTTGTCTTGCTGTTTTCACAGCACTAGTTGATCCTTTAATCGTGACATTGACTGTCTGCGGCACACCAGTGACGACGTACTTCTCGTCATCATAATACGCTTTAACAGGAATGTCGGTTAAAGTTGCTTCATCTGTCGTCGATGTTGGGAAAAAGGATTCACCGATTTTTTTCGGCGTGGGCGCTTGCGCTGAATTGACTGCACCATACAGCAATAAAGCGAAGACCAATGCAAGAAGCTTAACGGCCCAGCGATTATTCAAAATCTTATCCATTTTTCTTGCCCCTCCAATACCATTTGGTCGAGGAAGCATCTTTGCTGTTCTTACTAAATTCAGCAATCAGCATTTCTTCAAGCGCTTCTTCTGTCAATTCTCGGTGGAGATCACCATTCCTTGCGACAGAAATACCGCCAGTTTCCTCAGAAACGATGACAGTTAAGCTGTCTGTCACTTCACTAATTCCGACTGCCGCCCTATGACGCGTCCCCAGCTCCTTAGAGATAAAAGGGCTTTCTGACAGCGGTAAATAGCAAGCTGCAGCTGCAATCTCATCCCGCTTCATAATGACAGCACCGTCATGAAGCGGTGTATTCGGAATGAAAATATTAATGAGCAGCTCTGAACTCACCTTTGCATTCAAAGGAATTCCTGTCTCTATGTAATCATTCATTCCGGTATCGCGCTCAATTGTCAGCAGTGCGCCGATTCTGCGTTTCGCCATATAGTTAATTGCTTTTGTAATTGCCTCGATCGTTTTCTGCTGCTGCTCCTCTACAGGTGTCCCGCTTCTTGAGAAGAAACGGCCGCGCCCAAGCTGCTCAAGCGCTCTCCTTAGCTCTGGCTGAAAAATAATAATGATCGCAAGGAATCCCCACGTAATCGCTTGATCCATCAGCCATTGAAGTGTGTTAAGACCGAGATACGCACTTCCCATCCTGACGAGAACAATGACCACAATTCCCTTTAAAAGCTGAACCGCTTTTGTTCCGCGGATGACCATCATTAATTTATATATCACATACCAAACAACGAGAATATCAACAGCATTACCGAGGTACTGCAAAAAAGGAATATCCCCTAAAGCCATTTCCTCGTCCTCCAGAATTTTCAGTTATTCTTCGTTTGATGCATTTTTTAATATAAAAATAGCCTATGTATCAATACATAGCGTGGCTATTATACCACATTTTGTTTCAGCAAGGAAAATAGTTGCCATATCTGGCTGAGTTGCTAGTATGCGTGAATCCCGCCAATGTATAGAAAAAGAGCAGCCCCCCTTAGAGACTGCTCTTTAAGCCGATTGAGTTACTTTTGCTCCTCTGGCCCAATGACCCGCATTACATTTTGTGCTGTTGATTTCATTTTGTACCAGATCCAATCAAATACTTCATTAATTTCATTAATTTGACCAGTGACTTGTCCGGCAGAAGCAGTCAGCTGTTCCCCATTGACGACGGTGACATTTCCATCAACCTTGCCTTCTACAATCAGCTTGCCATTTTTGACAGTGACATCACCCTTTACGGTTTCCCCTTTAGGTACGGTCACTGTATCATTTTCAACGACGAGATTCGGCTGCTTTGACACACTGAAATTATGATCGGTATTCCAGCTCGTAAACAGACTGCCTCCCATTAAAATGAGAAAGAGGGCAGCGGCTACCATCAGCGGGTGAGCTTTGATCCATCTTTGAACCGACACACGCTTTTTCTCCTTTGGAAGACCTGCCATCACCTTTGCAGTGAAATCAGATGGTGCTTCTATATGAGATGTACTCTGCACTAGCGCGATGGATTTCTCAATTTGTTGAAAATGAGTACGGCACTCCTCACACGATTGCAGATGGCTTTTTAATTCTTTTTCGTCTTGGGGCTCAATGTCCCCGTCTAAATACTGATGCATAAGCTGGACGATTCTATCCTGACAGCTCATCAAAATCACCTCACTCAAAGGTCTCTCAACTGTTTCCGGAGAGCCTCTCTACCCCTGTGTATTCTCGTTTTCACCGTACCAACTGGTATATTCAGAATCTCACTAATTTCTTTTAACGAGAGTTCATCAATATACTTTAATACGATGACCGAACGATATTTGTCGGGTAATCTTAAAATTTTTTGCTGAATGGTACTCGATAATTCAAGAGACACCACCTCATCCTCTGGCAAAATGCCATCAGCAGCAATTTGAGAATACATATTTAATCCTTCTGTTCCTGCCACCTCTGCATCTAAATAATAATCCGGCTTTTTTTTGCGAATACGGTCGATGGTCAGGTTGGTTGCAATGCGGTACAGCCACGTGGAAAACTTGCGATTCACATCAAAGCTTTCGATATTCACATAAGCACGAATAAACGCCTCCTGCGCAATATCCTCCGCTTCATGTGCATTCCCAAGCATACGGTAGCACAGCTGATAAATTTTGTCTTTATACAGGTCTACGATGTCTGCAAATGCGTTCTGGTCGCCTTTTTTCACTTGCTTAATTCTCTTTTTAATCATTGTGTCCATAGTATATTCAACCTCTGCCTTCACCGGTCTTTATGTATACGAACCTCTTTCCAAAAGGTTTCATTCTCCTCTAAAAAATAGTGTAACAAATTTTTGACAGTGTGTTACGCTTATCAACCGGTAAAAACCTTAACATATCCTTAAATTTTCCCAAAACAAAAAAAGAACGGGAACAAGTCCCGCTCTACAATAGCTTTTCACCCATTAATGAACCAATTAACGCAACTGCCGCTTCTGCGGTTTTGTTTTTCTCATCTAAAACCGGATTTACTTCAACAAATTCAGCTGACGTTAAAATACCCGCCTCCTCTAAAAGCTCCATTGCGAGATGACTCTCCCGGTAACTAATGCCGCCTGCTACCGGAGTACCTACACCAGGGCATTCCGCTGGATCTAATCCATCTAAATCAAGCGACAGATGGACACCATCTGTTCTCTCCTTTAGATACGCAATCGCTTCCTCCATCACCCTTGTCATCCCTAAACGATCAATTTCATGCATCGTATACACTTTAATGCCTTTCTCTCGAATCAATGCCCGCTCTCCTTCATCTAAAGATCGAGCACCAATTATAACGACATTTTCAGGCTTCAATTTAGGCGAATAACCGCCAATGTTCGTTAAATCAGCATGCCCAAAACCGAGACTGACAGCAAGCGGCATGCCATGAATATTTCCAGAAGGAGAGGTTTCCTCCGTATTCAAATCCCCGTGTGCATCATACCAAATGACCCCTAAGTTTTCATAATGCTTGGCTACCCCAGCAAGTGTGCCAATCGCAATGCTGTGATCACCGCCTAAAATGAGCGGAAACGAACCAGATTGCACAATACTGTCCACCTTCTCAGCAAGCAGCTGATTTGCCCCAGCATTCTCCGTCAAATTTTTCAGCTTTTCACTTGTATATAAACCTTTCTCATCATCTCTTTGTTCAACTGGAATATCTCCAAGATCCTCTACATCAAATGAGAGCGTTTCCAATTTTTCTTTTACGCCTGCACAACGAATCGCACTCGGGCCCATATCGACGCCCCTTCTCGTTTGACCTAAGTCCATTGGAACTCCAATAATCGTGACCTTCTTTTGCTCTCCCATATGTACATCCCCTTTCCGTTCATGCTTATATTTTACTTTCTTGATGCCTTCTGACTCAACTCGACAACATTTTGAATAGTTATACAGTCCCTCTGCCAACATAAAAAAAAGACACCTTTTTGAAAAAGGTGTCTTAACTGGGCTAGCTGGATTCGAACCAACGCATGACGGAGTCAAAGTCCGTTGCCTTACCGCTTGGCTATAGCCCAAAAATGGTGGAGGGGGACGGATTCGAACCGCCGAACCCGGAGGGAGCGGATTTACAGTCCGCCGCGTTTAGCCACTTCGCTACCCCTCCACATATGGAATTGATAAAGAAAAAACAGTGCCGGCAAGAGGACTTGAACCCCCAACCTACTGATTACAAGTCAGTTGCTCTACCAGTTGAGCTACACCGGCATATGGTGGAGGATGACGGGCTCGAACCGCCGACCCTCTGCTTGTAAGGCAGATGCTCTCCCAGCTGAGCTAATCCTCCACATCATGGTGACCCGTACGGGATTCGAACCCGTGTTACCGCCGTGAAAGGGCGGTGTCTTAACCGCTTGACCAACGGGCCAGTTTGTCAAGTTTGTTGTTTCCGTGAAGCTGACAAAAGTTATTATATACAGGTTGTCCCCCTTTTGTAAAGGGGATTTTTATTTTTTTTATTTTCTAACTATTTACTCCCTATTCGTTCAACAATTTGACTGAAATATAATTTCAATATTCAAATATAATATTGAAATTTCATATCATACTCAATATACTGAAAATGAAGAAATAAGGAGGTATGTCACATGCAGCCATCTCAACTGCGTTCTTTGACAACAGAATCAAGAAACCCAAACACAATGGGAATTTCTCAAGCAGATCCGCTTGAAATACTCCAGATGATCAATGAAGAAGATATGAAGGTCGCTCAAGCAGTCAACCTTGTACTTCCACATGTCAAAACAGCAAGTGACTTTGCTTATGAATCCATCTCAAATGGAGGCCGACTCGTTTATTTAGGCGCCGGAACAAGCGGCAGAATTGGCGTAATGGATGCTGTCGAATGTCCGCCAACCTATAGCGTCTCACCTGATGTCATTGTTGGCATCATGGCAGGCGGAGACTCCGCTTTTTCTCAAGCTGCCGAAGATGTGGAAGACAGTGAAGATGCCGGCAAACAGGATTTAGTACACATCCACCTGACATCAAAAGATACAGTCGTCGGTATTGCCGCAAGCGGCAGGACACCTTATATCATCGGCGCTTTAAACTACGCAAAGTCAATTGGAGCTAAAACAGTAGCACTCAGCTGCAATGAACAAGCAGAAATTAGCGAGCTTGCAGATTGCGCCATTGAGGTTATTGTAGGACCAGAAGCCATCACTGGGTCAACAAGAATGAAAGCAGCATCCGCTCATAAAATGATTTTAAATATGCTTTCCACCTCAGTCATGATCAGACAAGGCAAAGTATATGAAAACCTGATGGTTGATGTAAAAGTCAGCAATCATAAATTAAAAGAACGCGCCATCACCATCATTCAACATGTGACAAATGCTTCCTACGAACAAGCCGTGAAGACTCTTGAAGCAGCAGACTTAGAAGTCAAAACGGCCATCGTCATGCTCCAAACAAATACAGATAAGAAAACAGCCAAAGATTTACTCAACAAAACGAATGGCCATATTGACAAAGCGATCTCACGTTATCAATCCTAAAGGAGGCAGAGCTCATGTCAGCAGGTGGACTTACCCTACTACACACAATCAAATCAAAGCTTCCCCAATCTGAAAAAATCATTGCAGACTATATCCTTGCCCATCCTGACAAAGTCATTAAAAGCACAGTACATGAAATTAGTCAGGCAGCCGGCGCAAGCAGCTCTGCAGTCATCCGCCTTTGTAAATCTCTCGGGCTGGATGGCTATCAAGATTTAAAAATGCGGATCGCTGGAGACTTGATACATGACGATAAACAAGGCTACAGAGATATCGAACAAGATGAACCGCTTCAATCCATTATTCAAAAAACAGCAGGAAACTCGATTCAATCGATTAAGGACACCGCTTCTATTTTAAATGCAGATGCTTTAGAAAAGGCTGTTCAATTACTGCTGCATGCAAACCAAATTCATTTTATCGGTGTTGGTGCATCTGGCATCGTCGCAGCTGATGCCCAGCAGAAATTTCTCAGAATTAACTATGCAGCCACAGCCTTCACTGACATGCACATTGCATCTACGGTCATTGCAAATGCGGGTGAGAATGACATTGTGTTTGGGATCTCCTTTTCAGGAGAAACGTTAGACATCATTCAAGCCCTTCAGCTCGCAAAAGACAATCAAGTGAAAACCATTGCTTTAACACATCCAGGTCATACAAGCGTTTCTGCTTTATGTGATGTTCACCTATCGACGTCCGGTTCCAATGAAGCACCTTTTCGCAGTGCTGCCACTTCCTCTAGAATGGCACAGCTCTACTTAATTGATGTCTTGTTCCTCAGTTTAGCTTCTCGTCAATATGAAGAGACAGCCCAATATATTGACAAAACAAGGCATGCCATCCGCTCCATGAAACGAAAATCAAAGGGGGATTCAACATGAGTCATCAAAAGAAATATCAGCAGTTGGCGAAAGACATTCTTTCACTCTGTGGTGGTTCTGAAAATATCTCTTCCCATACACATTGTATGACAAGGCTCCGAATTACACCGATGGACAATGAAAAAGTTCACGTCACAGCAATCAAAGAACTCGATGGCGTCATTGGCGTCGTCGAAGCAGAAACGCTTCAAATCATTTTAGGCACTGGCGTTGTCAACCAAGTATCAAGTGCGTTTGAAGAGCTGCTAAATGCCTCTGGCTCTTATGATTTAAACAACGAAGCACAAAAAAACAAGCAAGCCATTTCACAAAAGAATCGCACACCATTCAAGCTGTTCTTACGGCGGATTGCCAGCATTTTCATTCCAATTATTCCGGCACTAGTTGCCTCAGGTCTGATTACCGGGATAACAAAAGCAATCGTGCAAGCAGGCTGGCTTGACGAAAAATCTCAAGCGGCGATTATTTTAACGGTTATCGGTTCTGGACTTTTCGCTTATCTCGGGATATTAGTCGGAACAAATGCCGCAAAGGAATTTGGAGGCTCTCCTGCATTAGGCGCATTAGCTGGTATCCTCATTATTAACCCAGCCTCCGCAGACATTATGTTATTTGGCACAAATATTCTACCAGGCAGAGGCGGACTCATCGGTGTTCTTCTAGCCGCCATCTTTATGGCACTTGTGGAAACCCGAATTAGACGCTTCATCCCGCAATCACTTGATATCATCGTCACACCAACCATCACACTACTCATTACAGGCATTTTCACGTACGTTGTCTTCATGCCAGTCGGCGGATTTATATCTGATGCCATCACCTCAGGACTGACTTATCTATTGAATATGGGCGGAATTTTCGCAGGATTTGTTCTTGGTGCTACCTTCCTCCCACTTGTTGTAACAGGACTTCACCAAGGGCTGACACCGATTCATATGGAACTCATCAATTCAATTGGAGATGACCCGCTTCTGCCAATTCTCGCTATGGGCGGTGCAGGACAGGTAGGCGCTGCATTCGCCATTTATATGAAAACAAAAAAGAAAAAGCTCAAAAGAGCCATTGCTGGTGGACTTCCTTCAGGGATGCTGGGCATTGGCGAACCACTCATTTTTGGTGTCACACTCCCGCTGGGACGACCATTTCTCACCGCTTGTCTTGGTGCAGGAATCGGCGGCGCATTTCAAGCCTACTTCCAAATTGCGACGAAAGCCATCGGGGTATCCGGTCTTCCATTAACCTTTATTGTTCACACACATCAAATGCTTCTTTACTTAATTGGACTATTCATCGCATATGTTGCTGGATTTTTCTTCACATACTTATTTGGGTTTCATGATGATATGGCTGTTGAATTCGAGGATCACAATCAATAAGGAGGTCTAGACCTTGAAGAAATGTTTTCTTTTGATCACATGTCTGCTCATGCTCCTTGGGTTACCAGTACAAACATTTGCAACTAGCTCCCATCCTGTATCGTCTTTGTCTAAAACAGCTCATGAAGAATATCCCGTCTTAAAAAAAGCAAAACGACCGGAACAAGTAGGTGTTTCTTCCAGGCAGCTGAGGAAGGTTGATCAAATGATTCAAAATGACATCAAAGCAGGATTTCCAGGAGCCGCTCTCATCATTATCAAGGACGGAAAGATCGTCCATCAAAAAGCCTATGGCTACCGGCAAAAATATGATGGCACAACAGAACTCAAATCGTATAAAAAAATGAAAAAAGATACACTATTCGATTTGGCATCCAATACAAAAATGTATGCGACCAACTATGCCCTGCAAAAGCTTGTCTACGAGAAAAAACTTGATGTCAGCGAAAAAGTACAGACCATCCTTCCAGATTTTCAGGATGAACCTGATGCAAAGGTAACCGGTAAAGACCAGCTTCGGGTAAAAGATCTTCTCACCCATTCTGCGGGTCTCCCTTCCAGTGTCTTATTTTATAGCAAAGAATCAGCTGGCTCTTTTTATTCTCAAGACAGAAAAACAACGATGAAATGGCTGCCAAAGGTACCGCTGCAATACAAGCCAGGTACCCAGCACATTTATAGTGACATTGATTACATGCTGCTAGGCATGATCATCGAGAAGAAAACAGGCATGTCTCTTGATCAATATGTCGAGTCAACAATTTATCGGCCGCTAGGTCTCAAACATACAATGTTCAATCCGCTGCAAAAAGGGTTCAAGCCGAAGCATTTTGCAGCAACTGAACGTTTAGGCAATTCACGAGACGGTGTCATCGATTTTGAAAACATCCGACGGTACACCCTGCTAGGTGAAGTACACGACGAGAAAGCATATTACTCAATGGCAGGTATCTCCGGCCACGCTGGACTTTTCTCGAACACCTCAGATATGGCCGTGCTGCTTCAGCTGATGCTTAATAAAGGAGGCTATGGAAAAACAACCATTTTTGATCAGGCTTCTATCGATCTCTTTACAGCCTCATCTGATACGAACCCAACTTACGGGCTAGGCTGGCGAAAAAACGGTCATACTGACATGGAATGGATGTTTGGAAAATATGCAAGTAACGAAGCCTATGGGCATACTGGCTGGACCGGCACAATGACGTTGATTGATCCTAAACACAATTTAGGTGTCGTGTTGCTGACGAATAAGAAACATTCACCCGTTGTTTCACCAGAAACAAATCCTAATCAATTTGAAGGCGACCTGTTCCCAACTGGTACTTATGGAAGCATCATGACCGCAATCTACGAATCTTTTCAGTAAAAGGAGGAATTCGATGTTGAAAGCTCTCTTCCCCGCTGCACTGGTTTTAGCCCTGCTAACCTCTTCCATTCCAACGGAAAAGGTTAGCTCTGCCTCTCTGCCAACCGCTAAACAAATGGTTCAAGACATGTCACTGGATGAAAAGATAGGTCAAATGCTCATGCCGGACTTTCGCAATTGGCAAACAAAAGATGAATCCACACCTATAGGCTTCACAAAGATGAATAACGAAGTATCTCATCTTGTAGAAAAATATCATCTAGGCGGTGTCATCTTATTTGCCGAAAATGTCGTTGATACGGAACAAACCGTGAAACTCACCCATGAATTTCAAAAAGCATCACCAAACATTCCTTTACTCATTTCCATTGATCAAGAAGGCGGAATCGTCACAAGGTTACAAAAGGGAACACATTTCCCAGGAAATATGTCGATTGGTGCCTCTAGAAGCAAAAAAAATGCATATGACACAGGAAAAATCATCGGAAAAGAATTAAACGCCTTAGGCATCAATACAAACTTCTCTCCTGTGCTTGATGTGAATAATAACCCAAACAACCCCGTCATTGGTGTCCGTTCCTTTAGCTCTGATCCTGCTCTTGTCTCTAGACTTGGCCTTCAAACCATGAAAGGACTTCAAAAGGAAAAGACCATTTCCACACTAAAACATTTCCCGGGACATGGTGATACAGCCGTCGATAGTCACTACGGCTTGCCGCTCGTAGAGCATGACCTAGATCGTTTAAAAAGGGTTGAGCTGTATCCGTTCCAACAAGCAATCAATGCTGGTGCAGATATGGTCATGACCGCTCATGTGCAATTTCCTGCCATTGATGACACAACGTATCGAAGCAAAAAAGATGGCGAGGACATCATGGTTCCAGCAACCTTATCAAAAAAAGTCATCACAAACTTATTAAAAGAAGAGATGGGCTTTCACGGTGTTGTTGTGACAGACGCTCTAAACATGAAAGCGATTGCAGATAATTTCGGACAGGAAGAAGCCGTAGTGATGGCCATTAAAGCAGGTGTCGACATCGCTCTCATGCCAGCACCAGTCACCTCATTAAAAACAGAGAAAAACCTTGAGAATGTATTCAATGCTGTCAAACAAGCGATTTTAAAGAAAGAGATTCCGATATCTCAGATTAACGAATCTGTCGAAAAAATTCTTCAATTGAAAATCAAACGCGGCATTATTTCCTCCAAAAAACCAATCAGTCTTGAGAAAAAAATCAAAAAAGCCACTCAAGTCGTCGGGAAAAAGTCGCACCTTAAAGCAGAACAAAAAATGGCACGTGAAGGAATCACCCTGCTTAAAAACAACAAAAAGACCTTACCTTTCAAGCCTAAAAAGAATGACAAAATCGTGGTCATGGCACCTTACGAAGATCAGACAAAAGCAATGTCTGTCACAGTCGAATCTCTCGTGAAACAAAAAAAGATCAAGCCTGTACGCATCCAGTCATATGCTTTTGCGGATAAAACGTTCACCAAAGATACAGCCAAACTGATTCAAGAAGCTGACTATGTCATCACTGGCTCTTACGTTGTCCAAAATGATCCAGCTGTGAATGATGGCGTAATTGATGACAATGTCCAGGATCCGAAAAAATGGGCTACTGCCTTCCCTCGTGCTGTCATGAAAGAAGCAGCAGCACAAAACAAAAAAATGGTCATCATGAGTCTTAGAAATCCTTATGATGCGGCAAATTTTGAAGAAGCCGATGCCTTACTAGCTGTGTACGGTTTTAAAGGCTACTCAAACGGACAATTCAATCAGCCAAATATTCCTGCTGGACTAGAAGTGATATTTGGAGCTGCATCACCTAAAGGGAAACTGCCAGTTGATATCCCATCTGTCACTCATCCAAATCAAACCCTTTACCCATTCGGCTATGGCCTCAACTTGAAAGGGAAACAGATCAAATAGGAGGGATTCTCTTGAAGAAAACAGTCAGTTTCATACTCGCAAGCTTTCTCATGATGAGCACATTGACCGCCGCCTCTCCCGCAGAAGAACGAACAGATACAAGAGGAAAAAAAACAGCAGTCAAAACAGGGATCGAAACACTTCTCTCAAGCAATCTTTCATGGCTAAAAGGGAAAAGAGTTGGTCTCATTACCAACCCGACTGGCATTGATGAAAATATGAAAAGCAGTGTCGATCTCCTATTTGAACATCCAAATATCAAGCTCACTGCTTTATATGGACCTGAACACGGCGTGCGCGGCGATGCACAAGCAGGAGAAGGCGTCGAATCCTATACCGATGAAAAAACAGGTCTTCCTGTTTACTCTCTTTATGGAAAAACAAGAAAACCAACTCCTGAAATGCTGAAAAATGTAGATGTCCTGCTGTTTGATATTCAAGACGTTGGTGCTCGTTATTACACCTATATTTACACAATGGCCTATGCGATGGAAGCCGCTAAAGAAAACAACATTCCCTTTGTTGTCCTAGACCGCCCAAATCCCATTGGCGGACTAAAAGTAGAAGGACCTGTTTTAGAGCCTGAACACGCCTCATTTGTAGGGCTCTATCCAATCCCATTAAGACATGGAATGACCACTGGTGAGCTTGCAAAACTGTTTAACAAAGAGTTTCATATCAATGCTGATGTAACAGTCATCAAAATGAAAAATTGGAAGCGGTCCATGACATTCGATGATACAAAGCTGCCGTTCGTCCTTCCTTCTCCTAACATGCCAACAGTGGATAGTACCTTTGTATATCCTGCCACAGGATTAATTGAAGGCACAAATGTCTCTGAAGGCAGAGGAACGACAAAACCATTCGAGCTCATTGGTGCACCATATATCAATAGCAGCGAGCTGGCAGATCACTTAAATCAGCTAAAACTAAAAGGCGTTCAATTTAGACCTGTGTCATTCACCCCCACATTTTCTAAACATGCCGGTACACTATCTCATGGTGTGCAGTTATACGTCACAGACCGCTCATCCTTCGAAGCGGTGAAAACGGGGTTATCCATTATCAAAGCAATACATGATTTATACCCTAATGACTTTCAGTTCCTTCAAACAGGCAGCTTTGACAAACTCATCGGGAATGGCTGGATGAAAGAAGAGATCAATAAAGGAACTTCCGTCAAACACATTATGAAACGCTATCATCACGACCTCAAAACATTCGAAAAAAAGCGAAAAAAATATCTCATCTATTAAATCACAGAAAAAACCTCCATCTATCAAAGGATGGAGGTTTTTTTCATGAGAAAGATTTGGTCACAGCAGGTGCTTTCAGCTCAAAACGATTGAGTAAGAAACCAAACAAGGCAGCAAGCACTTGCTGAAACAGCATGCCAATCACCACAGGAACAGCGACAGCAGGCGGGAAAAAGCTAATGGCAAGCACAGCCCCCGCACTAATGTTTCTCATACCGCCCGTATACACGATGGCCACAATCTCTCCTTGAGTACATTTCATCGTCTTTCCAATCAACCATGCAAACGCATATCCGCTCATCGCAATGAGAAACACAGTCGCTGCCTTGCTAAAAAATGCGGCATCCAGTTCACGCAAGTATGGCGCAACAACAGAACTGTTAATCGACACCACTACAAACAAGCCTATTTTTGAAAAAGGTGACAGTGTCTGACTGATCATTTTCGTCACAGCAGGCTTTGCATAGTGACGAACGAGCATCCCTAAAATAGATGGAAGCACCACCATCCCAAACAGCCCTTTCATGATCGCGACCATGTCCATATGAACCTGTGTACCAGCTAAAAGTGACAAACTGGCTGGCACAATCAATGGCGAAAGCAATGTATCAATTAAAATAATGGATAACGTTAACCCAACATTCCCTTTATACATTGCCGCCCATATTAAACTAGAAACTCCTGTGGGAATCACCATTGCAAGTGTCAAACCGGTGATCGTCATAGCATCACCCGCAAATATGAGATGTCCCGCTGACCAAGCATAAAGAGGCATCAATACGTGTAAAATCATAAACGATAAAATCAAAGGCAATGGGTGCATTACCGTATGCTTTAAAGCCGAAAAAGTAGAAGACAAACTCCCTGCAAAGGTCATCACAGCAAATACCCATGGCACCAAAAACGTAAAATCCTTTAAATAGGCCGCCAACAAAACACCGAGTAACACACTAAAAGGTGTAATGAGCGGCATCATCCGGCCGAGCACTTGATTCAAACGCACAAGCATGCCGGCCACCTCCATCCCTTCACTTTCTTACCTTTTCTATTGTAACAGACAGAAAGGTCTTTTTAAGAACCATTCACTTGTTTCACAAGCTTTTGACTTGATGTATCCATTCCAACTACGTCCACCTGGACGCCATTTGCTTGATACCTTTCCTTTATACGTTCTATCGCTGCTACGCCTGATTCATCCCATATACGTGCTTCAGACAAATCAATCACAACAGATTGAAGTTCTTTCCCCTGATGGAAAGCTTGGATCAAATCAGTGACATAAGCAAAGAAAATTTGTCCTTTAACTCGATATTCCCAAGTACCTGCCTGGCTTTCTTTAGACGTAATATGAAGCTTCGATATCTTTGCGACAAAGAATACCGCACTAAGCAGTACACCTGCAAAAACGCCTTTTGATAAATCATGAGTCAACACCACCGTCACGACCGTGACAACCATCACAATAGAATCTGTTTTCGGATTCTTTTTTAGCTGCTGAAAGGAACTCCAATCAAATGTGCCAATGGAAACCATGAACATCACAGCCACTAGAGCAGCCATCGGAATTTGAACCACGACATCACCTAGTACAAAAATCAGCACCATTAAAAAAGCACCCGCTACAAAGGTAGAAAGCCGGCCTCGTCCTCCTGCCTTCGTATTAATAACAGATTGGCCAATCATCGCACAGCCAGCCATACCACCAAAGAATCCCGCAACCACATTGGCAATCCCTTGACCTCTCGCTTCCTTGTTCTTATTACTAGACGTCTCTGTCATATCATCGACAATCTGTGCGGTTAAAAGAGACTCAAGTAAACCAACCATCGCAAGTGCTAAAGAATAAGGAAAAATGATAGCAAATGTTTCCCAGTTAAACGGAACTTGAGGTATCAGAAAAACAGGCAAAGAACTAGGAAGCTCTCCCATATCTCCAACTGTTCTAACATCAATATGTCCAAATACAGCCAATATCGTCATTACAATAATGGCAATGAGTGGGGAAGGTATCACCTTTATCACCATAGGCAATAAATAAATGATCAGCAAGGCGCCCCCTGTCATCATATACATAGCCATTGATTCCCCAACGAAATGTGGAAGCTGAGCCATGAAGATCATAATAGCCAACGCATTGACAAAGCCAACCATGACGGACCTCGGAATAAATTTCATCAAACGAGACACTCGGCACAATCCAAACACAATTTGAATCAAACCCGTCAAAATCGTAGCTGCAAACAAATATTGCAACCCATAATCAGCGACCAAGTTAACCATGACAAGAGCCATAGCCCCTGTTGCAGCCGAAATCATGCCTGGGCGTCCACCAACAAACGAAATCACAATCGCGATACAAAATGATGCATACAAGCCGACCTTCGGATCAACGCCCGCAATAATCGAAAATGCAATTGCCTCAGGAATTAAAGCCAGTGCAACTAATATACCCGCAAGCACGTCCTGACGTACATGTCCAAACCATTCTTGCTTTACAAATAAATCTTTCAAACCATCTACTCCTTTTTATATACATACCGTACATGGAAAAGAAGATCAATTATACCTGGAGATAAAGAAAGGGAAAACAAACGATACTTCACTTTCGGGGGAAAAGAGGAACGTACAGAGTCTTTTAATATAGAGGATATCACTTTAGTAAGAATAAAAGAAAGAGAATGAAGAATCAAGAACAAAAAGAAGGAGATAAGTAAAAATCGATGCAACACTTCTGTGCAAGCCGTTTTATTCTCTTTCCTAATGTCATCAGTCTACTGATCATCGAGCAGTTCAATATATATATGTAAACAAACAAAAAAAGCCTTCTCATCATCGAGAAACCTTGTCATATTAACATATAGAGGAAAGCTTCCAAGCGGGCTCGAACCGCTGACCTCTTCCTTACCATGGAAGTGCTCTACCTACTGAGCTATGGAAGCATGGCTCCGCAGGTAGGACTCGAACCTACGACCGATCGGTTAACAGCCGATAGCTCTACCACTGAGCTACTGCGGAATGATAAAGTAACTTCTTCCATTGGAAGGATATAAACAAAAAGCTTGGCGGCGTCCTACTCTCACAGGGGGAAACCCCCAACTACCATCGGCGCTGAAGAGCTTAACTTCCGTGTTCGGTATGGGAACGGGTGTGACCTCTTCGCTATCGCCACCAAACCTGATGGAGAGAATGTTCTCTCAAAACTAGATAACAATGTTCATGCTTCACATTAGAATATAGGTTAAGTCCTCGATCTATTAGTATCTGTCAGCTCCACGTGTCACCACGCTTCCACCTCAGACCTATCAACCTGATCATCTTTCAGGGATCTTACTTCCTTGCGGAATGGGAAATCTCATCTTGAGGGGGGCTTCATGCTTAGATGCTTTCAGCACTTATCCCGTCCGCACATAGCTACCCAGCGATGCCCTTGGCAGAACAACTGGTACACCAGCGGTGCGTCCATCCCGGTCCTCTCGTACTAAGGACAGCTCCTCTCAAATTTCCTGCGCCCGCGACGGATAGGGACCGAACTGTCTCACGACGTTCTGAACCCAGCTCGCGTACCGCTTTAATGGGCGAACAGCCCAACCCTTGGGACCGACTACAGCCCCAGGATGCGATGAGCCGACATCGAGGTGCCAAACCTCCCCGTCGATGTGGACTCTTGGGGGAGATAAGCCTGTTATCCCCGGGGTAGCTTTTATCCGTTGAGCGATGGCCCTTCCATGCGGAACCACCGGATCACTAAGCCCGACTTTCGTCCCTGCTCGACTTGTAGGTCTCGCAGTCAAGCTCCCTTGTGCCTTTACACTCTGCGAATGATTTCCAACCATTCTGAGGGAACCTTTGGGCGCCTCCGTTACATTTTAGGAGGCGACCGCCCCAGTCAAACTGCCCACCTGACACTGTCTCCCTGCCCGATAAGGGCAGCGGGTTAGAAGGTCAATACAGCCAGGGTAGTATCCCACCGATGCCTCCACCGAAGCTAGCGCTCCGGTTTCCAAGGCTCCTACCTATCCTGTACAAGCTGTACCAACATTCAATATCAGGCTGCAGTAAAGCTCCACGGGGTCTTTCCGTCCTGTCGCGGGTAACCTGCATCTTCACAGGTACTATAATTTCACCGAGTCTCTCGTTGAGACAGTGCCCAGATCGTTGCGCCTTTCGTGCGGGTCGGAACTTACCCGACAAGGAATTTCGCTACCTTAGGACCGTTATAGTTACGGCCGCCGTTTACTGGGGCTTCAATTCGCACCTTCGCTTACGCTAAGCGCTCCTCTTAACCTTCCAGCACCGGGCAGGCGTCAGCCCCTATACTTCGCCTTACGGCTTCGCAGAGACCTGTGTTTTTGCTAAACAGTCGCCTGGGCCTATTCACTGCGGCTTCTCGGGGCTTTAACACCCTAAGAAGCACCCCTTCTCCCGAAGTTACGGGGTCATTTTGCCGAGTTCCTTAACGAGAGTTCTCTCGATCACCTTAGGATTCTCTCCTCGCCTACCTGTGTCGGTTTGCGGTACGGGCACCTCTCACCTCGCTAGAGGCTTTTCTTGGCAGTGTGGAATCAGGAACTTCGCTACTAAATTTCGCTCGCCATCACAGCTCAGCCTTTATGGGAAACGGATTTGCCTATTTCCCAGCCTAACTGCTTGGACGCGGATATCCAATACCGCGCTTACCCTATCCTCCTGCGTCCCCCCATTGCTCAAATGGTGAGGAGGTGGTACAGGAATATCAACCTGTTGTCCATCGCCTACGCCTTTCGGCCTCGGCTTAGGTCCCGACTAACCCTGAGCGGACGAGCCTTCCTCAGGAAACCTTAGGCATTCGGTGGACGGGATTCTCACCCGTCTTTCGCTACTCATACCGGCATTCTCACTTCTAAGCGCTCCACCAGTCCTTCCGGTCTGGCTTCACAGCCCTTAGAACGCTCTCCTACCACTGTTCGTAAGAACAGTCCGCAGCTTCGGTGATACGTTTAGCCCCGGTACATTTTCGGCGCAGAGTCACTCGACCAGTGAGCTATTACGCACTCTTTAAATGGTGGCTGCTTCTAAGCCAACATCCTGGTTGTCTAAGCAACTCCACATCCTTTTCCACTTAACGTATACTTTGGGACCTTAGCTGGCGGTCTGGGCTGTTTCCCTTTCGACTACGGATCTTATCACTCGCAGTCTGACTCCCAAGGATAAGTCATCGGCATTCGGAGTTTGACTGAATTCGGTAACCCGGTAGGGGCCCCTAGTCCAATCAGTGCTCTACCTCCGAGACTCTTACCTTGAGGCTAGCCCTAAAGCTATTTCGGAGAGAACCAGCTATCTCCAGGTTCGATTGGCATTTCACCCCTACCCACACCTCATCCCCGCACTTTTCAACGTGCGTGGGTTCGGGCCTCCATTCAGTGTTACCTGAACTTCACCCTGGACATGGGTAGATCACCTGGTTTCGGGTCTACGACCACGTACTCATGCGCCCTATTCAGACTCGCTTTCGCTGCGGCTCCGCATCTTCTGCTTAACCTTGCACGGGATCGTAACTCGCCGGTTCATTCTACAAAAGGCACGCCATCACCCGTTAACGGGCTCTGACTACTTGTAGGCACACGGTTTCAGGATCTATTTCACTCCCCTTCCGGGGTGCTTTTCACCTTTCCCTCACGGTACTGGTTCACTATCGGTCACTAGGGAGTATTTAGCCTTGGGAGATGGTCCTCCCGGATTCCGACGGAATTTCACGTGTTCCGCCGTACTCAGGATCCACTCTGGAGAGAATGACATTTCAGTTACAGGGCTGTTACCTTCTTTGGCGGGCCTTTCCAGACCTCTTCGCTTATATCATTCCTTTGTAACTCCGTATAGAGTGTCCTACAACCCCAAGAGGCAAGCCTCTTGGTTTGGGCTGTTCCCGTTTCGCTCGCCGCTACTCAGGGAATCGCATTTGCTTTCTCTTCCTCCGGGTACTTAGATGTTTCAGTTCCCCGGGTATGCCTTCTCATACTCTATGTATTCAAGTATGGATACTACTCCATTACGAGCAGTGGGTTTCCCCATTCGGAAATCTCCGGATCAAAGCTTGCTTACAGCTCCCCGAAGCATATCGGTGTTCGTCCCGTCCTTCATCGGCTCCTAGTGCCAAGGCATCCACCGTGCGCCCTTTCTAACTTAACCATTTCTTACTTTAGAAAGAATCACTATGTGTGATGAACTTTGCATTGCATTCAATGTGAATGTATTACTTATTGTTATCTAGTTTTCAAAGAACAATCCTGTCTCGCTAGAGACATGTTTTGAAGGAATGATCCTTCAAAACTAAACAAGACGAAAACGTACGCTGCTCCATATATCCTTAGAAAGGAGGTGATCCAGCCGCACCTTCCGATACGGCTACCTTGTTACGACTTCACCCCAATCATCTGCCCCACCTTCGGCGGCTGGCTCCATAAAGGTTACCTCACCGACTTCGGGTGTTGCAAACTCTCGTGGTGTGACGGGCGGTGTGTACAAGGCCCGGGAACGTATTCACCGCGGCATGCTGATCCGCGATTACTAGCGATTCCAGCTTCACGCAGTCGAGTTGCAGACTGCGATCCGAACTGAGAACAGATTTATGGGATTGGCTAAACCTTGCGGTCTTGCAGCCCTTTGTTCTGTCCATTGTAGCACGTGTGTAGCCCAGGTCATAAGGGGCATGATGATTTGACGTCATCCCCACCTTCCTCCGGTTTGTCACCGGCAGTCACCTTAGAGTGCCCAACTGAATGCTGGCAACTAAGATCAAGGGTTGCGCTCGTTGCGGGACTTAACCCAACATCTCACGACACGAGCTGACGACAACCATGCACCACCTGTCACTCTGTCCCCGAAGGGAAAGCCCTATCTCTAGGGTTGTCAGAGGATGTCAAGACCTGGTAAGGTTCTTCGCGTTGCTTCGAATTAAACCACATGCTCCACCGCTTGTGCGGGCCCCCGTCAATTCCTTTGAGTTTCAGTCTTGCGACCGTACTCCCCAGGCGGAGTGCTTAATGCGTTAGCTGCAGCACTAAGGGGCGGAAACCCCCTAACACTTAGCACTCATCGTTTACGGCGTGGACTACCAGGGTATCTAATCCTGTTCGCTCCCCACGCTTTCGCTCCTCAGCGTCAGTTACAGACCAGAGAGTCGCCTTCGCCACTGGTGTTCCTCCACATCTCTACGCATTTCACCGCTACACGTGGAATTCCACTCTCCTCTTCTGCACTCAAGTTTCCCAGTTTCCAATGACCCTCCCCGGTTGAGCCGGGGGCTTTCACATCAGACTTAAGAAACCGCCTGCGAGCCCTTTACGCCCAATAATTCCGGACAACGCTTGCCACCTACGTATTACCGCGGCTGCTGGCACGTAGTTAGCCGTGGCTTTCTGGTTAGGTACCGTCAAGGTGCGAGCAGTTACTCTCGCACTTGTTCTTCCCTAACAACAGAGCTTTACGATCCGAAAACCTTCATCACTCACGCGGCGTTGCTCCGTCAGACTTTCGTCCATTGCGGAAGATTCCCTACTGCTGCCTCCCGTAGGAGTCTGGGCCGTGTCTCAGTCCCAGTGTGGCCGATCACCCTCTCAGGTCGGCTACGCATCGTCGCCTTGGTGAGCCATTACCCCACCAACTAGCTAATGCGCCGCGGGTCCATCTGTAAGTGACAGCCGAAACCGTCTTTCATCCTTGAACCATGCGGTTCAAGGAACTATCCGGTATTAGCTCCGGTTTCCCGGAGTTATCCCAGTCTTACAGGCAGGTTACCCACGTGTTACTCACCCGTCCGCCGCTAACATCCGGGAGCAAGCTCCCTTCTGTCCGCTCGACTTGCATGTATTAGGCACGCCGCCAGCGTTCGTCCTGAGCCAGGATCAAACTCTCCGAAAAAGTACAAAACCGAAGTTTTGCTTTTCGCCAGTTTGACTGACTACCTATGAAGTATCATAGGATTTTTTATAAAAACTCGAATTAACAGGTACGTTTTGTCTTGTTTAGTTTTCAAAGATCATCTCCGCCGTTCTTAGCGGCTTTAATAATATAACATTTTGCTTCATCTTATGTCAACAACTTTTTTCAAGTTTATTTCCCGAAGCGTTTTGTGTTTGTCACTGTGTGTCAGCGACGATTAATAATATATCACGAAAACATTCTATTGGTCAACGTCTTTTCAAAACTTTTTTTGAAATAGTTTTATTAAGCATCTTAAACCCTTGTCCTGCATACAATCAAGTAACAATCTTGGACAAGGCAGGAGTGTTTGAATTGAGTCGATTATATGTGTTGCCTATTAAACGGCTGAAGCAAGTTGTCATTATTCTTGTAGCAGCCCTTGCAGCTGCAACCTTTTTTTATGTACAAAAGGCACCGCCGCTGTCGGTATTTAAAACTGAACATGGACCCCGAGCCATTTATAAAGGCGAGACTTCATCAAAACATGTCTCTCTCACTTTTAATATTGGCTGGGGAGATGAGAAGGCTGTTCCTATTTTAAATGTCCTTCGAGAGTACGGTATAAAGAACGCCACCTTCTTTCTGTCTGCTTCTTGGGCTGAGCGTCATCCTGATATCGTGAAACAAATTAAGGAGGACGGCCATCAAATTGGAAGCCTCGGCTATGCTTATAAAAATTATAGTCAGCTTGAAGATAGTGAAATCAAGCAAGATCTTGTCCGTGCACAAAATACATTTCAAAAGC
Organism: Bacillus sp. FSL M7-0003; assembly: GCF_038628485.1. Classification (NCBI taxonomy): domain Bacteria; kingdom Bacillati; phylum Bacillota; class Bacilli; order Caryophanales; family Bacillaceae; genus Bacillus; species Bacillus sp. FSL M7-0003. The sequence continues at coordinate 166,933 of NZ_CP152024.1, read as the reverse complement.
TTGGACTAGATGACATTCAACTATTAAGACCGCCAACTGGACAGTTTAACGAAACAGCACTAAAAATAGCCACACAGTACGGTTATACCGTTGTTCATTACAGCATCAATTCACAGGATTGGCTGAATCCGGGTGTCGACCAGATTGTTCAGAATGTAAATGATCGAATGAAAAGCGGAGACATTGTTCTCCTTCACGCCTCAGATTCAGCAACCCAAACCGCTCAAGCCTTACCCGCTATTTTGAAACAAATAAAAGAAAAGCATTTAAAAAATGTGACGGTTGGCGAACTGATCTCCAATACGAAAACAAAGTCATCTGAAGTTAAGTAGCTTTCGTTTTTGAAAACCGCGGCATCGCTAACAGCTGAAACGCATTACAGCCTAATAGCGGGAATAGCATTAAATACAGCCAGTCCTCTTCATTGACTCTAAGCGCCGGGAACCATTCTAACGACGTGATGACGACCATGAGAAACATTGCAGAAACAAATGTTTTCTTAGAGGACTGCTGCTGTTTAAAGTAAGCCACGATCAATGCAAACACCCCGATAAATAAAGGCAGCCACAAATATGGAAGAAATGAATCATTCTCCCCGAAAAACAAAAATCGCAAGTAAGCTAAATCAAACAGCACAAAAATCACAAGAAACAGCTGAATGGTATTCCATAAAGAATGCGACCGAAAAATCTCTAATGCAAATCGGTGCACTGTCAAAAAAACAACAAACCCCATCTGGCTAATGACACTAAAGATCATCCCTACACCAATGAACCAAAATAACACAGATGCGATCTCTAGAATTTCAAACGATATAAAAAGCTTCTGATACTTCCCCCACTCCAGCGCAAAGCCTACCACGCTTGTAATGACCGCTCCAACAGCTAGCACAGAGAAGAAAAAACGAACTAAATCCCGACTTTTCATTGAATTGATCCAACCCCTATTTTTGTTATGTATAAATTTACGTGAAACATTCATATTAAAAGTAAGACATGTAACGAAAGGAGCCACAGTATGTCAAAAGGCATCTTGCGTATAATGAGCTGTTTTCTTCTTTTATCTCTAACAGCTTGTGCTCCCAAAACCCAATCCTCATCTAATATGGACTATGACGAAACAAAAAAAATGGTCGTCGATATATTAAAGACAGATGACGGTAAAAAGGCCATTCAACAGTTATTAAATGACGAGGCAATGAATGAAGCTTTGGTAATGGATGAACAAACTGTGAAAAAAACGATAGAGAAAACACTGACTTCTGATAAAGGCAAAGAGTTCTGGAAGAAGGTCTTTGAGGATTCTAAATTTGCCGAGACTTTCGCAAAATCCATGCAGCAACAGCATGAAAGAATGTTAAAACAGTTAATGAAGGATCCTGACTATCAACAGCTGATGATGGATATTCTCAAGGATCCTGAGATGGAAAAGAAATACGGTGAACTTGTAAAAAGCAAAGAGTTTAGAAAGCACTTAGAAAAAGTCATTACGGAAACATTGAGCAGCCCTCTTTATAAGAAGAAATTCGAAGATGAGCTCAAAAAGGCAGCATCTGAAAGCAGCAGTGATTCCGGCTCGCAAGGCAGTGAAGGAAGCGACAGTTAAACATCACCCGAGTGGCGTTCATCCACTCGGGCTTTCATTATGCTTTCACTGCTAATTGTTCAATGACTTTATTCGCAATGTGCTGATACACTTCTCCTGTCGGGTGACTCGCATCATAGACAGAAGGTGCGAAATCATCCTCATTCCAATCAGGCTGTCTTAAAGGAATTTGGCCAAGGACTGATACACGCAGCTCTTCAGCCAGCTTGTCCCCGCCGCCTTTTCCAAAGACGTATTCCTTTTCACCTGTTTTTTTGCTTTCATAATAACTCATATTCTCAACGACCCCGAGCACCTCATGATCTGTTTGCAGTGCCATTGCGCCTGCTCTTGCTGCAACGAAGGCAGCCGTTGGATGCGGTGTAGTGACAATGATTTCTTTACAGCTAGGCAGCATTGTATGAATATCAAGCGCTACATCTCCCGTTCCAGGCGGAAGGTCTAATAGTAAGTAATCTAATTCTCCCCACTCAACTTCGTGGAAGAAGTTATTTAACATTTTTCCAAGCATCGGTCCTCTCCAAATAACCGGTGCATTTTCTTCAACAAAAAAGCCCATTGAAATCACTTTGACACCAAAGCGCTCCACAGGAATAATTTTTTCCCCTTTAACTGTTGGTCTGACAGTGATTCCCATCATATCCGGTACACTAAAGCCATAAATATCAGCATCAATCAGTCCGACTTTTTTCCCTAGACGAGCGAGCGCTACAGCAAGGTTAACAGAAACAGTCGATTTACCAACGCCGCCCTTTCCACTCGCAATCGCTAAGAACTCAGGCGGATTTTTAGAGTTAAGCAGGGTTTCTTCCTCATCTTGTGATGGCATAAACTTTTCAAGTGTTTCCTGAGGAAGTTCCTCAAAACGAAGTCCTACTGTGTTAGCGCCAGCTGCTTTCAAGGCTTGTACGATGTCTTGCTGCAGCTTCATCTGCTCAGCAGTGCCTGTTTTGGCAATAGCCACCTTCAGGCTCACATGCTCTTTCTCAGGCTTTAGGCTGATTTCCTTAATGGCATCCAGCTCACCAAGCGGTATATGAAGGAAAGGTTCGTCCATCTTCCCAACTAGTTTTCTCACATCATCTTGTCCGATCATAGCAGAACCTCACCCTTTATTGAATTCGTTTACAATCCAAGTATATCATACATATCCTTACAATGTCTGTCCTGTTTGCCTGCGATCAAAAGGAAAAAGCCCCTTATTCAGGCGGCTCTTTTTGCTCTGTTAAATATCTTAAAATCCCTTTATAAATAGAGGCAGCAATTTGATCCTGATATTTAGGTGTTGCCAGCTGGCCAGCCTCTTTCGGGTTGGAGAGAAATCCAATTTCCACAAGAGCTCCTGGCTTTGTAACATTTTGCATTAAATAAATGCCATTAATCCGCTTCGCCTTCCGATCTGTGTTTTCAAGATTCCTGCGCAATTCATCTTGAATGAACTTCGCTGCCTTTTCATTTTCTTCATACTTTCCGTAAAAAAACGTCTGAGCCCCGCTCCATTTGTTTGATGGTATCGCATTTAAATGAATGCTTAAATAGAGATCCGCTTCAGATTCATTGATGACTTTGACGCGGTTCCTTAAATCCTCCGCTTTCTTCCGGGCATACCCTCTTGTATTCTTTGATGATAGATCAGAATCATCCTCTCGGGTCATGAGAACAAGTGCTCCCTGCTCCTGCAAATAGTCACGTATCTTCATGGATACATCTAGCGCAATCTCTTTCTCAAGCAGCTCTCCTCCTACAGCCCCGCCATCTGGACCGCCGTGACCCGGATCTAAATAGATGATCTTCCCGCTTAGAGGCAAATTCCACGATTTCCAAGAATCATCATTTAGAAATTGAAACCTGAATAAGAATAAGAGGACAATAAACCCGATTAAAAACCCTGTCCACTTCAGCTTTCTTTTCATCCCTGTCCCTCCCATACACCATTATTTTATAGATATGGGACAAGGGCTGGAAATATGCTTAGTGCAGCCGAAGCTTGTGTCTTTTTTCTGATTCACGAAAGCCTTCCTGCCACCACATGCTTAAAAAATCTTTCGCAAATGGATATAAACATGACATCTTCCGCTCCATACGGAACATATTCCCCCACGATTGCAAGCATCCTGCGAGCTCTTCAATCAGCTCAGCTTCCTCCTGGGAGGACCGTTTTTTGATATCGTCGAACGATTCCCCGTATTTACTCGACTCACCGTATCTCCCGCCAGCTAAAAAAGCTTCAATGGCGAAATCGATACAGCCATCACTCATAATACCGGCTGGATCATCTGCAAATGGGAACAGCTTCTTTGTGAATTTTTCGGAAGCAGCCGTTACTTGTTGAAGAGACAATGTACGCAAAAGCTTCTTTTCAAGCGTGACATCTCGTTTTGTTTTCAATTGATAAAATGAAAGCACTTCTGCCATGGACTGAACTCCTTTTTTCTTTGTATTGTTCGTTGGTTTGAACAAAACATGCAGTTCAGTAAATGGAAATGGCGGCCTGTGAACGATCGGAATGGAAAATTGTGATAAAATAGACATTTACATATAGAAAGAACAATAAAGGGGCAAAATCAATGAAGAAATGGATGTATATCCTGCTGCTATTAACAGTCGTCTTATCTGCATGCAGCAGTCAAGCCACAGAGAAAAAGAGCATAAAAGGAATAGAAGACATATCCTTAAAACAACTTTCAACACACAAAAACACGTATCTCGGTGACAATTCAGCCATTCGTGAAATCTTATCAGATCTTCCTGGAGGCGTAATACGTGAATTTGAAATCATCGATAGAAAAGCATTAGACGTCACGTATGGAGTAAAAGAAAATGCAGGCTATACAGAAGAACAGTTTGACGCCTTCTGGTTTGATCAAAAGGATACGATCGAAAAAACGTATTTATACAACGCCATCGCACTTTTTATTCTTGTCGATAACGTAGAGCAAGTGACACTTAACATGAGCTCTAAAGACGAGCCGTCCGTCACGTTTAAAAGAAAACAGCTAGAAAAAAAACTCCCTCACCCTTTTAAAAAGTACAAAGACGATACAACACTTTGGCAAAAGGAACTGGTTGATGGAGTTGTGAAGTCAAAAAAGAAACGCCAAGATGTATACAAAGCGTTTCCAATGCAGAAATAATAAAACAGAGGGGTGTTTCCCTCTGTTTTTTGATGTTTATGTAGTGAAAGCCTGTATCAATCGTTGTCGAAAGTTTTGATCCACTGCTGTAGTAAGCATAAATTCGTTGAATACTTCCCCAATCCAGTGAGAATTGTTCGCTTTTGGATCATTGATAAAAAGAGAGATGGAGATAGAGGATGTATCTGTTCTTCGATATAAAGCACTTGTGAAAACAAACAATGTTGCTCCACCTTTATACCAAAAATATTGATCTGTTTCCTTTTTCAATGTTTCTCCCAGTACGATTTGGCTAAAAAGACCCTTTTCTTCTGTTGTTAACAGCTCGTCATGAAGACGTTTCATAAATTGTGCATATTGATTGGTTGTAGACTTTGTCAGCTTTTGCGTCAGTAATGATTGTATACGCCAGCCTAATAAGTTCTTTTTTTTCATTTTTTCTTCTAACGCCTTTTTATACTCTGGGTCATTTTTCATGATATTAAAAATCTCATTCATTAGAGATTTGTATTGTTCTTCGGATACACCGCTCATTTTCTTGAATGCATCCCGCCGACGATCAGATACATAAGCGGACCACAAAATCATTGGCGTCAGCGGCATGAGTTCATCATGTTCTGTAAGACCTGCTTGTTTCATCTGATCATTGATCTTTTCTAAGCCCAGCCGGTCAATCAAATAATCCGTACAAGCATTCGAACTGAATTGCATCATCCCTTTGGCAACATCTAATAAAGTCGCATGCTCAGAAAAATCATTGACCTCCAGCCAGTACGCGTGCGCACCACCGTCTGTTCTATCAATATAAAACCGCTCTATATCAGGCAATGCCACTTTTTCCTCTAGCTTGATGCCGCCGCTCGATACAGCTTTAACAAAATGAAATAAAACCACTAATTTCACCGTACTTGCAAGTGGCGTTTTTTGATCAGCCTTCCACTCTAACATCACATCATCATTTTCAATGATTGTCACTGAAACGTCCTTTTTGTTTTTTGCGACAAATGTCAAAAGATCTTCCTTTGTTTTTTTCATATCTCTTTTATACAACAAAACTTGAACCCCTACGTAAAGTACGACCACACCTACAACAACTAGACCGATTTTGAGTAACATGTTTCTCCTTTCCAAATAACAGAGGATTTACATATTAAATATAGCAAATATTTCTAATAAAGGCACAAAAAAGCCAGAGGTACGTGAATCCTCCGCTTCTTGATATCCTTATTCATGAGGCAAATGCAGCTTCATTCCTTCATGAGTGGCTTCAAACCCTAATTTCTCATAAAAATGGCGTGCTTCTGGCCTCTGTTTATCTGTTGTCAGCTGAATCATATGACAGCCGCGGTCGCTTGCGCGTTGAATGGCCCACTTTATAAGCAGCGAACCGACTCCTTTTCCTCTATGACTCGAAGCCGTACGAACTCCTTCGATGGATGCTCTCCATCCTCCTTGATAAGTAAGAAATGGCGTCATGGTTAACTGAAGAACACCAACGGCTTCTTTCTGGTCACACGCAACAATGAGTTCAATATTTGGATCAGCATCGATTGATTGAAAGGCTTTGATATAGCTTTCTAATAATGGGCGAGTGTAACGCTCTCTCTTTTGACCTAACTTATCATCTGAAAGCATGAAGACGATTTTGTCGAGATCTTCTTGCACAGCTTCTCTAAATGTCAATTGATTTAAATTCAATGAAAGCACCTCCTACGATAGATGGAAGACTGTTTTTCACTTACTAAAATACCAGTTAAGAGCGTTCTCATATAAAAATTTGATCAGCTGCTTTTTCATCAAAGTACTTCATATCATGAAAACTGATTAAGCTCTCTTCTCGAACCATTCCTCTTGTAGGAGGGCATAGTAAAACTCATCCCACCACTCATTTCCTTGGGGTATACACTGTTTAAAATACCCCTCTCTCCTCATCCCCAATTTCTCCATCACTCTCCACGATGGCACATTTTCAGGCTGACAAGTCGCAATGATTCGATGTAAGTTCAGAGTGTGAAAACCATGATGTAAGACAGCATACGCCGCTTCTGTTGCATAGCCCTTGTTTTGATAGGCAGGATTGAAAACCCAGCCAATTTCATATGTGTGCTCACCAAAGTAAGAATGAAACACGATATGCCCGATGCAAATCTGGTCTTCTTTTAGTAGAACAGCAAAATTCTTGGCTGTTTTAAGACGATTATTTTTAACAAATTCCTGCGCATTTTCTTTAGAAAAAACACCTTCCGGAATATACTTCATCACTTCCGGATCAGAAGTATATGCATAGACATCCTGCCAATCATCTTCAGCAAATGAGCGAATGATACACCTTTCTGTTGTCAGATTCATATGACACCCCCTCCATAGACTTCGTTTTTTAAACAGAAACCTTGCTATGATCCTATTTTATATGTTTCCATACAGAAAAAAAGCACCAGCAGGATGCTGATGCTTTTCGTATATGGTTTGTCTGTAACAAACCTTTGTAAAACGTCCATACAATATAAAATTGATTAACGAAGTGCGAGACGCGCTAATTAACGGGCTATTTTTGCATCAGCCAAAAAGAAAGAATGTCATTCTGTATATTTGTCGTCAAAATGTGATCAAAATTAACCTGTGCCCATTGGGTCAAATTTTGATTGTTTCCACTTCTACGCACTTTAACACTTTCTCTTGAAGTTTTCTTACGTCCTCTTCCAAATCTAAAATATGCATTTTATCATGGCAATTAGGACAAAGAGCAATAGTGTTGTATATTGAATCATCTCCACCACGTGATAGCCATTTAATATGATGGGTATGTAAATGAGGCTCCCCATTCATATTTAAATATGGAGCCGGTTGTTCACATAACTGACAAACTCCCTTTGCCCAGCGTTTTGCAAATTCTGTAACATATGGGTCACGTTCATATGTAGTTGAGATAGTCTTACGTTTACTACTTTTTCTTCTGGCGGTTCTAGCTCTGTTTTCTAAAACGGTCTCACCCAGTTTTCTTACCTTCTTTTCCCTCAACACTTGTTTCATTTTTATCAACTTATCTGGAATGATAAACTTTTGATCGTCTGCCAATACAAGAGGGAAGACCCATACTTGTCGCAGTTGGTCATTATCATCTAGCTGCTCTTCTTGATAAGGTTCATCAGCTAGTTTCACTACCCCACGATACACATATTTCTTCGCTTCAAACACTTCGAACAAATGCATCTCCACTTTATTACTTAATGATTCAGCCACAGTTTTATTTTGAGATGTCAATGTCTGATCTCCCGTTCTACCCATACCAGTATAATGAAAAACATTTCCGTCCCATCGGTCTTCATACAATGCTTTGGTATGATCCGATACTAAAACTAAGGTATTCGTTTCAAGCGAGCGCCTCATACCTCCTTGAGGAGCACATTTAAAAATTTCAGTTATCTCACTATTATTAAGTGTACTTATGGGTTCTATTTTCGCTAAACTCACTATTGCACCTACCTATAATTTAATAACATCACGTAATACGTAATAATAAATATTCCTAGATCGCATCTACAGTTCAACATAGTGGTCAATAAAGGTGATTCAAAGACCTTTAGGCAAATTATATAGCAAAAACACATTATTTTCCCTATTTTCCTCTTACCATACATCATAAATTAGCTAACAAAAATTGGCGAGTTTTGCTACACGAGAACTCATCAAACCATGGAATAAATGCTGTCTCAATAGTGAGGAGTTTGCCTCTGCTGATTACGGAAAATACAACCGCTCTGAGGCAATAGCAGTAATGACCTATTTTCATATTATAAGTTTATTTGAAGCGGGATCAGGCATTAAAGATGTACAGGCTCGATTAGGCATCCAATGACTATGAACATTTATAAACACGTAACAGAAACTCTAAAAGATCAAACCACTCAAAAGTTTCAAAGGTATAGAGTTATAACCAGCAATAAATTCTCGTGGTCCTATTATTTTAGAGCCTAAAAAAAGACCCCCAAGCATAAGCTTGAGAGCCTTTGAGAAACGTAATAGAATTAACGTTTTGAGAACTGAGGTGCGCGACGAGCGCCTTTAAGACCGTATTTCTTACGCTCTTTCATACGAGAGTCACGAGTAAGAAGTCCAGCACGTTTAAGTGGTGTACGGTACTCAGGATCTACTTCTAGAAGAGCACGAGAGATACCGTGACGAATTGCTCCAGCTTGACCAGAGAATCCACCACCGTGAACATTTACAAGAACATCGTAGCTGTTAGCTGTTTCTGTGATGTTCAAAGGCTGTTTCACGTCTTCGATTAAAGCAGCGAATGGAATGTATTCAGTAATTTCACGATTATTAACGACGATACGGCCTTCACCTGGAACTAAGCGAACGCGCGCTACAGAACTTTTACGACGACCTGTACCGTAATATTGAACCTGTGCCAAATTGTTAACCTCCCTTATAATTAACCGCGAAGTTCGTAAACTTCAGGTTGTTGTGCTTGATGTGGATGCTCAGAACCACGGTACACATTTAATTTTTTGAACATTTGACGACCTAGTGGACCCTTTGGAAGCATACCTTTGATAGCAAGCTCCAACATTTTTTCAGGGTAGTTTGTACGCATCTCAAGAGCAGTTCTTTGTTTCAAACCACCTGGGTGCATCGTGTGACGGTAGTAAATTTTGTCCGTCAATTTCTTGCCAGTTAATTCGATTTTCTCAGCATTGATGATGATTACATGATCACCTGTATCAACGTGTGGTGTATAAGTTGGTTTGTGCTTACCGCGCAAAAGTGATGCTACTTCAGTAGAAAGACGACCTAGAGTCTTGCCTGCCGCATCAACAACTAGCCATTTGCGCTCAATTGTGCTTGCGTTCGCCATTGGTGTTGTACGCATGAGTTTCCCTCCTAAATAAATCAATGAATTTTCCTTGAATCAAATGCTACGTTCTATTTCAAAACACAGATAAGTCTTCCGGGGCTTATTTGTGGGGTTGAAATACATACCATATGATATCTTATAACTTTCTGCTTCCTGTGTCAAGAACATGTTACACCTGGTTTAGTTGTCATAGAAAACTTCCCATAAATACAGTCCGTGACTAGGCGCAGTCTTGCCTGCCGCTTCGCGATTTCGGGCGGCAAGCATGGCTTTTATCTCATCAGGGTGAAATTTACCAGAACCGATTTCAAGCAACGTTCCAGCGATAATCCGCACCATGTTGTATAAAAAACCATTCCCTCTCACACGCATTTCAAGGCCGTCTGAGACGTTTTTCCACTCAAGGGCATAAATAACCCTCACCTTGTCCTGAACCTCTGTATTGGCCGCACAAAAGCTTGTAAAGTCATGTGTCCCAATCAGGTGCTCTGCGGCTTCTCTCATTTTATCGATGTCCAGCCGGTAAGGATAGTGACAGGCATACTGTCTCGTGAACACATTTTGGTGTGTTTCTGTTGAGACCTTATAACGGTACTCCTTCGAAACAACACCAAATCTGGCATGAAACGAATCATCGACCTCCTCAGCCTTTAGAACACGGATATCATCCGGCAGCAGGCTGTTGAGGGCAAAAGGCCATCTCTCCATCGGGATCGAGAGCGGGGTCTCAAAATGGATGACCTGTCCCTTTGCATGGACACCGCTGTCTGTCCGGCCGGAAGCCACGATCGGAATCAGTTCATCCTGTTTGTGCATTCTTGCAAGGGCCGACTCAATCTCCGTCTGAACGGTTCGCTGCCCTGGCTGCACCTGATAGCCTTTAAAATGTGTCCCATCGTAGGATACGGTACATTTGACCTTCATCTAGGAATCACCTAATTTCTAAGCAGCACAAGGAGTGCTGTTAACAGGATGAATAGAAGCAGCGTGAACGTGTCCTTCATGCCCCAGACAAGCTGACGGTATTTCGTCCGTCCTTCTCCCCCGCGGTAGCCTCTCGCTTCCATCGCGGTCGCCAGTTCCTCTGCACGCTTAAACGCACTGACGAAAAGCGGAACAAGCAAAGGAACGATAGCTTTCAGGCGATCCTTTAAAGGTCCGCTTGTAAAATCAACGCCTCGTGCCATTTGTGCCTTCATGATTTTGTCTGTCTCTTCTAATAACGTCGGAATAAACCGAAGAGAGATGGACATCATGAGAGCAAGCTCATGAACAGGCAGTTTGATTTTACGGAATGGGTGCAGCAGTTTTTCCATCCCGTCTGTCACTTCTATAGGCGTTGTGGTTAACGTAAGAAGTGTCGTCATCATAATGAGATAGACAAAACGGAGTGAAATGAAGATCCCCTGCTTTAGACCTTCTTCATAAATATTCAGAAAACCAAAGTGGAATAGCAAGGCGCCATCCTTTGTCATGAAAATATGCAGAATAAAGGTAAACAGGACAATCCATAGGATCGGCTTCATTCCCTTGAGAATAAAGTATAGCGGCACCTGAGAAACCATCACCACAAGAATGGTAAAGACACCTAACAGCCCGTAAGTGATGTAATTATTAGCAAAAAAGACAATAAAGACGAAAAAGAAAATTGATAACAGCTTTGTCCTTGGATCAAGACGATGGACAAAGGATGAGCCTGGCACATATTTGCCGATAATCATACTATCCATCATGATGTCGTGTCCTCCTGATAAAGAGCTGTTAAGGCTTCTGCCATCTCATCCATGGTCAGAAGCGGCCTTGGAAACGTAATACCAAGCTTTTCTTCTACAGTCTGCTGGAATTTAATCGTTTCTGGGAGGTCGAGACCAAACGAAGACATGTCTGTACGATTGGCAAACAACTCTCTCGGCGTGCCTGTCGCCTTCACTGTCCCTTTATGCATCACAATCATTTGATCCGCATAATGAGCGGCATCCTCCATACTGTGTGTGACCAGGATCGTGGTGAGGTTTGCCTTTTGATGAAGGTCATAGAACATGTCCATGATTTCCTTCCGTCCACGTGGATCCAGCCCAGCAGTCGGCTCATCAAGCACAAGCACTTCTGGCTCCATCGCTAAAACGCCTGCAATCGCCACACGTCTCATTTGACCGCCGCTTAGTTCAAAGGGAGATCGAGATAATAGGGATTCAGGAAGACCAACCAGTTTCAGCATCTCCTTCGCCTTCGCTTCTGCCTTCTCTTGAGGGACACCGAAGTTCATTGGACCAAAGCAGATATCCTTGAGGATGGTTTCCTCAAAGAGCTGATGCTCAGGAAACTGAAACACGATGCCTACCTTTTTCCGGAGGGGTTTCATATCCTTCTGCTTTTTATTGGCTTGTAAAATGGTCTCTCCAAGCGCAATGCTCCCCTTCGTTGGTTTGAGCAATCCATTTAAATGCTGCAGCAATGTAGACTTGCCAGAGCCCGTATGACCAATGACAGCGACATAGCTGCCCTCTTTGATGGAAGCATTGACATCATACAAAGCGAGACGCTCAAACGGCGTTTTCATTTGATAACGATGCTCTAATTCTTTGATCGTAATGTCCATAGCTCTTTCACCAATCCTTCTTGTGTCAAATGGGCATTTGCAAGCGGCACACCTTGCTGCTTCAATTGCTTGCTCAAGCGATAGGAGAATGGCAGATCAAGTCCAATCTGAACCAGTTGTTCATCTAGTTCAAATACTTCCTCTGGCGTTCCCTCGGCAAATTTCTTCCCGCCATTCATCACAATGACGCGGTCTGCCTTGGCAGCCTCGTCTAAATCATGTGTGATGGAAATGACTGTGACTGTACCTTGTTCCTTCAGAAGTCTAACAGTCTCTAACACTTCTTCACGGCCAATCGGATCAAGCATTGATGTTGCTTCATCCAAGATCATGATGTCAGGGCTTGCGGCAAGCACACCTGCAATAGCGACTCTCTGCTTCTGCCCGCCTGATAGATGGTGCGGCTCTTGATCAAGAAACTCCTGCATATTGACCTGTTTGACAGCCCAATCTACACGTTCTATCATCAATTCCCGCTCAACCCCGTTATTTTCTAAACCAAAAGCCACATCATCACGAACCGTTGAGCCCACAAATTGGTTATCTGGGTTTTGAAAGACCATTCCGACCTTTCTGCGAATATCCCAAACACTTTCTTCTTTGAGCTCAATCTCTCCAACCTTGACCGTACCAGCATCCGGTAAAATGAGCCCATTCAGCACACGGGCAAGTGTGGATTTACCTGAACCGTTATGACCAACAATGGCGAGCCATTCATTTTGATTCACATGCAGTGACACTTGATCTAAAGCGGGCTTGTCCGCGTCCTTGTGATAACGAAATACAATGTCCTTTACGTCAATTAATGTCTTCCCCATCTCTACCGGACCTCCTCTCAGCTCAACCTCTTCTTTGCTTATTCCTAAAAAAAGCCGTAGTACCTAAAAAAGGGCATAGATCCAGTTATGAACTGTCCCGCCCTTTCTTAGATACACGATATGTGATTAAACTAATTCAATGACAGCCATTGGTGCGCCATCGCCGCGACGAGGTCCAAGCTTCATGATACGAGTGTATCCACCTTGGCGATCTTCGTAGCGAGTTGCAACGTCAGCGAATAATTTTTGAAGTGCATCTTGGTTTGTTTCAGCGTTAGCTACTTCATTACGAATGTAAGCTGCAGCTTGACGGCGAGCATGAAGATCTCCGCGTTTGCCAAGAGTGATCATTTTTTCAACTACAGAGCGAAGTTCTTTCGCACGTGTTTCAGTTGTTTCGATGCGTTCGTTGATGATCAAATCAGTCGTTAGGTCACGAAGCATTGCTTTACGTTGTGCACTAGTGCGTCCTAGCTTTCTGTATGCCATGTGATGTCCCCTCCTTAATTAGAGATGCTGTATGAATAAAAAACACACGAAAATCCTAGTTCACAATGAAACTAGTCAATCGTCTTTACGAAGACCCAGTCCAAGTTCTTCTAGTTTCGCTTTCACTTCTTCAAGAGATTTACGTCCAAGGTTACGAACTTTCATCATATCCTCTTCTGTCTTGTTAGCAAGCTCTTGAACAGTGTTAATACCCGCACGCTTCAAACAGTTGTAAGAACGAACAGAAAGATCAAGCTCTTCAATTGTCATTTCAAGCACTTTTTCTTTTTGGTCTTCTTCTTTCTCAACCATGATTTCAGCATGCTGAGCTTCGTCAGTTAACCCAACGAAAATATTCAGGTGTTCAGTTAAAATCTTAGAACCTAGAGCGATCGCTTCTTTCGGTCCTGTGCTTCCATCAGTCCATACATCTAGTGTTAGTTTATCATAGTTTGTGATTTGCCCAACACGGGTGTTCTCCACTTGATAAGTCACACGAGATACAGGTGTATAGATTGAGTCGATCGGAATCACACCGATTGGCTGATCGTCTCTTTTGTTTGCATCAGCAGGATTATACCCGCGACCTCTTTGTGCAGTTAAGCGAACACGGAAGCTCGCATTCTTGCCAAGAGTTGCGATGTGAAGATCTGGATTTAAGATTTCAATATCGCTGTCGTGTGTAATATCAGCAGCTGTTACAGTACCTTCATCTTGTACATCAATTTCAAGCGTCTTCTCTTCTTCAGAGTAGATTTTGAGTGCAAGCTTTTTAATGTTTAAGATAATCGTTGTAACATCTTCAACCACGCCTTCGATCGTTGAGAATTCGTGTAAGACACCATCTATCTGGATCGATGTTACAGCTGCACCAGGAAGTGAGGATAAAAGGATACGACGAAGGGAGTTCCCTAAAGTGGTACCATATCCACGCTCAAGTGGCTCTACGACAAACTTGCCATACTTGGCATCGTCGCTGATTTCAACCGTTTCGATTTTTGGTTTTTCAATTTCGATCATCTAATAAAACCCTCCTTCAAAACGTCGAAACCTCGAATAGAATCATATGAGATTCCATCCGAAATTCCTCATTGTTTAGTCCCGTATGTGCTCAGGCAACGAGTCGTGTATTCGTCTCATAAATAACTGTATCATAACCCATTATTGACAGGGACACAAAATCTATACAAACAAATTACACGCGGCGACGTTTTGGTGGACGGCATCCGTTATGAGGAACTGGAGTTACGTCTCTAATTGCAGTAACTTCAAGACCTGCAGCTTGAAGCGCACGAATTGCAGCTTCACGACCAGAACCAGGACCTTTAACAGTTACTTCAAGTGTTTTAAGACCGTGTTCGATAGAACCTTTAGCAGCTGTTTCAGCAGCCATTTGTGCAGCGAAAGGAGTAGATTTACGAGAACCTCTGAATCCTAATGCACCAGCACTTGACCAAGAAATTGCGTTTCCATGAACATCAGTAATCGTTACAATCGTGTTGTTGAAAGTGGAACGGATATGAGCGATTCCAGCTTCAATATTCTTTTTCACGCGACGTTTACGCGTATTTTGTTTACGAGCAGCAGCCATTCTTTAACTACCTCCTTTACTTATTTTTTCTTGTTAGCTACAGTACGACGCGGACCTTTACGAGTACGCGCGTTGTTTTTTGTGTTTTGTCCACGAACAGGAAGTCCTCTACGATGACGGATTCCGCGGTAGCTTCCGATTTCAATTAGACGCTTAATATTAAGTGAAACTTCACGACGAAGGTCACCTTCTACTTTAAGTTTGTCAATGATATCACGGATTTTACCAAGTTCGTCTTCAGTTAGATCGCGAACGCGAGTGTCTTCAGAAACACCTGCTTCTTTAAGGACTTGTTGCGCAGTCGTACGACCAATTCCAAAAACATATGTTAAAGAAATGACAACACGCTTATCACGTGGAATATCTACACCAGCAATACGAGCCATGATTTGGGCACCTCCTTGTTATTAGCCTTGTTTTTGTTTATGTTTTGGGTTTTCACAGATCACCATTACTTTTCCTTTTCTGCGAATCACTTTACATTTTTCACAGATAGGTTTAACAGATGGTCTCACTTTCATGTGTTTCCAACCTCCTTCTTCCGGAGTTGCTTTATTTGTAACGGTACGTAATTCTACCACGAGTTAAGTCATATGGAGATAATTCTACCGTAACTTTGTCTCCAGGTAAAATGCGAATGAAGTGCATACGGATTTTTCCTGATACATGAGCCAAAACTGTATGACCATTCTCTAGTTCAACTTTGAACATTGCGTTTGGCAAAGTTTCTGCTACAGTACCTTCCACTTCAATTACATCGTCTTTCGCCATTCAAGTGTTCTCCCTTCTTCAAATCAGTAACTTGCTCTCTGACAAATGTCCAAATGAGAATCTCTCAATTGTTCATCTATCACCCGACCTGTTTTGAATATACTGTTCTGAACTTCCGGAGATACGCAATCATAAAAGGTTATATGATTGATATTTTTTCTTAGGAGAATGAAATTTACGCTTTTCTCCGTCTGCGATTAGTACATGGCAGTCAACGAATATGCCGATGACACCTGTATACTGATCTTGTTCTTTCTTTGGACTATACAGACAACCTGCCCGATTTGGGCCTGAAAGGCTTCAGTGAAGACCTAAATCTTAGTCAGTATATCAAAACCTGTATCTGTAATCGCAATCGTATGCTCAAAGTGAGCACACTTTTTCCCATCAACCGTTACAACCGTCCAGTTATCAGCCAATGTTTTCACATATCGGCTGCCTGCGTTCACCATCGGTTCGATGGCCAACACCATTCCAGGTTTTAGCCGCGGGCCTTTGTTGGGCGGACCATAATGAGGAATTTGAGGGTCCTCATGAAGATCCTGTCCGACCCCATGTCCAACATATTCTCTAACAACTGAAAAATTCTCATTTTCAACATACGTTTGTATGGCATGGGAAATGTTCGACAGACGTTCGCCTGGCTTTGCTTCCTGTAAGCCTTTATATAGAGATTCCTCTGTGACTTCCAGTAGTTTGCGGTCTTCATCACTGATTACCCCAACTGGATAAGTCCAAGCAGAGTCACCATGATAGCCATTTAACTTTGCGCCAATATCGATACTAATGATGTCACCATCACGTAAAACCCGTTTACCAGGAATACCGTGAACGAGTTCTTCATTCACCGAAACGCAAATGCTCCCGCGAAAACCATTATACCCTTTAAAAGATGGGATTGCACCCTGCTTTGTAATAAAACGTTCGGCAATTTGATCCAATTCTTTTGTCGAAATACCTGGTTTTATGTGTTTCTTCAGCTCTTCATGAGTCAGTGCGACAATACGTCCAGCTTCTCTCATAATCTCAAGCTCGCGAGGAGTTTTACAGATAATCATTTATTTAATCCTCCAAGCAGGTCCTTAATATCTGCATATACATCGTTAATGTGCTTCGCACCATCAATGTTTGCAAGATATCCTTTTTCTGAATAGAAGTTCAGTAAAGGTTCAGTCTGCTTTAAGTTTACTTCAAGTCTAGTCGAAACGGTTTCTGCATTATCATCTGCACGTTGATAAAGCTCGCCTCCGCACTTGTCGCAAACATTTTCTTTCGCAGGTGGATTGAATACTAAATGATATGTTGCTCCGCAATTTTTGCAAATTCTTCGGCCAGTCAGACGCTCCATCAAAGCATCTTTATCGACTTTAATATTAATGACATAATCAATCGTTCTGCCAAGGTCCTTTAGAATTTCTTCTAAAGCTTCAGCCTGAGCGACTGTTCGCGGAAATCCGTCCAGAAGAAAACCTTGTTCACAATCATTTTTGCCAAGTCTTTCTCTAACAATACCGATTGTGACCTCATCAGGAACAAGCTCTCCTTTATCGATAAAGGATTTTGCTTCGAGCCCAAGTTGTGTCTCCTCTTTCATAGCAGCGCGGAACATATCTCCTGTTGAGATATGAGGGATCCCATAATCATCAACAATTCGTTCTGCCTGAGTGCCTTTACCAGCACCCGGAAGCCCCATTAAGACTAAGTTCATTTCGGATTTCCCCTTCCTTACTTAGAGAGGTTGGGCAGCTGCCCAGCCCTCTGTTTTATTTCATAAATCCACGGTAATTTCGTTTCACTAATTGGCTTTCAAGCTGTTTCATTGTTTCAAGTGCAACACCTACAACAATGAGAAGACTTGTGCCGCCAATTTGTGCAGCGGAAGGTAATCCAGCGAATTGAATGAAAAAGATAGGAAGTATTGAAATCACGGCTAAGAAAATGGCGCCCACAAACGTGAGTCGGTACAAAATGCTCGTAATTCTATCTTGAGTCATTTTCCCTGGACGAACTCCCGGGATATAGCCACCCTGCTTTTGCAGATTTTCAGCCATTTGTTCAGGATTGACTTGGACAAAGGCATAAAAATATGTGAAAGCAACAATCAGTGCTACATAAATCGTCATACCGATTGGCTTAGTATAGTCAAAGTTGTTGGTTATCCAAGTTGTCACATTATTGGTTCCGAAGAACGATGCGATCGTCTGCGGAGTAATAATGAAAGAAACGGCAAAGATGACTGGAATCACCCCTGCTGGATTCACTTTCAATGGAAGGTGCGTTGCTTGACTAGCAGACATTTGTGCACGGCCAGTTCCCTTTGAATATTGAATTGCAATCTTTCTCACTGCCATTTGAATGTAAATAACACCGATAACAATGACAAGAATGGCAATGACAATAAGGGCAATTTTAAGGATTTGCATGAACAGCTGTCCATCTCCACCTACAAATTGTTGAGCGTACACTTGTTTTAATGTTTGAGGGATACCAGCGATGATACCGGCAAAGATAATAATCGAAATACCATTACCAACACCGTGAGCAGTAATCTGCTCACCCAGCCACATTAAAAATGCTGTTCCCGCAGTGAGTACGACCGCAATTAAGAGATACGTTGAAACACCAGGGTTTTCAATCAGCATGCCTCCTGCCATATTGTTGAATCCATATGACATTCCCAGCGCCTGGATAAATCCTAGAACAATTGTAAAATACCTTGTGAATTGTGCTAATTTTCGGCGGCCAACCTCTCCTTGCTTTGACCACTCAGTAAACTTCGGCACAACATCCATCTGCAAGAGCTGAATGATGATCGAAGCAGTGATATACGGCATAATCCCCATTGCAAGAATGGAGAATTGGAAAAGTGCCCCGCCCCCAAACGTGTTGAGGATTCCGAAAACACTCATTTGATCCTGTGCCTGGAGAACATCGGCGTTCACATTAGGCACAGGGATGAAAGCACCTATACGAAAGACGACTAACATTAAAAGTGTGAATATAATCTTATTCCGTATATCTTTCACGCGCATAAAATTGGAGATTGTCTTAAACAAGTTAGATCACCTCGGCTGTACCGCCAGCAGCTTCAATCGCTTCTTTCGCAGAAGCAGAGAATTTATTGGCTTTTACAGTTAATTTTTTTTCTAATTTACCGTTGCCAAGAATTTTTACTCCTGCTTTTAACTTGCTTATTGCACCAGTCTCTAGAAGAAGTTCAGGAGTTACTTCCGTTCCTTCGTCAAAACTGTTTAATCTGTCTAAGTTGATTACCGCGTAATCTTTACGGTTGATGTTTGTAAAACCACGTTTTGGAAGGCGTTGGAATAAAGGCATCTGACCACCTTCGAAACCAGGGCGTACACCGCCGCCAGAACGAGCGTTTTGACCTTTATGACCTTTACCAGAAGTTTTACCGTTACCTGATCCAATACCACGACCAACACGGTTGCGTACTTTACGTGAACCTTCTGAAGGCTTCAATTCATGAAGTTTCATTTGGGCACCTCCTTATCGATTAAAAATGTTTTATTGTTCTTTAACAGAAACTAAATGAGACACCTTGTTAATCATGCCGCGGATCGCTGCATTGTCTTCATGTACGACTGTTTGGTTTGTTTTCTTAAGACCAAGAGTACGAACAGTGACACGCTGATCTTCAGGGCGACCGATTACACTGCGTTTGAGGGTAATTTCTAATTTATTTGCCATTATTGTTCCCTCCTTATCCTAACAGGTCTTCTACAGATTTTCCACGAAGCTTCGCTACATCTTCAGCACGTTTAAGCTCACTTAAACCTTGAAGTGTTGCGCGGATCATGTTGATCGGTGTATTAGAACCTAGAGATTTAGAAAGGATATCAGCTAGACCAGCAAGCTCAAGTACCGCACGCACTGGGCCTCCAGCGATAACTCCTGTACCTTCTGAAGCAGGCTTCAATAGAACGTTTCCTGCACCGAATCGACCGATGATTTCATGTGGAATTGTAGTTCCAACCATTGGTACTTCAATTAAATTCTTTTTCGCATCTTCAACAGCTTTGCGGATCGCTTCTGGTACTTCTTGTGCTTTACCAGTACCGAAACCTACATGACCGTTTTTGTCACCGACAACAACTAAAGCTGCAAAACGGAAACGACGTCCACCTTTAACAACTTTCGCTACGCGGTTAACCGTAACTAAGCGTTCTTCTAACTCTAATTTGCTTGGGTCAATACGACTCATTCGGATGTGTCCCTCCTTCTTTTATTAAAATTTAAGTCCAGCCTCACGAGCAGCTTCAGCTAGAGCTTTTACACGTCCATGATATAGGTATCCTCCGCGGTCAAATACCACGTTAGAGATTCCTTTTTCAACAGCACGTTTTGCAACAAGTTCGCCAACTTTTGTAGCAGCTGCAGTGTCAGAACTATTCTCGATCTTTAACTCTTTATCAAGAGTAGAAGCACTTACAAGTGTTACACCGTTAACATCATCAATTACTTGAGCGTAGATATTCTTGTTAGAACGGAAAACGTTAAGGCGAGGTCTTTCAGCAGTTCCTGAAAGTTTCGCACGAACACGAGCATGTCTTTTAAGACGAGTAGCGTTTTTGCTAGTTTTCGTAATCATCCGAGTCACTCCTTTCTTCACTTTAAGCGATCTTACTTACCAGTTTTTCCTTCTTTACGGCGAACGAATTCACCTTCGTAACGAATTCCTTTACCTTTGTAAGGCTCTGGAGCACGGACAGCGCGGATGTTAGAAGCTAGAGCTCCTACACGCTCTTTATCGATACCTTTAATGATTACTTTCGTTTGAGATGGAACTTCGATTTCAACTCCAGCCTCAGGAACGATTTCAACTGGATGAGAGTATCCAACGTTAAGAACAAGTTTGTTTCCAGATTTAGCTGCACGGTAACCGACACCGATAAGTTCTAAACCTCTTTCGAAACCTTTAGATACACCTTCAACCATGTTTGCAATCAAGCTACGTGTTGTACCATGTAATGCACGGTGTTCTTTATTTTCAGACGGACGGCTTACAGTTAAGACGTTGTCCTCAATTTTAATTTCCATATCAGGGTGAAATGTACGAGTTAGTTCACCTTTTGGTCCCTTTACTGTCACTGTGTTATCGTTGTTTGTCACAGTTACTCCTGAAGGGATCTCGATTAGTTTTTTACCTATACGAGACATACCAAGCACCTCCATTCATCTTAAACTTTTTTTACCATACGTAAGCAAGTACTTCTCCACCAGCTTGTTTAGCACGGGCTTCTTTGTCCGATAAAACACCTTGTGATGTAGAAATAATTGCGATTCCAAGTCCGTTAAGTACACGTGGTACTTCATTTGATTTCGCATATACGCGTAAACCAGGTTTACTGATTCTTTTAAGACCAGTGATAACACGTTCGTTGTTTTGGCCGTATTTAAGGAACAAACGGATAATTCCTTGTTTGCTGTCTTCGACGTACTCAACGTCACGGATAAAACCTTCACGCTTTAAGATTTCAGCAATTTCTCTTTTGATTTTTGAAGCCGGTACTTCTAGCTTCTCATGACGTACCATGTTCGCATTGCGAATACGAGTCAGCAAATCTGCAATCGGATCTGTCATAACCATTATTTAATAACCTCCTTCCCATTTATGGGGATTACCAGCTGGCTTTTTTAACGCCAGGAATTTGTCCTTTATATGCAAGTTCGCGGAAACAAATACGGCAAAGTTTAAACTTACGAATAACTGAATGTGGACGTCCACAACGTTCGCAGCGCGTATACTCTTGAACTTTAAACTTTTGTTTGCGTTGTTGTTTCGCAATCATAGACTTTTTAGCCACGATTTCGCCTCCCTTTCATTGATTATTTCTGGAACGGCATACCTACTTGAGTTAATAACTCACGTGCTTCTTCGTCCGTATTGGCAGTAGTAACGATAACGATATCCATACCGCGGACCTTTGTTACTTTATCGTAATCAATTTCTGGGAAGATTAACTGTTCTTTAATACCAAGCGTGTAGTTTCCACGACCGTCGAAAGATTTCTTAGAAATCCCGCGGAAGTCACGTACACGTGGTAAAGACACAGAAATAAGTTTATCAAGGAAATCATACATGCGCTCTCCGCGAAGTGTTACTTTCGCACCGATTGGCATTCCTTCACGTAGACGGAATCCAGCAATAGACTTCTTCGCACGAGTAACGACAGGTTTTTGACCAGCGATAAACGTTAATTCTTCAACAGCAGTATCGATTGCTTTAGCGTTTTGAACAGCGTCACCAACACCCATGTTGATCACGATTTTTTCGATTTTTGGCACTTGCATTACTGAAGTGTATTCAAACTTAGAAACTAATGCAGGTGTAATTTCTTTTACATACTTTTCTTTAAGGCGGTTCATGAGAAAGACCTCCCTTCCTTATTTACTATTTATCTAGAACTTGCCCAGATTTTTTCGCTACACGGACTTTCTTTCCGTCCTCAACTTTATACCCAACACGTGTCACTTCACCCGTTTTAGGATCAAGCGGCATTACGTTTGATACGTGGATCGGCGCTTCTTGTTCAGAAATTCCGCCTTGAGGGTTAGCTTGGGTTGGTTTAGAGTGTTTTTTCACAAGGTTAATACCTTCTACTAAAACACGTTCCTTTTTAGGGAAAGCAGCAAGGATGACACCTTGTTTACCTTTATCTTTACCAGAGATAACCACTACTTTATCGCCCTTTTTAACATGCATTTAATCGCACCTCCTTGAGTCGCGGATTGTATTCATTAAAGTACTTCTGGTGCTAGAGAAACAATTTTCATATAGTTGTTTTCACGAAGTTCACGTGCTACTGGTCCGAAGATACGAGTTCCACGTGGGCTCTTGTCGTCACGGATGATGACACATGCATTTTCATCGAAACTGATGTAAGATCCATCGTTTCTGCGAGCTCCGCTCTTAGTACGAACGATAACTGCTTTCACAACTTCACCTTTTTTGACAACGCCTCCAGGTGTTGCTTGTTTAACCGTACAAACAATGACATCACCGATGTTAGCCGTTTTACGTCCAGAGCCACCAAGAACTTTAATCGTTAGTACTTCGCGTGCGCCAGAGTTGTCAGCTACTTTTAAACGAGTCTCCTGTTGAATCATTAATGTTACCTCCTTTCGGAAAAAGAAATCCGAACTTTATTAGATAATAACGGCTTCTTCGACAACTTCAACTAGACGAAAGCGTTTAGTCGCAGATAAAGGACGAGTTTCCATGACCTTTACGATGTCTCCGATTTTTGCTTGGTTGTTTTCATCATGTGCTTTGAACTTTTTAGAGTATCTTACACGTTTGCCATAAAGTGAATGCTTTTTGTATGTTTCAACTACAACAGTGATGGTTTTATCCATTTTGTCAGAAACAACACGACCTTGATACACTTTACGTTGGTTACGTTCGCTCATGTTTGCGGGGCCTCCCCTCTAATTATTATTTATTAGCAGCGATTTCTCTTTGACGAATCACAGTTTTCATGCGTGCGATTGATTTACGCACTTCACGAATGCGAGCAGTGTTTTCAAGCTGCCCAGTCGCTAATTGGAAACGAAGATTGAAAAGTTCTTCTTTAAGAGACTTTACTTTTTGTTCAATTTCAGCAGTGGTAAGGTCACGAATTTCATTAGCTTTCATTTGATTCACCACCAATTTCTTCACGTTTTACGAACTTCGTTTTAATTGGCAATTTGTGAGATGCAAGACGAAGAGCTTCACGAGCAACTTCTTCAGACACACCAGAAATTTCAAATAAAACTTTGCCCGGTTTTACTACAGCTACCCATCCTTCTGGAGCACCTTTACCGGAACCCATGCGGACCTCTAGAGGTTTAGCTGTGTATGGCTTAGAAGGGAAAATTTTAATCCAAACTTTACCGCCACGTTTCATGTAACGAGTCATAGCAATACGAGCAGCTTCGATTTGACGGTTTGTGATCCAAGAAGCTTCAAGAGCCTGGATACCGTACTCACCGAAATGTACTTCAGTACCGCCTTTTGCACGACCACGCATTTTTCCACGATGTTCTCTGCGATACTTCACGCGTTTTGGCAATAACATATTATTTTCCTCCTTCCGCAGTATTCTTCTTAGTTGGAAGGACTTCTCCACGATAGATCCATACTTTTACGCCAAGCTTACCATAAGTAGTGTCAGCTTCAGCAGTAGCATAGTCGATGTCAGCACGAAGTGTGTGCAATGGAACAGTACCTTCACTGTAATATTCAGAACGAGCAATATCTGCACCGCCAAGACGACCAGAAACCATTGTTTTGATTCCTTGTGCTCCAGCACGCATTGTGCGTTGGATTGTTTGTTTTTGTGCACGACGGAATGAAATACGGTTTTCAAGTTGACGAGCGATGTTTTCAGCAACTAGCTGAGCATCAAGATCTGCTCTCTTGATTTCAAGAATGTTGATGTGTACACGTTTGCCAGTTAGGCTGTTAAGAGCTTTACGAAGTGCTTCAACTTCAGATCCGCCTTTACCAATTACCATACCTGGTTTAGCCGTGTGGATTGTGATATTTACGCGGTTTGCAGCACGTTCGATTTCTACTTTAGAAACAGACGCGTCAGACAAACGCTTGCTGATGAATTCACGGATTTTCAAGTCTTCATGTAAGAAGTCAGCGTAATCTTTTCCTGCGAACCATTTAGATTCCCAATCACGAATGACGCCAATACGAAGACCTACTGGATTTACCTTTTGACCCACGGATTATCCCTCCTTCTTTTCTGATACAACGATTGTAATGTGGCTAGTACGTTTGTTAATTGCGCTCGCACGACCCATAGCACGTGGACGGAATCTCTTAAGTGTTGGACCTTCGTCAACGAATGCTTGAGTAATCACTAGGCTGTTAGCGTCCAACTCGTAGTTGTGCTCAGCGTTTGCGATAGCAGATTTTAATACTTTTTCAATAATTGGTGAAGCAGCCTTAGGTGTAAGGTTTAAGATAGAAACTGCTTCTCCTACTTGCTTACCTCGGATCAGGTCCATTACTAGACGTGCTTTACGAGGAGCAATACGGACTGTTCTTGCGACAGCTTTAGCTTGCATTTAAAAGCCTCCTCTCATTAGCGTCTTGTTTTTTTATCGTCACTAGCATGACCTTTGTAAGTACGGCTTGGTGCGAATTCGCCCAATTTGTGACCTACCATATCTTCAGAAATGAAAACAGGTACATGTTTGCGTCCGTCATAGACAGCGATTGTGTGACCGATGAATTGTGGGAAAATTGTAGAACGACGAGACCAAGTTTTTACGACTTGCTTTTTGTCAGTTTCATTCAATTTCTCGACTTTAGCCATCAAATGATCATCAACAAATGGTCCTTTTTTTAAGCTGCGAGCCATTGTGGAACCTCCCTTCGTGATTGAACTACGGTCCTAAATGAACCGTAGACAACCCCGTTACTTGTTTTTACGACGACGTACAATGAATTTATCAGACTTGTTGGTTTTCTTACGAGTCTTGAATCCAAGAGTCGGTTTACCCCATGGAGACATTGGTGATTTACGTCCGATTGGAGCGCGTCCTTCACCACCACCGTGTGGGTGATCGTTAGGGTTCATTACAGAACCACGAACTGTTGGGCGTACGCCTTTCCAGCGAGAACGTCCAGCTTTACCGATGTTGATTAATTCGTGTTGCTCGTTTCCAACTTGACCGATAGTCGCACGGCAAGCAGAAAGAATCATGCGAACTTCTCCTGAGTTCAAACGTACAAGAACGTATTTACCTTCTTTACCTAGAACTTGAGCAGAAGTACCAGCAGAACGAACTAATTGTCCACCTTTACCTGGTTTTAATTCAATGTTATGCACAACTGTACCAACTGGGATGTTGATAAGTGGAAGAGCATTACCTGGTTTGATGTCAGCTTCTGGTCCAGAAGTAACTTCAGTACCAACTTGGATTCCTTTCGGAGCAAGAATGTAACGTTTCTCACCATCTGCATAGTTTACAAGAGCGATGTTAGCTGAACGGTTTGGATCATACTCGATTGTAGCAACGCGTCCAGGTATACCGTCTTTATCACGCTTAAAGTCGATGATACGGTATTGACGTTTGTGACCGCCACCTTGATGACGAACAGTCAATCTACCTTGGTTGTTACGTCCGCCTTTTTTGTGTAGCGGTGCAAGCAACGATTTTTCTGGTTTGTCAGTCGTGATTTCAGCAAAATCTGAAGTAGTCATGCCACGACGACCATTACTGGTTGGT
Organism: Bacillus sp. FSL M7-0003; assembly: GCF_038628485.1. Taxonomy (NCBI): domain Bacteria; kingdom Bacillati; phylum Bacillota; class Bacilli; order Caryophanales; family Bacillaceae; genus Bacillus; species Bacillus sp. FSL M7-0003. Next base: position 140,811 of record NZ_CP152024.1, on the reverse strand, counting down.
TTATACTTTTTAATCGCCATTTTGAATTTCCCTCCTTCTTTTTAAGATTTACGCTTCAAAAATTTCGATTTCTTTGCTGTCAGCAGTTAATTTCACGATCGCTTTTCTGCGACGGCTAGTCATACCAGTGTAGCGTCCAACGCGTTTTGATTTTCCTTTGTAGTTTTGAACGTTGACTTTCTCAACTTTCACTCCAAAGATTTCTTCAACAGCGTCTTTCACTTCTGTTTTGTTAGCTCTGACATCAACTTCGAACGTGTACTTCTTCTCTGTCATTAGATCAGCAGAACGTTCAGTAATGATAGGGCGCTTTAGAACATCACGAGGATCTTTCATTATGCAAGTCCCTCCTCTACTTTTTCAACCGCTGCTTTAGTGATCAGAAGTTTGTCGTGGTTGACAACGTCAAGAACGTTGATACCGTTAGCTTCAACAACTGTTACTCCAGGGATGTTACGAGCAGATAAAGCAACTGTTTCGTTTGCATCCGCAGTGACGATCAACGCTTTCTTCTCAACAGATAATCCTTTAAGGATGCCTGCGAATTCTTTCGTTTTCACTGCATCAAGAGTCAGATCTTCAAGAACGATGATGTTGTTGTCGATTACTTTAGAAGACAATACTGACTTGATAGCCAAGCGGCGAACTTTTTTAGGTAATTTATAAGAATAACTGCGTGGTGTTGGACCGAATACGATACCGCCTCCGCGCCATTGTGGTGAACGGATAGAACCTTGACGAGCACGACCTGTACCCTTCTGTCTCCAAGGCTTACGACCTCCGCCACGTACTTCAGAACGAGTTTTTACTTTATGAGTTCCTTGACGTAAGGAAGCTCTTTGCATAAGAATAGCATCGAATACTACGCTTTCGTTTGGCTCGATTCCAAACACAGAAGCGTTTAATTCGATTTCACCGTTAGTAGAACCGTTTTGGTTATATAATGCTACTTTTGGCATGACTTGTTTCCTCCTTTCCTAAGAGAGTTATTTAGATTTAACTGCACTCTTTACAGTTACTAGAGATTTTTTAGCTCCTGGTACGTTTCCTTTGATCAATAGAAGATTGCGTTCTGCATCAACTTTAACGATCTCAAGGTTTTGAACAGTGATTTGCTCTCCGCCCATACGACCTGGAAGAAGTTTACCTTTGAATACACGGTTTGGATCAACAGGTCCCATTGAACCAGGACGACGGTGGTAACGTGAACCGTGAGTCATTGGTCCGCGTGATTGTCCGTGGCGTTTGATAGCCCCTTGGAATCCTTTACCTTTTGATGTTCCTGTTACATCTACGATATCTCCATTTGCGAAAATATCAACTTTGACTTCCTGACCAACTTCATACGCATCTAACTCCGCACCGCGTAATTCTTTTACGAAGCGCTTAGGAGCAGTTTCCGCTTTAGCAACGTGGCCTTTCTCTGGTTTGTTAGAAAGCTTTTCACGTTTATCATCAAAACCGATTTGGATTGCTTCATAGCCATCCGTGTCAACAGTCTTCTTTTGAAGAACAACGTTAGCAGCAGCCTCAACAACAGTTACAGGGATAAGATCACCGTTTTCTGCGAATACTTGCGTCATACCAATTTTTCTACCTAAGATTCCTTTGGTCATTAGTCACACCTCCTATAATATGTGTTTTCTATTTGAATTAAAGTTTGATTTCGATATCTACACCAGATGGTAAATCTAAACGCATAAGTGCATCAACTGTTTGCGGAGTTGGATTCACGATGTCGATTAGACGTTTGTGAGTACGCATCTCGAATTGCTCACGAGAATCTTTGTACTTATGCACCGCACGAAGGATTGTGTAAACTGATTTTTCAGTTGGAAGCGGGATTGGACCAGATACACTAGCACCAGAACGCTTAGCCGTTTCAACAATCTTCTCAGCAGATTGATCAAGAATTCTATGATCATATGCTTTTAAACGAATACGAATTTTTTGTTTTGCCATTATTTTCCCTCCTTTTCGCCTACTTACGTTAGACAGTTCTCCGTGAGAAAAACCTGATCACCTCGCCATGGCAAAGCGGCCGGGTGTGTCAGCAACCTCTCACTTCATCGCAGTCAAAGACCAACATGCACTATTGTACCAAATTGGCCTGCGTGTTGCAATAATAAATCGGATAAATTTATGATTTGCACACTTTTCACATTATACAGGGATTCAGCCTATAAATCAAGCTTTCCCTGAAGATGATGTATAGCAGTCTTTCTTATGATACGTATAAATTCATCTGGCTCTTCGATATGCGGAGAATGTGCAGAGTCTTTAAAGGTAAACCATTCTTTGATTGGTGCTTTTAATTGATCAACATATGGTTTTGATACAGCAGCTGGTGTAATCATGTCGTGATCGCCAATGAGAAAGTAGCACGGTATTAATATAGTAGAAACTCGGTATTGAATACTCTCATTCATTAGCTGATCCCATAACTTGTCTTGACTAAACTTCTGCCCTTTTATGAACTTCCATTTATCTTTCAGCTGATATTGCTTACTAAAAAGAAACCCTTTTAGTATTTGAAAAACCGGCTTCCATCTATGTGTGAGACCTACGCTCGCAAACTCTTTATATAGAGAAAACAAGGCATGAGCTGATGTCCGTTTCCATGGAGGAGGCGTCAGTAATCGCAGACACCCAGTAAACAGCCGATTGCGATGGTATTTCTTCAAAAGGAGCTCGTATGATACGATATCTTCCTTTAACACATCTACTACCTGACTAATCCCATAATAAGCATGATAAAGATCCGGACGCTTATGTACTGCTTGTATGGCAATTAATGATCCCCACGAGTATCCTGCGATATACAATTTTGAATGACCTAGATAAGATAGGATCTTCTCTGTCAATTCAATCGTGTCTTCAATAAATTGCTGAATGGTCATCGATGCATCGGGAAGATTCTCTTGATAGGAAAGTCCTGCGCCACGCTGATCCCAATGGACAACTGTAAAGTCTTGATCAAGTTCCTCGAGAAAGGAATCAATATAACTGATTTGAGCTGAGCCGGGCCCACCGTGTAAAAATAAAAGTACAGGCTTCGTTTCACTCGTCTGATCTTCTTTCATCCTAATCCATTGGTCAATTCCGCCGATCGACCATTTTTTCAAATATGTCTTTGCCATTCCAGCGATCCTCTCGGTTCCATTTAGATTCTATAGCTTATAGTAGCCGTTCTGATCTGGAAAAGCAAAAAAAGAGACCCTTTTGCAAGGAGTCTCTTTTATATGTTTATTACTTAACGATAGTTGAAACGACACCAGAACCTACAGTACGTCCACCCTCACGGATAGAGAAACGAGTTCCTTCTTCGATAGCGATAGTAGAGATAAGTTCAACTTCCATCTCAGTGTTATCGCCAGGCATTACCATTTCAGTACCTTCTGGAAGATGTACGATACCAGTTACGTCAGTTGTACGGAAGTAGAACTGCGGACGGTAGTTAGCGAAGAATGGAGTATGACGTCCACCCTCTTCTTTAGAAAGTACATAAACTTCAGCTTTGAAACGGCTGTGTGGAGTGATTGTACCTGGTTTAGCAAGTACTTGACCACGTTGGATATCTTCACGAGATACACCACGAAGTAGTGCACCGATGTTGTCACCAGCTTCAGCATAGTCAAGAAGTTTACGGAACATTTCAACACCTGTAACAGTTGTTTTACCGTTTTCTTCTTGAAGACCGATGATTTCAACTTCGTCACCGACTTTAACTTGTCCACGCTCAACACGACCAGTAGCAACTGTTCCACGACCAGTGATTGAGAATACGTCCTCAACTGGCATCATGAATGGCTTCTCAGTGTCACGCTCTGGAGTTGGGATGTACTCATCAACCGCATCCATAAGTTCAAAGATTTTTGCTTCGTAATCAGCATCTCCTTCAAGAGCTTTAAGAGCAGAACCTTTGATAACTGGTACATCGTCACCAGGGAAGTCATAGTCAGAAAGAAGGTCACGAACTTCCATTTCAACAAGTTCAAGTAACTCTTCATCGTCAACCATGTCACATTTGTTAAGGAATACTACGATGTATGGTACACCTACGTTACGAGAAAGTAGGATGTGCTCACGTGTTTGTGGCATTGGACCATCAGCAGCAGATACTACTAAGATCGCGCCGTCCATTTGAGCAGCACCAGTGATCATGTTTTTAACATAGTCAGCGTGTCCTGGGCAGTCTACGTGTGCATAGTGACGAGTTTCAGTTTCATACTCAACGTGTGCAGTTGAGATTGTGATTCCACGCTCGCGCTCTTCTGGAGCACCATCGATTTGGTCATAAGCCATAGCTGTACCTTTACCAGATTTCTTATGAAGAACTGTTGAGATAGCAGCAGTTAGAGTTGTTTTACCATGGTCAACGTGTCCAATTGTACCAATGTTAGCATGCGATTTGGAACGGTCGAATTTTTCTTTAGCCATTCTAAAAATCCTCCTTAAAGGTTCATTGTATTTGGTATAGAGTGATAGAAAGTGAAGAGTTACCTCTCACTTTCTGATCTTCAATAGTAGTTATACTTTAGTTTAAAGGCAAAATCAATTATTCACCTTTATTTTTTTTGATGATTTCTTCACTGATGCTCTTAGGCACTTCTTCGTAGTGATCCATGTGCATAGTGAAAGTACCGCGTCCTTGTGTGTTAGAACGGAGTGCAGTAGCATATCCGAACATTTCAGAAAGTGGAACCATAGCGCGAACAACTTGAGCGTTACCGCGAGCTTCCATACCTTCTACACGTCCACGACGAGATGTGATATCACCCATGATGTCTCCCATGTATTCTTCTGGGATAACAACTTCCACTTTCATCATTGGCTCAAGTAGAACTGGGTTACATTTGCTGACAGCATTTTTCAATGCCATAGATGCAGCAATTTTGAACGCCATTTCGTTAGAGTCAACATCGTGGTAAGATCCATCAAATAATTTTGCTTTGATGTCGATTAATGGGAATCCAGCTAATACACCATTTTCAAGTGAATCTTCAAGACCTGCTTGAATTGCTGGGATGTATTCACGTGGAACAACCCCACCGACGATTGCATTTTCAAACTCGAATCCCGCGCCTTCTTCGTTTGGTTCGAACTCGATCCAAACGTGTCCGAACTGACCGCGTCCACCAGACTGACGTACGAATTTACCTTCAACTTTTGCACCAGAACGGAATGTTTCACGGTACGCAACCTGAGGAGCACCTACGTTAGCTTCAACCTTGAACTCACGCTTCATACGGTCAACAATGATATCAAGGTGAAGCTCACCCATACCAGAGATGATCGTTTGACCAGTTTCAGGGTTTGTTTGTGTACGGAATGTTGGATCCTCTTCAGCTAGTTTAGCTAAAGCGATACTCATTTTATCTTGGTCAGCCTTAGATTTAGGCTCGATAGCTACATCGATTACTGGCTCTGGGAATTCCATAGACTCAAGGATAACAAGATTTTTCTCGTCACAAAGAGTGTCACCAGTAGAAGTATCTTTAAGACCTACAGCTGCTGCGATATCCCCTGCATATACAGTAGAGATTTCTTCACGGCTGTTTGCGTGCATTTGAAGGATACGTCCAACACGTTCACGCTTGTTCTTAGAAGAGTTCTTCACGTATGAACCAGAATCAAGTGTTCCAGAGTATACGCGGAAGAAAGTTAGTTTCCCAACATAAGGGTCAGTCATAACTTTAAATGCAAGAGCTGCGAATGGTGCGTCATCAGTAGACTCACGAACAACCTCTTCATTTGAATCTGGCAGGATACCTTTGATTGCAGCAACATCAGTTGGTGCAGGAAGGTAGTCAAGCACAGCGTCAAGTACAAGCTGAACACCTTTGTTTTTGAAAGCAGATCCAACAAGAACTGGGTAGAATTCAACATTCAATGTTCCTTTACGGATTGCAGCTTTCAATTCAGGAATTGTAATTTCTTCACCCTCAAGGTATTTTTCCATAAGCTCTTCATCAAGCTCAGCGACAGCTTCAATTAGGCTGCTGCGAAGCTCTTCAGCTTTGTCTTTATACTCAGCAGGGATTTCTTTAGCATCAGAGCGAGTTCCAAGGTCATCTTCGTAGAAGTATGCTACGTTTTCTACAAGGTCGATGATTCCTTCGAATTGATCTTCAGCGCCGATCGGCAATTGAATTGCATGAGCGTTCGCTTGAAGACGATCTCTTAATGTGCTTACAGAGTAAAGGAAGTCCGCACCGGTTTTATCCATTTTGTTAACGAATACGATACGAGGTACTCCGTAAGTTGTTGCTTGGCGCCAAACTGTTTCAGTTTGTGGCTCTACACCTGATTGTGCATCAAGAACAGCAACCGCACCATCAAGTACACGTAAAGAACGTTCAACTTCAACAGTGAAGTCTACGTGTCCTGGTGTATCGATGATGTTTACACGGTAACCTTTCCATTGTGCTGTAGTAGCAGCAGAAGTGATTGTAATACCACGTTCTTGCTCCTGCTCCATCCAGTCCATTTGTGAAGCTCCTTCGTGAGTTTCACCAATTTTATGGATACGACCAGTGTAGTATAAGATACGCTCAGTCGTTGTCGTTTTACCGGCATCGATGTGAGCCATGATACCAATATTACGAGTTTTGTCTAAGGAGAACTCTCTTGCCATTGGGTAATTTCTCCTTCCTCATTAGGGAATAGTTTTTTTAGTTTGGTATAAATCCTACCAGCGGTAGTGAGCGAATGCTTTGTTCGCTTCTGCCATTTTGTGTGTATCTTCACGTTTCTTAACAGCAGCACCAGTGTTGTTAGCTGCGTCAAGGATTTCGTTAGCAAGACGCTCTTCCATCGTTTTTTCTCCACGAAGACGAGCGTAGTTTACTAACCAGCGAAGACCTAAAGTAGTACGACGGTCTGGGCGAACTTCTACAGGAACTTGGTAGTTAGCTCCACCTACACGACGTGCTTTAACTTCAAGAACTGGCATGATGTTTTTCAAGGCTTGTTCGAAAACCTCCATCGCTTCATTACCAGTACGTTCTTTGATGATATCAAATGACTTGTAGAGAATTGTTTGTGCTTTTCCTCTTTTACCGTCGATCATCATTTTGTTGATCAAACGAGATACAAGTTTAGAATTGTAAATTGGATCTGGCAATACGTCTCTTTTTGCTACAGGACCTTTACGTGGCATCTGAATAGCCTCCCTTCTCTTTTAAAAGGATTTCTATCTGTCTCTCATCTCAATATCATTGTCAGCTTCCTGACTCCACTGATCTGATATCAACTTCTAAAAACCCTTATGTTTGTTTGTATTATTTGCTTTGTTTAGGGCGTTTTGTTCCGTATTTAGAACGTCCTTGCATACGACCGTCAACTCCGGCAGTATCAAGCGCACCACGAACGATGTGGTAACGTACACCCGGTAAGTCTTTTACACGTCCGCCACGGATAAGTACTACACTGTGCTCTTGTAGGTTATGTCCGATACCAGGAATGTAAGCTGTTACTTCAATCAGGTTAGACAAACGTACACGAGCATATTTACGTAGTGCTGAGTTTGGTTTTTTCGGTGTCATTGTACCGACACGAGTACAAACCCCGCGCTTCTGTGGAGATGTTACGTTAGTGTGCTCTTTTTTGAAACTGTTGTATCCTTTGTTAAGTGCAGGTGACTTTGAGTTTTCAACTTTACTCACGCGTCCTTTGCGTACTAGCTGATTAATTGTAGGCATGTTGTTATTCCTCCCTTCATTACTTTTTTTATAACCCACATACCCAGGTGGTTCATCAAAAGGCAAAAAACAATGCTTTTGCATTTTAAGCATGCAAAAACAAAACAAGTACGTTATAACATAATGGCAACAGCTGCTGCCCCAACTTCAATTCCGCAGGCCTTGCCGAGCTTTTTCATGGAATCTACCACTAAAATGTCTACACCCTTCTCTTGTGCTAGTTTCAATACACTAGCAGTTAAAGCAGGATCAGCATCTTTCGCTACGACGACTTCCTTTACTGAATCTCGTTTCAGAGCTTTTACTGTTTGCTTCGTACCGATAATAATGGATTGAGCCTGTGATACTTTATCATAAGACATCGAATATCCTCCAAAGTAACAGGTTTTATTTTGAGCACCTTGGTTATATTATCATCATGGCAGAAGGATGTCAATATCGTATGACAGATTATCTTGACATCCTTCACCATTTTTGATGATTTTATAGGAATCTCACGAGAAAGATTACTCTACAGGAACCATATCGTCAGACGGCTGCACTTGCGAAACCGGCTTAACTTTACGGTAGTTTGGCATTCCCGTTCCAGCAGGAACAAGTTTACCAATGATCACATTCTCTTTCAAGCCAAGCAGTTCATCACGTTTTCCTTTGATCGCCGCATCTGTTAGGACACGAGTCGTTTCTTGGAAGGATGCCGCAGACAAGAATGAGTCTGTTTCAAGCGAAGCTTTTGTAATACCAAGAAGAACTGGACGGCCTGTTGCAGGACGTTTGCCTTCGAATAGTACTTTTTTGTTCGCTTCAGTGAATTGATGTACATCAAGAAGTGTGCCTGGTAATACGTCTGTATCCCCTGCATCAGCGACACGCACTTTACGAAGCATTTGGCGAACCATTACCTCTACGTGCTTATCTCCGATTTCTACCCCTTGCATACGGTATACTTTTTGTACTTCATGAAGCAGATATTCTTGAACAGCTGTCATGTCAGTCACTTTAAGAAGTTCTTTCGGATCGATCGAACCTTCTGTCAGTACTTGACCACGAGTAACTGTGTCACCTTCAACAACTTTCAAACGCGCATTGTAAGGAGCTGTGTATGAGCGAGTTTCAACTTCGCCTTGAACCACAATTTCCTGCTGCTTGTCACGAACATCGTTAATTTCAGCAACGACACCATCAATTTCAGAAATTGTCGCTTGCCCTTTCGGATTACGCGCTTCAAATAGCTCTTGGATACGAGGTAGACCTTGAGTGATATCGTCTCCTGCTACCCCACCGGTGTGGAACGTACGCATTGTAAGCTGTGTTCCTGGCTCACCGATTGATTGTGCAGCGATGATTCCAACTGCTTCACCGACTTCAACGTCAGTACCAGTTGCAAGGTTACGGCCGTAGCATCGTTTACATACACCATGAGGCGTGTTACATGTAAATGCAGAACGGATCCATACTTCCTCAATTCCTGCTTCAACTACTTCAAGTGCTTTATCTTCATCAATTAGTTCGTTTTCGGCTACAATGACTTCGCCTGTTTCAGGATGAACAATTGGTTTTCTTGCAAAACGTCCGATCAGACGCTCTTCAAGTTTCTCAATAATTTCATTTCCTTCTTTAATAGACTTCGCCAAGATTCCACGGTCTGTACCGCAATCTGTTTCACGGATGATGACATCCTGTGCAACGTCAACGAGACGACGCGTGAGGTAACCTGAGTCAGCTGTTTTAAGGGCTGTATCGGCAAGACCTTTACGCGCACCGTGAGTGGAAATAAAGTATTCCAATACGGTTAAACCTTCACGGAAACTAGATTTAATCGGAAGTTCGATGATACGTCCAGCCGGGTTGGCCATCAGACCACGCATACCAGCCAGCTGAGTAAAGTTAGATGCGTTACCACGCGCTCCAGAGTCACTCATCATGTAGATTGGGTTGACTTCATCAAGGGACTTCATCAGTTTACCTTGGATCACATCTTTAGAAGAACTCCAGATTGAAATAACTCTCTCATAACGCTCTTCTTCAGTAATCAAACCACGTCTGAATTGCTTCATGACGTTATCTACTTTTGCTTGTGCTTCTTCAAGAATTTGCTGCTTATCATCTAATACGACGATATCAGACACACCAACCGTAATACCGGCTTTAGTAGAGTATCTGAAACCAAGATTTTTCATGCGGTCAAGCATTTTAGATGTCTCAGTGATATGGAATCTCTTAAAGATTTCTGCAATGATTTTACCTAAAATACCTTTTTTGAACGGCGCATTGATTTCTTGTTTCTCGATCGCAGCTTTTACATCCTCACCTTTTTCAAGGAAGAAACGATCAGGCGTTTTTTCTTCAATATTGCTCTTTGTCGGCTCATTCATGTATGGGAATGATTCCGGTAAGATTTCGTTAAAGATCAGTTTTCCAACTGTTGTAATCAACAATTTAGAACGCTGTTCATCAGTGAATGTCACATTCTTCAACGAGCTAGCTGCAACAGCTACACGTGTATGAAGATGCACATAACCATTTTGATAAGCTAGAAGGGCTTCGTCAGTATCTTTGAAGACCATACCTTCTCCGATAGCACCTTTGCGCTCAAGTGTAAGGTAGTAGTTACCAAGCACCATATCCTGAGATGGCGTAACAACTGGTTTTCCATCTTTCGGGTTCAAAATGTTTTGAGCCGCAAGCATTAAGATACGAGCTTCAGCTTGAGCTTCAGCAGACAATGGTACGTGAACCGCCATTTGGTCACCGTCAAAGTCAGCGTTGTAGGCTGTACATACAAGTGGATGCAGACGAATTGCGCGTCCTTCCACAAGTGTAGGTTCAAACGCTTGAATACCAAGTCTATGAAGAGTCGGTGCACGGTTTAGTAAGACTGGATGCTCACGAATAACTGATTCTAAAACATCCCATACTTCCGGCTGCACACGCTCAATTTTACGCTTCGCACTCTTGATGTTGTGAGCTAATCCTTTTTCAACAAGCTCCTTCATCACGAATGGTTTGAATAATTCAAGAGCCATTTCTTTCGGAAGTCCACACTGATACATTTTCAAATGTGGTCCTACGACGATAACGGAACGTCCAGAATAGTCAACACGTTTACCAAGCAAGTTTTGACGGAAACGTCCTTGTTTCCCTTTCAGCATGTGAGAAAGAGATTTCAATGGTCGATTTCCTGGTCCTGTTACTGGTCGGCCTCTACGTCCATTATCAATCAAGGCATCGACAGCTTCTTGAAGCATACGCTTCTCGTTCTGAACGATGATGCTTGGCGCGCCAAGATCTAATAAACGCTTCAGACGATTGTTACGGTTGATGACACGACGATAAAGGTCGTTCAAGTCAGAAGTAGCAAAACGTCCACCATCAAGCTGAACCATTGGACGTAATTCTGGCGGAATAACCGGAAGTACATCAAGAATCATCCAAGATGGTTTGTTTCCTGAGTTACGGAAGGCTTCTAACACTTCAAGGCGTTTGATCGCACGTGTACGGCGCTGTCCTTGAGCAGTTTTCAGCTCTTCTTTCAGTGTATCTACTTCTTTTACAAGATCGATATCTTGAAGAAGTTTGTTGATTGCTTCTGCACCCATAGCTGCTTGGAATGTATTACCGTATTTATCTAAATAAGCACGGAATTCTTTCTCAGAAAGAAGTTGTTTCTTCTCAAGCGGTGTATTGCCCGGATCTGTCACGACGTAAGAAGCGAAGTAGATCACTTCTTCTAACGCACGTGGTGACATATCAAGAACAAGACCCATACGGCTTGGGATACCTTTGAAATACCAAATGTGGGAAACTGGGGCAGCCAGTTCGATATGCCCCATTCTCTCACGACGGACTTTTGCCCGTGTTACTTCTACACCACAACGGTCACATACAACACCCTTATACCGAACGCGTTTATACTTCCCACAATGACATTCCCAGTCTTTTTGCGGTCCGAAGATACGTTCACAAAAGAGACCATCTTTTTCAGGTTTCAGTGTACGATAGTTAATCGTTTCAGGCTTTTTCACTTCACCAAAAGACCAAGAACGGATTTTATCAGGTGATGCGAGACCGATGTTCATATACTCAAAATTGTTCACATCTAGCAAGGGGCCTACCTCCCTTTTAATCTTCGGGTTATACCCTAGTCACTTGCTCTAATCGTTTCTGCTATTCTTTTGTGACTGCGTCACGTTCAAGATCGACAGGTGCGAGGTCTGCAGCATCTTCGTCATTAGATAACGCTAATCCGTCTGCTTTCTTCGTTTCCTCATCGTCTTCTAAATCTCTCATTTCTATCTCTTCTTCATCGCCAGATAGGATTTTCACATCCATACCTAAACTTTGAAGTTCTTTGATTAACACTTTGAATGATTCAGGGACACCTGGTTCAGGTACGTTATCCCCTTTGACGATGGCTTCGTATGTTTTTACACGACCCACAACGTCATCCGATTTAACTGTTAAAATCTCTTGAAGTGTATATGCTGCACCGTAAGCTTCAAGTGCCCATACTTCCATCTCTCCGAAACGCTGACCACCAAACTGTGCTTTACCGCCAAGTGGCTGCTGCGTAACAAGTGAGTATGGTCCAGTTGAACGAGCGTGAAGTTTATCGTCAACCATGTGAGCCAGTTTGATCATGTACATGATTCCGACAGATACACGGTTGTCGAATGGTTCACCAGTTCGACCATCATAAAGGACTGTTTTCGCATCACGGGACATACCTGCTTCTTCAAGCGTTTCCCAAACATCTTCCTCGCGCGCACCATCAAATACTGGTGACGCAATGTGGATGCCGAGGTAACGTGCAGCCATACCCATATGAAGCTCAAGTACCTGACCGATGTTCATACGAGATGGTACCCCTAGAGGGTTCAACATGATATCGATCGGTGTTCCGTCTGGAAGATAAGGCATATCTTCTTCTGGAAGGATTTTAGAGATAACCCCTTTGTTACCATGTCGTCCGGCCATTTTGTCACCTTCAGAAATCTTACGCTTCTGAACGATGTATACGCGGACTAATTGGTTTACACCTGGAGGTAATTCATCTCCATCTTCACGGTTGAAGACTTTTACATCGTGGATAATTCCGCCGCCGCCGTGTGGAACACGTAGTGACGTATCACGAACTTCACGAGCCTTTTCACCGAAGATTGCATGTAATAGACGTTCTTCAGCTGTTAGTTCAGTTACACCTTTAGGCGTTACTTTACCTACAAGAAGGTCTCCGTCTTTTACTTCTGCACCAATACGGATGATTCCGCGCTCGTCAAGGTTGCGTAAAGCATCTTCCCCAACGTTTGGAATATCACGAGTGATTTCTTCTGGTCCAAGCTTTGTATCACGAGCTTCTGATTCATATTCTTCAATATGAATAGACGTGTAGACGTCATCTTTTACAAGGCGCTCACTCATGATGATCGCATCCTCGTAGTTGTAACCGTCCCAAGTCATGAAGCCGACCATGACGTTACGTCCTAGAGCCAATTCACCTTTTTCCATAGAAGGACCGTCTGCAAGGATTTCCCCTTTAACGACTTCATCTCCAACACTTACGATAGGACGCTGGTTGTAGCAAGTCCCTTGGTTAGAGCGGACAAATTTCAGCAGGCTGTATTTGTCTAGGTTTCCTTTGACTTGTTGTCCGTCAACGTCTTCATAACGGCGAACCCAAATATTTTTTGCTTCTACACGTTCTACAACACCTGGGTAGCGGCAGATGACAGCAGCACCAGAGTCTTTACCTGATACGTACTCCATACCTGTACCAACAATCGGTGATTCTGGCTGCATCAAAGGCACAGCCTGACGCTGCATGTTCGCTCCCATTAGAGCACGGTTAGAGTCATCGTTTTCTAAGAATGGGATACATGCTGTCGCTGCAGAAACAACCTGCTTTGGCGAAACGTCCATGTAGTCAACGCGGTTTCGAGGAACAACGGTGTTTTCCCCTCTGAAACGAGCAATGATATTATCATCGATAAACGAACCATCATCAGCTAACTGAACGTTCGCTTGTGCTACTACGTAGTTATCCTCTTCATCAGCAGTTAAGTAATCGATTCTCGGTGTCACTTTACCAGTTTCAGGATCAACCCGGCGGTAAGGTGTTTCGATAAATCCGAAGCGATTCACTTTTGCAAATGAAGATAGAGAGTTGATCAAACCAATGTTTGGACCCTCTGGTGTTTCAATCGGACACATACGTCCATAGTGAGAGTAGTGAACGTCACGAACTTCCATTCCTGCACGCTCACGTGTCAAACCACCCGGTCCAAGCGCTGACAGACGACGTTTGTGCGTCAATTCAGCAAGCGGGTTTGTTTGATCCATGAACTGAGAAAGCTGAGAACTACCAAAGAACTCTTTGATAGAAGCGATCACAGGACGAATGTTGATCAGCTGCTGAGGTGTGATCGTGTTTGTGTCTTGAATTGACATTCTTTCACGGACAACACGCTCCATTCTGCTTAAACCAATACGGAATTGGTTTTGCAGAAGTTCACCTACAGAACGCAGACGACGGTTACCAAGGTGGTCGATATCATCTGTGTCACCTACACCATGAAGAAGGTTGAAGAAGTAACTGATTGACGCAATGATGTCAGAAGGCGTGATGTTTTTCACAGCTTCCTCTACATATGCATTTCCAATCACGTTGATCACTTGCTCGCCTTCTTGATCAGTCGGTGCATAAATCTTAATAGATTGAAGTTCTACTTCATCTTCTACTACGCCACCATTAGGATAAAGCTTTCTAAATCCGATGCCGTTTTCTAAGTATGGAAGAACTTTATCAAGAACTCTTCTGTCTAAAATTTGACCTTTTTCTGCTAGAATTTCACCTGTTTCAGGATCAACTAGCGTTTCAGCCAATTTTTGATTGAACAGTCTATTTTTAATATGAAGCTTCTTATTAATCTTGTAGCGTCCAACATTTGCTAGGTCATATCTCTTCGGATCGAAGAAGCGGGAGTCTAGCAAGCTTTTCGCATTTTCAACAGTTGGCGGTTCTCCAGGACGGAGGCGCTCGTAGATTTCGAGAAGTGCTTTATCCGCATTCTCTGTATTGTCTTTTTCCAGTGTGTTGCGTAAGTATTCATTCTCGCCAATGAGGTCAAGAATCTCTTGATCAGAGCTGAAGCCGAGAGCACGCAAAAGAACCGTAACCGGCAACTTACGTGTGCGATCGATGCGTACATAGACTACATCCTTCGCATCAGTTTCGTATTCTAACCATGCGCCACGGTTTGGAATGACAGTCGCAGTAAAACCTTTTTTACCGTTTTTGTCTACTTTACCACTGAAATATACACTTGGAGAACGCACTAACTGAGAAACGATTACACGTTCCGCACCATTAATGATAAAAGTACCTGTGTCTGTCATGATTGGGAAATCACCCATGAACACATCTTGGTCTTTTACTTCTCCAGTTTCTTTGTTAATTAAACGAACTTTTACTCTTAGTGGAGCAGAGTAAGTTACATCACGTTCTTTTGATTCTGCTACAGGATACTTAGGATCCCCTAGGCTGTAATCAATGAATTCAAGAGAAAGGTTACCAGTAAAATCCTCAATTGGGGATATATCTTGAAACATCTCTCTAAGACCCTCATCAAGAAACCACTGATAAGAAGAGGTTTGAATTTCAATGAGATTTGGTAATTCTAACACTTCGCTTATGCGTGCGTAGCTTCTGCGCTGGCGGTGTCGTCCATACTGAACTAGTTGACCTGTCAACTGATTCACCCCTCAAATCATGCGTATTATATGTGTAAAAAGTATTTCTGTCTTTCAAATGTCAGTAAAGAAATACTTTTACAAGACAAAAGAAAAAAGGGTTTCTAAAATAAGAAAACCACATCCAAAAACAAATACCGATTTTATTAGTTTTCCCAAGTATGCATAATTTATACAAAATAGTTGTTTTTTAAGCCTATCAAGCAAAATATACACATTGGCATTTTATAATGTTAACACAGCTAGGAAACTGCGTCAAACTTTTTTAGCTTTGATGATATAGTAGCCCTTTTTTTTCAGTACAACCTCGACTTCTCCAAAGAGCTGCTCTAATTTTTCAATCGCAGATGGCCCACCTTGCTTTTTCTGAATAACCACCCACAACTCACCTTCCGGCAATAAATGATCAGCACTTTTTTCAAAGATCGCATGTACAACTTTCTTCCCTGCCCGTATTGGGGGATTGGTCAGTATAGAGGCAAAAGCAGCTGAGGAATGAACATTCGAGAACAAATCACTTTGATAGATGCGAACATTATCAATGCGATTATGTTTAGCGTTTTCCTTTGAAAGTTCGACTGCTCTTTCGTTCACATCAATCATATGAATGGTACGGCTAGTCATTTCGTTTGCTAACGATAAGCCGATCGGTCCATAACCGCAACCGACATCTAAGACATCGCCATCCAAGTCAGGTTCTTCGAAAGCTTCAATTAAAAGCCTTGAACCAAAGTCGACTTCTTTCTTAGAAAACACTCCACTGTCACTTGTAAAAGTAAAGGTACGGTTTCTCAAGGTGAAGTCCCATGTCTGTTTATTGCTTTTCACTGATGGCTTTTCCGTATAATAGTGGTCACTCATGGTGAATGGACCTCCTCTGGATTCAATCGTTTCAGGAGATTAGAAAAGAAAAAGCCCGCCAGTAAAAGCGAGCTTTCCCAAAAGATTAGGCGAAGATTACTTAACTTCTACAGAAGCGCCAACTTCTTCAAGCTTAGCTTTAAGTTCTTCAGCTTCTTCTTTAGCAATACCTTCTTTAAGTGGTTTTGGAGTGTTGTCAACAAGTTCTTTAGCTTCTTTCAAGCCAAGACCAGTGATTTCACGAACCACTTTGATAACTTTGATTTTTTGGTCTCCAGCACCAGCAAGTACTAGATCAAAATCAGTTTTTTCTTCAGCAGCAGCACCGCCACCAGCAGCTACAGCTACAGGAGCAGCAGCAGTTACGCCAAATTCTTCTTCGATTGCTTTTACTAAGTCGTTTAACTCAAGTACAGTTGCTTCTTTAACTGAAGCAATGATTTCTTCGATATTTAAAGCCATTTGTAATTCCTCCATTTTAAGTTTTTTTACGTAAACGTAAAGTACGCATTAAGCGCCTTGTTCTTCTTTTTGATCTGCAACTGCTTTAGTAGCAAGAGCAAGATTACGAACTGGAGCTTGAAGAACGCTAAGCAACATAGAAAGTAAGCCTTCGCGAGACGGAAGTTCCGCAAGAGCCTTCACTTCTTCTACAGTCGCTACGTTTCCTTCGATGACACCAGCTTTGATTTCTAAAGCTTCGTGGCTTTTCGCAAATTCGTTGATGATTTTCGCAGGTGCGATAACATCTTCGTTACTGAATGCGATAGCGTTTGGACCTGTTAAGAAATCGTTTAAACCCGTTAGTTCAACTTGTTCAACTGCACGGCGAGTCAAAGTGTTTTTGTAAACTTTGAATTCTACGCCAGCTTCACGAAGCTGTTTACGAAGTTCAGTCACTTCAGAAACTGAAAGACCGCGGTAATCTACAATGACAGTAGACATACTATCTTTAAATTTAGAAGTAATTTCATCAACGACAACTTTTTTAGTATCGATTGCATTGCTCATGGTTACACCTCCTGTACATTCTTTGTGTAACACTTATACCGATCAGGCCATCACGTTCCTAACGAACGGTTCTCCATATAAAAAGCCTCCATTAAGACATGGAGGCTGTATATACAAGCATACGTTAACGTAAGACTGTGACATATACACCTCGGCGGGTTAATTAAGCCATAAGGCCCCTGCTGTCTACGGTATAAATGGACATTATTCTATTTTACAACATTTTGATATTATCAAAATGGTTGTCATAAGTCAAGAATTATTTTGCAGAGAAAGAAGATGGATCCACTTTCACGCCAGGGCCCATAGTAGATGTAACAGAAACGTTTTTCACGTATACACCTTTAGCCGCTGCAGGTTTTGCTTTAAGGATTGTGTCATAGATTGTTGCAAAGTTCTCAACAAGCTTTTCGTCCTCGAAAGAAACCTTTCCGATTGGCGCGTGGATGTTACCAGCTTTATCAACGCGGTATTCTACTTTACCAGCTTTGATTTCATTGATTGCTTTTTCAACTTCGAACGTTACAGTTCCTGTTTTAGGGTTTGGCATAAGACCTTTTGGTCCAAGTACACGACCGATCTTACCCACTTCACCCATCATGTCAGGTGTCGCAACGATTACATCGAATTCGAACCAGCCTTGTTGGATTTTAGTGATGTAATCAGAATCTCCAACGTAGTCTGCTCCAGCAGCTTCTGCTTCTTTTGCTTTTTCGCCTTTAGCGAACACAAGAACGCGTTGAGTTTTACCAGTTCCGTTAGGAAGTACAACTGCACCGCGGATTTGTTGATCGTTTTTACGAGGGTCTACGCCCAAACGAAAAGCAACTTCTACAGTCGCATCAAATTTAGCTGTATTTGCTTTTTTTGTAAGAGAAACAGCTTCAGCTACATCATACGCTTTTGTACGATCGATCAGCTTAGCAGCTTCTACATACTTTTTACCTTTTTTAGCCATTATAAAAATCCTCCTTATGTGGTTTTAGCGGAATAACCTCCCACGAATAAGGGTTGCGAACTTGTCAAAACCAAACTCGCAACCCAACAAGACAAAAAATTAATCTTCGATGACAATACCCATACTGCGTGCAGTACCTTCAACCATGCGCATAGCTGATTCAACGCTAGCAGCGTTTAAGTCAGGCATTTTTGTTTCCGCGATTTCGCGTACTTTATCACGCTTAACAGTTGCCACTTTATTACGGTTAGGTTCACCAGAACCAGACTCAATACCAGCTGCTTTTTTAAGTAAAACTGCAGCAGGTGGAGTTTTAGTAATAAATGTAAATGAACGGTCTTCAAAAACCGAAATTTCAACAGGAATGATAAGACCAGCTTGGTCAGCTGTACGAGCGTTAAACTCCTTACAGAATCCCATGATATTAACACCGGCTTGACCTAGTGCAGGTCCAACTGGTGGAGCTGGGTTAGCTTTTCCAGCAGGAATTTGCAATTTAACAACTTTAACTACTTTTTTAGCCACGAGACACACCTCCTTAAAGTCCGTGATGTGGTAATAGGGGAATCCCCCTCCCACTCAACAACTTCATTCTTTATATGAATGACGAAATAACTAGCTAGCGATCTTGAGTGAACTCAAGACGTACCTTTGCTATATTACCACTTCTATACACTCATTTCAAGCTCTTTTAAATTACAATTTATCGATCTGCGTGAACTCAAGTTCAACAGGTGTTTCTCTACCAAACATATTAACGAATACTTTGACTTTGCTTTTATCGTAATCAATTTCTTCAATCGATCCAGTGAAGTTAGCAAATGGTCCATCGATGACCTTAACTGTTTCTTTCAGTTCAAAGTCGATTTCTGTTTTGCGTTCTTCAAGTCCCATTCTCTTCAGAATGGTTTCGGCTTCGCCTGGCAGCAGTGCAGTCGGCTTTGAGCCTGATCCAGCTGATCCAACGAATCCAGTGACACCTGGTGTATTACGAACAACATACCAAGAGTCGTCAGTCATCACGATTTCCACTAGGACATAGCCAGGGAATACTTTCTTTTTGACGACTTTTTTCTTACCATTTTTAATATCCGTTTCTTCTTCTTCTGGTACGACGACGCGGAAGATTTTATCCTGCATGCCCATTGATTCAACACGCTTTTCCAAATTCGCTTTTACTTTGTTTTCATAGCCAGAGTACGTATGCACAACATACCAATTCTTTTCCATTTTCGTTCAGGACTATTTAGTCCTTCCCTCCCCACATTTTATAATGTCTATTTGACGAATCTCGAGTAACGGTAAATATTTTCAAGCAATTGAAAAAACCCGTAAAACGGGTTTTTTGGCAAGTCATATTATGATCTATTATAGCACGTTCAGCAGACCATTATTCAAGTATTAATGAATTAATTCGATTAATTGTGAGATTCCTATATCAAGAAAAGAGAAAAAGATGGCAAAGAATACGACTGTTAAAATAACAGTGATTGTGTAGCGGACCATTTCGTTCTTCTTTGGCCAGCTGACCTTTTTCATTTCTTTTCCGACACTTTTTAAGAAACTGATAATACGCATGTAAAAGACCTCCACAGATTAAAGAACGCAAATCTTACTTCGTTTCTAAATGTGTTTTATGTGAATTACAAGTCTTGCAATATTTCTTAACTTCTAATCTTTCAGCTGCTGAAGCAACACTTTTCATTGTCGTATAATTGCGGCTTCCGCAGTCTTTACAGGCTAGAGTAATCTTTTTCCTCATATTTACACCTATTTTCTCGACATCATTTCATTAGTACCTTATCACAGTGTCGAAAAAGCTGTCAATATAGGTTTGATTAGAGACTAATCTCGCGAAGCTCTAAATATTTCTCTAATTTTCTCTTTACTCTTTGGAGTGCGTTATCAATTGATTTCACATGACGGTTTAAATCTTCCGAAATCTCCTGATAGGATCTGCCATCAAGATACAGCACAAGTACCTTTCTTTCCAGCTCGCTTAGCAGTTCACCCATCTTCATTTCGATATCATCAAATTCTTCTTTGCTAATGATTAAGTCTTCTGGGTTAAGCGCTTTAGCACCGGAAATGACATCCAATAATGTTCTGTCCGATTCTTCATCGTAGATCGGCTTGTCTAATGATACATAGGAATTTAACGGGATATGTTTTTGGCGAGTAGCTGTTTTAATTGCGGTGATAATTTGGCGGGTAATACATAATTCTGCAAAAGCCTTAAATGAAGTAAGCTTGTCCTCTCTGAAATCGCGGATAGACTTATAAAGTCCGATCATTCCCTCTTGGACAATGTCCTCTCGATCCGCTCCTATCAAGAAATAAGATCTTGCTTTCGCACGTACAAAATTGCGGTATTTCGTTATTAAATAATCTAGCGCATCACTATCTCCGACATGAACCCTTTCAATGACTTGTTCATCTTCCAACTGGCAAAATTGCTCTCTGATGGACTTACCCTTGCTGTTGTTTAGATTCACTTCGATCCCCCCGACCGCACCTAGATAGAAATATTATACATTAATGGTTGAAATATCGTCAAGCTATTCCAGATTCCCGCGCCGCCATTTTTCAAACGTTTTCAATACATCTTCTGACAATTCAATCTTAGATGCTGGTTTATCAGAAGTAATCTTTTTGACCCTCGTTTCAATCTTTCGTTCTATCACTTCAATCTCTCTTAAAAGCTCACGAGCCGACTTCCGAAGAGCTCCTTGTCCAAAAATAGCCCATTGTTCCGTAAAATCTGAGGTTGCCACATGAATTTGCGTCCGGATATTATTCAAATCCTGCGCCAGCTTTTCAATCCGCTCATCCGCCGTTTCATTCTCTCTCGTAAAGATGACCTCTACTCGGTGGTTGGTCCGCTTTTTTTCAATTCCTTTGACCATATGGGCATCGAATACGACAATGACTCGATACCCTGTGTAGGCTTGATATTCTGCTAAATGTTGAATCAGCACGTCTCTGGCTTCTTCAAAGCTGTTTTCCTTTAAGTGCTGCAGCTGAGGCCATGCACCTATCATGTTGTATCCATCGACTAAGAGGATATCCATCTCTATTCTCCTAACGGATAACGTTTTCGATACACTTCATACATCAATAGACCAGCCGCAACTGATGCGTTTAACGAAGTAACCTTCCCGGCCATAGGCAGTTTAATCAGAAAATCACACTTTTCTTTAATCAATCGGCCAATTCCTTTTCCTTCACTGCCAATCACAAGAGCCAGCGGCATTGTGCCATCAAATTGTCTGTAATCCTGTTTAGCAGACGCATCTGTTCCCGCAACCCAGATTCCTCTTTCTTTCATTTCATCAAGGGCTCTTGAAAGATTGGTCACTTTTGCAACAGGAATATGCTCAATTGCTCCAGTGGATGCCTTAGCAACTGTTGTTGTTAGACCGACCGCTCTCCTTTTCGGAATGACAATCCCATGTGCACCTACAGCATCGGCCGTACGCATAATAGATCCTAAATTATGCGGGTCTTCAATTTCATCTAAAATCAGAAAGAAAGGCTGTTCATTCCGCTTTTCAGCGATTTGATACAGATCGTCCAATTCTGCATATTCATATGCTGCTACTTGTGCAACGATTCCCTGGTGCTGACCTGTAACCATTTGATCAAGCTTTTTCCTCGGAACATACTGAATGGTGATATTTTGCTTTTTAGCGAGTTCAATGACCTGCTGGGCTTGTCCTTTTACAGTGTTTTCTGCCATCCAGAGCTTGTATAACTCCCGATCTGACTTCAGTGTCTCAATCACTGCATTTTTCCCAATGACATAATCATGTTGCTGACTCATTTGTCTTCCTCCCTGACGTTCCGATTTCAATCGCCTGACCAATCAGCTCTTCTAAGCGTTCGTCCTGCTTTTCGATAAATAAATAACCCATAAGCGCTTCAAACGCTGTACTATAACGATACGTTTGAACGTCTGTGTTTTTAGGCACTGTGCCTGATTTTGCGTTTCTTCCTCTTTTCAGCACCGCTTCTTCTGCTTCAGTGAAAAAGCCTTGCTGCTGAAGCGTAAATAAAATAGCAGCCTGTGATTTAGCTGAAACAATTTTGCTTGCTCGTTTGTGCAGCTCATTTGGCTTTGTCGCCCCCGTTTGGAGGAGGTGATGCCTCACATATACTTCAAAAATGGCATCACCCATATAAGCCAGCGCAAGTCCGTTCAGCTGTTTACCGTCTTTCAGCTTTTCAAAATTCAACATTGCCTATTCTCCTCTTTTCCAGCGAGTACCTTGAGGAGTGTCCTCCAACACAATATTCATGTTCTTTAATTGATCACGAATTTGATCAGATAGGGCAAAGTCACGATTTCTTCTAGCTTCATTGCGTTTTTCAATTAACGCTTCTACCTCTTCGTCAAGCGTGTGCTTTTCTTCTAATGAGAAGCCGAGAACAGACGTAATTTCTTGGAACAAGCCGATAAATGCCTTGATCACTTCCTCCGAAGTATGATCATTTTCCATATAATAATTCGCCTGTTTCGCTAATTCGAATAAAACAGAGATCGCATTTGCCGTATTGAAGTCATCATTCATTTCAGAAACAAATGTCGCACGCTGCTCTTCAATTTTTTCCAGCCATTCCGCATTGTCTTCCGTAATATTCGTGCTGCTCTCAAGACGGTGATGTAAATTCGCATACGATGTCTTGAGTCGGTTAAACGCACTCTTTGTACTTTCTAATAAATCCATTGAGTAGTTAATTGGGTGGCGATAGTGAACCGACAACATAAAGAAGCGGAGCACATCAGGATCTTGTTCTTTCACAATGTCATGCACGAGCACAAAGTTGCCAAGTGATTTTGACATTTTTTCATTATCGATATTAATATACCCGTTATGCATCCAATACTTCGCAAAAGGCTTCCCTGTCAAAGCCTCAGATTGGGCAATTTCATTCTCATGGTGAGGGAATGTTAAATCCTGTCCGCCAGCATGAATGTCGATCGTATCACCTAAATATTTTTTGACCATTGCCGAGCATTCGATGTGCCAGCCTGGGCGTCCTTTGCCCCACGGGCTATCCCAAGAGATTTCCTGATCCTTTGCAGCCTTCCAAAGAGCAAAGTCCAGCGCATCTCGTTTCTTTTCACCTACACGAATACGAGCACCTGTCTTCAATTCATCAATTGATTGGTGAGAAAGCTTTCCATAACCTTCAAATGAGCGTGTGCTGTAATACACGTCACCATCTGCTTCATAGGCGTAGCCTTTTTCAATCAATGTCGCAATAAACGCAATGATATCATCCATGTTTTCCGTCACTCGCGGGTGAAGGTCTGCTTTTTTGCAGCCGAGCGCACTGACGTCTTCGAAGTAGGCTTGGATAAAACGATCAGCAATTGTCGGCACATCTTCTCCGAGTTCATTGGCTGCCTTGATGAGTTTATCATCCACATCTGTAAAGTTTGATACAAAGTTCACATCGTAACCGCTGTATTCTAAATACTTACGTACAGTGTCATAAACAATAGCAGGTCTAGCATTTCCGATATGAATGTAGTTATAAACGGTTGGTCCGCACACATACATCTTGACCTTTCCTGGCTCAAGCGGGACAAATTCTTCCTTCTTACGTGTCAATGTATTATAAATATTGATTGTCATGATTGTTCTTCCTTTCTGCTCAATGAAGCCAGCTCACCTTTTAGCTTTTCCATTTCTCGTTCCAATTCTTTAAAACGATCGGAAACTGGATCTGGCAAATCTTGATGGTTGAGATCACGATTGATTTTCTTTCCATTTTGAACGACCACTCGCCCAGGTATACCTACAACAGTGGAATGGTCTGGGACGTCTTTTAACACGACCGACCCTGCACCAATCTTGGACCCTTTTCCAACCGTGATAGAACCAAGCACCTTGGCACCTGTCGCAATGAGGGCATCATCTAAAATGGTCGGATGCCGCTTTCCCTTTTCTTTCCCTGTTCCCCCTAATGTCACGCCTTGGAAAACAGTGACGTTGTCTCCAATTTCACATGTTTCCCCGATCACGACGCCCATGCCGTGATCAATGAAGAACCGCCTGCCAATGGTTGCCGCCGGATGAATTTCCACCCCTGTGAAAAAGCGGCTGACCTGAGAAATGATCCGCGCAATAAAATACAGCTTCCGCTTATAAAATGCGTGCGCAATACGGTGAGCCCAAATCGCATGAAGCCCTGAATAGGTTAGCACTACTTCAATATAGCTTCTAGCAGCAGGATCTTGATCAAACACAGTATCAATATCTTCTTTCAGCATTTTGAAAAACACATGCTCCCCCCGTTCTTCCCCATGAATCTCTCTTAGGACTTGCTCTCTTTTTTTGGACAAATAAAAAACGCCTCTGCCAAATGACAGAGACGTTTTGAAAACGCGGTTCCACTCTGTTTAGAAAGCTACTTATCTTTCAGCCTTCTCAACTTAATCCCATAACGGAGGGTACCGCCCTTGCATACTAACGTACGTGTTCCTCAAGGGTCTTGAGGGTGCATTTCCAATGTCTGCCCATAAGTCTCTTTCAGCCGGTGGAGACTCTTTCTGTGATGGACGAGTACATTGTACTTCTCCCTCGCAACGATTTCCTTATATTTGTTTAATGCGGTTTAATACCGTTTCTTTACCTAGTAATTCAATACTTTGCGGAAGTTCTGGGCCATGCGTTTGTCCTGTGACAGCCACACGAATCGGCATGAATAGTTTCTTGCCTTTATGCCCTGTTTCTTTTTGTACCGCTTTAATGGCAGCCTTGATTTCATCAGGTGTGAAAGACTCAAGCTGTTCAAGCTGACCTGCAAAAGATGCCATCACTTCTGGTACTTGCTCCTCTGCTAGAACTTCCTTTGCCTCTTGATTATACTCAATTTGCTCCTTAAAGAACAACTCTGTTAACTCAACAATTTCTGCTCCGTAGCTTAATTGTTCGTGATACAGAGAAATAAGCTTGCGTACCCACGTGTTTTCTTCTTCAGTCAGCTGCTCACTTACCTTGCCTGCTTTTTGAAGATGCGGAAGTGTTAGTGCCACAACCTGATCAAGATCAAGTGCTTTCACGTATTGGTTGTTCACCCATTTTAGTTTATGCATATCGAATAGAGCTGGTGACTTAGAAAGTCGGTTTACATCGAAAATGTCGATGAATTGCTCTTTTGTAAACAGTTCTTCTTCGCCTACTGGAGACCATCCAAGTAATGCAATGAAGTTAAACAGGGCTTCAGGTAAATAGCCTAAATTCTTATATTGCTCGATGAATTGAATAATTGATTCATCACGTTTACTTAATTTCTTGCGGTTCTCGTTCACAATCAACGTCATATGTCCGAATAGCGGAACCTCCCAGCCAAATGCATGAAAAATCATGATTTGTTTAGGGGTATTTGAAATATGATCTTCTCCGCGAAGAACGTGAGTCATTTTCATCAAATGATCATCCACGGCTACGGCAAAGTTATAAGTTGGCGTGCCATCTTTTTTCACAATAACAAAGTCACCAATGCCGTCTGTTTCAAATGAAATTTCACCTTTGACCATGTCGTCAAATTTGATGATTTCTCCTTTTGGTACTCGGAAGCGGATGCTTGGCTCTCTTCCTTCAGCAATCAGTTTGTCCTCTTCTTCTTTTGATAAATGACTGCATTTACCAGAATATCGAGGCATTTCACTGCGGGCGATTTGTGCTTCACGCTCGGCCTCTAGCTCTTCAGCCGTACAATAGCACTTATAAGCCAAGTCCTTCTCTAACAGTTCGTCATAATATTTTTTGTAAATATCATTACGCTCTGATTGTCTGTAAGGACCGTAACCGCCATCTTTATCAATGCTCTCATCCCAATCAATACCGAGCCATTGCAGGTGGCGAAGCTGGCTTTCCTCCCCGCCTTCTACATTACGCTTTTGGTCCGTATCCTCGATTCGAATAATAAATTTGCCGCCTTGGCTGCGTGCGAACAAATAGTTGAAAAGAGCCGTTCTAGCATTCCCAATATGTAAATGACCAGTTGGACTCGGTGCATAACGAACACGCACTTCATTTCCCATGAGTTTAACTTCCTTTCATCTGCATCATGTTGTCTGACACCAATTTTTTATAAACGTATTTTATCATCAAAACCTATTCTCATCAAAATGGATTTTACTTTTTCTGAAGAAGCACTGTTGCCTGAGAGGCAATTCCTTCTCCTCTTCCTGTAAATCCGAGTTTCTCTGTCGTTGTTGCTTTGACATTCACCTGTGTGACATCTGCCTCAAGCGCTTCTGCAATTTTCTCACACATTGGTTGAATGTAAGGTGCCATTTTTGGCTTTTGCGCCATGATGGTGCAGTCAATATTCACAAGTGTGTAGCCCTTTTCTTTCACAAGTGCCCACACATGCTGCAATAATTTAAAAGAATCTGCATCCTTAAACTCAGGATCTGTGTCTGGGAAATGTCTGCCGATATCTCCTTCAGCAATCGCACCAAGGCATGCATCTGCCACTGTGTGAAGCAGGACGTCAGCATCTGAATGCCCTAGCAGTCCCTTTTCATAAGGGATGGTGACCCCGCCGATAATTAGAGGTCTTCCCTCTGTTAATTGATGTACATCAAAACCTTGTCCTATTCTCAACATGATCTAGTACCCTCTTTCCGCATCCATAATTGCCTTGGCAACCAATAAATCATCCGGTGTTGTCAGCTTAATATTGGTATAGTCTCCTTGGACAATATACACATTCTCACCTTGTAATTGTTCAACAAGACTGGCGTCGTCTGTTCCAAGGAAGCCTGTCCGCTCCGCATATTCATGCGCCTCTTTTAAAATAGAATGACGAAAAGCTTGTGGGGTCTGGACTGCCCACAAGCTCTGACGTTCAATGGTTTGTTCCACTTTGCCTTCTTGAACGCGTTTGATTGTGTCTTTCACTGGTACCGCTACAACTGCGGAGCCTTTTTCAATCGCCGCTTTAACGAGCAAGTCAATCTGTGTATGCTTAATAAAAGGCCTTGCCCCATCATGAACAAGCACGATGTCCGCATCTTTCACAGCCTTTAATCCTTCGTATACACTTTGCTGACGTTCTTCACCGCCAGTGACAAGTGAAACAGGCGTTTGAAAAGCGTGTACCTTGAGTAGCCTTTCAAAGTCTTGACGCTCCTCTTCATTGATCGCTAGGATCATTCGTTTGCATTGCGCATGAGCGTCAAACACCTTTAGTGTATGAATGATGACCGGCATTCTTTTCAGCTCAATAAAAAGCTTATTGCGGCCGGCCTTCATTCGTTTCCCCTGCCCCGCAGCCGGAATAACTACTTCATAATACATGTTCGTTCTCCCTTTAGAGCGCCTTCTCCAGAAGTTTTGGCTTCGCAAAAATCATTCTTCCAGCAGCAGTCTGCAGCACACTTGTGACGAGCACGTCAATGTCTTTTCCAATGTAATTGCGTCCTTCCTCGACCACAATCATCGTCCCGTCATCTAAGTAAGCAACACCTTGGTTATGCTCTTTCCCATCTTTGATGACCTGTACCTTCATTTCTTCCCCAGGCAGTACAACCGGTTTAACGGCATTGGCTAGATCATTGATGTTTAACACTGCTACTTTTTGAAGTTCGCATACTTTATTTAAATTAAAATCATTGGTCACAACAACACCTGAAGTTAATTTCGCCAGCTTCACAAGCTTGCTATCAACCTCTTGAATGTCTTCGAAGTCACCTTCGTAAATTTCAACTTTGATATCCAATTCTTTTTGAATACGATTTAAAATATCAAGACCTCTTCGGCCTCTATTTCTCTTTAATACATCTGAAGAGTCTGCAATATGCTGTAATTCCTCGAGTACAAATTGAGGAATTACCATGACACCTTCTAAGAATCCAGTTTGGCAAATATCTGCGATTCTTCCATCAATGATAACACTTGTGTCTAAAATTTTCAGCTTTTTATCTTCTATTTCAGGTTCATCATCAGCTGCTCCTTTTTTCTTTGTGACCTTTGCAGATCGGGAGAACAGCCCTATCATTTCATCCTTCTTCTTAAAGCCTACCTGAAACCCAAGGTATCCTAAAAAGAAAGCCAGGAAAATCGGAATAATGGTACCAAAAATATGATATGGGATATTGTTTAGCGGGATCACGTTTACAATAAGATATGCTAGAATAAGTCCAAATACTAATCCGAAACTTCCAGATATAAGATCAGGAAGAGGCGCCTTCAATAGAGAATCCTCGATCCATTTCACCCAATTTACCACATAACCTGTGCACCATTTACCAATGATGAAGAACACAACGGCTCCTATTAGTGCTGAAGAGTAAGCATTTGTTATGAAAGGTATGTCCTTTACATTTAAAAGCAGAAATAACTCTGGAATGATAAAAATCCCCACAACTGCACCCAAAATGATAAAAAACGCCTGAACGATTCTTTTTAACATACCTTCACCTCCTTTATTTTTCATCTGTCAATCCACCTTCATCTGACATTGATATATGTTTAAGTTTCCTATCATGAGCAACAGAAAACAAAACCATCATTAATATACCCATATTCATCCATTTTTAACCGTAGTAGAGGAAAATTTCTCTTCTTAAAGCTGACGGTCGATATAATGTTTTTCTTGTAACCTTTTTAATCCTTTTTTTATCTTTTTCGCTCTTACTTCTCCAATTCCTTCTACTTCATCCAATTCTTGTACATCTGCTTCCATAATTCGATCTAGCACACCGAATGCTTCAACCACATTTTCGACGATTGGCATTGGCAGTCTAGGGATTTTATGGAGCAATCTGTATCCTCTTGTGTACACATATTCGTCAATATTTGTAGAAGCGGGATATCCAAGTAACTTGTACAGAATGGAATCATCTAAAAGCTCAAAGCTCGACATATCTTGAAGTTGTTTAAGCAGCACATACGGATCTTTAATCTTTTCTTTCACGTAATCTTTAATAAATAAAGCCGCTTCCTGCTCCATATCTGTAATCAATTCATTGACCTGCAGACGGATCAAGTGTCCCTCTGTTCCAAGCTCTTTGATATACATATTGATTTCATTTTTGATTCTGAGTACCATTTCGTAGCGGTGCAGCACGGATAATACATCCCCAAAGGTCACAAGCTCTTCGAATTCTAGGGCGCTTAACGCAGAAATGGCGTGATCTAAAATCGTTTTATATTTCTCAAGTGTTTGAATGGCTTGATTAGCCTTTGTTAAAATAAAGCCAATATCTTTCAGCGTATAACGACGATTCCCTTGGTATAAGGTAATGACGTTCCTCCGTTCAGAAATAGCAATAATTAAGCAGCCTGTCTGCTTTGCTACACGTTCAGCCGTCCGGTGCCTCATGCCTGTTTCCGATGAATGAATGGTTGCATCTGGCATCAGCTGTGTATTCGCATACAAGATTTTTTGACCAGAATCGCTAAGAATAATGGCTCCATCCATCTTCGCCAATTCATATAAATGTGCTGGGGAGAAGGCTGAATTAATGTGAAATCCTCCATCTACCACACTCTTTACTTTGTCATTATAACCAACAACAATGAGCCCGCCAGTATTGGCTCTCAGGACGTTTTCAATCCCTGCCCGCAGAGGTGTTCCTGGTGCCACAAACTGTACAATATCTAAGAGATCGAGTTCTCTCGCTCCTTTTTTCTCTTTTTCCATTTCTATGATCCCCCTAGTGAAATTCGAAGTGCCTCCGCTACATTTTCTACACCAACTAACTCAATCCCTCTCGGCTTTTTCCATCCGTCTATATTCGCCTGAGGAATAAACATTCGCTTAAATCCTAGTTTTGCAGCTTCCTGCACTCGCTGTTCAATTCTTGATACTCTTCTGACTTCTCCCGTCAGACCGACCTCTCCTATAAAGCAATCCGCTTGATGCGGCGCTGCATCTTTAAAGCTTGATGCAATACTGACGGCAATAGCTAAGTCAATCGCCGGTTCGTCAAGCTTCACACCGCCTGCGACCTTTAAATACGCATCTTGGTTTTGCAGCAGCAGCCCCACGCGTTTTTCTAAAACTGCCATGAGCAGCGATACTCGATTATGATCAAGGCCAGTGGCCATTCTTCGCGGATTCCCAAAGCTTGTCGGGGAAATTAATGCCTGTATCTCGACAAGTACGGGTCTTGTTCCTTCCATTGAGGCAACAACACACGAACCAGATACACCTGCCGACCGCTCTTCTAAAAAGATTTCTGATGGGTTTAATACTTCCGTGAGCCCTTCCTCTCTCATTTCAAAAATTCCCAATTCATTCGTTGAACCAAATCGGTTTTTGACCGCCCGTAAAATACGAAACGTATGATGACGCTCGCCTTCAAAATAAAGAACTGTGTCCACCATATGCTCTAAAAGGCGTGGGCCTGCGATCGAGCCTTCTTTGGTCACGTGACCAACGATAAAAATAGGAATACCATTTGTTTTGGCAATCTTCATCAGCTGCGCTGTACATTCTCTAACTTGAGATACAGAGCCGGGAGCTGAAGTAATATCGCTTTGATAAACGGTTTGAATCGAATCCACCACAACAAACGCAGGTTTCATCTCCTGTATAGCAGACGTTATATACTCCATATCGGTTTCAGCCAAAACATGTAAAGAGGTGCTTTCAATGCCAAGGCGGTCCGCTCTTAGCTTCGTTTGTTTAATGGACTCCTCACCAGATATGTATAACACATTCTGATTTTTGTCTGAGAGCTGTGCTGATACTTGTAATAACAATGTGGACTTCCCAATCCCAGGATCTCCGCCGATGAGAACAAGAGAACCTTTGACAATTCCACTTCCTAATACTCGGTTAAATTCTTCTAAATTTGTTTTAATTCGGGGTTCTTCGGATGTTTCAATTGCAGATATA
Organism: Bacillus sp. FSL M7-0003; assembly: GCF_038628485.1. NCBI lineage: Bacteria > Bacillati > Bacillota > Bacilli > Caryophanales > Bacillaceae > Bacillus > Bacillus sp. FSL M7-0003. The sequence goes on along the minus strand of NZ_CP152024.1, from coordinate 109,662 downwards.
GGTGAAGGTTTTTGAATGGTTTGAACAGAATGATTAAAAGCACTTCGACGGTTTGCCGGCTCTTTGCGAACGACCTCTTCTGTCATACTGTTCCACGTGCCGCAGCCTGGACATTTCCCCATCCATTTGGCTGACTCATAACCGCACGATTGGCATATAAATTTTGATTTTGTCTTAGCCATAGATTGAAGAATACAACTCCTTATACTGGTCAGAAAATAAGTAAAGGGAGGCATACACCTTGCTGGTATGCCTCACACTTTTTTCTTACTATATTAGTTCGTAGCAGCCGTCGCTTTTACGACAATTTCTCCATCTTCCACATCTAATACGATATGTTGACCTTTTTCAATATTCCCCTTCAGAAGCTCCTCAGAAAGTCGATCTTCTACATGCTTTTGAATCGCTCTTCTTAACGGACGCGCACCGTACTCAAGATCTACTCCTTCGTCGGCAATTTTCGCTTTTGCTGCTTCCGTCAATTCAATTGATAGGTCTTGTTCTTTTAATCGTTTTGTCAATTGATCAGACATGAGAGACACGATCTCTTTGAGATGTTTCTTCTCAAGCGAGTGGAAGACAATGATTTCATCAATACGGTTGATAAACTCAGGTCTAAACGCACGTTTCAACTCGCCCATCACTTTGCCTTTCATATCCTTGTAATTTTGACCTTCATCCTGCACGTTAAAGCCAACATATTTATTGCGCTTCAGCTCACTAGCTCCAACGTTTGAAGTCATGATCAAAATCGTATTTCTAAAGTCAACGGTACGCCCTTTAGAATCAGTCAGACGACCATCTTCTAACACTTGCAGTAAGATATTAAATACATCTGGATGAGCCTTTTCAATCTCGTCTAAAAGAACGACAGAATAAGGTTTTCTTCTCACTTTTTCAGTCAGCTGTCCACCTTCATCATAACCCACATAGCCTGGAGGTGACCCAACCAGTCTGGATGTAGAGTGTTTCTCCATGTATTCAGACATATCAATACGGATCATTGCTTCTTCATCACCGAAAATAGACTCAGCGAGTGCTCTTGCAAGCTCCGTTTTACCAACCCCTGTTGGTCCTAAGAAGATAAAGGAGCCGATTGGACGTTTTGGATCTTTCAGGCCAGCACGTGCACGTCTCACCGCTTTCGCTACAGCGACAACGGCTTCATCCTGCCCGATCACACGAGAGTGGAGCAATTGTTCCATGTTCAGAAGCTTATCTGTCTCCGTTTGAGCAATTTTCGAAACAGGTACTCCCGTCCAGCTCGAAACGACCATTGCAATATCATCTACAGATACCTCTGAATTCTCTTGTCCCTGCTTTTCTTTCCATGATTTCTTTGTCACTTCTACTTTTTCACGCAAACGCTGTTCTGTATCGCGAAGAGAAGCTGCTTTTTCAAATTCTTGACTTTGAACTGCCGCATCCTTTTCCTTGCGTACTTCATCCAGCTTTTGCTCTAATTCTTTTAGATTAGGTGGTGTCGTGAACGAACGTAAACGGACTTTCGAACCTGCCTCATCAATTAAATCAATCGCCTTATCTGGAAGGAAACGGTCAGAAATATAACGGTCAGACAGCTTCACCGCCGCCTCAATCGCTTCATCTGTAATAGACACACGGTGATGTGCTTCATACCGGTCTCTAAGTCCTCTTAAGATTTGAATACTTTCATCAACAGACGGCTGATCTACTTGAATTGGCTGGAAACGTCGTTCAAGCGCAGCGTCCTTTTCAATGTATTTACGATACTCATCTAACGTTGTCGCTCCAATACATTGAAGCTCACCACGTGCTAAGGATGGCTTCAAGATATTAGACGCATCAATCGCGCCCTCTGCTCCACCAGCACCAATGAGTGTATGAAGCTCGTCGATAAAGAGAATGATATTTCCTGCCTGGCGAATTTCGTCCATCACTTTTTTCAAACGATCCTCGAATTCACCACGATATTTCGTCCCAGCTACAACAGTTCCCATATCCAGTGTCATCACTCGTTTATCGCGCAGGATTTCAGGCACTTCGTTATGAATAATTTGCTGTGCAAGACCTTCTGCGATGGCTGTTTTACCAACACCAGGCTCACCAATCAGCACAGGGTTATTTTTTGTTCTTCTACTTAGGACCTCAATGACACGTTGAATTTCTTTGCTTCGGCCAATGACAGGGTCCAAGCTGTCCTCTTTTGCAATAGCTGTCAAATCTCTTGCCAAGCTATCTAGTGTTGGTGTATTTGCATTGCTATTAGAGCCTGCCGCAGATGCACCGGTTTCATTGCTTCCAAGCAGCTGCAGAACTTGCTGACGTGCTTTATTTAAGCTCACTCCGAGGTTATTTAAGACACGGGCAGCGACACCCTCTCCCTCACGAATAAGACCTAATAGAATATGTTCTGTCCCTACATAGGAATGACCTAGCTTTCTTGCTTCATCCATTGAAAGCTCAGTGACCTTCTTCGCTCTAGGCGTATAATGAGGAATAGCTTGAGACACCTCTTGCCCTCTTCCAATCAAGCTTTCGACTTCTTTTTGGATTTTATCTGAAACAAGGCCCAGTGCTTCTAACGCTTTGGCAGCGATGCCCTCACCTTCACGTACAAGGCCAAGTAAAATGTGCTCAGTACCTATGTTCTTATGGCCTAGGCGAATGGCTTCTTCTTGTGCAAGTGCTAATACCTTTTGAGCTCTTTCAGTGAATCTTCCAAACATCATATCGTTTCATCCTCCTGTCCATTCCTATGCATTTCTAAGCGCAGCCTTTCTCTAATAATCGCTGCTCGTTTTATATCTCGTTCATTTGGCTCTAAGGCTCCTCCTGAATATTGTTGAAGGAAGCCGGGCTGAGTCAAAATCATGAGTTCATTCAGTATATTACTTGAAAGCCCCTTAATGATACCTAAATCAATTCCAAGCCGCACATCTGACAAACACTTTGCTGTTTCTTTTGATTCAATCATACGACAATTGGCCAAAATCCCTAAGGAACGGTACACTCTGTCCTCAAGTTCAATTTTAGATGTTTGATATAAAGCTTTTCGTGCAGATCGCTCTTGTTCAATGAGCTGAGCGGTCACACTATTCAAGTCATCTACAATGTCTTCTTCTGATTGACCAAGTGTCATTTGATTTGATATTTGAAAGATGTTTCCTATTGCTTCGCTGCCCTCACCATAAATTCCTCTGACCACAAGACCTAATTGATTAATGGCCGGAATAATCCGATTCATTTGTCTTGTGAGCGCTAATGCTGGTAAATGCATCATGACCGAAGCCCTAATACCTGTACCTACATTGGTCGGACAGCTTGTTAAGTATCCTCGCTTTTCAGAAAACGCATAATCCACTTGCTCTTCAATCCAGTCATCTACCTGATTAGCCGCTTTTAGTGCATTGGCTAGCTGAAAACCTGGGAATAAGCATTGGATTCGAATATGGTCCTCTTCATTCAGCATCACACTGATTTCTTCATTTTCAGAAAGCAAACAGCCGCCAAATCTTGATTCAGCTAAATTGGGGCTAATCAAATGCTTTTCAACAAGTACCCTCTTTGCTAAAGGCTGCGTTTCATTCATTCGAATCAGAACAAAGTTTCCAATGTCCTTCACTTCCTGGCTAGCAAACTTTTGTTCGAATTGCTGGAGAACAGCTTCAGCTTCAGCTTGAGAAAACTGAGTTGGGAAACGAACATGCTCTAGATTGCGAGCTAGCCGGATACGACTGCTTAGAACAATGTCACTTTCTGGTCCTTTTTGTTTCATCCACTGACTTAGAGCGTCTTGAATAAAATGCTGGAGCGACATGTCGTTAATCTCCCTCCCTCTGCTGAGATTGCTCATGCTCTAATGCACGAATTTGATCTCGAACTTCCGCTGCCTTTTCGAACTCTTCCTGTTCAATCAGCTGCTTCAGCTCTTGCTGCATTAACTCAAGTTTCCGGCGAACATGCAGGCTGCCGGCAATTCGTTTTGGGACTTTTCCATTATGGACTGTATTTCCACTATGGACTTTCCTTAAAACAGGGTTCAGATACTGATCAAATGTACGATAGCATTCTGCACAGCCAAATCGGCCTGTTTTTCTGAACTGTTGAAAGGTTAAGCCACACTTAGGACATTGATCCACTTCTTTCGCTTCTTGAAAAATAGACGAGCCCTTGTTAGCACTTGTGGTGAAGCTAGGATCAATATTCAATAAGCCTGATAATAAGTTGTGAATCGAGAAACCTTGGTTTCCACTCATAGCATATGAATCACTGTTTTCTTTTGCACATTGTTCACATATGTGCATTTCTTGTTTTTCTCCATTTATAACTTTCGTAAAGTGAAAAGTGGCTGGTCTCTCATTACATTCTTGACAAATCAATCTTTTCACCCGCTTTACTTTAATTTCAGAGCATTTAACATCGCTTTCATCATCCGAGCACGCAGTTCATCACGTTCAGGTAAATCAATATGCAATACAGAACGGTCCATGACACTAATCATCATCTTAGCTTCTCTTTCAGATAAAATGTTATTTTCAACAAGACGCATGATGATATGATCAGATGCAGCCTGTGATAAACGATGATATATTTGGGAAATAATGTTGTTCAATAAGTCGACTTCATCATTCATTTTGACTTTAATGATGCGGATATAGCCACCGCCGCCACGCTTACTTTCAACGATATAGCCTCTCTCGCTCGTAAAGCGTGTATTGATAACATAGTTAATTTGTGAAGGTACGCATTGAAATTTATCTGCAATTTCATTGCGCTTAATTTCTAATATTTCTCGACCGTTCTGATCCAAGACTTCCTTCAAATACTGCTCGATGATATCAGAAATATTTTGTGCCACTCCGCCTCCTCCTCCATTGACTTTGACTATATTTGACTTTAATCTTACTATAAATTTTTTCGATCGATTTTTCAAGATAATCGCTCAACTAACAATATTATTTCCACATTTATATGGTATCAAACCTCTCAAAAACACAAAAAAGACCAGTTCCGACTGGAACTGATCCTTATAGAAGCTTGGCGGCGTCCTACTCTCACAGGGGGAAACCCCCAACTACCATCGGCGCTGAAGAGCTTAACTTCCGTGTTCGGTATGGGAACGGGTGTGACCTCTTCGCTATCGCCACCAAACCTGATGGAGAGAATGTTCTCTCAAAACTAGATAACAATGTTCATGCTTCACATTAGAATATAGGTTAAGTCCTCGATCTATTAGTATCTGTCAGCTCCACGTGTCACCACGCTTCCACCTCAGACCTATCAACCTGATCATCTTTCAGGGATCTTACTTCCTTGCGGAATGGGAAATCTCATCTTGAGGGGGGCTTCATGCTTAGATGCTTTCAGCACTTATCCCGTCCGCACATAGCTACCCAGCGATGCCCTTGGCAGAACAACTGGTACACCAGCGGTGCGTCCATCCCGGTCCTCTCGTACTAAGGACAGCTCCTCTCAAATTTCCTGCGCCCGCGACGGATAGGGACCGAACTGTCTCACGACGTTCTGAACCCAGCTCGCGTACCGCTTTAATGGGCGAACAGCCCAACCCTTGGGACCGACTACAGCCCCAGGATGCGATGAGCCGACATCGAGGTGCCAAACCTCCCCGTCGATGTGGACTCTTGGGGGAGATAAGCCTGTTATCCCCGGGGTAGCTTTTATCCGTTGAGCGATGGCCCTTCCATGCGGAACCACCGGATCACTAAGCCCGACTTTCGTCCCTGCTCGACTTGTAGGTCTCGCAGTCAAGCTCCCTTGTGCCTTTACACTCTGCGAATGATTTCCAACCATTCTGAGGGAACCTTTGGGCGCCTCCGTTACATTTTAGGAGGCGACCGCCCCAGTCAAACTGCCCACCTGACACTGTCTCCCTGCCCGATAAGGGCAGCGGGTTAGAAGGTCAATACAGCCAGGGTAGTATCCCACCGATGCCTCCACCGAAGCTAGCGCTCCGGTTTCCAAGGCTCCTACCTATCCTGTACAAGCTGTACCAACATTCAATATCAGGCTGCAGTAAAGCTCCACGGGGTCTTTCCGTCCTGTCGCGGGTAACCTGCATCTTCACAGGTACTATAATTTCACCGAGTCTCTCGTTGAGACAGTGCCCAGATCGTTGCGCCTTTCGTGCGGGTCGGAACTTACCCGACAAGGAATTTCGCTACCTTAGGACCGTTATAGTTACGGCCGCCGTTTACTGGGGCTTCAATTCGCACCTTCGCTTACGCTAAGCGCTCCTCTTAACCTTCCAGCACCGGGCAGGCGTCAGCCCCTATACTTCGCCTTACGGCTTCGCAGAGACCTGTGTTTTTGCTAAACAGTCGCCTGGGCCTATTCACTGCGGCTTCTCGGGGCTTTAACACCCTAAGAAGCACCCCTTCTCCCGAAGTTACGGGGTCATTTTGCCGAGTTCCTTAACGAGAGTTCTCTCGATCACCTTAGGATTCTCTCCTCGCCTACCTGTGTCGGTTTGCGGTACGGGCACCTCTCACCTCGCTAGAGGCTTTTCTTGGCAGTGTGGAATCAGGAACTTCGCTACTAAATTTCGCTCGCCATCACAGCTCAGCCTTCACGGGAAACGGATTTGCCTATTTCCCAGCCTAACTGCTTGGACGCGGATATCCAATACCGCGCTTACCCTATCCTCCTGCGTCCCCCCATTGCTCAAATGGTGAGGAGGTGGTACAGGAATATCAACCTGTTGTCCATCGCCTACGCCTTTCGGCCTCGGCTTAGGTCCCGACTAACCCTGAGCGGACGAGCCTTCCTCAGGAAACCTTAGGCATTCGGTGGACGGGATTCTCACCCGTCTTTCGCTACTCATACCGGCATTCTCACTTCTAAGCGCTCCACCAGTCCTTCCGGTCTGGCTTCACAGCCCTTAGAACGCTCTCCTACCACTGTTCGTAAGAACAGTCCGCAGCTTCGGTGATACGTTTAGCCCCGGTACATTTTCGGCGCAGAGTCACTCGACCAGTGAGCTATTACGCACTCTTTAAATGGTGGCTGCTTCTAAGCCAACATCCTGGTTGTCTAAGCAACTCCACATCCTTTTCCACTTAACGTATACTTTGGGACCTTAGCTGGCGGTCTGGGCTGTTTCCCTTTCGACTACGGATCTTATCACTCGCAGTCTGACTCCCAAGGATAAGTCATCGGCATTCGGAGTTTGACTGAATTCGGTAACCCGGTAGGGGCCCCTAGTCCAATCAGTGCTCTACCTCCGAGACTCTTACCTTGAGGCTAGCCCTAAAGCTATTTCGGAGAGAACCAGCTATCTCCAGGTTCGATTGGCATTTCACCCCTACCCACACCTCATCCCCGCACTTTTCAACGTGCGTGGGTTCGGGCCTCCATTCAGTGTTACCTGAACTTCACCCTGGACATGGGTAGATCACCTGGTTTCGGGTCTACGACCACGTACTCATGCGCCCTATTCAGACTCGCTTTCGCTGCGGCTCCGCATCTTCTGCTTAACCTTGCACGGGATCGTAACTCGCCGGTTCATTCTACAAAAGGCACGCCATCACCCGTTAACGGGCTCTGACTACTTGTAGGCACACGGTTTCAGGATCTATTTCACTCCCCTTCCGGGGTGCTTTTCACCTTTCCCTCACGGTACTGGTTCACTATCGGTCACTAGGGAGTATTTAGCCTTGGGAGATGGTCCTCCCGGATTCCGACGGAATTTCACGTGTTCCGCCGTACTCAGGATCCACTCTGGAGAGAATGACATTTCAGTTACAGGGCTGTTACCTTCTTTGGCGGGCCTTTCCAGACCTCTTCGCTTATATCATTCCTTTGTAACTCCGTATAGAGTGTCCTACAACCCCAAGAGGCAAGCCTCTTGGTTTGGGCTGTTCCCGTTTCGCTCGCCGCTACTCAGGGAATCGCATTTGCTTTCTCTTCCTCCGGGTACTTAGATGTTTCAGTTCCCCGGGTATGCCTTCTCATACTCTATGTATTCAAGTATGGATACTACTCCATTACGAGCAGTGGGTTTCCCCATTCGGAAATCTCCGGATCAAAGCTTGCTTACAGCTCCCCGAAGCATATCGGTGTTCGTCCCGTCCTTCATCGGCTCCTAGTGCCAAGGCATCCACCGTGCGCCCTTTCTAACTTAACCATTTCTTACTTTAGAAAGAATCACTATGTGTGATGAACTTTGCATTGCATTCAATGTGAATGTATTACTTATTGTTATCTAGTTTTCAAAGAACAATCCTGTCTCGCTAGAGACATGTTTTGAAGGAATGATCCTTCAAAACTAAACAAGACGAAAACGTACGCTGCTCCATATATCCTTAGAAAGGAGGTGATCCAGCCGCACCTTCCGATACGGCTACCTTGTTACGACTTCACCCCAATCATCTGCCCCACCTTCGGCGGCTGGCTCCATAAAGGTTACCTCACCGACTTCGGGTGTTGCAAACTCTCGTGGTGTGACGGGCGGTGTGTACAAGGCCCGGGAACGTATTCACCGCGGCATGCTGATCCGCGATTACTAGCGATTCCAGCTTCACGCAGTCGAGTTGCAGACTGCGATCCGAACTGAGAACAGATTTATGGGATTGGCTAAACCTTGCGGTCTTGCAGCCCTTTGTTCTGTCCATTGTAGCACGTGTGTAGCCCAGGTCATAAGGGGCATGATGATTTGACGTCATCCCCACCTTCCTCCGGTTTGTCACCGGCAGTCACCTTAGAGTGCCCAACTGAATGCTGGCAACTAAGATCAAGGGTTGCGCTCGTTGCGGGACTTAACCCAACATCTCACGACACGAGCTGACGACAACCATGCACCACCTGTCACTCTGTCCCCGAAGGGAAAGCCCTATCTCTAGGGTTGTCAGAGGATGTCAAGACCTGGTAAGGTTCTTCGCGTTGCTTCGAATTAAACCACATGCTCCACCGCTTGTGCGGGCCCCCGTCAATTCCTTTGAGTTTCAGTCTTGCGACCGTACTCCCCAGGCGGAGTGCTTAATGCGTTAGCTGCAGCACTAAGGGGCGGAAACCCCCTAACACTTAGCACTCATCGTTTACGGCGTGGACTACCAGGGTATCTAATCCTGTTCGCTCCCCACGCTTTCGCTCCTCAGCGTCAGTTACAGACCAGAGAGTCGCCTTCGCCACTGGTGTTCCTCCACATCTCTACGCATTTCACCGCTACACGTGGAATTCCACTCTCCTCTTCTGCACTCAAGTTTCCCAGTTTCCAATGACCCTCCCCGGTTGAGCCGGGGGCTTTCACATCAGACTTAAGAAACCGCCTGCGAGCCCTTTACGCCCAATAATTCCGGACAACGCTTGCCACCTACGTATTACCGCGGCTGCTGGCACGTAGTTAGCCGTGGCTTTCTGGTTAGGTACCGTCAAGGTGCGAGCAGTTACTCTCGCACTTGTTCTTCCCTAACAACAGAGCTTTACGATCCGAAAACCTTCATCACTCACGCGGCGTTGCTCCGTCAGACTTTCGTCCATTGCGGAAGATTCCCTACTGCTGCCTCCCGTAGGAGTCTGGGCCGTGTCTCAGTCCCAGTGTGGCCGATCACCCTCTCAGGTCGGCTACGCATCGTCGCCTTGGTGAGCCATTACCCCACCAACTAGCTAATGCGCCGCGGGTCCATCTGTAAGTGACAGCCGAAACCGTCTTTCATCCTTGAACCATGCGGTTCAAGGAACTATCCGGTATTAGCTCCGGTTTCCCGGAGTTATCCCAGTCTTACAGGCAGGTTACCCACGTGTTACTCACCCGTCCGCCGCTAACATCCGGGAGCAAGCTCCCTTCTGTCCGCTCGACTTGCATGTATTAGGCACGCCGCCAGCGTTCGTCCTGAGCCAGGATCAAACTCTCCGAAAAAGTACAAAACCGAAGTTTTGCTTTTCGCCAGTTTGACTGACTACCTATGAAGTATCATAGGATTTTTTTATAAAAACTCGAATTAACAGGTACGTTTTGTCTTGTTTAGTTTTCAAAGATCATATTGGTGGAGCCTAGCGGGATCGAACCGCTGACCTCCTGCGTGCAAGGCAGGCGCTCTCCCAGCTGAGCTAAGGCCCCATAAAAGATGGTCGGGAAGACAGGATTCGAACCTGCGACCCCTTGGTCCCAAACCAAGTGCTCTACCAAGCTGAGCTACTTCCCGATCTTAATGGCGCGCCCGAGAGGAGTCGAACCCCTAACCTTTTGATCCGTAGTCAAACGCTCTATCCAATTGAGCTACGGGCGCTTATTTATAATGCCGAGGGCCGGACTTGAACCGGCACGGTAGTCACCTACCGCAGGATTTTAAGTCCTGTGTGTCTGCCAATTCCACCACCCCGGCGTGGATGGTATAAGCGGAAGACGGGATTCGAACCCGCGACCCCCACCTTGGCAAGGTGGTGTTCTACCACTGAACTACTTCCGCATTACAGGATTTCTTTATTTTATTTGGCAATGCGGGTGAAGGGACTTGAACCCCCACGTCATAAAGACACTAGATCCTAAGTCTAGCGCGTCTGCCAATTCCGCCACACCCGCATGAAACATGGTGAGCCATGAAGGACTCGAACCTTCGACCCTCTGATTAAAAGTCAGATGCTCTACCAACTGAGCTAATGGCTCGCTTTAAAAGCGACTTGTCTATCTTACCATATGAAAGTGGTGCCGGCAAGAGGACTTGAACCCCCAACCTACTGATTACAAGTCAGTTGCTCTACCAGTTGAGCTACACCGGCTTTATCTATCCTAACATTATGTAAGAATAAATATGGTGGAGGATGACGGGCTCGAACCGCCGACCCTCTGCTTGTAAGGCAGATGCTCTCCCAGCTGAGCTAATCCTCCATATTGTGTCGTTTCGAAGTGTCTCTCGATCTGACAAATAGTATTATATAACGATAAGATATTGTTTGTAAAGACTTTTTTAAAATAATTTTTGAATTTATTTTAAAGCTGTTTTTTCATCTTTTCGTTAAGGCACCTAAAGAAGTTTACCACTTGTCTCATCATTTTAAAAGCCTTTTTTTCATTTTTTTATGTTTTTTTGTTAAAAAGAGTACTAATAAGGCTTTATTCCTTTGAAAACAGCTATTTCGAAGCTTTCATACCCTTGATTTTATTTCATATATCTCTGGATAAAAACATTCAAAAAAGAAATTCTGTTATTATTTTATTTTTCTGAGAAATCTTTTTTGCATAAAAAAGTGTGAAAATACTGCTGGTCTTTACTATTTTTCAACAAAATCGTTTCACATCATTTTTCTACTGCTTCAAATAATTTTAACAGGAGAAATAAAATGAGTATTGTTTCTTTCATTTCTTCTATCCTTTTAAATTGGAAATGCAACAATAGCTGACCATACCTTTCGGGATGAGGTCTTTCTATTTAGTGCCCTATACATCGCCTTTCTAGATCTATTTAGCCGAAGGTGAGGTTTTCTATGCTTTTAGTGTAGACCCTTGATAATTTGAGCTGCTGGTTCATATGATGACCGACATGTTAAATTGAAAGAGCGTAAAGTTTGATTTATTTAGCAATCAACGAGGGAACAACGTATTTTCACTTTAAGAACCTATTATATAGAAGCAAGTCATGCAAAAACACAAAAAAGACCAGTTCCGACTGGAACTGATCCTTATAAAAGCTTGGCGGCGTCCTACTCTCACAGGGGGAAACCCCCAACTACCATCGGCGCTGAAGAGCTTAACTTCCGTGTTCGGTATGGGAACGGGTGTGACCTCTTCGCTATCGCCACCAAACCTGATGGAGAGAATGTTCTCTCAAAACTAGATAACAATGTTCATGCTTCACATTAGAATATAGGTTAAGTCCTCGATCTATTAGTATCTGTCAGCTCCACGTGTCACCACGCTTCCACCTCAGACCTATCAACCTGATCATCTTTCAGGGATCTTACTTCCTTGCGGAATGGGAAATCTCATCTTGAGGGGGGCTTCATGCTTAGATGCTTTCAGCACTTATCCCGTCCGCACATAGCTACCCAGCGATGCCCTTGGCAGAACAACTGGTACACCAGCGGTGCGTCCATCCCGGTCCTCTCGTACTAAGGACAGCTCCTCTCAAATTTCCTGCGCCCGCGACGGATAGGGACCGAACTGTCTCACGACGTTCTGAACCCAGCTCGCGTACCGCTTTAATGGGCGAACAGCCCAACCCTTGGGACCGACTACAGCCCCAGGATGCGATGAGCCGACATCGAGGTGCCAAACCTCCCCGTCGATGTGGACTCTTGGGGGAGATAAGCCTGTTATCCCCGGGGTAGCTTTTATCCGTTGAGCGATGGCCCTTCCATGCGGAACCACCGGATCACTAAGCCCGACTTTCGTCCCTGCTCGACTTGTAGGTCTCGCAGTCAAGCTCCCTTGTGCCTTTACACTCTGCGAATGATTTCCAACCATTCTGAGGGAACCTTTGGGCGCCTCCGTTACATTTTAGGAGGCGACCGCCCCAGTCAAACTGCCCACCTGACACTGTCTCCCTGCCCGATAAGGGCAGCGGGTTAGAAGGTCAATACAGCCAGGGTAGTATCCCACCGATGCCTCCACCGAAGCTAGCGCTCCGGTTTCCAAGGCTCCTACCTATCCTGTACAAGCTGTACCAACATTCAATATCAGGCTGCAGTAAAGCTCCACGGGGTCTTTCCGTCCTGTCGCGGGTAACCTGCATCTTCACAGGTACTATAATTTCACCGAGTCTCTCGTTGAGACAGTGCCCAGATCGTTGCGCCTTTCGTGCGGGTCGGAACTTACCCGACAAGGAATTTCGCTACCTTAGGACCGTTATAGTTACGGCCGCCGTTTACTGGGGCTTCAATTCGCACCTTCGCTTACGCTAAGCGCTCCTCTTAACCTTCCAGCACCGGGCAGGCGTCAGCCCCTATACTTCGCCTTACGGCTTCGCAGAGACCTGTGTTTTTGCTAAACAGTCGCCTGGGCCTATTCACTGCGGCTTCTCGGGGCTTTAACACCCTAAGAAGCACCCCTTCTCCCGAAGTTACGGGGTCATTTTGCCGAGTTCCTTAACGAGAGTTCTCTCGATCACCTTAGGATTCTCTCCTCGCCTACCTGTGTCGGTTTGCGGTACGGGCACCTCTCACCTCGCTAGAGGCTTTTCTTGGCAGTGTGGAATCAGGAACTTCGCTACTAAATTTCGCTCGCCATCACAGCTCAGCCTTCACGGGAAACGGATTTGCCTATTTCCCAGCCTAACTGCTTGGACGCGGATATCCAATACCGCGCTTACCCTATCCTCCTGCGTCCCCCCATTGCTCAAATGGTGAGGAGGTGGTACAGGAATATCAACCTGTTGTCCATCGCCTACGCCTTTCGGCCTCGGCTTAGGTCCCGACTAACCCTGAGCGGACGAGCCTTCCTCAGGAAACCTTAGGCATTCGGTGGACGGGATTCTCACCCGTCTTTCGCTACTCATACCGGCATTCTCACTTCTAAGCGCTCCACCAGTCCTTCCGGTCTGGCTTCACAGCCCTTAGAACGCTCTCCTACCACTGTTCGTAAGAACAGTCCGCAGCTTCGGTGATACGTTTAGCCCCGGTACATTTTCGGCGCAGAGTCACTCGACCAGTGAGCTATTACGCACTCTTTAAATGGTGGCTGCTTCTAAGCCAACATCCTGGTTGTCTAAGCAACTCCACATCCTTTTCCACTTAACGTATACTTTGGGACCTTAGCTGGCGGTCTGGGCTGTTTCCCTTTCGACTACGGATCTTATCACTCGCAGTCTGACTCCCAAGGATAAGTCATCGGCATTCGGAGTTTGACTGAATTCGGTAACCCGGTAGGGGCCCCTAGTCCAATCAGTGCTCTACCTCCGAGACTCTTACCTTGAGGCTAGCCCTAAAGCTATTTCGGAGAGAACCAGCTATCTCCAGGTTCGATTGGCATTTCACCCCTACCCACACCTCATCCCCGCACTTTTCAACGTGCGTGGGTTCGGGCCTCCATTCAGTGTTACCTGAACTTCACCCTGGACATGGGTAGATCACCTGGTTTCGGGTCTACGACCACGTACTCATGCGCCCTATTCAGACTCGCTTTCGCTGCGGCTCCGCATCTTCTGCTTAACCTTGCACGGGATCGTAACTCGCCGGTTCATTCTACAAAAGGCACGCCATCACCCGTTAATGGGCTCTGACTACTTGTAGGCACACGGTTTCAGGATCTATTTCACTCCCCTTCCGGGGTGCTTTTCACCTTTCCCTCACGGTACTGGTTCACTATCGGTCACTAGGGAGTATTTAGCCTTGGGAGATGGTCCTCCCGGATTCCGACGGAATTTCACGTGTTCCGCCGTACTCAGGATCCACTCTGGAGAGAACGACATTTCAGTTACAGGGCTGTTACCTTCTTTGGCGGGCCTTTCCAGACCTCTTCGCTTATATCATTCCTTTGTAACTCCGTATAGAGTGTCCTACAACCCCAAGAGGCAAGCCTCTTGGTTTGGGCTGTTCCCGTTTCGCTCGCCGCTACTCAGGGAATCGCATTTGCTTTCTCTTCCTCCGGGTACTTAGATGTTTCAGTTCCCCGGGTATGCCTTCTCATACTCTATGTATTCAAGTATGGATACTACTCCATTACGAGCAGTGGGTTTCCCCATTCGGAAATCTCCGGATCAAAGCTTGCTTACAGCTCCCCGAAGCATATCGGTGTTCGTCCCGTCCTTCATCGGCTCCTAGTGCCAAGGCATCCACCGTGCGCCCTTTCTAACTTAACCATTTCTTACTTTAGAAAGAATCACTATGTGTGATGAACTTTGCATTGCATTCAATGTGAATGTATTACTTATTGTTATCTAGTTTTCAAAGAACAATCCTGTCTCGCTAGAGACATGTTTTGAAGGAATGATCCTTCAAAACTAAACAAGACGAAAACGTACGCTGCTCCATATATCCTTAGAAAGGAGGTGATCCAGCCGCACCTTCCGATACGGCTACCTTGTTACGACTTCACCCCAATCATCTGCCCCACCTTCGGCGGCTGGCTCCATAAAGGTTACCTCACCGACTTCGGGTGTTGCAAACTCTCGTGGTGTGACGGGCGGTGTGTACAAGGCCCGGGAACGTATTCACCGCGGCATGCTGATCCGCGATTACTAGCGATTCCAGCTTCACGCAGTCGAGTTGCAGACTGCGATCCGAACTGAGAACAGATTTATGGGATTGGCTAAACCTTGCGGTCTTGCAGCCCTTTGTTCTGTCCATTGTAGCACGTGTGTAGCCCAGGTCATAAGGGGCATGATGATTTGACGTCATCCCCACCTTCCTCCGGTTTGTCACCGGCAGTCACCTTAGAGTGCCCAACTGAATGCTGGCAACTAAGATCAAGGGTTGCGCTCGTTGCGGGACTTAACCCAACATCTCACGACACGAGCTGACGACAACCATGCACCACCTGTCACTCTGTCCCCGAAGGGAAAGCCCTATCTCTAGGGTTGTCAGAGGATGTCAAGACCTGGTAAGGTTCTTCGCGTTGCTTCGAATTAAACCACATGCTCCACCGCTTGTGCGGGCCCCCGTCAATTCCTTTGAGTTTCAGTCTTGCGACCGTACTCCCCAGGCGGAGTGCTTAATGCGTTAGCTGCAGCACTAAGGGGCGGAAACCCCCTAACACTTAGCACTCATCGTTTACGGCGTGGACTACCAGGGTATCTAATCCTGTTCGCTCCCCACGCTTTCGCTCCTCAGCGTCAGTTACAGACCAGAGAGTCGCCTTCGCCACTGGTGTTCCTCCACATCTCTACGCATTTCACCGCTACACGTGGAATTCCACTCTCCTCTTCTGCACTCAAGTTTCCCAGTTTCCAATGACCCTCCCCGGTTGAGCCGGGGGCTTTCACATCAGACTTAAGAAACCGCCTGCGAGCCCTTTACGCCCAATAATTCCGGACAACGCTTGCCACCTACGTATTACCGCGGCTGCTGGCACGTAGTTAGCCGTGGCTTTCTGGTTAGGTACCGTCAAGGTGCGAGCAGTTACTCTCGCACTTGTTCTTCCCTAACAACAGAGCTTTACGATCCGAAAACCTTCATCACTCACGCGGCGTTGCTCCGTCAGACTTTCGTCCATTGCGGAAGATTCCCTACTGCTGCCTCCCGTAGGAGTCTGGGCCGTGTCTCAGTCCCAGTGTGGCCGATCACCCTCTCAGGTCGGCTACGCATCGTCGCCTTGGTGAGCCATTACCCCACCAACTAGCTAATGCGCCGCGGGTCCATCTGTAAGTGACAGCCGAAACCGTCTTTCATCCTTGAACCATGCGGTTCAAGGAACTATCCGGTATTAGCTCCGGTTTCCCGGAGTTATCCCAGTCTTACAGGCAGGTTACCCACGTGTTACTCACCCGTCCGCCGCTAACATCCGGGAGCAAGCTCCCTTCTGTCCGCTCGACTTGCATGTATTAGGCACGCCGCCAGCGTTCGTCCTGAGCCAGGATCAAACTCTCCGAAAAAGTACAAAACCGAAGTTTTGCTTTTCGCCAGTTTGACTGACTACCTATGAAGTATCATAGGATTTTTTATAAAAACTCGAATTAACAGGTACGTTTTGTCTTGTTTAGTTTTCAAAGATCATGTTCGTTATCGCTCGTAAGCGACTTTAATATCTTACCATTTTGCACCGGTTAAAGTCAAGAACTTTTTTCAATTTCTTTTTTTAACCTCGTTGCTGTTTTGCGGCAACGAATAATAATATACCACCTGGAATCTTTCCTTGCAATAGTTTTTTTAAAAAAAGTTTCATTTTATGAAAAATAAAAAGCGCCATAGATAAAATGGCGCTTTGATTGATGTATTAGCGGTTTCTCATTTGCGGGAAAAGCAGTACATCTCTGATTGATGGAGAATTTGTTAAAAGCATGATTAATCGGTCGATCCCGATTCCTAAACCACCTGTTGGAGGCATGCCGTATTCTAATGCTTCAACAAAATCGTCATCCATTAGATGTGCTTCGTCATTTCCTTCTTCACGTTCTTTTAATTGAGCTTCAAAGCGTTCTCTTTGATCAATTGGATCGTTTAGCTCTGTGAATGCATTTGCATGCTCACGGCGCACAATAAACAGCTCAAAGCGATCTGTGAAGCGAGGGTCTTCAGGATTTTTCTTAGCTAATGGAGAAATCTCCACTGGATGTCCGTAAATGAATGTAGGCTGAACCAATGTTTCTTCTACTTTTTGCTCGAAGAACTCATTGATAATATGACCTACTGTCATATTTTTCGTGATTTCAACACCATGATCAGCAGCATGCTGTTTTGCTTCTTCTATAGACATCTCCTGCCAGAAGTCTACACCTGTTGCTTCTTTGACCGCTTCAACCATATGCAGTCTCTTCCATTCAGGTTTGAGATCAATTTCATCTTCTCCATATTGAATGGTTGTTGTTCCCAGCACCTCTTGGGCAATATGGGCAATCAAGTTTTCAGTCAGATTCATGATGTCTTTGTAGTCTGCGTATGCTTCATACAGTTCGATCATAGTGAATTCTGGGTTATGACGAGTCGATACACCTTCATTACGGAATACGCGGCCAATCTCGTATACTTTCTCTAGACCACCGACAATTAGGCGTTTTAAGTGCAGTTCGATCGCAATACGCATATAAAGCGGCATATCAAGTGCATTGTGATGAGTAATGAAAGGACGCGCTGATGCACCACCAGGAATGCTGTGCATTGTTGGTGTTTCAACTTCTAAGTATCCTTTAGAATCTAAGTATCTTCTCATGGATTGAATGATTTTGCTTCGCATAATGAACGTCTGCTTACTTTCTGGATTTACAATGAGGTCAAGGTAGCGCTGACGATAGCGTTGTTCAACATCTTTTAATCCATGATATTTATCAGGAAGCGGGCGAAGTGCTTTTGTCAGAACCTCAAAGCTAGTCGCTTTAATAGAAAGTTCTCCGACATTTGTTTTAAAAACAGTCCCTGTTACACCGATGATATCGCCTAGGTCTGAGCTTTTAAATAATTCGTAAGCTTCTTCCCCTACACTATCTTTACGAACGTAGATTTGAATTTGTCCTTCTAGGTCTTGAATATGCGCAAAGCCAGCTTTACCTTTTCCGCGCTTTGTCATCATACGTCCAGCGATTGTTACTTGAGCCGCTTTTCCTTCTAAGTCTTCTTTAGAAAACTCGTCATATTCAGCGATAATTTGCGCAGATTGATGAGAACGGTCATATCGTTCACCGAATGGATCGATACCCTCTTCTCTCATTTTATTCATTTTGTCACGTCTGACCTGGAATTGGTCATTTAATTCTTCGTTATTAAGCCCTTCATTACTCATTTTATATCACTCCAATAATGTATTTTGCAGAGAAAAGCAGAAAAACTGCCAGTTCATGCACTAGCAGTGAGCTACAAAAAGAAAGATAATCTTATCCTACTTTTATACTTTGAAGCTCTTTTGCCTCGGCTTCGATCGTAAAGTCATCAAGAACTTGTACAAGCTCCGCTCTCGTTTCACTTTGATTGATTTGATTTCTTACGTCCGCATTGCCTCGGACACCTTTTAAGTACCATGCTGCGTGCTTTCTCATTTCTCTAACAGCCACATGCTCGCCTTTTAGATCGATGAGTCTGTCTAAGTGAAGCTTGCACACTGACATTTTCTCACGCACGTTTGGCTCTTCTTTCAGTTCACCCGTTTCTAAATAATGAACCGTTCGATAAATCATCCACGGGTTTCCTAGTGCAGCTCTTCCGATCATGACAGCGTCCACACCCGTTTCATCAAGCATACGTTTTGCATCTTGAGGGGTTTTGACATCGCCATTGCCGATGACAGGAATTGAAACAGATTGTTTAACCTCTTTAATAATATCCCAATTCGCTGTTCCTTCGTACATTTGCACGCGTGTCCGTCCGTGAAGCGCAACCGCTTGTCCACCTGCTCGTTCAACAGCACGGGCATTGTCGATAGCAAAGATATGGTCTTCATCCCAGCCCATTCTCATTTTCACAGTAACTGGTTTGTCTACAGCTTCTACGACAGCAGAGACCATTTCATAAATCTTGTTTGGATCAAGGAGCCATTTCGCTCCTGCATCACATTTCGTAATCTTTGGTACAGGACAGCCCATGTTAATATCAATGATATCAGCTGTGGTATTCTGGTCTACGAACTTTGCCGCTTCGACGAGTGTGTCTTTTTCCCCTCCAAATATCTGAAGGCTCAAAGGCTTTTCCCGTTCATCAATGTATAGCATACCCATCGTTCTCGCGTTGTTGATCAGGATCGCTTTGTCACTGACCATTTCAGCGCAGACTAAGCCCGCTCCAAACTCTTTCACCGTCAGTCTGAAGGCAGAGTTGCACACACCAGCCATTGGTGCGAGCACTACTTTGTTTTTAATATCGATATCTCCGATTTTAAACATTTTTCCCCCTCCTTTCTTCTTCAAGAATTGGCGAAAGTTCTTCCACCGTTATATTTAAAGCATCTGCTATTTGACCAACCAATTGGTTTGTTGGTAATCGATTGCCTCGCTCAATTTCTCCTAAGACAGAGACAGAGATGCCCAGTCTTTTCGCGAACCCTTCCTGAGTATACCCTTTTAGCTTTCGGTATGCACGAATTCTTCTACCCCACATGTCTTTTTCCATATGCTTACACCTTCTTGGTCTGTTACGGCATTTATTTGTACTTCGCCGATTTCTGGGCAAATCTCACTCATCGGGACAAGAACGAATAAACGTTCGTACATTCTAGGATGCGGCACTACAAGTTGTTCTGTTTCAATATTTTCACGATTATAAAGTAAAATGTCAAGGTCAGCCGTTCGCGGTCCCCATCTCACTTCTCTTGTTCTGCCTAACTCCTGCTCGATTTTCTGAGTAAGAGACAGCAGTTCCTCCGGACGAAGTGAAGTGGTAATTTTCACGGCCATGTTTAAAAAGTCATCTTGGTTTTCATAGCCTACAGGTGCTGTTTCATATATCGAAGAGATTAATTCCACTTGAACCTCTGGATGTTCATGCAGTTTTTTGACGGCTTCTTTTAAATAGGTTTCTTTTTTACCTATGTTTGAGCCTAATGCGATGTATGCTGTATTGTTCATGTGCGCGATCTCGTCATTTCAATTGCAACGGACTGATAGTGTCCTGGAATTGGCGGATCTGGTTTGATCACCTTCACTGTACATTCCTGAACTGTCGGAAAATCCTTTAACACTTGGTTTGCAATTCTTTCTGTCAGTGTTTCAACGAGATTGACCGGCTTACCTTCTACAATGCTTTTGCAGATTTGGTAAAGCTCTGCATAGTTGATGGTCTCATTGAGATCATCAGTTTGTCCGGCTTTACTTAAATCAAGTGAAGCTGTTAAGTCCACGCGGAATCGCTGCCCTAATTTATTTTCTTCTGCAAATACACCATGGTACCCGTAAAATTCCATTCCATTTACATATACTTTATCGATGATAAGCGCCTCCCTTATTCAGCATAGCATCCATCATTTTTGCCATTCTTGCTATTTCTTTTACATCATGTACACGGACCATCGCACTGCCCTTTTGAATCCCAAGGCAAACAGTCGCACCTGTTCCTTCAGTACGTTCTTCAGGCGGCAGGTCTAAGACAGCACCAATGAATCGTTTTCGTGATGTAGCTAGCAGCAGTGGATACCCAAGGTGACAAAAATGTTCGAGTTCATTCATGACCTTCAGGTTGTCCTCTTTATTTTTCGCAAATCCTACCCCTGGATCTAATATGATCATGTCATCACGGACACCCGCTTGCTGGGCAATTTGGACACTTTCTTTCAAATCGGCGATCATATCTGAAATCAGATGTGTGTAGTTTCGTTCTGGCCGATTGTGCATTAAAATGATTGGGACATTGTGCTTCGCTGCCACATGTGCCATTTGGGGATCTGCCTTCGCTCCCCATACATCATTAATGATGGAGGCTCCAGCCTTCACCGCTTCATCTGCGACACGGGCTTTATACGTATCAATAGAGATAGGTACATCTAATTCTTTTGTGATCTTCTCAATGACAGGAATGACCCTTGAAAGCTCCTCTTCTTCCGAGACAAGTGCCGCTCCCGGGCGAGTCGATTCTCCGCCAATATCAATAATATGCGCCCCGTCTTCTATCAGCTGCGCTGCATGAGCCAGCGCTTTATCTACTTGATTAAACTTTCCTCCATCTGAAAAAGAGTCAGGAGTGACATTTAAAATGCCCATGACCAATGTCTTGTCTTCATAGCTAAGGGTGTGATGCTTGGCCTGTATGATTTTTGGCTGTTTTATCAATTGTTGTGTCATTGTGTCCACCTACTCTTTATGGTCTTGACGTTCTTTTGTGTATTGCATTCTTAACTTTGTTGAGATGGTCCGGCTGTTTTTGGGCAAGTGGATGTCTCCTATACTCCCGAAAGGTACAACTCCCTGAACAGAATTAGTCATCCATACCTCATCAGCTGAGAGCAAATGTGAGACTGGGTATCGTCCTTCCTTTAGCGAGATCCCCATCGCGTGGAGCGTTTCCATACAGTATCGACGAGTGACCCCATTTAAAATGCCTGTATCAAGTGACGGTGTATAGACCACATCATCTTTCCGCCAAAAAACATTCGAGGTAATACCTTCTGCCACATCATCTTCTTTCGTTAAAAAGATGCCTTCTAACGCCGGGTCGTTCCCCACTTCTCTTTTCGCGAGCAGGTTGTTCATATAGTGATGAGACTTGAGGCGCCTTGGCCCTTCTGGTGTATTTCTTCTTGTTTGAAGAATGACTCCCTTTTTCTCATCTAAAATAGATTCTGGACGGAATGGAGAGATCATGACAAAAACGACAGGCTCTTCATAAGGATCTGCAGAAAACCCATTGCCTCTGCCCGCAGAAACATTCAAGCGAATTCTCGCATGGCCGCCGGCTATTTGGTTTTTATTCAGTAAAGTATAAATGATGTCGAGTACAAATGGTTTCTCTATTGTGGATTCGATGCAAAGGTCACGTAATGATTGATTGAGCCTTTCAAGATGCCAATCTAACAGGAAGACTTGTCCTGCCAGGCTGGTAAATGTTTCGAATACACCGATGCCATATAGAAAACCATGATCAAAAGGAGAAAGAGTCGCGTCTTTCTCCTCTATATACTGACCGTTCAGATAAATGATCATGCGTTTACTTCATGCCCCTTTTTACGATAGGTTTCAATGAAATTTTTCAGCATTTCTTTTCCGAAGGACGTCATAATCGATTCAGGATGGAATTGCACACTTTCAATCGGCAGTTCTTTATGGCGAATCGCCATGAGCTCGCCTTCTTTTGTGCTGGCTGTTGCGTCAAAGCACTCTGGCAATGTCTCATTTTTGACAATTAATGAATGGTATCTCGTTGCGACGAGCGGATTTTGAAGTCCTGTGAAGACACCTTTTCCGTCATGTTTAATCTCTGACGTTTTACCGTGCATTAAGCGCTCTGCTCGAACGACATCCCCGCCAAAGACTTGTGCGATGGATTGGTGACCTAGACACACACCGAAGATCGGAATACTTCCTGCAAAGTGCTTGATCGCCTCCATACTAATTCCCGCTTCATCAGGACTGCATGGCCCTGGAGAAATCATGAGGAAATCCGGCTTGAGCTCTTCAATTTCTTGAATGGTTACTTGATCATTCCGTTTCACGATCAATTCTTCTCCAAGCTCACCTAAATACTGGACCAGGTTGTACGTAAATGAATCATAATTATCAATCATTAAAATCATACTCTGCTCACCTCTAACTCAAAATAGTCTCTTCTTTGCTCAGCTGTAATGCTTTTTTCACTGCATAGGCTTTTTTAATCGATTCTTTATATTCGTGTTTTGGGACAGAATCTATGACGATCCCCGCACCTGACTGCATAAAGGCTTTTCCTTCTGTACAATACGCAGTACGAATGACGATATTAAAGTGCATATCGTGATTGAATCCAAACCAGCCTATAGATCCAGTATAAAGCCCACGTCTTGTTGGCTCAAGTTCTTCTATGATTTCCATCGTCCTTACTTTTGGAGCACCTGTAATCGTTCCACCTGGGAATACAGCTCTCATAACATCTACCGCGTCACATTCATCACGCAGCTCTCCTTGTACATTGGATACAATATGCATCACGTGTGAATATTTCTCAATCGCCATAAATTCGTTCACTTTTACGGATCCATAAGTGGATACGCGTCCAAGGTCATTCCGCTCAAGGTCAACGAGCATCACATGCTCTGCGCGTTCTTTTTCATTTTCAATGAGCTCTTTTGCCAGCGCTTGATCCTCAGCGTCGTCTTTGCCTCGTGATCTTGTTCCGGCAATTGGTCTTGTTTCTAGCTGAGTTCCTTTTTTCTTAATAAGCAGCTCTGGAGATCCACAAACAATTTGGAAGTCAGGCGTATGCAGGTAAGACATGTAAGGAGATGGATTGACTTGACGTAACGTTTTGTATAAATCATACGGATGAGTGTGAAGCTGTTCATCTTGTCTGATGGATAAGTTCACTTGGAACACATCACCGTTTGCGATATATTGCTTAATTTTCTCTACTGCTTCCCCAAAGGTTTCTTCAGTGAATGGTGCTGCTGGTACAAATTCTGTGGAAGGTTCACTGACAGGTGATTGTGCTGATTCTTCTGAAGAGCTTGTCCATTTTTGCTTCCATTCTTCAAGCCTTTGGTTCGCTTTACTCACTGATTCCGTTTCCTCTATGTGCGTAATCAGCCACAGCGCGTGCTCTTTATGATCAAAAACTGCAACATCGTTAAATACGAGGAAATAAAGGTCTGGTGTTTGAAGATCATCAATTGACAGCATCTTAAAATGTTCGATGTATCTAGCATAATCGTAGCTTAAAAACCCAATTGCTCCGCCTTGAAAGTCGGGGTATTCGTCGTTCGTTTCGGTTCGAAGGGTTTGAAACCAATCCGTAAAGGCTCTGAATGGATCACCTTCTTTGAACAGCACCTCATCTTGATAATGGATAGTCGTCATTCCATCTTTCCCCTTCGCTTTAGCGATCGGGTGAATACCAGCGATGCTATAAGAACCGACGCGCGCACTTTCAAGAAGCACATGATGTGTTTCACGAGCAGTTAATTGTTCGTATCTTTTCAAAAATGCATCTTTCGTAAAAGGAATTTTGATGCCCATCGGCCTGCGTTGTGTCATGTTATCATCCTTTTTCATTTTCATTAACCTTATTGTAATGCAATCCAATTTATTTAGAAAATAGTATTTGCTTTCCATCTTCAGAATTCATAAAAAAACCCCAGCAAATGCTGGGGTGATTGGTTTAATCGAATTGATAAAGAGGTGTACTGAGGTAACGCTCACCATTACTTGGGATGATGGCCAGAACCTTTTTCCCTTTACCAAGCTTCTTCGCTGTTTGAAGCGCTGCGTAAATAGCTGCTCCAGAAGAAATACCGCCAAGGATTCCTTCTTCTTTCGCTGCTTTTCTTGCAAGCTCAAATGCATCTTCGTTTTTCACTTGGATGATGCCGTCATATATTTCTGTGTTCAAGATGGAAGGAACAAAACCTGCTCCAATTCCTTGAATTTTATGCGGACCCGGCTTACCGCCTGACAATACAGGGGAATCTGTCGGCTCTACTGCATAAAGCTGAATGGATGGGATGGCTTCTTTTAGGACTTCACCAGCACCTGTAATCGTACCGCCCGTACCAACACCTGCAATAAATGCATCAAGCTCGCCGTCAAACTGTTCAAGAATTTCTTTCCCAGTTGTACGACGGTGAATCTCTGCATTGGCTTCGTTGCTAAATTGCTGAGGCATGAAGTAACCATGCTCTTCTGCTAATTCTTCCGCTTTTTTGATGGCACCCTTCATTCCTTCTGCACCTGGTGTTAAGACAAGTTCCGCACCATAAGCGCGTAAAAGGTTGCGGCGCTCCTGACTCATTGTGTCCGGCATAACCAAAATCGCATTGATTCCTTTAGCAGCCGCTACCATTGCAAGGCCGATTCCTGTATTTCCGCTTGTTGGTTCAATAAGCGTATCGCCGGCTTTTAATGTACCTTTTGCTTCAGCATCTTCGATCATCGCTAAAGCAATACGATCTTTGACACTGCTGCCCGGGTTCATATATTCAAGTTTCAAGTAGACATCCGCACTGTCTTCATCTACTAAACGGTTTAATTTAACGACTGGTGTATTTCCTATTAGTTCAAAAACTGAATTTGCAATACGAGCCATCACTAACACCTCTATCTCCGAGTAATTTTATTGTATTAATATTAAATTATCAATTTCAAAAAATTTTGTCAATGCTTTTAGTCCTGCTCTCCATCGTAAAACCATGTGACTTTCGCTTCTTTCCACAGGGTTTTGACATTCGCCTTTTCACCTAGATCTTCCATGGCAATCTGCCTTTTAATCTGGTCTTTGACTTCGTCATAGGAGAAAGAGCGACCATTTAATTTTTCTTTTAACTGAATAATGGCATACCCGTTTTTGGTCTGAATCGGCTCTTTCGTCCATTCATCTGGCTGAAGCTTTTGAGCTTCTTGTATGTATAGGGCTGGGATACTTTCCTGCTCTTCTGTCACAAATCCAAGATCTCCGCCGTATGGTGAGGTGTAACGGTCGATTGAACGTTCAGCTGCCACGGCTTCGAAGCTAGACCCACCTTTTAAATCTTTTAATACATTTTCAGCCTCGCTCTTTGTCTTCACGACGATATGGCGAATGCGGTATGAATCATCATATTGATATAAGTCCTTGTTTTTTTCATAAAACGATTTCGCTTCTTTTTCAGAAACGACGGCATCTCTTGTTAAAAGCTGCTCTAATAAAATTTGATAACGAATCTGTTCTTTCCATTCCTTCTCACTTGTATGTCCATCTTCATAGAAATTATTAGACACCGCTTTGAGCATGAGCAATTCACGATTGATCTCTTTTGAAGACACTTCCAGCTTGTTTTGCTTGGCAAGCTGATTGACCACCTTCTGATTGATCATTTGCTCAAGAGTCGCCTTTCCGTAGCGGTCTTCCATTTTCTTTAGCCATTCTTGACGCGTCACCTTCTCTTTTCCAATCGACGCAATTTCTTCACCACTCTTCCCGTTAGAAGAAGCCTGTGACATTTGTGACTTTGTTAATACATATGCAATGACAACGGCATTAATCATGAGCAACACGAGAATAAATGTCCATACCACTCTTGCTTTTAGTCTCATCTTTCGTCTCCTTTCCATTCTAAAAAGAAAACCCGCTGCTTAGAGCTTAGCGGGTTAATTCTTCACGCAGCTCCTCTAGCTCTTCTTTTGTAAATACATACGTTTCGTTACAAAAATGGCATTGAGCTTCTGCTTGTCCGTCTTGTTCAATCATATCGTCAATTTCGGTTTTTCCTAGGCTGATAATGCCATTTGCAAACCGTTCTTTTGAGCAGTTACAAGCAAATTCGACAGGTAAAGTTTCTAAAATTTGAGGCTTTTCACCAAGTACTTCTTCTAATATTTGTTCTGGTGTCATCCCTTTTTCAATGAGTTTAGAGATTGGTTCAATAGTTGACAGGCGCTTTTCTAGTCTTTCAATGACAGCATCTTCTGTACCAGGCAGCAATTGAATGATGAAACCGCCTGCTGCGAGAATCGAATTATCTGGATTGACAAGGACACCTACGCCTACAGAAGAAGGCACTTGCTCAGAAGAAACAAGATAATAAGTAAAGTCATCTCCAATTTCACCTGAGACAATTTCTGTTTGTCCTGTAAAGTGGTCCTTCAGCCCGATATCTTTGACAACACTTAACGTTCCAGATGTTCCGACTGCACGTCTAACATCCAGCTTGCCATGTTCATTTAAGTCAAAGTGAACTTGTGGGTTTGAGACATATCCTCGTACCTGGCCTTTTGCATTTCCATCAGCAATAATGGCGCCGATTGGTCCACCGCCTTCTATTTTGACAGTTAGCTTATTCTCACCTTTCAGCATAGCACCCATCATGACTGTTGCTGTCATCGTTCTGCCGATGGCTGCTGATGCAGTCGGCCACGTATGATGTCTTCTTTGTGCTTCGTTGATTGTATCTGTTGTGTTTGCAGCATATGCGCGGACTTTTCCATCATATGCTAACGCTTTAACTAAGTAATCCATTTGATTTAAACCTCCTATAATACACCGACACGATTACGTTCATAAATGAGCTGCAGTCCTTTTAATGTGAGGAACGGATCGACAATATCAATACAGTCTGATTCATTTCCAATCAATGTAGACAAACCGCCTGTTGCAATGACTTTCGGTGTTTGTTTGGCTTGCTGCTTCATCCGTTTCACTATTCCCTCGACTTGGCCAACATATCCATAAAGGATGCCGGATTGCATCGCACTGATGGTGTTTTTTCCAACAATGTGATCTGGACGGACAATTTCAATTCTCGGCAGCTTCGCCGCTCTTGTATATAAAGCTTCAGTTGAGATGGTAATACCCGGTGCAATCGCTCCACCCATGTATTGTTTTTGTTCATTGATATAACAGTAGGTTGTTGCTGTTCCAAAGTCTACCACAATAAGAGGTGCCCCATATAGGTGAATTGCTGCTACTGCATTGACAATTCGATCTGCCCCGACTTCCTTTGGGTTGTCACACATAATGTTTAATCCAGTCTTCATTCCAGGCCCTACAATTTGGGGTGTTATGTGAAAATACTTTTCGCACATTCTTTCAAGTGCGAACATCATTGGCGGGACAACAGACGAAATGATAATCCCTTCTATTTGGTCAAACATCAGCCCCACATAATCGAATAAAGCCCTGATGGACATACCAAATTCATCTTCTGTTTTATGACGGCTTGTTTCAATTCGCCAATGGTAGTTTAGATCGCCATTATGATAAACACCTAAAACGGTATTTGTGTTTCCTACATCTATCACGAGTAACAACTTCATCACCACTTTGAATAGTTTCTCAAAAAGAGCATTTTTCGACTTTCTATCATACCATACACGAATTGAGTTCCATTTGTAAACAATTCGAAACCGATCCATTCATGAATCGAAATAAAAAAAGCCGCCGGTGATCCCGGCAGCTTTCACAGAAGGAGATTAGATCTCCTCATCTTCTTTTTTCTTGATGTTTACTTTCACATCATCGTTTTTCTCTTCGTCATCTGCATATACACGCTCTGGAAGCTTTCCAGTTTCGTAAAGAGATTTAATTTGTTCAGCATCTAATGTTTCAACTTCTAGAAGGGCTTGTGCGATGATTTCTAACTTATCTTTATTCTCAGTGAGAATTTGTTTCGCACGTTCGTAGCTCTCCTTAATGAAACGCTGAACTTCTTGGTCAATTTCGTAAGCGATCGCTTCACTGTAATTCGGCTCATTGTTAAAATCACGGCCAAGGAAGACTTGACCTCCTTGTGATTGACCGAATTGAAGCGGACCAAGTTTATCAGACATACCGAACTCTGTGACCATTCTTCTTGCAATGCCTGTTGCACGCTGGAAGTCGTTGTGAGCGCCTGTACTGACTTCACCAAACGTAATTTCCTCTGCAACACGACCGCCGAGCAAGCCGACAATCTTATCAAGAAGCTCTGGCTTCGTTTGGAAATAACGGTCTTCTCTTGGAAGCATGACCGCATATCCGCCTGCCTGACCACGAGGAACGATCGTTACTTTATGCACCATGTCCGCTTCGTCTAGGATAAGACCTATGACGGTATGACCTGCTTCATGGTAAGCCACAATATTACGTTCTTTCTTCGAAATGACACGGCTTTTCTTCGCCGGCCCAGCGATGACACGGTCAGTCGCTTCGTCAATATCACGCATATCGATTTTCTTTTTGTTATGACGGGCAGCAACAAGTGCTGCTTCGTTTAGTAAGTTCTCAAGATCTGCTCCAGAGAACCCTGGTGTTCTGCTTGCAATGGCTTTTAAGTTAACTGACTCGTCAAGCGGTTTGTTTTTCGCATGAACTTTCAGTACTTCTTCACGGCCAATAACATCTGGGCGGTCAACCGTAATTTGACGGTCAAAACGTCCCGGACGCAGCAATGCAGGGTCTAGAATATCTGCACGGTTTGTCGCAGCAATGATAATAATACCTTCGTTGGCACTAAAACCATCCATTTCAACAAGAAGCTGGTTAAGCGTTTGTTCACGCTCGTCATGACCACCGCCAAGACCGGCTCCACGCTGACGACCCACTGCATCAATCTCATCAATAAAGATTAAGCAAGGTGCATTCTTTTTCGCATTTTCGAATAAATCACGTACACGTGATGCACCGACACCGACGAACATCTCGACGAAGTCAGAACCACTGATGCTGAAGAAAGGAACGCCTGCTTCTCCTGCAGATGCTCTCGCAAGCAATGTTTTACCTGTACCTGGAGGTCCTACTAGTAAAACCCCTTTAGGGATTCTTGCGCCAAGCTCCGCAAATTTACGTGGGTCCTTCAGGAATTCAACCACTTCTACAAGCTCTTGCTTTTCTTCATCTGCACCGGCAACATCTTTAAATTTCACACGTTTCTTCTCTTCTGTGTAAAGCTTCGCCTTACTCTTACCAAAGTTCATGACTCGGCTTCCGCCGCCCTGAGCTTGGTTCAATAAGAAGAAGAACAGGATAAAGATGATGATAAACGGAATGATGGTTGTCAGAACTTGCAGCCATCCATTTGTTTCAGGTGCTGGTTCTACTTTTACATCTGTATTCTTCAGTGCACTGTAAATTTGGTCAACACCTTGACCATCTGGAACATGGGTAATGAAGTATTGATCTTTCTTCGCGCCATCTAATTGACCACGAATTTCATAAACCCCTCTTACAGGCTGAATGGAGATACTCTCCACTTTTCCCGCACTTAGATTTTGCGAAAATTTGCTGTAAGACATGTTCTCAGGCTTTTGATTTGGGGATCCTAACCAACTGACGACCCCTATCACAAGTAATAAAATAAGTATATAAAAAATCGTATTACGAAAAACCCGATTCATTCCTTACCTCCTCCCACAGTAAGCACAACTATGTTCAATAGTATCATAGAAAATCATTCCAACACAACCAATAACCTCATGTATACGTATGCTGATTAGCCTTCGTAAACAGATGGTTTTAACACTCCAATATACGGGAGGTTTCGGTAACGTTCAGCGAAATCCAATCCATAGCCGACAACAAATGCATCTGGCACTTCAAATCCAACATAATCTGCTT
Source organism: Bacillus sp. FSL M7-0003 (assembly GCF_038628485.1). NCBI lineage: Bacteria > Bacillati > Bacillota > Bacilli > Caryophanales > Bacillaceae > Bacillus > Bacillus sp. FSL M7-0003. Next base: position 79,464 of record NZ_CP152024.1, on the reverse strand, counting down.
TGATGTCTGCTTTGCGGCCGCTTGGTTTATCAAGCAATGTCACAATTTTAATGGAATTTGCTTTACGGTATCGGAAAAGCTCTACCAGATAGCTCAAAGTTAACCCACTGTCGATGATATCTTCCATAATCAAAATATCTCTTCCTTCAACAGAAGTATCTAGATCCTTAATGATCTTTACTTCTCCAGAAGATACGGTAGACTTTCCGTAGCTAGATACATCCATAAAATCAAGTTCTAAATATGTATCAATGTGTTTGATCAGGTCTGCCATGAATGGAAGAGCCCCTTTCAAAACACCAATAGCCAGGGGAAATTTACCATCATAATCACTGGTTAATGTTGCACCCAGTTCCTTCACTTTTTGCTGGATCTCTTCTTCTGAGATCAAAATCTTTTCAATATCTTGTTTCATGCTTTTGCTTGCCCCCTACAAATTTTCGTGCTGTCTATATTGTAATACAATGAGATCGCTGTTTGTCATATCAATTTCTTCAAAAACGGATTTTTTCAGACCTGGGATCCAGATGATTTGATGATCCGAGTCAGTGACGATCGGCCAGCTGTCTCTTTCTGCAAGAGGCACTTTTTTATCAATAAATATATCCTTCACCTTTTTTGATCCATTCATCCCTTTAAGTTTGATTCGATCACCATTTTTTCGTGAGCGAATGATCAAAGGGAGACGAACATGATCTTTTTGAAGCAAGAAAAAATGGTTTCCGTTCCGTGCATCCTTCGGAACATGATTTGATACGGCGATAGACTGTCCATTTGGGAGAAAAAGCTCTTCTCCGAGCTCAACCTTTAAGTGAAGAGCATAAGACTGGTCTAATACATGCGATCGTTCAAAGGTAAACATACAGTGATCATAAGACTTGACAGCTTGTAAACCTTTTGGCAAATCTAATGATCCAGACGGTTGATCGGTATGAGATAACCAGTCTAAAGTCCCTAGAATATGCTGGTTTGAAAACGCTGATTGAGTGTTTTCATAAAGATAGTTTAATATTAGTTGAATGCCTCTTCTTTGTAAAGGCAAAGGCAGGTCAAGCAAAGGCTTCGTTTTGATCTCAATTTGCTTAGGCGATTGACTCGTTATCACTTGGTTCATTTGTTCCTTTGTTAAAGCCTGCAAGTATTGCTCATCCTCAGTCAGCATGTCACTTACAAACTGAAAGCTTTCATGTACATGAGGTGCCTCTTCTTTTAACACGGGAAGAATGTGTCTTCTTACCCGGTTTCTCAAGTAGTCATCCGTATGATTGCTTTGATCAATGACATAGGGGACATGTTCTTTTTCACAAGCTTTTAGTACGTCGTCCTTAGAGTATCCAATGAGCGGTCGAATCAGCCACCCATTTTGAAAAGGACGTTTTGCTTGGATACCCGCGAGTCCTATACCAACAGTCCCTCTCGCAAGTCTCATCAACATTGTTTCTACTTGGTCGTCTCCATGATGTGCAAGCGCTATAAATTGAGCGTTGTATTGCTCCATCAATTGACGAAAGAAAGCATATCTGCACTCCCTTGCAGCTGCCTGTTTGTTTAAGCGGTTTTCTTTTGCATATTGGGTGACCTGTATGCGGGACGATTCAAAAGGGATCTCGTGCTCCTTACAGTAAGCCTCAACAAATGCCAAATCAGCAAAGGACTCTTCTCCTCTGAACATGTGATCTACATGGGCTGCAATCAGCTGATAGGAACCTTTGCGGCGCTTGTTAAGTTCATGCAGTAAGAGCATAGAATCCGGTCCGCCGGAAACCCCGACAATGACTGTCGTATTTTCAAGGTAAACATCATGTTTTTTCAAAAAAGATTCAATTCTATTCACAACTTCCTCCTCACAAAGAGCAGGTAATTTAAAGATATACATATCCTATCACTTTCAGTAGCTCCAAGCAAAGAAGAAGCCTGCTTTTTTACAGCTCTACAACAGGAACAAAACCACATATGCACAGTAAAGGGCGAGTACACTGCATACGATAAGAATGGTTTCAAAAAGCCCGCCTGATTTTTTACGTATTGACGTTCTTTTTGCTGCTGCAGCCCGCGATCGTGAGGTCACTTGTTGATTTTGATTAACAGCGGGTTTTGGCGCAGGTTTTTGCTGCTGCTTCTTTTGGCGCGATTTTCTTGATGCAATCAGCTGTCCTTCTTTCAGCATCGCACTTTTCATGTCTGCTGCTGATTGATATTTACCTTGTAGAGCAGCCTTTAACACCCTTTCATATCGCTTTAATAAAGGATGTCCTTCAATGGCTCGATAAAGCTGCTTTTCTGGTTCTGCTCCTTTTTTGAATTCTTTCTTATACGCACAGTTGACCATCACCATGGTTAGGGCAAATAAATCATAGGTTGGTTCAGCTTTTCGTGTACCGAATCCCCAATAACCTCGATCAAAAAACTCGGTATACTCCTTAATTGCCCTGCCTGCTTTCGTCGTTCCTCCCACATCAATGCACCGAATCGTTGCCGGGGGACCAGAAACAATGAGATTATCCGGCTTTAAGTCACCAAAAATCCATCCTTCCTGATGTAAATGAGCCAGACTGGATAAAAGCTGAATCATCAAAACAACGATCCACTCATCACCCTTTTGTTTCACAAATTCAAGCAATAATGGACCTCTGACATATTCCATCACATAAAAGGAGCGTTTTTGAGGCATACCTGGATAAATCGCATCATCCATATCATAAAAAGAAGGCCCCATGGTTTTCACAGGAGCCTTTGAAAAGGATTTTAATACATTGACTTCAGATGCAATGAGCATACTGTCATCACTCACTTTAAGGGCCGCTTGCCCATGTGGCGATTCGGCCAGATAGACAACACCGTTCGCCCCTTTTCCAAGCTCTTTTACAATACGGTAATGATGGTGGTGCCATTTCCCTTGAATCACCGTGCCTAACGGGATGTTAGAAGCCGAATTCATCATCATGCTCTTCCTTTGCTTCAAGCAGCCCTTTGCGTGAACGAACTGATTTGAAATGCTGAAGTGCTTCCCGAAGCGCTGGTCCCGTTGGGGTGATGCCTCCAGTGGTCAGTTTTGGGAAAATAGATGATAATGAATCGAATCGAGGCGTCCAATTCAACACAATTTCAGCATCTGAGTTTTTCCCGGGAAATACACACATCCCAAACTGATTTTCTCCAATTCTTGAATTTAAACTGATGGAAAGGTCGATAAGTGCCTCTTTGACGGTTGGCAGCTTCGGTTTCATACTTGCACTTGTATCAACAAGCACAAGTACTTGAAGATGAACCGTTTCTCCTAACTCATCGACAACCTCCATTACTTCCCCGCGCTTATCAGGTGGAAGCTCTTCAATTTCAGTGTCTTTGCCGAGTATTTGCTGCAATTCTTTATTCACAACACCTTGCAGGGTTTGTGTCATTGCTTTTTTCGTGACCATTTGTACTGTTTGAGATAACTGCTGGACGTAGACAACTTGATGGATGCCTCCCCCTGCGAGAGCAATCCCCTCTACTTCCTTCATCGCTTCATGATCGTGTCTGTTTTCTTCCATAATGCCAATGACATTGACTGTAATCCCTTGTTCCTTTGCCAATGAGGCAATCGCAAGCGGATCTTCCCCGTGATTTGAGCAGCCATCTGTAATCAATAAGATTTGGTTGACGTGACCTTTTCGCATCTTCATTCCTCCTGGGATTGTAACTGAATGCTTATATCCCCATCATCGCCAGAAGAAATTCATATTATACGATATTTTAAGAAATCTCTTGTTTCTCAAGATAGAATGTGCCGGTCGGAATGGAAGCCCATTTTGGTGTGTTGTGGTCGAGCCTGATGACAACAACTGTCATATCGTCGTCAATTTGTCCTGCTCTTGTTCGAATAACCTCTTCCATTAATAAATCAGCAATTTCTTGGGGATCTTCTGTTTTAAAGCTTTTCATTTTCCGTTTCACCCATAGATCATGATTTTCAATATGCTTCGGCCCCTCAAAAATACCGTCACTCATCATAATCAATAGGTCTCCTGCCTTCATCTGTTCGCTCACAACCTCGACTTCAAATTCATCAATAATGCCAATCGGCAAGTTGCTTGCTTGTACCTTCATCACCTGATCACCCCGTTTAATAAAGCTGGGTGTTGAACCAATCTTGAGGAACTTACAGCTTGCATCCTGTAAATCAATGATCGATAAATCCAATGTTGAATAGATCTCGTCCGTCGTTCGTAAAGATAAAATACTATTAATGGTTTTAATCGCCACTTTTTCATTGATACCTGATGCTAATATTTTTTCTAACAGCTTAATCGTTTCATTGCTTTCAAAATGAGCACGTGCTCCGTTGCCCATTCCATCACTAATAGCTGCGGCATACTTGCCTGCTCCAAGCTCCATCATGCTGTAGCTGTCTCCAGATACCAGTCCTCCGCCTTTTGCTGCATGTGCCACGCCTGTAGCTACTCGGTATGATTTAGCAGAGCCAAATACAACGTGGCAATAGCCTGTTGGATGCTCTGCACACTGTTCTGCTTTGACTAAAATCTGTTCTTCTAAAATATCTGAAAGCATTGGCGCAATGATTTTTTCACATTCCCCATGCCCTTGGCAATATGGGATTCTCATTTCAATATCCACATTTCCCTGCTCCAAGCTATAGATTTCTACTTGCTGAATTTCAATGCCAAAGTGCTGTAGTGCTTCTATCATCTGCTCTTCCTGAATAAAATGCTGCTCTCTTTCTCGTTTTATTTCCCGGGAAAAATCCTCCATCACTTGTGAGACCCCCATCAGCTGTTCAGCCACAAGACGCCTGCTGTCTTGGACTTTTTTCTTCAGTGTCTGGTTAGCTTTATAGTAAGCGATCTCCTCTTCGATCAATTCCTCAACATGTTTTGATTTTGAGCAGTGCTGACTAAATTTCTTTTTCAATTTTCGGTTATGCTCATACGTTTTTTCATCAGATTCATGCATAACTTGTTTCATTAGTTCATAGGTTGTATCAAAGTTCTGCACCCAGCATTTATTTTTCTTATAGCACGTTTGACAGGATCGTTCTGTGATCGTACTTAAAAAAAGATCTACATCCTCTTCCTGCTTCTTCTCTTCAGGAATGGATTCGTAAAATGTCGCAAAACTCTCAGACAGCGCATGAAATACATGAGAGAATTGATCTACCTTTTTTGCTGTCACGTCTCGTACCTTCCGAGCATATTGCTGCTGCTCTTGTACATGCTCTACCGTACCAGGAATGTATTTCGCTACCTTGGAAGTAACTGATTGCGGCGTGAGCAAAAAGAGCGCAACCGCTATAAGTGATTCATACAGTGTGGTCATGAGACCTGCTGACCCTTCCCCGTACAGTGAAATGAGTAAGGAACCCACAATTAAGCCGATGGCTGCCCCTGCTTTCTTCCCTTCTTTCAGCAATCCGCCTAATAAGCCTGAAAAGGCAAGAAGACTCATCTGATAAAGGTTTCCGATGTTAGCAAGACCGAGAATTAATCCTGTCACAACACCGACCGTACAACCAATACTGGCTCCGCCAATAAAGGCAAATGTCAGCACTACATAACGTGACAAAATATGCTCTGCCTGCATTCCTTGAAATGTGATCCCAGCAAGACCAGTTAAAACTGAGGCAATTAAAATCATAAAACAAATAATTTCTTCGACCTTTAAAGAGTGTTTAATTTTCCTGACTGTAAAAATCGGCAGGCTTTGAAGAAAAATCAGAGTCAAAATGAAGGCAAGTCCTGCTTCGACACCCGCCATGACGTAATCATAACTTTGCACAGCACCTTGCTCTAGGTAAACAAACGCTCCTCGGGTGATCAGCATTGAGAGAACAATGACAACCGGTAATGTTTTCACTGGGTCTTTGATGATGAAAGAAACCACCTTTGACATAAGGAGAAACATGAGCAGCGACGCAAACACAAACAATGCATTTTGAGGTGATATTGTCATCGCCCCAGCGAGTAATGCTAGACAAGCAAGCATCGCCTTATCTCTTTTAATAAGCAGCATGGAGCCAAAGAAAGGCAGAGCAAACGGCATAATTTCAGATAATATAAAGGCTCGTCCTAATAAAAAGCCTAGAACAACATAAATAAACCCTTTATAGAAAAAAAGAGAATGCGTGTGATGAAGAAACAGGTTTTTCATCTTTTTTAATCCCGCACTGATTCTTTCAAACCCCGCTCCTGTTAAATCAGTTCTTCTTTCTAGTTTTTCCATCTTCTCATCCCCCACCTGATATTCGTTGCTTGTCATTATAGCGAAGGTGAAAAAGAAATTTTGTCAAAAGAAGTTGTCGTTTCCATAAAACGTTCGACGCTTTATTCGTCAAAGAGGCATACTTTCATGAAAGTCGATGTCTTTCATCAGAATTTTACGAAGGCACAAAAAAACAGCTTTCCTATAGAAAGCTGTTTCGAATATGACCCGTACGGGATTCGAACCCGTGTTACCGCCGTGAAAGGGCGGTGTCTTAACCGCTTGACCAACGGGCCTTGCTTTATGTTCTAGTTAAAAGGATAGCGGCGGAGGGGATCGAACCCCCGACCTCACGGGTATGAACCGTACGCTCTAGCCAGCTGAGCTACACCGCCATAATGAAAATGCGCTAAGAAGCACAAGAACTATAATACAAAGGATTCGCTTGTCCGTCAATAGAAAGTTTTAAATTAAATGACGAAATCTCAAAAAATGTCGGATGGATCATGAAAAAAAGCACCTGCTGAACAGCAGATGCTTTGTTGTGAAAATATATAGAAAGCAGCAACAAGTTAACCTCTTCTTGCTCCGCGCCCCCCACGTTTTGATTCCGTGTTACGTTTTAAAGATGTTAAGCGATCTTCGCTATCTTTTAAGAATTTGTTCATTTTTTGTTCAAACGATTCCTTCGGACGGAAATCATTTCTGCTTGGTCTTGATTGTTGTTGAGGACGATCTTTTGCTTTTTTAATGGACAAGCCGATTTTACCGTCTTTTTCAACGTTAATCACTTTCACTTCAACTTGTTCACCGACTTTTAAATGCTCATTAATATCTTTTACATAGTTATCGGCTACCTCACTGATATGAACGAGACCAGTTGAACCGCCTGGCAACTCCACAAAAGCTCCAAAATTTGTAATGCCCGTAACTTTCCCTTGTAACTTGCTGCCAACTTCAATCGACATAAAAAAAGTGCTCCTCCTTAGACTTATAAAAAAATCTCATTTGTTCAATTATACATAAACTGAATTTTAAGTGTCAACAAGGCTAATCGCTCTTATTGCCCACATCAAAGATTTTTTCGCCTTTTTTGGACATATAATAGTCCCGTCGTGCCAGTTCGAGTACGTATTCCTTGCTTTTCAGCTTCTTAATTTCATCAGAAATATCTTCCTGCTTTGTTTGTAATTGCTTCAACTCTTTTTCGAGCGCAACCTTCTTCTCTTCTTTTTCCTTTAGTGAAGACGATTGCGACCAGAGGGCACTTGTCACCAAGACAGCAAACATGAGCACGATTACACCAAACACGGTAAGCCTTCTAAGGAGTCCGCGACGTTTGCGTTTTAAGCGCTGCGCTTGCTGTTCCATTTGTTTTTGGTAATCATTTTGAATTTGTGCGATATTTCTTTTTCTCTTGTTCAAAATTGAAGGCCTCCTCTCTTACTTTGTCCAGAATTGTTTCCATTTCGTTTTGATGGTACCAGATAATTTCTTGGCCCCTTGTAAAATTCCTGCTCCTTTTGAGAAAAACAATCTCATTGATGTTCGCCATTTTTCGGGAATCCGATGAATAATGGTCACATTGAGTAACCAGATGAGCGGATAACAAACAATCGACAGCACCTTCCACACGAGCCGAAACGTAAAACGAACAAGACGTAAGAGCGAGTGGAGCAAGAACAGAATAGCACTTATAATCAATGTGATCATCCAGCGGATCGGCTGGAAGACAACCGACATGACCAGCCTTTTTAGGAAGAGAACAGTCTGATATACACACATCATGATAAACTTGAGAATCTTGAGATACAAATGTTTCATCAATGCCTGATACATCGAGAAACCTAGAGCAACAGCTAGAAAAATATAAAGCCTGAATTCTCCCTCATTTGTCAGCAGCAGGACGTAAAAGAATAAGAGACCCTGTACCATCCAAAAAAGGAGATCGTGGATAACCAAAAGCCATTTTGCTGTTTTTTCCCGGTTCACAAACAGCTTGTACGTATCAAGCGATGCGCCCAGCCAGATGCCCATCGCCGCCATGGAAAGCATCGTATAAAACTGGACTGTCAGCGTCATTTAAACAGCTTGCTAAAAAATCCTTTAGCTTTCTCCCCGTGCTGCTCATCCACATAGATTAAATCAAAAACACGCCCTTTGATCGACACAACGCCCTTTTCGACGTCTAGGTTTTTCATTTGCAGATTTTCTCCGCGGATGGCGAGAATCCCCATGACCGTCTCCAGCAGAAATTCCTCACTATCAAAGCTTTCCACTTGTTTGACACCAGTAATATCTAAATGCTTTCTGTTTCGCATTGTGACATTGTGCTCCGCGTCTGATGACAGCTTCGTGCCTTGAGGTTGATTATAATATTGATTCATCTATACATCCCCCATATCTCATACTTGCATGTTACTGCATTGTATGTGATAAGAGGGTCATTTAGAACAAGCCCTATTCTGCTGTTTTTTCTTCTTTTAGCACAGTATACATGCCAGCCGCTTCTTCTTTTTTCGTCGTGTCCTTTAACTCGTTGACTTGAACAGTCACTAGTTTTTGACCAAAGCGGATTTGCAGCTCATCTCCTTCTTTCACGTCAGAGCTTGCTTTCGCCTGTGTTCCGTTAATAGATATCCTGCCTTGATCAGCTACTTCTTTTGCCAATGTTCTTCTTTTAATTAAACGGGACACTTTTAAAAATTTATCTAATCTCATGTGTGTTCACCTCTTTCTATGCCTTTCGCATCGTTCCATAGATCGTCCATTTCCTCTAGCGTTAAGTCATCTAACGAACGGCCCATGTCCTTTGCTTTTTGTTCGATATGCTGAAAGCGCCGTATGAATTTTGTGTTGGCAGAAGCGAGTGCCGTTTCAGGCTCTAGGTGATAGAACCTGCCAATATTGACGAGAACAAACAAAAGATCTCCAAATTCATCTTTCATCTGCTTCGTTGCACCTTCGTCCGTCTTCTCTGCCACTTCAACGAGAAATTCCTGCTTTTCTTCTTCGTATTTGTTCCAAATATCTTGAACATCTGTCCAATCAAAGCCCACTTTGGCAGCTTTCTTTTGGAGCTTATACGCCTTTGTTAGTGCCGGAAGTGTCGCCGGAATCGATTGCAAAATAGAACCGGTACGCTCTGGCTTCTCCTGCTGTTTGATTTTTTCCCAGTTGGCCACCACATCTGCTGCCTCAGAAACATTCGTGTCACCAAACACATGGGGGTGGCGTCGAATCATTTTTTCTGTGACATGCTGAATGACGTCATCGATTGAGAAATAACCGTCATCTTCGCCAATTTGAGCGTGAAGTAACACCTGCAGCAGCACATCGCCAAGCTCTTCCACCATATGATCTGGGTCATCTTCATCTATCGCTTCAAGCAGTTCATAGCATTCTTCAATTAAATATGGTTTCAGTGATTCATTGGTTTGTTTTTGATCCCATGGACAGCCGCCCGGACCTCTTAATGTACGTATGACGTCACGGAAGGTGTCAAATTGTTGATAAAGCAGCTGTTCATCTTGAATTGGAGGAACATAAACACTCGTTAAGTTATTTATCGACACATCTCGATCAAGTTCAAATAAAGGAACGGCAGTAATCTGTTCCTGACTGCTTCCAGCCGCAGTCACAATATAAACTTCATAATCGTCGGGGAGCTTTTCCATCAGCGTGAGTTTCACATTCGAAGCTGTCATCTGATCATATACCTGACAAATCAGGACGTGCTGGGTTAATTTCAGATCATCCGCTCTCATATCCCCTGCATCAACGAATTGTAATCCCTCGATGGGATCAATCTGCAAGGAGTTGAATGTCGCATCTAGAAAGCTTTGTCCACCAGCGACAGACACCTCAACCCCGCGCTCTTTCTGCCCGGCGACGAGCAGCTGTACGGTCTTTTCTGCCACAAATGGATGACCAGGTACAGCGTACACAATGTCTTTTTCTGCTGCCTCTGCAAATAATATTTCGGTAATTTCCTGATACACCTGATCAAACTGATCATGCTTTTCATAAATTTCATCAAAAAAGGTGAGAGATGGGACCTCCTGCATTAACTCTGCGATAAGCGGATGATCCTGCGTTCTCATAAATACTTCTTTCGCCTGCTTCAGCTGCTTATATACACCGAGCGTCAGCTGATCCATGTCGCCTGCCCCGAGACCGACGACGGTAATCTTACCTGCCATTTTGATTCCCTCTCATCTGTTTAAAATATAAAATCTTTTCTCCTAATGGAATGAGTCTCCATTCCTCGTCCGTAAATACTTCTAGCTTAAGAATACTATATAAAAAGGCGAAACCACCAATAAAAACTGATGTCAGGCTCTCTAAAACGGAAAACGGGCGTTTTTCAAAGGGGATGACCCATGAAAACAGAGCCTGATATCCTATTAAGACCACAGCCATGAAGGCGGCTGATAAAAGAATTTTCACCGGGAACAGCTCTCTCAACGAAATCCATCCTTTATGCTTCAAATAAACGGCATTGAGCACGGCTACTGTGAGAAAACCACATACAGTTGACCATGCGGCACCATGGATGCCAAATAACGGTACAAACTCAATTGTTAGAATCCATTTCACCAGCACGCTGAGAACCACCACAACAGCAGGATATACAGTATGCCCGAGCCCTTGCAGTAAAGCCGCCTGCGTAATGGCAATCGACGTAAAGACGATCGATATACAGAATATTTGCAAGGCATCGGTGCCTAAGTCATTACGAAAAAGCATTGTATTGACTGGTGCTAAAATACAAATCAGTCCAACCGCTGACCCTATCCCTAATACCGACGTGGTCTTAACCGATGAGCGAACTTTTTGCCGTATTGTTTCATGCTCTCCATTCCTCATGGCTGCAGATAAAAATGGCACAAGAGAGGTTCCGATGCTGATGGCAAACACCGTTCCGAGCTGTAAGAAAGGCTGGCCTCGGTCATATACACCTTTCGCCGCCTTTGCCGCCGCTTCACTGAGACCCTCGCTGCGCAGCAGTGCATACAGATGAAAAGCATCAATCATTTGCATCCATAAAATGAGCAAACCGCTGACACAAATCGTCAATGTATACAGCACCAAACTCTTCATAACATCTTTTTTTCGAAGTGTCGCCTGTTTGCCTGACATACTTGCAACAGACTGCTTTCGATAGGTCAGCCAAAGGAAAAGAAGCAAAATGAGCGAGGCCGCACTTCCTGCGATAGAAGAGAACACCGCACCCGCCCCTGTTTCATAAAGCGAATAGCCGTGCCTCACGAAATAGAAGGATAAAACAAGCAGGACACCTACCCTGATGAGCTGCTCAACCAACTGAGAAACAGCTGTTGGAAGCATCAGACCGTCACTCTGAAAAACTCCCCTCAGCATCACAGTGAGCGGCAGAAATAGAAACACAAAAGCACTCATCTGGATGAGCAGAATTAATTGACTGTCTGCCATAAGACTCGCAATTGTGCCTGCTCCTATGTAAAGACAAAGAAATAAGGCTAGGCTCAGTAAAGTGATATAGACCAAGGATACCCTTGTAATGATCCGTCGATTCTCTTCCCCATGCTCACTCAAAAGCTTGGACACCATGACAGGAAAACCTGTTGTACCAAGCATGATGGCAATGCCAAGGAAAGGATATACCTGCTGATAAATATAAAACCCTGTGTCCCCTACGATGTTTTGAAACGGGACACGGTAAACGGCACTTAATATCTTTGATAACAAGCCTGCGATGGTCAAAATCACCGCACCCTGGAAAAGCCAATGCGGCTGATTCACAGCATTTTTCATGGATGACTCCTTTAAAATAAATCTACAGTTAAACGCACTCATTATAACATACGTGAATGAAAAGACGTTTCTTTCTAAGGAGTAGACGGCACATGTCTCGTTTTGTTTCATCCCATATAAAAAACCGACAAAATCAAATGATTTCATCGGCATTCTTTCATTTTATCAAGATGATATAGAGTTATTAGACCTAATGTTCCATTTGACGGGCTAAGAAGCCAGCTGCCGTTTCTGCCGCTTTATGCTCCACTTCTCCCATTGAACGCTCTTTAGAAAATAAGACGACGGCGCCAATTGGATCTCCGTTCGCAACAATAGGTGCAATGGTATAAGCAGATACGTCATCATCAATACCATCGACAAGTTGAATTTCTTTTTTATTTTCTTCTAACACAGAATTACGCTGATCCATTGTTCGTTCAAGTAAATCACTGATGGATTTGTTCAAGTACTCTTTTTTCGAACTGCCAGATACAGCAATATACGTATCTCGATCACAGATCAGGATGGAATGACCCAGACTGTCGAATAATGCATCAGCATATTCCTTCGCAAAGTCTCCTAGCTCACTAATCGGCGAATACTTCTTCAAAATCACTTCTCCATCGCGGTCGACGAAAATCTCAAGCGGATCTCCTTCCCGGATGCGCAATGTTCTGCGAATCTCCTTCGGAATAACCACTCTACCTAAATCATCGATGCGGCGTACAATTCCAGTTGCTTTCATTCACTGCTGCCTCTCTTTCGTTTGATGATGTGTTGGGTGAATGGAACAAAAGCGTCCACTTTATGCAACATTCACCACTTGACCCTGAGTTTAGTATCCGTCACATCAAACGTAATATACACGAGAGACAAACAAAATTTTATGAAGATGGAATGGTTTCTTTTTTCACATCTTGAAGGCCTCGAAGCATGTTAAGGACAACCTCAAGCCATTCCTCAGTCTTCTTGCCTTTCGTTTGGACAGAAATAATCAGCTTGCTGCCTTCCATTCCTAACCCGATTTCACGTCCATATTTACTGCCGAGCTCAAATAATTTTTGACCGTCGATTTCACTGCTTGCTTTCTCATCAAGAGTCATTCTGACAATGCCTTTCTCCATCTTGATCAGCTCGACACGTTCTTGGACAGCGTACACCTTCATTGTCGCAATCGTAAACAAGTCAGCCACTTCTTGCGGATATTCACCAAATCGGTCGATCATTTCATCCTGAAGCTCTTTTCTCTCTTCAATCGATCCAATTGCTCTGAACTGTTTATACATTTCAATCTTTTGCTTGCCATCCGAAATATAAGTGTCTGGGATGTAAGCATCAATTTGCAGATCAATTTCTGGCTCGAACTTATCTTGAGCCGTTGTATCGCCTCTTCTTTCCTCAATGGCTTCTTTCAGCATTTGAGAATAGAGGTCGAATCCAACCGAATCAATGAAGCCATGCTGCTGAGCACCAAGTAAGTTCCCTGCTCCTCGAATTGTTAAATCACGCATCGCAATTTTAAACCCAGATCCGAGCTCTGTGAATTCTTTAATGGCTTGAAGTCTTTTCTCCGCAACTTCAGAAAGAACTTTATCTTTTCGATACGTGAAATAAGCATAAGCGACACGGTTCGAACGCCCGACTCGTCCTCTTAGCTGGTACAGCTGAGAGAGCCCCATTTTATCGGCATCGTGGACGATGAGCGTGTTCACATTTGGAATATCGACTCCCGTTTCAATGATGGTGGTACTGACCAATACATCTGATTCACCTTCAAGAAAATTAATCATCACTGATTCCAGCTCGTTCTCACTCATTTTCCCGTGCGCATAACTGACTTTTGCGTCTGGGACTAGCATGGAGATTTCGTCTGCTTTTCGTTCAATATCCTCAACACGGTTGTAAAGGAAGTACACTTGACCGCCGCGTGCTAATTCTCGCTCTATCGCTTCTCTGACTAGAGCGCCATTATACTCAACCACATAGGTTTGAACAGGGAAACGGTTTTCAGGCGGTGTTTCAATCACTGATAAATCCCGTACGCCAAGCATGGACATATGAAGCGTACGCGGAATTGGCGTAGCCGTTAATGTCAGTACGTCGATATTGGCTTTCATCTGCTTAATTTTCTCTTTATGCGTCACACCAAAACGCTGTTCCTCATCAATGATCAACAGTCCTAAATCCTTGTAGACGATGTCTTTTGAAAGAAGGCGGTGTGTGCCGATAACCATATCGATCGTTCCGTTTTTCAGCCCTTTTAACGTTTCAGTTGTTTCTTTTCTTGTACGGAAACGGCTCAGCTGCGCAATTTTGACAGGGTAGTCTTGGAATCGGTCCATGATTGTGTCAAAATGCTGCTGTGCTAAGATGGTTGTCGGAACAAGCAAGGCTACCTGCTTCCCGTCAGCAATCGCTTTAAAGGCCGCACGAATAGCCACCTCCGTTTTTCCGTAACCCACATCTCCACAAAGCAGACGGTCCATTGGACGTTCCCGCTCCATATCCTGTTTAATTTCGTGAATCGAACGGATTTGATCATCTGTTTCCTGATAAGGGAACGCAGATTCAAACTGGCGCTGCATCTCATGATCAGGCGAGAAGGCATATCCTTTGCTTGCCTCGCGTTCTGCGTACAGTTTAATCAGATCATCTGCGATGTCCTGTACAGATGTTTCAACTTTTTTCTTCACGCGTTTCCAATCGCTGCCGCCTAGTTTGTACAGCTTTGGTTCTTTACCTTCTGATCCTACATATTTCTGCACCTGATCAATTTGTTCAACCGGTACATAAAGCTTGTCGCTTCCTTGATAATGAATATTTAAATAATCTTTATGAATGCCGCCGATTTCAAGCGTTTCAATTCCTAAATATTTACCGATCCCGTGGTTAATGTGCACCACATAATCGCCGACTTGAAGCTCTGAATAGCTCTTGATCCGCTCTGCATTGGTCAGCTTTTGCTTACGCGCCTGTTTTTTCACACGTTTCTTGAAGAGTTCACCTTCTGTGATTACAGCAATTTTTGATAACGGCAGTTCAAAGCCTGTTTGCAGCTCACCTTGTAAAATATACACCTGTCCGCTCACAAGCTCAGCGTCCGGTTTAGCAAGAGCGGCTTCAATGTCATAATCATGCAGAACAGACGACAGCTTTTCTGTCCGCTCTTCATCAGCACCTAAGAAGACAACCGTGTATTGCTGTTTTTTATAGCGTTCAATTTCACTCGCCAGCACATTCATCTGTCCGTGGAAATTCTGCATTTGCTTACTAGATACATTGACGATATTTTGCGGATTTGTCTGCTGGACATGTCTCAGGAACAAAGAGTAGTACAGAATGGATCTCGATTGCTGATTGATCAGTTCTTGGAACGGGAAAGATAGAGATAAATCATGAAGAATATTGCCTTCTTCAAGCAGACTAATTGTCCAATCGGCTTCTTCCTGTTCAAGCTGTTCTTCCATCTCCTGAATTCTGCTGATTTCATCTAAAATAATAATCGTATCCTGCGATGTGTAATCTAGCAAACTAGCAGGCTTTTCATAGAAATAGGACAGGTACTTCGTCATTTCCTGTGTCACGATGCCTTCTAACAGCTTCTCGCGATCAGCAGATATATTTTGATGAAGCAGTTCTTTTTGCTGATCTGAGTTGAATTTCTTTAAGCTCTTCGCCAGCCCTTGATCAAGCTGTTCAATGGCTCTCACTCGTTCCGGACCTCTCACAATTAACTCTTTTGCAGGACCTATTTTGATTTCTTGAAGGGTTTCTAATGAACGCTGTGTATCCGAATGAAACGTTCGAATCGAGTCTACTTCTGTATCAAACAGTTCAATACGGATTGGATGATCTTCCGTTAACGCATAGATGTCGATAATTCCTCCGCGCACACTAAAATCTCCGGGCGCTGCAACCATCGAGGTCCGGTCATAACCAATTTGTACGAGCTGTTTTGAAAACGCCTCCAAATCAATTTCTTCACCGATCTTTAAATGGATCTGACTCTCCTTCCAGAGCTCAACTGGCGGAAGCATCCTGCGAACCGCAGCAGCGGGAGTGACGATAATGGGGTCTTCTCCATTCGCAAGTCGATTCAAGACATCCAAACGCTGTGCTCTCAGCTCAGGACTGGCCACTGCAATTTCTGAAGCGATGAGTTCATTGACAGGATAAAGAAGGACCGAGCGATCGGGCATCACACTTGCTAGATCATCTGTAACCTTCTGCGCCTGATATAAATTGTGAGTCACAATAAACATTGGCCGCTTCAGTTCGTCTGATATCGCGGCTGTAAATAAAGATCTGACGGAGCCTGATAGTCCGGCAAGCAGCTGTTCTTTTAACCCTTCCTTTAGTCCATTAAAAATGGACTGAAAATCATCACTTTGTTTGATAAATGATTGTATGTTTTTCATTTGGCTCCTCCTCCCTGTTTGTTTAAAACAGAAAAACGCTTTGGTCTAATATCTACACCAAAGCTTTTTTATTGAATAAAAGTATGATACTGATGGTAATCAGGATTTCTTTCGAGCGCCTCTTGGCAATCCTCACAAATGGTTTGTACATGTAAATCACCATTTTCCCTATAAGAAATCATATCGTTTCTTTCCTCATTTGTTAAGTGATGAAATCCAAGTGCTTCACTTTGGACAGCGGATTCATCTAGACTGCCAACCTTTACACCACAGTGGCGGCAGTAATAATGCAAAGCCATACGTGATCCTCCCATGCTGAGATTTTATGATCAGTATGTGCTTCACTTATCATTCTTATACCTTCTTGTTAAAATCATTCATCACTTCTAAAAATGGCTTTTTTAAAGCCGCTTCACAAGCCTCGACAGACGATTGAATGGCTGATGCGATGTCAGGCTGTTCTTCTTCTGAGAAACGTCCTAGTACGTAATCAACGACCTTCATGCCGTTTTGAGGACGTCCAATGCCGATACGGAATCGGTCAAATTCAGGTGAACCTAAATGCTGAATCAATGATTTGATTCCATTATGCCCGCCTGCACTTCCTTTTGTACGTAGGCGAATCCGGCCAGTTGGCAAATCAAGATCATCATAGATCACTTTCAAATGTTCGAGGGGAATATCGTAATAGTCCATCAGCGGACGCACACATTCTCCTGATAAGTTCATATATGTAAGCGGCTTTACAAGTAGAACCTTTTGCCCCGAAACAAACCCAGTTCCAAATTGTCCATGGAATTTTGATTGATTTAAAGGAATGCCCCATTTTTTCGATAATTCATCTATTGTCATAAACCCGACATTATGTCTTGTTTTTTCATATTCTTTTCCTGGATTGCCTAATCCAACGAATGCAATCATGAAACCAATAACCTCCTTTGTCACACAGCACACGCCTAAAAAATGAGCCAATCAGATTGCCTCATGTAAAAACGTATGAATTCTTTTCATTCTAGCACAAAAGACGCAACCGCGGGAGGGTTACGTCTTTAAATGACCAGTTATTCTCCATCGTCATCCTTTTCTTTAATGGCCTCAGGCTCTTGCGGCTCTTCTTCGCTATCCGGCTCAGGAACCTCTGATTGCTGAGGCGGCAGAATGGAGGCAACGACTTCTTCTGGATCATTATTGATTTGATAAGATGACTGAACAGGCAGATCAGCAACTGTTAAGACATCATTGACTTCTAAGTTTGTAATATCAGCTTCAATATTCTGCGGGATATCTTTTGGTTTCGCTGTAACAGATAATTCAAATAGTGGCTGCTGAAGCACACCGCCATCTTTTACCCCTTTAGACTCGCCAATCAGCTGTATTGGTACATCTGCCTCAATTTCACGCTGTAAGTCAACAACTTGGAAGTCAGCATGGACAAGCTCGTTTTTCAGCGGATCTGTTTGTAATTCTGTCACCATCACAGATTTCGTTTCACCACCCACGTCTAAGGTGATAATTGTATTCTTCCCTTCATCACGTAAGGTCTTTAATAAATCGATGCTGTCTAATGAAACAGCCAGGCTGTCTGTATTTTTTCCGTATATGACACCAGGAACGTGTCCTGAATGACGGATTTTTTGCAGTGTGGAACGTTTGAAATCAGTTCTTTTATTTGCTTTTAAAGTTGCCATATTCAGCACCATCCTATTTCTTTTTTTGTCACTACTTTCATAATTACCCATAACCGAATCATTTTAAACCTATTTGCCGTGAATGATGATAGCAAAAAGACCCCAAGCTTGATGCCTAGGGCCTTTTTTAATCAGAAAATTAGCTGAAAAGGTAGCTCACAGATTCTTCTTCATGTACACGGATGATGGCTTCTGCAAGCAAAGGCCCAACCGAAAGCGGAATGAATTTTCCAACTTTCTTGTCATCAGTTAATTGAATACTGTTTGTCACAACCAATTCTTTAATTTTAGAGTTTGTGATACGTTCTACTGCTGGTCCAGACAATACTGGGTGCGTACAGCAAGCATATACTTCAGCTGCTCCATTTTCGACTAGCGCATTTGCTGCAAGTGTAATAGTACCAGCTGTATCAATGATATCATCGATCAGAATCGCCGTTTTGCCTTCAATGTTACCAATAATGTTCATGACTTCAGCAACGTTTGGCTTTGGACGGCGTTTGTCGATAATTGCGATCGGCGCTTTCAGGCGGTCTGCCATTTTACGCGCACGTGTCACACCACCGTGGTCAGGAGACACAACAACGATATCATTCAAGTTCTTCTGTTCGAAATAGTTTGTTAAGATTGGCACAGCCATTAAGTTATCGATTGGAATATCGAAGAAACCTTGGATTTGCGGCGCATGAAGATCAAGTGCAATCACACGTGTAGCACCTGCTGTTTCAAGCAAGTTTGCAAAAAGCTTCGCAGTGATTGGCTCACGAGGTTTTGCCTTACGATCTTGACGTGCATATCCGTAATAAGGGATCACAATATTGACAGTTTTCGCAGAAGCGCGTTTTAGCGCATCCACCATAATGAGCAGTTCCATAATATGCTCATTGACTGGCGCACTTGTTGATTGAATGACATAACAATCACAGCCGCGGATACTTTCTTCAATATTGATTTGGACTTCACCGTCACTAAAACGTTTAACAGAGCTCTTTCCTACATCAACTCCGATACGATCGGCAATTTCTTTGGCAAGTTCAGGGTTTGAATTCAAAGAGAATATCTTTAAATTCGCATCAGCATAACGATTAGACATGGTATGGTAAACCTCCGGGTATTTGGATTATTTTTTATGAATATTTTTCACATAATCTTCTTTATTGACTTGTCTTGCTCTAGCAATAGACAATGCATCCTGCGGTACATCTTCTGTAACCGTTGAACCGGCTGCAACATATGCCCCTTTTCCGACAGTGACTGGTGCAACTAGATTTGAATTACAGCCAATAAATGCGCCGTCTTCAATCTTCGTTAAGAATTTGTTTTTCCCATCATAGTTGACTGTAATGGAACCACAGCCAAGATTTACATCAGTTCCGACCTCTGCGTCTCCAATGTAGCTTAGATGAGATGCCTTGCTGCGGTCTCCGAAAACTGTTTTCTTGATTTCGACAAAATTTCCGATTTTTACTTCATCGCCAATTTTCGACAACGGGCGAATATGAGCAAACGGTCCAATTGTCACATCAACTCCAACCTCACTATCGCAGACGACAGATTGCTTAATGACTGTTCGATCTCCGATGATGCTGTCAACAATTTCAGTGTTTGGCCCAATAGTGGCGTCTGCACCGATTTTTACATTCCCTTTGATGACCGTCCCAGGATAAATAACTGTATCTTCACCGATGACAGAATCTGGCGAAATATACGTGTTCTCAGGATCAATCAAGGTCACACCATTCTTCATATGCTGATGATTAATACGTCGCTTCATGAATTGCTCTGCTTGTGATAGAGCGATACGATCGTTAACTCCAAGTGTTTCTTCAAAATGCGGTGTTTGATAAGCTGCAACTGTTTGCCCTTCATTTTTTAGAATTTCAATAACGTCTGGCAAGTAGTATTCACCCTGTGCATTTTCATTCGACACTTGCTCAATCACACGGAAGAGATCTTCATTTGAAAAGCAATAAGTCCCTGTATTAATTTCATTCACTTGACGCTCTGCATCGTTCGCATCTTTATGCTCCACAATTTTCACGACAGCACCTGTTTCGTCACGAATAATACGGCCATAGCCTGTCGGATCATCCGCATGTGCTGTTAAAATAGTGACTTTCGCTTGATGTTTTTGATGCTCGCTTAACATGGCTTCCATTGTTTCCGCTGTCAATAATGGCGTATCACCACAAATGACAATGGTTGTTCCCTTTTCCTGCGCGAGGAACGACTTTGCTTGTTTGACGGCATGGGCTGTTCCCAGCTGTTCTTCTTGAAGTGCATACTCACTTCTGTCTCCAAGCTGCTCTTTCACGTCCTCTGCACCATGACCGACAATCGTCACCAGCTTGGCTAAAGAAAGCTTTAACGCTTCATCTGCCACATGCTCGACCATTGGCTTTCCGCAAACTGGATGAAGTACTTTATATAGCTTTGACTTCATTCTCGTTCCTTTTCCCGCTGCTAAAATCACTGCGAACCGCTTATCCATTGATTGGCCTCCAATATCCCTATTATCCATAGAAAAATATATCCTAAATAAAGACTGATTTCAAGGATACATAAGGAAGTACAATAATTTTCTAACAGATGAAAGACTTAAGAAACAAGAGAAAGAACGAAAAAAAGACAGCATTTAAAAGAAAACATTCATTTTCTCTTAAAGCCGTCTTTTTAAGTTCACATATGATTAAGAAGCTCCAGCTTCTTCATATTCAATTGTTTCTTCCTCTTCGCCTAAGCGATGATATTCATTTAATACAGCATCTTGGATTTTACCCCGAGTGCTTGAATTAATTGGATGTGCAATATCGCGAAACTCTCCATCAGGCGTGCGTTTGCTAGGCATTGCTACAAACAACCCATTGTTTCCATCAATCACACGAATATCATGAACAACAAATTCGTGGTCCAGCGTGATGGATGCAATCGCCCTCATGCGACCATCGGTATTCACGCGGCGTAATCTTACGTCAGTAACTTCCACAGTAGTTCACCACCTTTTCCCAATATAAAAGCATTACTTAGGTATTCAACGATCGTGGTGATTCTCCTGCTCTTTTTTTAAACTTTTTTTGAAATATCGGGATATTTATACATTATTTGTCATATTCGTGACGGCGCTTACATTCTCAGCATAAAAAAAGACATCATGATGATGTCTTTCCCTGCATATGATGAAACCAAACGGCTTTCATTGAGAGTGCCTGTTTATTTAACTAATGCAACTACTTCTATTTCTACAAGCGCATCCTTTGGAAGTCTTGCCACTTCCACGCATGAACGAGCTGGCTTATGTGTATGGAAATACTCACCGTACACTTCATTCACTTCAGCGAATTGTTCCATATCTTTAATGAAAACAGTTGCTTTCACGACTGTTTCAAAGGAAGCACCTGCTGCTTCAAGTACAGC
Source organism: Bacillus sp. FSL M7-0003 (assembly GCF_038628485.1). Lineage (NCBI taxonomy): Bacteria > Bacillati > Bacillota > Bacilli > Caryophanales > Bacillaceae > Bacillus > Bacillus sp. FSL M7-0003. The sequence goes on along the minus strand of NZ_CP152024.1, from coordinate 57,968 downwards.
CTCAAGATTACGGAATACTTGATGTGTTTGTTCTTTAATATCTCCATTTACAAAATCTCCAGCTGGGGTTAATGGAATTTGCCCTGAGCTGTAAAACATGTTATTGACAATAATTCCTTGAGAGTAAGGTCCAATGGCTGCTGGTGCATGTTTGGTTTGAACAACTTTTGTCATATCAATCTCTCCCATTCAAATACATGTTTAATCAAAGCTTACGCTTTCGAATGAAAAAACTCGTGGAAATTGCCTTCATTGATCTCAATGATTTTTTGCTTCATATCAATGGTAGAAAGCTTTAACAACGAGACATATTCATCGACAAGACGTTCATCTACGCCTTCATCTTCTAAAAGAACACCGATCCCTGCAACATTTGCATTAAATTCCTCAAGCAAATTCATCATGCCGTTAATGGTTCCGCCCGCTTTCATAAAGTCATCAATGATCAACACATTGGAGCCTTTATCTAAGCTTCGCTTTGCAAGGGACATGGTTTGAATTCGGTTAGAAGAACCTGACGCATAATTAATACTGACAGTTGATCCTTCGGTTACCTTATTATCTTTTCTAACGATCACAACAGGCACATTTAAATAACCCGCAACAGAATAGGCAATCGGAATACCTTTTGTCGCAACGGTCATGACGACATCAATCGCACGGTCCGCAAAGATGGTCGCAAACAGCTTACCGATTTTCGCAAGTATCGATGGATTGCCTAAAACATCGGTTAAATATAAATAACCGCCAGGAAGTACACGTTCAGGAGTTGATAATGCCTCTCCGATATCGTTTACTACGTCATCTGCTTCTTTTAGGTGTATTTTTGGAATATATTTCACTCCGCCAGCAGCGCCAGGTACAGTAAGCAATGTGCCTATTCCCTGCTGTTCGAAGGTCTGTTTGATAATCGTTAAGTCTTCACTAATGGAGGACTTTGCAGATTGATATCGCTCTGCAAAAAAAGTTAAAGGTACTAGTACGTGCGGGTGGGCTAACAAATAATTTGTTAAGTCCACCAATCTGCCGCTTCGACGAAACTTCATGAACTTACCCCCAGAACCCGAATAATTTATGAATAATATAACTTAATATACGGATTTAATCAAGGGCATTTTGTTCGCCGATCATGCGGACAGCGTATACTTGATCACAAAATCCTCTCAGTCCGTTATATATTCTTTGTACCTTCGATTCATATTGAATCAAGCCAAATACCGTTGGGCCGCTTCCACTCATTAATACAGCATCAGCACCGAAACGCTTCATCTGTCTTTTGATCATATCTACTTCTGGATACATCTTTAATGTCACTGACTCCAGAACGTTACCGAGTGAGCCGCACATCTCTTTATAATCTTTCGCTTCAATGGCTTCAATCATACGCTGTACATTTGGATGTTCTACTTTGCTTGCGTCATATTGTCTATAAACTTCAGCTGTAGATACCCCAATCACCGGCTTCGCTAAAATCACCCAGCAATGCGGCGGTGTCGCGATATGCTTCAGTTTTTCTCCACGTCCTGTCGCTAGTGCTGTGCCTCCGTGTACACAAAAAGACACATCTGAGCCGATCTCCGCTCCAAGCTCAGCCAGTTCATCTAACGTGAGATTCAACTTCCACAAACGGTTTAAACCGCGAAGCGCTGCGGCAGCATCACTGCTGCCTCCAGCTAAACCTGCTGCAACAGGGATTGCTTTTGTGATGACAATCGATACTCCTTTTTGAATACCGAACCTTGTTTTGAGTAATTTAGCTGCCTGATAAGCCAAGTTACGCTGATCATCTGGCACAAATCGATTATGAGATGATACACGGATTTCGTCTTTATCCAGCTCCGTCAGCTCAAGTCGATCTGCAAGGTCTATTGTTGTCATCACCATCTCTACTTCGTGATATCCATCCGGTCTTTTTCCATGGACATCAAGTGAGAGATTAATTTTTGCCGGTGCTTTTTCTAAAATACGCAAACATTTCACCTACTTCTCCATCTAAACATAAGTATCAATATTGTATCACATTTGATGGATCTGATGAATATTGGCTTTTACGCCCAGCACACTGACTTTTCCAACAAAAAAAGCCAGAGACACCTGAGGTATCCCTGACCATTTTTCTATCGTTGATTCTCTTCCTGAGCCATGTGCTGCTGAGCTAATTCGATGGCACGTTTGACCATATTCCCTGCGTCACGCGCACGAATTTCTCCCCAGCCTCCATTTTTGACGGTATCATAAAATCCAAGATCCTTCGCCAGCTCGTATTTGAACTCATCTGACATAATGCCTCGGCGTCTACCCAAACGAAACAGCCCCTTTAGTCGAGAATTCGAATCAGTGCCACTGCTTTTGTGGCTTTCTTATTTTGTATCGAATCTTTTCTTTTACCCCTTTCAAAAAATGGACAGACTCCCATTCAGAAAAAAAGGCAAAACAAAAAGCAGTAAACAAGAAGTTCACTGCCCATTAATAGGCGACTGAGCTAGCGGCATCATCGAACGTTAATTCGACCGTCTCAGTCAGTATATCTGCATAACTGTAAGAAACTCTTTCAAACGAATTCTCATCTTGATCTAATTGAATCACAAATACAGAAGGGTACGTTTCAGCTAAAATGCCCGAACGCTCAATTGTTTTACGGCGGCCTCCGTTAGCCTTTAACGTCAAACGTTTACCTAAGTTACCATCAAGCGATCTTTTGATGTCGGACAAAGTCTTCGCCATTGCATCCACCTCACTGAGATAATTATACAACAACGGCCCATTTTTGTCAAATAAAAATTAAATTATATCAACCAACACGAGCCATTGTCAACAAAATAATTTTGACAAACTTCTACCTTTTCTCCTCCCTATTTTTCTCAAATTCCGGTGAAATATGTATCCGTTTGAAATTTCTTTTTACACATAAAAAAAACCAGACTGAAATCAGTCGGGTTATGTCGATTCATGGTCTTTTTTATATGGCATACCTACCCTTAAAACACCCTTCGTCTCGATGCCTCCGAGACCTTTTTCTCTTGTTAATGTATTACGAAGCACATCCCATACGTTGATTCGATCTACAAATGGAGTGAAGCTGATCTTCGCAACGATATAGACGGGATCGAGCGCATGGATGTTCACACGTGAAGGTGAGCTTGCAAAATTGGCACCTGCTTGGATCAATGATTCGAAATGAGATTGACAGGCGCCTGCAAAGATCACAAGCTGATCTAAATGAGGAATTTTCTTTCTTGCTTTTTGAACCGTCTCAACGAAATGACGAGAATGGCGATAGGCACCGATATCATTTACGCCGCCCTTTTGCTTGGAATACGCATCATGCCCTGTAATGACCAAAATATCAGGCCGATATTGATCAAGTAACGAATCGATCACGCTTGGCATTTTCTTCTCATGGCAATGCACTCCATATACAGGCACACCAATTCGTTCATATACATCTAAGCATTTCTTTAAGTATGAAGCATCTCCATCTAAATGAAGGACCCTTCCAGGCATGTGAAAATACTGCTCCTGATGCTGATATTGTCCAGAAGTATAATACTCTTGTTTTTCACGCAGCAGCTGATAATCCTGTCTTAGTAAGTCGAGCGATTCGTTAATTTTCCGTTCGTCGTCCTTCTCCCTTGTCAGCTGCTCCTCTTTTTGAATCAAGACGAGATCCGACATCTTAGCATCAGCAATCAGCCTTACTTCATTCCCATGCAATATGGCAGTGGCTTCGTGCTGATCTGTCTCATCAATTCGTATGATTCGAAACATAATATCCATTTGATAGGATGCCCTCGTCACCATATCTCCTATTTGAAATTGCATGCTGTTCACTCCACAATCAGGCTCATATCCTGTTGGTATCGTCTTGCACTACACATGGTCGTCTTTCATATGTGCTGTTCTTTCTAGCCTATGCCCGAACAGTTGAAGTGGTGAAAAACAAAAGAAAAAAGCCCTTACGAAAGGGCTTTTTGTAAAACATTCGACAAACGGGCAAATTCCTCAATGGATAATGATTCTCCGCGGCGCTTTCCATCAATATCTGCTGTTTGAAGTGCTTCTTCGATGATCGCTTTATGTTTTTTTCCATCAGGTAGATTATTCATCAAATTATTCATCAATGTTTTCCGGCGCTGGCCAAAGCTCGCTCGGATCAATTGAAAGAAAAACGCATCATTTTCTACTGAGACAGCAGGCGTTTCACGAACAGTCAGCTTAATCACAGCCGAATCGACATTTGGCTGAGGAACAAAAACCGTTTTAGGCACAACCATCACCGTTTTTGCTTCTGTGTAAAATTGAACTGCGATAGACAGTGAATTGTATTCCTTAGATGAAGGGACAGCTGCCATACGATCTGCTACTTCTTTTTGCAGCATGACCACAATCCCTTTCAATGGAAGGTTTTCTTCAAGCAATTTCATAATAATCGGTGTTGTCACATAATATGGAAGGTTGGCTACGACCATCACTTCTTTACAGTCAGCAAAATTTTCCTCGATGACCTTTCTCACATCCGCCTTTAATACATCTTGATGAATGATCGTGACATTATCATATGGAGAAAGCGTATCGTTTAAAATAGGCAATAAACGCTGATCGATTTCAAAAGCGGTGACTTTCTTTGCACGTTTAGCGAGCTGCTCTGTCAATGCGCCGATACCAGGCCCAATTTCAATGACGCCGGTCTCATCTGTAACCTCTGCGTGATCGACAATGCGATCTAAAATATTTGTATCAATTAAGAAGTTCTGCCCTAAGCTCTTTTTAAAAGAGAAACCGTACTTCTTCAGTATTTCCTTCGTTCTGACGGGTGTCGCAATATCTTTATTCATCGGCTTCCTCCTGCATGACGGTCTTTAAGGCCGCAATAAAATCATGTTTGGTTATTTGGAACATGTGAAGGCGCTTTTGCAGCTGCTTCGCATTGGTGTATCCTATATTTAAAAGCACTCCTAGTCGTTCGCGGCGGCGTTTCGATGCTTCGCCTCCGATAAGGCCTGCGTCAAATAAGTCGTCTAATGTAATGTCACTTTCCGATTCTTCCATTTCTTCATGGACATGGGCAAGACATTCCCGAATACTGTCCAGGGAAGCATGCTCGACACCAATTCCTTTATCCCGCTTCGCCTTCGCAAGATGTTTTGGCAAAAAAGCGTGCTTACAGCCAGGAACTGCCTCTGCGATGGTTTTACGGATCTTCTCACCAGGAAAATCAGGATCTGTTAAAATAATGACCCCTCTCGTCTCCTGCGCAAGACGCACTTGTTGAATGACTGTATCGCCAATGGCGGATCCGTTTGTTTCGATCGTATCTGCATCAACCGCCATCTTCACTCTGGCAGTGTCATCACGACCCTCCACCACAATGATTTCTTTGATTTTCATGTATTCCTCCGCTTGCAAAAACAATCTACATTTTTTGGTTAAAAAAACGAAACCTTTCATGCTGCTTTTGCGTCTAATTAATTAGAAAACAGTGCTTCTATTATAACCAAAAAAACAGAGGGTGCGCAAAGCCCTCTGTTCATATAAATGATTTGATGTGTTTATTTGAGTACTCTAATCTTCACTCGTTTATTTCCCCATTGATAAGCTGCCGACTTACTTGGGACGAACACATCAATTTTATTCCCTTTTATAGCAGATCCAGTGTCTGATGCAACGGCATATCCATAGCCTTCCACATACACTTTTGAGCCCAGCGGAATGACACTCGGATCAACTGCTATAACCTTTGCACCTGGATTTGCTTTTAAATTAAAGCCTGTAGACGTTCTGCCCGTACATCCAGCACAGCTCGCTGTATAGGCTGTTGACGCCACATAAAATTCTTTTCCTGACGATTCATTGCTTCGTGAAACCGCAGGGGACGCTGTAGGCTCCTTTTTGGCCACTTGTGTACCAATAGCCACTAATCGGTCCTTACTATCTTTTTCGGTCACTTCTTTAATCAATTCTTTAGACACCACTTTGCCGTTTTCTTTCACAATGGCATAGTGCTTCTTCAATTTACCTTCTTCACCTTTTTTAAGTACCTTCTCTTTCCCTTTTTCAAGAGAATGATCCTTTTTATGTTTGGTATCAAAAGCAATTTTCTCTTCCACTACATCGGTGACTTTTTCCACCCGAGTGATCTTTATATCTGCGCTCTTTTTAGAAAGGTTACTATGTAACGCAGGCTTGATCTTATCGTGCTTCTTGAGCTTTAGCTCTTGTTGCTTTAAAAAGTCAGCGACCGTAGTCGAAGTGGTCCACACTTTTTTATCTTTTCCTCCATCATTTAAGCTGACCTGGAAGGCCTGCTGAATCACAAGATTCATATCCTTTGTTAACTTGTCATTCTTTCCTGGAGTTACTTGATCGTGCTTCCCAATATCTATTTTCTCATTCTTCAATAATGCTCCAACCGTCTGATCTGTTGTCCATATCGTTTTCTCTTTCCCGTCTAGGGTCAGATGAACCGGTATAGCCGCATCATACACAATGTTCATGTTGTCTTGAATCTTTGTATTTAGACTTGGAGAGATATGATCCTCCGCCTTGGTCCTTATGCCAAGGTCTGAAAGCAGCTGAGCTACTGTCTCTTCATGTGTACGAATTGTCTTCTCTTTACCATTGATTGAAATGGTAATAGACTGCTTAGTGAGCTCATGCGCACCGTAAGCCGTTCCAGTTCCAGCTAAAAGCAAGCAAACAACGAGTAATAAAATCTTGCCTTTTCCTAGCTTCACAGAAAACAGATTTTTCATTTTTTGTACGATGAAAAACGCCTCCTTCTCCTCGGAGAGATTATATAGAGTATCTCAAAACCTGTCAACCCTTCCACCCACTGTACAAAAATGCTCGATTGTAAACCTATTATGGGAGATTTATGGAAGGAAGGGAAGAAAGACTTATCGACAACTTATCCTATGAGGAGGCGCAAACGTGTAGAACTTTTTCGTTATGTTTCACAATTGGACAAGCTTAAACAAGGATTGACATCATATACTGTCAGTTTATACGGAAAACTTTTTTTGCATTTATTGTTGTCAATTCAGCAAGCTCTTCAAAGCTGATTTCTCTCAGCTCCGCAATCTGTTCTGCAATATATTTGACATAACTTGGCTCATTACGTTTCCCTCTAAATGGCACTGGCGTTAAGTATGGGCAGTCTGTTTCAATCAAAAGCTTGTCACTCGGTATCTCCTTTACAACTTCCTTTGGCTTTTTGGCATTTTTAAATGTCACGGGTCCACCGAATGAAATATAAAAGTTCATCTCCATACACGCTTTTGCAGTTTCTAGACTGCCAGTAAAGCAGTGCATAATACCTCCAACTTCAGCTGCTCCCTCTTCCTTTAAAATCGTCACGACATCTTCCGTTGCGTCACGATTATGAATAACGATTGGAAGATTCACTTCCTTCGCAAGAGCAATTTGGCGTCTAAAGACTTCCTTTTGCACATCTTTTGGCGACTTGTCCCAATAGTAATCCAGACCCATTTCACCAATCGCAACCACTTTTTCGTGTTGAGATAAATCTTTGATCCAAGCCAAATCCTCATCTGTCATATCAATAGCATCGACTGGATGCCAGCCGATAGCTGCATATATGAAATCATACTCTTCAATCAATTCCATCGCTCTCGTAATTGTTGGGCGGTCAAACCCTACCACCACGATTTTCTCAACTTTTTCGCTTTTCGCTCTTTCGATCACCTGTTCTAAGTCTTCATTGTATTGTTCTGCATTCAAGTGGGCATGTGTATCAAATAACATGGTTGATTGCTCCTTTCGACAATTCTGCTAAAAAACAAAAGGTGTTCGACGAAATGTTACACGTGGAACACCTTTGTTGATTTATAAAATTTTTGTTCCATTTGCTAGAGTTTGATCTACTTCAAGAACCTGCAATTTCCCGCCTGTTTCTCCAGTTAAAATCATTCCCTGGGAAATTTCCCCTCTGAGTTTAACTGGGGTAAGATTTGCTACGCAAACGAGCTTTTTCCCTACTAATTCTTCTGGTTGATAGTGCTTGGCAATCCCAGAGACGATTTGTCTTTTTTCAAATCCAAAATCAAGCTGAAGCTTTAAAAGACGATCGGCTTTTTTCACTGGGGCTGCTTCCAATACCTGTGCAACTCGAAGATCAACTTTTGAGAAATCATCAAATGCAATTTCTGCTCCCAGCTCAGGTAATTCCGTTTCTTCGATTTCCACTTTCTCTTCTTCTACCTTAGGTGCACTTCCCTGCATTTTTTCTTTAATGTAGGCTACTTCTTCTTCAACCTCTAAACGCGGGAACAAAGGCTCTCCCTTTTGTACCGTTGCTTGTTGAATCGCACCAAATGATAATATACTATCCCAGCTTTTGAGCTTATCTTCTTCAATTCCAAGCTGGAAGAAGATTTTCTCAGGTGTTTTCGTTAGGAACGGCGTTAAGAGTACTGCAGTGATTCGAAGTGATTCTGCTAAATGATACATAACAGAATGCAATTCTTTTCGTTTTGTTTCATCCTTTGCCAGCACCCACGGAGCTGTTTGATCAATATATTTATTGGTTCTGCTGATTAATGTCCAAACATTTGAAAGAGCCACAGAGAATTCAAGATTTTCCATCGCTTCTTCATAGGCTTTGACTGTTTGTTCAGCTACTGCTTTCAGCTCTTCATCGAACTCATTAACAGGGCCTTTATAGCTGCTTAATGTGCCGTCAAAATATTTTTGGACCATCGCAACTGTACGATTAAGCAAGTTACCTAAATCATTGGCAAGGTCATAGTTTACACGTTCCACGAATCCTTCTGGTGTAAACACACCATCTGCACCAAATGGTACTTCGCGAAGCAGGTAATAACGAAGGGCATCGAGGCCATAGCGATCAATTAATGTGACCGGATCTACCACATTCCCTTTTGATTTAGACATTTTGCCATCTTTCATGAGCAGCCAGCCGTGTGCGAAAATTTGTTTCGGCAGAGGCAGATCTAATGCCATCAACATAATCGGCCAATAAATCGTATGGAAGCGTACAATTTCTTTTCCTACGAGATGTACGTTGGCAGGCCAATATTTTTTATATTTTTCATCTTGATCTGTTCCATAGCCAATCGCAGTTAAATAGTTGAATAACGCATCAATCCATACATAAATGACGTGCTTTGGATTGTTAGGAACTTTAATTCCCCAATCAAAGGTTGTTCTTGATACTGCTAAATCCTCTAAACCTGGTTTAATGAAGTTATTAATCATTTCATTCTTTCTTGATTCAGGCTGAATAAACGATGGATTCTTTTCGTAATAATCGAGCAAACGATCCGCATACTTACTCATACGGAAGAAATAGGATTCCTCTTTAATTAATTCAACGGGGTGGCCGCTGTCAGGGCTTTTCCCGCCAATGACTTCCCCTTCCTCATTACGCTCAACATCAACGAGCTGTGTTTCTGTATAGAATGTCTCATCAGGAATACTGTACCAGCCCTCATATTGATCTAAATAAATATCGCCTTGATCGAGCAGTTTTTGGAAGACTTGCTCAATGATTTTCGTATGTCTTTTTTCTGTTGTACGGATGAAGTCATCATTCGAAATGTCGAGTTTCTTCCATAATGATTTAATGTCTTCAACGACTGGATCTAAATACTCGATCGGTGTGATATTTTGTTCTTCAGCTTTTTGCTGAATTTTTTGTCCGTGCTCATCTGTACCTGTTAAATACATCACATCATAGCCTTGAAGACGTTTATAACGAGCCATAGCATCTCCTGCTACTGTCGTATAAGCATGTCCAATATGTAATTTTCCGCTCGGATAGTAAATAGGTGTTGTCAGATAAAACGTTTTTTTCTTTTCCGGCATGTCGGAACCTCCTGCGTGTGTGTAAATGTCAAAAACTCCCGCCCAATGGACGAGAGCGGTTATCATCATTACATGAAAATGTGTCAGATCAATTCATTCAATTTTGCACTTGTGCTTTCTCTATGATACCATCTTAGCCTTTAAGATCAAGCATATATACATAGAACAAGCTGAAATGATCGAAAAAGATGAGTTTTTCGAAAAAAACGACAAACCCGTCGACATTTTGTCGAATATTGTCGTATGAAATCTATTTCCAGATTTACAATTGGCTAAATTAGGGCAAAAGTCTTGTTAATCTGATCTCGTCATTTCTTATATTTTCATAGGAAAAGCCTACAAAATCCTTATACACCAGTAGTTTCAAGGTCTTTTGACTTTAAGAGTCATATTTTACAAACAATAGTAAACAAAATGATTGACGATTTATGGAAACCTTGTTATGCTAGGAATGTAAGGAATTTGTCGAATAATGACGAAGATAATATTATTTTAAGAATAAGAACTTTTTGGGAGGAGAATGAAGATGAAATCTACAGGTATTGTACGTAAAGTTGACGAATTAGGACGCGTGGTGATTCCAATCGAACTTCGCCGTACGCTAGGAATCGCTGAAAAAGACGCTTTGGAAATTTATGTTGATGATGAAAAAATTATCTTAAAAAAATATAAACCAAACATGACTTGCCAAGTAACAGGTGAAGTATCAGACGATAACCTTAAGCTTGCTAATGGTAAATTAGTTCTTAGCCGTGAAGGTGCAGAGCAAATCATTAACGAAATCCAAAACCAACTTCAATCACAAAAATAAGGTTCATATAAAAAGGTTCTTGCACCGTTTGCAAGAACCTTTCTTTATTGTTCAATATGATAGGCATCGTATATCGTGCGCTTTGGCACACCACGTTCGACAGCTGTACGTTTAATGGCTTCCTTCGACGTTAATCCTTCCTCTATGTAATGGATCACATGTTCTTTTTCAGATAAGGACGTCCACCAAGCTTCTTCATTCAGCTCTTCTTCAGCTTGATCATTTCCTTGTACCACAAGACAGAACTCACCTCGAATTTGATTCTCCGCAGCCCATGTCAGCACAGATTCTAAATCCCCACGAATAAACTCTTCGAATTTTTTCGTCAGTTCTCTCGTAATCGCGATGTTCCGATTCCCCCACACTTCCTTCATTAAAGTCAGCGTTTCTTTTAACCGATGGGGCGCTTCATAGAAAATGATCGTTTCTTGACGTTTTTTCAAGGCTTCAAGCTGCTTTTTCTTTTCTTTTTTTTGACGGTCGAGAAAACCATAAAAGAAAAATGGCTGAGGTGCGATTCCTGATGCAATGAGTGCCGTTAGTGCAGCATTTGCGCCAGGTAACGGAATGACATAGCCTCCGATGCTAGTAAAATCTCGAACCACTTCAGCCCCTGGATCTGAAATCGTCGGTAAACCGGCATCACTCACGAGTGCGATACTTTTCCCTTCTTTTAGCCATTCGATTAACTTGTGGCCGCTGCTGTCTTTGTTATGCTCATGATAACTGGTTAAGGGTGTATCAATTTCGTATACATGACAAAGCTTTTTTGTTTGCCTTGTATCTTCTGCGGCAATATAGTCTACATCTTTTAATGTTTGTATCGCTCGGAACGTCATATCTTCTAGATTTCCGATCGGGGTTGGGACAAGATAAAGAATACCCATGCCAGATTGACCATCAAAGCTTTTCTGTGTCTTTTTCATGTGCCGCCTCCTTTTCCATTCGCATTTCTTCTATATAAATGTCTTTCTTTTTCCGCGTCCACGTTTTGAAACGATATTCTTGCTGCATGGCTTCTCTTTTGGTTGCAAAACATTCATGATAAAAAAGCTCAACCGGCCGTCTCGCTCTTGTATACTTTGCTCCCTTTCCACTATTGTGGGTCATCAATCTCTTTTGTAAATCATTTGTATAACCCGCATACAGGCTGCCATCTGCACATTTTAATACATAGAAGTAATGATTATGCTTCTCCATACAGTATCGTCCTGATTTCATCTGTATACTCCTGGTCTTCCCCATAAACAAAAAGAGGCGGGAGAATTTTCAGATCTGGTTTTCCATCTTTTATGCCTTCTACCAAAATGGTATTGGCTTCTTTCCCTTGTTTGGGATAAACAAATTGAATTCGTTTCGGTTCAATTCGGTATTTTTTCATTAATTCCACAATCTCAAGCAGCCGTCCTGGTCGATGAACCATCGCCAATTTCCCCCCTTGCTTTAGCAGCGTGGAAGAAACACGAATAACATCTTCTAATGTACAATGAATTTCATGCCGTGCAATCGCCAAATATTCATTTTCATTGATTTCATCCTTAGAAGGTGTTTTAAAATATGGCGGATTACATGTAATCACATCAACTTTATGGTTGCCGTAGCGTTCCGGCATATCATTCAAATCACCATGAATCAATTCGATCTGGTGCGCAAGTTGATTATACTCCACACTTCTTTTTGCCATATCAAACAGCCGTTCTTGAATTTCAACACCCGTAATCGAGGCCTTAGATCGAGTTGAAAGCAGTAATGGCACGATGCCATTTCCGGTACAAAGATCAATGATCTCTCCTTTTTGGATTGGCACATACGCAAATTTAGCTAATAACACCGCGTCCAATGAAAAGGCAAACACCGTTTTACTTTGAATAATCTTCATATCTTCGGCGAGCAGGTAATCTAAACGTTCATCTTCTCTTAACGAAACCATGATGTATCCTTTCTTTTCCTGTGAAAAAGGCTCCCGATTCAGCGGAAGCCTTTTCTCATTTTTTATTTAAAAATGACAGACAGAACAAACAGTCTCCCTCTTTACGAATGCTCCCATAATGTACATTACAAATATGGAAGCCCTCCTGATATAACCGGGCCAGGTTATCATGACCTTCTCCTATATCAGAATGACTTGGCTTCTGGGCAGAATCATTCTCTGCCTCAGACGATTTGTCTCGATCGGACTGATCCAGACGTTCACGCAAGTGCTGATTCTCCATCTGCAGCTGATGATTTTCTTCAATCACTTCACCGATATGATTTTTCAAATCACCTAACTGGCGATAAAGAGAACCGATTTGTTCTTCTAAATTAATCACCGTATCAAATAGTTCCTTTTTATCCAAGGTGGCACACCTCGTTACTCAGTTGTTTGTGCAGATACAACGCCTTCTTGTAATAATTCTTCCCATGTATATTCTATCACTTTTTCTTGCCCGGTTAATTCAACTTGCAAAATTCGTTCTAAAATATTGAGCCCTACTACCTTTGCAGAGCCATTAGACGTCTGAATCGTTTCACCGATATCCGGTAATTGTTCCTTCGCTGTTTCATACTCATCATTCTCATATTTCAAGCAGCACATCAAACGGCCGCATAGTCCTGAAATTTTTGTCGGATTTAACGACAGGTTTTGATCCTTTGCCATCTTAATAGACACTGGTTCAAAGTCTCCTAAGAATGTCGAACAGCAAAGCATTCGCCCGCAAGGACCAATACCGCCAAGCATTTTTGCCTCGTCTCTTACGCCAATCTGGCGAAGTTCAATTCTCGTTTTGAAGATTGATGCAAGATCCTTCACTAGCTCACGGAAATCAACTCTGCCATCTGCTGTGAAGTAGAAGATGACCTTGTTTCGGTCAAATGTAAATTCAACATCAACCAATTTCATTTCTAGCCCATGTTCACTTACCTTCTGAAGACATGTATCAAAGGCTGTCATCGCTGCTTCTTTGTTTTCCTCAACGATGAGCCGGTCTCGTTCGTCTGCTACACGAATGACTTTACGCAGAGGGAGAACCACATCGTGTTCATCTACTTTTTTGTTGGCGATGACCACTTGTCCGTACTCAACCCCTCTGACCGTTTCTACAATGACACAACTATCATTTTCTATATGAAATCCATTAGGATCGAAATAATAGATTTTGCCCGCTTTTTTAAAGCGAACACCAATTACGTTGTACAAGCTTATCCCTCCTGCAACATCAACACCAATTGCTCCATCAGCCCTTGGGCATTCACGTTGGATTGAAGTCTCTTTTTCGCTTCTAATACAGCAAGGATCTGGCTGGTCACCATCTGCTGTGTGGAATGCAGCGCATGCTGCTTCATTGTCTGGAATAAGTCTTGATAAATGACTTTATCTTCATTTCCTATTTGAATCGACAATACATCACGATATATAAATAAAAGCATATCCAGACCTGTTTCTTGAAGGTCTTTCTCTTTGAAAAAAGGCATCCATTGATCCTGTATATAAAAAAATGCATGTTCTTTTCGCTGGTGTAAGACTTCATACAATTTTATCACTTTCGCTCTAGACTCTGCAAACTGATCATTTCGACTTAATTCGAGTGCTTCTGCTAAATTATTGGTTAAATTCGACAAAAGCCTTGCGAGATGCTGAGATACGCCTTCTTGTAAAAGCTGCTGCTCTAAGGATTGTGGCTGCAGCGGCTGAAAGCTGAGCATCTGACATCTTGAAATAATCGTATCCAGCATTTTATGCGATTGCTCAGTGATTAAAACCGCCATCGTTTCCCGATTAGGCTCCTCTAGGAACTTCAATAAACTGTTCGCGGCATTGACCGTCATTTTGTCCGCATGAAGAATAATATACATTTTCCGGTGAGATTCTACACCTGCTTTTGTAAATTCCTCTTGCAATGCCTGCACTTGCGCCTTTTTAATTGATTGGCCATCGGGCTGCACAAGATGTAAATCGGGATGGTTTCCTGATGCAATCCTTTTGCAGTTTTGACAGGATTCACATGGTTTCACTCCTGATTCCAAACAAAAAAAGCTCTTAGCCAAAAGCATCGCTGCATCCAGTTTTCCGGTTCCTTTTTTTCCTTCAAATAAGTAGGCGTGCGCAAGTCGGTCTTTATCAATACTATTAAAAATCAGCCGCATGACGCGCGGCTGCAAATCATTCATGTCATCCCAGCTAATTGCCATGTTATCACTCTCTATGTGTAAAGGTTAATCAATAAACCTTTTATTTCTCCAATACGTTCAAGCAAATCAATAGATGGTTTCTCTTGATCCATCATTTCCTCGGTTAATTCAATCAGCTTTTCATCTAAGGCTTTGACCAAAGCAAGTGTACGTGTGTTGCCATAAATGTCAAAGCTCCTTGATGTTTCTATATTTAGTCCATTATCGACTGTCTCTTTCACAAAGCGCTTCACCAGTCCTTTAAACCTAGCCAAATCCTTTAGGTTTCGTGACTTTGCGAGCTTTTTTCCGAACACTTCGATATCACTCAGCATGACCGTCAGCTGTTCTAAGCGCAGTTTGCCGCTTTGCGTTTCCATCGAAGCTTTAAAGGAGGCAGATGTCTGGCTTCCTTTCATCGCTTGAAGTTCACGCTTTTCTAAACGCAGCCGCATATCTTGATTAATTTTCACAGCAACCCATCCTTAAAATTGATGAAATTGTTCAACTGGCAGAATAAAAACAGTAGCTCCGCCAACTTCAACCTCAACAGGGTATGGTACGTATGAATCTGCATTTCCGCCCATTGGGGAGACAGGCGCGATCATTTGATCACGTTTACGGCAATTTTCTTTTATAAGCTGTAATGCTTTATCCACCCGGACATCATCACAACCAATAATAAAAGTCGTATTCCCAGACTTTAAAAACCCACCAGTTGAAGCTAATTTTGTCACGCCGAAATGATGTTCAGTCAATATTTTCAACAACTTGCTGCTATCTTGGTCCTGTACAACGGCAACAATTAATTTCATTTGATTGGCCTCCTTTATTTTAGGCACAGATGACATGCCGATGTCTTCCTCTATATTATAACAACGATTGGGAATTAGGTCATATTTGATTTTGCTTTAATGTGTCCTGAATCAATTGAAGGACTTCTTCATAGACAGCCTGCATCGGCTGAGACGCATCCACTACACGGAATCGTTCTGGCGATTGTGCAATAAGCAGTTCATAGCCTTCTCTGACAAGCTGGTGGAAATTCAGCGTCTCCATGTCTAATCGATTCTTTTCTCTTCCCTGGTTGGCATCAATTCGCTTTAGCCCTTCCTCAGGTGTAATTGAAAAATAAATGGTCATTTGCGGCATCGTGCCATTGATAGCAAAGTCGTTAATTGACTTTACTTCTTCAATCCCAAGCCCTCTCGCATAGCCTTGATAAGCAAGGGAGCTATCGACAAAACGATCACATAAAACCGTCTGCCCGCGCTGTAATGCCGGTTCTACCTTCTCAGCCAAATGCTGCCTTCTTGCGGCTGCATACAGCAAAGCTTCTGTTTTCGCATCCATTTTTGTGTTTTTTTCATTTAAAATGACTTCACGAATCTGCTCTGCTATGTCAATGCCGCCAGGCTCACGTGTCGCCATCACTGCATATCCTTGGCGTTCCATTTCTTCATACACTTTTCGAATCACTGTCGTTTTTCCAGCACCCTCTGGCCCTTCAAACGTAATAAACATACCGCTCATAGTGTCTCCTCTTCTATATAAACATATAATTTTCTCTGATGAATCACCTGACTGGCTTGAACATGAACCTGATGTCCAAGCAAACGGCTTAAAGCCGCAATCTGATCGATTTCAATACGCTCTCCCTTAACGATCAAAGGAATACCCGGTGGATATGGAATCACCGATTCTGCACTAACCCGTCCTGCTGCATGTTCAAATGGGACGGCTTCTATATCCTGTCTATGCTCCTCGTTGTCATCAGCCAGCGATTCTCTTTGGAAATGATCTTTTCCTTTGAGCAATGAATTGCTTTGATTAAGGGCCTGCTCTATCCGTTTAAAAGGGATATCCTTCTTCTGTTCTAAACCAAAGACAAGTAAAACCTGATGTTCGTCCGCAAGCTCTGGGTGAACCTCCACTGATTCAAGTACTCGTTTTAGTTCATAACCAGTCAGTCCTTTTGTTGATCGAATCACACATTTTAATGGATCGTTAGAAAGCAATTCAGACTCGACCACTTCAAGCTGAGGTATACGATTGAACTCATTTTTCAGCTCTGCCAGCCCTTTCATGATTCCATCCAAAATCCCTTTTTTCTTGATCTCCTCGACATAGGCCCTTGCCACATCTAATGAGGCCATAATTGGATAGGATGGAGAACTGCTTTGAAGCATCGTGAGGAATGTTTTCAAACGTTTGGCATCCATTCGCCCTCCCTGTAGATGAAGGTAGGATCCCATCGTCATGGCCGGAAGGGTTTTATGTGCTGATTGTACCACCACGTCAGCTCCATAGGAAAGAGCAGATGGAGGAAAAGCGCCGCCTAATACAAAATGTGCCCCATGTGCCTCATCAACTAAAACGATCATGCCTGCTTCGTGGCACATGTCAATCAGCTTTGATAAATCAGCTGCATGTCCGTAGTAGTTTGGATAAGTCAAAACGATCGCCCTGCAATTAGGATGTTTGGCAATGGCTTTTTTGACTGTTTCATCCGTCACATGTGTTGGAACATGCAGGTGTGGATCTACCTCAGCTTCTACCATAATAGGCGTTGCTCCTGCAAGCTCAATCGCATGGTAAACAGACTTATGACAATTTCGCTGGACGAAAATCTCATCTCCCGCACGACAGGCTGCCATCACCATCGCTAAATTTCCGACAGTTGTCCCATTCACAAGAAAAAAGCTATGATCTGAACCATATAGCTTTGCCAATAAATGTTCAGCCTCTTGAATCACACCAGTTGGATGATGGAGATCATCTAACCCTTCAAGTTCTGTTACATCCAGCTGAAGAATTGAGTCATAATAAGTCCGTGCCTCATCAAAAAAGACATCTCCATTGTGATGTCCTGGAACGTGGAAAGAATAAGGTTTCTTTTCCGCATGTTGTGCTAATGCTGTATATAAAGGTGTTTTCAAACAAATCGACCCTTTTCACTTTAACGATATCTTATGTCTATTATAACGTTCATACAAGGGAACCGAAAGATGGATTCTCATTCCTTTATTGGCTGGTGATTTGCCAGCTGCTGTTCTGCCTCATACATACTGTTTTTCAATTGGGCTCGCTCTTGGCTTCCATGCTCTTTCACCTGTAACGTTTCCTGTAAGGTTTCAGCTAATTGGCGTTGAACCTTTTTCAACGTATCTATAGGTGCAAAAGCTGCCTCTTCAAGAAGCTCCCCCTGCTGCTTTGATACCTTTTCATATGTTTTTTGGATTCGATTCTCAAGAGCTGAATTGGCACGCTGTTGAATATGCGTTAATGCAATCGACATTTGGTTAATCCATAGAGGAATAGATGCAGAAACTGTTGATTGAATGTGATTGGCCAATGTATGATTCGTATGCTGGATCATTCGAATTTGGGCATTACATTGCAGCGCAATTTGCCGGCTTAGCAGCAAATCATATTTCCGTTCTTTCAACCTCTCCATATATTCTTCTGCATTGACTTCCTGACTCATCAATTGCTCCTCTATAGTCCGATTACCAATCTGCTCCGCTTCTGATATGATCTGCTTCTCTAAAGTGGTCATTTTCGCTTCAACTGCTGCAACCTGCAGTGTCATCTCTTGGAAAAAAGTTTGATTTTCTTCAAATAAACGCTCTAATAACATATGATCCGAAATTAATCCGCCTTTTGCGTAACGAAGCCTTGCTGATAATCTCTCGATCTGTGATTTTGCATGTTGAAAACGCGAGATGATTTCCTGAGTAGAACGCTTCTCCCGCCGAAATAACGTCGAAAAAAAGCCCTGCTTCTTTGGCAGTAAGTCCTCCGGTTCTACTACATGTAGCTGGTGCAAAAAGGCCTCAAGCACGTCTCCTATTTGATCGATATCTTTTTTCTCAACATATTTCATCATTTGTTGTGATTGTTCCAATAATCGTTCCTGCACACGTGTACCATAGAAAAGCAGCTTTTGCGGATTGTCAGGGATCTGCTCAGCACGCTGCAAGGCTTCTTGTTTCTCCTCATCAGATAAGGTATCAAACACCTGAAACTGAAGATCTGTAGTGGAAGCAGATGATGTTGGGATGTGATCTTCTGGTTTCATTACGTTTGACTCCTTTCATTATTTCTTTATCATCTTATCTGCCACTTCAAGCTCAATATGAAGGGCTTCTATGTCTCTTCCTAATACTTGCTGCAAATCATTCGTCAATTGCTTTTGCAGTTCTGTCAGCGTCACTCGAGTTTGACTGAGTGTCATTTCCAGCTCATGACTGCGATCAGGCTGATTATACAATAGTGCATATTTTTCAGTTAGTTCAACGACAGAATCCAAGCTTTCAAAATAAAAACGCTGTGCATCATAAAATCGGGTCGGCTCTTTTTTTGTAATCGTATAGATTCGCCGTGCAAGTCGGAGAATTTCATAATTATGTTTGATCGTCTGTACGTTCTTCACAGCAAATAAAGCCTTCTTTAAACGTACGAGCTTTTGTCCTGCTTCTTTTAAATGCTGTTTGATATATACATAATCACTACGAGACAGTCCGTGTTTCTTTAAAAACAACTGGAAAGCAATCCATCTGCTCCCTGCAAACATCACGCCCCACCCCACCATCGCATACAGTATCGATAATCCAACATGATGATGGAAAACCCCAATACTGACGGTTAAAATCACAAGCGAAAAAAAAGTAGAGAGGATGGCCCATATAAATGTATAAAAGATTGATTTCATGTTCATCGACTCCTATGAATAATCAGGCTCTCTGTTTATCTTATTATTAATTACGGATGATGTCCAAACTAAGTTCCAAAAAACAGGCCCAATCCTCCATAGCTCATAAAAAAAGACCATCTAATGGTCTATGAATACAAAGGCGGCGTATGAAGATTTTTTAGCTTTCTAACATAATCAGCATAGCTAGGATCCGAGGTCGATGTAGAAATTAACTTTCTCTCACATTCTCGGCACAAAAACTGATGATATAAATAAATTCCCTTTGTTTTTTTCTCTTCACAAATCAAACAAATCGCTTCTCGCTCTTTTTTGCTCATTGTGACACCTCCACTTATAGCTTCAGTATGCCCTAGCGCTTTCAATTGTATACAAAATTAAGAATGTTTTAGATGGTAGTTTAGTATATGTATCCATGTCAGATCGAGTGTTTGTTCCTTTTCTTAAAAAAACAAAAAAGACCAGTTCCGACTGGAACTGATCCTTATAGAAGCTTGGCGGCGTCCTACTCTCACAGGGGGAAACCCCCAACTACCATCGGCGCTGAAGAGCTTAACTTCCGTGTTCGGTATGGGAACGGGTGTGACCTCTTCGCTATCGCCACCAAACCTGATGGAGAGAATGTTCTCTCAAAACTAGATAACAATGTTCATGCTTCACATTAGAATATAGGTTAAGTCCTCGATCTATTAGTATCTGTCAGCTCCACGTGTCACCACGCTTCCACCTCAGACCTATCAACCTGATCATCTTTCAGGGATCTTACTTCCTTGCGGAATGGGAAATCTCATCTTGAGGGGGGCTTCATGCTTAGATGCTTTCAGCACTTATCCCGTCCGCACATAGCTACCCAGCGATGCCCTTGGCAGAACAACTGGTACACCAGCGGTGCGTCCATCCCGGTCCTCTCGTACTAAGGACAGCTCCTCTCAAATTTCCTGCGCCCGCGACGGATAGGGACCGAACTGTCTCACGACGTTCTGAACCCAGCTCGCGTACCGCTTTAATGGGCGAACAGCCCAACCCTTGGGACCGACTACAGCCCCAGGATGCGATGAGCCGACATCGAGGTGCCAAACCTCCCCGTCGATGTGGACTCTTGGGGGAGATAAGCCTGTTATCCCCGGGGTAGCTTTTATCCGTTGAGCGATGGCCCTTCCATGCGGAACCACCGGATCACTAAGCCCGACTTTCGTCCCTGCTCGACTTGTAGGTCTCGCAGTCAAGCTCCCTTGTGCCTTTACACTCTGCGAATGATTTCCAACCATTCTGAGGGAACCTTTGGGCGCCTCCGTTACATTTTAGGAGGCGACCGCCCCAGTCAAACTGCCCACCTGACACTGTCTCCCTGCCCGATAAGGGCAGCGGGTTAGAAGGTCAATACAGCCAGGGTAGTATCCCACCGATGCCTCCACCGAAGCTAGCGCTCCGGTTTCCAAGGCTCCTACCTATCCTGTACAAGCTGTACCAACATTCAATATCAGGCTGCAGTAAAGCTCCACGGGGTCTTTCCGTCCTGTCGCGGGTAACCTGCATCTTCACAGGTACTATAATTTCACCGAGTCTCTCGTTGAGACAGTGCCCAGATCGTTGCGCCTTTCGTGCGGGTCGGAACTTACCCGACAAGGAATTTCGCTACCTTAGGACCGTTATAGTTACGGCCGCCGTTTACTGGGGCTTCAATTCGCACCTTCGCTTACGCTAAGCGCTCCTCTTAACCTTCCAGCACCGGGCAGGCGTCAGCCCCTATACTTCGCCTTACGGCTTCGCAGAGACCTGTGTTTTTGCTAAACAGTCGCCTGGGCCTATTCACTGCGGCTTCTCGGGGCTTTAACACCCTAAGAAGCACCCCTTCTCCCGAAGTTACGGGGTCATTTTGCCGAGTTCCTTAACGAGAGTTCTCTCGATCACCTTAGGATTCTCTCCTCGCCTACCTGTGTCGGTTTGCGGTACGGGCACCTCTCACCTCGCTAGAGGCTTTTCTTGGCAGTGTGGAATCAGGAACTTCGCTACTAAATTTCGCTCGCCATCACAGCTCAGCCTTTATGGGAAACGGATTTGCCTATTTCCCAGCCTAACTGCTTGGACGCGGATATCCAATACCGCGCTTACCCTATCCTCCTGCGTCCCCCCATTGCTCAAATGGTGAGGAGGTGGTACAGGAATATCAACCTGTTGTCCATCGCCTACGCCTTTCGGCCTCGGCTTAGGTCCCGACTAACCCTGAGCGGACGAGCCTTCCTCAGGAAACCTTAGGCATTCGGTGGACGGGATTCTCACCCGTCTTTCGCTACTCATACCGGCATTCTCACTTCTAAGCGCTCCACCAGTCCTTCCGGTCTGGCTTCACAGCCCTTAGAACGCTCTCCTACCACTGTTCGTAAGAACAGTCCGCAGCTTCGGTGATACGTTTAGCCCCGGTACATTTTCGGCGCAGAGTCACTCGACCAGTGAGCTATTACGCACTCTTTAAATGGTGGCTGCTTCTAAGCCAACATCCTGGTTGTCTAAGCAACTCCACATCCTTTTCCACTTAACGTATACTTTGGGACCTTAGCTGGCGGTCTGGGCTGTTTCCCTTTCGACTACGGATCTTATCACTCGCAGTCTGACTCCCAAGGATAAGTCATCGGCATTCGGAGTTTGACTGAATTCGGTAACCCGGTAGGGGCCCCTAGTCCAATCAGTGCTCTACCTCCGAGACTCTTACCTTGAGGCTAGCCCTAAAGCTATTTCGGAGAGAACCAGCTATCTCCAGGTTCGATTGGCATTTCACCCCTACCCACACCTCATCCCCGCACTTTTCAACGTGCGTGGGTTCGGGCCTCCATTCAGTGTTACCTGAACTTCACCCTGGACATGGGTAGATCACCTGGTTTCGGGTCTACGACCACGTACTCATGCGCCCTATTCAGACTCGCTTTCGCTGCGGCTCCGCATCTTCTGCTTAACCTTGCACGGGATCGTAACTCGCCGGTTCATTCTACAAAAGGCACGCCATCACCCGTTAATGGGCTCTGACTACTTGTAGGCACACGGTTTCAGGATCTATTTCACTCCCCTTCCGGGGTGCTTTTCACCTTTCCCTCACGGTACTGGTTCACTATCGGTCACTAGGGAGTATTTAGCCTTGGGAGATGGTCCTCCCGGATTCCGACGGAATTTCACGTGTTCCGCCGTACTCAGGATCCACTCTGGAGAGAACAACATTTCAGTTACAGGGCTGTTACCTTCTTTGGCGGGCCTTTCCAGACCTCTTCGCTTATATCGTTCCTTTGTAACTCCGTATAGAGTGTCCTACAACCCCAAGAGGCAAGCCTCTTGGTTTGGGCTGTTCCCGTTTCGCTCGCCGCTACTCAGGGAATCGCATTTGCTTTCTCTTCCTCCGGGTACTTAGATGTTTCAGTTCCCCGGGTATGCCTTCTCATACTCTATGTATTCAAGTATGGATACTACTCCATTACGAGCAGTGGGTTTCCCCATTCGGAAATCTCCGGATCAAAGCTTGCTTACAGCTCCCCGAAGCATATCGGTGTTCGTCCCGTCCTTCATCGGCTCCTAGTGCCAAGGCATCCACCGTGCGCCCTTTCTAACTTAACCATTTCTTACTTTAGAAAGAATCACTATGTGTGATGAACTTTGCATTGCATTCAATGTGAATGTATTACTTATTGTTATCTAGTTTTCAAAGAACACGTTGGTGGAGCCTAGCGGGATCGAACCGCTGACCTCCTGCGTGCAAGGCAGGCGCTCTCCCAGCTGAGCTAAGGCCCCGATTTAATAGAAGATGGTGGGCCTGAGTGGACTCGAACCACCGACCTCACGCTTATCAGGCGTGCGCTCTAACCAGCTGAGCTACAGGCCCATCTTTCATATCGAAGATATGATGTTGTAGGATCTTTTGCAAGTTCCTTCAAAACTAAACAAGACGAAAACGCACGCTGCTCCATATATCCTTAGAAAGGAGGTGATCCAGCCGCACCTTCCGATACGGCTACCTTGTTACGACTTCACCCCAATCATCTGCCCCACCTTCGGCGGCTGGCTCCATAAAGGTTACCTCACCGACTTCGGGTGTTGCAAACTCTCGTGGTGTGACGGGCGGTGTGTACAAGGCCCGGGAACGTATTCACCGCGGCATGCTGATCCGCGATTACTAGCGATTCCAGCTTCACGCAGTCGAGTTGCAGACTGCGATCCGAACTGAGAACAGATTTATGGGATTGGCTAAACCTTGCGGTCTTGCAGCCCTTTGTTCTGTCCATTGTAGCACGTGTGTAGCCCAGGTCATAAGGGGCATGATGATTTGACGTCATCCCCACCTTCCTCCGGTTTGTCACCGGCAGTCACCTTAGAGTGCCCAACTGAATGCTGGCAACTAAGATCAAGGGTTGCGCTCGTTGCGGGACTTAACCCAACATCTCACGACACGAGCTGACGACAACCATGCACCACCTGTCACTCTGTCCCCGAAGGGAAAGCCCTATCTCTAGGGTTGTCAGAGGATGTCAAGACCTGGTAAGGTTCTTCGCGTTGCTTCGAATTAAACCACATGCTCCACCGCTTGTGCGGGCCCCCGTCAATTCCTTTGAGTTTCAGTCTTGCGACCGTACTCCCCAGGCGGAGTGCTTAATGCGTTAGCTGCAGCACTAAGGGGCGGAAACCCCCTAACACTTAGCACTCATCGTTTACGGCGTGGACTACCAGGGTATCTAATCCTGTTCGCTCCCCACGCTTTCGCTCCTCAGCGTCAGTTACAGACCAGAGAGTCGCCTTCGCCACTGGTGTTCCTCCACATCTCTACGCATTTCACCGCTACACGTGGAATTCCACTCTCCTCTTCTGCACTCAAGTTTCCCAGTTTCCAATGACCCTCCCCGGTTGAGCCGGGGGCTTTCACATCAGACTTAAGAAACCGCCTGCGAGCCCTTTACGCCCAATAATTCCGGACAACGCTTGCCACCTACGTATTACCGCGGCTGCTGGCACGTAGTTAGCCGTGGCTTTCTGGTTAGGTACCGTCAAGGTGCGAGCAGTTACTCTCGCACTTGTTCTTCCCTAACAACAGAGCTTTACGATCCGAAAACCTTCATCACTCACGCGGCGTTGCTCCGTCAGACTTTCGTCCATTGCGGAAGATTCCCTACTGCTGCCTCCCGTAGGAGTCTGGGCCGTGTCTCAGTCCCAGTGTGGCCGATCACCCTCTCAGGTCGGCTACGCATCGTCGCCTTGGTGAGCCATTACCCCACCAACTAGCTAATGCGCCGCGGGTCCATCTGTAAGTGACAGCCGAAACCGTCTTTCATCCTTGAACCATGCGGTTCAAGGAACTATCCGGTATTAGCTCCGGTTTCCCGGAGTTATCCCAGTCTTACAGGCAGGTTACCCACGTGTTACTCACCCGTCCGCCGCTAACATCCGGGAGCAAGCTCCCTTCTGTCCGCTCGACTTGCATGTATTAGGCACGCCGCCAGCGTTCGTCCTGAGCCAGGATCAAACTCTCCGAGGTATGCAGGATGCATATCACACATGCGTTGCTACACGATGTAGCGAACTTAGCATGTGATCATTTCCTGCCTCGCCAGTTTGACTGACTACCTATGAAGTATCATAGGATTTTTTATAAAAAACTCGAATTAACAGGTACGTTTTGTCTTGTTTAGTTTTCAAAGAACTTGTTTACCGCTTCAGAAGCGACTAGAACATCTTATCACATCCAAGTTGTTAGTGTCAACAACTTTTTTATTGTTATGTTTTTTCGTTTCTTCGTCATCAGCGACGTATATTAATTTACCACCCTATCGAATCAAAGTCAATAATATTTTTCATTAAATAATAAACTTTTCAATAACGATTAAAGCTGCTACGCCCGGAATACCCAATAAACCACTAATTCCACTCGTTACAGGGTTAATAGAGACATGTAATCCTAGACTCTCGCCAAATAGGTTGAGGCAAAATAAAAAAAGAGCACCTGCTATAAACTTCACTCCGATAAGCCCTAACCATTTGAATGGATTCGCCTGCACACCTGACATAAACAACAATAGCACAGCTAGCAAAATTGACCCGATCACAATAACAGGTTCCATAATCCTCTCATCTCCTCTTCATATGAATAGTACAAGCATATGAGAGGACTATGTATAATAGACCTGCTATTTCCAGTTGTTTAAACGTAAATTCCTCTTTTTCGCTTCTCTCAGATAGAAAAAGTACTTCGCTTGAGCAAGCTTTAATTCGAATAGAATGTCCGGTGAAGGCTCAACGCTATTTGCGACAAGCTTTTTTTGTCTGTTCCATTCTTCCTTTTGCTTAAAAAGCTGTTGAATTAATTTCTCATCGAATTCTTTTCGAATTGATTTTCTGCGAAGAAAACCCATGTACCGTACTTCTCCTTCCTACATCTCACGTCTGCCTTCTAGAGCCTTAGACAGTGTAACTTCATCCGCATACTCTAAATCCCCGCCTACTGGAAGTCCGTGAGCAATGCGAGAGAGTTTAATTCCTGATGGTTTTAACAATCTGGAGATATACATGGCTGTTGCTTCTCCTTCAATGTTTGGATTGGTTGCAAGGATCACCTCTGTCACTTGATCGTCTTGCAATCTTTTTAATAGGTCAGGAATTTTAATATCCTCTGGGCCAATTCCGTCCATTGGCGAAATGGCACCATGAAGCACATGATATAAGCCGTTGTATTCTTTCATTTTTTCCATTGCGATTACATCTTTTGGATCCTGCACTACACAGATAACAGATTGATCTCTTCTTGTATCTTCACAAATATAGCAAGGATCTTGGTCTGTGATATGACCGCATACCGAACAATAAGTTAAATTACGCTTTGCATTTACAAGCGCCTTAGCAAAATCTAGTACGACATCTTCCTGCATACTAAGAACAAAAAAAGCCAGACGGACCGCAGTTTTCGGTCCGATTCCTGGCAATTTCATAAAGCTGTCAATCAGCTTTGATATTGGTTCAGGATATTGCATCTTCAGTTATTCCTCCTAGAATAAACCTGGCATGTTCATTCCTTTTGTGAATTGACCCATCGTTTCATTCGTTAGCTCATCGACTTTTTTCAATGCATCGTTTGTCGCAGCAAGTACAAGATCTTGAAGCATATCGATATCTTCTGGATCAACAACTTCTTCATTAATTGCTACATCAACGACTTCTTTTTGTCCATTTACTTTGACAGTGACCATACCGCCACCAGCTGTACCTTCAAGAACTTTTTCTGCTAGCTCTTCTTGAGCCTTCGCCATATCCTTTTGCATTTTTTGCATTTGTTTCATCATTTTTTGCATATTTCCCATTCCACCGCGCATATGAACACCACTCTCTTTCATTTTTATTAATCTTTAATTTCAATTAAATCAGTTCCTACTAATTTTTTTGCTTCCGCAATCAATGGATCCTCTTCAGTAGAAGTTCCCTGACCATCTGCTTGTTCATCCGGCTGATGATCTCTTAAAAATTCTTCTCTTATTTTACCCCATTGAGCGTCAGGAACGCCAACTAATTCCACTCTTTTTCCTAACATAGACTCTAGCAGTTGTTCAAGATTGGTCCGAACACCGCTTTTATCTTCAGCAACCATTTTACAATGTATTTCAAATTTGAATTTTAAAACAAAGGCATGCGAAGCAGCCGCAACTGGCTCACTGTCCGTTAATAACGCAGCGTGAGACACCTTATTCTGCTGTTTCAACTGGGCAAGAAGCTCTCCCCATTTGCCTTTAATTTTTTCTAACTCAGTCCGTTTCGCTTCTTTTAGAATCTCATGAATTCGGCCGACAGGAGCACGATAGCCATTTTTGTTACTCGTTTGTGGTCGAGGCGCTTCCTTTTTTTCTTGAGGGCTATGAGATGGAGACATTGGTACACCTTCGGCTCTTAGCCTCGATAGTTCCTGTTCCAGCCTGTTTATTTTATCTGTTAGCGCCGTTAAATCAGCGTCAGCATGGCCTTGTGTCAATCCTGCTGTTGACTGACACAGCTTTACAACAGCTACCTCAAAGAAAATCCTTGGATGATTTGTCCATTTCATTTCTTGGTGGCTTTTATTCAGGACTTCAATGGTTTCATACAGAAACTGAGGTGTCACACGATCTGACAGCGCCACGAAACTTTCGTCGACCTTTACCTTTTCAAGGACCCCCTCGAGATTTGGTGCCGTTTTATAAAGCAGCATATCTCTAAAGTAAAAAATCATATCCTCTATTAATTTAGCAGCATCTTTCCCCTGCTGGAGCAATTCATTTAATGTATCTAACGCTGTGGCAATATTTTGATCAAAAATTGCTTCAGCAAGCTGACTAATGAAATGCTGAGATACAGCACCTGTAATGAGCAGCGCATCATCAATTGTCAATTGTTCACCACTAAATGAGATCGCTTGATCCAAGAGACTTAGTGCATCACGCATACCGCCATCAGCTGCACTAGCAATAATCTCGAGCGAACCCTCCTGTACGTCAAGGCCTTCTGCATCTACAATTTTCTCCATTCTTCCAACAATATCTTTACTCGTGATTCGTTTAAAATCAAATCGCTGACAACGAGATATGATGGTAAGAGGAATCTTATGGGGCTCTGTGGTAGCCAAAATAAAGATACAATGAGCAGGCGGTTCTTCCAGCGTTTTAAGGAGAGCATTAAATGCACCGATAGAGAGCATATGTACTTCATCTATAATATAAACCTTATATGTAACCGCCGAAGGAGCAAATTTCACTTTATCACGTATATCCCGGATTTCATCTACCCCGTTATTCGAGGCAGCATCTATTTCAATCACGTCTGAAATTGAACCGTTTGTAATCCCTTTACAGGCATCACATTCATTACACGGCTCGCTAACAGGTGACTTTTCACAGTTCACTGCCTTAGCAAAGATTTTGGCAGCACTTGTTTTACCTGTTCCTCTAGGACCTGAAAATAAGTAAGCATGAGAAAACTTTTTCTGCAAAAGGGCATTTTGCAACGTTTTTGTGATGTGTTCTTGTCCAACAACATCCTCAAAAACTTGAGGTCTGAACACTCGATATAAAGCTTGATAACTCACAAATACGCCCTCCTCCATTTATCATCCTTTTCATTATACATGATGCACCGATCAATTCAAAAGCACACCTTTATTTTCTAATATGCCAAAAAGATGATTTCAACTAGAGATTTTCTACTTTCTATGTATTAAAAACGTATTTTCTAGCTTTGTAAAAAGACCTGAAACTCCAAACAGAACAGCAGTTCTTTTTGCGGTTAGTGAAAAAAACAAATGGCTCCAAAAAGACTTTTTATCTATTTGTATAACCAAAGCAGTTAAGCTATTCTTTGAACAGCAACAAAAAACTCACCTAGTTAAACTAGATGAGTTACATTTAATATTGATTTACCGTGCACCTTCTGTCGATTCGCTACCCCAAGCGTTACTTAAACAGTTAGCTCGGCCCAGGCAACCCTGCGGCACATGAGAGGTTTCACTTAATGCTGCTTCCTTCCGGACCTGACATGGTTCATGAATTCCCATTGCGCAGGACCCAGACGTCAACACCACTTATTTAAGGCAGACCTTGAAGTAAACGAACCTCGAGAAGGGATTCGGCCTCGCTAGAGCGGATTGCGAGTACAGGGCACCGCTACCTCCCCGCTTAGCACGGCAAAATGAATATTAAATTGTTAGTGACGCAGACATAAGTATACCTTCTTATAGCTCAAATTGCAAACGACATCCATTCATTTACTTTTGGCTTGTTTCTTTCGCTGACGGAGATTTCGGAAGAACTGACTTAACAGCTCACC
This sequence comes from Bacillus sp. FSL M7-0003, assembly GCF_038628485.1. Lineage (NCBI taxonomy): Bacteria > Bacillati > Bacillota > Bacilli > Caryophanales > Bacillaceae > Bacillus > Bacillus sp. FSL M7-0003. The sequence continues at coordinate 28,632 of NZ_CP152024.1, read as the reverse complement.
ACACTGATTTTCAAGTACACCACCGATGACCTCAGACTGATGATTGAACCGTTCATCATCCAGTAAATTCATTAAAGTACCTGCGCATCCACCTTTTGGATCGTATGCACCAAAAACGACCTTTTTCACTCTAGAGAGAACAATAGCACCCGCACACATTGGGCATGGCTCAAGCGTAACGTAAAGCACAGCATCTTCTAAACGCCAGCTCCCTGTCGCTTTACATGCTTCATCAATAGCAAGTAATTCTGCATGTGCAATCGAACGCTGCTCACTTTCCCTTAAATTATGAGCCCGGCTCACGATTTGATCATCAACAACAATGATCGCACCAATCGGCACTTCCCCTATTTGTTCTGCTTTTAAGGCTTCAGAAATGGCTTCTTGCATAAACTTTTCATCTTTCGTCATGGCACGGCTCTCTTTTCATGTTTTTTAAAAGGAAATTGAGGTTAACATATTATCACAATCTTTTAAAGGGGGTCTTATTTTGTCAAAGCAAAAAAAGGCGCTGCTTATTATCGACATGATTAATGATTTTGATTTTGAAATGGGACATGTGCTTGCAGAAAAAACAGAGCAAATGACCAATAAAATTTTAGCTCTTAAACAACATGCTTTCAAGGAAAATTGGCCAATCATTTATATCAACGATCACTACGGACTTTGGAAGGCTGATATCCAAGCTGTTATGGAAACATGCAAAAACGAAAGAAGCGCTCCTATTTTAGAGAAAATGACACCATCTAAAGATAATTACTTCTTAATTAAACCTAAGCATTCTGCCTTCTACGGTACTGCACTAGAGACACTCTTAAATGAATTAGGTGTTGAGGACATTATTCTAACCGGGATTGCCGGAAACATTTGCGTTTTGTTCACTGCAAATGACGCATACATGCGAGAATACAATCTAATTGTACCTAAAGATTGTATCGCTTCAAACGACGACAGAGATAACGACTACGCTTTAACGATGATGGAGAACGTTCTTCTAGCCAAAATCACTACCGCTAAGGAAATCACGAATGAAAATCAAACATGATTTAGCTATAACCCTCATAAATTGTTAGCAATAACAAAGGGGGCGTTGACTATTCAAATTTATGTTGTCAAAAGAGGAGATACTTTAAACGACATTGCTATGCGTTTTAAAACGACAGTCAATGAAATCATCCGTACTAACGAAATCGAAACACCAAATCAACTCGTCATTGGACAAACAATTGTCATTCCAATTAGAGGTCAATTTTATGAGGTCAAACAAAATGACACACTATATCAAATTGGTAGACGGTTTCAAATCTCAGTGGAAGAATTGGCACGCGTGAACAGAATTCGGCCTGAAGCGATACTGCCTATTCGTTTCTTGCTCTATATTCCACAAAGACCGAAAAGGAACATTAATTCCAATGCTTATATTGAACCACGGGGAAATCAAGTCAGTGAAAACTTAAAGCAGGCAGCTAGAGAGGCCTCCCCATACTTAACCCATTTAGACGTCTTTAGTTTTCAAGCACAAAGAGATGGGACACTGCGAGAACCACCGTTAGACCAACTACCCCAGATTGCCGCTCAGAACAGAACTGTATTAACCATGGTGGTGACAAATCTAGAGAATGAAAAATTCAGTGATGAACTTGGGCGTATTCTTTTAACTAACCAATCTGTCAAAACGGCATTTTTAAATGAAATTGTTCGTGTTGCCAAAAAGTATCAATTCAAGGAAATCCATTTTGATTTTGAATATTTACGCCCTGCTGATAAAGACGCTTATATTCAATTTTTAAGAGAAGCAACAGCCCGTTTCCATCAAGAAGGATGGACAATATCTGTTGCACTTGCACCAAAAACAAGTAGTCAGCAAAAGGGCAAATGGTATGAAGCCCATGACTATGAAGCGATCGGTAAGATCGTCGATCACGTTGTATTGATGACCTATGAATGGGGGTACAGCGGCGGCCCTCCACAAGCTGTCTCTCCAATTGGACCTGTCCGCCAAGTCATTGAATATGCACTAACTGTCATACCTGCCAATAAAATTGTAATGGGGCAGAATTTATACGGCTATGATTGGACACTTCCTTTCGTCCAGGGCGGTCCCATAGCCAAAGCCGTCAGTCCTCAACAAGCAATTGCACTTGCTAGAGAGCACAATGTCTCTATCTTATACGACGAAACAGCACAAGCACCCCATTTTCGTTATACAGATGCCAACAACAAAGAGCATGAGGTCTGGTTCGAAGACGCTAGATCAATTCAAGCAAAGTTCAACCTCATCAAAGAGCTAAATTTGAACGGCATTGCTTATTGGAAATTAGGTCTATCTTTCCCACAAAATTGGCTCTTATTATCAGATCAATTTAATATTGAAAAAAGAACGACATCGTAATCCATTCACTCTATCTATTAGAAGGGGTATGGTACAATATACATTGGTTTGACAACTTTAACTTTATAGATAGAGGAGAACGCCTATGTATCCTGCCCCTTTTATTGCAGTGGAAGGCCCGATTGGAGCCGGAAAAACAACTTTGGCTACAATGCTTGCGAAGGAATTTCGATTTCCTTTAGTAAAAGAGATTGTAGAAGAAAATCCATTCTTAGATAAATTTTATGAAGATATGGAACAATGGAGCTTTCAGCTTGAGATGTTCTTTTTATGCAATCGGTTCAAACAGTTAGAATCAATTGAAGAAAACTATGTGAATAAACAGCAGCCAGTTGTCACTGATTATCACGTCTATAAAAATATGATATTTGCAGATAGAACATTATCAAAAAAGCACATGGATAAATACAGAAAGATCTATCACCTGCTAACAGACGATCTTCCTAAACCAAATGCCATGATCTATATAAAAGCCAGCCTTCCCACCTTACTTGAAAGAATACAGATGAGAGGACGCTCTTTTGAAGAAGACATCGACCCAGCTTATTTAAAAACACTCATTGAAGATTACGAGCTGGCTATTGAACATTTAAAACAGACTGAGCCAGGGCTTCCTATCATTACAATTGAAGGAGATCATACAGACTTCGTTTCCTCACAGCAAGATTACCAGCAAATTGTACAGAACATAAAGGAGCAAGTGCTATGAACAATATCGAAATACCAAAGGACGCAGTCATCACAATTGCCGGGACTGTTGGTGTCGGCAAATCAACTATGACCAAAACAATAGCGGACAAGCTAGGGTTTCAAACCTCTCTTGAAAAAGTAGATGATAACCCATATTTAGAGCCTTTTTATTCAGATTTCCAAAGATGGAGCTTCCACTTACAGGTCTATTTCCTAGCTGAGCGTTTTAAGGAGCAAAAGCGGATTTTTGAATCTGGCGGAGGATATGTACAAGATCGTTCCATTTATGAGGATACTGGCATTTTTGCAAAAATGCATGCGGACAAAGGTACGATGTCTGAGGTTGATTATGAAACGTATACAAGCCTATTTGAGGCGATGGTGATGACACCTTACTTCCCTCACCCTGATGTCCTCATCTATCTACACGGGGATTTAGATCATATTTTACATCGTATTGAGGAACGCGGCAGAGAGATGGAAACTCAAACTGACCGGGCTTATTGGGAAGAAATGTACACTCGATACACGGAATGGATCGAACAATTTGATTTATGCCCAGTGATTAAAATTAATATTGAAGATTACGACTTACTTCATGATGAAAGCTCACTTGATCCCATTCTTCATGAAATAGCTTCTGTTATTCAAAAAAATCGCTCTAAAACAAAATAAAAAAAACCGCTGCATTCGCGAAATGCAGCGGTTTGACAATTTCCAATTTTTATGCTTGCGTTCAATTCAACTAAGGTAAAAAAATCAATATGGCGGAGGAAGAGGGATTCGAACCCCCGCGGGCTTTGACACCCCTGTCGGTTTTCAAGACCGATCCCTTCAGCCGGACTTGGGTATTCCTCCGTATCGACAAGAATTAATATACCATATCATTTTATTTGAAGTCAACATCTTTTCGAAAAAAATTTCAATATGTGATTTCGGCATGATATTTGCCTATAAAAAAGCAGCCATTGATGGCTGCTCCAGATTGTTGACAAAGGGCTAAAATGATTTTGATTTTAGCCCTTTGTCTTCTTTTCAGCGTGATAGAAAACCTTTGCAGTCTACGAAGGGCGAGCACCGGAGCGGAGCGAATTTGACATTCGTGAGCACCGAAGCGCAGACCTGACAACGAATGCGAGGGTTTGTCTACACGCTGAAGCAGCCATTGACGGCTGCTCTTGATCTATTTCGTATCCTGTCTAATTTCTTCAATAAACTGATTCATCTCTACTTTAAACTCATTTAATGACTCGATAATCTTCGTAAAGTCTGTCACTTGTTTGGCTTGTTCATTTGTTGAACTGCTGATTTGTGAGATGTTTTCAGACAAAGTGCCAATGCTGTCTTGGATTTCTTTTAAAAATGTATTAATGGTTTCAGCCGCTTCCTTCGAGCCATCTGATAATTTGCGAACTTCATCAGCAACGACAGCAAACCCTTTTCCGTTCTCGCCTGCTCTTGCGGCTTCAATTGCAGCGTTTAAACCGAGCAGATTTGTTTGTCTAGCGATCCCGCCAATGGTTTTGACGACTTCTTCAATATTCGCAGATTTCTCTTCCGCTCTGCCTGCCTGTTCGCTTATTTCTAAACTTGTGGCAGCCAGTTCTTGAGAATGTGCAGCAATTTGCTCAATTCCACCTTGGAGTTCTTTCGCTACTTTATTGATTTGCTCCATATAACCGCTTAATTTCTTTTCACGATGATGTGAAAATGCCACTAAAAAAGAGCCAATTACTTTTCTCTCTTCATCAAAAATCGGGTAACCTTTTACAGCAATTTCATAGCCATATAAATGCTCTGGTAAATGACCGTCATATTCTTGTCCTCTTAATGTCGTCGCCACATTTTGGTCTTCTGGGTTCAATGGGTCTCCAACTTTCATACCAAAATCTATTGTGTTAGACGGGTAATAACAAAGTATCTTCTCTGTATCTGTGATGCCGAAAAGAATACTTTCATCTAGTACCTTTCTAAGTAAATGAGCCATTTCAACATAATAGTCAAGCCTATTCAAGGTTATTCCTTCTTTCCTAGAAGCTTTTAATTTTTTTATCGGCTAAATTTAGGAAAACTGTAGGACTTTTGGTAAAAAGAAAAAGATGCCTTGACGGCATCTTATTTCATCACTTCTTTATTTCCCATATAAGGACGCAGTACTTCAGGAATGATCACTGTGCCGTCCTCTTGTTGATAGTTTTCTAAAATAGCCGCTACGGTTCTTCCTACCGCTAATCCAGATCCATTTAATGTGTGGACATGTTCTGGCTTCGCTTTAGGTTCTGGACGGAAACGAATGTTTGCACGTCTTGCCTGGAATGCTTCGAAGTTACTGCAAGAAGAAATTTCACGGTACGTATTCTGGCTCGGAATCCACACTTCGATATCGTATTTCTTCGCAGCTGTGAATCCTAAATCTCCCGTACACATGCTCATGACACGGTATGGCAGGTTCAATAGCTGAAGAACTTTTTCTGCTTGATTTGTTAGTTTCTCTAATTCTTCATAAGAATCTTCTGGTCTGACAAATTTCACAAGCTCTACCTTGTTAAATTGATGCTGACGGATGAGTCCACGTGTATCTCTTCCAGCAGATCCAGCTTCTGATCTAAAGCAAGCACTGAATGCTGCATAGTTGATTGGCAGCTGTTCACCTTCGAGAATTTCGTCGCGATGCATGTTCGTAATTGGCACTTCAGCTGTTGGAATGAGGAAGTAATCTTCTTCACGTATTTTAAAGGCATCCTCTTCGAATTTTGGAAGCTGACCAGTTCCTGTCATGCTTGCTCTGTTGACCATATAAGGTGGAAGCACTTCAGTAAAACCAAACTCATCCACATGTAAATCGAGCATAAAGTTATACAATGCGCGCTCTAAGCGGGCGCCAAGCCCTTTATAAAAAACGAAACGGCTTCCTGTCACTTTTCCTGCACGTTCAAAATCAAGGATTTTTAGTTCATCAGCTACGTCCCAATGTGGTTTTGGCTCAAATGAGAAGGCTGGCTGTTCGCCCCATTTTCTCACTTCCACGTTGTCGTCTTCTGTTTCACCAACTGGTACAGAGTCATGAGGGATATTTGGAATTGAGAACAGGATGTGCTGCAGGCTTTCTTCTACTGTTCTTAGCTCTTCATCCAGCTTCTTGATCTCATCTCCTACCTCACGCATTTCTTGAATAATGTGATCGGCGTCTTTCTTTTCTCTTTTTAGAACGGCCACTTGCTGTGATACTTCATTTCTTCGGCTCTTTAATTCTTCTGTTTTCCCGATTAATTCTCTTCTTTTTTGATCTAGCTCACCAAACTTATCAAAATCCGCTAAATCTTCGCCTCGGTGTGCTAATTTTTCTTTGATTTGATCAAAGTCCGTGCGCAGTTGTTTAATATCAAGCATGTGTAACACTCCTTTTTTTATCGAAAAATAAAAAGAGCCCTCATCCCATGAAAGGGACGAGAGCTCTCGCGTTGCCACCCTGATTGAAAACATGCAGAAGCACGCTTTCCTCTTTCCTCTGTAACGGTATCACCGTAAATGCTTACTTCTCGTGTTTCAGCATTTCGCTCAAGGATGGATTCAGAATGCATCTTTCACCGATTCTCACCAACCATCGGCTCTCTGAGAAAGAGGGGCTTCTTACTATTTCCCGTCAACGCTTTTTCGATCTTTGATTGTGATTTTAATGTACTATAAGTTTTACCTCTTTTCAACCGTTTTATACAGCAAGCTTCGTTTTGTAGGACTTCACCATGTCTACAAACAGCTGTGTTAACCGGTGATCGTCTGTCAGCTCTGGATGAAAAGAGCAGCCTAAGATATTGTTTTCTTTCGCCATCACAATCCTGCCATCATATTCAGCCATGATTTCTACGTCATTATCTGCGCTGATGATATGAGGCGCACGGATGAATACCCCTGTAAACGGCGCATCCAGTCCTTTTACTTTTAAATCTGCTTCAAAACTGTCTACCTGTCTGCCAAAAGAGTTCCGTGCAACAGATACATTTAACAGGCCAAGATGAGCATCTTCTCGATCTTCGATATGCTTAGCCAGCATAATCAAACCGGCACATGTCCCGAAAATCGGTTTCCCTTTAGCAGCGAACGCTTTGATTGGTTCAATGAATTGATACGTATCCATAAGTCTCCTCATCGTCGTACTTTCTCCACCAGGGATAATCAAACCGTCAACGGATTCTAGCTCTTCTACACGTTTGATGATCTTTCCTTCTGCGCCGCAGGCTTCAATCGATTGAATATGCTCTCTCACCGCTCCTTGAAGCCCAAGTACACCAATTGTCAGCATGTTCGTTTGCGCTCCCTTAATTACCAGCCACGCTCTTGCATACGTTCTTCTGGCAGTAGATTTGAAATTTCAATTCCTTTCATAGCTGTTCCAAGCTCTTTTGAAAGGTCTGCAATGAGACGGTAATCAGTGTAATGAGTCGTTGCTTCAACAATTGCTTTTGCAAATTTAGCTGGATTGTCTGATTTGAAAATACCAGATCCGACAAATACACCGTCTGCTCCAAGCTGCATCATTAACGCAGCATCTGCTGGTGTCGCAACGCCTCCTGCAGCAAAGTTCACAACTGGCAGCTTGCCATCTCTTTTGATTTGCAGCAATAATTCATAAGGCGCGCCAAGATTCTTGGCTTCTGTCATCAATTCATCTTCACTCATAGCCGATACTTTACGAATCTGAGCATTGACCTTTCTCATATGACGCACAGCTTCTACGATGTTGCCTGTCCCAGGTTCTCCTTTTGTACGAAGCATAGAAGCGCCTTCTGCGATACGGCGGGTTGCCTCACCTAAATCGCGGCATCCACAGACAAAAGGTACTGTGTATTCATTTTTATTTAAATGGAATTCCTCATCTGCGGGCGTCAGCACTTCACTCTCATCGATATAATCAACACCAAGTGCTTCAAGAACACGAGCCTCGACGATGTGGCCGATACGTGCTTTTGCCATGACTGGAATCGTTACTGCATTTTGTACTTCCTCTACGATTCTTGGGTCTGCCATACGGGCAACACCGCCTGCTGCACGGATATCAGCTGGTACTCGTTCTAGTGCCATGACTGCCACCGCACCTGCTTCTTCTGCAATTTTTGCCTGCTCCGCATTGACAACATCCATAATGACGCCGCCCTTTTGCATTTCTGCCATTCCACGTTTCACTCGTTCAGTTCCCTTATTGCTCACAATAGTTTCCTCCCATTTGTCTATTCGATTCATTCAACATCTTTATCATACAAGCGAGGAAGTATAACAATAAAGAGAATAGTATAACAATTCAACCAGCGGATAAAAAAGAATAAACCCTTGTATATAAAGGATTTTTAGCTAAAAACATGTCATTTTCTCTTTCAAGTGTGATTTACATGCTATAATGCAACTATAACAATTAAAATTCATGTATAACAATTTTGCATTCTATGGAGGGATTTCATGCATATTGATATCCATCGACACTCTGATACATCTCTTTCAAATCAAATTTACTTTTCAATCATCGATCACATTCAATCGGGTTTGCTTCAGCAAGGAGAAAAGCTGCCAACTGTCCGTGATTTAGCTAAGCAGCTCAATGTGAGTCTTGTCACGGCAGCTAAGGCATATACCCGATTAAAGGACGATGGATATTTAACGACAGTGCAAGGTAAAGGAACTTTTGTGGATGAGCAGCAAGAGCAGGCAGAAACCCCGGTTCCATCATCTACTTCTTTCGATTGGCAGTTATCGATTCCAGATTATTTACCACGGTCTCAATTCGCCCAGTATCACTATGTCGAAGAAGCCATTAACCTTTCTTCCTCTATGATCGATCCAGGTCTTTTGCCAAACCGGTATTTAGAAAAAGAAATGCAGCATGTGCTAGCCAGGCATCCTCAAATCATGTCGAAGTATGGTGAAATACAAGGTGATCTTCAGCTGCGACAAGTCATTCAGTCCTTTTTAGAAAAGTTGGATGTGCCGTCTACCCCTGAAAATATCCTTGTAACAAGTGGTTCTCAGCAAGGGCTTGATTTGGTGGCACGTACGTTTATTGGGCCGGATGATGTGGTTGTCATGGAAGCACCGACCTATCCCGGGGCCATTGATGTCTTTATGGGCAGAGGAGCAAGAATCATTACCGTCCCTGTCGATCATGAAGGAATGAACATGAAGCAGCTTCAAAGCATTTGTGATAAATATAAACCGAAGCTGATCTATACGATTCCTACTTTCCACAGTCCGACAGGGGCCAGTATGTCGATGAAACGCAGAAAACAGCTTCTCTTACTGGCTCAAAGCATAGATTGTCTCATTGTAGAAGATGACCCATATCGTGAGCTTTATTTTGAAAAGAAGCCGCCAGCACCTATTAAAAGCTTGGATCATGATGGACACGTCATTTATTTACGAGGATTAAGTAAAACACTGGCTCCAGGATGCAGAATAGGGATTATCACCGCTTCAGGCTCGATATTTAACCGTTTATTAGCTGCAAAGGCCAATAATGACTTAGGCAGCCCTCTCCTCACACAAAAGGCCATATTGCCGTTTCTGACATCGAAGAAAATGATTGATCATACGAAGAAGCTAAGAACCGCCTTGAAGGTGAGACGCGATTTGATGATGGATGTGTTAACGAAGCACGCACCGAAAGATGTAACGTGGCAAATTCCACAGGGCGGGCTCAATTTATGGCTCAGCTTTCCTTCATGGGTCGATACACGAGCACTTTTGCATGAAGCACGTAAGCAGCAAATTACTTTTCTGCCTGGCTCTGTCTGCTATCCTGGAGAGCCGAAACAGAATTATATCCGCCTCAGCTTTTCCTATGTGAATGAAAAAGCACTGACCGAGGGCGTGGAAAAGTTATGTGGTATTTTTCAGCAAGCCTTGTCCACTCCTCAAAATCAGAAGCAATCGCTCTTCTTTTAACGATAAAAAAACTGCTCTCATGAATAGAGAGCAGTTTTTTTATTAGAACCAGCCTTTTACTGTGTCCACGATTCCGTCCCAAATGCCAGCGAAGAATCCACCTACACCGCGCATTGCAAGGATGAACCAGTTTGCTTTTTCATCGCCTGTTTTCGTCACAAGCTCAACACCTGATTGGTCTTTATTTAAATAGCCGTAGTCCTTCTCATCACCAGAATAAGAAGTCGTCAGCATGCCAACTTTCGTTCCTTTTTTAATAGGAGCTTCTAGGTTCTTTTTCTCGATATTTACTTTTGCTTTATAGCTCTTTTCGTCACCATTTTTTACTGGTACAGAAAATGCTTCTTTCGTCACAACAGGTACTTCTTTATCTTTGCCTTTATCCACTTCGATGTTTTCATGTCCTTTAATTTGTTGACCTTTTTTGTACATTTCTTTCATCGTGAAGTTTTTAAACGCATAGTCGAACAGTTTTTTTGCCACGTCGAAACGTGCTGTATGAAGATTACCTTTTGCATTCAAGATAACTGCGATGACACGCATGTCACCTTGTTTTGCTGTACCTGTGAAGCTAGAACCGGCTGAATCTGTAGATCCTGTTTTCAGACCGTCAACACCTTTATATTCCTTCACAAGTCCTTTAAGCATGAAGTTCCAGTTAGGCATGTCCATTTCATCGTCCGTGCCTTCTCTGAACTTTGTTTTCGCAATACTTGCTGTTTCAAGAATTTCTGGATGGTCTTTGATGAGATGCTGTGCAAGCAAAGCCATATCTTTTGCAGATACTTCACTTTCTTCATCAGGACCTGTACCTTTTGGCTGTTGGCCATGTAAGTCTTTATTTTCCAGACCAGTTGCATTCACGAATTTGTAGTTTGTTAAACCAAGTTCTTTTGCTTTTGCGTTCATTTTTTCAACAAACTTTGATTCTGATCCAGCGATCACTTCTGCTAAACCAATCGCTGCTGCATTTGCCGAATAAATAGCCGTTGCTTGATAGAGTTCTTTTACTGTATACGAACCATCTTTTCTCAAAGGAACGTTGGATAAGCTGCGGTCCTGAGAAATTTCGTATACATAATCATCTGGCGTATACTTTTGATCCCATTTCACTTTTCCTTCAGCAATTGCCTCTAGTAATAGATACTCTGTCATCATTTTTGCCATACTTGCAATAGGCAGTCTTTGATCTGCGTTTTTACTATAAAGAATTTTACCTGTAGAAGCTTCAATAAGGATCGCTGCTTTCGCATTCACACTGAATGGATCTTCAGCAGCTTTTGCTTTGGACATTGGTGTAAACGCTGTAACAATCAATGCCAATGCAAGGATAGAGACCATAAGCTGTTTCAACATCTTGCTGTTCAATCGTCATACCTCCGTATTCATCTTTTTTCGACGTTTTTCATATATATGTAATCCACAAGGGCTTATCTCAACACAACAGTATAAATTTTATCACAATAAAGACAAAAAAAATAGACAGAGTCATAGACCCTGTCAAATGTAATTTGATTGTCACAATTTATCAAGAAATTGTGTAGTTTGGTGATTCTTTTGTAATTTGTACATCATGTGGATGACTCTCACGAAGTCCTGCACCCGTCATACGAATAAACTGTGCTTCTTCTCTAAGAGTGCGTAAATCCTTTGTTCCACAATAACCCATACCAGAACGAATACCGCCAACTAGTTGATACACTGTATCAACGACTGGCCCTTTGTATGGTGTACGGCCTTCAATACCTTCAGGAACGAATTTTTTATTATCTTCTTGGAAGTAACGATCTTTACTTCCTTTTTCCATTGCAGCGACAGAACCCATACCACGATAAACTTTGAATCGTCTACCTTGGAAAATTTCTGTTTCTCCTGGGCTTTCAGATGTACCAGCTAGAAGGCTTCCCAGCATAACAGCATGTCCGCCAGATGCTAATGCTTTCACGATATCACCTGAATATTTAATTCCACCATCTGCAATAATAGCTTTACCATGTTTTCTTGCTTCTGTTGCACAGTCATAGATCGCTGTGATTTGTGGTACACCGACACCTGCAACAACACGTGTTGTACAAATAGATCCTGGTCCGATACCGACTTTCACAATATCTGCTCCTGCTTCAAACAATGCTTTTGTTGCTTCGGCTGTTGCAACATTACCAGCAATGATGTTAAGAGAAGGATACGTTTCACGGATTTTCGATACAGTGTTTAGAACACCTTGAGAATGACCGTGTGCTGTATCAATGACAATGACATCCACATTGGCTTCAACTAATTTTTTCACACGTGTCATTGTATCGCCAGTGACACCAACAGCGGCACCAACAATTAAACGGCCATGTGCATCTTTAGAGGAGTTAGGGAATTCAATCACTTTTTCAATATCTTTGATTGTGATGAGACCTTTTAGTGTTCCTTCGTCATCTAAAAGAGGTAATTTTTCAATCTTGTACTGCTGTAGGATTTTTTCAGCTTCTTCTAACGTTGTACCAACAGAAGCTGTCACAAGTTCCTCTTTTGTCATCACGTCGCTAATCTTCATTGAATAATCCGAAATAAAACGAAGGTCACGGTTCGTAATAATACCAACAAGCTTTTGGTCTTGTTCGTTGTTGACAATCGGCACACCTGAAATACGGTATTTACCCATCAAATGCTCTGCATCAAATACTTGATGCTCTGGTGTTAAGAAGAATGGATTTGTAATAACACCGCGCTCTGAACGTTTTACTTTATCCACCTGTTCTGCTTGCTGTTCAATGGACATGTTCTTATGAATAATACCAAGACCACCTTGACGTGCCATTGCAATCGCCATTTGTGATTCCGTCACTGTGTCCATTCCCGCACTGATAATTGGAATGTTTAGCTTTAATGTGCTTGTTAGCTCCACTGATAAATCGACATCACGCGGAAGTACTTCAGACTTTGCTGGAACAAGCAAAACATCGTCAAACGTCAAACCTTCTTTTGAAAATTTACTTTCCCACATTAGTAAATCCCCCTCTTTTCGGCAAAATATTATATGTAGATTATCAACTAGCAAACAGCATGTCAAGGAAGCAACAAACAGTTGCAATTTTTAGAAAATATAAAGAGAGTTGAGGAAGAAGATGAAAAGTTCAGGATGGAAGGATTTAAAACGTTTTTACTCGCTCGAAACCTCCCAAAAGTTTCTATTTCAACAATATGAAAAACGGAACATTCAAGATGCAAACCAGCAAGCCTATAAAAACTGTGAACGATTTATTTACTTTCTAAAACATGGCCACACGTTTTATGAACAGGCTGCGATCGCGCCTCTAGAACTTAAACCCATTTTATTGTTTTATGGAATGGCACAGCTGCTAAAAGCATGTTTGTTGACAGTGGACCCCCATTATCCTTCTCAAACCTCTGTTTTAGCTCATGGCGTAACATCGAGAAAGAGGAAGAAACAGCATTACCGTTTTAGTGAAGATGAGGTGAAAATCCAAAGAAATGGGCTGTGTATGCATGTGTTAAAGCATCTATTTCAATTAAATGGTCTTGAAGATGAGCGATTTACGATGATCCATCTCCTGTCTAAAATACCTGAAATGAGTCATATTCTAGAGTTTCAAAAGCAGCCTTCGACTTTAGTTAAAGTAGAAAAGGCTAATGGAATGATGATTCAAGATCATATTCCATTACTTTATAATATGTCTGCTGAACGGTTTATTGAATACTTTGAGTTTCATACAAGCTGGAAACTCAAACAGAGAGAGGCTAAAAAACTGACGTTTGATGTATTTCTTGAAGAAAACCCAGCACTTGCTACTCATCTTCATTATGATTTAGAAATGGATCAATGGTTTATACCGTCAACACGAGATGCTTTTCTAGGGATTCCTGAGATCATCAGCCATTACTTATTGATGTATAACCTTAGTATGATTGCCCGCTACGAAACAGAATGGTGGTACGAGCTGCTGTCTCAGTACATTAGCGATGATTACGTCATGATTGAACGCTACATGGAGATTGCAGAAGAGAAGTTCCCAGCTTACATCATGATGCTGTTAGAAGAAAACACAAAAAAGACCAGTTCCGACTGGAACTGATCTTTATAGAAGCTTGGCGGCGTCCTACTCTCACAGGGGGAAACCCCCAACTACCATCGGCGCTGAAGAGCTTAACTTCCGTGTTCGGTATGGGAACGGGTGTGACCTCTTCGCTATCGCCACCAAACCTGATGGAGAGAATGTTCTCTCAAAACTAGATAACAATGTTCATGCTTCACATTAGAATATAGGTTAAGTCCTCGATCTATTAGTATCTGTCAGCTCCACGTGTCACCACGCTTCCACCTCAGACCTATCAACCTGATCATCTTTCAGGGATCTTACTTCCTTGCGGAATGGGAAATCTCATCTTGAGGGGGGCTTCATGCTTAGATGCTTTCAGCACTTATCCCGTCCGCACATAGCTACCCAGCGATGCCCTTGGCAGAACAACTGGTACACCAGCGGTGCGTCCATCCCGGTCCTCTCGTACTAAGGACAGCTCCTCTCAAATTTCCTGCGCCCGCGACGGATAGGGACCGAACTGTCTCACGACGTTCTGAACCCAGCTCGCGTACCGCTTTAATGGGCGAACAGCCCAACCCTTGGGACCGACTACAGCCCCAGGATGCGATGAGCCGACATCGAGGTGCCAAACCTCCCCGTCGATGTGGACTCTTGGGGGAGATAAGCCTGTTATCCCCGGGGTAGCTTTTATCCGTTGAGCGATGGCCCTTCCATGCGGAACCACCGGATCACTAAGCCCGACTTTCGTCCCTGCTCGACTTGTAGGTCTCGCAGTCAAGCTCCCTTGTGCCTTTACACTCTGCGAATGATTTCCAACCATTCTGAGGGAACCTTTGGGCGCCTCCGTTACATTTTAGGAGGCGACCGCCCCAGTCAAACTGCCCACCTGACACTGTCTCCCTGCCCGATAAGGGCAGCGGGTTAGAAGGTCAATACAGCCAGGGTAGTATCCCACCGATGCCTCCACCGAAGCTAGCGCTCCGGTTTCCAAGGCTCCTACCTATCCTGTACAAGCTGTACCAACATTCAATATCAGGCTGCAGTAAAGCTCCACGGGGTCTTTCCGTCCTGTCGCGGGTAACCTGCATCTTCACAGGTACTATAATTTCACCGAGTCTCTCGTTGAGACAGTGCCCAGATCGTTGCGCCTTTCGTGCGGGTCGGAACTTACCCGACAAGGAATTTCGCTACCTTAGGACCGTTATAGTTACGGCCGCCGTTTACTGGGGCTTCAATTCGCACCTTCGCTTACGCTAAGCGCTCCTCTTAACCTTCCAGCACCGGGCAGGCGTCAGCCCCTATACTTCGCCTTACGGCTTCGCAGAGACCTGTGTTTTTGCTAAACAGTCGCCTGGGCCTATTCACTGCGGCTTCTCGGGGCTTTAACACCCTAAGAAGCACCCCTTCTCCCGAAGTTACGGGGTCATTTTGCCGAGTTCCTTAACGAGAGTTCTCTCGATCACCTTAGGATTCTCTCCTCGCCTACCTGTGTCGGTTTGCGGTACGGGCACCTCTCACCTCGCTAGAGGCTTTTCTTGGCAGTGTGGAATCAGGAACTTCGCTACTAAATTTCGCTCGCCATCACAGCTCAGCCTTCACGGGAAACGGATTTGCCTATTTCCCAGCCTAACTGCTTGGACGCGGATATCCAATACCGCGCTTACCCTATCCTCCTGCGTCCCCCCATTGCTCAAATGGTGAGGAGGTGGTACAGGAATATCAACCTGTTGTCCATCGCCTACGCCTTTCGGCCTCGGCTTAGGTCCCGACTAACCCTGAGCGGACGAGCCTTCCTCAGGAAACCTTAGGCATTCGGTGGACGGGATTCTCACCCGTCTTTCGCTACTCATACCGGCATTCTCACTTCTAAGCGCTCCACCAGTCCTTCCGGTCTGGCTTCACAGCCCTTAGAACGCTCTCCTACCACTGTTCGTAAGAACAGTCCGCAGCTTCGGTGATACGTTTAGCCCCGGTACATTTTCGGCGCAGAGTCACTCGACCAGTGAGCTATTACGCACTCTTTAAATGGTGGCTGCTTCTAAGCCAACATCCTGGTTGTCTAAGCAACTCCACATCCTTTTCCACTTAACGTATACTTTGGGACCTTAGCTGGCGGTCTGGGCTGTTTCCCTTTCGACTACGGATCTTATCACTCGCAGTCTGACTCCCAAGGATAAGTCATCGGCATTCGGAGTTTGACTGAATTCGGTAACCCGGTAGGGGCCCCTAGTCCAATCAGTGCTCTACCTCCGAGACTCTTACCTTGAGGCTAGCCCTAAAGCTATTTCGGAGAGAACCAGCTATCTCCAGGTTCGATTGGCATTTCACCCCTACCCACACCTCATCCCCGCACTTTTCAACGTGCGTGGGTTCGGGCCTCCATTCAGTGTTACCTGAACTTCACCCTGGACATGGGTAGATCACCTGGTTTCGGGTCTACGACCACGTACTCATGCGCCCTATTCAGACTCGCTTTCGCTGCGGCTCCGCATCTTCTGCTTAACCTTGCACGGGATCGTAACTCGCCGGTTCATTCTACAAAAGGCACGCCATCACCCGTTAATGGGCTCTGACTACTTGTAGGCACACGGTTTCAGGATCTATTTCACTCCCCTTCCGGGGTGCTTTTCACCTTTCCCTCACGGTACTGGTTCACTATCGGTCACTAGGGAGTATTTAGCCTTGGGAGATGGTCCTCCCGGATTCCGACGGAATTTCACGTGTTCCGCCGTACTCAGGATCCACTCTGGAGAGAACGACATTTCAGTTACAGGGCTGTTACCTTCTTTGGCGGGCCTTTCCAGACCTCTTCGCTTATATCATTCCTTTGTAACTCCGTATAGAGTGTCCTACAACCCCAAGAGGCAAGCCTCTTGGTTTGGGCTGTTCCCGTTTCGCTCGCCGCTACTCAGGGAATCGCATTTGCTTTCTCTTCCTCCGGGTACTTAGATGTTTCAGTTCCCCGGGTATGCCTTCTCATACTCTATGTATTCAAGTATGGATACTACTCCATTACGAGCAGTGGGTTTCCCCATTCGGAAATCTCCGGATCAAAGCTTGCTTACAGCTCCCCGAAGCATATCGGTGTTCGTCCCGTCCTTCATCGGCTCCTAGTGCCAAGGCATCCACCGTGCGCCCTTTCTAACTTAACCATTTCTTACTTTAGAAAGAATCACTATGTGTGATGAACTTTGCATTGCATTCAATGTGAATGTATTACTTATTGTTATCTAGTTTTCAAAGAACACGTTGGTGGAGCCTAGCGGGATCGAACCGCTGACCTCCTGCGTGCAAGGCAGGCGCTCTCCCAGCTGAGCTAAGGCCCCAATTTAATAGAAGATGGTGGGCCTGAGTGGACTCGAACCACCGACCTCACGCTTATCAGGCGTGCGCTCTAACCAGCTGAGCTACAGGCCCATCTTTCATATCGAAGATATGATGTTGTAGGATCTTTTGCAAGTTCCTTCAAAACTAAACAAGACGAAAACGCACGCTGCTCCATATATCCTTAGAAAGGAGGTGATCCAGCCGCACCTTCCGATACGGCTACCTTGTTACGACTTCACCCCAATCATCTGCCCCACCTTCGGCGGCTGGCTCCATAAAGGTTACCTCACCGACTTCGGGTGTTGCAAACTCTCGTGGTGTGACGGGCGGTGTGTACAAGGCCCGGGAACGTATTCACCGCGGCATGCTGATCCGCGATTACTAGCGATTCCAGCTTCACGCAGTCGAGTTGCAGACTGCGATCCGAACTGAGAACAGATTTATGGGATTGGCTAAACCTTGCGGTCTTGCAGCCCTTTGTTCTGTCCATTGTAGCACGTGTGTAGCCCAGGTCATAAGGGGCATGATGATTTGACGTCATCCCCACCTTCCTCCGGTTTGTCACCGGCAGTCACCTTAGAGTGCCCAACTGAATGCTGGCAACTAAGATCAAGGGTTGCGCTCGTTGCGGGACTTAACCCAACATCTCACGACACGAGCTGACGACAACCATGCACCACCTGTCACTCTGTCCCCGAAGGGAAAGCCCTATCTCTAGGGTTGTCAGAGGATGTCAAGACCTGGTAAGGTTCTTCGCGTTGCTTCGAATTAAACCACATGCTCCACCGCTTGTGCGGGCCCCCGTCAATTCCTTTGAGTTTCAGTCTTGCGACCGTACTCCCCAGGCGGAGTGCTTAATGCGTTAGCTGCAGCACTAAGGGGCGGAAACCCCCTAACACTTAGCACTCATCGTTTACGGCGTGGACTACCAGGGTATCTAATCCTGTTCGCTCCCCACGCTTTCGCTCCTCAGCGTCAGTTACAGACCAGAGAGTCGCCTTCGCCACTGGTGTTCCTCCACATCTCTACGCATTTCACCGCTACACGTGGAATTCCACTCTCCTCTTCTGCACTCAAGTTTCCCAGTTTCCAATGACCCTCCCCGGTTGAGCCGGGGGCTTTCACATCAGACTTAAGAAACCGCCTGCGAGCCCTTTACGCCCAATAATTCCGGACAACGCTTGCCACCTACGTATTACCGCGGCTGCTGGCACGTAGTTAGCCGTGGCTTTCTGGTTAGGTACCGTCAAGGTGCGAGCAGTTACTCTCGCACTTGTTCTTCCCTAACAACAGAGCTTTACGATCCGAAAACCTTCATCACTCACGCGGCGTTGCTCCGTCAGACTTTCGTCCATTGCGGAAGATTCCCTACTGCTGCCTCCCGTAGGAGTCTGGGCCGTGTCTCAGTCCCAGTGTGGCCGATCACCCTCTCAGGTCGGCTACGCATCGTCGCCTTGGTGAGCCATTACCCCACCAACTAGCTAATGCGCCGCGGGTCCATCTGTAAGTGACAGCCGAAACCGTCTTTCATCCTTGAACCATGCGGTTCAAGGAACTATCCGGTATTAGCTCCGGTTTCCCGGAGTTATCCCAGTCTTACAGGCAGGTTACCCACGTGTTACTCACCCGTCCGCCGCTAACATCCGGGAGCAAGCTCCCTTCTGTCCGCTCGACTTGCATGTATTAGGCACGCCGCCAGCGTTCGTCCTGAGCCAGGATCAAACTCTCCGAAAAAGTACAAAACCGAAGTTTTGCTTTTCGCCAGTTTGACTGACTACCTATGAAGTATCATAGGATTTTTTTATAAAAACTCGAATTAACAGGTACGTTTTGTCTTGTTTAGTTTTCAAAGAACTTGTGTGTCACTCTCTCAAAGCGACCACTTAAATATATCATATATCTCTATCAGCAGTCAACATTTTTCTTGAAAAACATTTTATTTTTTTAAGAAGTTTCCACTGTAAAAGAGATAAAAAATAGAGCCTCTTTTTGCTCCTTTGAAAGATTAACACATATCTATGAAAAAAGCATTATAAATTTCAAAAAAACTCATGTTTTTTTAGAAAAAAATAAAGCCGGTGAAGAACCGGCTTTATTTTTACTCAGATTGCTCTTGATCTGACTCTATAGTTTCTACGTTTTCTTCACTATTCTCTTCATCATCTTCTTGTGATTGTTCAACTAATGCCACTGTAGCGACATGTTCATCATCACCTAGACGAATCAGGCGGACACCTTGAGTGACTCGACCTGTTGTTGAAATATCTGAAACGGCCATACGAATGATCACGCCGCTTCCTGTAATAATCATCAAGTCCTCTTCAGCTTCAGCATTCGTCGCCTTCACTGCGACAAGCGGACCGTTGTTGTCAGTGATTTTACATGTTTTAAGACCTTTACCGCCCCTACTTTGAACACGGTATTCTTTTTCAGGTGTTAACTTACCATACCCTTTTTCGGTGACGATCAATACGTTTGCATCTGGCTCAAGGATTTCCATCCCAACGACGATGTCATCTTCAGAAAGCGTAATTCCTTTCACGCCAGCTGCCGTACGCCCCATTTCACGAACATCTGTCTCGTCGAAACGAATCAGCATACCTTTTTTCGTTCCAATGATGATTTGTTTTTCTCCATTGGTTAAACGGACAGCCATCAGTTCATCTTCGTCACGAAGACTTAATGCGATAAGTCCATTGTTTCGAATGTTGGCAAACTGAGACAATGACGTTCGTTTTGATACACCGTGTCTTGTTGTAAAGAAGAGATACGAATCTTCATCAAATTCGCTTACCGGAATAATGGCATTAATCCACTCTCCCTTTTCTACTTCAAGCAGGTTAATAATCGGAATCCCTTTCGCTGTCCGTCCGAATTCAGGAATCTCATATCCCTTCGCACGATAAACCTTCCCTTTATTAGAGAAGAAGAGGATTGTATCATGGGTAGATGTTGAAATCAGCTGTTCTACGAAATCATCCTCATTGGTTCCCATCCCTTGAACACCTTTACCGCCTCTTTTTTGACTGCGGTATGTTGATGCAGGCAGACGCTTGATATAACCATTATGAGTCAGCGTAATCACGATGTTCTCAACAGGAATCAAATCTTCGTCTTCAATTGTTTCAATACCCGCTGTCACAATTTCAGTACGGCGCGTATCATTGAAACGTTCTTTGATTTCTGTTAATTCTTCTCTAATGATTTCAAGAACTTTCTCATTGTCTGCTAAAATGGATTTCAACTCAGCAATCAAATCAACAAGTCCTTTGTATTCTTCTTCTATCTTTTCTCTTTCCAAACCAGTTAAGCGCTGAAGACGCATATCAAGAATGGCCTGTGCTTGTTTTTCGGACAAGCTATAGTTCTCCATTAAGCCATTTCTCGCGATTTCAGCAGTTTGAGAGCTTCTAATTAATGCAATGACTTCATCTAAGTGGTCAAGAGCGATTCTTAAACCTTCTAGAATATGAGCTCTTGCTTCGGCTTTACGAAGTTCATATGCTGTTCTTCTGCGAATAATCACTTTTTGATGCTCTAAATAATATTCAAGACATTGTTTGAGGGACAAGACTTTCGGCTGTCCATCAACTAGTGCCAATAAGTTGATCCCAAATGACGTTTGAAGTGTCGTTTGTTTATAAAGATTGTTTAATAGAACGTGGGCGTTCGCGTCTCTTCGCAGTTCAATCACGATCCGCATTCCATTACGATCAGACTCGTCACGGAGATCTGTAATGCCATCGATCTTTTTATCGCGCACAAGATCAGCGATTTTTTCGATCAAACGTGCTTTGTTGACCTGATATGGAATTTCATTGATGACAATCCGCTGCTTACCGCTGGATGTTTCTTCGATGATAGACTTTGCACGTAATGTAATAGAACCTCGGCCTGTTTCATATGCTTTGCGGATTCCGCTTCGGCCAATGATTTGTCCCGCAGTTGGGAAGTCTGGTCCTGGAATGATCTCCATTAGTTCCTGTGTAGTCATTTCTGGGTTTTGACTTATCGCCAGTACCCCATCAATCACTTCACCTAGCTGGTGAGGCGGAATGTTTGTTGCCATCCCTACAGCGATACCTGTTGCCCCGTTGACTAATAAGTTCGGGAAACGAGCAGGCATGACGATTGGTTCTCTTTCACTGCCATCGTAGTTATCTTGATAATCAATCGTATCCTTAGTGATATCACGCAGGATTTCCATTGAAATTTTAGATAGACGCGCCTCAGTATAACGCATTGCCGCTGCACCGTCTCCATCGACAGAACCAAAGTTCCCGTGGCCTTCAACCAGCATATTTCGATAGTTGAAGTCTTGCGCCATACGAACCATCGCTTCGTATACAGCGCTGTCACCGTGAGGGTGGTACTTACCGATAACTTCCCCAACGATACGTGCAGATTTCTTAAATGGTTTATCACTTGTCATACCTAGGTCATTCATCGCATACAAAATTCTTCGATGCACGGGCTTCAAGCCATCTCGCACATCTGGTAATGCACGCGAAACAATAACACTCATTGCATAATCTAAAAAGGACGTACGCATTTCTTGACTAATATTTACTTCGCGTACATTTGGTGTATGTTGTTCACTCACTATAAGAACCTCCCTTTACGTATCACATGAAATAAATTATGTGGGAGTAAAATATGTATTTATCTTCACAAGACTATTCTCCATTATATCAATAATCTCGGCTTTATACACATTAATTTACTAGAAAATCAACGAAAACACGGAAAACCAGGACATTCGTTACACGCCCCTATTTCTTGAAAAACAACCTTATTCCAAACAAGAAATAAGGTTGTTCTCAGGAGGGATCTATCTAAATATCAAGGTTTTTCACGTATTGCGCATTTTCTTCGATAAAGTTTCGTCTCGGTTCTACTTTATCTCCCATCAGCATTTCAAATGTCTCATCAGCATCGATCGCATCCTCAAGTGTGACTTGAAGAAGTGTTCTCGCATCAGGGTCCATTGTTGTTTCCCAAAGCTGAGCAGCATTCATTTCTCCAAGACCTTTATAACGCTGAAGTCCAGGCTTTGGTGTTTGAGGAAGTGATTTTAACAGCTCATCCAGCTGTTTATCGTTATACACGTACTCCACACGTTTTCCTTGCTGCACTTTATATAAAGGCGGCTGCGCAATATACACATAACCGTTTTCAATGATTTCACGCATGTAGCGATAGAAGAATGTTAAGAGCAGCGTTCGAATGTGTGCTCCATCCACATCGGCATCTGTCATGATCACAATTTTGTGATAGCGTGCTTTCTCTAAAGTAAAGTCTTCTCCGATTCCAGTTCCTAATGCTGTAATCATTGAACGAACCTCGTTGTTCGATAAAATTTTATCTAAACGAGCTTTTTCTACGTTTAGGATCTTCCCTCTTAACGGTAAGATCGCTTGGAAGTGGCGATCACGGCCTTGCTTAGCAGATCCGCCCGCAGAATCTCCCTCTACAATATAGAGTTCAGAGATGGAAGGATCTTTAGAAGAACAGTCCGCTAGTTTCCCAGGTAAGCTGGAGACTTCCAGTGCACTTTTACGTCTTGTCAGCTCACGAGCCTTTTTGGCAGCCATTCTTGCACGAGCTGCCATCAGTCCTTTTTCCACAATTTTTTTCGCAGAATCAGGATTTTCAAGCAAGAATTTCTCAAGTGCTTCAGAGAAAAGGGAGTCTGTGATGGTTCTCGCTTCTGAGTTCCCAAGCTTTGTCTTCGTTTGTCCTTCGAATTGAGGGTCTGGATGTTTGATGGAGATAATGGCTGTTAAGCCTTCTCGCACATCTTCACCACTTAAATTCGCATCCCCATCTTTGAATACGCCATTTTTACGAGCATAGTCATTGATGACACGCGTTAGACCGGTTTTAAAACCAGCTTCGTGTGTTCCGCCTTCATACGTGTTGATATTGTTAGCGAAGGAATAGATATTGCTTGTATAGGAATCGTTATATTGTAATGCTACTTCAACGGTGATTCCGTCTTTCTCACCTTCGATGTACACAGGTTCTTCATGAACGACTTCTTTTGAACGGTTTAAATGTTCTACATAGCTCTTAATACCGCCTTCGTAGCAGTATTCATTTCTCCGCTCTTTGCCTTCACGCAAGTCTTCTATGATGATGTTTACACCTTTTGTTAAGAAAGCTAACTCACGAACACGGTTAGCAAGTGTATCGTAATCAAATTCAATGGTTTCCGTGAAAATTTCTGGATCTGGCACAAAGTGAGTGGTTGTCCCGGTTACATCAGTTTCACCAATAACCTCTAAATCTCCCACTGGAACGCCGCGTTTGAACTGCTGATAATGGATTTTCCCGTCACGGTATACAGTCACGTCTAAGGTAGTAGATAATGCATTTACAACAGATGCCCCTACACCATGCAGACCGCCTGATACTTTATAACCGCTGCCGTCAAATTTACCGCCAGCGTGAAGAACAGTCATAATGACCTCTACGGCAGGACGCCCCATTTTCTCATGAATTCCAACAGGAATCCCGCGGCCATTATCTTTTACTGTAATGCTGTTATCTTTTTCAATTTGCACTGTAATGTCTGTACAATAACCAGCTAATGCCTCATCAATACTGTTGTCGACAATTTCCCATACAAGATGGTGAAGCCCTTTTGCATTGGTTGACCCAATGTACATTCCTGGACGTTTTCTAACAGCTTCTAATCCTTCAAGCACCTGTATCTGATTTTCATCATAACTATTATGTTGCTGTTCCATTGCCACGTACATTCACCTACACTTTTCTTAAACGATATATTTATATGAATTGAGTTTTTAGACTTCAATTTCAACCACAAACGAAGCACGTTTTTTGAGCGTGCTTGAGGAAAGAGGAGAGTAATAAACAGATTCAGTTGTGACGACAATGGATTTGGGTGTCCCTTGTGATAACGAAATGATATGTTTCTCCTGTTTTTGTAGAAATTCTTCTACAACAGAAGACGACCTCATTTTGTAATCAACAATTGCGACAATCTCTCGTGTAGAAACAACACAATCATCACCTAAATGAATATACAAGACTCACACCTCATTTATCAGTCAATTACTTTTCCACTGGCTACTCTGAAAATTTCCGCTTCTTTCAGGGTGGCGTGATCAATGCCTTCAACACTTGTTGTAGTGACGAAGGTCTGTACACGACCTTGAATGGTATGGAGCAAATGAGACTGTCTGTAATCATCAAGTTCAGATAACACATCATCAAGTAGAAGAATGGGATATTCTCCGATTTCTTCATGTATCAGATCAATTTCTGCCAGCTTTAGTGAAAGAGCTGTTGTTCTTTGCTGCCCTTGAGAGCCATATGTCTGAACATCCCGACCATTCACAAAGAAAAGCAGGTCATCTCTGTGAGGCCCCCACAGTGTCACCCCTCGGTCTATTTCTCTGTCTCTTAGTTTCTGAAACGATTCTTCATAGCTATTCTTTATTTTCGACAAGTCTGACGCTTCTGATACCTCTATTGCCGTCTGGTATTGGAGCGTAAGTGTTTCTAGCTCTCTAGAAATCCCAAAATGCAGCGGCTGCGCCCATTTTTCGAGCTGTTTCGTAAAAGTCAGTCGTCTTTTGACCACTTTCGCTGCCGCATCAATCAACTGCTCTGTTAAAATCTCCAGCATCGCTTGATCCGATTGCTTTCTTGTCTGCAATTGTTTCAAGTAATGATTCCGCTGAGAAAGGATTTTTTGATAGAGCGATAAATCATGCAAGTAGACAGCAGAAACTTGTCCAATCTCCATGTCGAGGAATCTTCTGCGGATTTGCGGGCTGCCCTTCACAAGACTTAAGTCCTCTGGCGCAAACATGATGGTGTTTAACGCACCAACATAATGACTGAGCTTCTGTTGTTCAATGTGATTGACCTTGCCCTTTTTCCCTTTTTTTGAGATCACGAGCTGCATTGGGAGTGGACCATTTTTTTTAATGACTCTACCTTCTATTTTAGCATAGTCTTGGTCCCATCGGATAAGTTCTTTATCATTTGACGTACGATGAGACTTTGCCATCGACAATACATAGATCGCTTCCATCAAGTTCGTTTTACCTTGGGCATTCTCACCGATCATGACATTCACCTTATTGTCGAATTGAAGCTCGGTGTGTTCATAGTTTCGGTATGAAGTTAACGCCAGACTTTGAATGTACATGTATTGTCACCCGTTTCTAATTCACAACTTGAAATGTGCCGTAACCTTCAATCTCGACAACATCTCCTGGGTATAGTTTGCGTCCCCGTCTATTATCTGGCTCTTGATTAATGAACACCTCATGTTCACTTAAAAACCATTTCGCCATTCCGCCAGATTGGATGACTTCGGCTAATTTCAAAAACTGCCCTAATGTAATCATTTCTGTTTCAATGGTTATAAGATTAGGCATTGTATCGACCTCTTTCAATATCACTAATATCTAATTGTACTAAAAAACAAGACAAGAAGGAAAGGGGGAAAGCGAACTGGGATGAAAGAAAGCATGGAAAACGAGAAGAAAAGCTGCTGTGCACTCACACAGCAGCCATTTTAGATTGAATTAATACGTTCTTACCGGAAGAATCAATTGCAAGATAGAATCATCATTCGGCGTACGCAGCAGGAACGGTCTCATTGCACCAGTGAAGCTTACATGAATATCTGTTCCCTCTAATACTTTTAACGCATCCAGCATATATTTTGGACTGAAGGAGATTTTAAGATCTTCCCCTTTAATGTCATCTGCTTGAACCGTCTCCACCACTTTACCGATCTCAGGCGAGTTAGAAGAGATTTCAAGGCTTTGTTCAGGATCAGCTGACAGTTTCACGACATTATTACGTCCTTCTCTTGCCAAAAGTGATGCACGATCAATGGCTTGAAGGAACTCTTTCGTGTTGACCACGACATCCGTTTTACTTTCTTGCGGGATCAGACGGGCCGTATCTGGATAATTTCCATCCAGCAACCTTGAGAAGAACAGTACGTTTTGTGCTTTAAAAAGAACTTGTGTTTCTGTAATGACGATGCTCACAAGATCTTGTCCATCATCAAGAATTTTACTTAGCTCAGTTAAACTCTTCCCTGGAATCACGACATTATACGAACTTTCCTCGTTAATATCTAACTTCGCTTTTCTTAAAGCAAGACGGTGGCTATCCGTTGCTGTGCATATTAATTCACCTTTTTCAACCTTCCAGTTTACACCTGTCAAGATAGGTCGTGTTTCTGAGGTGGACACTGCAAAAACAGTTTGACGAATCAAGTTTTTAAGCAGATCTGTCGGAATTTGAAATGCATGATGCTCTTCAATTTGTGGAAGATGCGGATATTCTTCAGCATCTAAGCCGTTTAAGTTAAATTCCGCTGAACCAGAGCGGATGATAGTCAGGTGATTTTGTTCTACTTCAATTTCGACAGTAGACATAGGCAGTTTCTTTACAATTTCACTAAAAAAGCGGGCTTGAAGCACAATACTTCCCGGACGATCAATGGTGATAACCTCTAAATCTCCATCTCTTTGAGGAATGAAAGATTCAATTGAGATATCAGAATCGCTTCCTGTTAGAGAAACCCCTTCATCAGACGCAACAATTTTAATCCCTGTCAAAATAGGAATCGTTGTTCTAGAGGATACGGCCTTTAATACATCTTGGACACTTTGGACAAGACGATCTTTTTGAATCGTGAATTTCATAGTGGTCCTCCTAAATTTTCTTAATGACATGTATATATATTTTATTAATAAAAATCGTAGAAGTAATAGTAGGGCTTGTGAATATGTGGATAAGTCGAGAAAAAGAAAGGAAAGACAGCCTATCCACATGTGGACAGACTGTGTATGACTATGCTCTAGTTATTCACATTTTCCCGTACTCATTATATCAGCTTGATTATTTTAATTGTTCTTTGATCTCTTTGACATGCTGCTGAAGCTGTTCATCTTCAACAATTAATTTCGAAATCTTCTCATGAGCATGAATGACAGTCGTATGATCACGACCGCCAAATTCTTCTCCGATTTTAGGCAGAGAGGAATCGGTCATTTCTCTAGAGAGGTACATGGCAATTTGTCTTGGATAAGCAACTGACTTTGTACGTTTCTTTGCTTTGAAATCCTCTAATCGAATATTAAATTGCTGCCCTACAATTCTTTGAATATCTTTAATTGTAATGACCTTAGGCTTTGACGAAGGAATGATGTCCTTTAGCGCCTCAGCTGCTAGATCTGCATTAATGTCTTTATTAATTAAAGATGAGTAAGCAACGACACGAATCAAAGCACCCTCCAGCTCACGAATGTTGCTGTCGATTTGATTGGCAATGTACAGCATGACTTCATTTGGAATGTCTAAGCCTTCTGCTTTTGCTTTTTTTCGCAGTATCGCGATACGCGTTTCTAGATCTGGCGGGGTAATGTCTGTAATTAAGCCCCATTCAAATCGAGAGCGTAATCTGTCTTCAAGTGTCGGAATTTCCTTCGGAGGCCGGTCACTAGAAATGACGATTTGCTTACTTTCTTCGTGAAGTGTGTTGAATGTATGGAAAAACTCTTCTTGTGTTTGTTCTTTTCCTGCTAAAAATTGAATATCATCTATCAAAAGCACATCTACATTCCGATAGCGGTTACGGAAGTCGACAGCTTTGTTATCTCGGATTGAGTTGATAAATTCATTAGTAAATTTTTCAGATGATAGATAGACCACTTTGGCTGATGGATTATGGTCGATCACGTAATGACCAATCGCATGCATCAAGTGAGTCTTTCCTAAACCAACGCCCCCATAAATAAAAAGCGGGTTATATGCTTTTGCTGGTGCTTCCGCGACTGCAAGTGAAGCGGCATGAGCAAAACGGTTGCCTGAACCAATAACAAAAGTATCAAATGTATATTTTGGATTCAGCATATTTTGTGGAATGTCAACGGGCTCTTCTTTAGACATTTTTTTGATAGGAGACTTTGGCATGGCTTCCTCTTCATCCTGATTTTGAGGAATAATAAATTTAATGCTGAGCTCTTCACCTGTTAGTTCATAGATGGTATCAGCAATTAAGTGAAGATATCTTGACTCTAGCCAATCTCTAGCAAATTCATTAGGTGCCGTAATTGTAAGCGTATCTCCCTGAAGAGAATGGGCTTTTGTCGATTTCATCCATGTCTCAAAACTGGGTTTGCTCAATTTTGTCTCTATTTTTTGAAGTGCTTTATTCCACAGATCCAAAATATTTTCCAT